>NZ_CP121634.1:3839484-6603968 GCF_029714945.1 Bradyrhizobium sp. CIAT3101
CCGGCGGTGGTATCCACCGCATGGCGATCTTTGCGCTGAACATCATGCCGTACATCTCGGCCTCGATCATCATCCAGCTTCTGACCACCGTCTCGCCGCAGCTCGAGGCGCTGAAGAAAGAAGGTGAGGCGGGCCGCAAGACGCTGAACCAGTACACCCGTTACCTCACGGTGATTCTGGCCGCGTTCCAGTCCTACGGCATCGCGGTCGGCCTCGAAGGCGCCGGCAATGTCGTCAGCGACCCCGGCATGTTCTTCCGTCTCTCCACCGCGATCACGCTGACCGGCGGCACCATGTTCCTGATGTGGCTGGGCGAGCAGATCACCTCGCGCGGCATCGGCAACGGTATCTCGCTGATCATTCTCTCCGGCATCGTCGCCGAGCTGCCGGCGGCGCTCGCCAACATGCTCGAGCTCGGCCGTCAGGGTGCGATGTCGACCGGCCTGATCCTGGTCGTGATCGTGATGGCGGTCGCCGTGATCGCCTTCATCGTGTTCATGGAGCGCGCCCAGCGCCGGCTGCTGATCCAGTATCCGAAGCGCCAGGTCGGCAACAAGATGTTCGAGGGCCAGTCCTCGCATCTGCCGCTCAAGCTCAACACCTCCGGCGTGATTCCGCCGATCTTCGCGTCCTCGCTGCTGTTGCTGCCGACCACGGTTGCCAACTTCAACGCGGGCAGTGGGCCGGAATGGTTCCAGTGGATCACGACGCAGCTCGGCCACGGCCGTCCGCTGTTCCTGATCCTCTATCTCGCGTTGATCGTGTTCTTCGCGTTCTTCTACACCGCGATCGTGTTCAACCCGACCGAGACCGCGGACAACCTGAAGAAGCATGGCGGCTTCATCCCGGGGATCCGTCCGGGCGAGCGCACGGCGGAATATATCGACTACGTGCTGTCGCGCATCACCGTGCTCGGCGCGATCTATCTGGCGATCGTCTGCTTGATCCCTGAAATCCTGATCTCCTACGCCTCGGTGCCGTTCTATTTCGGCGGCACCTCGCTGCTGATCGTCGTCAGCGTCACGATGGATACGGTTGCGCAGGTGCAGGGCTATCTGCTGGCCCATCAGTATGAAGGCCTGATCCGCAAGTCGAAGCTCCGGGGCCGCCGCCGCTAAGACGCGGCGTCCTCTTCCGGCGGCGCGCCCGTGCCGCCGATTCGCCGCGCGAGTGACGCGCGGCGCGCGCCGAGACGATCAGCTGGTCATTCGGCCGCGGCGGCAGAGCTGCTCTCACTGCAGCGCAATCACTGATTTCAAAGGCCTTCTTGGCGTCCGGGCATTTGCTCCCCTATGATATGGGTAGCGGTGCGGCGCCGATTATGATTTGCACTGTTACTGAACTTTCAAACACAGGTGCGCGACGTATCGCTCACCAATCCGGGGGGCGTACGCCAATGAGAATTATACTTCTGGGACCGCCAGGATCGGGCAAGGGGACCCAGGCGCAGCTGCTGGTGCAGCGCTATGGCATCGTCCAGCTCTCGACCGGTGAGATGTTGCGTGCAGCCGTCGCGGCCGGAACGCCGGTCGGGCTGAAAGCCAAGGAGATCATGGCCGGCGGCGGGCTCGTGCCCGACGAGGTCGTGGTGGGGATCATCTCCGATCGCATCGACCAGCCGGACGCGAAGAACGGTTTCATCCTCGACGGTTTCCCGCGCACCGTGCCGCAGGCCGAAGCGCTGGACGATCTGCTCCGGCACAAGCATCTCAAGCTCGACGCCGTGATCGAGCTCCGCGTCAACGAGAGCGCGCTGCTGAGTCGCGTCGAGACCCGTGTCGCCCAGATGCGGGAGCGCGGGGAGGAGGTCCGGGTCGACGACACGCCCGAGGTCCTGACCAAGCGGCTCGCCAGCTACCGCAGCCAGACGGAACCGCTGATTCACTACTACTCCGAGCGTCGGAAGCTCTCGACCATCGACGGCATGATGGCCATCGACGAGGTCACCCGCGCCATCCACCGCCAGCTCCTGGCGCTCGGCGCGGTCGAGCCGAAGACCCATGCCCGCAGCGCGGCCAAGGCGGCACCGGCCAAGACGGGGGCCAAGAAGGCTAAGGCGAAGGCCAAGGCCGCGAAGAAAACGGCCAAAAAGCCGGCGAAAGCGGCCAAAAAGGCTGCCAAATCGGCCAAATCCGCCAAAAAGGCCGTGAAGGGCGCCAAAAAGGCAGCCAAGAAGACCGTCAAGAAAACGGTCAAAAAGGCCGCCAAAAAGGCCGTCAAAAAAGGTTCGAAGAAGGGTCCAAAAAAGGTCACGAAAAAGCGAGCCAAGCGCTAGCGGCGGTTGACGAAAGCCCCCTGAATCCCTTAATAAGCCCCGCATCCAAGTCGGATAGTTTCAAACGATGCCGGGCCCCAGGAAGACCAGGGGTGGGCGTCGTGTTCGCGTTTGTGAACACCTGCCCGAGAAACATAAGCACTTAAAGCCCGGTTCCTGACGAGGGATCGGCAACAGGAGAGAAGGCCGTGGCCCGTATTGCCGGCGTGAACATTCCGACCAACAAGCGCGTGCTGATCGCGCTCCAGTACATCCATGGCATCGGCCAGAAGATCGCTGGTGAGATCCTCGAAAAGGTGAAGATCCCCGAGGATCGTCGCGTCAATCAGCTCAGCGATGCTGAAGTGCTCCAGATCCGCGAAGTGATCGACCGCGACTATCTCGTCGAGGGCGATCTGCGTCGTGAGGTCGGTATCAACATCAAGCGTCTGATGGACCTCGGCTGCTATCGCGGCCTGCGTCATCGTCGCGGTCTGCCGGTGCGCGGTCAGCGGACCCACACCAATGCGCGTACGCGCAAGGGCCCGGCCAAGGCCATCGCCGGCAAGAAGAAGTAAGTTTTCGAATCCAATCGCGGCGTGTGGCGACAGGGGAAACCCGTTCGCCACGCGCCTTTCGTTCCATCAGGTGTAGCCGCTGGCATTACGGCGGCGTTTGAGATCTCCAGGAAAGGTAGTCTATGGGCAAGGAAGCCACCCGCGTTCGTCGTCGTGAGCGCAAGAACATCGCCTCCGGCGTCGCGCACGTGAACTCGTCGTTCAACAACACGACCATCACCATCACCGACGCGCAGGGCAACACGATTGCCTGGTCCTCCGCCGGCACGATGGGCTTCAAGGGCTCGCGCAAGTCGACCCCGTATGCCGCGCAGGTCGCCGCCGAAGACGTGTCCAAGAAGGCGCAGGAACACGGCATGCGCACGCTCGAAGTCGAAGTCGCCGGTCCCGGTTCGGGCCGTGAGTCGGCGCTCCGCGCGCTGCAGGCCGCGGGCTTCACCGTCACCTCGATCCGCGACGTGACCACGATCCCGCACAACGGCTGCCGTCCGCGCAAGCGTCGGCGCGTCTGACACGAAGTTGCGGGCGCATCGTCGCCCGCGATGCTTTTTTTAAGAAGCCGCGGGTTTGATCTGCGGCCTTTCTCCAACGCCAGTATTTGAATTTTCAAATCGACTGGCCTGTATGGGTGAAACAGTGACGATCCAGAAAAATTGGCAAGAACTGATTCGGCCGAACAAGCTCCAGGTGCAGCCCGGCAGCGACCCCTCGCGTTTCGCGACCATCGTCGCCGAGCCGCTCGAGCGCGGTTTCGGCCAGACGCTCGGCAACGCGCTGCGTCGCATCCTGCTCTCCTCGCTTCAGGGCGCGGCGGTGCAGTCGGTGCACATCGACGGCGTGCTGCACGAGTTCTCCTCGATCGCTGGCGTCCGTGAGGACGTCACCGACATCGTGCTGAACATCAAGGACATCGCGATCAAGATGCAGGGCGAAGGCCCCAAGCGCATGGTCGTGAAGAAGCAGGGCCCGGGCACTGTCACCGCCGGCGACATCCAGACGGTTGGCGACGTCACCGTGCTCAACCCGGACCTCCAGATCTGCACCCTCGACGAGGGCGCCGAGATCCGCATGGAGTTCACGGTCTCCACCGGCAAGGGCTACGTGCCCGCCGAGCGCAACCGTCCCGAGGACGCACCGATCGGCCTGATCCCGGTCGACAGCCTGTACTCGCCGGTCCGCAAGGTCTCCTACAAGGTCGAGAACACCCGCGAGGGCCAGATCCTCGACTACGACAAGCTGACCATGACGATCGAGACCAACGGCGCGATCTCGCCGGATGACTCGGTGGCTTACGCCGCCCGCATCCTGCAGGATCAGCTCAACGTGTTCGTCAACTTCGAAGAGCCGCGCAAGGAAGTCGCCCAGGAGATCATCCCGGACCTCGCCTTCAACCCGGCCTTCCTCAAGAAGGTGGACGAGCTCGAGCTGTCGGTGCGTTCGGCCAACTGCTTGAAGAACGACAACATCGTCTACATCGGCGACCTCGTGCAGAAGTCGGAAGCGGAAATGCTCCGTACCCCGAACTTCGGCCGCAAGTCGCTGAACGAGATCAAGGAAGTGCTGGCCCAGATGGGTCTGCACCTCGGCATGGAAGTGCCGGGCTGGCCGCCGGAGAACATCGACGAGCTCGCCAAGCGCTTCGAGGATCACTACTGATCCGTACTTCACCGTGACGGCCGGAGTTTCCGGCCGTCAATTTTATGGGCGAACGCAGGCAGCCCACCTGAGCAACTGATCCGACGAACCGTCGCGGCAGTTCATACGTAAGGAATAGACATATGCGTCACGGCAAGGTTCATCGGAAGCTCAACCGCACGGCCGAGCATCGCCGCGCGATGTTCGCCAACATGTGCGCCGCGCTGATCAAGCACGAGCAGATCGTCACCACGCTGCCCAAGGCCAAGGAGCTTCGTCCGATCGTCGAGAAGCTCGTGACCCTCGGCAAGAAGGGTGGACTGTCCCTGCGCCGCCAGGCCATCTCCGAGATGCGCGACAAGGACCAGGTCAAGAAGCTGTTTGACGTGCTGGCGCCCCGCTACAAGGATCGCCAGGGCGGCTACACCCGCATCATCAAGGCGGGCTTCCGCTACGGCGACAACGCGGCGATGGCCGTGATCGAGTTCGTCGATCGCGACGTCGATGCCAAGGGCCAGGACTCCGGTCCGGTGCAGGCGAAGGAAGCCGAGGCGGCGTAAGCCGGCCGGTACAGAGATCTTCGAAAGCGGCGCCCCTGGGCGCCGCTTTTTTGTATGCGTCGGCGATATCTCATGCCGCGCATCGTTGTGGTGAAACGCGATTCTGGCCGGGGGGCTCTGATGAGGATTGTGTTTGGGATCGTGCTGGCGCTGCTGTTGTCGCCGGCTGCCGCCGAGACGCTGGTCGAGCGCGGCGCCTATCTCATCAACAGCGTGATGGTCTGCAACAACTGCCATACGCCGCGCGGGCCGCAGGGCCTGGATATGACGCGCATGCTCTCGGGCGGGCAGACCTTTGACGAACCCGCCTTCAAGGTCACCGCCTCCAACATCACGCCCGACAAGGACACCGGCATCGGCAATTGGAGCGATGCCGAGCTGAAGCATTTCCTCGTCAGCGGCATCAGGCCGAACGGATCGGCCGTGGCGCCGATCATGCCGACCGTCTTCTACACGGTGCTCACGGGGCGCGATCTCGATGCGCTCACGGCTTACTTGCGTTCCGTGCCGTCCGTGCGCCACGAGACGCCGGCGCCGGAATACAAGGTCGCGCTGAAGCCGGAGATGCCGACCTATGCCGGCAAGCAGGCAACCGAGGCGGAACTGTCCGACAAGCTCGCTCGTGGCCGCTATCTCCTGACCATCGCCCATTGTCTGGAATGCCATACGCCGGAAGGGCCATCCGCAGTGCACGATTTCGCGGGCGCCAGCGGCAAGGGCGGCCGGACCTTTCGGGGACCGTGGGGCGAGTCCGTCTCGCCCAACATCACCGGGGATCCCGTGGCTGGTCTCGGGCAGTGGAGCGACGACGAAATCAAACGTGCGATTACGCAAGGCATCGCGCGCGACGGCCACAAGCTGAAGCCGCCGATGGCTTATGCTGGGTACGCCACCATGTCGCCGCAGGATCTCGATGCCATCGTCGCGTTCGTCCGGACGTTGCCGCCGAAATCGTAGGGTAGGCCAAGGCGCGTTGTTCGCGCGCCGTGCCCACCATCCCCAAACTCACGCGGTTGATCCTCACGCATCGGTGAGCGGCGATTGCACGTGCCTGTACAGCGCACGATATCCGCTCTGACATCAATGGAGACGACTCATGAAGATCGACCTTTCCGGAAAGACCGCCCTCGTGACCGGCTCGACCGCCGGCATCGGCCACGCCATCGCCAGGGGCCTCGCCGGCTCGGGCGCGAGCGTGGTGATCAACGGGCGCGGCCAGGACAAGGTCGATGCGGCCGTGCGCAAGCTGGAAGGAACGGGGGCCAAAGTGCGCGGCATCGCCGCAGACGTCTCGACCGCTGCCGGCTGCAAGGCCCTCGTTGCGGCGCTGCCCGAGGTCGACATCCTTATCAACAATGCCGGCATCTTCGAGCCGAAGGACTTTTTCGAGATTCCGGACGAGGACTGGAGCCGCTTCTTCGAGGTCAACGTCATGAGCGGCGTGCGGCTGTCGCGCGTGTACATGAAGGGCATGCTCAAGCGCAACTGGGGCCGCATCGTCTTCATCTCGTCGGAGTCCGGGCTCAACATTCCCGTCGAGATGATCCACTACGGTATGAGCAAGACGGCCCAGCTCTCGGTCGCGCGCGGGCTGGCGCAGCTGACCCGGGGGAGCGGCGTGACCGTGAACTCGGTGCTTCCGGGTCCGACCATGTCCGAGGGCGTCGAGACTTTTGTGAAGGATCTCGCCAAGCAGAACGGTCAATCGGTCGACGAGGCGGCCGCCAATTTCGTCAAGCAGCATCGTCCGAGCTCGCTGATCCAGCGCTTTGCCAGCGTCGACGAGATCGCCAACATGGTGGTCTACGTCGCCTCGAAGGAGGCGTCCGCAACCAATGGCGCGGCATTGCGGGCCGAGGGCGGCATCGTCAATACGATTGCGTAAGAGCATGATCCGGACCCGAAGGGCCGCGTTAGCGCAAAGTGTGAAGCGGTTGTCCGACAGGATCATGCTCAAAAAGAAGAGCCTGCGCGCATGACGGCTTATGTGATCTCCGAGGTCGAGATGCGCGATCCCGATGGCTTCGAAGCCTATCGCGCGCTCGCTGCAAAGACGATTGCGCAGTATGGCGGGCATTACCTCGTCCGCGGCGGCAAGGCGGAGCTGGCGGAGGGCAACCTTCCGCCGAAGGCCATCGTCATCGTCGAATTTCCGTCGATGGCGCGGCTGAAGGAATGGTACACTTCGCCGGAATATGCCGAGGCGTTGAAGATCCGCGCCGGTGCGCTGGAGCGCCGGCTGCTGTTTGTTGAGGGCGTGGTTCCGACCTAGCTGGTCTGCCCACTTGCCGCTTCAATTCGGGTCCGGACAGGCTAAAACGGGGGCTCCATGCTCTGGCCCCTCTCGACCCGCCACAAACGCCTGTTCCGACTGACATCCGCGCGATGGCAGCGGCGGGCGATCTTTCTGCTTGGCGGGATCGGGATCGGCGCCGCGGCGGTCGCGCTGGCGCAGCTTGCCGATCTCGCTCAACACGCCTTTACGCTACTCCTGGCCAAATCGCGTTATGCCGTGCTGGCGGTGACGCCGCTCGGCTTTATGCTCTCGGCCTACCTGACCATCCGCCTGTTTCCGAATGCCCAGGGCAGTGGCATCCCGCAGGCCATTGCCGCGCGGCACCTGACCGATCAGGCGGCGCGCGAAAGCCTGGTCTCGATCCGGATCGCGATCGGCAAGATGATCCTCACTCTGTTCGGGCTCCTCTGCGGCGCCTCGGTCGGGCGGGAAGGGCCGACCGTTCAGGTCGGCGCCTCCATCATGTTCGCGCTTGGCCGCGTCTCGCCACGCCGTCAGCCCGGCTTGATCCTGGCCGGCGCCGCCGCAGGCGTGGCCGCGGCCTTCAACACACCGCTCGCCGGCATCGTCTTCGGCATCGAGGAGATGAGCCGCGCCTTCGAGACCCGCACGTCCAGCCTCATCATTGCGGCCGTCATCGCGGCCGGCCTGACCTCGCTCGCGCTGGCCGGCAATTACGCCTATTTCGGCAGCAGCGCGATGTCGCTGGCGCGCGGCGCCGACTGGCTGGCCGTTCCGCTCTGTGGCGTGGCCGGTGGCCTCGCGGGCGGCCTGTTCAGCCGCGTCGTTATCGCCATGGCGCGCGGCTTCAAGAACCCGCTCGGCCGCGCGATCAAGGGCCACCCGCTGTGGTTTGCATTCGCCTGCGGCCTTGCTGTTGCGATCTGCGGCCTGGTGTCCGGCGATACGATCTACGGCACCGGCTATGAACAGGTGAAGATGGCGTTGGAGCACGGCTCGCCACTGCCGGGAGATTTTGGCGTGCTCAAGCTTCTGGCCACCACCTTTGCTGCGATCAGCGGCATACCGGGCGGCATCTTCGCGCCGTCGCTGGCCATCGGGGCCGGCATCGGCTGCAACATCGCGGCGTTGTTCCACGACGCGCCGCTCGGTGCGATCATGCTGCTCGGCATGGTCTCGTATTTTGCCGGCGTGGTGCAGGCGCCGATCACCGCCTTCGTGATCGTGACCGAGATGACCGACAATCACGGCATGGTCGTGCCGTTGATGGCGGCCGCGCTGATCGCGCATTTCGTCTCGCGAATGATCTGCGAGGAAGGTATCTATCACGCGCTCGCAAAAGGCTTCGTCGAGCGGGCGACGCGTCCGCGTGAGGGGGAAGAAAAATGAGCCGTTTCTGGAGCAGCTTGACGCACGATTTGAAGCCCTACGTGCCGGGCGAACAGCCGCGCATGGCGGATCTGGTCAAGCTGAACACCAATGAGAACCCGCTCGGTCCGTCTCCGCGTGCGCTGGAGGCGATCCGCGACGCGGCAGCCGACACACTGCGTCTTTATCCGGACCCGCAGGCGACCGCGCTGCGGGCCGCCCTGGCCGGGTATCATGGCGTGAGACCCGAGCAGGTGTTCGTCGGCAATGGCTCAGACGAGGTGCTGGCGCATGCCTTCGTCGCGCTGCTGAAGCATGATGCGCCGCTGCTGTTTCCCGATATCACCTACAGTTTCTATCCCGTCTATTGCGGCCTGTTCGGCATCGCCTACGAGGCCGTGCCGCTCGACCAGGCCATGCAGATCCGCATCGCCGATTATCGCAGGCCGGCCGGCGCGATCATCGTCCCCAATCCGAACGCGCCGACGGGAATCGCGCTGTCTCGCGCCGAGATCACGACACTGCTGGAGCAGCATCCGGATGTGCCTGTGGTCATCGACGAGGCCTATGTCGATTTCGGCGCCGAGACCGCAATTCCGTTGGTGGCGTCGCATCGGAATCTCCTGGTCGTGCAAACCATGTCCAAATCGCGCGCGCTGGCCGGGCTTCGGGTCGGATATGCGATCGGCGACCCCGATCTGATCGATGGGCTGACCCGTGTGAAGGACAGCTTCAATTCCTATCCGCTCGGCCGGCCTGCCCAGGCGGGCGCGATCGCCTCCCTGGAAGACGACGCCTATTTCCAGCAGAGCCGCGGCCGCGTGATCGAGGGCAGAGAGCGGCTGACCCGCGGACTGAAGGCTGCCGGCTTCGAGGTGCTACCGTCGCTGGCCAATTTCGTCTTTGCGCGCCATCCCGCGCATCAGGGTGCCGCGCTTGCGGCGGCGCTGCGGGAGCGGGCGGTGATCGTCCGCCATTTTTCCGCAGCGCGCATCTCGGATTATCTGCGGATCACCGTGGGTACGGATGAGCAGATCGACCGGCTGTTGTCGGCGTTGCCCGCGATATTGAGACAACAATAGAAATCGTAGGGTGGGCAAAGGCGCGCTTGCGCCGTGCCCACCATCTCTGACCGAATGTTGCAGTGGGTGGGCGCGCTTCGCTTTGCCCACCCTACGGGAACTCGACCTACGAGACCGTCGCTACCACCCCTCCAGCACGATCTTGCCGCGCGACTTGCCGCTCTCAAGCAGCGCGTGCGCGCGCTTGAGGTTGGCTGCGTTGATCGTGCCGAAGGTCTGGTCGAGCGTGGTGCGCAGCACGCCCTTGTCGATGAGATCGGCGACGTCGTTGAGCAGGTGATGCTGCGCAATCATGTCGGGTGTCTGGAACGAGGAGCGCGTGAACATCGATTCCCAGTGCACCGAGATCGCCTTGCCCTTGAACGTGCCCATAGTGAACTCGGGCGGATCGTCGATCAGGCCGAACCGGCCCTGCGGCGCCATGAACTCGGCGATGCTCTTGTAATGCTGGTCGGTGTAGGTGAGGCTCGCCACCAGCGCAACCGGCGGCAGCTTGAGCTTTTCGATCTGTTCCTTCATCGGCTTGCCGTGGTCGATCACCGCATGCGCGCCGAGATCGAGACACCATTTCTGTGAGTCCGGTCGCGTCGCGGTCGCGACCACGGTGAGACCGGTGAGGCGGCGCGCGAGCTGGATCAGGATCGAGCCGACGCCGCCGGCGCCGCCGGTGATGAGAAGCGTGCGCGGATCGACGCTCTTGCCGGGAACCGCGCCGAGCCGGTCGAACAGCAACTCCCAGGCGGTGATGGAGGTGAGGGGAAGGGCGGCTGCTTGGGCGAACGAGAGCGATTTCGGCTTGTTGCCGACGATGCGCTCGTCGACCAGGTGGAATTCGGAATTGGTACCCTGGCGCAGGATCGAGCCCGCGTAAAACACCTCGTCGCCGGGCTTGAACAGCGTGACCTCGGGCCCGACCGCATCGACCACGCCGGCCGCGTCATAACCCAGGATCTTGGTCTCGCCCGCGGGCGGGGCTGCGCGCTTGCGCACCTTGTAATCGACCGGATTGGCCGAGATCGCCTTCACCGCGACGCGGATATCGCGCCCCTTGGGCTCGGGTTTGGTGGTCTCGAAATCGATCAGCGAGTCCTGATCCTCGATCGGAAGCGATTTCTTGTAGCCGACGGCCTTCATGGCTTGTCTCCATCAGATGGCGTATTCGCCTGCCGCTCTAACTGTCGCCCCGGCTCCTGTTTGGCAAGTACTGCAAGTTCGGGAACATAGTATCCGGTTGGATACTATTACGCCGGGAGCAGCCTGTGCCGCTCCCGGCGCTTTTCGTCAGAACGCCACGTCAGGTCAGAATGCGACCTGCGTACGCATTGCGATCGCGTTGAACGTCGAGCCCGTGTTCACCGCGGAGACGGCGCTCGCCTGCTTGGAGATGTCGCCATGCAGATAGTCGAGCATGAAGCGGACGTTGTTGTTGACGTACCAGTTCAGCGCGGCGGTGTAGATGGTCTGGCGTCCACCCGCGATGCCGGCTGCGGTCGCGAGCTGATCGTTCAGGTTCATCGTGCTCACGCGTCCGGCGATTTCCCAGGCACCCCAGCCGCCGCCGGCCAGTGAGAAGGGATTGGCCGGTTTGATCCCGCCATAGGCGGCGTTCGCAGCATTGTAGGCACGGCTCTCGCCGGTCAGGACGTAGCCGACCTGCGCGTAGCCGCCGTCGAATTTCAGGCTCGACGCGCCGAACGGCGGCAGGCCCGTATTGGCGGTGCGGTCGACGTTGAACCAGTAATATTCGCCCTGTGCGATGAACGAGCCATAGGTCGCAGCCGCCTCGACGCCGTAGACCTGAGCCCCGGAGACGTTGGCGATCGCCCCGGTCGAGATCAGCGTGGTCGGATCGATCCTAAGCTCCGGCCGGTCACTGAGCGTGAGCGTCTGCGCTTGCGTCACGAGATTGCGCGGCGGCTGGATCAGCCATTCCGCGTCCGCGCCGATATGCACCGAGTAGCCGTTGCCGCTGATCGGGTTGCCGGCGATGCGCGCGACCGCGCCATATTGCTCACTGGAGCCGGGCGGAGTGACGCTCGACGCAGAGTGGATCTGGCCCGTGGTCGGTCCGGTGACATAGGCGCCCATCCAGAGCTGGTCATTCCACCAGCGGGTGCCGACGGCGGAACGGAAGTCACCGGCTGCGATGTTTTGCGCGATGATGCCGGCCGACGCACGTTCCATGAACATGATGTCGTTCGAGCTGGTGGATTCGTCCATCGTCCAGGCGATATCCATGATACCGGCTTCGATCGCCATCTTGCCGCCGAACGGCTTGAGACCGGTGTAGCTCAGATAGGCATTTTCGACGCCCGATGTCCCTCCGCCTGGCAGTGAGCCGGCCGCCGCGCCGCCGAAGCCGTCGGCCGAGCCGCCGAAGTCGTAGATCAGGGCATAGTTCCAGTCGCCGAAGAACTTGCCGACGACGCCGATGCGCGCACGGCGGAGGTTCTCGCCGTTATCGAGCTGTTGCGGCGTCGTCGCTGCCGTGTTGGGACGGTAGTTGTAGCCGCCGACATCCCAGTGCACACGGCTCGTGATGGCCACGCAGTTCTGCTCGTCTGCGGTGCAGATGGTCGGGCGGTTGTTCGGCATCGTCACCACGACGCCGGACGGTGCGACTGGCCCCTTGACCGGAATGGCTGCATTTGCGTTGGCGACGACCGCCTTCGCCTCCGAGCGCGCCTCGGCCTTTGCTTCAGCCTTCGCCTCTGCCCTCGTCTTTGCTGCGGCCGCCGTATTCGCGGCGGTCTGGTTCTGGAGCTTGTCGAGCTTCTGCTCCAGCATCTTCAGCTGCTGCTTCAGAAGCGCGATCTCCTGATCGCTGTTGCTTGCTGATTGTGCCTGGGCCTGCGAGGCCGCCAGCGCGCCGGCGAGACCAATCGCTGCGGCTGCTATTCTTGTCCTGCTCACGTCACCACTCCATCGGTTAGACCAACTTCCCCAAGTCGTAACGGGAGAGCCTAAGAAGGATCGATGACTGTCCCGCGACGGCGCGCCACGGCTGCAATGGTTCCGCCTGATGCAAATTCGCCGCAGCCGAATCCGCCATTGGACAGCATGCAAGATGACGTGCATCATGCCAATGTGCGGCGCCTCCCAAATTGTCATTTTGCACGCGGAGCTTGCGTCCCGGCCACACTGGTAAGGGGCCGAATATTGCCGCCCGGCGCCCTTCTATTGGGGGGCGAACACGCCTATATTCCGGCGTCTTTTCCAAGAGGTAGGAATGTTTCGAGCGAACTGGACCGCCATCGTCACGGCATTGTGCATAGCCTTTTCGGCCCACTTCAATCCGGCTGCGGCGCAGGACCGTCGCGTCCCGTCGTCGCCGGCCGAGCTCCGGCTGTCCTATGCACCGATCGTGCAGCGGGTGCAGCCGGCCGTCGTCAACGTCTATGCCGCCAAGGTGGTGCAGAACCGCAATCCGCTGCTGGATGACCCGATCTTCCGCCGCTTCTTCGGCGGCGGCCAGCAGCAGGAGCAGGTACAGCGGTCGCTCGGTTCGGGCGTCATCGTCGATGCCTCCGGGCTCGTCGTCACCAACGTCCACGTCATCGAGGGCGCCGACCAGGTGAAGGTGTCGCTGTCGGACAAGCGTGAGTTCGAGGCCGAAATCGTGCTGAAGGACTCCCGCAGCGATCTCGCGGTGCTGCGTCTGAAAGATACCAAGGAGAAATTTCCGGCGCTCGAATTCACCAATTCGGATGAGCTGATGGTGGGCGACGTCGTCATGGCGATCGGCAACCCCTTCGGCGTCGGCCAGACCGTGACCCACGGCATCATCTCGGCGCTGGCGCGCACGCAGGTCGGCATCACCGATTACCAGTTCTTCATCCAGACCGACGCCGCGATCAATCCCGGCAATTCCGGCGGCGCGCTGGTCGACATGAACGGCCGGCTCGCCGGCATCAACACCGCGATCTATTCGCGCTCCGGCGGCTCGCAAGGCATCGGCTTTGCGATCCCGGCCAACATGGTGCGCGTCGTCGTCGCCTCCGCCAAGGGCGGCGGCAAGGCGGTGAAGCGGCCGTGGTTGGGGGCAAAGCTGCAGGCGGTGACCCCCGAGATTGCCGAGAGCCTCGGCCTGCGCTCGCCGTCTGGCGCGCTGGTCGCGAGCGTCGTCGCCAACGGGCCGGCCGCGAAGGCGGGCTTGAAATCCTCCGACCTCATCACCGGGATCGACGGCCAGGCCGTGGACGATCCCAATGCGTTCGACTACCGCTTCGCCACCCGTCCGCTCGGCGGCAGTGCGCAGATCGACGTGCAGCGCAGCGGCAAGCCGCTCAAGCTGACGATCGCGCTCGAGACCGCGCCCGATACCGGCCGCAACGAGCTCGTCGTCACCGCGCGCTCGCCGTTCCAGGGCGCGAAGGTCGCGAGTATCACGCCTGCGGTGGCCGACGAGCTGCATCTCGATGCCGATACCGAAGGTGTCGTCATCACCGAGCTCGGTGATGACTCGCCGGCCGCTCAGGTCGGCTTCCAGAAGGGCGACATCATCCTGGCCGTCAACAACCAGAAGATCGGCAAGACCGGCGACCTCGAGAAGGCGGCAGGCGTAAGCCAGCGGCTCTGGCGCATCACGCTGGTGCGCGGCGGTCAGCAGATCAACGTCACGCTGGGCGGATGAGTCCGAAGCGACCACAGGAGACGCCAACTCTCTTTGCCGCGGCGGGGCTCGATCACGAGGCCCCGCATCCGCTGCCGGACCGCTTACGGCCGCGTGCGCTGTCGGAGGTCGTCGGCCAGGATCACATCCTCGGCCCCGACGGCGCGCTGACGCGCATGCTGGAGACGCGCACGCTTGGTTCGCTGGTGTTTTGGGGGCCGCCCGGCACCGGCAAGACCACGGTGGCGCGGCTGTTGGCGGATGCGACCGATCTGCATTTCGAGCAGATCTCCGCGGTGTTCTCCGGCGTCGCTGACCTGAAGAAAGCATTCGACGCCGCGCGTGCCCGCCGCGAGATGGGCAAGGGCACGCTGCTGTTCGTCGACGAGGTGCATCGCTTCAACCGCGCCCAGCAGGATTCGTTTCTGCCGGTGATGGAGGACGGCACCGTCGTCATGGTCGGCGCCACCACCGAGAACCCGTCCTTCGAGCTCAACGCGGCGCTTTTGTCCCGCGCGCGCGTGCTGGTGTTTCACTCGCTCGATGCCGCCGCGATCGAAAAGCTGTTCGCGCATGCCGAGGAGGTCGAGGGTCGCAAGCTCCCGCTCGATGAAGAGGCGCGCGCCGTGCTGGTGCGCATGGCCGATGGCGACGGCCGTGCGTCGTTGACGCTCGCCGAAGAGGTCTGGCGTTCGGCGCGGGCGGATGAGATTTTCAACGCCGCACAGTTGCAGGACATCCTGCAACGCCGCGCACCGATCTACGACAAATCGGCCGACGGTCATTACAATCTGATCTCGGCGCTGCATAAATCGGTGCGCGGATCCGATCCCGATGCCGCGCTGTATTACCTTGCCCGCATGCTCGATGCCGGTGAGGATCCGCTGTTCCTCGCGCGCCGCGTCGTGCGCATGGCGGTCGAGGACATCGGGCTCGCCGATCCGCAGGCGCTCGTGATCGCCAATGCGGCGAAAGATGCCTTCGACTTCCTCGGCCATCCCGAAGGCGAGCTCGCGATCGCGCAAGCGGTCGTCTATCTCGCCACCGCGCCGAAATCGAATGCGGTCTACACGGCGTTCGGCACGGCGATGCAGGTCGCCAAACAGGCCGGCTCGCTGCTGCCGCCGAAGCATATCCTGAACTCGCCGACCAAGCTGATGAAGTCGGAGGGCTACGGCGCAGCCTACGAATACGACCACGACGCGCCCGACGCCTTCTCCGGCCAGGACTATTTCCCGGAAGCGCTGGGCCGCCAGACCTTCTACGACCCGCCGGAGCGCGGTTTCGAGCGGGAGATCCGCAAGCGGCTGGATTACTGGGCCAAGCTGCGCAAGGAGCGGGGCGGCTCGCGCTAGAATCGGCCATTTCGCCGTGACGGGAGCCGGCTTTTAGGGTAGGCAGGCAAGCATGAGCCGCCGCATCAAAAGAACCAATCAAGAGCCCCGTTCGCGCGATGAGCGCAAGGAATCGCGTCCGTTCAAGGCACGGACCGCGAAGAAAGCCGGGCCGCGTCCGGGCGGCAAGCCCGGTAGTAAGCCGCCGCGCTTTGCGGCCGAGCGCGCTGAACGGCGTCCGCCCAGAGCGGAGCTGGAGAAGGCCGCGCCGGCAAAACCGGTCGAGGCGCTGCTGCCGACCAAGGTGCAGACCGTCAAGGTCACGGCCGACGAGAACAACATGCGCGTCGATCGTTTCCTCGAAGCGCGCTTTCCCGGCCTGTCGTTCTCCCACATCCAGCGCGTCGTCCGCAAAGGCGAGCTGCGCGTCGACGGCAAACGCGTCGACAGCAAGGACCGGCTGGAGGAGGGGCAGAGCGTCCGCATCCCGCCGCTGAAGCTCGACACGCCGAAGGCTGTCGGCGAGCTGTCGGAAGGCGCGCAAAAGACGCTCGCCACGCTGAAGGAAATGACGATCTACGAGGATGACGACGTCCTCGTGCTGAACAAGCCGGCTGGCCTCGCCGTGCAGGGCGGCTCGGGCATGACGCGCCACGTCGACCAGATGCTGGAGGTGATGCGCGATTCCAAGGGCCAGAAGCCGCGCCTCGTGCATCGTATCGACCGGGAGACATCGGGCTGTCTCCTGATCGCCAAGACGCGATTTGCCGCCTCGCATCTGACCGGCGCCTTCCGCTCCCGCTCGGCACGGAAAACCTATTGGGCGCTGGTGCCGGGCCTGCCGAAGCCGAAGCAGGGTCGCATCTCGACCTTCCTCGCCAAGGAGGAGAGCGAGGACGACACCATCATGCGCATCGCGCAGCATGGCGACGAGGGCGCCAGCCACGCGGTGACGTATTACGCGGTGGTCGAGACCGCCGGCAACAAGCTGACCTGGGTGTCGCTGAAGCCGGTGACGGGGCGCACCCATCAGCTGCGCGCCCATATGGAGCATATCGGCCATCCCATCGTCGGCGATCCCAAATATTTCAACATCGAGAACTGGCAGTTGCCGGGCGGCCTGCAAAACCGCCTGCATCTGCTGGCGCGCCGCATCGTCATCCCGCATCCGCGCGGTGGCGTGATCGATGCCACCGCGCCGCTGCCGCCGCACATGCAGCAGTCGTGGAATCTGCTCGGGCTGGACGCGAGCCGGTTCGACCCGATCGAGAACGCGCCGGAGGAGTAGGCACTCCACTGTCGTCGCCCGGCTTGACCGGGCGACCCAGTATTCCAGAGACAGCCGTGATCGAACCGAGATGCCGCGGCGTACTGGATGCCCCGGTCAAGCCGGGGCATGACAGCGGTGGTTGAGGGCGCAGTGCCAGCCTAATTCCGAAACTGCTCCAGAAACATCCGCAAACTGTCGTGCGGGCTCTCGACATCCGTGATCAGCCAGCCCTCGGGCCCGTTGACCAGGATGAAGTTCAACGTCACCGGCCGGCCGTGATTGTCGAAGTTCGCCGCGACATAGGTCTTGTCGTATTGCCTGCGGATGATTGCGATTACGACCGGGCCGAGCTTCCAGCTTTGGCTCTGCACCAGGAAATCGTAGGGCTCGGTGCGTGGGGCGGACCACGCCTTGCGCAAGGAGGGGTCGAAGAACTGCCGGGAGGTTGCCTCGTCCCGCGGCAGGCCCTTGGACAGCTCCGGCGCGCCCTCGCCATAATAGGCGTAGATGTTGCGGACCAGCGATTCCGGGGTGCGAAAGCCGGCCTCGGCCGCGGCCAGCCAAAGCCCGGCGAACAGGGCCGCAATGCCCGCAAGTTCCCTCATGCCCGCTCGCTTTATCGGCCGCCGATCCTACCTTAAAAGCCGATCTTACTCTAAAAGCCTGCATTTAGCGGCGGAGACCGAAAACTCACATGCGCGAATTGTTCGAAGAAGCAGCAGGCCAACCCCCGCCGGATCCGCGGGAATCGGCGCGTGCGTCGGCACGGACGCCGCTGCGCAAGCGCTTCTACAAGGAGGCCGGCGTGACCGAGGCCGAGGGCGGCTTTGCCATCACGCTCGACGGCAAGCCGATCCGCACGCCCTCCGCCCGTCAGGTGGTTATCCCCGTGCGGGCGCTCGCCGATGCCGTGGCCGCGGAATGGGCGGCGCAGGGCGAGGCGATCGATCCCGTGACCATGCCGCTGACGCGGATCGCCAACAGCGTGGTCGAGGGGGTGGTCGACCGCGTCGGACTCGTCACGGATGACCTCGCAAAATACTTCGAGACCGACCTGCTGTTCTATCGCGCCGGCCATCCCGAAGGGCTGGTCGCCCGCGAGGCCGCGCATTGGGACCCGGTGCTGTTCTGGGCCGCGGAGGCGCTGGGGGCGCATTTCATCCTGTCCGAGGGCATCATGCATGTGAAGCAGCCGGACGAGGCGCTCCGGGCCGCCCGCGCTGCGCTGCCGGGGGATCCCTGGTCAGTCGCCGCCCTCCATATCGTCACGACCCTGACCGGCTCGGCGCTGCTGGCGCTGGCGCTGGCCCATGGCGTCCGTGACGCCGGCCAGGTCTGGGCCGCCGCCCATGTCGACGAGGACTGGAACATCGACCAATGGGGCGTGGACGAGGAGGCGGCTGCCCGCCGGGTGACCCGGTTGCGGGATTTCGACGCTGCCGTGGCGGTCCTGGCGGCGGTTAATCCGCCCGGGGCCGAAGGTCCTTAACGAGAGGTTTACGACGGGACCCTAGGGTGGGAGTAGCGCTCCCCGGGCTGCCCAAGATGCCGACGCCGATAAGCTCGATCATACCCGTCAGTGCCGCCAGCCCCGTGGCTGATGCGGCGACGCCCGATCTTGTGCTCCAGGCCGGCAGCGTGGTCGACGCCAGGGTCGTGAGCGTGCTCGCCGACAACCTAGTGCGGATCGCAATCGCCAACCTCTCGATGGACGTCATGTCCGAGGTGTCGTTGACGCCAGGGCAAAACCTCCAACTCGCGGTATCGCAGAACGACGGCACCATCCGGCTGGCCGTCGTCAACGGGGCAGGCGGGGCGAGCGCGGATCAGGTCACGCTGACGCCGACCGCCGCGTCGCTGGTCGACAGCCCGTCGCTTGCGCCAACTGCGGCCACGGCGCGTAATCCGCTGACGCCGACGGAGCAGATCGCCGTCACCGTGGCTTCAGCCGAGGCGGTGACCAAGCAAGGCAGCCAGGCGCCGCTGTTCGCCAACCTGGCGTCCGTCGTGACCGGCAGCGATTTGCCGGCCGGCTTGAAGCAGGCCGTGCTGGACGTGCTGGCGCAACAGACACCGCTCAACACGGCTCTGGACGGCGGCGACATCGAATCCGCCTTCCAGAAGTCCGGCTTGTTTCTCGAGGCCTCGCTTGCCGCAGGCACGACGCCACCGTCGGGCGTGGTGCCGGATTTGAAGGCCGCGCTACTGGTCCTGCGTCAGACCCTGGCAGCAACATCAAGCACGCTTGAAACTGCCGCCCCACCGACGCCGGCCGTTGCGGTTGCGACGAGCGCCGTCGCCACGCCGCAGGCCGCAAGCTCGCCGGCTCAAGCTGCCGGCAACGCAGTGCAGGCGGCGGTGCCTGACGCAGAGATGGCCCCACCGCCGCAAATGCAGCGCAACGCCAATGTCGTGGCCGCCGTGCTCGCGGATATAGCCGGCGAAACGCCGCAGGCGGCGCTGCCGCGGACGATTTCTCCAAGTCTGGCCGCGACCCTGCTGCAAGAGGTCACGCAAAACCTGCCGCGCCTGATCGGGAATGTTCCGGGCGCCACCAAGGCCGTGCCTGACGGCCACGCCTTCGAAGCGGCCGCGCGTACGACCGCGCCACCGCCGTTTCGTGGCGCATTGCCGTCGCCGCAGGCGATCGCCTCGCCATCGCTGACGCCGGACACGCCGCTCGCCGCGACCGTGCATCGCCTGCTCGACGATACCGATGCCGCGATTGCGCGGCAGACGCTATTGCAGGTCGCCTCGCTGCCCGATCGATCCGATGCCAGCGGCCATCGGATCGATCCGAGCGTGCCGCAGTGGAATTTTGAGATTCCGTTCGCGACCCAGCAGGGCACCGCGATGGCGCAGTTCGAGATCTCGCGCGACGGCGGCAACGAGCAAGCCGATCCCGCCAAGCGCGCCTGGCGCGCGCGCTTCACGCTCAATGTCGAGCCGAGCGGGCCTGTGCACGCGCTGATCACGCTCAACGGCGACAAGACCTTTGTGCGGATGTGGGCCGAGCGGCCGGCGACCGCGCAGCAGCTCCGCGCCGGGATCGGTGAGCTCAATCAGGCGCTGACGAGGGCCGAGCTCAAGCCCGGTGACATCATCGTGCGCGACGGCACGCCGCCGCAAGCACCGCCGGCCCGCGCCGGTCATTTCCTGGATCGCGCCACATGAGCGATCCATCAAAGCTTGCCATTGCGCTGCATTACGAGAAGGGCACCAACGCGCCCGTCGTCGTCGCCAAGGGCAAGGGTACGATCGGCGAAAAGATCGTCGAGATCGCCAAGGCCAACGACATCCCGATCGAGGAGAACGAGATTCTGGCCGGCGCGCTCTCCAAGGTCGAGCTCGGCGAGGAGATTCCGCCTGATCTCTACAAGGCCGTGGCCGAGGTCCTCGTCTTCGTGCTGCGGCTGTCGGGCCGGGCGCGGTAGCGCATCAAGCTGGCGCGCAAGGTTCGGCTCGACTAGCATCCTCCGACCAAGCACAAGAAAAGGTCGGGAGGACACTCATGACATCAACGCCGCTCTGGCTGTCGTCGCTCACGCTGGCCGCGGCCGGCGGCTGGTTCGCCGCGACGATGTTTGCAGCACCCGCCACCAGCAAGGAGCCGCGCTTTCCGCAGCTCACCATGGACCAGCTCGACGCCACGCAGAAGCCGCTCGGCGAGCAGATCATGAAGGTGTCGAGCGTCGGCATCGGCGGACCCTATAATCCCCTGATCCGCAGCCCGGTGCTCGGCCAGCGTCTGTTCGACCTCTGGCATTATCTGCGTTGGGAAACCTCGGTCCCGACCAAGCTCAACGAGTTCGCGATCATCATCATCGGCCGGCAATGGCGCTCGCAGGTGGAATGGTTCGCGCATGCGCCGCTGGCGGCGAAGGCCGGCCTGTCGACGGACATCATCGCCGAACTCAAGGCCAACAAGCGGCCGTCCAACATGGCCGAGGACGAGGCCATGGTCTACGACTTCGTCACCGAGCTCACCACCACGAAGAAGGTCTCCGACGAGACCTATGCGCGCGCCAAGAAAATCCTCAACGACCAGCAGATCGTCGACCTTACGTCGCTCACCGGCAATTACGTGATGGTGGCGATGCTGCTCGCGATGGCCGAGGAAACGGTGCCGCCGGACAAGCAGGAGCCGTTCAGGCCGGGTGAGCCGTAGGGCCCCATGCGAGATCCCGTAGCGAGATCTCGTAGGGTGGGCAAAGCGAAGCGTGCCCACGAATTGCGGATGACGGAGAGAGATCGTGGGCACGGCGCTGCGCGCCTTTGCCCACCCTACGGCACCGCCCGCTTGGCGGGCTCTCATCCCAGCTTGAACAGCGCCTGCAAGAACTCCACCACCGCTTTCCGCGACTCCGCCGCCGTCGTCGGATTGCCGCCGACATGCGGGTTGAGCTCGACGCAAGGGTCCTTGTAGGTGAAGGGCGCATTCGTATCGCCGTTCATCAGCACGCCGCCGTCACCTTCCTTGATATGGCAATTGCGCACGGTCTGCGCGTTGGCGGACACCGCGACCGTATTGACGCCGAGCAGGCCGCTGTCAAAACCATGGGCGCTGTCGGGGTATTCGGTCAGCACCACGTCGCGCCCGGCGGCCTTGAGCCGTTCGACGAAGGCCTTGCAGCTCTTCACGGGATTGTAGTCATCCGGCGTGCCGTGGAAGATGCGGATCGGGCGCGCCTCGACCTCGGTGTCGGTCTGATACGTCGTCGAGCAATCCGGATAGAACGGAATGTAGGCGGCGAACTGCACGCCGGATTTGTTCCAGAGCTTGTTGAAGCGATCGAGGCTGGCATAGAGCGTCGCCTGGCCGCCGCGCGAAAATCCCATCAGCACGATGCGGTCAGGATCGACGCGGGGATGCTTCGCCAGAATCTCCAGCGAGTGGTAGATGTCGATGATCAAATTGAGCCGGCCGAGCAGGGCCTGGTTCGGCCCGGTCACCGTCAGCCCGCGGCCAGTAAAGCCGTCGATCACGAAGGTCGAGATGCCCATGGCGTTGAATTCGTGCACCCAGGCTTCCGTGGTGGCGCCGACGCCGCTCGAGCCGTGCATCAGCACCACGACCGGCATCTTGCCCGACCCTTGCGCGACGCGGAATTCGCCGGCCACCGTGACGGGCTTGCCGGCCGCGGCGTCGCCGCTGAGGAATTGCTGGTCGGAAAGGGTGAGCGACGGGATCGGGAAGATCTCGGTCCGCGCCGGGGCATCCTTGGGAAGCGATTGAGCACCGGCAAGCGCGGTTGAAACGCAGAGCGCGACGAGCGTGGCAACGACGCGGAATGCCGTCGGCATCGGATCCTCCCTTATGATTTTTAGGAAGTAGATCAACCGGAATGCGCGCTGTCAATTTTCGCGCGGGCGCGTCACGCCTTGTCGGCGGGCTTCTTTGCGGTCAGCGCCTGGTCGATGGCGAAGCCGCCGATCTCGCTCATCGCCTGCGAGATCACGTCGCCCTTCAGCGCGAAACCGCTGGAGAGATAATCGAACTGGGTGCGCGCCAGCCGCAGCACCTCGATCGGCACCGAGATCACGGTCTCGTTGAAGGCGTCGACGGAGGCGCGCAGCGTGCCGAGCTCGGTGGTGAGCTTGCCGATGTGGCTTTCCGCATGCTGCATCAGGTCGAGCAGCTTGCCGCGCTCGCTGTCGAATGCGGTGCGTTCGGCGGCCGCAGCTGCCGTGACCTCGGCGAGTTGTGCCCGCAGCGCCGCGATCTGGCTGACCATGGCGTCGGAGGCGAGCTCGGTGGCCTCGCGCAGCTCCACCAGGCGCTTGTTCTCTTCCTGCTGCTGATGATAGAGCCGCTCGGCCGACATCGCCCGCTGCGCCAGCGACTCGATCAGGCTTGCCGCGCGCAGCAGCATCTCGCCGTTCCGCCCCGACACCATGCTGGCCATCCGCCGCAGGAAGTCGGTGGTCTCGGACGCACTGTTCGGAGGCAGGGGAACGACCTTGGCGGACATGAGATGATGCTTGCAGCCGGACGTGATGACCGCCGCCGTACCGACTGAGCTCACGCAACATTCGGCGCCTGATCGTAAGCCCGAGCAAGCCTGAATCGCCGCGCCGGGTCAACCGATCAGCACGGGCAAATCGCGCTCATCCCGCCGCGGGTGCCGCGCAGGTCAGGCGTTTTTCTGCCGGCCGATCCGCCCCAGATGGGTGAAGCCGAACCCTGCGGAATATTTCAGGCCGTAGCCCAGCGCCCGGTCGATGCCGATATGGGCAAGCCAGATCAGGGCGATGGACAGGGTGAGCGGCGAGGCGAGGCCGAAACCGAACGTCAACAGCGCCACCGGCGCCATGTAGCTGTGGGCGGCGTTGTAGACCAGCGCGCCGAATTTGGCGTCCGACAGATAGGCCAGGAAGCTCAGGTCGGGGACGAAGAAGAGCAGGGCGAACACCCACCAGGAGCCGCCCCAGGTCGCGTAGAGCATCACCATGCCTGCGAACAGGGTCAGGCCCTCCAGCCGCAGCATGATGTTGACGCCGCCGGTTGCAGCCCCGGTCTCGGCCGCTCTCTCGTCCATGGTCGCCTCCCAGGCAAAACTTTGTAATTCCTTGCGCTTTCACGCTGCGGCAAGGCAGCCCTGCGGCGCCGAAAGCCGCTTCCCGGTCTGCAAAATGCCGTGTTAGAACCCCCGGCAATCGCATTTAGGCTAAGAACTGGCGGGAGCAAATGAAGAATATCCTGGACGCCCTTGAAGACCGTCGTGCCGGCGCAAAGCTCGGCGGCGGCGAGAAGCGCATCGAGGCGCAGCACGCCCGCGGCAAGCTGACCGCCCGCGAGCGCATCGAGCTCCTGCTCGACAAGGGATCGTTCGAGGAGTTCGACATGTTCGTCGAGCACCGCTCCACCGAGTTCGGCATGGAGAAGAACAAGGTGCCCGGCGACGGCGTCGTCACCGGTTGGGGCACCGTCAACGGCCGCAAGACGTTCGTCTTCGCGAAAGACTTCACCGTGTTCGGCGGCTCGCTGTCCGAGACCCACGCGCTGAAGATCACCAAGTTGCAGGACATGGCGATGAAGGCGCGGGCGCCCATCATCGGCCTCTATGACGCGGGCGGCGCCCGCATCCAGGAAGGCGTCGCCGCGCTCGCCGGCTATTCCTATGTGTTCCGCCGCAACGTGCTCGCCTCGGGCGTGATCCCGCAGATCTCCGTCATCATGGGCCCCTGCGCCGGCGGCGACGTCTATTCGCCGGCGATGACCGACTTCATCTTCATGGTGAAGAACACCAGCTACATGTTCGTCACCGGCCCGGACGTCGTGAAGACGGTGACCAACGAGGTCGTCACCGCCGAAGAGCTCGGCGGCGCCTCGGTGCACGCCACGCGCTCCTCGATCGCGGACGGCGCCTTCGAGAACGACGTCGAGACGCTGTTGCAGATGCGTCGCCTGATCGACTTCCTGCCGTCCAACAACAGCGACGGCGTGCCGGAATGGCCGAGTTTCGACGACATCGGCCGGATCGACATGTCGCTCGATACGCTGATCCCGGACAATCCGAACAAGCCCTACGACATGAAGGAGCTGATCCTGAAGGTCGTGGACGAGGGCGATTTCTTCGAGATCGCCGATATGTTCGCCAAGAACATCGTCACCGGCTTCGGCCGCATCGCGGGCCGCACCGTCGGCTTCGTCGCCAACCAGCCGATGGTGCTGGCCGGCGTGCTCGACTCCGACGCCTCGCGCAAGGCCGCGCGCTTCGTCCGCTTCTGCGACGCCTTCAACATCCCGATCGTCACCTTCGTCGACGTGCCGGGCTTCCTGCCCGGAACCGCGCAGGAATACGGCGGCCTGATCAAGCACGGCGCAAAACTGCTGTTCGCCTATTCGCAGTGCACCGTGCCGCTCGTCACCATCATCACCCGCAAGGCCTATGGCGGCGCCTTCGACGTCATGGCGTCCAAGGAAATCGGCGCCGACATGAACTACGCCTGGCCGACCGCCCAGATCGCGGTGATGGGCGCCAAGGGCGCGGTCGAGATCATCTTCCGCAGCGATATCGGCGACCCCGACAAGATCGCCGCCCGCACCAAGGAATACGAAGACCGCTTCCTGTCGCCCTTCATCGCAGCCGAGCGCGGCTACATCGACGACGTCATCATGCCCCACTCGACCCGCAAGCGCATCGCAAGGGCGCTGGCGATGCTGAAGGACAAGAAGGTCGAGATGCCTGCGAAGAAGCACGACAATTTGCCGTTGTGAGAAGAAGCGTGGCCCGGATGGAGCGTAGCGAAATCCGGGTTATCTGCTGACTGTTGCTAGCGAGGTTTGTCGCGGCAGAAATCCAACGTGAACCTTGAGGACATCAAGTGGGCGACCTTCATCGAAGCGTCTTCCTGAAGGAGCTGAAAGATACCTTTCCGGATCTGAGAGCCGAAGTTAACGCGCAGCACGGCCTGTTGCATATGGAAATGCACGTGTTGGCTGACTTCGCGCGACGAGCCATCGCCGCGGGGGCCAAAAAAGACGCCGTGTCGTGCTTCAAGTTCGTCGAGAAATATTGCAGGGACGGGAACAATGAATTGCGGAATGCGGTCGGCGTTTCGTTTGTCGAGCACCTGAATCTGGGCGATGCGCAGTGGGCGTGGGACTTGTTGGGCCCGGTGCTAAAGAAAGAATATTTGCAGCTGGTCGATGCCGGCATGGCCAAGCCTTTGCCTTATCTTCGCTAGCGCAGCCGGTTGAAACGCAATGACCGAATCCGATCCGACCGACGAAATCTCCGACATCGAAGACCGGATCGAGCGCCTCGCCGAGATTGCCGAGCGATGCCGGAAGTACATCCTGGCGTCCAAGATCGCGATCGGCAGCGGCGCGGTGCTGCTCCTGGTCACCATCCTCGGACTGTTTGGACTCGGTCAGACCGCTGCGCTCGGTTCGATCGCGCTGGTGCTTGGCGGCATCGTTTCGCTGGGCTCGAACATCAGCACGTTACGGCAGACGGACGATGCGATCGGTGCTGCGGAGGCGCGGCGTTCGGCGTTGATCGGCAGGATCGATTTGCGCGTGGTTGCCGATACGCCGATGAAGCTGGTGTAGCGCGCTGCCTTACGCAGCAGTCTTGAGCGACAGAACCTGCATTTCCGCGCGGCATTCGGCGGCGAACGCCTGCAGTCGTTCGGCGGCTTGCTGGTCGAGGATCGCCTTCGCGAGACGCTCGGCGCGGGCTACTTGCTCTCTGAGATAATCGATGCGGGCCATGTGTCACCTTCCGCCGGGATAATTTGAGGCAAATTGCTTCGTTCCAGTGGCCGTGAGTGTATGGCAAACGGCGGGTTAATTGTGTGCGGTGGGTCACGCGGCGCAGGTGCGTAGGGCGGATTAGCGAAGCGTAATCCGCCGTCTTTTCGCTATGACGAAGGTGGCGGATTACGGCTTCGCCTAATCCGCCCTACGCGTGGGCACGCGCCTTATCTCCCGCGGCGAAATGCGCCATCTGGTCGTCCCGCGCCTTGGCGAACGCCGGACGGCCCGTCGCGCGCGCGACGTAGTTGCGGCAGGCGGGGCTGTCGGCGAGCCCGTCGAAACGTTCGACGATGCGCAGCACGTCCGCCATCAGGATGTCGGCGACGGAGAAGGATCCCGCCAGCCACTCGCGGTCGGCCAGCACGCTCTCCATGCGCTTGAGGCGAAGCGTGAGGAAGTCGTCGAAGAATTTCGATCCCGGCTCGCCCATGAACTTCAGCATCGTCCAGGGCAGGGTCGCCATCTCCACCGAATTGAGCGCGCCGAACACCCATTCCGTGGCTTCACTCCGGCGGCGCGGATCGGCCGGCAGCAGCTTCTCGCTGAGCCCGCCGAGATGCAGCAGGATTGCGCCGGTCTCGAAGATCGAGAGATCGCCATCGGTCAGCCATGGCGCCTGGCCGAACGGCTGGTGCGCCAGATGCGCAGGCCCGCGGTCGTCGAACGGCGTGCTGGCAACGCGATAGGGCAGGGCACCTTCCTCGAGCGCCCAGCGCACCCTGAGGTCGCGGACATAGCCGCGCGGCGGCGGGGGAACCCAGTCGTAGGTGATCAAGGTGAGGTCGGGCATGTGGCGTCTCCGTGCTGTCCTAGGCATAGGACGGATGGAGGCGCCGCGTTCCGACAACGGAGAGATGTTTTTCTCCACGGGCGGAACCCGTAGGGTGGGCAAAGCGGAGCGTGCCCACGACTTCTCCCGACGGCTAAAAGATCGTGGGCACGGCGCAAGTGCGCCTTTGCCACCCTACGGGGCGCCGTCCGCGCTATCGGCAGGCCGGGTAGCCGAAACGCTTGACGATGTCGCTTCCCGAAATCGAATGAAACGCGAAGGTGTCCATGAAATGGTTCTCAGTGACGTATTGGCGCAAGGCCGCGTTGTAGGTGCTGGCCATCTGTTGCGTGCGCGCGGGGCTGAGGATGCCCTTTTTCATGGAGCCGCCGGCGTGAAACAACAAGGTCGCGCCTGGCGTGACGCAGACATTGTGGATCGACAGGAACATGGTGCAGGCGGATTGGCAGTGGCTGTCGATGCGGAAGCGCTCGCCCGACGCGTTGTACTGCTGGATCACCGCGAGAAAGTGATCAAACTCGGCCGGAGTGGCCGCGCCGTAGCCCATGTGCAGCGACGATACGGAGCCGTCGGCGTAAGCCTGATGTCCCGCCAGCCAACAGAACATGCAAAGAAATCCAAGCGCTCGCGTCAATCGCTTCCATTTGTTCAAAGCGGTCTCCTCATGAGGTTGGTGGAAATTGATGTCGTGCGCGATGCGTCGTTATTGTCCAAGCTTCGCGAGCTTGCCTTGCTTGGCGGCTTCCACCGCGCGCTCGGCATCCTCCGGCAGCAATATCCGCTCCGCCACCTGCCGCGCCGCCTCCCGCTTCACCGCCGCCACATAGGCGCCGTCATCGGCGTAGCGCTCCGCAATCGACAGCCGGGGATCGCGCACCTCTTTCCGCGCGGCCTCGGTCGGTGCGAACGGCACGACCGCGCCCTGCAAGGGATAGAGCGCCGTCGGGCCAAATCCGATCGCGCGCGGATTCCATGCGGCGTAGGTCGCGCGCGGCACGGCGAGCGCGAGCTGGCGAATGCCTGCGATGGCCATGCCGTCATCGTCGGCCTTGGGCACGAACACGGGATAGTGGCCGATCTCCTTCGGCGGCAGCACGCTCTGGTCGGAGAAGGCGGCGAGCGTGTGGATGCCGGCATAGGGCAGGCCGGGGATATCCGTCGGCACGGCGCCTTTCGCCGCAACCAGCGTGCCGTGCGCGCGCATGGGGACGCGGCTTGCGGGCGGCCTGGTGCCGTCGCTGATCCAGGCGTTGAGGTCGGTGAGCAGCGCGCGCATCGGCATGCCTGCATGCATCGGGTTCTGCGGCAGCGACATCGCCGGCAGGCCCTTCTTCATTACATCAGTCGCTTCCGCGAAATGCGGCGTGCCCGCGATCATGTAGGCGCGGACGTTGTCGGGCAGGTCGAGGTGGTTGCCGGCGAGGTCGGTGACCAGCAGCGAGGCGTGCGAGGCCCACCATTCGTGCTCGCTGTCGGTCTGCATCACCTTGGGGCAGGTGACGGAGAGCGAGCAGCGGCGCAGCACGCCGTCGGTCTTGCCGGAATAGGGATCGCTCAGCGTCGCATAGGTGAAGGGAAAGAGATCGGCCTGCCACGCCGGATCCTGCATGTGGCGCGGGTTGCGGCCGGGCTGGCCGAAGCGGACATTGGTGGCCATGCGCCGCGTGCCCGCGACATGCGGCATCAAGCCGTCGAACACCATGCGGCCCCCAAGATCCTCGTTGAAGCCGAGATAGAGGAAGTCGCGCAGGAAGCGGCCGGATTGCGAGACGCCGAAACCAATGGCGCGGCTGACCGACGGATGCAGGCCGTCGAGCAGCGGGTTGGCCTGCGTTTCGTCGTGGCGGAGGAAGCTGACGACGTCGCGCACGGCGGCATAGCCCATGCCGAGCGGGACCGGATCGCGCGCGGTGTAGGTGACCTCGTAGAGCGCACCGGCGTCAAAGCCGTCGGGCCGGGTGATCTCCACGGTGTTGGGATCGACGAGCTTTGCGGAGAGACCTGGCGGCGTCTGCCGCGCATCGGCCCAGGCGGCGCGGACGGTGACGTTGAGGTTGGCGGCGTCCGCGGCGGGCCAGGTCAGCGTCGCGCGCGCCGGGCTCGCCGTCGTGTCGAACACGAACTCTTCGCGCGCAGGACCGCTGATGTTCTTGATCACCGGCGCGCTCATCGCGAGCTGCCCCGGCTTGGAGGGGATGTCGCCCTGCCAGCCGACCCAGACCATCGTAAAGCCCTGGCGGTGCAGGAAGCCGATGCCGGCGTCCTCGGCCTTGTCGGCATTGTTGGCGCCGGGCTGGGCGGAATCGTCGAACAATTGCGGCGCGAGTTTTCTGCCGCGATTGGGCACGTCCAATAGCAGCGTGCCGTTGCCGTGCGCAGGATCGGTCGGCCGCAGGATCACGACATCGGCGGTGGCCTCGACCTTGCCGTCGGAATTGCGCGGCGCCAGCGCGAGATCGGTGATGACGGCGTTGCGGTCGTCGGCCGGATTGAGCGCGAAGGTCGCGCGCGCGGTGATGCGCTCATAGGTGCCGACATTGCCGAAGCTGCGCCCGGCGAAGGCGGGCACGCGCTCGGTGATATCGAATCGGACGATCTCGGCGCGCGAGGCGAGGGGAAGGAGGCCAGCGATCGCGATGATGCCCGTGATGATCCTGCGCATGGCGGTCCTTCCCTGATGTCGCGCGCTCGTCATGTTCCGTCGCGCTGGCTTTTTGTTGCCGGCACTATAACCAGCTATGCTGCGGCCAAACAACAGGACGCGATGTTGGAAGGCGATGCGCTGGTTTGCGACGTAGCGCGCCTCTCTGACAGCATTGCAATGAACCTGAACGCGCGATTCAGCGGCAGTTCATGTCGCGAGCCCGAGACTTCCTCTTGCATCATGCAACGCTCGCCCGAGAGGAAGAAGTCATGGAACGCCGCAATTTTCTGAAACTCGCCATCGGCGTCGCGGCCGGTGCGGCCGCATTCTCTGCCGCCGCGCAGGCCGCGCCGCTGGCGCCGCAGCCGCTCGGTAATGGCGGCATGCCGCTCGCCAATCCAAACGCTCATCCCGCCGTCACCAGCAGCGAGGAAGCAGCCCAGCTCAAGCCCGAGCAGGTGCACTGGCATGGCGGCGGTCGCTGGCATCACCGTCACTGGGGATGGCGCCACCGTCATTGGGGCTGGCGCCGACGCTGGCACCGCCGCCACTGGCGTCACTGGTAAAGCCACGCGTGAACTGAAAAGGCCTGAACTGAAAAAGCCTGGACTGAAAAAGGGGATCGCGATGGCGATCCCCTTTTTTCATGTGCCAAGTTTCCTTGCGCCAAGCCTCTCAAACGAACCAAGCCTCTCAAACGAAAATGGCCGCGCAGGCTGATCCCGCGCGGCCATTTCGCAAGTGCGAAAGATCAGAACGGGCGGCAGCGGCCGGCGTACCAGCGGAAGCCATAGGGGCACACGCGCGGACGCACGACGACGACCGGCGGAGCGACGACGACCGGGGCGGGGGCCACGACCACGGGACCACCCATCGGACGGCAGCCGCCATAGGGGCCGCGGTACCAGCCCGGGCCGCAGCCACCGGCGGCGCTGGCCGCCTCGCTGAAGCCGACGACCGCGCTGGCGAGCATCACGGCGGCAAACAGATATTTCATGTGATCTTCCTTCTGGTCCTTGGGGGGCAAAGTCTCTGAGGGTAGACTAGGGGGCTTGGCGCTTGCGGCGCACAATGAATCAAACCATACGATTCGACATGTTAATTTTTGCGACATGTCGGCACGGCGCGATCCAAACCTGCCAATCATGACCTGAATGCGGCATGAACATTGTCCGCGTACGGCCTCGCGCGACATGAATGGCGCTAGTGGCCGAGGAATCCCAGCACCAGCTCCTTGTACTTGTCGGGCGCCTCCAGGAAGACGAGGTGGCCCGTGTCCGGAATGACTTCAGCCCGCGCATTCGGCATCTTCGCCGCGAACGCTTTTGCCAGCTCGGCATTCTGCCCCATCTTGGGCCGCAGCGCCTCAGGCGCATTCGGCCGGCCTGGTGCGTTGTGGTCGTCGGCGCCCATGATGAACAGCGTCGGCTCGGTGATGAGCGGAATCTCATGCGCGACCGGCTCGCGATAGATCATCTGGCCGGATGAGACGAAGGCGCGCAGCCAGCGCGGATAATCGGGGCTGCCCTTGATGTTGAAGCGGGCGTCGATGAACGGCGTGATGGCGTCGCCCGGCAGCTTGATCGCGTAATTGGTCTGGAGCTGTTTCCGGTAGTCGTCGGCGGTGAGCTTGTCCTCGGTCTCGATGATCTTTTCGGTCGGCGTCGGCGGCACGTAGAGGCGATAATCCTCGAGCCCGATTGGCGCGGTCAGCACCAGATGCGCGACGCGATCGGGATAGGCACGCGCGATGCGCACGCCCAGCATGCCGCCGAGCGAATGCGCGACGACATCGGCCTTGTTGATCTCTAAGTGATCGAGCAGCGCGATGGTGTTGCGTGCCAGATTGTCGAAATGCAGTTCGCCGGTGGGCTTGGACGATTTGCCGAAGCCGATCTGGTCCGGCACCACGACGCGATAGCCGGCGTCGGTGAGCATCTTGATGACAGGCGCCCAATAGCTCGACGGGAAATTGCGTCCATGCAGCAGCACCACGGTGCGGCCGTTCGGCTGCGCCGGCGCGACGTCCATATAGGCCATGCTGAGCTGCTCGCCGTCATTGACCACGGGCAGCAGGTGCACGGGATAGGGATAGGCAAAGCCTTCGAGCGCGATGCCATAGGGCTCGCGTTGGGGCGTGTCGGCGGCGTGCGCGATGAGCGGGGAAGCGAGCAGGGCGGCGGCGAGGGCGGCCGGGAGGATGCGGATCATGGAGGTCTCTGGCGGTCACGGAATGACGTTCGCATAACCGCGTGGATGGCCGGGTCAAGCCCGGCCATGACGACTGTGAGTGTCCACACGCAAACGTGTTGTCAGTCTTTCTCACCGCCGAACAGCGCCGCAAACTGCTTCTCGCCGGTGCGGGTGAAATTCACCACGCGGCTGCCGGGTGTGGCGTCGCGTGCGGCCCATTTCAGCTCGGCGAAACGCTGCATCATCGCGGCGCCAAGCGTGCCGGCGAGATGGTGACGCCGCTCGCTCCAGTCGAGACAGGCCTTGCAGACGGGACGGCGCGGGTGGCTGAGCATGTCAGGCGAGATCTGCACATTCTTGGCGAGGAAACGCTCGCCCTCGGCGGTCAGCTCGATGTCCTGCTTTTTCTGCCTGACCAGGTTTCGTGCGCGCAAGGAATCCAGCATCTGCACGCCGAGATCGCCGGCGAGATGGTCGTAGCAGATCCGCGCGCGGCGCAGCGCGGGATCCTTCGGCCCGGTGCGCACGCGCATGTGGCCGGTGCGTGCGGCGAGCCCCGCAAGACCTTCGAGCACGCCGGCGACGTCGTCGTCGGTGAGGCGGTAGTAGCGGTGGCGGCCCTGCTTCTCCGGCTCGACCAGCCCGCCGGCCTCGAGCTTTGCCAGATGCGAGCTCGCGGTCTGCGGCGTGATGCCGGCCTCCTGCGCGAGCTCGCTTGCCGTGAGCGCGCGTCCGTTCATCAGCGCCGTGAGCATGTTGGCGCGGGCGGGATCGCCGACCAGCGCGGCGACCATGGCGATGTCGGGACCTGATTTCATGCTTCGATGGTAGCCGAAGCATTGTGGTCGGGCAAGGGCGTAGCGTGTCTCACATCGTTGTTGCGAACGAACAGCGAAGCGAAACAGCAAGCCCGATCCTCACCCTGAGGAGCGCGCTCTTGCGCGCGTCTCGAAGGGCGAGGCCACCGGCCGGGCCTTCATCCTTCGAGACGCGCGTTCCGCGCTCCTCAGGATGAGGAGCACACACAGGAGAACCCCAGCATGTCCGTCACCGTCTTCATCCGCTATCAGCTCGATCCCTTCAAGCGCGCGCAGTTCGAGGAGTATTCGAAGCGCTGGCTCACCATCATCCCGAAATGCGGCGGCGACCTGATCGGCTATTTCATGCCGCATGAGGGCACCAACAACATCGCGTTCGCGCTGATCACGTTCGAAAGCCTGGCTGCCTACGAGGCCTATCGCGCGCGACTGCGTCAGGATGCCGAGGGCATGGCCAATTTCCATTTCGCCGAGGACAACAAATTCATCCTCGCGGAAGAGCGCACCTTCCTGCGCAAGGTGGTACTGTAACGAACCAACAGCAGGAGCCGCCCATGATCGCCGTGATCTTCGAAGTCTGGCCGAAGCCGGAACATCGCCAGGACTATTTCGACCTCGCGGCCGATCTGAAGCCGATCCTGCAAACCATCGACGGCTTCATCTCGGTCGAGCGTTTTGAAAGCCTGACCGAGAAGGGCAAGGTCCTGTCGCTGTCGTTCTGGCGCGACGAGGCCGCAGTCCAGGCCTGGCGCAACACGATGGAGCACCGCCGCACCCAGGCCAAGGGCAGGGCCAAGATCTTCGCCGACTATCACCTGCGCATCGCCAGCGTCGTCCGTGACTACGGCATGACCGATCGCGAGCAGGCACCGAAGGACAGCCGCGCCGTGCACGACGCGCACTAGCGCTGCCGGGCGCGCACTAGCGCTGCCCAAAACGCGTGCCTATGTCTGCGCGGCCAACAAGGGAGAGAAACATGCATGTGACAACTGCTGACAAGCGCGCGACGTTCAGGAAGATGCACGAGAGCGGCTGCTTCATCCTGCCCAATCCGGTCGATGTCGGCAGCGCCAAGGCGTTGCAGCATCTCGGTTTCAAGGCGCTGGCGTCATCGAGCGCGGGCTTCGCCTGGACCATCGGCAAGGCCGACAATCGCGTCACCGTCGAGGACGTCTGTCAGCATCTGGCAGCACTGAGCTCGTCCGTCGACATTCCCGTCAATGCGGATTTCGAAGGTGGTTTCGCGGTCGAACCGGACAAGGTCGCCGACAATGTCGAGCGCGGCGTGCGCACGGGCGTCGCAGGCCTCTCGATCGAGGATTCGACCGGTGACAAGGACAAGCCGCTTTACGACCGCGCGCTGGCGGTCGAGCGCATCAAGGCCTCGCGCAAGGCGATCGGCGACAGCAACACCCTGCTGGTCGGCCGCTGCGAGGCGTTCCTGTGGGGCGTGACCGATCTCAAGCTCGTCATCGACCGGCTTACCGCATATGCGGACGCCGGCGCCGATTGCCTCTATGCGCCGGGCCTGAAGACGCGTGAGGACATCGCGGCCGTGGTGAAGGCTGTCGCACCCAGACCGTTCAACCTGCTGATCGGTGGCTCCGGCCTGTCGTTGAAGGAAGCCGAAGATCTCGGCGTGCGCCGGATCAGCGTCGGCGGCTCGCTCGCCCGCGCCGCCTGGGGCGGCTTCATGCGCGCGGCAAAGGAGATGGCGGAGAAGGGAACGTTCACCGAACTCGGCAGCGGCTATTCCGGCGGCGAGCTCAACAAGATGTTCAGCTAGACCAAACGAACAGCGGCGGGACCTTTCGATCCCGCCGCCGTCGCAATCTGTTGTAAATCGTTACTTCGCGCCCTCAGCCGGCGGAGCCGGATCCGGCTTTGCCGCAGGCATATCCGCCGGAGCGGCCGGCTTGCTCGGGGCAGCACCCGTGGTCACGCCGGGCGCGGTGTTGTTGCGCGGCGTCACGTCACGCATGCCGGGAGGCGCGGCCGGATTGGCCGGAGCCGTCTGCTGCGCGGTCTGCGTGGTCGGCGCATTGCTCGCCTGGTTGCCCGTCGTGCTGGTGTTGTTCAAGCCATAGAACACGGCGCCCAGCACTATTGCGACAGCCACTGCGAACAGCGCGACCTTGCCGCTGGAGGCGGGGCCTTCACCCAGCTCGGGATCGGCCTGAAGGTCGGCATCCCGGCGCGCCGCGCGAAGATACTCATCGTCGGCGAGGTTCGGGCGGTACGGATCGTTGGGAAAACGGTCGTCAGCCATCGATTGGGTCTCCTCGTTGATTGCCCCCTGACAACCCTCAGCTGCGAGATTCTGTTCCGTGCGCGTTATGCTTTCGTCGCATGTTGCCCTCGCGCGAGGAATCGGGAACCTGTTCATGCGGGAACCTTGTGCGTAAGTTCCATCGCAGGGAGAAGGGAACAGAAGCGATGTGGAGCCTGCCGCCGAGCGATAGCGTGCTGCATTTCCTCTCTTTGATCGCGGTGGCCGCGCAGGGCATGACCGCCGCGCTGGCGGCCGGCCGCCGCAGCATGGACTGGCTTGGCGTCTGCTTTCTCGGCTGCATCACCGCGCTCGGCGGTGGCACGCTGCGCGATCTCTTCCTTGGGCACTATCCGCTGTCCTGGGTGCAAAACCCGATCTACCTCGCGCTCGCAGGCGGCGCGGCCTTTCTCACCATTCTGTTCGCGCGGCTCGTGCATCGGCTCAAGCTCGCTTTCATCGTGCTCGATGCCATCGGTCTCGTGGTCTTCACTATGACCGGCTGCGACGTCGCCTGGCAGACCGATGCCTCGCTGCCGATCGTCATCGTCTCCGGCATGGTGACGGGCTGCGCCGGCGGCGTGTTGCGCGACGTGCTCTGCAACGACGTGCCGCTGCTGTTTCGCTCCGAGCTCTACGCCAGCGTCTCGGTGGTGACGGGATTGTTCTATGCGACCGCGTTCGGGCTCAGCCTCAACGCCGAGCTCTGGACCATTTTGACGTTTGTCCTCGGCATCAGCTTCCGCCTGCTCGCGGTGCGCTACAAATGGGAGATGCCGAAGTTCGTGTTCACGGGAGATGAGGAGCAGTAGGGCTGATTTCGTCACCTCGCCCCGCTTGCGGGGAGAGGTCGGATTGCATCGTTAGATGCAATCCGGGTGAGGGGGAGTCTCCGCGAGTCTAACTGACGCCGTCTCTGCCGAAGCAGCCCCTCACCCCAACCCTCTCCCCGTAAGAACGGGGCGAGGGAGCGCGCCGTCTTTGCGGCGGCGCAGTAGCTACGGCTCCTGCTTCCTTGCCTTCTTCACCTGCGCCGGTGTCACCAGCGGACCGGCATTGCCCCAGGAATTGCGGATGTAGTTCGTCACCGCCGCAATCTCATCGTTGGACAATTGCTTGGCGTAGCCGGGCATCTCGCCGGTGTTCGGCGCCCGCGGCGTCGTCACGGTATGGGCGCCGTCGAGGATGATGCGCAAGGTCGAGGAGGGGTTGATCGATTGCAGCAGGGCATTGCCCGGCAGCGGCGGATAGATGCGCGGTGCGCCCGAGCCGTCGGCTTCATGGCAGGCGACGCAGAGTTTTGCGTAGACCGCCTGGCCCGCTTGCATCTCGGTCTCGTCGGGCGGCGTCACGATGGTTTCCCGGCGCACCGGCGGCAGGCTCTTCAAGTACACCGCGATCGCACGTACATCGGCATCGCTCATCTTCGAGGTTGAATTGACGATCACCTCGGCCATCGGCCCGCCGGCATGGCTTTTGGCGTTACGGCCGCTCTGCAGATATTCGGTGATGTCGTCGGCGCTCCATGATTGCAATCCGGTGCGCGCGGCACCATCGAGCCGCGGCGCATACCAGCCGCCGAGATCGCCGCCGGACAAGGCCTGCGCGGCCTTGTCGGCACCAAAATAGTTCTTCGGCGTGTGGCAGGCGCCGCAATGGCCGAGCCCTGTGACGAGATAGCCGCCCCTATTCCACACCGCGCTCTTGCTCTGGTCCGGTTCGAACAGGCCGGGCGTGAAGAACAGCAAGTTCCAGGCTCGCATCAGGCCGCGATAGCCGAATGGCCAACGCAGCTCCGGCGGCTTGTTGCGGCTGGCGACCGGCGCGAGTGTGCCGAGATAGGCGCGGATCGCCAGCGTGTCGTCCTTGGTCATCCGGGTGAAGTAGGGGTAGGGGAAGGCCGGGTAATAAAGCGAGCCGTCCGGCGCGGTGCCGGTGCGCACGGCGCGGGTGAAATTATCGTCAGTCCATGCACCGATCCCGGTGTCGCGGTCCGGCGTCAGGTTCGGCGCATAGATCGCGCCGAAGGGCGTGTCGATGCGCTTGCCGCCGGCGAAGGGCTTTGCGGGATCGGCGGTGTGGCAGCCTGCGCAGTCGCCGGCCTCGACCAGCGTCTTGCCGTAGGCGATCAGCTCGGGCGACGGTTCGGCGGCAAGGGCCGCGCTCGCAACCGCACTGCACAAGACCAAACCTACCAGAGCCTGGCCAGCCAGAATCCTCCGCATCGTCGACCCTTCTTGCTGCGACTCATCAGCCCTGTCGCATCATACGGACGTCACGTCATTTCGCGACGCAGGGCTATGGTGACACAAATTGAAAATCGCCCATGCCTTTCCGGCCACGAAATTGCGTTTTTTTCCTGCCGCCGCGGAAGCGCCAGATTTGTGATGCGCCGCGTTAAATATCCGACATAGAGTGGCGCAGGTGGTCGGCGCGCCCTAGCTAAAAACAACGGGCAGGCAACGGCTTAAGCAGCCAAACGCTCAAAAGGGCGAAAGAGGACAACATGGGAATCAACCAGGGTCCGATCAGTCTCGATCAAAAATACACCCAGGACACCGGTCATATTTTCACGACGGGCATCCAGGCGCTGGTCCGCCTGCCCATGGCCCAGATTCGCCGCGACCGCGCCGCAGGCCTGAACACCGCGGGCTTCATCTCCGGCTATCGCGGCTCGCCTCTCGGCGGCTACGACCAGCAGCTTTTCGCCGCCCGAAAGCACCTCGAGCAGTACAACATCAAGTTCCAGCCTGGCGTGAACGAGGATCTGGCGGCGACCGCGGTCTGGGGCTCGCAGCAGCTCAACCTCTCGCCCGGCGCCAAATACGACGGCGTCGTCGGCATCTGGTACGGCAAGGGCCCCGGCGTCGATCGCTGCGGCGACGTCTTCCGCCACGGCAATGCCGCCGGCTCCGCCAAGAACGGCGGCGTGCTGTGTCTGGCCGGCGACGACCATGGCGCCAAATCCTCCACCGTCCCGCATCAGTCGGACCACGCCTTCATGTCGGCGCTGATGCCGTATCTCTATCCCTCGAGCATCCACGAGATGATCGAGATGGGCCTGCTCGGCATCGCGATGTCGCGCTATTCAGGCTGCTGGGTCGGCATGAAGGTGATCACGGAAACGGTGGAGACCACCGCCGAGATCGACCTCACCGACGAGATGAAGCCTTTCATCATCCCACCGGATTTCGAGTTGCCGCCCGGCGGGCTCAATCTGCGCTGGCCGGACGACCGTTTCGAGCAGGATCGCCGCCTGCAGGATTACAAGGGCTTTGCCGCGATCGCCTTTGCGCGCGCCAACAAGGTCAACCGCGTCACCATGGATTCGCCGAACGCCCGTTTCGGCATCATGGCGTCCGGCAAAAGCTACGAGGACGTGCGCCAGGCGCTGCGCGAACTCGGGGTCACCGAAGAGGTCGCCGCCAAGATCGGCCTTCGCCTCTACAAGATCGGCATGCCCTGGCCGCTGGAGCCGGAAGGCGTGCACGAATTCGCCGTCGGCCTCGAAGAGATCTTCATCGTCGAGGAGCGCCGCGAGATCGTCGAGAACCAGGTCAAGCAGGTGCTGTTCAACTGGCGCGACGACGTCCGCCCGCGCATCGTCGGCAAGATGGACGAGCACGACAAGCGCTTCCTGACCTTCGCCGCCGAGCTCAGTGTTGCCTCGCTCGCGACCTCGCTCACCGAACGGCTGCTTCGACTTGATCTCAACCCCGAGATTGCGGAGATGCTCCGCGCCAAGGCCGACTGGTTCAACGGCCGCCAGGCGTCCCAGATGATCCCCACGGCGCCGGTCTCCCGCACCCCGTATTTCTGCTCCGGCTGCCCCCACAACACATCGACGAAGGTCCCCGAAGGCAGCCGCGCGCTCGCCGGCATCGGCTGCCACTTCATGGCGCTGTGGATGGACCGCTCGACCGAGACGTTCACGCATATGGGCGGCGAGGGCGTGCCGTGGGTCGGCATCGCGCCCTTCACAGACGAGAACCACATTTTTGCGAACCTCGGCGACGGCACCTATTTCCATTCCGGCCTTCTCGCGATCCGGCAGGCAGTCGCCTCCAAGACCAACATCACCTACAAGATCCTCTACAACGACGCCGTCGCCATGACCGGCGGCCAGCGTCACGACGGCGATCTCTCGCCGCAGCAGATCACTTTCCAGCTCCACGCCGAAGGCATTCGCGAGATCTATCTGGTCTCGGAGGCGCCCGACGCCTATCCGGCCGACACCATCGCGCCGGGCGTGAAGCTGTATCATCGCGACGAACTGCAGAACGTCATGAAGATGTGCCGGGAGTACAAGGGCACGTCCGCGATCGTATTCGTGCAGACCTGCGCTGCCGAGAAGCGCCGCCGCCGCAAGCGCGGCCTGATGGAAGATCCGGCGCGTCGCATCATGATCAATCCGGCCGTCTGCGAAGGCTGCGGTGATTGCTCCGTGCAGTCGAACTGCATCTCGGTCGAGCCGCTGGAAACCGAGTTCGGCCGCAAGCGCGCCATCAACCAGTCGTCCTGCAACAAGGACTATTCCTGCCTGAAGGGTTTTTGCCCGTCCTTCGTCACCATCGACGGCGGCGCGCCGCGTCACCGCGCGCCGGCGGAGCTGGCCGACATCGGCGCGCTGCCGGAGCCGGCGTCGCGTCCGGCGCTGGACAAGCCCTACAACATCGCGGTCGGCGGCGTTGGCGGCACCGGCGTCCTCACCATCGGCGCGCTGCTCGGCATGGCCGCGCATATCGAGGGCAAGGCCTCGATGATCCTCGACATGTCCGGTCTGGCGCAGAAGGGCGGGGCGGTGCTGAGCCACGTCCGCCTGTCGGATCACCCGGCGGAAGTGACATGCTCGCGCATCGTCACCGGCACGGCCGACGTCGTGCTTGCCGCCGACGAGGTGGTCGCCGTCGCCAAGGACACGATCTCGCTCTGCGACTCCAGTCGCACCCACGGCATCATCAACAGCCACGTCATTCCCACCGCCGACTTCGTCCTGAACCGTGACTTCAACTTCCAGACCCGCAAGCTGAATGGGTTGCTGGAAACGGCGCTGCACAAGGACTCCGTGTTCTTCGATTTCACCAAGCCGGCCGAGCAGCTGTTGGGCGACAGCATCGCCACCAACATGATGATGATGGGCTATGCCTATCAGAAGGGGCTGTTCCCGTTGTCGGCTGAGGCGATCGAGCAGGCGATCGAGGTCAACGGCGTCGCGATCAAGATGAATAAGGAGGCCTTCCGCCTCGGGCGTCTTGCCGTCGCGGACCCCGCGCGCCTTGCCGACATGCTGAAGGGAACGGACGAGGTCGAAGCGCCCAAGACGCTGGACGCCATGACGCTCGACGAGGTCATCGAGCATCGCGCCAAGCATCTCACCGCCTACCAGAACGGCCGCCTGGCCAAGCGTTATCGCAAGCTGGTCGACCAGGTCCGCGATGCCGCGGTGAAGGGAAGCTACGGCGATGCGCTGCCGCGCGCGGTCGCGATCAACTACGCAAAACTGCTCGCCTACAAGGACGAGTACGAAGTTGCGCGTCTCTTCACCGACGGCGCCTTCGCAAAGCAGCTCCAGGATCAGTTCGAAGGCGACTTCAAGTTCAGCTTCAACCTGGCTCCGCCGATTTTGGCGTCCGGCGTCGATGCGCTGGGCCGCCCGAAGAAGCGTGCCTTCGGCCCGTGGATGCTGAAAGCGTTCGGCGTGCTGGCAAAATTCAAATTCCTGCGCGGCACCCCGCTCGACATTTTTGGCCGCAGCGCCGACCGCAAACTCGAGCGCGATTTGATCGTCGGCTACGAGAAGGACGTCGCCACCGTGCTCGGCCTGTTGTCGCCCGTCACGGTCGACACCGCGGTCGAATTGCTCTCGCTGCCCGACCGCATCCGCGGCTACGGCCCGGTGAAGGAGAAGGCGGTCGCCGACGCCAAGGCCCGCTACGCCCAGCTCGCCGCCGACCTCGCGAGCCCGCCGCCGGCGCCGAGGCAGATCGCAGCGGAGTAGGTCAGGTGCCGTAGGGTGGGCAAAGGCGCACTTGCGCCGTGCCCACCATCTCGCCGAAACTGCGCAAAAGACGTGGGCCGCTTTGCTCTATCACGGCTACAAGTGGGGCACGATCGATACTATGCTCTGGGGTGGCGAAATGCGGCGTGGGTTGTTGATGATGGCAGCCTTGCTGCTGACGAGTCCGGCTACTGCCGAAACCTTGTCTTGGGAGGGCGTCGGCCCCATTCGCCTAGGCATGGATGTGAAAGCGGCTGAGAAGGCGCTGAAGACCAAGCTGCTCCCTCGACAGCCCCCCTTCGAAGATGACCAGTGCTACTTGACCTGGCGCGCCGACGGAAAGGAGCCGGACCTTGCCTACGTCCTTGAGCACGGCAGGATCACCGTCATCCAGGTCTATGACTCAGACGGGAAGGCGCCTGACGTCGCGGATGCGCACGGTCTCGGAATAGGCTCCGCGGAGGACGCCATCCTGAGCGCTTATGGGCCGGTGAAGAAGAGTCTCGGCTTCTACTATCGCGGCGAGAACGATGCGGTCGATGCCAAGGCGGAGCAGGATTCGAAGAACGCCAAGGGTGAGGATTCTCCTGAGTACGAGGTCGAGGTGGAGAGCCCCGATCACGAGCGATCGATCCTCTTCACCACGAAAGCGGGCAAAATCATCCACTTGTCGCTGGGGATGAAGCCCATGGTTCTCGAGCCCGAGCCGTGCCAGTAGTGCCGGATCCACGGGCGAATGCGCATGGCACGGTGCCGACCATGTCACCGGGATTGAACCAGAGTTGGCACGCTTGCAATTGCGACACCGAGTTGGAGTGTCGAGCGCATTCTGTGGAAGAGCGATATGAAACCCGATGAACTGACAGAACTATTCCGGAGACTAGGGGCTCGCAATCCCGCAGACTGGGCGCGATCTCAGCTCGACGAGGACCTTCCGCAGTTGGCGCGGTTCCTGTTCTTGCGCGAGGCCTGGAAGCTTGTCGTCGCGGATGACGGAGCAGGCTGGATATGTGATCGCATCAATGATGTTTCGAGCAATCCGGGCGGCGAGATTGGTCCTGCCCTCCAGCGTTTGCTCTCCGCCGGCGCAGCAGAAAGCGATCTCACCGCGGTGGTAAGGGCAATGCAGTGGCGACTGCTATTCGGACTTTGCCGGTTGCTCGATGATCCTGGCTCCCTGGAGGAGGAAGCGAGAGGCGTTGCGTGGCGGCTTTTTCAAATTGACGAGGATGAGAGACCGACGGTGGTCATGGGCGGGCTGCATGAATCGATACTCGAGATGGATCCAACGGGCCGCGAGATGCGACCCGTGTAGTCAAAGGGGCAAAGGCGCACTTGCGCCGTGCCCACCATCTCGCCGAAAATTGCGCAAAAGACGTGGGCACGCTTCGCTTTGCCCACCCTACGATTTCTCGTTTGAAATCAACCACCGTTCTACTGTGCATGGGGTTGTTTTCGTAAAGCGGGTTCTTTCGATAAAACGAAAATCGCTTGCGCCGTCGGGCAAAACACCTTTAGGATTTCCGCTGCCTCTTTCGTCATTGCGAGCGCAGCGAAGCAATCCAGAAATGCGTCTGCAGAAAGACTCTGGATTGCTTCGCTGCGCTCGCAATGACGGTGGAGAGGCAGACGGATTGGGCCGCACTTGCGCCAACCCGCTGCCCTCTCGCCCGACGGAATATTTCCGCGCTTGCCAAGCAGCCCGGTGCGGTTCAGAAAAAAGAGCCAAGAAGAAACGCGAGCGGAGACCTCTGTTTTGACCATCAAGGGCAAGGCCTACATTGCCGGGATCTACGAACACCCGACCCGGCATGCGCCGGACAAATCCACCGCCCAGCTTCACGCCGAGGTCGCCAAGGGCGCGATCGAGGATGCCGGGATCAGCAAGGACGATGTCGACGGCTATTTCTGCGCGGGCGACGCGCCCGGCGGTGCCTGGCCGATGGTCGATTATCTCGGCCTGAACACCAAGAAACTCCGCCACGTCGATTCCACCGAGACCGGCGGCTGTTCCTACATCATCCATCTCGGCCATGCCGCCGAGGCGATCGCGGCGGGCAAGTGCTCGATCGCGCTGATCACGCTCGCCGGCAAGCCGCGGACCGGCGTGATGCCGCCGCGCGCGGCGGGCGCGGAAGCCGATTTCGAGTCCGCTTACGGCGCGACCACGCATAATGCCTATGGCATGTGTGCCATGCGCCATATGCACGACTATGGCACCACCAGCGAGCAACTCGCCTGGATCAAGGTCGCGGCCTCGCACCATGCGCAATACAATCCGCATGCGATGCTCAAGGACGTCGTGACCGTCGAGGACGTCCTGAACTCGCCGATGATCTCCGATCCCCTGCACCGCATGGATTGCTGCGTCGTGTCCGATGGCGGCGGTGCGCTGATCGTGACGACGCCGGAGATCGCCAGGAGCCTGAAGAAACCGCTGGTCAAGCTGATCGGTCATGGCGAGGCGATGAAGGGGCCGCGCGGCGGCAAGGATCTCGATCTCACTTACTCCGCCGGCATCTGGTCCGGTCCGCGTGCGTTCGAGGAAGCCGGCATCACGCCGAAGGACATCAAATACGCCTCGATCTACGACAGCTTCACCATCACGGTGCTGATGCAGCTCGAGGATCTCGGCTTCTGCAAGAAGGGCGAGGGCGGCAAGTTCGTCGCCGACGGCAACCTCATCTCGGGCGTCGGCAAGCTGCCGTTCAACACCGATGGCGGTGGCCTCTGCAGCAACCATCCCGTCAACCGCGGCGGCATGACCAAGATCATCGAAGCCGTCAGGCAGTTGCGCGGCGAGGCGCATCCGAAGGTGCAGGTTCCGAATTGCGATCTCGCCATCGCCCACGGTACCGGCGGCCTTCTGGGTGTTCGCCACGCCGCCTCGACGGCCATTCTGGAGCGCGTGTGATGAGCGAAGCAAAAAAGTATCCGGCCCCGGTGACCAATCCGGAGACCGCCGCGTTCTGGGACGCGGCCAAGCAAGGCAAGTTCATGATCAAGCGCTGCACCGCGTGCGGTGAAGCGCATTACTTCCCGCGCTCGATCTGCCCGTTCTGCTACTCCGACAAGACGGTGTGGGAAGAGGCGTCAGGCGAGGGCACGATCTACACCTGGAGCTTGATGCGGAAGTCGCCGACCGGTCCTTACGCCATCGGCTACGTGACGCTGAAGGAGGGACCGTCGGTGCAGACCAACTTCGTCGACTGCGATCTCGAGAAGCTGAAGATCGGTCAGAAGGTGAAGGTGGTGTTCAAGCCGACGGATGGCGCACCGCTGCCGTTCTTCACGCCGGCCTGAGATTCTTCCCTTCTCCCCTTGCGGGAGAAGGTGGCGCGAAGCGCCGGATGAGGGGTTCTCTCCGCGTCGAGATTGTTCACTGCGGAGGCAACCCCTCACCCAAACGAGTTTGCCGCACGGCTCTCGTGGCCCTCTCCCGCAAGGGGAGAGGGCACATCAACGGGCGCCGCTGCTCGCTAAGGGAAATGCCGGGAGGAAATCAGAAAAATGTCCGCCAGATACGAAGAACTCAAAGGCCTGAAAAACATCGGCCAGAAATATTCCTACGGCGATCGCGAGGTCATGCTCTACGCCTACGGCATCGGCCTCGGCGCCGATCCCATGGACGAGAACGAGCTCGCCTTCGTCAATGAGGGCACGTTCACGCCGCGGCCGCTCAAAGTGGTGCCGACCTTCGCCTCGGTCGCCGCGTGGGGCTCGGGGCCGGGCGAGATGAATCTCAACCGCGTGATGGTGGTCGATGGCGAGCGCGACATCACCTTCCATCAGCCGCTGCCGGTCGCTGCCAACATCACCGCCGATTCTTCCGTGCTCGAAGTCTACGACAAGGGCGAGGGGAAGGGCGTGGTGATCAGCCACCAGACCGTGCTGAAGAACGAGAAGGGCGAGAAGCTCGCAACTCTCGTCGCCTCGCGCTTCGCCCGCGGCGACGGCGGCTTCGGCGGGCCGACCCTGATCCAGCCCGATCCGCACAAGATCCCGACGCGTTCGCCGGACAAGACCATCGACATCGTCACGCGTCCCGACCAGGCGCTGGTCTATCGCCTCTGCGGCGACCGCAATCCGCTGCACAGCGATCCCGAGTTTGCGAAGAAGGCCGGCTTCCCGCGTCCAATTCTGCACGGCATGTGCACCTACGGCATCACCTGCCGCGGCGTGCTCCAGACCTATGCCGACTACGATGCCAGCGCGTTCCGCCAGCACGTCGCGCGGTTCTCGTCGCCGGTCTATCCCGGTGAGACCGTGACCATGGACCTCTGGAAGGACGGCAACACGATCTCGTTCGAAGCCAAGGTGAAGTCACGCGGCGTCACAGTGATCAAGAACGGCAAGACGGTGCTGGGTTAGGGACGCTCTCGTGCCCCGGACGCAGCGCAGCGCTCTTCAGCGGTGCGCCGCAGAGCCGGGGCCCAGAGAGTGCCGCGACAAAGATCTGGGTCCCGGCTCTGCGAAGCAGCGTTGCACGCTGCATCGCGTCCGGGACACAAGAAAGCAAAACAGGGAGAAGCCACCATGGGACTACTCGACGGCAAGGTTGCGCTGATCACCGGCGCGGGCGGGGGACTCGGTGAGGCCTATGCAAAGCTGTTCGCGCGGGAAGGGGCCTCGATCGTCGTCAACGATCTCGGCGGACCCCGCGACGGCTCCGGCGCCGACAAGTCGATGGCGCAGCTCGTGGTGGACGCGATCAAGGCCGAGGGCGGCAAGGCCGTCGCCAATGGCGCCGACATCTCGACCATGGAGGGCGGCCAGTCGGTGTTCGACGACGCCATCAAGCATTTCGGCCGCGCCGATATCCTGGTCAACAATGCCGGCATTTTGCGCGACCAGACCTTCGCCAAGGCCTCTGAGTCCGATTGGGACAAGGTGATCAAGGTGCATCTGAAGGGCACCTTTTGTTGCACGATGCCGGTGTTTCGCTGGATGCGGGAAAACGGCGGGGGCGTCATCGTCAACACCTCCTCGACATCCGGCCTGATCGGCAATTTCGGCCAGACCAATTACGGCGCGGCCAAGGGCGGCATCTGGGGCCTGTCCAACGTGCTGGCGATCGAGGGCCGCAAGTACAACATCCGGATCTGGACGCTCGCCCCGGGGGCCCTGACCCGCATGACCGCGGACCTGCCCCGCTATAAGGAGAACCCCGGTGCGGCGCTGGGGCCGGACGGGATCGCGCCGGCCGTGCTATACATGGTCAGCGATTTGTCGGGCGACCAGACCGGCAAGGTGCTGGGCGTGTCCGGGCCCCGCGGCGTGCGCGAAATGCGGATGATGGAGATGGAAGGCTGGAAACCGCCGCACACGGGCTGGAAGGCCCAGGACGTCGTTGAGCATGCCAAGGAGATCTTCTTCTCCGAGGAGCAGATCAAGATGGGCGCGCGGCGGTTTTAGCCAAAACTGTCATTCCGGGGCGCGACGAAGTCGCGAGCCCGGAATCCATAACCCCGACTTTGTGGTTATGGATTCCGGGCCTGTCCCTTCGGGCCATCCCGGAATGACGAATAGAGAGAGACAGGAAAGACGATGAAACTGACCGCCGACGCCAAGGGCACTTTCGCAATCGCGCCGACGCCGTTCCACGATGACGGACGGATCGACGAGCGCTCGATCGACCGCCTGACCGATTTCTACGAAGAGGTCGGCTGCGATGGCGTCACGGTGCTCGGCATCCTCGGTGAGGCGCCGAAGCTCGACGCCGCCGAGGCCGAGCAGGTGGCGGTGCGCTTCGTCAAGCGCGCCAAGAAGATGCAGGTGATCGTCGGCGTCTCCGCGCCGGGCTTTGCCACCATGCGTTCGCTGGCGAAGGCCTCGATGGACGCAGGCGCCGCCGGCGTCATGATCGCGCCGCCGCCTTCGCTCCGCACCGACGACCAGATCATCGGCTATTACAAGCAGGCGGCCGAGGCGATCGGTCCTGACGTGCCCTGGGTCCTCCAGGATTATCCGCTGACGCTCTCGGTGATCTTCACGCCTGCGGTGATCCGCAAGATCGTGATGGACAATGCGAACTGCGTGATGCTCAAGCACGAGGACTGGCCGGGCCTCGAAAAGATCTCGACGCTGCGCAATTTCCAGAAGGATGGCTCGCTCCGTCCGCTCTCGATCCTCTGCGGCAATGGCGGCATGTTCCTCGACTTCGAGATGGAGCGCGGCGCCGACGGTGCCATGACCGGCTATGCCTTCCCCGAGCTTCTGATCGACGTCGTCAATCTCTCCAAGGCCGGCAAGCGCGACGCCGCGCATGATCTGTTCGACGCCCATCTGCCGCTGATCCGCTACGAGCAGCAGCCGGGCGCAGGCCTTGCCGTGCGCAAGCACGTGCTGCAGAAGCGCGGCATCATCGCCTCCAGCGCCCAGCGCAAGCCCGGTGCGACCATCACGCCGGCGGCGAAGGCGGAGGTCGATTACCTGCTGTCGCGCGTCGCCCGCGTCGACAAGCGCGCCAATCTCGGCCCGCAATCCAGCGCCGCAGGTTAGTTGAATGCCCGAGACATCAGCATCACGCCCGGCCTCGACGATCCTCCTGCTGCGCGATGGCGCGAAGGAAGTCGAGATCTTCATGATGGTTCGCCATCATCAGATCGAGTTCAACTCGGGCGCGCTGGTGTTTCCGGGCGGCAGCGTCGATGCCGGCGATCAGGAGATCGTCAAGCGGTCCGACCTGTATTCGGGCGGCGAGGGTCTCAGCGAGGCGGATCGTGGCTTCCGCATCGCCGCGATCCGCGAGACATTTGAGGAAAGCGGCATCCTGCTGGCGCGCGCGAAGGGGACCAATACGCCGATCGATGCGAAGCGTGCCGGCGAGATCGCCGATGCGCATCGCGTCGCGCTCAACGAGCACAAGATCAGCTTCCTCAGCATTTTGGCCAACAACGGCCTCCAGCTCGCGCTCGACACGCTCGTGCCCTACGCGCACTGGATCACGCCGGAGGGTATGCCAAAGCGCTTCGACACCTGGTTCTTCCTGGCGGCGGCACCGCCCGACCAACTCGGCGCGCATGACGGACGGGAGTCGACCGACTCGATCTGGTTGTCAGCACGCGACGCGGTGGAGGGCGGTGACAGCGGCCGCTTCAAGCTGCCGTTCCCGACCACGCGCAATCTGATCCGGCTGGCGAAGCAGCCGACGGTGAAGTCTGCGCTCGACCATGCGAAGGGCCTGTCGATCGTCACGGTGATGCCGGTCATGACCAAGACCGAGACCGGCCGTCAGCTCCGCATTCCCCGCGAGGCCGGCTATGACGGCGAGGTGTTCGAGGTCGGCGCCGTCGGCTAGGACACTTCGACATCGAGCGAAGTATCGCTGGCCGCGGATGCGCTAAATTCCGTCCATCACGAATGGATAGAACGCATCCGATGGACAACCGGCAGGACACCAATATCGCCGTCGAGCTGGCGCTGCTGGTCGCGCTCGCAACGCTCTGGGGCGGCTCCTACACCTTCATCAAGCTCGGCGTCGCCACCATCCCGCCGGTCACGCTGATCGCCGCCCGCACGACGATCGCGGGCCTGTTGCTGCTTGCCGTCATGTGGGCGAGGGGCATCAGGATGCCAACGGATGGGCAGACCTGGCAGCGCTTCGCCTTCCAGGCCGTGCTCAACAGCGTCATTCCCTGGACGCTGATCGCCTGGGGCGAGCGCCATGTCGATGCAGCGCTGGCAACCATCCTCAACTCGGCCGGGCCGATCTTCACCTTCCTGCTCACAGTGGTCGTCACCCGCCATGAGGCCACCACCCCGCGAAAACTGTTCGGCGTGGTCGCCGGCATGGCCGGCATCCTGCTGATCGTCGGCGTCGATGCGTTCAACGACATCGGCAGCGGCCTCGTCGCGGAAGCGGCCATCGTCGCCGCCACCATCTGCTATGCCTGCGCGGCCATCTTCGGCCGGAGCTTCAAGGGCCTCGATCCCATGGCGCCGGCTGCCGGGTCGCTGCTGTCGGGCGCGGCCGTGCTGATCCCGGCGTCGCTCGTGCTTGAGCAGCCCTGGACGCTTTCGCCGTCGCTGAGCTCGGTCCTGGCGCTGCTGGCGCTCGCGGTGTTCTCGACCGCGGCGGCCTTCGCGATCTATTTCCGCCTGATCCAGACCCTCGGCTCGGTCGGCACCACCGCCCAGGCCTATCTTCGCGTCCCGATCGGGGTCGCCATCAGCGTCGCCTTCCTGGGGGAAACCCTGAGCCAGACCGCCTGGATCGGCCTCGCCTGCGTCGTCCTCGGCGTCGCCGCCATGACGATCCCGGCCCGGCGCCCGGCTGTCGCTAAACCATCATGAAAAACAGCCGCTTCCGGCTGCCGGAGGCATGTTCCCCCGGAGGGGCGATACAGCGTATATTGGGCGGGTATGGAGTCCGGTTCCGCCCCAATGCCCGTCGAAACGCCACCGAATTCGCCGCCGAAGCGATCGTTCTCGCTGTCGATCGGCCAGATGACGTTCGGCAGCTTCATCCTGGTGCTGGCGGTGATCATCGTCACCTCGACCGCCAGCGTGATCGCGATCCGGCATATCGACGCCACCTTCGCCGAGCTGCAGCGGCTCCAGAGCGTCGGCGATCTCGCCGAAGATATCGACCGCCGCATGAACGATCTGCGGCTCGCCGCGCGTGACTTCGTCACCGATCCCGGCGCCGGTATCCAGTTCAAGCAGGTGGGCGAGGCCGCCTCGACCCTGAGCGACATCCTCAAGAAGACCCGTATCGATCTTGCCCCCGAGCAACAGGACATGATCGACGGCGTCTCCGAACGGCTTGCGACTTACCGCAGCGGGCTGCAGCGGATCTCGACCCTGATCGATCGCCGTGCGGAGTTGCTCGCCGGGCTGCCGCCGCTGCGCGATCAGTTCGATGCCGCGGTCTCCGAAAGTGGGGACCGCGATCTCGCCGCCCGCCTGTCGGAAGCGCAGAGCCGGATTGCGCTCGGGCTGCTTGCACGCAATCCGTCGGCTGCCGAACAGGCCGCGCAGGGTATGCGAGCGATGGCTATCAGCGATGCCCGGCTGAAGTCGGCCGTGGACAGCTACGCCGATGCCATCATCGCGGTCGCCGTCCGCGAACGCCAGATCGCCGATATCGACCGCGAGGTGCTGGGAACCGAGGGCCGGTTGATCGGCCGCGTCACCGAATTGCTCCGCGACGTCAGCGACCGCCGTGGCCATGTGCTGTCGCGCGATTTTGCCCGGACGCTTGCCGAGGCGCGCTGGCAGAGCATCGTGCTCGGCAGCATGGGTGTGTTGATCGGCATCCTAGCCGCCGGCTTCGTGGTGCGTCGGACGGTGCGACCGCTGGCCCAGATCGCGCGCTCGATCCGGGCCCTTGCGGCCGGTGAGAAAAGGACGTCGATCCCGTCGGCCGATCTCGACAACGAGATCGGCGACATCGCGCGCGCGGCAGAGGTGTTCCGCCGTGCGTTGGAGGAGGCCGACACGGCGCGTGAGGCGGCGGTGCGGGCGCTCACCGAGCAGCGGCTAGCCGAGGAAAGCTATCGCAAACTGTTCGAGGGCTCGGTCGACGGCATCTACGTGACGACGCCGGCCGGCGATCTCCTCAACGCCAATCCGGCGCTGGCGCGGATGATGGGCTATGACAGCCCGCAGCATCTGATCGACAGTATCAACGACATCGCCCACACCATCTACGTCGATCCCGCGGCGCGCGAGGAGTACCAGCGGCTGATGCACCGCGACGGCATCGTGCGTGAGTTCGAGTATCAGGTGCGCCAGCGCAGCGGCAACATCCTCTGGCTTTCCGACAGCGCGACGGGCGTACGGGACGAGCAGGGCCGGATCGTCCGCTACGAGGGCACGCTGCGCGACATCACCGATCAGAAGCGGGCGGAAGACGCCATCGCCGAAGGCCGGCGCCTGCTCCAGCAGGTCATCGACACCGTGCCGGCCGTCATCAACGTCAAGGACCGCGACCTCCGTTACGTGCTGATGAACCGCTACATGGCCGGCATCTTCGGCATCGAGCCCGGCGACGCGCTCGGCCGCACCACCGCTGATCTGATGTCGCGCTATGGCGCAGCCAAGACCGACGAGAACGACAAGAACGTGCTCAGGCTCCGCAAGGGGCTCGGCTTCTACGAGGAGGAGTACAAGGACTCCTCAGGCAATATGCGGCAATGGCTGGTCAACAAGCTGCCGCTGCTGGATGCCGAGGGCGAGATCGAGCGGATCGTCACCGTGGCGCTCGACATCGGCGAGCGCAAGCGCGGCGAGCAGGAGATGCGCAAGGCCAAGGACTCCGCCGAAACCGCGCTGCGCAACCTGCGCGAGACCCAGGCCTCTCTGATCGAAGCAGAGAAGCTCGCGGCCCTCGGACGCCTGGTCGCCGGCGTTGCGCACGAGGTCAACAATCCCGTCGGCATCAGCCTCACGGTTGCCTCCGCGCTGGAGCGCAAGACGGCGATGTTCAGCGCCGACGTCGAGCGCGGCGAGCTTCGCCGCTCGACGCTCAACGATTACCTCAACACGAGCCGCGATGCGTCCTCGCAGCTCGTTTCCAATCTCAACCGTGCGGCCGAGCTGATCCAGTCGTTCAAGCAGGTCGCGGCCGACCGCAACTATTCGGACCAGCGCAGCTTCGACCTCGCCGACCTCACCGAGCAGGTGGTGATGAGCCTGCGTCCGGGCCTGCGCAAGCAGAACCTGACGCTCAACGTCGAGTGCCAGCCCAACCTGACCATGAACAGCTATCCCGGCCCGTACGGCCAGGTGCTGACCAATCTGTTCCTGAATTCGGTGGCGCACGCCTTCCCGGATGGACGTCCGGGGATCATCGACATCCGGGTGCGCGAGTCAGGCAAGGACAATGTCGAGATCATCGTCGCCGACAATGGTTGCGGCATGAGCCTCGACGTGCGCCGGCGCGCCTTCGATCCGTTCTTCACGACGCGGCGCGATCAGGGCGGCACCGGTCTTGGGCTGCACATCGTCTACAGCATCGTGACCAACCGGCTCGGCGGGCGGCTCGACCTCGATTCCGAGCCGGGCGAAGGCACGCGCATCCAGATGATCCTGCCGCGCACAGCGCCGCTGGAACAGGCTGCGGAATAGTTCAGTCGCTAATCAGCTTCTGTGAGCTTGTGCAGGGTGGCGCCGAAAATCAGGCTGGCCTTGCCGACCAGCGCCGTTCCGGTCATCTCCGCGCGGGTGTCCGTGTAGGTCCCGCTGACACCGATGCCGACCGGAGCCGGGCCGCCGAACAGCGGGTTGTCATCACCTCGCGGCGAGGTGTGCCGTTGCACCAGCACCTCGCCTTTGAAGGTGTGGTCGTCCTTCACCACGTAGCTGCCGGTGTAATAGAGGTAGGCATCGCCGCCAAGGATCTTGCCGTCGCGAAAAAGAATCACGCCGCTGCCCTTACCGACCCGACCATCGAGCAGGCTCACGTGAATCGAATAGAGGCCGTTCTTCATCACGCCCCGTCTGCCGGCCACCATCGCCCAATGGCGTAACCGGTGTAGCTTTTATGCCAAAGCGCAACCACTCGCGCAACGCGGCAGTTTCGCCAGCGATGGTGTCCCATGCCGGCACTGCTAACCGTAATTGTCCCGGCTTGTGTGTGACACGGTTATGACGGTCTCATCACGCTGCGAGGCCAGTCGTTGCGAATCAGAGTTGGCCCGCGAAATGCATAACCATTGTTGCACTGGCCGCGGGGTGCTGGAGCAAGACGAACGTGAGCAACTGGATCGATTCCGGCGGCGCTGAGCCGCGTCTGTACAGTGCGCGTCCCACGAACTGCGAAACACGACGATGGCAGATTGGCCGTCCCACACGGTGGCGAAGCGCGGCAAGTCTTGCTTGCGCGCTGGCGCTGATTGCCCCGCTCGGGCACGCACGCGACCGCGGCCAGTTCGTCAATACCAGTACGGAGCTTAAAGCCTGGTTCGACGGCTTGCGCAGCGGCAAGGGGCCATGCTGCTCCGATGCCGACGGTTCGGCGATCTCGGACTCCGATTGGGAGAGCAAGGACGGGCACTATCGCGTGCGTATCCCGCGCCTTGGCTACGTGATCGAAGGCCGGGAGCAGGAGCTCGTCTGGGTCGACGTGCCCGAGGAGGCCGTGATCTCGGAGCCGAACCGGGTCGGACGCACCATGGTCTGGCCGATCTACGGCTACACGGGCGTCACGATCCGATGCTTTATGCCCGGTAGCATGACTTAGCGGGGCGAGCGCTCGCCCGGCTTCGCCTCGATGTCGGATGCGGAGTCGCGTCAGGTATATTTCTTGTCGCGCTCGAGCAGCTCGATGGAAATGCCTTCGGGGCCGCGGATGAAGCAGATGCGGACGCCGGGCCGGATCGTGGTCGGCTCGCGGGTGAACGTCACGCCCTTGGCCTTGAGCTCGGCGGCGACAGCGTCGATGTCCTTCACCGTGAGCCCGAAATGGTCGAGGCCCTGATGAGGGTGTGGCGGCGGCGCGCTGACGGCGTTCTCGCCTTCCAGCGATGCGATGAAGATCCTGGCGCCGCCCAGGTTCACGTCGATGCGTCCCGGCGCGCGCACGATCTCGCCGCCGAGGATGTCGCGCAGCCAGGCCGCGGTCGCTTCCGGATCAGGGCTGCGCAGATGGATGTGATCCCAAGTGACGACGACTGGCATTTCAATTCCTCCCGATAGGGTCTTCGCGATGTTGCAGCGCATGTTAGCGATCCCGATCGACGATCGCCACCATGGCTCCTATCCGAGATTCGCGCCGTTGCGGGAACCTTAGTTCCTTTCGCGGATTGAGGAAGGAGGCGAGTGATGCACCCATGAACGCAGGGTTTGGCCGGATCGGATTGGGAAGCTTCGCCGGGAATGGCGAGGGGCCGCCGCGGCTCCGCTCCCCAACAAGCGTCTGGCTCAAGCGAGGCGTGTTGTGGCTGCTGGCGGCGCTCGTGGTTGGTGGGGCCGTCTGGCTGTTGATGCCGCCCTCCGAAGGCAATGTCGCGCCGACCGAGCCGACCAAATTGGCGCTGGCAAGCATCGATCCAGCTGCTCCGACAACCGCCTCAGATACCTCCGCTGCTGAGCCGGCCGGGCTCGACCGGATGAAGATTTCATCGCAGACCTGGCGGCGCGGCGGGCTCGGCTCGAAGGCGCTCGTCACCTTCACCGTGCGAAATGACAATGACTATGCCGTTAAGGATGTCGAGATCGTCTGCGCCTTCACGCGGCGCGACGGCAGCCATCTGACTGACCGCGGCCGCGTGCTGGCCGACATTGTCGGCATGAAAAGTCGCAAGACCTTTGCGCGCGTCCCGGTCGGATTCGTCAACGTGAATGCCGATCAGGCGACATGTTCGCTGGTGACGGCGCGGCGCGCCTAAGGAGCCAGACATTCCGCTAGCGGAAAAGTTACCGTCCTTGGCCCTTGGCCAGAATCTTGGCGTTCCCATTTGAACCAAAGGGCAGGGTGCAGGAACCAATTAGAGGATCGCCGGTTGAGGCGAAGAGCCCACGCGGGGATTGCGGGGGGCGGAGCGCGGCCAATGCCCATCTTTCGGTATTTCATGTTCGTCGGTGGAGCGCTGCTCGCACTGTTGTTTGCGGCTGATTTCGTTTGGCCGACGTCGCCGGCCGGACAAGCGGTTGCGACTGCAGGCTATGACCAGCCGCTGATCCGGATCCGGTCCGATCGTCATCTGCCTGATCGTGTCGTGCTCGACACCAGCCAGCCGACCGTCGCCGTGCCGGTCGTGCAGACGGCCGCCGCCGCGGCGCCTCAGGCGACTGCGCAGCCGGACCCGCTGGCTGACATCTCGGCAAAGGCGCGGGTGCGCGAGACTTTCGCTCAGTTCACGCCGAAAGCTCAGGCCCAAACGACGCAGACTCCGCAGGTTCAGGCCCCCGTTCAGCCCAAACGGAAGGTGGCCCGGGCGCGTCCGGCGCCGCAGCGCGGCCAGCCGATGATGCTGGTGGCACAGCAGCCGCATTTCGGTTTTTTCAACTCGACCTGGTAACAAGCGCGCCTCTGCTCCGCCTCGATAAAGGCGGGGAGGGCTTTTTATTGTCCGGTCTCTCTGCTAATTCGAACCGATCCGAGCGTCGCAGCCAACTGGCCCGCCAGTCAGCGTCAGCGGGCGCTTCGGTTTGTGGCCCAAGACCGGGGCCCGGGCGCTCGTAGCTCAGCTGGATAGAGCATCGGATTTCGATTCCGAGGGTCGGGAGTTCGAATCTCTCCGAGCGCGCCATTTGTCAGGCCACAGCCTTCAGGCCTGACCACGCAATCCGTAAATCTCGCCTACTTGCCCTGGATCTTGAGCCCGTTGGGGCCAACGTTGATCTGGAGGCCGTCAGGCTGCTTCTTCGCCTGATAGAGATTGTAGCCAAGTACCCCCGCCGTCACGACCAATGCGCCAATAATGAGAAACAACAGATTGCGGCTAATGGACATCCGTTTCCTTTGAACCAAGGTTGCTGACAGTGAAGAAACGCCGTGCAGCACGTGCGTGGCTTCAAAACTGTCCGGCACTGGCAACGTGGTTCATCAGCACTTGTTCCGGAGCAGCCGTGCGCGAGCGGGCCCGCGCCAGCGTGTCCGAGGGCGCCTCGTGGAAGGTCGCGCGGTATGCTGCGGCAAACTCGCCGAGGTGATGAAAGCCCTGGGCGCGCGCGCACGAGGCGACCGACGCGCCACCGCTCCTGAGGAGCTGCGTGCGGGTGGCCCACAGCCGCTTCAGGCGGATGTATTGATGCAGGCTCATCCCGCGCACCTTGGCTACCGCACCGCCGAGGGTCCGGATCGAGACGCCGAACTCATCGGCGAGATCGGCCGTATAGATCGGGGCGGTCGGATAGGCTGCGACGTAGTCGTCGATCTGCTGCACGAGCCTGGCGGATCGCGCACCCGCATTCGGGGCGCTGCGCTCCGACAACGGGTTCGTTCGAAACAGGTCGTCGAAAGCGAGCAACAGCCCCTCCTGGAGATGGCTGGCGGCTTCCGTGGTCTCGAACATGTGCGGCGCGAACGACGCGGTCCTGAGAATGTCGAGCACAAGCTGCCGCGCATAGAGATGCGCAGCCGGGTCGGCGATGCGAACCCATAACGCGTCGGCGCGATCGAACCAGCCGCGATCCCTGAGCGTGGTCGAGAACATGATCAGTGCATGATGATTGATCTTGGGCTCGACGAAATGGCAGTGATGATTGCCGCGCAAGGCGACGAAGAAGCGCGCGTCGAGATCCATGCCGCTCGAACTGGCGCGCAGATCATCGCTCATCGGCAGGATCACCATGCCGCCCGGTGCGCGATAGGTGGTCTCCAGGATGCGTGCAAACGACCGCGCCACGATGATGCGGCAGGCCGGCAGATTCACGATCGCTCGCGCCGCAGCAAAATTGGCGACGTCGAGCGGAATGCTCCGGGCGTCTTCCAGCGATTCAGCCGGTCGAAACGCGTCGACGTCGGTGAACCGGGTCAGTTGGAGCGCGGAGGATGGGGCGAGAGCGTCGAAGAACATGCGTCTGGCCGGATGCTGCAATGTGACAATAAAATGAACGTCAGTACATGGCCATCAATGGCGAAACAGGACGATTCAGTAAACAGGATTCCATGCCGTAATATTGCGGACATCATCCCACGAGGATGATCGGATTGATGTCACCGTCAACGGTCTCGGCTCATCGGTTGACCCGATGTGAGGTCAATGAAATGGAGCCGCGTGCAGGCAGGGCAGGCGAAGGACTCGAAGCTTCGCCCCTCGCGTCCCTGCCGCTTCTCGAGATGGGTTTGCACGTTCATGCCCGTCTGCGGGCACCGGAAAACAATCAGATCGGCCATCGGCACAGAATGGCTGCGCGACGAATTTCATCTTTGATCTAGATCAGTTTTGGAATTGCTCCAGGCGAGAGCGCCACCGCGATCTCGCAAATGCGAAGGGGCCCGGAGGGCCCCTTCAGATTTCACCAGCGGCGATAGCCGTAATAGCCGGGCCCATAGACACGCGGGCCATAATAGCGCGGCGGTCCATAATATCGGGGGCCGTAATACGGCGCCGGCGCGCCGTAATATCCATAATAATTCGGACGCCAGAAACAGCGCCCCCAGGCGTCGCAGACCATACGGACCTGTTCGACGTTTGAAACCTGCGGTGCCGCAGGCGCGGGCGCAACGGGCATGGCTGACGCCGTCGGCGATGCCGCGATGGCACCGAAAAGGGACGCGACGACGAGGCCGATCTTAAGCTTCATAATGTCTTCCTCCGCTTACGCGATACAGGGTATCGAAGTTGTTCTGATCAAATTGTGGCAGAACCGAAATGTAATGCTGATGAACAAATCTTCAGCTTGCCCGCCGCAGGCCTGACCTCAACTCAGCAAGAGTATCCCAGGTTCTCGCGTGTGACCAATGCTTCGACGACCCGCAGGACATCCATTGGTATCCTTGCTTCTACGCAATCCGGCGGCGCGGCTTCATCCGTAACCTTGTCGTCACGGGCAATCCTCCGCCAAATTCGAAGAGTGGGCTTGTCAGGATTGGATCGTCGTGTGCAGCGGACGCTCGGCGCTCCGGGACGAGGTGGGAAAGAACCTCGTCAAGCGGACGGTCTATCAGATCGAGAAGCAGGTGCTGCGGGGGCCACCGGTGAGGCCGCCCGCCGCAAGACAACGCAGCCGCGCCCTCAGAAGCAGGGGTGCCGCCGGCGGTCCTGGCCGACATAGGCGGCCGCGCTCTGGTAGCAGTGGTTGGTCGACGGGCCGTCATAGAAGGCGAAGGTGCCGGGAGTGATGCCCGGGCCGTAATTGTGCAGATAGCTGATCGGGTAGGGCAGCGGGTTGGCGTAGTAACGGTGGTGCCGGTGATGTCCCCGTGCCTCCGCAAGGCCAGGGGCAAGGATTGCGGCCGACAGGGCAGCAACCGCGGCTACAAGCTTCAACTTGCTCATCTCGATTCTCCGGAACCCGCGAATAAGTCTCCCATCTATAGCCATTTCGGGCCGCCGGGGCACCCGTCCCAGGCCCGGAAATCGGGGCAGATCGGGTAGATTCCCGGTTGGGTGTGACAGAATTGCCGGAACCGGGGTCGAAGCCTGCCCATTTTTGGCCTTTTCGGGATGCTTAACGAATTCCCCACACAAGTATGGCCAAAGAGAATTCGGTTTAAGATTCCTCCCGGCCCGGGGTTTTTCCTTGGGGGCTCGTCGCGGCCGGTTCGTTCCTGCAAGGGTTTCGTCGTCACGCTGCCATGCGCATCACGCTCCTCAGCCTGCTGTTGCTCTTCGTCGCTGCTGCCACGCCAGCGCGCGCCGAACTGCACATCACCCGCGACCATGGCGGCTACGTCGAGGAGTACAAGGTCAAGTACAAGCGCGTCCGCGACAAGGGCGAGCGGGTCATCATCGATGGCATCTGCAACTCGGCCTGCACGCTGGTGCTCGGCATCGTGCCGATGAACAAGATCTGCGTGACGCCGCGCGCGAGCCTCGGCTTCCACCAAGCCTATTACGACAAGGCCTTCACCTTCGGCATCAAGGTCACGAGCTCGGAGGGGACGTCCGACCTGATGTCCTACTATCCTGACACGGTGAAGGACTGGATCCGCCGCAATGGCGGGCTCACCACCGACATGAAGAAGATCAAGAACGGGGTCGAGCTCTGGAAGATCATCGATCCCTGTCCGGAAGAATGGTGATCGGCTGATCTGAGCCGCGTCTCCCTCGCAGCGCAGCATCCAAATTCGCATTGCCGCACCGCCACCACTCGGGCAATGAGGGCGGCAATGAATCATAACCAGGAAAATCTGGCCGCGCGGGCGGCGCCGGTGCTGTTCGTGCTGCTGTGGAGCACCGGCTTCATCGGCACCAAATACGTCATCAACAACGCCGATCCCTTGACCTATCTCGCCATCCGCATGGCGGTGGTGGTCGTGCTGATGGCGATCATTGCGGCGATTGCCCGCCCGAAATGGCCCGACCGCATCGGCATCGCGCACAGTGCCGTCGCCGGTATTCTCGTTCACGGCTTCTATCTCGGCGGCACCGCGATTGCGATCGCGCATTCGATTCCGGCGGGGCTCTCCGCGCTCATTCCGGGCCTGCAGCCGATCCTGACCTCGACCATCGCCAACCGCTGGCTCGGCGAGAAGGTGACGACGGTGCAATGGGGCGGTTTGCTGCTCGGTCTCGGCGGCGTGGCACTGATCCTGCACAATCGTCCCATGACCGGCGAGGCGGGGCTCGGCTGGCTCGCTTCGGTGGTCTCGCTGATCAGCATCACGCTCGGCACGCTCTATCAGCGCCGCTACTGCAATCACATCGATTGGCGCGCGGGCAACCTCGTCCAGTATGTGGCCGTCACGATCTTCTTCACGGTCGGCGCCTTCCTGTTCGAGGACCGCGTCGTGCACTGGACGCGTGAGTTCGTGCTTGCGCTCGGCTGGCTTGCGGTCGCGCTCTCGATCGGGTCGATCGGGCTGTTGTACTGGTTGATCCGCCACGCGGCGGCGACGTCGGTTGCGAGCCTGTTCTATCTGGTGCCTGCGGTGACCGCGCTGATGGCCTATCTGCTGTTCGGCGAGAAGCTCGATGCGCTGGCGATCGGCGGCATGGCGATGTGCGCGGCCGCGGTGTTCGTGGTCAACCGGCGCTTCGGCGCGTAGGCCCGTTGCCGGAATACATCCCTGACGTGCGGGTCGCGTTCGTGCTAGGCTTGCCGCATTTCAGTTGTCCTTTCACGCGGTGATTTCCATGAAGAAAGCGAAGCGCGCACTGCTCGGCAAGTCCCTGAGGCCGGTTCGGATTGCCTGCATCAACTACGCCAGGGGGGCCATCGGCGATCGCGATATGAGCCGGCTCACGGCGGCGCTCCAGAGGTGCTACGACAAGCATTTCCTGCCGGTGTGGGGCTATCCGGTCGACCTCTATGTCACGCGCAAGCCGAAGGCCACCGACTGGCAACTGGTCTATTTCGACGATGCCTTGCATAAGAACATGCTCGGCCGGCACGAGCTGACCCACCGTGGCCAGCCGATCTCGAAGATCTTCGTCAAGGCGTTGGGCGACGAGCCGATCAGCGTGGCGGCCTCGCACGAGCTGTTCGAGATGGTGCTCGACCCCATGGCCAATCTCTGGGCCGACAAGAATCCGAATACCCAATATGCCTATGAGGTCTGCGACGCGGTGGAGGAGGACTCCTTCGACGTCGACGGCTTGCCGATGTCGAACTTCGTCTATCCGTCCTGGTTCGAGCCATTCAAGCATCCCCGTGGTACCAAGTTCGATCACAAGGGAACGCTGAAGGCGCCGTTCTCGATGACCGAGGGTGGCTACGTCATCAAGAAGGTCAACGGGAGGAAGGTGATCAAGGCGTTCGGCTCACCCGCAAAGCGGCGGCGCTTCAACGCTGAAGACCGGCGCGGCCATCGCAGCGAGTTTCGCGATCCGAAGGGAAAGCACCATCCGGGCCGGCGCGCGTCGAAGCGGAGAGGCTAGGGCCTCGAGAGCAGACATCTCCGGGCGCCCGCACCCGGAGACCTCGTCGCGCCGCGATCAGCGCCTGGCCTTCTTGGCCTTCTTCTTGGCAGCCTTCTTAGCGGTCTTTTGGGCGGCCTTCTTCGCGGCCTTCTTCGCGGACTTCTTGGCGGCCTTCTTCGACGACTTCTTGGCGGCCTTTTTGGCCTTCTTCTTGGAAGCCTTCTTTGCCTTCTTCGGCGCGACCTTCTTGGCGGCCTTCTTCACCTTCTTCACGGCGGTGACCGCTGCGTCCTTGGTCGCTTCCACGGCGCTGGTGATCGTCTCCATCGCCTGCTCGGTGATCGGCTTATCGTCGTCCATATCGTGTCCCCCACGGTTTGTATGGAGCGATGACGATAGCGGGTTTCATCATTGTGTCAAAGCAACGCTCAACCTTTGCGGATCTTGGCGTAAGCGGCGAGCGCGCGCTCGCGTCCCTTGGCATGATCGACGATCGGTTGCGGATAGGTCTTGCCGGGCGTGACGCCGGCACTCGCAAGCTCGATCGGTGTCGCCTGCCAGGGCTGGTGGATCAGCTTCGACGGCACGTCTTTCAGCTCCGGCACCCAGCGTCGGACATAGGTTCCGTCGGGATCGAACTTCCCGCCCTGGAGCGTTGGGTTGAACACGCGGAAGTAGGGCGCGGCGTCGGCGCCGCAGCCGGCGACCCATTGCCAGTTGGCCGGATTGCTGCCGGCATCCGCATCGACCAACGTGTCCCAGAACCAGGCTTCGCCGTCGCGCCAGTCGATCAGGAGATGCTTGACCAGGAACGAGGCGACCACCATCCGGACCCGATTGTGCATCACGCCGGTGTGCCAAAGTTCGCGCATGCCGGCATCGACGATGGGATAGCCGGTGCGGCCGTGCTGCCAGGCGGCAAGCGCCTTCTTGTCGGACTTCCAGGGGAAGTCGTCGAAGCTGTCTTGCAGGTTCTCGGTGGCGAGGTTCGCATGATCGTGGAGCAGGTGGCGGCAGAACTCGCGCCAGCCGAGCTCGCTCAGGAACTTGTCGATGCCGGATCCGATCGCCGGATTCTCCGCCGCGGCAAACCGCGCGGCGTGAAAGACCTGGCGCGGGCTGAGTTCGCCGAACCGCAAATGCGGCGAGAGACCTGAGGTGCCCTCGCGATCCGGCCGATCGCGGTCGCCGACATAGGTGCGCGCGGTGTGCTTGAGGAAGTCGCGCAATCGGGCACGTGCCGAGGCTTCGCCGGGTGTCCAGCTCTCGCGCAGGCCGCCGGCCCAGTCTGGCTTGGTCGGCTCGAGCTTCCAGCTCTCGAGGCTGTCGCTCGCGATCTTCGCGGCTGGGCGAAGCTCCTTTGGTGCGGGCAGCGGTTTGGGCGGATCGCCGAGCGAGAGCACCCGCCGCCAGAACGGCGTGAACACGCGCAAGCCCCGGCCTTCCTTGTTGCGGATCGCCGAGGGCGGAACCAGCAAGTCGCCGGGAAAACTTTGCGAGTCCACGCCGAGCTTTGCCAGCGCTGCTTCGAGCTGTTTCTCGACGGCCTGATGTCGGGCCTGAGCGATCGAATTCCAATAGACCGCGCCGGCGTGGCTCTCGCGTGCCACGTCGGGGATCACCCTCGCAGCCGGTCCCTTGCGCAGGACCAGCGATCCGCCGCGCGCCGCGATATCGGCGCCGAGTGCGCGCAGCGATTGCGCCAGCCACCATCGCGTTGCGCCGCCGGGTGCCCGTCCGGCTGCGTCGTCCAGGACGTAGAGGCAGATCACCGGCGCGCCGGTCTTGGCGGCGGCGTGGAGCGCGGGATGATCGGACAGACGGAGGTCGTCGCGAAACCAGACGATGACAGGCGGGGGGCTTGGCGGGGTCAGGGAATGTCCTCGTTTACGATCTGGAAAGGATGCCGCGCGGGGCGCTGTGAACCGTCGTTAATGGGGTCGTAAGCGGATTGCATGAATATGCAGGAATTCCGGGGGTAGTTCCATTCATGACCAACTCATTAACGGCGAAGTTCGTGCCGCAATTCAAGCTGGGTACCAAGGCCGTCCTGTGTGCCGTCCTGCTGATTGCGATGAACACCGCATTGGTGGTCGGCGCCGGCTATTGGTCGCTCACCTCCGCCTTCAACGATCGCGCGCTGCGCGACATCGAGGTCAGCCTGCGCACGCTGGCCCTGGCCTTCGCCGAGACCGTTCCCGACGCCAGGATCACGATGCGGGATGGCGCGGTGGCGCGTGCCGAGATCGCCAAGATGCCGGACTTCAAAGATCACGCCATCGTCGATCGTGCGGTGTCCTATGTGGGCGGCAACGCGACCCTGTTCGTGTTTGACGATGCGAGCGGGCAGTTCGTCCGCCGCTCGACCAATGTGAAGAAGGAGAACGGCGACCGCGCCGTCGGCACCCAGCTTGCCGCCGACCATCCGGCGCAGGCCGTGTTGCGGCGTGGTGAAGCCTATAAGGGGCCGGCCACGCTGTTCGGCAAGTCCTTCATGACCGCTTATTTTCCGATCGCGGATGCAAGCGGCAAGGTCGTCGGCATTCTCTATGTCGGCATCCCCATGGCGCAGTTCGAGGCGATGCTGGCCCAGGCGATCGAGAGCATGGCGGTGGCGGCCGGCATCGCCGCGTTGCTGGTTCTGGTCCTGACCATGCTGGTGGTCCGCCGCGTCACCCGGCCGCTCACCTCGGTCACGCGCTCGTTGACGGCGCTCGCCAACGGCCAAAGCGACGTCGCGATCGATTGCGACGACCGTGCCGACGAGATCGGCGAGATCGCCCGCACGGTTGCGGTGTTCAAGAGCAATTCGCTGGAGCGGGCGCGCATGCGCAGCGAGCAGGCGGAAGCCGCGGCTGCGGCGGCCGAGCAGCGCAAGGCCGATCTGCGCAACTTCGTCGCCGAGTTCCGCGGCAGTGTCGGCGGCATCCTCGACAAGGTGCTGCACGCCTCGGGCGAATTCGAGCGCGTGGCGCGGCAATTGACCGACACCGCCCGGTCCACCGCCGACCTCTCGGCGAAATCGGCCGGCGCGTCCGAGCAGGCCTCCGACCACGTCCGTTCGGCGGCGTCCGCCTCCGACGAACTGTCTCAATCGATCTCCGAGATCACCCGCCGTGTGCAGGAATCCAACGCGATCTCCGCCGAGGCGGTGCAGCAGGCCGAGGCCACCGACCAGCGCATCGCGCAGCTGTCGGAAGCAGGCTCCCGCATCGGCGACGTCGTCAAGCTGATCACCTCGATCGCCGAGCAGACCAATCTGCTGGCACTGAATGCCACCATCGAGGCCGCGCGCGCGGGCGATGCGGGGCGCGGTTTTGCCGTGGTGGCCCAGGAGGTCAAGACGCTCGCCGGCCAGACCGCCAAGGCGACCGACGAGATCTCGACCCAGATCGCGAGCATGCAGCTTGCGACCGAGGAGTCGGTGACCGCGATCAAGGCGATCACCGAGACCATCGAGCGTATCAGCGGCATCGCGAACTCGATCTCGGCCGCGGTCGAGCAGCAGCGCAGCGCCACCCACAACATCGCCGCCAGCGTTCGCGCCGCGGCCTCGGGCACCGCCGATGTTGCCGTCAATGTCCGTCATGCGGCCGAGGGCGCCAGCGAGACGGGCGAGACCTCGAGCCGGATGTTTGCCTCTGCCCAGGCGCTGTCAGGCGAGAGCCTGCATCTGAAGGCCGAGGTCGACAGCTTCCTCGATCGCGTTCAGGCGGCTTGATCGGGGACTGGCGGGCTGAAACCATCGGCCTGCCGTGACGTAACTGACGGCATGATGTGACTGCCCGCGAGGCCTGCGGGCAGGGAGGCCGCCAGTGAACCGCCTTGTCGTGCTCTATCTCGCAACCCTCGTCATCCTGACCGGGCTGGATTTCCTGTTCCTGGGACTGGTCGCCAAGGGCTTCTTCACCGCTGAGGTTGGCGACATGCTGGGCGAGCTGAAGCCTTTGCCGGCGATCCTGTTCTATTTGCTCTATGTCGGCGGCGTTTTGATCTTCGTCAGCGGCTCAGTTGGCGCAACGTGGCAATCGACGCTGCTCTATGGCGCCTTGTTCGGGCTGTTTTGCTACGCGACGTTCGATCTCACTGCGCTCGCGCTCCTGAAGCACTGGAGCTGGCCGGTCGCATTCCTCGACATCGGCTGGGGCGCGGTGGTGACCGCGGTCTCGTCGACCGCGGGTCTGTTGGTGGCGGATCGTGTAACCGGATAGGCCGTTACTTCGGCTGCGGCACGATGCGGATGTAGGGCTTCGGTTCCTTCCAGCCCTGCGGATAGATCGTCTTGGCCTCGTCGTTGGAAACCGAACCCGCGATGATCACGTCCTCGCCCTGCGACCAGTCGGCCGGCGTCGCGACGCGATGCTTCGCGGTGAGCTGGAGCGAGTCGATCACGCGCAGGATCTCCTGGAAGTTCCGGCCCGTCGTCATCGGATAGACAAGCACCAGCTTGATCTTCTTGTCCGGCCCGATGATGAAGACGTTGCGGACGGTCTGGTTGTCGGCCGGCGTGCGGGTGAGGGGATCACCCGAGGTCGACGCCGGCAGCATGCCGTAGAGCTTCGAGACGTTGAAATCGGTGTCGCCGATCATCGGGTAGTTCGGCGCGGCGCCTTGCGTCTCCTTGATGTCCTCCGACCACTTCGAGTGGCGGTCGACAGGATCGACCGAGAGGCCCATCAGCTTGACGCCGCGCTTGTCGAACTCGGGCTTCAGCTTGGCGATAGCGCCGAGCTCGGTGGTGCAAACCGGCGTGAAATCCTTCGGGTGCGAGAACAGCAGAGCCCAGCTGTTGCCGATCCAGTCGTGGAACTTGATCTTCCCTTCGGTGGTCTCGGCTTCGAAGTCGGGGGCGGTGGTGCCGATCGGGAGTGTCATGGTTTTACCTCATCGCGTTGAATTTACACGGAAATTCCTGCCTGGCCGTCGCCGGAAGTATAGGGGCTTGATGACCCCAAGTGAACGGCAACTGAACTGCTTCAAGTAAAATGTGAATTCTTCCTCTGAAGGGCTGATTTGTCAGCACATTTTTGTTACGGCGGCAGCTGCGGCGAAACATCTCCACCGGGGCTTCACGGTCTGGATTGCCCCGATAAAGCCTTTTATGACCCGCATCACGCCCGCCCGACGCTCTCCGGAACCGAAACGGTCCTCGTAGCGACTAATCGGCAACCATTGAGAAAAGTCGCGATCCCCATATCGAATCATTAACCACCCCTTTACGCCCGCATGAAAATGCTGGTCGATCAGAAGAAATCTGGAAGTGAACTATGTCCGCCGCACTGCCCAAGTCCGCTCAAAAGTCCGTTGAAGCGCCGTCCCTCGAACCGTCCTGCCGCGATACCGCGGCCCATGCACTCTCTGTCGTGCGCGATGGCGTCATCACGGGCGAAGGCCCGACCACCAAGGGGCGGGTGCATTTTTCCCGCTCGCTCGATGCCGATGACACCGCCTGGTGCGCCCGCATCCTGACCGCGACCGCCGTCAACGACCAGCCGATCAGCCGCGCCGAAGCCGAAGCGCTGTTCGAGATCAACGAAGCTGCGACCGAGCGCACCGATGGCGGCCGGTTCGACGATTTGCTGACCAAGGCGGTGGCTCATTACGCCGCGAGCGCCTCCGGCCTGAAGGTGCCGCCGCGCAACGTCGCGCTGGCGCAGGACATCGAGAGCTGGGCACCGTCTTATGCGTCCAAGGTCAACAGCGAGATGCTGGAGTGGATCGCCGGCCAGATGCGCGGCAAGCGCCACAACAACCGTCGTCTGATGGCGATGGTGGCGACCTTCCTGGGCGCCACCGCGCTGCCTCTGGCGGGCCAATTGCCGAACGTGTTCGACATCGGAATGTAAAAGATCCGGGCACGTAACATCGGAGATATTCTCGCGCCCCTTTCGAGGCGCGAGAGACAGCGGCGGGGTTATTTCCCCGCCGTTTTTTGTTTGCCGGCTTCCGGCTCGAGGCCCAGCGTGCGGCCGGGGAATCCGGCGGCGTCGAAATAGCGCTGGCTACCGACGCGCTGGACGTTGAGCACGGTCTCGAGACCATTCTCGGACTTCTTCTTCGACTTCTCCACGGCCTTGAATGCCTTCGGTACGATGCCGTTGGGCAGCGCTTCAGACATCACACGGCCGACCAGGCCGCCATTCTCCGAGCCGCGCAGGCCGAGGAGTTGAGCGGCAGTCATGCCGACGTCGGCATTGCTGACCGGCAGCTCGTCGACGAAGCCGGCTTTGAAGTCCGGACCGATCGCGGCCATGAAGTTGTAGGTGTCGCCACGGCTGAAGCTGCCGTGCATGCCCTGGCCCTGACGCAGCACGGTGTCGGCGACCTGCACCGAGCAGTTGGTCGGTGCCTCGCCGCACTCGCTGGCATAGGAGCGGAAGTTGACCACGATCGCCGGCGTCGGTGTCGCCGCCTTGCCGCGCAGATTGATGCTCGACAGCGGCAGCGTGCCGGGGAAGCGGCCGAGCTGGTCGTCGACGAACAGGCCGGAGATGTAGTCCTGCTCCATCAGCGCCTTGATGGTCTTGGCCGCCAGCTTCTTGTCCTTGTTCGGCAGGTAGATCAGGTCCGAGCCGCCATTGGTGGCGACGACGACGTCGGGCTTGGTCGGATCCTTGCCGAGCACGCCGTTGCCGGCCTTCGGATGGGCATTGCCGGTGACGGCCGCGTTCTTGTCGTTGGGGTCGAACAGCGGCAGGTCGAGCGCCTTGGCCAGATCGAGGGCGAGGAAGCCCATCGGCAAAAAGTCCTTCGGCGTGTCGTCATAGCTGAGCTTGGCCGAGGGGCTGGTCTTGCTCTCCTTGGAGATGGTCGAGAAGCCGTGGTCGGCCTGGATCATGATGTTGGTGTTGGCGGCGAGGCCAAGCTCGTCCAGTGCCTTGCGGATCTGGGCGAGGTTGTTGTCGACGTTCTTGATGCTCGCCATCGTGCTCGGGCCGTTGATGCCGGGCAGGATCTGGTTGAGGCTGTCGCCCTGGTTATGCTGGGTGCCGTCGGGATCGCGCGACCAGAACACCAGCACGAACGGTTTGTTGCGCGCCTTGAACATCGGCAGCACCACCTTGGTGGCGACGTCGGCGAAATAGGCCTGCTGCACCACGTTGGCCGTGGTGGTGCCGGGCGTCTTGGCGTCGCCCGCCTTGCCGTTGTCGCCGCGGCCGGGGGCGGTGAGGGCGAGACCGGCCTTGGTCAGCGCGTCCTTCATCTCGTCCGAGAGCGCCACGCCGGCCTTGCTGCCAGTGGCGTCGTCGATGACGATCGAGTGCTTGCCCGGCTTCTCGGGCTTGTCGGTGTGGTCCCACTGATAGGTCGGGCCGACCTTGCCGATCGCGGCCGTGCTCAGGCCCTTGTCGCGGGCCATCTTCAACACGGTCTCTTCGTTGAGATAGTCGCCCTTGAAATGCTCGTCGATGTCGCCGAGCACGGAGTCGTTCTCGATGAAGGGGACCACGGTGTCGCCGGCAGGGACCGAGGTGTAGTTGGTCCAGATCGTGTTGGAGAACACGCCGGTATCGCCGAGATAATGGCCGGTCGACATCGCCGAGCCATTGGCCATGGTGAAGGTCGGGAACAGCGAATGCGAGTTCTTGAAATTGACGCCCTTGTCGCGGACCTCGGCCATTGCCGGTGCGGTTTCGGGGGTGATCTTCAGCGCGCGCAGCCCGTCGGGGATGAACAGGATCAGGTTGCGGGGCGTGTTATTCTCGGCGGAGGCAAATCCGGTGGACAGCACTGTCAGTCCGGCTGACAGCAACACCAGTGAACGGCGCATCGTAATCTCCTAGCGGTAAGGCGGCTTGGCCGCCGAACCGCGGCCCCCGGCAATCGTTTAGTTTTGCTGTATGACAGTTTTGTTACAGAAGCGGATTGGCATGCAGAAGTGACGGGGAGGTGGCCCGGCGTCCACGCATTTGTCATTGCGGGGTGAAGAAAGGGTGGTGTGGGCGCACAACTGTCGCAACATCGTCATTGCGAGCGCAGCGGAGCAATCAGAGTCTTTCCGCGGACAGATCCTGGATTGCTTCGTCGCAAGAGCTCCTCTCAATGACGGAGGTGTAGGATGGGTAGAGCGAAGCGAAACCCATCAGCGCTTTCTCCGCGCGGAAACATGATGGGTTTCGCAAGTGCTCTACCCATCCTACGCCCCCGTAGACACACCTTCGCGTTCTCGTGGCTGTTCGCCCGAGCTTTGCTTTCATCGCCTCACCCTCCATTGAAAGAGGGCGCAGGGAAGACCGGGTGCCGGCGTCGTGACGATCGCGATACGCCCCTCTTCCTTGGGCCGGAGTGATTATTGTCTAACAAAATTCCGAATTCGAATAAAGAGAAATATTTTGTCGCCATGCTCTTGACCCCGGGCTTCGGTGTTTTGCCCGACGGGTCACGCAAGGGATTGTGGCCGCGACGGTCATTCCGGTACGGTCGGCGCCAGCGGAGCTTGTGCGAGCGTCTGGACCGGCTTGACCTTCGCCGGGCTGGCTCCGTTCCTGGCTGGATCGTGCCGTGGTGAAAGCGGGGCCGCCTTGAGGGCATAGACGATCGCGATCTGGGTTCGGTTATGGAGGCGGTATTTGCGCATGATGTTGCCGATATGCGCCCGCACCGTGTTCTCCGAGATCTTGAGCTCGTAGGCGATGTTCTTGTTTTGCAGTCCGCGCGCAATGAGCATCATCAGCTCACGCTCACGCGGCGTCGGCGTAATCAAATCTGTCGAATCCGGGCTCATGACTTGCTCCTCCCAGGCCTCTGGTTTGATGTCGTGGCAAACCCAGCGTGTTCTCATTCCGTCTTGAGCGCCTCGATTGGACTGAGCTTGGACGCCTTGTGTGCAGGATAGAAACCAAAGATCAGGCCGGTCGCGATTGAGAAGGCGAGGGCCAGGGCAATCGCATCGCCGTCGATTGACGTGATCCAGCCGGCCATGCGCGCGACCGTCATCGACAGCGTGACGCCGCTGAGGACGCCGATGGCGCCGCCGAGCAGGCAGAGCACGAGCGCTTCGCAGAGGAACTGGAGACGGATGTCCCGCATCCGCCCGCCGAGCGCGCGGCGGATGCCGATTTCGCGGGTGCGCTCGGTCACCGACACGATCATGACATTCATGATGCTGATGCCGCCGACCAGCAGCGAGACGGAGGCGATGGCGACGAGCAGCAGCGCGACGGTGCGGATCGCTCCCTGCTGCGCTTCCATGGCGGCGGCCGGGTCCTGGACCTTGAAGTCGTCCTCCTGACCGGCCGGGACACGATGCCGCTCCCGCAGCAGGCTTTCGATTTCGGATCGCGCACCGGCCATCTGACCGTCGGCGGCCACCTTGGCAATGATGTAGGCGACCGAATCCCGGTTGATGTTGCTGGCGCTGCCGAGGAAGCGGAGCTTGGCCGTGGTGAGGGGGACGAAGGCGACGTCATCCTGCGTAGGTCCCTTGGCGTCGAGAACGCCGACCACTTCGAGCGGGACCTTCATGATCCTGATCTGCGCGCCGATGGGATCATCGCCCGGCGCAAACAGCTCGCGCGCAACGGTGCTGCCGAGGATCACGACCTTGCCGGCGGCGGCTTCCTCGGCGCTGGAAAAGTAGCGCCCGGAGGAAAGCTGCCAGTCGCGCACCATGAAGTGCCCGGTCGTCGTGCCGTTGATCGTCGTGTTCCAGTTCTTGCTCTCGTGGATGACCTGCGCCGTTCCGGCGATCGAGCCGGCTGCGGCCTGGATTTCCGGAATTTGCTCGAGGATGGCCTGCACGTCGCTCTCGGTCATCGTCAGCTTGGTGCCGTCCTTGAGGCGCACGCCGCCCTGATAGACCGCGCCGGGTATGATCATCAGCACGTTGGCGCCGATCGAGCGGATCTGCTCCTGGAGGCGCAACTGCGCGCCGGCCCCGATCGCGAAGACCGTCACGATCGAAGCGACGCCGATCACGATGCCGAGCATCGTGAGGAAGCTGCGCAACGGGTTCAGCCGCAAGGCGTGCAGAGCGATCTGAAAGCCCTGAAACATCGTCATGACCCGACGCTCCGTTTGGGCAGTAACGGCACTATCGTCTCGTCGCTGACGAGTTCGCCGTCGTGCAGGCGGATGGTGCGGCGACACTTGGTCGCAATGCCGGGATCGTGCGTGATCATCACGATGGTCTGACCGAACTGGTTGAGCGCGGCAAACAGCGCAAGGATCTCGGCGCCGGTGCGGCTATCGAGCGCGCCGGTCGGTTCATCTGCGAGGATGATCAGCGGAGAGGCGATCAGCGCGCGCGCGATGGCGACGCGCTGCTGCTCGCCGCCCGACAATTGCCGCGGGAAGTGATGCGCCCGGTGCAGCATGCCGACAGCCGCCAGGCTCTGCTCGGCGCGGCCGAGGCGTTCCTTGTGGCCCACGCCGCAATAGACCAGTGGCAGGGCGACGTTCTCGATCGCGTTGTGGCGCGCGAGCAGATTGTAGGACTGGAACACGAAACCGATACTGCGGGCGCGCAAGGTCGATCGGCGGTCTTCCGAAAGATCGGCAACGTTGGTGCCCTCGAGATAGATCGATCCCTCGCTCGGGAGGTCGAGCAATCCGATCATGTTCATCAAGGTGGACTTGCCCGAGCCGGACGGCCCCATCACCGCGAGAATCTCGCCCCGATCGACGTCGAAACTGACATTGCGTACCGCCGCGACTGCGACTCCGTCCGTGCGATACGTCCTGCCGACGGATCGGAGGCTGATAAGGGGCAGGGTGGCTGTCATGATCCGAACCTGATGCCGAGAAATTCCATGCCGGCAGGCCGGATCGCCTGTCCGACGGCAACCTGGCTGCCCTCGACGAGCTCTCCGCTCTTGAGCGCAACCTGTTCCGTACCCGCCGCGCCGACGGTCACGGGGACCCGCTGAAGTGCGCCGCTGGCGGTGCGGACCCAGACTCCGCTGCGTCCAGGGCCTGTGTCTGTCCGTGCGCCCGAAGGCTGGAACCGCAGCGCCGCGAGAGGAACTTTCAGCACGTTGTCCTGCTGCTCGATCACGATCTTGACCAAGGCGGTCATGCCCGGAAGCAACGCGCCGTCGAGATTGGAGGTCGACAGGACGACCGTGTAGGTGACGACGTGCTGCTGGTTCTGCGGCGCCTTGCGCACCTGCCGCACCGCGGCTTCGAAGCGGCGGTCGGGATAGGAATCGACCGTGAAGTGAGCGCGCTGGCCGGGCGCAATGCGCCCGATGTCGGCTTCGTCGACCTGCGCGTGGATCTCCATGTCCTCGAGGCGGTGGGCGACCACGAAGGTCGTGCGGGATTCGAGGCCTACCGCGAGTGTCTGGCCTTCATTGACGAACCTGCCGACCACGACGCCGTCGATCGGCGAGCGGATCACGGTGCGGTCGAGATCAGCCTGCGCCGCCGCAAGGACGGCGGCTTTCTCCGGCACAGCCATCCTGGCCTGGTCGAGCTCGGCCTCGATCCGGCGGACGTCGGCCTGCGCGCCCTCAACCGAATAGGCATTGAGGGACATCATCACCTCGGCCTCGCGCTCCTGGGCCACGCGCGCGGCGAAGTCCGTCTGCGCATCGTCGACGGTGGACGTGGCCACGACGTTCTGCGACTGAAGCGCCAGCTTGCGTTGCAGGGTCTTCTGCGCCGATGCCTTGACGGCCTGGGCGCTGTCGAGCTTGGCGACCAGCACGTCCCGGCTGCCCTTGGCGTTTTGCAGATCGATCCTGGCGCGATCGAGCTTGGCTCGCTCGATGTCAACGAGGGAATCAGCGACGGCCAGCGCCGCCTTGGCCTCGTCGACCTTGGCCGCGAAGCTGCGGGGATCGATCAGGGCAAGCGGCTGGTCCTTGCTGACGGTGTCGTTGAAGTCGACATAGACGCGGGCGAGTTGCCCGGACAATTGTGAGCCGACCTCGATCGTCTTGACGGGTTGCAAGGCGCCCGTGACGGTGACGGTCTGCTCGATGCTGCCGCGCTGGATCGCGGCATAGCGGAACAATGGGGCGTCCGATCCGAAGGTCGGAGTTTCGCTTGTCGCTGGCACAAGCAGCCGCTTCGTCGAGGCATAGGCGTGCGCGGCCTTGTCGGCCGCGCTGCCGGCGGCGCCGGCAATGGCGGCCGGTCCCGTGGCGTAGATCGCGGCGAGGCCGCATGCAGTTCCCAGCAAGGCAATAACTGGCACAAATCGCATATCAAAACCCGCCCTCTTGAAAATGATTGCGTTGGCGGCAGAAGCTCAAAATCGTGCAGTGGTTGTATTCTCGTAATGGTTGTATTTCATCGAATTCGATATCTGTGGCTTGGCAGTATGTCGCTGTTCTTAGGGCGACGGACGGGCGCGCTCCATGATCCAGAAGTAAAGTCCGCGGGCTGCGACCTTTCGTGATTTGCGCGGAACGCATACCGGGCGTATTCAAAAAGATGCGCGCGGTATCGAAACTCGACAGCTGACTGAACGTCCCGTCTGTTTGCGGATTGTTGGCGTTCACGTCGGCGCATGGATGGCGACGCCATGACGCAGTGGGCGATATCAGGGCTGCAGCGCCGGACTGTCACATCCCTGACATGGTATCTCGGCGTGATGCCGCTTTTGGCGGTACCCGGTCCTTTCAATCACGAAACCAGATATGTGAACGCCTTCACTCGTCTCGAGGGGCTGTTGGCCCTAAGACGTGAGAGCTGCGGACCGAGGAGATTCGCTAGGTCATCGCGCATGCATTCAAGCACCTTGTTATCGCTTGCAAGAACAATGGATGGCTCGTTGCTGGATCATCGAGCGTTGAGTCCGGGAGTCTGTTGCAATGATTTCAAATCAAGCCACAGTTTATGTCGTTGACGACGAAATTGAGGTACGAAACGCGATTGGCAATCTCTGCGAGGAGACCGGACATCAGGTGAGGCTGTTTGCCTCGACAGACGAGTTCCTCGAGGAGGAGTTGTCCGTCGGACCATCCTGTCTCGTGCTCGACGTGCGCTTTCCCGGCACGTCGCCCACCGGCCTCGAGCTTCAGCGCCGGCTGGCCGAGACCGGCGTATCCATTCCGATCGTCTTCATCAGCGGCCATTCCGACGTCCGCGTCTCGGTCGAGGCCATGAAGCGCGGTGCAGTCGAGTTTCTGCCGAAACCCTTTCGCGAGCAGGAAATCCTCGACGCGATCAGGCACGGCATCGAGCGCGACCGCAAGCGAATGCATCGCGAAGACGCCGTGCGCGATGCGCGGCAGCGCGTCGAGGCGCTGACGGCGCGGGAGCGCGAGATCTTGCTGTTGATGGCCGAGGGGCTCGTCGCCAAGCAGATCGCGGCAAGGCTTGGCGTGAGCGAAGTGACGGCGAAAGTTCATCGCGCCAGGATGATGCGCAAGCTGGAATTGCGCTCGCCGATCGAAGTGGTGCGGCTCGTCGACAACATGGAGCGCGATGCGGCGACGCGCGCGGCTGCCGGACCACCGCACAGCTAGGCTTTCGCGCGGCGGCTTGCCGCACAAAGTCTAGTCCTTACCGATTAGCATGAACTGCAGTCTGTCGCACGGAGCACGATCGGTTCAGAGTCATCACACGATGTCGACCTCCTCCAAGACGGCATCCGTAAACTGGTTAGACAACTTGAACCGAAAGGGATACTCCATGCGCAAATTTCTCCTCGCTTCCGTCGCCGTGTTCGCCCTGTCGTCTGCCGCTCAGGCTGCCAACACCGCGACCACTGTGCAGATTGGTCTCGCAAACGGCTCCACCGTGAACCAGCAGGGCCACGTGAATGACACCTCGACCACGTCCCAACTCGGCCTCGTGAACAGCGCGAGCACGATGCAGGGCACGACCTCTCCGTCGCTCAACAACGTCAGCTCGGTGACCCAGATTGGCGTCTTTGGCAACTCGGCCACCACCGGGCAGGTTGCCACCGGCAACAACACGAGCGGGATCAGCCAGTCCACGCTGTTCGGCCTCCCGCCGAACAACTCCGCTGGCGTTGGGCAGTTGGGTGGCGGCATCAACCTCAGCACCATCACGCAGCACTAAGCCAGCCCCGGTGTCGGCCCGGGCGCGTCCATCGAGCGGCGCGTCCGGGCGATACTCGACACGGCATGCTCGAAATGACCGCGATCAGATTGCCTGAGCGGGGGCCGCGGGTCGAAGGCTGATATTTTACGGAGGATATGACATGCGCACGAAATTTCTCATCACGGCCGTCGTCACGCTGAGCGCGCTGACCGCTGTCGATGCCAAAGCCGCCAACACGATCAGCGTGTTGCAGTTTGGTACGACAAATCTCTCGTCCACAACGCAGACCGGCCCGGTGAACAATACCGCGACGACGCTGCAATTCGGGGCCTTCAACCAGGCATCGAGCATGCAACTCGGTTCATTGTCTTCGGTCAATTCGGCGACGATTGGACAGGGCGGCACGACAGCCACCGCGACCAATATCGCTACGGCTGGCCAAGTCGGAGGCGCCAACACGAGCTTGATTGGCCAAATCGGTTTGAACAACGCCGCCGGGGTATCCCAGCTTGGCATTCTGAACGGCTCCACGATTCTGCAGCAGGCTCCTTGACCTGGGATCGTGTGGTGACTCGGCAGATATTGTGGAGGCATATGATGAACAAGCATCTTCTGGTCGTCGCAACGGCGGTTCTCGTCTCCTGTTTCACCGCGAACGGACCCGCGCGAGCACAGGGCGCCGACATCAAGACGATCGTTTCGATCAACGGGCCGCCCGTGGTCGTGAACCAGAGCAGCTCGCTCAACATGGTCGGCGTATTCCAGATTGGCGGCACGCCCAGCGCGACCGTCACGCAGAACGGCAGCAACAACGCAACCGGCATCTTGCAATTCGGTGGAACGACATCGGCGTCGGTTGGCCAGACGGGCATGAACAATCTTGCCTTCGTCGGCCAGACGGGCCAATCGGCGACGAGCATCGTGTCGCAGCTCGGTGCCATGAATACGGGAGCCATCGCGCAATTCGGCGCGGTCAACTCGTCGACGGTGATCCAGACCGGTCCGTGAGCTGATGGGGCAGGGCGATGAGATATGGTCGAGGGTTTCTGGCCTTGGCGGCGTTGCTCGCCGCCATCAGCGTTGCGTCCGAGGCATCCGCAGGATCCAGGCAATCGCCAAACATTGCCGGCCCCGCGCTCTCCTGGATCAACAGGAATGTGAGCATCGAGACGGTCGTGCAATCCGGCAACAACCCGCAGCCGGTCACGATCGTCGAGAACAGCCTCATCAACATCGCGCGAGTGATCGAAATCGGGACCGGCACGGTCGATGCGACGATTGTCCAGAACGGGATGCACAACTATGTCGATCTGATTCAGGTCGGCAACACCACCAATGCGCTGATCGGCCAATCGGGCGTCAGCAACATCGCCGACATCACCCAGGTCGGCAATTCGACCAATGCGCTGCTGCTCCAGGTCGGCGACATGAACACGGGAACGGTCAGGCAGTTCGGACGCTTCAATTGGGCTGCGATATTTCAGTTCGGGCGATGATCGAGATGAAGAGGTGTGACATGAAGTTCCTCCTGCTCGCATCCGGAATGACCCTCATGAGTGCAATTGCGATGTCGCCAGCCGGCGCCGGGGAGACCGGCGACGGCCACACCACCGTGGTCCAGGACGAAAACGGAACCGCAATCATCACGCAAAGCGGCGATCCGGCGCAGGCCGAGGTCAAGGTCGACAAGGAGCCGGGCCGCACCACCGTCTACCGCCGCAGCGGCGGCAATACCGCCATCGTGTCGCAGGGCAGCGGAAATGCGCAGGACATGCTGGACTGGCTGCGCAAGCAGCAGGGTCGCTGACGCGCCGCATTCCCGGGAACGAAGGTCTGACGCCGGATGAAGATTCCGGGCGTTCTGCCGCAGCCGGTTCCCCGTTAATCCCGTGCCTTAACCAATAATTAATTATACGTTTGCGGGTGGGCGACAGCCCGGCCTAGCGTGCGGTGGGGAGCCGCTATTCGCGAAGCCAAACGAGTTGGTGCGTATCATGATGTCCAGATCAAATGGGGCGTTGCTCGCCTCGCTCAGCGCAGCCGCGCTGCTCCTTAGCCCCGGCGACAGTTTTGCACGACCGGGCGGTGCCGCCCCGCATGCCATGGTGACCGCAGCTCCACCGCCGGCCGCCGTACGTCCGCCGATCGCGCCGGGCGCGCGGTTCCGCGGCCGCAACACGCCCTGGGTCTATTGGCCGGGCGGCGGCGCGTTCGCCTACGACAATGCGGGCTACAGCCCGCCTTTCGTCGATGCCGGGCAGCCGGCCTCCACCGACGTGCGCTACACCTACACCTATGACGTTCCCTGGGACTGGTCGCATCGCTTCCCGCCGAACGTCGTGCCGTCCGACCGCCCCTATGTGCCGAGCTGCCCGACGGAATCCGTGACGGTGCCCGGCCGCGGCGGTGGCGAGCACACCGTCAACATCATGCGCTGCTACTGAGCAGCGTATCGCGCGAGAGACTGCGTTACAGAATTCCTGCCGCGGCCGCCTGGTCGCGGTCGGACTGCTTCCGCCTGACATTTGCGAGCTCGCGGCTGCAAGCCACAAACGACGACGTGCCAGGGCGCAGCCCGAACTGGCCGCAGACATCCCGATCCTCATCCGCAATGACGCGCGCGAGCTCCGCCTCGGCGGCCTGGCGCAGCGCGGGCGCCGCGACGAGCGCGTGAAGGGCGAAGGCCGTCACGACGGCAAGCACCAGCGCAACCGCAACTGTGGGGCGCTGCATCTCGTCGGCCGTGTGATGAGAAGCGCGTGCCTTGCTTCTGGCTTCGGTCATGAAATCCTCTCTCGCATGAAATATCGATGGTCAGAAAAATGATCGTCGAGCGGCCCGACAAAAATCGCCGGATACAACACCCATACCCGCTGCATCGCAGCGGGAGCGTGAAACAGATTACAAATTTCAAGCCGGCGGCAGATTACGAGTTGGTACTAGCCCAGTTCAAAGCTGGTTACGCCGAACACGCGGTCGAGCCGCAGTGACGGGACTGCTCCAGTGTACATTCGTGCCGTTTCGAATGTCGGCTTTAGGCCAAGGGATTCCGCAAGCGCTATAGCATCGCGGTTCACCGCGGGGATGTCGAGCACAATCTCGCTGCTTCCGCCGCTCGCCAGCAAAGCTTGGAGGATGGTGTCCGCCGCAGCGCGGTTATCTGCTACCAGCGGGCCGATCTTGCAGCCGCTCCGGCAGGGCCGGATCACGCCCCATGCGGCGAGCCTTCCGTCGCGCAGCAGCGCGCGGCCGACATGGCCGGGCGTGTTGATCCAGGCGCGCAGGAAGGCGCTGCGCCGAGCCGGGAAGACCGTGGCGTCATCGGCTTCGACATCCGCAAACGGGATCGTGTCGAGCGCGACGACGTCGGCCGGCGGTTTCGGTGGTGCGGAAACGGTGCCGCCATAGCGGATATTGGCGTAAGCAAGCTGGAAGCCGGATTTTCGGTAATTGTCCTGCTGCGCCACCACGCCGTCGAGCCCGATCACGCGCGAGCCCGCATGCGTGATCGCGGCGTTCCAGATGCGCAGGCCGTGACCTCTGCCGCGAAAACCTGCGCGCACGATGTAGAAGCCAAGGAAGGCGAAGCGGTCGTCGTAATTGACGCAGGAGACGGTCGCGACGGGCTCGCCGTCGATTTCGCCGACGAAGAACCCGTTCGCGTCCGGAATGGCGAAGCAGGCGGCGTCGCGCAGGCCGGGATTCCAGCCCTCTGCCGCGGCCCAGTCGATCGCGAGGGAGATCTCGTCGGGCTGCAAATTGCGGATCTGCAAATCGCTCATCTCGCGTGGCCTCGTGGCGGTGGGCTTGTCGGCAAGTCTGGTTTGCGGGCAAGTCTGGTTGTAGAAGGCCTGACGACAGGCGGAGCCTTGGCAGACTGAATCTTGGAATCTTGGGCTCGCCACAACGCTATCACAGGGATGATCGGTCATGGCAGCAGAGAAGGTCGCACTCGTCACCGCAGGCGGCAGCGGCATGGGGGCAGGGGCCGCGCGGCGGCTCGCAGCCGATGGCTTCCGCGTGGGTATCCTGTCGTCCTCCGGCAAGGGCGAGGCGCTCGCGGCCGAGCTCGGCGGCTTCGGCGTGACCGGCTCGAACAAGTCCAATGACGACCTGAAGCGCTTCGTCGATGGTGCGCTGGCGAAGTGGGGACGCATCGACGTGCTCGTCAACAGTGCCGGCCACGGCCCGCGCGCGGCGATCACGGAGATCACCGACGAGCAATGGCTCCTCGGTCTCGACACGTATCTGCTGAACGTGATCCGTCCGACCCGGCTGGTGATGCCGGTGATGCAGGCGCAGAAGGGCGGCGCCATCATCAACATCTCGACCGCCTGGGCGTTCGAGCCGAGCGCAATGTTTCCGACCTCGGCCGTGTTCCGCGCAGGCCTCGCCGCCTTCACGAAAATCTTCACAGATACCCATGCGGCCGACAACATCCGCATGAACAACGTGCTGCCCGGCTGGATCGACAGCCTGCCGCAAACCGATGCGCGCCGCGACAGCGTGCCATTGAAGCGCTACGGCAAGGTCGAGGAGATCGCCGCGACGGTCTCGTTCCTCGCGTCCGACGGCGCCGCCTATATTACCGGCCAGAACATCCGCGTCGACGGCGGGCTGACGCGCTCGGTCTGAGGCGCGTTCATCCGAGTCGCGTTCTCGTTGTCTTGTTCTGATGCGACACGGCGCTGCATCGCGCGTCACAGATGAAGAAAAGTGTGTGGCCTCCAGGTCACACTTCTCATGCGTTCGCACGACGTCGCGCGCATACTACGTCGCAGTCCCAGCGAACTTCGCGGCAGCCCAAGACGCTGCGCGGTGTACCGCCTATGCCTGACCCGTGCCGGAAACACCTCGCCGGTGCATTCGAAAAACGCGGGCTTCGATCGCGTGGGGCAAAGGAGACTGCAATGAAGAAGCTTTTGCTGGCGGCAGCGATGGTTGTTTTGGGCGCCGCGTCCGCGCAGGCCGCCGACCTCGCGGCACAATACACCAAGGCGCCGATGATGGCGCCGGCCTATAACTGGACCGGCTTCTATGTCGGCGCCAATCTCGGCGGGCAGTGGGGCAGTGCCGATCCGACGACATCGACCGTATTTTCTCCGACCGGCTATTTCGCGACCAGCAGCGTTCCCGCGATCGGCGCGGTCGGCGCCCAGAATGTCAACAGCTCCAGCGTGACCGGGGGCTTCACGGCCGGCTACAATTGGCAGGTCAATCAGGCGGTGTTCGGCCTTGAAGGCGACATCAACTATTTCGGCTTCAAGGGCAGTGCGTCGGGCTCGGCGGTCTATCCCTGCTGCGCCCCGACCGCCTTTACCGTGTCGTCGCAGGTCTCGGCCGATTGGCTCGCCACGATCCGCGGCCGCATCGGCTTCCTCGCCACGCCGAGCTGGCTGCTCTACGCCACGGGCGGTGCGGCGATCGCCGACGTGAAGGGCAACTTCAACTTCACCGACACATTCGCGACAGCAACCGAGTCGGCCGCGATCCGCGATACCCGCGTCGGCTGGACTGCTGGCGCCGGCACCGAATATTCTTTCGGCGGCGGCTGGTCGTTCAAGGCCGAATACCTCTATGTCGATCTCGGCCGCGCCAGCACGACAAGCACCAATTTGGCCGCCTTCACGCCGGCCATTGCCTTCCCCAGCAACGTCTACTCGCACTCGGTTGACATCAAGTCGAACATCGTGCGCGTCGGCGTGAACTACAAGTTCGGCGGACCGGTTGTCGCCAGATACTGAGCTGAATCTTGTTCCGATTTGGTGAGGAAAGCCCCGGCCTGGCCGGGGTTTTCTGTTTCGACGCTCAGGCGCCGTGCAAGGCGAGCAGACGCGCCAGCGCAGGCAGGATCTTGTAGCGGGCGATCTCGTGCGGATATTCGCCGCGATTGGCGAGCAGCACGATGCCGATCCGGTGCGCAGGCACCAGGCCGATATAGCCAGAGGCGTTGTTGAGGCCACCGGGCTTGTCGACGACGGTGACGCCGGGAAGGTGCACGGTCTCCCAGGCCATGGCTTGGCCGAACGTGGCCTGCTCGAACTTTTGGTCGACGTGGAAACTCTCGTGCTGTGTCATGCGCAGCGCCTCGCGCAGGTGTGGATCGATTGAGCGGCCATCGGCGTTCGCTGCAACGAAGGTCGCAAGCTCCCGTGCGGACGAGAACATCTGGCCGGTGCCGGGGAAGTCGAAATAGCTCTGCTGGTTGCCGACCGGGCCGATGGCCGTGCCCTGGTCGGAATAGCCCTGCACAACGCGTCGCATGGCAGCGTCATCCATGATCGCGCGGTTGTCCGGTCCACGTTCGGGAATGGATGTGGCGTGCATGCCGAGCGGCGTGAGGATGCGGCTCTCGATCAATCTTGCGACCGGCGCGCGATAGCAGCCCTCGAGCACGAGCTGAAGCAGCACGTAGCCGGCGTGACTGTAGATGCGCTGCTTGCCGGGGGCGACGCCCGCGGGCGGCGCGAAGGCGTTGAGCATCGCGATGAATTGCGCCTGCGAGTAGGACTCGTTCGGCCAGGGCGGGTGATCGGTCGGTAGCAGCAGGCCCGAGGTGTGCGTCGCGAGCTCGCCCACGGTGACCCGGCGGATATAGTCGCCGTCGAGCTCCGGCAGATATTTCGGCAGGGGATCGTCGAGCCGCAGCTCGCCGCGGAGCGTGCCGAGCGCCACCAACGTCGCCTCGAACGGTTTTCTCAGGGATGCGAGGTTGAACAGCGTGTCCGGCGTCACCGGCCGCCTGGTGGCGTCGTCTGCGAAGCCGTAGGTGAAGAATTCGATGTGACGGCCGGCGTACAGCGCGGCGGCGAGGCCGCCGGGATGGTCTGGCGTTGCGGTCGGCGCAAGCTCGGCGGCGACGATGTCGCGCATTTGCGCGATCATGTCGGAGTCCGCCAATGCGCCGCGTGGCCGGACGAGCGCGGCCGCAAAGGAGCCCAGCGCGGCGCCGGCGAGGGCCCGCCGGGTGATTTGTGGTGAGATGACAATAGGCTGCACGTGCTCTGACGATGGTGATGTGCGCCCCCGCTGACTGTTTTAGTGAGGCGAGGGCGGTCTCCCAATTCACGATTGCGCGTGATGGGTTCCATATCGGAAGAATTACTTAGCTTATGGGCTAACAATCGTTGACGCCGGACCGAGGTGTCTCTATAGTTAGCTATATGGCTAACCAATTACCCCAACTCGACCAGGTCTTCGCAGCGCTCGCCGACCCTACGCGGCGGGCCATCGTGATGCGGCTGTGCGCCGGCGAGGCCTCGGTCGGCGAGCTCGCGGAGCCGTTCGAGATGGCGCTGCCGAGCTTCATGAAACACATCCACGTGCTGGAGCTGAGCGGGCTCGTGCAGTCGGAGAAGTCCGGCCGCGTGCGCACCTGCCGTCTTAGCCCCGAGGCGCTCGTCGGTGCGGAAGATTGGTTCCAGCACCAGCGCGCGATCTGGGAGGCGCGGCTCGACCGGTTCGAGGCTTACGTGCTGAAGCTCAAGCAGGAGAGGGCGGCCGCCAAGCGGCCGTCCAAGAGATCTGACGAGACGACCGAGAAGACCACCAACAAACCAAGCAAACGGAAAGGTACTGAGTGATGTTGAACGCTGCCCTGTCGCAATGGTCGATGGACCGCGAGATCGTGATGTCGCGCGTGATCGATGCGCCGCGCGATCTCGTCTTCGAGGCGTGGTCCGATCCCAAGCATCTGCCGCAATGGTTCGGGCCGAAGGGATTCAAGATCGAGACCTTCGAGATCGACGTGCGCGTCGGCGGCGTCTGGCGCTTCAACATGATCGGACCCGACGGCACGGTCTATCCGAACCGCATGCGCTTCCTCCGCATCGAGCGGCCGTCGTTCATGGAGATGTACCACGGCGATGACCAGGACGATGACCCCGGCATGTTCCGCTTCACCATCACCTTTGCCGAGCAGGCCAACGGCAAGACCGTGCTGATGATGCGGCAGCTGGCAGCGAGCACCGAGCAGCGCGATGGCATGATCGGCTTCGGCGCCGTCGAATACGGCTATCAGACGCTGGACAAGCTTGCGGCCTATGTCGGCGGGCTGAAGAAATAAGGGCCTTGCGTGATTCGGGGGCGCCCTCGACATGGCGTCCCCGAAATCAGCCCGAAAAACGCTGGCGCTTCTGCGGATTATGACAGTGCGCAGGCGAATTATGACAGTGCCGTCACGCAGATTTTTGTCGCGCCGTGCTGCTGATTTATGACAGAATTGCTACCGTTGGATGTCATATTGACTACAGCGGAGCGATTCATGTTGCAGTGGCAGGCAAGGTCAAATCCCCTTGCGTGGTGGTGGGGGTCCCTGACGCTTGTCAGTGCGGCGAACATTCTCGTCTGGTTCATGCTGTACCGCGAGTTCTACCCGACCGTCGCGGGCAGCGTCGGCGGCGGCTCGGATATCGGGCTCATGTTCCTGCTTTGCGCGGGCTATGTGTTCGGCTGCGCCTTCCGCTCGGTGTTGCCGCGCGCCGACGTACAGCGCATCTGCCTGTTCGACACGTGGCTGTCGAGTGTTTTCATCGGCCGCACGGTGGCGACCGTGGCCGAGGTCTGCTTCGCCGCGCAATGGGCGATCATCCTGCATCAGCTCGGTCGCATGACTGGCGCGGAGACCGCGGTGAACATCGCGCTGGTGATCGTACCGATCATCATCATCGCGGAGTGCTTCTCCTGGTACGCGGTGGTCACCACCAACTTCCTGTTCAACGCGATCGAGAATTCGCTGTGGGCGGTGACGTTCTTCCTCGCCGGCATCGCACTGTGCCGCCTGATGCCGGAATTCCAGGGCCCGGTGCGCTGGGCGCTGACCGCCGGCATCGTCGGCATCGCCTGCTTCCTCGCCTTCCTCGTCACCGTCGACGTGCCCATGTATCTCAGCCGCTGGCGGGCCGGTCATGAAGAGGGTGGCCGGTTCCTCGGCTTCCTCGAAGGCCTGCATGACGTCTCGACGCGCTGGGTGGTGACCCACGACATCGCGCATTGGAAGGGCGAGCTGACCTGGATGTTCCTGTATTTCAGCGCCGCCGTCTGGTCGAGCCTCGCGCTCTGCGCGCTCTACGCCATGGAAGGCTATCTCACGCGCTATCTCGCCTGATTGCTTACTTCCCAACCAGGCCGCACTTGCTGCGGTCGAGCGGGCGGAAGGCCTGATCGGGCGGGATGGTCGCGACCAGCTTGACGAAATCCCACGGACCCTTGGATTCCTCCGGTGTCTTGACCTGCACCAGATAGAGATCGTGCACCATGCGCTGGTCCTCGCGGATGCGGCCATTGGTGGTGTAGGCGTCCGCGACCTGCGTCGCCTTCATCTTCGCCATCACCGTTGCGCTGTCATCGGAGCCGGTGTCCTTCACGGCTTGCAGATAGTGGCGCACGGCAGAATAGACGCCGGCCTGGATCTGTGACGGCATCGCCTTGCGGCGCGCGTAGAACGCATCGGAGAACTTTCGCGCGGCCGGCGAGACGTCCTCGAAGAACGAGGTGACGATAAGATCGCCGCGCGTCGCCTTCAGGCCGACGGCTTCGATATCGACGTTCTGGAACGACATCGGCACGATCTTGATGCCCTGGTCGGCGAGGCCGAATTCCTCGGCCTGCTTGATCGCGGTGGCGTTATCGCCGGCGACGTTGATCGCGAGGATCTTTGCGCCCGAGGACTGCGCCTGGAGCAGGAACGACGAGTAGTCTGGCGTGCCGAGCTGGGCCTTGACGCTGCCGGCGACCTTGCCGCCGAGCGCGGCGATACGGTCGCGGGCGGTCGCCTCGATCGAATGGCCGAAGGCGTAATCGCCGGTGATGAAGAACCACGGCTCCTTGCTGGTTTGCATGACGCCGGAGACAACCGCAGTCGCGGTGGAATAGGCGTCCTGGGTCCACTGCACGCTGCTGGGCGCGCAGGCATCGTCAGTGAGCTGGTTGGCCCCGGCGCCGGAGACCAGGAAGATCTTGCCGTTGCCGCGCACCAGCTCCTGCACGGCGAGTGCCGCACCGGAGCTGCCGCCATCCGCGATCGCCTGCACGCCGTCGCTGAACCATTTTCGTGCGAGCGAGGCCGCGAGGTCCGGCTTGTTCTGGTGGTCGGCCTGCAAGATCTCGATCGGCTTGCCGTTGATCTTGCCGCCGAACTCCTCCGCTGCCATCCGCGCCGCCTCGACCGAACCCGGGCCCATCGCGGTGGCGAAAATGCCGTTCATGTCGGTGAGAACGCCGACGCGAATGGCGTCACCCTTGATCTCGGCGCGCGCAGGGGAGCCCGCGAGCGCCAGCGTGGTCAGCAGGATGGCGGTGGATGTCGTGCGGATGATGGCCATGGCGTTTCCTGATTTTATCGTTGATGGATCGGGCGCGGTGGTCAGGCCGCCTCGGCAATGACCTCGTTGCGCAAGATGCCGATGCCGGAGATTTCGACCTCGACGGTATCGCCGGGGCGCATCCACAGTGGCGGCGTGCGCTTGAGGCCGACGCCGCCCGGTGTGCCCGTGACGATGACGTCGCCGGGGACGAGCGGGCAGATCGTTGAGATGTAGGCGATGAGCTCGGGGATGGCGGTGATCAGCAGATCCGTCGTCGTGTTCTGCACGACGGTGCCGTTCAAGCGGGTCTGAAGGGTGAGCTTCGACGGATCGGGGATCTCGTCCGTCGTCACCAGCCACGGGCCGAAGCTTCCACTCTCCGCAAAGGTCTTGCCGGAGAGGAACTGGCTGGTGTGACGCTGCCAGTCGCGGACGCTGCCCTCGTTGTAGCAGGCATAGCCGGCGATATGGTCGAGCGCACGGCTCGCGGGAATGTGGCGGCCCTGCTTGCCGATGACGAGCGCGAGTTCGCCCTCATAGTCGAAGTCGTCGCTCACCGCAGGCTTCAAGATGGGCTGAAGATGGCCGACCTGGCTGCAGGGGAAGCGAACGAACAGCGCCGGCTTCTCGGTCACGGTGCGGCCGGTTTCGGCGACATGATCTCGATAGTTCAGGCCGACACAGATGATCTTGCCGGGATCGGGAATGACGGGGGCGAAGCTGATGGCGTCGAGAGGATGATCGGGCGACGAGGATGCGATCAGCTTTGCCGCCTCGGCGATGCGGCCCGCCTCAAGCAACTGCCGCAGGGTGGTGCAGGGGGCCATGCGTGTGCCGAGATCGACGACGCCATTGTCCTTGACGGCTCCGAAGGAGGCGCGCCCGTTGGCGATGAAAGAGAGCAGCTTCATGAGATATCCCTGAGGTTTGTTCGGTCAGGCCGCGGACGGCACGTGGGTTGGAGGCATGATGGTGGCGACGAGCCTGTCGAGCTCGGCATCATCGCGGGCGGTGCCGCGGACGTAGCGGTCGGGACGAACCAGCGCGGCGGTGATGCCGTGCTGGCGCAGCCAGGGTCCGATACCTTCGGCATCGTCGCTGGTCAGAATTTTGATCCCGGCCTGCGAAAGCGCGGGACGTGCCGCGCTCTCGACAAGGAGCACGTGGCTGTAGCCGATGAGGTCGTCGCTGCGGGCGCCGTTCTCGAGCTTGAATTGCGGCGCGAGATGTCCGGTGAGCGGGAGGTCGCCAAGCGCGAGCCCGGGGCCGAGCAGGGGCTTTTTCACCTCAAGCTTGACCGGCGCATTCTCGCGCGCTTCACCGGCGGCAAGGCCGGCTTCGATCGCCTTGGTGTTGATGACGCCGCCCAAGCGAATGGCGAGCTCGATGAATTCGCGTACATGCGGCCCGCGCTCGCTCTGATAGGTGTCGAGCAGATCGGGCGATGCGCCCCCGCGAATGATGCTCGCGAGTTTCCAGGCGAGATTGGCGGCATCGCGGATGCCGGCGCACATGCCCTGGCCGAGGAAGGGCGGGGTCTGGTGCGCGGAATCGCCGGCAAGCAGCAGCCGGCCGTTGCGCCATTGCTGCGCGATGACGGAATGAAAGGTGTAGACCGCGGCGCGCTCGAGCTCCGCATCGTCGGGCGTGATCCAGCGCGACAACAACTCCCAGACTTTTGCCGGCTGCGCGACGTCGTTCGAATCCTCGTCCGGACGAACCGTGATCTCCCAGCGCCGCCGTGTGCCGGTGCCACGGACATAGGTCGCCGGTCGGTGCGGATCACAATGCTGGATGCTATAGTCGCCGAGGTCGTCGCGGGCGCGCTTGAGCAGCACGTCGACCACCAGCCAGCGCTCATGGAAACCGAGATCGTCCATCCCGGACCCCATGAAGCGGCGGACGAGAGAGCGTGCGCCATCACAGCCGATCACATAGCCGGCGCGGACCTCGCTGAGTTTGCCGCTGGAAAGATCCTCGTAGCGGACGCGCACCCCACGCTCGTCCTGATCGAGCGCGAAGACATCGCAGCGGCTGCGCAAGCTGACATGCGGCCAGCGCGCAAGGCCGCCGATCAGTTGATCCTCCAGGGTGGGCTGATGGAAACGATAGCTGAGATTCCAGCCCATCTGCGTCAGCGTCTGCGGCCGCGACCAGTCCAGCAGCATCTTGCCGTCGGCGTCGAGAAACAGCATGCCGGGGCTCAGGGTGACGTGCGGCAGGATCGCGTCCGCAAGACCGATGGTCTGGAATATGCGCATGCATTCGTCGTCGAAATGCACCGCGCGCGGCAGATGATAGGTCCGCGCCTCGCGCTCCAGCACCAGCGTCCGCAGGCCGCAGAGGCCGAGCAGATTGGCAAGCGTCGCGCCGACCGGGCCACGGCCGACGATCACGACGTCGAATTCCTCGGGGGCGGATTTGTCCTGCATGGGGCTATCTCTTCCCCAAGCGGTGCCATCTCTTCAACGGCGCCGCGCCGAGTGTCCGTCCAGCGGACACTCGGCTCGCTGACGCCCCGGCGGGACAAGCGTGCGCGGGATCGGGGCTTGCAATGGGCCAGCGACGAGTATATGTACATATGAACATATATGCAGGTGGTGATGGCGAAGGCCAGGAAGAGTGCTGTGCCGGCGCGCCCGAGAGGGCGGCGGAGCAAGGATATGCCGGATGGTCGCCAGGCGCTCCTGGCGGCGGCCACCCACGCGTTTGCCTGCCATGGTTTCGATGGCGCAGATCTGCGCAGCGTTGCCGCTGCCGCCAAGGTCAGCGCCAATCTGGTTCGCGTTCACTTCGGCAACAAGGCGGCGCTCTGGGAGGCTTGCCTGGATCGGGTGGTGTCGATCGGGCTTCCCGCCATGGCCGGCGTGCAGAAGATCGCCTGCGATTCTGCCCGCCCGCTGGGAGAACGGCTTCGCGGCGTGATCACCGAGATCGCTGCCTTCTATGCTGCGCATCCGGATGTCAGGGATTTCGTCCTTCGGCATGCCACGGACGCGCCGGAGCGGGCCGTACTGGTGCTGGATCGGCTTCTGCATCCCGCCTACGCGACGGTTCGCGAGCTGTTTTCCGCAGGCATTGAAGCAGGCATCATCCGCAGTCGCCATCCGGCGTTGTTTTTCGCTCTGCTCAATGCCGCGCTGAACCAGCCGCCAGCGTTTCCGATGCTGCTCAATCGCATCGCGCCGGAGATCGATCCAGAAACCTCTCGCGATCTGCTGATCGAGACGACCATCGCGACGTTTCTTCACCTTCCACGATGATGCTGGATGGCATCGCCCGCCTCGCTGAAATCCCAACCTGAGAGTGAGTCCCACGAAATTTCGTCTTGTTCTTGCCTTGCTGACGGCAATGATCACGCCGGCCCTTGCTCAGTCCGGGCCGAGCGAGGCTGACCAGCGGCAAGCCTGCATGGGAGATGCTCTTCGGCTTTGCGCCGCCTACGTTCCCGACCGCGCCCAGATCAGGAGTTGCATGGCGGCTCAGCGCGATCAGCTCAGTCCGCAATGCCGCGTTGTCTTTGATGCGTCCTCCCAGGCCTTGAATTCGCAGCGGCGTGCCGGATCCAAGATCCCGTAGAAGGCGCGCTGGGACTCGATCGAGATAGCGGCCGCCGTCTCGCGCAGTGATGCCACCGCTTCAACGGCGCCGGCCGAAGCGTCCGCCCAGCGGATGGGGGATCATCGGGACACGAGATCTCACTGTCGGCCTGCTGTCCGCCAGCCGGACAACTCGGCGATAGCGCTACGCGCCGCGGGCTCATTTTGGCTAGGGAAGGGTCAAAGGCAATAAAATGCAGGCTGCCCACCAGGCGGCCGGCGGGAGGAGAGAGCTATGCCGCGATCTGTGCTGGGCGTGTGCCTTGCGATGCAATTGTTTGTGGCACCAGGCTTTGCCGCCGATATCAATGTCGGGATCATCCTGTCGGCGACGGGACCTGCCGCCGCAATTGGCAACGCCGAGCGGAACGGCACGATTTTCGGCCCGACAGAGATTGCCGGCAAAAAGGTCAACTATCTCTTCCTCGACGAGGCTTCCGACAGCACGGCGGCGGTTGCTGCGCTGCGTAAGCTATATCAGGAGAGCAAGATCGACATCCTGGTCGGGCCGACCTCGACTCCAGGCTCATTTGCCGCGATCGATCCGGCGGTCGAGTACAAACTGCCGGTGATCACGCTCGCGCCTGTCAACGCGCTGGTCGCCCCGGTCGATGCCAGGCGGCGCTGGATCTTCAAGACCACGACCAATGACGATCACGAGGCGACGCCGCTGTTTGCGAATATGAAGAAGACCGGCGTGAAGAAGCTCGCGCTGATCGGCTTTGGCGACTCCTATGGCGATGCCTGGAGCAAGGTCAGCGCCGATATGTGCAAGGCCGCAGGGATCGAGCTCGTCGGCGATGAGAAATATGCACGGACGGACACCACGGTGGTTGGGCAGATCCTGAAGATCATGGCGGCTGGGCCGGATGCGGTTCTGATTGCTGCCTCGGGTGCGCCAGCGGCCCTTCCGTTGCTGCAGCTGCGGGAGAAGGGCTATGAGGGCCAGATCTATGGCACGCTCGGCGCCACATTCGGCGACTTCCGCAAGCTGACCGGCGCGCAGGGCGAGGGCATTTTCGTGCCACTGAGCCCGGCGGTCGGCGCCGCGTCCTTCCCGGACGACTATCCCGCGAAGAAGGCAGCGCTTGAGTTCATCCAGCGCTACGAGGCCAAGTTCGGACCCGGGAGCCGCAACATCTTTGCAGGCTCGGCCTACGACGCAGTGATCTTGATCGAGCGTGCGGTACCTGCGGCATTGAAGACGGGAGAGCCCGGAACCGCGGAATTTCGCGAGGGTCTGCGGAGCGCGATCGAGGGGCTCAAGGGCATCGCCGGGTCGCGCGGTGTCTACAATTACGGGCCGAACGACCACACTGGACTGGACCAGAGCGCGCTGACGCTCGGCAAGCTCGATAAGGGTGAATGGATTGCCGTGCGCTGAGCAGCAGAACGGAGCAGGGGTCATGCCGGCGATAGCGGAGTGCCCGGTCTACGACGTCGATCTCTACGGCGACGATGTCCTGCACGATCCCTATCCGCACTACCGGGCGCTGCGCGATCTGGGCGCAGCGGTGTGGCTGCCGCACAACGGGCTCTATGCGGTCAGCCGCTTCGAGGACGTCCGCGCCGCCTTGCGCAACCCCGGTGTGTTTTCATCCGCGCAAGGGGTTGCCGCCAACGATCACGTCAACGAGATGTCGCGTGGCACAACACTCGCGAGCGATGCACCTTTGCATGACCGGTTGCGTGCGATCATTGCCGCGCCGCTGCTGCCGCGCGCGCTCGAAGAGATCGGCCCGCAGATTCGCGCTGAGGCGCGGCGGCTGGTTGACCACCTCGTGATGCGCGGACAATTCGATGCAGTGACGGATCTTGCGCAGCACCTGCCGCTCACGATCGTGTCCAAGCTGGTGGGGTTGGAAGACTATGGCCGCGGCAGCATGCTGCGTTGGGCGTCGGCCACGTTCAACGTGCTCGGGACGATGAACGCACGTGGTTGTGCCGCCATGACCGACGTACAGGAAATGCGCGGCTATCTCGGCGGCACGAGCATTCGCGCGCATTTGCGGCCAGGCAGTTGGGGAGATCGTATTTTCCAGGCCGGAGAACGCGGTGAGGTCGAGCCGGATCGTTGTCCGGTATTGATGCGCGATTATCTCGGTCCAAGCCTCGACACCACGATCTTTGCGACCGCGAACCTGATCATGCTGTTCGGCAAATATCCCGCGCAATGGGATCTGGTTCGAGGCGACCCCACGCTGATCCCCAACGCCATCAACGAGTCGCTTCGGCTGGAATCGCCCATTCGCGGCTTCACCCGCCATCTTGCCACGGAAGCGACGATAGGTGGCATGAGCATTCCGGGCGGAAGCCGGGTGCTGCTGCTCTATGCCTCGGCCAACCGCGACGAACGGAAGTGGCAAGACGCCGAACGATTCGACGTGCGCCGGCGCGCCAGCGACCACCTCGGCTTCGGCAACGGGACGCATATGTGCGCCGGCCTGCATTTGGCCCGGCTGGAGATGACCGCACTGCTGGAAGTGTTGGTCGAGAAGGTGGTTCGCTTCGAGATCGGCGAGCCCGTGCTGGCGCTCAACAACGTGCTGCGAGGCCTTGCATCGTTGCCGGTAAGAGTGAGCTAGGGGCTGACCGGGATCGCTTCGGCCGTATCGCGCAATGGGCCGACGAACTGAGCCATGGCGTCTTCGATCGCCAACGCTGAGCGGATCCAGATGATGGAGATGCAGCCGTAGACGGCACCGTCGCGGACGATCGGCACGGCGATCGACGCCGTCTTCGGATTGTACTCGCCTTCGCTGCGGATGGCGTAACCCCGCTTGGTGGTCTCGGCGATCATCTGGTCCAGCCGGCCCTGGTCGAGGAAGGGGCGGTCGTCGGCCTCGTCGATGCGGCGGAGATGGCCGACGATGAGGTCGCGCTCGCGTGCGGGGCAGGCGGCGAGGTAAGCGCGGCCCGCCGACGTGCGCAGCATCGGCAGGCGCTTGCCGATCATGCCGCGGTCGATCGAGAGCGGACTGCGGGAATGGGTGGTTTCCTGCACCACCATCGCGGCATTCTCGTAGGTGGAGAGATCGACCGGCCAGACCAGGGTCTTGCTGAGTTCGGCGAGATAAGGCGCGGCCGCCTGGCAGATCACCACGCCGGGGTCGTAGCCATCGCCGAGGCTCAGGGCGAGGCGGGTGACGCGAAAGCGGTCGTCGCTGGCGCTGCGGGCGACATAGCCGAGTTCCTCCAGCGTCTCGAGCAGGCGATAGACGGTCGGGCGGGGCAGATCGAGCGCGCGGGCGACGTCGCCGGCGCGGATGCCACCGGAGCGGTTGACCTCCTGCAGCACGTCCAGCCCACGCTTGAAGGCGCGGACGCCCTCCGACTGCCGCGGCTGGCCGTTCCGCGTCCGCTCCTTGGACACTTCGTATTTCCTCCCTTGTGGCGCATGGCCCGTCGACTATCGTCTCTGCGAACGCGAAGCGATTGCGGGACGACACCGTAGGATCGTGCGCGGCCGGTATCAAGTTCGCCGCAGTGCAGCGGGTGCGAGGCCCTTGGGAGAACGTCGATGGAAATCACCGCGCTCGGCTATGTCGGGATCAATTCATCACAGCTCGATCAGTGGGGCCAGATGGCGACCGGACTGCTCGGCATGCAGCAGGTCGATCGCGGCGGCAAGATGCGCGCCTTTCGCATGGACGATCGCAAGCAGCGCCTGATCGTCGACGGCAGCAGCGACGCCGGCCTTGCGGTGATGGGATGGGAAGTTTGCTCGAGGGCCGAACTGGACCAGCTGGCCGGACGACTGGAAAGCCACGGCGTCAAGGTGACGCGCGGATCGCGCGCGCTCGCCGATGAACGGCACGTGGCCGAGCTCATCACTTTCGCCGATCCCGCCGGCAATCGGCTGGAGGCGTTCTGCAACCCCGAGCTCGCGACCGAGCCTTTCAAGCCGGGCCGCCCGATCTCGGGCTTTCGCACCGGCGCGCTCGGCATGGGGCACGTCGTGCTCAATGTCGAAGACGTCGAGCCGTTGGTGCCGTTCTATCGCGATGTGCTCGGCTTTCACGTCTCCGATTTCGGATTGAAGCCCTACGGGCTCTATTTCTTCCACGTCAACGGACGCCATCATTCCTTTGCGATGGTCGGCTCGGGACGCAAGGCGCTGCATCATTTCATGGTGGAGCTCGGCAGTCTCGACGATGTCGGGCAGGGTTACGATCTCGCGCAGCTCGAAGACGGTCGCGTCGTCTATACGCTGGGCCGGCACACCAACGATCACATGACGTCGTTCTATGTGAACACGCCGTCCGGCTTCTTCATCGAATATGGCTGGGGCGGGCGCATCATCGATCCCGCGACATGGCAGCCGCACGAGACCTTTGACGGTCCGTCGCTGTGGGGGCACGAACGGCTCAACATGCCCGAAGAGCAGCGCAAGCGCCTGCGCGACATGCGGATGGATGCGGCCGCGCGCGGCGTGCGGGTCGCCGATCCGCGCGTGCCGCCGCTGAATTGCGCGTGGCTGGACCAGGTGGTCGCGCGCGAATGATCGGCGTCGGCGTCAGGCGTCGCCGAGATTGGGCTCGGTCAGGATGCCCTGGCGCAGCGCCAGTCGGACCAGCTCGATGTCGGAGCCGACGCCGAGCTTGTCCTTGATCAGCGAATGCAGGTTGGCCACGGTCTTCGGGCTGACGTGGAGCGTCTCGGCGATCTCCTCCGTCGTGTTCTCGGCGAGCAGCAGCCGCAGCACCTCGAACTCGCGCGGCGTCAGCACGTCGGCGGCCGAGCTCTCGCCGCTGATCCGGCTCAGGGCCAGCTCGTGGTCGATATCGGGACTGATCGCGATCTTGCCGGCGAGCACGTCCATCACCGCGCGCACCAGCGTCTCCGGCGGGCTGGTCTTGGTGACGTAGCCCCTCGCGCCGGCGCGGATCGCCTGCACGGCGAAACCGGCATTCTCGTGCATGGTGAAGACCAGGATCTTTGCTCCCTTGTCCCATTGCCTGATCCGCCTGACGGCCTCGACGCCGCCGATGCCGGGCATGCTGAGATCCATGATGACGAGATCGGGCGTCTCGGATTTGAACAGGCGATAGGCCTCAGCGCCGTCGCCGGCTTCGGCGATGACGCGCAGGCCCGGCTGCTTCTCGAGCACGGAGCGATAGCCTTCGCGGACGACGGAATGGTCGTCGACCAGCAAAATGGTCGCGGTCATGCCGCGTGCTCCAGCGCTTGCGGACCTGCGGCTGCGAGCGGAATGACGACGCGCAGCGCGGAGCCACCGGCGGGGCCGGGCTCAAAACTCAGACGGCCTCGTAGCGCCGCCACGCGCTCGCGCATGCCGAGCAGGCCCATGCCGGATTTTGCCGCAGGATCGGTCGAGCGCCCGTCATCGTCGATGGCGAGTGCGATCTCGCCGGCATGCATCGCCAATTCCATGCTGACCTTGGTGGCGCCGGCGTGCTTGGCGGCGTTGGTGAGCGCTTCCTGCACGATGCGATAGAGATTGGCGCTGATCGTGGCGGGCAGGGTTTCGAACGTGCCGTCGAACCGGATCGAAAAACGGGTCTCGCCGCGGCTGCGTCCATTCCAGCCCGCAACAAGGCCTTCGAGGCTGGCCACAAGACCAAGCTCCTCGACATCCGGCGGACGCAGTCGGAACAGCGCGCCGCGCAGTGTCTCCATCATGCCGGTTGCGGTTCGCGCGATGCCGTCGCACTCGCCAAGCAAGGAGGGGCAGTCCTGCGCGGCCGTCTGGCGGGCGGAGGAGGCGAGCGCCCGGATGGCGGCCAGCGACTGGCCGAACTCGTCGTGCAGCTCGCGCGCGAGATGGCGGCGCTCCTCGTCCTGGAGCGCGATCAGTTTTCGCGTCAGCTCGGCGCGCTCGGCAAGGGCGGTATCGAGGCTCTCGGCGAGATGGTTGAAGACGTCGCGCACCGCGGACAGCTCGGCAAGATCGAACGGCGGTAGCCGCGCGGTGAGGTCGCCCGCGGCAACCCGCTCGAGGCCGGCGCGGATCATGCGGGTCGGACGCAGCGCCCGGGCCAGCGCGGCATAGACCAGGACACACAACAGCGGCAGGGCGATCGCGAGCGCCAGCATCAGGCGGCCGGCCTCATGCCAGGCCTCGGCCGTCTGCACGGCCGGATCGACCGAGACCACCGCTTCGCCAAGCTTCGTGCCGCGCAGGATCACGGGCCGGGCCGCTTCGCGACCGGGGTCGAACAGGCCATGATAGAACGCCGTAAAAATCTGCGGCGGCGGGTCCTCCGGAATCGGCGCGCCGCTGCAGAAGCGCTGCAGCATCTCGCCGCTTGTGCCGCGGAAAGCCAGGCACAGGCCGGGCGTCATCACATAGGCCGAAACGGGATCGAGGTTGGGAAAGTCGGAGCGGGGGCTCGCGGCCCACAGCACTTTGCCCTGTTGCAACTCCAGCGTCTTCGCCACGATGGCGGCGATACCGTCGATGCGCGCATGGGCCGCGCGGTCGGCCGTGATCAGGAAATAGGCGGAGATCGCGGCAAAGCAGGCGGCCGATATGGCGGCCACGCGCAAGGTCAGGCGGACCTTGAGATCGAATCTCGGGCGGTTCCACATCGGCGTGCACCTGGCGCGAACGGAATTGTCGCCTCCGCATTAAAGGGCAGAACGGGACCGGCGCAAAGCGACACCCTTACCGCGGTGCAACGTCGTGAAATTTTCCCGGAACTGGTCGGGATCACCCCGGCTGCGGTGCGGGAAACGTCCGCCTAGCTTGCGGCCTTTCCATCATGCGAGGTTCGCGATGCGCCGTGCCCTGTCGTTGCTGTCTTTCCTTGTTGTTCTCGCGGCCGGGCCGGATGGCCGGGCCCTGGCCGCCGAGGCCACCGCCATTGCGCTCGACGATTTCAGCTACACCGACACCTCGGCCGAGCCGAACGACCAGAGTGCCGCCCACGAGCGGCGGCTGCAGGCGTTCATGGTCGCGCTCCGGCGGGACATCGCCGCCGACCCGCGCTACCGGCTTGCGCCGTCCGTGCAGGAGGGGGCGGCGTTCAAGGTCATCGGCGGCATCCAGAAGACGAGCACGCTGGTGCAATGGGCCAAGGTCGCGGTGATCGACGTTGGCGCCAGGAAGGTCGTGATGGACAAGCTCTACACCTTCCGCGGCGACAACGACGAATCGTGGGAGCGTGCCGAAATCTTCGTCTCCCGCGAGGTCATGGCCGCGTTGGCACAGCCCTGAGGCCGGGCTTAGAACGTCAGCTGCACCTTCATCGATTGCGAGCGGTCGCTGGCGAGCTCGAACGCGGCGACCGCGTTCTCGAACGGCATGGTCGCCGTGATCAGCGGCTTTACGTCGATCAGGCCTTCGCCCATCAGCCGCACCGCGAGCTCGAACTCGGGATCGAAGCGGAAGGTGCCGCGGAGCTGCAATTCCTTGGCGACGATGGAGTTGATCGGCAGCGTCATCTCGCCGCCGAGGCCGAGCTGTACCAGCGTCGCGCCGGGACGGAGCACGTCGAGCGCGGTGCGCAGGGCGGCCTGATTGCCGGAAGCCTCGAACAGCGTGTCGAACACGCCCTTGCCGGTGCGCCAGGGATCGAGTGCGGACGCATTGGTCGCGACATTGATCGCATGCGTTGCGCCGAGTTTTTTGGCGACCGCGAGCGGCGCGTCGGCAACATCGGTCACGACGATCTCGGACGCACCGCCGAAGCGCGACACCAGGATCATCAGCGCGCCGATCGGGCCGCAGCCGGTGATCAGCACGCGCTTGCCGAGGAGGGGGCCAGCCTGCTTGCCGGCGTGGAGACACACCGCGAGCGGCTCGGCGACCGCGGCTTCGGCGAGCGACAGCTTGTCGGAGATCGGCACGGCCTGCGTCGCGTCGACCGAGATGAACTCGCGAAACCCGCCCTGCACGTGGGGAAAGCGCATCGCGCTGCCGAGGAAGCGCATGTCGAGGCACTGGTTGCGCATGCCCTCCTGGCAATGCAGGCATTGGCCGCACGGCTTGCTCGGATTGACCGCAACGCGCGTCCCGACCTTCACGCTGGTGACGCCGTCGCCGACGGCCGCGACCACGCCGGCGATCTCGTGCCCCAGCGCCATCGGCTGCTGGATGCGGACGACGCCGAAACCGCCGTGGTGGTAATAGTGCAGATCGGAGCCGCAGATGCCGCCGTTGGCGATCTTGACGCGGACTTCACCCGGGGCGGGCGCCGGATCGGGATAGTTGTCGATCCGCAGGTCTTTCGGGGCGTGAATGACGACAGCGCGCATGGTTTCGTTCCCTGTTTCGCGATTACATCGCGGCGATCATGCCGCCGTCGACATAGATGATCTGGCCATTGACATAAGTTGAGGCATCCGAGGCGAGGAAGATCGCCGCGCCCACCAGCTCGTCCGGCTTGCCCCAGCGCTTGGAGGGGATGCGGCCCATCAGCCAGTTGTTGAAATCGGTGTTGTTGACCAGCGCCTCGTTCATGTCGGTCAGCATGTAGCCGGGGCCGATCGCATTGGCCTGGATGCCGTGCTGGGCCCATTCCACCGCCATCGAGCGGGTCAGGTTCTTGATGCCGCCCTTGGCCGCGGTGTAGGGCGCAATCGTCGGCCGCGCCAGCTCGCTGCCGAGCGAGCCGATGTTGATGATCTTGCCGCGCTTGCGCGGGATCATGCGCTTGCCGGCCTCGCGGCCGATCACGAAGGCGCTGGTGAGGTCGGTCTCGATCACTTTGCGCCACTCGTCGGTGGTGAATTCCACCAGCGGCTTGCGGTGCTGGATGCCGGCATTGTTGACGAGAATGTCGACCGCAATGCCCTTTTTGTCGAAGTCGTTGAAGGCCGCCACGATCGCGGGCTCATCGGTGACGTTGAACGCCGCGCCCTCGGCTTGGTGTCCGGCGGCGCGAAACTCGGCGACAGCCTGCTCGACACGCTTCGGATCGACGCCATTGATGATGATCTTGGCGCCGGCCTTGGCCATGCCCTCGGCGATGGCCCGGCCAAGCCCGCGCGAGGAGCCGGTTACCAGCGCGGTGCGGCCGGAAAGGTCGAAGAGGGCGGTGCTCATCTCAAAAGATCCTCAGACGTTGGAGCGGCGCACGGTCAGATCGGAGCGCTCAAATACGGCGGGCAGAAGGTCGACGCCCAGGCCGGGGCCTTCCATCGGAAAGACATAGCCGTCCTTGATCGTGGGCATGGTGGTGACGAGCTCATTGTACCAGCCCTTGTAGAAGGCGCGCACGGATTCCTGGATCAGCGTGTTGGGCTGGCTGAATGACATGTGGATGGCGGCGATGAAGCCGATCGGGCCGATGCAGTCATGCGGCGCGAAGGGGCGGTGATAGGTCTCGGCCATCGCCGCGATCTTGCGGCCCTCGGTGAGGCCGCCGGTCCAGCACAGATCGGCCATCACCACATGCATGGCGTCGCGGTCGAGCATGTCCTTGTAGGGGAAGCGCGAGCCCAGCGTCTCGCTGGCGCAGACCCAGACGTCGGTCGAGCGGGCGTATTCGGCGAGAGCCTGCGGCGAGTTCATGCGGATCGGGTCTTCGTACCAGGTCGGCTTGTAGGGCTCGAGCGCGCGGGCGATCTGCTTTGCGGTCGGCAGATTCCACAGCGAGTGGAGCTCGACCATGATCTCCATCTTGTCGCCGACGGCCTTGCGGATTTTTTCGAACGGCTCGATCGCCTGCTTCATCTGGGCGGCCGTGATGTAGAGGCCCTTGTTCTCCTGCGCCGCTGGATCGAACGGCCAGATCTTCATCGCCGAGATGCCGCTTTCCAGGAGGCTTTCGGCGAGCGCATCGGCGCGGTTCATGAAGCCGTCGAGGTCTTCATAGGGGCCCTTGGAGGCGCCGAGATTCCAGTTGGAGACCGGGCTGATATTGGTGGAGCGCACATATTGCGTGCCGGCGCAGGTGTTGTAGATGCGCTGCTTGTCGCGGCAGAGGCCGCCGAGCATCTGATGCACCGGCTGATTGCAGACCTTGCCGAACAGATCCCACAGCGCGATGTCGATCGCCGATGCGGCGCGATATTCGACGCCGGTCGATGACTGCGCCATCGGCAGGTTCAGCATGTCGCGATGGATCGCCTCGATGTGGAGGGGATTGCGGCCGAGCAGGCGGCCGGCGAACGTGTCGTGGATCTGCGCTTCGACCGCGCCCGCGCCATAGAAGGTCTCACCCAAGCCGATGACGCCGGCATCGGTGTGGACGCGCACCCAGATGACGTTGGAGAATTCCTCGGTGCGCAGCGTCTCGATCGACGTGATCTTCACGGCAATTGTCCTCCCATCGTGAGCGCGGCTAGCGCCCGTCTTGTTGTTCTTCCTTGGTCGTTCTTCCTTGGCCGCTCCGCAGCCTTGGAGACGCCGTCATACGCGCACTTGTAATATATCACAACATGTTTTAAGCATGTCACAACAATGATGCGACCTGGCCCAAGACGAGGCGAGGGCGATGGGGAGGACAGCATGGTGCGGCGCAAACGCGCGCTCGAGTTGGTCAACGCGGAGAGCGAAGGCGCCATCAGCAGGCGCAACCGCGTCAATTTCGTCGAGCTTGCCTATCAGAAGATCGAGGATCTTCTTGTCAGTTGCGAGCTGAGGCCGGGTCAGTTCCTGACCATGCTGGAGCTGCAGCACATCACGGGATTTGGCCGCACACCGGTACACCATGCCGTCAACACGCTTGCCGCCGACACGCTGATCATTATCCGTCCGCGCCATGGTTTGCAGGTCGCCCCGATCGATCTGGCGCGTGAGCGCATGCTGCTGGGCCTGCGCCGCGACATGGAACGCTTCGTGATCCGCTTGGCTGCTGATCGCGCCAGCCTCTCGCATCGCAACCAAGCCCTGCATATCGAGCGTGTGCTGCGCGAGCGACGCGCCAACCTGACGCTCGACGAGTTCAACAACCTCGACCGCCGAATCGACGCGCTGATCCTCGAGGCCGGCGGCGAGCCCTTCCTCGCGCATACGATGCGGCCACTGCACACGCTCTACCGGCGCATCGGCTTCATCCATCACCGCCACATGCCGGGGCGGACCGACTTGTCGAGCACCATCGATCGCCATCTCGACATTTTGAATGCGATCGCCACACGCCGCGTTGAAGCTGCGGTGAATGCGAGCGACGCGCTGATCGATTTCATGGATACGATATTCGTCGGCATGGAGGCGGGGATCGATCCGCGCCTGCTCGATTGCAGCATCGAGCCGCTGCTCGACGCGTAGAAAAATTTCGAAGAGAGGACCAACATGTCAACGATGGCCGTGCCACAACCGACCGCGAGCGAAGCCGCGGTCCGCTATCTCATCACCAATTACAGTCCAAAGGGCAACAAGGTCGGCTGGCTGATGATGGCCTCGATCCTGGTCGAGGCCTGGGATCTCTATTCGATCGCCTTCGTGCTGATCTTCATCAAGGAGCAGTACAATCCCGATCCGTTGATGCTCGGCCTTGCCGCGGCCGGCACGCAAGGCGGTGCGCTGATCGGCGCGCTGCTCGGCGGCTGGCTGTCCGACAAGATCGGCCGCCGCGTGATGTTCCTGGTGACGATGGTGATGTTCATCGTGCTGGCGCTGGCGCAGGCTTTTGTGCCGAGCGTCGCCTGGCTCGTCGTGATCCGCTTCCTGCTCGGCATTCCGCTCGGCTCCGATATCTCGACCGGCTACACCTACATCATGGAATCCATGGCGAAAGGTGAGCGCGAGGTGATGGGCAATCGCTGGCAGTTCATGTTCGCCGTCGGCGAAGTGCTGACCATCGGCGTCATCGTGATCTTCCTGCTGCTCGACATTCAGCACGAGATGCTGTGGCGCGTGACGCTCGGCCTCGGTGCGGTGCCGGCGCTGATCATCCTGATCATGCGCCACGACGTGCCGGAGACGGCGGTGTGGCTGGTGCAGAAGGGGCGTTATCGTGAGGCCAAGCAGGTCGCGCGCGAGATGTTCAACGACGACCTCGCCATGCTGCCGGACCAGGACGTTCCGGTGCCGAAGGTCTCGACTCGTGCCTTCCTCGCCGACCTCAAGCAGGACCCGATCCGCTGGCGTGCGACGGTCTACGGCTGGATCGCCTGCTTCGCCCAAGGCAGCGAGTTCTCGACCTTCGCGTTCTATTTGCCCGTGCTGTTCGTGATGGTCGGCGTGTCGAGCGTGCTCGGGATCAACCTGGTGACCATGGCGCTGTTCTGCTTCGCGGCTCTGTCCGGCTGGGTCGGTCCGCTGCTGACGCCGAAGATCGGCCACCGCGGCATCGCGATCGCCGGCTTCTCGATCGTGCTGGCCTCGCTGCTGGTCGCAGCCTTCGCGCTCTACACCGACAACAAGATCCTGCTGCCGTTCGCGGCGGCCGCCATGTTGTGGGGTCACTATTGGGACGCGTCGAACTGCATGACGATCCCGACCATGGTCGCCAAGCCGAAGTACCGCGGCACGGCGAGCGGCTTCGCCTACATGTTCGTGAAGCTGCCGTCGTTCCTGGCGATCTTCCTGTTCCCGACGGTGTTCGCTGCAGTCGGGCAGGCCAGTGCCACCCTGATGGTCGCGATCTTCCCGCTGATCGGATTGCTCGCCGCAATCTTCATCCTGCCGGAAGTCTACGGCTACGAGAACGACTGACGGATAACGCCAAAGCAACAAACCGAAGGGGAGGCATCATGACGAAGTTTTCGCGCCGCGCGATGTTGGCGGGTATCGCAGGAGGGCTTGCAGCTCCGGCCCTGATCAGGCCGGCAGCCGCTGCCACGACGCTCAAAGTCTCGACGTCGTTTCCGAATGACCCGAAATTTTCGACGGCCCGGATCTGGTATGATCTCTTTCTGCCGCGGCTGAAGGAGGCGACCGACGGGCAGGTTGCGACACAATTCTTCCCGGACAATCAGCTCGGCCAGGAGGCCGATGTCGTCAACCAGGTCAAGTTGGGCGTCGTCGACATGATGCTTGTCGGCACGTCGATCTGGACCAACGTCGTGCCCGAGATCGGCGCGTTCGATCTCGGCTACATCTTCGCGGACTATGATCACATGCGAAGAGTTGCATCCTCACCAGGGGGTGAGGCCGTGCGACAGCTCCTGGTGAAAAAGGCCGGTGTGCATTTCCCTGCCTGGGGGCGCAATCTCGGCGCCCGCAATTTCATGACAAAGTTCGCGTTCAAGGAGCCCGCCGAGCTCGCCGGCAAGAAGATTCGCTGCCTGCCGAATCCGGTGGTGACGGAGACCGTCAAGCTCATGGGCGCCGCTGCAACGCCGATGGCGTTCGGCGAGATCTACACCGGACTTCAGGCCGGTGTGATCGACGGGCTGGAGCATGATGCCCCGACGATCATCTCGGCGAAATTCTATGAAACGGCCAAGAATTTCACGCTGACCAAGCATATTCACACGCCTTTCGGCGCTTTCATCAGCGACCGCACCATGACCAGACTGCCCGCGGCGCAGCGCGACGGCCTGATCAAGGCCATCCAGCAGGCCACGGATGAACACTTTGCCAAAGCCGGTCAGATCGAGGCGGACGCGACGGCGGAATTGAAGAAGCTCGGCGTGACCATTTCTGAATGCGATCGTGGCGCGTTCCGGGAGCACGTTCGACCGATGTGGGATCGCTTCGCCGAGCGAACACCCGCCGCGAAGCCGCTGCTGGATGCGATCCGCCAGACCGAAAACGGCTAGATCGATGACGACGCCTGTCACCGTGGCGCGAACCGGACAACTAGCGGTCGAAGGCATCTGGCCGGCTTTCCTGAAGGGCCTGCTGCTTGTTCTCGAGTGGACGGCAACGGCTCTGCTCGCGGCTGATCTTCTTGTCGTCATCGGATCGGTCCTCGCCCGGCATTTGTTCGACACGCCGGTGGAGTGGAGCGACGATGTTGCTCGCGCGCTGCTCCTTGCCGTGACCTTTCTCGGCGCGGCTGCGGCATTGGCGCGCGGCGACAATGCCGGCGTGACGTTCTTTGTCGATCGAATTGCGCCGCGCCGGCGCGAACAACTCGATGCCGCGGTGGCTGCGCTTGTTGTGATCATCACGGCTGCGTCGTTCTACTACGCAACCCAGTTACTGGTTGAAACGTCGGGTCAGACGGTCGGGGCCGGGGTGCCACAGGAAGTCTTCTTTGCTCCCCTCTGCGTTGCGACTGCTGCCATGACGCTTTTTGCGATCGATACCTGCCTGCGTTTCCGCCGGCGGGATACCGTCGCGGCGGTCGCCGGCTATGCGATCCTGGCCGCCCTCTGGACGGCCTGGCTGTCGCTCTCGCCAGACACCACGCCAGGACTGCCGTGGATCATGGGTCTCGTCTTTGTCGCGTCTTTGGTGGCCGGTGTCGCGATCGCTTTCGTTCTGGCGCTTTCCGCGCTGGTTTTTGTCTGGTGCGGCGACATGTTGCCGGGCCAGTTCCTTGCCCAGCAGATGGCGCGCGGCATCGACAACTTTGTGCTGCTTGCCGTGCCGTTCTTCATCCTGGTCGGCTATCTGATGGAGGCGAACGGCATGTCCGTCCGTCTGATCTCACTTCTGCAACGAGGTGCTGGCCGGATTCGCGGGGGCCTCGACGTCGTGATGGTCCTCGCGATGGTGATCTTTTCCGGCATCTCCGGTTCGAAGATGGCTGACATCGCGGCCGTCGGCTCCGTGTTGGTGCCAGCGGCCCGCAAATCCGGACAGAAGCCGGGAGACGCGGTCGCGCTGCTCGCGGCCTCGGCGGTCATGGCAGAGACTATTCCTCCCTGCGTGAATCTCATCATCCTTGGCTTTGTCGCGAACTTGTCGATCGGCGGCCTGTTCATGGCGGGTCTGCTCCCTTCGGCGCTGATGGCACTCGCCCTCATTCTCACGGCTGTGGTCGCGGGGCGTCGCACCACGCAGGCCGCGATTGTCGGCGGCGCCGGCGAATCCATGACGAGCATGGCGACCAGCGGCGTCGCGGCGTTCGGCCTGATCGTGCTGATTTTCGGCGGCTATCGATCGGGCTTTGCAACTGCGACGGAGATTTCTGCTTTTGCGGTTGTCTATGCACTGGCCGTCGGGTGGGTCTTATTCCGGGAGATGACCTGGACGGCAGTCGGCTCGGTCATGCGGCACGCGGCCGTGCGCTCAGGGATGGTTCTTTTCATCGTAGCGGCCGCCCAGAGCCTGGCTTATGTCCTGACGCTCCAGCAGATCCCGCACGCGATTGCGGATGTCCTGGTGGCTTTGACCGCCCAGCACGGGCGTTGGGTCTTTCTTCTTCTCTCTGTCCTGATCCTGATCGTGATGGGATCCGTTCTGGAGGGAGCCGCTGCACTGATCATCTTCGCGCCGCTGCTGATGCCGGTGGCACGGCAACTCGGCGTCGATCCCCTCCATTACGGGGTCATCCTTGTCGTGGGCATGGGGATCGGGCTATTTGCACCTCCGCTCGGTCTCGGCCTCTATGGTGCGTGCCTCATCGGCGGTGTGCGGCTCGAGGACACCATCGTGCCGATCTTGAAGTATCTCGGGATACTCTTCCTTTGCCTGATCCTGATCGCCTTTGTCCCGGAGATCAGCACGGCCCTGCCGAGGGCGTTGGGATACTGACGGCCCTCCAATGGGCCGCAGTGTCGTGTCGCCGATGATGACATTGTGCCTCTGTTTTGCCCGACGTGTCAAACGGGTTCGGAAAATGCGCATGGCGACGCGCGGACGGTGGTCGGCTACTTTGCATGGGGTTGTTTTCGATATTTTGAGATCGACTGACCACGCTCACCTGATCGCGGCCGCGAGCGCGGCGATCAGGGCGGGCGGTGTCACCAAAATGCCGAGCTTGAGGAACGGCCAGGCGCCGACCTCGATCTTCTCCCGCCGCAGCGCGACCAGCCAGAGGATGGTCGCGAGCGAGCCGGTGACCGACAAATTGGGTCCGAGATCGACGCCGATCAGGATGGCGCTGACGACAGGGGCCGGCAGATGATCGCTGGCGGCGACCGAGCCCGCGACAAGGCCGACGGGCAGATTGTTGGCAATATTGGTGGCCAGCGCTGTCGCGATGCCGACGCTCCAGGCGGCGTGCGTCACGGAGTGTGCGACGGCTTCGTGCAAGAGCGCACTGAGCTGTCCGATCACGCCGGTCTTCACCAGCGCCTCCACCATCACGAACAGACCGCCGACCAGCGGAAGCACGCTCCAGGACACGCCCCTGAGCACGGGGAGCGGCGACTGGCGGTTGATCAGCAGCACGATGGCGGCCGTCACCACGCCGCAGATGAAGGTCGGCAGGCCCAGCTGCTTGTCGAGCGCCGATGCCGTGACCAGTACGGCGCCGATGGCAATGATGCCGACGGCCGTCAGCTTGCCGCCGCGGCTGAGCTTGGGATGCGGCACGCTGCGCGCGATGGTCTCGTCTTTCAGCGCGCGATGCTGGGTCAGGCGTAGCACGATATAGGTGAGCAGGATCGAGGCGGCCGAAGGCAGGGCGAACAGGCGCAGCCACTCGGTGAGCTGCGGCATGCGCGCGCCGAACACGACGAGGTTGGCGGGGTTGGAGATCGGCAGTACGAAGCTTGCGGCGTTCGCAATGAAAGCGCAGACGAACAGATAAGGCAGCGGTTTTGCGCCCGCCGCGCGCGTGGCGGCATAGACGGCCGGCGTCAGCACGATCGCCGTCGCGTCGTTTGAGAGCAGCACGGTCACGATCGTGCCGACGACATAGATCAGCAGGAACAGCCGTTGTGGCGAGCCGGCGGCATATTCGACCGCAAGCGCAGCGAGATAGTCGAACAGGCCTTCGAGCCGGGCGAGCTCGGCGATCAGCATCATGCCGATCAGGAAGAGATAGACGTCGACGCCTTTCTCGATGCCGGTGAGCGCATCCTGCCATGGCAGGAAGCCGAGCAGCACCAGGGCGCCGGCACCGAGCACGGCCCAGATCGCCTCGGGCAGTCGAAAGGGGCGGATGATGACGCCCGCGGTCGCGGCGACGATGATGCTCCAGGCCCAGATGGCGTCAGACGGCACGTTCAATCCTTGTGGCGTGAGTTCATTTGGCAGCGATAGCGGAAGCCGAGGCCGCTGTCTTCCCCTGTGGGCGCGGACCGCCGTCTGCGCTTCGCCGCGTCTCGGGGAGAGCGAGGAGGCAGATCACGGCGCCGATCGCGGCGACCGCGCCGAGCGTGACGAAGGCTGCGCTGTAACCAGCACCGACCACGACGAAGCCGGCGAGGGTCGTCGACAGCGCCGCGCCAATGCTCTGGGCGGTGATGACGGCGCCCTGCGCGACGTTGAAGCGGCCGGTGTTGCGCATGAGGTCGGCGACGATCACAGGGAAGATCGCGCCAAAAATGCCGGCACCGACGCCGTCGAGTAACTGCACGCCGACCAGCCAGAACGGATTGTCCGAGAGCGCATAGAGCGCGCCGCGAATGGGCAGGATCAGGAGCGCGGCGAGAAAGAAGCGCTTGTGGCCCCATTGGTCGGCCTTGGCTCCGACCAGCATTGCGAAGGGCACCATCACGATTTGGGCTGCCACGATGCAGGCTGACATCAGGCTGGTGCCCATGTTCTTGTCCTGGAGAGCGAGCTTTTGCCCGACCAGCGGCAGCATCGCTGCGTTGGAGAGGTGGAACAGAGCGGTGCAGATCGCGAAGACGAGCAGCGGGCGACAGGTCAGCAGCACGGCGAGGCCGGATGGCTGCTCGCTCTGTGCATCGGCGTCGTCCAACCCGCGCGCAAGGTCGTGGTCGATGGCGCGTTCGGGAATTGCGAGAATGCTGGCGAGGCTCGCGACCGCCATGGCGCCGAGAAGGTAGAACACGACAGTGGGGCCGAACCAATAGGCGGAGAGCCCGGCGAGACCGGCCGCAACCGCATTGCCGACGTGATTGAAGGTTTCGTTGCGGCCGATCCGCCGGGTGAAGGCGGCATGGCCGAAGATGCCGAGTGAGACGGCGGCGATGGCCGGCGGAAAGATGACGGCGGCGGCCTGGGCGATGCCTTGCGAGATTGCAACGGGTCCGAAGGTCGGAAACAGCGGTAGCGACAGCGAGGCAAGGGTGACCATCACGGCGGCAATCGCCATCACCATCCGTTTCGCCCGCGTCGCGTCGACCAGCGCGCCGGCCGGCGTCTGCGCCACGATGCCGGCAATGGTCGCAATCGACATCACGAGACCGATCCGCGCCTCGTCCCAGTGCTGCTCGGTGAGGAGATAGACGGCGAGATAGGGGCCGAGCCCGTCGCGGACGTCGGCGAGGAAGAAGTTCGCCGCGTCCAGCGCGCGGCCGGCCTGCTTTGCCTGATCGGGGTTTTCGCGCGACATCGGTCTCTCGATCGAGGCTGGGAAGCGCCCCGGCAGAAACCGATCTCAGGCCGCTTTGTTCCGCCCTAAAACTTCACGGCCAGGAGAACCGCGCCGGCGCCGATCATGGCGATGCCGACCCAGCCCTGCGCTGTCGGGCGCTCGCCGAGAAAAGCGAATGCGAACAGGGCGACCAGTACGACGCTGAGCTTGTCGATCGGCGCCACCAATGTTGCGGGCCCGAGTTTCAGCGCGCGGAAGTAACACAGCCACGACGCACCGGTTGCAAGCCCCGACAGCACCAGGAACAGCCATGTTCGCGACGAGACCGCCGAGGGAACGGCGAACTGGCCGGTGAAGAACAGCAGCACCGAGAAGGCCAGCAGCACCACGATGGTGCGGATGAAGGTGGCGAGATCGGGATTGATGTTCTCGACGCCGACCTTGGCGAAGATCGCGGTCAGCGCGGCGAAGCAGGCGGAGAGAAGCGCCCAGGTCTGCCAGGCTGAGAAGAGGGCGGGTTTCATCGGGATACCTGATCAGGTTTGACGGAATTCATGCATTGAAGGCGGAGCTCAGACCACCGCCGTCGTCCCAGATCCGTGCTTCGCTTGTCCTGGACGACATCGCGTTGCGTGGCCCAACACTCACCTTGCCACCGACAGCTTCTCCGTGATCGCCTTGCGCAGAATGCGCGAGAGCGACTCCACCGAGTACGGTTTCTGGATCAGCTCGAATCCGCGATGGGCGTTCTCGGCGAGCACGTTGCTGTAGCCGCTGGTGAGCACCACCGGCAGGCCCGGATAGCGCTCGCGGATGATGCCGGCGAGCTCGACGCCGTTCATACCGGGCATGATGACGTCGGAGAACACCAGATCGACCGCGAACTCGTTCTCGCCGAGGATGGAGAGCGCGGCATTGGCATTGGCGACGCGGCGGACGACATAGCCGAGGTCCTCCAGAAGCTCGGTCGAGAACTGGCCGACATCGTCATTGTCCTCGACCACGAGCACGCGGTAGCCGCGCCCGGTGGTCGAGCCTTCGCTGGTGAGCGATGCGGATTCCTTCTCGGCGGCAGGGCTCTGCGCCTGCGGCAGGTAGATCGTGAAGGTCGCGCCCTGGCCGTGCGTGCTCGTCACGGCGATGTCGCCTTCGGACTGTTTGGCGAAGCCAAACGCCTGGCTGAGGCCGAGGCCGGTGCCTTTGCCGACCTCCTTGGTGGTGAAGAACGGCTCGAAGATGGCGTCGATGTTTTCAAGCGCGATGCCGGTGCCGGTATCCGCCACCGAAATTGCGACATAGTCGCCGCCACGCGCCGACTGCGCACGCAGGTTCGGGATGCCCTGGACCTTGCGGACGGCGATGGTGAGGCGGCCTTCGCCATCCATGGCGTCGCGGGCGTTGATGGCAAGGTTGATCAGCGCGGTCTCGAATTGCGCGATGTCGGCGACCGTAAAGCAGTCGGCGTCGTCGATCTCGACCATGATCTCGATGCGGCCACCGACCAATGGCCGGACCAGCTGCGCCACGCCCTCGACCTGGCTGCCGACATTGAAGATCTGTGGTTTCAGCGGCTGCCGTCGCGCGAAGGCCAACAGCTGTGCGGTCAGTTTCGAGGCGCGCTCGACAGTATCGGAGATGGCATCGACATAGCGGCGGCGGCGCTCTTCCGGCAGCTCGCGCCGGCGCAGGAAGTCGGTCGCCGAGCGGATGATGGTCAGCAGATTATTGAAATCGTGCGCGACGCCGCCGGTGAGCTGGCCGATCGCCTCCATCTTCTGCGATTGCCGCAACGCTTCCTCGCCGCGGCGGCGCTCGGTGATGTCGACGGCTTCCGGCACCGCGCCGGTGATGTTGCCGTGGCGGTCGAGCACCGGGCGCATGCCGAACTCGAAATCGCGCTCGCCGATGGGCAGCCGCAGCCGCATCTCCATCCGCACCGCTTCGCCCTTGAGCACGGTGTCGAAGGCCTCGCGCACGGTCGCGCTCATGCCGTGGGTGCCGGTGAACCAGGGTGTATCCCAAAACGGCTTTCCGATGACGTCGGAGGAGTTCGCCCTGATGCCGTCGAGCGCAGTCTTGTTGGCGTAGAGCAATTCACCCCTAAGGTTGACCAGCCCCTGATACTGGTTGCTGGTCTCCAAGATCGCGCGCAGCCGCGCCTCGTTGGATTCGAGCTCGGTGGTACGCTGCGCGATGCGCTCTTCCAGCGTCTCGTTGAGGCTCCGCAGCTCGATCTCGGCCTGCTTGGCGACCGTGATGTCGTGGGCAACGCCGATGAAGCCGATATGCTTGCCGGTCGGGTCCCAGCGCGGCTGCGATTCCGAGCGCAGCCAGCGCCATCTTCCGGACGCATCCTTGTAGCGCGCCTCCAGCACGAACGGCTTGAGCGAGGCTTCGCCCTGGACCGATTGCTGCAGCACATGCGGCAGGTCGTCCGGATGCAGCACCTTGCGCCAGTCGAAGGCGATGGCCTGATCGTAGGGCAGGCCGACGAAATCGACATAGGCCTGGTTGGCGAAGGAACGCGTGCGGTCGAGCTTGGTCACCCAGATCGGCACCGGCGCGCTGTCGGCGATGAGCCGGAAGCGCTCCTCGCTCTCGCGCAAGGTCTCGCGCACCAGCATCTGGTCGGTGACGTCGATATGGGCACCGACGAGGCGGATGGCGCGTCCGTCGCCGTCACGCTCGATCTTGGCGACGACGCGGATCCAGCGGGTCTCGCGGTCGCTGGGGCGGACGATGCGGTATTCGGCGGTATAGTCCTCGCTGGTCCCGGCCAGCGCCTCGAAGAAGTGTTTGACGGTCGCGTCGCGGTCATCGGGATGGATGCGGCTGACCCAGTCTTCGTGCGTTTCGTCCGCAGCCTCGGGCGGCAGCCCGTGGATCATTAAATATTCTGGCGAGCGGCGGTTCTTGAAGCCTTCGCGGAAGTCGACCTCGAGGCCACCGACCTTGCCGATGCGCTGAATGCGCGCAAGCTCGGCCTCGCGCTCCTGAAGCGCGCGATAGGCTTCATCGCGCTCCCGCGCGATGTCTTGGAGGTGCTGGCGCAGCCTTTCGGCAGCAAGGGTCTCGGGCAAAGGATCGTTCAAGGCGTCGGCCGTTGTGATGCGGGAGCGCGCGTGCCGAACCGATATTCACACAGACAAAGCGTGATAGCCATTGCTCAAAAGGGAATTGATCGGGAAACGCCCACCGAACGACGTTTGGCGGGTATGAACGAACGCGGGGTCTGGTTATTTGTTCCTGATATTGGAACGACCGGCCGTCGGCCCGCGTATCTGCGAGGCGCCACAACTGATATTCGTAAGGCTCCCTTTCCCGAGAGGCTAAATCTTGAAGCTCTTTGTCTGCCAGTCCTGCGGCAATGTTCTCTATTTCGAGAACCGCGCCTGCGAACGTTGCGGTCACCGGGTCGCCTTCCTGCCCGAGAAGGAGACGATGTCGGCGATCGAGCCGGACGGCGAGGGCTGGAAGACGCTGGCCGACAAGGGCGAACGCCGCATGCTCTGCAGCAATGCCGAGTATGACGCCTGCAACTGGCTGACCGATGCCGGCGATACCACCGGCTATTGCCGCGCCTGCCGCCACAACGGCATCGTGCCTGATCTGTCGGATCCCGTGCAGCTCGCCGGCTGGCGCGAGCTGGAGGTGGCGAAGCACCGGCTGTTCTACTCCCTGATCCGCTGGAAGCTGCCGCTCCAGACCCGGCAGGAGAACCCCGAGCACGGCCTGATCTTCAATTTCCTCGCCGATGATCCCAACAGCGGCCAGAAAATCCTGACCGGCCATGATAATGGCCTGATCACGATCGCGCTGACCGAGACCGATACGATCGAGCGTGAGCGGCGCAGGCTGGAGATGGGCGAGCCCTATCGCACGCTGCTCGGGCATTTCCGGCACGAGGTCGGTCACTATTTCTGGGACGTACTGGTGCGCGACGGCGGCAAACTGGATGAATGCCGCGCGGTGTTCGGCGACGATTCCGTTGACTACGGCGAGGCCCTGCAGCGCCACTATGCCGAAGGCGCGCCGCCGGACTGGCAGCAGAATTTCGTCTCGGCCTATGCGACGATGCACCCCTGGGAAGACTTCGCCGAGACCTGGGCGCATTACCTCCACATCATCGATACGCTGGAGATGGCTTCAGAGTTCGGCATGGAGGTGCGGCCCAAGGTCGATCGTGACGGGGAGTTGTCGACGCGGATCCGGTTCAACCCCTACGAGGCGAGAGGCGTCGAGGCGATCGTCGACGCATGGCTGCCCTTCACCTTCGCCATGAACAGCGTCAACCGCGCCATGGGCCTGCACGACCTTTATCCCTTCATTCTCTCGCCCGCGGTGGTGACGAAACTGGGCTTCATTCACAGCCTTGTCCGGGACGTGGCCAAGGATAGGGCCAAGGCCGGGAAGCCCTAGGTCATCCAAGGGGTTCGCCAGGCCCGATCGGTCTTGCGCTGGTACGCCAGCGGGGCCGGATTTAGACCGTTGCCTCCGGCCCATTTTGATGTACCACGGGAGCCACACGGCCCGTTTCATAGGCCCCAACGGCCAGGGATGGGTCCCGCCCAAGGTCGAGACTCAAGAAAAGCATGTTCAAACGCATTCTGATCGCCAACCGCGGCGAAATCGCCTGCCGGGTCATCAAGTCCGCCCGCAAGATGGGAATTCAGACGGTTGCCGTCTATTCCGAGGCCGACCGCGACGCCCTCCATGTCGAGATGGCCGACGAGGCCGTCCTGATCGGCCCGCCTGCCGCGGCCGAGAGCTATCTGGTGATCGAGAAGATCGTCGAGGCGTGCAAAAAGACCGGCGCCGAGGCCGTGCATCCCGGCTACGGCTTCCTGTCCGAGCGCGAGGCGTTTCCGCGCGCGCTGGAGGCCGCCGGCATCGTCTTCATCGGCCCGAACCCCGGCGCGATCGCCGCGATGGGCGACAAGATCGAATCCAAGAAGGCGGCTGCGAAAGCCAAGGTCTCGACCGTGCCCGGCTATCTCGGCGTCATCGAGGACGACAAGCACGCGGTCAAGATCGCCGACGAGATCGGCTATCCCGTGATGATCAAGGCCTCCGCCGGCGGTGGCGGCAAGGGCATGCGCATCGCCCATTCGAAGGCCGAGGTCGCGGAAGGTTTCAATCTCGCCAAGGCCGAAGCCAAGGCCTCGTTCGGCGATGACCGCGTCTTCGTCGAGAAGTTCATCGTCGATCCCCGCCACATCGAGATCCAGGTGCTGGGCGACAAGCACGGCAACGTGATCTATCTCGGCGAGCGCGAATGCTCGATCCAGCGTCGCAACCAGAAGGTCATCGAGGAGGCGCCGTCGCCGCTGCTCGACGAAGCCACCCGCCGCAAGATGGGCGAGCAGGCGGTCGCGCTGGCCAAGGCCGTGAACTACGATTCCGCCGGCACGGTCGAGTTCGTCGCAGGCCAGGACAAGAGCTTCTACTTCCTGGAGATGAACACGCGCCTCCAGGTCGAGCATCCCGTCACCGAGCTCGTCACCGGCGTCGATCTCGTCGAGCAGATGATCCGCGTGGCCGCCGGCGAGAAGCTTGCGCTCACCCAGAAGGACGTCACGCTCACCGGCTGGGCGGTGGAATCGCGTCTCTACGCCGAGGACCCGTTCCGCAACTTCCTGCCCTCGATCGGGCGGCTGGTGAAATATCGCCCGCCGGCGGAGTTAAGCAAGGACGGCATCACCGTGCGCAACGACACCGGCGTGCAGGAGGGTGGCGAGATCTCGATCCATTACGATCCGATGATCGCAAAACTCGTCACGCATGCGCCGTCGCGCGCGGCCGCGATCGAGGCGCAGGCGACCGCGCTGGATTCGTTCTATGTCGACGGCATCCGCCACAACATCCCGTTCCTGTCGGCGCTGATGCATCATCCGCGCTGGCGCGAGGGCAATCTCTCGACCGGCTTCATCGCCGAGGAATTCCCGAAGGGCTTTGCGGTGCGCGTGCCCGAAGGTGAGGTTGCACGTCGCATCGCCGCGGTCGGCGCCGCCATCGATCACGTGCTCGGTGAGCGCAAGCGGCAGATCTCCGGCCAGATGGGCGGACGGATCGTGCAGCGCGAGCGTCGTCGCGCGGTGTGGCTCGACCGCCAGGAGATCTTGCTCGAGGTCGCCCGCGAGGGCGACGCGATCGCGATCCGCTTCATCGACGCCGATGGCAAGGCCGGCAATGCGCATCTGCTGCAGTCGGCATGGAAGCCGGGCGATCCGGTCTGGCAGGGCACCATCGACGGCCACTTCATCGCGGTACAGGCGCGCCCGATCGCCAACGGCATCCGTCTCGCACATCAGGGCGTCGAGGTGCCGGTCTATGTCTGGACCGAAGCGGAAGCGGCCTCGGCGCGGCTGATGCCGGTGACGACGGCGTCCGACAGCGGCAAGAAGCTGCTGTGTCCGATGCCCGGCCTCATCGTCTCGATCGCAGTGACCGAAGGGCAGGAGGTCAAGGCCGGCGAGACGCTGGCCGTGGTCGAAGCCATGAAGATGCAGAACGTGCTCCGCGCCGAGCAGGACGGCACCGTGAAGAAGATCCACGCCAGCGCCGGCGCGACGCTCGCGGTGGACGCGCTGATTTTGGAGTTTGCGTAAGGGTCTCTGTGTCGTCCCGGCGAAGGCCGGGACCCATACCGCGTGATCTATCGGTAAAGTGCGGTGTCAGCGGCGTTGGAATGTCTCTGGCGACCAGCCTTCGCCGAACTCCTTCCTGGGGCTATGGGTCCCGGCCTTCGCCGGGACGACGCTGGGGATGCATTCCGACTGAGAGAGGGCACCATGGCCTTTCGTTCCCGCCGCGAGAAACTTCGTTCCATCCTGTCCGGCACGGCTTGCGTCCATCCCGGCTCGGTCTATGACGCGATCTCGATCCGCATTGCCGAGGATCTCGGTTTTCCGCTCGGCATGTTCGGCGGTTCGGTGGCCTCGCTTGCCGTGCTCGGCGATCCCGATGTCACCCTGATCACGCTCACAGAGCTCGCCGAGCAGATGCGGCGGATGTCGCGTGCCGCCGCGCTGCCGGTGCTGGTCGATGCCGATCACGGCTATGGCAATGCGCTCAACGTGCGCCGCACGGTGCAGGAGCTCGAGACGGCAGGGGCGGCCGGTCTCACCATCGAGGACACGTTGCTGCCTGCTGCTTTCGGTGAAGCGAAGGCGCAGCTGATCTCGCTGGAGGAGGGGGTCGGCAAGATGAAGGCTGCACTCGACGGCCGTAGCGATCCCACACTGGTCATCATGGGCCGCACCGGAGCTGCCTCGATTACCTCGATCGAGGACGCGATCCGCCGCGCCAGGGCCTATGAAGCCACCGGTGTCGACGCGCTGTTCTTCACCGGCATCAAGTCGCGCGCCGAGCTCGAATCCATCGTATCCGCAACGCGCCTGCCGATCGTGCTTGGTGGGGCGCCGGACGAATTGAACGCGATCGACTATCTTGCCAGCCAACGCGTCCGCATCGCCCTTCAGGGCCACGCGCCGATCGCGGCCGCAACGCAAGCCGTCTACGACGTCCAGAAGGCATTGCGAGAGGGCACGGCGCCGAAAGCGCTGAAGGGACTGCCGTCAGCGGAGCTGACCAATCGCGTCACGCGCGAAGCCGAGGTAAAAGCGCGCAGCGCCGACCTTCTCGGATTGAAAAAATGAGCCGGGCGATCCTCCAGGTCATGATCCGCGGCCGCGTGCAGGGCGTCGGCTATCGGGCCTGGGTCGAATACCAGGCGACGGCGAGCGGCCTCGAAGGCTGGGTCCGCAACCGCCGCGATGGCAGCGTGGAGGCCCTGTTCGCGGGAGCGCCGACGCACGTCGCCGACATGGTCGCGCTGTGCCGCCACGGTCCGCCGTCATCGCGGGTGGACAGCGTGACGAGTGAAACGGCCAGTGTGGATGAATTGAATCTGCGCAGGGCAGGGGAAGCGTTTTCGGTTCTGGCGACGGTGTAGCCGTCCATTACCTCGGCAGCTTCGAGATCGCCTCGCTGAGCTCGTGAATCTCGTACGGCTTGCGCAGGATCGGGAAATCGCCGCGCACACCGGCGGCGGCTTCGCTGTAGCCGCTGGCGAGCAGGATCGGCAGTTCGGGGTGGACCTCGCGGAGGTGATGGGCAAGGCCGAGCCCATCCATCTTGCCCGGCATGACGATGTCGGAGAACACGAAGTCGACGCCGTTGTGCTCGAGCTCGCGCAGCGCGGCTTCTGCGTCGGCAACCCGGCGGACGCGGTAGCCGAGCTGCTCCAGCAAGCCGATGCTGACGATGGCGACATCAGGATTGTCCTCGACCAGCAGCACCGTGCCGCTGCCGCGCATCGGCGCGGGCTCAGGCGCCTCGCGCGGTGTGGCTCCGGTCTCTCGCGGCAGCAGGATGGTGAAGGTCGTGCCCTTGCCGAGCTCGCTTGCGACCTTGACCGTGCCGCCGGCCTGATGCGCAAAGCCGTGCACCTGTGACAGGCCGAGGCCGGTGCCTTTCCCGACCGGTTTGGTCGTGAAGAACGGTTCGAAGATCTTGTCGACGACGTCGGAGGGGATGCCGAGCCCGGTATCGGCCACCGTGATCGCGACGAACTCTCCGCTGCGGAGCGGATCGTGCAGCACGACGTTGTGCGCGCCGATCGTCACCGTGCCGCCGTCGGGCATGGCATCGCGGGCGTTGATGACGAGATTGAGCAGCCCCGTCTCGAGTTCGGAGACGTCGGCCCGGATTGGCCAGACCTCGCGATCGATGTCGAAGGCGAGACGAACCGCGCTGCCGAGGCCGGCGCTGAGAACCTCGCGGATCGCCTCGATGCGGTCGCCGAAATGGATTGCCTGCGGGTTGACGCTCTGGCGTCTTGCGAAAGTCAAAAGCTGTCCGGTCAGCGCGGCGCCGCGCTTGGTGGCGGTCTCGATCGCCAGGACTGCGCGCTGAAACTTGGAATCGTCGGGGTCGCCCTTCTTCAGAATGTGAAGGCTGCCGCTGATGATCATCAGCAGATTGTTGAAGTCGTGTGCGACCCCGCCGGTGAGCTGGCCGAGCGCATCGAACTTCTGCGACTCGGCGAGCTGCGTCTGCATTGCCTCGAGCTTGACCTGCGTGTTGCGGCGCTCGGTGATGTCGCGGGTGATCTTGGCGAAGCCGACGAGGTTGCCGTCCTCATAGATCGGGTCGATCACGACGCTCGCCCAGAAAAAGGTGCCGTCCTTGCGGACCCGCCAGCCTTCCTCCTCGTAGCGGCCCTGGTCCCGCGCGATGCCGAGCGCACGGGCAGGCTTGCCGTTGGCACGGTCGGTCTCGGTATAGAAGCGCGAGAAATGCTGTCCGAGGATCTCCTCGGGCGAATAGCCCTTGATCCGCTCGCCGCCGATGTTCCAGCTGGTGATGATGCCGGTGGGGTCGAGCATGTAGAGCGCGTAATCCGCGACTCCTTCCACCAACAGCCGGAAACTCCGCTCGCTCTCGAACAAGTCTCTCTGTTGACTGGACTTTTTGAACATTCCGGACCCCGCCTTAACGGGTGCAAACGCTCCAGCAGGCGTTTGGTTCCCGTTGCTCGGATGTTTTTTAGGCAAATACGACCACCGGTATGCACGTTGCAAGCCGTCGTCCGGCACTTGACACGCAATCGCATTCGTCAGATATTTCTGTTATGACAGAAATAACCGGAAAGAAGAAACTTCCAGCCGCCGTCGAGCGCTTCATCCTGCATTGGGGCGACATGGGGGATCAGTGGGGCGTCAACCGCTCGGTCAGCCAGATCCACGGGCTGCTCTATCTCGCCGAAGCGCCGATGACGGCCGAGGACATCGCCGAAACGCTCGGCATGGCGCGCTCCAACGTCTCCAATTCGCTGAAGGAGTTGCTCGCCTGGAACCTGATCCGGCGGGTGCCGATCCTCGGCGACCGCCGCGATCATTACGAGGCCGAGACCGACATCTGGGAGGTTGCGGCGAGGATTGCGGCGCGGCGCAAGGAGCGGGAGCTCGATCCGGCGATCACGGCGCTGCGGGCCTGCGTGACCGATGCTGCCGACGATCCGACCATCAATCCGGTCGCGAGCAAACGGCTGAAGGAGATGCTCGCCTTCACCGAGCTCGCCGACCACTGGTTCATGCAGATGCTGAAAGTGCCGCGGCCGCGGCTGGTCGCCTTGATGCGGCTTGGCGAGAAGATCGCCAACCTGCTGCCGCTGGGCAAGGCCAAATAGTTCCGAGGAGGGTGTGATGACGTCGGCGAGATTATCAGGCTCCAACGCAACTCCCTCCGCTCACATCAAACTGCTCGACGACCGCCGTTTCCGCGCGCTGCTGTCGGACGAGGATTGGGGCCGGCTGCCGCTTGCAACCTGGCGGCGCTTTTCCAAGCGCGTCGCTGACGGCGACAGCGTGGTCTATGTCGGGGTCGTCGACGAGGTCTCCTTCAGCGACATCGGCTGGTGGTTTGCGCAGGCCGCGCGCCTGATCGGCGGGCCATTGCCGACCGGCCGCGACACCGGCGTGCCGATGATCGTGACCGTCACCGAGGATGGCGCCACCGGCGGCCAGACCTGGACCCGCATTTGCGCGCGCAAGCGCGGCTTTCCGCAGGTGATCCATTCCGCCAAGCGTTTCGCCGGCCCAACCGGGCTCGAGGAATATGTCGGCTTCGGCGTCTCGATGGCGCTGCGTATCGCGGTTGAAGGCGAGGTGCTGACTTTCCGCAGCGCTGCTTATGGACTGCAGCTCGGAAGGCTGTGGATTCCGCTGCCGCAATGGCTCACGCCGGGCGATCTCACGGTGACGCATACCGATCTCGGCGAGGGCGCGTTCCGCTTCACCCTCGATGTCATTCATCCGCGTTACGGCGCGCTGATCCACCAGTCCGCCGTGTTCAGGGAGGCCGTGTCATGACCCCGCTCTTGTGGACGCTCATCGCCATCCAGATCGTGATGGGTGTGTTCGACACCTTCTATCACCACGAATTCACCGAGCGCCTCGCCTGGCGTCCGTCGCAGCGCTTCGAGCTGAAGCTGCACGGCATCCGCAACATGCTCTACGCGCTGCTGTTCCTGCTGCTCGGGTGGCTCGAGGTCTACGGCGTGCTGGCGCTCGTGATCGTCGCGGTCCTCGTTGCCGAGATCGTCATCACGCTGATGGATTTCGTCGAGGAGGATCTGAGCCGGAAACTGCCGCCGAGCGAACGGATCAATCACACGCTGCTCGCGATCAATTACGGTGCGATTCTCGTGCTGCTGCTGCCCGTGCTGATCGATTGGGCGATGCAGCCGTTCGGCGTGAAGGTCGTGCATCAGGGCTTGCTCAGCTTCGCCGCGACTGCCTGCGCGGTTGGTGCAGCACTTTGCGGCGTCAGGGATTTTGCCGCGATGCGTCGGCTCGGCCGGATGAAGAGCGTGCCTGCGCAAGGACTCGTTGAGAAGATCTCCGGCCGCAAGACCGTGCTGATCACCGGCGCCACCGGGTTCATCGGCAGCCGCCTCGCGGCGAGTCTCAGTGGGGCAGGGCATCACGTCATCGCGCTGATCCGCAACCCCGCCAAGGCCGAGATGCTGCCGCCGCCGGTGACGCTGATCACCAGCCTCAATCAGCTTGCCGCGGACACGCCAATCGACGCCATCGTCAATCTCGCCGGCGAGCCGATCGGCAACGGCCTGTGGACCGAGGCGAAGCGCGCGAAGATCATCGGCTCGCGCGTCGACATGACTGGTGAGGTCGTAAAACTGATAGCGCGACTCGAGCGCAAGCCCGAGGTGCTCGTCAGCGGCTCTGCGATCGGCTGGTATGGCCTGTGGGCCGACCAGGTGCTGACGGAGTCAGCGAAATCTCACGCCTGCTTCAGCCACGAACTGTGCGCAGCCTGGGAGAGTGCGGCGCGGCCGGCGGAAGAGCTCGGCGTGCGCGTGGTCAATTTGCGTATCGGCCTCGTGCTGGGCACGGAAGGCGGCTTCATCACGCGCATGCTGACGCCGTTCGAGTTCGGGCTTGGTGGTCCGCTCGGCACCGGGCGGCAGTGGATGTCCTGGATCGAGCGCGACGATCTGATCAGGCTGATCGCCTATGTGATGGCAACGCCCGATCTCGCCGGTCCCGTCAACGCCACCGCGCCGATCCCCGTCACCAACGCAAAGTTCACGGAAGAACTCAGTCGCCGTTTGCACCGGCCCGCGGTGTTCCGCATTCCCGGCGGCCTGCTGCGCCGGATCGGCGGCGGCTTTGCCGACGAGCTCCTGCTCGGCGGTCAGCGCGTGCTGCCGAACAAGGCGCTGAGCCGCGGCTTTGTGTTTCGGCACGAGACACTGCGCAGCGCGTTCGAGGCGATCCTGTGAGGTGACGTCATGGCCTGCGCTGCATGTCCCCGCGTTACGAGCGGCTGGTTTCGTGGATGCTTGACGGCAACTTTTGCATTGGACTCGGTTATGCTCGCAGTCCGGCTCTGGTTGGAGCAATCCCTAAGCGCTGTTCCTTCCATGGTTGTGGGGTTCCCGTTCACCCTCGTTCTCGTGTGTTTGTTCACGGGGCTTCCCGCCGCGCTCTTGATCAGTTTCGCTGAAGCTCTGCGAGTACGCTCGAGGCTGTTCTATATCTCAGGTGGTGCCGCGATTGGAGCGATGAGCGGCGCGCTTATATTTCGAATCCTCCCCCAGCTGAGTGCTTTGTTTGTCGTGGTGGGGGCAATCGCCGGAACGGTCTATTGGTCCATCGCAGGCCGATACGCCGGCGAAGAGCGTGGAGGGTCGAGGCATTAAGTCGCTGCGCTCCGGAACGTCGCCGCTACCGCACGAAGAGCCGCCAGTTTTGCCGGATCGCTGACCTTCGAATGCAGCATCACCTTGGAGCTGCCGAGTTTTGGCAGCTTTTGCGCAGGCCCGATGTCGATCAGTCCGGGAGGCGCGATACGTCGGGCCAGCGGTGCGATCGCGAGCCCGGCAAGAGCGGCTGCGACCACCGCGGTGACGCCACCGCCGACGAAACGTTCGCGCCAGGCGACGCCGGCCTTGTCGAGCGCGCGCACGGCGATGGCGCGGACACCGCAGGGCGGGGCGAGCGTCGCAAGTGGCAGCGCTTCGCCCTTCGGTAGCGCGAAGCGTCGCGATGCGAACCAGCCGAACTCGTCCTCGGTGAGTTTTTCGCCGCCGCGGCGGCTGCCTTCCTGACGGACGATCACCGCATCCAGCTCGCCGGCGTCATAGGCATCCTGCATCTCGCGCGAGAAGCCGATGGTGACGGCCAGCGTCAGGTTCGATGACATCGCATGCAGCCGCTCCAGCAGAGGCACGAGCTCTGGGCCCGCGGCATGATCGGAGATGCCGAGCGAGAGCGATTGCGCAGCCGCTGCCTCGCCCGAGAGCGCACGGTCATGCGCCGCCATCAGCGCGCGGGCGCGATCGAGGAACGTCGCGCCCTCGGCGGTGAGGCGGACGGCGCGCGGCGAGCGTTCGACGAGACGCTTGCCCAGCAAGGTCTCGAGCCGTTGCAGCTTGAGGCTGACGGCCGCCTGCGTCGTGCCGAGTGCCTCGGCGGCGCGGGTAAAGCTCTGGAGGTCGGCGACCAGCAGGAAGGCCTGGACGGTCGCAATGTCGAGTGTGGCTGTCATTATGGACGTTTATCACTGGTATCAGAGCAGATAAGATACCAAAATGATGAGGCAAGGTCTAGCTTCTCACTAACGCCGCGCAAACAGCGCAGCTTCTTGAGGAGAACGACAATGCCCCTGATCACCGTGTCCTATACTTCGTCCCGCCGGTCGCCGTCGCTGAAGGCCGACATCGCGAGCGCCGTGTCCGAGCTCACCGCAAAGATCCTGCACAAGGATCCCAAGGTCACCGCCATCATCGTGAAGTCGGTCGATCCGGGTGACTGGTTCGCCGGCGGCAAGTCGCTCGCCGACGAGAAGCTCGCGAGCTACTGGATCGACATCCACATCACCGAAGGCACCAACACCAAGGACGAGAAGGCCGCCTATCTCGCCGCAATGTTCAAGCGCATGGCCGAGATTCTTGGCCCGCTGCATCCCGAGACCTACCTGCACGTCGACGAGGTCAAGGGCGATGCCTACGGCTTCGGCGGCCTGACCCAGGAGCGCCGCTACATCGCCGGCAAGCTCGAGGTGTCGCTGAAGGCGGCGTGAGGACGCGAGCCGCGGGTGAGGGATCTCACCCGCGGCATTTCTTGTCAGCTTGCCGCGCGGAACTGAACCTCGGAATTGTTCAGGAAGCACGTCTTGTCGAACAACCCTAGATCCAGCGGGTTCGGCAGTCTGACATCGCCGAGATCGGGGCAGGGCTTGATCGAAGGATCATAGGAGCGATCGATCTGGGAGATGAAGACGACGATCAGCCCCCTGTCTTGCGCGAAGGATTTGAGCGCGCGCACCTGAACGGTCAGATCAGGGTTTTCCCGCCGCTGGTCGAGCAGTTGCAGATAATCGATCACCACGACCGTCCCGCGGGGGACCGTGGCCATTTGCTTGACGATGTAGTCGGCGCTGATGGCGTCGGAGCAATCGACCTCGAAGAGCTTGTCGAACTCCGCCGGCTCCACGCCGATCGCACGCAAACGGTCCAGCACGTCTTTCTCGGTGTATTCGAGCGAGAAGAACGCGGCACGATGACCGGACTTCATGGCCTCCACGGCGAGTTCGAGGCTCATCAAGGTCTTGCCCTGACCAGGGCGCGCGCCGACCAGCACCAGATCGCCCGGCCTGAATTGCGGGAACAGTCTGTTGGCAGGCGTCAGTGCGGCGGCTTTCGCAGCAAGCATGCTCCAGGCGGAAAACCCTTCCGTCGTGGCAACGCGATCAAGCGCGTCGTGGAGCGGAATTCCTTCCTCGCGGGAGAGGCGCTTTGCTTTTCGCTTCAGGTGATAGATCGGCGCAGACAATTTCATCGTAAAACCTCCCATTGCGAGCAGATAACGCAATCCCTCCTTATGCCCAGTGCTCGAACAGTCGGTCCGATGGTTTAGTCGCCCGGCATGAGGTCTGCTTTCCCGGCGGAGGGGGGAGGCGTGGGCGGCACCTGAACCAAGCGTAACCGATTCGCGCTCATCGAGAACGCGATCGGTGTGCGTCCAACAGGAATGAGTTAGACCGCCACCTCCGGCAGCAGGGCACGGGTCGGCCCGAACAGCTCTTCAAAAGCCTGCCGAAGCGCGACGTCGACATCGGCCAGCGTCACGAGCTGGCCGAGATCGACCAGTGAGGTGACGCCGTAACGGGGATCGGCAACACCACAGGGGACGATGCCGGCGAAATGCGAAAGCTCCGGCTCGACATTGATGGCGATGCCGTGGAACGAGACCCAGCGCTTCAGCCGCACGCCGATCGCCGCGATCTTGTCCTCGTGCTCAGGCCCCTTGTCGGGCCGTTTCACCCAGACGCCGACCCGATCCTCGCGCCGCTCGCCGCGGACGTTGAAGGCGGCCAGCGTCTTCAGGATCAGTTCCTCCAGGCTCGCGATATAGGCCCGGACGTCCGGCCGGCGCCGCTTGAGGTCGAGCATGATGTAGGCCACCCGCTGGCCCGGGCCGTGATAGGTGAGCTGGCCGCCGCGCCCGGTGGCAAAGGTCGGGAATCGGGGATCGAGCAGGTCGGAAGCCTTGCCGGAGGTTCCAGACGTGTAGAGCGGGGGGTGTTCGAGCAGCCAGACCAGCTCGGGTGCCTCGCCCGCCGCAATGGCGGCGACGCGGGCCTCCATGGCGGCCACGGCCTCCGGATAGGGCACGGGCGCGTCCGAGATTCGCCATTCGACGGGTTCGCCGCCTGCGGCGGAAAACGACGTCAAATCGAGCTCTTGGCGGGGGTTTTGGGGCGAATTAACCATTGGCTAACCATAACGTGGTGATGATTGCAGGCGCAAATGCCAAGTCCTTTGGCGTAAGTCTCCAGTTGCGGTGGTGCTGACAGTGCCTACTCTCGACAAAGTCACCGTGGATCTCATGGTCGTCCTCGGGACGACCACCATGCCCATCCATCAAGTATTGCGTCTTTCCCGCGGCGCCATCATCGAGCTGGACGCAACCGAGGCCGACGAGGTCAAGGTTCTCGCCAACAATCTGCCCGTGGCCTCCGGCGTCGTGCTGGTCGACCGCAACCGGATCGCGGTCGAGGTCAAGCAGATGCTGCCGCGGACGCAAGGCACCAGATAAGGCCGATCGGGGGAGGGGCGGGAATTTTCCTGCCAAGCTTGTGGAATTCGGGGCCTTTGCAGGCTTGTACCCCACTGACGGATTTGTTAGATCGGCGCCGTTGATCCGGCAGGCCTCAAGCCCTAAGCCGGCATCCCCAAAGCGCTCGTGGCGGAATTGGTAGACGCGCTGCCTTGAGGTGGCAGTGAGTAAAATCGTGGGGGTTCGAGTCCCTCCGAGCGCACCACACTCTCCTGAAATTGTTGAAGTTTTGCGGTCCGCAGGGCGCGTCTTGGCGCGACCTCTCCACAGGCTATCCACAGGGATATACCGGCGTGGCACACAGGGCCGCCGCCGGTCGGACTGCGCGCCAACCACGGAGTGCCGAAGCGTCAGGAATCGCGAAGGGTGGAATGCCATCGCGTTCGCCGGCCGGGATCCTGACGGCCCGGGGCGAAGGATCCGTACGAGATCCTTTCACTCGGCTCGGATGGACAGGAAGGCGGAACGGGAACGGCGGGCGATATCACGTCGGCGGCGAAGTAGCCGTGCGAGCTGGCACGCTAACTCGCCTTGCTGAAAGCGGTCTGCCTCTTTGTGATCGTGGTCCTGAAGGCTTTCAATTCGATTCTCCGCGCGGCATGGCGGCGCCGGTCGCGGCTCAGGTGAAGCCTGAGCCTGAAGGACCGTCGGCAACTCGTTGAAATCGCGTTGGATGGCACCGCTCAATGGGCGGCTAGCCATATTCCTCGCCGATCCCGTATTCCTTGTAGATCTCGAGCGGATCCGTCTCCGGGAACAGGCGGCATTTGGCCTGGGCGAGATGCAGGCTCACCGCGGACGGCTCCTTGCCGTTCGAGAGCAGCTTGCGGATGTCGTCCATATGCGCGCTCGGCTGGTGCTTGGCCTCAAGCTGCTCCAGCGCGACCAGCGCGGTTGCGAGCGCCTCGGTCAGGACCCAGTCGTCGTGGCCCGTGATTCCCTTCTTCGGCATCGGCAGACCCCAATCCGCAGACCTCAGATATGGCAGCGGCAGCAGTCTACCGTAGCTTCGGTCGAATCTCCATCGAGCCGCGGACTGCGCGGACGGGCGGCCCCGCTCTCGCTTGCATTATGGCGGCGCGTGGCTAAAAGGCGGCGGCACGCGGGCGCTGGTATCTTTGTTGAAACAAAATCGGCGTAGACGGGCCTCGCACGACCTCTCTCGGGCTGGAGCCAGCATGGTCTTTCTAAGCTTCGTCTACCGCTTCCTGACCAACTTCGCATTCATGGCGCTGGTCTATTTCAGTCTGAATTTCATGGAAAAGTATCAGAACCGCGCGGTCCTCGCGATCCTGGTGCTGGTCTATAGCGGCATGCGCGCGGCCTCGACGCTCCGCGCATTCTACTTCTTCCAGAAGATCGAGAAGCTGGAAGCCGAGACCAAGCGCCTGCAGGCGCCGATCAATGACGGCTCGGGCGGAACCAGCGGGCGCAAGCAGATCGTGATGGATGTCGCGCGGCTGCGCCGTGACGGCGAGCTCAAATCCTATATGGATTTGTTCTTCCTGGCGCTGATCGTGCTGCTCTGCGTCGCCAACATCATGCGGCAGTGACAGCTTGAAGCACGATCCGGAAAAGTGTGCAGCGGTTTTCCCTCGCGACAAACGCGGAACGCGTTTGCGCGGAGATCATGCTCGAAACAACAACCTGAAGCGCGATGATCTCGTCGCGCTTCAGGCGCGCTTCTTCACGCTGGTGGCGACGCGGGTCGGGCGGGGCGCCGTGCTTTTGGCCTGAGCGGCGCGCTTCGGCGCTGCGTGTGCAGCATGCGCGGTTCGCCGGGCCTGCATCTTGGCCGCCTTGCCTTTGCCCGCACGCGGTGCTTCGGCTGCCATTGCAAGCCGGGTTGCGGCCCGCCGCGACAAGGTCGTCGACAGCAGCACCTCGACCGAGCCCTCGGGGATCGCGAAGAGGTCGCGTCCGGGCGCGGGCAGCGTGGCGGCGACATCGTCCTGCGCCCTGGTCTTGTGCGGCAACACCTGCGGCTGGAGCGCGGTCTGCGTGTTGAGATCGGCGAGGCCAGGCGCGGGCAGCGTTGCGGTCTGCGCGAACACGAAGTTCGGCACGGCAGGCCAGCGTGCGATCGGCGTCGTTTCCGTCGGCGGGTGCAGCAGCCACTCCACGGCCGTGGTCGGCGTCGCCGGCCGGTCGGCGGTCGCTGGCACCACATGGACGATGCGATAGCCGCGTGCCTTCAGGTCACGGATGATCTTGGGCAGCGCCGCCACGGTGCGCGCCTGGATGTCGTGCAGCAGCAGGATGCCCTTGCCCTTGGCCTCCAGCCGCTGGATCGCGAGCTGGTAGACGCGATCGGACGAGATGTGGCGCCAGTCGTCGGCCGGGAAGTCGGCGCTCCAGACCTGGATGCCGCGCGAGATCAGGAGGTTTTCGACGCCATCGGCGCGCATCAGGCCGGGAATGCGGAAGAACGGCGCGAGCTTGGACGAATCGCTCATCGCAGCCGACGTCCACTCGATGCCGCCGTTGATCTGCGCCTCGGCCTTGTCGAGCGGCATCCGGTCCATTGTCAGCGGATGGTTCATGCTGTGGGTGCCGACGGTGTGGCCCGCCGCGACAAGCTTGCGCACGCCTTCCGGGTTCGCCTTGGCCTGTTCGCCGATGATGAAGAAGGTCGCCTTGATGCACTCGTCGGCGAGGATCTGGAGCACCTGATTGGAATACTTCGGCAGCGGGCCGTCGTCGAAGGTCAGCACCACCTCGTGGTCCTTCAGCGGCAGCGTCTCGCGGTACTGCATGGTGCCGATGCGCGGATGCTCATGCGGATCGACGACGAGCGTGCGTGAGGTGCCGAGCGCGTCCGGATGGCCGGGGCATTCGGCAGCGAAGGCCGCGGGCGATGCCGTGGTCAGGAACCCCAGGAGCAGGACGGTCCACGATCGCGTCCGAAAAACAACGCTACTGCCGATCATGAAGCTCGTAAGTCCTCGTCTGCGATTGCGCCCATATCCGTAGGTCGGAGACGCCCGGAAACGGTTCAGGCGCAACACCCTCCAATCTTTGCATGGGGTAGCATGAACAGAGTGTTAATAGGGCTCAAATCACCCCATTTTGCACCGGCGTGACATTCCGGCATCAATGCGCGTCGGCGTTCTTCTGGGGTGTATCCGCCGGGACGATATGGACGATGTGAAAGCCGTTTTCCCGCAAAAACCGCAGGAAGGCCGGCATCATCGCCGCCGTACGCGCCTGGGCATCATGGAACAGGATGATGCCCTTGCCGGCAGCGGTGATGCGGTCGCTGATCAGCTTCAATTCCTGCTCCGGCGTCATGTCGTTCCAGTCGCTGGCCCAGAGATCGGCACCGAACACGACGATGCCGCGCGACTGGAGCAGATCGAGCTGGGCCGGCGTGGACTCGAAATAGGGGAAGCGGAAGAACGGCGTCGACGGCGTCGTCGTCGCGACCCCGTGCAGCGCCATCTCGTCGGTGGCGATGCCGTGGTCGATTTCGTATTTGGCCGCATCGGCCGGGATCCGGCCCATGTATGGATGCGACCAGGTGTGGTGGCCGATGGTGTGACCCTCGCGGGCGATGCGTTTGACCATGTCGGGATGTTCGGCGGCGCTCCGGCCGACCAGGAAGAAGGTCGCGCGCACGCATTCCTGCGCCAGCGCCGCCAACACCTTCGAGGTGGTCTGCGGACGCGGGCCGTCGTCGAAGGTCAGCACCACCTCATGATCAGCGAGCGGCAGCGTCTGCGGAAAACTCTTCAGGCCGACACGCGGCGTGGTCTTGGCATCGACGCTCAGGATCCGCGAAGTGCCGAGCGCATCGCTCCGCGGGCAGTCCGCGGCCTTGACTGAGCCGATCGCGGTGAGGGCGGCAAGAGCTACGCCCATCGTGATCGAGGTCCATTTCGGCCGCTGCATCTTTGCCATTGCGCTCCCGATTACGTTGAGGGTATTGGCTGACCGTCAGCCCAAAATGACCAACCTGTTCAACGGCGAGGCGTTCCATGGATGAACATATCGATGGTGCTGCGGCCGCCGAGGCATTGGTACTCGACCACGTCCCGATGCGCAATGAAGAGGGCGAAATTCGGCACGAATTCGTCGAGGAAATCGCCCATGCGATCGAGGCCGGCGACAGCGCTGCGCTGCGGGCCTGCGTCGCAGACCTGCACGAGGCCGATCTCGGCGATCTCATCGCGGCGCTCGCGCCCGACGACCGCGTCCGCCTGGTCGAGCTGACGGGTGCCGATTTCGACTTTTCCGCACTGAACGAGGTCGACGAGACCGTCCGCGAGGAGATCCTCGACGAGCTGCCGCCCGAGACGGTCGCCGAGGGCGTCCGCGAGCTGGAATCCGACGATGCGGTCGAACTGCTCGAAACCCTCGACGAGGAGGAGCAGGAGGAGATCCTCGAGAAGCTGCCGCTGCAGGAGCGCGTCGCCCTCGAACGCAGCTTGCTATATCCGGAAAACTCTGCCGGACGGCGCATGCAGACCGAGTTCATCGCGGTGCCGCAGGATTTCACGGTCGGGCAGGCGATCGACTATATGCGCGACACGCCCGATCTGCCGGACCGCTTCTACGAGATCTACGTCGTCGACAAGGACCGGCACTGGCAGGGCGCGGTTCCCTTGGATGTGCTGCTCCGTGCGCGCCGCCCGGTGCCTCTCACCGAGCTGACCGACGAGGATCGTCGCCGCGTCTCCGTCCTGGAGGATCAGGAGGAGGTGGCGCGCATGTTCGGCAAGTACAACCTCGTCGCGGCACCCGTGCTCGATACCCAGGACCGCCTCGTCGGCGTCATCACCGTCGACGACGTCGTCGACGTCATCGAGGAAGAGGCGGACGAGGACCTCAAGGCGCTCGGCGGTGTCACCAGCGACGAAGAGCTGTCGGACACGTTTCTCACCATCGCGCGCGGCCGCTTCAACTGGCTGTTGATCAATCTGGCCACGGCCTTCCTGGCGTCCTCCGTGCTCGGCCTGTTCGAGGGCCAGCTCGAACAGATGGTGGCGCTCGCCGTGCTGGCGCCGATCGTCGCGAGCCAGGGCGGCAATGCCGCGACCCAGACCATGACGGTCGCGGTGAGGGCGCTCGCGACCCGCGAGCTCGGCTCCTCCAACGCCTGGCGCGTGGTCATCCGCGAGACGCTGGTCGGTCTCATCAACGGCGTGGCCTTCGCCGTGATCACCGGTGTCGCCGCGGTGGCCTGGTTCAAGATCCCCGGCCTCGGTGTCGTCATCGGGCTCGCGATCATCGTGAACCTCGTCGCCGGCGCGCTCGGCGGCATCCTGATCCCGATGGCGCTCGAACGCGTCAGGGCCGATCCGGCGGTGGCGTCGGGCACGTTCGTGACGACGGTGACGGATGTCGTCGGCTTCTTCTCCTTCCTCGGCATCGCCACGCTGTGGTTCGGGTTGAAGTAGGGGGCGCCAACCACGCTCTCGTGTCCCGGGCGCGCTGCAACGCTCTTTGCGTTGCTGCGCAGAACCGGGACCCATGAGGCGACAAACTCCGCGGTCCGATGGGCCCCGGCTCTGCAGCGCATCACTTCGTGCTGCGCAGCGGCCGGGGCACGAGACCACCTTTAATCCCACCTTAAGCGTGCTGCCGCATGATCCCTCCCGCTTGGGGGAATGAGCATGCGGTTGCGGCTGAAGGCGGACGGACGGGTCGTTGAGTTGCGGGACGGGCAAGAGTTTCCCGTCCAGCCGGTCGCGTCTGCAGCCGAGACTCCGGCGGCGGAGGCCGGTTCGCTCGCGGTGCGCGATTTGCGCCGGCGCGCCTGTCTCACCCAGATGGAGTTCGCCGCCAAGCTCGGCGTGCCCGTCGAGACCATCCGCAACTGGGAGCAGGGCAAGCGCGCCCCGCGCGGACCCGCGCGCGCATTGCTGGCCGTGATCGCGCATGCGCCCGACACGGTGTTCCAGGCGCTCGCCAAAGCCTGAACGCCTGACACGAACCTCACGTTAGCATCCTTCGTTGCACTCTGGCGGACCGGGTCCATAATGACGCCGGTGATGACATTTGGGGCTGCCGCAACAGAGAGGATTCCTCATGCTGTTCGTCGAGGCCAATGGCGCGAAAATTCCGGCGATCGGGCTGGGGACCTGGGAGCTGAGCGGCCGGACCTGCGCGCGCGTGGTCGAGCAGGCGTTGCGGCTCGGCTACCGCCACATCGACACCGCCCAAGTCTACGACAATGAACGCGAGGTCGGCGACGGATTGCGCGCCTCCGGTGTCCGTCGCGACGACATCTTCGTCACGACAAAAGTCTGGACCAACCATTTCGCACCCCACGATCTCGAGCGATCGGTCAAGGAGAGCCTGGTGCGGTTGCGGCTTCCCGCCGTCGACCTGGTTCTGCTGCACTGGCCCAATTCGCATGTGCCGCTGGAGGAGACGCTGGGTGCGCTGGCGCACGCCAAGCGGATGGGCCTGACACGCCACATCGGCGTCTCCAATTTCACGGTGGCGCTGATCGAGCAGGCGGTCGCGCTGTCACCCGAGCCGCTCGTCTGCAACCAGGTCGAATATCACCCCTACCTCGATCAGGCGAAGGTGAGGGCGGCCTGCGACCGGCATGGGATGGCCCTCGTTGCCTACAGCCCGATCGCCAAGGGCCGCATCAAGGCCGACCCGACACTCGCGGGAATCGGCCGCGCCCATCGCAAGACGCCGGCACAGATCTGCCTGCGCTGGCTGGTGCAGCAGAATGTGTCCGCGATTCCCAGAACGTCGCGTGTCGAGCGGCTGTCGGAGAATATCGAGATCTTCGATTTCGAGCTCTCGCACGACGAGATGGCGGAGGTCGCCGCGCTTGCCAGCCCCAGGGGCCGCCTGACCGATTTTGGCTTCGCGCCGAAATGGGATTGAGGGGCTGTTCCGGTATGCTAGGAGCAGGTCGGCAACCCAAGATCGGGCGATGGAACGGCGGAAGATCATACGGACGGACATTGCGGCGTCAGCCATCGCGCATCTGACGCTGGTGGCGCTGATCATCGTGATCAGCGAGGTCCATCCGTTTCATTCCGCACCGCCCGAGACCGTCGCGGTCGATATCGTTACGCCGGAGCAGGTGAAGGAGGAGGAGGCCAAGGCGGAGGAAAAGGCCCAACAGGAGGCGAAGGAGAAGCCGCCGGAGCCGCTCCCTGACCTGAAGCTGCCGAAGCTGGATTTCACCGACAAGGACAAGGCGGATGCAGCGCCCAAACCTGCGGCCAGGGAGAAGGCAGCAGAGAAGGCGGCGCAGCAGGCCGCGCAGGAACCGCAGCAGAAGCAGCCGCAGCCCCAGCCATCGCAAGCGCCACCGCAACAGCCGCCGGCTCAGCCTCAGGCGGCGCAGCAGCCACCTCCGGCGATGCCGCAGCCGCAGGCCGCGCCCCCCGCCTATCGGACGCCGGAGCCTGACGTCACCGTCAAATACGGCGTGATGCTGGGCCTGCCGCCGGCATTGCCGCCCGTGCCGAAAGACGCGCCCAAGGATGACGGCGGCGATGCCAAGGATTCGATCGGCGCCAAGTTGCCGCCCGAGGTCATTGCCGAGCTTCGCCGGCACTTGAGGAGCTGTTCGAAACTTCCGGCCGGGGTTGCACCGACCGATGCCGTTCACATCAGGCTGCGTGCGGTGCTCGCCACCGACGGCACGCTGGCGCGGCCGCCGATCCTGATCGAGGCGCCGCCGTCGACCAAGGGGGTCGCCATCGTGCAATCAGCGATGAGCGCGCTGCAGGCTTGCCAGCCCTACAAGATGTTGCCCGTCGACAAGTACGACGAATGGAAGGTGATGGACCTGTCGTTCGCGCCGCAGGATTTTGGCGGGTAGCGGCCGCGTTACGCACCGATGACCGGCTATTCCTGCAATTGCAGCTCGAATCCACGAACCGGTGCGAGACACGCGGCACAATATTCCACCCGCACCCCGGCATTGCCCGAGCAGGGCTGACCCACCGCCATCAGGAAGCGCATCGGCTGCGCGATGAAGAAGCTGGATGACTCCACCCGGCAAGTGGCGTGTAACTTCAGCTCATTCGTGAGCGCATGGAGCTTCATGAAATGGCGAGAGGTGTCGGTATAGCCGGCATAGTCGAACAGCTCGAACGGCGGCCGGTCCTCGTCGCGAAAGGCTTCGCGGACCATCGTCACTTGCGCGTGGATGAAGCCGGCGAGCAGCAGCGTTAAGGCAGGCATTTTCCAGCTTGCGCGAAGGCCGTCGATGGCGAGCGCGATCGAAACGAAAAAGAGGAACTGCGGGATGATGTAGTAGCGATCGGCAACGCTCGCGATCGAAAGCCGCAGCGCCGGGAAATAGGCGATCGTCCACAGGCAGAATAGCGGCAGCAGGAGCTGCTCCGGCGCGCTCGGTTTGGCGCGGAGGGATCGCAGTGCAGCCGCCGCGAACAATACGAGCAGCAGCGCCATGCGCATGTGCAGCGCGATCATTTCGATCGGGCCGGGCAGGTAGGAGACGACACGCTCGAGCAGGATCACGCCTGAGACCGTGCCGAAAAAGCTGACATCGCCGATCGGCGACGCTGCGAGCGAGAGCACCACGAAGCCGACGAGAACGACGTTTACAAGCCTTGCGACACGCCGATCGGTCAAGGCTCTGATCGTGTGCGGAAGCAGATGGCCCTCGACATGGACATAGGCACGGGTTGCGAGCGCGATCAGGCCGAGGCCGGCCAGCATCGCCGGCAAGGCCCGGGTCGCGAATGCGCCGTCGCCGACAAAATGCCGTCCGCACAGGACGATCTGGACCAGAACGTTCAGCTGGCCGATCAGCAGCAGCCTTGCGCTGCTTTCGCCAGGCCATGTGAGCGCGACGAGGAGCGTCGCGGCAGCAAAGGACAGCGCTGCGGCAATGAAGATGGCGTGACTCCAGCACCCCAATGAGAAGGCGAGCAAGAGCAGGAAAAGCCAGCGATGAAGACTTCGACCTCGCTCCAGCAGGTGTGGGAGAGCGAGCAGCACGAGCGCCAGCAGGAGGTTCTGCAGCGCGTTCACCTCCCAGGCGACCCGGCTGTAGAACAGGAACAGCAGCGAGGATCCCATCGCCAGCGCGAAATAGAGCGCGGCCGCGCCGCGTTTCCAGAGGGCGAGCGCGGTCAAGCCCAGGGCAAGGCCATTCAAGATCGCGCCCGCCAGTCGCAGGCTGCCGACGCTCGCCGGGATGATCGAAAAGACCAGGCTCGTAATTTCGGGGAACAGTGATCCGGTATAGCCGTTCATGCCGCGAAGCGTGAACATTCCGCGGGCCTGCTGCTCCAGCGCGCGCAGTCCGACCCAGGCTTCGTCACCGTGCAAGCCGGGGAATGAATTCAGCCGCACCAGGAGGCCGGCTGCAACCACGGCGATGATCGATGCCAGCAGCCCGGCGTAGGCGGCGTTTCCCGATCGTTTCGGCTCGATTGCAGTGTGTGCCGGTGCCGGCCGAAGGTCAGGATGCATTTACGTCCGGCTGCCGCTGAATTCGCGACGGCAGGGATATGTGGGAAATTTTCCCGCGTCAATAGCGACCGGTATGTCCGGGCTAGGTGCTTTGGTTCGCGAGCCAGGTGAAGGCTGCCAAAATTCCCGGCAGTTGCAGATCGTGGCGAAGCTTGCCGGAGGCCGGCAGGAGGCGGTGGTCCACGGCGGCGCCGGCGCGGCGCAGTGCCTCGACATAGGCGGTCTGGACGGACGCCGACACGCGCCGGTCCTGTGGGTCCGTCAGCACGATGATCTTCTCCGGCGGATGGCGCGCGACCTCGGCGACATGGTCGATCGGGTCGAGGAAGTCGCTGTGTCCGGTGATGTCGGCGGCCCAGCCGTTCTCGCGATTGCGCTGGGCCACCGCCGTATTCCCCGAGGTGATCACCGCGCAACCGATATCGTCGCGGCACGCGATCAGCGCAGCCACGAGATGGCCGCCGCCGGACTGGCCGACGAGATTGAGGCGGCGCCAGCCGAAATGCGCCTTGAGCCGGGTCAGCGCCGCATCGACCAGTGCAACTTCGCGCGGCCGGCGCCGGTCGAGATGGTGCCCCGTCGAACCCAGGATACCCGGGCGCGCCAGGTGGACATAGGGGCGATGGAAGCAGGCGCTGAACTGTTCAGCCAGCGCCTGCACGTCGTAGGCCGTCGCCGCGACGTACCACTCGTTGGCCACCACGACGTCGTCATCGCGTTTCTCGACGGCATCGCCGCGCAGGAAGATGACGGGATCGGCCGGCGCGCCTTCGGGCGCCGCGCCATAGAACGCGAGGACGTCAGGCTTGCCGTCGACCTCGACCAAAACGCGTCCCGCGCCGTCGCCATCGGACGCCGCGCATTCGACGCCCCGAACCACATCGACCCCGGAGAAGGGCGTGGTCGGCAGGTCGGCAATTTTGGGAAAACTGATCACGGCGTGAGTTGTCGAGGAAACGTGCACGCCATGTCAAGCGGCGCGTGCGCGTTGCGGCTTTGCCCACCCTACGGCACCGCGCCGCGTCGCTCGCACCTTCACATGAGGTCCTCAATGACCGCGCTTCGTCACCTTGTCGTCATCAACCACATCCGGCGCCATCGCCGCCCATGCGCTGGACGCAAATTGGCGTCGCCAGGTCACGATCACCACGGCGGCCGTGGTCACGAACAGCACCCAGGGGCTGACGAACCAGCCGAGATAGCCGAGCGCGAAGAAGAAGGCGCGCTGGCCGCGGTTGAAATGGCGGCCGGCGGACTCGAACACGCGCGTGGTGCGCATGACATGGGCTTCGGCCTCCGGCGTATCGCGCAGCGCAGCCGGCGGCATGCCGCCGTAGAGGATCGCGACATAGTTGAACAGGCGATAGGCCCAGGCGAATTTGAAAAACGCATAGACGCAGATCAACACCAGCCCGACGCATTTCAGCTCCCACATTGCGGGCGAGGTGCTGAGGTCGATCGGCAGCTTGCCCAGAATGGTGATGGCGTCGTTGGTGGCGTGCAGCAGCGCCAGCGCGCCGCCAAGCGCGAACAGGCTGGTGGAGGCGAAGAAGGCGGTGCCGTTCTGGAGCGAGGCCATGATCTGCATGTCGACCATGCGTGCCTCGCGATCGAGCAGCCGGCGGACCCAGACCTCGCGGTAGCGATTCATCCGCGCCGACAGGCTGTCGCGGCCATAGGCGGAGTGCTCGAGGGTTGCGGCATAGGCCAGCCATTCGATGATGAAGAAGCCGACGGCGGTGATGTCGACCCAATGCCTGCTCATGTCTCTCTCCTCGCGAGGTCGCAACGATTGCCATGCATGATGGGTCGCGGCAACGATTGATTGGCGGCAGGCGATGGCGTTAAAAGCAGCCGTATCCAGAGGACTTAACGAAGGACCCGTGACATGGCAGCGCTCAAGCTCGCGATCGGCAACAAGAACTACTCGTCATGGTCGATGCGGCCCTGGCTTGCGCTGCGCGCCAACGACATCCCGTTCGTGGAGACCGTGATCCCGCTCTACACCGACAATCCCGCGGACAAGGAGCAGATCCTGTCCTTCAGCCGCGCCGGCAAGGTGCCGGTGCTGGTCGACGGCGACATCACGGTGTGGGATTCGCTGAGCATTATCGAGTATGTCGCCGAGTGCTATCCGGAAGTGAAGCTGTGGCCCGATGACGTCGCGGCCCGCGCGTTTGCCCGTTCGGTGTGCGCCGAGATGCATTCCGGCTTCATGGCCCTGCGCAGCGAATGCGGAATGAACCTGCACCGTCCCGTGCGTCCCGTGACGCTGTCGGCGGATGCCAAGGCCAACGTCGCGCGCGTGCAGGAGATCTGGCGCACGTGCCGGACCCGCTACGGTGCCGGCGGCCCGTTCCTGTTCGGCCGCTTCGGCGCGGCCGATGCGATGTATGCGCCGGTCGTGCATCGCTTCCGGACCTACGCCATCGAGGTCACGCCGGAGACCAAAGCCTACATGGACACGATGCTCGCGATGCCGGCGTTCCAGGAGTGGACCCGCGATGGACTCGCCGAAACGCTTGTCATCGAAAAGTTCGAGACTGTGTAATTGCGGGCATGATCCGGAGAAGCGGACACCGGTTCTCCGGCGAGATCATGCTCACTTGAAAATGTGAATGGGCGCAGCTTGACGGCACGGCCGCTCGCGGCGCTCAATCACAGGGAACAACGAAAGAGGGGACGGCCATGGGAATTCTGGACTCGCTGGAGAACAATCCCGCGCTGCGCAGCGCGCTTGGCCAGCTCGGCGCCGCCGTCCTGCCGGCCGTGATGAACGAGGTGTTCGGTAGCAACAACCAGGGCGGTTTGGGCGCGATCGTCGCAAAGCTCCAGCAGGCGGGCTTCGGCGACCAGGTCAAATCCTGGCTCGGTAACGGCCAGAACCTGCCGATCTCCGCCGACCAGCTCCGCGCCGTGCTCGGCAACGACACCGTCCGGCAGCTTGCCGCGCGCTACAACATCCCGGTCGACCAGCTGGGCGAGATCCTGGCCCAGGAGCTGCCCAAGGCGGTGGATCAGGCAAGCCCGCAGGGCCATCTGCCTCATGGCGCCTGAGGCCTGGTTCCAGCGGTCGTCCAGGCCGGCTCTGTTCCCGTTATCGTCCTGAAAAGACTTCAAAATTGGCACGTTCGCCATGCTCGCATGAGGCTGGTCAAAAACGCCGCATGCGTGCTATACAGCGGCTGGGTTTCCAGCCGGCCTCGCAGTGGGACCACGGGCGAGGCAGGCGTTGTTTGAGTGATGGAGAGGGTGTTGAAGCACAAATTCCCGATTGGAACGCGCGTACTGTTCACTGCCAGCAACGTCGCGCGCCCGGCTGCGAGTGGTTCGTACGAGGTCATTCGCCTGCTGCCGACGGAAGGTGACGACTGCCAGTACCGGATCAAGAGCTCGACCGAGGCCTTCGAACGAGTCGCGAAGGAAAGCCAGCTCGCACTCTCGTAATGCGCTGACGGCACCACGCATTGATATTGCGGGCGAATTCGCTCGCCCGCCGTTAAAAGGCCCGCTTCGCCTCGACAAGGTGGGCGGGGGCAGTTGCCGACTCGCGGTGCTCGCTTGACCATTCGCACTCGGCTCGCGTGAGGGGACATCGCGCATGGACTGGGCATCGGCCTCGTCGCTCGACCAAATCTGGCGCTCGCCGGCCTTTCCGATGTGGATGACGCTGGCGGCTGCCGGCTTCTTCGGATTGATCCTGCTGATCACGTTGCTGCGGGCCGAAAGATCGGTCGCCAACGGTGCGCTCACCGTCATCACGCTACTCTCAATCAGCATTGCGGTGGCCGCCACCATGCGCGTCTACGGACCCGCAGGGCAGGCCGCGCCGAGTGAAGCGCGTGCGCTGGCCGTGGCGAATACAAGCCTGCCGGCGTTGTCCTGCCTCGACGACCTCGCCGGCGATGCCGTCGCCGCTGGCTGCGAGAAGGCGCTGTTCGGTGCGCCTGACGCGGCGGCTGCCGCCGTCGCTTACACGGCAGCCCGGATCGATCGGCTGACTGCGCTCGGCGACGCCGCGACCGCCGACAAGAGCCTGACGGTGGACACGAAGGTGCTGCGCAAGTCGCTGGAGCGCGATCGCTACGGCCTCGTTGCCCAGGTGCTGGTCGTGCGCGACGGCTGCACCCAGTTCGACTGTGCCACCTTCCGCTCGCTGACCGATCAGCAGCAGGTCGCCGCCAACATGGACTCCCATCTCTACGACATGCTGGTCGCGCGCTATGCGCCGACGTGGAACGCGCCCGCCGCGGCGCCGGCGGGGACTGCACCCCTGGGTGCGATCGCCGGGCTGCCGCCGTCGATGCCGACGGGCAAACCGACCAATGCGGAGTTCCCGAGCGCCTCGTCGACGCCGCCGGTGAGCATCATGAATCCTGAGCCGGCCGCGCGCCAGTCACCGGCCGCCAATGCGGCTGCGGCGCCGGCGCCACGTGCCCCGGCTGCGACCTCGGCACAGGCCGCGGCACCCGCGGCACCGGCTGCGAAGAAGCCGCCGGCGCCGAAGGCTGCGCGCGCACCCGCCGCCGCGCCGCCGGCGCCGGTTCCGCTCGCGCCGCCGCCGGGCTCGGCTCCCGCGGCTGCGGATAACGACTAGTTCGGCTTTGAAAACCTGCGGCCGGCCCGCTAATGCTGGGCCATGCCACTTCATCTGATCAAGCTTGCCGTCGGCTGCGACTCCGTCAAGGAATTGAAGGGGTGGATCGCCGAGCGGATGCAGACGGCCAAGAAAAAAGGCCTGCCGCAACACCACATCCACGTCACCCGCATGGTGCCCAAGCGCGACGCCGAGATTCTGTCGGGCGGATCGCTCTATTGGGTCATCAAGGGTGAGATCGCGGCGCGCGAAAAGATCATCGGCATCGAGCCGTTCCGCGACAAGGACGGTATCGGGCGTTGCCGGATCGTGATGCAGCCGAAAGTGATCTCGGTGTCGCCGCGGCCGATGCGCCCGTTCCAGGGCTGGCGTTATCTCACCGACGATTCCGTGCCGCCGGATCTCGGCAAGTCCGCCGCAGGCACCATCGCGGCGATGCCGGAGCCGATGCGGCGCGAGCTGCGCGATCTCGGATTGCTCTGAGGAATGCCGCTCAGGGCGGCGTGACGATGTGCAGCCGCGCCACTTCGGCGGGCGGCACTATGAACGGGCGGCTGCCTTCGTCGAGACTGTCGACGATGTCGACCAGCCCGGGCTCGACGCCCATCTCGAGCAGGTATTTCCGGTAGCGCTCGCCAAAGATCACCGTCAGGCTCTCGCGCTGCTCGGCCGAGACGTTGGGCGCGCGGCGGTTGTGGATGGAGCGGCCGGTCAGCACCACCTTGGCGCCCTCGGGCAGGCTGCGATGCACGCCGCCCGCCAGCACCAGGACGCAGGCCAGATCGCAAGCCGGGTCCGGCACCGACACCGTGGCGTCGAGCGGGCCGCCCGGACGCTTCACGGCAAAGCAATCGGCCTCCGACCGGCCGGCGCAGGCCTCGACCTCGGTCGCGCCCGCCGTCGCATCCAGGCCGTGCTCGCGCAGGATGCGGCCCATGCTGGTCGCGACGTTGAGGTTGGAAGGGCCCCAGCTATGGATGAGCAGCGGCAGCTTGCGTCCCTGCTGACGGTCGAGGATCGCAATCAACCGCTTCCAGCTGTCCCATTGCACGGTGCCTTCGGCTGCAATCCAGTCGGAGCAGCCCGGACCGCAGGCACCGGTGGGGCCGTGGGCGACATAGAAGATCATCGCGTCCTGCGGGGAGCCGTACACGCCGATCGGCGGCCGCTCCTGCGCCTGCGCAGCGGTGGCGGCAATCAGCGCCCATAGGCAGCCGACGATGATGGTGCGGATCGATGACATGGACCTGTCGCTTGGCTTGTTCCCTCGCCACGATCATCCATAGGGTTGAGACGAGGTTCAAGATCAACCTCGGCTATCGCACCGCGATATTGTCGATCAGCCGCGTCGTGCCGAGCTTGGCTGCCACCAGAATCCGCAACGGCCCATCCTTGCGCGAGGTGACAGGCGCCAGCGTCTCGGCATGACGCGCTTCGAAATAGTCGAGCGCAAAGCCGGTCGCCTCGATCATCTCGGCGCCGCGCGCCATCGCGCTCGCGATTGTCTCGCCGGCCTGGATCCGGCGAGCGCTGTCCTTCATGGCGCGGTAGAGGGTGGTGGCGGTCTGCCGCTCCTCGGGTGAGAGGTACACATTGCGCGAGGACATCGCGAGCCCGTCGCGTTCGCGCACCGTGCGGGAGCCGATCACCTTCACGCCAAGGTCGAGATCGCGCGCCATCTGCGTCACCACGCGCAATTGCTGAAAGTCCTTCTCGCCGAAGATCGCGACATCCGGCCGACACTGCGTGAACAGCTTGCCGACGACGGTGGCGACGCCGCCGAAGAAGTGCGGGCGGAAGCGGTCCTCGAGGCCGGCCAGTGCCGGTCCCTCTGGAACGACGCGCGTCGCAAAGCCCTCCGGATACATCGCCTCGACGCCGGGGTGCCAGACGATGTCGACATCCTCGGCCGCGAGCTTGGCGATGTCGGCTTTCCAGGTTCGCGGATAAGCGCCGAAATCCTCGGTCGGGGCGAACTGGGTTGGATTGACGAAGATCGACACAATGACGCGGCTCGCGCGTCGCTTGGCCAGGCGCACCAGCGACACATGCCCGTCATGGAGGGCGCCCATGGTCGGAACCAGCGCGACCGTGGCCTTTCGCTTGCGGAGATTGTCGACGGCGCGTCGCAGGGTGGGCACCGTGCGGGTGATCAAGGGGCTTCGTGACATCAAGACTCGGGAATCGTTGGGGGTGGGCGCGGTCTGCCGCGCTTGCGGCTAACCTTAACAAGCGGCGGTCGTGGACGCCATGCATCGACATGCGGCACAGCATCCTCCGCAGCGAGGATGTCGCGCCATTGCGGTCGGATTACAGAGGCGACACCGCGATGCGATTCATGATGACGACCAGTGCACATTGATTTCGTCATCCTGTCACGCATTTCACTTGACCGCAGACGCGGCCAACTCGAAGATATTGTTCAGGGGTGTTGAGGATCGCTATGCTTGTGCAGGCTAGCCAAAGCCAATCCGGCTCGGCGCATGTCGTCGTGCTCGGGAATGAAAAGGGCGGCTCCGGCAAATCGACCACCGCCCTGCACATCGCAGTTGCGCTCCTGAAGGCCGGCCAGCGTGTCGCCACCATCGATCTCGACTGCCGCCAGCAAAGCTTCACCCGCTACATCAACAACCGCTCCGCCTGGGCGCGCCGCACCAAGCTCGACCTCGAGTTGCCGATGCATCGCTGCATCAAGCTCGGCGAGACGATGCAGGTCGCCGAGAACGAGAACTCCGAGTTCCTTCAATTCATGGAGGCAGTCTCGGCGGTCGAGAGCAGCTTCGACTTCATCGTCATCGATACGCCCGGCACCGACAGCTATCTGATGCGGCTTGCCCATTCGATGGCCGACACGCTGGTCACGCCGATCAACGACAGCTTCCTCGATTTCGACGTGCTCGGCACCGTCGACCCCGCCAATTACGCGGTCACGGGGGAAAGCCATTACGCTGAGATGGTGCGCGACGTCAGGCGCAAGCGCCGCCAGCTCGACGGTTCGACCACCGACTGGATCGTGGTGCGCAACCGCCTGTCGATGCTCGGCTCCCGCAACAAGCAGCTCGTCGCCGAGGGGCTGAAGGATCTGTCACTGCGGCTCGGCTTCCGCTACGTCGACGGCTTCGCCGAGCGCGTGGTCTATCGCGAGTTTTTTCCGCGCGGCCTGACGGCGCTCGACGAGATCGACGAGGCCACGCTCGGGATGCGGCCCAATCTCGGACATCTCACCGCGCGGGAAGAGGTGACGAGCCTGCTCCGCCAGCTCAAGCTGCCGCTCGACGAGCGCGGCCGTCGCCGTGCGGCAAATCGCGCCGAGTGGTTCAGCCAGGTCGACAAGCCGCTCGAGGTCCACGACATCCTCGGCGCCTGACCCGGGCGGTATAGCGCTACTTCCAGTCGATCAAAGTCACCGGTTCCCGCGGGAACTGCGGCCGTGTTCGACCGTTTTCATCCCACGTTTACCGCGAAATTGAACCCAATCTAGACCGGTTGCGTCGGATGGTGACCTACACCCTGACGTAGCCTTGTGAGAACGGGATGCCCAAGAAACGTGTGCGCCGCACAATGAAAGGGCTGCCAGTTCACAATATTTGGCCTTCCTGTCACGCGGCTGTGACATATATTAGGGAATAGGCGCGAAGGGGCCGAAGAGCTCCTCGAACAACACGATTTTCAACAGGGATCAGGTCGCAAGACCTGAGGCTGAGGACGAAAATGAAGCGTGGAATTGCCGTTCTGGTTTCTGTCGGAGCCCTCTGCGGCGTCGCCTATTTCACGGCGAGCAAGTGGGCCATCAAGCACGAGACCATCACCTTCTACGACGCGTCCCGCGACAACCGTCCCGTGCCTGTCGACATCGCAATCCGCCGCGACAAGGAAATGCAGGCCGATGCCGGCTTGATCACCATGCCGGTCGCAGTGATCAATCACGGCAACACCGTCAAGAACACCGAGTACGGCTTCCTCGCCAACATCTTCGCCGCGCGCGGCTATCTCGTCGTCAGCCCGCAGCATGATTTGCCGACCGATCCGCCGATGGTGACCAAGCCCGGCGAAATCTATGTCGGCCGCCTGCCGCAGATCCTGCGCGGTGTCGCCAATATCCATCTGGCGATGCAGGAGATGAAGAAGGTCCAGCCCAACGCTGACTATTCGCGGGTGACGATGGTCGGCCATTCGATGGGCGGCGACATCACGATGTACTTCGCCAAGCAGTATCCGGACGAGGTCAAGAAGGTCGTGACGCTGGACAATCTCCGCGTGCCCTTCGTCACCGCCGGCAAGTTCAAGATCCTGTCGTTCCGTTCGCAGGATCCGCAGTTCAAGACTGACGCGGGCGTGATCCCGACCGATGAGGAGTGCGAGAAGGCAGGCATTCAGGTCGTGAAGACCGAATTCCAGCACAACGACATGCGCGACACCGGTCCGGATGCGGCCAAGAACTCGATCCAGGGCATGCTCGATAAATTCCTGAGCGACACCGACAGCGCGATCGCACCGGTCGATACCTCGACGTCGCCGCCGAAGGTGCTCGAGCCGGGTCCCGTGGCCCTGATGTCGCCAGCCAAGAGCTGATCAGCCAGACGATCGCTGGAACTACTTTCAAAGCCTCCGTTGGCCTTCGGCCTGCGGAGGCTTTGTGCATTGACCGGGCAGGGCACGCTATCCACATTGGTGGTGTGAGACCGAGTGCGACCCCAGATGTCCGGCGACCCCGTTAAACCGCGCGGTAGCGATGCCGTCTCGGCGCGAGCCGAAGACGACGGCGCGTTGCCGCAGGCGAAGACCTCGACCGCGGACGACGTCGCCGCCTTCGTCGCCAAGGCGCGTGCGTTGTCGCCGCATGCACCCGGCGCAAAGGGCCGCCTGATCTTCGCGCTGGATGCGACAATGAGCCGGCAGCCGACCTGGGACATGGCCTGTGCGCTTCAGGCGGATATGTTTCGCGAGGCCGCATCGCTCGGCAGCCTCGACATCCGGCTCGTCTACTATCGCGGCTTCAACGAATGCCGTGCCACCGGGTGGATTTCGGACAGCAGCAAGCTCGCGACGCTGATGAGCAAGATCGATTGCCGTGGCGGCGACACCCAGATCGGCAGGGTGCTGACCGACGCCCGGCGCGAGGCGGTTGCATCGGGTGTGCGGGCCGTGGTCTTCGTCGGCGACGCCATGGAGGAGAAGGTCGACGCACTTTGCGCCAAGGCCGGCGAGCTCGGCATGCTGAAGGTGCCGGTGTTCCTGTTTCAGGAAGGCCATGATGCGATCGCCGAACAGGCGTTTCGCGAGATCGCGCGCCTGACCGGCGGCGCCTGGTGCCGGTTCGATCCGGGCGCGGCGGCGCAGCTGCGCGAGCTGTTGCGGGCCGCTGCGGCCTATGCCGCCGGCGGTCGCGACGCATTGTTGAAGCTGGCGAAGACGGCGAGCGGCGCGGCGCAGCTGATCGGACAGATGAAGTAGCAGGTCAGGCCCGTGCGGCCTGCGCCGCGGGCGGTGCGGCGACAGGCGGCAGCAATCGACCCTGCACGATCAGGCGCAGCGTGCCAAGCGCGATCAGTCCAACCACGATATTGGCGGCCGCGAACAGATAGGGCGCGAGCATTGCGATCGCGCCGGTATCGCCGTGCCCGACCATGCGGATCGGCGCGATCGCAAGTGCGGTCGCACCGAAGGTGAAGCTCCAATAGGACACCGAGAACGGCTGCTCCATGATCCAGGGCAGCAGCCGAAGCAGCAGCAGCGCCATCATCAGCCCGTAACCGACCATAATATGCGCGAACATGTCGGGGACACCGCCATTGATCGCGAGATAGGCGACCGCGCCGACCACGGGCGGTGCGAGTTGAATGCCGAGCGTCCGACGCAGCGCGGTGGGAAGGGTCTCGACGGTATAGAGCCGGTGCAACAGCACGGATTCGATCGCGAACCAGGAGAACAGCGCCACGCCGAACGCGAGCTGTCCCCAATCGGGGTAGCCGAGGGCCGCCGAAACGCCAGCCGTGACGAAGCCGCCCGCAACGGTCGGCAAATAGAGGACCGGCGTCGTCGCCGTGTGGTCGCGATTGCCGCGCCACAACAGTCCCGTCCGCCACAGTGCGAAACCGAGCGTGAATGCGGCGCCGAGGCTGAACAGGACGATGGCGGCGAGGTGCGAATAGGGCTCCGCGGCAATCGCGATCAGCATGGTGGAGACGCCGGCGAGGCCGATGAAGCAGCACTGGACCGGGTGATGGGCTTCGCTGAGCGACTCCGCGCGCGCGAAAATCCAGCGCAGCGCGAACAGCGCGATCAGCACCGCCCAGACGATCGAGGCGAAGGCGAAGATGATTTCGCCGACGATCGCCGGCAAGTGCCAGACCTGGTGCGCGGCACGCCAGGCGTTGCCGAGACCCGCAAGGCCAAGGACGATGCCGAAGAACCCGGCCGGCACGATCGGTGGCTTGAATCCGCTGCTCATCGTCTTCCCCAAACCCTTGCCATCGCTCCTACGATGATGGCGCGATCGTCGTTACGGCCGCGCGTGCCGGAGAGATGGGGCAGATTGCTTATCGGCAAAACGGCCTGGCGTGTCATCTTCCGATCGTGGCGGGAAGGAAGGACACCATGCTTTTTGACAAGAGGGCGACTATATTCCCGCCATGACCCTGATTGCCGGCCTTGTCGCTATCATCACGCTTTATCTGTTGCTCCAGATGTTCCGCGCCGCCAATCCAGCCGTGCTGGCGCGCGCCATCAAGGTCGGGGGCGGCGTGGTCGCGCTCGCGGTGGCGGCCTTCACGGGCTTAAGGGGTGAATTGGCGGTGGCGATCCCGCTCGGGATATTTGGCGCCGGACTGCTCGGTTGGACGCCGTTGGCAAACGCCGGCTTCGGCAATATCGGGGGCATGTTCGGCGGCGGCGCTGCGCGCTCGCCCAACCAGAGCTCGCGCGTACGCTCGCAATTCCTGGACATGCGGCTCGATCACGAGTCCGGCCAGCTCTCAGGCCAGATCGTCGCCGGACCTCATGCCGGGCGTGGCCTCGACGAGTTCGATCTTGCAAGCCTGCTGGCGATGGTCCCGGCGTTCGACGCCGAGAGCGTGGCCTTACTTGAAAGCTATCTGGACCGCCGGTTTCCCGCTTGGCGTCAGAACGCGCAGGGCAACGCGGCAGGGGGGCAGCGCCGCACGGCGTCGAGCGGCAAAATGACGGCGGAGGAAGCCTATCAGATCCTTGGCTTGCAGCCGGGAGCGGGGCGCGACGACATCAGCCGGGCGCACAAATCCCTCATGAAGAAACTGCATCCCGACCAGGGGGGCTCGACGTACCTCGCTGCCCGTGTAAACGAGGCCAAGGATACTCTGCTTCGTACGCATAACGGCTAACTCCGGCACCACGCCACAAACGCCCGTACCGCGTAAGCTCCGCTTGCTCTGTCTGCCGTCGCCCGATGCCCGCCATTGTCGGCGTGGTCGATCCCTTGAGTAAAGTTTTAACCGTAAATCCTTGACGAGAGGTTGTCGCGGAACAGCCTCGAGCGCCACCGCATCCCAAAAACAAAAATGCCCGCGCAGGGCGCGGGCATTTTGCTTGGAGGGGCAGGAAGATCAGTTGCGGACGGTCATGCAGGAGATGTCGGCGCGCTTGAGCGCCTTGCACACCGCTTCGGCCTGGTCGCGCTCGAGCCCGGCGAAGCGGGCGCGGTAGAGCTTGCGATTGTCCCTGGCGACAACAGGCTCGGTGAACGGATCGGCTTTGCTGAGCAGGCCGCGGGCCGAGCTGCGCGCGGCTTCAATGCGCTGCTGGGCCTCGCTCTCGCTCTCGAGCGCGCCGACCTGGACGATCCAGCCGCTATGGGTAGCGACCGGCTTGGTGGCGGCGCTCATCTGGATCGGCTGCGGTGACGGATCGGCGGAAGCGAGCTTGGCGACCGGGGCGGGCGCCGGGGCAGCGGCAGTGGTCGCCGGCAGCACGCCGAGGATGCCGTTGCCGGTGCCGAAGCCCGCCGGCTGCTGCGGCATCTCGGTCCGGGCAACCTCGGCCCGGGCGGGCTCCGGCTTGTTGATGATGTCGGCCCTGGCGACGACGGCGCCGGAGGTCTCGGCGACGTCGGAGCGGGACGAAATCGTGTTGGTGACCTGGGGCGCGACCTGGGCGGGGGCGGCGGAGGCGACCTTGACCGCGCCGGCCTTGACCTGAACCGTCTTGACCCGGACCGGCTTCATTGGCTCGGACGAGCCTGGAATGAGGGCGAGCGGCTGGCTCGAGATCACGCCATTGGTGAGCGGCGCGGGCTCGATCTTGGACTCGATGGGCCTGGCTTCGGGCTTGGGCTGGACCGGCGGCATTGCGGCGGTTGCAGCTGCCAGGGCCGACAGGCGCGAGGCGGGACGCGGTGCGGGTGCCTCGGGAGCAGGGGCCGCCGCGACCTGAACCGGCGTAGCCGGACGGGCCGGGGTATCCGAAGCGTCGGCAACGTCGGTGCTGGTGTCGGCGCTGTTGCGCTCGGTCACCGCCACGACCGTGTGGGTGGTCGCGCCCTTCTCGAGGTTCTCCGCCAGCAGATTGCGCATGATGGCGTCGCGCGAGCCGCCGCTGCGGCCGCCGAGCACCACGCCGATCAGGTGGCGGTTGCCGCGGCGCATCGAGGTCACGAGGTTGAAGCCGGAGGCGCGGGTGTAGCCGGTCTTGATGCCGTCCACACCCTCGACGCTGCCGAGCAAATGATTGTGGTTGCGGATCTGCTCGCCGCGCCAGGTGAACGAGGTGGTCGAGAAAAAGCGATAGTAGCGCGGGAAGCGCTCCTGGATGGCGCGGCCGAGCGTGGCCTGGTCGCGCGCAGTGGTCACCTGCTCGTCGTTGGGAAGGCCGTTGGCATTGCGGTAGACCGTCTTGGACATGCCGAGCGCGCGGGCCTTGCGCGTCATCATCGCGGCGAAATCGTCCTCGTCGCCGCCGATCGCTTCGGCGATCACAACGGCAGCATCATTGGCGGAGCGGGTGACGAGACCCTTGATCGCGTCCTCGACGCGGATGGTCTGGCCGGCACGCAGGTTGAGCTTGGTCGGATCCTGGTCGGCGGCGTGCTGCGATACCGGCATCTCGGTATCGAGCTTCATCTTGCCGGACTCGAGACGTTCGAACAGCAGATAAAGCGTCATGATCTTGGTGAGCGAGGCGGGATGGCGCAGTCCGTCGGGGCTGTTCGACTGAAGCACCGTGCCCGAATTGCCGTCGACGATGATCGACGCGAATTTCGGGCTGGAGCTCTCGGACGCTTCACGCTGCACCCGGTGGTGCGCATAGTGGCGCCGATGGCGCCGCGCATCGGCAGCGTCGGTCGTGAAGATGACGGCTGTGGTGACCGTAAGAAGCCCGAAAACGCCAACCCGCGCCAAGCGCGAGGAAGACCAGTTGTTACGAAGCATGGAACCCCGTCCCCGTTTGTGACTTGATCACCGGCTCGTGAGGCGAAATTGTGCCCTGCGGACCCGGGATCATTACCTGCTCAGGCTGTCTCTCCGCTGGTGATCGCCGCGGGAAACGTTGGGCCTGAGCCGCTGTTCTGGCTAAGGTGATGTTCTCAAACGGCTTTTGACCGTCTGCGGAAGTGAACACGTCCAGGGAATCAAGGTAGGGCGCCGCGGTTTCCAAAAGCTTAAGAAACCCTTGCGGGAAAGCCCGGGAATTTCCGTAACTTGCACCGACTTTTGTGCGACGCACAAGATTCTTGACTTTTTTGTGCGTTGCACTAATTGTGGGCAGAGTCAGGGAGCCGGGGCTTCCGGACGCGAGCCAGGGAAAAGGATTCCAAGATGTTCAAGGTTGAAGACTTTCAGAACTACGGGAAAGAGCATTTCGAGACGTGCGTTGCTTCCGCGACCTCGGTGCAGCACGGCCTCCAGGCGATCGCCAGCGCTTATGGCGACTACACCAAGAAATCTTTTGAAGACACCAAGTCCTTCGTCGAGAAGCTTTCCGGCGTGAAGTCGCTGGACAAGGCGATGGAAGCCCAGACCGATTTCGCCCGTTCCGCCTACGAGACCTTCGTCGCGGAATCGCAGAAGATCGCCGGCCTCTACAGCGACCTCGCCAAACAGGCGTTCAAGCCGGTCGAAACGGTCGTGTCGAAGTTCACCCCGGCCGCCCAGTAATTCGCGCGACAGGTTTTGGAATCAAGAAAGCCGGGCTGGTTCAGCCCGGCTTTCTCTTTGCAAACCGGCTTTCTCTTTGCAAATTGTGCAGGATTATCTCGCCAGCCGCAGCTTGCTGAGAGCAGTCCCGATCGTGTTGAACGTGGTCACGATCTGGCTCGAGCTGGTGAGCATGTAGAACTTGTCCGGACTGCTCGCGCAGTATTTCAGGATCGCCGACGTGGGATCGGCGGGCGAGCTCGTGTTCACCTGGATCGTGTAGATCGTGTACATCGGTGCGCCGCCGGAGTCCCTGGCGTTGTGCAGGTTGTCGCACAGAACTTGCTGCCTGGCGTCGATCGAACCGGGGAAGGTGCTGTTGCCGTAGGTGGTGGTCTGGCTGCTGCCGTCGCCGTAGGCCGGCCAGCGATTCTCGGTGTTCAGGCCGTCGGATAGCAGGATGATGACCCTGTTGTAGGTGGTGCCGTTGGTGCCGCTTTCCGCCGGCGCGTTCAACGGAGCGCTCTGCAAGAGCGACAGCCACCCCCAGGCCAGACCCACCACCTGGTTGGTGCCGCCGGTTGGCTGCATTGCGTTGACCGCGGTCTTGAGTGTGCTCCAATTATAGCTCAGCGGGATGATCGGCTCGAGCTGGGTCGAAGCGCTGCTGCTGCAAAAGGAAGTGCTGTTCTCGTAATATTGCTCTGCCGGGAACAAGGTGGCGACAGTGCTTGAGTTCGGCGCCGTGGACTGCGCGTCGTACGGCTGGGTCCGATCCGTAATGCATCCGCTCCACGTCGAGTGGGAATTCGGCTGCCACGTGTGCGTATACGTCGAGCCCGACGCCACGCTGTTATAGCAGCCATTGATCAAATAGTGGTACTTGTACGAGCCACTGCCATTGGTACCGGGGCAGATCAGCCCTTTGTTCGAGCCCGAATTCGGGATGGTACTGACCGCCGATGTGCTGCCCGGACCATTCACGCAAGTGAAGCCGTTATTTGACATCGACCACGGGCAGTTGGAGCCCGGTCCGATGTTCGCCCAATTCGAGGGCTTAGACGACACGAGGTCCGGTGCCTCCGCTTCCCAGCTCGTCCAATCGATCCAGCTCTGCGTGTAATTGCTGGATCCAACATTCACGTCCTTGGCAAACGGGATGACCGAGATATAGACATCGCCGCTGTTCTTGCTGAGGGCGCTGAGCTGGTCGATGAGGCCGCCGGATCCGGCCACGGCGTTTCTCAGTGCCGTGATCTTGCCGTCCTGTGCCATCGATCCCGTGTTGTCGAGCACAAGTGCAACGCGCATTTTCGCGTTGCCCCAGGTGGAGGTCGAGGTGGTATTGAAGCCGAGCGTCGGAAAGCCGGCAATCTGCATGAAATCGGAGGTGATATAGCCGGTGCCAGTCAGCAGCAGGGTGGCTGCCGCACTCGTGGTCGCGGCCGTGTAGGTGGGGGTGATGTTGACGCCTTTGGCCTCGGTATCGGTATAGAGACCCGAGAAGTAGCTCAGCGCCTTCGTGCTAATGTCCGAAGTCGTGATCGTTCCCGCCGTCAAATCCTTCGACAGCATCAGCGCGGTGGAGTCGAGGGCGGCCTGCATCGACGAGCGTGCGCGCGATGCGCGAGAGTAGTCGACGGCGGCGCCGACCATGCAGAGGATCGGGAGCAGGGTGATGGCGAAAATGACGGCGATGTTGCCTTGCTCGGCGGACACAAAGCGGGCAAGCAATCGGCCGAAGCGGGAGTCGGCGGGTAGGCGAAACATGACGAGCCCCGAGATCTGTGGTTTTGCCCGATTTCACGCCACAGCTTTGAATGTCGGGTAAATTAGGCCGTAGAAAAACGGGGAAATCCCGCGCCAAACCGCCGCGGTCACGCCCGCGTCAGGTTCCTGGTCAACACCTTCTGAACGGGCCAGCGGGAAATTTTTGGCAAATCAGTCTGGATTGGTTAACCTTGGCCCGGATCGTCCGGACGGGAATCGGGACCGTCGCGGCCGCATCGGCTGAGCCCCTGCATGCTTGCGGCGGGCCGGGGGCGGGCCCATATTCCCTGAAATCGATCCGGCTTCGACCGGGCCGGTTGGAAGCGGCGATCCAACAAGGCGGCGCGTCCGTGCGAGGCTCCCGGTGCGGGACCGCGCGGTAAACCGTCATACGCTTCCGTGGGGAATTTGAACGCCTGAGCCATGCCGCAACTGACTTCCAGACTCGACCTGTCCGCGGCCGCCGCCGCCCACGCTCCCCGGATGAGCAATGATGAGAACCGTTCCGGTGGCCCGACGGGTCCGAACACGTCCGTCATCACCAAGGTCAAGCCAAAGACCAAGCGGCCCAACCTCTATCGCGTGCTGATCCTCAACGACGACTACACGCCGATGGAATTCGTCGTCCACGTGCTGGAGAAGTTCTTCCAGAAGGACGTCGAGGCCGCGACCAAGATCATGCTGCACGTCCATCATCACGGGATCGGCGAGTGCGGCGTGTTCACCTACGAGATTGCCGAGACCAAGGTGACGCAGGTGATGGATTTCGCCCGCAAGCACCAGCACCCGCTGCAATGCGTGATGGAAAAGAAGTAACTGCGCGTTCGAGTCCCGCGTTCTTTAGATCGGTTCTGTTCGTGCGTGTGTGATGCCGGCGGATACCGCTGCGCGATCCGGCGAAAATCAGCGCCGACGCCGATCCTGCCCAAATGGGTAGTTTTGCCCAAATCGGAACGGGTTTTGCATCGAGAATGCGGTGGGCGCGTAATGCCTATCGAGTCGCGGAACCGGTCTTTTGCCGCGGTCTTGTATAACTATATGTGACAAAGGTTGTTGTTGCCTGACCGGGCGATGGCGATCATGATGGTGGGGGCCATAGAGGACGCGAATGCCGACTTTTTCCCAAAGCCTTGAACAATCCCTGCATCGTGCACTGGCGATCGCCAACGAGCGTCATCACCAGTATGCGACGCTCGAGCATCTCCTGCTCTCCTTGATCGATGACTCCGATGCAGCCGCCGTCATGCGTGCCTGTAGCGTCGATCTCGACAAGCTCCGCACGAGCCTCGTCAATTATCTTGAGACCGAATTCGAAAATCTGGTGACGGACGGCGCCGACGACGCCAAGCCGACTGCCGGTTTCCAGCGCGTGATCCAGCGCGCGGTGATCCACGTGCAATCTTCCGGTCGCGAAGAGGTGACCGGTGCGAACGTGTTGATCGCGATCTTCGCCGAGCGCGAGAGTCATGCCGCGTACTTCCTGCAGGAGCAGGACATGACGCGCTACGACGCCGTCAACTATATCAGCCACGGTATTGCCAAGCGGCCGGGCGTCTCCGAGGCGCGGCCGGTGCGCGGCGTCGACGAGGAGACCGAGACCAAGGGTGCCGAGGACGCCAAGAAGAAGGGCGAGGCGCTCGAGACCTATTGCGTCAACCTCAACAAGAAGGCGCGTGACGGCAAGATCGATCCGGTGATCGGACGCAATTCCGAGATCAACCGCGCGATCCAGGTGCTATGCCGCAGGCAGAAGAACAATCCGCTGTTCGTGGGCGAGGCCGGTGTCGGCAAGACCGCGATCGCGGAGGGCCTGGCCAAGCGCATCGTCGACAGCGAGGTGCCGGAGGTTCTGGCGGCTGCGACCGTGTTCTCGCTCGACATGGGCACGCTGCTCGCCGGCACGCGCTATCGCGGCGACTTCGAGGAGCGCCTGAAGCAGGTGCTCAAGGAGCTCGAAGCCCATCCAAACGCCATCCTGTTCATCGACGAAATCCACACCGTGATCGGTGCGGGTGCGACGTCGGGCGGGGCGATGGATGCCTCGAACCTGCTCAAGCCGGCGCTTGCCTCGGGCACGATCCGCTGCATGGGCTCGACCACCTACAAGGAATACCGCCAGCACTTCGAGAAGGACCGCGCGCTGGTGCGGCGCTTCCAGAAGATCGACATCAACGAGCCGACCGTCGAGGACGCGATCGCGATCCTCAAGGGCCTCAAGCCGTACTTCGAAGACTACCACCGGCTGAAGTACACCAATGAGGCGATCGAGGCCGCGGTGCAGCTCTCGTCGCGCTACATCCACGACCGCAAGCTGCCCGACAAGGCGATCGACGTGATCGACGAGTCCGGCGCGGCGCAGATGCTGGTCGCCGAGAACAAGCGCAAGAAGACCATCGGTATCAAGGAGATCGAGACCACGATCGCCTCGATGGCGCGGATTCCGCCGAAGAGCGTGTCGAAGGACGACGCCGAGGTGCTCAAGCATCTCGAGCAGACCCTGAAGCGCACCGTGTTCGGCCAGGACAAGGCGATCGAGTCGCTTGCCGCTTCGATCAAGCTCGCACGCGCGGGCCTGCGCGAGCCGGAGAAGCCGATCGGCTGCTACCTGTTCTCGGGCCCGACCGGCGTCGGCAAGACGGAGGTTGCCAAGCAGCTCGCGGCGACGCTCGGCGTCGAGCTGCTGCGCTTCGACATGTCGGAGTACATGGAGCGTCACACCGTGTCGCGCCTGATCGGCGCGCCTCCCGGCTATGTCGGCTTCGACCAGGGCGGTCTCCTGACCGACGGCGTCGACCAGCATCCGCACTGCGTGGTGCTGCTCGACGAAATCGAGAAGGCGCATCCCGACCTCTATAACGTGCTGCTCCAGATCATGGACCACGGCCGGCTCACCGACCACAACGGCAAGCAGGTCAACTTCCGCAACGTGATCCTGATCATGACCACGAATGCGGGTGCTTCGGATCTCGCCAAGCAGGCGTTCGGCTTCACCCGCTCGAAGCGGGAGGGCGACGACCACGAGGCGATCAACCGGCAGTTCGCGCCGGAATTCCGCAACCGTCTCGATGCCATCGTCTCGTTCGGCCATCTCAGCGTCGAGGTGATCGGCACCGTGGTCGAGAAGTTCGTGCTTCAGCTCGAAGCGCAGCTTGGCGACCGCGACGTCACCATCGAGCTGTCGGAGCCCGCCAAGACCTGGCTGGTCCAGCACGGCTATGACGAGCAGATGGGTGCGCGGCCGATGGCCCGCGTCATCCAGGAGCACATCAAGAAGCCGCTGGCTGACGAGGTGCTGTTCGGCAAGCTCAAGGGCGGCGGTCATGTCCGCGTCGTCCTGGTCAAGGACGAGGCTGACGAGACCAAGGAGAAGATCGGTTTCGAGTTCGTCGAGGGCCCGGTCACGCCGAAGCAGGAAAAGCTGCCAGCGCGCAAGCGCCCGCCAGGCAAGCCCAACAAGCCGGGCGGCCCCGGCGGCTCCAAGGGGCCGACCTCGAAGGGCCCGCTGGTCAAGGCTTGATCGGCGCATCATGAATCGAAAAGGCCGGCTGAAAAGCCGGCCTTTTTGTTTGCGTCGCGGTGCCGACTTCTAGGTGCCGGCTTCGGGAGCCGCCGCAGCCGGCGGTCGCGGCTTCCTTGGGGTGGGCGGTCGTGCGCGGGGAGGGGCCGACGGCTGCATCGTGACGATGACCGGATTTGGTTTGTGGTCGGTTGCCGCGCCCGTCGCTGCATCGACGCCCATGCCGACGACACCGCCAAGCAGAAGATTGCCGGCGAAGCCCGCGGCCCCTCCGGTCTGGATGTCCCGGCTGAGCGGCACGATCTGTGGTTCATAGCCTTCCTTCTGGAAGGTGATGGAGAGGTCGGCGTTGCGCTTGACGACCACCGAGCAAGGCGTCGTGCAGGTGGTTGGCACCTCCATCCCGCTGACGACAGCCTCAACGCCTGAAGGTGTCGACGAGATGCTGATATTCTCGGTTGTCCCGCGCGTGACAGACGCGCAGCCGCCCAGCATGACGCTGAGCGCCGCTATTCCAAATAAACGCATGAAATGCCCCTGGTTCCCCGCCGCCAATCAAGCGCAACCGGAGCGGGAGGGCAATACGTCATTCGTACAGATAGTTAAGCCACGCACAGGTTGCGCGTTGGGGGCGTGGTAACCAGGGTCGGTGCCGCTATTCGCCCCGCAGGCGCTGGTCGTCCTGCACGCGGACGTGCTCGGCACCGCGTGCACCCGCCGGCGACAGCCGCAGCATGCTCAGCATGGCGCCGCAGAGAGCAAATCCAACGCCGGTGAGGAGCGCGATCCGGGTTCCCTCGACCGGATAGCGGCCGAGGAACAGTGCCACCAGCGCAGCACCGGTGGTCTGGCCCAGCAGGCGCGCGGTGCCCAGCATGCCGCTGGCGCCGCCGGAGCGCTCGCGCGGGGCGGCTGCGATCATGGTTCGGTTGTTGGGCGTCTGGAACAGGCCGAAGCCAAAGCCCGCCAGCGCCATCCGCCAGACCACGTCGAGCGGTGTCGGGCTTGCGGGCAGGAAGGCGAGACCGGCGAGGCCGCCGGCGAACAGCGTCAGCCCGATGCCGCCGAGCAGGCCGGCGGGATAGTGCTCGACCAGGCGGCCGGCGAGGGGCGCCGCGAACGCCACCGCAATCGGCCACGGTGTGATCAAGAGGCCCATATGCACGGCCGAATAGCCGAAGCGGCTCTGGAGGTAGAAGGGGATCGCGACGAACGCCAGCATCTGCCCGCAGAACGAGGCGATCGAGGTCGCAATCGAGAGCCCGAACACCGGGATGCGCAACAGGTCGACCGGCAGCAGCGGCGACTTCATGTGCGTTTCGCGATAAATGAGCAGCGCGCCGGCGGCGATCGCGATCGCGAACTGCACGAGGCAGGTGATCGGCGCCTCGCCGTGGCCGACGCTGTCGATCGCGGCAATGCCGACGCCGAAGGTGATCGCCGACAGCCCCGCGCTCTGCCAGTCGAAGGAATGGCTCGCGGGCGTCGTGTGCGGCAGGCTGCGCAGGCCGAGTACGAGCGTGACCACGCCGAGCGGAACGTTGATGGCAAACAGCCAGGGCCAGCTGCCGACTGCGAGGATGCCGGCGGCGAGCGTCGGCCCGACCGCGGCGGAGAAGGCGACGACGAGCGCATTGAGCCCGATGCCACGGCCGAGCAGGTTGCGCGGATAGGTGAAGCGCACCAGGGCCGAGTTGACGCTCATGATGCCGGCCGCGCCGAACCCCTGGATGATGCGCGCGATCGTCAGCAACGGCAGCGTATGCGCCAGCGCGCAGAAGGCGGATGCGAGCGTGAACAGTGCCAACCCGACCAGGTAGACGCGGCGATAGCCGACGATCTCGCCGAGTGACGCCAGCGGCAACAGCGAGATCGTGATCGCGAGCTGATAGCCGTTGACGATCCAGATCGAGAAGGCCGGGCTCGCGTTCAGGTCGGTTGCGATCGTCGGCAGCGCGACATTGGCGATGGCGCTGTCGACGACGGCCATGAGGATGCCGAGCGCAATGGTGAGGATCGCCTGATTGCGCTGGGGCTGTGGCAAGCCGTCGGCATGCTCGATCGGGACAGACGACATAATGAAAGCGTGCTTGATTCGAGCCGTGAATGCTCTCCGGATTAGGAAATTGCGCTATCCATCGCAACCCGGCAGGACACGGGCGGTTCCTGTGCCGGAAGCAGGCCTCCCGGCGCCACAGGCATGGATCGGCGGGCCGTTCGCACGCTCACCAGCGTGAGGTCGCCTTGCCGACGACGTAGAGCGCGACAAGCCCGAGCGTCACCGCCGTGGAGACGACGATGGCGGTGCGATCCCAATCGATCCGCGTCCACTCGGCGCGATCGAGATTGAGGACGGCGAACAGGGCCTTCATGGCAAATCGGCGCATCGGGCTGCCTCGCAAGGCCGCACGATGCCACGATCCATCGAGGCCGGCTTGATGCAGCTCAAGCCGCCTACGGCGAGCCCGGCGCCATGCCTTGCAACTGCCGCAGCGGATTGAGCGGGCCGAGCGGGATAAGCTCGAAGCTCATGAGATGGGCCTGACCCAGCGGTAGCTTCTCCAACATCTCGTGTGCCGCCACGGGGTCCGTGACGTTCAGGATGAAGGCGACGCCGGGACGTCCCTGCAGCGAATACCACTGCTCGATCTTGCCATCGAGATAGAGCTTCACGGTTTCCTTGACTTCCGTCGGCAGGATCGCGCGCGCGGCCGTGGGATCGGCGCCGGGGTTCAGCGTTCCGATCGCGAGGATATGCGTTGTCGGTGTCGGTGGATTGGCGGATTGGGCATGTCCGGCAATTGGACTTGCCAAGCTCAGGACCAAGGCGATGAAGGCGAAAGTGATAGACTTTTGCATGTGTCCTCCCGATGGGACGTGCATTCAGAGTCATTGATGTGCTTTTCAAGAGACGTCTGGACCAGAGCCGTGCCACGCGCGAACCTGTCAAGTCTACGTGTCCATCCTGTCCTCGGACCGTCGTCGTCGCGTCGCCGCCGAACAAGAGCGGCGACGCGTGTTGTGCCTGAGACGTGACGCCGAGGCGCCGGTCACTTGGCCTGAATGAGCAGACCGAGCGGGGCGAGGGGGCCGACCTGCATGAATTCATATTTCGCGAATCCGTTGGTCACCAGCGGCAGCGCTTCGATCGTTGCCTTGGCTTGCTCGACGGATTCGACGTTCATGAGGAAGATCACGCCCGGAGCATCCTGGCGATACCAGAACTGCTCGATCTTGCCGTCGAGATAGAGCTTGAGGGTCGCGGGGACTTCGCTCGGCATGATCTGCTGCCGCTGCTCCGGCGAGAGCGGCTTGGTGATCGATGCGACAGCCATGACTTTCATCGGTGATCTCCTTCTGTGACCAGGTGCGGGTGAGGATCGGGTGGGCCGATCCATCGACTCGTTGATGGAGGCGGAAACGACAATTTTGGCGTCATTTACGCCGCGAGAGGTTGGACGGCTGGACGGGCGGAAAAGCAGGCATTATCCACGCGATAGTGCCGCGGTTTCGGCCATGTCGAGCTGCGCCGTTTCAACCTTGCGCAGGATTGGTGTAGGCGCGATGCGCTGATTTCGGTATCGTCGTAATTGCCAACTTTAAGGTCATTCACGCCATGCGTCTTGCGATCCTCGCGCTTGATGATCTGTTCGACACCGGGCTCACCGTGTTGCTCGATGCGTTCACGCTCGCCAACAATTTCGCGAACGGCACACCGCGTTTCGACGTGTCGATCGTGGGGATGCGGCGGCGGGTTCGGTCCGGCCAGGGTCTCTCGATCCCCACACTGCCAGTATCGCCGGACCTGAAGCCGGACTGGGTTGTCGTGCCGGCGTTGAACACGGGCAGGCCCGAGCCGCTGATTGCGGCGCTCCAGCGCCGAGACGTCGTTCGGGCGCAGGCGCAATTGCGCAAATGGCACGCCGAAGGTGCGCAGATCGCGGCATCCTGCATCGGCACGTTTCTTCTGGCCGAGGCCGGACTGCTCGATCATCGCGAGGCAACGACGACATGGTGGCTCGCGCCACTGTTTCGGCAGCGTTATCCGAACGTCAGGCTCGATGAATCCCGAATGCTGGTGCCGACGGACGTGGGCGTCACGGCAGGCGCAGCGCTGGGGCATCTCGATCTGGCGCTTTGGCTGATCCGCAAGGCGAGCCCGGAACTGTCGACGCTGGTCTCGCGCTATCTGCTTGCCGACATCCGCTCTTCGCAGGCGCCCTACATCATCCCCAATCATCTGGCGCAGGCCGATCCGCTCATCCTTCGCTTCGAGCGATGGGCGCGCGATCACCTCAAGGAGGGGTTTTCGCTGCAAAAGGCCGCGAACGCATTGGCGACGAGCGCACGCACCTTGCAGCGGCGCTGCGAGGCCGTACTCGGCAAATCACCGCTATCCTATTTCCAGGATCTCCGGGTCGAGCGCGCCCAGTCCCTGCTTCACGGCAGCGGGCTCGACCTCGACGCCATCGCCGCCGAGGTCGGTTACGTCGACGGCGCGACGTTACGCACGCTGCTGCGCGAGCGGCTCGGGCGAGGCGTGCGCGAGCTTCGTGCCAATCTGCGCTAGGTGCGGCGCACTTACACCGGCGGTGGATTGCGGTCGGAGAAGGTCCCCCGCTGGTGCCAGTACGGATAGGGCAACGTCACCTTGCTCGCGGCATCGAGTTTCGCGATCTGGTCCTTGGTCAAGGACCATCCGACCGCGCCGAGGTTTTCGCGCAACTGTGTCTCGTTCCGGGCGCCGATGATCAGCGTCGAAACGGTCGGACGTTGCAGCAGCCAGTTCAGCGCAATCTGGGAGACGCTCTTGCCCGTCTCCTTGGCGACCTCGTCGATGGCGTCGACGACGCGGTAGACGTGTTCGTCCGGCACGGGCGGCCCGAAATCGGCGGTCTGGGGCAGGCGGCTGACTTCGGGCTTCGGCTGGCCGCGGCGGATCTTTCCGGTGAGACGGCCCCATCCGAGCGGCGACCAGACGACGGCGCCGAGCCCCTGGTCGAGACCGAGCGGCATCAGCTCCCACTCATAGTCGCGCCCGACCAGCGAATAGTAGGTCTGGTTGGCGACGTAGCGCGGAAAACCGTGCTTGTCGGCGACGCCGAGCGACTTCATCAGGTGCCAGCCCGAGAAATTCGAGACGCCGACATAGCGGATCTTGCCGGCGCGCACGAGCACATCGAGGGTGCTCAGCACCTCCTCGGGCGGTGTCATGGCATCGAAGCCATGGAGCTGGAACAGGTCGATATAGTCGGTGCCGAGCCGACCCAGCGAAGCGTCGATGGCGGCGAGCAGATGCTGCCGCGACGAGCCGATGTCGTTGGGGCCGTCCCCGAAGCGGAAGGTGGCTTTGGTCGAGACCAGCACCTTGTCGCGGCGGCCCTTGATGGCTTCGCCGAGAACCCGTTCGGATTCACCGAGCGAATAGACGTCGGCGGTGTCGAACATCGACACGCCGGCCTCGAGACAAATGTCCAGCAGGCGCCGCGCTTCGGTGGCGTCGGTCGTTCCCCAAGCCGCGAGACGGCCGACGCCGCCGAACGTGCCCGTGCCAAGGCTCAAAGCGGGCACCATGAGGCCGGACCGGCCCAAGCGTCGGTATTCCATCGAACTGCTCCTCACGGCCGCTGATTGATTGGCGCGGCCTTGGAGGCAGATCGTAATGCAAGCAGCCGCGTTGTCCTACCGCGCGCTGACATACCCGCCTTGCTTGGAAAATGGCCTAGTCGTGCAGACGCATGTCATCGAATGCTGCATCTGCGACGCGCGCACCGATCGTCGTCGCAGGAGCGGGCGTTTCGATCCTCGTGGCGGACGAAACGCAGACTGGCTCACGGGCCTGCCGCGGCAGGAACGTCAGGCCCCAGCCCACCAGGACCAGCACCGCGAGGCGAATTGCGATCACGCCCAGCAGCAGTTCCGACCCGCTTATCGTCGCGTGAGTCCTCATACATGCTAGCCTGATGCAGACTGCACGACCTGACAATCTGGAATTGCCGAGCAATGCCTTCGCCTGGGACGAAGGCTTGCAATGATGGCTGACTGGAATGGCCCTCAGTGCCGCAGCTGACTCTGCCGGAAATCGCGCGGCGACATTCCGAAATGCTCGCGGAAAACGCGGCCGAAATGCGAGAGGTCGTTGAAGCCCCAGGCGAACGCAATCTCGCTGATGTGGCGCTGGGCGAGCACCGGCGAGGCAAGGTCGCGCTTGCACTGGGCGAGACGCTCCGCAAGCACATGGCGCTGGAACGAGGTGTCCTCGTCGGCGAGGAGATCGTTGACGTAGCGCGAGGAGATGCCGAGCGCGGCGGCGGTCTCGGCCAGCGAGAGGTCGGGGTCGGCGAGGCGTGTGCGGATATGCGCCTTGAGCCGGTAGAGCAGGGCGGAACGATGGGTCGACGACGGCAGCGACGTTCCGCCAAGCCGTTCGCTCAGCGCCATCGCGAGCAGGTCGACGGCTTGCTCGGACAGGGCAGCGGCGCTGTTGGGCGCGAGCCGGTCCGCGCTCTGGCAGAGGCGGAAGATGAAGTCATAGGCGAGCCGCTCGAGTGGGACATCAGCTCCGAACGTGATCGCGGTGAGTGTCTCGGTGCCGCCGAGCCGGCGCTGCAACATCTCGCGCGGCACCTTGAAGATGGTCTGGGAGAACGCGTCCTTGAACTTCAGCTCATAGGGACGCGTGGTGTCGTAGAGCGCGAACTCGCCGGGATGGATCACGGTCTCCCGGCCATCCTGCACCACACCGCCATCGCCGCGATGGCCGAGCGCAACGAGAACATAGTCCTGATCCGAGCGCGCGATGCGCGAGGGCGTGCGGAAAACGTGCTGACGGTCGGAGCAGACCTCGGAGCAGACGGCCTTGCCCAGCGAAGCCTGCGTCACCGAGCCGTGAAAGGCGCTGCCGAGGTCCGACTTGCAGTCGAGCCCGACGAAGACGTCGCAGACGATGTCCTGCCAGAGGGCGAGCCGGCGGTAGCCGGGGCTGCCGTCTGTCGTGAACTGGATTGTCATCGGCAGGCCTCCCTTTCACATCCAGCAAAACCGCATGGTGGTGCAGATCCGGCCTGACCGCAGGCAAGTTCCGTACCGGGGCGCGATCCCTTCCAGTCGAGTTTTTGTTCCGCCGTGGTCGAGCGCGCGGCCGCCCGGCTTGGCCCAATAGACTGCATCGGACGTGGTCCTGGATCAACCGGCAATGGAGGCGGCAATGGGCATTGAACATCCGAAATACAAGGTCGCAGTGGTGCAGGCGGCGCCCGCCTGGCTCGACCTCGACGCGTCCATCGACAAGTCGATCGCGCTGATCAAGGAAGCGGCCGAGAAAGGCGCCAAGCTGATCGCTTTTCCGGAAGCCTTCATCCCCGGTTACCCCTGGCACATCTGGATGGACTCGCCTGCCTGGGCGATCGGCCGCGGCTTTGTGCAACGCTATTTCGATAATTCGCTGTCCTATGACAGCTCGCAGGCCGAGAAGCTGCGCGATGCGGTGCGGAAAGCCAAGCTTACGGCCGTGATCGGCCTGTCCGAGCGCGACGGCGGCAGTCTTTATCTGGCGCAATGGCTGATCGGGCCGGATGGCGAGACGATCGCAAAACGCCGCAAGCTGCGGCCGACCCATGCCGAGCGCACCGTCTATGGCGAGGGCGACGGCAGCGATCTTGCGGTCCATGCGCGCCCCGACATCGGCCGTATCGGTGCGTTGTGCTGCTGGGAGCATCTCCAGCCGCTGTCGAAATACGCCATGTACGCCCAGAACGAGCAGGTGCATGTCGCGGCGTGGCCGAGTTTCTCGCTTTACGATCCCTTCGCGCCGGCGCTCGGCGCCGAGGTCAACAACGCCGCTTCGCGCGTCTATGCGGTGGAGGGCTCCTGCTTCGTGCTCGCACCTTGCGCGACGGTCTCTCAGGCGATGATCGACGAGCTCTGCGACCGGCCTGACAAGAACGCGCTGCTGCATGTGGGCGGCGGTTTTGCGGCGATCTACGGGCCCGATGGCAGTCAGATCGGCGACAAGCTGGCGCCAGACCAGGAGGGGCTGCTGATCGCCGAGATCGACCTCGGCGCCATCGGCGTCGCCAAGAATGCTGCCGATCCCGCCGGGCACTATTCGCGGCCCGACGTCACGCGGTTGCTGCTCAACAAGAAGCCGTACAAGCGCGTCGAGCAGTTTGCGCTGCCGGTGGACGCCATTGAGCCCACAGACATCAACGCTGCAGCGAGCTGATCGCCGGGATCAAGAGGAGGCACGATCATGGAGTCCGCAATTCCTCTGCATCTCGAAACCCAGCGCACGCGCCACAAGCGCGTGCCGGACGATTACCAGCCGCCGTATCCGTCGTTCGTGGCCCGCTACAAGCCCGCGGTCGGCCGTGTCGTGATGGCCTATTTCGGCGTGCAGTATCGTGGGGCGACGCCGGCGGCTGCGACGGAAGCGCTCGCTGAAATCGCCGGACTGTTCGCCGGCGAGGGTGGTCCCTCGCATTGGGACCGTGCGCACTATGTCGATCAAGCCGGCCACGCGAACATTGTCTCGGTCGCGTATTGGGATGACATCGCGCGTTTCGACGCCTGGTTTGTGCGGGCACGCGAGGCGTGGACTGGAAAGCACCGCGACGGGATCGGCACCTTCATCGAGGCGCTGCGTCCCACGGTGGCGCGGCACGAGACGCTGTTCTCTTCGCTCGGCAGGCCCGAAGGTGTCGCCGTGATCGCCGACGGGATGAGCGGCGAAGTGCAGGAGCACGCCTATTGGGGCGGCATGCGCGATCGCATTCCGCTGTCGCAGACCGATCCAATGTCGCCGGGCGGCCATCCGGAATTGATCCGCGATGGTGCAAGGCTGCGTGTGCAGGCAAACGACAATCTCTGCCTGATCCGCTCCGGGCAGGACTGGAGCGATACCGAGGCGTCGGAGCGCAAGCTCTATCTCGACGATGTCGAGCCGGTACTCCGCGAGGGCATGGATTTCCTGCGCGACGACGGGCTCGCGATCGGCTGCTATGCCAACCGCTACATGCAGGTGCTCTCGGCTGACGGCAAGGCGAGTGAAAAATCCTACGGCCAGAGCTGGTGGAAAAGTCTCGCCGCACTGGAGCGCTGGGCGGAATCGCATCCGACCCACGTGAAGATCTTCGGTGCGGCGATGAAATATCTCTCGACGCTGGGGCCGTCAGCGAAGCTGCGGCTGTATCACGAGGTTACGGTGGCGGCCGCGGATGAGCAGTTCTTCGAATATCTGAACTGCCATCCGAAGACGGGAATGCTTGCGGCGGTCGAGACGGTCACCGCCTAGGCCACGCAATGGCCGAGCAGCTCCGGATGTGCGGCGCAGATGTGATGGGCGCCGGCGTCCCTGAGCTCGGCCTCGCTGCCATAGCCGTAGAGCACGCCGATCGCGGTCATGCCGTTGGTGCGGGCGCCGACGACGTCATGGCTGCGGTCGCCGATCATGATGGACGTGCTCGCATCGACACCCGTCTCATCGAGCGCGTAGCGCAGCAGGTCGCGCTTGTCGACGCGGGTGCCGTCGAGCTCGGAGCCGAACACGCGCTCGAAATACGGCTTCAGGCCAAAGTGCTCGACGATGCGACTGGCGTAGACAGCGGGCTTGCTGGTCGCGACGAACATGCGCTGGTCGGTCGCGGCAATCGTCGTCAGCGTGTCGATGATGCCGGCATAAGCCTCGTTCTCGAACAGGCCAATGTCGCTGAAGCGCTCACGGTAGAGCAGCAGCGCCTGGTCGGCCAGCGCGTCGGTTCCGGTGAGCTTCTTCAGGCTGGCATGCAGCGGCGGTCCGATGCACCAGGTCAATTCGTCCTCGCTCGGCACTGCGAGGCTCAGCCGCTCCAGGGCGTACTGGATGGAGCGGGTGATTCCCGGTTTGGGGTTGGTCAGCGTGCCGTCGAGATCGAAGAAGATTGTCGCCATCAGGAGCCGGCCCACGTTGAAATTGACGGCCCGTTGCTAGTCGGATCGGGTCTCAAGTCAAGACCCATCGCCTCATTGCTGTTTGGCCCATTCGACGATCGCGGTGGCCTCCGCGCCCGCCTGCGCCTCCCAGGCGGCAATTGTGGGCGTTGCTACCGTTCGCAGCGCCGCGATGAGAGATTGCGGCGCTGGCTCGGCGATCTTGACGCCGTTGTCGCGCATCCGCGCATAATTCTCGGTCGTGCGGTGGGCCAGCAGCGCGAACTGGCTCTGCTCGGTCTCGGCTGCAGCCGCCAGCACCTCGCGCTGCATCGGCTCTGGCAGCGCGGCAAATGCGTCGGTGCGGACGAAGGCGATCGACACCGGCATCGCGTAATTGATGGCCGTGAAATAGGGCAGGAAGTCCCAGAGCTTACGCCCCGCGCCGCCGTCGCCGGAGGTGAGGAATGCGTTCAGTTGGTGCTCCTTCAGGCCCACAAGCGCCTTGTCCATCGGCAGGAACTGCGCGTTGGCACCGGCCGCCGTCATCACCTCGCTGGAATTGGTATCGTAAGCGCGCAGATTGAGTTTCGGCAGGTCGTCGGCGCCTGCAAGCGACCGGTCCGACCATAGGCCGGTGGCCGGCCATATCGTCAGATAGAGCAGCTTGAGGCCGCGCGCGGCGAGGGCTTTTTCGTAAAGCGGTCGTGCGCGCGCATTGGCGGCGTGAGCGATGTCGACCGATTGTACCAGGAAGGGCAGCGTCGAGAGGCCGAGCACGGGGTCGAGGCCCGAAAGCGCGCCCGCAAAGGCGTCGCCGCCGGCGATCCGGCCGTCCAGCGCCGAGCGCGGCATTTCGCCCGAGCTGATCTTCAGCTGATTGTCGAAGGCGTTGGTCACGCTCACGAAACCGTTTGTGCGCGCGGCCACGCGATCGGCGAAACTGCTGAGCCCGATCCCGGATATGTTGTTCTCGGGATATTCGGTGGTCATCCGCCAGTTCACTTGCGCCGCAGCTGGCGCGGCGGACAGGATGAGTGCGGCGAGGGCAAGGAGGGCGCGGATCCGTTTGGCGGGGAAGCGCATTGGGAGAAGCAGGTCAGGCAGCATTTATTGGCAACTCGTCGAACCATGGCACGATGCCACGACATGGCAGATCATCTTGTCGCATGCCGCGCCCGCATGTGCCACGGCGATACTTGGGCACGGCTGATGCGAATTGCATCACGCATCATCCCCGCACTGCTTGTGTCCGCGACGCAGGCGATCGCATGGGACAGCTCACCGGCTAAAACCAATGTCGCCGTCCCCAGCGTGGAGGAGCTCGCACATCCTCCGGAGAGGCCCGATGCGCGCGAGAGCGACACCCGAGAATCGATCTGCCTGATCGTTGAGGCGGCCGCGCGCGATGCCAATCTGCCGCTGGAATTCTTCGCCCGCGTGATCTGGCAGGAGAGCCGCTTCCAGGCCGATGCGGTGGGTCCGATGACGCGCAGCGGCGAGCACGCGCAGGGGATCGCGCAGTTCATGCCGGGCACCGCGAGCGAGCGCGGGCTTCTCAACCCCTTCAATCCTGTGCAGGCCCTTCCGAAATCGGCCGAGTTCTTGAACGAGCTGCGCAACCAGTTCGGCAATCTCGGCCTCGCCGCTGCCGCCTACAATGCCGGCCCGCGGCGGGTGCAGGAATGGCTCGCCGGCACCGGCGGCATGCCGGAGCAGACCCGCAACTACGTCTACGCCATCACGGGTGCTACGGTTGACGCATGGGCCAAGGCCGGCAGCACCGGCAAGGGGCCGCCGAGCTCACCGCCGACAAGCTGCCGCGACCTGATGGCGCTGTTGAAGCGTGCGCCGAATCCGTTCGTTGCCGAGCTGGAGCAGCATGTGGAGCTTGCCGCCGCCAAGATCTGGGGCGTTCAGCTCGCCGCCGGATTCGATCGCAACAAGGCGCTGGCGATGTACTCCCGCGCCGTCACGCGGCTGAGCGCGGTGATCGGTGAGCGCGATCCCAGCCTGTTGAGTTCGGTGATGCGCAGCCGCGGTTCGCACGCCTTCTATCAGGTACGCATCGGCACCGACACACGCCCCGAAGCTGACGATCTCTGCAATCGCATCCGGAAGGCGGGTGGGGCGTGCTTCGTGCTGAAGAACCGGGGCGTGAGCGGGTAGGGAGCGCGCGCATGCCAGCCCCGCCGCGCGCTTCCTTGACGCGGCCGCCCGCATTGCCCGTTATGCAGGCACGATTCCGCAAACCTCAGCCGGCCGTCACGTGGCGCTTCCTCCGCTCGATTCCCCTCAATGGCAAAGTCCGTGGCGTGCCTTTACCTGGGGGCTGCGCTCGATCACGCAGACGATCCTCACGCTCGTCCTGTTCGCGACCTATCTCGGCATCGGCGCGCTTGCCCATGACAGCCATTTCAGCCTGGTCTGGGCGCTTTGCTCGACGCTGTTCGTCTGGGCCGGGCCGGCCCAGATCATCTTGATCACCACGCTGGGTTCGGGCGCGACGGTCATCCAGTCGGCGATCGCGGTCACCGTCAGCGCGATCCGGCTATTTCCGATGGTGGTCTCCGTGCTGCCGCTGATGCGCACGCCGACGACCAAGCGACGCGAGCTGTTCTTCGCGGCGCATCTGACGGCCGTGACGCTGTGGGTCGAATGTCATCGCTTCCTGCCGCAGGTGCCGCGCGAGCGGCGCATCGCCTTCGTCAATGGACTTGGCTTCGGTCTGGTCTCGGTGTGCCTGACCGCCAACACGATCGGCTATTTCCTCGCCGCCAACCTGACTCAGACATTGGGTGCGGCGATCCTGCTGCTGACGCCGCTGTCCTTCCTGTTCTCGACCGCGCGCAACAGCCGCGAGGTCGCCGATGTCGTCGCGCTCGCGCTTGGGGTCCTGCTCTATCCGCTGGCTGCGAAGATGAACTCCGGCCTCGACATCCTCGTCAGCGGCCTCGCGGCGGGCACAATCGCTTATGGCGTGCACTGGTGGCGCGAGGTGCGCGCATGAGTGCCGCGCAACTCATCGGCGACTGGCAGGCGTTGGTCGTGCTGTTCGTCGCCGGCGTCATTCCCAACCAGATATGGCGCATGCTCGGCCTCTGGTTTGGCGGCGGCATCGACGAGGGCTCAGAACTGCTGGTCTGGGTGAGGGCGGTCGCGACCGCGATCCTGGCCGGCGTCATCGCCCAGATCGTGGTCGAGCCGCCAGGCGCGCTCGCCAGCGTGCCGGACGGCTTGCGCTACGGCGCGGTCGCTGCCGGCCTCGTCGTGTTCCTGCTGACCCGCCGCTCGATCTTTGCGGGCGTTGTCGCCGGCGAAGTCTTCCTGCTGGCCGGCAGGTGGTGGTTGGGCTAAAACCGCCGCCGAACAGCCAAGGAACAGGACACATGGTTCGCGAAAACGAACTCCGCGAGGGCGAGGTCGCCATCGAGCTGCCGTCGACGGAGGATGCCGGCCTCGTCTTCATCGGCCGCATCCGCACGCCCTGGACCTCGCGGCTCGAAACGCCGCGCCAGGGTCGCGCGGACGGTCCGGTGTGTCGCCTCGAGATTTTCGAGCCCTTCCTGCCTGCGATCAAGGGCGTCGATTTCTACAGCAATCTCGAAGTGCTCTACTGGCTCGACAAGTCGCGCCGCGACATCGTGCTGCAAAGCCCGAAGAACAACGAGAAGACCCGCGGCACGTTTTCGCTGCGCTCGCCGGTCCGGCCCAATCCGATCGGCACCTCGATCGTGAAGCTCGTCGGTATCGAGGGCGGCACGATCCTGGTGCGCGGCCTCGATTGCCTCGACAACACGCCGCTGATCGATATCAAGCCCGATCGCTGCGAATTCACGCCACTGGCTGCGCCGCAGCCGGGGGATTTTCAGACGGAGTGACGATCAGGCCTTCAGCGCTGCGATCAGCTTGGTCGCATTCTCTTCCAGCACCTTGACGTCTTCCTTGCGGCTCGCGGGCGGCAGCATCGCCACGCCGTCATGGCGCGGCATCACATGCATGTGGAGATGAAACACCACCTGTCCGCCGGCGGCCTCGTTGAACTGCTGCACGGTGATGCCATCGGCCTTGAACGCCTTCATCGCGGCGGCCGCGATTCTGTGCGCGCCGCGGGCGACGTGGGCATAGTCGTCGGCCTTGATGTCGAGGATGTTGCGGGCAGGCGCCTTCGGGATCACCAGCGTGTGGCCGGGCACGCGCGGCATGATGTCGAGGAAAGCGAAGACATGCTCGTCCTCGTAGACCTTGTGGCAGGGAAACTCGCCGCGCAGGATCTTTGCGAAGATGTTGTTCGGGTCGTAGGCGGTCATGGCGGCGGCTCCCAGGAATTTTCGAGCTTAGTTTTGCGCTTACTGTCACCAGCGAAGGCAAACCGTCAAGGCGCCTCGTCGATGCCTTTCCGGAACGGGCCGAGCTCGGCGAGTTCGCGTCCGGCCTCGGCGACATAGGCGCGCTCGCGCTTGAGGTAATCGTCGATGGCGCGACGCAGGCCGGGATCGGCGATGAAATGGGCGGAGTGCGTGGTCCGCGGCAGGTAGCCGCGCGCGATCTTGTGCTCGCCCTGAGCGCCGGCCTCGACATGTGTGAGGCCGCGCTTGATGGCGAAATCTATCGCCTGATAGTAGCAGACCTCGAAATGCAGGAATGGGTGATGCTCGACAGCACCCCAGTTGCGACCGAACAGCGTGTCCGAACCGATGAAGTTGATCGCGCCCGCGATCCAGCGGTCATTGCGGCGGGCCATCACCAGCAGCACGTCATCGCTCATGGTCTCGCCGATCAGCGAGAAGAATTCGCGCGTCAGGTAAGGTCGGCCCCATTTGCGCGAGCCGGTCTCCATGTAGAACATGAAGAACGCGTCCCAGGCATCCTCGGTGATGTCCTTGCCGGTGAGCCAGTGGATCGTGATGCCCGCGGCAAGCGCGTCACGTCGCTCGCGCTTGATCGATTTGCGGTGGCGCGAGTTCAGCGTCGCCAGGAAATCGTCGAAGGTGGCAAAGCCTTCGTTGCGCCAGTGGAACTGCTGGTCGGTGCGCTGGAGGAAGCCGTGCTGGGCAAGCAGCTTCCACTCTGCCTCGCGGGCGAAGGTGACGTGGACAGAGGAGGCCTTGCTGACGCCGCACAGTGCCACCAGCCCGCTTGCCAGGGCCTCCGTGATGCGCTCACGGTCGACGCCGTCGCGGACCAGGAGCCGCGGCCCCGTTGCCGGCGTGAAGGGAACAGAGACCTGCAGCTTCGGGTAATAGCGTCCACCGGCACGCTCATAGGCGTCGGCCCAGCCGCGGTCGAAGACATATTCGCCCTGGCTGTGCGATTTCAGATAGCAGGGCACGACGCCGGCGACCCGACCGTCGATCTTGGCCACCAGATGCCGCGGTCCCCAGCCAGTGCGGATCGTGGCCGAACCCGATTTCTCGACGGCGGAAAGAAACGCGTGGGATACGAATGGGTTATAGGCGGGCCTTAAAAGGCCGAGCGAATCGCCTGGGAGCCCGGATGAGGTTCCCATACCATGCCCGTTGCAGGCTCTGCCAGGATTGGCGCAGGCGTCCCAATCCTCCGGCGATACTTCGCCAATGGACGGTACGGCCTCCAGCGTGATGTCGGATGATGCCATTGCGCCCAAGATCGTGCATTGCAGCAGCGACTTCAAGGGTTGGGAACATCAAGCCTGCGGCACGAACCCCTCAAAAATCATCTGGTCGGCATACTGCCCGACCCGCGTCCGCTGCTCCGGGGTACGTACGGTCCAGCCGAGCAGAGCGCAGCCGAAGACGTTGCGCGCAATCCAGGGGGCGGGCGCCGGCAGGTGGTCGACCTTGAAGGCGACGAAATGCGGCTGGGTCTGGAAGCCGTGGCGCAGGTACAGCATGCTGTCGCGCTGCGCTTGCGTCAGGTAGGCCCAGTATTCGTCCTCATAACTCCGCTGCGCGACGATGCCGCGCGGGCGGTTGGGCAGCAGCTCGCGCAGCGCCAGCACCTGGTCGGGGTCGAAGGACATCCCGACCGCTTGACCCTGATACGACGCCAGCACCTCGGCCATCCGCTTCACCAGCTTGCGGTCGCCGTCAAAATGGCTCTTCACCTCGATCACCAGCGGCACCCGGCCGGCGACCATGGCGCAGAGGTCGCCGAGCGACATCATCCGCTCGGCCGTATCCCTGAAGGTGATGGCCTTCAGCTCGGCCGCGGTCTTTGCGACCACCGGGCCGCTGGCCTCGGTGAGGCGGCCGAGCGCATGGTCGTGGTGCACCATGGCCTCGCCATCGGCGGAGAGCTGGATGTCGACCTCGATCGAGAAGTTGCCGGCGATCGCCGCCTGCACCGCGCCCGGCATGTTTTCCACGATGCCACGCGAAATGTCATGCAGGCCGCGATGGGCGACCGGCCGCGCTGTCAGCCAATCCGGAGCACGCACGATGCTGACCTCAGGCGACCTCGAACACGCCTTCGACCTCGACCGCCGCATCAGCGGGCAGCGAAGCGACGCCGACGGTGGTGCGGGCGTGGCGGCCCTTGTCACCGAAGGCCGCGACCATCAGGTCGGAGGCACCGTTGAGAACCTTCGGCCCGTCCAGGAAGTCCGGTGCCGAGTTGATGAAGCCGCCGAGGCGCACCACACGCACAACCTTGTCGAGATCGCCAAGCGCCGCCTTGACCTGTGCGAGCAGGTTGACGGCGCAGCCGCGCGCGGCCGCAGCACCTTCCTCGATCGAGACGCCCGCGCCCAGCTTGCCCTTGGCGATCAGCTTGCCGGCGGGATCGAAGCAGACCTGGCCGGAGACGAACAGCAGATTGCCGGTGCGCACGAACGGCACGTAGTTGGCGACGGGGGTGGGGGCCTCGTGCAGCTTGATGCCCTGTTCCGCCAGTTTCTGCTCGACCGTGCCCGCCATGTCTCGACCTCGATGTCTGAAAAATCATCCGCACCGGCACGTCTGGTGACGGCCGGGCGCGCCCTGTTTCGCCCATCATGCCGCCACATGCAAGCAAGCCGATGGGGCGGTCGGACGCCGGGGTGGATTGCATTTTCTTGTGGCAGGTCAGGAGGTTCAACGGAGAGGCGCAACTTTACGTGAAACCGCCGCAGTTGCGACGCAATGGAACGGTCATTAAAGTGTCGAATCTGCGCGTCCTCCCAAGGAACAGACATGGTGCACCTTTTCCGGACTTCACTCGGTGTGATGGCGCTCGCGGCGGCCGCGCTCAGCGCCAGCGGCGTCCATGCCGCGAACGGTCCGTTCCTCGCGCATCAGGCGCTCTACGATCTGAGCCTGGTCAAATCGCGCTCCAATTCCATCAACAGCGCGCGCGGCCGCATCCTCTACAATTTCGCCGGCAGCAGCTGCGAAGGCTACACCTCCGAATTCCGCCAGGTCTCCGAGCTCGACAGCGGCGAGGGCAAGATCACGCTCAGCGATCTTCGCTCGAATTCCTGGGAGGACGCCACAGGGAAAAGCTACCGCTTCAAGATCGAGACGCGGATGAACGAGACCGAGGCCGGCCTGGTCGACGGTTCGGCCGAGCGCGACGGCGACCACATCAACGTCAAGCTGAAGTTGCCGGCGCCGAAGAATTTCACCCTCGACGGCAAGATCGTGTTTCCGACCGAGCAGATCCAGCACATCATTGCAGCCGCCAAGGAGGGCAAATCGCTCCTCGAGCTCTCCGTCTATGACGGCTCCGACGATGGCCAGAAGGTCTACAACACGCTGACCGTGATCGGTCAGGCGATCCCCGCCGACCGCGCCGCGTCGCCCGATCCGTCGACGTCGGACGAGCACATGAAATCGCTGAAGCGCTGGCCGGTCACCGTCAGCTATTTCGACCGCGAGGTTCAGCAGAAGGAAGGCGAGCAGACGCCGGTCTATGCGATGTCGTTCGAGCTCTACGAAAACGGCGTCTCCCGCCAGCTCGTGCTCGACTACAACGACTTCGTCATTTCCGGTGCGATGGGCAAGTTCGACGTCAAGGACAGCAAGCCCTGCAATTGAGCGCCGAGGCTAGCCCTCGACAGCGTCTCCAGCTACGCTCCCCCTAACGACAAACTTCAGGGAGCCAGCCCATGCCGAAGCTCGACCATCTCCGTCCCAGCGGCCTGCACCACAATCCCGCTTATTCCCACGTCGTCACCGCCTCCGGTGCGCGCACGATCTACATCTCCGGCCAGGTGTCGGTGGACGAGGAGGGGCGGATCGTCGGCGAGGGCGATATCGCCGCGCAGACCACGCAGGTGATGCAGAATCTCGGTCATGCATTGAAGGCGGCCGGCGCGAGCTATGCCAACATCGTGAAGATCACGACCTTCGTCGTCGGCTACAAGCCCGAGCTGCGCCCGATCATCGGCAAGGCCCGCTCGGTCTTCTTCGAAGGCATGGAGCCGCCGGCCTCGACGCTCGTCGGCGTCTCCGCGCTTGCGGCGCCGGAGTGGCTGATCGAGATCGAGGCGATCGCAGTCACGGATTGAGTGGGAAGACCATGATGTCGAAAGATTCGATCCGGATCGCGGCAGCGCTGATGAGCCGGAGCGATGGGCATGTCCTGCTGGTCAGGAAGCGTGCCACGGAAAGCTTCATGCAGCCGGGTGGAAAGATCGAGGCCGGTGAGCATCCGCAGGCCGCGCTCAGGCGGGAATTGTCCGAGGAGCTCGGGATCGAGGTCGATCCGAGTGAGATGACCTATGTCGGACGATATTTCGCGCCTGCCGCGCACGAGCCTGGCCGGTTGGTCGATGCGGAAATCTTTCGCATCGCCATCGCGCGGTCGGTCAATCCCGGCGCGGAGATCGAGGAAATTCTCTGGCTGGACCCCAACGCGCCTGGATCGGTCAAGCTCGCACCGCTGACACGCGACAAGCTGCTCCCGCTGTGCGCGCGGCCGGCCCCGTAGCCTCCGCTCCAGCAAAAACTGGAAAACAACCCCATGCACAGTAGAGGCGCGGTCCGGCGCGGATTTCGTGTTTGGCGAATTCTATTTGACGCGTCGGGCAAAACAGGGGCATGATGTCATGCTGGCATTTTTCCGAAAGCGGTGAGAACCCGGGCTACGAAGCGTTCCCGGATATCGCTTGCAGCATGGTTATCGCCTCGTCGGCGCGATCCACAGGCACGAAGAGATGGTCGTGATGGAACGCCGAAACCGCGTTCACGCTGATGCCGGCCTTGGCCAGGCGCGCCGTGATCGCCGCTAGAAATCCCACGGCGTCGAGTGCGGAGTGAACCGTGAGGGTGATCAGGCTGGAGGGGAATGCGTAAGGCAATCCTGCCGCTTCGGCTTCTTCACGCAGAACGACCAGCGTCGTCCCTTCCTGCTCGCGGAACGTCAGCCGCGGATTGAGTGCTGCGGGAATGGGGGCGTTCGGCGCGATCGAGCAGAATACGAATGTGCCCGGCTGCAGCTCCGGCTTCATGTTGTTCAAAAGCGCATCGAGATCGCGTTCGCCCGTCACGGTGCCGGCCTCCAGATCGGCAAGATCGTTTGAGCCGCTGCGAAGCGATTGGCGCCAGCGGCCGTTGAAGCGAGATGCAACATACCTTTGTATATCCTCTGTAATCCTTCTGATGCGCTGATCTTACGCTGGTACAATTGAGCGACGGCGGAAGATTCTGACAATCTGAGTCCACGCGGGTCACTGCGAGGAAGCTCAAATGAACGTCGTCATTCGAAAGCTCAACGGCTTGTGGCACCTCGTCGTCGGGTCCAGTCATATCCGAACCCCGTTCCTGGAAACCCAGGATCGGCAGTTGGTCGTTCAATATGCCCGGCGCGCCTATCCGGGTGCGCTGATCTTCGAACGCGACTGACTTGAGCAGGAGGCCATCACTCCTCGGCCTTCTCCGGCCCCTCATAGGCGATGCCGCGGATCACGGCGGCACTGCCGAACTTCTTGCGCAGGGTGTCCACGGCACGCTCGGCATGGGCGGCGCGGCGGTCGAGCATGTCGGTGTCGTCGGCGGGGGAGCCGTCGCGCAGCGCGCTGACGCCGGCGCCCATCAGGCGGAAGGCGGTGCCGTCGATCTCCTTCGCCAGCATCTCGCGGCAGATCGAGAAGATTTTTGCGGCAAGCTGCGTCGGCGCCGCGATCGATTGCGAGCGGGTGCGCTGGCGGAAGTCCGCGGTCTTCAGCTTCAGCGTCACGGTCGAGCCGGCGAGCTCGCTGCTCTTGAGCCGCGACGACGTCTTCTCGCACAGCCGCCACAAGATCTTCTCCAGCGACGCGAAATCGCGGATGTCGGTCTCGAACGTGGTCTCGCTCGAAATCGTCTTGGCGCCGCGATCGGCCTCGACACGGCGGTCGTCGATGCCGCGGGCGAGCCGCCACAGCCGGCGGCCGTCGCTCGGAAATTGCCGCATCAGCTCGATCTCATCGGCCTTTTGCAAATCGGCGATGATGCGGAAGCCACGTTGCAAGAGGCGCTCCTGCGTCGCAGGTCCGACGCCAAAGATGAAGCCGACCGGCCTCGAAGCCAGCATCTCGCGCGCTTCCTCCTGATCGAGCGCAGCAAAGCCGCGCGGCTTGTCGAGATCGGAGGCGATCTTGGCCAGAAACTTGTTGCAGGACAGCCCGACCGAGACGGAGATGCCGACGTCGCGCTCGACGTTGCGCGCAAAGCGCGCCAGCACCTTTGCCGGGATCATGCCGTGCACGCGCTCGGTGCCGGAGAGATCGAGAAAGGCCTCGTCGATCGAGAGCGGCTCGACCAGCGGCGTCAGCGCCTGCATGGCCTGGCGCACCTCGCGTCCGACCCGGACATATTTCGCCATGTCAGGCGGGATCACGGTCGCATGCGGGCAGGCCTCCAGCGCTTTGAACATCGGCATCGCCGAGCGCACGCCATAGGTGCGTGCGATGTAGCAGGCCGCCGACACCACGCCGCGCTTGCCGCCGCCGATGATGACGGGCTTGTCGGCGATATCAGGGTTGTCGCGCTTCTCGACCGTCGCATAGAAGGCGTCACAATCGACATGGGCGATGGTCAGGTTCGCGAGCGCGCGATGGCGGACGAGGCGAGGGGAGCCGCAGGCGGAACAGCGCCGCACGGCCACATCCAGATCGGCCAGACAATCCCGGCAGAAGCAGCGGGGCCCGGCCGGGTCGGCGGCGCTCACGGCACGTCGCGCTCCCAGGTCCGGTCGCCGAGCGCATCGCCCAGCACCTGCCGCGCTGCGGCAACGTTGGTCGGGTGCAGTTCCGAAACCTTGGCAAAAGCCTTCACGGTGTCGTCATCGCGCAGCACGAAATCGAGCACGCTGAGCAGGAAATTCGGGTTCGAGGCGGCGTTCCGGAGCGTCTCCGGGCCGACCCCTGTCTCAGCCAGGAACAGGCCCAGCCGCTCGGGCTCGCCGGCCACGAAGGAGAGCGCCTGAATCGCAACGATTTCAGCGACTTCGCGAGGGTTGTGAACAGGCTTTTTCACGGGCCCGGTTTGCCTTTCCGTTAACTTTCGGTGTCTACTTTGGAATATGCCCGAGTCTTGGGACTGAGTCTTCGATTGAGTCTTGGGCTTCAGTCTTGCCGCCTCAGACAAGCAACTGGAAACCACATCGCAGAAAGTGGCCCCTCGGGTTTAACGAAACTAGAGCGAATCTGAGGCTAGTTTGAATCCAGTTTTCGAAGCGCCGGAAAGCGGTGCCTCAGGCGTCACATGCATCGGTCTTCAGGACCAAACAGGAGGGCGGGATGGCTAAGACCGTCCTGATCGTGGAAGACAACGAGCTCAACATGAAGCTCTTCCGCGACCTGTTGGAGGCGCACGGCTACCAGACCTCGGGAACCAGCAACGGCTACGAGGCGCTCGACCTCGTGCGCAAGATGCGGCCCGACCTCGTGCTGATGGACATCCAATTGCCGCAGGTCTCTGGCCTGGAGGTGACGCGCTGGATCAAGGACGATCCGGAGTTGCGCGCCATCCCCGTCGTCGCGGTCACGGCCTTCGCGATGAAGGGCGACGAAGAGCGCATCCGCGAGGGCGGCTGCGAAGCCTATTTGTCCAAGCCGATCTCGGTCGGCAAATTCATTGAGACGGTCCGGCGTTTTATCGGATAGGAAGTGAGTTCACAGTGTCCGCGCGTATCCTGGTTGTCGATGACGTTCCCGCCAACGTCAAACTGTTAGAGGCCCGTCTCTCCGCCGAATATTTCGACGTGATGACCGCTTCGAACGGCACCGAGGCGCTGGCGCTGGCCAGCCGCGCCGAATGCGACATCATCCTGCTCGACGTGATGATGCCCGACATGGACGGCTTTGAAGTCTGCCGCCGCCTCAAGACCGATCCGGCCACGCACCACATTCCCGTCGTGATGGTCACCGCGCTCGACAGTCCGTCCGACCGCAATCGCGGACTGGAAGCCGGCGCCGATGATTTCCTGACAAAACCCGTCTCCGACGTCGTGCTGATCGCGCGCGTGCGCTCGCTGACGCGGCTGAAGATGATGACGGACGAGCTGCGCATGCGCGCCATCACCTCGCTCGAGATCGGCATGCAGGCGCCCGAGCGCAGTGCCATCGCCGATGCGGGCAAGGGCGGCCGCATTCTGCTGGTCGACGACCGGCCGTCGTCCTACGAGCGGCTGGCGACGATCCTCGCCGCCGAGCACACCATCGACGTCGAGCCGAATCCGACCGAAGCGCTGTTCCACGCCGCCGAGGGCAATTACGATCTGCTGATCGTCTCGCTCGATTTGAACAATTTCGATGGCTTGCGGCTCTGCAGCCAGGCGCGCTCGCTGGAGCGCACGCGCCACGTTCCGATCCTGGCGATCGCGGAAGCGGAAAACGCCACGCGGCTGCTGCGCGGCCTCGAGATCGGCGTCAACGACTACCTGCTGCGCCCGATCGACAGGACCGAGCTCCTGGCGCGCGCCCGCACCCAGATCCGCCGCCGCCGCTACACCGATCATCTGCGCGACAACGTGCAGAACTCGATCGAGATGGCGATCACCGATGCGCTCACCGGCCTGCACAATCGCCGCTACATGGAGAGCCATCTGGCAACGCTCGCCGAGCAGGCCTCGACGCGCGGCAAGCCGCTGGCGCTGATGATTCTGGACATCGACTATTTCAAGTCGATCAACGACAATTACGGGCATGATGCCGGCGACGACGTGCTGCGCGAGTTCGCCGTGCGCGTCCGCAAGTCGATCCGTGGCATCGATCTCGCCTGCCGCTACGGCGGCGAGGAGTTCGTGATCGTGATGCCGGAGACCGATCTGCACGTCGCCGGCATGGTCGCCGAGCGTTTGCGCCGCTCGATCGCGGGCGAGCCGTTCGCCGTCCACAAGGGCACCAAGCGCATTGAGGTCACGATCTCGATCGGGCTCACCACGCTGGAGCAGAAGGGCGAGGCGGTGGCCGACGTCCTCAAGCGCGCCGACACCGCGCTCTACCGCGCCAAGCACGACGGACGCAATCGCGTGGTGTCGCAGGCGGCGTGAGCTAAGGGGACGTTGGTGCACGCCTAACACTCAGCTGTCGTCCCGGCGAAGGCCGGGACCCATAATCACGTAGTGCAGTTATTGCGTGACTTGGTAACTCCGAGTCTTCGTCAAACTGTTGCTGCGGCGTATGGGTCCCGGCCTTCGCCGGGACGACGGCTATGATTGCGGCGTGCGCTTGCCTTTCACAGGTGCCGGCTTCGCATCACCATCCACATCCCGCCGCATTCCGCGACAGCACCTTCGCCGCTTCCTTCGCCGCACGCGCCGCGGGGTCGTCACGGACGAAACCTAGGCGGCGAGCCCGTATCCAGACGCGGGGCCGTGTTTGCTGCTGGCCCATCGCGACTGGCTCGCGGGGGTAGCCGGACGCCACTTCGATCGGACCGAACCGACGCAATTGACCCAGAGATGAACTTTGAAGACCTACGCAAAGAACGGATGCGGAGTGTCCCCTGTCCCTTTGTGTTTCATGACTGCAATGCAGTCCTCGATCTCCTGATTGGACAGGTTCAGCCCGAATTCGCCACATAGAACATCTTTGAATTCACGCGTTGTTGCAAGCCAGCGCTTCTCGGCGAGACCGTCCGCGTCGCGTACGGTGACTCGGGTATTGTACATCGTGATCCGGCTCTTGTTTGGTCCCGGCTTCGCCGCGATGATATTTCCCTGGTAAGGCGTCTCCGGATGCGTCGCGGTGTACCAGTTCGTGATCTCGTATTCGGCATCGTAGCGCGGATGCGGGATTACGCGATAAATGTGGTGCCAATTCTCACGGAGCTTTGCCTGCAGCGTCAGTTCGCCGTCGACATCGATGAACCGCATCAGCTCATGGGGTGTCTGCTGTTCGATCTGCGGCGCAAGCAGGAGGGCGGAGGTCGGCGCGAGGTTTCCGAAGCCGACGTCGGCGAGATAGGCACCTTCCGGCAAATCCACTTTCAGCAGCATATGGATTGCGGGGCGCGGCGCATCGATGGCCAGCCCGCGGACGACGCGCCCTTGTAAGCTGGTGATCTTGAAGCCGAGTGATCGAAGTCCGGCTCGAAACAGCATGTTCTGTTCGAAGCAATATCCGCCGCGCTTGCCGGCGATCATCTTTTGCTGGAGAGTTGGCACATCGAGCCTTGGCGGTCGCCCGAGCATGATGTCGAGTGTTTCGTAGGCAATCGAATGCGCGTGTGCAAAGATCAGCCGATTAAGCGTTTCAAGCGTCGGCGGAAGCGGGCTGGAGATACCGATGCGCTCAAGCCACGCATTCTGATCCAATACCGTGTCGGACATCGCGAGCCCCCGCCTGGTGACTGGGGCCATCCTAGGGTCGCTTCGTTCCGTGAGCAATCGGCACGTAAGATGGGTGACGTCCGAAAGTGGTCCTTCTCTGGGAAGTAGCGGCATCGCTCCACCGCATTGATTTCAGTTATCGCATTGCCGAACGATAGCTTTTCTCAAGCAAAGTCTCTCAAGGATCAGTTGATCGGCACCTGGATTTACGAGCCGGTCAAAGCCACGCGCGAGGATGGCAGTGCTTTGGAGCGCCCGAAATTCCAAGGGGCAGTCACTTACACCCCCGTGTTCAAGCAAAAGCCCTGACGCGTAGCTGTCTGATCAGTCATTCACGCCGATGTCCGTAAAGAGGAATCCCGCCGGCGTCTTGGTAAAGACGAAGATGGTGTCGCCGCAGAAGATGCCGTAATTGTCGTTGTTCTCTTGATCGCGATCGTAGACCGCCTTGCCACGCTGGATACACGCGCGATTTTTTGCCGTGAAGTCGGTCTGATAGATCTTGGCGCGAAATTGCGCGGCGTCGCGAATTTCCTTGTCGTTCATGAACGGCAATCGGCTCATACTAGCGACGGCGGCGGAATCGTTTGCTTTCAGCGCCGCGCGAAACTTCTCGATGAAGCCATCGAATTCCTTTTGCAAGGCAGGAGCAGCGACGGCTTTCTTTGGCGCCTGGGCGACGGCTGGAGCAATGTTCACGAGAGCGGTTGCGAGCACAATTCTCAGTAAAAATCTCACGGGTCGGCTCCGTCTATCGACCAATCAAGGTCTCCCGACTGATCCAAATCGATGCTCTTCTGTTGCGTCAAGGACTTTCTGGCAATCGCGCACTGGTTGTGAGATCAATACCAGCGCCTCACACTCAGCTGTCGTCCCGGCCTAGTGCGCAATTGCGCACGGGGGATCGGGACCCATAACCCCAGGGAGGGGTTATGGAGCGAGCTGGTCACTCCGAGTCTTCACCAAGCTGTTGCTGCGGCGTATGGGTCCCGGCCTTCGCCGGGACGACGGCTATGATTGCGGCGCGCGCTTGCCTTTCACAGGTACCGGCTTCGCATCACCACCCACATCCACTCCCGCATTCCGCAGCAGCACCTTCGCCGCTTCCTTCGCCGCACGCGCCATCGCGGGGTCGTCGCGGACGAGATCCTGCGCGATCGAGCCGTCGACCAGCAGCACGAGCTGTGTGGCGAGCGCGTCCGCTTCCGTAACGCCGAGCTCGGTCAGCCGCTCGCGAAACCAGACGCGGCGGCTTTCCTTGAAGGCGATGGCGATCTTCTTCACCGCGCGGTCGGTGGGCCCGAGTTCGGCGACCGCGTTCACGAACGGGCAGCCGCGAAAATCCTTCGCTGCAAAGCGCCGCTCCAGCGAATCGAAGGTGCCGAGAATCTGCTCGGCCGGCGGCTTGTCGGAGGGGCGGGCATGCACGAAGCGGCGCTCCAGATAGGCCGCGATCAGCGCGTCCTTGGACGGGAAGTGGTTGTAGAGCGTGCGCTTGCTGATGCCGATCTCGGCCGCGATGGTGTCGACGCCGATGGCGCGAATGCCCTGCAGATAGAACAGCTTGTCGGCGGTCTCTAGGATCCGCTCTTTCATCGTCTGTGGGGCGGGCGGGGGAGCCATGCGGCGACGAACATCCTCTTTACGTTCTCTCAGCTTGACAGCGTCTGCCATCTATAGACTAATTACACAGGTCTGTGTAATCAAAATCAACGTCAATTGCAGATGCCGGCGCGCGTCCAGCGCCCATGAGGGAGAAGAAAAATGCCCCTGTTGCAGGTCCTGCGCCCGACATTGCCGATCCTGATCGGCGCCTCGATCATGCTGACGCTGAGCATGGGCCTGCGGCAATCGCTCGGCATCTTCATGCAGCCGCTGACGCACGACATCCACCTCTCGGTGTCCGACTTCACGCTGGCGCTGGCCGTCCAAAACCTCGCCTGGGGCTTTCTGCAGCCGCTCGCCGGCGCGATGACGGTGCGCTACGGCTTCCGTCCGATCATGATCGTCGGCGCGCTCATGTATATCGTCGGCCTCATCCTGATGGCGACCGCGAACGGGCTCGTCGGCATCATGATCGGCGCCGGCGTGCTGATCGGCACCTCGCTGGCCTGCACCGCGGCCGCGATCGCGATGTCGGTGGCGGCGCGTGCGGTGCCGGCAACGGTGCGCTCCACCGTGCTCGGCATCGTCTCCGGCGCGGGCTCGCTCGGCGCGCTGCTGTCGGCGCCGATCGGGCAGATGCTCAACGAGGGCTTTGGCTGGCGCATCGGGCTCGCCGGCTTCGTCGTCATGTCGGTGCTGATGATTCCGGCCGCATGGTATGCCGGGCGCGTCGACGCCGTTCCGCTGCCGAAGCCGGCCGCCGACGACATCGGCGACGCCACGGCCGCGTCCGTGACAAAGGCAGCATTCGGCAATGCCTCCTTCGTGGTGATGACCTGTGCTTATCTCGTCTGCGGCATGCAGCTGGTGTTCCTCACCACGCATCTGCCGTCATATCTGGCGATCTGCGGCCTCGATCCGATGCTGAGCGCGCAGACGCTCGGCATGATCGGCGGCTTCAACGTGCTGGGCTCGCTGTTCTTCGGCTGGGCCGGCCAGCGCTGGAACAAGCTCGCGCTGCTCGGCGGCATCTACATCCTGCGCTCGCTCGCGCTGGCCTGGTACTTCATGCTGCCGGCAACGCCATTCTCGACGCTGCTGTTCGGCGCCATCATGGGCTTCCTCTGGATGGGCGTCGGCCCGCTGGTCGCGGGCGCCGTCGCCGAGATGTTCGGCCTGCGCTGGCAGGCCATGATCCAGGGCCTCGCCTTCATGAGCCACCAGATCGGCAGCTTCCTCGGCGCCTATGGCGGAGGGGTGATCTACGACGCACTCGGCTCCTACAACATGGCCTGGCGCATCGGCGTCGCGCTCGGTCTTGCCGGCGGCATCATCCAGGTCGCCTTCGCCCTGATCCGGCCGGCGCAGCCGCCGACGCCGGTGTTGAAGGCGGCGTAAGTTACGACGCCACGACGTTCACCTTCGCAGGGACGGGCAGCGGAAGGCGCAGTCCCCGGGCCAGCGCCGGGCGCGTGAAGGCCGGCTGCCGCTTCGGCAACTGTCCGAAACGCGACAGGGTCTGCATCAGCGCGGACCTGATGGCTGGCTCGATCCTCGCGCAAATGAACCAGCAGACCAGCGCGAGCATGCCGAGTGCGACCCATACGGCCGAGGTGGCATCCACCCCGGCCTCGACCAGGGCTCGGATGATCGCGGAGCCAATGACGTTGTGGGTGAGATAGAGCGGATAGGTGATCAGTCCAAGCGTTCGCAAATAGGCTGGTGCTTCGGCAGGAGCAGCGCTCGCGGAGCGCCTGTTCCGGTGCGCGGCACGGGCAATGAGGAGAACCGCGGCGGCCCAGACCATGATCGGCACAAGAGCTGATTGATCCGCGATGGCGGGTATGGACGTCAAAAAGAAAGAGGCAAAGACATAGATCTCGACGGCGCCCGAAACACAGGTGACGGCAATCGCGACCTGTTCGAGCGCCGTCAGTTCTCTGTTCGCGGAAATGAACAGCCAGATGCCCAGCGCAAAGAAGCAGCCATGGCTCAGCAGGAACGCCGCGCACGGCACCCGAAACATCAAGATGACGAGATAGGGCAGGTCGGACGGCGTCGTGCATGACGCGACCAGCAGCGCGACGGCGTTGAAAATTGCGCTGTAGATGGTGAGACCCCAGGCGAGGTGCCGCAAGGTGATCTTCCTTGTTAGCATCGCGCAAAACACGAGGCCATAAAACGCGGTCTCGGCCGCCAGCGTCCAGTAGACCTCGTCGAGCCATTCACCCGTGACGCCCTTGGGAACCATCAGCATGGCGTGGATGTAGGGCAGAACGAGTTCGGATGCCGGTCCGCTTCCGAAGAGAAGCAGAACGAGGAAAGTCGCGGTGGCGCAGACCCAGACCGCCGGATAAAGCCTGAGCGCGCGCCCCAGAAGAAACTCGCCCGGCGAAGACTGGCTCGCGGAGTTCGCGATGACGAAGCCGGAAATGACGAAGAAGATCTCGACGCCGACCCAGCCGAACCATGTGAAGGGCGCAGCCGATGGGTACAGAACATCGGCGGCGACGGTGCGCTCGAAACCCGGGACGCCGATCGAAGTCCAGGCCCAGGACCAGAACATCTGGTGAAAAATCGCGACTCCGAGGGCGGCGGCGAAGCGCAGCGGATCCAGCAACGGCAAATGGCTTTTCACGGGAATGAACCAGATTCATGCAACGATCCCGCTGGAGATATTGGATCGCCTCATGACGCTCTTTGACGTGGGTCACACTTGCTTCGTCGCTCGGGCGGCGGGTTCAGCTCTCGTGCCCCGGACGCAGCCCGCATCCGGATCAGGCTGTCAGGAGCGACGACCGATCCTGCCTGGCACGCCACGCGGCGACCTGCTTCTCGAGTTCGACGCGAACGTCGTCTACGACGCTCGTCCAGTCGCCGCGCTCGGGTTGCCTGAACAGCCGCATTGACCGGTACCACGGGCTGTCATTGCGCTTGAGCAGCCAGCGCCAGTCCGGATTGAACGGCACCAGCGTCCAGACGGGCGCTGCAAGCGCACCGGCGAGGTGGGCAACGCTGGTGTCGACCGAGATCACCAGATCGAGGCACGACATCAGCGCGGCCGTTTCGCTGAAATCCGTCAGATGTTGCGTGAGGTCGACGATGTCGGGGCGTTCGCTGAGGAAGGTCCGGTCCTGATCCCGGCCCCCTTTTTGCAAGGAGACGAACTGGACGTCGCAATCGAGCAGCGGTGCAAGCGCGCGCAGCGCCATCGATCGGTTGTGGTCGTTCTTGTGTTCGGGATTGCCCGCCCAGACCAGGCCGACGCGGAAGCGGGGGCGGGGGCCAAGCCGATCTTCAAGCCGCTCTTGCCACGCCTTCACGCGCGCCGCCGGGGGCGCAGGCACATAGCCGTGCGCATAAGGGATCGTATCGAGTCGTGTCCCGAACGCCAACGGCAGCGTTCCCAGAGGGCAGTGCAGGTCGAACGCCGGCGTCGACGATCGGCCGACACAGTCTGCGACCCCGGCGATGCCGCCGAGACACTGCTGGATCGGCGGCTCGACCTCCAGGATGACCTTGGCGCCGAGCGCGGCGACCATCGGCACGTAGCGCGCGAACTGGATCGCATCGCCCAGTCCCTCGTCGGAGTGCAACAAAATGGTCTTGCCTGCGATCGGCAGGTCGCCACGCCAGAGCGGTCTTGAAAAGCCGCGATCGATCAGGCCGACCGAGGCAAGCCGCCAACGCGCCTCGCGCGCGAGCCAGCCGCGCGCGAAGTCTCCGGTCAAGAGCTGCAGCGTCGCCAGATAGAACAGCGTCTGTGCATCGTTGGGGGCGGCCGCGAGCGATCTGTGCAGCGTCGCGAACGCCTCATCCAGCAATTGCAGATGCAGCAACACCACGGCCTTGTTGTTGAGCACGGCATGAAAATCGGGGCGAAGCGCCAGTGCGGAATCGAAGCAGGCAAAGGCCTGCTCCAATCGGCCAAATCGCCAATGCAGCAGGCCGAGATTGTTGTGCGTCTCGGCGAGGCTCGGGTCCAGCGCGATGGATTTTTCGTAGTCGGCTTGCGCGTCCTCGAAGCGGTCGACGTTCGAGAGGCAGACGGCCCGCATCTGGTACAGGGCTGCGGAGTTTCGATTGAGCCGCTCGGCGATATCGAAGCATTCCAGGGCTTCCGCATGCCGGCCGAGCTCAAGCAGCAGCATGCCGCAGTTTTGCGCCGGCTCCCAATATTGCGGATCGAGCTTCAGGGCCTGCCGATAGTGCAGCACGGCCTCGTCGTTCTGCCCGAGTTGCCAGAGCAGATTGCCGAGGTGATTTTGGAGGACCGCATCATCAGGCCTGAGGCTCAACGCCCGGCGATAGTACTGCCGTGCGTCCTCGAGCTTACCTCGCCGCTCCAGCACCGTGGCGAGGCTCAGGAGGTACTCTGCCTTCGGCGACTGCTGGACGGCGCGCCCGATCCATTCCACGGCGGCGTCGGGCTGCTGCGCGTGAAGACAGAGCACGCCGAGCAGGTGAAGGGCATCCGGGTGCTGCTCGTCCAGCGTCAGCGCCTGCTGGCAGCACAGCTCGGCCTCGGCGATCCGTCCCGATTGAAGATGTGCGAGGCCCGCCTGGCACAGCGCGGCGGGCGTCACCTGTCCGGATGGTGTGGCCGCGGCGGGGCGCTCTCTGAGATTCATGAACGGCTGGGGATTGATCCGAGGCAGCCTCGCAATTGAAGCCAGCGAGGCTCTTCCCTCTAACCACGCCAGGATTTCGCGAGGCTGACGGCGGTGCGTCGTCGAGCCCGCAGCGCGCGGAGAGCTCCTCGGAATGACGGCGTGGAGAGAGAGGGGCCCAAACGAAAACGGGGCCCGTCAGGGCCCCGCAAAAGTCTTCAGTGGTCCGAGATCTTACTTGATCTTGGCTTCCTTGAATTCGACGTGCTTGCGCGCGACCGGGTCGTACTTCTTCTTGACCAGCTTGTCGGTCATGGTGCGCGAATTCTTCTTGGCGACGTAGTAGAAGCCGGTGTCGGCCGAGGACACGAGCTTGACCTTGATGGTGACCGCTTTGGCCATGTTCTGAACCTCAGAATATTGGGGAATCTGGAGCCGGCCAAACGGCCCGCGTTGGCCGGCAACCTAGCCAGAAACCGCCTGATGTCAAGGTTTTACACCCTGAAAACCACTCAAATCGGGCTCATCAGGCCTCGAAGAAGCGGTTTTTCGGCCGGGGAAGGCCCAGATTCTCCCTCAAAGTGGCCCCTTCATACTCTTTCCGGAAAATCCCGCGCCGCTGCAGCTCCGGGACGACCTTGTCGACGAAATCATCGAGCCCGGCCGGCAGGAACGGGAACATGATGTTGAATCCGTCCGAACCGCGGCCGACCAGCCATTCCTCCATCTGGTCGGCGATGGTTTTCGCGGTGCCGACGAAGGACAGCCCGCCATAGCCGCCGACGCGCTGGGCGAGCTGGCGCACGGTGAGCTTGTCGCGTTTGGCGAGGTCGACCATGCGCTGCCGGCCGCTCTTGCTGGCGTTGGTCTCGGGGATGTCAGGCAGCTGTCCGTCCGGATCGAAGCCGGAGGCATCGGTGCCGAGGATCACCGAGAGCGAGGCGATGGCGCTGTCGTAATGCACGCGGCTGTCGAGCAGGGCTCGCTTCTCCTTGGCCTCATCGACGCTGTCGCCGACCACGACGAAGGCGCCGGGCAGGATCTTCAGGTGCTCGGGATCGCGGCCGACCTTCTCCATGCGGCCCTTGATGTCGGCATAGAGCTTTTGTCCGTCGGCGAGGCTGCCGCCGCCGGTGAAGACGGCTTCCGCGGTCTCGGCGGCGAGCTGCCTGCCGTCCTCGGAGGCGCCGGCCTGCACGATCAGCGGCCAGCCCTGCACGGGGCGGGCAATGTTGAGGGGGCCGCGGACTTTCAGATATTTGCCGTTGTGGTCGAGCACATGCATCTTCGCGGGATCGAAGAACAAGCCGCTCTCGACGTCGCGGATGAAGGCGTCATCGGCGAAGGAATCCCACAGGCCCGTAACGACGTCGTAGAACTCGCGGGCGCGCTTGTAGCGCTCGGCGTGCTCCATATGGTCGTCGAGGCCGAAATTCAGCGCCGCATCCGGGTTCGAGGTGGTGACGATGTTCCAGCCCGCGCGACCGCCGCTGAGATGGTCGAGCGAGGCGAAGCGGCGGGCGACATGATAGGGCTCGTCGAACGTGGTCGATCCCGTCGCGATCAGGCCGATGCGCTCGGTGACGGCGGACAGCGCCGAGAGCAGCGTGAACGGCTCGAACGAAGTCACGGTGTGGCTGCGCTTGAGCGCGTTGACCGGCATGTTCAGCACGGCGAGGTGATCGGCCATGAAGAAGGCGTCGAACTTGCCGGCCTCGAGCTTCTGGATCAGCGTCTTGATGTGGCCGAAGTTGAAATTGGCGTCGGGCCAGGCCCCGGGATAGCGCCAGGCGCCGGTATGGATGCTGATCGGGCGCATGAACGCGCCAAGCTTGAGTTGCCGTTGTGCCATCGCGCCCAAAATCCTGTTCTGGTGTCGTTGGGCAAAGACATAGGCACGCTCGGGAACTCCGCCATCGGGGCAGGCGGGAAGAATTTTTTGTTTTTCGCGACAGGCTCAGCACAATCGCGTCATTCCGGGGCGGCGTGCGGCGGTGGCGGTCGAACCATCCCGCCGCTCAGCCCGACCAAGCCATGACCCGTGAGGAGACTTCAATGGCAGTTGCAATGACCGTGGACGGCATCGTCCGGATCGACCGGCCGATGCCCTGGTTCGGCCGGCTGCTGTCGCTGCCGCTGCTGGCGGCGAGCGCCTATCTGCTGTGGAATGTCGGGCTCGGCCTGCGCCAGGATTTCTCCGGATTCGGCAGGCTCGCCGACGACCTCGTGCCGGTGCTGGTGTTCACGGGGCTCGGGCTGCTCGTCGGCATCCCCGGCGTGATCCTGCTCACCTTCCGCACCTACGTCATGCTCAACGAGGCGCTGCGCCAGATCGTCATCACGCGGCAGTTCGGGCCGCTGAATATTCGCAAGCAGCGTGATCTCGCCGACTATCACTTCATCAGCATCACCGACGACTACGATCCCGAGCTGACGACCTACGACGTCAATCTCTGCGGCAACAAGGGCACCGAGCCGATCACGCTTCAGAGTTTTACCAAGCGCGAGGAGGCGGACAAGCTCGCGAGCGAGATCGGCCGCGTCTTAAAACTGCCGGCGCGCGACTATGTCGGCACCGAGCCGGACGCGGAGTGATCAAGGCCGGGTTGCGATCCATTCCGGAAATTGACATCCTCGCGGCAGAATCCGCGATGGAAGACCATGACCTCCGCCAAAAATTTCATTCCCGCGCTGCTGCCGCGCAGCAAGGGCCACCAGTTTCTGTTGTATGGCGATGCCTGTTCGGGCGTGCCTGGCGCCTTGCACGAAAAGACCTTCGCGTCGGTCAACGCAGTCGTACAGCGCCTGAGGCCGCAGCCTGACTTCATTCTCTTTCCGGGCGACGAGATCATCGGACTTACGCCTGATCCGGACGCCCTGCGTGCGCAGTGGCGATATTGGCTGGACACGGAAATGGCCTGGTTCGACCGTGCCGCCATTCCGATGTGGCACACCACCGGCAATCACACGACCTACGATGTGATGAGCGAGGCGATGTTTCGCGACGTGCTCGACCTGCCGGACAATGGGCCACCGGGGCAGACCGGTCTTTCGTACTTCGTGCGGCGCGGCGACCTCCTGATGGTGTTCGTCCACACGCTCTGGAGCGGCCTTGGCGGTGAGGGCCATGTCGAACTCGCGTGGCTCGAGGCCACGCTTCGAGACCATCGCGATGCCCGGCATAAGCTCGTTCTGGGCCATCATCCGGTGTTTCCCATCAATGGCTTTACCGGGACGTATCAGCGCGAGATCGGCCACGAATATTCCCGCCCGTTCTGGAACATCCTCGTGAACGAAAATGTGCTGGCCTATCTGTGCAGCCACATCCTCGCCTTCGACGTGCAGGCACATCGCGGCGTTCTCCAGATTTGTACTGCAGGCGCGGGAACGGCGCACAGGATGCCGGAAGGCGTGGAGTATCTGCACTGCATCCAGGCCGCGCTCGACGACGAAGGCCTGCGCTACCAGGTGCTCGATACCGACGGCGTCGTCAGGGAGAGGCTGGAATGGCCGCTGCCCGATGCTGATCCCGCCGGGTGGAGAGAGCTACAGCCCGGAAATGTCGAAGCGCCTTTCAGCGGAGAGGTGAAAAGCGGGCGCCGGATCAAGCTGAGGCTCGTGGGGCAAAGCGCTGCGGCTGATGTTGCAACGGCGCAGACGATCTTCACGGCCTTCGAACCCAGCTCGATCGCGCCGTTCTGGCTTGGCACGCGCGGACCGCGGCAAACCCTGACAGCCATCGTGGGTCGTCAGCCGGGGCGAAGCCCGACCTATTGGTTCGGACCGGATCTTTCGCCGGGCGAGGGCTTCGATATTTACGTCACGATGTACCCGGACATGGGTCCGGGCGGTCTGTTGTATCGCCGTCACGACTCCGCGCGCTGGTCGTCCTTCACCTCCGCGACGGCGCAGGGGCTGGAGCAGCTGTCATGGCCCCGGCATTGGGCGATCGGCCACGGACAAGGGGGCCGCGAAGATCGTGCCTTCAGAGGCGCTGCGCTGAGCGTCCTCATCGCGTCAGACGGGAATTGATGGCGGCGTGCGGCGACGTCAGCCCAAAATATCCTTCTGCATCTTGCCGCCATAGAAATGGAAGAACGGCACCGGTGCGTCGTGGCGCAGCGGGCCGGTGGCAAGGCGGGTGTCGAGCTCGTTGAGCACATTCCGCGTCATGGGATGCAGATCGGCGAGCGGCTTTGAGCCGAGCTCGACCCAGACCAGTTCGACCAGCTCCGCATCGGCATGGATCACGCCCTCGACGTGATGGGTGATCGCGGATGCATCCGCGGTGAAGAAGCGTGTGTCGAAGCGCTTGACGCGGCCGGGTGGCGTGATCGCGCGCGCGATCAGGAACAGGCTGGACGGATCAGGCAAGAGGCCTGCGTCCGCGAACGGCTTCCAGGGGCCTTCGAGCTTCGCCTTGCCCTCGGACTTGCGCCCGAGGCAGAGGCCGGTTTCCTCGCAGGCCTCGCGGATCGCGGCGATCGCCAGCGATTTTGCGCGCGAGGCCGGCGTCTTCGGGCTGCCCTTGGCGAGATTGGCCTCCAGCTCGGTGGTGATCGGGGCTGCAACCGGCACGCGATAATCGTCCTTGTCGACGCGGCCGCCGGGGAAGACGAATTTTCCCGGCATGAACACCACCTTGTCGTGGCGTTTGCCGACCAGCACCTTCGGAACGGCGCCGCTGCGATCGACCAGGATCAGTGTCGCCGCATCCCGGGGACGGAAATAGGGATGGTGGTCGGCTTCCTTTTCCTCGTGGACCTTGGCCTTCTCGGCCGTCTGCGCCGTATCGCTCATATCCTCACCCAAACCGCTTTTTGCTTATTTTGCTTACACAGGCGGAATACCATCCGGCGGGTTCTCGTCAAACCCGTGCATGCGCAGAGCCCATTGCAAGCCGACCACAGCTCCCTTCACCGGCTGCAACAGCCCGAGGGACGCGAAGAAGGTGAAGGGCAGATAGGCCGCAAAGGTCAGCCAGCCCGGCGTCGTGTAATTGGTCTCGATCCAGAGGATCGCAGGCACGGTGATGTGGCCGACGATGACGATCACGAGATAGGCGGGCAGGTCGTCGGCGCGATGCGGCGTGAAGTCGAGGCCGCATGTCGCACAGTTGTCCGCGGTCTTCAGGAAGGCGCGGAACAGTTTGCCTTCACCGCAGCGCGGGCAGCGGCTGCGAAAACCGCGCTTCATCGCTGCCCAGACATCGCGCTTCTCGACGAGGCCGGTCTCGCGCGTCCAGATCTTCGGGGCTGTGCTCATGGTCACCATGCCTTGCCCTTCTTGCTCTTGCCCTTGTTCTTGCCTTTGCCCTTCTTCGGCTTGCCGGATTTTGGCTTCGACGGCTTGCGTTTTCTGTCCGGGCTGCGTCCGGGGTGCGCCTTGAGCGAGGGACGGCGTTGCGGGCCAGCCTGCCTGCGGTCGCGCGGCGCAGTTGCGCTATCCGACGACAGCAGCTCAAAACGAAGCGCGCCCGCGACGGGGGCCGCTTCGATCAGGCGGACGTCGACGACATCGCCGAGCTGGTACATGGTGCGGCTGCGCGTGCCAACCAGCGCGTGACGGCCCTCGTCATAGTTGAAATATTCCGTGCCGAGGGATCGGATCGGAATCAGGCCGTCGGCACCGGTCTCGCTCAGCTTGACGAACAGACCGGCGCGGGTGACGCCGGAGACGCGGCCCTGGAAACTGGCGCCGATGCGGTCGGCGAGGTGATGCGCGATCAGGCGGTCGACCGTCTCGCGCTCGGCCTTCATCGCGCGCCGCTCGGTCAGCGAAATATGGGCGGCGACTTCGCCGAGGGTTTCCGCCGTCTCGCTGTCGGGCAGGGCGCCTTCGCCAAGCCCAAGCGCGCGGACCAGCGCGCGATGCACGACGAGGTCGGCATAGCGGCGGATCGGCGAGGTGAAATGCGCGTAGCGGCGCAGGTTCAGGCCGAAATGCCCGTAATTCTCCGACGAATATTCGGCCTGCGCTTGCGCGCGCAGCACGACTTCGCTGACCAGCGGGAAGTGGTCGTGGCCTTCGAGCTGGGCCAGCACGCGATTGAACAGCGCGGGGCGCAGTGCGCCGCCCTTCGCGAAGGGGACGTCGAGCGTCTTCAGAAATTCCTGGAGCGCATGGACCTTCTCCAGCGTCGGCTCGTCATGCACGCGGTAGATCAGCGGGAGCGATTTCTTCTCCAGCATCTCGGCCGCCGCGACGTTGGCGAGGATCATGAACTCCTCGATCAGCTTGTGCGCATCGAGCCGTTCAGGAATGACGACACGATCGACGGTGCCGTCGCTCTTGAGGAGGATCTTGCGCTCGGGCAGATCGAGATTGAGCGGATCGCGCTCGTCGCGGGCGCGCTTGACGCAGGCGTAGGCTGCATAGAGCGGCTTCAGGATCGGATCGAGCAGAGGGCCGGTGGTGTCATCCGGCCGTCCGTCGATCGCGGCCTGCGCCTGGGCGTAGCTCAGCTTGGCGGCCGAGCGCATCAGGATGCGATGGAACGAGTGCGAACGCTTGCGCCCGTCCGGGGCAATGATCATCCGCACCGCGAGCGCGCCGCGCGGCTCGCCCGGCACCAGCGAGCAGAGATTGTTGGAGATGCGCTCGGGCAGCATCGGCACGACGCGGTCGGGGAAGTAGACCGAGTTGCCGCGGTCGAGCGCGGCGCGGTCGAGCGCGGTGCCCGGCTGGACGTAGAAGCTCACATCGGCGATCGCGACATCGACGATGAAGCCACCCTTGTTGTTCGGATCGGGATCCGGCTGCGCGTGCACCGCGTCGTCATGATCCTTCGCATCCGGCGGATCGATGGTGACGAGGGGGACGTCGCGCCAGTCCTCGCGCCCCCTGAGGTTCGCCGGCTCTGCGGCCTCCGCTTCGCGCTCGGCGGCGGAGGAGAATTGCAGCGGGATGTCGTGGGCGTAGATCGCGATCAGGCTGATCGCCTTCTCGGACTTGACCGAGCCGAGCTTCTCTTTCACCCGGCCTGAGGCGAGGCCAAAGCTGCGGGTGCGGACGATGTCGACGCTGACGAGGTCGCCGTCCTGCGCGCCCTTGGTGTCGGCGGCGGCGATGTTCAGCTCGCGGTCGGCGGACTTCTTGTCGACCGGGATCAGCCGTCCGCCGCCGTCGGGCAGCTCACGGAACACGCCGAGGATGCGGCTCTTGGTCTTGTCGAAGACCTTGATGATGTGGCCGCGATAGGCCGGGCCTTCGCTCTCGTTGGTCGGCTCGACCCGCAGCAGCGCGCGGTCGCCGACGCCGGCTGCGGTGCCGGGCTTCGGCCGGCGCGGCAGGATGATGAGGATCTTCGGCGGCTCGCCGCTCTCGACCTCGTCCCATTCGGCAGGAGAGGCGATCAGTTCGCCGTCGGCGTCGCGACCGGTGATGTCGGCGACCAGCGTCGCCGGGAGAGTGTCCGGCTCCGAGACCGTGTGGCGTTTCTTCTTGATGGTGCCGTCGTCGGCGAGCTCGCGCAGCAGGCGCTTGAGCTCGATGCGATCGGCGTTCTTCAGGCCGAACTCGCGCGCGATGTCGCGGGTCCCGACCTTTCCTGGATGTGCCTTGATGAAGGCGACGATGGCTTGCCTGTCGGGAAAGCCATGGTCATTCTTGCGTTTCACTTAACCTCTTAAGTCGTGCCGGCACTCTTCTTGGCCGGAGCTTTGGCGGCGGACGCCTTGGTCGGCGACGTCTTGACTGCTGAAGTCTTGGCGGTCGACGACACGGCTGCGCGTGCCTTGCTGGTGGAATCGGATTTGGTCTTGGCCGCCTTCTTCGCGGCCGGTTTCTTCTTCGGCGCGGCGTCGTCGCCGTCGGCGGCCTTCGCCGCGGCCTTCTTAGCCTTGGCCGGCTTGGCCGCCTTCTTCGCCTTGGTCTTGCCGCCGCCCTTGGCCGCGCGCTCGTCGATCAGCGCGATCGCCTGTGCGATCGTCACCGTGTCCTTTTCGAACTCTGCGGGGATGGTCGCGTTGACGCCGCCGGCGGTGACATAGGCGCCGTAGCGGCCGCTCTTCACGGTGACGGTGCCGAGCGTCGGATGATCGCCGAGCGCCTTGCCGGGATCGGCGCCGAAGCGGCGGCTCGGCCCCTTGGCGACCTTCTCGGCAATCAGCGTCACGGCGCGATTGAGGCCGATGTCGAAGACCTCGTCGCCGGCCTCGAGGCTGGCATAGGTCTTCTCGTGCTTGACGAACGGCCCGAAGCGGCCGAGGCCCGCGGTGATCGGCTCACCGGTCTCGGGATGCTTGCCGATCTCGCGCGGCAGCGACAACAGCTTCAGCGCAAGCTCGAGCTCGATGTCGGAAGGGGAGGTGCCCTTCGGGATGCCCGCGCGCTTCGGCTTCTCGCCTTCCTCATAATCCTTCTGCTCGCCGAGCTGGATGTAGGGGCCAAAGCGGCCGGCCTTGACCCAGACATCGCGACCCGTATCGGGGTCCTGGCCGAGCGAACGGTCCGCGGTGGTCTCGCTGTCGGCGGCGAGCTGACGGGTGTAGCGGCATTCCGGATAGTTCGAGCAGCCGACGAAGGCGCCGAACTTGCCGGCCTTGAGGTTCAGCCGGCCATTGCCGCAGCTCGGGCACTGCCTGATGTCGCCGCCGTCGGCGCGCGGCGGATAGATGTGCTGGCCCAGCATGTCGTCGAGCACGTCCAGCACCTGGGCGACGCGCAGATCCTTGATCTCGTCGACGGCGCCGATGAAGCCGGTCCAGAAGTCCTTCAGAACCTGCTGCCAGGAGATCTCGTTGTTGGAGATGCGGTCGAGCTGCTCCTCCAGATTGGCCGTGAAATCGTATTCGACGTAGCGGTTGAAGAAGCTTTCGAGGAACGCGACGACGACGCGGCCCTTGTCTTCGCCGTGCAGGCGCTTCTTCTCCAGCTTGACGTAGCCGCGGTCCTTCAGGACCTGGAGGATCGAGGCATAGGTGGAGGGCCGGCCGATGCCGAGCTCTTCCATGCGCTTGACCAGCGACGCTTCGGAGAAGCGCGGCGGCGGCTCGGTGAAATGCTGGGTGACGGAGAGCGAGTCCCGCTTGATCGCCTCGCCCTGGCTCATGGCGGGCAGACGGCGGGAATCCTCGTCCTCCTCGTCGTCACGGCCTTCCTGGTAGAGCGCGAGGAAACCGTCGAACTTGACGACCTGGCCCGTGGCGCGCAGCTCCAGCGTGCGCGCACCTGCCTTCGCCGTGATGTCGACGGTGGTGCGCTCCAGCTCGGCCGATTCCATCTGGCTGGCGATGGTGCGCTTCCAGATCAGTTCATAGAGCCGCGCCTGGTCGGCATCGAGCTTGCGGCTCATGCTGTCGGGGCGGCGCGACATGTCGGTCGGGCGGATCGCTTCGTGCGCTTCCTGGGCGTTCTTGGCCTTGGCCTGGTACTGGCGCGGCGCGTCCGGCACGTAGGCGTTGCCGTAATCCTCGCCGATCACCTTGCGCGCCTGGGTGATCGCCTCGGGGGCGATCTGCACGCCGTCGGTACGCATATAAGTAATGAGTCCGGTGGTCTCGCCGCCGATGTCGATGCCTTCATACAGGCGCTGGGCGATGCGCATGGTGTGCGCGGGCGCAAAGCCGTATTTGCGGCTGGCTTCCTGCTGCAAGGTCGAGGTGGTGAAGGGCGCCTGCGGATTGCGGCGCGCGGGCTTTGCGTCGACTGACGTCACCGCGTAGGTCGCGAGTTCCAGGGCCTTCTTGAAGTCTTCGGCTTCCGCGCCGGTGCCGATGTCGAGGCGCTGGATCTTCTTGCCGTCGGCGCCGACCAGACGCGCCTCGAAGGCGTCGCCGCGCGGCGTCAGCAGCGTTGCAATCAGCGACCAATATTCGCGCGGGACGAATTTCTCGATCTCGAGCTCGCGGTCGCAGACCAGCCGCAGCGCGACCGACTGCACGCGGCCGGCCGAGCGGGCGCCCGGCAGCTTGCGCCACAGCACGGGGGAGAGGGTGAAGCCGACCAGATAGTCGAGTGCGCGGCGCGCCATATAGGCGTCGACCAGCGCACCGTCGATCTCGCGCGGATGCTTCATCGCGTCCGTGACGGCCTGCTTGGTGATAGCGTTGAACACCACGCGCTCGATCTTCTGATCCTTCAGCGCGCGCTTCTCTTTCATCACCTCCAGCACGTGCCAGGAGATGGCTTCGCCCTCGCGATCAGGGTCGGTCGCCAGAATCAGGCGGTCGGCACCCTTCAGGGACTTGGCGATATCGTTGAGCCTGGAGGCCGCCTTGGGGTCGACCTCCCAGATCATCTTGAAATTGGCCTCGGGATCGACGGAACCGTTCTTCGCCGGCAGGTCGCGGACATGCCCGAATGAGGCCAGAACCTCATAGGACGAGCCCAAATACTTGTTGATCGTCTTGGCTTTCGCCGGCGACTCCACAATGACGATATTCATGTAGTTCCAGTAACTTACGGGGAAATATGGGGCCGAAATCGACGAGATTCGGATCGGCCCTTTCGACCCGAACATGGGTGGTGAGGCCCTCGCTGTCAAATCGAAGGGTGTTGAAAGCCCGCCAAATGGGAAAAGTTTCATATCGAGAAAGTTGCGAAATACCACCTTGGAGTTGTGGCCGGTGTCGGCGTAATGTTTCTGCGGGGCATGGATTCGGGTGGGGCTGGTGGCAAAGCCAGGAAAGAAACGGGCGCGCGCCGCAACGGGCGTGCGGGGAGGCTCGCGCAACGAGGAACCGGGGGAGGGCGGGGTCGATGAGGCCGTGGGCTTCATCGCCGAGCAGGTGGGCGCATTGCGCAAGCTCGCCGAGCGGCACAAGCTCGACGTGCTGCATTATCTCCTGGGGATGACCAAGCTCGAGGCCGACGAGCATTTGCGGCTGCGGAGCAAGCGCAAGCTGTCGTGAGGGGCTGGTGCTTTTATCAGACCCGTCATCCTGAGGTGCGAGTGGCACGATGCGAAGCATCGCGCCGGGAGCCTCGAAGGATGCGCGGCCGAGATGCAGCCAGGCCGTCGCCCTTCGAGGGCCGCTGAAGAAGCGGCCACCTCAGGGTGACGGGGAGATAGTTGAGCGCGCCGCTCTCACGGACGTGGTTAGCCGTTGCGCCCAGCCATCTTCGCCAAACGCTGGCCGAGATATTCGGCCGTGCTCAGATCGCTCTGCGGCAAGGCATCGTCGATCAAATGCGTCGCCAGTCCGAGCTGGCTGCCGAGGCGATTGCGACCGCCCGGATCCTCTCCGCCCGGGACATCCAGCCCGCACCAGAGCATGCCGTGCTGGGCCGCCAGAATGGAAAAATACGTCAGCGTGTGCAGTTGATCGCCGCTTGGACATGCGCCCGTCGTGAAGCCGCCTGCGATCTTGTCGGCCCATCGCTGCTCGCTCCATCGATCACTTGAAGCGTCCGCGAAGGCTTTGAACTGCGCCGATGGTCCGCCCATGTAGGTCGGGCTGCCAAACGCGACCGCGTCGGCGCGGTCGATCGTCTCCAGCAATCGACCATTCTGGAAGCGGCCCGACACGATGTCGTCGCCGGCGATCCGACACAGCGCGACCTCCGTCAGCCCGTCCGCGCCGTGCGCCACTGCATGCGCCAGCTTCTCGGTGGTGCCGGAGATGGAGAAGTAGACGACGGCGAGCAGGGGCATGGTGGCGCCACTTTGGGTGTCGAGCCATCTTCGACGTCGTCTATGTTTTGTACAAGTCCCTCGGCGTCGTCATTGCGAGCGCTTTGCCTTCATTACGCCGACCGTCGCCGCGGTGCTGGTCGCGGCTTCAAGGTGATATCGGCCAGGCTGAGCAACCGGCCATCCTCGGCGTGCAGCTCGAGCTTCTTCACCGGACGGCCCTTGGCACGATCAATCATGATGGTGTCGATCTCTTCAGGGCTGTCGTCGAACTCCTCGCTCCACTGCCGGAGCGCGACCAGGATCGGGAAGAGGCCGCGTCCCTTCGGCGTCAGCACGTACTCTTGATAGGCGCTGCCGTCGGAGGCGGGGGTCATCGCCAGGATGCCGTGGTCGAGCATGGATCGCAGCCGCACCGACAGGATGTTCTTGGCCATGCCGAGCTTGCTCTGAAACTCGCCGAAGCGGCGCAGGCCCAGCATCGCTTCGCGGATGATCAGGAGCGTCCACCAGTCGCCGATCACCTCCAGCGACCGCGCGACCGGGCAGCCGTCGCCCTCAAAACTCGTTCGTTTCACCATCGTCCTGGTCCTGTCGCGTTCGCCCGATTTCGGCGCCGATCACGCGCTTGTGTGGTTGCATCATAAAACCATTCGGCCTAGATGGCAACATAGTTTCATAATGCAACCAATGGAGACGACCATGAGGCTGAAGAACAAGACGGCGCTGATTACCGGCGGCAACAGCGGCATTGGACTGGCGACGGCAAAGCTGTTCGTGGCCGAGGGCGCCAAGGTCATCATCACCGGGCGCAACAAGGAGACGCTGGAGGCCGCAGCGAAGGAACTCGGACCGAATGCGATCGCACTCGTCGCCGATGCCACCGACATCGCCGCGACCGAGGCCGCGATCAAGAAGGGCACCGAAAAGTTCGGCAAGCTCGACATCTTGTTTGCCAATGCGGGCATCCCCGGCGGCACGCCGCTGGGATCGGCGACGCTCGATGTGTTCGAGAAAGTCATCAGCACCAATCTCACCGGCGTATTCTTCACCGTGCAGTCGGCGCTGCCTTATCTCAACGACAACGCCTCGATCATCCTCAACGGCTCGGTGATCTCCGTGCTCGGCATTCCCGGCTATTCGGCTTACGGCGCGGCGAAGGCCGGCGTGCGGGCGATGGCGCGGATCATGGCCTCGGAACTGTCGCCGCGCGGCATCCGCGTGAATGTCGTTGCGCCCGGTGCGATCCGCACGCCGATCTGGGGCGCTGCGATCGCGACGCCCGAAGCGGAGAAGGCCTTCGAGAAGCGTATCGGGCTGTCGACGCCGCTCGGGCGAATTGGTGAACCGGATCACATTTCGAAGACGGTGTTGTTCCTCGCCTCCGACGATGCCGGTCACATTCAGGGCCAGGAGATCTTCGTCGATGGCGGCGCGGTTGCGTCGCCGAGCGGCGCACCGATCTATCGCGGTTGATCGACGTTTGCGAAAATTGAATCGGTCGGCGCGCGAGACACGGTTGCGTCGGCCGGTTCCCACATCTTGCGAGACATGTTTTCTGAAGCTTGCGTGATGCGTTGAACCTTCGCGCAGGTTGCCAAGACCTTCTTACGGGCAGGGTCATAAGACCCATTTAAGGGAGCCCGTTATGCCAAAAGCAGCACGCATTTATTCTCCGATTTCAGCACCGCGTATTTACACCGAACGTTCAGCAGTTCCCGCCAAGCACTCCGACACGTCCGAGTTCATCGGGGTCGCCATCTTCTCCGGCATCGGGCTTTTCATTTCGCTTCTCGCCGTGATCCTGGGCGTGCAGGGCGCCTGGTTTTAGTCCATTCGAACTGTCAGCCGCCGCCGGAGTCCGGCAGCGGCTGTCGTCGGCGTTACCTTACGCCGCGCGCAAGCTGGTGGCCGCCTGGAGCGCGCCGGCCAGCGCCTTTTCGCGATGATCGGGACCGACCTGGATTCCGTCTGCGACGATGAATTCAGGATTGATGCCGATGAAGCCGAACACCCCACGCAGATAGGTTTCGAGATGCTCGAGCGCGGCCATCGGCGTATCCGCGCCATAGTAGCCGCCGCGTGAGATCGCCAGGATCACGCGCTTGCCGCCGGCAAGGCCCTGCGGTCCGTTCGCGCCATAGCTGAACGTCTTTCCTGCGACGACGACGGCACGGTCGATCCACGCCTTGAGCTGGCTCGGAATCGTAAAATTGTACATGGGCGCGCCGATCACGACGATGTCGGCCGCCAGGAACTCGTCCAGCGCGGCAGCGCCGGCAGCGAGGTCAGGGCCGAGTTCGGCAGGCGCGGGTGCGCCCTGTGCGACGGCCAGGTGAGGTCCTGAGAGGTGGGCGAGCGGGACCTGGGTCACATCGCGGTAGACCACTTCGAGCGAGGGCGTCGCCTGTCTGAGCCGGTCGACGATGGCGGCGGAAACCTGCCGGGAGACGGAGTGGGGGCCGAGCACGCTGGAGTCGATATGGAGGAGTTTCATTTGGGGTCACCCATGGTATAGATTTGTAACCCGCACTACATGAGTGACTATCAAAACCCCCGCAAGAACGCACTTTTTTGAGCCATGGGCACATCTTTGAGACCTGCACACACCGATTTTCCTGCCCCACGGGTGCCGAACCCCGACCATTCCGACTGTCGCGGCGTGGCCTCGGTGCTGTCGCGTGTCGGCGACAAATGGAGCGTGTTCGTCATCATGAACTTGAGCGACGGACCGAAGCGCTTCAATGAGCTGAAGCGGATGATCAACGGCATCTCGCAGCGGATGCTGACCCTGACGCTGCGCGGGCTGGAGCGCGACGGCCTCGTCACGCGCACGATTTTCCCGACCATTCCCCCGCGCGTCGATTACGAGCTGACCGATCTCGGCCGTGGACTCCAGGAGCCGGTGAAGGCGCTGGGCGAGTGGGCGATGGGCCATCTGATGCAAATTGAGGCCGCACGCACGCGCTTCGACGAGCGCAACGGCGGTTAGAGCAACGAGACGAGTCCGCCGCCGTGGCGCTCGAGCCGGCCGGCGAGCTCGAGCTCCAGCAGCACCGTGCGCACGATCGCGGGCGAGGCGCCGGACATCCGCACGAGATCGTCGATCGAGATCGGCGTGGGACCGAGCAGGCTCGTGATCTGGTCGCGGTCGTGCCCTTGCGGATCGTTCTCGAACGGCTCGCTGTCGGGCTCGCTCGCAGGACTCATCAGCGGCCGCTCCATGATCGGCTGGACCGCGTTGATGATGTCGGAGGCTTCGGTGACGAGGGTCGCGCCCTGCTTGATCAGATCATTGGTGCCGGCGGCGCGCGGATCGAGCGGCGAGCCCGGGACGGCGAACACTTCGCGGCCCTGTTCGGCGGCCATGCGTGCGGTGATCAGCGAACCTGAACGATGCGCGGCCTCCACCACGACCACGCCGAGCGAGGCGCCCGAGATCAGCCGGTTGCGGCGGGGAAAGTCGCGGGCGCGCGGGTCGTGGCCGAGCGGCATTTCGGAGATCGCCGCGCCCTGGTGATCGAGGATCGCGGTGAGCAGATCGCCATGTTCGGGCGGATAGATGCAATCATGTCCGCCGGCGAGCACCGCGATCGTGCCGCTGTCGACGCTGGCGCGATGCGCGGCCTGATCGACGCCGCGGGCAAGTCCGGAGATGATGATGAAGCCGGCCTCGCCGAGCTCGCGCGCGAGCTGGCCGGCGAATTTCAAGCCGGCGCCGGAGGCATTGCGCGAGCCGACGATGGCGATCATCGGGCGCATCAGCGTTGCGTTGTCACCGCGCACGGCGAGCAGCGGCGGCGCATCGTCGAGTGTCGCGAGCCGCGTCGGATAGCCGTCCTCGCCGGGCGCGAGCCAGGCGATGCCGAACTTGCGGCTCGCAGCGAGCTCGGTGCTTGCTTCGTCCACACTGCAGATGCGCCCGGATCGCGACGCACCGCCGCGGCGCGCCAGATCCGGCAGCCGCTCAAGCGCGGCGCGGACGTTGCCGAAGTGATCGACCAGCGAACGGAAGGTGCGCGGCCCGACATTGTCGGAGCGGATCAGCCGCAGGTGGTCGATCCGTTCAGCCTCGGTCAGCTCCACGCTTTGGTTGATGGCGTCCACGGCGTCTCCTTGTGGCGGCAGCATGGAACAACCTGAGGGCGTGGGCAACAGCAGCGTGCGCTTGCACGGCCTCGTCGCGATGCTAAAAGCGGTCCCAATAAGAAGGATTTTGCCATGATCTCACTTGCCGACCTCCAGCGCCGCATCGCGAGCGGCGAGCTTTCGCCGGATGACGCGGTCGCCCAGTCGCACGCGGCGATCGAGGCACGCGAGAAGGACGTCCGTGCCTTCGTCCGTCACGACAAGTCGGCGAAAGCCCAGGCCACCGGCCCGTTGCGGGGCATCGCGGTCGGCATCAAGGACATCATCGACACGGCCAATATGCCGACCGAGATGGGCTCGGAGATCTATCGCGGCTGGCAGCCGCGCGCGGACGCGCCGGTCGTGATGATGCTGAAGCGGGCAGGCGCCACCATCATCGGCAAGACCACGACGACGGCGTTCGCCTCGCGCGATCCGACGCCGACGCTCAATCCGCACAATCTGGGCCATACGCCGGGCGGCTCGTCCTCGGGCTCGGCGGCAGCCGTCGGCGCCGGCATGATCCCGCTGGCGCTCGGCACCCAGACCGGCGGCTCGGTGATCCGGCCCGCCGCCTATTGCGGCGCTGCTGCGATCAAGCCGTCGTTCCGGATGCTGCCGACCATCGGCGTGAAATGCTATTCGTGGGCGCTCGACACGGTCGGTCTGTTCGGATCGCGTGCGGAGGATCTCGCGCGCGGACTTTTGGGGATCACCGGGCGGACCGAATTCGACGGCATTGCGCCCGCGAAGGCGCCGCGCATCGGCGTGGTCCGGCAGGAGTTTGCCGAGGCCGTCGAGCCGGCGGCGGAAGAGGGGTTGCTGGCGGCGATCAAGGCGGCCGAGAAGGCCGGCGCCAGCGTCCGGACGATCGATCTGCCGGAGTCGGTGAAGGAGGCCTGGCGCATCCATCCGATCATCCAGGATTTTGAGGCACATCGCGCGCTCGCCTGGGAGTTTGACCAGCATCACGACGAGATCGCACCGATGCTGCGCGAAAGCCTCGATGCGACCGTCGGATTGACGTCGAAGGAATACGACGACGCGCGCCGGATCGCCCGCCGCGGCCGTCGCGAGCTCGGCGAGCTGTTCGAAGGTTTCGACGTGCTGCTGACCTATTCGGCGCCGGGCGTAGCGCCGGCCAAGGAGCTCGCCTCGACCGGCTCGCCCCGCTACAACCGGCTGTGGACGCTGATGGGCAATCCCTGCGTCAACGTGCCGGTGATGAAGGTCGGTGGCCTGCCCATCGGCGTGCAGGTGATCGCGCGCTTCGGCAACGATCCCGTCGCGTTGGCGGCGGCGTGGTTCTTGGAGAACGCGCTGGCGAAATCAGGCTAGCACCGGCTCGGCGGCGCGTGCGCGCGCCGGCTGCGAGACGCCGGCGCCTTGCCCGAGCCAGCGCTCGGCAGCCTCGCGGCCGCTCCGGTGCAGCAGGCGAATGAAGCCGCGGCCGAGATCGGTCGATGAGCGCTGTGCAAGGCCCTCGATCGAGTCTTCCGCGGCGATCGTCGAGAGCCTCAGCGCGGGGGCTGCGTGCGACTGCGCCCATGCGATCGCCGCGATCTCGGCTTTGAGCGCGGCGTTGGACGCGATCTGGTCGAGGCGGCGATCGATCGCAGCGAGCGTGATCGGTACGTAGCTGTCGCGCGCGGGCGTGACCTGGACGAGCAGCAGGTCGGCGGTCGTCGATTGCTGCGCCAGTGCTATCAGCGGCGGATTGCCGCCAAGGCCGCCATCCCAATAGGCTTCACCGTCGATCTCGACGGCGCAGTGAACCAGCGGCGGGCAGGTCGAGGCGAGAGCGACGTCGGCAGTGATCGCGTCATTGCCGAAAATCTGCTGCTGGCCGTCGCGGATCCGCGTCGCCGCGATCAGGAGCCTTGGGCATTTGGCATCACGCAAGCCCGCGAAATTGATGTCGCGCGACAGCGCCTGCCGCAGCGGATCGAGATCGAACGGATCGAACTGGCCGGAGCGCAGCGTCGGCCCGAACGCGACCGAGCTCCCCGCCGGCGAGAAACCGCCGATCAGCATCAGCGAGCGGAACGAGGCCTCATGCATCAGCCGGAGCCAGAACCGGTTCAGCCGCGCGCGTGCCGCTTCGCGGCCGCCTTCGGCAAGACCGCCCGCGAGCAGCAGCGCGTTGATGGCGCCGGCGCTGGCGCCGCTGATCGTGTCGAATTCAATGGACGGCTCTTCCAGGAACCGCTCCAGCACGCCCCAGGTGAAGGCGGCAAAAGTCCCGCCGCCCTGAAGCGCCAGTGACAGTCGTGGCGGCGGCCATTGATCGGCGTGCAGCTGAGCAGGCGCAGCACGCGCGGGGGCGGTGACGATCTCGACCGGGACAGGAGCCTGCGAGACGGGCGCGGGTGGTGTCGAAACGGCGATAGGTTTTGGTGCGGGCGGCGGCACGGGCGCATCGGACCAGATGTTGGTCGAAGAGAGCAGCCGGCTTGCCGCAGTGCCCTGCGAGCCGCCGTCGTCATGCGTGCCGTCAATCTTCTCGCTCATTCTGAGCAACCGCGTAACGCCATCTCCGCTGTCAGGATGACAGGCATGGAACCCGTTCGCCACTATCGCCGGCGAGCCGGCGACGAGTTGCGAACAGGATTTGGCATATAATGCGGAGGCCTTGCGGCGGTATCCGTACTTTTTCCGGAATTACGCCTTCTCGCCGATCCGGCCTTCTTTTCCCGATTGCAATCGCTTGATGTTCTCGCGATGCATGTAGAACAGCAGCATGGTCAGCACCGCGCCGAGCGCTGCGAGCGCGAGCTGGCCGAACCACCACAGGAACAGCGGCGTGATGAAGGCCGCCACCAGCGCCGAGAGCGAGGAATAGCGGGTGGTGAAGGCGGTCGCGAGCCAGATCAGGCAGAACACCACCGCGCCGGGCCAGAACAGGCCGAGCATGATGCCGATATAGACGGCAACGCCTTTGCCGCCCTTGAACTTGAGCCAGACCGGGAAGAGGTGGCCGAGGAAGGCGCCGAGGCCGGCCAGCATCGCGGCGTTGGGGCCGCCGATGTAGCCTGCGATCACCACGGCTACGGTGCCCTTGAGCGCGTCGAGCAGCAGGGTGGCGGCGGCGAGGCCCTTGCGGCCGGTGCGCAGCACGTTGGTGGCGCCGATATTGCCGGAGCCGATCGAGCGCAGATCCTGGGTGCCGGCGAGCCTGGTCAGCACCAGCCCGAACGGTACAGAGCCGAGCAGATAGCCGATGACGAAGGCCACCGGCAGGAATGCATCAAGCGCCATGGCGGTGTCTCCATGGCTGACATAGCCAGCGCCCATGTCTGTCCCTCCGCACGTCAGACATGCTCGAAAACCGTTCGCCCGCCGACGATGGTCCTGATAGCGCGGCCTGTAAAGCGGGCTTCGTCGAACGGGGTGTTCTTGCAGGGCGATTTGAGGTCGGCGGGATCGACCACCCAGGGCACGTCGGGGTCGATCACGATGACGTCGGCCGGTGCGCCGGTGCGCAGGGTTCCGCCGGGCAGGCCAAGCAGTTCGGCCGGCCGGGTCGACATCGCCCGGATCAGCGTCTTGAGGTCGATCTCGTCATTGTGGACCAGCCGCAGGCCCGCCGGCAGCATGGTCTCCAGACCGATCGCGCCGGGGGCTGCTTCCGCGAACGGCAGGCGCTTGACCTCGACGTCCTGCGGATTGTGGTCGGACATGATGACGTCGACGAGGCCGGAGGCCACCGCCTCCACCAGCGCGCGACGATCGTCCTCGGTGCGCAGCGGCGGCGACACCTTCAGGAAGGACCGGTAGGGGCCGATGTCGTTCTCGTTCAGCGCCAGATGATTGATCGAGACCGAGGCGCTGACGGCAAGGCCGGCGTCGCGGGCGCGCTTCAGGATCTCGAGCGACTCGATGCAGGACAGCGCCGCGGCGTGATAACGGCCGCCGGTCAGCGCGACCAGACGCATGTCGCGTTCGAGGATCACGGCCTCGGCGGCCTTCGGGATGCCCATCAGGCCGAGGCGCGAGGCGAACTCGCCCTCGTTCATCACGCCTTCGCCCACGAGATCGGGGTCCTCGGTGTGATGCACGATCAGCGCGTCGAAATCGCGCGCGTAGGTCAGCGCACGCCGCATCACCTGCGAATTGGTGACGCTGCGGTCGCCGTCGCTGAAGGCGACGGCGCCGGCGGCCTTGAGCAGGCCGAACTCGGTCATCTCCTCGCCGCGCATGCCCTTGGTGAGCGCCGCCATCGGCTGGATGTTGACGATCGCGGTGTCGCGCGCGCGGCGCATCACGAAATCGACGGTGGCGGAGTTGTCGATGACGGGCGAGGTGTCGGGCTGGCAGATGATGGTGGTGATGCCACCGGTCGCGGCCGCCTGGCTCGCGGAGGCAAAGGTCTCGCGATGGCTGAAGCCGGGCTCGCCGACGAAGGCGCGCATGTCGATCAGGCCGGGGGCCACGATCTTGCCGGAGCAGTTGACGACGTCGGTGCCCTCGGGGACGCCGGCCGCGCCAATGCCGCGGCGGGTCTCGCGGATGATGCCGTCGGCAATCAGGACGTCGCCGGTTCCGTCGAAATCGCGGGAGGGATCGACGACGCGGGCGTTGGCGAGCAGGATCGGGCGGCGGTCGGTCAGCATGGGCATCACGCGTTCGGCAGGTTACGGGCGAGCGCTTCGAGTACGGCCATGCGCACGGCGACGCCCATCTCCACCTGTTCGCGGATCAGGGACTGCGCGCCGTCGGCCACGGCCGTGTCGATCTCGACGCCGCGGTTCATGGGGCCTGGATGCATCACGAGTGCATCCGGCTTGGCGTAGCCGAGCTTCTTCTGGTCGAGCCCGAAGTAGTGGAAATATTCGGAGGTCGACGGCACGAAGGAGCCGTTCATGCGCTCGCGCTGCAGCCGCAGCATCATGACGATATCCGCGCCGTTGAGCCCTTCGCGCATGTCGCGCGCGACCTCGACGCCCATCCGCTCGATGCCGGGCGGCAGCAGCGTGGAAGGGCCTACGACGCGGACGCGAGCGCCCATGGTGTTGAGCAGGATGATGTTGGAGCGCGCGACGCGCGAATGCAGCACGTCGCCGCAGATCGCGACCACGAGGCCCTCGATCCGGCCCTTGTTGCGGCGGATGGTGAGCGCGTCGAGCAGAGCCTGGGTCGGGTGCTCGTGCGCACCGTCGCCGGCATTGATCACGGAACCGTCGACCTTGCGGGCCAGCAGTTCCACCGCACCGGAGGCGTGATGGCGCACCACCAATATATCCGGGTGCATGGCGTTCAGCGTCATCGCGGTGTCGACCAGCGTCTCGCCCTTCTTGATGGACGAGGAGGACACCGACATGTTCATGACGTCGGCGCCGAGGCGTTTGCCGGCGAGCTCGAACGAGGACTGGGTTCGGGTCGAAGCCTCGAAGAAGAGGTTTACCTGCGTCCGTCCACGCAGGACGGTGCGCTTCTTGTCAACCTGGCGGTTGAGCTCGACATATTCTTCGGACAGGTCGAGGAGGCCGCTGATGTCGGCCGCGGAAAGGCCCTCGATGCCCAGCAAATGCCGGTGGCCGAGGACGAAGGTCGATTTCGATGTCATTAAAGCGAGAGCTATAGGCGTGGATGGCGGGGGGAGCAAGGGCCAATGCCGGGGCGGGGAGTTATCCCCCGATCTGTCGGTTTGGGTTCATTGTTTCCGTCATGCCCGGGCATAGCCGTTCGAAGGACGGCGTCGCTTCCGCTAGCCTATGTCCCGGGCATCCACGTTCTTGCCTCGGCGCCGCAAAAAGGGCGTGGATGGCCGGGACAAGCCCGGCCATGACGATGGGGGCAGATCTCGTGAAATCATTTTTAATTGCGGCCATTGCGATAACCACATTCTCATCCGCCCACGCCCAATCGCTTCCCGGCGGCTTCGTCTATTTGCGCGACGTCGATCCCACCATCATCCAGGACATCCGCTACGCGAGCTCCAACAATTTCATCGGCCGCCCGATCGCCGGCTACGGCGCCGGCGAATGCGTGGTGAAGCGCGAAGTCGGGCTGCGGCTGAAAGCCGTGCAGCAGGATCTGGCAGCACAGAATCTGTCGCTCAAGATGTTCGACTGCTACCGGCCGGCGCGCGCCTCGCTCGATATGGTGAAATGGTCGCAGAACGGCCACGAGACCGCCGCCGACCGGCGCTACAATCCGCGCATCGCCAAGACCGAGCTGTTTCGCCTCGGCTATATCGCGAGCCGCTCGCAGCACTCTACGGGTGCGGCGTTGGATCTGACACTGGTCGATCTCAAGGCCGACAATTCCGCCAGGATCGATCCGTCAAAATCCTACGCCGACTGCACGGCGCCGGTCGCGGCGCGGTTGCCGGAAGGCAGCGTCGACATGGGCACCGGCTATGATTGCACCGATGCGATGGGGCATACCGCAGCACCGTCGATCACACAGGATCAGCGCGCCTGGCGCAGGCGGCTGGTGGCTGCGATGGCGAAGCAAGGCTTTGTGAACTATTCGAAGGAGTGGTGGCATTTTTCCCTGCCGGGGGCGGGCGGGGCGGCCTATGATTTCCCGATCCAGCCGCGGCGGAACTGATTCCGGCCGCAGGAAGCACCATGACAGAGCCCGCGATCATCACCGACGACGTCAATTCCCTCGATCCCGTCCATCCGGCGCTCACCGCAACATCGGCGGAGCAGGCGCCGCTGCGCGTCTGGAAGTTCTGGGGCACGGCGCTGTGGGGCCTGCTCGTCTTCGTCGCGATGTTCGTCGGGCAGGTCGGGGCGATCCTGCTGCTGGTCGCGCTGCGCGCCCTGCCGCTCGACATGGCCTCGATCCAGTCGGTCGGTCATGAGCCGCAGGCACTGGCGCTGTCCGTCATCATGGGCCTGCCTGCGACGTTAGCTGCGGTGTGGCTCGCCATCCGCATCAAGAAAGCATCCTTCGTCGACTATCTCGCGCTGCGCTGGCCGGCCTGGAGGCAGCTCCTGCTCGGCGCCGCCGGCCTCATCCTGGTCGTGATGGCCTGGGAAATCGTATCGCGATCGCTCGGCCGCGAGGCCACGCCGGGCTTCATGACCGATCTCCTGAAATCGGGCCGCGACAAGGGCGCGGCGCTGTCGCTGTTGTTCGCCTTCAGCGTGGCGGCACCGATGTCGGAGGAGGTGCTCGCGCGCGGCTTCCTGTTCCGCGGCTGGTCGGCGAGCTTCCTGCGCGTGCCCGGCGCGATCATCCTGTCCTCACTGGTGTGGACGGCGGTGCACCTGCAATACGATCTGTACTTCCTCGCCGAGGTGTTCTCCATCGGCCTCTGGTTCGGCTACATGCGCCACCGCGCCAACTCGCTCTGGCTCACCATCGTGCTGCACGCGCTGAACAACATGACGGCGGTGGTGCTGACGATGTGGCTGGGAGAGTAGCCAAGGTCCCGCCGCTCAGGGTTTCTGCCTGGCGCCGCATGCGTACCGCCGTTGCGTGAGCCGTTTGTTGTTGACGATCGACAACGCGCCCAAATACTCTGGGTAGAGTTTTTCTTCTCTACTCGCGAAAAGTTGTCGCAAATTCCTTTATGAAAGATCTCAAAAACACGGGCAATCCTGTCTCCGCTTCGCAGGCCGCGCCTCGGACGTGGGATTTTTGGGAGACACTGCTCGTTGCCTTGATCGCGACCGCTGCGTACCTTCTAACTGGGGGACTAGCGCTTAGCTTTTTGCTTGCCGCATCTGGTGCGGCGAGGACGCTATCTCCGGCAGAGGTTCAAGCGCTCTGGCTACACGAGCAATGGCAAAGCTCCGGAGTGTTTTTTGGAGGCCCGGCTTCGATCGGGGTGCTCTGGATTGCCATTCGGATGGCCCGCAGAGGATTTGCGGAATACCTTGCATTGAATTGGCCGAGTGCGGGCGAGGTAATCCGAGCGTTGTCAATAATGACGATGATTCTCGCCATTGAACTGTTCGTAACAGCAAAACTGAACGTGCCGACAAGCCCGGTTCAGAGAACTATCGTTGCCGGAGGAGTTGTCGGCCTAATCGTTTGGTTCGTCGGAACGTGCGTCGGGGCACCGATCATCGAGGAACTCCTCTTTCGCGGGTTTATATTCCGAGGTTGGTCTCAATCGTTTCTCGGTCCTGTTGGTACGATAGTTCTGGCGTCGGCAATATGGGCGATGCAGCATACCCAATACGATTGGTACAGCCGCTTTTGCTTATTTATCTCTGGACTTGCGTTTGGGCACTTTCGAGCCCGCACCGGTTCTACTTGGCTACCAGTGATAGCTCATTCCGCGATGAATATTTTCGTCCTATTCATCACTCCGGTCTCTGTTTAAAGACGGGCCCCAGCAAGAACGATCGCGATCGGCATCGTGATCGCCGCCAAAATCGTCTGCAGCGTGATGATCTGTGCCAATAGAGGCGCATCGCCGCCCATCTGGCGGGCCAGCACGTAAGCGCTCGGCGAGGTCGGCACGGCGGCGCAGATCGCGACGATCGCGAGGTTGGTGCCGGTCAGACCGAACCAGACGGCGAGCGCCAGCGCGAGCACCGGCATCAGCGCCAGCTTGAACGCCACGCCGAGGGTCACGCCAAGGCTCGGGCGAAGCAGGCCCTTGAGCTGGAGGCCGGCGCCGGTGACGAGCAGGCCGATGGCGAGCGAAGAGCGGCCGAGCGCGTCCGCAACCTCGTGCCAGATCCTTGGCAGCGGCAGATGGATGACATTGATGACGAGACCTATGACGCAGGCCCAGATCAGGGGATTGCGGACTACCGTCATGATGATCGCGCGCGTGGACTGCTTCTCGGGGGAAGCGTAGTGCGCCAGCACGGCGACGCTGAACACGTTCACCAGCGGGATGATCGCGACCATCGCGACCGAGGCCAGCGCCAGCCCGACGTCGCCGTACAAATTGGCGGATACGGACAGCGCCACATAGGTCTGCCAGCGCGTCGCGCCCTGGAAGATCGAGGTGAAAGCGGGGCCATCGATGTCCAGCCGCGACAGCGCCGGACGGAGTGCGAGGCAGAGCAGCGACATCGCGAGCGCCGACAGCAGCAGCGCGCCGCCGACGCCGGCGACCGGCGCCTGTGAGAGGTCCGCCTTCACCAGCGTCTGGATCAGCAGCATCGGAAACAGCACGAAATAGGTCAGCCGCTCCAGCCCGTGCCATTGCGTGTCGAGCCGCATCAGGCTGTGCCGCAGCACCACGCCGAGCACGATGAGGATGAAGACCGGCAGCAGAGCCGCGATCACGACGGCCATGCGCCTATTCCTTTTTCAACACGAAATCGGCCCCGCGCGTCCCGAAGCGGGGGCCCTTTGGCGTGATGGTGTGCTTCGGGTCCATCCAGTCGCCGGTGATCTCGTCCGCGGCGGTGAAGTGGGCGACATAGAGCCCATCGAGGACGGCGTCATCGCCCTTGATGTATCCAGTTTCGGTCCACTTGATCAGCGAGCCCTCGACCGCTCCCTTCACTTTTGTCGTCGTGTCGAAGGTCGGCCACTCCATCATGCCGGTGAATTCATTGCCCGAGATCGCGTCGATGGTCACTTTGACGGCGAAGCTGTCGTTGATGTCGTGCGAATATTGATTGAACGTCCCGGACCAGATGCCCTTGAGCTCCGAGGCGGCATGATCTTCCGTGGCAAAGGAAGCCTGGACGGCGAGCAGAGCAAGGAGAAGGGCGCCGATCGATATTCTTGTTCTTGCCGGCAATTGCATTCGTCGCTTCCAATCAGCCTTGTCGAAGATTGGCGAGCCGGTCGAGTGCGCCCTGCAGGATGAAGATGGCGGCGTGCTCGTCAATCACCTCGGCGCGCTTGGCGCGGCTGACGTCCATGCCGATCAGCTCGCGCTCGACGGCGGCGGTCGAGAGGCGCTCGTCCCAGAGGCCGATGGGAAGCGCGGTCAGATTGGCCAGATTGCGGGCGAAGGCGCGGGTCGATTGCGCGCGCGGGCCCTCGCTGCCGTCCATGTTGATGGGCAGGCCGAGCACGAAGCCGACGACCTTGCGCTCCGTGGCGATCGCAAGGAGGCGGGCGGCGTCCTGCTTGAACTGCTTGCGCTGGATGGTCTCGACGCCCGTGGCGAGCCTGCGGTCCGGATTGGATACGGCAACGCCGATGGTCTTGGTGCCGAGGTCAAGGCCGATCAGCCCGCCGCGTTCGGGCCAGTGGGTTGCAGCATCGACGAGAGGCAGGATAAGAGCCGGCATGATGTAGCGCATATCACGCGTCGCGCAGCGGAGTGAACCCGGAACAATGGATGCACTGACGTTATTCGGCTTGTTTGCCGTCAGCGCGATGCTGGTCTGCTATGCCCTGGAGGATCGCAGCCATTGGTTCGTGCTGCTGTTCGCGGCCTCCTGCGCGCTCGGTTCGGCCTACGGTTTCCTGCAGGGCGCCTGGCCGTTCGGTCTGGTCGAGGCGATCTGGGCCTTGGTTGCGCTGCGGCGATGGTGGATCAGGCCGCGATGATTTCGTCGTCCTTGGTCAGGCACGACAAGAAGCCACTCAGCGCGCTGGTTTGATGGCCGGCGCGCCGCTGGATGAACAGCGTCTCGACGCGCGCATGCTGCGGATTGAGCGTGTGCATCGTCACGCTGCCGTTCATCGCGCTGCGCTCGACCACCGCGCGCGGCAACAGCGTCACGCCCATGTCGGCGGCGACGCAGCCGATCATGCCGTCGAGGGTGCCGAGCTCGAAGCGCGCGGCCGAGGGCCAACCGAACTCGACAAAGATCTGCTCGAGGCGCTGGCGGTAAGTGCAGCCCGCGCGGAACGCCAGTGCCGTCGGGCCTGACTCCGGCGTGCCGGCGCGCAGCTCGGCGAGCGAGGCCCAGCGCCGTGCGCTGACCAGCACCAGCTCTTCGCGGAAGGCGCTGGCCGCGTTGAGATCGGCATGCGCGATGGGACCTGCGACAAAGGCACCATCGAGCGTGCCTTCGAGCACGCCGGCGACGAGATCGGCTGTCGGTGACGTGCGCAGGCTCAGCCGCACGGCGGGGAAGCGGCGATGAAAGTCGGCGAGCAGCGGCGGCAGCCGCACGGCTGCCGTCGTCTCCATCGAGCCGATCGACAGCGGCCCCTTGGGTTCGCCATCGTCTCGCGCCGCGAGCACCGCCTCATGCGACAGCGCGGCCATTCGCTGGGCGTAAGGCAAAAGGCGCTTGCCGGCGCCCGTCAGCGCCATGCCTCGGCTGTGACGCTCGAACAGCGGTGTGCCGATCTCGGCCTCCAGGGCCTTGATGCGCTGGGTGACATTGGATTGCACCGTGTTGAGCTCTTCGGCGGCGCGGGTGATGCCGCCGGTCCGGGCCACCGCGGCAAAGGTCTGGATGTCGCTCAGTTCCATGGCGTCGTTTCGCTTTTGTGATGGCAGCGTTCGCAACAATTCATTTTTCGAGAATGCTAGTTGCGCCTAATGTCCCTGTCCAGAGTGGAAGACCCCATGCCGATCACCACGCCGCTGACGGAGCTTCTCGGGATCAGGCATCCGATCCTGTCGGCGCCCATGGACACGATCGCGGGCAGCCGGCTGACGCGCGCCGTCAGCGAGGCCGGTGGGTTTGGGATTCTCGGTGGCGGCTACGGCGACCGGACCCGGCTTCAGGCCGAGGCGGCCGAGCTGAAGGGCTTTGCGCCGTTCGGGATCGGATTCATCACCTGGAGCCTGGCCAAGCAGCCCGAGCTTCTCGACATCGCGCTCGATGCCCGCCCACAGGCGGTCATGCTGTCCTTCGGCGATCCCGCGCCGTTCGCGCCGCGCATCAAGGCGAGCGGCGCGCGATTGATCTGCCAGGTGCAGAGCGAGGACATGGCGAAACAGGCGCTCGATGCCGGCGCGGAGATCTTGATCGCGCAGGGGACGGAAGCCGGCGGCCACGGCGCATCGCGCACCACCGTCGATATCGTGCCCGCGATCGTCGATCTCGCCGCCGGGCGCGTGCCGGTCGTCGCGGCCGGCGGGATCGCGGATGGTCGCGGCCTCGCGGCGATGATGATGTTGGGTGCATCCGGCGTGCTGATCGGCACGCGCTTCTACGCAAGCGTCGAGGCCAATGGCGCTGCGGAAGCGAAGGAGCGCATCCGCACGTCCGATGCAAACAACACGGTGCGCGGCGTCGTTCCCGACTGGTCGCGAAAACTGTTCTGGCCGGCGCCGTTCACCGCACGCACGCTGATCAACACCCATATCAAGAGCTGGACCGGCCGCGAGGTCGAGCTGCTGCAGCGCGCTGACCAGATTGCCAAGGACTATGCCGCGGCAAAAATGGCGGGCGATTTCGAAATTGCGGCCGTCTTTGCGGGAGAAGCGGTCGGCCTGATCCATGATATTCCACCGGCGGCCGAGATCGTCGAACGGATTGCGACCGAAGCCGAGCAGTTGCTTGCCGGCCGGCGCAACTCGCTCGCATCGCTCGCCTGAACCAGGAGAGACACACCATGTGGCCTGACCGTCGACTGATCGATCTCTTCAAGACCGAATTCCCGATCGTGCTGGCGCCGATGGCCGGCGTGATGGATGCGGAGCTGGTGATCGCCGTGGCGGAAGGCGGCGGACTTGGCTCGTTGCCGAGTGCGATGCTGTCGCCGGAGAAGGCGCGCGAGCAGGTCAACATCATTCGCCAGCGTGTGAAGGCGCCGGTCAACATGAACTTCTTCTGCCACACGCCGATTGAGCTCACGGCGGAAGCCGAAGCGCGCTGGAAGCAACGGCTCACGGGCTATTACACCGAGCACGGCCTCGATCCGTCGGCACCGATCAATGCGGCGAACCGCGCGCCGTTCGATGCCTCTTTCTGCGAGGTCGTCGAGGAGCTGAAGCCGGAGGTGGTCAGCTTCCATTTCGGTCTGCCGGAGGCGGCGCTGCTCAAGCGCGTCAAGGCGGCGGGCTGTCTCGTCATTTCGTCGGCGACCACGGTGAAGGAAGCGGTCTGGCTCGAACAGCGCGGCGTCGATGCCGTCATCGCGCAAGGCGCCGAGGCCGGCGGCCATCGCGGCATGTTCCTGACCGACAAGATTGCCGAGCAGCCCGGCACGTTTGCGCTGGTGCCGCAGGTCGCCGATGCCGTGAAGGTACCGGTGATCGCGGCCGGCGGCATCGCCGACGGGCGCGGCATTGCGGCAGCCTTCGCGCTCGGCGCCTCCGGCGTGCAGATCGGCAGCGCCTATTTGCGCTGTCCGGAGTCCAAGGTCAGCGCCGGTGGCCGCAAGGCGCTTGCCGAGGCGCGGGACGATTCCACCGTCATCACCAATGTCATGACTGGCCGCCCGGCGCGTGGCGTCCAGAACCGCCTGATGCGCGAGGCGGGCCCGATCTCGCCGGATGCACCGCCATTTCCCCATGCGGCGACCGCGCTGGGGCCGCTGAAGACGGCTGCCGAAAAGCAGGGCAGGGTGGATTTCACCAATCTCTGGGCCGGACAGGCCATTGGCATGGGGAGGGAGCTTCCCGCCGCCGAATTGACCCGGGATCTCGCGAAATCGGCCTTGGCACGCCTCCGCCAGATGGCGGGGTAGGTCCCAGCGCCGGTTGCGGCGCAAAACCGGCCTCTGCTATACGGCACATAGGTTTTGCCGTGAGAGGCCTTATATAATGTCCGTCGACGCCACTACCGTCCGCCGCATCGCGCATCTGGCGCGCATTGCGGTGTCCGAGGACGAAGTTCCGCATCTGCAGGGCGAGCTCAACGCCATGCTCGCCTTTGTCGAGCAGCTCTCGGAGGTCAATGTCGAGGGCGTGGAGCCCATGACCTCGGTGACCCCGATGCAGATGAAGAAGCGGCAAGACGTGGTCAATGACGGCGAGATCGCCGACGATATCGTTGCCAACGCGCCTGCGACCGAAGGTCACTTCTTCCTGGTGCCCAAGGTTGTTGAATAGTTTTCAGAGCGTTTTCGAGCGAAGTGGATACCGGTTCGCGTAAAGAAAACGCGTCAAACTAAAGAGTCTCAGGACGCTGTCCGATGTGCATGCTTTGCGACGATGAGAAGGCCTATCAGGCCTACATGAACTACCTCGACAAGATGGAGCGGCAGGGCAAGGCCGCCGACCCCAATGTCGCCGTCAATGCCGTGCTCGACGAGCTTCAGGCCGCCGCGAATGCCGCTGCCAAGAACGACGATCCGGCCACCGACAAGACCCTGTCTCCGTTCTTCTGCAGCCCGATCAATAAATGACCGATTTGACATCGCTGACGCTCGCCGAGGCCCGCAAGGGTCTCGCCGACAAGACTTTCACGTCGCTCGAGCTGACCGACGCGCATCTCAACGCGATCGAAGCCGCGCGCGTGCTCAACGCCTTCGTGATGGAGACGCCCGACCAGGCGCGCGCCATGGCGAAGGCCGTGGACGAGAAGATCGCCAAGGGTGAGGGCGGCCCGCTCGCGGGCATCCCGCTCGGCGTCAAGGATCTGTTCGCGACCAAGGGCGTGCGCACCACGGCGTGCTCGAAGATCCTCGGCAATTTCGTGCCGACCTACGAGTCCACCATCACCTCGCAGCTCTGGCGCGACGGTGCCGTGATGCTCGGCAAGCTCAACAATGACGAGTTCGCGATGGGCTCGGCGAACGAGACCTCGTGTTTCGGCCCCGTCGGCAATCCCTGGCGGCGCGATGGCAGCAACACGACGCTGGTGCCGGGCGGCTCGTCCGGCGGCTCGGCCTCGGCCGTGGCGGCGCTGTTGTGCATGGGCGCGACCGCGACCGACACCGGCGGTTCGATCCGCCAGCCGGCCGCGTTCACCGCGACCGTCGGCATCAAGCCGACCTATGGCCGCTGCTCGCGCTGGGGCATCGTCGCCTTTGCGTCCTCGCTCGACCAGGCCGGCCCGATCGCACGCACCACGCGCGATGCCGCGATGCTGCTGCGCTCGATGGCCGGGCACGATCCGAAGGACACGACGTCGGTCGATGTTGCCGTGCCGGATTACGAGGCTGCGATCGGCAGGTCCGTGAAGGGTCTCAAGATCGGCATTCCCAAGGAGTATCGTCTCGACGGCATGCCGGCCGAGATCGAGAAACTCTGGAGCGAGGGCGCCGCCTGGCTGAAGGCGGCCGGCGCCGAGCTCGTCGAAGTGTCGCTGCCGCACACCAAGTACGCGCTGCCGGCCTATTACATCGTGGCACCGGCGGAGGCGTCCTCCAACCTCGCGCGCTATGACGGCGTCCGCTACGGCCTGCGCGAGCAGGGCAAGAACATCATCGAGCAATATGAGAACACCCGCGCCGAAGGTTTTGGCGCGGAGGTGCGCCGCCGTGTCATGATCGGCACCTATGTGCTCTCGGCCGGCTATTACGACGCCTATTATCTGCGCGCCCAGAAGGTGCGCACGCTGATCAAGAAGGACTTTGAGGATTGCTTCGCCAAGGGCGTCAACGCGATCCTGACGCCGGCGACGCCGTCGGCGGCCTTCGGCATCGGCGAGAAGGGCGGCGCCGATCCCGTCGAGATGTATCTCAACGACATCTTCACTGTGACCGTGAACATGGCGGGCCTGCCGGGCATTGCGGTGCCCGCCGGCAAGGACGCGCAGGGCCTGCCGCTCGGCCTGCAGCTGATCGGCCGTCCCTTCGACGAGGAGACGCTGTTCTCGCTCGGCGAGGTGATCGAGCAGGCCGCCGGCCGCTTCACGCCCGCGAGGTGGTGGTGAATGTCGCTGATTTCATCGCGAGCCTCGGCGGCGCGGCGCCCGCGCCTGGCCTGAGCGCGCCGCTCGCCGGTCTCTGGTGGGCGGCGAAGGGCGATTGGGACGAGGCGCACAAGATCGTCCAGGACGACAATGGCCGCGACGCCGCCTGGGTGCACGCATACTTGCACCGCGTCGAAGGCGATCTCGGCAATGCCGGCTATTGGTACCGCCAGGCCGGCCAGCCTGCGGCAAAGGATTCATTGGAAGCGGAGTGGGAGCGGATCGCTGCCACGCTGCTCGGGAGCAAGACATGAGCACGGCCACGCACAAGCTTCTGAAGGGCTCGACCGGCGACTGGGAGATGGTCATCGGCATGGAGATCCATGCCCAGGTGACGTCGAACTCGAAGCTGTTCTCGGGCGCATCGACGGCGTTCGGCGGAGAGCCGAACAGCCACGTGTCGCTGGTCGATGCCGCGATGCCGGGCATGCTGCCCGTGATCAACGAGGAATGCGTCAGGCAGGCTGTCCGGACCGGGCTTGGCCTCAACGCAAGGATCAACCTGCGTTCGGTGTTCGACCGGAAAAACTATTTCTATCCGGACCTGCCGCAGGGCTACCAGATCAGCCAGTACAAATCGCCCGTGGTGGGCGAGGGCGAAGTGGTCGTCGAGCTCGACGGTGGGCGCAGTGTCTCCATCGGCATCGAGCGGCTGCATCTGGAGCAGGATGCCGGCAAGCTGCTGCACGACCGGTCGCCGACGATGTCGAATGTCGACCTCAACCGCTCCGGTGTGGCGCTGATGGAGATCGTATCAAAACCGGACATCCGCGACGCCGAGCAGGCCAAGGCCTACGTGACCAAGCTGCGCTCGATCCTGCGCTATCTCGGCACCTGCGATGGCGACATGGAGAAGGGGTCCTTGCGCGCCGACGTCAACGTCTCCGTGCGCAAGCCGGGCGCGCCGCTCGGCACCCGCTGCGAGATCAAGAACATGAACTCGATCACCTTCATCGGCCAGGCGATCGAGTACGAAGCGCGCCGCCAGATCGAGATCCTCGAGGATGGCGGCCAGATCGACCAGGAGACGCGGCTCTACGACCCCAACAAGGGCGAGACGCGCTCGATGCGCTCGAAGGAAGAGGCGCACGACTACCGCTACTTCCCCGATCCGGATTTGCTGCCGCTGGAATTCTCGCAAGACTTCGTCGACGAGCTGAAGGCGAAGCTGCCGGAGCTGCCGGATCAGAAGAAGACGCGCTTCGTCGCCGACTTCGGCCTGTCGGCCTATGACGCGAGCGTGCTGGTCGCCGAGCGCGAGAGCGCGGTGTTCTACGAAACGGTGCTCGACAGGCTCGCCAACCGCGCCCGCGACGGCAAGATGGCGGCGAACTGGGTGATCAACGAGCTGTTCGGTCGTCTCAATAAGGAAGGCCGGGATATTACGGGCTCCCCTGTTACCTCCGAGCAGCTCGCTGCAATCGTCGACCTGATCGGCGAGGGCACGATCAGCGGCAAGATCGCCAAGGATCTGTTCGAGATCGTCTGGCAGGAGGGCGGCGATCCCCGTGCGCTGGTCGAAAGCCGCGGCATGAAGCAGGTCACGGATCTTTCGGCGATCGAAAAGGTTGTCGACGACATCATCGCGGCCAATCCCGACAAGGCCGCGCAGGTGAAGGACAAGCCGCAGTCGCTCGGCTGGTTCGTCGGCCAGGTGATGAAGTCATCCGGCGGCAAGGCGAACCCGCAGGCGGTCAACGAGCTGCTCAAGTCCAAGCTCGGCGTCTGACGTCACGCGTTCGGACGAGACGGCGAGACGCTCGCCGTCACCTCGCGCGACGTCGAGACGAGACGCGCGCGCGCATCGCAGATGGCAAACTTCACCCCGCTGAGGTCACGATGCAGTTGCGAATCGCGGGGGCGCGATTCGCACAAAGCGGCGACTTACACGCGCTCCGATGAGCGCTTCCGCCGTTAAGCATGAAAATAATTTCGTTGCCAAAATTCGCGACTCAGAGTCCGCGACTCGCCTCCGCGAGGCGCTCGCGCGCATTGCAGCGTACGTCATCACGTTGATCGCGCGTGATGTGCGCGCGCAGAATAATACTTGCTGCATAGGATATTCTTGCAATCGCGGCTGTTGCCGACGTCGATGTTGCGAGAAGCATTTGCAACTGCAGACGCGTGTCTCTGCGCGTCGGCAAATCAAGCGCGGCTGGCGCACGCGCGCTGCGTCGTCAACACTTCCTTAAGTGAGAAGATGTTTTTTTCGTCGTGTTGGTGTATTCGGGGTGAGTGCACATTCGATCCCCGAATGCGCGCAGCGATTAAAGCCATCTCACACATCGGAGGGCAACATGGCCAAGAAAGCGAAGAAGGCGAAGAAGGCGAAGAGCGCAGTGAAGAAGACTGCGAAGAAGACCCGCAAGGTCGCGAAGAAGAAGAAGTAACTTCGCTTCTGAAGTTGCCGGCTCTCGCAGCCGGCACGTCATCAGCGCCTCCTAGAGGTTCTGGTCGACGATAGAGGGTGTCGGCGAGACATCAGGTCAACGGTCGGATCGTCAGCTTTCACGGGCTCGCTCGTCAAAGCCCGGTCCGGCAGAAGAAACAAGTTTTCTTCGTTCAGTGCGGCTCCCTGAACAAGGGCTCCGCAATTCCACAGACGGCCCTTGGGCTTATTTGGAATTTGGCCCTGACGTGTTCGCCGACGCCCTCGTTCCCTGAGGCCGGGGTATTGCCGGCATTCCCTTTTCCTACATTGCTGATCTGACAATGACGCTAAGCGTCAGCCAGGATCCACGGTCAGCGGGACAGACCTGATTTGGTGGTGGAGATTAGGCTTCGCCTTCAGCGTCTGCAGGGGCGATCCATGTCGGGGCTGGACCATCCCCGCACCAACCCCATTCGCTCAAGACCTCAATCAAGTCAGCGCAAGAACACTCATATCCCTCTCTTCCAGGGCCAAAGGAAGAGAACGTGTAGCCGGCTCACGCATTTGGCCGATGTACGGTCGAATGGATTCGTAACTCGTGCAAACCGCTGTACCGCGCGGCGCTCCAAAATCCCTCACGAGCATATCGACCGAGATAGCTGAACCGCCTTCAAGTTCCAGAATCAGAGGGCCGGAAACCGAAACGCCTGGCGCCTCAGCTGCCTTTGACCAGCTGTCTGCGTGGGTCCACATCAAACTCTCCGGAGATCGAACCGCTCCTTCCATCGGGTCGAGCCCGTTGAGCTTCGCCGTCTCCAGCACGGTGTACAGGACGGCCGTCCGATCGCCATCGCCCTCGGAGCCAGGAGCAGGAAATTCTTTCTGGTGAGCGCGATCCCGCGCAGGGACCGTTCGGCCAAATTGTTGTCGATGCTGACGTGCCCGCCGGCGACGTGGAGGATGAGCGAATCCCAACGCGTCACCGCATATCCAATCGCCTTGTAGAGCGCGGTCTTCGAGGAAAGCGGCCGCTGCTGCACCTCGAACCATTCTTGAGATCGGCGAGGATCGGGGCGGCGTGTTCCAGGCGAGCTGCCACACGCCGTTAGCCGCCATGCCGGTGATGGCGGCCTTTACGTCATGGAGCTGACCGATCCGGCGCAGCGCCTCATAGTCCTTGTAGGCGTCCGCTTGGATCACCCCGCCTGCGTGGGGAACGACAGGCGGCTGCGGTCACGCCAGCGCCGCCGCTCCCACAAATTGTAACCACAGGGCACGCGCCACTGCGCGCGATGGTTATCGATGTCCAAAAATCCCACGGTAAACCAAATCTGACGAATCGCAGAAGTGCCTGCAAATCAGGGACTTCTTGAATTCCCTGCGCGCGCGGCAGGCGCTTCCGTTTACGTCTGCTTCATCGCGATACTTAAACTGCCATTCAAATTTGCCCGCCATCATCGCCTCCAACAAGCCGGCAAACGGCATTGGGGAAGAGTTGAACAGCGCACGATCCCAGAAGGGGTCAGGCAAATCAGAGTTGGACGGGAGCCGCGCTCGGGGGAACGAGGCGGCATAAGAAAAAAGGGGATGCGTTATGTTTCAGGGTACTTTCGATCTCGATGCGGCAACGCCGATCGATGCAAGCGCGCTGTCGGACGTTCTGTTCGAGCGTGGGATCTATTGGGCGAGCGGCCGCTCGGGCCTGGTCGACCTCGTCGCCGCGCACAAATGGTTCAACCTCGCTGCGCTGAAGGGCCGCAAGGACGCCGTCGCGCTGCGCCAGGAAGTGGCCGGCCAGATGTCGGAGTCCGAGATCTCGGCCGCGCAGCGTGACGCGAGGGCGTGGGTGTCCGCGCACTGAGCGGGCACTGGCGCCAATCTAATCGCGCAACTGGCCCGTGTTTTCATGGGTCGACGCGATTGCGCTGGATCAAGCCAATGAGTCGCGCCGCCGCCTAGACCCGCGGCATGAGCGACATCGACAAGCATGACGAATGGCTGCCGATTCAGATCGCGCCCGACGATTGCGATCTGGAACTCGGACGGCCGCACAAGACCGGCATTCTTCCGCTGACCTTTCCGTGTCGGCGCAGGGCCGGCGTCTGGTTCAATGTCTGGGCCGGCGAGGCGGTGCTGATATCACCCTCGCATTGGCGGATCTGGCGATCCGGCGTCTAGGCGCGGGCACACATATATAAGGAGCGCGCGAATCGGGCTGGGCTCGGCTGCGCGAATCCTTGCGCCAGGCTGTCGCAGCCGGTGCGACGATCGCTTTCAGATGAATGGATCTGGATTCTGCTGGGTGGCGGAGAGGGAGGGATTCGAACCCTCGATACAGCTTGAGACCGTATGACGCTTTAGCAAAGCGTTGCCTTCAGCCACTCGGCCACCTCTCCGGTGCGAGCCTTATGCATCTAATTGCTTGGGCCGGTCAATTTCGAAGCGTGTGTTTTTGCTCGAATTCCCAACGATTTCCGCAGCGCTGCGCGCCGATAACGATGGTTTGCTTTCCGGTCGAGACACTTCACGCCGGAAGAGCGGGTGCAGGACCAAAGCGTTGAGCAGGGGTGACAGAGACAGCGTCGGCGGGCGACGCCGCGTCTGCGCCATCAAGCAATTGAATTCACTCGAAGTTTCCTGCGGCGGCCGGCTCTGCGAGGCAAGTGGCCGGCTCGCCGCGCCGTTCGCCACTTATATAAGGCATCGACGGCGAACCTTTGGTCTTCGCCAGCGGGGAGGCCGGCCCGATTCCCCAATCGGCCAAGTGACTTCAGCACCATAAAGGGGGCTGAACTGCCGGGGATCACCGAGAGTTACGGCGCGTTACACATCCCCTGAGTCTGCGTCCCGATTCCACGATTCGCGCGCGTCAGAGCCGCCTCTGTGTGTAAGCCGACGCGCGCGTCCTCGGATCGGGAATTTCGGCGGCAAATGGAACCGCTCAAAAAAATATAGTAAAAACAATATGTTGCAGGCGCCTTCCGATCACATCTGCGTGTTATTTGTGCAACACCCATCGGAAAACACACGTCGTAGGGCCGTTTCGGAGCGTTCTCTTGTTGTGTGTGCAAGGACGTTCGGTAATTGTGATCGGGCGACGGAGGGGGGCATCCCAAGGTCGTCCCGTTTAGGTCTTTCGCTTAAGTCCCTCGCGTTCATGCGGGTGTGTCCGAAGACGCGAAGGTGACCAAGGCGGGGATTTAAAGGGGGTTGGGGAATTGGCCATTCGGGTCAGTGACCTTCCCTGAAGAGCAACTTGGAGGTTTAACATGAAGTTGGTTAAGAGCCTTTTGCTCGGCTCAGCGGCGGGTCTGATCGCCGTGGGCGGAGCACAGGCAGCCGATCTCCCCGTGAAGGCCAAGGCGGTCGAATACGTGAAGATCTGCTCCCTGTACGGTGCGGGTTTCTACTACATCCCGGGCACCGACACCTGCATCAAGCTGGGTGGTTACGTCCGTGCTGACATGGTTGCCGGTGGCGCCAACGACTACGGCTTCAACAACAACCAGGCGACCGCGAACGGTGGTTCGAACAACCGTCTGACGAACTACTACTACACCCGCGCTCGTATGGACCTCAACGTCGATACCCGCACGGCGACTGAATACGGCGTTGTCCGTACCTACGCTGACATGATCTTCAGCTATGATACGAGCCAGGTCACCGGCAGCAGCCCGGCGACGTTCAACGGCACCAACCCCGGCCTCGGCCTCTACCATGCGTTCATCCAGTTCGCTGGGTTCACCATGGGCCGTACCGTCTCGATCTTCGACGCTCCGTGGAACAGCTATCCGGCTGGCGGTCCCGACACCATTCCGGGCGGCTCCAACCACGTGACCGGTATCAACCAGTTCGCCTACACCGCGGACTTCGGTCAGGGCATCACCGGTTCGCTGGCGTTGGAAAGCCCCGACACCCAGTCCAACGGTGCGGGCAACCTGTGGAACGTCAACGGCTTCACGGCCTCCAGTGCTGTTAGCGGCGCTGGCGCGATCGTGACGACCTCGGCTGCTACGAACGCTGGCAACGCGCTGGTCCAGGGCCAGTACGGCGTCAACGCTTGGGGTGGCACGCGCTCGCCCGACATCGTCGGTGCTGTTCGTGTTGACCAGGCCTGGGGTCTTGCCCAGATTTCGGTCGCCGCGCATGACCTGCATCCCGGCTACTACGGCACCACCGAGCCGACCGGTCATCCCTCCGACAAGTGGGGTTGGGCTGTCCAGGGTTCGTTGTCGATCAAGAACATCCCGACTGGTGCGGGTGACTCGATCAACTTGCAGGCCGTCTACACCGATGGCGACACGCGCCAGAACTTCCAGGTTCTGTTCCCGCAGCAGTTCTCGATGTACAGCGGCTCGGGCGTCGGCGCCTATCAGAGCCTCGGTTTCGCGGGTCTTGCTGATGGCGTCTTCGGTGCCGGTACCGGTATCGATACCGTCAAGACCTGGGGCGTTCGTGGTGGCTACACCCACAACTGGAGCCCCTACTGGGCGAGCGCCATTTACGGTGGCTACGCTCAGCTGAAGTACGGTGATACGGGCAAGGCTCTGATCTGCGCCAACTTCGTTGCCGCTTACGGTGCCGCCACTGCAACCTGTAACCCCGACTTCAACTTCGGCGTTATCGGCGTCAACACCGTGTGGACCCCGGTCAAGAACCTGGCCTTCACGGCTGACCTGAGCTGGTCGCGCCTGGATCAGAAGTACTCGGGCACGATCGCGATCCCGGCCATCTCGGCCTTCGCGAAGCCGGCTGCGACGTACGAGCTGAAGGATCAGAACTCCCTGACCCTGCTGCTCCGCGCTCAGCGCACCTTCTAATATCGATCTAACGATCGGTAGAGAGCCCCCGGCGGGAAACCGCCGGGGGCTTTTTCTGTTGGGCGATGTGGCGTGCCTGGGGCAGAGCCTGGTCCGACACTCGACTGTCGTCGAGCGAGTTTCGGAAGCCTGAAGGTCTATCCTTCAAGCGTGGTCCATCAACCGGCACCATTGTGGGCTCGCGGCCTCAGTCAAGCGGGCGGGTTCAAACACCGAACAAGAGAGCCCAAGTCGAACGGCTCGACATGGCGGACACGAGCCGGCGGGCGGCGCCGGTCCGAGGATGAGAATCTCGAGATCGTTCTGGAGAGCTCGCAGGCCTGGAGGCTAAGGCGCGGCAAGAGTGCGGCGGCACGGGTCTTCACGCTCGTTGCTGCGAAGGCGACGATCGTTTCGGCCTGAGCGAGGCGCACGTCCGTTGTCGCGGGAGCAGCCTCTTACGCGCGAGAGAGAAGGCCGGTTATTCCACGCTGCCGGCGCCGCGGCGCAAATCGGCCTCGATCTGGAGCCGCGTGCCACCGCCAAAGCGAGCGCGGTAGACCTGGAGGTTCTCCATGATCCGCTGCACGTAATTGCGTGTTTCGGAGAACGGGATCAGCTCGACCCAGTCGACCGCGTCGATCTTGGATTCGCGCGGGTCACCGTAACGGTCGATCCATTTCTTCACGCTGCCGCGGCCCGCGTTGTAGGCCGCAAAGGTCATGATGTAGGAGCCGCGATAATCCTCGAGCAGGCCGCCGAGCTCCGCTGCCCCGAGCGTGGCGTTGTAGGACGAATCGTTCCTCAGCCGCGACAGGTCATAGGTCGCGCCGTGCCGTTTGCAGACGTAACGCGCGGCGTCCGGTGTCACCTGCATCAGGCCATAGGCCTGCGCGGGCGAGACCACGGCCGGATTGAACGCGCTTTCCTGCCGCGCGATCGCGTAGACGATGCTGCGCTCGACCTCGGGACCGATCTGCGTGAACTGCGGAATGCCGTTGACGGGGTAGGCGTAGAAGTCGAACGGCAGGCCGCGGTTGAGCGCGGCCTTGCCGACCAGCAGCATGCCACGCGCGTCGCTGTAGCGCTGGGTGAGTTCGCCGAGGCCGGTGAGCGCCTCGGGATCGCCGTTCTCGCCCATATCGGCAAGCATCGGCACCGCCATCTCGCGCTCGTCGAGTTCGTAAAGCAGTTGCGCCGCGCGCACGATCTCCAGCCGTTCGGCGCCGCGGCCGCGCGGCTGGCTGTTCAGCTCGATCTGCGGCAAGCCGAGCTTCGCGCGCGCGAGCTGGCCGTAATAGCTCGTCGACTGCTCGGCAGCGCGGGCATAGGCGTTGCGCGCCTCCTGCTGGCGGCCCGCGGCTTCCGCGGCGCGGCCCTGCCAGTAACCGGCACGCGCCAGCGTGGTCGGATTGACGCTGCCGACGCCGATGCGGGCAAAGTGCTGGGCGGCTGCCGCGGGATCATTGAGGAAGCGCAGCGCGATCCAGCCCGCCGTGAATTCCTGCTCGGTCTTGTAGATGTCGCGCGAGGGGAGCGCCGCGTCGCGTGCGATCAGATAGGCGCTGCGGAAGTCCTCGGTGTCGATCATCTTGCGCGCCAGGAGGCGCCGCTCGATCCACCATTCGTCGAGATTGTAGAGCCGGTTCGGATCCTTCGGCGCCGCCAGCATGAGCTGTGCCGCCTCAGGAAACTTCTCTTCGCGGCGCAGCAGCTGGATCTTGCTGAAGATGAAGCCGGGATCGCTGTGCAGCTCGCGCGGCACCTCTTCGAGCAGAGCGCGCGTGTTCGGCGCCTTCTTGAAGGACGCGATGCGGGCCTTGGCGAGCGCGACATAGCCGGCGCCAAGGCGCCTCGCGGCGCGCAGCGCTGCCTCGGTCTCGCTGCCATAGAGCAGCGTATCCATCCGCGCCTTCTGGTCGCCCGGCGTGAGCAGGGCGCCGAACTGGTCGAGCGCGTTGTTCTCGGTATCCTCCGACATCGGATCGCTGCGCCAGGCTTCGCGCACGAGGCGCTCGGCATTGGCGCGGTCGCCGCGTGCCAGCATCGCCTTGGCCAGCACGAAGCGGCCCTTGGCCGAAACGGGGGATTCGTTCTCGAACCACGACCAGCCGACGGAATCGTCGCGCCTGTCGTCCCACATCGCGGCCTCCAGGCGCCGGCGCAGGAAGGTCTGCGACGGCCAGCTCGGATTGGCCGAGAGGAAGGCGCGGTAGCGCTCAACGCTCGCGCCATTGTCCTCGCTGCGCAGGATGATCCATTCCGCGAGCTTCCGCGCAACGGGGTCCGAAATCGAATCCGCGTAACTGCTGGCATCGCCCGGCTTGCGCTTGCGCACGAGCTCAATGACGTTTTCCAGCGTGTCCTTGTCGGCTTGCGACGTCGACGATGTCGCCGCAACGGCGGCCGGCGTCACCGGCTTGCGCGGGGCGGCGTGCTGGCGGGTCGCCGGTGCCAGCACCGGCGCTGCGACCGGTCTCGCGGGGGCGGGCGCGGAAGGTTTGACGGTGGCCGTCACCGCCGGCGCGGCGTGGGAGGCGGGAGCACTGGCGGCTGGACGTGATTTGGGCGCGGTGGCTGCAGCGGCGGGCTTCGGCTTGTCCTTATCCTTGCTGGCGGTCTTGCCAGCATCCTTCCCGGAATCCTTGGCGGATTTCTTCGCCGCTTCCGTCGCGCCATTCTTGACCGGGGCGGGAGCCGCTGCTCCCTTGCTTGCGCCCTTGGCTGTGTCCTTGGCCGATCCCTTCGAAGCGTCCTTCGCGGGCGGTTTGGCAGCCGGCTTCGCAGTTCCCTTGTCAGTTCCCTTATTATTAGTTCCCTTGTCAGTTCCCGTGGCGGCCTGCTTGGCCGGTTCCTTCGCGGCGTCGTCGGCGGTCTCATTCGACTTGGCGAGGGCGACGCAGCCGATCGACAGGCCGGCCATCAGGCATATGGCCAGACCGGCGGATCGCCATGCGGTACGCGGAAAGGAGGTCACGGAGGTTCGTCGCCCCGAATCAGTCAATTGGCTCAAGACCTGTCTGTACAAGATCTGGCTGTATTTGATTGAATATGCGGACAAAATACCAACAGCCGCTTACCTTCGCCCGGTTTGCACCACTACCGCGGCAAAATCGCGGCCTAAACGGTGCGTCAGTCGGCAGCAGGTCTTTTACCGGCCGGATAGACCCGATAAGAATGGGGCTTGCTCTAAAATCTCGCCGCGTACGGAGGAAGTCCATGGCAGCCAAGACGAAATTCCGGGGGTCGTTCACCGCCTTGGTCACGCCCTTCAAAAACGGCTCGCTGGACGAAGCCGCGTTCCGCTCCCTGGTCAACTGGCAGATCTCCGAGGGCACCAACGGCCTGGTCCCGGTCGGCACCACCGGCGAGAGCCCGACGCTTTCCCACGACGAGCACAAGAAGGTCGTCGAATGGTGCATCGAGGAAGCCAAGGGCCGGGTGCCCGTGATTGCCGGCGCCGGCTCCAACTCCACCAAGGAAGCAGTCGAGCTGGCCCAGCACGCCGAGAAGGCGGGCGCCAACGCCGTGCTGGTGGTGACGCCCTACTACAACAAGCCGACCCAGGAAGGCATGTATCAGCACTTCAAGGCGATCAACGATGCGATCGGGATTCCGATCATCATCTACAACATCCCTCCGCGCTCGGTGATCGACATGTCGGTCGACACCATGAAGCGTCTGTGGGAGCTGAAGAACATTGCCGGCGTCAAGGACGCCACCGCCAGCATGGTGCGCGTGTCGCAACAGCGCGCGGCACTCGGCGAGGACTTCAACCAGCTCTCTGGCGAAGACGCCACCATCATCGGCTACATGGCGCATGGCGGCCACGGCTGCATCTCGGTGACCTCGAACGTCGCGCCGCGTCTGTGCGCCGAGTTCCACGCCGCCTGGCAGAAGGGCGACGCCAAGGCGGCGCTCGCGATCCACGACAAGCTGATGCCGCTGCATAACAACCTTTTCATCGAGAGCAATCCGGCGCCGATCAAGTACGCGATGTCGCTGCTCGGCAAGTTCGACGAGACGCTGCGGCTGCCGATGGTGCCGGTGTCCGAATCGACGCGCGTTGCCGTGCGCAGCGCCATGGTGCACGCCGGACTGATCAACTGAGGCGATCGGGGGCTGCCGTAGCGAATTCAATGCAAGGCGTCGAAACATAGGGGATGCGCATGCTCAAGGAATTTCGCGATTTCGCAATGAAAGGCAATGTCGTCGATCTCGCCGTTGCGGTCATCATCGGCGCCGCCTTCGGCGCCATCGTGACGTCGATGGTCAACGACATCATCATGCCGATCATAGGCGCGATCACCGGCGGCCTGGATTTCTCCAACTATTTCGTCGGACTCTCGAGCAAGGTCACGGAGCACAATCTCGCCGATGCCAAGAAGCAGGGGGCCGTGTTGGCTTACGGCAGCTTCTTCACGTTGGTCGTGAACTTTGCCATCGTCGCCTTCGTGCTGTTCATGGTCATCCGCACCATGAACCAGTTCAAGCGCAAGGAAGAGGTCAAGCCCGCGGAGCCGCCGAAGCCGTCGGCCGAGGTCGTGCTGCTGACCGAGATCCGCGATCTCCTCAAGAAGTGACGCGCGCGCTTCATCCAATCTGTTAGCGTCGCTGCGTATCTCGATCAGGTTTCTGTGCCATGGCCGATAAGAACGAACGTCCTATCAAGGTCATGGCGGAAAATCGCAAGGCCCGCTTCAACTATGCGATCGAGGATACGATCGAGGCGGGCATTGCGCTGACCGGAACCGAGGTGAAGTCGATCCGCAACGGCAAGAGCACGATTGCGGAGTCCTACGCCGATTCCAAGGACGGCGAGATCTGGCTGATCAACGCCACCATTCCCGAATATCTCCAGGGCAACCGCTTCAACCACGAGCCCAAGCGGCCGCGAAAGCTGCTGCTACACCGCCGGCAGATCAACAAGCTGATGGGCGCGGTCGACCGCGAAGGCATGACGCTGATCCCGCTCAAGCTCTATTTCAACGAGCGCGGGCGGGCCAAGCTGCAGCTCGCGGTAGCAAAGGGCAAGAAGCTGCACGACAAGCGCGAGAGCGAGAAGAAGCGCGACTGGAGCCGGGAGAAGGGCCGGCTGATGCGGGCGAGGGGGTAGAGGACGGGATGTCTCAGAAAAACCTGCTCGAGGTCGACTGGAGCCAGATCCCGGCACCCGCCGACGATGGCGGTGCCGCGCATCTGAAGGGGCTGACGCTGCCTGCGATCGGCCTGCGTGCGACCGATGACAATTCGGTCGATCTGTCGGCGCTCCCGGGCCGCACCGTGGTGTTCGCCTATCCGCGCACCGGCGAGCCCGGCAAGATCGCGCTGGTCGACGATTGGGACATGATCCCGGGGGCGCGAGGCTGCACGCCGCAGACATGTGCGTTTCGCGACCTGTTTGCCGATCTGAAAGCCGCGGGCGCCGGCCAGGTGTACGGGCTTTCGACCCAGAGCAACGCCTATCAGACCGAGATGGCGTCGCGGCTGCATCTTCCGTTCCCGGTACTCTCGGACGAGAAGCTTGCGCTCACGCGCGCGCTGAATCTGCCGACCATGGAGGTCGCGGGCCTGACGCTGATCAAGCGCCTCGCGCTGATCGTCGACGACGCCAGGATCACGCATGTGTTCTATCCGGTGTTCCCTCCCGATCGGAACGCCGGCGATGTGCTTGACTGGCTGAAGGCCAATCCCGCAAAGACTCCGGCAAAGGGTTGATTATTTTGACGCGTTTTCTTTACGCGAACCGGTGGCCACTTCGCTCGAAAACGCTCTAGTCGAGGTCGGCTCTTATCTTCGCGAACACGCTGCGGAACATGTCCGTCGTCAGCACGCCCGTGTTCGTGTTGTAGCGGGAGCAGTGATAGCTGTCGTAGAGCTTGAACCGGCCTGCCTGGTGCTCGGCGCCGTGGCCGAAGGGCGCTTGCGAGGCCTTCAGCTTCAGCGGCTTGAGCACAGTGTCGTGCGCAATGCGTCCGAGCGCCACGATCGCGCGCAAGTTCGGCATCGTCTCGAGGTTGGCGACGAGAAACGGGCGACAGGTGTTGATCTCGATCGGCAGCGGCTTGTTCTGTGGCGGAACGCAATGCACGGCATTGGCGATCCGGCAGTCGACAAGCTTCAGCCCGTCGTCGGGACGCGCCTGGTAGGTGCCCTTGGCGAAACCGTATTCGAGCAGCGTGGCGTAGAGCAGGTCGCCCGCATAATCGCCGGTGAACGGGCGGCCGGTGCGGTTGGCGCCCTGCATTCCCGGCGCAAGGCCGACGATCAACAGGCGTGCCTTGATATCGCCGAACGGCGGCACCGGCGCGTTGTGCCACAGCGGCTCGCGCGCGCGGTTCGCCTCGCGAAAGGCGACCAGGCGCGGACAGAGCGGGCAGTCACGGTCGGGAACGAGGGTGGGGGCCTGGCGGCTGGACCGGGCCGCCTCACTCCTCGAAGTCGTCATCGCCCCTCGGCGCCATCGTGGTCGCGCGCTGGAGGAACTGCGGGGCGTGGTGGCGTGCCTCGCGCTCGCCGCGGTCACGCGGGGCGGGGCGCTCGGACGGGTCGCGGCCAAGCTTGGACTGCAACTCGACGAGATCGGTGAAGACGTCGGCCTGGCGGCGCAGCTCGTCGGCGATCATCGGCGGCTGGCTGGCGATGGTGGAGACCACGGTCACCCGCACGCCGCGGCGCTGCACAGCTTCGACCAGCGAGCGGAAGTCGCCGTCGCCCGAGAACAGCACCATCTGGTCGATGTGCTCGGCGAGCTCCATGGCATCGACCGCGAGCTCGATGTCCATGTTGCCCTTGACCTTGCGGCGGCCGGAGGCGTCGATGAATTCCTTGGTCGCCTTGGTGACGACGGTGTAGCCGTTGTAGTCGAGCCAGTCGATCAGGGGACGGATCGAGGAATATTCCTGATCCTCGATGATCGCTGTGTAATAGAACGCCCGCAGCAGCGTCCCCCGGCTCTGAAATTCCTTCAGAAGGCGCTTGTAATCGATGTCGAAGCCTAGAGTTTTCGCCGTTGCGTAAAGATTGGCCCCGTCGATGAAGAGCGCGATCTTGTTGGTAGGGGAAGGTGACATTCAGTTTGCTCGCGTAGTGTGTTCGTGATTGATCGTTTTATTGTTGGCGCGACGGCAGCCTACCGCGCAGTTCAAAGTGCTGCCGAAACCCGTCGAAACCGCAAATCCGGAGAAGTCGGGGCAATCAAGGTATAGTTATGGCGGACTTTCCTACACCCGGCGCTGCCCTCAATGGCAACCCGGGAAACCACCCGTCCCAGCCCCAATGTGGAGGTATCAGAGGCGTTTGGCGAGGCCAAATCACAAATTTGCCTTGCGAAACCGCCTCGGCCCCTATAACTAGCCCCGATCATCCACATATTTCGTCCCACCCACAACGGAGCGACAGTCTATGGCTCGCGTCACCGTAGAAGATTGTATCGACAAGGTCGACAACCGGTTTGACCTGGTCCTGCTGGCCGCCCACCGTGCCCGCATGATTTCGTCCGGTTCACAACTAACGGTTGACCGCGATAACGACAAGAACCCTGTTGTATCTTTGCGCGAAATTGCCGACGAGACCATCTCGCCGGAGGATCTCCGCGAGGAGCTGGTGCACTCCCTCCAGAAGTTCGTCGAGGTGGACGAGCCCGAGCCGGATACGGTGCCGTTGATCGGTTCCGCCGGCGCCAGCGTCGATGCCGACGATACCGAAGTTGCTGTTGAGCGCATGACCGAAGAGGAGCTCCTGAAGGGCCTCGAAGGCCTCGCGCCGCCGGAAGAGCAGCCCGAGGAGGACGAGTAATCGTCTTACTCGCGATCGTCGACTTCTTGTGATCTTATCAAAGGCCCGAACCCGCGTTCGGGCCTTTGCTTTTGTTGGCGTTTTCGTGGTTACCATAGCGTTGCCGGTTTGCGCCGCGCGGCTGTCATCGAATTGATCGGCCGCGCCCGCGATCGGAGCTTAGGATGTATACAACGGGCCGTTTCGTGGTCCGTTTGAAGGCAGGACGGAATGGTGTATCGACGCCGCAGATCCACGCAGATGCAGGGCGCAACCGAATCGGTTGCCGTGGCCCCGACTGCGCCGGTGGCACGGCCAGCGAAGCCGCGCGCGCGGATGATGCGTCAATATGACCTCGTCGAACGCGTGCGATCCTACAATCCCAACACCGACGAAGACCTGCTGAACCGCGCCTATGTCTACGCCATGAAGGCGCACGGTTCGCAGACGCGTGCTTCGGGCGATCCGTATTTCTCACACCCGCTCGAAGTGGCGGCGATTCTCACCGACCTCAAGCTCGACGACGCCACCATCGTCGCCGCGCTTCTGCACGACACGATCGAGGACACCGAAGCGACGCGGGCGGAGATCGACCAGCTGTTCGGCCCCGAGATCGGCGCGCTGGTCGAGGGCCTGACTAAGCTGAAGCGGCTCGAGCTGGTGTCGCGCGAGGCGAAGCAGGCCGAGAACCTGCGCAAATTGTTGCTGGCCATTGCCGACGATGTTCGCGTGCTCCTGGTCAAGCTCGCCGACCGCCTGCACAACATGCGCACGCTCGACTTCGTGCCGACCGAATCGCGCCGGCGCATTGCCGAGGAGACGCTCGACATCTATGCGCCGTTGGCCGGACGCATGGGCATGCAGCAGATGCGCGAGGAGCTCGAGGATCTGTCCTTCCGCACCCTCGATCCTGATGCTTATTCGGTGGTGATGCAGCGGCTCGACGCGCTCGCCGAACGCAATCGCAATCTGATCGGCGAGATCGAGGCGCAGCTTTCCAACAATCTGCGCCACAAGGGCCTTGGTGCGCGGGTCTATGGCCGCAGCAAGAAGCCGTTTTCGATCTGGACCAAGATGGAGCGCAAATCGGTCGGCTTCGAGCAGCTGTCCGACATTTTCGGCTTCCGTGTCGTCGTCAACGACATCGAGGCCTGCTATCGCGCGCTCGGCATCGTCCACACCACCTGGCCGGTCGTGCCGGGGCGTTTCAAGGACTACATCTCGACGCCGAAGCAGAACGACTACCGCTCGATCCACACCACCGTGATCGGCCCCGGCAACCAGCGCGTCGAGCTCCAGATCCGCACCGAGGCGATGGACCAGATCGCCGAGCGTGGCATCGCCGCGCACGTCTTCTACAAGGAAGGCGTAGGCTCGCCGACCGAGTTCCTCAAGCGCGAATCCACCGCGTTCGCCTGGCTGCGCCATACCATCGGCATCCTCTCGGAGAGCGCCAACCCCGAAGAATTCCTCGAGCACACCAAGCTCGAGCTGTTCCACGACCAGGTGTTCTGCTTCACTCCGAAGGGCAAGCTGATCGCGCTGCCGCGCCACGCCAATGTGATCGACTTCGCCTATGCCGTGCATACCGACGTCGGCAACAGCGCGGTCGGCTGCAAGATCAACGGCCAGTTCGCGCCGCTGTCGTCCGAGCTCCAGAACGGCGATGAGGTCGAGGTGCTGACCTCGGAAGCGCAGTCGGCGCCGCCCTCGGCCTGGGAGACGCTCGCGGTCACCGGCAAGGCGCGCGCTGCGATCCGCCGTGCCACCCGCACCGCCGTGCGCGATCAATATGTCGGCCTCGGCCGGCGCATCGTCGAGCGCCTGTTCGAGCGCGCCAAGATCGAATATGCCGACGACAAGCTCAAGGGCGCGCTGCCGCGGCTGGCGCGCACCTCGATCGAGGACGTCATGGCGGCGGTCGGCCGGGGCGAGATCAAGGCGTCCCACGTCGCGCGCGCGATGTATCCCGACTACAAGGAGGAGCGCGTTGCGCGCTACGGCGTCAAGAAGGGGCAGGGGCTTGCCGCCAAGCTCAAGGAGAAGGCGCTGGAGCCGTCGCGCAGCCCGGTTGCGATCCCCATTGGCGGAAACAATTCCGACCTGCCGGTGAAGTTCGCGCCGAACGGCGGCGCCGTGCCCGGCGATCGCATCGTCGGCATCGTCACGCCGGGCGAGGGGATCACGATCTATCCGATCCAGTCGCCGGCGCTGAAGGATTTCGAGGAGGAGCCGGAGCGCTGGCTCGACGCCCGCTGGGACATCGAGGATTCCGCCCCGCAACGCTTCCCGGCGCGCATCAAGGTCGAGAACGTTAACGAACCCGGCGCGCTGGCGCAGATCGCGACCGTGATCGCCGAGCACGACGGCAATATCGACAATATCAGCATGCAGCGCCGCTCGCCCGACTTCACGGAGACGACGATCGATCTCGAAGTCTACGATCTCAAGCATTTGAGCGCGATCCTGGCCCAGCTGCGCGCCAAGGCGGTCGTCGCCCGTGTCGAACGTGTTAATGGATAGGCCTCTGTCGTCGCCTGTTCCTCCGATCTCGTGAGTCCTGAAATGCCCGCACCTCCGCTCCGCCTCGGCGTCAATATCGACCATGTCGCGACCGTCCGTAACGCACGCGGCGGCCGCCATCCTGATCCGGTCCGCGCGGCGCTGCTTGCGATCGAGGCCGGCGCCGACGGCATCACCGCGCATCTGCGCGAAGACCGCCGCCATATCCGCGACGAGGACATGGCGCGGCTGAAGGCGGAGATCTCCAAGCCGCTGAATTTCGAGATGGCGGCGACCGACGACATGATGCGCATCTCGCTCGCCACAAAGCCGCATGCGGTGTGTCTGGTGCCGGAGCGGCGCCAGGAGGTGACGACCGAAGGCGGGTTGGACGTTGTCGGCCAGCACAATGCGCTTGCGCCCTATATCGCGCGGCTCAACGATGCCGGCATCCGCGTCTCGCTGTTCATCGCTGCGGACCCCGCGCAAATCGCGATGGCGGCGCGGCTGCGCGCGCCCGTGATCGAGATCCACACCGGCGCCTGGTGCGACGCCGTGGTCGACGGCCACGCCGACAAGGCCGAGGCCGAATGGCGGCGGATCGTGGCGGGCGTGAAGGTCGCCAAGGACGCCGGGCTCGAGGTCCATGCCGGCCACGGGTTGGACTACGCGACCGCCGAGACGATTGCCGCACTGCCTGAAATCATGGAGCTCAACATCGGCTACTACATGATCGGCGAGGCGGTCTTCGTTGGTCTCGGCGAGACGGTGCGCAAGATGCGCGCGGCGATGGATGTCGGACGGAGCCGGGCATGATCATCGGCATCGGCTCAGACCTCATCGACATCACACGCGTCGGCAAGGTGATGGAGCGCCACGGCGAGCGCTTCCTCGACCGCATCTTCACCGCGGCAGAGCGGGCCAAGGCGGAGCGGCGGGCCAAGAACGAGAAGATGGTGGTGGCGACCTACGCCAAGCGCTTTGCCGCCAAGGAAGCCTGCTCCAAGGCGCTCGGCACCGGCATCAGGCAGGGCGTCTGGTGGCGCGACATGGGGGTGGTGAACCTGCCCGGGGGCCGGCCGTCGATGCGCCTGACCGGCGGGGCGCTGGCCCGGCTCCAGGCCCTGACGCCGGAGGGATTCGAGGCCCAGATCGATCTGTCGATCACCGACGACTGGCCGTTGGCGCAGGCCTTCGTGATCATTTCCGCCGTGCCGCTGGCCAAGCCCTGACCGATTCCTCGGGGGTGGGGTGGCGATTTTATAATTCGTGTTGAAATTCAACGTCTTACGGGTTTTTGATGCGATCCTTGATTGCGTGGCCTGCGGCAACCGTCTAAAAGTCCGCGGACGCAAATCAGGCTGGGCGAATTCGGCTTTACGCCGGAATTGGCCCTCACTATCAGAATCAGGACAATCTCCTTGGACCGCGAACCGGTGGGCCGTTCGTGGGAGGAGGGCGTTCTGTGATCGCCGGCCGGAATTGAGAGAGCAATGAGCGTGACTTCGGGAACGAAAACTGAAAGCGGCGTCGGCGAAACGATCCGGGTCGTAATCCATGCTCTCCTGATCGCGCTGGTGATCCGCACCTTCCTGTTCCAGCCATTCAACATCCCGTCCGGCTCGATGAAGGCCACGCTGCTGGTCGGCGATTACCTGTTCGTCTCGAAATATTCCTACGGCTACAGCCACTACTCGATCCCGTTCTCGCCGCCGCTGTTCTCGGGACGGATCTGGGGCTCGGATCCGAACCGCGGCGACATCGTCGTGTTCCGTCTGCCGAAGGACGACACCACCGATTACATCAAGCGCGTGATCGGCTTGCCCGGCGACCACATCCAGATGAAGGACGGTCTGCTCTACATCAACGACACCCCGGTCGAGCGCCAGCGCATGAGCGAGTATGTCGGCGAGGATCCCTGCGGCTCCGAAGGCGGCGGCATCTCGCGCGTGAAGCGCTGGAAGGAGACGCTGCCGAACGGTGTCTCCTACGAGACGCTCGATTGCGCCGACAACGGCTACATGGACAACACCAACGTCTACACCGTGCCGCCCGGCCATTTCTTCATGATGGGCGACAACCGCGACAACTCCACCGATAGCCGTTTCCTCGGTCAGGTCGGCTACGTGCCGCAGGAGAATTTGATCGGCCGCGCCCAGATGATCTTCTTCTCGATCGCCGAAGGCGAGCATGCCTGGATGTTCTGGCGCTGGCCCTGGGCGGTGCGCTGGAATCGGTTCTTCAAAATCGTCCGATGAAAGACGAAGCCAAGGACATCGCGACCCAACCAATCGAGGCGCAAGCCGCTCCTGAGGGCGAAGCTGCAACAAAGACGCTTGCGACCAAGACGCCTGATACCAAGACTGCTGAAACCAAATCTGCTGAAGCCAAATCTGCTGAAACCAAGACGCCTGCGAAGAAGCGGACGCGAAGCAGCAAGGCCAAGGACAAGGCCAAGGCGGCAGCCGACGCGAACGCGGCGCTCGAGGCGCGCATCGGCCACAGCTTCGCCGATCCGAACCTGCTGATGCAGGCGATCACGCACGTCTCGGCGCTGAAGTCCGGACGCAAGCGCGGCGATAGCTATCAGCGGCTGGAGTTCCTCGGCGACCACGTGCTCGGGCTCGTCGTCTCCGACATGCTCTATCATGCCTTCCCGAATGCCGATGAGGGCGAGTTGTCCAAGCGGCTTGCCGAGCTCGTGCGCAAGGAAAGCTGCGCCGACGTCGCCAAGTCGCTCGGTCTGCTCGACGACATCAAGCTCGGTTCGGTCGGCTCCAGCGCCGATGCGCGCCTGCGCAAGTCCATCCTCGGCGACATCTGCGAAGCCGTGATCGGAGCGATCTTCCTCGACGGCGGCCATGCTGCGGCGGACGAGTTCGTCAAACGCAACTGGACCGAGCGCATGCACAAGCCGCGGCGGCCGCTGCGCGATCCCAAGACCGTGTTGCAGGAATGGGCGCAGGGGAAGGGGCTGCCGACGCCTGTCTATCGCGAGGTCGAGCGCACCGGCCCGCACCACGATCCGCAGTTCCGCGTAGCCGTCGACCTGCCAGGGCTCGCGCCGGCCGAAGGCATCGGCGGCAGCAAACGCGCGGCGGAGAAGGTGGCTGCTTCGGTGATGATTGAACGTGAAGGTGTTGGCGGCGGCAATGACGGCTGAAACAAGCGGCGAGACGCCTGCCACGACGCGCTGCGGTTTTGTCGCGCTGATCGGCGCGCCCAACGTCGGCAAATCCACGCTGGTCAATGCGCTGGTCGGGGCCAAGGTCACGATCGTATCGCGCAAGGTGCAGACCACGCGCGCGCTGATCCGCGGCATCGTGATCGAGAACAACGCGCAGATCATCCTGGTCGACACGCCCGGCATCTTCCTGCCCAAGCGCAGGCTCGACCGCGCCATGGTCTCGACCGCCTGGAGCGGGGCGCATGACGCCGACCTCGTCTGCGTGCTGCTCGATGCCAAAAGCGGTATCGACGAGGAGGCGGAGGCGATCCTCACCAAGGTCGCGAGCGTCAATCACGACAAGATTCTGGTGATCAACAAGGTCGACCTGGTCCAGCGCGAGAAGCTGTTGGCGCTGGCGCAGGCCGCCAACGAGCGCATGCCCTTCACCAAGACCTTCATGGTCTCGGCGATCTCGGGCGATGGTGTCGACGACATTCGCAGCACGCTTGCCGAGATGGTGGCGCCGGGTCCGTTCCTCTATCCCGAGGACCAGATGTCGGATGCGCCGATGCGACATCTGGCGGCCGAGATCACCCGCGAAAAGATCTATCGCAAGCTGCACCAGGAGTTGCCCTACCAGTCCACGGTCGAGACCGACAAGTGGGAGGAGCGCAAGGACAAGTCGGTGCGCATCGAGCAGACGATCTTCGTGGAGCGCGAAAGCCAGCGCAAGATCGTGCTCGGCAAGGGCGGCGCCAGCATCAAGTCAATCGGCGCAGACTCGCGCAAGGAGCTCGCCGAGATCCTCGGCGTGCCGGTGCACCTGTTCCTGTTCGTCAAGGTGCGTGAGAACTGGGGTGACGATCCCGATCGCTACCGCGAGATGGGCCTGGAATTTCCCAAGGAATAAGCAAGAAAAGATCGGTATTTGATGAGCGTGCCTACGAACGTCCGGCGCTTCGAAGCGTTGCTCTATGCATCGCTGATGCTGGATGCAGTGTCGGTGGCGGTGCAGGACCGCACGCCCACCATCGAGATGACCGACCAGATGATCATGACGGCAACGCTGCTCGCCGGCGGGATGATCCTGCTGCTGGTCTATTTCGTCTGGCTGGCTGCCCGTTGGCGCAAGAACTGGCCGCGCTGGGTGCTGGCGGCTGCGCTGGTTCTGTCCGTGATCTCGCTCGGTCAGATCATCGGCGAAAAGGGCCTCGAGCTCGACAGTGTCATCGAGATCGTCTCCTGCGTGTTGACGATGTTCGGGCTGTACTTCTCGTTCACCGGCGACGCGCAGGGCTGGTTCAACGCCTGAGGCTGGGTGCGATGCCGTAGGGAGGCAAAGGCGCGCCCTTGCGCGCCGTGTCCGCCATCATCGCATTGTCGATCAAAATCGTGGGCACGCCTCGCTTTGCCCACCCTACGGCACCTCGAAATCCGCTAGACTTCACCCCATGGAATGGACCGACGAAGGCATCGTGCTGGGCGTGCGGCGGCATGGCGAGAGTAGCGCCATCGTCGAACTGCTGACGCGCCAGCACGGCCGGCATCTCGGTCTCGTGCGCGGCGGTGCCAGCTCGCGGCTGCGGCCGCTGCTTCAACCCGGCAACAGCGTCAGCGCAGTGTGGCGGGCGCGGCTCGACGAGCATCTCGGCACCTACGCGATCGAGGGATTGAAGCTGCGGGCGGCGACGCTGCTGGGCTCGTCCCATGGCGTCTATGGCGTCACCCATCTGGCCTCGATTGCACGGCTTCTTCCCGAACGGGATCCGCACGAGGAGATCTTCTCGCTGCTCGAGCATTCGCTCGACGATTTCGACGACATCGGCAGCGCTGCCGTGCACCTCATTCATTTCGAGCTGGCGATGCTCTCCGAGCTCGGCTTCGGGCTGGCGCTCGAAAACTGCGCGGTGACGGGGGAGACGACAGATCTGATCTACGTATCGCCCAAATCCGGCGGCGCGGTGTCGCGCGGCGCGGGCGAGCCGTGGCGCGATCGGTTGTTGCGGCTGCCGCCATTCCTGCGCCATGGCGAAGCCGCGAGCGACCTCACCGACGAGGATCTCCAGGACGGCTTTCGGCTGACCGGCCTGTTCCTGCTGCGCCATGTGTTGGAGCCGCGGGGGCAGGTCCATTCCGATGCGCGCGCCGGGTTCATCAATGCCCTGACGCGGCAGCAGGCCAGGGCGGCGCTTCCTGCACCCTAAAAGATTTCTGCACCCAAAAAAGGCAACAAGACCAGCATCATGAGCTGATCGCGCCGCAGCATCGCCAGAAAAATATGAAGTTCCCCCGGGAACCAAGTCCGACTGGCTGCGTTGGCCGGGCTGGTTCCACAACGGGGACAGCCCAAATGTTGATCAGGGGTTTTGCGCTGACCGCGGCGCTGCTTGCTTTTGCGCCTGACGCAATGGCCGGCGAGCCGCAACCTGGCGTGTTTCGCCGGGCCTCCTGCACGGTCGTCCGGTACTATGTGGCGAAATATTCCGCTGCGGCCGCAGAGACATGGGCACGATCCCACGGTGCCACCGAAGCCGAAATCGAGGCCGCCCGCCGCTGTGTCGCCAATATGCCGGCGACGGCCCCGACCAAGGTCCAGCCAACCATAACGGCCGGGTGGGGAGGGCAGTAGCAGCCCTCGGGGAACAATCCATCCTTGCCCGATTCGCTTCCACGGTTTAACCGGGCGGCATGGGAAAACGAATCGTTCCTCCGGAAGAACCGGCTGAAATTCATGAGGTGCCGCTGCGTGACGCGCTGGAAGAGCGCTATCTCGCGTATGCGCTCTCCACCATCATGCATCGCGCGCTGCCCGACGCGCGCGACGGCCTGAAGCCGGTCCACCGGCGCATCCTCTACGGCATGCGCCTGCTCAGACTCGATCCCGGCACGGCCTTCAAGAAGTCCGCCAAGATAGTCGGTGACGTGATGGGCTCGTTCCATCCGCATGGCGATCAGGCGATCTACGACGCCATGGTGCGTCTCGCGCAGGATTTCTCCTCGCGCTATCCGCTGGTCGACGGCCAGGGCAATTTCGGCAATATCGACGGCGATAATCCGGCCGCCTACCGCTACACCGAAGCGCGCATGACCGATGTCGCGCGGCTTCTGCTCGAGGGCATCGACGAGGACGGCGTCGAGTTCCGCGCCAATTACGACGGCCAGTCGAAAGAGCCGGTCGTGCTGCCCGGCGGCTTCCCGAACCTGCTCGCCAATGGTGCGCAGGGCATCGCGGTCGGCATGGCGACCTCGATCCCGCCGCACAACGCCGCCGAACTCTGTGACGCCGCGCTGCATCTGATCGAGAAGCCCGACGCGAAGTCCAAGGCGCTGATGAAGTGGGTCAAGGGACCCGATTTCCCGACCGGCGGCATCTGCGTCGATTCCAAGCAGGCCATCGCTGAAGCCTACACGACCGGCCGTGGCTCGTTCCGAGTCCGCGCCAGGTGGTCGCACGAAGAGGGCGCACGCGGCACCTGGGTCGTCGTCGTCACCGAGATTCCCTTCCTGGTGCAGAAGTCGCGGCTGATCGAGAAGGTCGCCGAGCTGCTGGACCAGAAGAAGCTGCCGCTGGTCGGCGACATCAGGGACGAGTCGGCCGAAGACGTCCGTATCGTGATCGAGCCGAAGTCGAAGAACGTCGACCCGGCCCTGATGATGGAATCGCTGTTCCGGCTCACCGAGCTCGAAAACAAGATTCCGCTGAACCTCAACGTGTTGATCAAGGGCCGCATCCCCAAGGTGGTGGGGCTCGCGGAGTGCCTGCGCGAGTGGCTCGACCATCTGCGCGATGTCTTGATCCGGCGGACCAACTTCCGCAAGGCGCAGATCGAGCACCGGCTGGAAGTCCTCGGCGGCCTGCTGGTTGCCTATCTGAATCTCGACGAGGTGATCAGGATCATCCGGACCGAGGATGAGCCAAAGCCGGCCTTGATGAAGGCGTTCAAGCTCACCGAGGTGCAGGCCGAAGCCATCCTCAACATGCGCCTGCGCTCCTTGCGCAAGCTCGAAGAGATGGAGATCCGCACCGAGGACAAGAACCTCCGCGCCGAGCTCAAGGGCATCAACGCGGTGCTCGCCTCGGAACCCGAGCAGTGGAAGAAGGTCGGCGAGCAGGTCGGCAAGGTCCGCGACATGTTCGGACCGAAGACGCCGCTCGGCAAGCGCCGTACCACTTTCGCCGACGCACCCGAGCACGATCTCGCCGCGATGGAGGAAGCCCTCGTCGAGCGCGAGCCGGTGACGGTGGTCGTCTCCGACAAGGGCTGGATCCGCACCATGAAGGGCCATGTCGAGGATCTCTCGGGGCTGGCCTTCAAGCAGGACGACAAGCTCGGCTTCGCGTTCTTCGCGGAGACGACCTCGAAGCTCTTGTTGTTCGCCACCAACGGCAAGTTTTACTCGCTCGATGTCGCGAAGCTCCCGGGCGGTCGCGGTCATGGTGAGCCGATCCGCCTGTTCATCGAACTCGAACAGGAAGCGGCGCCCGTTGCTCTGTTCGTCAACAAGGGTGGTCGCAAATTCCTGGTCGCAAGCAGTGAAGGCCAGGGCTTTGTCGTCAACGAGGACGACTGCGTCGGCACCACCAAGAAGGGCAAGCAGATCCTCAACGTCGACATGCCGAACGAGGCGCGCACGGTGACCGAGGTGCTCGGCGACACCGTTGCTGTCATTGGCGACAATCGCAAGATGCTGATCTTCCCGCTCGACCAGGTGCCGGAGATGGCGCGCGGCCGCGGCGTGCGCCTGCAGAAGTACAAGGACGGCGGTCTGTCGGACGTAGCCGTCTTCGAGGCCAAGGCTGGCCTCACCTGGAAGGACTCCGCCGGTCGCGAATTCTCCGCGACAATGAAGGAGCTTGCCGAGTGGCAAGGCACCCGCGCCGACGCCGGCCGCCTGCCGCCGAAGGGTTTCCCGAAGTCGAACAAGTTCGGCAAGGTGATCGAGTAGGGGTAGGCTCTCGCCGCAGATGACAATGTGGAGCGGTGCGCTACCTCCACATCGTCGTTGCGAGCGCAGCGAAGCAATCCAGAATCTTTCCGCGGCGGCAGACTGGATTGCTTCGCTGCGCTCGCAATGACGGGATGCGAGAGCGTCGCGCTCCAACTCAAAGTGCGCATCTCCGCAAACGCGTGGCAGATAGCCACGAGCGCATACGTGTGGGCACGAACATTGCTTTTTCCTGGTGACTGCAAACGTGTCAGTCAAAAGGCAAAAAGAAACCAATGTTCAAACTGAAGTCCTTCATTCCGGCGCTGTTCGGCATGGCACTCGTTGCGGCGCCCGTGCACGCCGCAGGAAATCTCGTCGCGGTGCTTGAAGCGGAGATCGTCACGCTCGATCCGCATTTCTCCACGGCCTATATTTCGCGCACCTTCGGCTACATGGTGTTCGACACGCTGTTCGCGAAGGACTCCAAGGGCGACGTCAAGCCGCAGATGGTGCAGGACTGGAAGGTCTCCGCGGACGGCTTGACTTATACATTCACGCTGCGTGACGGCCTGAAATGGCATGACGGCCAACCAGTCACCGCGGCCGATTGCGTCGCGTCGCTGCGCCGCTGGGGCACCCGCAGCGCGCTCGGCCGCCGCATTTTTGCGATCTCGGCTTCGCTGGAGCCGACGGATGCAAAAACCTTCGTGCTGACGCTGAAGGAGCCATCCGGGCTCGTCATCGACGCGCTCGGCAATCCCGTCAGCCCCGTCGCCTTCATGATGCCCGAGCGCATCGCGAAAACGCCCGGCGATCAGCGCATCACCGAGATCATCGGCTCCGGCCCGTTTGTCTACAGCAAGGCCGATCACCGTACCGGCGACCGCATGATCCTGAAGAAATTCGCCGACTACGTGCCGCGCCCTGAGCCCGCCGATTTCCTGGCCGGCGGCAAGCGCGTCAACATCGACACGCTCGAGATCCGCGTTATTCCGGATGGCTCGACGGCGGCGTCCGCGCTGCAAGCCGGCGAAATCGACTTCATGCAATATGCGCCGTTCGATCTGCTCCCTCAGCTCGAGAAGAACTCACGCGTGAAGGTCGTCAATTTCACCGGCGGCAACATGTTCGCGGGCGCCTATCGCCTCAATGCCGCATCAAAACCGTTCGACGATCCCGCGATCCGGCGCGTGCTGTGGAAGCTGGTTGATCAGCGCGAGGTGCTCGACGCGCTCGGGCTCGATGCCAAATACGCCATGCCTTGTGCGACGTTCTTCACTTGCGGCACCGCCTATGAGAGCAAGGCCGGCATTGAGGCTGCGGCAAATCCCTCGATCGAAGCGGCGAAGGTGGCGCTGAAGGCGACGAAATATGCCGGCGAGCCGGTGGTCGTGATGGAGGCCAACGATCTCGAGGCCCCGCGCGTGTCGGCGCAGGTGTTGGCCGAGCGGCTGAAGGCGGCGGGCTTCAACGTCGATCTCCAGGTGATGGATTGGGCGAGCGTGCTGGCGCGCCGTGCCAAGAAGGAAGGCTGGAGCGTCTACGGCGTTCACGCCGGCGGTTTTGACCTCGGCTCGCCGCTGACCAACGTCATGGTCGCCTTCAACTGCGTCGACTTCACCGGCTGGCAGTGCGATCCACGCATCACGCCGCTGATGGAAGCCTTTGCGAAAGCGCCTGCCGAAGCGGATCGCAAGGCAGTTGCCGGCGAGATCCAGAGCGTCATGTACGATCAGGCGCCCGCGATTCCGTGGGGCCAGTTCGCGCAGCCCGCCGCCTATCGCGCCACTCTGCGCGGTCTGATACCGTCCGCCATCCCGGTGTTCTGGAACGTTGAGAAGTAACGCGATGTACGATGTCATTGTTGTCGGCGGCGGCTCGGCTGGCGCCGCCGTGGCCGCGAGGCTCTCCGAGGATCCCGCACGTCGCGTGCTGCTGTTAGAGGCGGGCCTCGATTGGCGCGCTGACGAAGCGCCCTGGGAGGTGAGGACGCCAAACCCGATCCCGATCATTCACAAGCGCGAGTATCAGGAGAAATGGCAGTGGCCTGATCTCCTGACGCGCCGTGTGGCGGGGCAGGAGCCGCGCTTCTACTGGCGCGGCAAGGGGCTCGGCGGCTCGTCGATGATGAACGGCCAGATCGCCATTCGCGGCGTCGCGGATGCATTCGACGAATGGGCCGCCAATGGCTGCACCGGCTGGTCGGCCAGGGAGGTGATGCCGCTCTTCTCGGTGATCGAGGACGATCTCGAATTTGGCGATGCCGCAGGTCACGGCCGCGGCGGACCGTTGCCGGTCTATCGCGCGCCGCCGGAAAAATGGGGCCCGATCGATCGTGGCTTGCGCGATGCGGCGCTGGCAAGCGGCTATCCCTGGTGCGCCGATCTCAACGGCCCTGACGGTGAGGGCGTCGCCTGCTATCCCATCAACAGCCGCGACAGCCGCCGCATCACCACCAATGAGGGCTATCTGGAGCCTGCGCGCGGCCGCGCCAATCTGGAGATCCGGGGCAAGACGCTGGTCGATCGCGTTCTGATCAGCGACGGCCGTGCGACGGGTCTGCGCGTTCACACCGAGGGGCAGGGCACCAGCGACATCAGCGCGCGCCAGATCGTGCTTTGCGCCGGTGCTATCCACAGCCCGGCGATCCTGCTGCGCTCGGGCATTGGGCCGGCCGACGAGCTGAAGGCGATGGGGATCGCGGTCGCGCGCGACCTGCCGGTGGGCCGCCACTTCTTCGATCATCCGCTGTTCCGCGCGACGATCCAGCTGCAGCAAAACCTGCGGCCCGCCGATCCCGACACCCGCCACACCAATTGCTGCGTGACCTATTCGTCCGGTCTCGCCGATGGCGGCAAGCGCGACATGATCCTGATCGCGTTCAACCATCGCGGCATCGGCGTGCCCGGCGCGATCGGTGCCGGGCTGTTCAACGCCTATTCGCGCGGCACGCTCAAGCTCGCCTCCACCGATCCGTCCGTCGATCCCATCGTCGAGGAGAACATGCTTGCCGATCCCCGCGACATGCAGCGCATGTTGGATGCGGTGAAACGGCTGGCCGTGATCACCTCCCAGCCCGCACTTGCCGGTATCGCCGATTGGATCAGGCTGGCCGACACCGATCTGACGCTGCCGCAGGCGGCGGCGCTGCCGGATCATGAACTCGACGCGCTTTTGCGCCGCGAAACCGGCGACATCCAGCACGCCGCCGGCAGTTGCCGCATGACCGGCGTCAACGATGCCGATGGTGTGGTCAATCCTGATGGCACCGTGAAGGGCATCTCGGGCCTGCGCGTCGCCGATGCCTCGATCATGCCGTCCGACTGCCGTGCCAACACCCACTTCACGACGGTGGTGATTGGCGAGGCGATCGCTCGGATGATGATGCGGTAGCTCTGCGGGGGGCATACCCGCTCGGAATGACGGACGTTTCGAGACAGTGCCCCCCAGCCCAGATGACATGCGCGCGCGAACACGGTCGGCCCGTCATCTTCACATGTATTGTCTCACGCTTTGGAGAAATCGCTCTTTCTCGCCCGGTGCGTAACCTTGGGAAGCTCCATAATAGGGTTCATTGTATTGATTGTACGGCGCAGCCCGGGAGTGGATCGGCGGCCTGGGCGGCGCGTATGTTTGGCGGGAATTGCGCCGATTGCTCCCTCTGGCCTTCGTACCAACGTAATACGGGTTGAGGACGCACATCTGACCGTTAGCCGACGCTCTGCATTGGTCCATCGTCGTATAGCTGCATCTGTAGTACGGGCTGGTTCCGAAAGAGACGACGTTCAGGCAAACGGGAAATGCCGGATCATATCTTTGAGCCCGGGCGTGCCCCGCTGTCAGGGCGATACCCACTGTCAAAATTGTCAAAGCCAATTTGCGCATTGTGGCTTCCTCCACGTTGGCCCAACACACCGGTGGCACTCCGACCGTCGGCAGTACTGATCCAAGTCAATGCTCACGGAGTTCCGCGACTGTCCTGCTCGACAGGCGTTGCAGCACGGCCTCCAGCCTCGACGCCCTAGATCACCCCCACCAGCCGCAACGCCACGCCGGCGGCGCAGCTGCCGGCGAGCACCGTCAGCATCCCGAGCTTGAACCGGAAGATCGCGGTCGCAGCCGCAATCGACAGCACGAGCGCGGGAATATCGACGCTCGTCAGCACGGGCCTGTCGAAATCCAGTGGGAAGGCATGCACCGGCACGGTCTCGCGGAACAGGGTGTGCAGCGCGAACCAGATCGAGAGGTTGAGGATCACGCCGACGACGGCGGCGGTGATCGCGCTGAGGGCCCCGGCCAACCCCGTGTTGCCGCGCAGCCGCTCGATATAGGGGCCACCGACGAAGATCCAGAGGAAGCAGGGCGTGAAGGTGACCCAGGTCGCAAGCAGGCCGCCGAGCATGGCCGCCAGCATCGGCGACAGGCCGCTCGGGTCGCGATAGGCGGCCATGAAGCCGACGAACTGGAGCACCATGATGAGAGGGCCCGGCGTGGTCTCGGCCATGCCGAGCCCGTCGAGCATCTCGTGCGGCTTCAGCCAGTGATAATGCTCGACCGCCTGCTGGGCGACATAGGCCAGCACCGCGTAGGCGCCACCAAAGGTGACGAGCGCCATCTTGGTGAAGAACAGCGCGATCTGGCTGAACACGCTGGCTTGGCCCAGAACCGCAAGCAGCGCGATCACCGGCACGAGCCAAAGCGAAAGCCACAGGGCCGCGGTCCGGATCGCGCGCGGCGTGTTGGGGCGGACATGCTCGGGCACGGCTTCGCCGAGCATGCTGTCGATCACGGCACCGCTGTCGCCATGGCCGTGACCGGGAGGCGCAAATTCCGGCCGGCCGGCGCGGGCGCCGGCATAGCCGATCACGCCGGCGGCAATGATGATGATCGGGAAGGGGACCGCGAAGAAGAAGATTGCGACAAAGGCGATTGCGGCCAGCGCGATCATGATGCGGTTCTTCAGCGCCCGCTTGCCGACGCGGACAACGGCCTCGATGACGATGGCGAGCACCGCGGCCTTCAGTCCGAAGAACAGCGCCTCGACGAAGCTGACATTGCCATAGGCCGCATAGATGTAGCTCAGGCCCATGATGGCGATGATGCCGGGCAGGACGAACAGCCCGCCCGCCATCAGCCCGCCGGCGGTGCGATGCATCAGCCAGCCGACATAGGTCGCGAGCTGCTGCGCCTCCGGTCCCGGCAGCAGCATGCAGTAATTCAGCGCATGCAGGAAACGTCCCTCGGAGATCCAGTTCTTCTCCTCGACCAGGATGCGGTGCATCACCGCGATCTGGCCCGCCGGCCCGCCGAAGCTGAGGCAGGCGACGCGGAGCCAGACGCGAAAGGCTTCACCGAAGCTGACGCCGTGACCGGCATCAGCTTCTGCTTGGGCGTTACGGATATCCATCACGCCTTCACCTTGTTGGTCGGCCAATTGTGGGTCTCGCCCGTGGCGTCGCGGCACCAGCGGTAGAAGGAATCGTAGAGCAGCATGCCGGCCTCGAGCTGTTCGAGGTCGTCATCGTACATCCGCGACAGCCCGAGAGACGCGGCGAGCAGGCCGGGCGCTTCCGGTGCGAGATCCGGCCGCGCGGTGTCGGCGCCGCGCACCAGCGTGGCCAGCCGCAGCAACGCCGGCGTCGCAACGCCGAACTCCTCGATCATGACGTCGAAGGTGCAGAGCTCGCCGCGGTGGCTCCAGAACACGTTCTCGATGTCGAAGGGCGCGGCACTGAACCGCTCGCCGACGGCGACCACTTCGGACGGCGCCACATACAGAAACACCGCGTTGGGATCGACGAAGCGGCGGATCAGCCAGGGGCAGGCGATGCGGTCGACCTTGGGCCGCGCCCGCGTGACCCAGACGGTGCGTCCCTTGGTATCGCGCGGGGGGAGCTTGCGGGTGTCGAGCAACGGCAGCTTCGCTTCCTTCCAGCCCTCGAAGCCGCCGTCGAGAGTCTCGGCCTCCACGCCGAGCTGCCTGAGCCAGGCTGCGGTGCCCTGTGCGAGCTTGCCGCCGCGCAGACAGGAAACGATGGCGGAACGGCCGGCAAATGCGCCGCCCCATTCCGCAACGGTCTCGTGGCTGAACCTGACAGAGCCGGGGATCAGTCGCCGGTCGGCGGCAAAATCCTCCTCCGTCCGGACATCGATCAGAGCAGGGGCATTGGCCGTGCCGATCAGGCGCGCCAATTTGTCGGATGATATGGTCGTGAACGTTGACATGATGCGTCCTCGCATAAAGCAAACGGGACGCGATACTTGGGCATGTCGCCTCGTGGGGAGATCGCTCAAATCCCCATGGCGCTGATTACAACGAAACTCCGCGACACTGTCAATCGCTGGTTTCATCCGCATTGAACGTTAGAAAGATATGCTGTGGCCGCCTATAGTCCTCAGTGGAAGCGGAATTCTGCGGCGGAAGCGGGGTTGATCCTCGGTCGCAGCAAGTCGGCGCTGCAGGGAAGGATCAAGGATGACACGCAAGATCACGCTCGCTCTCGCCGTCGCGGCATTCGCGCTGTCCGCCCAGGCTGCGTTCGCGCAAAAGCCGGGCGTCGAGAAACTCTACATCATGAATTGCGGGGAGGGGGTTGCCGGCGACATCGGGCGCTGGTCGCCCGGGGTGAACGAAGGCCAGTCGATGGATTTCGTCGACACCTGCTATCTCATCAAGCACAGCCAGGGTTGGTTCCTGTGGGATACCGGCATCCCCGACGCGGTTGCGGCGATGCCTAACGGGCTTGCGCCGGCCGATCCGAAGGCCGTGACCTGGAAGCGGCCGAAGACGCTCGCCGCCCAGCTGGAGCAGATCGGCGTCAAGCCCGCCGACATCAAGGCCATGGGCGTCTCGCATACGCATCCCGATCACATCGGCAATGTCGAGATGTTTCCACAGGCAACCCTCTACGTGCAGAAGGCCGAATATGACTGGCCCGGCGCGAACAACGAACCGCGCTTCAAGCCGTCGCATCCGGTCGAGCTGCTTAGCGGCGACAAGGACGTGTTCGGCGATGGCAGCATCACCATCCTCTCGACGCCCGGTCACACGCCGGGGCACCAGTCGCTGCTGGTGAAATTGCCGAAGACCGGAGCGGTCGTGCTTTCCGGTGACGCCGCCCACTTCAAGAGCAATTGGGAGAACCGGCGCGTTCCCGTCAACAATGTCAGCAAGGACCAGTCGGTCGCCTCGATGCAGAAGATTGCCGACACGCTGACCAAGGAGAAGGGGCAGCTCTGGATCAACCACGACAAGGCCCAGCGCGACAGCCAGAAGATGTCGCCGGAGTTTTATGACTAGCTTCGCCGGCGCCCTGTTGCCACCATGATGGCAGCAGGGCTGTGCTAGGCGCCTCCAAAAAGCTCCCGATCAGGAGGCGGCTGTGGGGGAATGGCTCGGGGTCGCGATCGCTCTGGCGTCGAGCAGCATCGGCGGCACCGCTGCTGCGATCACCCGTTACCTCGTCGTCGGCGCCGATCCGGTCCTGCTGGCGATCCTGCGCTGGGGGATCGGTTTCATGTGTCTGCTGCCGTGCGCGCTGCTGCTGCGCGTCCGCTGGCCGCAGCGGCCGGACTGGCCGGCCGTGATGGCGCTCGGCATCTGCTTCTTTGGCCTGTTCTTCATCCTCTACAACATCGCTGTGTCCTACACGACCGCCGCCCGCGCCAGTCTCGCGCTGGCGACGCTGCCGCTCCACACCATGGTGGTCGGAGCGATCCTTGGCGTGGAGCGGCTGACGGCGCGAAAGATCGTCGGCGTCGGCATTGCCGTGCTCGGTGTTGCCGCGGCGTTGGCCGTGGGCCTGGCACAAAGCCCGCCCGGTTCCTGGCGCGGCGAGCTGATCATGACCGGTGCGGTGTTCTGCATGGCCTTCTACAACGTGCTGTCACGGCCGCTGATGCAGCGCTCCAGCGCGCTCGGGTTTCTGACGGTCGGCATGGGCGCGGGCGCTGCGGTGCTGGTGCTCGTGGGTCTTGCGAAGGGCAGCTTTGCCGCGCTCGACCATTTCACGATGGCGCAATGGATTGCCGGGATCTATCTCGGCGCCGGCGGCGGCGCGCTCGCCTTCATCCTCTGGGTGATGGCGCTGGCGCGCGCGACGCCAACCCGCGTTGCCAATACGATGACGGTCAATCCGATCGCGGCAACCTTGCTGGCGGCACTGCTGATCGGCGAGCCGATCACGCCAAATCTGCTGATCGGGCTGGTTGCCGTGTTCGCCGGCATCGGGATCGCGACGAGCCAGCCGAAGCCGGCCTAGCTTTTCGGCGCGGTGACCGGCGGCGGGCTCGTATCCGGCGTCTTCTTCGGCTTCAGCGTTCCGGCATAGAACGAGACCAACCACACCAGCAGGATGGCGAGGAGATAGACGCCCCAGGCCTGCGGTGGCGTCATGGCCCAGCGCAGGAGGCCTTTGAAGGTACGGGGCGGGGTTTTGTCGTCGGTCATGGCTGCGCTTGTGCGCGAAAGCGACCGCACGGTCAATCGGCCCGCTTCTCGGCGCGGATCAGGAACAGCGCGGCCAGCGCTGACAGGCTGAGGGCGGACGAGACCATCAGCACCTTGGCGCCCATGACGTCGATCAGCAGCCCGAAGGCCAGCGGCGCCACCGCCTGCGCCATTCGCGCCGGCGCGCCGATGATACCGAGGCGATAGCCGAAATCTTTCGGGCCGAAGATCGCGAGCGGCAGCGTTCCGCGGGCGATTGTCAAAATGCCATTGCCGGAGCCGTGCAGCAGCGCAAAGGCGCTCGCGGCGGGCGCGCCGAAGATGGCGACGACGGCCGCTCCGATCGGGTGGGTGAGGCAGGCGAGCCGCGTCGACCACAGCGGATGGAAGCGGCTGAGAACGCTGGCTTCGAGAATGCGCGCGATCACCTGCGCCGGGCCGATCAGCGCGCCGGCCGCGATCGCCTCGACATGGGTCGCGCCCGTTGCCTCGAGGATGCGCGGGAAATGTACGGCCATGGCGCCGGTGACGGTCCAGACCGCCGCAAAGACGAAGGCGAGCAGGATCATGGTCCGGTCGAGCGGGACGTGCGGTTTCTCCGCCGTTGCCGCGGCCTGCTTCGCCCCCTTGATCGCCGGCAGCATGAAGAAGTTGAGCGGCAGGCCGATCAGGATATTGGCGGCAGCCCAGGCGAAACAGGTGTCGCGCCAGCCGATATGGGCGAGCCCCCAGGCGGTGAGGGGCCAGCCGACGGTTGAGGCAAAGCCCGCCATCAGCGTGATGCCGGTGATCGAGCCGCGTGCCTCCGTGCCGTAGATGCGGCCGAGCGCGGCGAAAGCAGCATCGTAGAGCCCCATCGCCATGCCGGTGCCGAGTACGAGCCAGGCAAACGCCATCACCGCGACCGATTGCGAGAAACCAAGCAGCACGAGGCCTGCAGCGATCGTCAGGTTCGAGGCCGACAGCACCTGCCGCCCGCCGACGAGGTCGATCTGCCGGCCGATGCGCGGCCCCAGCATCGCCGAGATCACCAGCGAGGCCGAGAACGCGCCGAAGATCCAGTTGGTGGAGATGCCGAGGTCGTGCGCCATCGGGTCGGCGATCAGGGCCGGCAAATAATAGCTGGAGGCCCAGGCCAGGGTCTGCGTCGTGCCGAGCGCCAGGATGATCGGAAGCTGGCGCTGGCTCATAGTCCAGTGTTTCTGGTCGACGGTGTCATTGGTTGCATTTGCGGCCCGAGGCGCGCGCGCGTCAACAGCGTCCGCGACATATTCGACCCGCGGCGGGTGGGAGCCTAGGTTGTGCGCGGCCTTTCGCTCGTCACGAATGCACGCCATAATGGCGTATGCAACTCACCTCCCGCCTTGCGCTGATGAACTGGCTGACCGGTCAGGGCCTCACCGGCCTTCCCGAGAACGAGCTGCTGCGCGGCTTTTGCGAGCGCTGCCGCGCCGAAGGGCTGGAACTCTCGCGCGGGCTCGTCGTCATCGACACGCTGCATCCGATCTATGAGGGCCGCGGCTTCCTTTGGAACGACAGGGCCAGCAACGAGAGGGACGTGTTCGAATACGGCTCGACCGCCGAGGGCGACGCCGCCAAGAACTGGCGCCGTTCGGTGTTCTTCCACATGCTCGAGCACGGCCACGACGAGATGGTGATCGATCTGGCTGATGCGCCCTCGATGGACTTCTCGCAGATCGGCGATCTCGCCGAGAAGGGCCATAAGCACTATCTCGCCTTCGTGCATCGCTTCGGCGAGAACGGCGCGCTTGGGCTGATGGACTGCCTCTATTCCTGCTGGACCACGCGGCGCGATGAAGGCTTCTCCGAGCCGGAACTCGTCGCGTTGCGCGATCTCGTGCCGGTGCTGGGGCTTGCGATCAAATCGGCGCAGCAGGTCGACATCGCGCGCACGCTCGGGCGCGTCTATCTCGGCCGCGGCGCCTCCGAACAGGTGCTGGGCGGACGGATCTCGCGCGGCGTCACCGAACGCATCAACGCCGTGCTCTGGTATTCGGATTTGCGCGGCTCGACCGGGATCAGCGAGAGCATCGGCCCCGACGAGATCATCCCGTTCCTCAACGATTATGCGCAGGCCGTGATCGACGCGATCCACGAGGCCGGCGGTGACGTGCTGAAGCTGATTGGCGACGGCGTGCTCGCGATGTTCACCGGCGAGGACATGGCCCATGCCCGCCGCGCTGCGCTGCGCGCCGAGCACCTGTTTCGCCAGAACGTCGCGGCGCTGAACGTGCGGCGCGAGGCCGACGGCCGTCCGACCACGTCCGCCTATATCGGCCTGCATGTCGGCGAGGTCTTCTACGGCAATATCGGCAGCGAGGACCGGCTCGATTTCACCGTGGTGGGGCCGACGGTCAACGAGGTCAGCCGCATCGCCTCGATGAGCCGCTCGGTCGATCGCGAGCTGCTGGCGTCAGCCGAGTTTTACAAGGGCCTGGATGCCGCCGGCCGCCGCTATCTCGTCTCCACCGGCCGCTACGCGCTGCGCGGCATCGGCCGCGCGCAGGACCTCTACACGCTCGATCCCGAGGTCGACGCGAGCGAACCGGTGACGGGCAGCTACGAACGGTATCTGGCGAATTAGGCCGGCTATCTCCACAACGTCGTCCTGGCTTTCGCCAGGACGACGCAAGAGGAGCTAGCACCGCGCCGCCACCTCGTCCCCCACCATGGCCGGCTGCCGATCCAGCGCGACCGCAGGCGAGAGCCAAATGATCAGCGCTTGCACGCCGAACACGGCGGCCGCGAGATAGAGGCACGCTTCCGCGCTGTAGAGGCCGCCGACGATGGCGCCTAGCGCCGAGCCGAGCGGGCGGGCGCCGTAGCTCATGATGTTGATGGCGGAGACACGGCCCAACAGGCGCGGCGGCGTCACCGACTGGCGCAAGGTCGTGGTCGAGATCACCCACAGGATCGGCCCGACGCCGAGCAGGAAGAAGCTGAGACCCGCGAGCCACGGCGAGGGCACCAGCACCGTCAGCGCCATCACGACGGCGGCGACGAAGCCGGTGACCGGGCCGAGGCCGACCACGGTGCCGAACGCGATGCGCTTCATCACGCGCGTGGCGAACAGCGCACCGATCACCATGCCGACGCCGTACATCGTCAGCACGGTGCCGACACCGGCAGCGCTCAGGCCGAGATGACGCACCGCGTACGGCACGAACACCGCGATCTGCAAGAACCAGCCGGTGTTGAAAATGAACTGCGTGATGAACACCGGCCGCAGCAGCGCATGGTGAAACACGAAGGCCGCGCCTTCGCGGATATCCTGGAACGGGTGGCGGCGCGGCACGGGCGCACGCGCTGGCTCATAGATGCCGGAGAGTAGCACGACGGCGATGGCCGAGAGCGCCGCGGCAAAGCCAAAGGCGAGGCTTGCGCCCCACCAGCCGACCAGCGCGCCGCCGAGCGCAGGCCCGCTTGCGAAGGCAATGGTGCGCGCGAGCTCGATGCGGGCATTCGCAGCCGGCAACAGCTCCGCGCTCACCAGCGAGGGCACCAGCGCCGGCGCGGCCACGCTGTAGACGACGGTGCCGCAGACGGCGGCAAAGCCGAGCAGCGCCAGCAGCGACAGATTGAGCGCGCCGAGCACGAGCAGCAGCACGATGGTCGCGAGCGCCACCGCACGCAGCGCCTCGGCCCCCGCCATCAACGAGCGGCGGGAGATGCGGTCGGCGAGCAGGCCAGCCGGAATGGCGAACAGGACGAAGGGCAGAGTGAGAGCGGTCTGGAGCAGGCCGGTCTGGCCCTCCGCCACGCCCAGCGTCAGCACGGCGACGATGGGCGCTGCGGCCAGCGCGATCTGTTCGGCCGACTGCGCCGCGAGGTTGGACCAGGCAAGGCGGTTGAAGGTTTCGGGGAGACGGGGCGGATTTGACATGGCTCATTTCCTGCAAAGTCGGATTGGGGCCAGTATTCGCGCCGGGGACGGCCAAACCCACCCGCTTCCCGACAGGATCGGGCAAAATGGGCCGGCTGCATGGAACTGATGCGGCTAGATGCAGTTGCAAATGAGTTGCAATAAGGCTCAAACCCGGTATTCTGCCAGCATGGATGCCCGATCGCCTGATTTGACCCAGGACCTGACCCAAGCCGCCGGTACCGGCTGGCGCACCGACGCGCCGACCACGAAGAGCCTGGCCGAGGTGAACGCCACGGTCGCCATCCCCGCGGCGGGGGCGTGGTGGCGGCGGCTGCTGGCCTTCGTCGGCCCAGGCTACATGGTCTCGGTCGGCTACATGGACCCCGGCAACTGGGCGACCGACCTCGCCGGTGGATCCAGATTCGGTTACACGCTGCTCTCGGTCATCCTGCTTTCCAATCTGATGGCGATCCTGCTGCAGTCGCTGGCGGCGCGGCTCGGCATCGTCACGGATCGCGACCTCGCGCAGGCCTGTCGCGCGACCTATTCGCCGGCCGTGAACTTCCTGCTCTGGCTGGCTTGCGAGGCAGCGATCATCGCCTGCGATCTCGCTGAAGTGATCGGCACCGCGATCGCGCTGAAGCTGCTGTTCGGCATTCCCCTGGTCGGCGGCGCGCTGCTCGCAGCCCTCGACGCCTTCCTGTTGCTCGTGCTGATGAACCGCGGCTTCCGCTTCCTCGAAGCCTTCGTGATGGCGCTGCTTGCGGTCATCGCGGTCTGCTTCGCGGTCCAGATCGTCGCCGCCGCGCCGCCGGTCGCGGAGGTGCTGCACGGCTTTGTGCCGAAGAGCGAGATCTTCACCAATTCCGAGATGCTCTACATCGCGATCGGCATCATCGGTGCAACCGTGATGCCGCATAATCTGTACCTGCATTCCTCGATCGTGCAGACGCGTGCGTATGAGCGCAACGACGAAGGCCGTCGCGAGGCGATCAAATGGGCGACGACGGATTCGACCGTCGCGCTGATGCTGGCGCTGTTCATCAACGCCGCGATCCTCGTCGTGGCGGCCGCCACTTTCCACAAGAGTGGTCACTCGGATGTTGCCGAGATCGGCCAGGCCTTTGAGCTGCTCTCGCCGCTGCTCGGCCTCGGCATCGCCTCGACGTTGTTCGCGGTGGCGCTGTTGGCGTCAGGCCTCAACTCGACGGTCACGGCGACGCTCGCCGGCCAGATCGTGATGGAAGGCTTTCTCGATTTGCGCCTGCCGAGCTGGGCGCGCCGCCTCGTCACGCGCGGCATCGCCATCATTCCGGTGATCGTCGTCACCGCGATCTACGGCGAGCGCGGCACCGCGGACCTGCTGGTGTTCAGCCAGGTCGTGCTGTCGATGCAACTGCCGTTCGCCGTCATTCCGCTGGTGCGCTTCGTGTCGGATCGCCGCAAGATGGGGCAGTTTGCGATTGCACCCTATATCGCTGCGACCGCGTGGATCGTCGCGGGCGTCATCGTGGTTTTGAACGTGAAGCTGTTGGTGGATACGCTGTTCGGCTAATTACTCCCCACTATCGTCGCCCGGCTTGACCGGGCGACCCAGTATTCCAGAGACAGTTGTTGTTGAGCCGAAAAGCCGCGGCGTACTGGATGCCCCGGTCAAGCCGGGGCATGACAGGGAATGTGAGGCAGCTAATCCTGCGGCTCGGACGCCGCATCGCCCTGTGCGTCGATGCGCAGCCAGCCTGAGGGGGCGAGGCGCTGCTGCGGCAGGAAGCGGGCCTTGTAGTCCATCTTCTTGGAGCCCTCGATCCAGTAGCCGAGATAAACGTAGGGCAGGCCCTGGCGACGGGCGCGGGCGATGTGGTCGAGGATCATGAAGGTGCCCATCGAGCGGCTGACCTGGCTCGGCTCGAAGAACGAATAGACCATCGACAGACCGTCGCTGAGCACGTCGGTCAACGCGACCGCGATCAGCTCCTCGCCACGGCCGGTGATGCCGCTGTCGGGACCGCGCTTGCGATATTCGATGATCCGGGTTTCGACATGGCTGTCCTCGACCATCATGGCGTAGTCGAGCACGGTCATGTCGGCCATGCCGCCATGGCGGTGGCGGGCGTCGAGATAGGCTCGAAACACCGAATATTGTTCGGAGGTCGGTACCGCGCTGCGCTGTTCGCCGATGATGTCGGAATTGCGCGCCATCACCTTGCGGAAGTTGCGGGAGGGGCGGAACTCGTTGGCGACCACGCGCACCGAGACACAGGCCCGGCACTGGTCACACGCCGGCCGGTAGGCGATCGACTGGCTGCGGCGGAAACCGCCATGGGTCAGGAGGTCGTTGAGGTCGCCGGCGCGATCACCCACGAGGTGCGTAAACACCTTGCGCTCATGCCGGCCCGGCAGATACGGGCAGGGGGACGGCGCCGTGAGGTAAAATTGGGGGGTGTCGCGCGAGTGCTGGGTCAAGGGACGTCGTGGGCCTCCGAAGTGAGTATCAGCATCGCGCTACGAAAGCCCCCGGTCAATCGGTCCGCTTGGCAGGTCAGGTCAGTCAGTCTAGCGGAGCCTGGTTAGTAGGTCCTTGCCGTTTGCGGCACGGGCGCCCGAACGGAATTGTTGATCACGACCGTTCCCAGCACGAAATCGTGCAGCAGCCGCCGGCGGCCGTTGAACAGGCCGACCAGCACGACGAACGGCGACAGGAACGAGACCGTCACCCAGAACAGCACGGCATGGGTGGCGCCGAGGACAAAGTAGCCGGGCGCGCCGTACCAGGTGCGCAGCTCAAGATCCATGATCCGCATCCCGATGGTCGCGGACGAGGGACCGCCGATGCAGGCACCGTAATAGACGATGGCCCAGATCACGGAGGCGGGCCAAGCCAGCCAGAACAGCGCCCAGCCGATGCCGAGCGTCACCACGCCGAACAGGGCGATGAAGATGTAGCCGAGGATGACGGGAACGGAGATCACGACCATGTCGATCAGGAACGCGAACACCCGCCGCGTCGCGACACCGCGGAACAGTTCCGGATGCAGATAGGGGTCGTAGGCGTGAGCCGCGCCATCACTGCGCCAGGCGCCTGAACTACCCGAGTCATAAGACATTGTCCGTCCTCCCAGGGAAAACTCCCGTGGCAGGACATGGGAACAGGCTATTCCCCTGCCAAGGGTGCGCGCGCGTCAACAAGCCGAAATATTCCGGCAATTCGGGGGCGGGGGAGGCCGACAGCGAAAGTCTCGTAGGGTGGGCAAAGCGAAGCGTGCCCACCATCCGGTAATGATCGCGACCAATCGTGGGCACGGCGCAAATGCGCCTTTGCCCACCCTACGGCACCTACGATACTTACGTCTGCGCGCGCAGCTTCTCCGCCGCCTTCGGCGCAAAATAGCTGAGCACGCCGTCGGCACCGGCGCGCTTGAACGCGAGCAGGCTCTCCATCATCGCGCGGTCGCCGTCGAGCCAGCCGTTGTTGGCGGCGGCTGCGATCATCGCGTATTCGCCGGAGACCTGGTAGGCGAAGGTCGGCATCGCAAACGTGTCCTTCACGCGGCGGACCACGTCGAGATAGGGCATGCCGGGCTTCACCATCACCATGTCGGCGCCTTCGGAGATGTCGAGCTCGACTTCGCGCAGCGCCTCGTCGGTATTGGCGCTGTCCATCTGATAGGTGCGCTTGTCGCCGGTCAGCGTCTTGGCCGAGCCGATAGCGTCGCGGAACGGGCCGTAGAAGGCGGAGGCGTATTTGGCCGCATAGGCCATGATCTGCACGTCGAGCAGGCCTGAGTGGTCCAGCCCCTCGCGGATCGCGGCGACGCGGCCGTCCATCATGTCGGAGGGGGCGATGATGTCGCAGCCGGCCTCGGCCTGCACCAGCGCCTGGCGCACCAGCACCGCGACCGTCTCGTCATTCAAAATCTTGCCGTCGACGATCAGGCCATCATGGCCGTGGCTGGTGAAGGGATCGAGCGCGACGTCGCAGAGGATGCCGATCTCGGGAAACTCCTTCTTGATCGCGCGCACCGCCTGGCAGACCAGATTGTTCGGGTTGGTCGCTTCCGAGCCTTCCTCGTCGCGCAAGGACGGGTCGGTGTAGGGAAACAGCGCCAGGCAGGGGATCGTCAGCTTCATGGCGCGCTCGGCCTCGCGCACGGCCTGGTCGACGCTGAGGCGCTCGACGCCGGGCATCGAGGCGATGGCCTCGCGCTTGTTGCTGCCGTCGATCAGGAACAGCGGCCAGATCAGATCGTCGGTGGTGAGCACGTTCTCGCGCACCATCCGCCGGGCCCATTCGGCCTTGCGGTTGCGGCGCGGGCGGACGGTCAGATCGAGGGCATGGGGCACCGCTGCACCCGTCCCGCGCGCAACCTCGCGCAGTTCGATCGGACGTCCGTATTTGATCGCCATTAGTCTTCCTCCGGCTGGAATTATTCTTATACCAGCTCGCATGGTTCCCGCCACCGCGGCTTGACCTGCCGCAAGGCAGAATTGAACCGACTTGCGCTGCCGATTGATTTTGCGGGGCGAACCGGCCAGAAGGGGGCCATGTCCGAGATCTCCACCCGCGATGCGGCCCGCGACGGCGCCAATGCCAGAGATGCCGTCAGAGACAGCGCCCGCGACAATGCGATGTCGGTGGCGGCGATCTCGTCGGAGCGCCCCGAGTCCGACGACAATGTCTGGACGCGCCGGCTGGTGCTGTTCCTGCGCGTGATGGCGCTGCTGTCGATCCTCAAGGGCCTCTATCACTGGGCGCAAGTGACGGGCTTCGTCGGCGGCGAGGACGAGGCGTTCGAGAACCAGTCGATGGCCTGGCAGGCCTCGACCATCTACTTCGCCGTGATCGAGCTCGTCGCCGCCGTCGGCCTCTGGCTCGCCACGCCCTGGGGCGCGGTGGTGTGGCTCACCACCGTGGTGTCGATGGCGGTGATCGAGCTGATGTTCCCCGGCATCTATGGCGGCAGCCTGATCGTGGTCGGCGTCGAGGCCTTCATGCTCGCCGCCTATCTCGCACTCGCCTGGATGGCCGCGCGCGAACGACCGCCATAGCGATCGCGCGCAGGCATCTTGCAGGATGGGTGGAGCGAAGCGAAACCCATCGATGCAACCGCGCGCGAATGATGGGTTTCGCTTCGCTGTACCCATCCCACGGTCTGTTCAACTCCGGGACACCAGCGATTTCACGCGCGTTTGGTTGACCACTCGTTGCGTAAAATTCGAGGTAACTTTTCATTGACCTAGCGGTATCCGCCACAGCTGTTACGCGTGCGTTTCGAAACGGGGCGGGGCTGTTCTGGAATGCGACAGAACGGGCGCACGGAGGGTGAACAGGACCTTGCGAAGGTCAACAGACGGTTGCGAAAAGCCCTTGTGGCACAGGCTTAATCCGCAATTCACTGTCTTAAATTCATGATCTCTTTATTCTCTTATTTAAGCCGATCTTCAAACGCCCCCCTTAAGTTGCACCTATCAGACGGGACACAAGTTTCGTCGAATAAGTGTCGATAAAAACGACAACAGGGGAAGTGTCATGATGAAAGCCGTCGCAACTGCGGCAGATACCGCAGAGCGCGTTTCGGGCCCGCAGGGTTCGGTGCAGTCGCTCTATCTGGAAGCATTGACTCTGGTGGAGCGGCTGCATCGCCGTCTCCTCGACGTGATCAAGGACGAGTTCGATCGTCGTGGCCGCGCCGACATCAATTCCGTGCAGGCGCTCCTGCTCTATAACATCGGCGACAAGGAGCTGACCGCGGGCGAACTGCGCACGCGCGGTTACTATCTCGGCTCCAACGTCTCCTACAATCTGAAGAAGCTCGTCGAGCTCGGCTTCCTCGATCATCAGCGCTCGCGCGTTGACCGCCGCTCGGTGCGCATTCGCCTGACGCCGCAGGGCCAGGAAGTCCGCCGCATCGTCGACAGCCTCTACCAGAAGCACGTCAAGACCGTTGAACAGGTCGGCGGCATCTCGGGCGAGGAGTTCTCGACCCTCAACAAGTCGCTGCACCGCCTCGAGCGGTTCTGGACCGACCAGATCCTGTATCGGCTCTGAGTTTTCCGAGGGATTTGGCCAAGCCGGCCCAAAACAAGACCGGCAAGCCTTCCCGAACGTGCCTGCTTCCCCAAGCGCGCCGGCCCGGCTTGCCCCGGACCGGTGCGTTTTGTCGTCGTTTTCGCACTTGCGAAAAATATGACGGCCGGGTGGAACCAGTTGTTCGCGTCGCAGTTGTCTCCTCGGGATCGGAGGATGCAATGCTGGTCGAGCGCGGGTTGCAGGCAATGAACGTCGAGCTCGTGAGCGATGCTTATGCCATCGCCGCGAACTACCTCCGTCGTTCCGGCGCGATCCCCGACACGCTCGTCACCAACGAACGCCTGCTCGAGATCATCATCAAGCTGCTCCAGCACGGCGAATTCAACAAGATCAGGCTCGCCAACAAGGCGATCGCGCGCTTCGAGGCGCAGGCCGAGGCGAGAGCGGTTGCCTGATCAAGACTCCCAAAATTCCGAAAGACCAGAGGGTGCCATGGAAGCTGCCATCGACCGCATCATGCAGACCTATGACTTGCTCGCCAACCGGACGGCGGCGGCGAGCGAGGAGGCGCGCCTGAAGGTCACGAACTATCTGAATACGTTGATGGAAGCCGGTGAGAAAGACACCCACAGGTTGACGGTCTGCGGCCTGACCTATCTGCGCCAGCTCGACGGCAGCGTGGACCCCGTGAAGGCCGGGTATACCGGGCTGTAGGGGATTCCAGCCGGCGCCGGGGCCGTCATTTAGGGTCCGAAGCGGACCCTTCAGGGAGGGGTGGATCGGGGGCGGTTCCAGAGAGTCTTCCATCCCCAAAATGCTCCGATCCCCACCATATCTTGCATAAATATCACGCTCGACCCTCAACTACTTGGCCGGGGGCGGGCGATGTGGTAGATCGCGCTCGCCGCTTCCGATCGCCACACCAAGACCCCCGTAGCCCGCCAAAAGGCTGCGGCGGTGGAGATATTCGCAAGATGACCCTCGCCAAGAACTCTGCAGCGTCCGCCTCTGCGCCCGATTCGTTTTTCACCGCCTCGCTCGAGCAGGCCGACCCGGAAATCGCCGCCGCCATCAAGGGCGAGCTCGGCCGGCAGCGCCATGAAGTCGAGCTGATCGCCTCCGAGAACATCGTCAGCCGGGCCGTGCTGGAAGCGCAGGGTTCGGTCATGACCAACAAATACGCAGAGGGTTATCCGGGCGCGCGCTACTACGGCGGTTGTGAGTGGGTCGACGTCGCCGAGAACCTCGCGATCGATCGCGCCAAGAAGCTGTTCGGCGCCAACTTCGCCAACGTGCAGCCGAACTCCGGCAGCCAGATGAACCAGGCGGTGTTTTTGGCGCTGCTGCAGCCCGGCGACACCTTTATGGGTCTCGACCTCGCGGCCGGCGGCCATCTCACCCACGGCTCGCCCGTCAACATGAGCGGCAAGTGGTTCAAGGCCGCGCACTACACCGTGCGCCGCGAGGATCAGCTCATCGACATGGACGCGGTTGCCAAGCAGGCCGAAGAGGTCAAGCCGAAGCTGATCGTTGCCGGCGGCTCGGCCTATTCGCGCGCCTGGGACTTCAAGCGTTTCCGCGAGATCGCGGACTCGGTCGGTGCGTATCTGCTGGTCGACATGGCGCACTTCGCGGGCCTCGTCGCCGGCGGCGTGCATGCCTCGCCGGTGCCGCATGCCCACGTCACTACGACCACCACGCACAAGTCGCTGCGCGGTCCGCGCGGTGGTCTGATGCTGTGGAACGACGAGGCGCTGACCAAGAAGTTCAACTCGGCGATCTTCCCGGGCCTGCAGGGCGGCCCGCTGATGCACGTGATCGCGGCGAAGGCGGTTGCGTTCGGCGAAGCGCTTCGTCCGGACTTCAAGGTTTACGCGAAGAACGTCGTCGAGAACGCCAAGGCGCTGGCCGAGGCGATGAAGAGCCACGGCTTCGATATTGTTTCCGGCGGCACCGATAACCATCTGATGCTGGTTGACCTCAGGCCGAAGGGCCTGAAGGGCAACGTTTCGGAGAAGGCGCTGGTCCGCGCCGCCATCACCTGCAACAAGAACGGCATTCCCTTCGATCCGCAGTCGCCGTTCGTCACCTCCGGAATTCGGCTGGGCACGCCGGCGGCGACGACCCGCGGCTTCGGTGTCGCTGAATTCCAGCAGGTTGGCGGCATGATCGCCGAGGTCCTGAACGCGATCGCGCAGTCCGACGACGGCAAGGCGCCGCTGGTCGAGGCCGCGATCAAGGAACGGGTCAAGGCGCTCACCGACCGGTTCCCGATCTATCAGTAAGGTCTGGATACACGGATGCGCTGCCCGAACTGCAACAGTCTCGATACGCAGGTAAAGGACTCGCGTCCGACCGAGGATTCCTCCGTCATTCGCAGGCGGCGCGTATGCGTCGCCTGCGAATTCCGCTTCACCACCTTCGAGCGCGTGCAATTGCGCGAGCTCACGGTGATCAAGCGCAACGGCCGCCGCGTGCCGTTCGACCGCGACAAGCTGATGCGCTCGGTGTCGATCAGTCTGCGCAAGCGGCCGGTCGAGCCGGAGCGGGTGGAAAAGATGGTCTCCACCATCGTGCGCGAGCTCGAGACGGGCGGCGAGGCCGAGATCTCCTCCGAGGTGATCGGCGAGACCGTGATGGAGCATCTGCGCACGCTCGACGACGTCGCCTATGTGCGCTTCGCCTCCGTCTATCGCAATTTTCGCGAGGCCAAGGATTTCGCCGAGGTGCTCGGCGAGCTCTCCGGTGAGGAGGAAGCGCGGCTCGCCGCGATCCGCAAATGATCTTCCGCATCCTGGAGGATCAGTTCGCCCAGAAGATCCGTGAGACGAAGGATTCCGATCGCCGGTTCATGCAGCTTGCGCTGGCGTTGGGCCGGCGCGGGCAGGGGCGCACCTGGCCCAATCCTGCCGTCGGTGCCGTCATCGTCAAGGACGGAGTGATCGTCGGCCGCGGCTGGACCCAGCCCGGTGGACGTCCGCATGCCGAAGTTGAAGCACTGCGACGGGCTGGTGAGGCCGCGCGCGGCGCGACGCTCTACGTCACGCTCGAACCCTGCTCGCATTTCGGCAAGTCGCCGCCTTGCGCCGACGCGGTGATCGCCGCCGGCATCAAGCGGGTGGTCGCAGCGATCGAGGATCCCAATCCGGACGTCGCAGGCCAGGGCCATGCGCGCTTGCGCGCGGCCGGCATCACCGTGGATGTGGGTCTGTGTGCGGCAGAGGCCGCGTTCGACCACGCCGGCCATTTCCGCCGCATCCGCGATCACCGTCCGCATGTGATCCTGAAGCTCGCGGTCTCGCCCGACGACAAGATCGGCGCCGCCGGTGGCAAGCCGCTCGCAATTACCGGCGAAGCCGTGCGCAACCGCGTGCATCTGCTCCGCGCCTCGAGCGACGCCATCCTGGTCGGTATCGGTACGGTGCTGGCGGATGATCCGCAGCTCAACTGCCGCCTGCCGGGTATGGACGCGCGTTCTCCGGTGCGCGTCGTGCTCGACCAGAATTTGCGCATCCCGGCCTCGAGCCAGCTCGTGCGCTCCGCGCGCGAGACGCCGGTCTGGGTGATCGGCTCGGAGCTCGCCGAGGCTGCGGCCGCCACGCGGCTTGGCGCCGCCGGTGCGCAAATCATGCGCATGCCACCGGGAGGCGCATCCGGGCTCGATCTTACCGCCGTGCTGCATGCGCTCGCCGAGAAGGGCATCACGCGCCTGATGGTCGAGGGCGGCAGCCGTTTGGCGGCATCGTTCGTCTCCGCCGACCTCGTCGACGAGATCTGGCTGTTCCGCGGAGCGGAAGAGGTCGGCGCCGGCGGGGTCGATGCGCTCGATGCATTGCCCCTGTCGAAAATCACGCAGTCGCAGGCCTACAAGGTTCATGCTAGCGAGACATTCGATCACGATACTCTCACCATCTACGAGCGCGCCTAACATGTTCACCGGCATTGTCACCGATATCGGCGAGATCGTCAGCTTCAAGCCCGTGGCACAGGGGCAGTTGCACCGCCTGCGTATCGCTTGCAGCTACGATCAGACCACCATCGCTGACGGCGCCTCGATCGCCAGCAACGGTGTGTGCCTCACTGTGGTTGCTTCCGGCGTCGCAGACGGCAAAACCTGGTATGACGTCGATGCGGCGGCCGAGACGCTGGCGCTGACGACGGCAAAGCACTGGAAGCTGGGCACGAAGCTCAATCTCGAGCGTGCGCTCAAGATCGGCGACGAACTCGGCGGCCACATCGTCGCCGGCCATGCCGACGGCATCGCAACCATCGTCAGCCGCGAGGACCTGCCCGATATGGCGCGATTCGAGCTCTCCGCCACGCGGGAGCTGGCGCGCTTCATCGCCACCAAGGGCTCCATCACGCTCGACGGTGTCTCGCTCACGGTCAATACCGTGAAGGACGTGACCTTTTCGGTACTGATCATCCCGCATACGCTTGATGTCACGACCATCGGCGGCTGGAAGGCGGGGACCGAGGTTAATATCGAGGTCGATTTGATGGCCCGCTATGCGGCGCGGCTGACGGAAATGACGGTTTAAAACTTGGCTTACCCGCCTGCGGCGACTACATAACGCGGCGACCCAAGAGACCGACCAAGAAACCGACCAAAAGACGACTTCACGAAACGGATTGAGACGATGGCAGACGCGCGGCGCGCACCCCTGAAGGACCAGACCGACATCTCCGGCGCACGTGCGCTGATTGTCGAGGCGCGGTTCTATGACGATCTCCAGGACGCGCTCCTCGACGGCGCGGTCACCGAGTTGAAGGCGGCGGGCCTGACCCATGACGTCATCACGGTTCCCGGCGCGCTGGAGATTCCGGCGGCGATTGCGATCGCGGTCGATGCGGCTGCGGCCAACGGCAAGCCCTATGACGCCGTGATCGCGCTCGGCTGCGTGATCCGCGGCGACACCATTCATTTCGAGATCGTCTCGCAGGAATCCTCCCGCGCGCTGATGGACCTTGCGGTGGCGCGCAAGCTGCCGCTCGGCAACGGCATCCTCACCGTCAACAACGAGGACCAGGCCTGGGCGCGGGCGCGCGCCAGCGAGCTCAACAAGGGCGGCGATGCCGCGCGCGCAGCGCTTGCTATGCTGCGCATCAAACGCCGTCTGGCGCGGGCCTGAGCCATGGTTGACGCGAAAAAACCGGCGGGACCAGCGGAGAAGAAAGCGAACCGGCGCGGTGCGGCGCGGCTCGCGGCCGTCCAGGCGCTCTACCAGATGGATATCGCCGGTGCCGGCATCAACGACATCTTTGCGGAGTTCGAGAGCCACTGGCTCGGCAACGAGGTCGAAGGCGATACTTACCTGCCGGCGGAAGCGGCATTCTTCCGCGACGTCGTCTCCGGTGTCGTTCGCGACCAGAAGAAGCTCGATCCTCTGATCGACGAGGCGTTGTCGAAGGGATGGCCGCTGAAGCGGATCGAGGCGATCCTGCGCGCGGTGCTGCGGGCAGGAGCCTATGAGCTCCAGCACCGCAAGGACGTGCCGGGCCGTGTTGTGGTCTCCGAATATGTCGACGTCGCCAACGCTTTCGTCGACCGCGAGGAGACCGGCATGGTCAACGCGGTGCTCGACCAGATCGGCCGCCAGTTTCGCGGTGATGAGTTCGGGCGGGGGTAATTGAGACGACGACTTCCGCCGTAGCCGTCACCCTGAGGTGCCGGAGCGAAGCGGAGGCCTCGAAGGGCGGCGGCGTGCCACTGGGCTGCACCTCGGCCGTGCATCCTTCGAGGCTCGCAAGGGCTCGCACCTCAGGATGACGGGTCTGCTATCGTGACGCAGGACAAAAACCAAGCCTCCGCCGAAGACGCCCTGATCGCGCGCTATTTCAAGCCGCTGGCGACTGATCCCGGCGCGTTCGCCCTGGTCGACGATGCCGCGATCCTGTCCTCGTCGGGCGACGATATCGTCGTCACCACCGACGCCGTGGTTGAGGGCGTGCATTATCTTGCCACCGATCCCCCCGACACCATCGCGCGCAAGGCGCTGCGGGTGAACCTGTCCGATCTCGCCGCCAAGGGAGCTGCGCCCGCCGGATTCGTGCTGACGCTGGCGCTGCGGAGCAAGGAAGACGCCTGGCTCAGGCCGTTCGCCGATGCGCTGGGCGAGGACGCCAAGACCTTTACCTGCCCGCTGCTCGGCGGCGACACGGTGTCGACGCCGGGACCGCAGATGATCTCGATCACCGCCTTCGGCCGTGTGCCGAAGGGGCGGATGGTCGGCCGCACCGGTGCCAAGCCGGGCGATGTTATCCTCGTGACGGGGACGATCGGCGATGCCGCGCTCGGCCTCGATATGCTGACCGGCGGCGCGGCGGCCACGGCGCTGACCTCCGATCCGGCAGCAAGAGAAGCGCTGATCTCGCGCTATCGGATCCCTCAGCCGCGCAACGTGCTGGCGCAGGCCGTGCGTGATCACGCGACGGCGGCGATGGACGTCTCCGACGGGCTCGCCGGCGACCTGACCAAACTCTGTGCAGCATCCGGTGTCTCCGCCACGGTCAACGTGGCGAGCGTGCCGCTCTCGGCCGCGGCGGCAGACCTGGTCGCCCGCAACGCCATTTGCGTTGAGACGCTGCTTGCCGGGGGCGACGATTACGAGGTGCTGTGCACGGTGTCGCCGGCACAGAGCGATGCACTGATGGAAGCGGGGCGGGCGGCGGGTCTGGCCGTCACGGCGATCGGCACCATCGTCGCGGGCCTTGAGCGGCCGCGCTTCCTTGACGGGCAGGGTCAGGAGTTGGCCTTGAAGCGCCTGTCCTACAGCCACTTCTAGGAAATGCGCCAGGCCGGCGGCCAGCCGCTCGGGATTAGGTCTAAATACTTGCCGAGATCGGCTTTTTTGGCCTCATCCGGCGTTGCACCCTCAATTTGATTTTGGCAAGCTTGTGACCGACTAGGGCCACCCCTTCGTGCAAGGGGCGGCCCTGTTCAACATAAGGGTGCCGCACCGCTTGACGGAAAAACAAAAGGCACCGGGGGTACGTACATCAAGGATCTGAGGCAAAAATCACATGACAGCATTATGGTTGATAGTGCTCTGCGGAGTGCTTTCCGTCGTCTACGCGATTTGGGCGACGTCTTCGGTGTTGAGTGCAGATGCGGGGTCACCGCGCATGCAGGAGATCGCGGGAGCTGTGCGTGAAGGCGCACAAGCGTATCTCCGGCGCCAGTACACCACGATCGGCATCGTCGGCATCGTCATCTTCGTGCTGCTTGCCTATTTCCTTGGCCTTTATGTCGCGATCGGCTTCTTGATCGGCGCCATCCTGTCGGGGGCGGCCGGCTTCATCGGCATGAACGTCTCGGTCCGCGCCAACGTGCGTACCGCCCAGGCCGCGACGACGTCGCTCGCCGGTGGCCTCGAACTCGCCTTCAAGGCGGGCGCGATCACTGGCATGCTGGTGGCGGGTCTCGCGCTGCTTGGCGTGACCCTCTATTTCGGCTTCCTGGTCCACTCGCTGAAGCTCGCGCCCGATAGCCGCACCGTGGTCGACGCCATGGTGGCGCTCGGCTTCGGCGCCTCGCTGATCTCGATCTTCGCCCGTCTCGGCGGCGGCATCTTCACCAAGGGTGCGGACGTCGGCGGCGATCTCGTCGGCAAGGTCGAAGCGGGTATCCCGGAGGACGATCCGCGCAACCCGGCAACGATCGCCGACAACGTCGGTGACAACGTCGGCGACTGCGCCGGCATGGCCGCCGATCTATTCGAGACCTATGCGGTGACCGCGGTCGCCACCATGGTGCTCGCGGCGATCTTCTTCGCCAAGACGCCGATCCTCTCCAGCATGATGACGCTGCCGCTCGCCATCGGCGGCATCTGCATCATCACCTCGATCATCGGCACCTTCTTCGTGAAGCTCGGGCCGAGCCAGTCGATCATGGGCGCGCTCTACAAGGGCCTGATCGCAACCGGCGTTCTGTCGCTGATCGGCATCGCTGGCGTGATCTACTACCTGATCGGCTTCGGCAAGCTCGACGGCGTTGACTTCACCGGCATGGCGCTGTTCGAGTGCGGCGTGGTCGGCCTCATCGTCACCGCGCTGATCATCTGGATCACCGAGTACTACACCGGCACGGACTATCGTCCGGTGAAGTCGATCGCCCAGGCCTCGGTGACCGGTCACGGCACCAACGTGATCCAGGGCCTCGCCGTCTCGATGGAAGCGACCGCGCTGCCCGCGATCGTCATCATCGCCGGCATCCTCGTCACCTACAGCCTGGCCGGTCTGTTCGGCATCGCGATCGCGACCGCCACCATGCTGGCGCTGGCCGGCATGGTCGTCGCCCTCGATGCGTTCGGCCCGGTGACGGACAACGCCGGCGGTATCGCTGAGATGGCGGGCCTGCCGAAAGAAGTGCGCAAGTCGACCGACGCACTCGACGCGGTCGGCAACACCACGAAGGCAGTGACCAAGGGCTACGCGATCGGCTCCGCCGGTCTCGGCGCGCTGGTGCTGTTCGCGGCCTACAACCAGGACCTCAAGTTCTTCGTTGCGGATTCCGCGCAGCATCCCTACTTCGCCGGGGTCAATCCGGACTTCTCGCTGAACAATCCGTACGTCGTGGTGGGCCTCTTGTTCGGTGGCCTGCTGCCGTACCTGTTCGGCGCGATGGGCATGACGGCCGTGGGCCGTGCAGCCGGCGCGATCGTCGAGGAGGTACGTCGTCAGTTCCGCGAGAAGCCGGGCATCATGCAGGGCACCGACAAGCCGGACTACGGCAAGGCGGTCGACCTGCTCACCCGCGCGGCGATCAAGGAGATGATCATCCCCTCGCTGCTTCCCGTGCTGTCGCCGATCGTGGTCTACTTCGTGATCTACGCGATCGCAGGCGGCGGCGTGGCCGGCAAGTCGGCGGCGTTCTCGGCCGTCGGCGCCATGCTGCTCGGCGTGATCGTGACGGGCCTGTTCGTCGCGATCTCGATGACCTCGGGCGGCGGCGCCTGGGACAACGCCAAGAAGTACATCGAGGACGGTCATTTCGGCGGCAAAGGCTCTGATGCCCACAAGTCGGCCGTGACCGGCGACACCGTCGGCGATCCCTACAAGGACACCGCGGGCCCCGCGGTGAACCCGATGATCAAGATCACCAACATCGTGGCGTTGCTGCTGCTGGCGATTCTGGCGCACTGATCCGTCGATGACACAAGATAAAACCCCGCGGCGTGAGCCGCGGGGTTTTTGTTTTCTGGCGACGGTGTGTAGGGCGGATTAGCGCAGCGTAATCCGCTTTCTTTGCGGCCCGAGTGGTGGCGGATTACGCTGCGCTAATCCGCCCTACGGAATCGCGGCGCGAAGCTACTGCACATCCATCTGCAGGCCTTCCTTCTGGATGATGCCGGCGAATTTCTTCGTCTCGGCGTCCACGAAGTCCGCGAATTGCTGCGGCGTGCCGTAGTCGGCGCGGGCGCCCATGGCGGCGATCTGCTTCTTCATGTCGTCGCGCTCGAGCATCGCCTTGACCTGGAGATTGAGCGCTTCCAGCACGGGAGCAGGGACGGCCTTCGGCAGAAACACCGAGAACCATGACGACACATCGAAGTTCGCAAGCTCCGGCGCGCTCTCGCGCATGGTCGGCAGGTTCGGCGCGAGATCGCTCCGCTCGGTCGTGGTCACGCAAAGGCCGTTGAGCGTGCCGTTCTGAACCTGCGGCAGGCTCGGATAGAGATTGTCGAACAGGATCTGGATGTCGCCGGCAAGCGCGGCTTGAAGCGCGGGCCCGGCACCGCGGAACGGGATGTGCGTCATCTTCAGCCCGGTGAGCTGGAGGAACCAGGCGCCGGTGAGGTGAGGGCTCTGGCCGACGCCGGAGGAGGCGTAGCTGAGCTTGTCCGGATTGGCCTTCAGATACGCGATCAGCTCGGCGACCGATTTGATGCCGGTCTTCGGATGCGCCGAGACGATGTTCGGAATCCGGATCATGTTGGAGACCGGCTGGAGCTGGTCCGGCTTGTAGCTGAGGTTCTTGAAAATGCTGTAGGCGATCGCGTTCGGCCCGGGGTTGCCGATCAGGATGGTGTGGCCGTCGGCCTTGGAGCGAACCACTTCGGCCGTGCCGATCGTGCCGCCGCCGCCCGATCGATTCTCCACGACCGCGGTCTGGCCCCAGGCGGACTGGAGATGGGCTGCGAGCAACCGTCCCATGACGTCGGTCGAGCCGCCGGCCGCAGCCGGCACGATCACACGGATGTTCTCGGTCGGCTTCCAGTCCGCAAGGCTCGATCGCGGCAGGATGGCTGCGGCCGAGAGGCCGGCGGCGCCGGCGAGCACGCGGCGGCGGGACAGAATCTTGTTCTGAAGTTGATTGGGCACGAATCCACTCCCTGCTTCTTGTTTTGCAGAGAGCGTATGGAACCCGGCGTGCAACGGCAAGTCGCGCGCGCCCGCAGGTGCCGCGCCAAGGGCGGCACGACGCCGCAGGGTTGAGCCTCAGTTAAAGCTGAGCAGCTTGAACAGCGGCGCGAGGTAGCTCATCTCCTGACCCGAGGTCGGCGTGGTCCGGCTGATGGAGTCGAAGATCTTGCCGTCCTGCAGGCCGTAATTCGCAAGCCTGCGCACGCGCCGGTTCTTGTCGAAATAGACGGCGATGACGCGCTGGTCGACCACCTTCTGGTTCATGAAGGCGACCATGCGCTCCGAGCGCTGCGAGATGTAGTAGAACACCTCACCGTCCAGCGTCGCGACCGTGGAGGGCGTGCCCATCACGATCAGCACCTGATCCTGGCTCGCACCGATTGGAATCTGCTCGAGCGCGCCGGGGGGCAGGATGTAGCCCTTCTGGAACTGCTCGCCGGTGCATCCCGCAAGGGCGCCACCGACCAGAGCCACGGCCGCGAGCATGCGCAAGCCGCGCCAGCGTGCATGAAGGCCGCGCCGCTTGTCTGCGCGCAGGCTGGTCTGGTTCGTTATCGTCATAGTGGAACTGATTCCGTCCCCTTGCGTCGCGCGAGGCGCTGAAGTACCGGGCGGAGGCTCTGAATGCAACTCGCGCGCGCCCGCTTGCGGAAACCACAATGCTTTGGCCGTTCAATCACTTCAGGAAACCCCGGCTAGCCCCGGCCGGCACCATTGAGGCCATCTATGGCATGATCGTGACGCAGGCGCGAGAACCCATATTTTACCGGGACTTGGGCGTGCCTGATACGGTTAATGGCCGTTTTGACCTGTTGCTGCTGCACCTCTGGCTGTTGCTGCGGCGGCTGCGGACTGTCGCCCAGGGCGGGGTGGAGCTGTCGCAGGCCCTGTTCGACCGCTTCTGCGAGGACATGGACGACAATCTGCGCGAGATGGGCATCGGCGATCAGACCGTCCCGAAGCGGATGCGGGCCTTCGGCGAGGCCTTTTACGGCCGCGTCCAGGCTTACGACCAGGCGATCGATACGGGCGCCGAGGCGCTGGCGCAGGCAATCTGCAAGAATATTTTGAATGGCGCCGGGACGGATCACGCACGGCGGCTGGCGGCCTACGCGGTGGCGGCGGATGCTGATCTCGGCCAGACCGAAGATGCCGCGCTGCTGCGCGGATCCTTCAAATTTCCCGCACCGCTTCGGGAGGATGGAACGTCATGAATCGACCGATGACCGGATCCGAACCTGATCCCTGGCGCGTGCCCGTGATGGTGGCGCATATTCCGGATACCGGCTTGCATCGTGAGCTCGAAGCATCGGCGGCCGAGCGTCAGGCCATGGCCGATCTCGCGGGCGTGCGTGAGGTCCTGTCGGCCCATGCCGACCTCGACGTCGTGCCCAAGAGCGGCGGCCGGCTCCAGGTCACGGGCCGGGTCCGCGCTCGGATCGGCCAGACCTGCGTGGTCACGCTCGATCCGATGGAGAGCGACATCGACGAGGAGGTCGATCTGACCTTTGCGCCCGAGGCCGAGGCGCGGCGGCTGGCTGACCTGATCGAGGAAGGCGAGGACAACGAGGAACCCCCGGAGGTTGCCGATCCGCCGGAGGCCATCGTCAACGGGATCATCGACCTCGGCCGTATCGCGACCGACGCGGTGTTCCTGGCGATCGACCCTTACCCCCGCAAACCGGGGGCCGTGTTCGAGGCGGAGGTCACCGCACTCGATCCCGAGGATCATCCGTTCGCGGCGCTGAAGGCACTCCAGGACAACAAGCGGGGCAAGAAGAAAGGCAAATAGCTGGGCATTCCCCGTAAGACCGCTGTGTGATGGGGCGTGAGGTGTTTGCCGGACTGGTTTGAAAGGCCGTCCTACCTCTTTGATTTTTATTGTTTTATTGCCAATTCGAGCATCCGCCAGCGGATCGCCCTCAATCCAAAAGGCTGGGGGCAAGAGGTTGTTTCGGGATAACAAAACGCTATTGTCCGCCCGGTTCGGGCGCGGCGTGGCGCTCGGCCGGTCGCCATGTCCATGGCGAGCCCATTCCGCGGCCCCGCTGATCGACGACCGCGCCAGACCAGGTTTCCGGGATTTTGATGCCAAGCAAGGTTCGTATCGCGCTTGACGCCATGGGGGGCGACGTCGGCGCCCCTGTCGTCATACCAGGCGCGGCCATCTCGCTCGGCCGGCATCCCGAGACCGAGTTCCTGCTGGTCGGGGACCGCGCCAGAATCGAGCCCGAGCTCGATCGCCATCCCAGGCTCAAGGCCGCCTCCCGGATCATCCATACCGAAATTGCCGTCAGCGGCTCGGACAAGCCGAGCCAGGCGCTGCGGCGCGGCCGCAAGACCTCCTCGATGTGGCTTGCCATCGACGCCGTGAAGAAAGGCGAGGCCGATGTCGCGGTCTCCGCCGGCAATACCGGCGCGCTAATGGCAATGTCGCGATTCCATCTGCGCACGCTGCCGGGCATCGACCGGCCGGCCATCTCCGCGATCTGGCCGACCAAGCGCGGCTCGTCCGTCGTGCTCGACCTCGGCGCCACCATCGGCGGCGATGCGCACCATCTGGTGTCGATGGCGGTCATGGGCGCGGCCAAGGCGAGCGTGCTGTTCAACAAGAAGCGCCCCACGGTCGGCCTGCTCAATATCGGGACCGAGGAGGTCAAGGGGCACGAGGAGATCCGCGAAGCCGGCGAGATGCTGCGTGCGCGGAACCTGCCCGAGCTCGACTATATCGGCTTCGTCGAGGGCGACGGTATCGGCAAGGGAATGGCCGATGTGATTGTGACCGAAGGGTACAGCGGCAACATCGCGCTCAAGGCTGCCGAGGGAACCGCGCGCCAGATGGCGGATTTACTTCGTGACGAGATTCAGCGGAGCTGGCTGTCCAGGCTCGGCTATCTCTTTGCCCGCAATGCCTTCCAGGCCCTGCGGGACAAGATGGACCCGAACAAGTCGAATGGTGGCGTGCTGCTCGGGCTGAACGGGCTTGTGGTCAAGAGCCATGGCGGCATCAACGCCGAAGGCTTTGCCTATGCGATCGATGTTGGTTATGAGATGGCCAAATTCGATCTTCTGAACAAGATCAATCAGATGCTCAACCGCGATGGGGGCGCGCTCAGTTCCGCGCCAACCGCGCCGGAGGATGTTTCGTGACCAAGATTCGTTCGGTCGTGCTGGGCTGCGGCTCTTACTTGCCGGAGCAGGTGGTGACCAATGCCCAGTTGGCGGCGCGCATCGACACCTCCGACGAGTGGATCGTGCAGCGCACCGGCATTCGCGAGCGGCACATTGCGGCCGACGGCGAGTTCACCTCGCATCTTGCGATCAAGGCGGCACAGGCAGCGCTCGCCGACGCCGGCGTTGATGCGCAGTCGATCGAGCTGATCGTGCTCGCAACCTCGACGCCGGACAACACGTTCCCTGCGACCGCGGTTGCCGTGCAGCACGCGCTCGGCATCAATCACGGCGCGGCCTTCGACCTCCAGGCAGTGTGCTCGGGCTTCGTGTTCGCGCTGGCGACCGCCGATAATTTCCTGCGTACCGGCGCCTACAAGCGTGCGCTGGTGATCGGCGCCGAGACCTTCTCGCGCATCCTCGACTGGAACGACCGCGGCACCTGCGTGCTGTTCGGCGACGGCGCCGGCGCAGTCGTGCTGGACGCGCAGGAGCAGCCGGGCCAGGCCGCAACCGACCGCGGCATCGTGACCTCGCATCTGCGCTCCGACGGCCGCCACAAGGCAAAGCTGTTCGTCGACGGTGGACCGTCCTCGACCCAGACCGTCGGCCATCTGCGCATGGAGGGCCGCGAGGTCTTCAAGCATGCGGTCGGCATGATCACCGACGTGATCGTCGACGCCTTCGAGGCGACCGGGCTCAATGCCGACAGCATCGACTGGTTCGTGCCGCATCAGGCCAACAAGCGAATCATCGACGCCTCCGCCCACAAGCTCCATATCGCGCCGGAGAAGGTGGTGCTGACGGTGGATCGTCACGGCAATACCTCCGCCGCCTCGATTCCGCTGGCGCTGTCGGTGGCGCGCAAGGACGGCCGCATCAAGCGCGGCGACATGGTTCTGCTGGAGGCAATGGGCGGCGGCTTCACCTGGGGCTCCGCGCTGGTGCGCTGGTAAGCCACAGTCGGTAAAATTTTGCCCGAATCAGCCGCGATTATCAATGCGTCTGCATTGATGAACGGTGTTGACCGCCGTAACGTAAGTTCATAATTTCAGACAACAATTGTTCGCCGTGATGTGGGGCAGGGCGATGACCGATACAAGTAAAACCGTAACGCGTGTTGATCTCTGCGAGGCCGTCTACCAGAAGGTGGGTCTGTCGCGCACGGAATCGTCCGCCTTCGTGGAACTCGTGCTGAAGGAGATCACCGACTGCCTTGAGAAGGGCGAGACGGTGAAGCTGTCCTCGTTCGGCTCCTTCATGGTCCGGAAGAAGGGTCAGCGTATCGGTCGTAATCCGAAGACCGGCACCGAGGTGCCGATCTCGCCGCGCCGGGTGATGGTGTTCAAGCCGTCGGCGATCCTGAAGCAGCGGATCAATTCCCAGCACCGCACCAATGGCGATGCCAGCAAGGCTCAACCCGAGGCCTAACCGTCTTCGGAAAGGATTTGGCATTTGGACAAGGCGCCGGATGCGTTCCGAACCATCAGCGAAGTAGCGCAGGAACTCGACATTCCGCAGCACGTGCTGCGGTTCTGGGAGACGCGATTCTCCCAGATCAAGCCGATGAAGCGCAGCGGCGGCCGCCGCTACTACCGCCCCGACGACGTCGATCTGCTCAAGGGCATCCGCCGTCTGCTCTACGGAGAGGGCTACACCATCCGCGGGGTGCAGCGGATCCTGAAAGAGCACGGCGTCAAGTCGGTGCAGGGCCTCGCCGACGGCTCGGCCGCGGTCTCGTTCGGGGCGATCGAGGACGCCATCGGCGCGAGCCTGATGGAGCCGGACGACGAGCCGCCCATCAAGGGCATCACCGATGCCGACGATGACGACTACCAGGGCGACGAAGAGGAGGGCATCGACTTCCGCTTCACGGAGGTCGACGACGAGGAGATCCTCACCACCTTCCGCAAGGGCGGCTCCCCTGCCGCGCCGGCCGGCCCCAGCGCGCTGGACCGGGAGCGGCTGGAACGGGTGCTTGCCGACCTCGTCGCCTGCAAGGACATGCTCGATCAGGCGATGAAGGACGCCTGACCGGCCTTTTGGTCCACTTGGTGGTCCATTCCGGGGGCTTTCGGCGAAGACACCAAAATGGTGCCGGTCGCCTTGCGCAAAGCAGCGATCCTAGCTAATGGAACGACGTTCGGAGCGTGGCGCAGCCCGGTTAGCGCACTAGTCTGGGAGACTAGGGGTCGGAGGTTCAAATCCTCTCGCTCCGACCATTTTACTCAATGTTTACAATGTCGCTTGGAGGCGGTCGGTTTACATCGGACCACCCGTTTACAAGCGGTTTACAATTCTGTTCTGTGATCGTTTCTAGACAGCGCGCGTTGCTCCAGTGTTGTGGGCGGCTACTGTTGGCGCGGTATCAACGCGAATCATTGCCCTTCACTTGATCGCGTGCATCGCTGTCCGCGTGGTCCTGCGCACACGACGATGTCAGGAGTCCCGTGAAGTCCGAGCTGAAACCAGCCTTGCGGCGCGAATGGCGGCCTCTGTCGAAGACGGAAGCCGCGCCGTCACCGGAGCCCCGTCCCGATCCCATGGGCCGCTGGGTCGCATGGTCCACCATCGCCAATACGGTCCTGACGTCGCTGATCGGCGGCGCGGCAGCCTACGTCGCCTACCAGGCTTATCTCGCGACGCAGGGGCAATTCGCCGAGGCGCGCTTGGCCAATCGACCGTGGATCACGGCAGAGCCGTCCGCAAAATCGTTCGAGCTGTCGTTTGGTTATGATGGCAACAACACAGTCCTTCGCGTCCCGCTGAAGCTGCGCAACATCGGCCATTCCCCGGCACAATTCGCATGGATATCCAAGGAGCTTTACGACACCCGGCAAGTCTCCGGCGGCTCACGCACGGCGCCGATGGTTGCGCAGCAACGGTCGCTTTGCCGCGACGATCCGACGTCTTGGACGCCCTATTTAAGCCTGTTTCCCGATCAGGAGACGGTGCAGAACTCGGAATTCTTCGTGCTCAACCAATATCTTGATGAGCATCCGAGACCGGGCTGGAAGAAGACCGACGACGTTGTCGTGACGCTGATCGGCTGTGTGCGATATCTCGACAGCAGCGGGACCGCGCATCACACCTATTTCGCCTACGATCTCCTTCCGGCGAACAAGGACGGGTCACCGGTCAGTTTTCAAGGCCGCGGCATCGACATCTTCAAGACGAAGCTCGTCACCTATACGGCCGCGCAGGAAGCCGGCCTGTTCTTTGCCGATTGATGGCAAAGCAACTTCAACGGCGCTTATCGCGATATTCCTCGAGCTTCGCGATCGCATTCGCCGCTAGCACTCCGCGGCGCGCGAGATAAAGATCAATCACCTTCTGCGCCTTGTCGACGCTCCAGCACAACGCCTCGGCAATCTCGGGAGCCGTCGCGCCAGCCTCGGCGAGTAGCGTCGCGGCCGTGCCGCGGTTGTCGTGAAAGTTGAGATCGGCGGTTTTGACGAAGTCCGGGTCGGCGGCGATCGCTTCGGCATTGATGACGTCGAGCTTGTTGCAGTCCTCGCGCCAGTGCTCGTTGAAATAACGCTTCGCGTAGGCCTTGCCGGTCGGCGTCAGCATGACCAAAGCGCCGGCCTTGGTTTCCTTCAGCGCGTCCAGATGTGCCTTTAGCTCGCGGGTGGCCGGAATCCAGAGAAGCTTGCCGGTCTTAGTTGAGCGGATCTGCACGCGCTGCCCGTCATAGCGTGTCCAGGGAAACTTGCGAACATCGCTCGCGCGCATCGCAGTGTTGCGAACCATGATCATCGCTGTTGCCATGGCCGGCCGCGCGGTTTGGATGAACTGCTGCTGCAACTGCTCCGGCCAAGTCAGATCCGATCGGTGGCTCTTGTAGAGCCGCCCGAACGTGTCGAGTGGGTTAAACTTGATAACTGCCTTTTCCTTCGCATAGGACAGCACGCGCGCGAGAGCTGCGACCAGATTGTCGGCCGATCGCGGCGAGTCCTTGCCCAGTTCGTTGTGCCAGGCCAGCGCGTCCTTGCGAAACGCCAGCGCATCGTCGGCGTCGTTGAACGTGGCTGCGGGACAGCTGCCCCAGCGCGCCTCGATCCGCTTCAGCTTCCAGACATACTGGCGCCGATGCTCTTCGCTCAGGTTATCGAAGTAGGCGGATTGGTCGAAGTGGCGGATCAGCTGCACCACGGTGTCTGCGCCGCGTGTGCGCATCGCCTTCTCGGCCGTGGCATAGCTCTCGGCGAGCCGGGCTTCATCAAGCGGCAGGCCAGTCGCCCGGTGGTAGAGGTGGACCTTGATCGATCCATCCTTCTGCCGCTTCTTGACGCGATGGACGCCCTTCAGCTTCAGGGGCTTGTCAGGCGGCTTGGGTCTTCCGCGCATTCTCGGCCTTCCAGCGCTGGTAGGGGGTAAGCTCGGTCTCGAAATCTGTCACAAGCCCGGAGGCGCGGTCCAGAGCGGCATCGAGAGCCTTCCGGTCCCATCTGTTGGTACCCTGGATCGCCTTTGGAACGATTCCCTTCTGAAGCCAGCTATCGAACGCAGCCAACGTCTTACAGCCGCAATAATCAGCGGCCTCTTGTTTTGTGAGACAGCGCTTTTCTGTCACGAGAGTGCCTCGATACAGTTCAAATGCTGCTTGGGAGGTGATCCCTTGCAACCGCGAACAACCGCGGTCGCTCCTGACTACGAGAAGGCGGCTAGATCGCAAAAATGCGTAAGTCGTGGCCGGAACTCGTACGACATTGACATAGCATAAGCGGGGGCAATGCCGAGCTAAACCAGAGCGAAACTTGCCGCGTTGCCCTCGAAGAGCGAGCCGATACGGATGTATTCGAGCGTCGTCGTGAAAGACTTGTGGCGCAGTTGCCGCTGTATCGCGTGTCCGGGCGCGCCGTTCTTGGCCGCCGATGTTGCCAGTCCGGATCTGAGCGAATGGCCGGAGAAGGTGTTGGCTAGAGCATAAGCCTTTTCGGCGCTCAGCCCCTCGGCCAAAGCCGTGTTTCCGACCACTCGCTTCACAACAAGGGCTACGCCCGCGCCGGTGATCGCGTTGGCAGCCATCCTGCCATGCCGACTGATCGGTCGGAAGATCGGCCCTTGCGTGATGCCTGAGACGGCGAGCCATGCTCTATAGGCTCGTACGGGGCAAACGGCCTCGTCTCTACCGAAAGGAATACCGATCGCTTCCTCTTCGCCCTCCTGGTTCGTCTTCGAGGTTGCCAACTGCACTACGAGGCCGTCAGGCGTCTCCTCTATCCAACCGGGGGCCTCCGCACATTGAGCAATCCACAGCCCGGCCAGTTCAGATCGACGGAGGCCAGCGGCAAAGCCGACCAACAAGAGAGCGCGGTCTCGATGGCCCTGCAGCGTCGTGGGCAGCGCTTGGATGGCCCTTCGCAAATCAGGTGACATCAAAGGCGCCTTCTTCGTCGCCCGCACGCGATGCTTATTGCGCAGCCCCTGCCAGAAGACGCGAAATCGCTCGTCCGAGGTCTCGATCTGGGAGCCGCGGGCCCTGTGGATGACCCGGATGGCGGTCAAGCGCCGGAGCAGCGTCGACACCTTGAGCGCGCCAGCATGGGCAGTGAGGTAAGGTACGATCGTCTCGAAGAGGGCGGCCGGAAAGGAAGCGCGGTCGTGCGCCGCGCACCAGGCTTCAAAATGCTCCCAGTCGGTCTTGTAGGCGCGTTGCGTGTTCTTCGAGTGAGCGTTTTTGACGTACTCGCCGGCACGCTCGCGCAACTCTTCCATGACAGTAGGCAGACTCATGGTCTGCACGATGAGCTCGGTAGTCATCGCGTTGTCCGTTCTGATAATTGAGGGTTATCGAAAGTCAGAGGGGGCCGCCGTACTTGACGGCGGCCGTCGTCTCTAGTCGAAGCTGTAATTGGAATGGTAATAGCCGACCACGTCGGGGACCGGCCGCCTCGAGAGCCTGGTCAGCGCCCTGAGGAGATTGTTGCAGTGGGAGGCGCCGAGTGTGTCGTCCTCAACGCCTCCTTCCGTGATGATCGAAAGGAGGAAACTCGCCAGAGCGGCGCACCCTTCTACAGTGATAGGCACCGCCCGTTCGATCTCTTGCAAGGTTTCGTGCTCAGCGGCTTGCGCGGCAGCATATTCATCGCGCGCCTGCTCGTAAGAAAGAGAGGACCACACGCGTTGGAAACCTTCGACATCTAGTTGAAGCTGTTTGTGATGCTCTTCTCGCGAGTTTGCGCCAATCCAAGTATCCGCAATGTGCTGGGCGAATTCAGGGGTTTCGTCGAAGAAGGCGTCGATTTCGGCGGCGCTGATCGCAAATTTGTCTAGCGCCAGCGTGACGCGGGGTTGACGATGGTGTGGTGCGGGAAGGCTTTCATCAAAACAGTCGATGGCATACCTAGCCCGACCTTCGGCGACGGCCTGCTTTCCGTAGAGCTCGAGCAAACCGAAGATCGGGTCGATTGTTGTCGTGGCTCTCTTCATGATCTGTCGCCTGCCGACAAGTGGCTGCGACGATTGCAGGGCGAGGGCGGTCGGGTTGGCCTTGGCCGTGGCTGTCTTACTCATTGAACTATGCTCCGTCTGGTTGGCCGGCTTTCGCTTGCCGGTGGCTTCATTCGGAGGCGTCTTGCGTGAGCTGGCAACCTTCTTCTTCTTGGAAGAAGCAGTGTCTCCAGACGGAGTCGTGCTATCGTCGGAATCAGCCTTCGGCATGACTTACCTCGTGCTCGATGGTTAGAGTCGAGCAGGTGTTCCAGCACTTGTTCGACTCGCGATTTTATGGCACCATAAAATCATGAAGTCAACAATAAGTAGCGCTAAAAAATCAAAAAGAGGCCGGCCGCCGGTCGAGAGCGAGGCTATCAACGTGCGGATGTCTGCCATTGCGCTTAAGGCAATCGATGACTGGCGCCGCAAACAAGCTGATTTGCCTGGACGTCCGGAGGCTATTCGACGGCTCGTCGAGATTGCGCTGGGCAAAAAGTGAATCGGGCAGGTGTCTGCCCGAGATGGCACATCGCCTCTCCTAGGAGGTCGTACCAGTCGGGGCGATAGCACCCCGAGGCGGCTTGATCAGGCCGCAATCGCTTTCTTGGCGGCTTGTGCAAGAAAGCCGGATCGAGTGAAGCCGTGCTGTTCGGCATAGTGATCGATCTCGCTCAGAACGTCGGCCGGAAGAGTGATGTTTACTCGCACGCTCTTCACATCTTCTGCAGGCGCGGGAATGAGCACTGCAACGCCGTCTCTGTTCTCAGTGTTCGCCATTATCTCCTCGAGAGAGGAGGGCTCAGGTACAGCTTCGCCGTCTGCTGCCATACCTTCCAGATGAAGGGCCAGGGCTTCTGCGGCCATAGCGCGCGCATCGTCCAGATCCGTGCCGGCGGTGATCACGCCGGGAAGATCAGGAAACGAAACACCATAGTCGCTGTCCGCGTCTTTATGGATCAGTGCAATATAGTATCGCATGTGAGTTCCCCTCCTTGGGTGGGCCGGTGGCCCTCTCTATGCGGTGTCATTTCAGTTTCAGGTTGGCTTGCTTCTCGATGTTCTTCAGCGTCCCAATCGGAATGTCCCGCTTCGGATGAGGGACCGTGACGCGGCCCTTCTTGGTCGGGTGTTTGAATTGAATGTGGCTGCCTTTCTGGGCAACCTGTTCCCATCCGTCGGCGTTCAGAGCTTTGATAAGGTCAGCCGATTTCATACGTATTTGTACACACGTATGGAGCGGGTGGTCAACGCATTAATACACACCGTCTCTCCAATCGTTCCGTCCTACGTCGTGGGGAGGCCCTGATTCGCCCGCTTTGGAATGACGCGCGGGTAATCGGATGAACCTCGTTTCTCGGTAACGTCCTGATATCGCTTAGATATAACGTTATAGGCACGTTCATACTTGATTTTTTATAGAAAAAGGACGATGCACTTCAGTAGCGTAGCCACCTAAGGGGCAGGCATTGGATCAGCCGTCTATTGAGCGAGCGCGGAATATTCTCCTTCGCGATCTCGATCCTGACTTTGTGGAGAAAATTGCTGTCGAGTTGGGATGGCAATACGACGGGCTTTACGAGGAACTCGCGAACGATTCCGCCCAGCTCGACCATTCTAGAGAGGAAGAGTTCAATCGACGCAGAGCTGATTGTGCAAAACGCGCGATTGCTCGAGCATGTCAGCAACACGGGATTCCGTTCGAAGAACGTCGCCTTGCGTGCAATGGTCAATACAAGCTGCTCGCGAAGATTGGCCGGGTAATCTTGATCCAGGAGCCGATCTTGACCTTGGATGATCATCCCGCCGTTGCTGACTATAAGATCGAACTGTCGGACGTGCACGGTTTTGTTCGACAACTCGAGCTCGATCTTGGAGATCAGCCGCATCGGATCCGTGATTGGAGTGGTTGCGTGCTCGCAGTCCTTTTGCATGGAGCCGCAGGCCCGAGGTTTAGCCGGCAGGACAAAGCGCTCGGCAGGGCGATGCTTGCTATTCCCGATGCCGCATACTCGCACTGGACCACGCGATTGGACCTTCAGACAATCGCAATGTTTGGTCGCGTCTTGCCAAATGAAGCCGATCGGGACATTGAGATCGCCCAGGAAGACCATGTGAGAGTTACGCCGAAGCGGCGCAACGATAAAGCGGAATTCGGTTAATGCCTGTTGGACTGCAAGCTTTCAGAGGAAAACGCCTTCGTGAGGCGAGGCTTGCTCGAGGCCTCTTCATGAATGCACTTGGAGATATGCTCGGTGTTACCGGGACTGCGATCTCGCGCTATGAGGATGACATCGACAAGCCTCAACACGATCGGGCGGTCGCGATTGCTAGGCATCTGAATTTTCCTCTTGAGTTCTTTCTCCAGCCGGAGTGGGCAGAACGGCCGCAAATTGTCCATTGGCGCTCGCGTTCGGCGGAAACCAAATACGCGCGCGAAATGACTGAGCAGCGCATGATTTGGATGTGCGAGCTCTTCTCATATCTTGAGCGGGAAGTGAATTTTCCCGTCTTGGACCTGCCCGATTTGAAGTTGCCAGACTTCCGAGCGATCACGTCTGCAACGATCGAAGCGGCGGCCGAGACGCTAAGGAAGCATTGGAAGCTTCGGGATCTGCCGATCCCCGATGCATGCCTGGCCTTGGAGAACGCGGGAATTCCTGTCGTAAATCTAGAAATTACTTCTGAAAAGCAGGACGGCTTTTGTTTTCATTCGGAGTCCTTGGGGCGACCGTTCGTCGGCATCAACTCGCTGCACATCAGTGCCGCTCGGGCTCGGTATGACGTTGCTCACGAGCTCGGCCACATTGTGCTTCACCGAGGCGTGACTTTCCAGCAATTGCGGGATCCACTCCTAAATAAGCAGATCGAACAGCAGGCTCACCGTTTCGCAGGTGCCTTCTTGTTCCCGAGAGAGGCGTTTCGTTTTGAGGTGAGTCGCCCGACCCTCGATTATTTTTGCGCACTTAAGAAGCGGTGGGGAATTTCAATTGCCGCCATGATTTACCGTGCGTTTGATCTCGGAATGATTGATGGAGAAGAACGGAGCATTCTCTATCGAAATTTGGCCAGGCGTGGATGGCGTGGACCGCTGCAAGAGCCTTTCGATGGTCCCTCTGAGATGCCAATCGAACGGCCGAGGATGATCCGCCGCGGCATGCGGGTTGTTGTTGAACTCGGCACTAGCAAGGCGGCCATCAAAGCTGCACTGAATCTTCCCGAAAAAGAGATTGAGCAGATCGCGGGCCTGGAGCCAGGCTTCTTTCGTCCTGTTGCAGAGCTCCACAACCTTGCAGTGGCAAAGCGGCCAGCCCTTAAGGCCGTCGACGTCGAAAGTGGCGAGGTGATCGAATTTCCGCACGCTACAAAGCGATCATAGCTTGGGTGCCGGTAAGCCCAAATTATCGAAAGCTTGCAGAGTCGGCTGAACGCTGGCGCGAGAAGGCTCAATTGAGCCTTGGATCGATAGCCACACACTCCCCCGTCAGAAGTGATTTTAGGGTGCGCTCAACCGGAGCGGGATCGCAAAGCCAATTCCCGCTGTTGAAAGCGAATGGCTTTGTGAAGAATTCTCCCGTATGATGTCCCCTATGCACGGTGCGGGTGCTCGGCTCGAGCATTCAGAGGCGCGCGTGATGAGAGCGATGGCTCTCGTGTAGCGAGGCGCTGCCTCAATTGGTCCGCGGCGGTGCGGACAGACCGGGATGTTTTCCCAAACAGCGTACGATGCGTTTCCAATTGGAAAGTGCGTGGGCGAGGCGATGCAGTTGCGTCGCCTTTATCCGCGGGGCTAGGCCGGCCAGCCGACAAGCCGAGCACCACACTCGGTTGCCTCGCGTTACCATGTGGTCCGCCATGTGGAGGCAGACATGTTGAGCGAGCAAGCGCAGGCAAAAGGTAACGATCAATCTGAGTTGGCTTGGGGGATTGGCACGGCATTGGACTACCTCGGGGCGGCCATCGGCCCGGGCGCGCCGATGAGCTTTGTGGAAGGCCTATTCTTGAACATCATGAGATCAGGCTGCGTGCGGTGGCGGTCTTGCAAAGGCCTTCTACGAAGCGACGGAGATGAATCATTTTGGAGGCGAGCAAGGCTCGAAAACAATCAGGTAGTTCACTGGAATCCGCAGAAAACACGCTTGCTTGGCACCGCTGTCAGTGCTGACGATCTGATGTTCTATTGCCGGTATCAACTCAATCTTCTTGGAGTGGTAGCGCCTACCGTCAGATCAAATATGGGGGGCGCCTCGAGCGGTCTTTCCACGTTGCCAGTTGTTGCGGCGATGAGCTCAAATGAGTGCTCTGAATCGGAATCGCTTCTTCAGCCATCGATTGCTGGCCAGCACGAGATTGACGACCTCGAAAGGATCGCGGGTCGAAAGGTGCCGGACAACGACGACGACCGACGTGCCATCGCGATGGCGAATATTCTGGTCGCCAGCGTCTCCGGGGGGCGCGTAGAGAAGGGGCTCGGAAAGGACGGCGTGATTAAACGAGCTCTCGATCTTGACGTTGCGGGTGAGCTTGGTGGGCAGATTGCCTTTAGGAGCACATACGATCGTTACTGGGGTGTGCCAGCCAAAGGAAAGCCAACCAGACAGGCCGAGGTCGAACGTCTTCAAACCGCTCGAGCAATCAAGGCCCGGTTTGCCGCCTGAATTGTTTATCGTGCGCTTTTCTGTACGACTTACGGATTTTTGAGTTTTGCGAAGCTTCCCGTAGTTCGTTCCTCGTTGCCCGCTGTCGTCAGCGGTCGTCAGGAAGGAACGATTCATGTCAGGACAAGCAGAGATACCGTTCGCGCAGCGACCCGTGTGCACGGTCCAGGAGGCCTGTCGTGCAACTGGATTGAGCCGAACGACTTTGTACGCGCATATGGCTGCTGGTCGGCTGCAAACGAAGTCCGTTGGCCGGCGACGCGTTGTGAACGTTCGATCCTTGCTCTGTTTAGTTGGAGGCGATCCCGAGGCCGGATCCTGGCCTCAGCCGAACGCCTGAGAATCCGATGCCGGGCAAGACAACGCGCAAGATAGCGTTCGACCGTATTGCGGAAGCCGCCGTGTCGAACTGCGGACGGATCGTCGAGCGGTGGCTACCCGACGGACGGAGAGAGGGCCGCGAGTGGGTTGCTATCAACCCCACCCGATTGGACGCCAAGAAAGGGTCGTTCAAGGTCAACCTTCAAACCGGTCGCTGGTCGGACTTCGCGACGGGCGATGGTGGCGGCGATTTAATCAGCCTGGCGGCCTACATCCACAAGCTCAAGCAAGGCGATGCGGCGGTCCGCGTGGCTGCAATGCTCGGGATCGATCCGTATGAACGATAACGACGCATTTGCTCCGCTTGGAGAAGGGCAATCGTCGTCGCGGCGGTCTCGATCCGAATGGCATTCGATCGTGCCAGTGCCCGACGATGCGCCGCGGCCGCCGGCATCTCATTCCCGCTTTGGCAAGCCGGCCGGCACCTGGACGTATCGTGATGAGGCGGGGCGGCTTCTCGGCTTTGTACGACGCTTCAATACCGCGGACGGAAAGCAATTCCTCCCCCTTACATTCGGTCGCGTCACGGAGGACGCAAAGCCCGAGTGGAAGTTCAAGAGCTGGCCCGGCAAACGGCCGCTGTATGGGTTGGATCGGTTGGCCGAGCGGCTACAGGCGCCGGTGCTGGTAACCGAGGGCGAGAAAGCTGCAGATGCTGCAGCACAGCTTCTGCTCGACATGGTGGTCGTCACCTCTCCGAACGGATCGAAGAGCGCGTCGAAAGCAGACTGGTCGACGCTGCGCGGGCGAGCAGTGACGATCTGGCCGGATAGTGACGCCGCCGGACTCCAATATGCTGAGGACGTGGCGAAGCTGGCGCGAGCCGCCGGTGCTGAACCCATCACCATCATTTCGCCTCCGCCTGGCGTGGTCACAGGCTGGGATGCTGACGATGCGCTGACCGCTGGGTGGACATCGGCGCAAGCCGCTCAGCTCGTTGCCGATGCGCGACTTGCTCCCAATGGTGGCGGCGCCGGAGATGCTGGCGATAGCGGCCGGCGTCGGTCAACGCAGAGGGATGTCGTTATCGACCTGACCGACTGCTGTGAGTTTTGGCACGACGCGAACCGGCTGGCATATGCGACGTTTCCTGTGAACTCGCATCAGGAAAACTGGCCGCTCAAATCCCGCGAATTCCGAATGTGGCTGTCGGGTCGATATTATCAGGCTACCGGGCGGGCGATCGGCGGGCAGTCTCTGGAGGACGCGATCAGAATTCTCGAAGCGCGCGCCGTGCATGATGGACGCCAGTACAAACCTTTCACCCGGGTAGGGGAGCACGCTGGCAAGATTTACCTCGATTTATGCGACGCGAGATGGCGGTCCGTTGAGATCAACAGAAGCGACTGGCGAACAGTCGTTGCGGCGCCCGTCAAATTTATGCGGCCGGCTTCGCTGCGGCCGATGCAAGAGCCCGAAGCAGGTGGAATGATCGAAGAGCTGCGCTCCTACCTGAACGTGCCTGAAGATCAGTGGATGCTGATTGTAGGCTGGCTTGTGGCCACGCTTCGCCCGAAGGGCCCGTACCCGATCCTGGTGCTGAACGGAGAACAGGGCTCGGGTAAGTCGATGGCCTCGCGAATGCTGCGCGAACTCGTCGACCCGAGTGCTGCGGCAATCCGGTCGGTGCCGAAGGACGACCATAATCTGATCGTCTCGGCTTCGAATAGCCACATCCTCGGCTTCGACAACCTATCGAATGTGCCTCCCTGGCTGGCAGATGCTCTGTGCCGGCTCTCGACCGGAGGTGGATATGCTACGCGAACGCTCCACACGGATCGGGATGAGACGATCTTTGAAGGGCAGCGCCCCATCATGCTGAATGGCATTCCGCTTCTGACAGATCGGGCCGACTTGGCTGACCGTGCCTTGACGGTGCACCTGCGCGCCATACCGGAGGGCGAGCGTCAGCCCGAGGACGAGATCTGGGCAAACTTCGCGCGTGCCCGCCCGCGGTTGCTGGGTGCCCTTTTGAGCGCGATGTCGGCGGCGTTGCGCAACCTGCCACAGACGAAGTTAGAGCGGTCGGGCCGGATGGCCGACTTTGAGAAGCTCGTGACAGCAGCGGAATCCGGTTTGGGATGGGACGCGGGCAGCTTCCAAAAGGTCGTGCGAGCGAATAGGGAAGAGATAACAGAATCTGCATATGAGGCCGACTCGGTCGCCGTGGCGATCGGCAAGGTCGTCCGGAGGGACTTCCCTGATGGGCTGACGTGCACGGCTACCGAGCTGCTGACCAGGCTGAACGCCTCGGATCTGGTCTCGGATGGGGTTCGAAAGCAGCGGAGTTGGCCGACAACTGCGCAAGGGCTCGGCAACCGCATTGATCGCATCTCGCCGCTGTTGAAGTCTCGAGGCTTCAAGGTTGAACGCCGGCACTCTGGATCGAGAACGATTACGATCGTGCCGCCGCCGGAGCCCGCCACCAACGAGGAGGAGGAGAGCGATGTCGAAAGATGAGCGAGCATCGGGCGGGCCCGCTGAAGCGGAACTGAGGATGCTCGACAGCCTGGATGCGCCGGCGCCTCAGCGCCCTGTCGCTCAATACCCCGAAGTAGAAGCATGGCTTGCCAGCTTATCCGACAAAGACGTGCGGCGGGTCGTGTGCTCTCGCGAGCTCAGCGAGGCAGTTGCCGGCGATGTACTCGCCATTCGCAGCAAAGCCGCATTGCGTCACATCATGATCCTGCTTGGGATCGCCCCAGCCACGTTGTCGCCAGCGTTGCAGCCGCCCAATTCGCGATCGCGCGAAGGTATTTGCGGTGCCAATGTGATCCTTTTTTCTCCGCGGCCCAAGCTATGAGCAAGGCGCAAATTTGCGCTTTGCTGCCTGCGCGGAAACTCCGCCAATTGGCGGAGGATGGCTCGGCGTAGCTCAAAAAGTCCCGCTGTACCCACTTGGAACAGCGGGAGCATTCGGCACCCTGTACGAAAAAAACGGTGCGCTCGAACGAGCAAGTGCTCAATTTAGCACATGCTCGAAGTCGTACGACGCCACTCGTCACACCATTTGTTGCACCCGCCACAATTCGTCGACCCGACCAGAGGCTCAATTGAGCCTCTGGCGGAAGTGCGGGTTGACGCTGTGGCTCGTCGACGCCTCATGGCTGTGTTCTATCTCCGAGCGAGGGGCCAATTGGCCTCTTGATCTTCGTCGCTGGCTGCGATGGTAACTTTGGCTTTCCCCGCGCCCCTTGATCTCAGTTTTCCGACACGTTGTCCGAGGGCGTCTTCTGCACCCTGTTGTCGAGCAGCGCGAAACTAGGGCAGCAATTCGACTTTTCGTACTCATAAGGACTCCCCCAGTTCGCAGAACCGTCTTTGAGGGGCGCGCTCTGCATGAACTGCAGGGGTGCAGTGATGCCGCGCGCCTGAACCGATCACTGAGAGAAATGTGGCGTCGGCGGAATCAAATTGAATCGCCTGGATTGGCGAGTGCGATCAACGGTCGAATTCGGCAGCAGTGTGTCGCGATGATTCCGAATGAGCGGGTTGGGCGGTCGGCGACTGGTCAACATTGGACGGCGTCGGACGGCTCAACGACTTCACCGATCCCACTACCAAACAAAGGGTTTTGGACGGCTTGGACGGCTTGGACGGCTCTATTCTTTAAAAAGAGAGGGGTGTCAGAGAGAGCGTGCAGAGTTGGCAGAACGTCCCGTGAATGCATCGCACTGCGAGTGTGATGATGTGGCCGAGTGTGGAAAGAGACACGCAAAAGCCGTCCAAGCCGTCCAAGCCGTAGATTGTCACGCTTCCTCAAGAGGTTGGCCGGACGACCCATGTTGTCCAACACCGTCCGGCCGAATCTCAGCTGTCCAAGTCGCGGCTGACCATAGCGGTCTCTTGATCGCCCCGAGCCATGCGCGCCCCTCATTGGTGCGTCACTGGTCGGCCGCCGTCGATGCGTGTGGAAAATTTGAGGAAGGGGGACGGGGGCTCTGAAAGCCAAAATTGTTGAGGACTTCGGCTCAGATGATGCGAAGCACGGGGCGAAACGATTGCCGTTGAACACAAAGGGTGTGCCGCGAGGCGAGCGATGCCGACAGTAATTTTTATCGTACGAATTTTCCCACGACATTGAGCGGTTCGCCTCGCGATGTGCGCGGTCTAGAAAGGCATCGACGCGACTAGAAGTGCCGGCCGAGCATCCGATAATCGGGTGTTATCGAAGGTCAGCCGGCGCGGTCCGTAGAGGGTACTTCTAGACGATGGGGCATCCGCTCGAATACACGCCGTATCCGCTCAATAATCCGGGCGTCGGAGGCACTGGAGCGCGTGAGCGAATCTCCGCCGACGCTGGCATGTTCGGTGGTGGGATCGCCCAGGGGCTCGAGACATTCGGCGCAGGATTGGAGAAAGCCGCCGACGTCGGGCTGAACATCGCCACGGATGCGGCGCGTCAGCAAAATGAGGTCCATTCAGCGGAGCTGGGCACTTGGCTCGCCGACAAAGTTACGGATCGGCATGAGAAATTTGCGAGCTTGGAAGGCAAGGCCGCGTCGATGGCGCTGCCGGAATACAAGAAGGATCTAGACGACTATTTCAAGCAAGCAATGGAGCAGGCTCCGAGCCCATACGAAAAAGCTCAAGTCGCAAAGCAGGGGCAGTACCTAGTCGGGAAGTACTATGGATACGCCGCGCAGCACGCTGCTCGTCAAGAGCGAGGATGGGCCGACAAGACGGAAGCTGATCGTGCCGCGAGCCTAGGTGGTGTGGCGTCTTCTGCGGCCCAGAACAACGATTCCAGTGGAATGGAAGTTGCTCTGAACGGATCGGACGAAGCCGTTCGCAATCTGTTTGCGCGAAAGGGCTATGACGCCGAGGCGATCGATGCTGAGGTCCAGAAGAACCGTGGCCGAAATCTTTTGCGCATCATCAAAGAGGCGGCTGGCGAAAATCCTGACGCAGCAATTGCGATGTTCGCTAGATACCGCAATCAGATGGATGCACAAAGCGCTGCGGACACGGGTGCATTCCTTAAGCCCATTCGAACGCAACAGGTCGGACGGGAAATCGGCGACAAGGCTCTTGGACAATCTCCAATGCCGTCGCTTCTCAATGATGAGATTGACCGTGCGGCGTCTATAGCCGGCCTCGATCCAGCAATTCTACGCGGAGTCATTCGGATCGAGAGCTCGGGAGATCCAAGAGCCGTCAAGGGCAGCTATAAAGGACTCGGGCAGCTTTCCGACGAGCAGTTTCAGAAATACGGCAGTGGGGACATCTTCAACGCGCGCGACAATCTTCGTGCGACCGCTCGCAAGCTTTCAGATGAAGCCGGCGAATTCGGTTTGAAATACGGACGCATGCCGACAGCAGCGGAGATGTATCTCGTGCATCAGCAGGGCGCGGGTGGCTTCGCCGCTCACATGGCAAATCCCGATCGGGCGGCCTGGCAGAGCATGCTCTCGACGAAGGAGGGCCAGCAAAAGGGGGAAGCGTGGGCAAAGGCTGCGATCTGGGGAAATATCCCGGACCGTGACAAAGCGCGGTTTGGCAGCGTGGAGAACGTCACCAGTCGTCAATTCTCTCAGCTGTGGGAACAGAAAGTCGATGCCGCAACGGGCCGCGCCCTCCCAGAGAAGTCGGAGGCCTTTTCTCGTGCCCGAGATCTTCTGCAAGGCGGAAACGCTGGTCCAGCGCTCGAGGCCGCGACGCTGACGTATCTTGGGCGACGGTATTCCCACGAGGAGGCTGAAACCGCGCTTGAGACCCAGCGGGTCGACGGGCTTGTGAAGAGCGACCTGACGTCCATGCTGACCACGGGGCGTGGCGTCGACGATCTCAATCCTTATCGTGTGCAGCGTGCGCTTGGCTCAGCCGCGGCCCAGAAATGGGCAGATGACCGGGACGATGCGCTGGCGACATGGTCAGCCACGCATGATCTTCCGTCGCTGAGCGATAGGCAGATCGATGAGCGGCTGCTCTCGATTGAACCCAAGCCGGGCGATATTGATTTCGACCGAAAGCAAGCCGTGTACACGGCTGCGAGCGCGGCGGCGGCGAAGCTTCGGAAGCAGCGCGACGTGGACCCGGCGGAATCTGTCAAAACGGATCCGATGGTGAAGGCCGCCGAAATTGCGCCGGCAGACCCAGGCTCGGTCAAAGCGATAGTCGAGGCGCGCCTCGCTGCCCAGACAAGGGCAGGCATTCCCAAGGAAAATCAATCGCCGATTACGCAGGCCGAGGCACTCACGTTGACGAAGCCTCTGCGGACGATGCTGCTGGGTCAGGAGCGCGATGTGCTAACCGCCATGGCAACCAAGTTCCAAGACATCTACGGCGACCATGCCGATCAGGCATTTGCCTATGCATTGCGTGTGCATAAGGTCGATAACGAGGTGGCGCAGGTCGCTGCTAGGCTCGTGAAGAAGCTGGGGCTCGGGCAGTTGCCTGACGAGGGAGAAGCGAGAGCGTCGAACGCAATCGCCGAGGTGAGTGCCGCCGAGCGTGCTGTATCAGCTGCGGCGCCATTCGATCCCAACTATTCCGTGCCGGGGTATGGCATGGGTCCGATGCAAGCGACGCAGCCGGCGCCGCGGGCGGATGGTTTGACGATTCCGACGCGAGCCATCATCGACCTTCGTGCGAACCCAAGGCTGTCGGCCGACTTTGATCGAAAATACGGCTCGGGCGAGGCAAAGAAGATCCTCGACAACTATCCGGTGCGATGATGGCTGATGATGTCGCTGGTTTGTTGGAGACCGGGAATATCGATCTCAATAGTCGTCCTGTCGTTAAAAACGACGACGGTACGATCTCAACGGTGCGCTCGATCGGCGTGAATGTCGATGGAAAGGAAACGTTGATCCCGACCGTGAGCGACGATGGTCGCATCATGTCGAATGACGAGGCTGTCGCACAGTTTAGGAGCACTGGTAAGCACCTGGGCAAATTCGATAACCCCGAGAGTGCCACGCGCTATGCGGAGAGCCTTCACACTCAACAGGCGGCGCGCTACGCGCCGGCGCCGAACCCGACTGTGCCGAACGAGGAAGGACCATCGTCGAGTAATCACTTTGACCAGTTCGATACGGACCCGGACGCGGGCGAGGCTGGACTGATAGAACGGGCCAGGCTCAACGCGGTCCATTCGTTCTATCGCGGCACGCTGAACGGCTCGACGACGTTGGCTGGGCTCGCGAAGGTCGTTGGTGCTGGAGAAAAGATCACGGAGGAACTCCGACAGTCGGCCGCTATGGCTCAAGGCCGAAACGCATCTGCGCCGAGCTCTGCAATGGTGGACTTGCCGGCACTTTCCGACGGAGAGGTTGCCAAATGGCGGGACGAACAAAGATCGAAATACGCGGCCATTATCGCTGATCTGGCTCGATACGACGCCATCCGTCCCTGGGACACAACCGTCGAAGGTATGGCCGCATTCGGTGGACAACTCGCCGGCGGCCTGCTTAGCCCTGAGAACTTGCTTGGCGGCGCGGGAAAGGGAGTCAACCTAGCCGTTCGGACGCTCTCGGCGGCCGTTAAGCAGGGCGTCATTACGGGCATCTTCAATCCTATCGTCCAGGGTTTCGAGATTGCCGGTGGAGTGCGGAAAAACTACAGCCTGTCGGATACCGGTTGGGCGATCGGAACAGGCGCCGTAATCGGCGGAGGTCTGCACGTTGGAGGCGAGCTGCTATCCTCGACGCGCATCAAGATTATCCATGCCGGCCTGGCGAGCGAAGATCCGCAGTTCGCGAGCGCAGTTACTGAGAGCGTGCAACCTACAACCTTTGAAAGTGGGCTGGAGACCGGTGCAGGTGGCGCCGTGTCGGAGCAGGCTGCCACGAGCGAGACCGCGACCGGAGGAGTGGCGAGCGACGCGGCATCGGTTGGTCAGGCTCGGGATCAGTCCGCGGGGGCTGCCGGCATCCAGCCTGAGGGTCAAACTTCTGATAAACCCCCATTATCGAAAGTGTCAGATGGATCAGCTCGGCCAGTTGATCTGCCTAGCGGAGGTGCAGGGAAGAGCGAACCTACGGCGCATCGGCCGCCGCCGGAAGCTCCTGATCCTCTCGATCTCGCGATGGGCGGGGAATTGTCCGCGGAGCGAGCTCGCCAAGTTGCAGTTGATCTCGAGCAGCAGCAGCGTCGTGTTGAGGACGAGATCTTCGGCGATCGAGCTGACGAGTGGCGCAAGCTTCACAAGCAGTCTGATCGTGCCTGGGATAACGCCCGAGACGACGAAGCGCGGACGCTGGACGCTCAGATCGACAAGCTGGAACGTGAGGTCGGGCTCTCGGACGCAGACGAAAATTGGCTGAACGGGCAGGGGTGGTCCGAACACTCGGTCGCCGAAAATTGGCACGATCTCGCTCACAATCTTCAGGATGTCGAGAACGGTCGGGAAGATGCCATTGCCGCCGTTGCGTCGGCAGTGCGCGAAATTCCCAAGGCGCACGATTGGTCGAGCATGAATTCGCGGCAGCGTGAGTCCGTGCTGACGATCTTGACCGCGCTAAATGAGGAAAAGAAGGCCGGTCGCGATCCGCAAGAATTTCTCAAGGAAGCATTTCGAGAGCGGGTCCGGCGCTACGGTGGCGGGCATGACGCCAGAGAAATCGTCGACGCGCAGATGCGCGAGCTCGCCGATTTTCTGTCGGCCCCGATGGAGCGCTCGGGTGCTCCCCAATCACCTGTTGCTCGCTCGGCTCCCGCGCCAGTAGCTCGCATCGGAGCAGCTGGGCTGCCTGGTGATGCGGTTCCCAATCTGATCCGCCATAGGGTGGCAGTAGCCGACGGGCGCTCGATTGACGTCGAGCCGCGGGTGATCGAGGCCTCGGACCTGAAGGCATCGTCGGATGCAGGTTTCGAGCAAACTCTGCAGCCGCGCGACCGTGACCGGGCAGCGAGCCAAGCGCAGATCGCCGATATTGCCAACCGCCTCGATCCTGAACGTTTAGGCCTGTCGTCTGAGGCGGATCGCGGCGCCCCCATCGTTGGGCCCGATACAATGGTGGAAAGCGGTAACGGCCGCGTCATGGCCATCCGCCGCGCCTACCAGGAGGGAGGGGAAGCCGCGCAGCGATACCGCGAATGGCTGTCCCAGCAGGGTGTTGACCTTTCCCACTTCCGGGAGCCTGTGCTGGTTCGCGTCCGCCTCACTGAGTTGTCGCCGGAAGAACGGCAAGCCTTCACGGTTGCGGCAAACCAGTCAGCTTCCCTTGGCCTCTCCGCGCCGGAACGCGCACTGGCCGACGCTCGCCTGCTTCCGACCGAAATCCTCGATCTGATCCGCAACGCCGACGACCTGGGCGCGCTGGCGAACCGCGATTTCACTCGCGCGTTCGTGGCGAAGCTGCCGCCGACCGAGCGCGCTGCCATGCTTGATGCTGGTGGAGGGCTGTCCGCCGAAGGGCTCACCCGGATTCGAAACGCCGTGCTGGCCCGCGCCTACGGCAATGCGCATGTGCTCACGCGCATTGCCGAGTCCCTGACCGACGACAGCAGGAGCATTTCGAACGCCCTCGTCTCGGCTGCGCCGCACTGGGCGAAGATGCGGGCCGAAATCGAGGCGGGCCTCGTCCGCGCCGACATGGACCTGACGCCCGAGCTCCTGGAGGCGGTACAGCGCACAGCGGATCTGCGAGCGAAGGGCACGAAGCTCCAATCGCACTTTGATCAACAGGATGCTTTCGATCGGCTCAGCGAACCGGTGGAAGCGTTCATGCGGATGTTCTACGATCCGTCTGGCCGACGCGCTGCCGCTGGCCAGCGGATCTCCGATGCTCTGCGGTTCTACGCCGAAGAGGCGCGCAAAGTGACCGCCGATGCTGGACTCGATCTTGGCCTCGTGCCGGTGACTGCCCGCGACGTGCAGAAGCTAGCAGCGGGCAAAGGAGCAGAGGGTTATGTCAAACGAAGCGATGAGAGTGGGCTTTTCCTCACCAGCGGCCCTGGTTATGGCGCGCACGGCACGGCGCGTGGCAGACGCATACAACGACAAGACGCTGCGATCCGCGGCCGCGGACCTCGAGAGCCGCTCGCTGGAAGCGATCAAGGAGCACCAGGTCGAATTGAGTCCGCCGACCTGACCAAGCGCGGCGGCGCGACCAGCGAAGGCGCCGCGGCTCCGAGGCAAGGTTCCGATAACAGGCAAATATCGGCGGCTTCGCCAGCCGAGCTAGCGGCGCTCAGCAGCCGCCAAAGCGGTGGTCGTCTCCCGATGGAGAAGGCGAGGCCGAGTGAAGGGGTTTCCGCGGAAAGTGATACGGGGACAGCGCTGGCGACGGTCCCAGAGATGCAGGCCCCGCAGCGTCAATTCGCTATTCGGAGCCTGCAACAGCAGGCAATGGATCTAGCCAAGCACCTGGACTTTCCGTTGCGAGAGGGCCGCGTGAGGCCGCGGGCCGCACTCGGAGTGTTCACTCCGGGCACGGGGGTTGTCCGTGTGCGGGAAGTGCCGGATTTCGAGGTGGTCGCGCACGAAGCTGGACACGCGATCGAATATAAGATCGGTCAGGACCTCACCGACTTGACCGAGCGGTTCGGCGGCGAACTCCGGCCCATGGTAACCGATCCCAGGGCGTATGACCCTTCGGTCTACGTGAAAGAAGGATTTGCTGAGTTCGTTCGCCGCTACATCGGCAACCCGGCCTGGGCCGAGCAGAACGCCCCGCAATTTACCAATGCCTTCCGCGACTTTATGCGGAAGCGAGCGCCCGACCTGCTGGCCACACTTGATCGGGCCGGCGAGGCATACAGGGCCTATCTTGACGCCCCGTCCGTGAACGCGATCGGCACGGTGGTGCGCAGCGTCGACGAGGAGCCACATGGTCTGATTGCGAAGGGTATCGCGGCCGTGCGCGAGGACGGCTTGCCCGTCGTCGTCAAGTCGGTCCTGCAGAACGCGTACCGCGCGATCCTCGACGAGCGCGCACCTGTGGCCACGGCCGTACGCGATTTGGCGCGAGCGATCAGCGAACAAACTGGAAAGCCCCTCGATCTCAAGGCGGCGGACAATCCCGACATCCTGATGCGCCTGGCAGGGCGATCGCAGCAAGCCGCAATCGGTGACATGATGGAGGGGGTGCGCCCTTATCATGCGACCACCCCAGAAGGGCCGTCGTTGTCGGCTGCGCTCGAGACAGCGACAGGCGGTCGGAATTCCGGAGGCTGGGGCAAATGGGATCCGGTCAAGAAGGACGAATTCAGCACGTACTTGGTTGCGCGGCGTGCGGAGGTGCTGTGGCGCAAGTTCAAGAACGGCCAGCTTCTGAACCCGCCGGCGGCCTTCTCCGTCGGAGACGCGGCGCGAGCTATGGCGGATCTCGAGGCGGCTAATCCGGCGTTTCGTCAGGCCTCCGAGATGGTGCACGCGTATACGCGCGAGCTGCTGCGTAAGGCCTATGAGGGCGGCCTGATCCCGGCCGATCTATTCGAAAAGCTTGGCAGGGAGGAATTTTACGTCCCGTTCATGCGGGACCTTTCGGACAAGCCGCTGGCTGGATCGGGCTTCGAATCCTCATCCGAGGGCCCCGGCATGACGCAGGTGGTTAAGCGGATGACGGGCTCCTCGCGGGACATCAAAGACCCGATCGAGTCCATCATGCTCCAAACATTTCTGGTGAACCGGACGCTGCAGCACAATGATGTCATTCGATCGTTTGTACGGTTGGCCGAACAGGCCAAGCTTGCGGGTGGCAAATATGTCGAGCGCGTGCCAGCCCAGGAAGCTCGGCAATACAAGTTCGACCTGGCCGAGGCGGTCGAGCGGCTCGCCAGGAAGCACGGGATTGATGCCGACGACACCGCCTTCATCACGGGCGCCCTCACGGATGTTTTCGGCCAAGACCCGGTCGTCGGCTCCTTTTTCAAGATGGAGCCGACCGGCAAACGGGGTGAGCCGATCGTCTTCTACAAGGAAGGCGGCGAGCTGCGCGCTGCGCGCTTCATGTCGGAAACCGAGGGACTGCCGCTCTATGAGCTGGTAACGGCGCTGCCTGCCAAGATGACCGACCTGTTTTCCGAGGTGATTGCAGCCTCGTCATCGGTTGTGCGGACGGGCATCGTGACCAATCCGACCTTTGCTCTGTCGAACTATGTGAGGGACCAGTTCGCGACAGCACTTCTGCGCAGCGACTACGTTCCAATCGCGAGCGGACTGAAGGGCATCCATGGCGAGTTCACGCAAAGCGAAGCGGCGCGCCTCTACGGTGTCGGAGGCGGCGTCTCGCCTGGCTCATCGATCGCCCCGGTCGAGCGTGCGATCGAAGCGGACGTCGATGCGCTCGCTAAGAAGGGCTACCTGGTCAACCGCGTGACCACGCTGAAGGGCGCCATGGAGCTGGCGTCCTTCACGGAGGCGGGTACCCGAAACTCGGTTTTCGGCAAGGTGTTCGAGGCCAAGAAGCTGGAAGGCTTGTCCGACTATGAGGCAATGATCGAAGCGGCCTTTCAGGCGACGGACCTTCTCGACTTCTCCCGACATGGATCACGCACGGAGGCGGTCCGGCGCTATGTCCCATTCATCAATGCGCATTTGCAAGGCCTCGACAAGGCCTATCGGACCATGGTGCAGCCAGTTGTCGACCGAGCCCGGGGCGACCAGGTGCTTGCGACTGACGCGCCTGCATTCCGGAATGCGCTGGCCTCGTGGGGGAAGGTGTTCGGTGTCGGCGCCGTGCTAGGCGCTGGATGGGCCGCCCTCAATGCCGACAGCGAAGCTTACCGAGACGCCAGCCCTCAACTGAGGGGCACGCACCTGGTGATCCCCGTCGGCGGGAAGGTCCTGCTAGTGCCGAAGCCCTTCGAGCTCAGTCTCGGCTTCACGGCCGGCGAGTACGCCTATCAGCGGTTCGTGCAGGACGATCCGCGTGCGGCCTCGCAGTTTGTGCAGGCTGCGTGGGACGTCCTGGCGCCGCCGAATCCCCTGACCGACATTCCGATCATCAGGACGCCGATCGAACTGGCGACGGGCAAGAGCCTATTCACGGGCCGCGATATCGTTCCCGATACGATCGCGCGTCGAACGCCGGCCGAGCAGTACACGGACCGAACCAGCGCCCTCGCCAAGTACATCGGCCGCACGATCGGGGTGTCGCCGATCAAAGTCGACTACGCCATCGGAGCCGGCTTCGGCACCTGGGGCCGGGACGCCATGGCGCTATCACAGGGGGTCGACCAGGACGCACCGGCCGCTAACTGGGACGATAGCGTCTTCTTTCGTCGCTTCATCAAGGATCCAACACGGACTTCGGATGTGACCACGAAGTTCTGGGACTTCATGGGCCAGAGCAACGGTAGATATAATCAGGACGTCGCTAGCTACGACAATCTGGTGAAGACCTTCCGGGATGCGGATGCACAGCTGTTTCTGTCCAAGTTGCCCTCGAGCGAGAAAGCTTTCGTGACACTCAAATCGGCTGCGAAGGAGGACGGCAAGCCGGCCTTCAATGCCGATCAGAAGCGGCTTCACCCCTTGATCCGGGCGGCTGACGCGGTCGGTCTGCTCAATAGCCTTCGTCTGGATCTGGTTAGGAACACCTTTAATACCTTCGAGTCGGGACAGCAGATAACGATCGATCCGACGACGCGCCGGGATCTGATCGATAACGTCCGCGAGCTTGCGCAGCTCGAGATGCGCAACGCCTTCGTGATCATGAAAGAGCCGGGTTATGCCGGCAGGCCGATGATTAGCCCGGAGACGGCAATGGAGAAAATTCGCGCTCTGTCGCCTATCGTCGCTGACGAGATCGCGGCTCGGTATGCGACCGCGAAGATTTACACCACGGACGCCGTCGCCGCGACGTACCCACGACTGCGGCAGGCTCTCGTGCGGGACGGGTCGGAAGCCGACGTGGGCGCACTCGCCTTCGATGCGAAGGCCGATGGTTACGAGTTCGGCGGTGAGCGCGTAAGAAAGCCCGCAAAGCGACGACTACAGATCGTGCCGACGGTGCACCAATAAAGGACGGATCGCCGATGCCAGCACCAGATTACCTTAAAAACTCGTCCGGCTATGACACGAATTTCGCCGACTCTCGCTTCTACGGCTTCGGCGCCGCCCTGACACGTGTGACCGGGGACGTTACGCTCGATCGAAGCTATCGCGGCGGCATCATCCTGTTCGACAGCGCCGTGGGTGGCGCAATCACGGTACCGGCCAGCTTGCCAGCTGGCTTTAATGTATCGGTCCTGCAGATCGCTGCTGGACAAGCCACGATTGTCGCGGGTGCCGGCGCTACACTCCAGTGCCAACAGGGGTTCACCAGAACGGCTGGCCAATGGGCTATGGTTGGCATAGTCGCCCACGATAATGGCTCGTTCACGCTGGTCGGAAACGGGGCATAGTTGGATGGCAAAGCTTCGTAACCGTCGCCACGAACTCGTCGCGCAGGCCCTCGCTGGCGGAAAATCCCGGGCGGACGCCATGACCGCGGCCGGATACACCTGGCATCGTGGAAATCAAAATCGATTGGCCCAGTCGCCTGACGTCGTTGCGCGCGTGGAGGAGCTACGAAGGGCCAGCGATCATATCGTCGATATTCGGAAGATGGACCGCGGGCGCATCATGATCGAGCTGGCGCGTATTGCCTGCGCTGAACCGCCTCTGCGGGCAGCAGTCGCCGCCCGTGGGCCCGAAGCTCTTTCTCCAGATCAAGCCGTGCTGCAGGTCGAAATTCGTCTGGACGGAGTTTTGGCCAAGCACATTGAGATGCGCCTTCTCGATGATAGGCAGGTTATCAGCGCTCTGCTCCGTTACGACAACGGGCCCGACTCTGCTTCGAGCAGCATCTTTAGCCCCTCGACACGCCCTGATTTCGAATACCTGGAGCAAGCGCTGCGCGAGCTCTTAAGCAACCGTGAATCATCCTAAAGGAGCAATCCGTGAGAAACATGAACCGAGACGTACCGCGCTTGAGCAATCCCAACTTTGGGTCGCTCAATATCCGACCCGAGGGCGCGGGAGGCGACCCTGGGTTTGCTCGAGTTGTCGCCGAGAACCAGCTCGCTCGATGGCAGGTGGTTGTTGATCAGATTCGGGAGTTGACGCCGAGGTATGAGGCTGCTCGGGAGAAAATACTGGCTCTAAGGCCCACGGAAGCTGTGCGAACGCTGTGCCGGACCCCTGGCCTGGATGCCAGCGCCGTCGCCCTTGAGGCGATGGTCGACGAGAACCTAAAGCTCGTGCTGGGGCTGGAGGCGCAAGCTGAGGACCTTGAACACGAGCGCGTCGCCAAAATGTCAGAGACCGAAAGGCTTCGCCTCGAGGTGGATGAGTTGAAGGGATTGGCTCGCGCCATGATGGCCCGGATTTCGATCCTTGAAGGACGGTCCCCGGACGCGTCGACGGTACTGTCGACTCGTGAGTCACGGACCGCCGCGCCAATGATCGTTCCACCTGGCGGCGCTCCTGGTCTTGGCGGGGTTTCGGCCTCGTTCGCTGTTCCGCCGGCGGGACCCGGCGGCGGGGACGTCCGCCGCGTAGGCAGCAAGCCGGGATAGGAGGGAGTTGCACGTGAAACGTCAATCCCGCAGCGAAGCATCGAGAGAGCGATCTCGAGCGAAAGCCAATGAGTACTGGGCCGATCCGGCCGCTCGCGCCGCGCATAGTGAGAAAACGAAGGTGCGCATGGCCGACCCCGAGGTCCGCGCAACCATCAGCGAGCGCACACGGGCCGCGATGGTCCGCCCGGAGGTAAGGGGGCGGGTGATCGACCGCAGTTCGGATCCCAACTGGCGTCAGCGGGTCAGCGAGAACACAAGAGCCGCCATGGCGGACTCCGAAGTGCGGAAGCGCATCAGCGATCGAACGAAGGCGGGTATCGCGGCCAAAGCCATGCAGGAGAAGGACCAGCTCCGGCTTTTGGAAGACGCGTGGGGGACCAGCTCGACGTCTGTCAAGCGCCGTTTCTTAGAAATGTGTTTATCCGGATCGGATGCCGGCGACGCCGCGGTCGGTCCAAAGTTGCGGTAAAGCCTGATTATCACGAGTGAGATGCCGGCCGCGACGGGCTTTTAAAGCATTCAACGAACTTCGTGCTTTCGGCATTTCAACTGCTGCTTTCCGAAGGTGGCAGACTTTAAGTCGTACGAATTCCCACACGACTTTCGCCTATTCTTTCGAGCCTCGAAGGCTCTTAGGACTTGCAGTCAGGAAGAACCTCACTGCGGGTAAAGGATTTTGTTGGTGGGCAACGTCGCCTGCACAAGCTGGATTGACAGCAACATTTAGTTTCACCGCGTTCGCCTAAACCCTATCGCCCAGATATCGCAAGTCAGAGCCAAATCCCGCGCGGCTACGCGGATCAAAGCGCGACTCTCTTCGGAGTCGCAGGAAATGCCTAAAGTCCTTTGTTCGAATTTTCGTCAGCTAAATCGCCTCCTCGTCGCCGCGCCGCGCCGCGGTTTGCAGCTCGCGGCTGCCTTGCTGCTTTTGGCCTACGCTCCAGGCCCCGCATCATTGCGCGCGCAAAATCACGTCTGCCCGACAGCGGCGCTCGGCGACAGCAGCAACAAATGCGCATCGACCGAATTCGTGCAGGACGCCATTGCGTCGCCCGGAAGCCCTGCGACGGTGCCGCACGGGGGGACCGGGCAATCGAGCTTCACCCCGAACCTCCCGATCATCGGCAACGGTACGGGGCCGCTGCAGCAGGGCACGCGCTCGGGCAACACCACCAGCTATGGAACGACGTCCGGCACGTTTAGCCCGAACAATTGCATCAAGGCCGATGCGAGTGGCAATTTGGTCGACGCTGGTATCACGTGCGGGGCGCTGCCCGGGATGGTGCCGACGGCGCTAGGTGGCACTGGCGCCAACAATTCGACGAACAATGCCGGCGATCTGTTGGCATCGAACGGAGCCAATGGCACCTTCGCCGCGACGGCGCTAAACGCGGTTTGCTCGCTGGCGCCGTCCGCCTGCAACCTCGCGCTCGGATACACCAGCATCTATTGGTACGGTGCTAAGTGCGACGGCATCTTTCAGTCCAATCAGAATTTTGACCAGCCCGCCACGAACATTTCGATCGCTGCAACGCAGACGTTGCTGACATCATCGGGCAGCACGTTCACGTCGGCGGATGTCGGGAAACGCATCTTCATTCCGTTCGCAGGCGCTGCCGGCGCGGATTACGCGACCACGATTTCGAGTTTTGTCAGTGCGACGCAAGTCAATGTCGCGCTTGCCGCGAGCACAACCGTCACAGTGCAGGCCGCAACAAATACGCATCCTTTCGTCTACGGCACGGACGACACGACGGCGATCCAGAATGCGATGAACGGCACGCCTACCGGCGGCACGCTATTCATCCCGGGAAAAACGACGGGCTGTGTCATCCGCCAGCAGGGTGCCAATCCGTATGCGCTGCTGCAGCAGCGTCCTTTTAACATCATCGGCGTGGGTCACTTCTCCACGTTAATGACCTTTCCCGACATGGCGGGCAGCGTCGATAACCTCCTAGTTTCTAACACCGCGGGAGGTGATTGGGTCGGGATTACGTGGGCGAGCTTCGCCATCAGCGCCACGCCGTCGTTTGTGCCGCCGACCTTTCTGATGGAGCCTCGCTACGGTCGACGTGGCATCGCCTTCGTTGATGTGACTGCCGCTACCAACTTCCCTTGGATCAATATCGAAAAAGTAACCCTTGGCGAAAGCGGAAACGACTACTCGCTTTATGTGGGCAATCCGACGAGCTCTGGCTCGCAGTCAATCAACATTCTGCGCAACAATATCTACGGCGGTATCCATCTCGACCACGTCTCTGACACGTTCCGGATTCAGAGCAACCAACTGCTCGGGAAAACACTGTTCGGAGGATTGTTTGAGTTCACTGCCGGCGCCGGTGCCTTCAACTTCTCGAACAATAATGTCACCTGGGCCGGGTGCACGATCATCGAGAGCGGCACGAAGCCGATGGTCATCAACAACTACTTCGAAGAAGTTGTTAACGGGTCGTCCTGTGCCCGTGCCGCGATGGTGGATTTCAATGGCGGTGTTGGCACAATCTTGATGCCGACATTTACCGGCAACATCCTAAACGCGAGCGTCAGCACAGCAACGCTCGTGCGCTATAGCAATGTCACCGGCGGAAATTTCGGCGATAATCTTCTAGTGGAAGGGACATCGAGAACCTTTGTCACCAGCATCACCACGTTGAGTTGCGTGGCGCCCAACTCCTGGAACGGTGGCGGGACGCACTTCAGCACGGCACTGGCCAACACTTACGGTGGGTGTTGAGGCCTGTCGTTGCGAAATCGGGTGCGGTTCGAAATACGTACAGCACCCGAAATCGCATATCCAACAAGAACAACGATCGGGAATTCGGGCGACGGCGGCCGCATTTGCTACAGGAAGTACAAGGGGGCACCGAACAGCGCGGCAAGAGAGGCGCAGAGTGACGCCCAGCCGTTCCAGTAGCTTTGTCGCGCGGCGGTCGCCAACACGTCCGACATCTCTCCATTGAAATTGGGGAGATTGAACAGGATGTCCGGATTAGCGAATTTCGATTTGTCGGTTGGCCTCACGTTTTGCAGAGAGGCAAAGAGCCATAGAACTCCGGCCAACAAGCTGAACGCGATGGTCACGATCTTGAGCGCGAGCTTGATCTCTTCCTGTGTCACGTCAAATTCCCCTTTTTGTCGGGATGCGAGGTGGGCTGCTGACGGTGCTCGCGGCGCTAAAGGTCCTGAGTAGTCTCCCTTTCGACTTGTTTGATCAGTGGTGGAGTGTCAATCGTGATAATTACTGTTCGTGACCAGTCCGCTCTGTCGGTTGCCATCATTCGGATCGATGGAGGCCCGTCCTAATTGGGTTCTCGGGGTATCGGGCGGCTCGTCGGGCGCGTCGAAATTTTTTCTGTATAAGCCGCAATCATCCTCCGGAAATGACGGCGTTGGCCGGCATTGTGCCTATTGGGCGGCTGCGGAATCAACTGCTTGCCAGTGGAGGGCATATTACAATCCGCGTGAGCAGAGCATGAGGTCAGATGGAGAAGCGGGCCAGTTGCCTCAAGGTACGGCCTCTTACGGACCCAGCCGCCAGCATCCGGTAACGTCCGATTATCGGGGCCCAGGGAGCGGTTGGACCGTGGCGAAGGTGAAGTTCAAGCTGCGCCGTTTCGCTTCCGGGGCCTTCGCGTATCCGGCCCTTCCGGAGAGGCTAAAAGGTCTCTCGTAATGAAATGGCCGCGTAGCCAGACGACAAGATACTCAGACAGTTCGCCGCTGCTCCGACCGATGATGTCGTAAAGCAGTGGTCGCCAATCCCGGATTCGATGGGCGAGGTACGCCTCGAGCGCGAGACCTGTGGCCGCCCGGGTCTTGTGCCGGGGCAACATCGCTTGAGGTCGCCAAGCAGCGTCCGGTGACCACAGCCTGTCAAGGAACTCGCGGAGTACCGCGCGATGGGAGCGCATCTCCGCTGTCGGACCGGCGAGGAATTCTAGCGCGCAGCGCAGGCCAGGGAAGTCCTCGCCGTCGTGACACGCGATGGCGTAAAGGAGCGGGGCGCTCAGCGCGATGTGCTCGTGCGCTCGCTCGGAAAGTCCCGCCATGGCAAGCGCGTAGCTCGCAAAGGACAGATGCTGCGCTCGGACCGTCTCGAACAGAGCGACCTGCAACCAGATCCCGTGACATCCGACCACCTCAGCGGACACATCGCGGTAACGCTTGTCGTCGGACAGCAAAATCGCACCAGTCTCGCGCGCGAGAAAGGCAGCATCGAGGAAACGGCTTCCACCGACACCGAGGACCGTCTCCGCCGGCTCGGATATGATGTCGGGAACGAGGACCGGGACGATGTCGCAGTTTGCAAGGATGGTCTCACGCACGCGGGTGAGGGCTGCGATCTGACGGTCGCGGAACTCGTCAGTGACCTTACTCCGGTAGAACTGACCATCGTGAAAGCCGATGGTCATCTGCTCGCGCCCCCGCCCCTCATTCTCGCGCACGATCATGCGGTCGATCATCGCGAGCGTCGAGGCGGGCGTGCGCAATGTGCCGAAATAGGCCTTAAGCACCGGCAGGACGTCGATGTCGGCGGCGACCCATGCGGTGTATGGATCGAGGACTGCGCCCCGGTCACGATATCGTTGTGCCAGGGTGGCGGCACGAGCTCGTTCTCCCGCGGACCCGGCGCAGGTAATGATCCGACCGCCAAGTCGCCGGACGAATTGGGCGAAGCCCACCACGTCAGCGCCGCCCCCGCGCGCGACGGCGGCGAGTGGCAGGGCCTCTTCCATGTAGAGCCGCGCGATGCTTGCATTCTGCTCGGCACTGCGACGCACGATGTCGAGCACCTTGTCGACATTGTCCTGTCCGACCGTGAAGCGCGCTAGCCCTGGTGTGCCCGGGAAGCGTGTCTCGAACTCCTCGAGCACGCGGTGGTACAGATGCAAATACTTGCTGGCGACCTCGGTGACGGTCCAGGTCTCGTCCTCCATGCCGAGCTTGGGCAGCTGGAAAGTCTGCCCACGGCGAAGGCCGCTCACACGCGCTGCCATGCCGGAGGCGGGGGACAGGACGCGCAAGCCGAAAAAGTCGCCGCCTTCGTCAATGATGAAGCTCTGTTGCAGGCCGTCCGGTCCCTGGATCGAGACGTATGCGCCGATGCCCGCCGCCGACATTACGAACATCGGGTTGTGGTCCTGGAGCAACAGGCCGAGGCCCGCATAGCCGAGCACGGCGCGCGGGTTATCGGCATGGCGCCGGACCAGGTCGTAGGCGACCGGATAGGCTCGCTCGGGATGTCCCTCCCGCATGACAGATTGTGCGAGCGCCATGATGAGCTCGGGTGGGCCGCTTGAGCGCTCAAGATCGAACCCGCGCAGCACGGCGCCGGCGCCCGCCGCGTCGTCGGAACGCCGGAGCGCCTCGACGAGACGCAAGGTGACAAAGGCATCGGTGGGATCTTCGCCATGGAGGCGACGCAGCAGGTGGACGGCCTCAGGCCGCCTGTCGAGGTCGAGCAGAAGACTGGCGTGAGCGCGCGCGATCCCGTGCAGGTGCCGCAATCTGTCCGGCAGGCCGTCAAAATAGGCGAGATTTCTCGGACGATGCGGATGCTCGTTCGCGTGGGCGATCGCCAGTCGCTCGTGCTCGGAGTCAAAGCCATCGAATGGTAGATGGCTGTCAAGTAGCCGGATCACGGTCGCCGGCGAGCCAGCCCGCGCCGCCTCGTGCGCGACCATCAGCCGGGTTGCAAGGTGGCTGTCGTCCGGCACTGCTTCGACGGCCGCAGAAAGGGCCTGTTCGGACACCTGGTCCAGTCCGAGCATGGTTGCGACTTGCGCGATCAGGATGAGCCCCCGCGGGCTGTCGCGCGTGGCCGCAAGGAGCGCTTCGAGCGGCACTGGATCCGCGGCGCTGCCGTCGGCGGGCCTGCCCGCCGCCTTGATCGGCGCCAGGGCCATCGCCGTCTCGGCGACCCGCTTCTCGCTGTCCGGGACGTTGGCCTTGCTGAACTCGGTCGCTGCTTTGGCCCAGTCGCCGTCGTGAAGCGCGATGACGCCGGCATGGAAAGCGAGGTCGGGATCATCAGGCGAGAGCGCGATCAAACGGCGCCCAAGGTCATCCTGATTGAAGCTGAGGGCGACCATCACGGCGTTGAGAAGGATGGCCGGATCGGTGATCGCCTCGTCGGCGATGCGCGCGGCGCGGGCGAGCGCGGCATCGCGATCATGCAGCATCCGATAGGCGATCATTGCGTTGGCGAGCGTCTGGGCGGCATCGTCGAAGCTACTCTTCAACAGCCATGGCCGGGCCCGCCAGCTGGCATCGAGGACCGCAGCCGCAGCAGCCAGGCGCTCGCGCTGATCCGTCGTGAAGATCTGGCTGCGCTGGACCTCCTCGTCGTGCGTGATCGCGTCGACCTCGGCGAATGCCACGAGCAGCTTAAGGTGTTCGGACGCGGGGAATCGCGCGAGCGCCGATTTGACGAAGTTCCACCATTGCGGGCCGAGGTTGCGGCCGCGCAGGAACACCGCCTGGCCAACGATCACGGCTTCCTTGTCGCGAAGCGCCTCCGGAACGTCGTCGAGCCCGTCGGTGACGCTGGCGACCCGGGCGGCGATCTGGGGCAGATAGGAGGCCAGCACCTCGTTGGTCGGATCCGCCGCAAGTCGCTCGCATCCGAAGCGATAGGCCTCCTCGGAGTCGCCGCGCAAGTGCAACGCCAGGGCACGGTTGGCGACGGCGCGCGGATCGTCGGGCGCTTCGTCAAAGGCCTCGATCAGCCAGCGGACCGCTTCCGCTCCATCTCCGCGCGCGAGGTGCTGCAGGCCGATATTGGCCTTGGCCCGGTAGCGAATCGTGGCGCTCGCGCCCGCGGGAAGCTTGTCGAGGAAGCTGTGAAACAGCTTGAGACTGGTGTCGGGGTCGATCTCTTTGGCATCGTCCCGCAGTCGGTCGAGCTGGTCGGAAAGATATTGGTCGTGCGGCGCGACATTTGCGGTCTCCGGGCCAATCAAGACTTGGCGCAGCAACCCGAGGTTACGCTGGAACACCAAGTCGAGCTGCGTTTCGTCAAGACCGTAATTGTTGACGAAAACGTTGTTGCCGGCGTTCGCCATGATGACGACGCCGGGAGCAGCTCGATCCGTGTTGGTGACCGGCGCGCTGTTTGGACCTGCGAGCGCGCCAGCTATTTTCCCGGATCTCGCCCGGTATCCATGCGGAGGCCGTCAATGGTGACGTCTTGCCCCGCCTTCACCTTGGCAACGACCTCGCGGGCGCCTTCAATGTTGCGGATCAGCGCGTTGCCGCCGGCCTCGATGTCCAGCCCGACGCGGGCGTGGGCGGCGCTCCGCCCCACGGTGTCGTCCTTCAATGCCTGGACGAGCGCGTCGACCAACGGCTGGATCTGGGTCGCCTCGTCGGGATCGAGGTTGTCCCCGACATAGCGCTCTAGCTCCTTGCTGCCTTCGGTCTGGGTACCGGCATCCTCGAGTTTCACAAGGGCCTTGGCCGCCTTGGGACCGAACAGTTCGCCGACTTTGTCCTTCAGTTTGCGATAAGCGTCCTTCGTGCCTTCCTTGACGGCCTCCGTGCCAGCCGCGGCGGCACCGGCCAGCAGCAGCGTGGTGAGCGTGAACGGTTCCGGCATGAATCCTCCCTGGGTTGAAGGGCAGATAGTGGCAACCGAGAGTGAATGGAAGGACTTTTGAGTTCTCGTCAACAACACCTTAGATCGAGGCGCTGTTGACGCGAACCGAGGAGTTGGTACTGGGCCTTACTTGTGTGTGATGATCTCTGATGGCATTCGATAATGCCTAATTATCGAAAGTTTCGGGCACGCCTTGAGATCATCCGGATCGTGCTGCTGGACTTTCCTCGTTGGTGCTTTCGCGGCTTGCGCCGGGGCCACATCGCAGCGCTGCTGCTAGATGACAAAGTCCTGCGCAATCTAGCGGTTGGTCGCGCGCCGACACCGTCATCGTCCGCGGCTTACAGATCGTGATGATCGTCCAGCCGCCTGCTTGACCGGGCCCGGCCGCGGTGGGAAACCGCCGAGGGGCGCCTGGAAGAGAGGAAGGCGCCAGCTCGCCGCGGCAGATCAGCAGTCGCCTCTTATGGCTTTCGATCAAGTGGCACCTGGAAACTCCGCCACCGGTCGGCCGCTGCAGTCGGAAAAAATGGCCGACTACTGCAAGCTGCGTCACATCAGCTTCGACTGGATGCTCACCGGTTGCCTGAAGGGCCTGAACCAGATGATGGATGAGCGCCGCGGTCGTGTGAAGGCGGCTATGCAGGCTGCCAACCTTGTGACGAAATATGCGCAGCTTAAGCCCGAGGACCAAGCTATGTTTACGGCCGAGCTCTATCGCATCATGGCGCAGCCATGACGAATGAAGCGCCTGGCGCTGCTAAGGAACCGTAAACCTGATCCTGTTCGTATTCCGCGGTCGCAATGGTGAACTCACTGCGACGCATTGGCGGGAAGCCCGCTAGCTGACGCACCTGGCGGGCTTCTTCTATTCCAGGCCGAAGCGCCGGTTCACGCTGGCGGGCCTCGCATCACGATTATCGATAGGACGATAATCAAGCCGGCAACGGTCAGCGCCCAAGCCGCAGCGCGCAACAACCACGGCCGCATAGATCCCTCCTGAGCTCGAATCCCTCCTACCCACAGGAGTGTCTTCGACGTCCGCGGAATGGTTCAATCGCAACAAAACAGGGCGCCGCCGGCCTGTCTTCATCCCGGCTACTTTCGACGTCAGATAAATTCAGGCCGGCTGAGCGGGCAGGGCTGCCGGCATCGTTTTAATTCCATTCCGAGCACCCATCTCTTGACTCTACTAGGAGCTGCAATGCTATCAGTGTCCGGATGGGAGTGGGGGATGTTAAGATTGCCGACCGAGCCAGCAAGGCAGCGCGGATGGTTCGCCGCGCCAAGATAGCTATTGGTGCAGCTCTCCTCCTTCCGGTGATCCTGGTCTCGGTCAAGCCGACCACGTTTGATCTCACACCGCGTCCTTACTTTGCGCCGCAGCCCGGCTACAAGCCCATGAAAGACCTTCTGAGCTGGCCTCCGAGCTCGCCAGAGTTCAGCTATTTCGTCGAGGACGGTTTCAGGTTCATAGGGTCTCGGTCGCCGGAGGAGTCTGGCTTCATCCGGGGGCAAGTTGACCGAGATCGAGCAGCTTGGTCGGGTTGGCGCGAGAGACTGGGCCTCGTCCTGGTTTTGGAGGTGTGCCTGCTTTGGGTGGCCGGCGCGCTATGGTTTGTTTTCAGGCTGTTTGACCGCCGCCATGGTTGACCCTCCCGGCTCGGGGAATCATGCCTGCGTGCCTCTTTCTCCAAACCAGCCTTCGATCAGGCCGCTCATGATCCGCGCGAACATCCTCGCGCAATCGAGCGCTTCTTTCCCGACCATCTGCTGGCGCAGCCGACGGGACGGAAGATCCTCGAAATAGAAAAAGGCGCTTCGGCGATCGTCAGCGAAGCGCACCTCGAAACTGCCCGTTCCGGGAACGCGTTCGTGCTTGATGAGACGGATCATTCCGTCATCGAAACGCAGCGCCGGCGAGAGTCAAATTGTCGATTCCTAGCGGCTCGAACGAGAATGAGCTACTGCCAGTCGTGGGTGCCGAAGGCTTAAACTGAAAAAGCCCCAGCCTCACAAAGGACAGTGAGCTGGGGCAAGTCACCTTCCGGCCCGGCATCACCCCCGGGCCATCGGGAAAACTTGGCAATGCAGCCGGCGTTCCTAAACCACGGAGCGCTCCGGACGCTCATCGCCATGTCACCGAATAGGTTCGCCCATTGGTGTTTGGGTCGCTGTTGTCGCTGGCCGAGAAGATGATGCCCGAGCCGCTGAAATGTGAATAGCTTCCGCTCGCGATTTTTGTGGGGCTGTGCGCCGGTCCAAGCTGTCGTCCATCTTCAAACAGTATGATGGTTGATCGGGTCGTCCCCCAACCAGTATCGGCGTATCCGTCGAGCGTTGGCATCAGAATTTGATAGGCAGTGTCGTCGAGCTTGCGGAAAGGTCCGGCGAGCTGCGCAGCCTTCGGCGGGTCGGGTTTCGGGACGTAGCTGTAATGCAGATATACCGCGCCCGGGAAATAGAGGGCTAGCAGTGCTGCGACTATTATGGTGGCCTGCGAAAATGTCAGTACCCCCCAACGCGACGAAACCATAGCGTCCCTCAACCTTTAAGTTTCGCCAGTCCTACCATCACAACCAGACCGCGAACAACGGCGACTTTCGGCTCGTGATGCTGGATGATTTAGTCGCGCGTACGGAGCGCATCTGCCCTCGATAATCCCCAATTATCGAAAGCGTCAGGGTAGAAAGGCCTTAGGCGGTTTACTGCTTCTCGCTGCTAAGCCAGCACTCTTCCCAGACGGAGCAGACGGCTCCGGTAAATCGGTTTCTGTGGTCGAGATTGTTGTAACCGTAGTTCTCATACCTGAGCATCCATGCCGCCACTAACGTGGCGAACACGATTGCTCCCGCTAAGGCTACTCTGCCGTCCATTTTCGCCCCCTGCGCGAATTAGGACACGTACCAAATCAGCTTAGGACACCCAGGGTCAAATACGGCAGCCATAAATTCCGAAACTCGCGATCTCGGATCGTTCTCGTTCCCCAGGACTTCCGTTCGAAGCCGACACTGCTGTTTTGCCGGTTTCAGTTCGTTTGTGGGATTGTGTAAACGGACTCGCGCCATGAGGAACGAAATGTGACCCACCGGGCGCGAGCTGACAGGTCCGCACCACATTCGTTCTTAAGAGGTGGGTCACAGAGCGATTGTTTCGCGGTAAAATCAATGCTGGTTTGGGAGGGGTGGAGATCCCAATCGGGATACGAACCCCAAAAACTTATTAGAAGAACAGAGACTGGACCAAGTGTCAGGGCGCCGGCTGAGGCGATCTTACTTCACTCTGCGGGCCTTTTAGGCTTTTTTGTCGATTTCCCGGGCGCAATTCTCCATCCGGTCCGCAAACCTCAGTACGATGCGGGCCGCTTGCAGAGGCAAATCGCGAGCTATCTTCCGTAACTCTGGGTCGTGCCCCCGGTGGTGGTGTAGCTCGGTAGAGCAAAGCCGCCCGGACGCGCGCCTCAACTAGCGCCGTAGCGGGCGGGCGGCTTTACGGTGGTCACCGGCAGTTCTCCGGTAGGATCGGGTTGCGACACGCCAACGCAACCGAGGAACCACCGATGACCGACGATATGATGAACCTGCGCACGCTCGTGGAGAAGACCCCTGATGCCGATCTCTTGCGCGAGATGATCGGCTTTGCCGCCCAGCGGCTGATGGAGCTGGAAGTCGAAGGCCAAACCGGTGCAGCCTACGGCGAGAAGAACCCCGAGCGTCTGGCCCAGCGCAACGGCTACCGCGACCGGACCTGGGAGACCCGGGCCGGCACAGTCGAGCTGCGCATCCCCAAGCTGCGCAAAGGCTCCTATTTCCCGGGCTTCCTGGAGCCACGCCGGATGGCCGAGAAGGCGCTCACTGCCGTGGTTCAGGAAGCCTATGTGCAAGGCGTTTCGACCCGCTCGGTCGACGATCTGGTGCAGGCGATGGGGATGAGCGGCATCTCCAAGAGCCAGGTAAGCCGGCTCTGCGCGGAGATCGACGACAAGGTGAAGGCCTTTCTCGCCCGTCCGATCGAGGGCGACTGGCCGTATCTGTGGATCGATGCCACCTACGTGAAGGTGCGCCAGAACGGGCGCATCGTCTCGGTCGCGGTGATCATCGCGGTCGGCGTCAACAGCGATGGCCGGCGCGAGGTGCTCGGCATGGATATCGGCCCGTCCGAGGCCGAGACGTTCTGGACCGCGTTCCTGCGCAAACTCGCCCGCCGGGGCCTGCGCGGCGTCAAGCTGGTCGTCTCCGATGCCCATGAGGGCATCAAGGCCACCGTGACCAAGGTGCTCAATGCCAGCTGGCAACGCTGCCGCGTGCACTTCATGCGCAATGCATTGGCCCATGCCGGCAAGAGCGGCCGCCGCGTCGTCTCCGCCTTCATTGCCACGGCATTCGCCCAGGACGATGCCGAGGCCGCACAAGTACAGTGGCGGAAGGTCGCCGACCAGCTTCGCCCCAAGCTTCCCAAGCTTGCCGGTTTCCTCGACGAGGCCGAGACCGATGTGCTCGCCTATATGACGTTCCCGCCGCAACACCGGACCAAGCTGCACTCGACCAACCCGATCGAGCGCCTCAACGGCGAGATCAAGCGCCGCACCGAGGTCGTCGGCATCTTCCCCAATGAAGACGCCATCGTCCGCCTCATCGGCGCGATCCTGCTCGAGCAAAATGATGAATGGGCCGTCCAGCGCGCCCGCTATATGACGCTGGAAACCATCGCGCCGTTGAGCGATGATCCCACTGTCAGCCTTCCGGCGATCGCCAGCTGACCTGCCCGGCTCTTGCCGGCGAACGCGGTCTCCCGCCGCCAGCTACACCACGCAACGGGACACGATCTAACTCTGCAAGGTCGCCTTGTATTTCGATGAGTTGTTGCAAGGCGGATTCCGTCATTCGGGAGGCCGTAAGCCGGGCGATTGAAGCCAGTCGCTCAGATGCGCGCCGGTCTCAGCGATCCTGGCTCGCTTCAGCAACGCCTCTCGCTCTGCGCCAGCGGGGAGGTGGTCGGCCTGATCTTTGAGCTTGGTGGCCTGATCGGCCATTCGATCTTCAAGGGAGCGTGTTTGCTTCACTCGGCTGCGGGTGACTGTCATTGCGGTACTCCAGTGCCCTTCCGGCAACGTTCCTCAACTAGAACGGTTGCTAATTAGGACACTGCAAATTCAACTTTGAACACCGGCGGTTAAATACGGACAGTACCAAACCGGCCACCGCGGGCGAAAACAGGCCAGCGCGAGGCATCCGGATCGCGTTTACAACAGAAACAAAAAAGCGTGTGTTTTCAATAAGACTGTAATGGCTTCGTTTCCAATAATTTCTAGCAATATCAATAATTTGCCTGCGTCTGGGAGACTAGGGGTCGGAGGTTCAAATCCTCTCGCTCCGACCATTTTACTTCTGAAATCGACCATCGGTTTGCACGATCACGGATCGGCAGGCGATGTCCTGTCTTCCGAGTGATCGGGTGTCAGTGGCCGGCGGTCAGCACCGACTTTCCTGACAGTTCTCCTCTGCGCGGGACTTGTCGCGGGCCCATGTCGGAATGGCGAAGGCAAGTTGGTGCTGCCCCATCGTGTCGACGAACGAGGCTTGCGCGCTCTCCAGGCGTTTGGCCAACCCGTTGACGTTCAGGTCCAGCGCCGCGTCGACTGCCAACAGGGATATCGACACGAACGCAACCGTCACTGCGATGGCGATCGCCTTCCATTCTGGTGAATTAGTCATTTGACTTACTAAAGTATGTACTGCTGCGTACGATTCAACCCCTCGGACGGTTTGTGCACGCCTTCTTGAAGCACGACGGTTTTGTAGCGAGGTGACGCGTGTCGTACTGATCGCCGCGACCTGATTGCGGCTTTGATTCGATCAAGTCCAGCGCCGGAGCGGCGTCCAACAACGAGTGCTACGTGGCTGGCCTCAAAAACCCCACCACCATCCGCGTCGTCTCATCCACCAGCGTCCTCACCATCTTCTCCGACAGCAACTCGGCCTGGTTCAGCACCGTGTTGTGCGCGACGGCTTCGATCGTGCTGACGCAGATGAAGGTTGCGACGTCGAGGTCGATCTTGCGCATTTCCTTGCGGTGGCTCTCGAAATAGGCGCGGACGAGACTGTGGACCTCGCGGTTGAAGGCTTCGACGTCGAGCTTTCCTGCGCGCGGGATCTGCTCGGCGAGAACGCGATGCAGTTCAGGGTTGATGCGGTGCGCGTCGATCGCGACGGTGACGAGGCGGCGCACGGCTTTCTCGAGCGGCATGTCCATGACCTCGGTGAGCGTGGTGCGGACGATGCCCATGATCTCCTCGTTGTGGCGCGCGATCACAGCGGCCACGAGCGCCTCCTTGCTCGGGAAATACTGATAGAGCGAGCCGACGCTGACGCCGGCGATTTCGGCGATGCGGTTGGTGCTCGTCTTCTCAAAACCTTCGCGAACCAGAATGCGAGCAGTTGCCTCGACCAGCGCGTCGACGGTGGCGCGGGATCGCTCCTGCAGGGCGTTTTTCCGGGGTTTTGTCGGTGGCTTGCGCGCCATGATACCTGCATTCCGAATGCGAGTAGGAAAAGCGAGTGAATGCTCGCATTATAGGCAGGGTCGGCAGCCGATGGATAGAAGCAAGTTGGGGCCGGCCGGGCGCAGCAAATGAGGGCAGGAGCATGAGCGTTGCGAAGATGCTGTCGGTCGGGCGGCTGTGCGAATGCCCTTTTGCGTGGGCCAAGTCCTCGAGCGATCCCGCGCCGAGCTTGCAGAGCCGCGCCTTCAACCTGCTGCTCGGGCTGCTTCCCTACAAGCGGCAGCTCGCCTCGGCCGAAGCCGTGCAGGCGCATGTGCAGAAGCTTGCGTTGGAGCCGGTCTCGTTCGAGCCCCCGGATCTGGGCCGCATTGTCGAGGTGACGCTGACGAAGATGGGCGGCTGGCCGGTCTATTACACGGCGCCGTCATCGGGACACGAAGGCTGCAATCACGTGATGTTCCTGCATGGCGGCGGCTATATCAACGAGATCGTGCCGGCGCATTGGCGCTTCGTCGGCCAGATGACGCGCAAGGCGGGCGTGGTCTGCGTCGTGCCGATCTATCCGCTGGCGCCGCGCGCGACCGCGAAGGATGTCGTGCCGCGGACGGCCGAGCTGCTGCGGATGCTGCTGGAGGATGCGGGGTCCGCGAAGGTCACCGTGGTCGGCAATTCGGCCGGCGCGGGCCTCGCGCTCGCCGCATGCCAGTGGCTGCGCGATCGCGGACATCGGCAGCCGAGCCGGCTGATCCTGATCTCGCCGGCGGCCGATGCGTCGATCAGCCGTCCGGAGCAGGTCGAGATCGCGGCGCGCGATCCGATCCAGGACATTCCGGGAATCATCGAAGTCGGGCGGCTCTATGCCGGCGAGCTCGATGTCGGCCATCCCTTCGTCAGCCCGTTGAACGGTGCGTTCCGTTCGCTCGCGCCGATGACGATCTTTTCGGGCACGCGCGATCTGCTCTACCCCGATAGCGTCGATCTTGCCGCGCGGGCGAGGGCGGCCGGCGTGGCGGTCGAGCTGCATCTGCTGCGTGACCAGCCGCACAATTATGCGCTGATGCCGACGCCCGAGGGGCGACAGGCGCGTGCGGATATTCTGCGTGCGGTGGCTTGAGGGGAAGGCGTGATCGTTGTCACGCAGGCGCCGCCGTGACGGGTCTGGCGCTGCAAATTCGCGCGGGGAAGGGCGGCCCCCGGGCGTTTCCTCGGTATCAGTAGTTTTGCGGGGCCTTAGGCGTGGCCCTTGATCTCGTAGTGACCCGGCACGCATTTGTAGCGGTCGAGGCGCCAGTTGGTGTGATAGATCGGATGCTCGCCCATCCATTTTGCAAGCGGTGCCTGCGCACCGACCGCACACGCCATCATCGACATATCGGGCGTCATGTTGCTGTCGGTCACGATTTCCTCGACGCAGCTGCCCGAAGCAGCAGCGCCAAGCCGGCAGAGCACGGCAACGACGGTTATGAACATTCCAGTCACCTCATCGGTAGTTTCGACCACGAGGAGGATGCAAGCCGAGTGCCACAGCCTGTGTCGGAAACGACACGCCGGCTGGGCCTGCTCGCCCCAGCGTTCCTCATTTGACGATTCGGATTGTAAAAAAATTGCCCCTAAACCGAAGCCGGACAACTACGGGAACCCCCAACAAATACGCGCAGGAATGAGCGATTGTGGGGGCTGCGCCGCGTGATCCGCCCTTCACAAGGCCGGCGCAGCCGATACGCTTCGACGCGTGCGGATACTCGTCAAAAGAGCGAGACCGCCGCAGGACCAAAGGAAACGCGAGGGCAGACCATGAAGGTACGACCGACCGGCGTGATTCCGCCGATGACGACGCCGTTCCGGAAAGACGGCGAGATCGACACCAAGCTCGTGGCGCCGCAGGTCGACTGGATGATTGGCGCCGGCGCGCACGGCGTCGCGGCCGGCGGCTCGACCGGCGAGGGCCACACGCTCGACCATGAGGAATATCGCGACCTGATGGCGGCGACGGTGGAGGCGGTGAAGGGACGCATTCCCGTCATCGCCGGCATCATCGTCGATTCCACGCGCGATGCGATCCGCCGCGGCAAGCTGGTGCGCGACATGAATGTCGCAGCCCTCCAGGTCACGCCGGTGCATTACCTGTTCAAGCCCGATGACGAGGCGATGGTGGCGCATTTTCGCGCCATGGCGGATGAGACCGGCATGCCCATCATCATCTACAACGTGGTGCCCTGGTCGTATCTGTCGCCGGCATTGCTGACGCGGATCATGACCGAGGTGCCGCTGGTCGTCGGTGTCAAGCAAAGCGCCGGCGATCTGAAACTGTTCGCGGACCTCATGATGATGGCGCCGGACAAGCTGATCTACAGCGCAGTCGATGCGCTGATGTATCCGTCCTACACGTTGGGGGCGCACGGCTCGATCGCCGCGATCCTGACCGCGGCACCGCACGCCTCCGTCGCGTTGTGGGATGCGGTGAAGGCTGGCGATCACCCGCGTGCGCTCGACCTGCACAAGAAGCTGCTGACGCTGTGGAACGCCGTCATCGCCGACAATCTGCCGGCCTGTACGCGCTACGCGCAGACCCTCCAGGGCCTGCCCAAAACCTATCCGCGTGCGCCGATGCCGGAGGCCTCGCCGGCGCAGCAGGCCGCGACACGCAAGGCGCTGGAGGCCCTCGGCGCGTTGAAGGGCGTGCGCGTCGAGGCGGCTGAATAGTCCGTAGCCCGAAATAATTGACGTCGAACAGCAGCGCCGATCCGCTTTTACCTGCGGATGCGGCGCTGCTACATTTTGCGCGCCGCACGCGCGGCGCGCCAACGACGAAGAAACATGCCGACAAGGGGAGGGGCCGAAGTCCCATGAAGGAATTTGCTGGAAAGATCGCCGTCATCACCGGTGGTGGCACGGGCATGGGGCGCGAGCTCGCCCGGCAGCTTGTTGCCGAAGGCTGCAACGTCGCCATGTGCGACGTCTCGGAAGCCGCGATGACGGAGACCAAGCGGCTCTGCGAGGTCGAGAAGCTGCCGCAGGGCCTGCGCGTCACGACCCATGTCGCCGACGTGTCGATCGAAGATCATCTCAAGCGTTTTCGCGACGAGCTCGCCGAGCAGCAGAAGACGGACAAGATCCATCTGCTGTTCAACAACGCCGGTATCGGCGGCGGCGGCAGCCTGTTCACCAACACGCGCGAGCAGTGGGAGCGCACCTTCAACATCTGCTGGGGCGGTGTCTATCTCGGCGTCCGCACCTTCCTGCCGATGCTGGTCAAGGCCGACGAAGCCCACATCATCAACACCGCCAGCGTCAACGGCTTCTGGGCCTCGATCGGCATGGGCCAGGCGCACACCGCCTACAGCTCGGCGAAGTTCGCGGTGAAGGGATTCAGCGAAGCGCTGATCAACGACCTGCGCTTGCACGCCCCGCACGTCAAATGCTCGGTGGTGATGCCCGGCCATATCGGCACCTCCATCGTCTCCAACTCACGCAAGGTGCAGAGCGGCGACGGATCGGAGCGTCTCAATGCCGAGGAGGTGGACCTGACGCGCAAGCGCATGGTTGCGGCGGGCGTGCCAGATGCTGACAAAAAATCGGACGAGGAGATCCAGGCGGCTTTCGCCGAACGCGCCCGCACCTTCCTCGAGGATGCCCCGACGACGGCGGCGCAGGCCGCCCGGATCATCCTCGACGGCGTGAAGGCGGAGCGCTGGCGCATCCTGGTCGGCGAGGATGCCCAGCGGCTCGACGAACGCGTGCGCGCGGCGCCCGAGCAGGCCTATGACCGCGCCTTCTACGAAAGTTTCACCCAGGAAGTCGGCTGGCGGCTCGGCTGATTCCATTTGGCTGAGACCGTCAACGAGCGCCCGCAAAAATGGGTATGATGATCATCATTGCAAGAGGTGCGCAGGCAATTTTACCCAAGTAATTTGCCTGCCCACGCGCGCGTTCGCCTTCTCATGACGATACGGCATGTCACGCATGCGACTTATCACGTGCGTTCAAGCGATGGTGATCTCGAACGGGTCTCATTCGGCGCGCGGCTGCTTGGTTAGTGAACTGAAATAGTTTACTGAATCAAGCTAGCGCCACATAAAGCGTAGCTCCGATGATACCCGCATGCCTCTCCGACGACTTCATCCTCTGCCCGGAGAGAGAGGATATCTCTGCTGAATTCACGCGGTTGCTGACAGCGGCTCAAGAGGGCGGCGCCACCATCGCTGAATGCCTCATGATCGCGCGGCAACTGAAGCGCGACGATGAGCAGTCCTGGCATCGCGAGTGGAAGAAGCTGGCCCAGGCCAACCGGCATCGTGCCGAGGCCGCCTTCGCGGAAGGCCATATGGCAACGGCACAACGCAACTGGCTGCGCGCGATGAACTACTACGGTGCGGCTGCGATGCCACTCGACCCCGCCGACGAGCGCCGCTGGGTCGCGGTATTGGCGATGCAGGAATGCGCCCGCCGTTTCCTCACCGCGCGCGGGTCGGCCGGCGAGGTCGTGACGATCCCGTGGGTCGAAGGACATTCGTTGCAGGGGTACTTCCTGCCTGCGCCTGCGGGGAACGGTCGCGCGCCGACGGTGATCTGCATCGGCGAGCCCGGCCACCGCAAGGAAGAGTTCCTGTTCAAGCTCGCGCCCCATGCGCGCGAGCGTGGGCTGTCGATGCTCGCGCTGGACCTGCTCGGCGACCAGCGCGACGATTACGCCGACGTGCTGATGCAGCGGCGGGATCTCGAAAGCTCGGTTGGCTGCGCGATGGATTATCTGGAGCAGCGCGACGACGTCGATTTCGATCGCGTTGCGATCGTGGCGGACGGGTGGGGCTCTTCGTTCGTGGCGCGTGCGGTGTTGCAGGAGCCGCGTCTTGCTGCGGCCGTCTGCGACGGCGGCCTGTGGGACCTGCACGAGCGGTCGTTCTTCGCAAGCCGTTTCGCCGTGAGCGACCTCGGCATCGTGCCGGTGCCGCATGCGCCGCTGATGGCCTCCGGCGCCGAATGTCCGGTGTTGATCACGCTCGGCGAGGACGGCTGGCTCAAGGCCGACCGGGCGCGCCAGATCGTGCAGAAATCCAAGCTCGGCAGCTCGGATATCGTGCTGAAAGTGTTCACCGCGGCAGAGACCGGCGCGGCCCAGGCTCATGCCGACAATCCGAGCCTTGCCAACGAATTCATCTTCGATTGGCTCGAATCGCGACTCGGGGCCGTCGGCAAACGGATCTGAGCGCGGCGGCCACCTGGCTCAGATACGGATGCGCCTCAGAAGTCGAGGGAGATCCTGACGCAGGCCTTTTCCAGCCGGGTCTTCAGCGTCGCGAGCTTGGCGGTGAATTCGGTCAGCTCGTTCTCATCGAACTCCTGGAAGACGAATTCGCGAATCGTCTTGTACTGCTCGTTGAGGCTCGCGATGTGCTTCTGCGTCTTTTCCACCAGCGACAGCCGCACCACGCGGGCGTCGGTCGGTGAGGGGCGGCGGCGCAGTAGGCCCTTCTTCTCCAGCAGCTTGGACTGGGTGGTGACGAAGGACGGGTCGACGTGAAGCAGCTTGGAGACCACGTTGACGGGGACGCCGTCGTCCTTGTCGAGGTCGGAAATCGCCATCAGAATCAGCCATTGCGGGCCACTGATGCCCAGCGTCCTCGCCCAGAACTGACGCAGCTCCTCCAGATACATGTTGATCGACGATATCTCCCAGGTGAATCGCCTGATGAGATCCAGATTGCCGATGGAGCGGAGGCGCGCTCCTTCTTTCCTCGTCGCTGACACAGCGTCACTCCCGCAAGCTGGTTTCTTTCTGGCCGGTGTTCGCGGCGGCGATAGTCCACGCAAGTCTGCCCTGACGCAAGTGCAGAGCAGGGTAATTGTGTCACGGAAATTACAAATATGATCCGGTCAGCATTTTGGCTCAGGTCCGGTGTTGCGCTACGGACACAGAGTTATTGAAACAACAAAGCTGAGCTAATAAACTATTTTGATTAAGGGAACGGCGCAGGCATATTGATCCGTGACGGTGGGGGGTTCTCGATCGTCCCGTTGCAGGTGGTTCGCTCACGTCCCTCGCGTCGAATGCGGGTGTGTCCGAAAGCGCTAAGCGGCCGAGCGGATTTGAAGAGACGGGGATCTGGGGGGCCTCACGGTCCGGTCTCCGCTAAATGAGCAACTTGGAGGTTTTATATGAAAGTGGTGAAGAGCCTTTTGCTCGGCACTGCGGCGGGTCTGATCGCCGTCGGTGGAGCTCAGGCGGCTGATCTTCCGGTCAAGGCCAAGGCGGTCGAATACGTGAAGATCTGCTCGCTGTACGGTGCGGGTTTCTACTACATCCCGGGCACCGACACCTGCATCAAGCTGGGTGGCTACCTGCGCGCTGACGCGATTCTTGGCGGCGCCGGCGACTATGGTTTCAATAACAGCACGAGCTCCGTGAACGGTGGGTCAAACAACCGCGTCACCAACTACTACTACAGCCGCGCCCGTTTCGACCTGAACGTCGACACCCGCACGGCGACCGAGTACGGCGTTGTTCGCACCTACGCCGACATGGTTTTCACCTATGATACGTCCAACGTCACCGGCAGCAGCCCGTCGACGATCTCGTCCAGCACGCCTGCGCTCGGTCTCTACCATGCGTTCATCCAGTTCGCTGGGTTCACCATGGGCCGCACGGTCTCGATCTTCGACGCCCCGTGGCAGAGCTATCCGGCTGGCGGTCCCGATTCCATTCCGGGCGGCTCCAACCACGTCAACGGCGTGAACCAGTTCGCTTATACGGCTGACTTCGGCCAGGGCATCACCGGTTCGCTGGCGTTGGAAGAAGAAACGACGGCGTCGAACGGCCAGTCGAACCTGTGGAACGTCACCGGTTTCACGGCCTCCAGCGCTGTTAACGGCGCGGGTGCCATCGTCACCACCTCTGCTGCTGCAAACGCTGCCGCTGCTCTGATCCAGGGCAACTATGGCGTCCAGGCCTGGGGTGGTACGCGCACGCCGGATATCATTGGTCAGGTTCGTGTCGACCAGGCTTGGGGTCTTGCCCAGCTGTCGGTTGCTGCGAAGGATCTGCATCCCGGCTACTACGGCACCACGGAATCCAGCGGTCATCCGTCGGACAAGTGGGGCTGGGCTGTCCAGGGTTCGTTGTCGATCAAGAACATCCCGACTGGTGCTGGCGACGTTATCAACTTGCAGGCCGTCTACACCGACGGTGCAACGCGCTACAACTTCCAGAGCCTGTTCCCGCAGAGCTTCTTCATGTTCAGCGGCAGCAGCGCGGCGTACCAGAGCATCGGCTTTGCCGGTCTTGCTGACGGCGTGTTCGGCGCTGGCGGCAGCATCGATACCGTCAAGACCTGGGGCGTCCGTGGTGGCTATACCCACAACTGGAGCCCGAACTGGTCGAGCGCCGTCTACGGCGGTTATGCCCAGCTGAAGTACGGTACCACGGGCAAGGCCCTGATCTGCGCCAACTTCGCTTCGATCGCAGGGGCCGGTGCGACCTGTAACCCGGACTTCAACTTCGGCGTCGTCGGCGTCAACACCGTCTGGACCCCGGTCAAGAACCTGGCGTTCACGGCCGACCTGAGCTGGTCGCGTCTGGACCAGAAGTACTCCGGCACGATCACTGCCCCGGCCATTTCGACTGCCGCCAAGCCGGGCGCCGTGTACGAGCTGAAGGACCAGAACTCGGTGACCATGATGCTGCGCGCTCAGCGCAACTTCTAAGATTGGTCGCGTCAATCGATCAGAGAGCCCCGGCGGGAAACCGCCGGGGCTTTTTTCTGCCGTGATGGCGGTTTCGAAAAACCGAACTCTCCTGCACGCGCGGCGAAGACGAGCTATGCGTATCGATCGCTACCAAACTTATTTACTTACCTGAGCTGCTCAGCTATATAGCTGTCAGCCGGTTTCAAAAGATCACGGCTCTTAGCTTCACGCTAAGCCTCCAGAGACCTCCGGTAGTGCCCTGCCGGAGGTTTTTCGTTGTGGGGCCGGGTTATGGGTCCAAGGGATGGCGCGTGTCAGCCGCGCATGACACGCGCACGCGAGTTCGGCCGGTAGGCGAGGCGGCTGTGGCCAGCGCAATAGGGCTGTCCGTCGTGGGCGGCGTTGCCGCAGAAGCAGAAATCCTCTGCACCGGGCGTCGAGATCGGCCAGCGGCAGCGGTTTTCGCCGAGCTCCATCAGCGAGCAGCGATTGGCGTCATCAATTGGACCTGCCACCACAGGCGCATCGGTCTCGCCGTAGATCGTTGCGAGCATTTCGTATTGCAGCCGCGGCACGGTTCGCGTCGCGCGCGCTGGCGGTGCGAGGCTGCGCTCGAGCCTGCGGTCTTCGACCGCGCGGCTGCGCGTCAGATTGAGCCGCGACAGCTTGCCGATCACCGCATTGCGGCTGACGCCGATATCGGCGGCGATCTCGCGGCAGGAGAGGCCGGCTTCGAAATGCAGCTTCAGAAGTTCAATTCGTTCGTTGGTCCAGGTTGGTGAGAGAACAGGCATTGTAACGGTCCCAGGTTGCAGATGTCGGCCATCCGCTTCGCGAGATCCGTCCGCTTCACGTACTTGGCGTGCTCACGTCCTGCCATTGTCGCGAATCGACAAAAGCCCGTCCTTGATGGCGAGACGGATGCCTTCCTCGATCAAGGTACGTGCGACGCCGGGAACGCTGGTGCCGTGGGTGCCCTGTCTCACCAACTTCTCCAGGTAGGTGATGGTCGAGAGCGCCAAGGTTACGGGAATGCGGTCAGTCTCGGCTTTTTCGGTGGCCATGGCCCGAACGCTAGCCTCTTACTCAGGTACATAAAAGTAACGATTAAGACTCTATTTAGGTTCAGGGGCAGAAGTCAAATGCCGGCTGAGGTCATCGCCTAGCCTGTTGGAATCGTGAAGGAAATCAGGTGTGATTCAGCGCGCCGCCCGGAGTGTCCGGGCGGTGGGGAAGCGTGGAGCGGTCAGGAGGTGCCGGCGCGATCAGCCGTGCACGATCGCCTTTTCGATCATGCAATGGATGCCCTTGGAGCCGTTGACGGTCTGGGTCACCCGCAGATCGGCCGCAAGACTGCACAGTGTATAGGAGTCCTCGCGCGACAGGTTTCGCGTCTCGCCAAGCAGCACGATCATGTCGCGCAGTGCTCGCACCGCGCATTGGTCGAGGTCGGGGTCCATCGCCATGGTCATGTAGTGGGTCGGCGTTTCAGCGCGCGGATATTCGAATCTCAAATCCTTGCGCAGCGTCAGCCGGAAGCGGCCCTGCAACGCCGTCTCGATCGCGGTGACGCAGACCTCGCCGTCGCCCTGAACGCCGTGACCGTCTCCGCAGGAGAACATCGCGCCCGGGACAAACACCGGCAGATACAATGTCGCGCCGGCGCCGAGCTCCTTGTTGTCGAGATTGCCGCCCATGGCGCGCGGAACGAGCGAGGAGATTCGGCCCCAGGCCGGCGGCGGCGAAACGCCCATCACGCCGAAGAACGGCTTGAGCGGCAAATCGAGGCCCCACGGCATCCGGCCGACCATCCGCGACCGGTCCAGGGGAATGTTGAGGATCCGCGTCTCGTGGAAATCGTCGGGCAGGGTGCCGGACAGCGGCTTGATCATGTTCCAGCCCCAGTCCTGGCGAAGCTGGACGTCGAGGATCTCGACTGCGAGCACATCGCCGGGCTCGGCCCCTTCGACCGCGATCGGGCCGGTCAGGATGTGGCCGGGGAGCATGCGCTCGTTCTTGGCATGAACCTCGAACATCTCCGGCGGAATGTGAAACTTGCTGCGGTCGGGCAGCATGTCCGGGCCGCCGCTGATGGTGTCGACGGTCACCTCATCGCCACTGGCGACGGTGAGCACGGGCTTGAGCGCGGCTTCAAAGAAGCCCCAATGGCAGGTTTCGGGACTTGAATGCAGGTGATGATGGGTCATTTGCCGCGTCCAATCGGTTTCATCAGAACTTGTCATGGGATCTGTTATGCCCGGGCTTGACCCGGCAATCGATCCACTCCCAAGAAGATTTCTGAAGATGGGCGGGCGGGTCAAGCCCGGGCACCACGAGCATTTCAGCGAGGCTTCCCCTGTACTTCTTTCTTTCCAAGACGTTCGGCGCCGCAGTGGTGCCGATCAATTTTCTGGTCGAGCTCGGGATCATCTCGGTCGTGCTGATGGCAACGCGCTTTGCCGGGCTCGGCCGGAAACTGGCCGCGACCACGCTGATCCTGCTCGCGCTCGCCGCGTTTTCGCCGCTCAACAATCTGCTGCTCTATCCACTGGAGGCACGCTTTCCCGCGTGGGATCCATCGCGGGGCGCGCCTGACGGCATCATCGTGCTGGGCGGCTCGGTTGATACCGACCTGTCGGCCGCACATCACACGCCGGTGGTCTTGCACGCGGCCGATCGTTTTTTCGCGCCGGCCGAGCTTGCACGTCGCTATCCGAATGCGCGCGTCGTCTTCACCGGCGGCACGTCGAACCTGATCTCGACCGACGCCAAGGAGGCCGACTATTCCGCGCCGATCCTGGAAAACCTCGGCATACCCAAGGAGCGCCTGATCCTTGAGCGCGATTCCCGCAACACCTGGGAGAATGCGATCTTCACGAAGAAGCTGGTTGCGCCAAAACCGGGCGAGCGGTGGCTTTTGGTCACGTCCGCCTTCCACATGCCGCGCTCGATGGGAATCTTCCGCAAGGCGGGCTTCGACGTCGAGGCCTATCCCGTAGACTGGCGGACCGGCGGGCCTGATGATGTTCTCTCCTTCACGAACAATGGCGCAGACGGGCTCGAAAGGACCAACGTGGCTGTGCGCGAATGGATCGGCCTCGTGGCCTACCGCCTCATGGGCAGGACCAGCGAGTTGCTTCCCGGGCCGGCCAAGGACTAGAACAGGCCTCGGAAGCCCAACAATAGGCGTCGGTAACGACGCGCCGGGAGGACGCCATGCAGCAGCCAGCCGCTGATAAGATCGATCTTGCCGGCCTCGTGGCCGATCTCAACAGCCTGTTGCGGCTGAAGACCACGGTGATCGGCATGAAGCTGTTCGCCCATGCCGCGGACATGGAGGCGATCCCGAAGATCCGGCGGCCGAATGCAGTCCACACCACCGACCAGATCGTCAGCATGGCCTCGCGCCTGGGATGGACCGTCGGCATTACCGGCGATGATCTCGTCGGCGCGCAGTGCCGCGCGGTGATCGGGCTCGCGCCGCAGGACGAGAAATGGCTCGCCGGCGAAAATTATGTCGGCGTCTGGCACGGCACTGCCGAAGACGCGCGCAAGCGCCAGGAGGCGCTGGACGTGGTTCCGTTCGGGCAATATCAGGCACTCGCGGCCAGCCCGCTGGCGAGCGGGCGGCTTGATCCGCCCGACATCTGCCTCGTTTATGCGACGCCCGGGCAGATGATCATCCTGATCAACGGGCTGCAATATACCGGCTACAAGAAGTTCGAATGGGGCGTGGTCGGCGAGACCGCGTGCGCGGATTCCTGGGGGCGGGCGCTCAAAAGCGGCGAGCCCAGCCTGTCCTTGCCATGCTATGCCGAACGGCGCTATGGCGGCGTGCCGGACGAGGAGATGCTGATGGCCTTGAAGCCTGCGCATCTCGCCAAGGCGATCGAGGGCATGAAGGCGCTGGCCAAGAACGGCCTGCGCTATCCGATCCCGCCCTATGGTATTCAAAGCGACGTCCGTGCCGGCATGGGCGTGAGTTACGCGAAGAAGTAAAAAGGCCAGTCATGAGCTCTGCGAAATTCGACATCGTCGTCTACGGCGCGACCGGTTTCACCGGTCAGCTCGTCGCCGAATATCTGGCGGCGCATTACAAGAACGACAAGCAGCTCAAATGGGCGATGGCGGGTCGCAGCCTCGACAAGCTGAAATCCGTGCGCGACGCGATCGGCGCATCCGCGGACACACCGCTGATCGTCGCCGATGCCTCCGATGCGGCCTCGCTGAAAGCGATGGCGGAGCGGACGATGTCGGTGATCACGACGGTCGGCCCGTACCAGCTCTACGGCGAGGAACTGCTGGCGGCCTGCGTCGCCACCGGCACGGATTATTTCGATCTCTGTGGCGAGCCGATCTGGATGCGGCAGATGATCGATAAGTACGACGCGGCTGCAAAGGAAAGCGGCGCGCGTATCGTGTTCTCCTGCGGCTTCGATTCCGTGCCGTTCGAGCTCGGTGCGTTCTTCGTGCAGGAAGAGGCCAGGCGCGTGTTCGGCGCGCCCGCCGCGCGCGTGAAGGGCCGTGTGCGCGACATGCGCGGCACGCTCTCGGGCGGCACCGCGGCAAGCGCGAAGGCAACTTTCGACGCCGTCGCCAAGGACATGAGCCTCGTCGCGATCCTGAGCGATCCGTTCGCGCTCACGCCGGGCTTCACCGGCCCGAAGCAGCCGAAGGGCAACAGGCCGCTGCTCGAGGAGGATCTGCAATCCTGGGCCGCGCCGTTCATGATGGCGCTGATCAACACCCGCAATGTCCATCGCTCCAACCTGCTGATGGGCTTCCCCTACGGTCAGGACTTCGTCTACGACGAGATGGTTTTGACCGGCCCCGGCGAGAAGGGCGAGGCCAATGCCAAGCGCGTGATGGCGGCCAACGCCGAGAAGACCGGTCCGAGTGCGCCGAAGCCGGGTGAGGGCCCCTCGAAGGAGGAGCGCGAGAACGGGCTCTTCAATCTGCTCTATGTCGCGATCGCGCCCGACGGCCGTGCGGTCCGGGCCGGTGTCACCGGCGACCGCGATCCCGGCTACGGTTCGACCTCGAAGATGATCTCCGAATGCGCGATCTGCATGCTGCGCGACGTCACCGACGTCGCCGCCGGCTTCTGGACGCCGGGCGCAGCGATGCAGCACAAGCTGATCAAGCGGCTTCAAGACAATGCGGGGCTGACGTTCGCCGTGGAAGCATGAGGCCTGCGACGCCTGAGTGAGCGTGATCCATGTCGGCGACGTTCGATATCGTCCTCTATGGCGCAACGGGCTACACCGGCCAGCTCGTGGCCGAGTACCTCGCTGCGCACTATGCCGGTCAGGGGGCGCCGACATGGGCGATGGCCGGGCGCGGCAGAGACAAGCTCGCATCTGTTCGCGACGCGATCGGCGCACCCAAGGACACGCCGCTCATCGTGGCCGACGCCGCCGATCCTGCATCGTTACGCGCGATGGTCGATCAGGCGAAACTGATCGTCACCACCGTCGGTCCGTACCAGCTTTACGGGTCCGATCTGCTTGCCGCCTGCGTCGCATCTGGCACCGACTACATCGATCTCTGCGGCGAGCCGATCTGGCTGAAGCAGATGATCGACAGGCATGAGGCGGCCGCCAAGGCGAGCGGCGCGCGCATCATATTCTCATGCGGCTTCGATTCCATTCCGTTCGAACTGGGTGCGTTCTTTGTCCAGGAGGAAGCCAGGCGCGTGTTCGGAACGCCGGCGCCGCGCGTCAAGGGGCGGGTCCGCGCTCTCAGCTGGAAGTTCTCCGGCGGCACCTCGGCGAGCGCACGGGTCACCTTCGCAGCGGTGGCGCAGGATCTCAGCCTGGTGTCGATCCTCAAGAACCCCTTCGCCTTCACGCCCGGCTTCGAAGGACCCAAGCAACCACGCGGCAACAAGCCTGTTTTTGAGGAAGACCTGCAGTCCTGGTCCGCTCCGTTCGCGATGGCGACGCTCAATACGCGCAACGTCCATCGCTCCAACATGCTGATGGGATTTCCGTATGGCAGGGACTTTGTCTACGACGAGATGGTGCTGACGGGACCGGGAGATGAAGGCCAGGCCAACGCCAGGCTCGTGATGGCCGCCAACAGCGAAAAGACCGGCCCCGAGGCGCTCAAGCCCGGCGAGGGGCCGTCGAAGGAGGAGCGGGAGAACGGTCATTACGACCTGCTCTACGTCGCGATCGCACCCGATGGCCGTCAGGTTCGCGCGGCCGTGAAGGGCGATCTCGATCCCGGCTATGCGTCAACGGCGAAGATGATTTCCGAATGCGCGATCTGCCTGCTGCGCGACGCGCAGGACGTGCCGGCCGGACTCTGGACGCCGGGCGCAGCGATGCAGGGCAAGCTGATCAAGCGGTTGGTCGATCACGCCGGGCTGAGGTTTGAGGTCGAAGCCCAGGCATAGCTTCCGTAGGGTGGGCAAAGCGAAGCGTGCCCACCATTGTCGCGATTCGAGAGAGATGGTGGGCACGACGCGCGAAGAACGCGCCTTTGCCCACCCTACGGCACTGCTCGTGTCGCTACGCCGCCCGCGCGTCATACGCGTACATGAAATCCATGCTCTTCGAGCCCAGCGGCAACAGCCATTTCATCATCTGATTGCGGACCCAGGCACCGGTGGCGCTGAATTCGCGCTTGTTGTTGCCGTTGCGGCGGGCGATCGCGACGATCTTCTCGGCGCGGGGGCGCCGCTCGGCCTCGAAGGCCTGGAAGGTGGCGGTCAGTTCCTGGCCCTCCTGCATCAATCGCGCGAGCCGCATCGCATCCTCCAGCGCGAGCGAGGCGCCCTGGCCGGCATGGGGGCTGGTTGCATGCGCGGCATCGCCGATCAGCAGCGAGCGCTTGCGTGACCAGGTCGGCAAGGTCGCGACATCGAGCGTGTCGGTGATTACGATGTTCTCGGCCGCCTCGATGATATCAGGGATCGGATCATGCCAGCCGTGATGGAAGCCGCGCAGATGCTGCTTCAGCGTCTGCTGGTCGAGCGCGCGGAACATCGCGGCATCCATGCCGTGTGCCGGCTGCGTGCTCCACCACATCACGCCGTCCTTCGGGTCGGGGCTGCAATAGCCATATCCGAAGAAGCCGCTCTGTCCGAACGTCGTTTCGACATGCCGGCCGATCGTTCGGCCGTCGAGGATCGCGTGGGGCACGAAACCGCCGAATCCGAGCAGGCCCGTGTTGAAGGGCGTTGGCCCGTCAGGCACCACCTGGCGTCGCGTGATCGAGTGCACGCCGTCGGCGCCGATCAGGAAATCGCCCTCGGCGGTGGTGCCGTCGGCGAAATAGGCGATGATCGGCTGGTCGCCGCGATCCTCGATCTTGATCAGGCGCTTGTCGAAATAGAGCGAGACGCAGGCGCACCAGGCCTTGTCGATCAGCATCTCGTTCAGCGTGGCGCGGCAGACATTGACCGCGGGCTGGCCGAAGCGGCGCGCCATGTCGCGGTTGATCGAGCCGAGCCTGTCGCCCCCTTGCGAATAGAAGTCGAAGGACTCCGCGATCGAGCCACGGCTGATCAGCTCTCCCGCAAGCCCGATCTCGTCCATCACCTGCATGCCGTTCGGCGCGATCTGGAGGCCGCCGCCGATGCCTTTGGAGTAGGGCCAGGCTTCGTAGATCGCGGATTCGATGCCGGCTCGGCGCAGCAGGATCGCGGCAACGGGCCCGGCGATGCCGGCGCCGATGATGAGGGCTTTGCGGGGACGATGAGGCATTGGCTTGCTCCCGACGTTTCCGTGGTGCTAGGAGAAATTACGGTCACTAAATCTCTTAGTGGCTAAGATATATATCGACTAAGATATGAGGTGAGCCTTGTCAAGGGCGAAGGCGCGCGCGGCGCTGCTGGGAGAATTGGAAGAGGCGATGCGGCGGTCGTCGGCGCAGGGCGTGCTCTATGGGCAAGCCGTTGCGAACGTGGCCGGAATTGCCAACTCCGACCTCGAATGCATGGACATCCTCTATCTCGAGGGGCGCGTGACCGCGGGCCGGCTCGCCGAGGTGACGGGGCTCACGACCGGCGCCATCACCGGCGTGGTCGATCGGCTCGAGAAAGCCGGCCTCGTGCGCCGTGAGCGGGACGAGGCCGATCGGCGCAAGGTCTTCATCGCCGTCGTGCCGGAGACGGCCATGAAAATCGGCGAGCTTTATGTGCCGATGCAGCAGGCTATGGAGAAGGTCTGGAGCGCCTATTCCGACGACGAACTGCGCCTACTGCTGCGTTTTGCCAATGAGGGTTACAAGGGCGTGCTCGCGGCGACCGCGGCGCTGAAGGGCCTGCTCGATACGCCGCCGGAGAAGCGGCCCGCGCTCAAGCTGAAGAAGCATCCTCGCTAAAGCGTTTTCGAGCGAAGTGGATACCAGTTCGCGTCAAGAAAACGCGTCAGAATGGAATCAGGACATTACCGTTCCGATTCCATCGGAACGGTCATGTCCCTGATCTTGTAGGCCTGTGCGGCCGCGATCATGCCCCACATCGCGCCCAGCATCATCCAGAAGTGCCGCCAGTGGTCGGTGTCGATCACGAAACTTTCGCCGACCGTGCCGACGAAGGCCGAGAACACCGCCAGATAGGCGCGCTGCCAGGGCACGCGGACGAAGATGTGGCGGAAGCCCGTGATGACGGTGGTGAAGACCAGCGCGGGATAGCACACGCCGGAGAGCCAGCCGCCGGACATGAAGGCGTTCAGATAGGAATTGTGGGTGTCTTCGGGGAAGAAGCGGTGGAACTGCAGAGGACCGATGCCGAACGGCAGGTCGAGCGCCATCTCCGCGCCGAGAATGTGCCGGCCAAACCGGCCGAAGCGGCCTTCGTCGTAGCTCTGGTCGAAGCTCGCGCGCTGCTTGAACATCTCGGCGACGGAGTCGAACGACAGCAGCACCGCGATCAGGGCGAGGCCCAGCACCACTGCAACGATGGCCATGATGATGATGCGCGAGCGCTGCGCATTGGTGCGGCTGGTCAGCACCATCAGCGCCAGCATGAAGGCCGAGGTCAGGACCAGCCCGCCCCAGGCGGCGCGGGAGAAGGCGAGCAGGATCGCCAGCGACATGATGCCGAAGGCTATGACGTTGCGGAGCGCCTTGGCGAACTTGTCGGAGACCACGCTCTGGAGCGCAAACAGCGCCGGCAGGATCAGGAATGCGCCAAGCACGTTCGGGTCCTTGAAGGTGCCGCGTGCGCGCTCGTAAAGCGTCAGGAGATCGTGACCGCCGGGAACGAGGTTGAAATAGCCGGCGATCGCCGAAAGCGAGGCGATCATCGCGCCGACCACGAGGCCGCGGCGCAGCATGTCCAGCCGCGCCGCGGTGTCCTCGGAGGTCACCATGGCGAAGAACACCACGGTCACCGCCATGTACCAGGAGGTCGCGATCCAGCTTGCGACCTCGGACTGGTCGAGCAGCGGAATCGCACTGATGGTGTAGCCGACATTGAGCAGGACCAGGGCCAGCACCAGCGGCATCAGCACGAGCTTGAGCCGCAGGCCGGTGGCGAAGAAGGCGACGGTGGCGAGCAGTGTCGCGATCTCGTAGGGGCTCGGCTCGATGAAGACGATCGCACCGGACGCGCCGACCAGCCACACCAGCGCGCGCTGCAGCGCCAGCACGCCGGGCGCGGCCGGTGCGGCCAATTTCATTCCACCGGCTGTCGCCGCATAGGCCATTATACGCTCACGCTACTCGCACACACACAACTTCCGCCGTCATGCCCCGCGAAGGCGGGGCATCCAGTACTCCGCGCTGTCAGTGGCGACGTTTGCCGCCGGCGTTTACTGGATCGCCCGGTCAAGCCGGGCGATGACAGCGCGTTCTTGAAACGACCAACTCAATACGCGTTCTCGTTCTTGGTCAGCAGCGAGAGCGGCGTCTTCAGGAGAATGGCGAGGTCGAACAGCACTGACCAGTTCTCGATGTAATAGAGGTCGAATTCGACGCGCTTCTGGATCTTTTCTTCGTTGTCGATCTCGCCGCGCCAGCCGTTGATCTGAGCCCAGCCGGTGATGCCGGGCTTGACGCGGTGGCGGGCGAAATAGCCGTCGACGGCCTCGTCGAACAGGCGGCTCTGGAGCTTGCCCTGCACCGCATGCGGGCGCGGGCCGACGAGCGAGAGATTGCCGGAGAACACCACGTTGAACAGCTGCGGCAGTTCGTCGAGGCTGGTCTTGCGGATGAAGCGGCCGACGCGGGTGACGCGCGGATCGTTCTTGGTCACGACCTTTGAAGCCGTCGGGTCGGCCTGGTGATGATACATCGAGCGGAATTTATAGACGTCGATGCGCTCGTTGTTGAAGCCGAACCGCTTCTGGCGAAACAGGACGGGGCCGGGGCTGTCGAGCCTTACGGCCAATGCCACCAGCGCCATCACCGGGAGCGCCACGAGCAGCGCGAGGCTGCCCACGACGCGGTCGAACAGCCATTTCATCACCAGATCCCAGTCGGTGATCGGCGCCTCGAACACGTCGAGCGTCGGCACCTCGCCGAGATAGGAATAGGAGCGGGGGCGGAAGCGCAGCTTGTTGGTGTGCGCGGAGAGGCGGATGTCCACCGGCAGCACCCAGAGCTTCTTCAACATCTCCAGGATGCGCGTCTCCGCCGAGATCGGCAGTGCGAACAGCACCAGATCGACCCGGGTACGGCGGGCGAATTCGACGATGTCGTCGACCTTGCCGAGCTTGCGCGCGCCGGCGCAGGTGTCGAGCGCACGGCTGTCGTTGCGGTCGTCGAACACGCCGAGCACGTGGATGTCGGAATCTTCCTGTGCCTTCAGCGCCTCGACGAGCTGCTCGCCATTGCTGTCGGAGCCGACGATGATGGTGCGGCGGTCGAGCCGGCCCTCGCGCGCCCAGGCACGCACCAGCGAGCGCAGCACCAGCCGTTCGGCGATGAGCGCTGCGAGCCCGAGAAAGTAGAAGGCGGCGAGCCAGAGCCGCGACATCTCGCTGCCGAACTTGGCGAAGAAGGAAATGCCGATGAACACCAGGAAGACGAACGACCAGGACGAGATCATCCGTGTCATCTGCCGGAGCTGTCCGCGGAACAGTTGGACCTGATAGATGTCGGCGGCCTGGAAGCAGACCACGGCGGCGACCGCGATGGCGATGATCTCTGCGGGATAGACCCAGCTGAAGCCGACGACCGGCATGACGTAGCCGACATACACGGCGATGCCGACCACGCTCAGCAGCACGAAATCGATCGCGCGCGCAAAGCCGGCGATCACGATCGGCGAATAGGCGCGTGCGACCTTCTGGTTCACGACGTCGAGTGCGGCCGGCGTCAGGCGGCGGCGGCGTTCGATAAAGGGCTGGTCAGCCGGCTTGGCCGCGGCGCTGGCCGCGGCATCGAGCATCGAGCGTGCGTTGAGCGGTTCCACGGGCGTCCACGTCCATTCCAAAGACCCGTGGACGCGACTTTGCGCCCCGGGCAAGCATCCCCTGGCGCTTCGATTATCGGACAAATCGGAAGATTCTCTAAAGCGGCCCTAAGGATGGTTAATGATTTGCAAATGCGTCGCGGTAACCCGCGAGCACGCCGTCGACCATCGCCTGCTGGGAGAAATGCGCCGAGATGCGCTCGCGCAGGGAGGTCGCGCGTTGCGCGGTTCCTTGCGGATTGTCGAGCGCGGCCGCGATCGCTTCGGCCATGGCTTCGGCGTTGCTCGCCGCGAACAGGGCCGGACTCTCGGATCCGAAGATCTCGGGAATGCCGCCGACGCGCGCCGCGATCATGGGGATGCCGGCCGCGCCCGCCTCGATCACGACATAGGGCATGGAATCGCCGCGCGAGGGAACGACCAGCAGCCGTCCCTTGGAAAAGCCGTAACGCGCCTTGACGTGGCCGATGAAGCGGATCGCGTCCGTCAGGCCGAGCCGCTCGACCTGGGCCTTCAACGCCGCCGTCTCCTCGCCGTCGCCGCCGAGCGTCAGCGTGACTTTCTTGCCGCCTTCATGCAGCCGGGCCACCGCATCGATCAGCAGGTCGGCGCCCTTGATGTGCCGGAACTCGCCGACATAGGCGAGATCGGTGGCGTCGTCCGTGATGGCGACGGGCTCGAACTCCTCCGGCGTCACGCCGTTGAAGACGCAATGCACCACGCCCTTGGGCGTGCCGACGATGCGCTGATAGGTGTCGCGGGCAAAGGCACTCTCGAACAGGAACAGATCCGTCGCTTCCATCAGCGTACGTTCGAGCCGCGCGTAGAACTCGCCCTTCAGGGTGTTGAGGGGATAGTGCAGCGAGCCGCCGTGCGGGGTGTAGATGCGGATGGTATCGTCCGCGCGTCGCCGCATGCGCACGAAGGCGCCGGCCTTGGCGCCGTGGCCATGCATGATGTCGGGCTTGAGTGCGGCGATCAGGCGGCGCATCCGCAGCCACACCAGAAAATCCTCCGGCGAGGGCTCGCGGCGGATCGCCAGCCGATGCACGCCGAGCTTCAGCCGCGGCGCGAGTTCGGCCAGCGCTTTGTCCGCACGGTCGCCGCCGGTGAGGCTGTCGGCCAGAATCCCGACATGATGGCCACGATCGACCTGACCGTTGGCGAGGTCGAGGATGTGCCGGAAAATGCCACCGACGGGCGCGCGCACGGCGTGCAGGATGCGAAGCGGCTGGTCGGGAGAGGGGGGCATGATCACAACCAGCGCTCGACGGCGAATGCCGAACAATGTTCTCGAAATATCGAGAGGGATTAAGGGGCCTCGTGGTTAACAAACGGTGACGAGCGCGCGTGCGCTGCCCGGGGGACGGTGCGATTAACCCAGCGGCAACCTTAATGGAGTGTAATCGGCCCCATTGAGGTACACGAGTGGCGTTGCCCTGCGGGAGTGTTCGATGCGTTTAGCGTTCTGGCGTGCCGGCAAGGACAGGGCCGTCATCGAGCGGGCCGTTTCGAAGGCCAAGCACGAAGCCAAGCCTGAGACTAAGCCCAGGGTTGAAGCCAGGCCCGCGCCGGTTGTTGCGCAACCAGCACCAGCCGAATCCGGTGACATCGATCTGCACGCGCTTGGCGGCGCGCTCGCGCGCAAGCGTGGCTGGATCATCGTGCCGACGGTGCTGGCGCTCGTCGCATCCGTCGCCATCGTCAATCTCATCACGCCGCGCTTCAAGTCCGAATCGCGCATCCTGATCGACGGTCGCGAGAACGTCTTCCTGCGGCCGAGCAGCGACCGCAGCACCGAGGAGCGGCAGGCACTCGACCCCGAGGCCGTCACCAGCCAGGTGCAACTCGTGCTGTCGCGCGACCTCGCGCGCGAGATCATCAAGAAGAACAAGCTGGCTGAGCGTCCCGAGTTCGATCCGGTGCTGCAGGGCGTTTCGCCGCTGAAATCGCTGGCGGCGATGTTCGGCATCGGTCGCGACCCGTTCTCGATGACGCCGGAAGAGCGGGTGTTGGACGCCTATTACGATCGCCTGCAGGCCTACGCCGTCGACAAGTCGCGCGTGATCGTCGTCGAATTCCAGTCGCAGGATCCCGAGCTCGCCGTGCGCGTCGCCAATTCGATCGCCGACGGCTATCTCGTGCTGCAGCAGAACGCGCGGCAGGACCAGGCCCGCAACGCCAGCCAGTGGCTTTCGGGCGAGATCGAGAACCTGCGCAAGAAGGTCTCTGACGCCGAAGCCAAGGTCGAGGACTTCCGTTCCAAGTCGTCGCTGTTCGTCGGGACCAACAACACCACGCTGTCGAACCAGCAGATGGGCGAGGTCAACACCCAGCTCAACAATGCGCGCGCCATGAAGGCTGACGCCGAGTCCAGGGCGCGGCTGATCCGCGAGATGCTCCAGAGCGGCAAGCCGATCGAGGCCTCGGAGGTCGTGAACTCGGAGCTGATGCGGCGCTTGTCGGAGCAGCGGGTGACGCTGCGCGCCCAGCTCGCCGAACAGTCGTCCACGCTGCTCGGCAATCACCCGCGCATCAAGGAATTGAAGGCGCAGCTCGGCGACCTCGATGGTCAGATTCGCGACGAGGCGGCCAAGATCTCGCGCTCGCTCGAGAACGACGCGCGGATCGCGGGCGGCCGGGTCGATGGTCTGACCGCCAGCCTCGAGCAGCTCAAGAAGCAGGCGACCTCGACCAACGGTCAGGACGTCCAGCTCCGTGCGCTCGAGCGCGAGGCCAAGGCGCAGCGCGACCTGCTCGAGACCTATCTCGGCAAATATCGCGAGGCCAGCACCCGCGAGAGCATCGATTCCGCGCCGGCGGAAGGCCGCATCATCTCGCGTGCCATCGTTTCCAACACGCCGGCCTATCCGAAGAAGCTGCCGATCGTGCTGATCGCGACGCTGGCAACGTTGCTGCTCTCGTCCGGCCTCGTCGTCACCGGTGAGCTCTTGCGCCAAACCGCGCCGCGCGCCATCGCCACGCTCGCGCCGGCGGTGGTTCGTCAGGAGCCGGTTGTCGATCAGGTCGAGATCGAGCCGGCGCCGCTCCAGCCATCGATGACGGCCAATGCCGATGTCAGCGAGTTCGCCGAGATCGGGCAGCTGGCCGAAAGCCTGATTGCCGCAGGAGCGGGGGCGAAGAAGGTCACCGTGCTCGGCACCGCATCGGGCGATGCCATCACGCTGTCGACGCTGACGCTCGCCCGCCATCTGGCGCGCGACGCGCGCGTCGTCGTGGTCGATCTTGCCGCATCCTCACCGACGATTGCCGCGGTGTCCGTCGATCCGACGGCGCCCGGTCTTGCCGAGTTGATGCAGGGGCAGGCCTCGTTCGCCCAAATCATCACGCGCGACAAGCTCTCGCGGCTGCACCTGGTCATGGCCGGCCGGCCCGGTTTCGATCGCAGCCTGCTTCAGTCACCGCGTGTGACGCTGGCGATCGATGCCTTGCTTCGCGCCTACGACCACGTGCTCGTGGACGCCGGCAGTGCCGAAGACTTGCCTGCAGAGCTGCTGACGGCGAATGCCCGCGCCGTCGTTGTGCCGGATCCGTCGATGGAGGCGGATGCTCGCGCGCTGATGTGCGAGCAGCTCAAGGCCGTCGGCTTCAGCGAGGTGACAATGCTGAGCCGGCCGGTGCAGCCGTCCGATGCCGGCGAGACGCCGCCGCGCGTGGTGGCGGCTTGACGTTTCTTACCCTCTCCCCTTGTGGGAGAGGGTGGCTCGCCGCGGTAGCGGCGAGACGGGTGAGGGGTTCTCTCCGCGAGTCCCATTCGCCATTGGTGCGTGCGGAGAGATACCCCTCATCCGGCGCTTCGCGCCACCTTCTCCCACAAGGGGAGAAGGAAAGGGCAGCAGGTCGATAGAGTCTAAGAAGGCTTGAGCCTGCTAACCGAACGCCTGCCGTAGCCGTCGTGCCAGGTCGAACAGCATCTGGTTCTGCTTGACCAGGCGCTTGCCGTGGTTGAGCGAAGACATTGCCATGGCTGCGAGCTTGCCGCGCGAGGTCAGGGGCACGAAGCTGTCAAAAATGTCCTCGTCGTCCTTGCAGAACATGCGCTTGTACTCGTCCGTGCCGATGCCGAGGTCGAGCGAGCGATAGCCGCGCTCGGCGTAGCGGTCGATGATGTAGCGCATCAGGATCAGGCCCGGGCTGTAGCGGGCGTGCTCCGACATCGTGTAGGTGTTGAACATCGTCGAGAAGCGCTGGCCGTCGGCGACGCCGGCGAAGATCGCGATCACCTCGTCGTCGCATTCGAGCGCGTGGATGTCGATGACACGGCCTTCGCCGCGCGGCGCGAGGCAAGCGCTGCGGATGAACTGTTCGACGCCCGGCTCGGCGAAGACGTTCGGCAGCTTCTGCTCCGCCATCCGGACCGGCTTGACGCGGAAGAACCAGTCGAGCAGGCGCGTGACGTCCGCGTCCGTCGTGGCAAGGTGGTAGCGATAGCCGGCGAGCGTCTGGAGTTTCTTTTCCTTGCTCTTCAGCCGGCGGCGGAAGGAGTTGCTGATGCGGGATGCGGGCGCGCCGCCCGGCTCCATCGCCAGCAGCGGGCAGCCATTGATCGCGCTTTGCTGCGGCAGCAGTGCGAACGGGTTCTGCTGGTCGTGCCAGCGCTTCGGCTGCTGCGTCAGCGCGAGCACGTCGACCTGATCGTGCAAGGGCGTGAACAGCGCGTCGAGATCGGCGGTCACTGCCTGTGCTGCGAACTCGGCGTTCCACAGCCCCATGTTGAAGGTCGTGTGCTTGCCGCCCATGAAGCAGGCCGTGCGCACACCGTGGGCCTGGCGCAGCGCGAGCGGAAGCAGCACGAGCGGTGCCTGTTCGGCGTCGCGGGCGATCACGACGAAGGGGCGGGCGCCTTCGCGTTCCCCGACCCATCGTGCCCATGAGCCCAAAAGATCGAACCGCTGATAGGGCGTGAAGAGATGACCGGGCTCCTCGAAGGCGCGCCAGACCGCCTCGATCTCTGCGATATCGTTGATGAGGTCGACATGCGCGATACGGCTCGCTTTCGACCGCGCTGGCGATTCTGCCGTCCGGCTTTGCATCGCCGCAGCCATGGTCATTCGCGAAACCTGTCGAGAAAACGAAAAATACGTATTTCGGCCCGTGGCCGACCTTTGCAAATAAATGTCAACAAAGGGTAATGACTATAGCTGAGGGAACAGGCCGCCGGCGAACGCGAAGGTGGGATATTGGCATCCGACGACAGATGGCTGGGGCGGTTGCGGCTCGAACTGGCCTGGTTCACGGGGCAGCCCTTGCTGCGCAGCCGTGGCGCAGGCGCGATCCTGCGTTTCGAACGTGTGCGACCGCGGCGGAGCGGCGCGTTCCAGCCGCTGCGCCGGGACGAGATCACGCCGCAATTTCTCGATCGCGCCATTCGCGCGCTGAAGCGATGGAATTATGATTTTCTCGGCATGGACGAGGTCTGCCGGCGCGCGGTGACGCTGCCGGAGAAGCGGCGCTTCGTCGCGCTCACCTTCGACGGTGTGTCGAAGGACTTCATCAGCTTTGCCTATCCGGTGTTGGCGCGCCACGCCGTACCGTTCACGCTCTATGTTCCCACCGCCTTTCCCGATGGCGTCGGCGAGGCGTGGTGGCTCGGGCTCGAGCAGGTGATCGCGCGCGAGAGCCGCATCAATCTGATGATGGGTGACAAGGAGCAGCGCTTCACCGTCACGGATCGTGCCGGCAAGCAGGCGCTGTTTTCACATCTCGAGACTTGGTTGCGCTCGCTGGCGCCGGCGGATCTATCTGCCGCGATCGCCGATCTCTGCACGCGCCACCGGATCGATCTCGCTGCACTCTCGCGCGAGGCGTCGATGGATTGGGAGGATCTGGCCAAGTTGGCTGCCGATCCGCATGTCACGATCGGCAGTGCGACCGTGAACTATCCCGTTCTCGCCAACATGAAGGACGCTGCCGCACTGCGTGAGATGACGATGGGCAAGGCGGTGGCCGAAGCGTCGTTCCGCCGCGAGATCCGGCATCTGGCGTTTCCGTTCGGCGACCGCGCCTCGTTCCGGCGCAGTCACGTCGTGATGGCGGAGGAGGCCGGCTTTGCCAGCGCGGTATCGACCATCCCCGGCATTGTGGACGCAGAAGGGCGCACCAATCTGCGCGCACTGCCGCGGATTTCCTGGGACGGACGGGTGCGCTCGTTGCGCATGATGCGCGCGCTGGTGTCCGGCGTTGCGTTTGCGCCGGTGAAACCGACGGGCAGCGTTACGAGCTAGTCTTGGCGCGGTCCGGCCGCTGCATCCAGCTCACGATCGGCATGGCCGGCAGCACCCAGCCCATGCCGACCACCACGTAGTAGATCGCCTGACGCCAGCCGGACTCGGCGATCCACGGCATCTGCGCCGCGGCCATGCCGAGCAGGGCCCAGACCGTGGCCAGCACCAGGAGCAGGATGGCGCCGAGGAACTTGCGGGTACGGATCGTCATGGCGGAGACTTGCGGCTTTCGCGTAACTTGCGCTGCGGGAGCGGGGGACTATAAGGGGCACGCAGTCCGGTTCAAGTCTCTTAGGTTCAAGGCTTGGTTTTACCCCTGAAATGACGACGATTTCCGCCCCGACGAACCCGCATCGCGCCGTACGCTGGTGGCTGGTCTCCGTGGCCGCCCTGATCGCGCTGATGGTGCTGGTCGGCGGTGCGACGCGGCTGACGGAATCCGGTCTCTCGATCGTCGAGTGGAAGCCCGTTACCGGCAGCGTTCCGCCGCTATCGGAGGCGCAATGGACCGACGCCTTCGAGGCCTACAAGAAGATCCCGCAATATCGCGAGCTCAATGCCGGGATGTCGCTGTCCGAGTTCAAGCAGATCTTCTGGTGGGAATGGAGCCACCGGCTGCTCGGCCGCTTCATCGGTGTCGCCTATCTGCTGCCGTTCCTGTTCTTTCTGTGGCGCGGCGGTCTGCCCGGCGAGTTGAAGCGGCGGCTGTGGCTGCTGTTCGCGCTCGGCGGCTTGCAGGGCGCCGTGGGCTGGTGGATGGTGGCGTCAGGGCTGTCCGAGCGGGTCGAGGTGTCGCAATATCGGCTGGCGACGCATCTGGTGCTGGCGCTGCTGATCTTTGCCGGCATCGTCTGGACGGTGCGGCGGCTTGCGGATCGGCCGCAGCTAGCGGTCCCGGCGCGGCTGCGGTTTACGAGCGCGGTGCTGGTGATCGTCACCTTCATCCAGATCTATTTCGGTGCGCTGGTCGCGGGCCTGCGCGCCGGACGCGCCTACAACACCTGGCCGCAGATCGACGGCGCCTTCATTCCGTCTGGGGAACGGCTGTGGTTCGAGACGCCGTGGTGGCGCAACATGTTCGACAATGTGCTGACGGTGCAGTTCGAGCACCGCATGACGGCTTACCTGCTTTTCACGCTGGCGGCGCTGCATGCGTTTGACGCGGTGCGTTCCCGCGCGGGCTCGGCGGCGAGCGGTGCGCTCTGGCTGTTCGCGGCCGTGAGCGTCCAGGCGGTGCTCGGCATCCTCACGCTGCTCAACCAGGTGCCGATCGATCTCGCGCTCTCGCATCAGGCGGTCGCGATCGTGGTGCTCACGCTTGCGGTGATGCAGGCGGAACGGCTCGCTTCGAAGCAATCGGCCGAGGTGCAGTCGCGCGTCATTCCGGTCGGTCAGCCCGGCTGATTGCCACCAGCCCGGCTGATCACCATCAGCCCGGCTGATGATTAGCAATAGCCGTAGATGCCGCACGAATAGGGCAGGCGCCAAAAATAATCGACCTGCTTCCCGCCGTAATAGGCGCCCTGATAGTCGTAGTCCCAGGGGCGGCCGTAGTAGCCCGGCAGTGTATGCGAGCCCGGTAGCAACGGCGTACCCGGCAGGTTGCTGATGTAGCTGCCGATGCCATAGGCCGGTGAGATCAGCGCATCCGGATCGGTCTCGACATAGACCTTTGGCGGCTCCTGCGGCGGAGCGACGGCCCGCCGCTTCGGATTGGCAGGCAGGTCGGCGGCAACAGCGGCTGAAACCGTCAGCATCACTGCCAGGGCAGGCACCATCCAGCGCAGCATTGTCGGCTCCGAATCAACAGGGCGATCCAAAGACGATCTATGCGACAGATGTGGTTAATGACTGTTAACCGCCGACCATTCAGGGGCGCGCTTTCACGCACTTCCTGATCAGGCAGGGAACGTCCTGACGGGGGTGACGACCGCGTCGAATTGAATGCTCACCCTGTTCTTCAGAACGTGCTGGATGACCTCTGTTTCCGACTTGTCGAAAAACTCATCCCAGTTCGCGGCTTGACCGAACTCTCTGGCGAAATCGATCTCGGCGAATTTTCCGAGGAAGAGGGCCGTGACGTCAGAGTCATTGTTCTTCGCGAACACATGCTTCTGTGCCGACTTCTTCATGTACAGGCCGATCATGCGGAGCGCCTTGTAGACCAGCGTGCTGTCGTGAAACAGCACGATGGCGTCGCTCTTCACCAGTGGAAGCGTCCACAGGAAGTCCCTGAAGCAGGCGATGTCGGTGTGCTCGCCGTCGATGAAGGCGATATCGAAGCTGTGTTCCGCCCCCTGGACCGAATCGACCGAGCCGTCGAACGTCGTCAGCTTCGACGTCGGAACGCCACGAGACACCAGATTGTCGATCATGGTCTGGTGCGTGATACCGGAATAGTCGTATTTGGCGCCCCTCTCGTCCGGCTGTTGCCGCCCGCGTTCATCGATTGAAAGCACCGCCTTGCAGGCGGGGTCCAGCAGAAACGGGGTCAGGCTGCCGCCGAGATAGGAGCCGATCTCGACGTAAGAAAACGACCCCAAAACTCGCTTGGCGAGAGCGATGGTCTGCAACAAGAACCTTTTATCGTGAGCGCTTGTTTGCGAGGGAATTGGGAAAAGCGTTCCGATGTCCGGCACGGCGATATTCATGGCCATCCTTGTGCAGTCGCGATCATGACGCTCGGTGAGTCCGAGGCGCGTTGAACGACGATAGCGGCGGAAGCTGGCGCGGAGCCTTCGCCAAGGCGCAGCGCCAGATCCCGGTGCGGATGGATGGTTTGGAGTTCGCTACGCCAGCGCCTGCTCCAGGTCTGCGATCAGATCTTCCTTGTCCTCGATGCCGATCGAGAGCCGGACCACGTCCGGGCCGGCGCCGGACTTGACCTTGGCGGCGTCGTCGAGCTGGCTGTGCGTGGTCGAGGCCGGGTGGATGACCAGCGAGCGGGTGTCGCCGACATTGGCCAGATGCGAGAACAGCTGCAGCTTCGACACCAGGCTGACGCCGGCGTCGTAGCCGCCCTTCAGGCTGAAGGTGAACACGGCGCCTGCGCCCTTCGGCGCATATTTGCGCGCGAGCTGGTTGTACTTGTCGCTGGCAAGACCGGCATAGTTCACAGAGGACACCGCTGGGTGGCCGGCGAGGAATTCGGCGACCGCCTTGGCGTTGTCGCAGTGCTTCTGCATGCGCAGCGGCAGCGTCTCGATGCCGGTGAGGATCATGAAGGCATTGAACGGCGACAGCGCAGGCCCGAGGTCGCGCAGGCCCAGAACGCGGCAGGCGATGGCGAAGGCGAAATTGCCAAACGTCTCCTGGAGGCGGATGCCGTGATATTCGGGCCGCGGCTCCGACAGCATCGGATATTTGCCGCCGGTCGACCAATCGAACGTGCCGGCATCGACGATGATGCCGCCGAGCGAATTGCCGTGGCCGCCCAGAAACTTCGTCAGCGAGTGCACGACGATGTCGGCGCCGTGGTCGATCGGGCGGATCAGGTAGGGCGAAGCCAGTGTGTTGTCGACGATCAAGGGCACGCCGGCCTTGCGCGCCACCGTCGAGATCGCTTCGATATCGGTGATGCTGCCGGCGGGATTGGCGATGGACTCGATGAAGATCGCCTTCGTGCGCGGCGTCACCGCGCGCTCGAAGCTGGCGATATCATCGGGATCGGCCCACACCACGTTCCAGCCAAAACTCTTGAACGCATGCGCGAACTGGTTGATCGAGCCGCCATAGAGTTTTCGCGCGGCGATGAATTCGTCGCCGGGCTGGAGCAATTGCTGCAGCACCACGACCTGCGCGGCGTGACCCGAGGCCACAGCAAGCGCGGCAGTGCCGCCCTCGAGTGCGGCCACGCGCTCTTCCAGCACCGCGTTGGTGGGATTTCCGATGCGGGTATAGATGTTGCCGAATGCCTGCAGGCCGAACAGCGAGGCGGCGTGGTCGGCATCGTTGAAGACGAACGACGTCGTCTGATAAATCGGAGTCGCGCGCGCACCGGTGGTCGGATCGGGCTGTGCACCGGCATGCACGGCGAGGGTCGAAAATCCCGGAAGGCGATCGCTCATTGGGGCGTCCTGTTCTTGTGGTCTGAAATCGCGCGGCATGCTGATCGGCGTCGCGGCTGCCGTCAAGCTGCCGCTTCACACGACGGCGCTACGCATTGTCACGTTCGTGCAATGGAAATGTATTGCGTCAGCTTTGTTCGGTCTTGTTCTTCGCGGCGCGATCGGAGGCTGCGGTGTCGCCACCGCCGACACTCATCCGATTGAGGGATAGACGCATGCCCTGCGTCGGCGCCGGCGGGCGTTTGGAGCTGAGCGTGCGCGAATTGACGCCCATCCAGGAAATCTCGGACGACAGCCGGCCATATTCGATCTTGGGGCAGCGGTTCATCACGACCTTGATGCCCGCGGCCTCGGCCTTTTCCGCCGCTGCATTGTCACGCGCGCCAAGCTGCATCCAGATCACTTTCGGCAGCGGATCGAGCGTGAGGGCTTCGTCGACGACGGGCATGATGTGGCTGGAATTGCGGAAGATGTCGATCATGTCGATGGGACGTCCGATGTCGCGGAGCGAGGCGACGAAGGGCTTTCCGAGCAGCTCCTTGCCGACGTGACCGGGATTGACCGGGATCATGTCGTAGCCGCGCTGCGCCAGATATTTGAACGCGAAATAGCTCGGCCGCACATTGACCGGCGAGGCGCCGACCATCGCGATCGACTTCACGCTGTTGAGGATGCCGCGGATGTAATTGTCGGGATAGGCGTCGTGGTTCATCTGGCGTCTTTTCTTGTTGTCACTCATCCCGCCATGACGGCGTGCGCTTCTCGATGAAGGCGCCGATGCCTTCCTCGGCGTCGCGGGCCATCATGTTCTCGGTCATCACCTCTGCCGCATAGCGATAGGCATCCGCAAGGCTCATCTCGGCCTGGCGGTAGAACGCCTCCTTGCCGAGCTTGACGGTGTAGGCCGACTTCAGCGCGACCTGTTGCGCCAGCGCGATCGCGGCGTCACGCTCGGTACCGGCTGCGACCACGCGATTGACGAGGCCGATCTCGCGGGCCCGCACAGCCGGGACCGGCTCGCCGGTGAGCAGCATCTCCATTGCCTGCTTGCGCGGCACGTTGCGCGACAACGCCACCATCGGCGTCGAGCAGAACAGGCCGATGTCGATGCCGGGGGTGGCGAAGCTCGCCGCGTCCGAGGCGATCGCAAGGTCGCAGCTCGCCACGAGCTGGCAGCCGGCCGCGGTCGCGATGCCCTGGACGGAAGCGACCACCGGCTTCGGCAGGTGCACGATCGCCTGCATCACCGCGCTGCAGGCATTCATGGTCTCGGCGAAGAAGGCGCGGCCGCGATCGGGGTCGGTGCGGCGCGCGGTCAGCTCCTTCAGGTCGTGACCGGCCGAGAAGGCGGGACCGTTGGCCGCGAGCACGACGCCGCGGATGGACTTGTCGTTGCTGATGTCATCGAGCGCGGCATGCAGGCTTGCGATCATCGCGCGCGACAGGCTGTTGCGCGCGGCCGGCCGGTTGAGGGTCAGCACCGCGATGGGGCCGACCATTTCACGCAGCAGAATTGGCGGTTGCGGGGAGGGGGCGCGGGCGGCCTGGGTGGACATCAAGGCGTTTCCGGTTGGATTATTGCAATTGGATGATGCAGATAACCTAATGTAACAGGTCACGTGAAGCGAGGGTGGGGAACAGCATGGCGTTAGCGAAAATGAGCGTGGCGGAGGTCGAGCAGTTTCTCCGTGCCGAGTTTCCCCAAGCGTTCGGCGGCGACGACATCACGATCGAGAGCGCGGACGGCCAGACCTGCCTTTTGCGCCAGCGCTACAGCGAGCGGATGCTGCGGCCGGGTGGAACCGTGTCCGGCCCCACGCTGATGGCTCTGGCTGATTTCGCCATGTACGTGGTGCTGCTGTCGGCGATCGGACCGATCGGGCTCGCGGTGACCACCAATCTGAACATTAACTTCCTGCGCAAGGGGCAGCCGGGACAGGACGTGCTGGCGGAGGCTCGGCTGCTTAAGCTTGGCAAGCGCCTCGCGGTCGGGGAGGTCAAGCTCCTCTCGGGGACGTCGCCCGATCCGATCGCCCATGTCACATCGACCTATTCCATTCCAAACGTTTGAGCTTTTCGCAGGTAATATAACACCATATTTTTAAATAACTGATTTTATTGATGTAATTTGCGCTGACGGGCATTGACCGTTGCATGTCTCTTCTCTAGAAACCCGCCCAGTCCGGTGCGGTGTTCGCGCCGCTATTCCCCGTCCACGGAAACTCTGACATGAAAACCTTTTCGGCAAAGCCGGCCGAGGTGACGAAGAAGTGGGTGCTGATCGACGCCAAGGGTCTGGTCGTCGGCCGTCTCGCCACCATCGTTGCCATGCGTCTGCGCGGCAAGCACCTCCCGACCTACACCCCGCACGTTGATTGCGGCGACAACGTCATCATCATCAACGCCCAGCATGCTGTCCTCACCGGCCGCAAGCGCGAGCAGAAGACCTACTACAAGCACACCGGCTATGTCGGCCACGTCAAGGAGCGCACCGCGCGCCAGATCCTTGAAGGCAAGCATCCCGAGCGCGTGCTCGAGAAGGCCGTCGAGCGCATGATCCCCCGTGGTCCGCTCGGCCGCGTCCAGATGGGCAACCTCCGCGTCTATGGCGGCGCTGATCATCCGCACGAGGCCCAGACGCCCGAGAAGATCGACATCGCCAAGTTGAACCGCAAGAACACGAGGGCCGCATAATCATGGCCGAATCCATTCAGTCGCTCGACCAGCTCTCGCAGCTCAAGACCGCGGCGGCGCCCGATGCGCCCAAGCACGAGAAGAAGGTCGACAAGTTCAACCGCGCCTATGCCACCGGCAAGCGCAAGGACGCGGTCGCCCGCGTCTGGATCAAGCCGGGCGCCGGCAAGGTCACGGTCAACTCGCGCGAGGTCGAGGTCTATTTCGCTCGTCCCGTGCTGCGCATGATGATCGAGCAGCCGTTCTCCGTGGCCGCGCGTTCCGGCCAGTACGACGTCGTCTGCACCGTCGCCGGCGGCGGTCTGTCCGGCCAGGCTGGCGCTGTCCGTCACGGCATCTCCAAGGCGCTCACCTATTTCGAGCCCGAGCTGCGCAGCGTGCTCAAGAAGGGCGGCTTCCTCACCCGCGACTCGCGTGTGGTCGAGCGTAAGAAGTACGGCAAGGCCAAGGCCCGCCGGTCCTTCCAGTTCTCGAAGCGTTAATCGCTTCGGTCACATTCGCTGCGAAAGCGGCTTCAATGATAGGCAAAAGGGCGCTGATTTCAGCGCCCTTTTTGTTGTTCGTTTGTACGCAAATTGAAGACGAGTTTCCCGAAAACTTGGGCCCCGATGAAAACCTGAATGGAACTCGCGGGACATAGCGTCGCATCTGGAAGGGCGCGCAAATCGGATGTGCCGATCGCGTAACTGCTATGTTCAAGAGGGGGCCGACATGATGTCGCTCGATAGCATCACGCTCTATTTGGTCGCCACGATGGTCGCCGCACTGCTCGGCGCCATGATGGTGTTTTTCGGCAGACAGGAGAACAGCCCCGCGCTGAAATGGTGGGGCACCGCCTATCTGCTCGGCGCGGCCTCCGTCGCGCTGTGGACTGCGACCGGCGACAAGCTCGGCCCGCACCTTTATCTCGCACTCAATGCGGTGGGCTTCGTCGCTTGCGGCATGGTGTGGAATGCGGCGCGCGTCTTTCACGGCCGCAAGCCGAACTGGCCCGGTCTCGTGCTCGGCGCGCTCGCCTGGATCGCGACGGTGACGCTGCTCGATCCCGCGGCGTCGATGCTGCGCATGATCATCGGCGCCGGTATCGTGTCCGTCTATGCGGCGCTGACCGCGAGCGAGCTCTGGGTCGAGCGGCGCAAGAGCCTGCAACGGCGCTGGCCGGCTTTCGTCGTGCCGGTGATGCACGGCTGCGTGCTGATGCTGCCCATCCTGCTCGGCAGCTTCCTGCGTCCGAACGATGCCGGATTCTCGCATAGCGTCTGGGTCACCGTGTTCGCGGTCGAGCTCGTGCTCTATGCCGTCGGCACCGTGTTCGTGATCTTCATGCTGGTGTCCGAGCGCACGGTGACTGCGCACCGCACCGCTGCGTCGACCGATCCGTTGACCGGCATGCTCAACCGCCGTGGCTTCTCGGAAGCCTGCGCGCGCATGATCGAGCGCGAGGCCAAGGGCGGCCGGCCCGTCACCGTGATGATCTTCGACATCGACCATTTCAAGTCGATCAACGACCGCTTCGGCCATCCTGCGGGTGACGAGATGCTGAAGCTGTTCTCGACCGTGGTCGTCAACAATCTCCGCATCTCGGACCTGTCGGGCCGTATCGGCGGCGAGGAGTTCGCAGCGCTGCTGCCTTGCGCGCTGGAGGAGGGTGTGCTGGTCGCCGAGCGCGTGCGCGAAGCATTCGAGACGTCCGGCATCGCGGTCGATGAAGGCCCGGTCGACACCACCGTCAGCATCGGCGTGGCCGGCGGCCCCGCCGGCACCGAGCTCGAGGTGCTGCTGGCCTCGGCCGACACCGCGCTCTACCAGGCCAAGCGCGGCGGCCGTAACCGCGTCGAGGCTGCGGAGGAGCTGCCGTTGTCGCTGGAGAACTGGCGCCGCCAGAGCGCCGCGCGGATCGGTGTACCCAAGACACAGCCGGCGACGGCCTGAGGCGAAAGGGTCGCGCGGTAATCCCCTGTTTACCATTCGGTTCCTACCATTGCAGGTATGGAATCGATCCGTCGACAGAACCCGCAAGCTGCCCTGATGTCGCTCGAAGCTGCTGCGGCGTCGGCTCGCGGCGGCTTCGCCTGCCTGTTCTCGACCGCGGACGAATACGAGACCGCGCTGATCGCCGAGCGCCGTGCCCAGGGGCGCTACACGCAGGACCGCGGCTATTGGCCGGTCGCATTGTTCATCGGTTGTACGCTGATCGTCCTCGGCACCGCGCTGCTGTTCGCCTGAGAGCGCCGCATTTTCGACCGGGCAGGGCGCCGTTTCGGCGCCTTTTTCTTTGGCCCCGGCTGCGGTAGACACGGCCACCAAACAAAAGGGTGGAAACCGATGATCACCGAGATCGCTCAAATCGACGTCAAGCCGGGCAGCGAGAAGGATTTTGAGGCCGCCGTCGCCAAGGCCAAGGCCGCCTTCGGCCGCTCCAAGGGCTTTCACGGGTTCGAGCTGCACAAATCGATCGAGAAGCCGCAGCGCTACCGCTTGATGGTGAAATGGGCGACGCTGGAGAACCACACGGTGGATTTCCGCGGCTCCGAGAATTTCACGGAATGGCGCGGGCTGGTCGGTCAGTACTTTGCCTCGCCCCCGGAGGTCGAGCACACCGAGACCGTGCTGACGACCTGAGCTTGCTCTACGCCGCCTCCGCGAGAGGCGGCGCCTCGTACGTCTTGAAATGGTCGATCATGACCTTGGCGATGGCGACGAGTGGCAGCGCCAGCGCCAGGCCCCAGATTCCGAAGACGACGCCGAGCAGGATCTGAAACGCAAACAGCGTGGCCGGCGGGATGTCCAGCGCCTGGCGCTGCAGGATCGGGGTCAGCACGTAGCTCTCCATCGCATGGACGCCGAGGAACAGGATCAGCGCGGACAGCGTCGGAATCCAGCCCGAGGCGAGGCTCGCCAGCACCACGACGACACCGGCGATGATGGCGCCGACGGTCGGGATGAACGCAAGCAGGCCGGCTTGGATTCCCAGGATGAACGAGCCGGGGATGCCGATGATGGCAAGCCCGATCCAGGTCACCACGCCAACCGCGATCATCACGATGATCTGTGCGATCAGCCAGCGCTCCAGCGTCTCGCCGATGCGGTCGACGATGAGCGTCGCGCGGATGCGATGCCTGGCCGGGACGAGAAACAGCAGCCCGTCGTGATAGACGCCGGGCTGCGCGGCGAAGGCCAATCCCAGGAACAGCACGATAAAGATGTTGCCGACGGCGCTGATCGCACCGAATAGCAGCTTGAAGGTCTGGCTGACGATCGCCCCGCCGCTGGAGGCAAGTGCGCCCGCGCCCGGCAATGGGCCGTGTGAGGTCTGGTTCGCGGCAGGCGCCGTGTCACCAGAGGACGAGGCGGCGGAGCTGGCATTGCCGAGATCGAAGACGCTGGTGTCGATGCCGTGGTTCTCCAGGAACGACCTGACATGCGATATCTGCGACTTGATGGTGTTGCTGAGCACCGAGGCCTGCTCGGCGATGGTCGCGCCGCCGAGATAGGCGACGCCTGCGAGCAGCACCGCCAGCACGATGCAGACGATCGCGAGCCGCGCCGCATGCGGCAGCTGAACGCGGCGGCCGAGCGCATTGGTCAGTGCGTTGAGGCCGACGCCGAGCAGCATGCCAGTGAAGATCAGGAGCAGAGTGGCGGCAAAGTACCAGGTGAAGGCCAGCATCGCCGTGAACAGCACGACCCCGATGCCGCCGACTGTGATCGCCCAGGCGAGATCGGAGCGGTTTTTGGGTTGGTCATCTCTGGAGACGGTCACTTCTTGTCCTTTCCGGAGTGGCCAATTCGGCGTGGCCAAGACTTCGGCGTAGCTGCGACGCACTCTTTGGTGAAATCCGGCCGGGGATCAAGCCGGGCCCATGCGCCGGATTGAAGCGCCCTCGGACCCCGGGGCCAACGCCTTGGGTCCACCGGGGTGCCCCCGAGGGGGTGCATTTGCGCGAAAAATTGCATTGCCGTCCCGCGAACCCTTCTGTTGAATTTGTTCCATCCGAGGGGCATGTTTGGAGAATCTTTTTCGGCGGGAGGTCGGAACGGGAGATGAGAAAGCCGGTCGTCGGCGTGATCGGGAACGCCCATCGTGTCGAAAATCGATTTCAGGTCCAGATGGTCGGTGAGCGCAATTTGCGCGCCGTAGCCGAGGTCTCCGGCGGCTTGCCGGTGATGTTCGCGGGGTCGCCCGACATCACCGATATCGCCGCACTGCTCGACGCCGTCGACGGCATCGTGCTCACCGGGGCCCGCGCCAACGTGCACCCGACCCGCTTCAACGTCGACCCCTGCGAGAAGCACGAGCCCTACGACATCCACCGCGACGAGGTCGCGCTGGCGCTCTCGATCGCCTGCGTCGCCCGGGGCATTCCGTTGTTCGGCATCTGTCGCGGCTTGCAGGAGATGAATGTCGCCTTCGGCGGTTCGCTGCACCCCGAGATCCGCGAGATTCCCGGCCGCATGAACCACCGCATGCCCAGGCTCGAGAATGGCGAGATCCATCCCGATCCGACCGTCGTGTTCGCCGACCGTCACGACGTCGACCTCACGCCGGGCGGTGAGTTCGCAAAGCTGCTCGGCTGCGAGAAGATCCGGGTCAATTCGCTGCACGGGCAGGGCATCCTCGATCCCGGCAAGCGGGTGCTGATCGAAGGTATCGCCGAGGACGGCACCATCGAGGCGATCCGCATCGCGGAAGCGCCGACCTTCGCACTCGGTGTGCAGTGGCACGCCGAATACGACCCGCAGCGCAATCCCATCAACCGCAAGCTGTTCGAGGCGTTTGGCGAAGCGATGGTGGCGAAGCAGAAGGCGGCGGCGTAGGCCGATCTTTTGGCCGCAGGCACCGCGAACGCAGCAGAGCCAGACACTCTGCCGCGTGCTATTTTGTTGCTTTGAATTTTTTCAAACTGGAATTGCGCACGATGATTTGTCGATCGATCGTTGTTGTCTCGATCCTGCTCGCATTCCCCGCCATCGCCCAACCCGCCGCGCCGACCGAGGGCCCGGTCACCTGTGCATCGCCGATCGCGCCGGACGACACAGCCAAGAGCCTCATGCAACGCTACGGCAAGGAGGCGGTGATGCAGGATCTGTCGGGCGCGGAAGGTGAGACTTACAAGGGGCTGGTGTTGTTTCCGAAGGCAAAGGACCAGCGGCTCGAAGTCGCCTTCGCGGAAGACAAATCGAAGCGCGTTTCCGGCCTGATGCTGCACGACACCGCCAGGACGAGCAAATGGAACGTCAGTGGCATCACGATCGGATCGAGTCTTTCCGACGTGCAGAAGGTCAACGGCAGGCCGTTCCTGGTGGCCGGCTTCGAGTGGGATTACGGTGGCTTCGTCACTGACTGGAAGGGTGGCGCACTCGGCCGTCCGATGCAGGGTGGCTGCACGGTGACGGTGCGTTTCGACAGGAATGCGGCCGCGCCCAAGTCGCTGCTCGGCGACGGCGTGAAGGTCCTCTCCGACAACGCGACGCTGTTGAAGTGGGCGCCGGTGGTGTCGGAGATCGGCGTGAATTTTCCGGACAAGTGAGTGACGGGCGAACTGCGCTCGCAATATCTCCGACGGAATAAACCAATCAGTAGGAATTGCTGCGTGTCGATTTTTTCGATTCCGATTCGTTCTTTGAGAACGAAGTGGAGTCAGATGCAGAACGAAAGTTGATGGCTCCGCACCGCAAAGCTCGTCTCTACGGTATGATGACGTTGTAGACGCGCTCGGGCGGCAGTCTGGCGCCGGCCTCGTCCAGTCTATTGTTCTTCACCAGATCATGAATCGTGCGAGCAAGGTCGGTCACGTCGGTGATGTCCCGAATCCATTGTCCGACATAGAGGGGCACGGCCGCTTCGCCGAGTCCGATCTGGATGGCGCGATGGGGCAGCGCTCGAAGATGGAGATCGCGCTCCGGGTCCCACTGAATCCGTACGGGCGAATTGGTCTTCAGCCTATTCCAATCCGCCTCATTCATGGAGGGGGCGGGTTTGCTGGGACAACTATTGTCCAGGGCCCAGTGGAATCCCTCGCGGCTGATGTCGATCGCTAGAATCCGCCGCTGGCCCGCGTCCTTGTAGCTCCAGCCGCTGCGATACATCATCCAGAGAAACGACGGCTTTATCCAAGTCATACGGCTGATCTTGAAGGGCGGAGAAACGAACGTGCCCTTTGCCAGGGCGGTGTCCGCAATCTCGTCGCTATAGGCCTGGTAGACCCGTATCGTCTGATCGTCATAGACGGCTCTGATTTGCCGTTCGGGAATATTAATCATAGCTGGTCGCAATTTGTTCTGGACTCTCCCGCGCTACCCGCAATCCGACGTTGTCCGTTGGGGAGATTATCTCTCGCCTCCAGCCTCTAGGACAACCTTAGCTCGAAGGCAATTGAAACACAGCTAGTGCTGTGAACGATGACTGCCCCAAACAAGAAAGGCGCCCCTTTCGGAGCGCCTTTTGCCTGTTGCGAAAGTTCGAGCCGCTTAGCCCGAATAGTACATGTCGAACTCGACCGGGTGCGGGGTCATTTCGAAGCGGGCGACTTCGGTCATCTTCAGCTCGATGTAAGCGTCGATGAAGTCGTCGTCGAACACGCCGCCGGCCTTGAGGAAGCCGCGGTCCTTGTCGAGGTTTTCCAGCGCCTCGCGGAGCGAACCGCAGACGGTCGGGATCTGCTTCAGCTCTTCCTTCGGCAGGTCGTAGAGGTCCTTGTCCATCGCCGGACCCGGATCGATCTTGTTCTTGATGCCGTCGAGGCCGGCCATCAGCATCGCGGCGAAGCCGAGATAGGGATTGGCGAGCGGATCGGGGAAACGCACCTCGACGCGCTTGGCCTTCGGCGAAGCGGTGTAGGGGATGCGGCAGGAGGCCGAGCGGTTGCGCGCGGAGTAGGCGAGCAGCACCGGCGCCTCATAGCCCGGGACCAGACGCTTGTAGGAGTTGGTCGACGGGTTGGTGAAGGCGTTGATCGCCTTGGCGTGCTTGATGATGCCACCGATGTAGTGGAGGCAGGTCTCCGACAGGTCGGCGTACTTGTTGCCGGCGAACACCGGCTTGCCGTCCTTCCAGATCGACTGGTGCACGTGCATGCCCGAGCCGTTGTCGCCATAGACCGGCTTCGGCATGAAGGTGGCGGTCTTGCCGTAGATGTGGGCGACCTGGTGGATGCAGTACTTGTAGATCTGCATGTGGTCGGCCATCAGCGTCAGCGTGTCGAACTTCATGCCGAGCTCGTGCTGGGCGGAAGCGACTTCGTGGTGATGCTTCTCGACCTTCACGCCCATCTTGGCCATGGCGCCGAGCATTTCGGAGCGCATGTCCTGCACCGAGTCCTGCGGCGGGACGGGGAAGTAGCCGCCCTTGGTGCGGATGCGGTGGCCGAGATTGCCGCCTTCATATTCGGTGTCGGAGTTGGTCGGCAGTTCCGAGGAGTCGACGCGGAAGCCGGTGTTGTAGGGGCCCGACGAGAAGCGGACGTCGTCGAACACGAAGAACTCGGCTTCGGGGCCGACGAACACGCTGTCGCCCACGCCCATCGACTTCACCATGGCCTCGGCCTTTTTGGCGATGCCGCGGGGGTCGCGGTTGTAGGGCTCGCCGGTGGTCGGCTCGAGCACGTCGCAGGTGATGACCATGGTGGTTTCGGCGAAGAACGGATCGATCGTCGCGGTCACCGGATCGGGCATCAGGCACATATCGGACTCGTTGATCGCCTTCCAACCGGCGATCGAGGAGCCGTCGAACATCGTTCCTTCGGCGAAAATGTCCTCATCGATCATGCTGACGTCGAACGTCACGTGCTGCCACTTGCCGCGCGGATCGGTGAAGCGCAGGTCGACGTACTTGACGTCGTTGTCCTTGATCGATTTCAGGACGTCTTTGGCGGTCTTCATGCATACCCCTTTTGGCTCTGCGGGTCGGTTTCCAGATGAGCAGATTCGTTCTCGCTTTCGGCGAGTTGGCGCAACCGCACAAACGAAATCAGGCCGCCGAAGCAGCCTTTTTTCTTTCAGAGTGTCGCAAAATTCGGGATAGCACCCGGCTCAGATAGCGTCCAGCCCGGATTCGCCGGTTCGGATGCGGATCGCCTCTTCGATATTGGAGACGAAGATCTTGCCGTCGCCGATGCGCCCGGTTTGCGCGGCACGGCGGATCGCGTCGATCGCGCGCTCGACCAGGTCGTCGCCGATCACGATCTCGATCTTCACCTTGGGCAGGAAGTCGACGATGTATTCTGCGCCGCGGTAGAGTTCTGCGTGGCCCTTCTGCCGGCCAAAGCCCTTGGCCTCGGTCACGGTGATGCCCTGGAGGCCGACTTCCTGAAGCGCTTCCTTCACCTCGTCGAGCTTGAACGGCTTGATGATGGCTTCGATTTTCTTCACTGCGCGCCTCCCGGCCTTTCGATCAAATAGCAACGTCTTCGTCAGGATGCGCTTTTCTTAACGCACGATCTTGTCTTCGCTATGCCGGGACCTGACCAGCCCGGCAACAACGGCCGGCCACACCCAGAAAATGCCAGTGAGCACGACGAACCGAAGCGACTTCCTCGAAAGCAGGGTCTATGCCAAGTTGCAAATGCCCTGATTACTGGAGCGTTATCAGCCTTTTAACGAGCATCTCTGATAGGTGGAGCCGACCGGCTCAAAATACCGCAGACTACGAAATAGGCAAACGGTTCAATATCTGTGCAGATCGTTGTTCCGTTGCCCGGATCGGCATGAAACGTGCCTGTTGAAAAGGCGTTTGGACCAGGGAAGTGGCATGGAAGTTCTAACCACCGCCGAAATGCAGCGCGCTGATCAACTCAGCATCACTGCCGGCACGCCCGGCTTCAAGCTGATGCTGAGCGCGGGCCAGGCGGTCGCGGAGGCCGCCAACGCACTGGTGGAGGAGGGGCCGATCCTGATCGTTGCCGGCCCCGGCAACAACGGCGGTGACGGTTTTGTCGCAGCCGCGGAGCTCGCCGCGCAGGGGCGCGAGGTCTCCATCATCCTGATGTGCGAGCGCGATCAGCTGCAGGGCGACGCAGCCTCCGCCGCGCGCGGCTGGAAGCAGCCGGTACTGCCGTTCAATCCGCAGGCGATCGGAAAGCCGGCGCTGATCATCGATGCGCTGTTCGGTGCGGGCCTCAGCCGTCCCGTCGAGGGCGAGGCACGCGCGATGATCGAGGCGATCAATGCCAATGGCGCGCCGGTGCTGGCGGTCGATCTGCCGAGCGGCATCAACGGCACCAGCGCGGCCGTGCTGGGCGTCGCGGTGAATGCCGCCGAGACCGTCACGTTCTTTCGCAAGAAGCCCGCGCATTTGCTGCTGCCGGGTCGCATGCATTGCGGCCGCGTGCGCGTCGCCGACATCGGCATCGACGCGCAGGTGCTCGACGAGATCGCGCCGCAGCTGTTCGAGAACGACCCGGATTTCTGGGGCGCCGCCTTTCCGGTGCCGCGCATCGATGGCCATAAATACGCGCGTGGCCATGTGCTGGCGCTCTCCGGCGATGCGGCCGCGACCGGGGCTGCGCGGCTCGCCGCCCGCGGCGCCTTGCGGGCCGGCGCTGGCCTCGTGACGCTCGCGACCCCGCGCGATGCGCTCGCGATCAATGCAGCCGCACTGACCGCCGTGATGGTGCGTCCCGTCGACACCGTGGTCGAGTTCGGCGAGCTGCTCGCCGACAAACGCTACAATACCTGCATGATCGGTCCCGGCGCCGGCGTCGCTGCGCGCACCTGCGACATGGTTCACACCGCGATCTCGGCGCAGCGCCATGTCGTGCTCGACGCGGATGCGTTGACGAGCTTTGCCGCCAATCCCGAGCGGCTGTTTGAATCGATCAAGTCCGCGGCTGAGGCCGAGGTGGTGCTGACGCCGCATGAGGGCGAGTTTCCGCGGCTGTTTTCCGACCTCAGCAACAAGACTCCGGGTCGCTCGAAGCTCGAGCGGGTGCGCGCTGCCGCGGAACGCTCCGGCGCCGTCGTGCTCCTGAAGGGCCCCGACACCACGATCGCCGCCCCGGACGGCCGCGCCACCATCGCCGCCAACGCGCCGCCCTGGCTCGCCACCGCCGGCGCCGGCGACGTGCTCGCCGGCATCATCTCGGGTCTCCTGGCGCAGGGCGTGCCGGCGTTCGAGGCCGCCAGCATCGGCGTCTGGATGCATGGTGAGGCGGCAAGCGAAGCGGGGCCCGGACTGATCGCCGAAGACCTCACCGAGACGCTGCCGGCCGTGCATCGGCGGATCTACGGCGCGCTCGGGATCGAATACTGATGCTTCGGCCGCTCGCGCTCCCCGACATGGGCGCGGCGGCGCGGGTCCATCGGGCGGCGTTTGACCAGGCGATGCCGTGGCTCACCGGGCTGCATACGCCCGACGAGGATCACTGGTTCTATCGCGAGCGAATCCTTCCGACTTGCCGCGTGTGGGGACGCTTCGACGGCGATGAGCTGAGCGGGATCATCGCCTTCCGTGACGGCTGGATCGAGCAGCTCTACGTGCTTCCCGCTTTCCATGGACGCGGCATCGGCACGGAACTGCTCGACATCGCCAAGGGCGCCAGCGAGCGGCTCGAGCTCTGGACCTTTCAGCGCAACGCTCCGGCGCGCCGCTTCTATGAGGCGCGCGGGTTCAGGATGGTCGAGGCGACCGACGGGGCGCGTAACGAGGAGAGGGAGCCGGACGCCCGCTACGTCTGGGAGCGCGCCTAGCTCACTCCACCCCATACCACCGCACCAGCCGCGGCGCGGCCCAATCGGTGACGACGGATTCGATCAGCCATCGTCCCGGCGAGGTCGCGGCGAAGGCGATGCGCTCGGTCTGGCCAGGCTCGATGGCGAGCGTGTCGAGCCAATAGGGTTTCCAGCCGTCGTCGAGCCGGTCGAGCAGGCGGAAATGGTGGCCGTGCAGGTGGAAGACGGTGGTCGCAGGGCCGGAGTTCTTCACCGCCAGCACGACGGTCCGGCCGGTCTTGGCGCGGAAGGCAGGCGCCGAGGCGGTGGAGAAATTGGCCGTCCTGGCCCAGCCGGCGTCGGCGGGGCCGAGCGCGACATCGAACCGCAGGGCGCCCCTCAGATCGAGTTTTTCGGGAAGGTCGTTCGAAGGCAGCGGCTGCGGCGCGGGGAGCGGGGTGCGCCGCTCCAGTTTGCCGGAAACGGCGAGGCGCCCGATCGGGCGCGCCTCGTTGCCGTCATGCAGCACCAACGCGGCCGATGTGGCCGCATCCACAAAGGCATCAGCGCGCGCGCCGGGGGCGAGCACCAGGGCGCCGTTGCGGGCCGGGAAGGGCTCGGCCGGCTGACCGTCCAGCGCCATCACCTGGACCTCGTGGCTTTCCAATTTGATTGCCAGAACAGAGCGTTGCGAGCCGTTGATGAAGCGCAGCCGCAGCCGTTCGCCGGCTGAGGCTGAGAGTTCGAATGAAGTGCGTCCGTTCAGCGTGTAGAGCGGGGTCGTGTCCTTGGGATCCCGGCCCGGCGGAAGTGCCGTGCCGTCCGGCCGCACGCGCCATTCCTCGATCAGCAGGACCTCGTCGCGGTCGGTGGCGACGGGGCTCGTCTCCGCGGCGATGACCGGGAGCGGGCGTGCCGGCTGGTTCAGGCGGTCCTCAAAGAGACGGAAGTTGGCCAGCAAGGTTCCCGCGTTTGGTATTGAAATAATTGATGTTTCGGTCGAGCCCGGTGCGGTGGGCGCCCGTCCCGCCAACGGGTCCGGTACGGGGGTGCCATCGAGGCCGTACCAGGCTGGGGCAAGCGGCACAGGCAGGTCGTTCCGAAACACCACCTCGCAGCGGTCGCCGCGCTTGAAACGCACATTCCCGATGTGGCTTGCGGCAGCCAGCTCCCAGATCGGTGTAGCCGGCTGACCCGGCCTCAGAGCCAGCGTGGCTGGCCTCGCCTGAAGCGCGACCTGGGCGGTCGGAAGCGGGCCCGCACCGCCGGCCATCAGGCCGGCGGCCGAGGCCCCCAGGGAGGTGCCAATTCCGGCCAAAACCTCGCGCCGGTTCAGGTCAAAAATCCGCGGTGTCATAAGCGCGATCCGGACCATGCCGCGCTGGATAAGTCCAGCCACCGTGCCTACTTGGAGAGTGCCTCCATCAGGCCATTTTTTTGCTGCGAACAATCGGGCACATGCTATAAGCCCGGCCGCCCGCGGCATCGCGGCCGGTCTTGATGCAAATTTACGCGGGCGTGGCGGAACTGGTAGACGCGCTGGATTTAGGTTCCAGTGACGAAAGTTGTGGGGGTTCGAGTCCCTCCGCCCGCACCAAGCGCTTTCAGCGTTTGCACGGATTACTGAGGGGCCTCGCTCCGCGCGGATGTTTTTCCGCATGGAGCCGGGCTCGATGAACCACCGGTGTTGAGGCGTTTGCCTCGCGCCGGATCGATTAATGACAGCGTCCCGACGCGGGAAGCGTGCCGGGACCGAACGGGAAGAAGATTGGACGCCATGCAGGTCACAGAAACCCTCTCGGAAGGCTTGAAGCACGAGTTCAAGATCAGCGTTCCCGCGTCTGATCTCGACGCCAAGGCTGGTGCCAAGCTCGTCGACCTCAAGGACAAGGTTCGCCTCAACGGCTTCCGTCCCGGCAAGGTGCCGGTCGGCCACCTCAAGAAGGTCTATGGCCGTTCGGTGATGGCCGAGACTATCGACCAGACCATCCGCGACACCAACACCCAGCTGTTCTCCGAGCGCGGCTTCAAGCTCGCGACCGAGCCGAAGATCACCATGCCGACCGAGCAGGCCGAGGTCGAGGAGCTGCTCTCGGGCAAGTCCGATCTGACCTACACGGTCGCAATCGAAGTGGTGCCCGCGATCGCGCTCGCCGACTTCAAGACCTTCCAGGTCGAGAAGCCCGTCGCTGACGTGTCCGATTCGGACGTCGACGAGGCGATCAAGCGCATCGCCGACACCAACCGCGGCTATGCCGCCAAGGGCGAGGACGCCAAGGCTGCCTCCGGCGACCGCGTCACCATCAACTTCAAGGGCACCATCAACGGCGAGGCCTTCGAGGGGGGCACCGGCGAGGGCATCCAGGTCGCGATCGGATCCAACACCTTCATCCCGGGCTTCGAGGAGCAGCTGATCGGCATCGGCGCGAACGAGACGCGCACGCTGAAGGTGTCGTTCCCCAAGAACTACATGAGCGAGAAGCTCGCCGGCCAGCCGGCCGAGTTCGAGACCACCGCGACGCTGATCGAGGCACCGCAGGATCTCACCATCGACGACGAGTTCGCCAAGACGCTCGGCCTGGAATCGCTGGACAAGCTCAAGGAAGCCGCGCGCGAGCGGCTGGTTGCCGAATACGCCGGTGCGACGCGCCAGCGCGTCAAGCGCGCGCTGCTCGACCGTCTCGACGAGGCGCATCGCTTCGAGGCGCCGCCCTCGCTCGTCGACGAGGAGTTCAATCTGATGTGGAACTCGGTCAAGGCCGAGATGGATTCCGCCGGCAAGACCTTCGCCGACGAGGATACCACCGAGGACAAGGCCAAGGAGGAGTACCGCAAGATCGCCGACCGCCGCGTGCGTCTCGGTCTCGTGCTCTCCGAGATCGGCGAGAAGAACAAGATCACCGTGACCGACGACGAGGTCGGTCGTGCCGTGATCGAGCGTGCGCGCTCGATGCCGGGTCGCGAGAAGGAAGTCTGGGACTATTACCGCAGCAATGCCCAGGCGCTGGCCCAGCTTCGCGCACCGATCTACGAGGACAAGGTCGTCGACTTCATCCTCGAACTCGCCAACGTGACCGAGAAGAAGGTTTCGCGCGAGGATCTGTACAAGGACGACGAGGAAAAGACTGCAGCCTGAAGGCGTTGAGACAGTCTTCTATTAAGGATGATCAGCGAAGGGGCCCAGCTAGCCAGATGGCCGGCTGGGCCTTTTTGCAAGAATCAGCTTCAAGTGCCCGGTAGATTAAGCCTTAATTCGTTCCGCACTTGTCTCGCGCGAATTGGGCTATATCTGTCGGTGCACCCTGTACCCAAGCGTTCTACTTGCAAGCGTTCCTGTTCTACCAACTTCCTGCATCACGGGACGTCCATCGGCCTTCCGGCAAGAGTGGCGGCGTCCTCCGAAAACCTAGGTGACTCATGCGCGATCCGGTTGAAACCTACATGAACCTCGTGCCCATGGTGGTCGAGCAGACCAACCGTGGCGAGCGCGCCTACGACATTTTCTCGCGCCTGCTGAAAGAGCGCATCATCTTCGTGACCGGACCGGTCGAGGACGGCATGTCGACGCTGATCGTCGCGCAGCTCCTGTTCCTCGAAGCGGAAAATCCGAAGAAGGAAATCTCGATGTACATCAACTCGCCGGGTGGCGTGGTGACGTCGGGCCTTGCGATCTACGACACCATGCAGTTCATCCGCCCGCCGGTTTCGACGCTGTGCACGGGCCAGGCCGCTTCGATGGGCTCGCTGCTGCTCTGCGCCGGCGAGAAGGACATGCGCTTCTCGCTGCCGAACGCGCGCATCATGGTGCATCAGCCCTCCGGCGGCTTCCAGGGGCAGGCCACCGACATCATGCTGCACGCTCAGGAAATCCTGAACCTGAAGAAGCGGCTCAACGAGATCTACGTGAAGCACACCGGCCAGACCTACAAGACGATCGAAGACGCGCTGGAACGCGACAAGTTCCTGACCGCCAACGACGCCAAGGAGTTTGGTCTGGTCGACAAGGTCATCGACAAGCGCGCCGAAGAGGCCGCAGCAGCGAAGACCCCGTAGCACTCGCGGGACCGCAACAGCGATCCCCGGAGTGAGCGGGGATCGTCAGCACCGCGTTCACGTTAAGGACGCGTTGGCACGGGCGCAAAATCCAGTTTTGCGCCCTGCGGCAGGCAGAAAGTTCCGCTTTCGTGCTCGTTTTTTCGTGGTAATCCAGCAACGCTGGGGTGATTTCTGTCACTTCGCCCGTGCCAAGACGTGAAATCACGGTATTGTCACGGGTAGCCAGCGAGCCCCTGATTAGCGAATTCTTGATAGTCGGGTGACAGCATGGTTGGCTACGAATGATCGGCTATGATCGCGGAGAATCGAGTGACCGTGATTCGCACGGGATGTAACGCGTAGGGTCTTTTTTGGTACGGAATTTGCTCTATTTGAATCCCTTACCCGCCAACGTTTCGGGATGGGACGATCGAGCGGACGGGATCGAACCGCGGACGGAGACATGAATGAGTAAGGTCGGCACGAGCGACTCCAAGAACACGCTATATTGCTCGTTCTGCGGCAAGAGCCAGCACGAAGTCCGCAAACTGATCGCGGGTCCCACGGTCTTCATCTGCGACGAGTGCGTCGAGCTCTGCATGGACATCATCCGCGAGGAAAACAAATCCTCGCTGGTCAAGTCGCGCGACGGGATTCCGACGCCGAAGGAAATCTGCAAGGTTCTCGACGATTACGTCATCGGCCAGAGCCATGCGAAGAAGGTCCTGTCGGTCGCGGTGCACAACCACTACAAGCGCCTCAACCACCAGACCAAGCACAACGACGTCGAGCTCGCGAAGTCGAACATCCTGCTGATCGGTCCGACCGGTTCGGGCAAGACGCTGCTCGCGCAGACGCTCGCGCGCATCTTGGACGTGCCGTTCACGATGGCGGATGCGACGACGCTGACCGAAGCCGGCTATGTCGGTGAGGACGTCGAGAACATCATCCTGAAGCTGCTCCAGGCTGCCGACTACAATGTCGAGCGCGCCCAGCGCGGCATCGTCTACATCGACGAAATCGACAAGATCAGCCGCAAGTCCGACAATCCCTCGATCACGCGCGACGTGTCGGGTGAGGGCGTGCAGCAGGCGCTGCTGAAGATCATGGAAGGCACGGTGGCTTCGGTCCCGCCGCAGGGCGGCCGCAAGCATCCCCAGCAGGAATTCCTGCAGGTGGATACCACCAACATCCTGTTCATCTGCGGCGGTGCGTTCGCCGGCCTCGAGAAGATCATCTCGGCGCGCGGTCGGTCGACCTCGATCGGTTTCGCCGCCCAGGTGATGGCGCCGGAAGACCGCCGCACCGGCGAGATCTTCCGTCACGTCGAGCCTGAGGATCTCCTGAAGTACGGCCTCATCCCCGAGTTCGTCGGCCGTCTGCCGGTCGTGGCGACGCTCGAGGATCTGGACGAGACCTCGCTGAAGAAGATCCTGACCGAGCCGAAGAACGCGCTCGTGAAACAGTACCAGCGGCTGTTCGAGATGGAGAACATCGAGCTGACCTTCGCCGACGAGGCGCTTGGCGCGGTTGCCCGCAAGGCGATCGAGCGCAAGACCGGCGCGCGTGGTCTGCGTTCGATCCTCGAAGCGATCCTGCTCGAGACCATGTTCGACCTGCCGGGCCTGGAAGGTGTGGAAGAAGTCGTGATTTCCCGCGAAGTCGTGGAAGGTACGGCGCGTCCGCTCTACATCTACGCCGATCGGTCCGATCGTGCCGTCGAGAACGCCAGCGCCTGATTTTGCGGCGCTGGAACGCTCCTGTCGTCATTCATAGTAGCGGCTGCGGACATGTCCTCCGCAGCCGGCGTTGCGTCGCTTACCCAAGTGCGTAAGCGCCTGATGGCGCGTGTTTTTCAATGACTTGACACCCCCCGGGTCGATAGCCACCTAATGTCGGCGGCGAGCAAGAATTCTGTTCAAGATTCGCCTCAGTTCCGATCCGGCAAGCCCGGTCCAACCTTGAAATGGTAGGCTGGTTTTGTGGATCACCTCGGCACCTTGTGGCGGTTGCGCATGAGAGAAGCGGACTGCGTGCGAGGGGGCAAAGCAAAAGGAAAAGGCCATGACTAATCCAAAACCCCGGCCAACCATTGTCCATGGTGAGACGCACGCTTATCCCGTGTTGCCGCTGCGCGATATCGTCGTCTTCCCGCACATGATCGTTCCGCTCTTCGTCGGTCGCGAGAAGTCGATCCGCGCGCTCGAAGAGGTGATGAAGAACGACGCGCTGATCATGCTCGCGACGCAGAAGAACGCGTCCGACGATGATCCGGCGCCCGATGCCATTTACGAGACCGGCACGCTCGCAAGCGTCCTGCAGCTCTTGAAGCTTCCCGACGGCACCGTGAAGGTGCTGGTCGAAGGGCTCGAGCGTGCGCGCGTGCAGAAGTACACCGATCGCGCCGACTATTACGAAGCCACCGCCGTCGCGCTCGCCGACACCGATGCGAAGTCGGTCGAGGCGGAAGCCTTGGCGCGCTCGGTCGTGTCCGACTTCGAGAGCTATGTGAAGCTCAACAAGAAGATCTCGGCCGAGGTCGTCGGCGTCGTGCAGGCGATCACCGACTTCGCCAAGCTCGCCGACACCGTTGCCTCTCATCTTGCTGTCAAGATCGCGGATCGCCAGGGCATCCTGGAGACGCTGTCTGTCACCACGCGCCTGGAGAAGGTGCTGGGCTTGATGGAGAGCGAGATCTCGGTGCTGCAGGTCGAGAAGCGGATTCGTTCTCGGGTCAAACGACAAATGGAGAAGACCCAGCGCGAGTATTATCTCAACGAGCAGATGAAGGCGATCCAGAAGGAACTCGGCGACGACGATGGTCGCGACGAGCTCGCCGATCTCGAAGAGAAGATCTCCAAGACCAAGCTCTCCAAGGAAGCGCGCGAGAAGGCGCAGCATGAATTGAAGAAGCTGCGCCAGATGTCGCCGATGTCCGCGGAAGCGACCGTCGTGCGCAACTATCTGGATTGGCTGCTGTCGATCCCGTGGAACAAGAAGTCCAAGGTGAAGAAGGATCTGGAATCGGCGCAGGCCATTCTGGACTCCGATCACTACGGGCTCGAGAAGGTCAAGGAACGTATCGTCGAGTATCTCGCGGTGCAGTCGCGCGCCAACAAGCTGACGGGCCCGATCCTGTGCCTCGTCGGACCTCCCGGCGTCGGCAAGACCTCGCTCGGCAAGTCGATCGCGAAGGCGACCGGCCGCGAGTTCGTGCGCGTGTCGCTCGGCGGCGTGCGTGACGAGGCCGAGATCCGCGGTCACCGCCGCACCTATATCGGCTCGATGCCCGGCAAGATCATCCAGTCGATGCGGAAGGCGAAGTCGTCCAATCCGCTGTTCCTACTGGACGAGATCGACAAGATGGGTGCCGATTTCCGCGGCGATCCGTCCTCGGCCTTGCTCGAGGTCCTCGATCCCGAGCAGAACGGGACGTTTGCCGACCACTATCTGGAGGTCGACTACGATCTGTCGAACGTCATGTTCATCACGACCGCGAATACGCTCAATATTCCCGGCCCGCTGATGGACCGCATGGAGATCATCCGGATCGCGGGTTACACCGAGAATGAGAAGGTCGAGATCGCGCGCAAGCATCTGATCCCGACCGCGGTGTCCAAGCATGGCCTGGACTCCAAGGAGTTCTCGATCGACGACGACGCGCTGCTGCTTCTGATCCGCCGCTACACCCGCGAAGCGGGCGTGCGTAACCTGGAGCGTGAGCTCTCCACACTGGCCCGCAAGGCGGTGAAGGAGCTGATGATCTCCAAGAAGAAGTCGGTCAAGGTCACCGAGAAGACTCTGGAAGAGTTGCTCGGCGTGCCGAAGTACCGCTTCGGCGAGATCGAGAGCGAGCCGCAGGTCGGTATCGTCACCGGCCTTGCCTGGACCGATGTCGGCGGCGAGCTGCTGACCATCGAAGGCGTCATGATGCCCGGCAAGGGCAAGATGACGGTCACGGGCAACCTGCGCGACGTCATGAAGGAATCGATCTCGGCGGCGGCGTCCTACGTCCGCTCCCGCGCGATCACCTACGGCATCGAGCCGCCGCTGTTCGACCGGCGTGACATCCACGTGCACGTGCCGGAAGGCGCGACGCCGAAGGACGGTCCGTCGGCGGGCGTGGCCATGGCCACCGCGATCATCTCGGTCATGACCGGCATTCCGGTCCGCCACGATGTCGCGATGACCGGCGAGATCACGCTGCGCGGCCGCGTGCTGCCGATCGGCGGTCTGAAGGAGAAGCTGCTGGCCGCGGCCCGCGGCGGCATCAAGACGGTGCTGATCCCCGAGGACAACGCCAAGGATCTCACGGAGATTTCCGATGCGATCAAGGGCGGAATGGAGATCATCCCGGTCTCCCGTCTCGACGATGTCATCGCCAAGGCACTGGTGAAGAAGCCCGTGCCGATCGTCTGGGAAGAGGACACCAAGGTGACGGTGAAGCCCGATGGCGACGAAGCCGCCGGCGGCCTGACCGCGCACTGAGATCGCAACTCGAAAAGATGATAAAACGGCGCCTTCGGGCGCCGTTTTTGTTTTGGGGAAGGGGAATGCGATGCAGGTCGACGGTCACTGTCATTGCGGGCAAATCACCTTCGAGGCCGAGGTCGACCCCGAGGCGGTCTCGGTTTGTCATTGCCGCGACTGCCAGACCCTGACGGGGTCGCCATTCCGGGTGACCGCGATCTGCACCGCTGCCGACGTCAAGCTCACCGCCGGCGCGCCGAAGGTCTACGGCAAGCGCGGCGACAACGGCCGGATGCGCTTCCAGCACTTCTGTGCCGATTGCGGTTCCCCGCTGTTCACCAGCGGCGAGGGCGACCAGGCCGACGATTGGGGCATCCGCTGGGGATCGATCCGCCAGCGCGACAAATTGCGGCCCGTCAGGCAGATCTGGTGCCAGTCGGCTGCGGTATGGATCGATGCGGTGCCGCTGCTGCCGGGCCGGCCGGGAGATTGAGGGGGCTTTGCCTAGCCGGAGCTTCCCGCTCAAAGCCCGCCTTCGCACGCTGGGCTTCGGCGCGGCAGCCTTCGCTCGCTTCGCGCCAATAAGGTCAATGGCTGGCTTGCCGAGCCGAAGCTCGCGAAGCGAGCGAAGGCTGGTGGGCGGTCACGGATTCGAACCGCGGACCCTCTCGGTGTAAACGAGATGCTCTAACCAGCTGAGCTAACCGCCCCACGGCGCCTCTTTAGCGCTCCGATGGGGTGAGGAGCAAGGGGCGGTGGCGCCGCAACCTGACCCAATTTTGAGGCTGAAACCGCCTTGAGCGTGATACCACCGCAATGAGAGCGTGCCTTTTAGGGCTTGATCGTTGGTGAACAGAAATGGATTTGAGCAAGCTTGCGGAGTCGGTCTCGTCGCGCTCCGATTTCGTCATTTTCGTTGATGCGTTGCGCCGTGACCTGCTTGCAAATCGTGGAGAGTGGGAAAACGACACGCTCGAGCGCTTTCTTGAAGCGCTATCTGGCTGGGTCCAGGGCATGGACGGCTACTATCGGAATCAACAACTCCCAACCCCGACGACGCCGGGCTGGAAGAATTTGGCTGAGATGATGTTGGCCGCAAAATTCTACGAATGATGCAGCAAGCGTCACGTTAACCCGTAACGACAGAGGCTCCCATGCAACAGCCCAGCGGACACGACCAAAACGCCGACCAGATTGCCTATTGGAACGGCCCGAGCGGCCAGCGCTGGGCCGACCGGCACTCAGCGCAGGAGAGCCTGCTCGGACCGATCGCCGATGTGCTGATCGCCCGCGCGAAGCCGAAGTCGGGCGAACGCGTTCTCGATGTCGGCTGCGGTTCGGGGGCGACGACCTTTGCATTCGCGAAAGCTGTCGCGCCGAATGGCTTTGCGCTCGGCCTCGACGTCTCCGATCCGATGCTGTCGCAGGCCCGTGCGTTTGCACCGAAGGGCTTGCCGCTGGATTTCGTGCTGGCGGATGCAACGGTGCATCCGTTCGAGCCGGCGAGCTTTGATCTGCTCGCCTCACGCTTTGGCGTGATGTTCTTTGCCGATCCGATTGCGTCTTTCACCAACCTCCACCGCGCGCTGAAACCGACAGGGCGGCTCGCCTTTGCCTGCTGGCGCGAGCCGAAGGAGAATCCGTGGATGATGGCGCCGTTGATGGCGGTCTACAAACACGTTCCCAAAATGCCGCCGGTCGGGCCGGAAGAGCCGGGCCCGTTCGCCTTCGCCTCGGAGGAACGCGTGACGCGCATCCTGAAAGGCGCCGGCTTCGTCGACGTGGCGATGGAGCCGCATAACCTTCCGATGGACATCGCCATCGGCGGTGGGCTCGATGCCGCCGTCGACGGCTCGCTCCAGATCGGCCCCGCCAGCCGCGCGCTGCAGGGCCATCCGCCGGAGACGTACGCGGCGGCTAAGGCCTCGATCCGCGAGACGCTTGCGCCGTTCCTGAAGGGGCAGAGCGTCGCGCTTCCGGGGGCGATCTGGATCGTGACGGCGAAGGCGGAGTAGGTGTCGCCACACACTCGGTGTCGTCCCGGCGAACGCCGGGACCCATAACCACAGGGAGTGGTTGTGGCGCGAGCTGACAACTCCGAGTCTTCGTAAACCGCTTCCTGTGGTTCTCGCGACGAGCGCAAGCGCTCGCGCGGGGGTCCCGGATCTGCGCTTCGCTTGTCCGGGACGACAGCGGAGTTTGGCGCCCGACGCAGACCCTACACCACATCATCCGGCGCCAGCGCGCAGCCATTGTCCGGGTGCGTCTCGACCTGGAGCGTGGTGTGGCCGATGCGGAAGCTGCTCTTCAGCAGCTGCGCCGTCTCCATCAGGAATGCATCGACGGTGCCTGCGGGCATGACGAGGTGGCAGGTCAGCGCGGTCTCGGTGGTCGAGATCGGCCAGACGTGGAGATCGTGGATCGCCGAGACACCGGGCCGCGCGAGCAGGAAGGCCTTAATGGCAACGAGGTCGGTGCCCTTCGGCGCCGCCGCCATCGACATGTCGATGGAGCCGCGCAGCAGGCTGGTCGTGCCCCACAGGATGCTGGCGCAGATGACGAGGCTGGTGACGGGGTCGAGCCAGAGCCAGCCGGTCCAGATGATCAGCGCCGCCGACATCACGACGCCGAGCGAGACCGCGGCGTCGGCGGCCATGTGCAGGTACGCGCCTTCGATGTTGATGTCGTCCTTGCGGCCGCTGGCGAACAGCAAGGCGGTGAAGCCGTTGATGAGGATGCCGATGCCGGCGACCACCATCACGGTGACGCCCGCGACCGGCGCGGGCTCGCGCAGCCGCAGGATCGCTTCCCAGCCGATCGCGCCGGTGGCGACCAGCAGGAACACCGCGTTCGCCAGCGCCGCCAGAATGGTGGAGGCGCGGAAGCCATAGGTGAAGCGGCCGCTCGGCGCGCGCCGCGCCGCGATCGAGGCGCCCCAGGCCACGATGAGGCCGAGCACGTCGGACAGATTGTGGCCGGCGTCCGCAAGCAGGGCGGTGGAGTTGCCGAGATAGCCGTAAATGGCCTCGGCCATGACCAGCGCGGTGTTGAGCGTGATGCCGATCGCGAACGCCTTGCCGAAATTGGCGGGCGCATGGACATGCGCATGGCCAAGACCATGATCATGGCTGTGGTCGTGACCATGATCATGCGAATGGCCGGCATGATCGTGGTGGTGATGACCGTGATGGTCGTGGCTGCCCAAACCTAGCGCTCCCGGGAAATCGCCAAATCAGGCGCCATTGTAGGCGTTTCGCCCGTCGCGTCACGCCGGAACAGTACGTAGAGCGCCGGCAGCACGAGCAGCGTCAACACCGTCGAGGAGATGATGCCGCCGATCACGACGGTCGCGAGCGGCCGCTGCACTTCGGCGCCGGCGCCGGTCGCGAGCGCCATCGGCACGAAGCCGAGCGAGGCGACCAGCGCGGTCATCAGCACCGGACGCAGCCGCGTCAGCGCGCCCTCGCGCACGGCCTCGGCGATCGGGCGCCCCTCGCTGCGGAGGCGCTCGATGAAGGCGATGATGACGAGGCCGTTGAGCACGGCGACGCCCGACAGTGCGATGAAGCCGATGCCGGCGCTGATAGACAGCGGGATTCCGCGGAGCAGCAGCGCCGCGACACCGCCGGTGAGTGCCAGCGGCACGCCGGAGAACACCAGCGCCGCGTCCGCCGCCGATCCCATGCCCATGAACAGCAGCAGGAACACCAGCGCGAGCGCCACCGGCACCACGATGGTCAGCCGCTTGGTCGCCGAGACCAGCTGCTCGAACTGGCCACCCCAGCCGATCCAGTAGCCCGGCGGCAGCTTGACCTTCTCCGCGACGGCGGCTTGTGCCTCGGCGACGAAGGATCGCAAATCGCGCCCGCGAACATTGGCCATGACAACCACGCGGCGCTTGCCGTTCTCGCGGCTGATTTGATTGGGGCCGGGCGTCGCATCGACGGTGGCAACCGACGAAAGCGGCACGTAGCGCATCTGGGCGAGGGGAGATGCGGACAGCGCGGTTCGAATGGCCGTGCTGGATGGGGCTTCCTCGCTCGGCGGCAGCGGGATCGGAATCGCTCTGATCGCATCGAGATTGCCGCGCAGGTGCTCCGGCAGGCGCACCACGATCTCAAAGCGCCGGTCGCCCTCGAACAGCTTTCCTGCCGATTTGCCACCGACCGCGATCTCGACGATGCCCTGCACCTCGCCGATGCTGAGGCCATAGCGGGCCAGCGCCTGACGGTCGAGCCGGACGGTGAGGATCGGCAGGCCGGAGACCTGCTCGATCTTGACGTCGCTGGCGCCGCGAATGCCGCGGATCGCGGCCTCCACCTGTTTGGCGGCGCCCTGCAGGATGTCGAGGTCGTCACCAAACACCTTGATGCCGACATCGCTGCGCACGCCGGAGATCAGTTCGTTGACGCGGAGCTGAACGGGCTGGGAGATTTCATAGGCGCTGCCGGGAATGTCGTCGGCAGCCTTGTCGATAGCCTCGACCACCTCGGATTTCGGCTTGAGCGGATCCGGCCATTCGGCGCGCGGCTTGAGCATGATGTAGCCGTCGGTCTGCGCCGGCGACATCGGGTCGGTCGCGACCTCCGCCGTTCCGATGCGGGTGAAGAACTCCTTCACTTCAGGAACCTGCGTGACGCGCTTTTCCAGCGCCTTTTGCAGGTCCAGCGACTGCGTCAGGCTGGTGCCGGGAATCCGGATCGAGGCCAGTGCGACATCGCCTTCGTCCAGGCTCGGGATGAACTCGCCGCCCATGCGCGAGGCGGCGACGCCACTTGCGAGGACGATCACGGCGGCCACGACGGCAACCGTGATGCGATTGTCGATGGCGAGTCGGAGCAGGGGGAGATACGCCCGTTTGGCCATCCGCATGAACAGGTTCTCGTGCTCGGACACTTTTCCGGTCACGAAGATCGCCACCGCCGCCGGCACGAAGGTGATGGAGAACAGCGCGGCGGCGCCCAGCGCCATCAGCACGGTCAGCGCCATCGGCGTGAACATCTTGCCCTCGACGCCGGTCAGCGTCAGGACGGGCAGATAGACCACGGCGATGATCAGCGTTCCGAACAGGCTCGGCTTGATGACCTCGCTCGATCCGCGCAGGATCGTGCGCAGCCGTTCGGAGGTGGAGAGCAGCCCGCCTTTCTCGCGTTGCGCCTCGGCGAGCATGCGCAGGCAATTCTCGACAATGATCACGGCGCCGTCGACGATGATGCCGAAGTCGATCGCGCCGAGGCTCATCAAATTGGCACTCACCCTGGTCTCGACCATGCCGGTGACCGTCATGGCCATGGACAGCGGAATGACGCAGGCCACCACGAGCGCGGCGCGGATGTTGCCGAGGATCAGGAACAGCACGGCCACCACCAGCGCCGCGCCTTCGAGAAGATTGTTCTCGACCGTGCGGATGGTTGCTTCGACCAGATGGGTGCGGTCGTAGACGGTGCGCGTGACCACGCCCTCGGGCAGCGATTTGGCGATGTCCGCAAGACGGGCGGCGACGCCGGTCGCCACCGCGCGGCTGTTCTCGCCGATCAGCAGCATGGCGGTGCCGAGCACGGTCTCCTCGCCGTCACGCGTCGCTGCGCCCGTGCGCAGGTCGCGGCCTTCGGTCACGACGGCGACGTCCCTGATCCTGACCGGATTGCCGCCGCGCGAGCCGATGACGATGTCCCGGATCTCACTGATATTGCCGACCTGGCCCGGGGAGCGAACCAGATATTGCTCGCCGTTGCGCTCGATATAGCCGGCGCCGACATTGGCATTGTTGGCCGCGAGCGCCGCCATGACGTCGCGGAAGCCGAGGCGGTAGGCCATCAGCTTGCCGGGGTCCGGCAGCACGTGAAACTGCCGCTCGAAGCCGCCGATGGTGTTGACCTCGATGACCCCCGGCACGTTGCGAAGCTGCGGCCGGATGATCCAGTCCTGCACGGTGCGCAAATCCGTCAGCGAATAGTCGTGGCCGCCCTGGGTCTTCGCGCCGGCCTTCGCCTCGACAGTGTACATGAAGATCTCGCCGAGCCCGGTCGAGACCGGGCCCATCGCGACCTCGACGCCGGCCGGGAGCTGGTCCTTCACCTGCTGGATGCGCTCGCCGACCAGCTGACGGGCAAAATAGATGTCGGTGCCGTCCTTGAAGACCACCGTCACCTGGCTGAGGCCATAGCGCGACAGCGAGCGCGTATAGTCGAGCTTGGGCAGGCCACCCATCGCGGTCTCGACCGGGAAGGTGATGCGCTGCTCGGTCTCCAGCGGCGAATAGCCGGGCGCGCGGGTGTTGATCTGGACCTGGACGTTGGTGATATCCGGCACGGCATCGATCGGAAGCCGCTGGAAATTCCAGGCGCCGAAGGCTGTGGCCCCGAGTGCGAGCAGGAGCACGAGCCAGCGATGCTTCAGCGAGACGGCGATCAGGCGCTCAATCATGTTCGGCCTCGCCCTTGCCCATCTCGGCCTTCACGACAAAGCTGTTTTCGGCGACGTAGTGCTCGCCGGCTGTGAGGCCCGCCTTGATCTCGATGAATTGCGGATCGGAATCCCCAAGCTCCACCGGGCGCGCTTCGATCTTGTCGCTGTCCTCGCGGACGAACACGATGGTCCTGTTTTCCAATGTCTGGATCGCGCTGCGGCGCACGGCCACGGCGACGTTGCGGGCGGCGAGGATCAGCCGCGCGGTGACGAACAGTCCAGGGCGCAAGCGCCCGTCGGGATTTTGCAGCACCACGCGGGCGAGCGCGGTCTGGGTCTCGCTCGAGCCCACGGGTGCGATGTAGGAGATCGTGCCCTTGATCTCGCCGCGGCCGTCGTCGGGATCGATCAGCACCTCGTCCTTGAGGCGGACACGCTTGAGGTCCTGCCGATAGATCGAGAGATCGACCCAGATGGTCGAGAGGTCGGCGACGACGAAGGCCGGCTTCTGCTCGGAGGCGTATTCGCCGAGCGAGATCTGCCGTTCGATGATGGTACCGGCGATCGGCGCCTTCAGCTCGTAGACGGTGAGGCTCTGGTTGCTCTCGATGCTGGCGAGCAGGTCGTCCTTGCCGACCTTGTCGCCGATGCGTTTCTGGATCGATTTTGCCACACCCGGAAAGCGCGGTGTCACCTGCACCACGGCCTCCTGGTTGGCGCGCAAAATGCCGTTGAAGGAGAGCGTATCGGTCAGCGTGGTGCTCGCGGCTTCCGCCAAGATCACACCGGCGGCCGCCAGCTTCACGTCAGAAATGCGGATCCGGTCGGCGCCGTGCTCGTCCTGCTCGACGTGGTCGTTCGGCTTCTCCGGCTTCTTATCCTCGGCGTGCTCGGTCGAGGCAACCTTGGCCGGGGCGAGCATGGAATAGCCGTAGGCGCCGAGCGCGGCGGCAAGGATGGCGACAAAGATGGTGGACGACGTCTTCATCGTGCGCTCTCCCGGGCCAGCGCAAAGGGATTGCCGACGAGGCCTTCGATGGTCGCAACGCCGGCATGGAAGTTCTGCAGCGCCTCCTGTTCGCGCAAGCGCGCCTGGGCGACACTGGCCTGGGCGTCGAGCACTTCGAGCAGGCTGAAGCGGCCCTGGCCGTAGCCTTGCGAGATCGCCTCGGAGGCTTCAGTCGCCTTCGGGATCGCGGTCTCGCGCAGCACCGCGAGTTCGCGCAGCGAGCCCTGCAGCGAGTCGTAAGCGCGGCCCGCGATTACGATCAGCGTGTTGCGGTTGGCCTCGCGCTCGGCGCGGGTCTTGGCGAGGCTCTCCTGCGCCGAGAGGATGTTGCCCTGGTTCTGGTCGAACACGGGGATGGGCACCGAGACGGAGAGGCGCACGGCATCGTCATTGGTCTCGTTGAAATGGCGCCAGCCGGCCGCGATCCGCACGTCAGGGTAGGGTCTCAGCCGCGCCATCAACAGCTCGGCGTTTCGTTGCGCATAGACCGCGGTCCAGCGCACCAGCTGCGGATTGGCATCGATCGCGGCGACGACCGACTGGAACGTCGGTGGCTTGCCCATGGTGTCGAGCCGGCCGGAGACCTCGCCGAATTTCGCGGCGGGATCGCCCATCAGCACCGCCAGCTCGCGCCGGGCGCTTGCCAGCGTCGCCTTGAAGCGCTCGCGGTCGGCCTTGACCAGGGCGGAGGCGACCTCGGCGCGGCCGGTCTCGGCCGGCGAGGAGGCGCCGGCCTCGACGCGGCGGCGCAACAGCGGCGTGAGCTTGTCGATCGCTGCAATCTGCTCGTCCAGGATCTGGATGCGCCGTTGCGCGCCGAGCACGCCGAGGAAGGCAATCGCCGTCTCCGACAGTACCTCCAGCCTGATCGCCTTGCGCTGGATCGCTGCGACCTCGATGCCGGCCGCGCCGGCCGCGATCCGGGCGTCGCGCTTGCCGAACAGCTCAAAAGCCTGACTGATCTGGAGCGTGGTCTCGGCCGATTTGGTGCCGCGATAGATGCCGGAGCCGAACGAATTGTCCTGTTCATAGGACAGTTCCGGATTGAGCAGGGCACCGGCCTGGATGCGCTGGCCCGTGGCGATGCCGACGTCGCGCTCCGCCGCCGTCAAGCGCGGGCTCGCGGCCAGCGCACGCGACAGCGCGGCGCGCATCGTCAGCGTCTGGGCGTGGGCGTGCTGGGTCAGCCAGGGGCTGACCAAAATCGCCATCGCGCACGCAAGGCGCGCGGCAGTTCGTCTGCAAGACATGAAGGTGACCTGTGAACAAAAGCATCGTGGGCGCATGCAGCGCCCGGCTGATCAGTTCAGGTCAGATGTTTGGGGGGCGGGGAGTCCGTGTCCGGCGCGATACCCACGAGCGCGGGCGCGCGTTGCAGAACCGGCGTGGCAACCATGTCGGTCGCGGTTTCGGACTGCGCGGTCTGCATGACGGCCACCGAGAAGCAGCCGTGGCAGTGATGACCACCGATGGCCTTGTGATCGCCATGACCGGCTGGGCCGTCATCGAGGATCGAGGCGATCTCCGAGCCGCCGGCCGGGCTGGTCACATCGATGTCGTGCGCGCCATGCAGCGCGCCCGACAGCAGGTACATCACCGCAACGAGCACAGCCACCAGCCCGCGCCAGCGGCGCAAGGAGTAAAAGCTGTGGGGGCGGCGGATCGTGGTCACTGCGACACTCAGGTTCCTGATCCGCTTCGGGTAGCACGGAGCCGGGAACAGTGTCGACCCGCAACATTGTTACGTGTGGGGAACTCGATGTCGCACGAGCCTAGACGAAAAGGCCTCAGCCCGCGACTGACGGGCTAAGGCCTCTTGTGCTCACAATCTCATCCTTTGGGACTTGCGGCGATAATCCGCGTCCCAGCGGTTCGTTCCGTAGCCCGGTGCAAAATTAGGAACGTTCTCCCGTCCCCCTCATTAGCGCCTCGGAGCATTTGAGGAGGATGGGACTATGGACGGACTGATCTATCTGATCGGCTTGATCGTCGTGATCATGGCGATCCTGTCGTTCTTTGGCCTGCGCTGAGAGAGCTGCTATGGCGATCGAAACTCTCGTGCGGGAAGACGTGATGGAGGGCGGCCTCGTCGCCGCCGAGGAAAGCCGGAGCATCCAGTGGAGCTCCGTCATCGCCGGCGCTTTCGCGTCCGGCGCGATGTCGTTCATCCTGGTCAGCTTTGGCGTCGCGATCGGGCTTGGTGTCAGTTCGGCTTCGCCGACGTGGCGCGATGCCTCGGCGGCGCTGGCATTGCTGTCGGGACTCTACCTGATCATCCAGGCGATCATCAGCTTTGGCTTCGGCGGCTACATCGCCGGCCGGACGGCACGGCCAGCCCCTGGTCTGGCAACGATCGAAGATGACGGTGAGCGGCGCGACGGGCTTCATGGGCTGACATCCTGGGCGATGGCCGTGCTGATCGGCGCGACGCTGCTGGCGATCATCGGGGCGGCGGCGCTCGAACGCTCGCCGGTGCGCAGCGCGAGCGGCAATGCATCATCCGCCGAGCCGCTGCTCAGCTACGAGCTCGACAAGCTGTTCCGCGCACCGCGGCGGCCTCCCGCCGACATGCGGGAAGCCCGCGCGGAGGCCGGGCGCATCCTGATGACGTCGTCGAGCCATAGTGGCGTCGTGCTCGATGATCGCAACTATCTGGCGCAGCAGGTCACGGCGCTGACGGGACTGTCTGCGGCGGACGCCGAGAAGCGGGTCGATGCATCGATCGTCGACGCGCATACAGCGATCAACCGCGCCCGGCGCAATTCGGTGATCGTCGCCTTCTCGATTGCGGCGGCGGCCCTGATCGGTGCCGCGGTCGCCTGGGCTGCAGCCGTTGCCGGCGGGCGGCACCGCGACGGCGAGCCGTTGCCGAACTGGATGGCGAGCTCGAACCGTTTCCACCGCGGTCGGCGCGGGATGCCAGTGCCGTAGCGGAGAAGGCTTACGCCTTCTCCTCCCAGATCATGGCCAGGTGCACGATGGTCTGCACCGCCTTCTCCATGTCCTGCCGGCTCACCCATTCCAGCCGTGAATGAAACGCGTGCTCGCCGGCGAAGATGTTGGGGCAGGGCAGGCCCATGAAGGACAGGCGCGAACCGTCGGTGCCGCCGCGGATCGCGGTGCGCATCGGACGCAGGCCGGCGCGGCGGATCGCCTCGATGGCGTATTCGAGGATGTGCGGGTGACGGTCGATCACCTGCTTCATGTTGCGGTACTGCTCCCGCACCTCGAACTTGTAGCTTGAGCGCGGAAAATCCTTCATCACGTCCTTGACGATGTCCTCGAGCAGGACCTCCTTCTCCTTCAGCCCTTCCTCGGTGAAGTCGCGTACGATGAAGGCGAGGGTCGCCTGTTCCAGCGCGCCCTCGATGCCGACAGGATGCAGGAAGCCTTGCTTGCCCGACGTCGTCTCGGGCGAGCAGCCTTCCTTGGGCAGACGCTCGACGATGGCGGCCGCGATCTTGATGGCGTGCTCCATCTTGCCCTTGGCATAGCCGGGATGGGCGCTGACGCCGGTGATGGTGATGGTGGCGCCGTCGGCCGAGAACGTTTCGTCCTCGACGCTGCCCGCGCTTTCGCCGTCCATGGTGTAGCCGAAATCGGCGCCGAGCTTCTTGATGTCGACATTGTCGACGCCGCGGCCGATCTCTTCATCCGGCGTGAACAGGATCTTGATGGTGCCGTGCTTCACATCCGGATTGTTGATGAAGAAATGCGCGGCATCCATGATCTCGGCGACGCCGGCCTTGTTGTCGGCCCCGAGCAGCGTGGTGCCATCGGTGGTGACGATATCGTTGCCGATCTGGTTCTTCAGCGCGGGATGTTCAGTGAAGCGGATCACCTGGGTCGTATCGCCGGGCAAGGTGATGTCGCCGCCGCGATAGTTCTTCACGACTTGCGGCTTCACATCCTTGCCGGTGACGTCGGGCGAGGTGTCCATGTGCGAGCAGAAGCAGATCACCGGCACCTTCTTGTCGGTGTTGGCCGGGATCGTTCCGTAGACATAGCCGTAATCGTCGAGATGGGCGTCCGTGACGCCCATGGCCTTCAACTCGGTGACGAGAACGCGGCCGAGATCCTTCTGTTTCTCGGTCGATGGCGAGGCCGGGGAATTCGGATCGGACTGGGTGTCGATGGTGACGTAGCGCAGAAAGCGCTCGGTCACGGTATGCGCGAAGGTCAGGGACATGTCTGGTCAAACCACGGGAGCTTTTTGGAGCAGGGAAGCGCCGGTATACCAGAAAAGCGGGCCGCGTTGCGGCCGAAGGACGGCGGATCAGGCTTAACAAAAAATGACCGGCTAGATCGCCTCTTTCAGTTCCTTGACCGGCCGGAACGCGACCTTCTTGCTGGCCTTGATGTGGATCGCCTCGCCGGTAGCGGGATTGCGGCCGGTGCGGGCGGCGCGCTTGCGGACCTGGAGGATGCCGAGCCCGACGATGCGGACGCGGTCGCCCTTCTTCAGGTGCTTGGTGATCAGGTCGACCATGTCGGTGAGGACGGCCTCGGCGTGCTTCTTGGAGAGGTCCTGGCTTTCCGCGATGTCGGCCGCCAGGTGCTTGAGCGTGATCGTGGCTGGAGCCGCTGCCTTCTTCGCCGAATCCTTCTTCGTCGAATCCTTTTTCGCCATGTCTGGCCTCCTCGGGTGTGTCGCGGAAGCTTGCCGGGCTCCCAGCTGCCAAGTTCCCGCAGGCCTAGACGATTCGGGCTGGGACTGACTATGCCGGCCGACGGGAGCGGGGTTTTCGCGTGCTTGTTCAGACGAATCCGCACGTTTCTGCCGGCTCCGGACGAGCGCAAGGGGCGAGTTTCGACACAGGCATCGTCACTTTGGCTGAGGATGTTCAGATAAGTTTTTGAAAATGTTGCCAGAATGGCGCGAGAGACGGTGTTCGAACCCGCGACCTCCGGCGTGCCGGCGGATTTGTTTTGGACTAGCCGTCTCGGCAGCGAATGCCAAAGTCGTCGCAGGTTAGCGCAAAGGCTTCTTTCGCCGCGAGATCTTCAAAACAAAACCGCGTGCCGACTTCCGCGCGATCGGTCCACCAGTTGATGAGTTTCCCTTTGGCGATGCGCGAAGCCTCTCCGCGCAGCAGATCCAGCTGTCTTCCAGCTGCGTGGACGATCAGGCAATGTTCGTTGGGCATAGGGTCAATCCTTCGAACCGAATGCGAAGGCCGCAGCTGGGGGCAGATGCGGCCCGCGTGGTCAAATGAACCGGGTGAAAAAATCGACGTGAAATATGCAGCCAGCCCCGGTGAGGCATTGTCTGTTGGAGCAGATGTTCCCGCACCAACCAATGTTTGGTTTTCGGAGAATGTTCAGAAGTGCATATTCGTGCACGAGCTAACTGAGCGACTTTCGTGTGCTGGCCCCTCGATCTCGGCGCCAAGCGGAGAACGCCTCGGCCGGACCTCCCACTCTCTTCCGATCCGAACTTGGTTCGAGGGGCTGCATATAGCGGGGCCGTAATTCTTAGGCTGGATCGTCAAGCACGGTCCGCTGAATGATAAAGCTTTCCGTCGCGATCGTGATGAAATCGCCTTCCAGCATCTCTTCATCGCGGCAGAAGTGAATGTCCCGGATCAAGCCTTTATGGTGCCCGATGAATACGTCAAGATCGCCGCGGTTGTTGACGACGGCCTGCAATCTCGAAATGACTTCCGACGCTTTCATGACAGCTCCTTGACGGGCCCTACAAGCGGTACTTGGACCAAGGACAACACTGCCGGCATCACACTCGAAATAGTCCTCATGCCGTCAGGCGCAGACCGCGAACGTCTTCGCACCAACGGCAACGTGTTCCGATGTAGGTCGTCCTTCATTGAGATATCGGACGTCCTCAATGAGCGAATTCTGTGTCAACGCGACTGGGAGAAATCGTCGCAGGGCTGAACGAGATCGCGGTCGATTGCCGTTCGTTCGTCGAGGCTTTCACGCAGGGCTACAAGCGCGGTGACACGCTCGAGCAATCGTCGATAGTGTTGAGGGCGAGGGCGAGGAAGCGCAGTGACCACACTTGGTCGCTACAGCGGTGCGACAACGAGTCGCCAGAACCGGTTCCGCGCCGGTGCGTGTTGCTGATGTGCTCAAGCGAACAGAACAGCCCTCTGAGCTTTGAGTAGGCTCGTGGTCTTGTCCTCGGCGTACCGATGGGCCAACAGGCGACTCATCCATTGATCCGGACTGGCAGCTCCCGGATGCCGCGGATGAAGTTGGAGTGCAGCCGCCGCGGCGGTCCCAACACCTCGATGTCGAGGTCGCGGGCCAGGATCTCTTCCCAGAGTATCCGAAGTTGCAGATCCGCCAGCCGGTCACCGACACAGCGATGAATACCCGCGCCGTAGGAGAGGTGCTGGCGCGGCTTGGCTCGATCGATGATGAAATGCTCCGGGCGGTCGATCACGCTCTCGTCGCGGTTGCCGGAAACATACCACATGATGACCTTGTCGCCTCGGCGGATGCGCTGGCCGGCAAGCTCGCAATCGCGCGTCGCTGTCCGGCGCATGTGTATGACGGGCGTTTGATAGCGGATCGTCTCGGCGACCAGACCAGGGACGAGCCCGGGATTGGCCTTTAGCTTTGCAAGCTGATCGGGGTTCTCCGACAGAGCCAGCAAGCCGCCCGACATGGAGTTGCGCGTCGTGTCATTGCCACCGACGATGAGCAAAGCCAGGTTGCCGACAAATTCCATCGCGGGGAGGTCGCGCGTTTCCGCGTTGTGCGCCATCAATGAGATCAAGTCGAGCCGCGGCGGCGCCTTCGCGCGCTCTTGCCACAGGCCTTTGAAGGTGTCGGCCATCCGCATCAGCTCGGCGGAGCGTGCCTCCTCTGAGTGCACGAGTGCATCGGGCGCGTTGATATCGCAGACGGCGACATCCGACCAATAGGTCAGCTTGCGCCGCTCTTGCCAGGGAAAATCGAACAGCGTTGCCAGCATCATGGTGGTGAGCTCGATCGACACCTTATCCACCCAATCGAAGCTCTCGTTGCGGGGCAGCGCGTCGAGTACGGCGCGGGTGCGTTCCCTTATGGAGATCTCGTAGCTTGCGAGATTCTTGGGCGCCGCCACCGGAGCGACCGCCTTGCGTTGCGCCGTATGGCGCGGCGGGTCCATGCGGATAAAGCTGCGGCGGTTCATATCGGCCGGTATGTCCGCAATCTGGAACCCGGCGCCGAGTTGCGAGGAATAAGTCGCATGGTCGAGCTCGACGGCCATGATGTCGTTGTAGCTCGAAACCGACCAATACGGACCATAGCGGCTTTCGGCGCAGTAGTGGACCGGCGCTTCGCGCCGCAGACGGGCGAATAACGGCTGCCAGATGTCCTGCTGGTAAATGGCTGGATTGCTAACGTCGATATCGCTAAGCGGCGTATCATACGCATCGGCCGGGCTCTCAGATCGATTCATGGGTGTTTTCCGCGGTGCTGCACCTTTCCGATGACGCAGAGCCGCCCGCGATGGCCGCCGATGCGATCGGATTTGGCGAGTTTTGCCGCACGCGGCTACGGAGCGGTTTCTGAAACCGGAGACTTGATGACGCCGGTAACCGGCGGGGCAACCCGCGCGCCTGACCAATCGCGTCGAGGCCGCCATCGGGAAATTTGCGGGGTGCCTCGTCGGCGCGGCGGAGCGCGAGGAGGCGTTCTCATCACGGACAAAAGCCGAGGTCCGTTCCGTCACGAGAAACAACCGGCGAGACGGAGTTCGGTGCCGTCAACAAGCGTTAACTTTGAACTCAGGGCGCCGGCAAGCCTGATCACTTCGATATCGAAGGGTCCGGATCGGGCTAATCTAAGTGATTGATATTCCGCCAAAAATGGCGCGAGAGACGGGGCTCGAACCCGCGACCTCCGGCGTGACAGGCCGGCGCTCTAACCAACTGAGCTACTCCCGCGTGACGCGTATGTGTCCGCGCGGAACGAGGGGGGACTTAAAGGGGGGACATGGTGAAGTCAAGGACGTTGCGTTGACGGGGCGCAAACGCCTGTTGGAGCGGGGCGGGACCGTATCGCTACGGCCCGGACGGCTGCCTGCGGGCTCCGAATCATCCCGACCATTTCGACACGCTGCATCCGCTTGGGGTCTGTCTCAGCAGCGACCCAAAGCGGCTGATGAGGCAAAGCAGGTCCTGCGCGCCGCGATCTCGGTCAGCCCGCGTGTGTCCAATGTCCATTGCGATCTCCGCACAGTGCTGTTCGACCTCAAGCGTTATGAGGACGCCCGCGCCATTTAGGAGAAGGGGATCGCGCTCAACCCGAACTTCTCGATGGCCCCGATCAATCTCGGCAACACGCTGATGGCGCTGCTGCTGGAGGCGATCGAACTGCATGAGCGCTGGCGGGGCTGTTGCGCGGCGCAGGCCAAATGATGGCCAAAAGCAAAAGGCCGCCCCGGGGCGGCCATTGCGTCTCAAACCGGACCTTTTTCCTGCAGTCAGCGCACCGTCGAGGTGCCCGAGCTCGTGATCGCCACCGGCTTGCCGGCCTTGATCACGTGGGTGGACTGGGCGGTCTGGCTGTAATCGGCGTTGGTGCGGGCTGCGATCCCGAAGGCGGCCACTGCGATGCCGGCCACCAGCGCCACCACCACGATCTTCAGGTGGGTACCCCGATCTGCAGAGTGAATTGAGTGGTTCATCGTAAGCCTCCCGACGGGCTTTGGCGCCGTCTGTAGGCTGATGTCTTAAGGAGCATCTGTTTCCGGATCGTTTCGCGGGTTCCGCAAAATGGTTTCATCCGGCCATTTGGGTTTCGTGGTGGGCGGGCCTGAAGGGCCGGCCGGACGCCGGATGGGCTCTTACCTGCCGCGTAATCGCGGGGGCCAAATCCCTTCGTCATGATGGCTCTCATCGGCCGCGAACGATCCGGCAAGGGAGAAGCACCATGAACCGTCGAACCGTCCTCGAAGCCACGTTGTTTGGAACCGCCCTCGCGGCGGCGTCGAGCAGGAACGCACCAGCCGCCGCGGCCCAGCCGGTCGCGCGGCCGTCCTTCGTGACGGCCACGGACGGCACAAAGCTGTTCGTGCAGGACTGGGGCAACGGAAAGCCGGTGCTGCTGCTGACGGCCTGGACGTTCGACGCCAGCACCTGGGGCAGCCAGATTGCGGCACTCAACGAAAAAGGTTTCCGCTGTATCGCGCCCGACCGGCGTGGGCACGGCCGGTCCGAGATGCCGTCATCAGGCTATGATCTGGACATGCTGACCGACGACGTCGCAGCCCTGATCGAGGCGCGCGACCTCCGCGATGTGACGCTGGTCGGATTCTCCATGGGGACGGTCGAGGCGGTGAACTATCTCGCCCGATACGGATCGGACCGGATCGCCAGGCTGGTGCTGGTCGCGCCGACGACGCCATTCCTGGTCAAGACCGAGGACAATCCGGATGCGGTTCCCAAGGCGATGATCGAGGCCGACAATGCGGCCGTCGCACGCGACTTCGCGAAATGGATCGCGGCGAATGAAGCGCCGTTCTTTCTCCCGGATACGCCGGAGATCACGCGGACCTGGATCCGCGAGATGATGCTCAGCGTGCCGCTGCCGGTGGCGCTGGCATGCCGCAAGACAATCAGCTTCGCCGATCTGCGTGCGGCGGCCGCCAGGATCGACCGCCCGACGCTGATCCTCCATGGCGACAAGGATGCCAGCGCGCCGCTGCCATTGACGGGCGCCAAGACCGCAAAGCTGATCAAGGGCAGCAAGCTGATTGTCTACGAGGGCGGGCCACACCCGCTGCCGCTGACGCATGGCGAGCGTCTCATCTCTGACATGCTCGCCTTCATGAGCGCCTGAGAGGGCTCAGCTCGCCCGTTTGATGTCGGCGCGGATGGTCCGCGCCGCCCAGACGAACAGCAGGGCGCCGAGCGTGGTCGTGACCGCGGCCGAGAGCAGGGAATAGCGCACGGCGTCGGCGCCGTAGCTGCCCTTCAGCGCGTCGTTGACCACGCCGACCGCGAGCGGACCGACGCCCTGGCCGAAGCAGGTCGCGGTGAGGGCGATCAGCGCGGAGGCGAGCGCGCGCATGCTGGGCTTGGCCACCGTCTGCGCGATCGCAAAGATCGGCCCGAGATGGAAGCCGACCAGGAACGAGGTCAGCGCCAGCATCGCGACCATCATCGTGAAATCCTGCGTCAGCATGCAGAGCGCAAAGACGGGGCCGGCGAGGCCTGAGGTGATCGCCGGCGCCCACAGCTTCCAGCGGTCGTCGCGGCGGCTCACTTGCGCCACGACAAAGCCGCCGAGCAGGGTGCCGGCCATGCCCGCGAGCCCCTTGAACGTGCCGGCATAGGTGCCGATCTCGGCGCTCGACAGATGGTGCACGCGCGCCAGGAACGGCGGGATCCAGGCCGCAGTCGCATAATTCGTGTAGGTGGTGAGGCAGAAGCCGATCAGCACGACGATGAAGCTCTGCTGGGAGGCGAGGAAGCGCAGCGTCGGCCCGAGCGGCTCGGGCACGAAGTTCTCCTGCATCGCGCCGCGCTTCGGCTCCGAGATCGTCAGCCAGAGTATCAGCGCCAGCAGGATGCCGGGCACGCCCGCGACATAGAAGGCCATCCGCCAGCCGTAGTGCTGGTTGACGTAGCCGCCGACGAAATAGCCGAGGAAGACGCCGAGATAGGTGCCGATGGCGTAGATGCCGAGTGCGCGCGGGCGCTCGTTCTTGGCGAAGAGATCGGCGACGATCGACTGCGAGGCGGGGGAGCCGGCGGATTCGCCGATGCCGACGCCGATCCTGGCAAAGGCCAGTGCGGTCACGCTCGAGGCCATGCCGCACAGCGCCGTCATCGCGCTCCAGAACGCGAACGCCAGCGCCACGATGTTGCGACGGTTGAGCCGGTCGGCGACGCGCGCGATGGGAATGCCGAGCAGGGAATAGAACAGCGCGAAGCCGAAGCCTGCGAGCAGGCCCATCATGGTGTCGCTGAGCTGGAACTCTTTCTTGATCGGCTCGATCAGGACGTTGAAGATGGTGCGGTCGAGGAAGTTCAGCGCGTAGATGACGGTGAGCAGACCCAGCACGTAATAGCGCCGCGCCGCGGGCTTTGCCGCGGCGGCCGTTTGCACCGGCACCTCTGACGTCACATCGACCATCGCTTCCCCCAATTTGTCTTTGTTATCTTTATGGGTCCAGCCCTTATCGGAGCTGGTTGCGTGAGAGCTTTTTCGAGCGAAGTGGCTACGCTTCGCGAATGTAGTTCCCCGCTTCGAACTCGACCAGCGGCGCGCTTGCGTCGAATGAGATACCGATGGGGTCGCGGCCCGCTTCCATCGCTTCGAGCTGGTCGCCGAGCATGCGCCGGATCATCAGGATGCCGCGATCGCTCTGGCCGAAGTGCTCTTCGGAGTGCACCGTGACCGGACCCTGGCCAACCTGGGCCTCGTAATCGCCGGGGAATTGCTGGTGCTCCTGTTCCGTCATGTCCCACCAGAATTTTCCGTTGAATTTCGAGCGCATGCGGCCGATGTCGCCGGAATTCTTGACGCGGCCGGCGACGTAGATGCGGAACGAGGTGTCGTCGATCGGCAGCGTCCAGCCGATCGATTCCACGCGAGCGAACTGCGCCACGCGCGGGTTCGGCACCACGCGCAAGGTGGGGAGGGCGGCTTCGGTGACGCGGTAGAACACACGGCCGTCGTCCTGCTTGCGGATCGAGCGCACGGCGATGCCGCGCGGTGTCTTGTCGAACTTCACCTCCGGCATCGATGCCATCATGTTGGTGAATTGCGGCCCCGAGAACGAGCCGTGCAGCACCGGCACGTGGTAGGGATCGACGACGTTCTCGAAATGCTGCAGCCAGTTGCAGGGGATGACCGCGGGCCCGCCGCCGCCGATCGAGGAATCGTCGGCCTCGACGAACTCGCCGTCGTCCATGTTTTCGAGGCACTCGTAGCGCGGCAGCACCGGGCGTTTCTCGGCCGGGCCCATATAGGCAAAGATCAACCCGTAGCGCTCCTCGACCGGATACCAGGGCTGGCGCACCTTATCTTTGAACTGGCCGCCGTCGGGCTCGCAGGGCTGCTCAAGGCAATGGCCTTCGGTGTCGAACTTCCAGCCGTGATAGCAGCAGCGAATGCCGTCCTCTTCGACCTTGCCGTAATAGAGCGTAGTGCCGCGGTGGCAGCAGCGGGCGTGGAGGAGGCCGACGCGACCGTGCTTGTCGCGAAACAGGATGAGGTCCTCGCCGAGCGCGCGCACTTTCTTCGGCGTGTCGGTGGCATCGCTGGTGAGTCCGACCGGATGCCAATAGCGGCGGAGCAATTCGCCCATCGGCGTGCCGCGCACGACCGAGGTGAGCTCGGTGCGGGTGTGCGCCGGTTTCATCGCATAGGCCGTGCCGAGATCGCGATCCCGCTGAGTGATCGTCATGCTTGTTCCTCCCGCCGCAGGCCTTGGTGGCCGGGTCGCCTTGTGTTGTCCCAGTGAAAGATAATTCGATGACAATGTCAACGATCTTCCGGAATGCGTCTTAATCGCATTCGGAACAGGTTGGGGAGGTTGCGCTACCAAGGCTTGGCACGTCTTGGCTTTCTTGGCAGAGGTGGACCATGAGCCAGACATCGAGCACTGACGGGCGAGAATCGTCCGACACGGACGACAATCACTCGCCGGCGCCGATCACCGTGATGCTGTCATCACGGCTGATGGTGCTCGCCAACCTGCTCAAGCGCGGCGCCATCCTGCGCTACAAGCGCCTCGCAGGCCTATCCTCGGTCGAGTTCGGCCTGGTCGCCTCGCTCGGCCGGCGACCGCCGATGAGCGTTGCCCGGCTCGCCGAGGCCGTGGGTCAGGACAAGGGCCAGATCAGCCGTGCGCTCGCCGAGCTGGTCTCGCGCAAGCTGATCGCGAAGTCGGCGAATCCGAAAGACAGCCGCGAGGTGTTGGTATCGCTGACGCCTGCCGGGCTCGCGGCACATGACGCCATCGTCGAAGGCGCGCAGGAGCGCAACCGGATGCTGCTCGAGCAATTGAGCGAGGCCGAGTTGGAGACACTGCTCGCGCAGGTCGAGCGTCTCACCGCGACGGCGGAAGCGATGCTCGAAGCCGAGAAGGTTTCGCGCTGATCGCGCAGCAATCTCCGGAAATATTCGAGTGCTTCTAAGAGCGTCTCTAAGAGATGTTCTAAGAGCCTTTCAATTAGGGGAACCGCATGCGCTCCCCTAAGCGTCACCCCAACGCATGCCGTCCCGGGACAGGCGGCATGACGATCAAATGCACATTGGGGTGGCGCGTTGAACAGTCTTGGAATGCTGCGGTCGGCCGTGTTGGCGACCGTGTCCGCTTTGGTTTTGATGCCGCAGGCATCGCTCGCACAATCCGCATCGCAAGGCGGTGCGCAGAGCCTGCCGCCGGTGAACGTGGCTGCACCGCAGGAACGCCGCCGCGCTGCCGTCCGCGCGCCGCGCCGGACGCAAAGCCAGGTGCAGGCGGCGAACAGCCGCAAACCGCAACAACAACGCAATGTCGGCGTCGTCGAGAATCCGCGTGGTCCGGTGCAGGGCTATGTTGCCAGGCGCAGCTCGTCCGGCACCAAGACCAACACGCCGATCATGGAGACGCCGCAATCGGTATCGGTGATCGGCGCCGACCAGATCCGCGACCAGAAGCCGAACAAGCTCGACGAAGTTCTGCGCTACACCGCCGGCGTCCGCGCCGGCACCTTTGGCGCCGACACCCGCAACGACTGGTGGCTGATCCGCGGCTTCAAGTCCGACGACGTCGGGCTGTTTCTCGACGGCATGCAGCTGTTCTACACGTCCTATGCGAGCTGGAAGCTGCAGCCGCCGAACATGGAGCGCGTCGAGGTGCTGCGCGGTCCGTCGGCCGTGCTCTATGGCGGATCGAGCCCGAGCGGCATCGTCAACGTCATCAGCAAGATGCCGCCGACCGAGCCGGTCCGCTACATCGAGGCCGGCGTCAACAATTTCGGCAATGCCTATGTCGGTTTCGATGTCGGCGGTCCCGTTGCGACGCAGCCACAGGACGGCAAGCTGTTTTACCGCGTCGTCGGCCAGGTCCAGAACGGCAACACGCAGGTCAATTTCACGCCCGACAACAATTACTTCATCGCGCCGTCCTTCACCTGGAAGCCGGACGCCGACACGACATTCACGGTGCTGGCGTCGGCCTCGAAGCAGGACACCCGCGGCATCAACTTCCTGCCCTATCAGGGCACGGTGACCAATGCGCCGTTCGGCAAGATCCCGACCAGTTTCTTCGTCGGCGATCCCAATGTCGACAAGTTCACGCGCGAGCAGGAGATGCTCGGCTATCAGTTCGAGCGCAATCTCACCGACGACCTCACGTTCCGGCAGAATGCGCGGTTCGCGCATATCGACCTGACCTATCGCGGTTTCGTCGGCAATGGCTGGGACAATATCAACACGGCCACGATGGGCCGCTACAATTGGTATGCGAAGAACACCGCCAACCAGGCCAATCTCGACAACCAGCTGGAGTACCGCTTCGACACCGGTCCCGTGAAGCACACGATGCTGTTCGGGGTCGATCTGAAGGGCTATCAGATCGACGACTACCAGGCGTTCAACTTCGGCACTGTGCCGTCCATCAACGTCTTCAATCCCACCTATGGTCTCGACATTCCGCTGACGGGCGCGCCGTTCCGCAACTTCCTGCTCACGCAGAAGCAGGCCGGCACCTATGTCCAGGACCAAATGAAGCTCGGTAACTTCACACTGGTCTTGAGCGGCCGCAATGACTGGGTGGAGACGACGCAGGCTGCCCGCGACACCGGAGCAAATATTGCCCAACGCGACGACAGCAGGTTCAGCGGGCGCGCCGGGCTGATCTACAATTTCGACAATGGCATCGCGCCTTACGTCTCGTATGCCACGAGCTACAATCCGATCATCGGCCTCAATGCGTCGAACCAGCTGTTCCTGCCGGAGACAGGCCAGCAGGCCGAGATCGGCGTGAAAGTCGCTCCGAAGGGATTTGACGGCTATTTCACGGCTTCGGTGTTCGACCTGAAGCGGCAGAACGTCCCGACGACGGCGGTCACCGCCGACGCATCCGGCAATTTCCTGCAGAACCAGACGGGCGAGGTGACCTCGCGCGGCATCGAGCTCGAAGCGGTGGCCAACGCCACGAAGGAGCTGAAGCTGATCGGTGCCTTCACTGCCTACCATCTCTTCAACAGCAAGGATCTCGATCCGTCGTTGATCGGCAAGACGCCGACCAATACGCCCGAGACGCTGATCTCGGGCTGGGCGGACTACACCTTCAAGGACGGTCCGCTGGAGGGCTTTGGTTTCGGCGGCGGCGTGCGTTATGTCGGCTCGTCCTGGGCGGACACCACCAACACGCTGGAAGTTCCCGCTGTGGTGCTCGGCGATCTCGCGGTCCACTACGAATGGCAGAATTGGCGCACCGCCATCAACGTGCTCAATCTGACCGACAAGATCTACGTCGCGAGCTGCGCCTCGGCCTCGTCCTGCTTCTACGGCGATCGCCGCCGCGTCACCGCCAGCGTCTCGTACAAATGGTAAGGCTCGGCAAGGGGAGGGCTTTGTGAAGGCGCGCACGGTCAGGCTCTGGTCCGTGGTCCACACCTGGACCAGCCTGATCTCGACGTTGTTCCTGTTGCTGCTCTGCCTGACCGGCCTGCCGCTGATCTTCCATCACGAGATCGATGAGCTCCTGGGCTACGCCCCCCAGCCCGAAGCTCATGCGAGCGCGGCGCGCGCGACGCCCCAAGTCGTCGCCGACGCCGCGCTCGCCGCCGATCCCGGCCGCGTCCTGCAATATGTGTCCTGGGACAAGGACGAGCCCGGGCTGGTGATGGCCTTCACCAACAGCGCCCCAGACGGTGCGCCCGACAACGCGACCGTACGTGCGTTCGATGCGGTTTCGGCCAAGCTGCTCGGGCCGGTCGGCGTCGGGCCGATGCTGATCGTGCTCAAGCTGCACACCGACATGTTCGCTGGACAAGCCGGGAAGCTGTTCCTCGGCGCGATGGGGCTGCTGTTTGCCACAGCCATCGTCTCCGGCGTGGTGCTGTACTGGCCGTTCACCCGCCGCCTGCGCTTTGCCACCATCCGCGACAGTGCCGCGCGTCGCGTCCGCTGGCTCGACTGGCACAATCTGATCGGCGTGGTGACGGTGGCCTGGGCGCTGGTGGTGGGCTTGACCGGCGTCGTCAACACCTGGGCCGAGCTGATGCTCAACCAGTGGAAGGCGACCGAGCTCGCCAGCATGGTCGCGCCCTATGCCGGGAAGCCGGCGCCTGCGCATCTCGCCTCGCTCGACGACGTCGTCGCGCGCGCCATGCAGGCTGCGCCCGGCATGGAGGTCGCCTTCATCGCGTTCCCGGGCACGCCGTTCACGTCCTCGCACCATTTCGCGGCCTTCATGCGCGGCGACACGGTGCTGACGGCGCGGCTTCTGAAGCCGGTGCTGCTCGACGGCGAAACCGGGGAGGTGGCCGATACCCGCGCGCTGCCGCTCTATCTCCAGGCGCTCCTGATCTCGCAGCCGCTGCATTTCGGCGATTATGGCGGGGTGCCGCTGAAGGTGATCTGGGCTGCCCTCGACGGGCTCACCATCGTTGTGATCGGCAGCGGCCTCTATCTCTGGGTGGCGCGGCGGCGCAAGCGTGCCCCTGCCAAGGCCGACGCATTCGCCAGACGAGCCCCGGTCCCGTCGTGATGCATGGCTCCTCTGACCGCGCGCGCCTGTGGATACGTGTCTTTGCTGCACCTGGTCTGCTCGCCGCGGCGACGATCATGGGCCTGCTGGCTGCGTTGCTGTGGGGAACGGTCGGCCAGTATGTCGCCTGGGTGACAGTCGGGGCGCCTGTTGCGGTCGTCGCCTGGGTTTGGGTGCGCCGCCGCAGCAAGAAAAACGTGCGATTTTCGCAGGCGGCACGCGGCCGATAGCCGACGCGGCCCGTGCGCCCCAATCTCGAACCTGCTACCCTGCAAAACTATGGCCGCCCTTGTCGGGTTCGGCGATCTGCTCCATACCAGCCGCGGGGTGATTCCGGGATTTCCACCGGTCTGGGAGCAGCAAAGGGCCTAAAAAGAGCGTGTCTTGCGCCCATTGGTGCACTGCGCTAAGGCTCAGAATAATTCCAAATCGGACGAATCCGTGGCTGTCCCGAGGCTGCGGGAAAAAGGGCTCGTCAATGAGCGGCATTCTACAGAACTATCTTCCACTCGTCGTCTTCATAGGGGTAGCGGCCATCATCGGCCTGGTGCTCCTGATCGCGCCCTTCATCGTGGCGTTCCAGCAGCCGGACCCGGAAAAGCTCTCGGCGTATGAGTGCGGTTTCAACGCCTTCGACGACGCCCGCATGAAGTTTGACGTCCGCTTCTACCTGGTCGCCATCCTCTTCATCATCTTCGACCTCGAAGTGGCGTTCCTGTTTCCCTGGGCTGTGGCGTTCGGCAAGCTTGGCGCGACCGGCTTCTGGTCGATGCTGGTGTTCCTTGCCGTGCTGACAGTCGGTTTCGCCTATGAATGGAAGAAAGGGGCACTCGAATGGGATTGAACCCTGTGCCGTCCGCTGGCCCGGCGATCGCGCCGGCCCCCAAGGGCATCCTGGATCCGTCGACCGGCCGGCCGGTCGGGGCCAATGATCCGTTCTTCCTCGAGGTCAACCACGAGTTGTCCGACAAGGGCTTCTTCGTGGCCGCGACCGACGACCTCATCACCTGGGCCCGTACCGGCTCGCTGATGTGGATGACCTTCGGTCTCGCCTGCTGCGCGGTCGAGATGATGCAGGTGTCGATGCCGCGTTACGACGTCGAGCGCTTCGGCTTCGCACCGCGTGCCTCGCCGCGCCAGTCCGACGTGATGATCGTCGCGGGCACGCTGACCAACAAGATGGCCCCGGCTTTGCGCAAGGTCTACGACCAGATGCCCGAGCCGCGCTACGTCATCTCGATGGGCTCCTGCGCCAACGGCGGCGGCTACTATCACTATTCCTACTCGGTCGTGCGCGGCTGCGACCGCATCGTGCCGATCGACATCTACGTGCCGGGCTGCCCGCCCACGGCGGAAGCTCTGCTCTACGGCGTGCTGCTGCTGCAGAAGAAGATCCGCCGCACCGGCACCATCGAACGCTAAGGTTTTACGTCATGGACGACGCCAAGCTCGACGCCCTGGGGCAGACGATCGTGAGCGCGCTTCCGGGCGCCGCCATCGGTCATTCGGTGGCCTTCAACCAGCTCACGGTTGATGTCGAGGCCAGCAAGATCGTTGAGGTGGTCAAGTACCTCCGCGACGATCCGAACTGCCGTTTCGTCAACTTCACCGACATCACGGCGGCCGACTATCCGTCGCGCGAGAAGCGCTTCGACGTGATCTATCACTTCCTGTCACCGACCCTGAACACGCGCATCCGCCTCAAGGCCCAGGCCGACGAGACCACGCAGGTTCCGTCGCTGATCGAGGTGTTCCCCGGCGCCGACTGGTTCGAGCGCGAGGCCTACGACCTTTACGGCGTGTTCTTCGTCGGTCACCCCGACATGCGCCGCATCCTCACCGATTACGGTTTCGAGGGCCATCCGCTGCGCAAGGATTTCCCGCTCACCGGCTTCCTCGAGGTCCGCTACGACGACCAGGAGAAGCGCGTGGTGTACGAGCCGGTCCGGCTCAACCAGGAATTCCGCAAGTTCGATTTCCTCTCGCCATGGGAAGGGGCGGACTATCCGCTTCCCGGTGACGAGAAGGCAGGACCGAAGGCCTGATCATGAACGAGCAACCTGAACAGCTTCGCAACTTTACGATCAATTTCGGACCGCAGCATCCGGCGGCGCACGGCGTTCTTCGTCTTGTGCTTGAATTGGATGGTGAGGTCGTTGCGCGCGTCGACCCGCACATTGGTCTCTTGCATCGCGGCACCGAAAAACTGATCGAGCAGAAGACCTATCTGCAGGCGATCCCGTATTTCGACCGGCTCGACTACGTCGCGCCGATGAACCAGGAGCACGCCTTCTGCCTCGCCGCCGAGAAGCTGCTCGGCATCGAGGTGCCGCGCCGCGGCCAGCTGATCCGCGTGCTCTATTGCGAGATCGGCCGCATCCTGTCGCATCTTCTCAACGTCACCACGCAGGCGATGGACGTCGGCGCGCTGACCCCGCCGCTGTGGGGTTTCGAAGAGCGCGAGAAGCTGATGGTGTTCTACGAGCGCGCCTCGGGCAGCCGCATGCACGCAGCCTTCTTCCGCGTCGGCGGCGTGCATCAGGACCTGCCGCAGAAGCTGGTCGACGACATCGAAGCCTGGTGCGATCCGTTCCTGAAGGTCGTCGACGACCTCGATCGCCTGCTGACCGCCAACCGCATCTTCAAGCAGCGCAACGTCGATATCGGCGTGGTGCCGCTGAAGGAAGCTTGGGAGTGGGGTTTTTCGGGCGTGATGGTGCGCGGCTCGGGCGCGGCCTGGGACCTGCGCAAGTCGCAGCCCTATGAGTGCTACGCCGAGATGGATTTCGACATTCCGATCGGCAAGAACGGCGACTGCTACGACCGCTACCTGATCCGCATGGAAGAGATGCGCCAGTCGGTGCGCATCATGAAGCAGTGCATCCAGAAGCTGAACGCAGCCGAAGGGAAGGGTGCCGTCGTCGTCGAAGACAACAAGGTCGCGCCGCCCCGCCGTGGCGAGATGAAGCGCTCGATGGAAGCGCTGATCCACCACTTCAAGCTCTACACTGAAGGCGTCCACGTGCCGGAAGGCGAGGTCTATGCCGCGGTCGAGGCGCCCAAGGGCGAGTTCGGCGTCTATCTGATCTCGGACGGCACCAACAAGCCCTACAAGTGCAAGATCCGCGCGCCGGGCTTTGCGCATCTGCAGGCGATGGACCACATCTGCCGCGGCCATCTGCTCGCCGACGTCTCGGCCATTCTCGGTTCGCTCGACATCGTGTTCGGAGAGGTCGATCGGTGATGGCTCAGGCGCCAATCCAGTTTGACCGTGCCTCGGGGGCCCTTGAAGGGGCCAACCTGTGGGAGCGGACGGCTGCCTTGGCGCTGGTGACGGGGTCGAAGATCTCGTCGCATTTCTCGCATATGGGCTACATCGCCTGTGCGAATTTGCTGCGGAAGACGCTGCCCGAGCGCAACATCGCGATCAAGCTCAACCCGGACGCCGTGTTCGAATTCCCTTACGGCGACGGCTACTGGAGCAAGCTGCTCAACCGTTCTTATTGCTACGAGGACGAGCTGGAGCTGCTGTTCGCCGACTCCATCGACGTCGACTACACGCTGCTCGATTGCGGCGCCAATTACGGCTACTGGTCGGTGCTGGTCTCGAGCAAGCCGTTCGGCTCGCACAAGTCGATCGCGATCGAGCCGTCGGGCCAGAACTATCCGAAGCTTGCCAACAATGCCCGCGTCAACGGCAACCGCTTCGAGACCCTGAAGTGCGCGATCGGCGCGGCGCGCGGCACCGCGCGCCTGTCGGGCACCAAGCACGAGGCCTTCAGCATCGCCGGCGCCCCGTCGGATGGCGGCGAGGACGTGCCCGTTCTGGCGCTGGATAACCTCATCGAGGACGGCAAGGTCCAGGCTACCGGCAAGTACCTGATCAAGCTCGACGTCGAAGGCGTCGAGATCGAGGCGATCAAGGGTGGCGCCCGGCTGCTCCAGACCGACAGCGTCATCATGTGCGAGGAGCACGGCAGCGACCGCACGCATGCGGTGTCGCGCTACATCCTCGAACAGACCCCGCTGAAGCTGATCGTGCTCGATCCGCGCACCAATCGGCTGGAGACCGTGACCGAGCTGTCGATCCTCGATCGCATCAAGGTCTCGACCCACGTCGGCTACAACGTTTTCGGCACCGCAAGCGCATTCTGGCAGGACAGGATCAATGCCCTGAATGCGAAAACCGCGCGCCGCATGCAGTGAGAGATAAGACATGTCCGTTCGCCGATTAGCACCGAAGGAAGTCCAGCCCGCGAGCTTTGCGTTCACGGACGAGAACCTTGCCTTCGCCAAGCAGCAGATCGCGAAATATCCGGCCGGACGCCAGGCCTCGGCCGTCATCGCCATCCTCTGGCGCGTCCAGGAGCAGCACGAGGGCTGGGTCTCGGAAGCCGCGATCCGCGCCGTCGCCGACCTGCTCGACATGCCCTATATCCGCGTGCTCGAGGTCGCGACCTTCTACACGATGTTCCAGCTCGCTCCGGTCGGCAAGAAGGCCCACGTCCAGGTCTGCGGCACCACGCCGTGCCGCCTGCGCGGCGCCGAAGACCTGATCCATGTCTGCGAGAGCCGGATCCATCACGATCCCTTCCATCTCTCCAAGGACGGCAATTTCAGCTGGGAAGAGGTCGAGTGCCTCGGCGCCTGCGTGAACGCGCCGATGGTGCTGATCGGCAAGGACACCTATGAGGACCTGACCAAGGAGACCTTCGGCAAGGTGCTCGATGGCTTCGCCTCGGGCAATCCGCCGAAGCCCGGTCCGCAGAACGGCCGCCAGTTCTCCGCGCCGGCGGGCGGACCGACCACGCTGAAGGAGACCTCCTGATGGGTCTTCCGACGAACCGGGGGAGCGAAGCCGTGAATAAATGGGGCTTCGTTGCCATGCATGCCGCGCTCGCGGCCGCCTTCATGTTCCTGCTGCAGCGCTTCGTGATGAACGCGACGCAGGAAACCAGTCTGCTCTGGGCGCTGACCTTCGCCGTCTGCGCCGCCGGGCTTGCCTACAAGCAGGCCAATCGTTGATCGGAAAGCACTGATATGCTCGAGGACAAGGACCGCATCTTCAAGAACCTCTACGGCCTCCATGATTGGGGCCTCGAGGGTGCGCGGCGCCGCGGCGCCTGGGATGGTACCAAGAACATCATCGACAAGGGCCGCGACTGGATCATCAACGAGATGAAGGCGTCGGGCCTGCGCGGCCGCGGCGGCGCCGGCTTCCCGACCGGGTTGAAGTGGTCCTTCATGCCGAAGGAGTCCACCGACGGTCGTCCGAGCTATCTCGTCGTCAACGCCGACGAGTCCGAGCCCGGCACCTGCAAGGATCGCGAGATCATGCGGCACGATCCGCATCTCCTGATCGAGGGCTGCCTGATCGCCAGCTGCGCGATGAACGCGCACACCTGCTACATTTATGTCCGCGGCGAATTCATCCGCGAGCGCGAGCATCTTCAGGCCGCGATCGACCAGGCCTATGACGCCAAGCTGGTCGGCAAGGACAACGTCAACGGCTGGCCGTTCGACATCTACGTCGCGCACGGCGCCGGCGCCTATATCTGCGGTGAGGAGACCGCGCTGCTCGAAAGCCTCGAGGGCAAGAAGGGCCAGCCGCGCCTGAAGCCGCCGTTCCCGGCCAACGTCGGCCTGTTCGGCTGCCCGACCACCGTCAACAACGTCGAGTCCATCGCGGTTGCGCCGGACATCCTGCGCCGTGGCGCCGCCTGGTTCGCCGGCATCGGCCGTCCGAACAATGTCGGCACCAAGCTGTTCTGCATCTCCGGCCATGTCGAGCGGCCCTGCAACGTCGAAGAGGCCATGGGCATTCCGTTCCGTGAGCTGATCGACAAGCATTGCGGCGGCATCCGCGGCGGCTGGGACAACCTCAAGGCCGTGATCCCCGGCGGCTCCTCGGTGCGCATGGTGCCGGCGGAGCAGATCATCGACACGCCGATGGATTTCGACAGCCTCAGCAAGCTGCGCTCGGGCCTCGGCACCGCGGCCGTGATCGTGATGGACAAGTCGACCGACCTGATCCGTTCGATCGCCCGCATCTCCTATTTCTACAAGCATGAGAGCTGCGGCCAGTGCACGCCGTGCCGCGAGGGCACCGGCTGGATGTGGCGCGTGCTCACCCGCATGGCCGATGGCCGCGCCCACAAGCGCGAAATCGACATGCTGCTGGAAGTCACCAAACAGGTCGAAGGCCACACCATCTGCGCGCTCGGCGACGCAGCCGCCTGGCCGATCCAGGGCCTGATCGCGCATTTCCGTCATGAGATCGAAGCGCGTATCGACCAGTATTCGCACAAGGCCGACATCGACGATGCCGGCGTCCGCGATCCCGTGAACATGGTCGCGGCGGAGTAGAGAGAATGACCAAGCTCATCATCGACGGCAAAGAGATCGATGTCCCCGCCGAGTACACGCTGCTTCAGGCGTGCGAGGCGGCCGGCGCCGAGATTCCGCGCTTCTGCTATCACGAGCGCCTGTCGATCGCCGGCAATTGCCGGATGTGCCTCGTCGAGGTGAAGGGTGGCCCGAAGCCGGTCGCATCGTGCGCCTGGGGCGTGCGTGACTGCCGTCCGGGCCCGAAGGGAGAGCCGCCGGAAATCTCCACGCGTTCGCCGATGGTGAAGAAGGCACGCGAAGGCGTGATGGAATTCCTTCTGATCAACCATCCGCTGGACTGCCCGATCTGCGATCAGGGCGGCGAGTGCGACCTGCAGGACCAGGCGATGGGCTATGGTGTCGACACCAGCCGCTTCGCCGAGAACAAGCGCGCGGTCGAGGACAAGTACCTCGGTGCGCTGGTCAAGACCTCGATGAACCGCTGCATCCAGTGCACGCGTTGCGTCCGCTTCTCGGCGGAAGTTGCCGGCGCCCCCGAGATGGGCGCGACCGGTCGCGGCGAGGACATGGAGATCACGACCTATCTCGAGCATGCGCTGACCTCGGAACTGCAGGGCAATCTCGTCGACATCTGCCCGGTCGGTGCGCTGACCTCGAAGCCCTATGCCTTCGCGGCGCGTCCGTGGGAGCTCGGCAAGACCCAGTCGGTCGACGTGATGGACGGCGTGGGTTCCGCGATCCGCGTCGATACCCGCGGCCGCGAAGTCATGCGCGTGCTGCCGCGCATCAACGAGGCCGTGAACGAGGAGTGGATCTCCGACAAGACCCGCCACATCGTCGACGGCCTGCGCACCCAGCGCCTCGACCGGCCCTATATCCGTGAAGCCGGCAAGCTGCGTGCGGCGAGCTGGCAGGAAGCGTTCGCGGCGATCGCTTCGAAGGCGGCCCGCACCGACGGCAAGCGCATCGGCGCGATTGCGGGCGACCTCGCCGGCGTCGAAGAGATGTTCGCGGTGAAGGATCTGCTGGCGAAATTCGGTTCGGCCAATCTGGCGGTGCAGGGCGGCGACGCCTTCGATCCCGCGCTCGGCCGGGGCTCCTACATCTTCAACCCGACGCTGGCGGGCGTCGAGCAGGCGGATGCGCTGCTCATCGTCGGCGCCAATCCGCGCAAGGAAGCGGCCGTGTTCAACGCCCGCATCCGCAAGCGCTGGCGCGCCGGCGGCTTCAAGGTCGGCGTGATCGGCGCCAAGGCCGATCTCACTTTCGACTATGATCATCTCGGTGCGGGCACCGAAACGCTCGGTGAGCTCGCGGCCGGCAAGCACTCCTTCATGGATGTGCTGAAGAACGCCAAGAACCCGATCATCCTGATCGGCGCGGGCGCGGCCTCGCGTCACGACGGCGCCGCCATTCTCGCCGCCGCCGCCAAGCTCGCGCTCGATGTCGGCGCGGTGAAGGACGGCTGGAACGGCTTCGGCGTGCTGCACGAGACCGCTTCGCGCGTCGGCGCGCTCGACATCGGCTTCGTCGCAGGTCAGGGCGGGCTGAACGCCGCGCAGATGACGACCTTCGGCACGCTCGACCTGCTGTTCCTGCTCGGCGCCGACGAGATCAAGGCGCCGGACGGTACCTTCGTCGTGTACATCGGCACCCATGGCGACCGCGGCGCGCACCGCGCCGACGTGATCCTGCCGGCGGCCGCCTACACCGAGAAGTCCGCGATCTACGTCAACACCGAAGGCCGCGTGCAGATGACCGGTCGCGCCGCGTTCCCGCCGGGCGAAGCCCGCGAGGACTGGGCGATCGTCCGCGCGCTCTCGGAGGCGCTCGGCAAGAAGCTCGGCTACGATTCGCTTGCCGCGCTGCGCCAGGCGCTGTTCAAGGCGGTGCCGCATCTGATCCGTCTCGACCAGATCGAAGCGGGCGCAGCCGACCAGATCAAGAAGCTCGCGGGGAAGGGCGGTTCGCCCGAGAAGGCGCCGTTCAAGGCTGCGATCGAGGACTTCTATTTGACCAACCCAATCGCGCGTGCGTCGGCCGTGATGGCGGAGTGCTCGCGGCTTGCCTCCGGGCAGATGCTGACCGCAGCGGAGTGAGCCAGATGGAATTTTTCGCAAGCGCATTCTGGACCGGCTTTCTCTGGCCGCTGATCATCATGATCGCGGAAAGCGTGCTGGTGCTCGTGGTCCTGCTGGTCGCGATCGCCTACATCCTGCTCGCCGACCGCAAGATCTGGGCGGCGGTGCAGATCCGCCGCGGTCCGAACGTGGTCGGGCCCTGGGGCCTGTTCCAGTCCTTCGCCGACCTTTTGAAGTTCGTGCTGAAGGAGCCGATCATTCCGGCCGGCGCCAACAAGGGCGTCTTCCTTCTTGCTCCCCTGGTCTCATGCGTGCTCGCGCTCGCCGCCTGGGCGGTGATCCCGACCAATCTCGGCTGGGTGATCTCCGACATCAATGTCGGCATCCTCTTCATCTTCGCGATCTCGTCGCTGTCGATCTACGGCATCATCATGGCCGGCTGGTCGTCGAACTCGAAGTATCCGTTCCTGGCCGCGCTGCGTTCGGCGGCCCAGATGGTGTCGTATGAAGTCTCGATCGGCTTCGTCATCATCACGGTGCTGCTCTGCGCCGGCACGCTGAACCTCTCGGCCGTGGTCGAGGCCCAGCATGTCCGCGGCCTCGCCAGCCTGATCGGGCTGCCGCAGCTCACCATCCTGAACTGGTACGTCTGGCCGCTGTTCCCGATGTTCGTGGTGTTCTACGTCTCGGCGCTGGCGGAAACCAACCGTCCGCCCTTCGACCTCGTCGAGGCCGAGTCCGAGCTGGTCGCCGGCTTCATGGTCGAATACGGCTCGACGCCGTATCTGCTGTTCATGCTCGGCGAATACGTCGCGATCGTCACGATGTGCGCAATGGCAACCATCCTGTTCCTCGGAGGCTGGCTGCCGCCGGTGGATCTGCCGCCCTTCAACTGGGTGCCGGGGATCATCTGGTTCGCGCTCAAACTCTTCTTCATGTTCTTCCTGTTTGCGATGGCAAAGGCGATCGTGCCGCGCTACCGCTACGACCAACTGATGCGCCTCGGCTGGAAGGTGTTCCTGCCGCTCTCGCTGGTGATGGTGGTCGTGGTGGCGGGCGTGCTGCAATTCGCCGGCATCGCGCCGAAGTGAGGGCCGTCATGGGTATCAACATCAACGCCACTGCACGCTCGCTGCTGCTGTCGGAATTCGTCTCGGCGTTCTTCCTCGCCATGCGCTATTTCTTCCAGCCGAAGCCGACGCTGAACTATCCGTTCGAGAAGGGCCCGATCTCGCCGCGCTTCCGCGGTGAGCATGCGCTGCGCCGCTATCCGAATGGTGAAGAGCGCTGCATCGCCTGCAAGCTGTGCGAAGCGGTCTGCCCGGCGCAGGCGATCACGATCGAGGCCGGTCCGCGCCGCAACGACGGCACCCGCCGCACCGTGCGCTACGACATCGACATGGTGAAGTGCATCTATTGCGGCCTCTGCCAGGAGGCCTGCCCGGTCGACGCCATCGTCGAAGGTCCGAACTTCGAGTTCGCGACCGAGACCCGCGAGGAACTGTTCTATGACAAGGCCAAGCTGCTCGCCAATGGCGACCGCTGGGAACGCGAGATCGCGAAAGCGATCGAGCTCGATGCGCCTTACCGGTGAGATGAGAGCATGATCCTTCCTGCGCTGTTCTTCTATCTCTTCGCCGGCGTCTGCGTCGCCTCGGCGGTGATGGTGATTGTCTCGCGCAATCCCGTTCACTCCGTGCTGTACCTGATCCTGGCCTTCGTCAACGCCTCCGGCCTGTTCGTGCTGATGGGCGCCGAATTCCTCGCGATGATCCTGATCGTCGTCTATGTCGGCGCCGTCGCGGTGCTGTTCCTGTTCGTCATCATGATGCTCGACGTCGACTTCCTCGAGCTGCGCGAAGGCTTCATCCAGTACCTGCCGGTGGGTGTCGTGATCGGCGGCATCTTCCTGTTCGAGCTGCTTTTGACCGTCGGCGCCTGGGTCATCAACCCGACCGTGAGCAAGACCATCACGGCGCCGATCCCGACCAACGTGTCGAACACCGAGGCGCTCGGCCTGGTGCTCTATACGAAGTATGTCCACTACTTCCAGCTCTCGGGCATGGTGCTGCTGGTCGCCATGATCGGCGCCATCGTGCTGACGCTGCGCCACAAGGCGAGCGTGAAGCGGCAGGACATCAACGTTCAGAACGCACGCACGCCCGAGATGGCGATGGCGATGCGCAAGGTGGCACCGGGGCAGGGGCTTTCGGACGCCGACGCGGCGGAGTGGGTGAAATGACGATCGGGCTCGGACATTATCTGGCGGTCGGCGCGATCCTGTTCACGCTCGGCATCCTCGGCATCTTCCTGAACCGCAAGAACATCATCGTCATCCTGATGTCGATCGAGCTGATCCTGCTCTCGGTCAACGTCAACCTGGTGGCATTCTCGACCTTCCTCGGCGACATCGTCGGCCAGGTCTTCGCGCTGCTGGTCTTGACCGTTGCGGCCGCCGAAGCCGCGATCGGTCTCGCCATCCTGGTGGTCTATTTCCGCAACCGTGGCTCGATCGCGGTTGAGGACGTCAATCTGATGAAGGGCTGAGCGCAGTCATGGTTCAGGCAATCGTTTTCCTGCCCCTGCTGGGCGCCATTCTGGCCGGGCTCATCGCCCTGGCCGGCGCGCATGCCCGCAACCCCTCGGGCGACGAGGTCGAGCATCACGGCGATCACGGTCACGGCGATGCGCACGCATCGGCGGCTCATGACGATCATGGCCACGACGATCACGCCCATGACGACCACGGCCATGGTCCGGTCGAGCCGGCGGCCGCCGGTTCGCGCGGCGCCGAGCTGATCACGACCGGACTGCTGTTCGTGGCGGCCGCGCTGTCCTGGATGACGCTGGTCGACGTCGGCTTCAACGGCCACGACGCCCGTATCCAGATTCTGCCCTGGATCTTCTCCGGCGAGCTCGAGGTCTGGTGGTCGCTGCGCGTCGACACGCTCACCGCCGTGATGCTGGTGGTGGTGACGACCGTATCCTCGCTCGTGCACCTCTATTCCATCGGCTACATGGACGAGGATCCGTACCGGCCGCGCTTCTTCGGCTATCTCTCGCTGTTCACCTTCGCCATGCTGATGCTGGTGACGGCGGACAATTTGGTGCAGCTGTTCTTCGGCTGGGAAGGCGTGGGTCTGGCGAGCTATCTGCTGATCGGCTTCTGGTACCAGAAGCCGTCGGCGAACGCCGCCGCCATCAAGGCCTTCGTGGTCAACCGCGTCGGCGATTTCGGCTTCGCGCTCGGCATCTTCTCGATCTTCATGCTGACGAGCTCGACCGATTTCGAGACCATCTTCCATGCAGCTCCGGGCCTCACCGGCAAGACCATCGACTTCCTCGGCTGGCATGCCGATGCGCTGACGCTGACCTGCCTCCTGCTGTTCATGGGCGCGATGGGTAAATCGGCGCAGTTCCTGCTGCACACCTGGTTGCCGGACGCGATGGAAGGCCCGACGCCCGTGTCGGCGCTGATCCATGCCGCGACCATGGTCACCGCCGGCGTGTTCATGGTGGCGCGCCTGTCGCCGCTGTTCGAGCTCGCCCCGAACGCCCAGGCCGTCGTGATGTTCTTCGGTGCCACCACGGCGTTCTTCGCCGCGACCATCGGTCTCGTCCAGAACGACATCAAGCGCATCGTGGCGTACTCGACCTGTTCGCAGCTCGGCTACATGTTCGTGGCGATGGGAGCAGGGGCCTATTCGGTCGGCATGTTCCATTTGTTCACGCACGCCTTCTTCAAGGCGCTGCTGTTCTTGGGCTCCGGCTCGGTGATCTACGCGATGCACCACGAGCAGGACATCCGCAACATGGGTGGCCTCTGGAGGAAGATCCCGTACACGTTCGCGGTGATGACCGTCGGCACGCTGGCGCTGACCGGCTTCCCGCTGTTCGCCGGCTACTTCTCCAAGGACGCGATCATCGAGGCGGCCTATGCCTCGCATAACCCGTTCTCGACCTACGCCTACCTGATGACGATCGTGGCCGCGGGCCTGACCTCGTTCTATTCCTGGCGTCTGGTGTTCAAGACCTTCTTCGGCGAGCCCCACGACCAGGAGCACTACGAGGCCGCGCATGAGAGCCCGATCTGGATGCTGATCCCGATCGGCGTGCTGGCGGTTGGATCGGTGCTGGCCGGCTTCCCGTTCAAGGAGCTGTTCACCGGTCCTCACGGCGTGGAGGAGTTCTTCCGCGAGTCCGTGAAGATGAACCCGCATATCCTCGAGGATATGGAGCACATGCCGCATCTGTTGGGCTGGCTGCCCTTCGTGATGATGGTCGGCGGCTTCCTGGTCTCCTACACCTTCTACATCCGCAAGCCGTACCTCCCGGTCGAGCTCGCGAACACGCAGCCTATGCTGTACCAGTTCCTGCTCAACAAATGGTACTTCGACGAGCTCTACGATTTCATCTTCGTCCGTCCGGCGAAGTGGATCGGCTACCAGCTCTGGAAGAAGGGCGACGGCTTCATCATCGACGGCTTCGGTCCCGACGGCATTTCGGCCCGCGTGCTGGACATCACCCGTAACGTCGTGAAGATCCAGACCGGCTATCTCTATCACTACGCATTCGCCATGCTGATCGGCGCCGCCGGCCTGATCACCTGGTTCATGTTCGGCTTTGGAGGCCAGTAAATGACAACCTGGCCCATCCTTTCGGTCACGACGTTCCTGCCGCTGGTCGGCGCGCTGATCGTTTACCTGAGCCGCGGCGATGACGAGGCGGCCCGGCGCAACTCGCGCTGGATCGCGCTGTGGACCACGCTGATCACCTTCGCGGTGTCGGTGCTTCTGGTCATGCGCTTCGACCCGTCGAATGCGGACTTCCAGTTCGTCGAGAAGGCGAGCTGGCTCGCCACCGGCATCACCTACCACATGGGCGTGGACGGCATTTCGCTGCCGCTGGTGATCCTCACCACCGCGATCATGCCGTTCTGCATCATCGCGAGCTGGAAGGCGATTTCGAACCGCGTCCGCGAATACATGATGGCGTTCCTGATCCTGGAAACGCTGATGATCGGCACCTTCTCGGCGCTCGATCTCGTGCTGTTCTACCTGTTTTTCGAAGGCGGCCTGATCCCGATGTTCCTGATCATCGGCGTCTGGGGCGGTCCGCGCCGGGTCTACGCGTCGTTCAAGTTCTTCCTCTACACGCTGCTCGGCTCGGTGCTGATGCTGCTCGCCATCATGGCACTGTACTGGAACGGCGGCACCACCGACATCCCGACCCTGATGCATACCGCCGTGCCGCGGTCGTTGCAGACGTGGGCGTGGCTGGCCTTCTTCGCCTCGTTTGCGGTGAAGATGCCGATGTGGCCGGTGCACACCTGGTTGCCTGACGCGCACGTCGAGGCGCCGACCGCGGGCTCCGTGGTTCTGGCCGCGATCCTGCTGAAGATGGGCGGCTACGGCTTCCTGCGCTTCTCGCTGCCGATGTTCCCGCTCGCCTCGCACGACTTCGCGCCGCTGATCTTCACCATGTCCGCGATTGCCATCATCTACACCTCGCTGGTGGCGCTGATGCAGGAGGACATGAAGAAGCTGATCGCGTACTCGTCGGTCGCGCATATGGGCTTCGTCACCATGGGCATCTTCGCCGGCACCATGCAGGGCGTCGCCGGTGGCATGTTCCAGATGATCTCGCACGGCATCGTCTCCGGCGCGCTGTTCCTCTGCGTTGGCGTGGTCTACGACCGCCTGCACACCCGCGAGATCGCGGCCTATGGCGGCCTCGTCAACCGGATGCCGCTCTACGCGCTGACCTTCATGATCTTCACCATGGCGAACGTCGGTCTGCCCGGCACTAGCGGCTTCGTCGGCGAGTTCATGACGCTGCTCGGCACCTTCAAGGTCTCGATCCCGACCGCGTTCTTCGCCACCTTCGGCGTGATCCTGTCGGCCGGCTACGCGCTGTGGCTCTACCGCAAGGTCGTGTTCGGGGCGCTGGTCAAGCCGACGCTGATGAGCATGAAGGATCTCACCCTACGTGAATGCGTGACGCTGTTCCCGCTGATCGCGCTGACGATCCTGTTCGGCGTCTATCCGAAGCCGGTGCTCGACATGTCGGCCGCCTCGGTCCAGCAACTCGTCAATAATTACAACACCGCTGTGACGGCCGTGAAGGCCGCCGCACTGCTCCAGTGATCGGGCAGGTCAGGATATCGCCATGAGCTTTACGACTGCAGGTTATCAACTGGCGCCGGTGTTGCCCGAGATCGTGCTCGCGATCGGCGCCATGGCGCTTCTGATGCTCGGCGCCTATCGCGGGCAGGGCACCACCAGCGCGGTCACCACGCTCGCGGTGCTGCTGCTGATCGTGGTCGGCGTGCTCGAATACATGCTGCCCGCCGGCAAGCAGGTGACGTTCGGCGGCAGCTTCATCGTCGACGATTTCGCCCGCTTCATGAAGATCCTGGCCCTGATCGGCTCGGCGGTGACGCTGGTGCTGTCGACCGAGTTCCTGTCGGATCCGTCGCGCCGCATCTTCGAATACGCGATCCTGGTGCTGCTCTCGACGCTCGGCATGATGGTGCTGATCTCGGCCGGTGACCTGATCTCGCTCTATCTCGGCCTCGAATTGATGTCGCTCGCGCTCTACGTCGTGGCGGCCTCGAACCGCGACAATGCCAAGTCGACCGAAGCCGGTCTGAAGTACTTTGTGCTGGGCGCGCTGTCCTCGGGCATGCTGCTGTACGGCTCCTCGCTGGTGTACGGCTTCACCGGCACCGTCAGCTTCGCCGGCATCGCTACGGCTGCGACCGCCGCGAATGTCGGCCTCGTGTTCGGCCTGGTGTTCCTGCTCGCCGGCCTCTGCTTCAAGGTCTCGGCCGTGCCGTTCCACATGTGGACGCCCGACGTGTACGAAGGCGCCCCGACGCCGGTCACCGCCTTCTTCGCGTCCGCGCCGAAGGTGGCTGCACTCGCCGTGTTCACCCGCGTTACGCTGACCGCATTCCCGGGCATCGTCTCGCAGTGGCAGCAGATCCTGGTGTTCGTGGCGATCGCCTCGATGGCGCTGGGCTCGTTTGCCGCGATCGGCCAGAGCAACATCAAGCGCCTGATGGCGTACTCCTCGATCGGCCATATGGGCTTCGCGCTCGTCGGCCTTGCCTCCGGCACGGTCGAGGGCGCGCAGGGCGTGCTGATGTACATCGTGATCTATGTCGCGATGACGCTCGGCTCGTTCTCGGTCATCCTCGCCATGAAGCGTAACGGCCAGGCCGTCGAGAAGATCAGCGACTTCGCAGGCCTGTCGCGCACCAACCCGCTGCTCGCCTTCATGTTCGCGATGCTGCTGTTCTCGCTGGCGGGCATTCCGCCGCTCGCCGGCTTTTTCGCCAAATGGTACGTCTTCGTCGCCGCCATCAAGGCGAATTTGTTCACGCTCGCCGTGATCGGCGTGCTCTCCAGCGTGGTGGGCGCCTACTACTATCTCACCATCGTCAAGACGATGTACTTTGATGAACCGGCCGGCCAGGTCGATCCGATGCGCGCCGAGGTCAAGACGGTGCTGGCGGTTGCGGGCCTGTTCACAATTCTGTTCGCGCTGTTCGCGGGTCCGGTGGTGAACGTCGCCTCCGCCGCCGCAAAATCGCTGTTCTAGGATGGGGTTCGCGCTCGGTCCTCGCGCAATCGCGGCGGGCTACAAGCTCGCAGCCCTGGAGCGGACCGGCTCGACCAATACCGATGCCATCGAGGCGGCTCGCGCCGGCGAGCGCGGCCCGATCTGGTTCGTCACGGATGAGCAGACGGCCGGCCGCGGCCGCCGTCAGCGGCCCTGGATCGCGCCGAAGGGCAATCTGGCAGCCAGCGTCCTCGAAGTCCTCGACATCGCGCCGGCGGTGGCTGCCACGATCGGTTTTGCCGCGGGACTGGCCGAGGAGGCTGCGCTGGAGAAAGTCAGCCTCGAGGCTGCGCTGCGGCTCGGCCCCGACCGTCCCCGATACGCCCTGAAATGGCCGAACGACGTCCTTGCCAACGGCAAGAAGCTGGTCGGCATCGGGCTGGAGGCCGAAGCCGTCGGCGATCGCCTGGCCATCGTCACAGGCATTGGCACCAACATCGTGGCGGCGCCCGAGGGCACGCCGACGCCGGCGGTGTCGCTGGCAGCCCTCGGCGTCCAGATCAGCGCGGAAGAGCTGTTCTCGGCCCTGTCGGACGCCTGGGTGGAATTCCGCGGCATCTGGGACAATGGCCGTGGCTTTGCCGAGATCCGAAAGCTCTGGCTGGAGCGCGCCGCGCGCCTTGGCGAGCCGATCGCGATCCACACGGGAACCAAGGTGCTGGAAGGTATTTTTGACACGATCGACGACACCGGCTGCCTGATCGTCCGCACCGCGGATGGCCGTCGCGTGCCGATCGCCGCGGGCGAGGTGTTTTTTGGCCCGGTTCGTTCGGTGGGAGCTGCGTGATGGCGAGACCCGACGAACTGGTTTTTGCGCCGCTCGGCGGCGTCGGCGAGATCGGCATGAACCTGTCGATCTACGGCCTCGGCAATCGCCACCAGCGTTCCTGGCTGGCGGTCGATCTCGGCGTTTCCTTCGGCGACGAGGAGCATCTGCCCGGCATCGATTTGATCATGCCGGACATCAGCTTCCTGGAGAAGGAACGCAAGAACCTGATGGGCCTGGTGCTGACCCACGCCCATGAGGACCATTTCGGCGCCATCATCGATCTCTGGCCGCGGCTGAAATGCCCGATCTATGCGACGCAGTTCAGCGCCGCGCTGTTCGAGGCCAAATGCGCCGCCGAGCGCAACGCGCCCGTGATCCCCGTCACCGTGGTCCCGTCAGGCGGGCGCATCGATGTCGGTCCCTTCAACGTCGAGTTCATCCCGGTCGCGCATTCGATTCCGGAAGCGCATGCGCTGGCGATCCACACCGAGGCCGGCGTGGTGCTGCACACCGGCGACTGGAAGATCGATCCGACCCCGACGCTCGGACGTCCGACCGATGAAAAGCGGCTGCGCGAACTCGGCGAGGAGGGCGTGCTCGCTCTCATCGGCGATTCCACCAACGCGGTGCGCGATGGCCGCTCGCCGTCCGAAGCCGAGGTCGCGCGCACCATCATCGACCTGGTGAAGGCGGCCAAGGGCCGCGTCGCGGTCACGACCTTCGCCTCCAACGTCGCCCGCATCAAGGCCGTCGCCGATGCCGCGAAGGCCGCCGACCGCGAGGTCGTGGTGGTCGGCCGCGCCATGGAGCGCGTGGTGCAGGTCGCGCGCGAGACCGGCTATCTCGATGGCGTCCAGAATTTCCGTTCGCCCGAGGTCTACGGCCATCTGCCGCAGGACAAGGTGCTGGCGCTCTGCACCGGCAGCCAGGGCGAGTCCCGCGCGGCGCTGGCCCGCATCGCCAATGACGACCATCCCGAGATCACGCTGAACCGCGGCGACAGCGTGATCTTCTCCTCGCGCACCATCCCCGGCAACGAGAAGGCCGTGGGCTCGATCATCAATAATCTGGTGCTGCAGGGCGTCGAGGTCCTCACCGACCGCGATCATCTGGTCCACGTCTCCGGCCATCCCCGCCGCGACGAGCTGCGCGACATGATCTCCTGGGTGAAGCCGCAGCTCCTGATCCCCGTCCATGGCGAGGCGCTGCACCTGAACGAGCACGCCAAGCTCGCGCGTGCCGCCGGCGTGCCGCGCGTGCTGGTGGTCCGCAACGGCGATATGGTCAAGCTCGGCCCCGGCGATCCCGGCGTGGTCGGCGAGGTGCCGTCGGGCCGGCTCTACAAGGACGGCACCATCCTGGAGGATTCCAAGTCCCGCGCCGTGGTCGAGCGCCGCCGCATGGCGTTCTCCGGCTGCGCCTTCGTCGCCATCGCCATGACCGCGCAGGGCGAGCTTGTCGACGAGCCCGAGGTCGATCTGATCGGCATCCCCGAGAAAAACCGGGCGGGGGAGCCGTTCGACGACATCGTCTTCGACGCCGTGATGTCCACCATCGAGGGCCTGCCGAAGGCGCGCCGCCGGGATCCGGATGCACTGGCGGAATCGGTGCGACGCGCCGTCCGGGCCGTCATCAACGAACATTGGGGCAAAAAGCCCCCCTGTCTGGTCCACGTCCTGACGGTGTAGATTAAGCGTGGTCTTCGGATCACGCGCTGAGGGAGAAGAAACATGCTGGGTCGCCTCAACCACGTCGCGATCGCGACCAGGGATGCCGTCAAGTCCGCAAAAATCTACGGCACGGCGTTCGGGGCGCAGATTTCGGAAGCCGTGCCGCTGCCCGAGCATGGCGTCATCACCGTGTTCGCGACGCTCCCCAACACCAAGATCGAATTCATCGAGCCGCTCGGCGAGGCCTCGCCGATCGCGAAATTTCTTGAGCGCAATGCCGACGGCGGCATCCACCACATCTGCTACGAGGTCGTCGACATCATCGCCTCGCGCGACACCCTGGTGAAGGAGGGCGCCCGCGTCCTCGGCGACGGCGTGCCGAAGATCGGCGCCCACGGCAAGCCGGTGCTGTTCCTGCACCCGAAGGACTTTTCCGGCGCGCTCGTCGAAATCGAGCAGGCGTAAGATCGCCCCATGGCCATCCAGATTTCAACCGCACTCGCGATCTACTTCGTCATCTGGTGGATCGCGCTGTTCCTGACGCTGCCGTTCGGCGTGCGCAGCCAGCACGAGGACGGCGTCGGCGCGCCCGGCACCGACCCCGGCGCACCTGTCCTGACCGGCATGAAGCGCAAGCTGATCTGGACCACGATCATCTCGGCCATCATCTACGGCATCGGGGTCGCGGCCTATCAGGCCGGCTATCTCTCGATCGAACGGCTGTCGAAATTGATGGGGATGCCGTTTTAGCGATTTTGCCGGATTTTTCGCGTTGCGTCGTTGTTGGGGGAACGAATGACTTTTCAGAGGATCGTCGTCGCGCTTCTGGTGCTGATCGTCGCCGGTCTCGGTGCCATTGGCTATGTCGAATGGAAGATCGCCGTGCAGGCGCGAACGCTGAAGGCGTTCGTCGAGGGTTACGTGTTCAACGAAGCCGTGATGGCCTGCGAGCAGGCCAAGAGCTCGACGCCGTTCAAATGGAACGGCGGCAAAAGCACCTCGGTGATCGGTCTGAACTCGGTCAAGCTCGATAAATACACCGTTAGCGCCAGCTACACGCTGGTGGCGGACAACGTCTATTGCGATTACGATCCGATCAAAAGAAAGGCCGAGATCGGCTCGAGCTTCCTGGAGCGGGAGTAACGATCCGGCCATCGAGCATGGGATGGGATCGTCATGGCGCAAGGGCAGGCGGGGGATTACCGGATTCTTCAGGAAGCGGCCTTGCGGGACTATCTCGCGGGCCTGCCTGACATCGCGGCACTGCTTGGCGGCGCGCCGGCCGCCTGGGGGATCACCGAGGTCGGCGACGGCAATCTCAACCTCGTCTTCATCGTGAAAGGCGCCAGCGGCGGCACCGCCGTGAAGCAGGCGCTGCCTTACGTTCGCCTGGTCGGCGAGAGCTGGCCGCTGCCGCTGTCGCGGGCCCATTACGAATATCTCGCGCTGTCCCGGCAGGCCCAGCTCGTGCCCGGCCTCGTGCCGGCCTTGCTGCACCACAACGAGACGCTGGCACTCACGGTGATGGAGCTGCTCGAGCCCCATATCATCATGCGCAAGGGGCTGGTGGCTGCGACGTCCTATCCGCGCTTCGTCGATGACATCACGACGTTCATGGCGCGGACGCTGTTCTTCACCTCCGACCTCGCGCTCACGGCCGCGGAGAAGAAGGAGGCCATCGCCGCCTTCGCCGGCAATCATGCGCTGTGCAAGATCACCGAGGATCTGATCTTCACCGATCCCTATCGCATCGCCGAGCAGAACCGCTGGACGTCGCCGTATCTCGACGGCCTGGCCGCGTCCTTGCGCGAGGACATGGAGCTGCATGTCGCGATCTCCCGGCTGAAGCTGAAATTCATGGCGAGCCCGGAAGCACTGCTGCATGGCGATCTCCACACCGGCTCGATCATGGTGACGGCGGCAGAGACGCGGGTGATCGATCCGGAATTCGCCTTCTACGGCCCGATGGGTTTTGACGTCGGCGCGGTGCTGGCCAATCTGCTGATGGCCTATTTCGCCTCTGCCGGCCACGAGCGCACGCCGGGCGAGCGCCGCGAATTCGAGGGCTGGGTGCTGGAGACGGTCGACCAGGTCTGGAATGAGTTTTCGCGAAAATTCCTCGACCTCTGGCGGTCGGAGGCCCGCGGCGATGCCTATCCGGTCTCGCTCTTTGCCGGCGAGAAGGGCGCGATGCGCCTCGAGGCCGAGCGGCAGGCCTACATGCAGCGCCTGTTCACCGACACGGTCGGATTCGCCGCCGCCAAAACCATCCGCCGCATTTTCGGCCTTGCCCACAACATCGATTTCGAGCTGATCGAGGATCCGAAGGTGCGGGCGGTGAGCGAGGCCCGCGCCGTGCGGCTCGCGCGCGGGATGATGGTGGAGGCGGTGGCGTTTCGAACCATCGCCGACATCACGGGGGCTGCCCGGAAGCTGGGGGATTGGCAGCCGGAGTTGTCAGGCTGACGGAGAGAGAGCGTCGCGCGCCTCAATACAGCCGTATCGGCAGCGGCGCGCCATCCGGGCCGACCAGCAGGCCCCAGGTCTCGTTGGCTGCGATCTCGAGCTCCCGGCTCCGCGCAGCGCTGCCCTCGGCCTTGACGGTGATCTTGTGCTTGCCTGACGGCAGATCGAGCTTTGGGATATCGGACTTTTCGCTCGCCGCATCGTCGGTGTGGGTCAGTTTTTCTCCCGCGTGCGCCACCAGCCTGACGGTTCGCTCATTGACGGTGATAACTGCCGCTTTATCCGTCTCGTTGCCGAGCATCAATTTCACTTGCCCCGGTTTTGGCGCGATGCCCGCCGTTACCTTCCACCGCTTGCGCAGGGAAAGGTCGGCGATGGTCTTGTTGTCCTGGCGGACGAGCCGGAGCGTCGCCGGTCCGTCCGACGTCGTGAAAGCGATCTCGGCCCTGTCGGGCGCGATGAGCGCGCCGTTCGTCTCGGTCCAGCCACGCTGTCCGAGCGAGGCGCGATAGAAGTCGAGCACGGCTGCGAGATCGAGCGGCGTCTCGACATGCGCCGACCTGATGAAGGACGCGTTCTTCGTGGTCATCAGGTCCCAGCCGGCCGGCAGCGGCAGACCGGCGTCGTCGGACATTTTGGCCTCGAAGGTCCGGCCTGCGGCCCGTGCCAGATACCCGAGAGCGCCGCAGATCAGGCGTTCGCCGAGAGTGTCCGGGACGCAACGGTTCCTGGTCGCCCACCAGGTCTGGTCGACGGCCGTGTCCAGGCCCGTGCTGCGATACCAGCCGACGTCGATGCCGTCAGCGGGGCCCGGATCCGGCGTAACAGGGATCGCCATCGCCGCTGTCGCGGCGACCAGACTGCCCACGAGCAGGATACCTAGCATTCGGCGTTTCATTTTTTCCGCGATCCCTGGGGCTCAGACAACGATCCTGAGCTTGGTCGCGTCGATTGCGAAAAATGTTCACTGTTCCCATTGCGCGATGACGCACCGCGTCAATCGGTGGCTTGCATCGCCGGGGACGCAAAACGAAGCTTGCGTTCGACAGGCTGTGAATGATCAAATCCCTGATCGGAATACCTGCATTAGGGGACACATGATGTTCAGGATGTTGGCGATCGTCGCGGGCCTGGGACTGGCGCTCGCCGCCCCGGCAGAAGCCCAGACGCCGCGCAAGGGCGGAACCATCCGCATGACGGCGCCCTATGGCTCGAGCTTCACCAGTCTCGACATTCACACCACCCAGCGCGCCCAGGACGAGATCTACGCCAAGGGCCTGCATCGCTCGCTCTACATCTGGGACTCCGCGGAAGGAAAGCCGGTCCCTGAACTCGCGAAGGAGGTCATCGTCTCCAGCGGGGGGCTCGTTCAGACCTTCAAGCTCCGCGACGACGCCTATTTCCACAACGGCCGCAAGATGACGGCTGACGACGTGATCTGGTCGTTCAACCGCATCATGGACGGCACCAAGGCCTATCCCGGTGCGCGCTATGTTCGCGTCATCGAGGGCGCGGCCGCGGTCGAGAAAGGGCAGGCGAAGGAAATCTCCGGCCTGAAGAAGATCGACGATTTCACGGTGGAGATGAAGCTGACCGAGAAGGTCGAGCCCGGCTTCTACTTCTTCACGGCGCTGACCTCGATCTACCCCGCCGACGAGGCCGCCAAGGACAGCTTCATCCAGCATCCGATCGGCCTCGGCCCGTTCAAGTTCGTCGAGCACGTGCCGGGCTCGCGCATCGTCATGGAGCGGTGGGACAAGTTCTACAAGCCCGGCAAGCCCTACGCCGACAAGCTGATCGTCTCGATCATGGGCGAGGCGGCGGCCCGCGACGTCGCCTTCCGCAACAAGGAGATCGACACCTCCGTGCTCGGGCCGGCGCAATACGTCGCCTATCAGACCGACCCCAATCTCAAGGGCACCATCGCCGAGGTCGCCGAGGTCTTCACGCGTTACATGGGCATGAACCCCAACTTCAAGCCGTTCTCCGACAAGCGCGTCCGGCAGGCGATCAACTACGCGATCGATACCGATTTGATCATCAGCAAGCTGGTCAAGGGCAAGGCCTATCGCGCCACCAGTTGGCTGCCGCTGACCTCGACCGCCTACGACAAGACGATGAAGCCGTACCCCTACGATCCCGCCAAGGCCAAGCAGTTGCTCGCTGACGCCGGCTACGCCTCCGGCTTCGAATTCGAATGGACCACCAGCCAGAACGAAAGCTGGGGCCTGCCGATCGTCTCGGCCGTCATTCCGATGCTGGACAAGGTCGGCATCAAGGTGAAGGTCAAGCAGGTCGAGGCTGCCGTGCTGTCGGAGGTGGTCCGCACCGGCGACTACCAGGCCTACATCTACTCGCAACAGACCGGCCCGGATCCCCAGGCCGCGCTGAAATGCTTCCATTCGTCGACGCCGCAATCGGCCTGCAACTACATGATCTTCAAGAACCCCGAGTTCGACAAGATCATGGACGAGGCAGGGCAGGCCGACGATTCATCCAAGCGCACCCAGCTGCTGCAAAAGGCCAACGCGCTGCTCTACGAGGAGGCGCCGGTCTGGTTCTTCAACTACAACAAGGCCGTCATGGCCGTGCAGCCCTGGCTCCATGGCGTTCAGCTCAACGCGACGGAGCTGACCCATCAGAACGTCGAGGAGCTCTGGGTCGACGAGACCTCGCCGGCAAAGTAACACGCGTTCTCGTGCTCCCTTCATCGCCATGAGCGATGAAGGGAGGGAAGAAAGTGCCGATGCTCTCCTTCCTGATCCGTCGCCTTCTGCAGACCATTCCGACCGTGCTGGCCGTCGTGCTGCTGGTCTTCGTGCTGTTCAGCGTCGTTCCCGGCAGCATCGCCTCGACCATGAGCGACGACGTCGATCCCCAGGTCGAGCTGCGCCTGAAGCAGCAGCTCGGCCTGAACGATCCCGTCTATGTGCGCTTCGGCAATTACATCGCCAAGCTCGCGACCGGTGATTTCGGCACCTCGTTCCGGACGCGCGAGCCGGTGACATCGATGATTGCCAAGCGGGCCTGGCCGACGTTGCAGCTGATCTTCACGGCGATGGCATTTGCGGTTCTGCTCGGCGTGCCGCTCGGTTTCGTCGCCGCATTGCGGCCGGGCGGTCTCGTCGACACGCTCGCAATGGTCGTGGCGGTGTCCGGCCTTTCCATCGCCAAATTCTGGCTCGGATTGGTGATCATGTACGTCTTTGCGTTGAAGCTCGGCTGGCTGCCGAGTTTCGGCTATGGCGATGGCGGCCTGAAATATCTGCTGCTGCCGGCCTTGACGCTCGGCGTCTCGCCGATGGCGCTGTTTGCCCGGACGACGCGCGCCGCCGTCCTCGAGATCATGACGGCTGATTTCGTCCGCACCGCGCGCTCCAAGGGCATGAGCGAGACGCGCGTGGTGAAGTGGCACGTCATGCGCAACGCGCTCGTCATCATTCTCACCACCGTCGGCCTGCAATTCGGCGGGCTGATGGGGCAGGCGGTCGTGGTCGAGAAGCTGTTCTCCTGGCCGGGCATCGGCTCGCTGCTGGTCGACAGCGTCCTGCAGCGCGACATTCCCGCCGTCCAGGGCTCCATTCTCGTGGTCGTGCTGGCCTTCCTCGCGATCAATTTGCTGATCGATCTGCTCTACGGCGTGATCGATCCCAGGATCAGATACGCATGAAGCTGCGCGCCAACCTCATCATTGGCGGCGCGTTGTTTGCGCTCGCCATCCTGGTCGGCGTGCTCGCGCCCTGGCTGGCGCACACCGATCCCGTCCTGGACGCCAACCTCATGAATGCGGAGGAGCCGCCGAGCTGGACCTGGTGGTTCGGCACCGACGACCAGGGCCGCGACATCTATTCCCGCGTCGTCTACGGCGCCCGCGTCTCACTGACGGTCGGCATCGTCTCGCAGCTCATCAACAGCGTCATCGGCGTGGCGCTGGGCCTCAGCGCAGGCTATTGGGGCGGCTGGTGGGACGACGTCGTCAACGCCCTGACCAACGTCATGCTGGCGATCCCCTCGCTGATCTTCGCGCTGGCCATCATGGCGGTGCTTGGCCCCGGCCTGACCAGTCTCCTGATTGCACTCGGATTGACCAACTGGTCCTTCACCTGCCGGATCGCGCGGGCCTCGGCGCTGTCGCTGAGGAGCCAGGGCTATGTTCAGGCCGCCACCGTGCTCGGCTACGGCGATCTCCGCATCATGATCACGCAGTTGCTGCCGAACATGCTGGGACCGATCGTCGTCATCGGCACGCTCGGCATGGGCAGCGCGGTCCTCTCCGAGGCCGCCTTGTCGTTCCTCGGCCTCGGCGTTCGGCCGCCGTTTCCGAGCTGGGGCAGCATGCTGTCGGATGCCCGCGACCAGATCACGACGGCGCCGTGGCTTTCGATCTTCCCGGGGCTGGCCATCTTCCTGACGGTGCTCGGCCTCAATTTGCTTGGCGATGGCCTGCGCGACATCCTCGATCCCCAGTCGCGGAGCCGGCGCACATGACCGGCGCGCCCCTGATCGAAGTCGAGGATCTCCGCATCGATCTCGACGATGGAACGAAACGCGTTGCGGCGGCCGAGAGCATTTCGTTTCGCATCGATCGCGGCGAGACGTTTGGCCTGGTCGGCGAATCCGGCTGCGGCAAGAGCATCACGGCGCTCGCCTTGATCGGCCTGCTGCGGCCGCCCTTGTCGATCGGAAGCGGCGTCATCCGCTTTGACGGGCGCGAGATCCAGCACCTCTCGGCTGCCGCCCAGCGCGACCTGCGCGGCAATCGCATCGCCATGATCTTCCAGGAGCCGATGACGGCGCTGAACCCGGTCTCGCCCGTCGGACGCCAGATCGCCGAGATGTTCGTGCTGCACAAGGGCAAGAGCTGGCGCGAGGCCAACCAGCTCGCGGTCGAGGCGCTGGCGAGCGTCCGCGTGCCTGCGCCGGAGCGGCGCGTGAACGATTACCCGCACCAGCTCTCCGGCGGCATGCGCCAGCGCGTCATGATCGCCATTGCGCTGGCCTGCGGTCCGGATCTCCTGATCGCGGACGAGCCGACCACCGCGCTCGATGTCACCGTGCAGGCCGAGATCATCGAGCTGATGCGCAATCTCTGCGCCGAACGCGGTACGGCCATCCTGATGATCAGCCACGATCTCGGCCTGGTCGCCAATGTCTGCCGCCGCGTCGCTGTGATGTATGCCGGCCGCATCGTCGAGGAGCGCGGCTCCGCCGACATTTTTCGCACGCCCTCGCATCCCTATACGCGGGGCCTGGTCGACTCGCTGCCGCGACTCGGCAGCCGCGCAGCACTTGGCCGCAGCAGGCTCAAGGAGATCGCGGGCGTCGTCCCGGCCATCACGAACTTCCCTGATGGCTGCCGGTTCAATCCGCGCTGCGCCAACGCGACCGAGATTTGCAGGAGCGTCGTGCCGGCGGCGGATGTTCTGGAGTCGGGCGGTTTGGTGAGGTGTCATCACCATGCATGAACCCCAGAGCAGGCCCGGCGAGGGAAGGGCGGACGACGATCTCATCCTCAGCGTCGAGGATCTCGCGGTTCATTTTCCGATTGGTGGCGGCCTGCTCGACCGCGGCCGGCGGGTGCTCCGTGCCGTTGACGGTGTCGATCTCAAGCTGAAGCGCGGCGAATGCCTCGGCCTCGTCGGCGAGTCCGGCTCCGGCAAATCGACGGTCGCCCTGTCGATCCTTGGTCTGCTCACCCCGACGCGCGGCCGCATCGTGCTGGACGGGCAGGTTGTGACCAACAGGCAATCCGGCGACCGCAAATCGCTCGCCCGGACCGTCCAGATCGTCTTCCAGGATCCCTACGCCTCCCTCAATCCGCGCCAGACCGTTCGGCGTACGCTGGAAGATCCCTTGCGCGTGCATGGTGTGACCGCGAGAAGCGAGATCGAGGACCGCGTCGCGACCATGCTGCGCCATGTCGGCCTGCGGCCCGAACAGGCCGACCGCTACCCCCACGAATTCTCCGGCGGCCAGCGCCAGCGCATCGGCATCGCCCGCGCGCTGATCCTCAACCCCAGGATCGTCATCTGCGACGAGCCGGTCTCGGCGCTCGACGTCTCGATCCGCGCCCAGATCATCAACCTGCTGCTGGAGCTGAAGGAGACGCTCGGTCTCTCCTACATCATGATCAGCCACGACCTCGGCGTCGTCGAGCACATGAGCGACCGGGTCGCCGTGATGTATCTCGGCCGCATCGTCGAGAACGGCGACTGGCGGGAAATTTTCGAACGGCCGGCGCACCCCTATACGCAAGCCCTGATCGCGGCCATCCCCGATCCCTTGCACCATGCCCCGCTGGCGACGACTGGCGGCGATCTGCCGAACCCGCTCAATCCGCCGAACGGGTGTGCGTTCAGCCCGCGATGTCGGTATGCGGAAGATGTGTGCCGTCACGAGCCGGGGCCCGTGCTGGAGACGCGGCCCGATGGGCATGCGGTGCGGTGCTGGCGAGCTGAGGCGATTGCGGGTCGGGTGGCGGTGTCGACTGAAGGCGCGCATCCGTAGAATGCAGACGACGCGAATTTCTGGCGAGGCACGTGTGCCGCCGTTGATGGGTCAATCAGCGGCTACCCGATTGCCGGCGGATATCCTCCAAAATGCCGCGCATCAGGCCGATCTCTTTGCCGAAGCCTGTCCAATCGCCGGATTTTAACCGCTCCATGGCGTGATTATAGTGATCGAGCGCCTCCTGTGCGCGCCTTGCCGCGGCCTCATCGCCGGGCGATTCCGCGGTCGCAGCCGGCGCCGACGCAGCTCCGTCGTCCACGAAGAGTGCCGACAGGGCCTCAGCAAGTGTTTCCCTCATGACGACATGCTCGCCATCGGCGGCAATCACCCGCTTGAGCTCCGGCAAATGTCCTTGCTCGGCCCGCAGATACAGCGGCGACACGTAGAGAATCGAATTCTCGATCGGGATCACGAGCAGATTTCCCCGGATCACCCGCGACCCCATCTGGTTCCACAGCGATATCTGTTGGGAGATCTCGGTGTTCTGATGAATTCGCGCCTCGATCTGGAACGGTCCGTAGACCAGCTTCTCCTTGGGAAATTCGTACACGACCAGCTTGCCATAGCCGGGCTCGTCGCAGCGCGCGGCGAGCCATGCGATCATGTTGTCGCGACGGCTCGGCACCATCGGGATCATGATGAAGAACTCGGCTTGTGCCTCTCCGGGCAGCCGCATGATGATGTAGTAAGGGACCATCGTGGTGATGCCGTCCATTGAAGAGACGCCGTCACCGGCCGGCTGACGCGGAAATTGCCAGAGGTCCTCGCGGTTATAGAAAACATCGGCCGCTTCCATGTGGTAGGTCTGGAAGAGCCGCGCCTGGATCAGGAAGAGGTCTTCGGGATAGCGAATGTGCTTCTGAAGATCGGACGGCATGGCCGCGAACGGCTTGAACAGGTCCGGGAAGATTCGTCGATAGGTCGCGGCGATCGGGTCCGCCGGGTCCATCAGGTAAAAGTCGACGGTGCCGTTGTAGGCGTCGATCACGACCTTCACCGAATTGCGGATATAGTTGAGGTTGAGGCCGGGCGCAGGCTGTGCGTAGGGAAAATATTCGCTCGTCGTGTAGGCGTCCTGCATCCAGAACATCCGGCCCTCGCTGACGACCAGATAGGGATCGCGATCGAGCGCGAGGAACGGGGCGATCGTGCCGACCCGCTTCTGGATGTTGCGTCGGATCATGATCCGGCTGTCGTCGCCGATGTAGTCTGACAGCACCAGGTTCACATCGTTGAAATGGTGGGCGAAGATCAGTCTCCGCACCATGCCCGACAGCGGCACGCCGCCGGAGCCGTCATAGGACGCGTAGACATTGTCCTTTCCCTTGGGATAATCGAACTCCGGCACGGTTCCCTTGACGATGACGTAGTCCTCGGTCTGCTGGCCGTAATAGATGCGCGGCTCGTGAATGGCGGGACCGCCGTGCGCGACCGGAGGAATGTCGTGCAGATAGAGCAGCGGAAGTCCTTCACCGCTCTTCTGGGTGACCGGACTCATCACCACGCCATTGCCGTGGGTGAACAGGATATGGCGGTTGACCCAGGTTTGCGCGTTGGATGGCAGCAGCGCAGAATTCAGCTCGCGGCCTGAGATCATCACGCTTTGGTAGGTATCGCCTAACCAGTAGCGATCGACATCGAGATCGCGCAGTTTGTAGTAGGTGCGTATCTCCTGCAGTTGCGCGTAGGTGTCGGCCAGGGGTTGCCAATCCCACAGCCTTATATTTTCGATGGTGGCCTTGTTGGCCTCGAGTGTCCGGAAAGTCAGGTTCTGTTCCGCAGGGAACGGCTTCGGAACGATCCGATTGAGATTGTAGGCTTCGCGGGTCAGGGCAATGTTGCGTTCGATGTAGGGCCGCTCCCACTCCAGCTCGTTCGGCCCGACGTAGAAGCGCTGAAATACCGCGGGGACGATGCCCGACAGCAGCAAGGCGCCGCCGAACAACAGCACAATCGCGGCGGTGGGAAGGCGGTAGGTTCGCACCCACAGGTTCGCGCATGCCGCCAAGGCGGCGACGATCGAAAGTGCGATCAGCAGCCACAGGACCGGCAGCTCCACATTGACGTCGGTGAAGCCCGCCCCGACCACCACGCCATTGTCGCCGTACAGCAGGAGATAGCGGTCGAGACTGTAGGACCACGCCTTCACGCCAAAGAAGAGGCCGAGAAGCGCCGAACCGTGCGAGATCGCTGCTGGCGATACTTGTTGGGCTCTGTCTTCGATGTCGCCAAACACCCAGTAGATCGATCCGGCGAACAGTGCGCCCGTGAAGAGCATCAGCAAGGCCCAATTCTTCACGGCCACAAAGGCGGGCAGGGAGAAGAGGTAGAAGCCGATATCCTTATCGTATAAGGGATCGTTGGTGCCGTAGGGCACCTGATAGATGAAGCGCAGCAGAGTGCTCCAGCTGCCGACTTCGCCCCAGGCGACGAACAGAGCGAAGAGGCCGCTGCCCGCGCCGATCACGATGCGCCAGGGCAGCCGCTCGCGCAGGAATTCCAGCGGATCGGGCGGCGTCACGGCGGCCGCAAACGTCGGGGCGAAGGCGGCCGGCGGCCGGCGTCGGCGCCCGGCGAGGCCAAGTGCAAGGCGCGCGTTTGTCCACAAGATGGCGACGCTCGCCGCGAAAACAACGAGGAAGACGGCGGCTTTCGCGCCGATCGTGGTCCAGAAGATCTGCCTGTAGCCGATCGACGAGAACCACATCCAGTCGACCAGGACGTCGCCGGCGAGAGCGAGCAGGATCAGGCCGATTACGGCGATGATGGCCGCGATGATGAATCCCACCACGGCGCCTCGCCCTGGTGCCTTCCGTTCGGGTCCGGAAATCCCGATCGTCATCATGACACTATAGCAGAACGACAGACGTGGCGCGCCTGTCGTGGGGGGCGCCGCACCTGCTTTTTGCTCCGCCGAGCTACAATAGGTGGGTACCCACACCAGACGGCGCGTCGAACTCGGAGGGCGCGCGAGGTCTTGGGGGCTGCGAGGACGTGACGCCCCGCCGCTAGCGGCAGAATGCTGATGCGCTCGGCCACGCGGGCTTGCGAGGAACCGGAATCTTGATCTGGATCAAGGTTCTGGGGTCCGAGCGACGCAATCAAATGCCTATGGACTCCCTGATCTATCTCGTCCTCGGACTGCTCGCCGGCTTGATCGGGATTTCGGATCACGGACAAACGGGAACAGGGAGTCCGGCTCTACGTCGCGCTTGTGTTCGTTGGAGTAACTGTTCTCACGTCTCCTCGGCGCCGATTGACGCGGGAAGGTGTCGGTAGCACTGGCCTCTCGACACCAATCGGCCGGGCAAGCGTTTGCTCTGCTGATCGAGCCGCACAGGTGCAATGGTGGACACCCGTTGATCTAGATCAATCGTGAGTCGGCGTGGCGGGCAAGCTTTTGCGATTGCGGATGGTATTGGCACGCCCGGCAACCATTGCTGAACGCGCGCTTGGCAGCCCGAGCGGGAAGCACCCATGGAAGATCCATTCCTGAACTACTTCGCGCTCGGTCTGCTGTTCTTTGTGATCATAGTTCTGTGCTACGGCATCATCGCGATCCATGACATTCCGGCACGCCTTGCCAAGGCGCGTCATCACCCGCACGAAGATGCCATTCATGCGGCCGGCTGGATCAGCCTGTTCATGCTGCATGTGCTGTGGCCGTTCCTTTGGATCTGGGCGATGGCCTACAAGCCGGACCGGGGCTGGGGCTTCGGTTCAAAGCCGGGCGAACCGGCTTCGCCGGCGCAAGCCGTGGCGGAGCTCGACGAACTGAAGCGTCGGCTTGCGGTCGTCGAGTCCAAACTCGGACTTCGAGAAGAGCGGCGGCCCGAACTTGTGTCCGAGCCAGCGGTCTCGTTGGTCGAGAAACAGAACGTTCCAGATGCAACGGCAGCTCCTGCTACCAGTCTTGGGGTATCGCGATAATCGGTTTTCTCTCCGGAGCACGAACGGGAGGCCCGCGATGGAGATATTGCTCACCCTGACCTATGTGGCGCTGTGTTATGCCGTGTTCAAACTGTTTCGGATTCCGGTCAATCAGTGGACGCTTGCGACCGCGGCGCTTGGCGGCATTTTCGGCCTTTCGCTGCTGTTCATCACGATGGCCTACAATCACCCGTTCTCCACCAACGCCCGCATCTATTTCACCGTCACGCCGATACTTCCCGGCGTTCGGGGGCGGGTGATCGAAGTGCCTGTGGAGGACAAGACCAACCAGCACCTCGAAGCCGGCGAAGTTCTCTTCAAGATCGATCCGAAGCCCTATGAATACGCCGTCGCCGAGAAGCGAGCGGGACTTGCGGATGCGGAGTCCAGCGTTGCCCAGCTCAAGGCATCCGTCGATCAGGCGACTGCGACGGCGGAAAAGGTCAAGGCGGAACGCGACCTTGCCGAAACCAACTATGAGCGACAGAAGGAGCTGTTCGACAAGAATGTCGTAGCCCAGGCGACTCTCGATACGGCGACCCGAAACCGTGATGCGGCGAACCAGGCACTGGCTGCGGCTAGTGCGGCGCAAGACCGCGCGCGGCAGGCCTATGGCGCGACGGTCGACGGCGAGCACTCGGCCGTGGTCCGGCTACGCAACGAACTCGCTGAAGCGGAATATCATCTGAGCGAGACCGTAGTGAGGGCGCCGACCAGCGGATTTGTCACCGAAGTCTCCTTGCGGCCGGGCATGTATGTCGGAGCGACAACGGTTCGGCCGGTCATGATTTTCGTCAATGACACCTTGCGGGACCGCGCATTGGCGGCTGCTTTCCAGCAGAACGCGCTACAGCGCGTCCAAGCGGGCGATGAAGCTGAAGTTCTATTCAAGGGGATACCTGGCCGGGTGTTCAAGGCCAAGGTCCGTCTGGTCATCGACGCGATTGCGGCCGGGCAGCTGCAGGCGACGGGCTCGTTGCAGGAGATCAGGGGTGAGTTACCTGGAGACCGGGCCTTGGCAGTCATCGATGTTGTCGATGACATCTCCGGCTATCAGATTCCACTTGGGTCGGCAGGCGAAGCCGCGATCTATACCAGCCACGTTCACGAGCTATCGCTTTTGCGCAAAATCCTGCTCCGTATGCGGAGCTGGCAAAACTATGCCTTCTTCGAAGCCGCGTAGCCGAACGTCGACGCTGGCGGCGCTCCAACTCTTTTCGCTGTCTTGATCTATCTCAATAGGCGCCGGCTTGGTTCGCTTGCACTTTGGTGGTGTCATCGAAGGGCGGAAAACATGGGTCCTCTTCGCTATTTGGTTGCGCTCTTGCTTTGGGTGCTCGCGGCCTGCATGACCCCGAGCAGCCCATCGCAAGCCGGCACGGGTACCGTGCGCATTCTCTTGGGCACCGCGGCCGTGGTCGTTGGCGTTGGAAACGGCACGGGTACGCTCACATTCGAAGGCAAGACGTATTCGTTCGAGGTGTCAGGTGCGAGCTTTGGCGCGACCTTGACGCAGGCCGTGAGCGAGCTGGACGGGGAGGTCCGGAATCTGCGTCGTCCCGAGGATCTCGCCGGCAACTACATCGCGGTTGGCCTTGGCGGGGCCCTGGTCGGAGGAGCGGGCATTGCGCGCCTGCGTAACGCAAAAGGGGTCACCCTGGTGCTTCGCGGCCCCAAGATGGGTGTGGGCCTGTCGGTTAATCTGGCCAAGGTCACCATCACGATGTGACGGATGTCTGACTGGGGCATTGGCGGGCCTCATTCCAGGACGAGGGGCGGGCATGAAAAAGCCCGCAGCGGAATTCTCCGCGCGGGCGTTTCGGAATTATCGATTCTGACATTCTGCCAGTGTTTTGCCCGACGTGTCAAACGCCGCTGAAGCGGCGGCTCAAACCGCTTCGCGCGAAAGTCCCCCATGATTTGTACTGTGCATGGGGTTGTTTTCGCGCTTTTGCGTTGAGGGCGTCTAGTCCGCCGCTTTTTCTCGTAAGCGCTGCGCGTAGACGTTGATGATCAGCGCCGCCAGCAGGATCACGCCGCGGATCAGGATCTTCAGGAAGCTGTCGATGTTGACGTGGTCGAGGCCGTTATTGAGAACACCGAGAACGAAAAGCCCGACGATGGTGTTGCCGATGCCGCCGCGGCCGCCGAACAGGCTGGTGCCGCCGACCACGACCGCGGCGATGGAGTCGAGCAGATAGGTGTCGAACTCGTTCTGCTGGGCGCTGCCGAAATGGGCGACGCCGAGCATGCCGCCGATGCCGGAGCACACCGCCGAGATCACCATGACGGCGCCGAGGATGAGCTTGACGTTGAGGCCGGAATATTCGGCCGCTTCGCGATTGCCCCCGACCATGTAGACGTAGCGGCCGAAGCGCGTGTAGGTCAGCACCAGGTGCCCGCCGAGCAGCATGATGGCCGCGACGATGACGATCCAGGGGATGCCGCCGATCGAACCGGAGCCGAGCGTCGAGATCAGGCCCGGCACCTTGTAGGCGATCTGGCCGCGCACCAGCAGCGCCGAGATGCCGGCCGCGATCTGCATCATGGCGAGCGTCATGATGAAGGAGGGGACGCCGATCACGGTCAGCCCCAGCGCGTTGACGAGGCCGAGAGCCGCGCAGAGCAGCAGCGCCAGCAGGATCGCGGCGACACCGGGAAGGGGGATGTTGGGAATGTTGACGTAGGATTCCTGCAGCGTGAAGTAGGCGACCGCGATGCCGGTGACATTGGCGATGCTGGCGATCGACAGGTCGATCTCGGCGCAGAGGATCACGAAGGTGAGGCCGACCGCGATGATACCGGTCACCGACACCTGCGTCAGGATGTTGCCGAGATTGTCGATCGTCGCGAAAGAGGGGCTGGCGAAGGCGAAGAAGGCGGACAGGAAGATCAGCGTCAGGAACGGCGCGATGTTGCGCATCTGCGAGCGCAGGAAGGGCGCAAGGCCCTTTGCGCGGTGACCCGCCGCTGGTGCCGTCTCACTGCTCGCCATGGTGCTTCTCCGTCACGCCGCCTCCAGCAGGCGGTCTTTGCTGACCGGCTCGTTCTTGAATTCCCGCACCACCGCGCCGCGCTTGAGCACGAGGATGCGGTCGGCCAGCGACAGCACCGTTTCCGGCTCGGTCGACAGCACGATGATCGCGAGCCCCTTGGCGCGGAGGTCGCGGACGATGTTGATGACGTCATTCTTGGCGCCGACATCCATGCCGCGGGTCGGCTCGCACAGCACCAGCAGTTTGGGCGGATAGGTGAGCCATTTCGCCAGCGCGACCTTCTGCTGGTTGCCGCCGGAGAGCATGCCGAGATCGAGGCCGACCACCGGCGGCCTGATCTGCAACTGCTCGACCTGGCGCCGCGCGATGTCGCGCTCCTGCGCCGGCTTCAGCAAGAGCGAGGAGATGCGGTCCAGGATGCTGATCGAGATGTTCTTGAAGACCGGCTCCTGGTGAAACAGCATGGCACGCCGGCTTTCCGGCACCAGCGCCACGCCCGCGCGTCGCGCCGCCGCCGTGCTCGCGAAGGATTTTTGCGTGCCGTCGACGGCGAGCGTTCCGGCGTCCGGCTTCAGCTTGCCGAACAGGATGCGCGACAGCTCCTGCTGGCCGCAGCCCATGAAGCCGTAGATGCCGAGCACCTCGCCGGCGCGGGCCTCGAAGGAGACGTCGTTGAGGCTGCGCGCCAGCGACAGTTGGTCGACCTTCAGCACGACGGAGCTGTCGCTTGGCTTGGGCAGCATCAGATCGTCCGTGTAGCTGTGCTCGAGCGCTTCGCCGCCGCGGCCGATCATGGCCTCGATCAGCGCGCCCTTGCTGGTCGCGGTGCTTGCCGTTTCCGCGACCTTCCGCCCGTTGCGGAACACGGTGACCGTATCGGACACGCGAAGAATGTCCTCGATGAAATGCGAGATGAAGACGATGGCGGTGCCTTGCTCACGCAGCCGCCGCAGCGTCGTAAACAGCCGCTCGACCTCCGGCGGGGAGAGGGCCGATGTCGGCTCGTCCAGAATGACGATGCGGGCGCCGGAGAACAGCACGCGGGCGATCTCGATCAGCTGCTGCAGCCCGATCGGCAGATCGCCGAGCCTGCTCATCGGATCGACGTCGATGCCGAATCGCGAAAGCTGCTCGCCGGCCTCGCGCGCCATGCGCCGCCATTGCACGAGGCCGAGGCGGTTGGTCGGCTGGTTGCCGAGGAAGACGTTCTCCGCGACCGTCAGATCGGGCGCGACAGAGAGCTCCTGATGCACCATGGCGATGCCGGCCGCGTGCGCATCGCGGGCCGAGCGGAAATGGGTCTCCGCCCCGTCGACCAGGAAGCGGCCGGAGAATTCGGTGTGCACGCCGGCGATGATCTTCATCAGCGTGCTTTTGCCGGCGCCGTTCTCGCCGACGAGACCATGGATCTCGCCGGGAAGAAGCGCGAAGTCGACACCACGAAGCGCTTCGACGCCGCCGAAGCTCTTCGTGATGCCCTGGAGTTCCAGGATGGGCTGTTGACCCTCAGGCATGCAAGATCAGATCTTGGAGGATTTCAGATCAGGAAGTGATCCTGCATCCACTGCATGCCGGCGGCATTGGCCTTGGTCACGACCGGACCGTCGGTGACGACGTTCTTGGGGATGCCCTGGCCGCTCTTCTCGCCACCGGCGACGGCCGCGACGCCCGCGATGATCGCGCCGCCATGGATGCGGCATGACGGATTGCGCACGGTCGCGAACATGCGGCCCTCGCTCACCGCCTGGATTGCCGGCGGCATCGCGTCCACACCGCCGATCAGGATATTGGTGCGGTTGTGCGCCTTCATGATGTTGGCGGCCGCGAGCGCCATGTCGTCATTGTGGAAGAACGCCGCGTCGATCTGCGGGTATTTGGTCAAATAGGTTTCCCAGAGCCGTGCCGTCTTGGAGACGTCCCAGTCGGCCGGCTGGGTGTCGAGCACCTCGATGCCGGGGAATTGCTTGACGACGTTGTTGAAGCCCTTGGCGCGGCCCTGCGCGCCGGTGTGTCCGAGCGCGCCCTGGGTCATGATGATCTTGCCCTTGCCGCCCATCGCGTTGCACAGCGCCTGCGTCACCGAGGCGCCCATGAACTCGTTGTCGGGGGCGAGGAAGGAGTGGACGTTGATCTGGTCGAGCGGCGCAATCAGCGTGTCCATGTCGATGACAGGCGTGCCGGCGTCGATCATCTTCTGCACGGGCTGGGTGAGCGTGCCGATACCGAAGGCCTGGATGGCGACGAAGTCCCATTTCTGCGAGGCCATGTTGTCGATCGCCGCGCGCTGCTTCACGGCGTCGAGCTGGCCATCGAACCAGGTGACCTCGACATTGAACAGCTTGCCCCAGAATTCCGCGGCCTGCTTGCCCTGTGCGCACCAGGTCGCCTGGAGGCCTGCGTTGGAGAACGCCGCCTTCAGCGGCTTCTCGGATCGTCCGACTTCGGCTGCAAGTGCTGGATTTATGCCCATGCTGCCGAGGATGGCAGTCGCGGCGCCGGCGGTTGCTGCCGCCTGAAGAAGATCGCGCCTCGTCGTCGAGAAATCTTTCGTCCCGGACATCGCTCGCTCCCATATATTTTATCGTCGGCGCGTCATTGATTGCGCTACCGAGGCGGAAAGTGTCTCACAAGAGTTGATGCCACTCAACGTACAATCAACGTCGGTATCGTCGCGGCCCGTGTTGGTGCAGCGCAAAGCGCTACGCTGCGATGCCAGCGAAGACCTCGATCTCGGCGAGCAGCTGGTCCCATGCCTGCGCCATCCCGGCTGACCAATCATCACCGTGCAGATCGCGCAGCGTATCCCTGATGGTGGCGAAGAAGGCGATGAACAGCTCGCGCGGCGTGCCATAGCCGTCGTGCGAGACGACTTCGCAGGCGATCAGCCGGAAATGGCCACGGCGCTCGCCGGCAAAGTCGAGAATCGCCTCGATGGTCAGGGCAAGCATTGATCCCATCACCAACTCGCTGCCCTGCGAACGGAACATCGCCCGCGTTTCGGGACGTTCGTTGAACAGCCGTTGATAGATGAGGGGCGTGAGATCGGCGCAGCGCGAGGCTGCAAGCTCAAAACTTTGCTCGATCAGGTTGGGAGAAGCACTCATCGGCCGATCAGCCGCAAAAGACAAAAAAAAGAGCGGGGCCCTAGCCCCGCTCAAAAATTGTGTCGACCCTATTATCCCCGATTCTAAGATTTGATCTTGATTGGCGGGGCGACGCTGCGTTTTGCGCGCCAGGGGCTCCTCCCGAGACTTGGACCACCAGACTTTGACCTCGCGGCTAGCCTGAGCAAGAGGGATGCTAGATCAACTTTTCTCACTTGTCATCATTTTCGGCAACGATTGTTCAAAATTCGAGCAGTTGACGAAATGTTCGGGCTTTTTGTCCCATAAGCATATGACAAATATAAGAAATCTGTGGATTGGCGAGGGTGGCCAAACTGCCTCAAATGCTGGAGGTCCGCCTTCAATGGGGTCCGCTGATCACATTTTTTGAGAGTTTGCGCCTCCCCAACCAAGGCGGCGATGTGATCTCGACTCGGAGCGGGCGCAGTGTTTAGTTAGCAGACGAACGAATGGTTCGGCGGATGCGCGCTCGGCTGCAAAAATTCTTACCGGTTGTCCTGCTCGCTTTGGCGATGCAGGTGCTGGCGCCGATCGCCGCCTGCTGGGCGGCCGGCCAGGCCGTTGCCGATCCGCTTGGCGCGGGGGTCATCTGCCACAGCGTCAGCGAGCAGGGTACACCCAACGACCAGAACGGAGCGCCGACCGCGCATGCCGGTGCCTGCGCGCTGTGTTGCCTGGCGCAGGCCAACGCATCCTTCGATTCGCCGCCGCACGCGACGCTCTCCGTTCCCTTGCGCGACGCCGCGCGAGTGGTGTGGCACGAGGCGGATGCGTCCGCTGTCCGTCCCCATAAAGGCTCAAGCGCCCAGGCGCGGGGACCTCCCCACTTCTCCTGACGTTGCGACCGACCGAACCACTGGTGCACGACGTTGTTGCGCCGATGGCGTGTTCAATGAACCGGCCAACGTGCCGGATGTCAGGAATTCAGAGATGTTACGTATTCGTGCGATCCGCGGCGCGAGCCTGCCAGTGCTTTGTGGGGTGCTGTCCTCAATCGGCTCAGACGCGTTCGCCCAGGCCGCCCAGCAGGCGCTTCCCGCGGTGACGGTTGACGCTCCACAGGCTCCCCGCGCTAAGCCGGTAATCCGGTCCTCGAACCGTCGCGCGACGGCGGTGGCCCGTTCGACCAGGCCAGTCGCGCCGAGCAGCGCGGTTGGTGCCGCGTCCCAAGGCCAGACCGTGAGTGCGAGCATCGCCCGCGCCACTCTCAATCAGGCACCGGCAGGGCAAACCGCGACGACCATCGATCGCAGCCAGTTCGATAACCGTCCAGCATTCTCGGTCAGCGATGTCCTGCGGGATAGCCCGGGTATTTCGATCAAGCAGGGAAACGGCCCGCGCGATTTCGGCATCTCGATTCGCGGATCCAACGCCCGGAACGGCTTTGGTATTCGTAATCTCGTGATCTTTGATGACGGTTTTCCGGTGACGCAGCCGGACGGCCTGTCGCGCAGCGACCTGATTGATCCTCACGCCTACGGTGCCATCGACGTCGTCCGAGGACCGTCGTCCGCGCTCTACGGAAACTACGCGACCGGCGGCGCTCTCAATTTCCGGACACGGCCGGGCGGCACGATCGACGGTGTCGAATACGGTGTTGACGGCGGTAGCTACGGATACCTGAACAACTACCTGGCCGCGGGCAAAAAGATCGGAAACTTCGAAGGCTCGCTGTTCGCAAGCGACACACGAGGCGATGGTTATATCGGCAATAGCTGGTTCAATACTCAGACCGTCAATTTCCTGGGGACACTCAAGGCGACGCCGGACGATCGCTTCACGGTCAAGATCATCAATAACGATCTTAGCACCCGGCTTCCGATCCGCTCGTCGCTGAACCAATACTATCAGAATCCCTTCCAGCAAGGATGTGCGACCGGTGCAACCGCAGCAGCAGGCTGCGGTACTGTGACGTTGTTTAACAACGGGTTCAATACCGCCGCAGGCACTGACAAGGAGACGGCCGTCCAGGCGGGTCTCGGTCGCAACGATCGTCGGACCATTGTCGGCGGCCGATGGGAGCATGATTTCGACAACACAACGACCTGGCGCAATCAGTTCGTCTTCGACGACCGAAACATCAACCAGCCGACGGGCTCGACGAGCGCAATTGGAGATTTTCCGTCGTACAATTTCATGAGCGATCTGACCAAGCGCGGCGAGATCGTTGGACTGGAGTCGACCGCGTTCTTCGGCGCCTTCTACAACACCCTGACCGCGTCGAACGATACGCGGAACGTCATGCCGGGAGGCAATGCCACACTCGGCAGTCTGTCGAGCAATCTCTACAGCCAGACAACCAACTACGGCGTTCGTGCGCGAGAAGAGCTCAAGCTCACGTCATCCTTGACGGCTGTCGCGGGCGTCGGCTGGGAAACCACCGTCCTGAAGGGGACAAACACGGCGTATTCTTACGCCGATCCCACCGGCATCACGACGGTGGCAATCACGACCGCGGACCGCCAGATTGAGAACACGGCACCGGAACTCGCGCTGTTGTACAATCTGAACAACGAATGGCTATTCCGCGGCCGGGTTGCGACCGGGTACGGCACTCCGCAGGTTTCGAACCTCTTCGTTCTCCCGACCGGGCTTTCGGGCAACAACACCCAGCTTCAGACCCAAAAGAATCTTGGCTACGATGTCGGCTTCGATTGGACGCCGAACAACTCAGTCAAGCTGAGCGCAACCGGCTTCTACGAGTTCTTTCGCAACGAGATCGTCAACCAGGCAACGCCGATTGCGGGCGTAACATATTCATTCAATGCCCCACGATCGGAGCATCGCGGTGTCGAACTCGCCGCCGACTGGAAATTCCATCCCGGCTGGCGATTCATGGCGGCATACACCTATCTCGACGAAGTCTATACTGAGTACGTCGAGAATATCACCAACGGGACAGTGTTTAGCTTCAATCGGGCGGGCAACAAGATTCCTGGCATCTCGCCCAACGAACTGACGGCCAGGATCGGTTACGACGAGTATGCCGGAGCGCTGGCCGGTCTCGGTGGTTTTATAGAAGTCCAGTGGAAGGACGCCTTCTACATGGACAACGCAAACCTGCTGAAAGCGCCCGGCTACGAACTGGTCAATGTGAACGTCCACTACAAGACCGACCTGGTGTCTGATTCGTTTAAGTCCCTGAATCTGTTTCTCGAGGTCAGAAACGTCTTCGACCGCACGTACGTCGCTTCGGCAAACAACATCAGCAACACGGTCACAGCGGCCGGCCTTCAAAATCCTGCGAGCGTGCTCGCAAATACGACGGGATCTATCTACGCAGGCTCGCCGCGCACCTTCGTTGCGGGTATGAAGGTGGCATTCAAATGATCCGGACTTCCGAAAGGACTGGGGTCATGATCCGAAATGGCTTGCTAGCGATAGCTACACTCGCGCTTCTACAAGGCCCAGCACTCGGACAGATGCACGGCCAGCATGTGTCCGAAGCGGCGTGTGAGGAGACCACGCTGCGCTGCGCCACCAAGGTGACGCCTGCCTTCGGTCCTGACGGAACCCTGTGGCTCGCCTGGATGGCAGGAGGACAGGTGTCCGTCGCGAGTTCGCGAGATGTCGGGCGCAGCTTCTCGGCGCCGACCCAGGTTACGACGACGCAGCTGAATCTTGATTGGGGCCCGGATGCCCGGCCGAAGATCGTGGTCGACCGCAAGGGCGGCATCGCGCTTGCGTTCTCGATCTTCAGGGACGAAGCGTTCAACGGTCAGGTGCTCTACACGCGCTCGGCCGATGGTGGGAAGAGCTTTGCGGAGTTGAAGCCCATCACCTCCAACAATGAGAGCCAGCGCTTCGAGGCGCTGGCTCTCGATCAGGATGGAACGGTTTTCGCGGCTTGGCTCGACAAACGCAATCGCGTTGCCGCAAAGGAGGCGGGACGGAAGTACGACGGAGCGGGGTTGTTCTTTGCTTCGTCGAGGGACGGTGGCGCGACCTACGCAGAGGCTCGACTGGCGCGCGAGGGCACCTGCGAGTGCTGCCGGTTGGGGCTGACGTTTGTCGCTCCCGGGCGGCCGGTCGTGATCTTCAGGAACATTTTCGACGGCGGCGTGCGCGATCATGCGGTCATGACCTTCTCCGACGTCGCTACACCGGGGGAGGTCTATCGCGTCAGCAACGATGACTGGCAGATCAATGCCTGTCCGCATCACGGGCCGAGCCTCACCGTCGCGCCGAGCGGGACCTATCACGTTGCCTGGTACACGAACGGCAAGGCTCGGAGGGGATTGTTCTACGCGCATTCGCGCGACGACGGCCGCACGTTCTCGGCGCCAATGGCGCTCGGCCAGTCGGGCCGCAATCCGACGCGCCCTTACGTGCTCGCTGGCCCCGCTGGAACGGTGATGGTGTGGAAGGAGTTCGATGGCGAGAAGACCTCGGTCCAGATGATGATCTCCCGCGACGATGGCGAGACATGGTCGCCGCCGAAGACGCTATCGAGTACGACTGACACCTCCGACCATCCTCTGCTCGTCTCCAACGGTCGACAAATCTATCTGTCATGGATGACGAAGGCGGACGGTTATCGTCTGACAGCGATCGAGGACCAGCCATGAGACATCGATTTGCCTGCATTCTGGGGCTGGGCGTCCTAATAGCTTCTGCGTCTGCGCTCGGGGCGCCTCAGGCGCTCAAGCCGTTCGAGCGGGGTACGTGGCAACGCGTGCTCAAGGATCATGCGGGGCATCCGACACTCGTGCATTTCTGGGGCGTAACCTGCGGACCCTGCAAGGTTGAGCTACCGGAACTCGGACAGTTTGCCAAAGACCATCCAGGGATCGACGTCGTCACGATCAGCGCCGATCTCGTGCCGAACCTCCCTGCCGCGACGCAGTCGATGCTCGACAAGGCGGGCCTGTCGGCGACTGAGAACTTCCTCTTCAGTGATGGCTTCGTCGAGCGGCTGCGGTTCGAGATCGATCCCGCCTGGCAAGGCGACATTCCCCGGACCATGCTCATCTCGCGGGACGGGACCATCACGACGATCGAAGGTTCGGCCGAAATCGCCGATCTCGAAAAATGGTCGGCCCAACAGCTCTCCACCCACTGAAATCCAGACTGCAAACAGGACGACTGATATGAAGACGATGTTGAAAGAAGCGATGCTCGCGGCGTTCGCTCTTGTACTTTGCGCGGCTCCCGTCCGCGCCGACGACGTCAAGGCGGGCGATCTCGTGATCTCCCAGGCCTGGAGCCGGGCGACGCCTGGCGGCGCAAAGGTCGCTGGCGGCTTCCTGACCATCGAGAACAAGGGCTCGGCGCCCGACAAGCTCGTCGCAGTGACCGCCGAGATCGCCGGGAAGACCGAGGTCCACGAGATGGCGATGGACAATGGCGTCATGAAGATGCGCCCGCTGGACAAGGGGCTCGTCATCGAGCCCGGCAAGACCGTGAAGCTCGCGCCGGGCGGCTATCACCTGATGCTCCAGGATCTCAAGGGCGCGTTCAAGGAGGGCGAGAAGGTGCCGGTCACGCTCGAGTTTGAGAAAGCCGGCAAGGTCGTGGTGTCGCTCGACGTCCAGGGTGTCGGTGCGCAGGCGCCCGGCGGCGGCGGAAGCATGATGATGAAGAAAATGCCCGATCATTCGGGAATGAAGATGTGATGAAGCTGATCAAGTCCCAGATGACCCTGCGTCGAACCATCACGAGCCTGGTGCTCGGAGCGGCTGCATTGTTGTCGGCCGCGGCAACACCCGTTGCGGCTGCGACCGACGACGACAGTTTCTTTACCCATCTGCATACCGAGAAGGCGATGGCCAATGTCACGGTCTCGCCCGGTCGCGCCGGTCCGGTCGAGATTGCGATCCAACTCGAAACGACGGACGAGGCGCCGCTCACGGCAAAGGCCGTGTCGGTGACATTGGTGGACACGCAGACGGGTAGGAAGCTCGCGCCGGTCGAAGCTACGCGCGACGGCGAGGATGGCTGGCGCGTGAAGGTCGCGCAATTGACGCCGGGGCGCTGGATGCTGGGCCTCGGAATTGCGATCTCCGAGGCTGATCATGTCAACGTGGAATCACCGATCCTGATCAAGTGACGGTGTCGAAGAGGCTAAACATGTCGAAGCGAATCTGGCTGATCGTGATGGCTGCGCTTGCCGCATCGCCTGCGGCGGCCCACGTCTATCTGGAAGGCAAGCAGGCCACGGTCGGTGCGTCCTACAAGGCCGTCTTCGCCGTGCCGCATGGCTGCTCCGGCTCGCCGACGGTCAAGATCCGTGTGCAGATTCCGGAAGGCGTCATCGCCGTGAAGCCGATGCCGAAGGCCGGCTGGAACGTCGATGTCGTCGAGGGGCAGTATGGCAGCGCCTACGACTATCACGGCAACAAGCTGACTTCGGGCGTGAAGGAAGTGGTCTGGTCCGGCGGCAAGTTGCTGGACCACAATTACGACGAGTTCGTCGTCAGCAGCTTCCTCACCGACAGCTTGAAGCCTGACACCACGCTGTATTTCCCGGTGGTGCAGGAATGCGAGAAAGGCGTCAGCCGCTGGATCGAAATTCCGGCCGAAGGGGCCGCGCGTTCGCACGAGGACAAGTCGCCGGCGCCAGGCGTGAAGCTTCTGCCCAAGCCGTAATGCGTCGTCTCGCTGCGCTCGCGATGCTGTTCGTCGTCGCCGGCACTTCGACCGGCGCGTTGGCGCATGCGGCGCTGATCTCGGTCGAGCCGGCGAGTGGCAGCATCCTGGCGAGCGCGCCAAAGGCGGTGGAGCTGCGCTTCAACGAGGCGGTAACCCCTGGCGCGATCCAGCTGATCGATGGCGCGGGGAGGGCACGCGACGACGCACCCGTCACGACATCAGGCGAGGGCATTTCGATCGCGATGCCGCCGGACCTGCCGCAGGGCACCGCAGTCGTGAGCTACCGGGTGATCTCGCAGGATGGTCATCCCGTCGCGGGTTCGGTGATCTTTTCGGTCGGCACGCCGACGGCGACGCAGCCTCCCCCCAATGAGGATGGCCGGTTGAACGCGCTGATCTGGCTGTCGCGGATCGGTCTCTATCTCGGATTGTTTGTCGGTGTGGGCGGGGTATTCTTTGGCCGCTGGATTTCGTGGTCGATGACGGGCATGAGAGTGCCCCGCGCGGCGCTCCTTGTTGGTCTGCCGAGTGCAATTGTCTCTCTCGGTGCGCTTGGGCTCGATCTCCTCGGTCTGCCGCCGGCATCGATCACGACGGGGGCCCCTTGGAAAATCGCGTTCGCGACCAGCGCTGGTCCCGCCTTGCTCGTCGCCATCGCGGCGATGCTGCTCGCGCTGATGGCGCTGGGCCGCGCGTGGTATGCGCGCGCGCTTGCGGTCATCGCATTCACCGGCGTCGGGCTCTCGCTTGCCATGACCGGGCACGCCGCAACGGCGTCGCCTGAGGTACTGACGCGGCCGGTGATCTTTCTCCATGGCCTCGCCGTTGCCTTCTGGATCGGCGCGCTGGCACCGCTCGCGGCGCTGCTGTCGAAGCCGACGCCGGCGGTGCTGCCGCTCTTGAACCGCTTCTCGCGCATCGCCATGCCGGTGGTCGCAGCGCTGGCGTTGACCGGATTGACGCTTGCGATCATCCAGCTGGAAAAGCTTTCTGCGCTGGTCGAGACCAGCTATGGGCTCATTCTCTCGGTCAAGCTGGCGCTGGTCTTGTCCCTGCTGGCGCTCGCCGGGCTCAATCGCACTCGGCTGACGCCGGCGCTGGCGAAAGGCCAGGGTGCGGCGGTTGCGCTCAAGCGTTCGATCCTGCTCGAATGTGGGGCCGCGCTCGGTATCTTCGCCGTCGTCGCCGGCTGGCGCTTCACGCCGCCGCCGCGGACCATGGTGCCGGAGACGCCACTGGCAATCCACATCCACACCGACAAAGCCATGTTCCAGGTGCTGGTGTCGCCGGGCAAGGCCGGCGTTGACGATTTCGTGCTCCAGCTCATGACCGGCGAGGCGACGCCGCTGAAGGCCAAGGAGGCTACTCTGACGCTTAGCCTGCCCGAGCGCGGCATCGAACCGATGGAGCGCGACGCCGAACTCGGGCCTGACGGCTATTGGCACGTCCGCAAGGTCGAGCTGCCCTTCGCCGGCCGCTGGCATGTGCGGATCGACGCGCTGGTGACCGATTTCGAGAAGATCACGCTCGAGGACGATCTCGAGGTCGCACCGCCTTAAGGCGAACACGGTTCATGTCGAACCTGAAGGCAACGGAAAAATGACAGGAATTCCGCCGCGTTAGCGGCTTTTCCTCATTCCCGGCCTTGTGTTTTCGCTCCCAATCCGGTTTCACTGCGGGCCATCACTGATTCCCAGAGTATTCCCATGCGGTTGTCGCGGTTCTTTCTGCCCATTCTGAAGGAAAATCCGAAAGAGGCGGAGATCGTCTCGCATCGGCTGATGCTCCGCGCCGGCATGATCCGGCAGGAGGCGGCCGGCATCTATGCCTGGCTGCCGCTGGGCTTCCGGGTGCTGAAGAAGATCGAGCAGATCGTGCGCGAGGAGCAGGACCGTTCCGGCGCGCTGGAACTGTTGATGCCGACGCTCCAGCTCGCCGACCTCTGGCGCGAGAGCGGCCGCTACGACGCCTACGGTCCAGAGATGCTGCGCATCGCCGACCGCCACAAGCGCGAGCTGCTGTACGGGCCGACCAACGAGGAAATGATCACCGAGATCTTCCGCGCTTACGTGAAGTCCTACAAGAACCTGCCGCTGAATCTCTATCATATCCAATGGAAATTCCGCGACGAGCAGCGTCCGCGCTTCGGCGTGATGCGCGGCCGCGAGTTCCTGATGAAGGATGCCTATTCCTTCGATCTCAACGAGGCCGCCGCGCGCGTCGCCTACAACAAGATGTTCGTCGCCTATTTGCGCACCTTTGCGCGGATGGGGCTGAAGGCGATCCCGATGCGCGCCGAGACCGGCCCGATCGGCGGCGATCTCAGCCACGAATTCATCGTGCTCGCCGAAACCGGCGAATCCGGCGTGTTCATCAATCGCGACGTGCTGGACCTGCCGGTGCCCGGCGAGGATGTCGACTATGAGGGCGATCTGACCCCGATCATCAAGCAGTGGACCTCGGTCTATGCCGCGACGGAGGACGTTCATGATCCTGCGCGGTTCGAGCAGGAAGTGCCAGCGGACAAGCGCGTGAACACCCGCGGCATCGAGGTCGGCCAGATCTTCTATTTCGGCACGAAATATTCCGAGCCGATGAAGGCGATGGTGGCGGGCCCGGACGGCGTGGACGTGCCGATCCATGGCGGCTCCTACGGCGTCGGCGTCTCGCGCCTGTTGGGCGCCATCATCGAGGCCTGCCATGACGATGCCGGCATCAAATGGCCGGAGGCGGTGGCGCCGTTCCGCGTGTCGATCCTCAATCTGAAGCAGGGCGATGCCGCGGTCGATGCGGCCTGCGAAAAGCTCTATGCCGAGCTCCAGGCCAAGGGCGTCGACGTGCTCTATGACGACACCGACCAGCGCGCCGGTGCCAAATTCGCCGCCGCCGACCTGATTGGCATCCCCTGGCAGATCATGATCGGGCCGAAGGGGCTGGCTGACGGCAAGATCGAGCTCAAGCGCCGCGCCGACGGCTCACGCGAGAATCTGTCGCCGGCGGACGTGGTCGCGCGCCTGGTCGGCTGAATATTGTTCATCGCCCGATATCCCGGCCGCCAATCCGGCCACAATTGACCCCGAATCATGGGATTATCGAGCGATGGATGAAACCATGACCGAAACCGTTCAAACTGCGCCGTTCGCACCCTTCGAGTGGATGCTGTCGGCCCGCTATCTGCGGGCACGGCGCAAGGAGGGATTCATTTCGGTCATCGCCGGGTTCTCCTTCCTCGGCATCATGCTCGGCGTGGCCACGCTGATCATCGTGATGGCGGTGATGAACGGCTTCCGGAAAGAGCTGCTCGACAAGATCCTGGGGCTGAACGGCCACATCCTGGTCCAGCCGCTGGAATCGCCGCTGACCGACTGGAAGGACGTCGCCGAGCGCATCAGCCAGGTCCAGGGCATCCGGCTCGCTGCCCCCGTCGTCGACGGCCAAGCGCTGGCGTCCTCGCCCTGGAACGCCTCGGGCGTGCTGGTGCGCGGCATCCGCTCCGACGACCTGAACAACCTCACCTCGATCGCCAAGAACATCAAGCAGGGCTCGCTCGAGGGCTTTGACGACGGGCAGGGCGTCGCGATCGGCCGGCGGCTCGCCGATCAGCTGTCGCTGCATGCGGGCGACAGCGTGACCTTGGTGGCGCCGAAGGGCGCGGTGACGCCGATGGGCACCACGCCGCGCATCAAGCCGTACAAGATCGTCGCGGTGTTCGAGATCGGCATGTCCGAATACGATCTCGGCTTCGTCTTCATGCCACTTGCCGAAGCGCAGGCCTATTTCAACCGCAGCAGCGACGTCACCTCGATCGAGGTGTTCACCACCAATCCCGACAAGATCGACGCCTTCCGCAAGTCGGTGACGGAGGCCGCGGGCCGGCCGGTGTTCCTGGTCGACTGGCGGCAGCGCAACTCGACGTTCTTCAACGCGCTCCAGGTCGAGCGCAACGTGATGTTCCTGATCCTGACCATGATCGTGCTGGTCGCGGCGCTGAACATCGTCTCCGGCCTGATCATGCTGGTGAAGGACAAGGGCAGCGACATTGCGATCCTGCGCACGATGGGGGCCTCGCAAGGCTCGATCATGCGGATCTTCCTGATCACGGGCGCCTCCATCGGGGTGGTCGGCACGCTGGTCGGTTTCTTCGTCGGCCTTGTGATCTGCCTCAACATCGAATCCATCCGGCAATTCCTGTCCTGGCTGACCTCTACCGAACTGTTCTCGCCGGAGCTCTATTTCCTGTCGAAACTGCCCGCCGAGATCGACGTCGGCGAGACCACGGCCGTCGTCATCATGGCGCTGACGCTGTCGTTCCTGGCGACGCTCTACCCGTCGTGGCGCGCCGCGCGCCTCGATCCGGTCGAAGCGCTGCGGTACGAGTGAGGGGCTGATGGAGCAGCAGCAGGGGGCGGAAGATGTACCGGTCATCTATCTCCACGAGATAAAACGGCAGTACCTGCAGGGCGAGGCGGCGCTGACTATCCTGGACAACGCCAAGCTCGCGCTGTGGGCGGGCCAGTCGGTCGCGCTGGTCGCGCCGTCGGGCTCGGGCAAGTCGACGCTGCTGCACATCGCCGGCCTGCTCGAGGCGCCTGATTCCGGCGAGGTCTATGTCAACGGCGCGCCGACCTCGCAACTGCCCGACATCGAGCGCACCCAGCTGCGCCGCACCGATATCGGCTTCGTCTACCAGTCGCACCGGCTGCTGCCGGAGTTCTCGGCGCTCGAGAACGTGATGATGCCGCAGATGATCCGCGGCCTGAAGAAGTCCGAGAGCGTCAAGCGCGCCAAGGAGATCCTTGGCTATCTCGGTCTCGGCGACCGCATCACGCATCGGCCTGCGGAGCTGTCGGGCGGTGAGCAGCAGCGTGTCGCGATCGCGCGCGCGGTCGCCAATGCGCCGCGCGTGCTGTTTGCGGACGAGCCGACCGGCAATCTCGATCCGCACACCGCCGACCACGTGTTCCAGGCGCTGATGCAGCTGGTCAAGGCGACCAAGGTCTCGATGCTGATCGCGACCCACAATATGGAACTCGCCGGCCGGATGGACCGGCGCGTGTCGCTGTCCAACGGTCAGGTCATCGAGCTCGAATAGAAAACGCGAAAACAACCCCATGCACAGTAGAACGATTGTCTCGGGTGTCAGTGCGCGCCGAGATAGGCCGCTTGGATGCTCTCGTCCGACATGAGGTTGGCACCGCTGCCCTGATCGACGATCGTACCGTTCTTCAGCACATAGCCGCGGTCGGCGATTGCCAGGGCCATATGGGCGTTCTGCTCCACGAGCAGGATCGTGACCCCGCTTTTGTTGATCGTCTCGATAATATCGAAGATGCGCTCGACGAAGAGCGGCGAAAGTCCCATCGATGGCTCGTCGAGCAGGAGTATCCGCGGGCGCTGCATCAGCGCGCGGGCCACGGCGAGCATTTGTTGTTCACCTCCCGACAGCGTACCGCCGAACTGCTTGCGTCGCTCGGCAAGGCGCGGGAACAGCTCGAGCATCTCGGCCATTCGGCTGGCGATATCGGCCTTCGAGTTGACTGTGAAGGCGCCCATTTCGAGGTTCTCGATCACTGTCAGGTCGGCAAAGATGCGACGCCGCTCCGGGACGTGGGCTAAACCAAGGCGCACGACGTCATGCGGCGGAACCGATCCGAGGGAGCGTCCGTCCAACAGGACCTCGCCGGAGCGGATGGGCAGCAGGCGCGAGATCGCACCAAGGGCCGTCGTCTTTCCGGCGCCGTTGCTGCCGATGAGCGTAACGATTTCGCCCTCGTTGACGATCACCGAAAGATCGCGGATCGCGTGAATTGCCCCGTAGAACACGTCGATATTCTTGACCTCAAGAAGAGGTCGGCCGGCCGAACCCGATGCATTCGTCATGACGTCTTTCCGCTCTCCGATGTGGCCGTGCGCGCCGCAACGCCGCGTCCGAGATAGGCTTCGATCACCTTGGGATGCGTCCTGATATCGTCTGCTCCGCCTTCGGCGATCTTGCTGCCGTAGTCGAGGACGACGATGTGATCGGAAACGGTCATGACCAGCCGCATGTCGTGCTCGATCAGCACGACCGCTATGCCGAGGTCCGAGCGGATCCGCAGGATCAGCGCCTTGGCGTCCTCCGTTTCCTGCGGATTCATTCCGGCGGACGGCTCGTCGAGCAGCAGGAGCTTCGGTCTCGTGGCGAGCGCGCGGGCGATTTCAAGGCGGCGCTGCTCGCCATATGCAAGACTGCCGGCGGGCACGTCCGCCTTGTCGGCAAGGCCGACAAACGCAAGCAGTTGAATGGCGTCCGCAATCGCGGAATGCTCCTCATTTGCATAGGCGCGCGTGCGGAACAGGGCGCCCCAATAGCCCGAACGCATATGCATCGATCTTGCGACGACGACATTTTCGAGGGCCGTCATTCCCGCGAACAGGCGGATATTCTGAAACGTCCGCGCAAGGCCCGCGGCTGCGACCTGATCGGGCCGGAGGCCGACGAGGTCAACGCCATCGAGCAGCGCCACGCCAACGTCCGGTCGGTAGATCCCGGTGATCAGATTGAAGAACGTGGTCTTGCCGGCACCGTTCGGCCCGATCACCGAGATGATCGACCCGCGCGCGACTTTGAGCGTGACGTTATCGACCGCGGTCAGGCCGCCGAACGACTTGCGCAGGTTCGTCACATCCAGGAGGAGATTGCTGGTCACGAGGCTCTCCCGGCGTCTCTCGCTGAGATGGGACGCCGTTCGGCAGGGACCAGCCCGCGCGGCCGGTACAGCATCATGGCGATGAGAATGAGACCGAAGATCAGCCGTTCGTATTTGGAAGGTTCGAACTGCGTCGGCAGATTGGCGAAGGACCAGCCGAGAATCTCAAATCCGGTCGCGCGCAGGTGGTTTAATCCAGCCGAAAGCGACTTGAGGATCTGCAGGTTGAGGATCGTGACGAGCCCGGCCCCCATCATCACGCCACGTATCGAGCCGAGCCCACCCAGCACGATCATTGCGAGAATGCCGATCGACTGATTGAAATCAAAACTTTCGGGGCTGACGAAAGTCTGCTTCGCGGCAAAGAGGACGCCCATCGTGCCCGCGAAGGCCGCTCCGGTCGCGAAGGCGATCAGCTTGGTTCTGACCAGCGGAACGCCCATGGCCTGCGCGGCGATCTCATCCTCGCGGATCGCGACCCACGAGCGTCCGATACTTGAGCTGTCCAGTCGGCGATTGGCGAGCACGGCCACGAGCACCAGCGCGAGCACGACAGCGTAATAGATCAGCGCCTGCCATCTGAAGGCGGGCACCGCCGTGTCGGTTGCGAGAACGCGGGCGGCCTCGGTGAGTGGTTGCGCGATCCCGGCGATCCCTTGCGGGCCATTGGTGATGTTCACGGGCTTGTCGAGGTTGTTGGCGAGAACGCGGATGACCTCGCCGAAGCCCAGCGTGACGATGGCGAGATAGTCGCCTTTCAACCTCAGCACCGGCAATCCGAGCAACGCGCCGGCGCCAGCCGCGACAAAGATGGCGACGATCACGATGACGAAGAACGCATCACCCTGCAGCGGGAATCCCGCGCCGAGCAACGCGGCTCCGTGGGGAGAGCTGACAATGGCCCAGAGGTAGGCGCCGACCGCGAAGAATGCGACGAATCCGAGGTCCAACAGACCGGCGAAGCCCACCACGATGTTCAGCCCCAGCGCCAGGACCGCAAAGATGCCGACCTGAATGGCGACGTCGAGATAGAAGGTGTTGCGCATTCCGATGACGGGCAGGGCACACAGCAACACGAAGGCCAGCACGAGCCCACCGACGCGCGGATCGGTCTTGTCGAAGTCGCTCGCCATGAAGAGCGGGACGAGCAGCGCGACGAACGCCACCGTGTCCATCAGGCCGTTGCCCGTGAAGACGAAAATACACAGCAGGGTCACGACCAGCGTATAGGCGATCAGCCACGCAGATCTGGAAAACGGGCGGCTGACCATGAACTACACCTTTTCCGTAGAGGGACGCCCGAGCAGGCCGGTAGGCTTGAAGATCAGGATGAGAATGAGGATGCCGAAGGCGAAGATGTCCTTGTATTCGGTGCCTATGGCGTTGTTCGTCAGGATGGGAACGAATGTCCCGATCAACATCTCGATCAAGCCGAGGACGATGCCGCCGACCATGGCGCCGGGAATTGACCCGATGCCGCCAAGGACCGCCGCGGTGAACGCTTTCAGGCCAGGAATGAATCCCGAGAACGGATCCACGCGTCCGAACTGTAGCGCATAGAGCGTTCCCGCGACGCCGGCGAGCGCGCCGCCGATGACAAACGTCAGCATGACGATGCGGTTGACGTCGATGCCCATCAGGCTGGCCGCCATGCGGTCGGTTGCGACGGCGCGGATCGCCTTGCCGAGCCGCGTATGAGTGACGGTATATCGGAGCCCTGCCAGCATCGCTCCGGCGACGATCAGGATGACGAGCGATTTCATCGGAACGCTGTCATTGGGCGTCAGCGGCAGCGGAATATCGAAGAACGGCATCGACGGGAACGGCCGGATGAACTGGCCGAACAGGCTTTCGACGAACCGCACGGCGTCCTGCAGGAAAAGGCTGATGCCGATGGCCGTGATCAGCGGAGCGAGCTTTGGTGCATTCGAACGCCGCAAGGGCCGGTAGGCGACGCGCTCCGCGAGGCCCGCGAGTGCAGCCGAGACAGCGGCCGCGACGATCATGGCGAGCACCAATTGTATGACGGGGTGGAGCGGGGAGCCGGCCAGAACATAGGTGAGCAGTTCGACCGCGACGAAGGCGCCCACCATGAAGATCTCGGAGTGGGCAAAATTGATCAGGCCGAGGACGCCGTAGACCATCGTGTAACCAAGCGCGATGGTGGCATAGAGCAGACCGAGGATGAGTCCATCCGCCAGCGTCGATGGAAGCAATTCGAGGACCAGCTGAAAGGACATGTCGCGGCTTTCCGAAGGCGCAATCGGCGAGGGCGCCCGGTGTGAGGCAGGGATCGGGGTTGTCGGGCCGCGGAGCTGAGGGGCGCCGCGGCCGCCATGAAGCGCGATCGCAGCGGTTCAGGACCCGCCGGGGGCTGCGACGTCGATGACCTTGACGATCTTGTTGGCGTCAGCCGACTTGCCGGCTTCGATCACGACGTATTTCGCGCTCGCGATGTCACCGCGATTGTTGAAGGCGACCGGGCCGGTGACACCGTCGAACTTGACCTCGCGAACCGCCGCTGCCACCGCCGCGCGGCTGGGCATCGCACCACCCTTGGCCTTGGCTGCGGCGACGATCGCCTCGATGACCACGCGCGCGCTGTCGTATCCGTAAGCCGAGTAGACCTCTGGATCCTTGTTGAACTTGGCCTTGTAGGCCTGCGCGAAGGCGGCGGCGGCCGGCATTTGCGAGAGCGGCAAGGCCGTCGTCGTAAAATAGGCGTTGGTCATGTTCTCGGGCCCGGCGATTTTCTGCAGATCGCCGCTATCCAGGCCGTCGCCACCAAGGAATGCTGCCTTCAGGCCCTTTTGCCGCATCTGCTTGATGATCAGGCCGCCCTGGGGGTAGGTGCCGCCGTAGTAGACGAGATCGGGCTGGTCGACGCGGGCGCGATTGAGGATCGAAGAGAAGTCGGTCTCATTCTGGTCCATGCCGGTGGACAGGATGACGTTGGCGCCGCTCTTCCGGATCGCCGCTTCAAAGGTCTGGGCGATGCCGGAGCCATAGGCGGACTTGTCGTTGATGATGTAGACTTTCTTCGCCTTCAACGTATCGGTCGCGAAATTGGCGCCTGCCGGCCCTTGAACGTCGTCGCGGCCGCAGATGCGGTTCGCGATGGCGCGCGTCGTCTCGCGATCGGTGATCGCCGGGTTCGTGTTGGCCGGCGAGACCATCGCGAGATTGTCCTTGGCGTAGACTTCCGAGGATGGAATCGCCACGCCGGAATTGTAGTGGCCGACGACGCCGAGCACGGCGGGGTCGTTGAGGATCCGGTTGGCGTTGGCAACACCGACGTTCGGCGTGGCTTGATCGTCCTCCGGCTGGAGCGAGAGCTGGAAGCCCATGTCGGTCAGCTGCTTGGCGAACTGGGCGACGGCCAGCTGGGCGCCAAGCATGATGCCTTCGCCGGCGACGGATTGCTGTCCCGAGAGAGGCGACTGCGTGACGATCTTGATTGCACCTTTGTCTTGAGCGGTCGCTGCGCAGGAAAGCAGCATCAGGCCGGTGGTGGCCGCAGCCAGAGTCTTCATCAATGTCATGGTGACTTCCCCCTTCTCGAGAGCGCCCGATCGGCTCACCCAGATCGGAACAAACACGCCTGGGAAGGGATCATCGATTGGGGGATTTACGCTGGCTATTTGGCGGCTTGCGTCATCATGACGTTTGCTTATGCTCACGCAGCATCAGATAGCACCAGAGATGGATGGTCAGGGCTAAAGGCCTTGTCCATCGGCTCGGGATTCCGAGGGTGGGGCGGCGGAGGCTCGGTCTGGCCCCGGCTGGACGAGCAGGGCGGGCTAGCGCGGGATTTGGCGCGGCGAGTGATTGCCAACGTTCGAGGACGTCCGATTGTCCTGCCGATCAGAGCGGCATTTGCAGCTTAAAAAAAGGACATTTCGGTTGTGCGTCGCGATCAGGAACGGTGCGGGTTCGGCGGCCACTGCTCTGTTGCCGGGGTCATCCCCGTCGGTCGGGCATCCAGATCGGCGCGATGACGCCTGGGGGATCACGGATTATGGGGGCCTCCGCTTGCGCCTCGGCGGCGTTTCCATAATATGCTTCTGGAGCATCAAATAGCGTCAGGGGCGAATGGTCCAGGCGAAGGTCATTACGAAATCGGCGGAGGACTCCGCCAGCGAGATGCAGCGATCCTTTGCGGAGAATCTTCGTCTGGCCTGTAGCTACGCGCCGTCCGTTTCGGAGGTCTGTCGTCGTCTCGACATCAACCGCACGCAGTTCAACCGTTATCTGCGCGCGGCGGCGCGGCCGTCGCCCAACATCCTCAATCGCTTGTGCGATTATTTTGGAGTTGAGGCGTCGGAATTCCATCTCGCACCGGCGCAGTTTGCGCGCATCATAGCGCTCAAGCGGCGGACGTCGAAGCCGCGTCCACCCTATGCGGATGGCATTGACCGGCTGCGCGCGGCATCGCTTCCGGCGCTACGCGGCTATGTCGGCTACTATCACGTCTACTATTATTCGATGAGCTCGCCGGGAATGGTCCTGCGCGGGCTCACGCACCTGTTTACGCACCAAAACCAGGTCTACTATCGGCGTATCGAACATTTCTCCGATCCGGAGCGGAGGGGCGCGGCCTACAAGTGCCGATATTCCGGCGCCGCCTTGTTTCTCGAGGATCGGATATTTCTGATCGACTACGAGACGCTGACCGGCAACGAGGTCACGCAGACCATCCTGTTTCCTTCGCGGCGCAACAAGATCGCCCGGTTGACCGGGCTGATCATGGGGGTGTCGTCCGGAAGCCAGCGCAGAATTGCCTGCTCCCGCGTGGTGTTCGAATGGTTGGGCGCGGAGATCGAAGTCCGGCCCGCGCTGACGAATTGCGGGCTGTTTGCGCCCGATGCGCCGACGATCCCGCGTTCGATACGGGACATGATCGACAACACCATGCAGCCGAGTGCACCGCTGTTTTACCCGGTCGATGCATGACGTAGCCGGCGCGGCTCGCGACGCCGGCGCCGATTGCGCCTTGAAGGCCTTTGCCGCCCGTCACTATTGTTCCGGGCGCGCCTCCGACAATTCCAGCCAAAGCCGGACGAGCGCTGCCTCGGCCGTTTCCGCGTCGCCATTTTCCACGCCAAGACGCCAGAGCGGGGCGCCCGCCGCGTAGGCGCCGGGTGCGAGGCCGCCTTGCTCGCACTGGCTGACTGCGCGTAACCGACACCCTCTTCGAAGTGCAGCATCGAGAGCGTCGAGGAGAGCGGCATTGCTGACGATCGTGCCCGGTCCGAACAGCCGCAGGACAGCGCCGTCGAGCTCCGCGAGCGCCGCCGAGACCATGCTGGCGGGCATGCCGGGTGAGATCGTCAGGATGGCCACGCGAACATCGCCGAAACGTCGTGGGCGAAACTGCGCAGCGCCAATCGGCGGTGTGACGGCGCGAAAGGAGTCCGGTGCGCTGGAATGGCGCTTGACCAGTCCGGACGCTGCGACCGTGCGCCCGGCGAAGGCAAGCCAGACACCGGGAGGCGCGGTGAGGGCCGATTGCAATGCGAGCTCGAGATTCGATTCAGCGTCCCCGCCCGTCCCGAGCGGGCGCATCGCACCGCTCAGAATAATCGGAAAGGGCGCACCCGCCAGAGACTGACTGAGTGCAGCTCCCGTGAAGCTCATCGTGTCCGTGCCATGCGTGACGACAGCGCCGTCGCCCGACCAGTCTTCGAGATGTGAGATAATCCGGTTCCAGTGCTCGTGGCCAATGTCGGCGCTGTCGACAAGGGGGTCGAACGAGCAGATCGACAACCGTGCCCCGGGTGGTCCTAGCGCGGCGGCGGCGTCCTCCAAGACGCCGGCGGCGGGCGCGAGTCCGTCGGAGGATCCGCGCATGGCAATCGTTCCGCCCGTATGAATGAGCAGGATTTCGGGGCTTCGTTTGTTCGAGAGCCCGGCTGGGCGATCTTGGTCCAACTTCGTCGGTGCCGAGCCGCCTGTGCTGCTGGGTACGCCCGACATCATGCCTGGAAGCCTGCGACGGCACTTCCCGGTCGAGGCACGCCGCGCCTTCCCGCAAGCGAACGGTCAACCAGCTCGTGCGCGACAAGATCGGTGACGTCGATGAGTTTCTTGCCGGTTTCGATATCCGAGATCAGCGGCAGCTCGGTGCAGGCAAGAATGACATGATCCGATTTCAGCCCCTCGACGAGGGTCTGGAGGCGCGGCCGCAGCGAGGGATCGCGACTTCCGAGACGTTTCACGTCGAGAATGAGATTGTGCAGCTCCGCGGCGTTGGACGGGGTCTCGACCGCGACGATGTCCTGGAGCGACTGGTAGGCAGACCACGGTCCAAGGCTTGTGACCGGCGCGGCACCCAGAAGGGCTATGCGCTCGACACGGTGGCGTGCGACCCAGGCGGAGAGCGCGGATTGGAATGACACGAACTCTCCCGGCAGGCCGAGCGAAAGGATGCGCGGAGCGAACAGATTGAGTGTATTGCAGGCGATGGTATAGGCATCCGCCTGGACCGCTATCGCGGCGATCGTCTGCTTCAGGCTGTGCCAGACGATTTCTTCGTTTTCTTCGAGGTCCATCGACAGGCCCAGTGTGGGCTCCGACAAGACGACCACGCGCGGGGCGTCGAGGTCTCCGCGGAAATCGCCGCCAAAAAGCGTCTGGTTGCGGGCAAGAACCTTGCTCCAAAGATCGATTCCGGCCTCTGGGCCCGAACCGGCGACAATCCCGATCGATGCGCGCGTTGCCCCTTCTGTCGTCGGCTTCATAGTGTCGGCCTTGCTTGCATGGTTTGTCTTCGTAGATCGTCTTTCGCGACCTCCAAGCCAATTTCGCTTTCTGTCGCTTGATGATGCGAAACGATGCTAGAAGCGCGCCAGAGAGCGCAGCCATGCAGAGCGGGTCTCGAGAGTCCCGACGGGATCAATTCTCCAGCCTGGTTCTGGCTCGCCTGCCGCGGCGGCGCATCGCCGCGGCGGGCAGGCCGGTTACGGCCTGATCACCGTCATGTTGAACGGGCCGGCGTTGGCGGCGGCATAGGCGACGGCCTCGTTGGCGTGGTCGAGGTCGAAGGCCTTCGTCTCGTACTGATCGAGGCGCAGGAGCCCCGCGCGGACCATCGCGATGAGGCGGATGGCTGCATCCGGCGGATACATCCAGACCCCGTGGATGGTGATGCATTCACGCATGATCCAGTTGTAGGGCAGCTCCAGGCCCGGGCCGCCCTGCATGTTGACGCCGCCCATCAGCACCACGCGCCCGTAGGGGCGCACCGTCATGATCGCGGCGCGCACCACATTCGTCGAGACCGAAGGGGGCATGATGTCGAACACGCAATCGATCGGGCCGGGTGCTGCGCGCTTCATGCTCTCGCGATCGTCGGCCTCGTTGCCCGAAAGCTTCACCGGCTTGACGCGCTCGCCGTAGCGACGCACGAACTCGGCGAGCATTTTCTCGTTGCGCCCCGGCGCCACGACCCAGGCCGCGCCCATCGCCAGCGCCACCGCCACCGCGGCGGTACCGAAATTGCCGGTCGCGCCGCTCACCAGCACGGTCTCGCCGAATTGGAGTTTTGCGGCCAGGAAGCCGCCATAAGGCACGAGCATGGTGCTGAGCGCGCACCATTGTGCGGCTTCGGCGTCCGTGACCCGGCCGAGCCGCTTCACGTTCTCAGTCGGCAGCCGCATCTGCTCGGCAAAGGAGCCGTGGCGAAAATATTTCTGCAGCCGCATGCCGCCGTCGCCGCGCGCGCTCACGCCCTGCAGCGTGATGTCGGGCGCAATTGCGTCGTCGCGCGAGCGCACGGTTGGATCGCACAGCACCCAGTCGCCGACGGCAAGCTTGGTCGCGTCCGGTCCGAACGCGCGCACGCGGCCGACGCCGCCGGCGCCTGGGACCACCGGCAGGTCGAGGGCGTATTTGCGCTCGCCGCTCAACACCTCGTTCGTATAGGACAACACGCGGGTGGACACGATATCGACGATCACCTCGCCGGTGCCGAGCACCGGGTCGGGCACGTTCTCGATCGCGAGCGGGGATCCGAAGGATTTGAGCACGGCAGCTTTCATATGGTCACCTCATTGTGGGGTGATGGGCATATGGACCGCTTGTCGCGCGCCGGGAAGGCCTGGTATTATCCTAGTACTCGATAAGCCCTCCATCCGCGGGGATACATCCATGGCCGACCCACGCCGCGTCGAATTCGGCGATTTCCTGCGCTCCCGCCGCGAAAAGCTGTCGCCGAAGACGGTCGGCCTTCCCGTAGGCCAGCGGCGGCGCACCGCAGGGCTGCGCCGTGAGGAAGTCGCCCAGCTCGCCGGCATCGGCGTCGACTGGTACATCCGGCTCGAGCAGGGCCGCACCGTCAGTCCGTCGGTCACGACCGTCGATGCGCTGGCGCGCGCGCTGCGCCTCAGCAAGACCGAGCATGCGCACCTCAAGGACCTCGCGCGCGACGGCGACAGGCGTCCCTTCACTCGCGAGGCAGTGCCGCCGCCGATCCTGCGCCTGGTCGAGAGCTTGCCGCACCCGGCCTACATCACCGGGCGGCGCTGGGATGTGCTGGCGTGGAACGCGGCCGCCGAGGAGATCTTCGCGTTCGGCCGGCTGCCGGAAGAGGATCGCAACACGCTACTCCAGATGATGACCAACAAGAAGACGCGAAAATCCTACGGCGCGGGCTGGGCCGATGTGGCCAAGCGCATGGTCGCGATGTTTCGCGCCACCCACGACGTCTGGGCCGGCGATCCCGCCTTTGCGGAATTGCTGACGCGCTTGCGCGAAGGCAGTCCCGAATTCGTCAAATGGTGGGGCGCGCATGAGGTGCACGGCACCCTGTCGGGCCGCAAGACCATGACCCATCCGACCAAGGGCGTGCTGCATTTCGAGCACACCAGCTTTCAGGCCAATGATGATCCCGCGCTGAAGCTCGTGATCTACACGCCGGTGTAGGGTCGGGTGAACCGCTTTGCGAAACGATGAAGTTTCGGAGTAGGTTCGTCATCGGATACACCGGGGTGGGCTTGGACAGTGACTGGCACGAAACGAACGCGCGAGGGAAGCGGCCGGGTCAAGCTCGAGGCGGTTGCAAGTGCTGCGAATGTCTCGACGGCCACCGTGTCGCGGGTGTTCAACGAGCCGGACAAGGTCTCCGAGGCGATCCGGGAGCGCGTGAAGGAGGCGGCGCGCGCGCTCAACTGGATTCCCAATGCGGCGGGCAGGGCGCTTGCGTCGAGCCGGACGCACATCATGGGCGCGATCATCCCGACGCTGGACAACGAGATCTTCGCGCGTCAGATCGGTGGCATGCAGGCCGTCTTCAGCAATGCCGGCTTCACGCTGTTTCTGGGCTGCTCCAATTACGACCCGCTCGAAGGCTTGCGGCAGGCGGAGGCCATGCTCGCGCGGGGCGTGGAGGCGATCGCGCTCGTCGGCGAGAACCATCCCGCGGAGCTGTTCGCGGCGCTGAAGGCGCGCGACATTCCCTATGTCGTCACATACTCCTACAGCAAGCTGTCCGAGCACCCCTGCATCGGGTTCGACAATCGCGCCGCCTTCACCCGGATTACGGATCATCTGCTCTCGCTCGGCCATCGCCGCTTCGCAGGCATCTTCCAGCCGGTGGCGAACAACGATCGTGTTGCGGCGAGGCTTGCCGGCGTGAGGGACGCGCTGGCGGCTGCGGGTCTGCAACTGTCGGACGACAATTTGCTGATCGGTCCTTCGACCCTGGAATTCGGCGCCGAGAGTTTTTCGCACTTGATGACACGGCAAGGAGAGGCGCGACCGACGGCGATCGTTTGCGGCAACGACAACATCGCGCTCGGCGCATTGATGGCCGCCAACACGCTCGGCCTGACAGCGCCCAGGGATTTTTCGATCACCGGGTTCGACGATCTCGCGATCTCGTCGCGTTTCGCCCCACGCCTGACCACCATGAAGGTCGACAACCAGGCCATCGGCACGTTGGCCGCCAATCAGCTTCTCGCAGTCGTTGCCGGCCGCCAGGCTGGCCCGCAGTCCGAAGAGGTCGTTCCCGTGCTGCAGGTGCGGGACAGCTCCGGCCGCTGGTCCGAAGATCGCGCGTGATATCCGGCCGGGGAAGGGTGCCCCGCTGGTGGGCTCGCGAGATGGCTGGTCTGCACGAAGCTAAAGCCGAAGCATCTTATTGAAAGACAGGGGAAAACGGCTCTTCCGGCAAAATTGACACCCTGCATGTAAGCGCTTACAGAAGCCGCGGCTCATTGCCATAAGCGTAACGAGCGTTTCGCAGGGAAGCGCCACGGGAGGACATGCGGGAATGCGGGTTGGTCTGTCGAAAACATTGAACGGCTGCGCGGTCGCAGTGACGCTTCTGCTGAGCTCCTTCGCGGCGTCGCCGGCGGCGCACGCCGAAGAGAAACTCGTGGTCTGGTGGAACAAGGGCTTCTATTCGGCCGAAGAGGACGCGCTGCTGCAGGCGATCCACAAATTCGAAGCCAAGACCGGCGTGAAGGTCGAGCTGTCGCAATATGCGACGCAGGACATCATTCCGAAGACCGTCGCTGCGCTCGATTCCGGTACGGTGCCGGATGTCGCCTATGCCGACACTTTCAACTTCCAGAGCGTCGGCAAATGGGCGGCCGAAGGCAAGCTCGAAGACCTCAGCTCCGTGCTGACGCCGCTCAAGGACCAGTTCGACAAGACCGCACTCGAGACGGTGATGCTCCAGAACGAGCAGACCAAGAGCAAGGGCTATTACGCCTTCCCCGTGAAGCAGGCGACGCTGCATCTGCACTATTGGAAAGACATGCTCGAGGAGGGCGGTCTCAAGGAAAGCGACATCCCGAAGGACTGGAAAGGCTTCTGGTCATTCTGGTGCGACAAGGCGCAGCCGGCGGTCCGCAAGGCGAGCGGCAAGCGCGTCTACGGCATCGGTCTGCCGATGGGCGTGGACAGCAGCGACAGCCTGATCGGCTTTCTGACTTTCGCCGAGGCCTACAACGTCGTCATGGTCGACGACAGCGGCAAGCTGCTGCTCGACGATCCCAAGGTGAAGGCCGGTCTCGTTGCCGCGCTGAGGGACTATACCGATATCTACAAGAAGGGCTGCGTCCCGTCGTCCGCGACGAGCTGGAAGGATGCCGACAACAACGTCGCCTTCCACAACAAGACGACGGTGATGACCTTCAACCCGACCATCTCGATCCCCGGCAAGTGGCTGGATGACTCGACCAACCAGACCCTGACCGCCGAGCAGCGGGACGAGGCCAAGAAGAACTACGAAGAGCGCATCCGGACGCTACCCTGGCCGAGCAAGCCGGACGGCACGCCGATGCACACCCGCAGCTCGGTCGTGGTCGGCGTGATCTTCCAGCAGGCGAAGAACAAGGCGCGCGCCAAGGAGTTCGTGCAGTTCCTGCTTCAGGACGAAAACCTCCAGCCGTACGTCGAAGGCGCGCTGGGCCGCTGGTTCCCGGTGAAGACCGCTGCCGTGAAGTCGGCGTTCTGGAACGGCGACGAGCACCGCAAGATCCTGCGCGACCAGTTCGCAGCCGGCGTCGGCGGCTACGAGATGACGCGGAACTATAAGTTCACCACGGTTAACAACGAGAACGTCTGGGCGAAAGCCACGATCCGTGTGGTGCTCGACAAGGTGCCGCCGGAACAGGCCGTCGACGAGATGATCGACCGCATCAAGAAGATCGTCAGCGAATGACATCTGGCGTCCGCAGCAGCGCGTGTTGCCGCTGCGGACTCCCCCTTGCCATTGATCTATACTCGCGAGCGGGCAGCGAAACCGCTGCCATGCTCGCCACTCTTTGGAGCTAGCCTGTGACCATCGCTCTCAAGGGCATCATTCCCGTGATGCTGACGCCATTCACCGAGGCGAAGACGATCGACTATTCCGGCCTCGAAAGGCTGATCGAGTGGTATATCGCCAACGGTGCCGACGCATTGTTCGCGGTCGCTCAGTCGAGCGAAATGCAGTTCCTGACGCTGGACGAACGCGTCGAGCTGGCGCGGTTCGTCGCCAGGACGGCTGCCGGCCGGCTTCCCGTCATCGCGTCCGGCCACATCAGCGAATCCAGGGAAGACCAGCTCACCGAGCTGACGTCGATCGCGAAGACGGGCGTCGATGGACTGGTGCTGGTGACCAACCGTCTCGCGTCCCTCGATCTGGCGGGGGCGAATTTCACCGACAATGTGGCCTGGCTGCTCGACAGGCTCCCCAGGGACATGACCCTCGGTCTTTATGAATGCCCGGCACCGTTCCGCCGGCTGCTCTCCGACGATGAGCTGGCCTTTTGCGCAGACAGCGGCCGCTTCGCAATTCTCAAGGACGTTTCGTGTGACCTTCCGACCGTGCAGCGCCGGGTCAAGCTGACGAACGGCTCGCCGCTCCGGATCGTCAACGCCAATGCCGCGATCGCCTTCGACGCGATGAAGTCGGGGGCTCCCGGATTCACCGGTGTGTTCACGAACTTCCACCCCGACCTCTACAAATGGCTGCTGACGCAGCACCAGAAGCATCCGTCGCTGGCGAATGAGCTGTCGGTCTACCTCGCGCTGGCCGCGATGGCGGAGCCGATGGGCTATCCGAAACTGGCCAAGCTCTATCATCAGCGGCTCGGCACCTTTTCCTGCATCGAGAGCCGGGCGGTCGATTTCGACATTCGCGAGCGCTTCTGGGCGCTCGATGCATTGATCGACAAGATCGTCGAGGGGCAGCAGTCGTTCCGCGCGAAGATCGCAGCCGCGGGCTGAGCACGACGCGCTCTCGAAAGGACCGCGATCGTCACGTCAGGCCGTCGATGATATCGACGCGCCTGCGACCCTAGCTGCCGCGCCCTGATTGAGGCACCGATGGCCAGGGGCTCTTCGGGGCGGCCGTCGCCGGCGGGCAATTTGCCTCGAGCTGCGTCCATGCCGTTGCCAGGCCCGTCATGTCGATGTCGAACTTGGTCGTGTCCGCCGTTTCGTCCTGCTGCCGCAGGGTCTCCCGGACATGCAGGGAGCGGGACGCCATGATCGCCCTGAACGTGCCGAAATCGAGCGAGCCGCTCCACATTTCGTATTTGCCGGCCCGCACCGATAATCCTCCGGCTTCCTCGTTGGGAGCCGCGTCCGCTGCCATCATGATCGTGCGTTTGCCGACCGCGGCCTCATCGATCTCGGCCGCGAACATCAGCGGCACGCGATTCTTGTTGTTGCAATACAGGCGCCATTCCATCGTTCGGAACGGCGGGCCGTTGTCGTTCTTCAGCGTCGCGAACTTGCTGATGTAAGGCCGGGCTCCCTTCTCCAGCCGCCACATCGTCTCGGCAAGCGGTCGCGTGTCGATCCCGAACCGATACAGTTCGGCGCGCGTCAGCACGTGCAGGTTTTCGAACTTCACGGTCCGGATCAGATCATCGAGCTCGCGGCTGATCCCCATCGCGGCAACATAGGCGGTGCGATCGCGGTCACCGCTCGCCGTTCGACGCCGCCTGAACTCGGCGATCACTTCCGGGGACGGATGGCCGTGAATGGCAAAGACGAGCCTGGAGTTATGGACCGCCAGCGCAGCGTCAGGGGCCACCTCGCGCGACGTCGCGCCGAGGAAGAGGTAACCGCAGGCCGAGTTGCACATCGCATGGTAGGTGGTCAACTCGGCCTCGACTTCGCCAGCTGCGTTCTTCGTCTTCAGACATGCGGCGTCCACCTGCGTGCCCGCTGCACAGGCCGTCGCGATGGTCTGGCCGACCCGCGCGACCGCCTTGCGGGCGCGCAGCAGCCGCCCGATGACATAGGACTGCTCCACATTGCCGCCCGGCGAATGGAGATAGATCGGACGCTGCGTGTCCTTGACGCCGGCGAGGAAGCGGCGAACGCGGGATGCCGCGTCATTATCGACCTGGCCCTCGATCGCGATCCAGCGATCGCAGCCCGGCCCGCACGCGTCCGGGGACCCTTTGGCAAGGTAGATCGTCAGCCTGGAGGCAAACCCCGCGATCTCGGCCGGTGTCTGTTCTGCACGCGATGTGCCGGGGAGCGAGAGCACGGCCACGAGGAGCAAAATGCGGGCAAGCATGAACTGACGGGACCAGACGCAGTGAAAGATACGTGCCGACGTTACAGGATGATCGGATAGGTCACAACTTTTAGTGGCATGTTGGGATGCCGCGAGCTTATTGTGTCGCAAGCGGGGATCGATCCCTTCCGTTGACGAGCCCGCGCATGGATTTGCCGCCGACAGGCCCGTGATGCGTGAACCTGCGACTTCCAACTATTACGCCGGCCACAGTGCGCTTACCGATCCCGGCGCTTATGCCAATTTGATTGGCGGCCTCGCGCTGGATATTCCAGCCTTGTGTCGCATCCTGCACGGACTGCTGATCCATGAGGCCTGGATCGAGAGGCAGGGCTTCGACCCTGCTGCGTTCTCCGGTCAAAGCCGTGCCACGCTGCCTGTGTCCAAACGTCTGGATCAACTTCTGGCGATCGACCCGGGACCGCTGACGATCGCGCGACCGGGCGAGTCGAGAGCCCTGGCGACGTGCCGGGATTACGCATTGATCTTATGCGCCGTTCTTCGCCAGCACGGCGTGCCGGCCCGCGTCCGCTGCGGCTTCGGCAGTTACTTTACAGGGCATCCCTATCACGATCACTGGGTGTGCGAGTATTGGGCGCGGGATGAACAACGCTGGGTCTTGGTCGATGCGGAGCTCGACGAGCCGCACCGCAACCTCCTCCAATTCGATTTTGAACCAACCGATGTTCCGCGTACGGCGTTCATCACCGGTATCGAGGCGTGGCAACGATGCCGAGCCGGCGCGATCGATCCCGCGCAGCTCGGCCATGGCACGACCTCCGGTTTGTTCTTCGCGCGCGTCAACCTGGCGCGCGATCTGCTCGCGCTCGCCAAGAAGGAAATCTCGCCATGGGACACGTGGCGTGCGGCGCGCGAACCGCATCTCGAGCTGGATGAGGCCGCTCTGTTGCTCTGGGATGGTCTGGCGCAGCGGGGCGAGGAGGGCGCCGTCGATATCGCGCCGTCGTTGAGCGCTCCGCCCTGGCTCTAAGAGAGGCGTGCGCGCAGGAGCGCTTGCGTCCAACATGAACGCGCTTGTGTCGATCGCGCGTGAGAATGTGGCGACAATGCGGAAAGCAAACGCAGCACGCATTCATCAATGTTCCGATCACAGGATTGTGCGCGCGACGTTGTTTCGCGCGTTCGCAGTGCATGTCGCGTCGATGACATTGGAACTGCTGAAGAGTCTTGTTTCAAAGGGTTTCCGCGCGCGCCTCGCTAAACTTTCATTAATGTAGCGCGGCCCTTTGAGGTGAACTGTGGCGTCGAGGTTACAGCAATTCCGACGATGGCTGTTAAGACGACGCCATGGCCCGGGGGCCTAATGACGAAACTGGAACGGGATTAATATGAACAAGAACATGTTGCTCGCTGCTGTGAGCCTCGTCGCGATCAGCGCGACTGCACCGGCGCTGGCTGCTGACCTCGCTGCGCGGCCCTACACCAAGGCGCCGGCGATGATCGCGACCGTCTACGACTGGAGCGGCTTCTACATCGGTATCAACGGCGGCGGCGCTTCCGCGCACACGACCTGGAATCAGACCGCTCCGCTGGTTGGCGGCGAGGGTTCCCACAACGCCACGGGCGGCACGGTCGGTGGTCAGGTCGGCTATCGCTGGCAGTCGGCACAGTGGGTGTTCGGTCTGGAAGGCCAGGGCAACTGGGCTGACTTCTCCGGCGATAATCTCAGCGCTCTGACCGGCTTCACCAATCGCTCGAAGATCGATTCGTTCGGTCTGCTCACCGGTCAGGTCGGCTACGCTTGGAACAACGTCCTGCTCTACGCGAAGGGCGGTGCGGCTGTGGTTGGCACCAAGAACGAGCTGCGCGCTGCCGGCGCGACGTTTGCTTCGGTCAACGACACCCGTTGGGGCGGCACCGTCGGTGCTGGCCTCGAGTTCGGCTTCGCTCCGAACTGGTCGGTTGGCGTCGAGTACAACCACATCTTCCTGTCGGGCAAGGATGTCACCTTCACCGGCGTCCAGACCGACCACATCAAGCAGGACGTCGACATGGGTCTCGTCCGCCTGAACTACAAGTTCGGCGGCCCGATCATCGCGAAGTACTGAGCAAAGTACCGAGACTGATCGCTTCGAGAGAGGCGATCATCGAAAGCCCCGGCCTTGCGCCGGGGCTTTTTTGTTGTGCGAATTCAGCGAGTTAACCATTTCAATTTGAAGCACCTGAGTCGGCTTGACTCCCCGGAACGAAATGAGAACAATGTTCTTCATACGTTCTGGTGATGGAGCAAGCCATGTTCAGGATTTTCGTGGAAGAAGCCGCTGCACTGACGTCGATCGCGCTGTTCGTCGGGATGATCGCGATCTGGGCCCAAGTCATCCCGCAGCTCTAGGCCTACGGTTCTGTAAACCGATGGTCGGGAACCTGAGGTCCGGGCTTGGGGAAAAGCGGGATGAGGCGGCCGATCGGTGGCTGCGGCGTGGACTCTGGCGCGGCGAGCCCCCACCATTGTGAGGCGAGTCGGCCGGGCGATGCAGGGGATGCCTCCACTGCCGGCGACCGCTCCAACGCATCTCACAAGAGGCCGTTACGCGACCATGCCGAGCGCCGGATTTGTCCACCTTCACGTTCACTCGGCCTATTCGCTGCTCAAGGGCTCGATCAAGATCGCCAAGCTCGCCGAGCTTGCGAAGAAGGATCATCAGCCGGCGCTGGCACTGACCGACACCGACAATCTGTTCGGGGCGCTCGAATTCTCCGACAAGCTGGCGGGGTCCGGCATCCAGCCGATCGTCGGCCTGGAGCTCGCGATCGATTTCGGCGACCAGGATCCCAACGCGCGCAACGCGCTGCCGCCTTCGCGCGTGGTGCTGCTGGCCGCCCAGGAGCGCGGCTACCGCAGCCTGATGCGGCTGAATTCGCGCGCGTTCCTCGAATCACCCGACAGCCACGCACCGTTCATCAAGTTCGACTGGTTCGACGGCGAGACCGAGGGCCTGATCGCGCTGACCGGCGGCCCGGACGGGCCGATCTCGCTCGCGCTGGCGGCGGGGCAGGCCGAGATCGCGGCCACGCGCTGTGAGCGTCTCGCCGGCCTGTTCGGCGACCGCCTCTATGTCGAATTGCAGCGCCACAACATCGACAAGGAACGGCGAATCGAGAGCGGGCTGATCGACATCGCCTACGCGAAGGGCCTGCCGCTGGTCGCGACCAACGAGCCGTATTTCGCGTCGACCGACGACTACGAGGCGCACGACGCGCTGCTCTGCATCGCCGGCGGCCGGCTGATCGCCGAGACCGAGCGCGAGCAGCTCACGCCCGATCACCGCTTCAAGACCCGCGCCGAGATGGCGGTGCTGTTCGCCGACATTCCGGAAGCGCTGGCGTCCACAGTGGAGATCGCCGAGCGCTGCTCGTTCCGCCCGATGACGCGCAAGCCGATCCTGCCGTTCTTTACCGTCGGTGCCGCCGGCAGCTCCGATGCGGCTTCGGTCGAAGCGGCCGAGCTGAAGCGACAGGCGGAGGAGGGGCTCGCCAATCGCCTGCGCGTGCACGGCCTGTCGCAGGGCATGACGGAGGAGGACTACAACAAGCGTCTGGCGTTCGAGCTCGACGTCATCATGCGCATGAAGTACGCCGGCTACTTCCTGATCGTGTCCGACTTCATCAAATGGGCAAAGAGCCAGGGCATCCCGGTCGGACCGGGCCGCGGCTCCGGCGCAGGCTCGCTGGTCGCGTGGGCGCTGACCATCACCGACCTCGACCCGATCAAGTTCGGCCTGCTGTTCGAGCGCTTCCTCAATCCCGAGCGCGTCTCGATGCCGGACTTCGACATCGACTTCTGCCAGGATCGCCGCGGCGAGGTGATCAGGTACGTCCAGGAGCGCTATGGTCGCGACCAGGTCGCGCAGATCATCACCTTCGGTACGTTGCAGGCACGCGGCGTGCTGCGCGACGTCGGTCGCGTGCTGCAGATGCCGTACGGCCAGGTCGACAAGCTCACGAAGCTCGTGCCGCAGAATCCAGCCGCGCCGGTGACGCTGGCGGCTGCGATCGAGAGCGAGCCGAAACTCCAGGCGTTCCGCGACGAAGACCCGGTGGTGGCGCGTGCCTTCGACATCGCGCAACGCCTCGAAGGCCTGACGCGGCACGCTTCGACCCACGCGGCCGGCATCGTGATCGGCGATCGCCCCCTGAGCGAACTCGTGCCGATGTACCGCGATCCGAAGTCGGACATGCCGGTGACCCAGTTCAACATGAAATGGGTCGAGCCGGCCGGCCTTGTGAAGTTCGACTTCCTCGGCCTCAAGACGCTGACCGTGCTGGACGTCGCGTGCAAGCTGCTCAAGCCGCGCGACATCCATGTCGATCTCGCGACGCTGCCGATCGACGATGCCGAAAGCTATCAGATGCTGGCGCGCGGCGAGGTGGTCGGCGTGTTCCAGGTTGAAAGCCAGGGCATGCGGCGCGCGCTGGTCGACATGCGTCCTGACCGTTTCGAGGACATCATCGCGCTGGTCGCGCTGTATCGCCCGGGCCCGATGGCGAACATCCCGACCTATTGCTCGCGCAAGCACGGCGACGAGGAGCCGGAATATCTCCATCCCGTGCTCGAGCCGATCCTGAAAGAAACCTTCGGCGTCATCATCTACCAGGAACAGGTGATGCAGATCGCGCAGGTGATGTCGGGCTATTCGCTCGGTGACGCCGACCTGCTGCGCCGCGCCATGGGCAAGAAGATCCGCGCCGAGATGGACAAGCAGCGCGACATTTTCGTCGCCGGCGCGGTGAAGAACGGTGTGCCGAAGGGGCAGGCCGAGACCATCTTCGAGCTGCTGGCGAAATTCGCCGACTACGGCTTCAACAAGAGCCACGCGGCGGCCTACGCGCTGGTGTCCTACCACACCGCCTACATGAAGGCGCATTATCCGGTGGAGTTCATCGCAGCGTCGATGACGCTCGATCTCAACAACACGGACAAGCTCTCCGAATTCCGCTCCGAGGCGCAACGCCTCGGCATCAAGGTCGAGCCGCCGAATATCAACCGCTCCGGCGCGACCTTCGAGGTCGGCGACAAGGTCATCTACTACGCGCTCGCCGCGCTGAAGGGTGTCGGCATCCAGGCGATCGATCAGATCATCGAGGAGCGGACCAAGCGCGGTCTGTTCACCTCGCTCGCCGACTTCGCCGCGCGGGTCAATCCGCGTGCGATCAACAAGCGCATCATCGAAAGTCTCGCCGCCGCCGGCGCCTTCGACACGCTGGAGCCGAATAGGGCGCGGGTCTTCGCCGGTGCGGATTCGATCCTGGCGGCGTGCCAGCGCGCGCATCAGGCCGAGACCATCGGCCAGAACGACATGTTCGGCATGTCGGCGGACGCGCCGACCATCATGCTGCCGCAGATCGAGCCCTGGCTGCCGGCCGAAAAGCTCCGTCGCGAATACGACGCCGTTGGCTTCTTCCTGTCGGGCCATCCGCTCGACGATTACGCCATGGTGCTGAAGCGGCTGCGGGTGCAAAGCTGGGCGGAATTTTCGCGCGCCGTGAAGACAGGTGCGACCGCCGGCAAGGTCGCGGCCACCGTGGTGTCGCGCATGGAGCGGCGCACCAAGACCGGCAACAAGATGGGCATCATGGGATTGTCCGATCCCACGGGTCATTTCGAAGCCGTGCTGTTCTCCGAGGGCCTCGCGCAATATCGCGACGTGCTGGAGCCGGGCGCTGCCGTGCTGCTGCAGCTCGGCGCCGAATTGCAGGGCGAGGATGTCCGCGCCCGCGTGTTGCATGCCGAGCCGCTGGACGACGCCGCGGCCAAGACGCAGAAGGGCCTGCGCATCTTCGTGCGCGACACCAAGCCGCTGGATTCGATCGCCAAGCGCCTGGCCGGACCGGAGGCTGCGGGCGCGAACGGCGCCGCGCCAAAGGTCGGCAGTCCCGGCATCGCACCGCGCGGTAACGGCGACGGTGAAGTTTCGCTGGTGATGATGCTCGACCTCGAGACCGAGGTCGAGATGAAGCTGCCCGGCCGCTTCAAGGTCTCGCCGCAGATCGCGGGCGCCATCAAGGCGGTGGCCGGCGTGGTGGACGTGCAGCAGATCTAGCCTTGCTGCTGCGACCGTATGATCGGTCTGGTGGATCCGATCCTGCCATTGCAACCAAGCGATGTTTCCGGCTAGCATGCCTTTCGGGGAATGAAGTTCGGGGGCGTGATGCTATTGCGTGGGCTGGTGCTGCTCGTGGCCGCGGCATTGCTGTGCGGCTGTGAGACGACTGCGAGAAGCGGGCTGGATTATTCGGAAACGCTGCGGAAGATCGGGCCACCGAAGGCGGGTCAGACGCGCATCGTGGTGCTTCGTGAAAAAGGCTTTGGCGGTCTTGCCGATGCGGGCTGGGGATTCAAGCTCGATGGCACGCCGCTCTCGGGGCTCAAGACCGGGACCTATGTTTATGCGGATCGTCCGGCGGCAGGGCCGCATTGGTTCGTGGCGGAGGAGCCGGGCTTTCCCGGCGTCACGCATGTCGAGTTTTCCGCGCGGCCAGGCGAGACCTTGTTTTTTGTCGCCCGCGTGAGCGAGCGCAAGAATGCCGTGATCGCAAATGCGAGTACGGGGGTGTTGGGCTATGGTCTGACGCTCGCGATGACCTCCGGCTACAAGAACCAGGGTCCCGTGGATTTCCTGGCGCTGGACGAAACCGCCGCGCGAACCACGATCGCCGAGCTGAAGCTGGCCGACGCCCAGTAGGCGCGGAGCAGGGCCTTCAGAGTTCGTGACGCCGTCGCAGCCGGAATGTAGAGTATTGCGTCTGCACGGATCCCGCTGGAACAGCCGAGGAAGCGAACGATGTGCGAGAAATGCTCCGAAGATCGCTTGAGTCACACGGGGCCGTCGCGCCGATCCGCGATGCAGCTCGCTGTCGCTGCGCTGGGCACCGCCGTCGCCGACCAAGCCTTCACCAGCCAAGCCTTCGTCAGCCAAGCCTTCGCCAAGGAGCACAAGGCCCCGCCCAAACCGCAGAACGTGCTGTCGCCGGATGCGGCACTGAAGCGGCTGACGGAGGGCAATGCGCGCTACGTCGAGGGCGTGGCGCGGCGCCACGATTTCAAGCATGAGCGCGAGGCGCTGGCCGGCGGGCAGAATCCGTTCGCGGCGGTGCTGAGCTGCGCGGACTCGCGCATCGCGCCGGAATATGCCTTCGACACCGGCCGCGGCGATCTCTTCGTCTGCCGCGTCGCCGGCAATTTTGCCGGCACCGAAACCATCGCCAGCCTGGAATACGCGGTCGCCGTGCTCAACACGCCGCTGATCCTCGTGCTCGGCCATGATGCCTGCGGCGCGGTCGATGCGACGCTGAAGGCACTCAAGGACAACACATCGCCGCCGGGACACATTCCTTCGCTGGTCGATGCGATCGCGCCGGCGGCGAAAGCTGCGATGCAGCAGGGTGGAGACGTGCTCGACAAGGCGATCCGGCAGAACGTGATCGACAATGTCGGCAAGCTGAAGTCGGCCGCGCCGATCCTCAATGCGGCGGTGGAACAGGGCAAGCTCAAGGTCGTCGGTGGAATCTACCGGCTGACGACGGGAACGGTCGATCTCATCGCGCAGGGCTGAACGAATAGACCGGCCCTCGCTCGGTTTTGGCCGCAAGGCTTACGCGGAGCTGACGCAACAAGCCGGGATCGGCGGGCGTCATGCCGCCGCCTCAATCCGAGCCTTTCGTGACAAAGTGTTTCGTTCAAGTACCATTCAGCTGGCAGCGCGTTTCATACGGGTTGGCACCTCAACAACAAAAACGGCAGGCAAGCCATGCGTGGGACGCTCAGAATCTTTATCTGCCTTCTCCTTCCGATCGTGGCCATTGCCGCGGGCGCGCCGCGGCCAGCATTTGCACAGCAGCAGGAAAAGCGCATCGCGCTCGTGGTCGGCAACGGCGCCTATTCGAAGTCGCCGCTGGCAACCACCGCGAACGATGCCGGCCTGATCGCGCAGACGCTGCAGGCGGCAGGCTTCGACGTGGTCGGCGCGCGTGACCTCGACGGCGACACGCTGCGCAAGAGCTTGCGCGATTTCATCCAGAAGGCGCAGGCCTCGGGCCCCGGCACCGTCGCGATGATCTATCTGTCCGGCTATGGCGTGCAGCTCGCCGGTGAGAACTATTTCATCCCGGTCGATTCCAACATCGCGCGCGACACCGACATTCCGACCGAGGCACTGCGCATCAGCGACTACGCCCGCCAGCTCGCCGCGATCCCGCTCAAGGCCAACATCGTCGTGCTCGACGCGGCGCGCGCGCAGCCCTTCATCGAGGGCGGCCAGCAGCCGATCGCGAGCGGCCTGGCGCTGGTCGAGCCCGATCCGAACATGCTGATCGCCTTCAACGCCGCGCCCGGCACGGTGGCGCCGGAAGAGCCGGGGCCATACGGCATCTATGCGCAATCGCTCGCCGAGATGATCCGCACCGGCGGGCTGTCGTTGCCGGAAGTGTTCGACCGCGTTCGCCTGCGCGTCAACGAGACCTCCAAGGGCGCGCAAGTTCCGTGGGACGACCAGAAGATCACCGCGCAGTTCGCCTTCTTCGAGCGCGCCCCGGACGCGCCGCCGCCGCAGGCCGCGCCCGACCAGGTCGCCGCCATCCGCAACAAGCCGATCCGCGATCTCGGCGTGCAGGACGCCTATGCGGCGGCACTCGAGCGCGACACGCTGCCGGCTTATGAGGAATTTCTCGCCGCTTATCCCGGTGATCCCATGGCCAAGCGCGTGATGGCGATCGTGGCGGCACGCCGCGAGGCGATCACCTGGCGGCGGTCCTATCGCGCCGACACGCCGGACGCCTATTGGTCGTATCTGCGCCGCTATCCGAGCGGGCCGCATGCGGGTGATGCGCGTCGGCGCCTGGCGATCCTGACCGCGCCGCTCGAGCCGCCGCCGACCTTTGCGATGATGGACTATGACGTGCCGCCACCGCCGCCGGCGGAGGTGGTCTATGTCGACCGTCCGGTGCTGTATTTCAGCGACCCCGATTTCGGCTTCGCGCCGCCGCCGCCGCCGCCGGTCTATTTCTGTCCGCCGCCGCCGCCGGATTTCGTGGTGTTGGCACCGCCGCTTGCCGTCGTCGGGCTGTTCGTGCTGCCGCAGCCGGTGTTCGTGCCGATCCCGGCGTTCTACAGCCCGCCGGTCTATGTCGCGCCGCCGCCGAACAACATCATCTTCAACAACATCCACAACACCACGGTCATCAACACCGTGATCAACCGGCCCGTGCCGCCGCCGCCGGCCGGTAACGTCACGGCCGCCGTATCCGTTGCCGCGGGCACGACCAGCGCGGGCGCCGTCACCCATGTCCCCAGGATCGTTCAGGACAAGGCACTGTCGTTTCAGAAGAACCCGACCCAGCCGCTCAACGCGAGCCAGCAGGCCTTCGTCCAAAACCCGACGGCCAAGCCGGGAACGATCGTTCCGACAAAGGCCAATCTCGCGCCGAACAATGCGGCGACGTCAACGCCGCTCCAGGGCCATGCGCTGCCGCTTCCCGACACGAAGACGGCACCCGTATCGTCCGGGACCGGAGCGCAGCCGGGAGTCCAAACGCCGAAAGTTGGGGGCGCTCCGACCACGACGACGCCGGTCGGCGGCACTCCGCAAATGCATCCCAATACGGCAACGGCGCCGACCAACACGACCGCTCCGGCCAACGCCGCGGCCAAGCCACCCGTGACACAGACGCCCGTGACCGGCGTGACGGATCCGCATGCAAAATCGCTGGCGCATGAGCCGGCGGTGACCTCGCCAACCACGAGCCCTGCGGGCAAGCCAACGGTGACCACCAACGTGACCAATGGCAATCCGACGCAGCCGTCGCCGCCGGTCGGTGTGCGGGAGACGCTCAAGCCCCAGGGGCAGCGGCCAATAACGCCAACGCCCGCGCAGGTCACAAGGCAGCCACCGCCGCCACCACCGCATCCGCAGGCGGTCGCAAGACCGGCAACGTCTCCGCCGCCGCGGGTGGCCGCGCCTCCGCCGAGGGTTGCCGCGCCGCCACCACCGCCGCGGCCGCCCGTTGCCGCTGCGCGGCCGGCGCCGCCGCCTGTTGCCCGTCCGGCGCCGCCGCCACCGCCGCCCCGGGTGGCTGCGGCCCCGCCGCGGCCGCCGGCACCGCCGCCGCGGCCAGCGGCCCCGGCCCCGAAAAAATGCCCGCCGAACCAGCCAAAGTGCTAGCGGACAGGGCGGAAATCCCGGAATGGGCCTTTCGCGGGCGGTAGAAGCCCCGAAAGGCCCTTATTTCCTTGCTTCTGGCCGAAATGGCGCTATATAGCGCCGCATCTCACACGGAAGCATGGCTCACAAGGCCGTCCGGTGGCAGCCGGGGCGACAACGCTCCGTCTTGCTCACACGCTTCCGGAGGAACCAACCGGAGAATTAGAACGATGGCACTACCCGATTTCACTATGCGTCAGCTGCTCGAAGCTGGCGTGCACTTTGGTCACCAGTCTCACCGCTGGAATCCGAAGATGGCTCCGTTCATTTTCGGCGCCCGCAACAACATCCACATCGTCGACCTCGCCCAGACCGTGCCGATGCTGCACACGGCCCTCCAGGCCGTCAGCGACACGGTTGCCAAGGGCGGCCGCATCCTGTTCGTCGGCACCAAGCGCCAGGCGCAGGACGGCGTCGCGGACGCGGCCAAGCGCTGCGCGCAGTATTTCGTCAATTCGCGCTGGCTCGGCGGCACGCTGACCAACTGGAAGACGATCTCGGCCTCGATCAAGCGCCTGCGTCACCTCGATGAGGTTCTCGCCGGCGGCGAAGCCAATTCCTACACCAAGAAGGAGCGCCTGACGCTTCAGCGCGAGCGCGACAAACTCGACCGCTCGCTCGGCGGCATCAAGGACATGGGCGGTCTGCCCGACCTGATCTTCGTGATCGACACCAACAAGGAAGACATCGCGATCCAGGAAGCCCAGCGGCTCAACATTCCGGTCGCTGCGATCGTCGACACCAACTCCGACCCGAAGGGCATCACCTACGTGGTGCCGGGCAATGACGACGCCGGTCGCGCGATCTCGCTGTATTGCGACCTGATCGCGCGCGCCGCTATCGACGGCATCTCGCGCGCCCAGGGCGATTCCGGCATCGACATCGGTGCCTCGGCCCGTCCGGTCGCCGAAGAGCTGCCGGCTGCTGGCGGCTTCCAGGGCCTCGCCGGCCCGCGCGGCACCGCCGACGACCTCAAGAAGCTCCCGGGCGTGTCGGGCGCGATCGAGAAGAAGTTCAACGACCTCGGCATCTTCCACTACTGGCAGCTCGCCGAGCTCGATCACGACACCGCGCACAAGATCGGCGAAGAAGTCGGTCTGCCGAGCCGCGCGGACGCTTGGGTCGCCAAGGCCAAGGCGCTGACCGCGGAAGCGGAATAGTCAAAAAGAGCGATGGGTTGGCCGGATAGGATCCGGCCACCATTTTCATTCAGTTGACGCGAATTCCTGAGATGGACCGCGGCGGGGCAATTGGAGCCGCGCCGCGGCGAACCGGCAGGCAAGAAGGATTTTCAACGATGGCAACGATCACTGCTGCGATGGTCAAGGATCTGCGCGAGTCCACCGGCGCAGGCATGATGGACTGCAAGGCCGCGCTGACCGAGAACGACGGCAACATGGAAGCGGCGCAGGATTGGCTGCGCAAGAAGGGCCTGTCGAAGGCCGCCAAGAAGTCGGGCCGCGTCGCGGCCGAGGGTCTCATCGGCGCGCTCACCAAGGGCACCAAGGGCGTCGTGGTCGAGGTCAACTCCGAGACCGACTTCGTCGCGCGTAACGGCCAGTTCCAGGGCCTGGTCAAGATGGTCGCCCAGGTCGCTTTCGACGCCGGCGCCGACGTCGAGAAGATCAAGGCCGCCAAGGTCGGTGACGTCACGGTGGAAGCCGCGATCAACGACGCGATCGCCACCATCGGCGAGAATATGACGCTGCGTCGCGCCGCTGCGCTCGAAGTGAGCCAGGGCGTGGTGTCGAGCTACGTCCACGGTGCGGTCGTCGACGGTGCCGGCAAGATGGGCGTGATCGTGGCGCTGGAATCGCCCGGCAAGGCCGACGAGCTCGCAGCGCTCGGTCGCCAGATCGCGATGCATGTCGCTGCCGCCAACCCGCTCGCGCTCGAGCCGTCCGGTCTCGATCCGGCCGTCGTCAAGCGCGAAAAGGACGTGCTCGCCGACAAATATCGCCAGCAGGGCAAGCCGGAGAACGTGATCGAGAAGATCGTCGAGTCCGGTCTGAAGACCTACTACAAGGAAGTCTGCCTGCTCGAGCAGGCCTTCATCCACGACACCGGCAAGTCGGTGGCGCAGGCGGTGAAGGAAGCCGAAGGCAAGGTCGGCGGCGCCGTGAAAATCGCGGGCTTTGTGCGCTATGCTCTCGGTGAGGGAATCGAGAAGCAGGAATCGGACTTCGCGGCTGAGGTCGCGGCGGCCAGCGGCAAGAAGTAAGCGCCGGAACGTTCCTTCCGGCGTGCCGCCGGAAGCGGCGCCCGGACGAGGAAAGTGCTCATGACTGATCCGGTCTATCGTCGCGTCGTGATCAAGCTGTCCGGCGAATACCTCGCGGGACAGCAAGGCTTTGGCATCGATCAGCCGACAATGGACCGGGTTGCGGACGATCTGATCGCCGCTCGTCAGCTCGGCACCGAGGTTGCGGTCGTGATCGGCGGCGGCAACATCTTTCGCGGCGTCGAGGTGTCCTCCCGCGGCGTGTCGCGCCCGACCGGCGACACCATGGGCATGCTTGCGACCATGATGAACTGCCTCGCGCTCGAAGCGACGATCGAGCGCAAGGGTACGCCGGCGAGGGCTCTCTCGGCGTTCGTCATGCCCGAGGTGTCCGAGCTGTTCACCCGCGCGGCGGCGCACAAATACCTGGCCGAAGGCAGGATCCTGCTGCTTGGCGGTGGAACCGGCAATCCGTTCTTCACCACGGACACGACGGCGGTGCTGCGCGCCGCCGAGATCGGTGCCGAGGCGGTGCTGAAGGCGACCAATGTCGACGGCGTGTACTCGGCCGATCCGAAGAAGGACCCGTCCGCCACGCGATTCGACCGGCTGACGCATTCGCAGGCCATCGAGGGCGGCTACAAGGTGATGGATGCGACCGCCTTCGCACTTGCCCGCGAGACGTCGCTGCCTATCATCGTATTTTCGATCGCGGAGCCCGGTTCGATCGGCGCGATTCTACGCGGCGCCGGCCACGGGACGATCGTCGCCGGCTGACGGCTCATCTGCGCGCCCGAGGGAAGGGCGGCGAGGTGAGGTCGCCGGGATATTGAAGGAGAAACGTGATGGCCACGGGTAATTTCGATCTCAACGAAGTGAAGCGCCGCATGCAGGGCGCGGTGGCGTCGCTCAAGCACGAGCTTGGCGGCCTGCGTACGGGCCGCGCGTCGGCCTCGATGCTCGATCCGGTGCAGGTCGAGGCCTATGGCAGTCACATGCCACTCAATCAGCTCGCCACCGTCAGCGTTCCCGAGCCGCGCCTGATCTCGGTGCAGGTCTGGGACAAGACGATGGTGAAGCCGGTCGAGAAGGCGATCGTCGATTCAAATCTCGGCCTGTCGCCCGCGACCGAAGGCCAGGTGCTGCGCCTGCGCATTCCCGAGCTGAACGAGGAGCGCCGCAAGGAACTGGTCAAGGTCGCGCACAAATACGCCGAAGCCGCCAAGGTGGCTGCGCGACACGTCCGTCGCGACGGTCTCGATGTCCTGAAGAAGCTCGAGAAGAATCACGAGATGTCGGAGGACGATCAGAAGCGTCACGCCGACGAGGTGCAGAAAGCGACCGACGGCACCATCACCGAGATCGACCAGCTGCTGGCCGCCAAGGAAAAAGAAATCCTCACCGTTTAAGGCTTCTTTTCCATGTCTAACGCCGCCGCGCCCGCAACGGAAGGACCAGACCGGTCCGAGGCGCCTGCGCATGTCGCCATCATCATGGATGGCAACGGGCGCTGGGCGGCTGCGCGCGGCCTGCCGCGTGCGGAGGGACATCGCCGCGGTGTCGAGGCGCTGCGCCGCGTGGTGCGTGCCTCGCACGAGCTCGGCATCCGCTATCTCACCATCTTCTCGTTCTCCTCGGAGAACTGGTCCCGCCCGGCGAGCGAGATCGGCGATCTCTTCGGTCTGCTCCGGCGTTTCATCCGCAACGATCTCGCGAGCCTGCATCGCGACGGCGTCAAGGTTCGCATCATCGGCGAGCGCGACGGGCTCGAGGGCGACATCTGCTCGCTGCTCAACGAGGCCGAGGAATTGACGCGCGACAACACGCGCCTCACGCTCGTCGTCGCCTTCAACTACGGCTCGCGGCAGGAGATCGCGAAGGCGGCGCAGAAGCTCGCGCGCGAAGTCGCAGACGGCAGCCGCGATCCTGCCTCGATCGATGCCGATGCGCTCGGCGCTCATCTCGACGCGCCCGACATTCCCGATCCCGACCTCATCATCCGCACCAGCGGCGAGCAGCGCCTGTCCAACTTCCTGATGTGGCAGGCCGCCTATAGCGAGCTCGTGTTCGTGCCGGTCCACTGGCCCGATTTCGACAAGGCGGCGCTCGAAGGCGCGATCGCCGAATTCGCCAGGCGTGAGCGCCGTTTCGGCGGCCTGGTCGCGAAAACCGTCTCGTGAGCGAACCCGGCGCCGAAGCCGCGGGCGCGAAGCCTGCCCCGAGCAATTTCGTGATGCGAGTCCTCGCAGCGCTGGTCCTGGCGCCGCTGACCATTGCGGTCGCTTACGCCGGCGGCTGGCTGTGGGCGCTGCTCGTCACCCTGGTGTCGATCGGACTGTTCGCGGAGTGGCTGATGGTGGTGGGCGCGGGCTCTGCCGCGCTGACCGGGGCAGGGACGATCGTCATCGCCATGATGGGAGCCAGCGTTGCCTTCGGTGGACTGAAAACCGCCGTCGTCACCGGCTGTGTCGGCGGTGCGATCGTGACGCTGATCGCCCGGGGCAAGTTCGTCTGGGCCGCGACCGGCTTTGCCTATGCGGCGGCGGCGCTGCTCGCCTCGATCCTGGTGCGGAAGGATCTCGCCAACGGCTTTTCCGCGCTGATGTTCGTGCTGCTCGTGGTGTGGGCGACCGATATCGGCGGTTATTTCGTCGGCCGCGGCATCGGCGGACCGAAGCTGTGGCCGCGCGTCAGCCCGAAGAAGACCTGGGCCGGCGCGTTCGGCGGTTTTGCCGCGAGCCTTGCGGTTGCGGCCGGTTTTGCCGCATTCGGCCTCGGAAAAGCGGTTCCACTGCTGTGCGTCAGCGGCATCCTGTCGGTGGTCTCGCAAGCGGGCGATCTGTTCGAATCCGCGGTGAAAAGGCGCTTTGGCGTCAAGGATTCCAGTCACTTAATTCCCGGTCATGGCGGACTTCTGGACCGCCTGGACGGCTTTGTCGCCGCCATCCTGGTGGCATGGATTATCGGCTTTCTCCGCCATGGTGTGCATAGCGCCGGAAGCGGTCTTATGGTTTGGTGAGGATATGAGCGCAGTCCCTTTGCGTAACAACAAGCCGGCTGCGGCCGACATCCGCAGCGTCACGGTGCTCGGTGCCACCGGCTCGATCGGCGACAGCACGATGGATCTGCTGCGCGCCTCGCCCGAGCGCTATCGCGTCGAGGCCCTGACCGCGAACAGCAATGTCGAGGCGCTGGCGAAGCTTGCGAAGGAATTTTCCGCGCGCTTCGTCGCGATCGCCGATGCCTCCAAGCTTGCCGAGCTCAAGTCCGCACTCGCCGGCACGAGCACCGAATGCGGCGCCGGCGAAAGCGCGGTGATCGAGGCGGGCGCGCGTCCGGCCGATTGGGTGATGGCGGCGGTGAGCGGCGCGGCGGGACTAAAGCCGGCCTTGGCTGCGGTCGATCGCGGCGCGCATGTCGCGCTCGCCAACAAGGAATGCCTGGTTTGCGCCGGCGATTTCTTCATGCAGCGCGCGGCGAAAGCGGGCGCCTGTATCTTGCCGGCCGATTCCGAGCACAACGCGCTGTTCCAGGCGCTGGCATCGGGCAATCGCGACGAGCTGGTTCGCGTCATCATCACCGCCTCCGGCGGTCCGTTCCGCACCTGGAAGCCGGCCGACATCGAGCAGGCGACGCTCGAACAGGCCCTAAAGCATCCGAACTGGAGCATGGGCCAGAAGATCACGATCGATTCCGCCTCGATGATGAACAAGGGGCTCGAGGTGATCGAGGCGTCCTATCTGTTCGCGCTGGCGCCCGACGAGATCGACGTGCTGGTGCATCCGCAGTCGATCATTCACGGCATGGTCGAATTCTCCGACCGCTCGGTGATGGCGCAGCTCGGCTCGCCGGACATGCGCACGCCGATTGCCCATTGCCTCGGCTGGCCCGACCGCATCAAGGGACCGGCGGCCAGGCTCGATCTGGCCAAGATCGGCCAGCTGACCTTCGAGGCACCGGATTTCGAGCGGTTCCCCGGGCTTCGCCTGGCGTTCGATTCGCTCCGGCACGGGAAGGGCGCGACCACGGTCTACAACGCCGCCAACGAGGTCGCGGTCGCGGCCTTCATCGCCGGCAAGATCCGGTTCGGCGCCATTGCCCGGCTGGTCGAGGCGACGCTGGAGGACTGGATCCGGGGCGGGAACCAGGGCCCCATGACCTCGGCGGACGACGCAATATCCATTGACCATGTTTCTCGAAATAAAGCTGCCGCCCTATTGCCTCAAATTGCCTTAAAGGCATCCTAGGTAGTTCGGGGCCAGGGCCTAGCGGCGCTGGGTGAGGGAATTCGATGATCGACTTTTTTACCCATAGTTTCAATACGTTGAGCCATGGGCTCCTCGGCTACGTCGTTCCCTTCCTGTTTGTCCTGACCATCGTCGTGTTCTTCCACGAGCTCGGCCATTTCCTGGTCGCGCGCTGGGCCGGCGTTCGGGTGTTAACCTTTTCGCTCGGTTTCGGACCTGAGCTGGTTGGTTTCAACGACCGCCACGGCACGCGCTGGAAGATCTCGGCGATCCCGCTCGGCGGCTACGTCAAGTTCTTCGGCGACGAGAGCGAGGCTTCGACCCCGTCGGCCGAGACGCTCGCGGCCATGACGGCCGAGGAGCGCGCCGGCAGCTTCCATCACAAGAAGGTCGGCTCGCGCGCCGCCATCGTCGCGGCCGGTCCGATTGCCAATTTCATCCTCGGCGCACTGATTTTCGCGGGGATGGCCCTGTATTACGGCAAGCCGAGCACGATCGCGCGCGTCGACGGCGTCGTCGCCGACGGTGCTGCGGCCACTGCGGGCTTCAAGATCGGCGACGTCGTCGTGCAGATCGACGGCAAGCCGATCGAGAGCTTCGCCGACATGCAGCGGATTGTCGCGACGAACGCCGGTTCGGCGCTGGCCTTCCAGGTGAAGCGGGATGGCGCGATCGTGTCGCTGACCGCGACGCCGGCGCTGCTCGAGCGCAAGGATCCGTTCGGCAACAGCCACAAGGTCGGCGTGCTCGGCGTCGAGCACAAGTCCCAGGCCGGTGAGGCCTCGACCGCGCCGGTCGGTGTCGGCGAGGCGCTCAAGATCGGGGTGGAGCAGGTCTGGTTCATCATCACCAGCACCTTCAAGTTCCTGGGCTCCTTGTTCGTCGGCCAAGGCAATCCGAACGAGGTCAGTGGCGTTCTCGGCATCGCCAAGATGTCGGGGCAGGCGGCGAGCGCCGGGTTCCAGTTTGTGATCAATCTGTGCGCCGTGCTGTCGGTCTCGATCGGGCTTCTGAACCTGTTTCCGATCCCGCTGCTCGATGGCGGCCACCTTATGTTCTACGCAGCCGAAGTCGTCCGCGGCCGTCCGCTGTCCGAGCGGACCCAGGAGATGGGCTTCCGAATCGGACTGGGCCTGGTGCTGATGCTGATGGTGTTTGCGACCTATAACGACATCCTGCGGATGGCGGCTTCCTGATAGGGGCTTTTTTGTGGCGTTGCTGTTGAGCAACGTCTTGGAATGAAATTGAAATTGCGGCGCGCTCGGCCGTTTGCGGCGTCGGTGAAATTGGCTACAAGCGGCTAGAACTTGGGGAATCTCCCAGACCGGCTTTGGGGTTGGGTCTGGTACGTTGATAAGGGCGCGTTGCGCATGAAGTTTGGACTGCGACTCCGGGGGGGCTTGCTCGCAACCCTGATCTTGTTCGGCGCGCCGGTGTTTGCCCCGGTTGGGGCTGGTTTTGTGTCTTCGTCTGCGCTCGCTCAGACCGTGCAGTCGATCTCCGTCGAGGGGAATCGCCGTGTCGAGGTGGAGACGATCCGCTCCTATTTCAAGCCTGGCCCCGGTGGTCGCCTCGATCAGGGCGCCATCGATGACGGCCTCAAGGCGCTGATCGAAACCGGCCTGTTCCAGGACGTGAAGATCAACCGCGGCGCAGGCGGTCAGATCGTCGTCTCCGTGGTGGAAAACCCGGTGATCGGGCGCATCGCGTTCGAAGGCAACAAGAAGATCAAGGACGAGCAGCTCACCGCCGAAGTCCAGTCCAAGGCCCGCGGCACGTTCTCGCGCGCCATGGTGCAGTCGGACACGCTGCGAATCGCCGAAATCTATCGCCGCTCCGGCCGTTATGACGTGACCGTCACGCCGGAGATCATCGAGCAGCCGAACAACCGCGTCGATCTCGTCTTCACGGTCAACGAAGGTGCCAAGACCGGCGTCAAGTCGATCGAGTTCGTCGGCAACAACGCGTTCTCGTCCTACCGCCTCCGGGACGTCATCAAGACCCACGAATCGAACCTGCTGAGCTTCCTCTCAAGCGGTGACATCTACGATCCGGACCGCGTCGAGGCCGATCGTGACCTGATTCGCCGCTTCTACCTGAAGAACGGCTTCGCCGACGTTCAGGTCGTGGCCGCGCTCACCGAATACGATCCGGAGAAGAAGGGCTTCAACGTCACCTTCAAGATCGAGGAAGGCCAGCAGTACCGCGTTGGCTCCGTCGATTTCCGCACCAGCATCCCGAACTTCGACCCGAGCACGCTGCGCAGCTTCTCGCGCGTCAATGTCGGCTCGCTCTATAACGTCGAATCGGTCGAGAAATCGGTCGAGGACATGCAGATCGAGGCGTCGCGCCGCGGCTATGCCTTCGCAGTGGTGCGTCCGGGCGGCGATCGCAATTTCGATGCGCACACCGTCGCCGTCGTGTTCAACGTCGACGAAGGCCCGCGCACCTATATCGAGCGCATCAACATCCGCGGAAATACCCGTACCCGTGACTACGTGATCCGTCGCGAGTTCGACCTGTCCGAGGGCGATGCCTACAACCGTGCGCTGGTCGATCGCGCCGAGCGCCGCCTGAAGAACCTCGACTACTTCAAGACCGTGAAGATCACGACGGAGCCGGGCTCGTCCAGCGATCGCGTGGTCCTGATCGTCGATCTCGAGGAGAAGTCGACCGGCGACTTCTCGGTCTCCGGCGGTTACTCCACGACCGACGGTGCGCTGGCCGAAGTCTCGGTCTCCGAGCGCAACCTGCTGGGCCGCGGTCTGTTCGCCAAGGCTTCGGTCACCTACGGCCAGTACGCCCGCGGTTATTCGCTGTCGTTCGTCGAGCCGTACCTGCTCGACTACCGGGTCGCGCTGGGCCTCGACCTCTATCAGCGCACCCAGCTGTCCAACAGCTACATCTCCTACGGCACCAAGACGCTGGGCTTCAGCCCGCGCCTGGGCTTCCAGCTGCGCGAGGATCTTTCGCTCCAGCTGCGCTACTCGATCTACCGGCAGGAAATCACGCTGCCGTCCAACTTGGCGAACTGTAACAACAACCAGTTCCTGGCGGATGGCGTGACGCCGAATCCATTATTCAACCCGAGCCCGGCCTTCTCCAATGCAACCGGTGTCCCGCTGGCTGCGTCCACCAACGGCCTCGGCTGCTACGCCGACGGCGAAGCCTCGCTGCCGGTGCGCAAGGAGCTTGCGGGCGGCAAGACGCTGACCTCGGCGCTTGGCTACACGCTGACCTACAACACGCTCGACAACAACAAGAACCCGACCGACGGCCTGCTCGTCGACTTCAGGCAGGACTTCGCCGGCGTCGGCGGCGACGTCTCCTACCTGAAGACCGTGGCCGATGCGAAATACTACCAATCGCTGGTTTCGGACCTCGTCGGTGTCGTCCATCTCCAGGGCGGTATCCTGAACAAGGTCGGCAGCAGCGATCTGCGCATGCTGGATCATTTCCAGATGGGCCCGAACCTCGTCCGCGGCTTTGCGCCGAACGGCATCGGTCCGCGCGATTTGAATCCCTTCGGTACGCAGGACGCGATTGGCGGCACCAAGTATTGGGGCGCTTCGCTGGAATTGCAGATGCCGTTCTGGTTCCTTCCGAAGGAAGTGGGTCTGAAGGGCGCTGTCTACGCCGACGCCGGCGGTCTCTTCGACTATCAGGGCCCGACGACGTGGTCGGTGACCAACGAAATGACCACGACCAAGAACTCGAGCTGCACGCCATCGAGCATCACCCCGGCAGTGGCTGGAACTTGTACCGGCCTGGTGTATGACAATGGCAATGTGGTCCGGTCGTCGGTCGGTGTCGGTCTGATCTGGGCCTCGCCGTTCGGTCCGCTGCGCTTCGACTACGCAGTGCCGCTCACCAAGGGCAAGAATGACCGTACGCAGGAATTCCGGTTCGGCGGCGGCACCTCGTTCTAATCCGATCAACAGGGCATGATCCGGCCCCTTGGGAGTTCCTTTCCGGGAATTCCCTGGGGGTTGATCGCCAAAAAGATCACGCTCAATCCATGAGATAAGGCATGATGCGGCCTGATCGCTTCATGCCGAAGCCGGACCGCGACGGGGTGGAATGGCGCAGCCGACCTTCTTCAAAAAGCCGCCGGCCTCGACGCTGGCCGACATCGCCGCGCTGACCAAGGCGCAACTGGTCGACCCTGCCAGGGGCGGTCATGTCATCACCGGACTTGCTTCGCTGGACGAAGCCGGCCCGATGCATCTGGCGTTCTTCGACAACCTCAAATACGCCGATGAGCTCAAGGCGACCAAGGCTGGCGCCTGTCTGGTGAGCCCGCGCTTCGAGGCCCAGGTGCCCGCGCACGTGGCCGTGCTGCGGGTGGCGCAGCCGTTCCGTGCCTTTGTCGGGATCGCCCGGGAATGGCATGGCGATGCGCTGCGCCCACAGTCCTGGTTCGGCAATGACGGCATTGCGCCATCGGCCATCATCGACCCGTCGGCGCGGCTGGAGGACGATGTCATCGTCGAGCCGCTGACCGTCATCGGTCCGGATGTCGAGATCGGCAGCGGCACCGTGATCGGCGCCGGTGTGGTTCTTGGTCCGGGCGTCAAGATCGGGCGGGACTGCAATGTCGGCGCCCGCACGGCGATCCAGTGCGCATTGATCGGCAACAACGTGCTGATCCACCCCGGCTGCTCGATCGGCCAGGACGGCTACGGCTTCATCTTCTTCGGCCCCGAAGGGCATCTGAAGGTGCCCCAGACCGGCCGCGTGCTGATCCAGAACAATGTGGAAGTCGGCGCCGGCACCACCATCGATCGCGGCTCCCTGCGGGACACCATGATCGGGGAGGGCACTAAAATCGACAATCAGGTCCAGATCGGCCACAATGTGACGATCGGCCGGAACTGCCTGCTGGCGGCCCAGATCGGGCTCGCGGGCAGCCTGACGATCGGCGACAACGTGGCGCTGGGAGCAAAGGTTGGCATCAACAATCACCTCAAGATCGGTGATGGGGCCCAGGTCACCGCGATGAGCGGGGTCAAGGACGACATCCCGCCGAATGGTCGCTGGGGCGGATTTTTTGCCAAGCCGACCAAACAATGGTTCAAGGAAATTATCGCGGTGGAGCGCCTGGTACGCGACAGCAAGGCCGATCCGAAGGACGAGGGACGGGAATGACGGCGGAATCACCTGTGAAATTCGAGCTGGTGGATATCAATGCGATCCTCCAGACGCTGCCGCACCGCTTTCCGATGCTCCTGATCGACCGGGTGATCAACATCCGCGCCGATTACAGCGGCATCGGCATCAAGAACGTCACCTTCAACGAGCCGGCCTTCCAGGGCCATTTCCCCGAACGTCCGGTCTATCCGGGCGTGATGATGATCGAGGCGATGGCGCAGACGGCCGGCGTGATCGGCATCAAGTCGGTCGAGGGCACCGAGAAGCCGCGCGCGGTGTATTTCCTCACCATCGACAAGTGCAAATTCCGCAAGCCCGTGCTGCCCGGCGACACCATCGAGTATCACATGCGCTCGGTTGGCCGCCGCAAGGCGATGTGGTGGTTTCACGGCGATGCCAAGGTCAATGGCCAAGTCGTCGCCGAAGCCGATGTCGGCGCCATGTTGACCGACTGATTGGGGCGCGCCGCCCGTTCAAGTGTTGGATGAGGTCGTTGATGCAGTGGCGTGGCTTCTTCAGCCGCTCTCTGAAACACGCCGAGATCATACGTCACTGGACAGATCGGGCGCAGTCGCGCTAACCACCGGAAAGCCGAGCAAGTTCAACACATAGTCAGACCTTCTTGATTAGTAAGATCGCTTGATGAGTAAGATCGACCCCACCGCACGGGTGGAAGACGGCGCCGTGATCGGCGAGGGCACCGAGATCGGGCCCTTTTGCATCATTGGTCGCAACGCCCGGATCGGGGCCAATTGCAAGCTGCTCGGACAGGTCACCGTCATCGGCCATACCTCGGTCGGGGACAATTGCGTGATCTCGCCGTTCGCGGTGCTCGGCGGCGCGCCCCAGGATCTCAGCTACAAGGGCGAGCCGACCACGCTCGACATCGGTTCCGGCTGCACCATCCGCGAAGGCGCGACCATGAACGTCGGCACCGTCAAGGGCGGCGGCAAGACGCGCGTCGGCAACGACGGCTACTTCATGAACAACAGCCATGTCGGCCACGACTGCATGGTCGGCAACAACGCGATCTTCGCGACCTCGGCGACGCTCGGTGGCCATTGCGAGATCGGCGATGCCGTCTATATCGGCGGGCTGTCCGCGGTGCACCAGTTCACGCGCATCGGCTCCTATGTGATGGTCGGCGGCCTCTCGGGCGTGCGCGACGACATCATCCCGTACGGGCTCGCCAACGGCCAATATGCGGTGCTGGAGAGCCTCAACCTCATCGGCATGAAGCGGCGCAAGTTCACCCGGCAGCGCCTCGCAACCGTGCGTGCATTCTACCAGAAACTCTTCCATGGCTCCGGCACATTCGCCGAGCGGCTGGAGGCGGTGCGGTCCCTCGAGAGCGAAGATCCGGCGATCGCCGAAATCCTCGGCTTCATCGGCAAGGGCAAGCGTCCGCTCTGTCTTCCCACCATCGAGAAGTGACGCCGGGATGGCCGCGGACATGACATCGGCGGCTCCAGGGATTTTATCACCGGTCGGTGTCGTCGCTGGCGGTGGCGCGATGCCGTTCGCGGTTGCCGAGTCGCTCGCGGCGCGCGGCATTACGCCGGTGCTGTTTCCGTTGCGAGGCGCCTGCGATCCGGTCCAGGCGGAGAAATTCCGCCATCGCTGGATCTCGGTCGGTCAGCTCGGCCGCGCCATGCGGCTGTTCCGCGAAGAAGGCTGCCGCGACCTGATCTTCATCGGCACCCTGGTGCGGCCGTCGCTCACGGAGATCCGGTTCGACTTCACGACGTTGCGGCTGCTCGGCAACGTCATCCGCGCCTTCCGCGGCGGCGACGATCATCTGCTGTCCAGTGTCGGGCGCATTCTCGAGCAAGGCGGCTTTCGCATGGTCGGCATCAAGGACGTCGCGCCCGACCTGCTGATGCCCGAGGGCTGCATCACGCGCGCCTGGCCGGCCGACAATGCCAAGGGCGACATCGAACGCGGACGCGCGGTGCTTACCGCGCTCGGTCCGTTCGACATCGGGCAGGCCGCCGTGGTGATCGACGGCCATGTGGTGGCTGTCGAGGACATCGAGGGCACTGATGCGCTGCTGGCGCGTGTGGCGCGGCTGCGTGAGGAGGGCCGTATCCGTGCCGCCACGGGGCGTGGCGTGCTGGTGAAGGCGCCGAAGAGCGGCCAGGATCTTCGCTTCGACCTGCCGACGATCGGCGCGCGCACGATCGAGGGCGTCGCCAAGGCCGGCCTTGCCGGTGTCGCCGTCATCGCCGGCAACACCATCGCCGCCGAGCCGCAGGCGATGATCGGGCTCGCCGACGCCAAATATCTCTTCGTCGTCGGTCTGCCCGCGTGATGCAAACCCGCAATCCCAAACGGAAGATCTTCCTGATCGCGACGGAGGAATCCGGCGACCGGCTCGGCTCGGCGCTGATGAAGGTGCTGCGCCAGCGCCTCGGCGACGGCGTGCAGTTCGAGGGCGTCGGCGGCCGCACCATGGCGCGCGAGGGGCTCGAGACGCTCTTTCCCATCGAGGAGCTGTCGATCGTCGGCTTTGCCGCGGTGATGCAGCAACTGCCGAAGATCCTGCGACTGATCCGCGAGACCGCGGATGCCGTGACCGAGTCCGCGCCCGACGCGCTGGTCATCATCGACAGTCCCGATTTCACCCATCGCGTTGCGCGCCGCGTGCGTGCGAAGAATCCGGCGATCCCCGTGATCGACTACGTCTCGCCCTCGGTCTGGGCCTGGCGGCCGGGCCGTGCGCGCGCGATGCTCGGCTATGTCGATCACGTGCTGGGTTTACTGCCGTTCGAGCCGGAGGAGTACCGCAAGCTGAAAGGGCCGCCCTGCAGCTATGTCGGCCATCCCCTGATCGAGCAATTGCCGTCGCTGCGTCCGAACCCCGACGAGCAAAAGCGACGCGCCGGCGAGCCGCCGGTGTTGCTGGTGCTGCCGGGCAGCCGCCGCAGCGAGATCCGGCATCATCTCGGCCTGTTCGGCGCCGCGCTCGGGCGATTGCAGGCCGAGGGCCGCGCGTTCGAATTGATGCTGCCGACGATGCCGCATCTCGAAGCCACGGTCCGCGCGGGCGTGGCGACCTGGCCGGTCAAGCCGCAGATCGTCGTCGGCGAAGCCGAGAGGCGCGCTGCATTCCGGATCGCGCGCGCGGCGCTGGCGAAATCCGGCACGGTGACGCTGGAGCTCGCGCTGTCGGGCATTCCGATGGTGACGGCCTATCGCGTCGGCGCGATGGAGGCCTTCATCCTGCGTCGCGCGATCCAGGTCTCTTCGGTGATCCTCGCCAATCTCGTGATCGGCAAGGACGTGATCCCCGAATTTTTGCAGGAAGACTGTACGCCGGAGAAGCTCGCAGCCGCATTGTCCGAGGTGCTGGCGGGGACACCGATGCGCAAGCAACAGGTCGAGGCATTTGCGCAGCTCGACACCATCATGTCGACCGGCAATAAATCACCGAGCGTACTCGCCGCCGACATCGTGCTCGCGACGATGCGGAAGGGGCGGCAGGCGAGCCAGGGATAGAGTCGCCGACGCCACTATCTCATCTGGACGACGACCTTTCCCTTCGCTCGTCCCTGGCCGAGGTATGAAAGCGCGTCCTTCGCCTGTTCGAACGGAAAAACCTTGTCGATCACCGGCCGGATGCTTTCCGCTTCGAGAAGCCCGCCAATCTCCGCGAGCCGGCTGCCGTCCGGACGCACGAACAGGAACGAATAGGCGACGCCGCGTCTGCTGGCGAGGCGAATGATCTTGCGACTGAGAAGCCCGAACACCAGCACCATGAGAAAGTTCATGCCCCGGGCGCGCGCGAATGCGGCGTCCGGCGGTCCGACCAGCGAGACGACGGTGCTCCCGGCCTTCAATATCCGAAGCGATTTTTCGATCGCATCGCCCCTGACGGTGCCCAGTACGGCGTCGTAGTTTCGGAGCACGTCCTCAAATTGATGCGTCTTGTAATCGACCACCTCGTCGGCCCCGAGGCTCCGCACGAGGTCGATGTTCCCGGTGCTCGTTGTCGTCCCGACTTTTGCCCCGAAATATTTCGCGAGCTGGATTGCGAACGTGCCGATGCCGCCAGCGCCTGCCGGGATGAACACCTTCTGGCCGGGCTTGAGTTGTGCTCGCTCCTTGAGGGCCTGCCACGATGTCAGGCCGACCATCGGGATCGAGGCCGCTTGCACGAAGTCCAGATTTGCCGGTTTGGGCGCAGCGGCGCTTTCGGGCACACGCGCGAGTTCGGCGAGTGCGCCGGTGCCGCTCCGGTCGAAGATACTGGCGAACACGGCATCGCCCGGCTTGAAGCGGGTCACGCGGCTTCCGACTTCCACCACGACACCAGACAGATCGCTGCCCATCGTGGCTGGTAGCTGAAGCGGGAGGACGGGCTTGAACAGTCCTTTCGCAATCATGTTGTCGACAGGATTCAAGCCGGCCGCGTGGACCTGAACGAGAAGCTCGTCCGGTCCAGGCTGTGGCCGGGGAATGTCAGCGAAGGTGACTTGGTCGGGTTTGCCGTAGCGCTTTAAGACAAGTGCTTTCATGTGATGCTGTTTCGAAGATTTTGTGGGAGCGGCTGTATGGGGCGGTGGCTCGTTCATCCCGTCAGAAAGCTCGCGCGGGGCGGGAGGCCACGACATGCCTGGCGTCGAGCCCCAGGTCCTTTCGAATCCCGGCATCTACCAAGCCGGCAGGCGCAAATCTGCGAAGGAAGCGCAGCCGCTTGGCGAGCTTGCCGGCCGCGTAGCGGACCTTCGGGTTTGCCGCGTCGGCCGCCGTGAGCACGGTTTCGGCCACGACGCCCGGAAGCTCAGCCGTCGCCATCACCTCCTTCACCCTCCTGTTCACGCCCGCACGAGCTTCGCGGTACTCATCGAGCTTGGCATCCGGCTCCATGAAGTTCGTGTCGAATGGCGTCTTCGTGTACGCGGGCTCGATGACCGAGACCCGGATGCCCCGGGTGCGTAGCTCGTGGTCCAGCGATTCCGAATATCCCTCCACCGCGTGCTTGGTCGCGGCATAGAGCGCGCCGTAAGGCATCGGCAGGAAGCCGAGGACAGATCCGACGTTGATGATGCGACCGCTGCCCTGGCGTCGCATGTGCGGCACGACAGCGCGCGTCATCCGGACCAGCCCGAAAAAGTTGGTTTCGAAGATCGACCGCGCCTGATCGATCGAGCTCTCTTCGGCGCCGGCGGGGGCGACGCCGAAGCCGGCATTGTTCACGAGCACATCGATGCGGCCATCGCGCCGCACCACTTCGCTTACGGCAGCCTCCACTGATTCATCGCTGGTCACATCGAGGGGCAGCATCTCGAACGATCGCTGGCCTGTCTGGGCTCCCCGTCTGCTGGTGCCGTAGACCTTGTAGCCGGCCTTCGCGAGCCGCTCCGCGGTGGCTTCGCCGATGCCCGACGAGGCGCCGGTCACCAGAGCAATCTTCCCTCTAAACTGAGCCATCTGCTTCTCCTGGCGGCCCCGGACGGGGTTGCGCGATCAAATCCGCCGCGGGCGAGGGCTTCGGCCACGCGGATCCGGTCGGATGATTTTTTTGATTACGGTCGTAATCATTTAATAAGATGACGATCGTAATTATATTTGTCAAGATCACTCTGGTTCAGGATCTGACGCATGCGAGTTTCCAAGGAGAAGGCGGCTGAAAACCGCGACCGAATTCTCAAGGCGGCGTCGCGCCTTATGCGCGAGCGCGGCATATCCGGTGTCGGCGTTGATGCGCTGGCTGAAGCGGCCGGGATGACCCACGGCAGCCTCTACAGCCAGTTCGGCTCCAAGGAGCGGCTTGTCGAGGAAGCGGTCGCCGATGCGATTGTCACCAAGGGCATGGAGCTGCGCGAGGAGTGGAGTCTTGGCGACTACGGTTCTGAATATCTGTCGGCCACGCATCGCGACGAGCCCGGGACCGGATGTCCGTTTGCGGCTCTGTGCTGCGAGATGCCGCGCCAAGGCCACGGGGCGCGAGAGCGTTTCACTGCTGGAGTGAGGGGAATGGCCGGTTGGCTCGGCGAGCGGCTGGGTGGCGGCATCAAGCGACGCCAGCGCGACGAGGAGGCGCTTGCCACTCTTGCTTCGCTGGTCGGGGCGCTCGTGCTTGCTCGCGCCGTGAGCGATCCCAAGCTATCCGACGATATCCTTCGCTCGACCAGAAAAAGGCTTGAGAGCTGATCTCGTGCGTGGCGATGTGAATGGCCCGACGGACGATCTACGCCAGCCCACCATCCACCCGGAAACACTGGCACGTGATGCGCCGGCTCGCGTCGGAGGCAAGGTACAGCGCCATGTCCGCGATGTCTTCGGGCGTTACCGCGTCGGGAATGGCCTGGCGCGTGCGCATCTCGGTGATGACCTTCTCGTCCGGATACCACAGCTTCCGCTGCCGCTCGGTGATCACCATGCCCGGCGCAATCGCGTTGACGCGGATGCGGTCGGCGCCAAACTTGCGGCCGAGTGAATTGGTGAAGCCGACGATGGCCGCCTTGGCCGCGGCGTAGACCGGCAGCCCCGGCGCGCCACGCATCCAGGCGACCGACGACATGTTGACGATCGAACCGCCGCCGCGCGCCTGCATCTGCGGCACCACGGCCTGGGCGGCAAAGAAGACGTGCTTGAAATTGACGCCGATCGTCCAGTCGAACTCGGCCGGCGTCACGTCGGCCAGCACCTGGCGCTGATCGTTCGCGGCATTGTTGACGAGGACTGCGGCATCGCCGAGCGACCCCTGCACCTTCGCCAGCGCGGCGCGCAGGGCGTCGATATCCATGAGATCGCAGGGCACGAACAGCGGTGCCGTGCCGGAGGTCTTCGCCACGTCCCGCGCGAGCGCTTCGCCCGCCTGCGTGTCGAGGTCGAGGAAGGCGACGCGCGCGCCCTGAGCGGCGAACGCGCGCGTAAAGGCGGCACCGATGCCGCTGGCGCCTCCGGTGATCACCACCACGCGATCGGCGAGGTCGGCATAGGTCGTCTGGGTCATGCGATCAGTCGCTCCGTCTCAGGGTCGAACAGGCAAATGCGGCGGGTATCGAGGGCGAAAGAGGCGGTCCCGCCCGGCGTCGGGCGGATGTCCGGCGAGATGCGCGCCTGCGCGGCCTCACCGCCAAGCCGCAGCAGGACAATGGTCTCTGCGCCGGTGGGCTCGACCAGCTCGACAGGCGCGGTGACGATGACCGGCGCGCCCGTGGCGCCAGAGAACACGCGATCGCCCTCGGCGATGCATTCCGGCCGGATTCCAATCACCACCTCGCGGCCGACATAGGAGGTCGCTGCGTCGTAGTCCTGGAGGCGGAGACGGACCTCGTCCGGTCGGCCTGCGCCGATCACCGCCACAGGACCGGTGCTGTCTGCCTCGAGCCGGGCCGGCATCGTGTTCATCGGCGGCGAGCCCATGAAGCGGGCGACGAACAGATTGGCCGGATAGCGGTACACCGTGTCGGGGTCGGCGAATTGCTGCACCACGCCGCGATGCATCACGGCAATGCGCGTTGCCATGGTCATCGCCTCGATCTGGTCGTGGGTGACGTAGATGATGGTCGCGCCGATGCGCTGGTGCAGCCGCTTGATCTCCATGCGCATCTCAACGCGCAGCTTGGCATCGAGGTTGGAGAGCGGCTCGTCGAACAGGAACAGCAGGGGATCGCGCACCAGCGCGCGACCCATCGCCACGCGCTGGCGCTGGCCGCCGGACAGTTGCGACGGTTTGCGGCCGAGCAGCGGCTCGATCTGAAGCAGCCTGGCCACGTTCGCCAGCGCCTTCTCCTGCTCCGCCTTGGCGACGTGCCGGCACTCCATGCCGAAAGTGATGTTCTGGCGCACCGTCATCGACGGATAGAGCGCGTAGGACTGGAACACCATGGCGATGTCGCGGTCCTTGGGCGGGACGTCGTTGACGACGCGCCCGCCGATCTCGATCGTGCCGTCACTGGCGCGATCGAGTCCGGCGATGATGTTGAGAAGCGTGGACTTGCCGCAGCCTGAGGGGCCGACCAGTACCGTGAATTCGCCGCTCTCGATGTCGAGGTTGATGCCTTGCAGCACCTCAAGATTGGCGTAGCGCTTCGACAGGGCGCGAATGCTCAGTGCTGCCATGACCCATCCATCATTTCACGGCCCCGGCAGTAAGACCGCGTACGAAATACCTGCCGCCGAGGAGGTAGACCAACAAAGTGGGGAGCGCTGCGATGATCACCGCCGCGCTCTGCACGCCGTGCTTCGGGATATCCGCGACCGCGGCCGACAATGCGATCAGCGCCGCCGTGACAGGCTGCTGCTGGCCGGTCGTGAATGTCACGCCGTAGAGGAACTCGTTCCAGATATGGGTGAACTGCCAGATCACGGTGACGATCAGGATCGGAGGCGAGAGCGGCAGAATGATGCGCCAGAAGATCCGAAAGAAACCGGCGCCATCGATCCGCGCGGCCCGGATCAATTCATGCGGAATGGCGACGTAATAGTTTCGGCAGAACAGCACAGTGAACGAGAGACCCTGGATCGTGTGGATCAGCACGAGGCCCGTCAGCGAGTTGATGAGGCCGATGTCGCGTAGCACGATGGTCCAGGGGAGCAGGCGCATCTGCTGGGGCAGGAAGAGGCCGAGCGTGACGATACCGTAGATCCAGTTGTCGCCGCGAAAGCGCCAGAGCGACACCGCGTAACCTGCGACAGCGCCGAGCAGGGTGGAAAGAATTGTCGCGGGGATCGTGACGAGCGCGGAGTTCAGCATATACGGCCGGATGCCGTTGCAGGTCTCGGCGACGCAGAAGCCGCTCCAGGCGATGGCGTAATTGCTCCAGGCCAGATGTTGCGGCCAACCGATCATCGAGCCCTGCGCGATCTCCTCGTTGGTGCGCAGCGAGTTGAGGATGACGACAACCAGCGGCGCGAGCCAGGCGGCCGCGAGCAACGACACCACGAGATAGATCAGAGCGCGGCCCGGCGCGAAGCTTTGGTCACGCATGAGTGGACTGCCGTCGTTGGACATAACGCCATGCCGCATAAGGCAACAGCACCGCGAGAAGGATGAGCAACATCAGAACCGCCGCCGCGGCGCCGCGGCCAAGCTGGCTGCGCTGGAACATCAGATCGTAGACGACGAGTGCCGGCAGCTGGGTCGCGATTCCCGGGCCGCCGTTGGTCAATGCGCGGACCAGGTCGAAAGCCGAGATCGCAAATTGCAGCTGGATCACGATCACGGTGACGGTGATCGGCCAGAGCGTCGGCAGGATGACGCGCCAATAAGTTCGGATCGGCCCCGCGCCGTCGATCTGCGCGGCCCTGATAATGTCGGCATCGACGGAGCGAAGGCCGGCCAGGAAGAGGGCCATGGCGAAGCCGGAGGATTGCCAGACCGCCGCGATGACGATGGTCCAGATCGCCATGTCGCGGTTGACCAGCCAGTCGAAATGGAAGGCGGTCCAGCCGAGGTCATGGACGAGCTTCTCGATTCCGATGCCGGGATTGAGCAACCAGCTCCAGACCGTGCCGGTGACGACGAACGAGACCGCCAGCGGGTAGAGGAAAATGGACCGCAGCACGTTCTCGGCGCGAATCCGCTGATCGAGCAGGATCGCAAGCAGGAGGCCGGTGAACAGGCTGAGCACCACGAAGGCGATGCCGAACAGCAGCAGATTGTCGAAGGCAACCTGCCAGTTTCGCGACGCCAGGACTGCGGTGTAGTTGCGCAGGCCCACCCAGCCGGAGACCGGAATAAGGGTGGATGGCGTGAACGAAATCCAGATCGTCCAGATCGAAAACGATATGAGGTGCGCTGCTGATAACAGCAGCGGCACCCAGATCATCAGAAATTCGGGCAGCCGGCGCACCATCTCAGAGGTCGCCGCCCGGCCCGGTTGCACTGCTTTCGAGACGGCGTTGGTCAACGCGCGCTCTCGACGGCCTCGGCGAGGCGGGACACGCCTTCTTCCGGTTTGATCGTCTTGTTCTTCACATATTCGGTGATGACGTCGATCATTGCGGCGGTGAGGCCGTTTTCCTGCGCCATGTTGTGCGCAACGCTCAGGACGGCCTGATTGCTGGCGACAGCGTCTTTCAGGGCCGCAGCGGTCCGCCGTTGACCTTCCGACCAGCCTTCACCGGACAGATCGACATCGGTGCGGACCGGGATCGATCCCGTGATCTGCGAGTACATGGTCTGGATCGCCGGATCCATCACGAGCTGCGCCATCAGCATCTGGCCGGCCTGCAGATCGGCCTCCTTGCGCTGCCAGAAAATGAAGGCGTCGGCATTCAACAGGAACACCGGCTTGCTGTTGTCGCTGGGGCCGGGGGTGATGATGAAGTCGTCGAGCTTGAAGCCGGCGTTTTTCAACACGCCTTGCGCCCAGCCGCCCATGATCAACATGCCCATGTCACCGTCGATGAAACGCTTCGCATTGGTGGCAAAGGGTTGGGCGCCGATATTGGGGTCACACCACTCGGAGATCTTACGTGTCTGTGCGAAGGCAGCCTTGATCTCGGGGCCTTCCAGCGCCTTCTTGTCGAGATTCATGATCGCGGCGCGGTATGCCGTCGGGCTGATGCCAGCGAACGATGCCTCGAACTTTTGCCCGTCATCGGGACGGGTGCCGCCGTTGGCGATGGGATAGGCCATTCCGGCCGACTTCATCTTCTCGGCAAGCGCATTGAAGTCAGCCCAGGTGACGGGGACCTTGTCGGCCTTGGCCTTGTCCATTCCGCGCTTGGAGAGGAACAGCATGTTTGTGGCGTAGATCTGCAGCGGCAAGGCAATCCACTTGCCGCCTGGCTTGTGCAATTTGGCGAGGTCCGGCGCGACGACCTTCTCGTAGCCGGCAGCGGCGACCACGGCGTCGAGGTCAACGGTCGGAGCAATCTTCGACCACGCCGCAATCTCAGGCCCCTTGAGCTGCGAACAGGCCGGCGGATCGCCGGCGATGATCTGCGCGCGCAGCTTGTTCATCATTTCGGTGGTGAAGCCGGGCACGGGCGAGTGCTGCCAGACGCCGCCTTTCTCCTCGAACTTCTTGCCGAGCGCGGTGATCGCAGCGCCGTCGCTGCCTGCGGACCATTGCGAGATTGCGGTCAGCCGCGGCTTGACCGCGCCTTGCGCGCGGGCAAAGGCCGGCAGCGCGAGCGCGGCAGCAGATCCAGCGAGCAGACGACGCCTTGTTGTTGTGATCGGCATGGCAAGTTCCTCCCGGTTTGAAGTTCTTTGCGCTGTTTTGCGCTGTTCTTGACGCTTTCTTGGCGTGCGTGAGCCGCACGCGGCTTAGGTCATGTCAGGCGGCCTCCGTCGATGCGGCCGGCATGCCGCCGCTTCTCGCCAGGCAGAGCGCAGCGAAGGCCAATGCGGCCTGTGGATCATTGCCGGTCGACGGCGGAACGAAAGCGAGCGACACCTGCGCCAGTTTCCGGCCGCCGAGCAAGCAGGCATCGATCCCCTCGATCACGGCTCTTCGCTCCTCCTCGGCGAGCAGCGATGGCCACCCGCTGACGACAACGCCGCGGCATGGCTTGACGTTCAAAGTATTGCCGATGGCGAGGCCAAGCCTGAACAGGCGCTGGCGCAGTTCCTGCCGCACCCGCGACGTGAGGGGGATCGTGGTCACCCATTCACTGCCGAGCCGGACCAATTCCGCTTCGGTGACGCGCAGAAGTGCGGCCAGCGCCGGCAGCGACGTATAGGCTTCGACGCAGCCGTGATGTCCGCAGCGGCAGCGTGGGCCGTCAGCGCCGAAGACCATGTGGCCGAGCTCGACCGGATCGAGCGCGTCGTCCTCGATCGGATCATCCAGCCAGGCGCCGGCGACGCCCTGGCCGACGAAGACGAACAGATGCGCGTCGCTGAACGGATAGTCTTCCGTGCGGCACCGATGAAACGTGGCGTGCGCCACCACCGAATTGGTGAAGGTGACCGGCACGCCCGCGAACAATTCGCCGAACATGTCGCCGATACGTCCGACGTCGCAGGGAATGATCGGATTGCCAAATTCGCTGAGCCGACCGAGGCCCGGAACGGTGACGCCGACCTGTGCGAGCCTGATGCGGCGCCGGCGCGTCCAGTCGCGCAGCAATACCAGCGCTTCGTGAAACACGCGGCCGACGGATTCGACGGTCGGCTTCTTCGGCAGCGACACACGCTCGGTGTAATGCAACTCGCCCGACAGGCCGCCAACGCCGACGCTGAGCCACTGGCCGGTCAGCTCGAGCCCCCCAAGTGCCACGGTGCGGTCGAGCGACACCAGGCCGGTCGGGCCGCCGACATAAGGGGCAGGGCGCCGCACTTCCTCGATCAGGCCTTCGGCTTTCAGGTCGAACAGGATGCGCGACAGGCTCGCTTCGGACAGGCGCACGGCTTTTGCCAGCGGCGGCCGGAACGAGCCGCCGGACTGAAGCAGATGGGTCAAAATGGCAGCGCGCGTCTGCCGCCGACTTCTCGGCTGCTCCGGCATTTCCATCCCTGTCGTCATTCTTACTTAGTGTAAGAATTTGCGCGCGGAGTGTTTCAACTGTCAAGCGCTCGTCGGTGTGATGCGTGGACTTGTTGTTGTGCGGGGCAACAAGATCAGGATGCAGGCTTGGGCCGCGTGCCTTCCGACCATTCCGGCAATTCGTCCTTCGGGTCGTACCAGTTGGACGCATCCGATCGCCAGATGTGGACTTCGGGCCGTTCCGCAATCGGGGTGTCCAGGCAGCCCATCCGTAGCAGCACCGTGTCTCGGCCTTCGCGCGAGGCCACGATGTGCGAGCCGCACTGCGAGCAGAAATAGCGAGTCTTGCCGGGTGAGGATTCGAAGCCGCGCAGTAACGCCTCGCCCTTCGTCCAGCGAAATCGATCGCGAGGAACGTTGGTGACGGTGGAGAAGGCTGAGCCGTGCGTCTTGCGGCAGGTCCGGCAATGGCAGTGGACGATGGAGCCCGGGGCCGCGTCGACTTCGTAGGCAACGCCTCCGCAAAGGCAGCTTCCGTTGAGCATCGGCATTCTCCAAATTTGTCGGGCGGGCACGTTGCGCTGCTCACCCTACAATATCTCGGGCGAAACGAGAGCGGGCGTCATCGCTGCAAGAGGGGAGCGGCAAGATCACGCATGCGCAACTCGTCTAGCCCTTCGGCTCTTTTGTTCCGCCCGGAACTTCCTAGCTGCTGTTGGCCTGAAACAGAGGAGTCAGCAGGTTTATGTTAAGGAATGTTAAGCTCGCGTCCGTTGCTCTTGTCATGATTGCGGGTGCCGCCAACGGCGCGCAGGCCAAGAGCCAGAATTGTCCTGTCGCGAACGAGGGACAGATCGAGGCGCTGTTTGCGACGTTCAATGGCGCATGGGCGACAAAGGATCCTGCCAAGGTCACCGCCCTTTTCACGAAGCATCCTGTCTTGCTCGCGACCGTCTCGAACACGCCGAGGACGACGCGGGACGAGGTCAACGACTACTTCGTGAAGTTTCTCAAGAGCAGCCCGGTCGGCCGCATCGATACGTCCACGGTCGAGATCGATTGCCGCACGGCAAGCCGCGTCGGGACGTGGACCGTGTCGCTGACGGACCCGGCCAGCGGGAGCAAGTCGGACGTCAAGGCGCGCTACTCGTTCATCTATCGCTATGAAGACGGTGCGTGGAAGATCGACCATCTCCATTCGTCCATGATGCCCGAGAAGTAGTCCGCAAACAAAAACGGCGCCATCATGGGATGGCGCCGTTCCGTTGGATACTTTCGTCCGACCTTACTTGCGATCCTTGATCGCGACGTAATCGCGGCGGGTGACGCCGGTGTAGAGCTGGCGCGGACGGCCGATCTTCTGCTGCGGATCCTCGATCATCTCGCTCCACTGGCTGATCCAGCCGACGGTGCGGGCGACTGCGAACAGCACGGTGAACATCGAGACCGGGAAGCCCATCGCCTTCAGCGTGATGCCCGAATAGAAGTCGACGTTCGGGTACAGCTTGCGGTCGATGAAGTACGGGTCGCTGAGCGCGATCTTCTCGAGCTCGAGCGCCACCTTCAGCATCGGATCGTCGCCATGGCCGGTCTCCTTGAGAACGGCGTGACACATCTTCTGCATGATCTTGGCGCGTGGATCGTAGTTCTTGTAGACGCGATGACCGAAGCCCATCAGGCGGACTTCGGAGTTCTTGTCCTTCACCTTGGCGATGAACTCGGGGATCTTGTCGACGGTGCCGATCTCGGCAAGCATCGCCAGCGCCGCTTCGTTGGCGCCGCCATGCGCCGGGCCCCAGAGGCAGGCGATGCCGGCGGCGATACAGGCGAACGGGTTGGCGCCGGAGGAGCCGGCGATACGCACCGTCGAGGTCGAGGCGTTCTGCTCGTGGTCGGCGTGCAGGATGAAGATCTTGTCCAGCGCGTCAGCGAGCACCGGGTTGATCTTGTACTCCTCGCACGGCACGGCGAAGCACATGTTGAGGAAGTTCTCGGCGAAGGAGAGCGAGTTCTTCGGATACACGAAGGGCTGGCCGACCGTGTACTTGTAGGCCATCGCCGCCAGCGTCGGGATCTTCGCGATCATGCGCATGGAGGCGATCATGCGCTGCTTCGGATCGTTGATATCCGTCGAGTCGTGATAGAACGCGGCAAGCGCGCCGACCGAAGCGACCATGACGGCCATCGGATGGGCGTCGCGGCGGAAGCCCTGGAAGAAGCGGGCCATCTGCTCGTGCACCATCGTGTGATGGATCACGCGGTCGTCGAAATCCTTCTTCTGCGCGGCGGTCGGCAGGTTCCCGTAGAGCAGCAGATAGCAGGTCTCGAGGAAGTCGCCGTTCTCGGCGAGCTGCTCGATCGGGTAGCCGCGGTATTCCAGCACGCCCGCGTCACCGTCGATATAGGTGATCTTGGACTGGCAGCTCGCGGTCGAGGTGAAGCCGGGATCGTAGGTGAACAGGCCGGACTGGCCGTACAGCTTGCCGATATCGATGACATCAGGTCCGACGCTGCCGCTGTGAATCGGAAGATCGTAATTCTTGTTTCCGACCGTCAGCGTGGCGGTCTTGTTGGTTTCTTTTGCGTCCATCAGAGGTCCCCGATGTATGGTGAAACGGGCCGGAGCCGGAGGCCCCCAAGCGAGAAGATGGGGCAGGCCGGATGTTCCAGAATGTACGGGGAGATGGGTATATTATTGCTGTGTGCGCTGCAAGATCATGGCAGCCATGGTCTGCCCATGGCCTACTTACGTCTTAGTCTGGTCCTTGGACTGATCCTGAAGCCGGGCGAGGCTTTCCTCGCGCCCCAGCACGTCCAAAACCTCAAATATGCCAGGCGACGTGGTCCGACCGGTCAGCGCCGCGCGCAAGGGCTGGGCGACCGCGCCGAGCTTGAGACTATTTTCCTCCGCAAAAGCGCGTAGCGCCGCCTCCGTGGTGGCGCCGCTCCAGGTCTCGACATTCTCCAGCGCGGAATGAAGCTGGCCGATCAGCTTGCGGTTCTCGGGCGTCAGCAGGGCTGCCGCCTTCGGATCGAGCTGCAGCGGGCGGTCGGCGAAGATGAAATAGGCGCCGTCAATCAGTTCGATCAGCGTCTTGGCGCGCTCCTTCAGGGCCGGCATGGCCTTGAGCAGCTGGCCGCGCGTGGTGTCGTTTAACTTCGCCTTAATCTCGTCGCGGGCGGGCACGACGTGGTCGAGCACGTCCTCGAACAGCTTCACGAGTGATTGATCGTCGGCGTGGCGGATGTAATGGCCGTTGAGGTTCTCGAGCTTGGCGAAGTCGAAGCGGGCGGCGGCGCGGCCGACATTGGCGAGATCGAACGCGGCGATCATCTCCTCGGTCGAGAAGATCTCCTGGTCGCCATGGCTCCAGCCGAGGCGGACGAGGTAGTTGCGGAGCGCGGCCGGGAGGTACCCCATGGCGCGGTAGGCGTCGACGCCGAGCGCGCCGTGGCGCTTGGACAGTTTCGAGCCGTCCGGACCGTGGATCAGGGGGATGTGGGACATGTTCGGCAGCGCCCAGCCCATCGCATCGTAGATCTGCTTCTGGCGGGCGGCGTTGATCAGATGGTCGTCGCCGCGGATGACGTGGGTGACGCCCATATCGTGGTCGTCCACGACCACTGCGAGCATGTAGGTCGGATTGCCATCGCCGCGCAGCAGGACGAGGTCGTCGAGGTTCTCGTTCTGCCAGACCACGCGGCCCTGGACCTGGTCCTCGATCACGGTCTCGCCGGTCTGCGGCGCGCGCAGGCGGATGGTCGGCTTGACGTCGGAGGGGGCGGTTGCCGGATCGCGATCGCGCCATAGGCCGTCATAGAGGCGGGTTCGGCCCTCCGCGCGCGCCTTCTCCCGCATCGCGGTGAGCTCCTCGGCGGTGGCGTAGCAGCGGTAGGCCTTGCCGTCGGCCAGCAGCTGCTCGGCGACCTCGCGGTGACGGGCGGCGCGGCTGAACTGGTAGATGACGTCGCCATCCCAGCCGAGCTCCAGCCATTTCAGCCCGTCCAGAATCGCTCCGATCGCAGCCTCGGTGGAGCGCTCCCGGTCGGTGTCCTCGATCCGGAGCAGCATCTTGCCGCCGTGCTTCTTCGCATAGAGCCAGTTGAACAGCGCCGTGCGGGCCCCCCCGATATGGAGGAAGCCGGTCGGCGAGGGAGCGAAGCGGGTGACGACGGAATCGGTCATTCTTGGCAGGGCCTATGCATTGGAGGCGGTGGTATATAACAGGACCGGAGCATAACTAAAGCCCGGCAGCGACCGCTCAAGGGCTCGCTTAACCCCTTGGCTCAGCCAAGCGAATTTGGCAGAAGAGCCGCTGATTTCCCTACAGGATTTTCGTAATGACAGAACCGGTGGCGACTGAGGTTGGGCGCGATTTCATTCGTGACATCATCCAGGCCGACCTCGATCAGGCCAAGTACAAGGAGATCGTCACCCGGTTCCCGCCGGAGCCGAACGGCTATCTGCACATTGGCCACGCCAAGTCGATTGCACTGAATTTCGGCATCGCCCAGGAGTTTCCGGGCCGCTGCCATCTGCGCTTCGACGACACCAATCCGGTCAAGGAAGAGCAGGAATATATCGACTCCATTCAGGCCGACGTGCGTTGGCTCGGCTACGACTGGGGCAAGAACCTGTTCTACGCCTCGGACTATTTCGATCGCCTGTACGAATGGGCGGAGAAGCTGATCCATGACGGGCTCGCCTATGTCGACGACCAGTCCCAGGAGGACATCCGCCTCTCGCGCGGCACGCTGACCGAGCCGGGCAAGAACTCGCCGTTCCGCGACCGCAGCGTCGACGAGAATCTCGACCTGTTCCGGCGCATGAAGGCCGGCGAATTCCCGAACGGCGCGCGCGTGCTGCGGGCGAAGATCGACATGGGCGCGGGCAACATCAACCTGCGCGATCCCGTGCTGTACCGGATCCTGCATGCGCACCATCCGCGCACCGGCACCACGTGGAGCATCTATCCGAGCTACGACTATGCCCACGGCCAGTCGGATGCGATCGAGGGCATCACGCATTCGATCTGCACGCTGGAGTTCGAGGACCACCGGCCGCTCTATGACTGGTTCATCGAGAAGCTGCCGGTGCCGTCCAAGCCGCACCAGTACGAAATGGCGCGGCTCAACATCACCTACACGCTGCTGTCCAAGCGTGTGCTGACCCAGCTCGTCCGCGACGGCCACGTCGCCGGCTGGGATGATCCACGCATGCCGACCATGGCGGGCATGCGCCGCCGCGGCGTGCCGCCGGCCGCCCTGCGCGAATTCATCAAGCGCATCGGCGTCGCCAAGGCCAACAGCGTGGTCGATGTCGGCATGCTGGAGTTCTGCATCCGCGAGGAGCTGAACCGCACCTCGCAGCGGCGCATGGGCGTGCTGCGGCCGCTCAAGGTGGTGATCGAGAACTATCCGGAAGGGCAGAGCGAGGAACTCGAGGCCATCAATCACCCGGACGATCCGTCGGCGGGGACGCGGAAGATCACGTTCGGTCGTGAGCTCTATATCGAGCAGGACGACTTCATGGAGAACCCGCCGAAGAAGTTCTTCCGCCTGTCGCCGGGCAACGAGGTGCGGCTGCGCTACGCCTATTTCATCAAGTGCACCGGCGTGATCAAGAATGACAAGGGTGACGTGGTGGAGCTGCGCTGCACCTACGATCCCGCGACCAAGGGCGGCAACGCGCCCGACGGCCGCAAGGTCAAGGCGACCATGCACTGGCTGCCGGCGGCGACGTCCGTGCCTGCGGAGATCCGCATCTACAACCAGCTGTTCGCCAATCCGAGCCCGGATGCCTCGAACTTCGCGGCCGATCTCAACCCGCAGTCGCTGGAGATCCTGGCCGACGCGCGGATCGAGGCATCGGTCGCCGAGAGCAATTCCACCGAGCCGATGCAGTTCGAGCGCCAGGGCTATTTCGTGCGCGACAAGGACTCGACGCCCGGCAAGCCGGTGTTTTCACGCACCATCGGCCTGCGCGACACCTTCGCGAAGGAAGTCGCCAAAGGCTGAAGCGACAAGGGCTGAGGGGACGACAAATGACCAGTGAGGCCGACACCATCGTTTCCGCCATCATCGCGAAATGGTGTGCCGGCTTCGCGAGCCTCGATGCGGCTGCGCTGTCATCGCTGTACTCCAGCAATGCGTTCTTCTTCGGCTCCAACCCGAAACTCTATCGGGGCAGGGACGGCGTCGCCGACTATTTCAACGGCCTGCCGCGCTGGCGCAAGCCGAGCGCGGCTTTTTCCGAGGTCCAGGCGTCGTATGCTGGGCCGGACCTGATCAACATGGGGGCAACCATCAATTTTGACCTCGCCGGCGAGCGGCCCGATCTCGTCGTCAAGATGAGCTGGGTCATCATCCGCGACGATGGCGACTGGAAGATCGTCAATCACCATGCGTCGGCCAAGGCGCCGTTGATCTGACAGGCGCATTGCCACACGGCATCGTCATTCCTGCGAAGCAACGAACGTGCTCCCGGTGCGTTGTGTGGGTCCAAACAAGGATCCCACGATGCAGAACATCGCAGAGCATATGGAAGTCATTGGTGCCGACGGCGTCCATGTCGGCACGGTCGACAAGGTCGAAGGCAACCGCATCAAGCTGACCAAGAAGGACAGCGGCGAGGGCAGCCACAAGGGCCATCACCATTTCATCGACAAGGGTCTGGTCGCCGGCGTCGAGGGCAACAAGGTCCGGCTCTCGGCCAAGGCGGATGTCGCCGTGACGATGGAAGAGGAAAAGTAGGGCTGCGGCCCCTTCGTTCCTGATCCGTACCGCTATTCGCGTAACTGCACGTTCCGGTAGCATCTGCACCCGTCGCGTATCGCAGGGGTTGCCAAGGAATGGCGGAGCCGGGCCGGCCACAGCGTGCCTCGCAGGGTATTGCCGGGGCCCCGATTGCAGGGACTTGGCCGACGACCGGCCGGACCGCGTCGGCCGGCGGCTTTGCGCCGACAGGCTTTGGCGTTTGGCCTGCGGCAGTCGGGCGGCTGCGCGAATGGGCAAAGGCCGAAGCCGGCGCCGGGCGACTGTTTCCCTGGGTGCCCACCGCCTTCGGCTGCGGCATCGCGCTCTACTTCGCCGCCGATCATGAGCCGGTGCTGTGGGTCGCTGCCGCGACGGCGGTGGCGCTTGCGCTCGGTGCCGTCCTGTTGCGGCGAAGCCGGTGGTTTGCGCCCGCGATCATGATCGCGGCGGTCGCGGCCGGCTTTGCGATGGCGACGTGGAAGACGGCGCGCATCGCGCACACGGTGCTCGCAAGGCCGCTTTATTCGGTAACGCTGTCGGGCTTCGTCGAGACCCGCGACATCCGCGAACGCACCGACCGTTTCGTGCTGCGCGTCACCGCGATGGAGGCGCAGCGCAGCGACGTGAAGCTCGATCGCGTCCGTCTCTCCGTGCGCAAGGGCACGGCGCCCGATGTCGGCAGCTTCGTGCAGCTGAAGGCGCGGCTGATGCCGCCGCTGTCGCCATTGCGGCCGGGCAGCTACGATTTCTCGCGCGACATGTTCTTCCAGGGCATCGGCGCCTCCGGTTTCGTGATGGGAGCGATCGCGTCCGTGACGCCGCCCGATGCCGGCGGCCTGCGGTTGCGCTATGCGGCGGTCATGCAAGGCCTGCGCGATGCGATCGATGCGCGCATCCGCGCCACGCTCGATGGCGACAACCGCGCGATCGCGACTGCGCTTTTGACCGGGCGCCGCGATGCGATCACCACGCCCGTCAACGACGCGATGTTCATCTCCGGCCTCGGCCATGTTCTGTCGATCTCCGGCTACCACATGGCCGTGGTCGCGGGCGTCGTCTTCTTCGCGGTTCGCGCGCTGCTGGCGCTGATCCCCGGGCTGGCGGTGGGCTTCCCCATCAAGAAATGGTCGGCGGCCGCGGCGCTGGTCGCATCCGCGTTCTATCTGCTGCTCTCGGGCGCGGAGGTCGCGACCCAAAGGTCGTTCTTCATGACCGCCGTGGTGCTGATCGCTGTCATGGTCGACCGCCGCGCCATCACGTTCCGCACGCTGGCGGTGGCCGCGCTGATCGTGCTCGCGGTCGCGCCTGAGGCGCTGGTGCATCCAAGCTTCCAGATGTCCTTCGCGGCGACGCTTGGGCTGGTCGCGCTGGTGCAGATCGGCATGCCGAACCTGTTTGCCTCGCCCGATCATTCGACGACCGCGCGCATCGCGCTATGGGGCGGCCGCGAGATCGCGATGCTGTTCATGGCCTCGATGATCGCGGGGCTTGCGACCACGCCCTATGCCGCCTTCCATTTCCACCGCGTCACGCCCTACGGCGTGCTCGCCAATCTCGGCGCGATGCCGGTGGTGTCGGCGCTGGTGATGCCGGCGGGACTACTGGGATTGCTCGCGGCTCCATTCGGGCTCGACGGTGTGTTCTGGTGGCTGATGGGGATTGGCATCGACTGGATGATCGCGGTCACGCGCTGGGTGGCGGCACTGCCGGGCGCGATCGGCCGCCTCCCGGCCTTTGGTATGGCGCCGTTGATCGCCGCGAGCCTCGGCCTTGTCCTAATGGGCCTGCTGCGCACGCCGCTGCGCTGGTCGGGCGCGTTCGTGCTCGCCGCGGCAACCATCTGGGGTCTGTCGGTCCGGCAACCCGACATCCTCATCGCCGGTGACGGCCAGAACGTCGCCGTGCGGGGCAGGGACGGCCAGTTGCATCTGATGCGGACCAACAAGGACAACTTCCTGCTGAAGGAATGGTTGGCCGCGGACGCCGACCCGCGCGATGCCGCCAGCGCCTCGCTCGGTGACGGCGTGTCGTGCGACGAGTCCGGCTGTGTGACGCCACTCGCCGACGGCCGCATGGTTGCGCAGGCGCTGCGCATCGACGCGCTGGCTGATGATTGCAGTCGCGCCGCGCTGGTCGTGACGGCAAGGCCGGCGCCGCCGGATTGCGCCGCGATGGTGGTCGATCGATCGCGTCTCGCGCGCCAGGGCGCACTGGCGCTAACGCAGCGTGGCGACGGTTTTGCGGTTCAGGGCGTGAGGGCGAGGGGCGCAAACCGCCCCTGGTCGCCGGCGGCGGCCGGTGCGGACGATTTCGACGGAAGCCTTGCGCCGAAGACGGCCGCGCCGCGCAGCAAGGACGCAACGCCCTCGGAGGCCGATCAGCAGGCCGAGGATTGAGCTGGCTGGCTAGAGATACCAGGCCAGCATCGCTTCGAGCCTGCCGTTGCCGATCACCGGCAGGACCACCATCCGGCTCAGCCCGGCTGCGCGAGCCCCCACGGCGGCGATCGAGCCGTCATGCGCGAGGTCGTCGTTGAGCGCGGGCATGCCGGTGGCCCAGGCCCCGCCGATACTGCCTTCGCCCCTGGCGATCGATCTCTGCGCATAGAGCGCGGCGAGGTCGGTCTGGGCGCTGCAATCGCCGGCGCGAAACACCAGCACTGATCGGGCTTCGTTCGGGACCCAGATCTCGAAGCGGCGCGCAATGGGCGTCGCCTGCGCGGAGAGGAACGTCAGCACCCAGGTCCGGTCGGTGCCGGTGCGGTAGGGCACGCCGACGCCGAGATTGATCCCGACCTTGGCGGCGTCCTCCCAACGCAGGAAACTCTTGGCGTCGTGCAGATCCCTGATGATCAGCGGCAGGCCCGCTTTCCAGGTGCGTCCGGGCAGGCCGAAGCCGCGCGAAAATCTGGTGTGACGGGAGTTGAACTCGAACATGTCGGCGCTGCCGTAGTAGCCGTCGACGAGCGCGATCTCGTGCGAGAGTTCGGCATCGTTGTGCCAGAGCTCGATCGCGCCGACATGGGCCTCGTCGTCGCCGCAGAACAGCACCATGACGGCTTGCAGGAATTCGCCGGCAAACACCGGCACGGCGACCCCGCAGGTCAGGCCGGCTTCGAGAGCCTGGTCGGTCCGCTTGAAATAGGAGTTGGCGAACTTTGTGAGGATCACGGGATGGCCGCTCGCCCAGGCCTTGCCGGGAAGGCCCTCGTCATATCCGAAGCGCAAATCCTCGCTGCCAGCCTTGAACGCGGACAGGCCTTCGCTGTAGAGGCCGCCGCCGAATTCCAGCCGCGTCCGCGTTGGATCAGGCACCCAGAGTTCAACGACGCGAATGAAGGTTTTCATCGAGCCTGTCCGCTGCCTCAAGCTGCAAACAGCATCGGCCATTTGCTTGCGGAGCGGACGTTCAAAATTCAGGCAAGGCAGCGCAAACTTCGTGCGACTTGCTGGCGCGATGAGCTCATGATTTCCACAGACGCAAACCAATCCATCTCGCCGACCGCGGCCGGCGATGGACATCTCGATCCTGGCCCGACCTGTCGGCCGGGGATGGCGTCGTCAGCCGATCGGCAGGCGGGTGATGGTCGGCGGCCTGTCGGCGCTGATCTGCGGCTTGTGCTCGCGCTCGCCGAGCGGCTGCGTCACGGGCAGTTGCAGGACGGTTGCGCGCTGGCCTTCGACGAGCTGCGTCACCAGCACGTATTTGCCGTCGGGGAATTCGATCGCGTCGTGATGACGATCGGGAATGTGCGGATCGACCTTGCCGAACTTGCCGACGCGCGAATTGACGGTGCGGGTCCAGATCCAGCGATTGTCGTAGCGGACGTTGTCGGCGAAGGCGAGCTCCGTTCCCGGAAGCAGGCAGACCGCGACGGACATGTCGGCTTCGGAGGCGAAGCCGCGCGTCGAGGTGCCGCGGAAGGTTGTCGTGACGATCGTCTCGCCCACTTCTGCGGGGCGCGTCGCGACAGCATGCAGGCTGTAGTCACACATCGGGGTGCTCCTCAATCGGGATAGAGCACCCGCGCCTCCGCTGAGGCGCAGGCCCCTATCAGAGTGGAAGGCCGCGATCTTATGCTTGTTTGTGGGCAAATCTGCGGCTCGCATCCGCAGAGCGCGATCACATTATCTTTTTCAAATGCGCGAGGAACAAAGCCTGCTCTCGTGCATTCGAACAGCGCGTTGCCTCAGCGGCCTGCGGGCGCCGACCAACCGGAGTATGGCCAGGCCGGTTGTGATGGCCGCTCGACCGCGTTGCGGGCATCGCCGAATTGCGCGCTCGTCGCTTGCGGTTCCTTGCGGGCACGGTGCTGCTGCTGTGCGGCGAAAGCCTGAGACGCTGATGCTGCAATCAGCGCCATCGTGACGGCGCTCAAAACGATCTTGCGCAAGGTGATCTCCTCGGTCTCTGAAAGGCCTGCGAAGCGATGCGTGCTTCGTTGCGGCGTGCCGAGGATGTAGCGCTGGAGAGGGGGCCGGATAATCTGTGCAAAACCAGAAAGACTATCCAGCCGGAGCGGACAATCGTCCGCTCCAATCGTTGATTGCGGTCGCCGATTGCGACGCGCTCAGTACTTCCGGTACAGCCCGATCAGCTTGCCCTGGATCTTGACCCGGTTGGGCGGCAGGATGCGGACCTCATAGGCCGCATTCGCCGGCTCGAGCGCAATCGAGGCGCCGCGGCGGCGGAAACGCTTGAGCGTTGCTTCCTCGTCGTCGATCAGGGCGACCACGATGTCGCCGGTGTCGGCGCTCTCGTTGCGCTGGATCAACGCCATGTCGCCGTCGAGAATGCCGGCCTCCACCATGGAGTCGCCGCGTACTTCGAGCGCGTAGTGCTCGCCCGAGCCGAGCATGTCGGGCGGGACGCTGATGGTGTGGCTGCGAGTTTGCAAAGCCTCGATCGGCGTACCGGCCGCGATCCGGCCCATCACGGGCACCGCCACGGGCCGCTCGCCCTCGTCGGCGGGCGGGCTCGACGTCGTACGCACCTTGCCGAGATTGCCCTCGATGACGCTCGGCGTGAAGCCGCGGCGGCTGCCGGCGGCGGCCTGGAGCTCGGGCAGCTTGATCACCTCGATGGCGCGGGCGCGGTTGGGCAGGCGGCGGATGAAGCCGCGCTCCTCGAGCGCAGTGATCAGGCGATGGATGCCTGATTTCGAGCGCAGATCGAGCGCGTCCTTCATCTCGTCGAAGGAGGGCGGCACGCCGCTTTCCTTCAGGCGCTCGCTGATGAACCGCAGGAGCTCGTACTGTTTGCGCGTTAACATCTCGACCAAAATCCCCCGGTTGATGTCGTTCGATTCCGAGACGCTGAATTCAGCGATAAGCCGCTACATGCTCGAAACAAATCATGAACGGACACTATATGTTCGATACATGTTCCGCAACTGCTTAATTTACCGTGAACGCGGCAAAGTTCGCGGAACGGTTGCGAACGATGCGCTCAGGCGGGCAGTCGCAGCACCTCGCAAGGCGCGCCCGCTTCGGCCTTCGGCGCGAACGGCGCGCGCACGAGAAGTGCCTGTGCCGCAGCGAGATTTGCAAGCAGCGAGGAGTCCTGGTGGTTGACGGGAAGCGCGACGAGCGTGCCGTCATCACGCAGATCGAGGCGCGCGCGCAGATAATCCTCGCGCTGGTCATTGGCGGCGACGTCGCGGCCGAGCACGGCGCGTTCGCGGCGGTGATGAACCATCGAACGGCCGGACAACGCGCGAATCAGCGGCACCATGAACAGGAAGCCGCACACGTAGGATGACACGGGATTGCCTGGCAGGCCGATCACGCGCATCGCCCCGAGCTGTCCATTCATCATCGGTTTGCCCGGCCGCATCGCGATCTTCCAGAACGCCATCGAGGTGCCTTCGTCCTTCAGCGCCTGCTGCACCAGATCGTGGTCGCCGACCGAGGCGCCGCCGGTCGTGATCAGGATGTCGGCACCGGAGTCGCGCGCGCGGCGGATGCCGGCCGTGGTGGCGGCGAGCGTGTCGGCCGCAATGCCGAGGTCGATGGTGTCGGCACCCTCGCTGCGGGCGAGCGCATGCAGGGCGTAGCCGTTGGAATAGACGATCTGGCCGTGGCCCGGCGTGCTGCCCGGCATCACCAACTCGTCGCCGGTCGCGAGAATCGCGACCTTCGGGCGGCGGCGGACGGCCAATTGCGGGTGGTTCATGCCGGCGGCGAGCGCGAGGTCGCGCTCGGTGAGCCTGGCGCCCTTGCGCAGGAGCACGTCGCCCTCGGAGAAATCGATGCCGGCCGGGCGGATGTGCCGCCCGGTGAGGGCTGCCTCCTTGATCGCGATGTGCCTGCCGTCAGCGACAGTGTCTTCCTGGATCACGACCGCATCTGCGCCCTCGGGAACGACGCCACCGGTGAAGATCCGCACGGCTTCACCGGCGCCGACCATTCCTGCAAACGGCCGTCCTGCAGCGACCTCGCCAACGACGGTAAGCTGCGTGTCAATCTTCGCCGCATCGGCTGCGCGGACGGCATAGCCATCCATCGCCGACATCGCCTGGGGCGGCTGCGTCCGCCGCGCCGCGACGTCGCGTGCGAGCACGCGATGAAAGGCCGCCTCGAGCGCGACCGTCTCTTCAGGCAGTGGCTCCGCACCGGCGAGCACCGCGGCGAGCGCGTCAGAAACCGGCATGAGGGCCACGGTGAAAAACTCCAGCTACGCCCGTTCGGGCAAATCAGCGGCGAGAGTTCTAGCCGAGTGCAGGCAAGGAGGCAAAACGACGGTCGCGCAGGATGATTGATCCTGCATCACCCGCGCGGCGATGGAGTGAGAGCATCAGGTCCGCCGGGGCATGGTCCGGAAGGCGAGATAGACGGGCAGGAGGATAGCCATGGCAAGCACGAGGATGATGGAAGCCACGGCCAGCATCCTCAGGTCCCCTCCGGACTGACGTCGGGCGCTTGAGGCCCTTGATCCCTGTCGGGCATCGGATCGGCCTGGGCCTTCAGATCAGCCGCCTTGCTCATCAGCTTGGCGGAAAGCTCGGAATCAGAGGTGGTCCTGGCGAATTTGACCAGCAGGGAGGCCTGCTTGGTGAGGTAGGTTTTGCCCAACACGATGATACGTCCGTTCGTAGAATTCCCAACCGACTCTAGAGTCCGGAAGGGGGCATTCCGTTCCCGGAACTTCGTATAAAAATGCACAGAGCCGTTTGGTTCCTCGTCCGGGTGAAATTGCTCCGGAAACGGCGGTCAGATCCCCAGCGCCTTCAGTGCCATGCCGACGTCGCGGGGCGAGGTGACATGCACGGCCTTCAGCCCGCGGGCGCGGGCGCCTTCGACGTTCGCGGCGAGGTCATCGAAGAACACGATCCGGTTGGCGGGCACCCCCATCGCGGTGACGACGTGGTCGAAGGCTTCCGCATCAGGTTTGCGCAGGCCGATGCTGGAGGAGAGGTACAGCGCGCGGAAATGACCGAGCAGATCGGCATACTCTTTCGAGAAATGGTCGACATGCGGGCGGTTGGTGTTGGAGAAGGCGTAGAGCGGCATCTGCTTCGCCGCGCGCGGCAGCAATTCCGCGATGTCGGGCATCTCGCCGGCGAAGATCGCGTTCCATCCTTCCAGGAATTGCGCATCTGAAATGCCGATGCCGAGCGAGGAGCGCAGCGACTGGAAATAGTCCTCGTCGCTGATCCTGCCGACCTCGTGCAGCCGGTAGGCCTCGCTGTCGCGCTCATAGCGCGTCACGATGGCTTCGGGCTCGAGGCCTGCATGTCCCGCCCAGCAGGCGATCGCCTTGGAGAAATCGATGTCGAGCACAACGCGCCCGAGATCGAACAGAAGCGCATCCGCGCTGCCGGGTGAGAGCGATGTCATTCTATCAGTATCGGTAGGGTTCATGGTCGAATAGCGGGAATGCGCTGAACACACTCGGTGCATTGGTTGCGGTGGCCTGGTGCAGACAGGATTTGTTGACCTCGGCGAACGAGGTGGCGCCAAGCAGCCCAAGGCAGCGCAGCACCTCGTCCTCGAGCAGTTCGAGCATCCGCGTCACGCCGGTCTCGCCGGCCGCCGCCAGGGCCCAGCATTGCAGCCGGCCGATGCCGACGAGGTCGGCGCCCGCCGCGATCGCCTTGACGATGTCGGTGCCGCGGCAGATGCCGCCATCCACCATGATCTTGGCGCGGCCCTTCACGGCGTCGACGATCTCGGGCAGCACATGCATGGCGCCGCGGCCGTGATCGAGCTGGCGGCCGCCATGGTTGGAGACGTAGATCCACTCGACGCCGTGATCGACCGCGATCTGCGCGTCCTCGGCGGTGGCGATGCCCTTGAGGATCAGCGGTATCTTGAACTTGTCCTTGACCATCTTCACGGTCCGCCACTCCAGCCCCTTCTGGAAATCGCCGCCGGTGGCGCGCAGCCGGCTCTCGCGAACGTAGCGCTTGGCGATGTCGCGCTCACGACGGCTGTAATGGGCGGTGTCGACGGTCAGGCAGAAGGCGGCGTATTTGGCCTTCTCGGCGCGGCTGACCACGTCGGCGACGAATGCGTCGTCGCCGCGAACGTAGAGCTGGTACATGCGCAGTGCGTCGGGGGCGGCTTCGGCGGTCTTCTCCAGCCCGGGCTCGGAGACCGAGCTCAGCATGTGCGACGCCCCGAAGGTGCCGGCCGCGCGCGCGACGCTGGCGGCTCCGTGCGGGTCGAAGATTTCCAGCGCGCCGACTGGCGCAAGCACCACGGGCAGGCGCATCTTGCGGCCGAACTGCTCGACCGAGCCGTCGACCTTGCGCACGTCGCGCAGCACACGCGGACGGAAAGCGATCTCGTCCAGGGCCATGCGGTTGCGGCGCATCGTGGTTTCGGTTTCGGCCGCGCCGACGATGTAGTCCCAGGCGTTCTGGTTGAGGTTGGAACGTGCCTTCCGGATGAATTCGTGCAGGTTCTGGAACGGCTCGCTGCTGGCGCCGAGTTCGACATTCCGTTCCGGCCGGAGTGCTTCGTTCATTGTTATCCTCCCGAGAATTTGAAGCGTTATGTCATCGGGTATCTCGTTCGGCCCTCCAAAACCATCCTAAAATCGCATAGCTGCGAAGCGTGGCTCGGCCGATCGATTCCCGCTTGGCGGGCGATGGTTTCGGAACGTTGCCAAAAGTTTAGGCCAGGGCGAAGGGATTTTTGCGATATACCCGCGGGCGTGGCAGCCCGGCCTTGAAGAAACCTGAATGGTATTGTGAGAACCGGGCTGGATCGCCATTTGCGTGGCGTCCCGTCCCAAGCGAAAAGGCCAACCATTCCATGCGGAAAACCCTGCTGTTCCCCCTGGGCGCGCTTACCGGAGTATGCCTGACCCTTCTCGTATCCGGTCCGCAGGGCGGACTATGGGCGGCACGGGCGGCAGCCGGCGCGGACGATGCCTACTCCCAGCTCAACCTGTTTGGAGAGGTCTTCGAGCGGGTGAAGGCGAGCTACGTCGAGAAGCCCGACAATTCCAAGCTGATCGAAGGCGCGATCACGGGCATGGTGACCTCGCTCGATCCGCATTCCCGCTACATGAACGACAAGGCCTGGACCGAGATGCAGGAGACCACCTCCGGCGAGTTCGGCGGGCTCGGCATCGAGGTCACGATGGAGGAGGGCCTGGTCAAGGTCGTTTCCCCAATCGACGACACGCCGGCGTCCAAGGCCGGCCTCATGTCCGGCGACCTCGTCAGCAAGATCGACGGCGAGAACGTGCAGGGCATGACGCTCGAGCAGGCCGTCAACAAGATGAAGGGCCCGGTCGACACCAAGACCAAGCTGACCATCATCCGCAAGGGCGCCGATGCGCCGATGGATGTCGCGATCACGCGTGAGATCATCCATGTCCGCCCGGTCCGCTTCCACGTCGAAGGCGACATCGGCTACATCCGCGTCACCTCGTTCAACGAGCAGACCACCGACGGCTTGAAGAAGGCGATCGCCTCGATCTCCAAGGACATCCCGCAGGAGAAGCTGGCCGGCTATGTGATGGACCTGCGCAACAATCCCGGCGGCTTGCTCGACCAGGCCGTGTCGGTGTCGAGTGCGTTCCTGCAGCGCGGCGAGGTCGTCTCGACCCGCGGCCGCAATCCGGAAGAGACCCAGCGCTTCACCGCGCATGGCGGCGACCTCACCAAGGGCAAGCCGCTTGTGGTGCTGGTCAACGGCGGCTCGGCCTCGGCCTCGGAGATCGTGGCCGGCGCGCTGCATGATCACAAGCGCGCCACCATCATCGGCACGCGCTCGTTCGGCAAGGGCTCGGTGCAGACCATCATTCCGCTCGGCGCCGGCAACGGCGCGCTGGCGCTGACCACGGCGCGCTACTACACGCCGTCGGGCCGCTCGATCCAGGCCCAGGGCATCGCGCCTGACATCGAGATCCTCCAGGACGTGCCGCCCGAGTTGAAAGGCCGCGTCGACACTATCGCGGAGTCGCAGATGCGCGGCCATCTGCAGGCCGCCGACGGCACCGAGCAGACCGGATCGCAGTCCTATGTCCCGCCGGAAGAAAAGGACGACAAGGCGCTGCACGCGGCCTATGACTTCCTGCATGGCGTCACCGTGAACGCGGCGGCCGCGAAGCCGGCGCCGAAGGCCACGGTGCCGAACTAATCTCTCACGGTCCTTGCGACCTTCAGAGATCGCCCGGGAGCGGATGCCGCTCCCGGGCGATTTCGTTTCGGGACGTCGTCTCAGCTCGGGTTCATCGCGGCAAAGGTCGCCTCGTAGCGGCCCTCGCGCTCGGCCCAGCGCCGCGCGCGATCGCGTTCGACCAGCACTTCGCCGCGGGGATGAACCGCGAGCTCGAGGAGCTGCATCACCTCCGCGACATAGGCGGGAAGCGGCATCGCGCGCGGGTCGCTCGCCTGCTGCGCGCCGGTGAGCTCGGTCTGCACATAGGGCGGTGCAAGCTCCAGCACATCGACGGGGATGTTGCGCAGCTGATGGCGCAGCGATTGGAGCCAGGAATGCAGGAACGCCTTGCTGGCGCAGTAGGTCGGAAAGTCGGCGCGCGGCACGAAGGCGAGGTTCGAGCTCGTCACCATGATCGTCGCATTCCGCTGCGCCTTCAGGATCGGCAAAAACGCCGCCGCCACGCGCAGCACGCCCAGGATGTTGGTCTCCACCATCGCCTCGGCGTCGGAAGCGTTCCAGTCATCGGCGGTCATATCCTCCGCCTTGGAGATACCGGCATTGGCGATCAGCATGTTGAGCTCGGGGAAGCGCGCGCGAACTTCAGCCGCAAGGCGCGACGGCGTCGCGGGATCGTCGAGGTCGAGCGGCAAGGCGACAATTCCCGAACGGTCGGCCGTGATCTGATCGAGCAGAGACCGTCGCCGTCCCGCGACGATGACGCGATTGCCGCGGTCGTAGAAAGCTTCGGCAAGCGCGCGGCCGATGCCGCTGGTGCCGCCGGTGACGAGGATCGTATTGCCAGTCATCTTCATGGTTGCCTCTCAATGGAGTTGAGGACCACGGCAATCCAGCAAGTGCGCGTGCGGACGATCCCGGCACGACGGCAAACATCCCGGCGCGGGCAAGCCCTGCAGGATGGGACGTCGTGGACGGTTGAGCGACCGCAAGGCGGGGAAGTGATGGCATGACCGTGGCGTCTCGTGAATCGAGATCTCCCTGCTGGGATCCTCTCGACAAAGGACGCGTTGGATGACGGTAACGCCTACGGCAGCACCATGATGGCAGCTGCAGGGACGGACGTATCCGGGCCGGTCCTCGTCGTCAAGCGGGAAGGCCGGATGCGACAGAACGGCGCGTCGGCTCTCTGGTCGAGAAGTATTTACTATTCAACCTTCAGTAGATGATTTACGATGCAATCCGAGGTGCGAGGATAACGCTTGGCCTGTCTGGGGAGCAAAAGCCATGAGCGCCACGCTGCGAGTCCGTCGTTCGATCCAGGATCTCCAGGACGAGTACAACAACGGTAACAAGAAGCCGCTTGAAGACGTGATGCGGGCCTGGAAGGGCATCAAGGAGCTGCCGCCCGACGATCCCAGATCATTCTTCGTGCTCGGTGGCTATCACGGCGAGCCGTTTCGCGGCGCGGGCTGGGGCAACTCGCAGTACTGGGGCGGCTACTGCAATCACGGCAACATCCTGTTTCCGACCTGGCACCGTGTCTACCTGGTGAAACTGGAAGAGGCGCTGAGAAGCATTCCGGGCTGCGCCGACGTGACGCTGCCGTTCTGGGACGAGACCAGCACCGCGTCGACGACCAACGGGATTCCGAGCGCGCTCACCCAGAAGGACTTCGTCCTGGACGGCCAGACGATTCCAAACCCGTTGCGCTCGTTCGTGTTTCCGCGAGGCATCGTCGATCATCTCAGTCCGATCCCTGACGCGGATTACAGCAAGCCCGAGGGATACGAGACGGTGCGCTATCCGCTGTCGGGGCTGGTCGGGACGGACGCGGATAAGGCGGCGACGGCGGCTCACAACGCGCAGTTTCCCAACTACGACACCAATGTGGGATTGCTCAACGACAACGTCCGCAATTGGCTGTCCGAGACCGTCATCGTCGATGGCAAGCCCGTCGGCGGCGGGCATGTGAAGGACAAATACACGGCGTGTCTGAACGCACCGAACTACACGGTGTTTTCCAACACGACGTCCGCGGCGCAATGGTTCGACGACCACGGGCAGCGCATCGTTCCGATCGAGAGCCCGCACAACAGCATCCATCTCGCCGTCGGTGGTTTCGATCTGCCGAAGATTTTCGACGCCTCTCCGATCGACGGGGCGAATGGCGACATGGGCGAGAACGACACCGCCGGTCTCGATCCGATCTTCTTCTTCCATCACTGCTTTGTCGATCGCGTGTTCTGGCTGTGGCAGAAGAAGAACGGGTTCACCGACAAACTCGAGATCATCCCGCAATATCCCGGCACCAATTCCGTCGACAGCCAGGGGCCGACGCCGGGCACGGCGGCCAATTCCTGGCTGACGCTGGAATCCCCGCTGGATCCGTTCAAGCTGACCGAGCGCGGCAAGGAGCGTCCCTACACGTCGCAGGACTGCATCAATATCGAGACGCAGCTGGGATATACTTACGGCCCCGGTTCGCTCGATCCGCATGCCTTGCTCGCGGCCGCCGCCAGCGCCGCCGGCAGCGGCAGAACGATCAGTGTGCGCGGCCTCAATCGTGCGCGCATCCGCGGCTCGTTTCTGATCAGCGCATTCGCCAATGTCGATGGACAGCGGCAGCATATCGGGACCGAAGCGGTGCTGAGCCGCTGGCACGTCGACGGTTGCGCGAATTGCCAGACCCATATCGAGGGCAGGGCGGCGATCAGCACGCAGTCGCTCGGCGTGGCGGCAGCCCGTATCACCGCCGACGACATCGAGGTTCAGGTCCGCACCCGCGACGGCTTGCTTGGCAGCGGTCCCCAGACGCGCGCGATGGCATCGCTGACGGCCGCTCCGGGGAAGAAGCCCTTCAAGGTCGAGCTGCGATAGCTATCGGGTTTCGTGGCAGCTTAGACATCGCGGTATTGCCTCGATGTCTCATTGCGGAGGATTGAACGATGCCGGATGTTTTTCCCGCGGTTGGTCACAAGTATATCGTCGACTTCAGTTCGGCGAGCGGTGGTCACTTTCGCGTGCAACTCGACTTCACGTCCGAGACGTCGATGGCCTATGTCGGCCTCGACGCGAACGGGAATCCGATCCCGGACAGTTCGGAGACGGTCGACATAACGGTCGAACCCATTCGCGACCTGCTTTTCCTCGTCACCTGGCAGGAGCGCGATGGCACGACCGTGGTTCATCTCGAGGACTACAGGCTGAACACGATCATCACGAACATCACGCAACCCGCCAAGGATGCCAAAGACGCCAAAGCTCGCCCTGACTTCTCGAAATTCCACGGGACGATGAGGCAGATATCCTGATGGCCTGACGGCAATTGCGGCGGTCGCCGCGGCACGCCGGTCGGCTAGCTTGCCTCGCGGCGGCGGGCTTCGTTGCCGTCGCGCTGGGCGAGGCGGCTGCGATGGAGCGCGAACAGCTCCATGACCTTGTCGGCGGGCTTTGCGGCGCTGAACAGATAGCCCTGCATCTCGGTGCAGCCGAGCGTGCGCAGCAGCCGCTGCTGCTCCTCGGTCTCGACGCCTTCGGCCGTGGTCGCCATGCGGCGGGCGCTGGCGAGATTGACCACGGCCTGGACGATGCTGGCGGAGCCGTCGGGACCGGCGATGTCGTTGACGAAGCAGCGGTCGATCTTGATCTTGTCGAACGGGAAGCGGTGCAGATAGCTCAGCGAGGAGTAGCCGGTGCCGAAATCGTCGAGCGCGATGCGGACGCCGATGGCGCGGAGCTGGTGCAGGATCGCAAGTGCGGTCTCGTCGTCGCGGATCAGCACGGCTTCGGTGATCTCGAGCTCGAGCCGGCTCGCCGGCAGATTGGAGGCGGCCAGCGCCGCCATGATCTTCAGCGCCAGCGTGCCGCTCTTGAACTGGACCGGTGAGACGTTGACGGCGAGGCGGATATCGTCGGGCCAACCGGCGGCGTCGCGGCAGGCAGTCGCCAGCACCCATTCGCCGATCTCGTTGACCAGCCCGGTATCCTCGGCGATCGGGATGAACTCAGCCGGCGAAACCATGCCGCGCTCGGGGTGGTGCCAGCGCACCAGCGCCTCGCAGCCGGTGATGCGGTCGTCCTTGAGGCTGAGACAGGGCTGGTAATAGACCTCGAGGCCGCCGTAAGCGATGGCGTGGCGCAGATCGATCTCCAACTGGCGCCGCTCGCGCACCTTGGCGTCCATCTCCGGCTCGAAGAAGCGGAAGGTGCGACGTCCGGCGGACTTGGCGGCGTACATCGCCATGTCGGCGTTCTTCAGGATCTGGTCCAGCGCGGTGCCGTGTCCCGGTGCCAGCGCAATGCCGATGCTGGCGTCGGTAGTGAGATGATGGCCCATGCAGTCGAACGGCGTGCGGATCGCCGCGAAGACGCGGGCAACGAGCTCGTTGACCTGGTCCTGCGAGGTCACGGCGCTCTGCACGATCGCAAATTCGTCGCCGCCGAGCCGCGCCACGAAATCGGAGGGGCCGGCGCAGGCGCGCAGGCTCTCCGCCACCGACCTCAACAGCTCGTCGCCGACGAGATGGCCGAGCGCGTCGTTGACGCCCTTGAATTCGTCGATGTCGATGTAGTGCACTGCGAGCTCTTCGCCGTCGACGATGGCGAGAAGCTCTCCGCGCAGATGTTCGTGGAACATGGCGCGGTTCGGCAGGTCGGTCAGCGCGTCGTAGTGCGCGAGATGGGTGATGCGCTCCTCGATACGGCGACGTTCGGTGATGTCTTCGTGGGTCGCGACCCAGCCGCCGTCGCCGAGCGGCTCGTTGACGATCTGGATCGCGCGGCCATCGCCGGTCTCGACCACCATGGAGTTGCGCACGTGGATGTCACGCAGCACCCGCGCGACATACTGCTCCACGTCGCCCGGGAATGAACCGGTGGCCTTGCGGTGCAGGATGATGTCGCGGAAGCTGTAGCCGGGCTTCACGATCTCGGGCGACAAGCCGTACATCTCGATGTAGCGCTGGTTGCAGATCACGAGCTTTTGCGAGGCGTCGAACAGCAGCAGGCCCTGGGTCATGTTGTTGACGGCGCGGTCGAGGCGCTGCTTCTCCAGCGTCAGCCGCTCACGGGACATGCGGTGCTGTGCCAGCAGCTTGCGCACGATCGCGATCAAGAGGCCGGCGATCGCGAGCGCAGACGCGCCGGCGACCGAAATCAGGATGCCGATCTGCTCGCGCCAGTCGGCAAGCGCCGCTGCGCGCGTGGTCGTCGCCATCATCAGGATCGGGAAGTGTGGCAGGGCCCGCGCCGAGACCAGCCGGTCCTCGCCGTCGACCGGGCTCACGAAGCGTCCGGCGAAGTGATCGAGCGCGAAAACCTTCTGCTGCTCGAACGTGCCGTTCCTGAAATTGTGCCCCATCATTTCGTTGGAATGCGGGAAGCGGGCAAGCAGGGTGCCGTCCCGGTGCAGCATCGAGATCGTGGCACTTTCGCCGAGCGCGACGGACCCGAAGAACTTCTCGAAATTGGCCGGCTCGATGCCGCGCCCGACAACACCCATGAATTCGCCGTGCGCTCCCATGACCTTGCGCACGATCAGGATGGTCCAGGCGCCGGAGATGCGGCTGTACACCGGTTCGATCAGCACGTCGGGCGCCTGCGGATCGTAGCGGAAAGTGCGGAAATAGGCCCGATCGGCCACGTTGACCTTCGGGGCCGGCCATGTCGTCGAGGAGTTGATCACATTGCCATCGGCGTCGATGATGTTGACGCCGCCGATGTAAGGCAGCGCCTCGATCTTCGAACGCAGCATCTGGTGCACATCCTGGCCGGCGAGGCGCCTGCGATAGTCCTCCGCGGTCGTGATTCCGGTCGCGCGCACATGGCCGACGAAATCCTTCTGGATGACCGCGAAATCCTGCAATTGCTGATCGAAATGGTGGGCGAGCAGCAGCACGGTGTTTTCCAGCTCGCGGCCGGAATTGCGTAGCGCGCGCTCGCGGAAATTCTGCGCCATCAGCACCGCGCCGACGGCGATCGCAGCGATCAGGAGTGTACCGCCCACCACCAGCCAGCGGATCGGTCCGCTGCGGACGAAGGCCTGGTCGAGGAGGCGACTGCCGTATCTCGTTATCATGTCGATTGCCGTACACACGTCAGGGTCAATTCACGACCCCCGTAACATCCGTCGGTTTACGGGATCGATGTGGAGGCGACGTTAGGAAGCGCGGTTAACGCGACATAAACCGCAACATACAAATGCGATCGATGCGCACGGCGAGAGGTGTGCAGGTTTTGCCTGCGCCGATCGGGATGCCGGACAGTTCTTGCCGGTCACGGCGACGTCAACCCGTGCTTAACCATCTAACGTGTTGACGGTCCTCGCTGCCGCGCTGGCGCGCGATTTGCAAACTGACCGGCGAACCGCGCTCACAGCGACGCGGAGAGGATACGATCATGAAAAAGACTTTGAACATTTTCTGGGCCGACGAATCCGGCGCGACCGCGATCGAGTACGGCCTGATCGCCGCCGGCATCGCGCTCGCCATCATCACCGTCGTCAACGGCATGGGCAGCAAGCTCAGTGCAAAATTCGGCTCGATCAGCTCGTCGCTGAAGTAGCAACCTTGGTCAGGCGCGGTAGTGGCCCGACTTGCCGCCGAGCTTCTCGATGAGCTGGATGCCCTCGATGCGGACGCCGCGCTCCACCGCCTTGATCATGTCGTAGATGGTGAGGCAGGCGACGGAGACCGCCGTCAGGGCTTCCATCTCGACGCCTGTGGGGCCGGTCACCTTGACGCTGGCACGCACCACGCAGCCCGGCAGCCTGGCGTCGGGCTCGATGTCGACGGTGACCTTGGACAGCGCGAGCGGATGACACAGCGGGATCAGCTCCGAAGTGCGCTTCGCCGCCATGATTCCGGCGATACGCGCGGTGCCGAGCACGTCGCCCTTCTTGGCATTGCCGGAGACGATCAGGTCGAGCGTCGCCTTTTCCATGACGACACGCCCTTCGGCGACGGCCAGCCGCTCGGTCGCGGCCTTGTCCGAGACGTCGACCATCCGCGCCTCGCCGGAGGCGCTGATATGGGTGAGGGCAGGGCTCGCCTTGTCCGACGGCTTGGCCTTCGGTTTGGTCTTCGGTTTGGTCTTGGACGGCTTGCGCGCCATATCAGCGCGTGCCCGTGGCGCGGGCCTTGGTCTCGCGCGCGAGCAGCGTGCGCGTCGCCGCGGTGACGTCGGCCTGCCGCATCAGGCTCTCGCCGACCAGGAAGGTCGACATGCCGACGCTTTCGAGCCGGGCGAGATCGGCCGGCGTGAAGATGCCGCTCTCGCCGACCATCAGCCGGTCCGCAGGGATCAGCGGCGCCAGCGTCTCGCTGGTCGCGAGCGTCGTCTCGAAGGTGCGCAGATTGCGGTTGTTGACGCCGATCATCGGCGAGCGCAGCTTCAACGCCCGCTCGAGCTCGGCGCGATCGTGGATCTCGATCAGCACGTCCATGCCGTAGGCGATTGCGGCGTCCTCGAGGTCCTTGGCGGTGGCGTCGTCGAGCGCAGCCATGATGATGAGGATGCAATCGGCGCCGTGGGCACGCGCTTCGACGACCTGATAGGTGTCGAACAGAAAGTCCTTGCGCAGCACCGGCAGCGAGGTCGCCGCGCGCGCCGTCACCATGAAGTCGAGATGGCCCTGGAACGACGGCGCGTCGGTCAGCACCGACAGGCAAGCCGCGCCGCCTGCCTCGTAGGCCTTGGCGAGCAGGGGCGGATCGAAATCGGCGCGGATCAGCCCCTTGGACGGCGAGGCCTTCTTCACCTCGGCGATCAGCGCGTAGTCGCCATTGGCATGCTTGGCCTTGATCGCGCGCACGAAGCCGCGCGGCGCGCCTTGCGCCTTGGCCTTTGCCTCCACTGCCGCGAGCGGCTGAGCACGCTTGGCTGCGGCAATCTCCTCGCGCTTGTAGGCTTCGATCTTGGTCAGGATATCAGACATGACAGGCTCAGCTGTTCGAGACCGCGATCAGATGCTTCAGCCGCGCGCTTGCCGCGCCGCTGTCGAGCGATTTCGCACCGATGGCGACGCCCTCCTTGAGGTCCTTGGCGCGGCCCGCGACGATGAGTGCGGCAGCGGCGTTGAGGAGTGCGACGTCGCGATAGGGGCTCGGCTTGCCGTCGAGCACGCTTTGCAGCGCGACCGCATTGACATCGGCGTCACCGCCCTTCAGCGCACCGGGCTCGCAGCGCGGCAGGCCGGCATCCTCGGGCGTCACCTCGAAGTTCCGGATCTCGCCATTGTGGAGCGCGGAGACGAAAGTCGGGCCGGTGAGAGTGATCTCGTCCAGCCCGTCGGAGCCGTGCACCACCCAGGCGGATTCGGAGCCGAGATTCTTCAGCACCTGCGCCAGCGGCTGCACCCATTGCCGCGAGAACACACCGACCATCTGCCGCTTCACGCCCGCCGGGTTGGACAGGGGTCCGAGCAGGTTGAAGATCGTGCGGGTGGCGAGCTCGACCCGGGTCGGGCCGACGTTCTTCATCGCAGGATGATGAGCTGGCGCGAACATGAAGCCGATGCCGCATTCGCGCACGCAGCGCCCGACCTGCTCGGGTTTGAGGTCGATCTTCACACCGAGCGAGGCCAGCACGTCGGCCGCGCCCGAGCGCGAGGACAGCGCGCGGTTGCCGTGCTTGGCGACCGGCAGGCCGGTGCCCGAGACGATGAACGACGCGCAGGTCGAGACGTTGACCGAGCCGGAGCCGTCGCCGCCGGTGCCGACGATGTCGACGGCGTCCGCGGGCGCGTCGACTGTGAGCATCTTGGAGCGCATCGCCGCGACCGCGCCGGTGATCTCCTCCACGGTCTCGCCGCGCACGCGCAGCGCCATCAACAGGCCGCCCATCTGCGAGGGCGTGGCCTCGCCGGACATCACGGCGTCGAAGGCGGATGCGGCTTCGTCACGCGACAGGCTGGCGCCGGTCGCCACTTTTCCAATGATCGATTTCAGGTCGTCCATCGCGTGCTTTCAACTCACTGGTTCGCGCCGGTCACCTGCGCGAAGGCGGCCTGATTAATGCTGGTCCCGATGTCGGTTTGAAGCTTGTTGACGTAGGAGGCAACCTGCTCGTCGGTCAGCGAGCGGTCAATGCCGTCCTTCATCTTCTTGACGGCGTCGGAGGCGGTATCGACCGCGGGATCGACGATGTCGGTCACGCGGAAGACGATGACTTCGCTGCCACCGGTCACGGGCGCCTGTCCGACGCCATCCTTGGCGGTGCGGAAAGCGGCCGCGACGATGTTCGCGGGCACGCCGGCCGGTGCGTCGTCGCGCTTGAAGCCGCTCGCGGTCTCGACCTTGGCGTTGATCGCAGCCGCCTCGTCAGCGAGCTTGCCGCCCTGTTCGAGCTTCTGCACCATCTCGGTCGCCTTGGCCTTCAGCTTGGTGGCGATCTGGTCCTGGCGCCAGCGCGCCTCGACCTGGTCGCGAACCTCGTCGAGGTTGCGGTCGCGCGACGGCGTGATGGCGAGCACGTCGTACCAGACATAGCCGTTCTTGAACGAGATCGGATCGTTGTCGACGCCGACGTCGCTGTTGAAGGCCTGCGACACCACGTCGAGGCCCTGCGGAATGTTGGCAACGGTCTGCCCGTTCGGCGCACGGCCGGAGCGGTCGACGGCATCGATGGTCACGGCTGTGAGCCCGAGCTTCTGCGCAGCATCGGCGACGCTGGTGCCGGCGCCGCGCTCGTCTTCCATCTTGTCGCGGAGCTCGCCGACCTTGACGCGCGCGCGCTCGGCCGCGATCTGGCGCTTCACGTCGGCGGCAAATTTGGCGTAGTCGGCCTCGGCACCCGGCTCGATCTTGTCGACCTTGACGATCGAGACGCCGAGACGGCCCTGGATCGGCTGGCTGATCTCGCCTGCGGGAAGCGCGAAGGCGGCATCGCCGACGGCGGGTTCGAGTGCGGATTTGGCTACGAGCCCGAGATCGACGTCGGTGGCACTCAATCCGCGCTCCTTGCCGAGGTCCTCGAAGGAGAGGCCGCCGGAAAGGCGTTCGCGCGCGGCCTGCGCGTCGGCAACGTTCGGGAACACGATCTGGTGGATCTGGCGCTTCTCCGGCGTGGAGAGCTGGTCCTTGCGCTGATCGAACAGTTTCTTCGCGTCGTCATCGGAGACGTCGCTCCACTTGGCGATCTCCTCGGGCGAGATCACGGCGAAGACGACCTTGCGATATTCGGGCGCGCGGAACTGGACCTTGTGGTCCTCGAAATAGGCGGCGAGGGCCTCGGGCGAGGGCGGGTCGATCGTGCCTGCCTGCGCGGTGTCGAGCCGGACGAATTCGATCGCGCGCTGCTCGTTCTGGAAGCGGGTTGCGACGTCGAGCATGGCCTTCGGCGGCTCGAGGCCGGCGCCGATCGTGCCGGTGATCTGCCGGCGCAGCGCCACCTTGCGCTGCTCGGCGACGTAGCGCTGCTCGGTGTAGCCGAAATTGCGGATCAGGCCCTGGAAGCGGTTCGGATCGAATTTGCCGTCGACGCCCTTGAAGTTCGGGTCGTTCATGATGAGTTCGCGGATCTGCTCATCGGATTGGCCGAGCCCGAGCCGCCGCGCGTTTTCGTCGAGGGCGGCTTCCGCGATCGTCTGCTGGAGCACCTGGCGGTCAAGGCCGAATGCACGCGCCTGTTCGGGCGTCAGCGGGCGGCCGAACTGGCGCCCGATCTGCTGGAGCCGGTCGGTGTAGATCTGGCGGAACTCGTTCAGCGAAATCTCGGTGTGGCCGACCTTGGCCACCGTGGACTGGCCGAAGCCCTTGAAGATGTCGGCGATACCCCAAATGCCGAAGCTGATGATCAACACGCCCATCACGACGGCCATGATGGTCTTGCCGACCCAGTTTGATGAGGCCTTGCGCATTCCTCGAAGCATTTGGTCCAACTTGTTTGGCAGGAGGGGAACGGGAGCGCGTCTTAATGCAGATTCCGCAGAAGCGCGTCACCAAATTGATATGCCATCATAAAGTGGCACCTTTCCCCCCGCAACCTCAGGTCAGGCCGGCCTTCGAATCTGCGGTTAAAGGTCCCTGGTCTCTGGAACTGCGGCAGTACCTCTGCTAGCGCATGCACAAACCTCAATTTGCTGGACATTGACATGACCGACGCCATCCGACCGCTGATTGCCGGCAACTGGAAAATGAACGGCCTGAAGGCCGCGGCCGCCGAATTCGACGCCATGCTCAATGGCGCGGCAGAGGTGGCCGGCAAGGCCGACCTGCTGGTCTGCCCGCCGGCGACCCTGATCGCGGCTTTTGCGGACAAGGCGCGCGGCAAGAAAGTGGCCGTAGGGGCCCAGGATTGCCATCCCAAGGCCTCCGGCGCCCATACCGGCGATATCGCGGCCGAAATGCTGGCGGATGCGGGTGCGACCGCCATCATCGTCGGCCATTCGGAGCGTCGCGCCGACCACGGCGAGGGCGACGCGCTGATCCGGCAGAAGGCGGAAGCGGCCTGGCGTGCCGGAGCGGTCGCAATCGTCTGCATCGGCGAGACGCAGGCCCAGCGCGATGCCGGCCAGACCCTGGACATCGTCCGCGGCCAGCTCAACGGCTCGCTTCCCGACGGCTCCACGGCCGCCAACCTGGTCGTGGCCTATGAGCCGGTCTGGGCGATCGGCACGGGCCTGACCCCCACGGCCAAGGATGTCGAGCAGATTCATGGCTTTATCCGGGAACTCCTGACCTCCCGGTTTAGGGCGGATGGGGCGGCGATGCGGATTCTTTACGGCGGCTCGGTCAAGCCGTCGAACGCGGCCGAACTGATGGCGGTCAAAAACGTCAACGGCGCGCTGGTCGGCGGTGCCAGCCTGAAAGCAGCCGATTTCCTTGCGATCGCCAAAGGTTGCCCCTAGCTAAGTGAAAGCGCGGCCGTGTCCGATCGGGGGTGGCAAAGCCACTTCCGATCGTGTAACACCGCGCAACTTCAGGAAAACCCGCGAAGCGCGATCGGCCGCCGTCTCGGCGCTGTCGGCTTGTGACGGAAGGATACTATGCAGACTGTTGTCATCGTCATCCACCTCATGATCGTTGCTGTCATGATCGGTGCCGTGCTGCTCCAGAAGTCGGAAGGCGGCGGCCTCGGCATGGGCGGAGGCGCAGGCTTCATGTCGAGCCGTGGCACCGCGAATCTGTTGTCGCGCACCACCGCGATCCTGGCTGCCGGGTTCTTCCTGACCAGCCTGTTCCTGTCCTGGTACGCCGGCTACAACCGCGCGCCGTCCTCGATCATCGGCACACCGGCGTCGCAGACCCAGCCGGGCGGCGCCAACCCGATCACCGCGCCGACGTCGGGCGGTATTCTGGATACGCTGAAGAAGGCGGACGAGCAGCAGCAGGCCCCGGCAGCGCCGAGCGGCCCGCAGGTGCCTCGCTCGCAATAAAGCAGGGGGGCCATGCAGGGCGGAGGCTACCGTCCTGCATCAACAATCCCCATCAAGGCACTGTCACCACACTTAGTTTTGGCTCACCCACAGGCCCGCAGATTCTTTGGGGCGGAATACGAATCGCTTTGGCGAATCGGATTCGAGGGATTAGAGGTTAGGTCCCATGGCGCGGTACATATTCATCACCGGCGGCGTGGTTTCTTCGCTCGGCAAGGGTTTGGCTTCAGCGGCACTCGGTGCCCTGCTGCAGGCCCGGGGCTACAAGGTCCGCCTCCGCAAGCTCGACCCCTATCTCAACCTCGATCCCGGAACGATGTCGCCGTATCAGCACGGCGAAGTGTTCGTGACCGATGACGGCGCGGAGACCGATCTCGATCTCGGTCACTATGAGCGCTTCACCGGGCGGCCTGCGACAAAGCAGGACAACATCACGACGGGGCGCATCTACCAGGACATCATCTCGAAGGAGCGCCGCGGCGATTATCTCGGCGCGACCATCCAGGTGGTGCCGCACGTCACCAACGCGATCAAGGAATTCGTCCTCTCCGGCAATGACGATTACGATTTCGTACTGGTCGAGATCGGCGGCACCGTCGGCGACATCGAAGGCCTGCCGTTCTTCGAGGCGATCCGCCAGCTCAAGAACGAGCTGCCGCGCGATCACGCCATCTACATCCATCTCACGCTGCTGCCTTACATCCCGAGCGCGGGCGAACTGAAGACCAAGCCGACGCAGCACTCGGTGAAGGAGCTGCGTTCGATCGGCATCCAGCCGGACATCCTGCTCTGCCGCACCGATCGCGAGATTCCGAAGGAAGAGCGGCGCAAGCTCGGCCTGTTCTGTAACGTGCGCGAGAGTGCCGTGATCGAGGCGCGCGACGCCGACAGCATCTACGCCGTGCCCGAAGCCTATCACGCGGCAGGCCTCGACGACGAAGTGCTCGCCGCCTTCGGCATCGAATCGCGCATCCCGCCGGTGCTCAAGAGCTGGCACCAGATCAACGAGCGTATCCGTAATCCCGAGGGCGATGTCACCATCGCCATCGTCGGCAAATACACCGGCATGAAGGATGCGTACAAGTCGCTGATCGAGGCGCTCTCGCATGGCGGCATCGCCAACAAGGTGAAGGTCAATCTCGACTGGATCGAGAGCGAGATCTTCGAGAAGGAAGATCCGGCGCCGTTCCTCGAGCACGTCAACGGCATCCTGGTGCCGGGCGGCTTCGGCCAGCGCGGCGCGGAAGGCAAGATCAAGGCGGCGCAGTTCGCGCGCGAGCGCGACGTGCCGTATTTCGGCATCTGCTTCGGCATGCAGATGGCTGTCATCGAGGCGGCGCGAAACCTCGTCGGCATCGAGGAGGCCAACTCCACCGAGTTCGGTCCGACCAAGGAGCCGCTGGTCGGCCTGATGACGGAATGGCTGCGCGGCAATGAGCTCGAGAAGCGCTCGCAGGCCGGCGATCTCGGCGGCACGATGCGGCTTGGCGCATATCCCGCCGCGCTCAATCGCGGCAGCCGCGTCTCGCAGGTCTATGGCGGCGCGACCGAGATTTCGGAACGCCATCGCCATCGCTACGAGGTCAACACCGCCTACAAGGACCGCCTCGAGCAGCACGGCCTGAAATTCTCCGGGCTCTCGCCCGACGGCGTGCTGCCGGAGATCGTCGAGTACGAGGATCACCCCTGGTTCATCGGCGTCCAGTTCCACCCCGAACTGAAGTCGCGGCCGTTCGAGCCGCACCCGCTGTTCGCCTCGTTCATCGCAGCGGCGGCGAAGCAGAGCCGGCTGGTGTAGCCGGCTCCGCTGTTCCCAAAAACCATTCTGACTCGCGCGGTCGCGCTACGCAGCCGCGATGTCCATCCTGCGACAGAAGCAGGACGCCTTGATCGGGAACTCCGCCCGCGCCTGAGCGAGATCAAGCCGCTGCCTGATCAGCGGTGTCTCGGCCTTGTCGCCGCGCCGCACTAGGCACTCGTGCAATCCGTGAAGCGACCACAGATTGTCCGGATGCTGACAGGCACGGCTTAGCTTTCCATCGAGGCCAAGGTCGGAACGGTACACCGCTTCGGCTTCCTCGATCCGGCCCTGCTCCAGAAGCAGCGCGCCGAGTGCGTGGCGCGGCGGCTGCATCCATCCCCAGGGCTCGTCATAGGGCAGGGCGTCGCTGAGCGCGACCGAACTGCGCAGCTCCGCGAATGCCATGTCGTAGTTGCCTTTGCGATATTCCAGCTCGCCATTCAGCATGGCTTCGGCCACGGCGAGCAGGTTCACGACCTTGTTGTTGTGCACGAGCCGGCTCTCCGGCACCCGCGTCTTCGCCTGCGTGAACAGTGCCTTTTCGTTTTCGGCCTCAGTGACGTGGCCAAGCGCCGAGTGAGCCACCGCCTTGGCGTAGTGGATCATGGCGGTCACCGAGCAGTACAACTCGCGATCCTCCGGCAGCTTTTGAGCAATGATGTCGTTCCATTTGCCGAAGCGCACGAGAACGTGCTGCTTCATCGTCAGATAGCCTTCCAGGAAGTCCGCCATCGGCGGCGACTGAACGCGCAGCACCGGCTCGGGCACGCTCGCAATGAGTTCCTCGGCTGCCGCAATGGCGGGAGCGTACTGGCCCAGGAACATCGCACCGTAGATTGCGAAGTGGAAATTGTGAATGACGTAGACCAGATAGACACCCGGATCGTCCGAATAAGCGAGGAATTTTCGATCCGTCGCCAGCGCCTTCTGGTTATAGAGCAGTACGTCGTTATACTGCCCGCACAGCACATCGAGATGCGTCGGCATGTGGATCAGATGCCCGCTGTCGGGCATGATCGCACGCAGCCGGTCACCGGCCCGCATCGCCCGTTGCGGGACCGGCGACATCTCCATGAGATGAACGTAGAGATGCAGCAGCCCTGGGTGATCCCACGCAGCCGGCATCCTGTCGAAAGCCTGTTCGAGAACCGCCCTGCATTCCTCGGTGCCCGCTCCCGCGGTGGGCTTTCCGGTGGCGAGGTCCCACATCAGCCATGGCGTCTCGTTCATGATCGCTTCGGCGAGGATGGCTCTGACATCGAGATCATCGGAATATGTCTTGAAGACCTTGCGCATCTCGTGCGTGAAGGCCTTGTCCCACGGCGCCATGTCGTCGATTGCATCGCGCTGGGGATAGCGCGCAGACAAGGCACGGATCAGTGCTTGCTCGATCGCGCTTGCCTTGCCCGCATGCGCGAGCGCCCCCTGCGTCGCGTCGTAAGATGCCGCGAGTGCCAGTTGCCGGCCGTGTGCGTCATAGCGAACCCAGGGCAGGTTGTAGTTGGGGCCGGCGGCGTAGCCGATGCCCCAATGCGCCATCGCACAGTTTCCGTCGGATTCGAGCGCTTTGCGAAAACACTTGATCGCTTCGCCGTGGTTGAAACCGAACACCCAGTTGAGCCCCCGGTCGAACCAGAGTTGGGCATCGGGGGACGACGTGGTGATTTTGCGGCTGTACGGTCCGAGATCAAAATAGGTCATTGGTTTTGCCTCCCTTGATCGTGTCGGCCGCGCCGCCGTTTGCCTTGGGCGTACCTTGGGCGTCCGCGCCGGCCGACGGAAGACCGCGCCGCGACAATATCAAGAACAGTGGCCGGGCGCTATTGAGCCCGTGCTTGCCTTGCGTCTTTCGCGCCCACGTCCGGGTAAGCTCTGCGCGAAGCGTTGCGATCGGGGAGGCGGCCGGTTTAACAATCCGCTTCCGCTGAGACCGGCGGTGAAATCGCCGGCGCCAGCGATCCCGCAACGAGCGTCATCTGCGGCCGACGCGTCAGCTTGTAGACGGCGGCGGGCGGCACGTTCAGGAAGGCGCGGTCCACCAGCGTTGCGCGCAGGCCGAGACGATCGAGCACCGGTCGCGGGATCGGGCAGCTCATTCCGTAGGTGAACTGGTAGAAGGCGCCGCCAGGGCGGACATAGCTGAATGCGCCGCCGAGAATCGAAATGACCTTGCGCGTCGACATGTTGAGCAGCGGCAGTCCGCTCACGACCGCGCCGACGGGCGCGCCGTCATAGAGCCGCTCCGTCGCCAGCCGCGCCGCATCCATCCACAGCACGCGCGCGCCGGGGAAGCGCATCTGCAAGAGCTTCATGAAGTCCGAGCCGTATTCGATCAGCGTGAGATCCTGTGGCCTGACGCCGCGCTTCAGGAGCTTGTAGGTGAACGCGCCGGTGCCTGGACCGAGTTCGAGGATCGGGCCGGTCTTCTCGGTGATCTCGCGCGTGATGAGATCGGCGAGCGCCGCACCCGATGGCGCGATGGCGCCGACCCGACGCGGGGAAGACATCCAGGACAGGAAGAAGGAGAGGAAATCGTTGGGCATGCGCACTCCGGCATCTCGATGGCGCCTCCTGGGATCAGAGGTGAGGCGGATGCACTGTCGCGGGAGCAGATTGCGACAGCATTGCGCAGTGAGCCGCGAACGCGGATTGAATCAAATCTGCGGGCCTGGCCGCAGCGTCATTCTGAAGCAGGTGCCGCCGTCGATGCCATCGGTGACCGAGATCTGCCCGCCATGCAGGAGCACGATCTCGCGCACCATGTTGAGACCAAGGCCGGCGCCGCGATCGAGCGGCGAGAGGCGATAGAACGGCTCGAAGATCTGCTCGCGTTGATCGCGTGGAATGCCGGCGCCTTCGTCGGTGACCTCGATGCAGGCAGGCTTGCTCACGCGGATGCCGATCGTGCCGCGGCGAGGGCCGTGCTGGATCGCGTTCTGCACGAGATTGGTCAGCGCGCGCTCCAGCGCGGCGGCATCGCCGATCGTCTCGATCGGTGATGAGGGCGCATCGAGCGCCAGCTCGTAGCCTGCGGCGATCGCGAGCGGCGCGAGGTCGGCTGCCGCGCTTTGCGCCATCGCGACGAGATCGATGCGCGTGAAGGGATGACCGCAGCGGTCGAGCCGCTGGATGTCGAGCAATTGCTCGGCAAGCGTCGCCAGCCGCGCGGCGTCCTCCAGCAGCCGGGTCTTGTCCGGACCGGAGGGGAGCGATTCCAGCCGCGTGTTCAGGATCGCGATCGGCGTGCGCAATTCGTGCGCGGCATCCGCAACAAAGCGCTTGTGACGGGCATAGCCCTGGTCGAGCCGCGCCAGCGCGTCGTTGACCGCAGTGACCAGCGGCACGACCTCCAGCGGAATTCGTTCCACCGACAGCCGCGCGCCGCGCTGATGGATGTCGATGCGCCGCGCCTGATCCGCGGTGGTATCCAACCCCCTGAAGGCCCGTTGCACGATCATCGGCGTCGCAATGAAGGTCGCGGTACCCATCACGAGCAGACCGGGCAGGGCGATGCCGAGAAACGCCAGCGAGGTCATCAACAGCGCCTTGGCCCCGGTCAGCCGGCCCTGCGTCGCCGTGATGATCTGCACATTGCCGGCGTCGGTCTCGACGCGCTTCAGCCGCGCCGCCGGCTTGCGTGGATCGTCCTCGAACATCTGCCAGCCGAGCCGCGCCTGGCTGATCTGGTCGAGGCCGCCGCCGATCGCCGCGAATTCCGGCGGCACGGCGCCTTCGGTCAGGGAATGTCCTTGCCGGTCGCGGACCAGAAACCAGAGGTCCGACGTTTCAGCACGCAGCTGCTTCAAATCGGGCGTCGACCGCAGGATCAGGTCGCCGTCCGCATTATGCGCGAGCGCGCGCTGCACGACATCGATGACGCGATCCTCGTCGCGCTCGGCGAGCACGAAGCCCGAGGCGCAGAGCGCACCGACGACGACGGTAACCAGCGCCAGCAACAGTGCGGCCTGGAGCGCAAGCAGGCGCCAGCTCAATCGCGAGCGCAGGCAATAGGGATCGTCGTGCCTGCTCATGGCAACTTCTTCAGGAGATAGCCGACGCCGCGAATGCCGTGGATCTCCACGCCGGCATCGGCATCGCTGAGCTTGCGCCGCAACCGCGAGATATGCGTGTCCAGCGCATTCGATTGGATCTCGTCGTCAAAATTGTAGACGGCCTCTTCGAGCGCCGAGCGCAGCACCGTGCGGCCCATTCGGCGGATCAGGGCTTCGAGCACCAGCAGCTCGCGACGTGGCAGCTCGAACGGCTGGCCGTCGATGCTGGCCTCGCGGTGGCCGACATCGAAGGCGATGCGGCCGGCACGGATCACGTCGGGAGACAGACCCGCGGGCCGCCGCAGCACGGCACGAAGCCGCGCCAGCAATTCCTCGACGGCGAACGGCTTGGCGAGATAGTCGTCGGCGCCGCTGTCGAGCCCGGCGATGCGGTCGGCAAGCTCGCCGCGTGCGGTCAAGACGATGATCGGCACGCCGTCGGCGCGTGCCCGCAGCTTCGGGATCAGGGCGAGGCCGTCGCCGTCGGGCAACTGGCGGTCAAGCAGGACGGCGGCATGGACGTCGGCGGAAATCGCTTCCTCGGCGTCCGCAAGCGTGGGGGCGTGATCCACCACCATGTCGTAGCGCCGCAGCGCCGACGAAAGCGCTGTGGCCATCTCCGCCTCATCCTCGACGAGCAAAATCCGCATGATCCGGCACCTCAACCGCATTGAGCCCTTCTAGCGGCCCGATCATTACGGCAGCATTGCGGGAAATGATCCAGCCATGCGCGAAACGCCGCGGGGGGCGGCTGGGCAGGGCCCAAGACAGCCTCAGGGCCGGCCGCTATAACCGCCGCACCTGTTCAGGGAGCAAAACAACAATGATCTACGAGATGCGCGTCTATCACTGCCTGCCCGGCCGCCTGCCGGCGCTGCTGAAGCGGTTTGAGACGGTGACGCTGAAGCTGTGGGAAAAGCACGGTATCAAGCAGGCCGGCTTCTTTACGACGCTGATCGGTGCATCCAACCAGCAGCTGACCTATTTCCTGGCCTGGGAGTCGCTTGCCGACCGTGAGGCGAAGTGGGGCAAGTTCATGACGGACCCCGACTGGATGAAAGCCCGCGCCGAGAGCGAAGCGGACGGCCAGATCATCGACAATATCGTCAGCCAGCTGCTGACGCCGACCGCCTTCTCGTCGGTGAAATAGCGCCCGTCCGGCATGGGTTGCGACGGGGACTTCCCGCGCAACCCTGATATTCTGATAGCCCGGGCCGAATGGGGTTGATCGGCCCCTCATCACCGCTATGGTCGCGGCGAAACGAGGGAATTGGCCTTGAACTCTTCATCATCCGCGGCTCCGGTCGTCAGCGTCGGCACGGTCAAATTCGGCAACGATCTGCCAATCTCGATCATTGCCGGGCCGTGTCAGCTCGAAAGCCGTCAGCACGCGCTCGAGGTCGCCTCCGCGCTGAAGGAGATCGCCGCGCGGCTGAAGATCGGCCTCGTCTACAAGACCTCCTTCGACAAGGCCAACCGCACCAGCGCCTCGGCGCAGCGCGGCCTCGGCCTGGTGCAGTCGCTCCCGATCTTCGCCGAGATCCGGTCCTCGCTCGGCCTGCCGGTGCTGACCGATGTGCACGATGCCGCGCAATGCGCCGACGTCGCACAGGCCGTCGACATCCTGCAGATCCCGGCCTTCCTGTGCCGGCAGACCGATCTGCTGCTGGCCGCGGCCGCAACCGGCAAGGTCGTCAACGTCAAGAAGGGGCAATTCCTCGCCCCCTGGGACATGACGAATGTCGTCGCCAAGATCACCAGCGCCAACAATCCCAACGTGCTCGTCACCGAGCGCGGCGCCTCCTTCGGCTACAACACGCTGGTCTCCGACATGCGCGCGCTGCCGATCATGGCCCGCACGACCGGTGCGCCGGTGATCTTCGACGCGACCCATTCGGTGCAGCAGCCGGGCGGGAAGGGCGCCTCCTCCGGCGGCGAACGCGAATTCGTACCGGTGCTGGCGCGCGCGGCCGTCGCCGTCGGCGTCGCCGGCGTCTTCATCGAGACTCACCCCGATCCCGATCGCGCGCCTTCCGACGGTCCGAACATGGTGCCGCTGCGCGAGTTCGAAGGGCTCATCGCTAAGCTGATGGCGTTCGATGCGGTGAGCAAGGGCCAAGCGCACTGATGCACGAGCCCGTGGCCAGGCCGTCGTCCGACCAGAAGTTTCCACCCGCGATCAACATCATCGCGCTTGCGAGCTTCTCGGCGGCGTTGTCCACGCGCGCGCTCGATCCGGTGCTGCCGCATGTCGCGGAGGAATTTTCGATCAGCATCACGACCGCGGCGAGCATCGCGGCCGGCTATGCCCTGATCTACGCGCTGATCCAGCCGCTCGTCGGCGCTGCGGCCGATTTGTTCGGCAAGGCGCGGCTGATGACGTTGTGCCTGGCGCTGCTCGGTGTCGCCTGCATTCTGGGCGCGCTCTCGACATCCTTCTCGGGCCTGTTCGCGAGCCGCATGCTCGCCGGCATTGCCTCGGGCGGCGTGTTTCCGGTTGCGCTCGGCCTCACCGCGGACCTCGTCGCGCCGGCGAAGCGACAGGTGGCGATCGGGCGCACGCTGGCGGGTTCGATGACCGGCAATCTGCTCGGCGCGACCGCCTCGGGCATCATCGGCGATCTCGTCGGCTGGCGCGGCGTGCTCGTGATCATCGGCGCGCTCGGGCTGATCGCCGCCGTCGCGGTCGCGGCGGGCTTTCGTGGCGCCGCCCTGACGGCGCCGCCGAAGAGCGATCTGAAGACCTTGCGGCAGGGTTATCGCACCATCCTCGCCAATCCCAACGCGCGCTATTGCTATTCGGCCGTGTTCGTCGAGGGCTGCTGCGTGTTCGGCCTGTTTCCCTTCATCGCCGCCTTGCTATTCGATCTCGGCGAGACCTCGCTGTCGATCGCGGGCATCGTGATCGCGGGTTTCGCGGTCGGCGGTCTCTTCTACACGTTCACGGTCTCGCGCTTCCTGCCGCGGCTGGGCGTCAAGGGCATGATGATCGCAGGCGCGAGCCTCGTCGCGCTCCAGCTCGCAGCACTCGCCCTTGGGCCCGGCTGGAAAGTCCAGTTCGCCATCATGCTGCTGATGGGCTGGGGCTTCTACATGATCCACGGTTGCCTGCAGGTGTTCGCCAGCGAACTGTCGGTCGAGGCGCGGGCGACGGCGATGTCGCTGCACTCGTTCTTTTTCTTCATGGGCCAGACGGTCGGCCCGCTCGCCTACGGGTTCGGGCTTGCCCACACGGGCAAGGCACCGACCCTGGTCGCCAGTGCCGTGCTGATGGTGCTGCTGGGCCTAGCCTGCGCTGCGCTGCTCAAGCCGCGGGCACCGTCCGATGCGCGCGCCTGAGGGCCGCATTTCGCTGCCGATCCCCGTATTTTCCCGTGGGACGGCGGTAGCCAAACCCCTTCAATCTTAAATCAAATCTCATGCTTCGCTCCGTAGAGTGCCGTCCGAACCGCTAGCCGGCGGCAACATCTGTGGATCAGTCGATGCAAAAACAGCGTTCGGTCGCCCGCATTCTCGGAGCGGTGGTTGGGTCTCTCGGTCTCATCCTCGTCGTCATCTGCGCCTACGCCCTGAAGCTGGCGGTGACGCGCTATTCGGACAGCAACCGCATCGTCTCGCTCACGATTGCGAGCCGCGACCTGACCAACACGCTGGTGATCTTTCGCCTGGAGCGCGGTGACACGCTGAGCTATCTGGCCTCGGCCTCGCCCGCGCCCGACAGCGTCATGAGCAGCCTCTCCGAGCAGCGCGCCACCGTGCAGAAGAATTATGCGCAGGCCCTGCAGAGCCTCGCCGCGGTCGATGCGCCCGGCCTCAGCGAGAAGCTCGACAAGCTCCGCGGGATCTGGGCGCAGCTCGAGGAGCTGCGGCCGCGCGCGATCACTGCGCTGAAGCAGGAGAAGGGGGCGCGTGAAGCCAGCCTGCAGCCGAGCTGGGCCAAGATCAGCGACGGCTTCATGGATGCGATCGGCGACGTCACCGCCCATGTCGACAATGCGATGACGCTGATCGACCCCGTGGTCGATCGCCTCCTGATCGCCAAGCAGGCCTCCTGGCAGGCCCGCGCCAATGCCGGCCAGACCATTCTCGTCCAGTTCTCCTCGATCCTGGCCAACAAGACCTGGACCGCGGCGGACGGCGTTACCTTCGCCGATCTGCGCGGTCGCATCCAGCAGTCCTGGCTGGTGGTGCGCGACCTCAGCCCGAACGTGGCCTCGCCCGAGCTGTTGCAGGCGATCCGCACCGCCGAGCCGGAAATCTCCGGCGCGCTCAGCGACGAGCGCAATGCGATTGCGACCAAGCTGCTCGCCGGTGAGCCTGCCGGCGTTGCCGGCATCGACTACCGTGACCGTCAGCTTGTCGGCGCCAACAACGTCGTCATCGTCACGCAGACCGCGCTGGCCAACATGATCTCGCGGGCCGAGGAGGGCGCCTCGCGCGCCCGTTTCACCCTGATCCTGTTCGGTCTCCTGATGCCGGCCTCGCTGGCGCTGATGATCGGTGGCCTGATGCTGATGCGCAACCGCGTGACCCGGCCGTTGACCGCGATCACCGGCGTGATGACGCGCTTTGCCGATCGTGATTTCGCGAGCGACGTCCCGGGTCTCGACCGCAACGATGAGATCGGCCGCATCGCGTCGGCCTTACAGGTGTTCAAGGAGGCCATGATCAACGCCGAGCGCCTCTCGGGCGATCAGGCGGCTGAGCGCGCCGACAAGGAGAAGCGTGCGAGCGAACTCACGGGGCTGGTGCGGCAGTTTGAAAGCCGGATCGGCCAGATGGTGCAGACGTTGTCGAGCGCCTCGGGCGAGCTGGAGACGACGGCGCGCTCGATGTCGGGCACCGCGGCGGAAGCCCAGGCTCAGGCCGGCTCGGCCTCGACGCTGGCCGACCAGGTCGGCGGCGGCGTGCAGACGGTTGCGGCGGCGGCCGAGGAGCTCAATGCCTCGATCCGCGAGATCAACCGCCAGGTCGAGCAGGCGAGCCGCGCCACCGAGCATGCGGTCGTCACCGTCAGGGAGACCGACAGCACCATGCGCGCGCTCGCCGACGGCGCCGACCGCATTGGCGAGGTCATCGGCCTCATCACCTCGATCGCGGGCCAGACCAATCTGCTGGCCTTGAACGCGACGATCGAAGCCGCCCGTGCGGGCGAATCCGGACGCGGTTTTGCGGTCGTGGCGAGCGAGGTGAAGAACCTGGCGTCGCAGACGGCGAAAGCGACCGAGGAGATCAGCGCCCAGATCACGGAGATCCAGGGCGCGACGCAGAAGGCGGTCTCCGCCATCGACGGCATCGTCAAGACCATCGAGGAAGTCTCGACAATCAATCGCACCATTGCGGCGGCGATCGAGGAGCAGAACAAGGCGACCGCCGAGATCGCCAACACCGTGCAGCACACGGCCGAAGCCACCTCGACGGTGACGCGCAACATCGCAACCGTCTCGTCGGCCGCGAACGAGACCGGCCGCGCGGCCTCCGGCGTGCTGAAGGCGGCCGCCGACCTGTCGAGCCAGTCGTCATCGCTGACGGGCGAGGTCGACAGCTTCATCACCAGGGTGCGTGAGGTGGCCTAAGGCGCTGATCGGAACAGCAGCTGGACACTGAGCCTGCTGCAAACGTGGTCGCAGAACGCGCGAAATGAGCGCGTCGCTGCGCCATGAGGGATATCGAGATTAAGATAAAAGCGAATAGACCGGGGCCGAGGATCGGATCATATTCGCAGGCATCACTTGCGAGGGGCAGGCGGGGGCAGGCAGCAGGGAGCCACCGAATGTACGCCAATATTCTCTTGAGCACCGATGGTTCGGATGTCGCAAGAAAAGGTGTCGAGCATGGAATTGCTCTGGCAAAGGCCTTGAAGGCCAAAGCGACAATCGTCACCGTGACTGAACCGCTGCCGATCGATTTTGGCGGCGGACACGATTCGGGATGGGTTCCGTCGCAGCGAGAGGTTGATAGTTTTGATGCGGCCTGCAGGGAGCGGGCAGGCAAAGTGCTCGATGAAGCGCGAGCCATGGCCGAGCGGAGCGGGCTGTCGGTCGAACTCGTCCACGTCCCCAATGCGCACCCGGCCACTGCGATCGTCGAGACGGCAAAGTCTGGAGGCTGCGACTTGATCGTCATGGCCTCTCATGGGCGGCGCGGCCTCAGAAAGCTGTTTCTGGGAAGCCAGACGTCCGAAGTTCTCGTCAACGGAAGCGTACCGGTCCTGGTCGTGCCGTAGTCGCCGCCAGGCCTGACGGCCGCGACGCGCTATTTTGCGCCGTCCGCCGAGATCGGCTCCATGCCGCTCGCGATGATCGCCTCGTGCGCCGCGGGTGAGGAAAGGAACTTGATCAAGGCGCGGCCAGCCTCTTGTTCCTTGGAGACGGTTGCAATCCCGGCCGAGAAGATCGTGATCTGCTGAATTTCCTTGGGCAGGGGGCCGACGATGTCGATGCCCTTCACGGGCTTCAATTCGCTGATCTGCTGGAAGCCAAGCTCGGCTTCGCCGCGCGCGACGATCTCGCCGACCGGCGTTGCCGGAATCTTTCGCGCCTTGTCCTTCATGGCTTCAGCGATGCCGAGCTTGTTGAACATCTCGGTCGAAACGTAGACGCCGCTGGCGCTGTCGGAATAGGCGATCGTCTTCGCCTCCAGCAACGCGCGCTTGACCGCGTCGACCGAGCTGATGTCCGGCTTAGCCGCGCCCGATTTCACGGCGACCCCGATTGGCGACCGCGTCAGGTCGACCTGGCTGCCGGCCACGACCTTGCCCTTGCCGACGAGATCAGTGAGCGCGTAGCCCACCATGATCAGCACGTCTGCCGGCTCGCCGCGTTCGAGCCGGACCGGGATCGCGTTGGCGGTGGTGCCCATCGACGGCCCGTAGGCGGTCAGCACCTTGTTGCCGGTGGCTTTCTCGAACTCCGGCACCAGCGCCTGATAGGCCGCCGTCAGTCCGCCCGAAATCATCACGCGGACCTCGGCAGCCTCCGACGCGCTGGTCAAGCAGAGGACGCCGAGAAGGCCCAGGGCAAACTTCAGGGCGAGGCCACGGAATTTCGCAGACATCGATGTCATCGTCATTGGTCTCCAACTAACCCCGGCCGCGATAGGGCGCGACGCCTTGCTCGGGCACCCACAGGCCCTTCGGTACGCGGCCGGTCTGCCAGAACACGTCGATCGGGATGCCGCCGCGCGGGTACCAGTAGCCGCCGATGCGCAGCCATTTCGGTTTGATCTCGGAAGCGATGCGCTTGCCGATCATCACGGTGCAGTCCTCGTGGAAGGCGCCGTGGTTGCGGAAGCTCGCGATGTAGAGTTTGAGCGATTTCGACTCCAGCAGCCATTGGCCGGGCGCGTAGTCGATCATCAGATGGGCGAAATCGGGCTGGCCGGTCACCGGGCAGAGCGAGGTGAATTCCGGCACGGTGAAACGGACCAGATAATCGGTGCCGGCTTGCGGATTGGGCACGCGGTCGAGCTTGGCCTTCTCGGGCGCGTCGGGCCATTCCACGGCACGGCCGAGTTGCAAGCTGGGTGAGTTGTTCGATTTGCTGGGTTTTTTCGACATGAGGCCGCCTCCGGTGCGGCCCTCTTAGCCAATCATCGCCCGGCCGTCACCCGGCCTTTTCCGCTTCGATGCATTGCGGTAGAAGCAGCCGCGAACTGCCCCCTTTGTTCCCCGAAAAGAGGCTCCTCATGACCGCCATCATCGACATCATCGGCCGCGAAATTCTCGATAGCCGTGGCAATCCCACCGTCGAGGTCGACGTCGTGCTGGAAGATGGCGCGCTCGGCCGCGCCGCCGTGCCGTCGGGCGCCTCCACCGGCGCCCATGAGGCGGTCGAGCTGCGCGACGGCGACAAGGCCCGCTATCTCGGCAAAGGCGTTACCAAGGCGGTCGGCGCCGTCAATGGCGAGATCTTCGAGGCCCTGAGCGGCCTCGATGTCGAGCAGCAGGCCCAGATCGACCAGATCATGATCGATCTCGACGGCACCCCCAACAAGAGCCGGCTCGGCGCCAACGCCATCCTCGGCGTCTCGCTCGCCTGCGCCAAGGCGGCCGCGAACTCGCTCGACATGCCGCTCTATCGTTACGTCGGCGGCACCTCGGCGCGGCTCCTGCCGGTGCCGATGATGAACATCATCAATGGCGGCGTACATGCCGACAACCCGATCGACTTCCAGGAGTTCATGATCCTCCCGGTCGGCGCGTCCTCCTTCGCCGAGGGCCTGCGCTACGGCGCGGAAGTGTTCCACACGCTGAAGTCGGAGCTGAAGAAGGCCGGCCACAACACCAATGTCGGCGACGAAGGCGGCTTCGCCCCGAACCTGCCGTCGGCGGACGCCGCGCTGGAGTTCGTCATGAACGCGATCGGCAAGGCCGGCTACAAGGCGGGCGCCGACATCGTGATCGGGCTCGACTGCGCCTCGACCGAGTTCTTCAAGGATGGCAAGTATGTCTATGAAGGCGAAGGCAAGACCCGTTCGGTCTCCGAGCAGGCCAAGTACCTTGCCGACCTCGTCGGCCGCTATCCGATCGTCACGATCGAGGACGGCATGTCGGAGGACGACATGGACGGCTGGAAGGAGCTGACCGACCTCGTCGGCAAGAAGTGCCAGCTCGTCGGCGACGATCTCTTCGTCACCAACGTCAAGCGTCTCGCCGAAGGCATCAAGGCCGGCCGTGCCAACTCGATCCTGATCAAGGTCAACCAGATCGGCACCCTGACCGAGACGCTCGCCGCCGTCGAGATGGCGCACAAGGCCGGCTACACCTCGGTGATGTCGCACCGCTCGGGCGAGACCGAGGATTCGACCATCGCCGACCTCGCGGTCGCCACCAATTGCGGTCAGATCAAGACCGGCTCCCTTGCACGTTCGGATCGCACCGCCAAATACAACCAGCTCCTCCGCATCGAGCAGCAGCTCGGCAAGCAGGCGCTCTACGGCGGCAAGGCGGCACTGAAGGCGCTGGCATAAGCCAGCGTCTCAACAAGGACAGGGGAGGATCGACATGAGCGACGGCAAGACCGGACTGCAACTGCGTTCGCTGATCAAGACAAGCGGAGAGCTCGAGATCCTGCTTCTGGACGTGCCGACCCCGAGCCCGCGGACGACGAGGTCGTCGTCCGCATCGAGGCGGCGCCGATCAACCCGTCCGACCTCGGCCTGCTCGTCGGCGCGGCCGACATGAGCACGGCCAGGGCGTCCGGTACGAAAGAGGCGCCCGTCATCACCGCGAAGGTGCCTGACGGTGCGATGCGCGCAATGGGCGCGCGGCTCGACCAGTCTTTGCCGGTCGGCAATGAAGGCGCCGGCGTCGTCATCAAGACCGGCTCGTCCGATGCCGCGAAGGCGCTGATGGGCAAGACGGTCGCGATGATCGGCGGCGCCATGTACGCGCAGTACCGGACCCTGAAGGCGAGGGACTGCCAGCCGCTGCCCGAGGGCACGACGGCGGCCGAGGGGGCGTCCTGGTTCGTCAATCCGCTCACCGCGCTCGGCATGACCGAGACGATGCGGCGCGAAGGCCACAAGGCGCTGGTGCACACCGCGGCCGCCTCCAATCTCGGCCAGATGCTGAACAAGATCTGCATCAAGGATGGCATCGCGCTCGTGAACATCGTGCGCAACCAGGAGCAGGCGGACATCCTGAAGAAGATCGGCGCCAAGCATGTCGTCGATTCCAGCAAGCCGAGCTTCCTCGACGATCTCACCAATGCGCTGGTCGAGACCGGCGCCACGATCGCCTTCGATGCCATCGGCGGCGGCAAGCTCGCCGGCGACATCCTCAACTGCATGGAAATCGCGATCAACAAGACCGCGAAGGAATACAGCCGTTACGGCTCCAGCGTGCACAAGCAGGTCTACGTTTATGGCGCGCTCGATATCCGTCCGATCGAATTGCCGCGTGGCTTCGGCATGGCCTGGGGCGTTGGCGGCTGGCTCCTGACCCCGTTCCTGCAGAAGATCGGACCAGCCGATATCGGCCGTCTGCGTCAGCGCGTGGTGAGTGAATTGAAGACCACCTTTGCCAGCCACTACACCAAGGTGGTGTCGCTGCAGGAGGCGCTCGATCCCGCCAACATCGCGGTGTACGGCAAACGCGCCACCGGCGAAAAATTCCTCATCAACCCAAATAAATCTTCGTGATCTGCGGCGGCAGCTCAACCAAAAGAGGTCTTGCCTTCTGAGCGAAGCGGGAGATTATTCCGCCGCGTTGAAAGCGGAAAAACCGCAACGCGCTCAGAAGGGGACATCTCCATGACCGATCTCAATCGCCGCCATTTGTTCGCAGGCGCCGCTGCAGTCGGCGCGGCCGCCATCACCGGACTGCGACCAATCGCAACCAATGCCGCGGTGCCGCAAGCCGGCGCGCAGGCGCCGGGCTTCTACCGCTACAAGGTCGGCAGCTTCGAGTGCACCTCGATCAATGACGGTGCGCGCAGCTTTCCAATGCCGGACAAGTTCGTCGTCAACATTCCGAAGGAGGAGGCGCTCGCCGCTGCCGACGCCGCCTACATGCCGAAGGGCATGGTCACCGTCCCGTTCAATCCGCAGCTGATCAACACCGGCTCCAAGCTCGTGCTGATCGATACCGGCAACGGCGTCGCCAATCTCGAGCCCAGCAAGGGCGCCGTCGGCCGCACCCTGCAAAACCTGCAGGCCGCCGGCGTCGACCCGAAGAGCATCGACGTCGTGCTGCTGTCGCATCTGCATCCGGATCACACCAACGGCATCCGTTTGGCCGACGGCTCGTTGGCCTTCCCGAATGCCGAGATCATGGTGCCGGTGAAAGATTGGGAGTTCTGGGCCAGCGAGGAGAACGCAGGCAAGGCCTCCAGCGACATGATGAAGAACTACTTCGCCAACGTGAAGAAGACCTTCGCCGGCATCGAGTCCAAGGTGACGAAGTACGACTGGGGCAAGGAGGTCGTGTCCGGGATCACTTCGATCGCGACGCCCGGCCACACGCCCGGTCACACCTCGTTCGCAGTCGCCTCGGGCGACAAGAAGGTGCTGATCCAGTCCGACGTCACCAACATTCCCGAGCTGTTCCTGCGCAATCCGGACTGGCACGTCGCCTTCGACACCGACGGCGCGCTGGCGCAGCAGACCCGTCACAAGTTCTACGACATGGCGGCCGCCGAGAAGGCGACCGTGATCGGCTTCCACTTCACCTTCCCCTCGGTCGGCCATGTCGAGAAGGACGGCGCCAAATATCGCCTGATCCCGTCGGCGTGGAATCCGACGATCTGAGCCGGTTTTCAGATTTGCACGAAACATCGGGCCGCCGCTTGGCGGCCCGATTGTTTTGGGTGACCATCTGCTTTCGCGAAACTCAGCGTTTCCAAAACGGACCGGTTCATGCACTTGCATCCATTGGCCCGGATCGCTTAAGTGCCGCCCGGCACTTCCCCCTCGGGGCTTCAAGGACAAACCAAGGATAATCTGATGGCCTACAACATCGTCGTGATCGCCGGCAGCCTGCGCAAGGACAGCTTCTCGCTCAAGATCGCCAAGGCGCTCACCAAGCTCGCGCCGGCGTCTCTCAAGCTCGAGGTCGTGACGCTCGAGGGCATCTCTTTCTTCAACCAGGACCTCGAGGGTGCACCGCCCGCCGACTGGCTGGCCTTCCGCGAAAAGCTGCAGAAGTCCGACGGCGTCATCTTCGTGACCCCGGAATACAACCGCGCCATCCCGGGCGTCCTGAAGAATGCCATCGACGTCGCCTCGCGCCCCTACGGCAAGAGCTCGTTCAACGGCAAGCCGGTCGGCATCATCTCGAACTCGCCGGGCCCGCTCGGTGGCGTCAGCGCCGCCAAGACGCTGCAGAACATCCTGCCGGGCATTGCCGGCCCGATCCTGCAGCAGCCCGAGACCTATTTGAACGCGGTCGGCGACGCCTTTGATGCCGAAGGCAATCTGGCGAAGGACTCGCTGAAGGGCGTGCTCCAGGCTTACGTCGACGCTTTCGCGGCGCACGTGGCCAAGCATCACGGCTGATCTAACCACCCGCGGCCACGCATTCAGTCCTCATCCTGAGGAGACCGCGTAGCGGTCGTCTCGAAGGATGGCCGCGGGGGCAGTTGGGCCTTCATGGTTCGAGACGGCGCTTCGCGCCTCCTCACCATGAGGGTCTGGCGGCCGTTGGGCCGATCAGTCTGGGGCGGTTATCACTCCCTTAACCAAGCTGGCCCATCTTGCCAAAATGGTCTCCCGCGCGCGCCTGAAATCGATCCTGACCGGTCTTGCCCTCTATGCGATGGCGGCCGCCATCGTCGGCTATTTCGGGGTCAACGCCTACACCGGCAAATACGGCCTCAACGCCCGCCAGGAGCTCGACCAGGAGATCATCGCGCTGACCAGCGAGCTGGCGCAGCTCAAGCGCGAGCGCGCCCGGAGCGAGCAGCGCGTCTCGCTCTTGCGCACCGAGAAGATCGACCCCGATATGCTGGACGAGCGGGCCCGGTTCCAGCTCGACTATGTCAATCCGCACGATCTCGTTCGGATGATCCCGCAAAACTAGGGTTTTCCGCTGCATCCGAAACGGCGCGCGAAAGCCGTTCCCACTTGTTCCGAAAGTCGTAGAGCCGCGCCCGGTTGCCGCCTTGACGCCGATATGGCGGGGCAGGCATTCCTTGTCCGGGCGCCATGCCGCCGAAGGTTGACGGAGATCAATCGGGTCGTGCGAGGCGCCGCCTAGACTGCCTTCCGGAGGAAACGGTGATGGATGGGTCAATGCCCCGGCATCACGCGGCTCGTGTCGAAGCCGCCATTGCATCAGGCCAGGCGGCTCGCTCGGCGCTCGTGGCCTCGTGGCGCCGTTCGTCGCGATTGCATCACCTCGATCCCGCTGGCCGCGGCCTGCCGCTGCGGCTGAGCGAGGCCGAGTTGCGGCAGGCGCGCGAGCGCATCGCACCGCTGCTCGCCGCCGCGCAGGGCGCCATGGACCGGCTCTATCAGGCTGTCGGTGCCGCCGGCTGCTGCGTCTTGCTCGCAGACGGTGAGGGGGTCCCGGTCGATCGCCGCGGCACGCCGGCCGACGACGCGACGTTTGAATCATGGGGCTTGTGGACCGGCGCGCTCTGGAGCGAGGAGCACGAGGGCACCAACGGCATCGGCACCTGCGTGGTCGAGCAGCGGCCACTGACGATCGACCGCGATCAGCATTTCTTCACGCGCAACACGCTGCTCAGCTGCACGGCGGTTCCGATCTACGACCACGAGGCGGTCTTTGCCGGCGTGCTCGATGTCTCCTCCTGCCGCGCCGACCGCACCGACGCCTTCTCCAATCTGATCGCGCTGGCGGCCGGCGATGCGGCGAAGCGCATCGAGGCCGATATGTTTCGCCGCGCGTTTGCCCATGCCCGCATCGTGCTGACGCAAGGCGCGGACGGCCAGTCCATCGGGCTCGTCGCGGTCGATGCGGACGATCTCGTGATCGGTGCGACCCGGACGGCGAGGGCGGGGCTCGGGATTGCGCCGGGCCGCCCCTTGCAGCCGATGCCTGCGGCCGACCTGCTCGGCGGCGAACCTGCGCAAGACCATCTCGCCGGCGGGCAGCGCGCGGTGCTGCAGCGAGCATTGTTGCGCGCCGGCGGCAACGTGTCGGCCGCCGCAAAAGCCCTCGGCGTCAGCCGCGCCACGCTGCACCGGAAGCTGAATCGGTTCGAGCTGAAGCACTGACTGTCGCAGAACTGCGACAGGTCGGCCCGGCCATCGCTCCCGCCCGGGCTGACAGAAATCACCTCTCGCGAGATCGTCGGCGCAAGTCGTGAACACACGACGATTTGCGCAAACATCAACATCGGGAGTGATCAATGAACAAGGTAGAATTCCTCGGCGTCACCCAAAGTCCGTTCGCCGAACGCTATGACAATTTCATCGGCGGCAAGTTCGTGGCGCCGATCTCTGGCAAATATTTCGACAACGCCTCGCCGGTGACCGGCAAGATCGTCTGCAAGATCGCGCGCTCCGACGCGCAGGATGTCGAGGCGGCCCTCGATGCCGCCCATGCCGCCAAGGCCGCGTGGGGACGCACCAGCGTTGCCGAGCGCGCCGCGATCCTCAATCGCATCGCCGACCGCATGGAGGAGAATCTCGAACGGCTCGCTGTCGCCGAGACCTGGGACAATGGCAAGCCGATCCGCGAGACCCGCGCCGCCGACCTGCCGTTGGCCATCGATCACTTCCGCTATTTCGCCGGCGTGGTGCGCGCCCAGGAAGGCTCGATCGGCGAGATCGACCACGACACCATCGCCTATCATTTCCACGAGCCGCTCGGCGTCGTCGGCCAGATCATCCCCTGGAACTTCCCGTTGCTGATGGCCTGCTGGAAGCTCGCGCCTGCGCTTGCCGCCGGCAATTGCGTGGTGCTCAAGCCGGCCGAGCAGACGCCGGCCTCGATCATGGTCTGGGCCGAGATCATCGGCGATCTCTTGCCGCCGGGCGTGCTCAACATCGTCAACGGCTTCGGCCTCGAGGCCGGCAAGCCGCTCGCCTCCAGCCCGCGTATCGCCAAGATCGCCTTCACCGGCGAGACCACGACGGGCCGACTGATCATGCAATATGCCAGCCAGAACCTCATTCCGGTCACGCTCGAGCTCGGCGGCAAATCGCCGAACATCTTCTTCAACGACGTCACCGCCGAAGACGACGATTTCTTCGACAAGGCGATCGAGGGGTTCGTCATGTTCGCGCTGAACCAGGGCGAGGTCTGCACCTGTCCGAGCCGCGCGCTCGTGCACGCCGACATCTACGACCGCTTCATGGAGCGGGCGCTGAAGCGCGTCGCCGCGATCAAGCAGGGTGACCCGCGCGCCGCCGACACCATGATCGGCGCGCAGGCCTCGAACGACCAGCTGGAGAAGATCCTCTCCTACATCGACATCGGAAAGCAGGAGGGCGCCAAGGTGCTGGCGGGCGGTGCGCGCGCCGAGCTCACGGGCGATCTCGCCGGCGGCTTCTACGTCCAGCCGACGGTGTTCGAAGGTCACAACAAGATGCGGATCTTCCAGGAGGAGATCTTCGGTCCCGTCGTCTCCGTCACGACCTTCAAGACTGACGACGAGGCGCTCGCGATCGCCAACGACACGCTGTACGGCCTCGGGGCCGGCGTCTGGAGCCGCGATGCCAATCGCTGCTACCGTTTCGGCCGGGCGATCCAGGCCGGCCGGGTCTGGACCAATTGCTACCACGCCTATCCCGCCCATGCCGCGTTCGGCGGCTACAAGCAGTCGGGCGTCGGGCGCGAGACCCACAAGATGATGCTCGACCACTACCAGCAGACCAAGAACCTCCTGGTCAGCTACAGCCCGAAGAAGCTTGGTTTCTTCTAATCGGCAGGTTTCGACTGGGAAGGCACAGGCGGCGTCATCGCGGCGCCGCCTGTGTACATCGGCTACCGCTCGCCCCGCCGTCATCCATCTGTCAGAGTCTTGAGACAAGACGACAGCCCCGATCGCACAAAGTGCGATGCCAGGCACAGACGGAGGCGCGGCCATGACGACCAATCCCTTGCAGCGGAAGATTCATACCGGAGCATTGCTGCTCGGCGCGGCGGCCCTGGCGTTGCTTGCACCCTCGATCGCCTTTGCGCAGGCGGCGCCATCAGGCGCCAAACCCTTCCTGACCGTCGACGGAAAGGCGCCGCTGATCCTCGGACATCGCGGCGTGCCGGGACTGGTGCCCGAAGAGACCGAGGCCTCCTATGACCTCGCCGCCGCGCTCGGCACCGACGCGCTCGAAGAGGACCTTCACCTCACCAAGGATTGCGTGCTGGTTGCACGCCACAACCCCTGGCTCGCCGACAACACCAACGTGGCCGAGGTGGCCAAGACCAATGCGGCGGTCGCGGCCCGCAAGCGCACGGTGCCCGGCGTGCGCGTCAAGGCACCGGCTGCTGCCGGCACGCCCACGGACTATCTCGTCGATCTCACCGATCCAGCGGATCCCAAATCGGTGCTGAAGTCATTGATCGTCGACGGTGAGGACCACACCAACGACTGGTCGATCACCGATTTCACCATGGCCGAGCTGAAGGAATGGATCGGCGGCACCACCTACGATGCGGCCAATGAGCGGCCGAAGCTGTTCAACGGCAAATTCCCGGTCATCAGCTTCCAGGACGTCCTCGACATCGCCAAGGCCAAGAGCAAGGAGACCGGGCGGTCGATCCTGGTCTATCCGGAAACCAAGAACCCGACCTGGAACAATGCCCAGGCCATCGCCAATGGCTGCGGCGCGCCCGGCAGCCATCCGCTCGAGGATGCCCTGATCAAGATCATCAAGGACAACGGCCTCAACACCAAGGACGCGCCGATCCTGGTCCAGAGCTTCGAGCCCGGCAGCCTGAAATATATGCGCAGCCATGGCCTGGAGACGCGGCAGGTCCAGCTCGTCGACGGCAACGGCATCGACTTCAAGACCGGCAGGGTCCTGCTCAACAACATCACCAATTCCCGTCCGTTCGACTGGACGGTGGCCGGTGATGCGCGCCTTTATGATGCGATGCTGACGCCTGCGGGCCTTGCCGAGATCAAGACCTATGCCGATGGCATCGGTCCGTGGAAGGCCTATATCGTTCCGCTCAAGATCGCGCCGTGGAAGGATACCAATGCCGACGGCACGCCCTACAAGGGCTCGACGCCGGAGGCATCGACGCAGGAGGCAACCAGCCTGATCGCCGACGCGCACAAGCTGGGCCTGTTCGTCCACGTCTTCACGTTCCGCAACGAGAAGAAATATCTCGCGGCCGACTATCACGCCGATCCCGCTCTGGAATATCTCAAATTCTTCCGTCTCGGCGTCGATGGGGTCTTCACCGACTTCACCCATACCGGCGTTGCCGCCCGCGCGGCTTATCTGCGCGAACTCGGCTGGTAGTCGCCGGATACGAATCGAACAGGCATCGGGGCCGAGCGCCCCGAGATATGCGTGTCCGATGTCGTTGCCTCGTCTGCGTGCAGAGCTCTCGTTGGCGCGGAGCTAATGTTGCCTGATCCGCGCCAAAGGTTTTGCAAAATTTCGGCCACGTTGCAGTGCGGCATAATGAAAGTCGCGTCATGCCGCTGCGGTGCTTTCACACGCGATTGAGTTAGGTTAGAGAGGACCTAGATTTCTCTGACCCGGAATTCCCATGGCCGCACCCAAGAAAGCCGCCGCAAGCGCTGAGCAGGACAAGACCAACGGCGGTTCGCCCCCGGAGTTCACCAAGGAGCAGGAGCTGAAGGCGCTCCGCGACATGCTCCTGATCCGGCGGTTCGAGGAGAAGGCCGGCCAGCTCTATGGCATGGGCGCGATCGGCGGCTTCTGCCACCTCTATATCGGCCAGGAGGCCGTGGTAGTTGGCATGCAGATGGCCCTGAAGGAGGGCGATCAGGTCATCACGGGCTATCGCGATCACGGACATATGCTGGCCACCGGCATGGAGGCCAACGGCGTGATGGCCGAGCTCACGGGACGCCGCGGCGGCTATTCCAAGGGCAAGGGCGGCTCCATGCACATGTTCAGCAAGGAGAAGCACTTCTACGGCGGCCACGGCATCGTCGGCGCGCAGGTCTCGCTCGGCACCGGTCTCGCCTTCGCCAATAATTATCGCGGCAATGGCAATGTCAGCGTCACCTATTTCGGCGACGGCGCGGCCAACCAGGGCCAGGTCTATGAGAGCTTCAACATGGCGGAGCTCTGGAAGCTGCCGGTGATCTTCGTCATCGAGAACAACCGCTACGCCATGGGTACCTCGGTCTCGCGCGCCTCGGCGCAGCAGGATTTCTCCAAGCGCGGTGCTTCCTTCAACATCCCCGGCAAGCAGGTCGACGGCATGGACGTCCGCGCCGTCAAGGCGGCGGGCGAGGAGGCGGCGGCCTGGTGCCGCGCCGGTAAGGGCCCCTTCATCCTTGAAATGCAGACCTACCGCTATCGCGGCCACTCGATGTCCGATCCTGCGAAATACCGTACGCGCGAGGAGGTCGAGAAGGTCCGTCACGACCAGGACCCGATCGAGCAGGTGCGCAATCGCCTACTGGCCGCCAAGGTGAGCGAGGCCGATCTCAAGGCGATCGACGCCGAGGTGCGCGACATCGTCAACGCGTCTGCCGACTTTGCCCAGCATGATCCCGAGCCGGATGCCGCCGAGCTCTGGACCGATATCTACCGCTGAACGCGCGCAAGCTTTCTTTTGGAGTCGATATGCCAATTCAAGTGCTGATGCCCGCGTTGTCGCCCACGATGGAAAAGGGCAACCTCGCCAAATGGCTGAAAAAAGAGGGTGAGACGATCAAGTCCGGCGACGTGATCGCCGAGATCGAGACCGACAAGGCCACGATGGAGGTCGAGGCGACCGACGAGGGGACGCTCGGCAAGATCCTGATCGCCGAGGGCACCGCCGACGTTCCCGTCAACACGCCGATCGCGACCATTCTCGCCGACGGTGAGAGCGCGGCCGATCTCGCGAAAGCACCTGCGCCGGCAAAACCGGCCGCGGAGGCTGCTGCGCCCGCCGCTGCCAAGGCCGAAGCGCCCGCAGCGAAGGCCGCGCCTGCGCCGCAGGCTGTCGCCGAGCCCGATCCGGAGGTGCCCGCCGGCACCGAGATGATCACCCAGACCATCCGCGAAGCGCTGCGCGACGCCATGGCTGAAGAGATGCGCCGCGACCCCGACGTGTTCGTGATGGGCGAAGAGGTCGCCGAATATCAGGGCGCCTACAAGGTCACCCAGGGCCTGCTTCAGGAGTTCGGCGCCAGGCGCGTGATCGATACACCGATCACCGAGCACGGCTTCGCCGGTGTCGGCGTCGGCGCCGCGATGACCGGCCTGAAGCCGATCGTCGAGTTCATGACCTTCAACTTCGCCATGCAGGCGATCGACCAGATCATCAACTCCGCGGCCAAGACGCTTTACATGTCGGGTGGCCAGATGGGCTGCTCGATCGTGTTCCGCGGGCCCAACGGCGCGGCTGCGCGCGTCGCCGCCCAGCACAGCCAGGATTATTCGGCCTGGTATTCGAACGTCCCGGGCCTGAAGGTCGTCGCGCCGTTCTCGGCCGCCGACTACAAGGGCCTGCTCAAGGCCGCGATCCGCGATCCCAATCCGGTGATCTTCCTCGAGAACGAGGTGCTGTACGGTCACACCGGTGAGGTGCCGAAGCTCGATGATTTCATCGTCCCGATTGGCAAGGCGCGCATCGTGCGCTCCGGCAGCCATGTCTCGATCATCTCCTGGTCGAACGGCATGACCTATGCGCTGAAGGCGGCCGACGAGCTCGCCAAGGAGGGCATCGAGGCCGAGGTGATCGACCTGCGCACGCTGCGTCCGATGGACACCGAGACCATCATCAACTCGGTCAAGAAGACCGGCCGCGCCGTCACGGTGGAAGAGGGCTGGGCCCAGAGCGGCGTCGGCGCCGAGATCGCCGCGCGGATCATGGAGAACGCATTCGACTACCTCGATGCGCCGGTTGCGCGCGTCTCCGGCAAGGACGTGCCGATGCCCTACGCCGCGAATCTGGAGAAGCTCGCACTGCCTTCGGCTGCGGAAGTCGTCGAGGCCGCCAAAGCCGTCTGCTACAGGTAGGCCATGTCGGGCCCGAAGGAGCAGCCACTGCCGCCCGACGTCATCGCCCGCGACGATGCGGTCGAGATCCTGCGCGTGTTCGTGCTGGATGGCGGGCTGTCGATGGCGTTCCAGCGTGCCTTCGAGGAGCCCGACATGTGGGGCCTGCTGCTCGTCGATCTCGCCCGCCACGCCGCGCGGGCCTATGCGCGCGAGAGCGAATACAGCGAGGAGGACGCGCTCGGCCGGATCCTCGAGATGTTTCAGGCCGAGATCGAGCGGCCGACCGACACCGGCACCACGACGCCGCGGGCAAAGGGGCACTGACCGTGGCTGTCGAATCCCACCATTTCGATCTCATGCTGGAGGCGATCCGCGAAGCGGAGGCCTCGATCGCGCAAGGTGGCCTGCCGATCGGCGCCGTGCTGGCGCGCGACAACAAGATCATTGCCCGCGGCCGCAACAACCGCGTGCAGGAGAACAATCCGATCCTGCACGGCGAAATGAGCTGTCTGCGCGAGGCCGGTGCGATCTCGTTCCACGACACCGTCATGTACACCACGCTGTCGCCATGCTCGATGTGTGCCGGCGCGCTCGCTTTGTTCAAGGTCAAGCTCGTGGTGATCGGAGAATCCGTCACCTTCGAGGGGTCCAAGGATATTCTCGACAAGTTCGGGATTCCCTGGATCGACCTTGCCGACGATCGCTCCATCACCATGATGAAGAATTGGCGTTCCATCCCTGCCAATGAGCGCCTGTGGCAAGGCGACATCGGCAACTAAACCTGGTCTGTTCGTCTTCACTTTCGAAGACGACGTTTTGAGAAGTTCTTCGTGAGGTCAGCATGCCCATCAACATCCTGATGCCCGCTCTTTCGCCGACGATGGAGAAGGGCAACCTCGCCAAGTGGCTGAAGAAGGAAGGCGACAAGGTCAAATCCGGCGATGTCATCGCCGAGATCGAGACCGACAAGGCCACCATGGAGGTCGAGGCCATCGACGAGGGCACGATCGCCAAGATCCTCGTGCCGGAGGGCACGCAGGACGTCCCGGTCAACGACGTGATCGCGGTGCTCGCCGGCGAAGGCGAGGACGTGAAGGCCGCGGGCGCCGCCAAGCCCAGCGCGTCGGCCGCGCCGCCCAAGGCCGCTGAAGCTCCCGCCGCTGCGCCTGCTGCCGCTCCTGCGCCTGCCGCGCCCAAGGCTGCGCCGCCCGCCGCCGCTGCTCCGGCGCCGCAGGCTGCTGCTCCCGCCGCACAGAGCAACGGCCATGGCGGCCGCGTGTTCTCATCGCCGCTGGCGCGCCGCATCGCCAAGGAAGCCGGCATCGATGTCGGCATGGTCACCGGCACCGGCCCGCATGGCCGCGTGGTTGCGCGCGACGTCGAGCAGGCCAAGTCCGGCAAGGGCCTCAAGGCGCCCGCCGCGGCGCCGTCCGCCGGCGCGCCCTCGATCGCACCGACTATGTCGGACAAGCAGATCCTGTCGCTGTTCGAGCCGGGCTCCTACGACATCGTCCCGCATGACGGCATGCGCCGCACCATCGCGCAGCGCCTGACCGCCTCGATCCAGAACGTCCCGCATTTCTTCCTCACGATCGACTGCGACATCGGCAAGCTGATGGCTGCGCGCGAGGAGATCAACGCGGCCGCGCCGAAGGACAAGGAGAAGAAGCCGCTCTACAAGATCTCGGTCAACGACTTCGTCATCAAGGCGATGGCCGTCGCGCTGCAGAAGATTCCGAATTGCAACGTCAGCTGGACCGAAAGCGGCATGGTCAAGCACCACCATTCCGACGTCGGTGTCGCCGTGGCGATGCCGGGCGGCCTGATCACGCCGATCATCCGCAAGGCCGAGACCAAGACGCTCTCGACCATCTCCAACGAGATGAAGGATTTTGCCGCGCGCGCCCGCTCGCGCAAGCTGAAGCCCGAGGAATACCAGGGCGGCACCACCGCCGTCTCCAACCTCGGCATGTACGGCATCAGCCACTTCACCGCGGTGATCAACCCGCCGCACGCGACGATCCTCGCGGTCGGCACCAGCGAGGAGCGCCCCGTCGTGCGCGGCGGCAAGATCGAGATCGCCCACATGATGAGCGTGACGCTGTCCTGCGATCACCGCGCCATCGACGGCGCGCTCGGCGCCGAGCTGATCGGCGCCTTCAAGCAGCTGATCGAGAACCCCGTGATGATGATGGTCTGACGCGGGGAGGGCGAGGTGCATGCGGACGCGATGGCCCTGGATTTCAGTGCTGCTCGCGATCGCGATCCTCGTCAGCCCGATCGGCCGCGAGGTCATCCACGACGCGTTTCTCTCCGGCGAGCAGCTCTCGCGAAACATCTCCCAGCCGATCTTCTTCATCGGTTTGGCTATCCTGGCCTTCATCGTCGCGCTCGAATGGCTGGTCAGGTTTTTAATTTCCAGACGCCGCGCCCGCGGCGCAACTTCTTAAGTTGAACGGGAGCCGCCATGGCCGATACATCCTTCGACGTCATCATCATCGGCTCCGGCCCCGGCGGCTATGTCACCGCGATCCGCGCCGCCCAGCTCGGCTTCAAGGTCGCGATCGTCGAGAAATCCTATCTCGGCGGCATCTGCCTGAACTGGGGCTGCATCCCGACCAAGGCGCTGCTGCGCTCGGCCGAGATCTATCACTACATGCAGCACGCCAAGGACTACGGCCTGTCGGCCGACAACGTCTCGTTCGACCCGAAGGCGGTGGTGCAGCGCTCGCGCGGCGTCTCGAAGCGGCTCAACGACGGCGTCGGCTTCCTGATGAAGAAGAACAAGGTGAGCGTGATCTGGGGCGCTGCCTCGATCGATGCGCCCGGCAAGGTCACCGTGAAGAAATCCGATGTCGAGGGACCGAAGGGGTCGCTGGGCGAGGGGAGCTATCAGGCCAAGCACATCATCATCGCGACCGGCGCGCGGCCGCGCGTGCTGCCGGGGCTCGAGCCCGACAAGAAGCTGGTCTGGACCTATTTTGAGGCGATGGTGCCGGAGCGGATGCCGAAGTCGCTGCTGGTGGTCGGCTCCGGCGCGATCGGAATCGAGTTCGCTTCGTTCTTCCATACCATGGGCTCCGACGTCACCGTCGTCGAGGTGCTGCCGCAGATCCTGCCCGTCGAGGACGCCGAGATCGCGGGCCTCGCGCGCAAGCGGCTGGAGAAGCAGGGCATCAAGATCATGTCCTCGACCAAGGTCACGAAGCTGGAGAAGAAGGCCGACAGCGTCGTCGCCACCATCGACGACGGCAAGGGCAAGCCCGTCACCACCGAGTTCGAGCGCGTGATCTCGGCGGTCGGCGTCGTCGGCAACATCGAGAATCTCGGCCTCGAAAAGCTTGGCGTGAAGACCGATCGCGGCTGCATCGTCATCGACGGCTACGGCAAGACCAACATTCCCGGCATCTACGCCATCGGCGACGTCGCCGGTCCGCCGATGCTCGCGCACAAGGCCGAGCACGAGGGCGTGATCTGCGTCGAGGCCATCAAGGGCCTGCATCCGCACCCCATGGACAAGAACATGATCCCGGGCTGCACCTACTGCCATCCGCAGGTCGCCTCGGTCGGCCTGACGGAAGCCAAGGCCAAGGAGAGTGGCCGCGAGATCCGCGTCGGCCGCTTCCCCTTCGTCGGCAACGGCAAGGCGATCGCGCTCGGCGAGGACCAGGGTCTGGTCAAGGTGATCTTCGACAAGAAGACCGGCCAGCTTCTCGGCGCCCACATGGTCGGCGCCGAAGTGACCGAGCTGATCCAGGGCTACGTCGTCGCCATGAACCTGGAGACGACGGAAGAAGAGCTGATGCACACCGTGTTCCCGCATCCGACCCTGTCGGAAATGATGAAGGAAGCCGTGCTGGATGCGTACGGGCGGGTGTTGAACATCTAAGCATCAAACCCGTCATCCTGAGGTGCTCGCGAAGCGAGCCTCGAAGGATGCACGGCCAGATCGAGCAGCCGGGCTCGTCGCCCTTCGAGGCCTCCGCTTCGCTCCGGCACTTCAGGGTGACGGGTCGAACTGGGAAACAGATCACAACAACAAAAAGGGAATGAACCCATGCATGACAACGACAACCTGACTATCGAACGCCCGACCTTCGTCACCCATCTCGAATGCGCGATGGAGGGTGATCATTACGCGGCCGATCAGGTCCACAACCTCTCCAAGGCCGGCAAGCCGCTTCTCGTGCGTTACGACCTCGCCGGCGTGAAGAAGGCGCTGACCAAGGATGCGCTGGCGCAGCGCCCCGCCGACATGTGGCGTTATCGCGAGCTGCTGCCGGTGCGCAAATGCAAGGACATCGTTTCGCTCGGTGAAGTCACCACGCCGCTGATCCGGCTGCCGAAGCTGGCTAAGAAGCTCGGTGGCGGCGAGATCATCGTCAAGGACGAGGGACGCCTGCCGACTGGTTCGTTCAAGGCGCGCGGCCTGGTCATGGCGGTGTCGATGGGCAAGGCGCTCGGCATCAAGCATATGGCGATGCCGACCAACGGCAATGCCGGCGCAGCGCTCGCGGCTTACGCGACCTCCTGCGGTATCAAGACCACGATCTTCTGCCCGGCCGACACGCCCGAGGTGAATGTCAGCGAGATCGAGCTGCAGGGCGCGACCGTCTACCGCGTCAACGGCTATATCGACGATTGCGGCAAGATCGTCGGCGAGGGCAAGGCCAAGGTTGGCTGGTTCGATACGTCCACGCTGAAAGAGCCGTACCGCATCGAAGGCAAGAAGACGATGGGCCTCGAGCTTGCCGAGCAACTCAATTGGGACGTGCCCGACGTGATCTTCTATCCGACCGGCGGCGGCACCGGACTGATCGGCATGTGGAAGGCTTTCGACGAGCTGGAGAAGATCGGCTTCATCGGTTCGAAGCGCCCGCGCATGGTCGCGGTGCAGGCCTCCGGCTGCGCGCCGATGGTGCGCGCCTATGACGCCGGCACCGAGCACGCGACGCGCTGGGAGGACGCCCACACCATCGCATCCGGCATCCGCGTGCCGCAGGCGATCGGCGACTTTTTGATTTTGCGCGCGGTGCGGCAGAGCAAGGGTTTTGCCATCGCGGTCGACGACGACAAGATCTCGGCGGCGCTGAACGAAGTGGCGCGCGAGGAGGGGCTGTTGCTGTGCCCCGAAGGTGCTGCGACCTACGCCGCCTACAAGGAGAGCCTCGCCGACGGCCGCGTCAGCAAGACCGATCGCGTGATGCTGTTCAACTGCGCGACCGGCTTGAAGTATCCGCTGCCGCCGGTCACCCGCACGCTCGATCGCCACAAGCCGATCGACTACACGCAGTTCTAGCGCGTCATTTCGTCTCTTCACGAACGACCTCTCTTCCCGTACGCGGGAAGAGATAAAAACAAAAACGACATCGTCGGGGAGAACACAATGAAGAAGGCCGTCTGGGCCGGGCTGATCGGCATTCTCGCTCTCACCGGCGTCGCGCGCGCCGACGATTATCCGTCGCATCCGATCACCATCATCGTGCCCTTCGCGGCCGGCGGCCCGTCGGATGCGATGGCACGCGTGCTCGCCGAGCGGATGCGCCAGTCGCTCGGCCAAGCCCTGGTGATCGAGAATGTCACCGGCGCCGGCGGCTCGATCGGGGTTGGGCGTGCCGTGCATTCGCCGCCGGACGGCTACACCATCTCGTTCGGCCATCTCGGCACCCACGTCGCCAACGGTGCCGTCTACAAGCTCAACTACGACCTCGTCGCCGATCTCGAACCGGTGGTGCTGCTGCCAAGCAATCCGATGATCGTCGTCAGCAAGAACGCGGTGCCGGCGACTTCGTTGAAAGAGCTCCTTGCCTGGCTCAAGTCGCGGCCATCGCCGCCAACGGCCGGCACGGCCGGCGCCGGCTCGGGCAGCCACATCGCCGGCGTCTATTTCGAGAGCGTCAGCGGCATCAAGCTGCAATACGTACCATATCGCGGCACTGCACCCGCGCTGAACGATCTGATCGCTGGCCAGATCGACGTCATCGTCGACCAGACTTCCAACTCCATCAACCAGGTTCGCGCCGGCACCATCCGCGCCTACGCCATCACCGATGACAAACGCCTGTCGTCGGCGCCTGACATCCCGACCGCGGAGGAGGCGGGGCTGAAGGGGTTCAACATGACGCTATGGTCGGGCCTGTGGGTGCCCAAGGGCACGCCGAAGGAGATCGTGACCAGGCTCAACGCCGCAGCCGTGGAAGCGCTGAATGATCCCACCGTGAAGAAGCAGCTCGAAAGCCAGGGCCTGGAGATGACGCCGCAGGACCAGCTCACGCCCGAAGCCCTCGGCGCCCGCCAGAAGGCCGAGATCGCGAAATGGTGGCCGATCATCAAGGCCGCCAACATCACGGTGGATTGACGCAACGCGGAGTTTCCCGCCGTGGGTGGCCGCCAGGTCGCGGCCACGTCATCAGGTCGCGGCCTTTCCGGGCGCCGAGAGCGCCGTCTCCAGGCATTGCAGCAGGGTCGGCGTGGAGAACGGCTTGGCGAGAAAGCAGATCGCGCCGGCCTTCAGCGCGCGGGCGCGCACATCATCATCGGGAAAAGCTGTCATGAAGATGAACGGCGTCAGATGCCCAAGGTCGCGCAGATGCATCAGGAGATCGACGCCGCTCATGACCGCCATCTGCACATCCGCGATCACGCAGGCGATCGTGTCGATTTTGCCGGATTGGAGAAATTCGTGAGCGGAGCCAAAGGTGTAGACCGTGTATCCCCGCGACGTCAGGAGGTTGTTCGTCGCAAGGCGAACGGACGGATCATCATCAATGACGGAAATAATTGAAGACAATGACAATATGATCGCTCCTGATTGGGGGAGCCTCCGGCCGTGGCACGGCCGCCGACCGGAAAGTGGGCCCCCGGAGCGAGATTGGAAAGCATACTTAGGTTTGCAGGTTTCCCCTTGTGCGTGGGATTCCGAGCGCGTCGGTCATTCTGACGAGATCGGCCAATGACCTCGCGCCCATTTTCCGCATGATCTGCCCGCGATAGATCTTCACGGTGATCTCGGCCAATCCCAGCTCGGCGGCGACCTGCTTGTTCATCAGGCCGGACGCGACCAGACTGAGGACGTCGCGCTGGCGCGCGCTCAGGCCCTCGAAACGGGATCGCACGCCCGAGACCGATTTCTCGGCGTCGCGCCGCTTGCGGTCCCGTTCGAGCGCAGCCTGCACCGCATCCAGCATGTCCTGGTCGCGTACCGGCTTGGTCAGAAAATCGACGGCACCGCTCTTCATGGCCCTGACGGTCATGGGAATATCGCCATGACCGGTGATGAAGATGATCGGTGTGTGAATGTTGGCTTTGGCGAGGTCGGCCTGAAGGTCGAGGCCGCTCGAGCCCGGCAGGCGAATGTCGAGCACGAGGCAACTGGGGACCGCCGGCGGCTTGGCTTCCATGATCTCCGCCGCTGAGCCGAAGGCTTCGACCTTGAGACCAACCGATTGAAAGAGATTGGTGAGCGCGCGGCGCATCGATGGATCGTCATCGACGATCCGAACGATCGGCTCATCGGCAGTCGCCTGCGCTTGCTTGCCATGATCAGTCACGACGCGTCCTTGTGCGGCAAGGGCAGGGCGATCTGGAAAGTTGCTCCGCTCCCTTCGTTGGGGAAGGCCGAAAGCCGTCCTGCGTGAGCCTCGATGATTGATCGGCAGATCGAGAGGCCCATGCCCAGGCCGCCCGATTTCGTGGTGAAGAACGGCGTGAAGATACGATCCGTCACGTCCTTGCCGAGGCCGACGCCACGATCCGTCACGGTGAGGAGCAGGCGGCGATCGCCGTCTTCGTCCGCATGGCCGGAGCGGATCGCCAGCTCGCGCGGGCGGTCGATATTGGCCTGCATGGCCTCGATCCCGTTCATCAGCAGGTTGATCAGGACCTGCTGCAGCTGGATCCGGTCGCCGCAAATCCTGGGCAGGTCGGACGCCAACTCCATTCGCACCGATACGGCATGGGTGGCGAGCTCGCGCCGAACCAGCGCCACGGCCTCCCTGACGACCTCGTTGATGTCGAGCGGAATCACCTCGATCTCGGTCTTCTTCGCCAGCGCCCTGATCCGGCGGATCACCTCGCTGGCCCGGTTGGCGTCCTCGACGATCCATTCCGCGGAACGGCGTGCAGCCGTCAGATCGGCAGGCTCGCGGCCAAGCCAGCCGATGCAGGCGTCCGCATTGGAGATCACCGCGGCGAGAGGCTGGGTGATTTCATGGGCAATCGAGGCGGTGAGTTCACCGAGCGTCGTCACGCGCGTGACATGGGTCAGCTCGGCTTGCGCCTTACGTAACGCCTCCTCGGCCTGCTCGGCGCGGATCGCCGCCGTCACGTCGCTGCTGACGCCGCGATAGCCGAGAAAACTGCCGCTTGCATCGTGGAACGGCTTGCCGCTGGTGCGCACATAGATGGGATGTCCGTTGAGATCTCTGCTGCGGTAGACGAGATCGCGGAACGGAAGATGGGCATCGAGCGCCAGGCGATGCTGCTCCCACTTCTCGGGCTCGAGTTCGGCATCGGGCGGAATGTCCCAACGCGTCAGGCCGATCAATCCCGTCGGCGCGGCGGAGGACGTATCAGCGTGTTCCGATATGTGCGTGATACGGTGATCCGGCCCGGTCTCCCAGAACCAGTCCGACGCGGTTTCGGCATAGTCGCGGAATCGCTGCTCGGATGTCTTTAGCTCGTCGAAAGCCCTTTGCAGGGCCTCCTTGGCGGCGACCTGCTCGGTGACGTCGACATGCGTGCCGATGATTTCCGTCACCTCGCCGTCGCTGCCGATGACGGGATGGCCCTCCGAGTGGACGCGTCTGATCGAGCCGTCCGGACGCGCAATCCGAAAGTCGATCTGGAAGGGCTCTCGCTGCCGGACGGCCTGACGTTCCACCTCGGCGATCCGCCGAAAGTCTTCAGGCAGGATGCGCTGCTGGAAATCCCGTGCCGGGAGGTCGATCTGGTCCGGTTCAAATCCGAACAGGCGGTAAAGCTCGGCCGATCTGTAGGCGAACTCCTGACGGCGCACGTCCCAGGACCAGCTGCTCGTATGGCTGAGGCGCTGGGCTTCGGCCAAATAGGCCTCGCTGCGACGCAGCCTCTGTTCCGCCTCCTTTGCAATCGTGACATCGGTGATGGCCCCGACAAATTCGATGCGCCCGGATGGGTGTCGCACCGCGCGCGCCACGGAATGGAGATATTTGACCGATCCATCCGGCATCAGCAGGCGATATTCGTGGTCGAGATTCTCCGCTTCGAGGGAAGCCCGATCAAGGGTCCGTCTGACCCTGTCGCGATCGTCCGGATGGATGCGCTGAAACACGAAGTTAAGGGTCGGCTTCGTCGCCGGGTCACATTGGAAGATGCGAAAGGTCTCCCTTGACCAGACGGCCTCGCCCGTCACGAGGTTGAGGCCGAAACTGCCGGTGTGGCTCAGTTCCTGAGCATGGGCGAGATAGGCCTCGCTTCGCCGCAGCGCATCCTCGGCCTCCTTGCGTTGGGTGATGTTCTCGCAGGCGACCAGCACGATGGGCCTGCCGTCGCCGCGCAACATGGCCTTCGCGTTTTCACGGACCCAGAGGACCGAGCCATCCTTCCGGATCTTGCGAATCTCCCAGGTGTGCGGCTGGTCCACTGTCTCCAGGCACAGGGCGACGCAGTGGCGGACGGTGTCGTGGTCTTCCTCGAAGAAGACGTTCAGCACGGATTGGCCGATCAGTTCGGCCGTCGTGTAGCCAAGTTGTGCGGCGCCAAACGTGTTCACGTTGAGGACCGTTCCGGTCGGGTCGACCATGAAGTACATGACCGGATTGTGCTCGAACACCTCGCGCCATTGCTTCATGGCGTCGCGCAGATCGGTGTCTTGCCGGGAGTCTTCTCCATGCGCGGCCTTGGCCTTTTCGCCGCTGCCGAATGATCGAAGCGCCGCGAGGCCGCCGAGCAGGAATTGTGCGGCCGAATTCCCAAGTTTTGCGATCTGGCCAGACATCATCGCAGCCGTCCCGGCGCGCTGTAGGCAATGCGAGTAGAGCACTTTGCCACAACAGGGGCAATTCCCTCCGGCCAAAGTCGGACCTTGCACAAAACTCGCGGCGGCCGTGCAGCTCGCGCACCTTGCGCCGTCTCGTTGCGTGGGTCCGGAAAACTACGGGACAAACCTACGTATAGCTCGCGCATCCCTAGTTCTAGCGTGCATTTACCTCCGTACAATTGAGCGATCCGATGCACGCGGCCTAGGGTAAGTCCAATCGAGAGGAGTCGATTGCGGAGCACAAATTGCCGGGATGCTCGGTGTGTTGCACCCAAAGAGCCGAGCTCTGCCTCCGCCACTCTGACCTGCCGGATGAATTGGCAGGTCGCGATTGAGAAGCCGCATTTTCCGTGACGACCGTGGTGACCGTGCCTCAGTGCACGAGGACCCACGAGAGGCCAAGAGGAGAGGATGATGTGCGATAGGTCCGAACACTCCGAGCGCCGTCCTGACGCACAGGGATGTGCCGTCTGTGCAGGGAAGTTTGGCCTGATCCGATACTATTCCTGGCGAACGCCGCTCTGCTCGAGGAAATGTCTAGACCATTTCAGGGAGCGCCGTGAGCAAGACCGGCGTTGGCTCTTCCGATTTCAGACGGCGTGAGAACGGGCCGCAAAGACCGCTTCACAGGGAAACTTTTAAACGAGGAGGCTGCGTGTTGAACGGTGTCGGCAAGCTCCTCCTCGCGGTCGCGCTGCCGCTTCCCCTGATCACGGGCGTGAAGGCCGAGGAGGCTGGCCAGGACGCCGCACATCGCCACCATCCGCCTCAAGACGAACTGGTCCACGAGAAGTTCTATTCGAGCTGGCACATGCCGGACAATCCGGTGATGAGCTGCTGCAACAGCGCGGATTGCTACCCGACCGAGATCCGCTACGTCGACGGCAAGATTTATGCGCGGCGCCGGGAGGACGGGAAATACATCCTGGTCCCGGTCCAGAAAGTCGAGCGAAACAGGGACAATCCCGACGGCCGCAACCATCTTTGCGCGCCGCCGCCATCCGCTTCGCTGGTCGATACGGTCTATTGCTTCGCGCTGGGAGGTGCCACGTGAGGTTCGTATTGGTGAACGGCAGGACCCCTTTCCGCAAGACGTTCTGTCTGTGGTGTTGCGAGGAGATCAGCGGCGGCTATTTGCGCGACGTGCGAACGCTGCTGCCCTACTGCGACCACGAATGCTACGCGCTTCATCACGAAGCCTTGGTGCCGTTCGGGGAGCGTGCGCGAGCGGCGTCTTGAGAACCGGCCGAGGCGGCAACAGAGGACACGATTTTGAGATTCATGCTCGTCAACCAGGAAACACCTCGCCCCGGCGCCGCTTGTAGCGCCTGCGCCCGGCCGCTGGGCGCGAGTTATCTCCGGCATGCGTCGATGCAGGCGCGCTATTGCGACTATGACTGCTACCGGCAGCAGGCAACCATGGGGATATTCGCTCCCTACCGCGGTTCGCTCGAGGCGATATCGGTGCTCACGGCCATTTCGGCCTGGAGCTTGATGATGCAGATGAGCGCGCTCTCGCGCTCGCTGACTGAGGTCTATCTGCGCGCGCACGACCTTCTGACCATGGAAGGAGGTGACGGCTAACCCCACGATGCCGGCTGCGCAGAACCGTCGGCCGCAGTCACCCGTCCAGCCCTTGCGCCGCGTTCCAGCCCCGGCGGTGCGGGCCTAGGGCGCGGGGGCTGCGGCCGATGCCGTCGGAGCCGCATTCACGTCTTGTGCCGTGACACGCTGGACGTCCTTGCCGGCCACCATGCCGCTGGGCTCGAAGCGGGCGCGGTACACCAGCACGTTCTCCATCACGCGCTGGACGTAATTGCGCGTCTCCGATAGCGGGATGCGCTCGACCCAGTCGACCGGATCGATCTTGGGGTCTCTGGGGTCGCCGTGCGCCTGCACCCATTCGCGCACCCGGCCGCGGCCGGCATTGTAGCCGGCGAAGGTCATGATCTGGTTGCCGCGATATTCCGACAGCAATGCGCTGAGTTCGGCTGCCCCCATCTGCGTGTTGTAGACGGGATCGGAGACCATTCTGTCCCAGTCATAGGTGAGGCCGAAGCGCTTTGCCGTGTCGCGGCCAGCTTCCGGCGTGACCTGCATCAAGCCGACCGCATTGGCGGCCGACTTGTCGCGCTGGTTGAACGAGCTCTCGGTGCGGGCGACCGAATAGATCACGCTGGTCTCGATCGCGGGCGCGACCTGCTTGTGTTCGGGAATGCCGATGGTCGGGAAGGCGTAGTGGTCGAGCGCGAGCCCGCGCGCCAGGGCCGACTTGCCGACCTCGAGCATGACGCGCGCGTCGTTGCGTCGGCCGGCGAGCTCCCCGAGCGCTTCGAGCGCCGCGACGTCGGTGCCCTCCTTGGCGAAATCCTCGGCATAGTAATACACCGTGTCGCGCTCGCCGATGCCGTACAGCATGTCGGCGGCGCGGACGCGCTCGTCCGCGGCCGGCGTGTCGGCGGAGGCCAGCACGGGTGAGGGGGCCCGCAGCTCTAGCCCCTCGAGGCCAAGTCGTGCGCGGGCAAGCTGGCCGTAATAGGCGGTCGGATAGCGCGCGGCGGCCGTGAAGCTCATGCGCGCGTCGGCTGTGGCACCCATGGCCTCGGCCGCGCGCCCGCGCCAGTAATGAGCGCGCGATAGCGCGAGCGGATTGGGCGAGCCCTCGTCGATGGCCGCGAAGTGCATCATCGCGGTCTTGGGATCGTCGAGATAGCGCAGCGCAATCCAGCCGCACATGAAGTGATAGTCGACGCGATAGACCTCCATCGCGGGCACCACAGCCGCGCGCACCACGTCATACGCCGTCTTGAATTTGCCCTGGTCGAGCAGTTTTCGCGCCAGCAGGCGGCGCTCGCGCCACCAGGCATCGGTATCCTGCGCCGCCATGGTGTCGGGGGCCGCAGCGAGGATCAATTCGGCCGCATCGTCGATGCGGTCCTTCTGGATATGCCACTGTGCACGGCACAGGACATAGCCGAGATCGCGACGGGCATCGGCCGACACGTCGTCGAGATAGTCCTTGGCCTTGTTCTCCTTGCCGTTAACCGCGGCACAGGCCTTGACGATCGCGAGCGAGTCTTCGCCGAGCCGCTTGGCCGCGCGCCTTGCGCCGGCGTAATCCTTCGCGCCGAGGCGCTTGTCCATGCGGGCGCGATGATCCTCAGCGGCGAGAAGATCGCGAAACGCCGCGTAGGAATCCTCCTCGCTGCGTTCGGACAGTTCCTCCGAGCGCCAGGCCTCGCGCACCAGACGCGTGGCCCGGTCGCTGTCGCCCTCGGTGAGCAGCACGCGCGCCAGCGCGAAGCTGCCCTTGGCGCTGGTCGGCCGGTCCATCGTGAAGGCGTGCACGGTCGCCGCGTCGCTCTTCTCCTGCCATAGCCGCGCCTCGGCGCGCCGGCGCAGCAGTGCCGCGCTCGGCCAATCCGGATTGGCGGCGAGGAAGGCCGCGTAGCGCTTGAAAGGTGCCGTGCTCTCGGAATGGCGCAGCATGAACCAGTCGGCGAGCTTTTGCCCGGCGGGATCGGCAATGCGGTCGCGGGCCGCGCTCGCATCATCGGTCTTGCCCTTGCGCGCGAGGTCGAAGGCGTCTTTCAGCGCGGCGAGGTCGCCGGTCAGCGCAGGCGGCGCGGGCTTGTCCGCGGGCTCGTCGCCCTGCTTCTTCGATCTGCGCTTGGCCTCGGCGTGTTTGCCGTGTTTGCCGCTTGCTGCATGCCGCGGCTTGCCGCCGGATTTGGCCTCATGCGTCTTCTTCGACGCGGATGATTTATGACTGCTCTTTGCCGTCAGCTCGGTGGGAAGGAGGGCCAAGGCGGCCACGGCAACGACACACGCGAGCGAGCGTAGGCACTGGTTCATTGCGTGGTCCCCCTGCGAAACCAGTACAAACCAAAGTCCGCGACGACATGCGGCTCGAGAATCAGACGACCCCCAAACGATGACTCAGCATCGTTTCGCATTCCTCACGCTGTCGCAACAATGCGGCAAAATACGGATGGAGCACGGGAACTTCTGCAACGCCGGATAGAGCGGGGCTTTTAACCTTTGTTAACGGATGGGCCCCGGGCGACGGTTGCAGGCGGCTCTTGGCGCCGCGAGGCCCGATTGCGCGTGTTCCCGGGCCGAAATCCGGTGTATTGAGTTCCACAGATCCTTCATTTCAGCCTTTGCCCGCACCTCATGCCGCTCTTCAACCAGTCGATCCGGCGCAAGATCGTCGGCATCGCCCTCGGATTGATCGTCCTGATGCTGATCACCTCGATCCTGTCGATGGTGATGTCGAGCCAGGTCGGCGTTCTCCTGGACGAGCTGACCAATCGCTACATCCCGGCCTATGGCGATCTGGCGCGGGCCAATGTGCGATCGCTGGAGCGGTCGGTGGCGCTGCGGCGGATGGTCATGATGAAGATGCAGGACGTCCCGGACGAGGAGGCCTATGCGGCGCGGTTTCGCGAGTTCGAAGAAGCCGACCGCAGGATCGACGACGAGGCGGAGAGTGCGCGCAAGCTCATCAACGAGATCATCGACGACACCACGACCCCATCGGACAATGCCGCGCTGGCCCGGATCGAGACCCGCATCGAAACCGCGCTCATCGAGCTGCGGCACGAGATGGATGCGGCTCACAAGAAGCTGCTTGAGGAGGTCAACGCCAGGCAGATGCCGGAGGCACGCGGAACGCTGGAGCACATCGATGCAATCCGCGACCAGTTCAACCAGAAGATCGACGGCATCCGCGCCGACATGCTCAAGCAGGTCTTTGCCTCGACGTCGACGGTGATCAAGCGCCAGCATCAGGCAATCATCATCTCGGCCATCGTGACCTTGCTCGCAGCGATCGTCGGATTTGCCTTCGCGCTGCTGGTGTCGAGCGGCATCACGCGCCCGGTGCGGTTGCTGCTCGCCGGGGCCCGCGAGGTCGAGGCGGGGCGCTTCGACAAGAACATCACCGTCTCGACGCAAGATGAGATCGGGGAGCTCGCCGCCGCCTTCAACCGCATGATCGAGCAGTTGCGCCACAACGAGCGCATCCGTGAAACGTTCGGCCGCTACATCGATCCGAAGGTGGTGCAGGGCCTGATCGAGCAGCCGGAGATCGCCATCGACGGCCAGCGCCGGATGATGACCATCATGTTCTCCGACATGAGCGGCTTCACCTCGATGAGCGAGGGCATGACCCCGCGCGGCCTCGTCAAGGTGATGAACCACTATTTCACGGTGATGTCCGCGCCGATCCGGAACAACCGCGGCGTGATCGACAAATATATCGGCGACGCCATCATGTCCTATTGGGGCCCGCCCTTCGTCGAGGAAGACGAGCAGGCGCTGCTCGCCGGCCTGTCCGCCATCGACATGGCCGACCAGGTGCCCGCGCTGCAGAAGCAATTGCCGGATCTGCTCGGCATCCGCGCCATGCCGGTGCCGTGCGATCTGCGCATTGGCATTGCCACAGGCGAGGTCCTGACCGGCAGCATCGGCTCCGAGCTGATGATGAGCTTTACCGTGATGGGGGACGCAGTGAACCTCGCCTCGCGCCTCGAGGCCGTCAACAAGGTCTACGGTACCCGCATCCTGATCTCGCAGGCGACCGCCGAGGTGATCGGAGCGCGGCTCGAATTGCGTGAGATCGATCGTCTCGCGGTGGTCGGGCAGAGCGTGCCGCAACCGGTGTTCGAGGTGATGGGACGGCCGGGTGGGCTGGCCGAGCCGCAGGAAAGCTTGCGCGCGCACTATGCCGAAGGACTTGCCGCCTATCGCGCGTGCCGCTTCGACGACGCACGCGCCGCGTTCAACGCCGCGCTGGAGCATGCCCCCGGCGACGGCCCGTCGCGCACCATGCTGGCCCGCATTGCGCAGTTCGAGGCGACCCCTCCAGCCGCCGATTGGGACGGCGCCTGGCGAATGGAAAGCAAATAGCCGGCCATCCGCGAATAATTCGTTCTACTCTATAACGATGTTCGCCGTGACGTAATGCCCGGGCTTAGGTTAGCTGTCCTTGAGGCGTTTAATGGGGATACGCCAATGACAGAACTTGAGGACAGGCTGGAGCGGTTTGAGACTCTCACCGCCGAATGCGAGCTGATTGCCAAGCTCGCCACCGACAGCAACAAGCGCGAGTTCTACCTGAAGCTCGGGGAGCAGTACCGTCAGCTCGCGGTGGACATGCGCCACGTGATCGCGACCAAGGCTGCCGCTTGAATTGGTCTAACGGTTCCAATTGCAAAGAGGCACGACGCGGCATCTCCGCGTTGGCAGGATCGCGCGCGATCGCAAGCCGTTCTTAACAATTGAGACGCATCCTCGATGGGAACCGGGGAACGACGCGTTGCGTTGCCTGGCGATGGGAATGCAGATGGGAATGCTTGGGGCAAGATTGCCATGCAACGTTGCCCGCGTACGTAGCTCGTCCGATGGTGACGTCCCATGCGTCTGTTTGCGGTCATCTTGTTTGCGCTTCTGACGGCAGCCTGCAACCCGGAGCAGGACGTCACGGGCTCGACCCCGGTCTGCGCGCTGCGGAATTACAGCTCCTACAATCCCCGCGACATGAACCAGTGCGTTGCCGCCTGCAAGGCGTGCGACCACGGCAATACCGTCACCTGCACCACCTCCTGCACGCTCAAGGGCGCGCACTGAAGGCAACGCCCGAGGCGGCGGCCTCCGTCAGCCGCGGGCCGCTTCGCGCCGCAATTCCGGAAAAATAGCCTCGTCCTGGAGGATGACGTCGGCGGTTCGCCGATAGTGAGCCGTCAACAGCGTCACCGCCAGATCGGAATCGCCGCTCAGCACCGCATCCACGATTGCCGCATGCTCGTCACCGACATGGCGGGAGGGAAAGGCCTTGCTGATCGACAGCCGCCGGTAACGGTAAAGCTGGTCGGCAAGCTGACCGCAGAACGCGATGAGGGATTGCGAGCCACACTGACCGATCAGGGTCCGATGGTAGATGCGGTGCAGCCGCTCCCATTCGGAATTGTCCTCGAACTCCGTGGCGCTCAGCGACCGCGGCACGCGGCTCAGCCGATGCTGCGCCAGCACCAGTTGCTCCTCCCACTGGGGCGTGGACGCCGCCATCGATTCACGCAGCGCAAGAGCCTCGACCCAGCAGCGCGTCTTGGTCAGTTCGGCAAGCTCGGCGCGGCTGACGTCCTTGACGTAGAAGCCGCGCTGCTCCCGGACCTCGACCAGTCCGTCGGCGGTCAGCCGGTTGAGCGCCTCGCGCAGCGGCGTTTGGCCGGTCTGATAGGTCTCCATCAGAAATCGCATTTGCAGCTTGCGCGACGGCGCAAGGCGTCCGGACAACAAGTCCTCGCGCAGCCGGTCGTAGACATGGCTCGCTTGCGTCGATGGCGCGGACAGGGAGGCCGTTGCAGTCAATTCCACCGCTCAAGTCTCCGTTGTTCGCTCAGCTCGCGGTCCACCATCATATACATCTGATCACGATTCCATAAAATGTATAAATTTCTATTGCGGTATCGATTTTGTGTAATAAAAGGAGCGGGACGGTCGTGAAGGTGCGGCCGCGATCAAGAAAGCCACACCCGGTCAGCCCGGACAGTGGCCTGACGGAGGAGTGCGTTCATGGCCCGGTTTCCGGTGACAGCGCTGCGCAGCGTCGAGCTCGGCACGCCGGACCTCGACCGCTCCGTAAAATTCTATTGCGACGTCTGGGGCCTTGCGCTCGTGGCGCGCGTGGACGGCATCGTCTATCTGCGCGCAACCGGCAGCGATCATCACGTCGTGGCGCTCTACCAAAGCGAGCAGCCGGAGCTCGGCGCGGTGACCTTTCGCGTCACAAGCACGGACGATCTTGCGTCCATTGCCGACAGAACGGTTGCCGAAGGCGCCCGATTGCTGTGCGGGCCGGCGCCCAACGCTGCGCCCGATGGCGGCGTGGCGATGACCATTCGCGCACCGGAAGGTGGCATCCTTCGTTTCGTTCACGGCGATATCGGTCACGCGCCGGGGCCGCAGCAGGGCGACCGGCCGGAGCGGCTTGCCCACGTCAATCTCAACAGCACCGATGTCGATCGCTCCGCGGCCTTCTACGAGCGCGCGCTCGGATTTCGGCTGACGGACCGTTCGAAGGCGATGGCGTTCGTCCGCTGCAACAGCGATCACCATGCCGTCGTGATCGCCGCGGCAGGGGTCAACGGACTCAACCATGTTGCCTTCCTGATGCCGAGCCTGGAGGCGGTGATGCGCGGCTCGGGGCGGATGATCGATGCCGGCTTTCCGATTGCCTGGGGCGTCGGTCGCCACGGGCCCGGTGACAACGTGTTTTCCTATTTCATCGATCCGGTCGGGACCGTGATCGAATACACCGCCGAGGTGCTCCAGGTCGACGACAGCTACGTCGTGCGGGGCCCCGATCATTGGGTCTGGCCGCCCGGCCGCACCGATCAATGGGGCATCGCTCCGCCGAAGGCCGAGCACGTCAAGGCGGCGCAATTGTCGGTCCGCTACGCCGCGCTTTGAGCGCGGCACCTCATCAACATTCAAACGGGATGTGCAGAGCTTGGTATCCGGTTCGAACCACGCGAACGAGTTTGAGGTCGCTGTCGTGGGCTTCGGTCCGTCAGGCGCCGTCGCCACCAGCCTGCTGGGCGCGCAAGGGATCCGCACGCTGGCCGTGGACCGGGACCGCGCCGTCTACGACAAGCCGCGCGCGATCGCGATCGATCACGAGATCCTGCGGCTGTTCGACAATCTCGGAATTGCCGGGCAGCTGGGTCCGTACATCGCGCCGTTTCCGGCCTCCGAACATTTCGGTGCGCGCGGCCAGCTGATCCGTCGCATCGACATGGTCAGCGAGCCTTATCCGCTTGGCTATACGCCGACCATGGTGTTCACGCAGCCGCCGGTCGAGGAAATCCTGCGCGCGCATGCGCGCTCGCTTCCGTCGGTGGTCGTCGAACTCGGCACCGAGCTCCGGCGGCTCGACCAGGCGCCGAACGGCGTGACGCTCGAGCTCCGCGGCGACCAGGGCGCCCGGAACGTCGCGGCTGATTATGTCATCGCCTGCGATGGCGCATCGAGCACGGTCCGCCGGCAGCTCGGGATCGGCTTTGACGATCTGGTGTTCGACGAGCCTTGGCTCGTGATCGACCTCAACGTCAACGAGGCGGGGATTGCAAAACTGCCGCGCACGGCCGCGCAGTTCTGCGATCCGGCACGGCCGACCACCTACATCGTCGGACCCGGCTCGCATCGGCGTTTCGAGATCATGCTGCTGCCCGGCGAGGATCCGCGCGCGATGGAGCTGCCCGAGCAGGTCTGGCGGCTCCTGGCGCGCTGGCTCACGCCCGACGATGCGACGCTGTGGCGGGCGGCGAGCTATCGCTTCCATGCCCTCGTCGCCAGCAAATGGCGCGAAGGGCGCATCTTCCTCGCCGGAGATGCGGCCCACCAGCAGCCGCCCTTCATCGGCCAGGGCATGTGCCAGGGCATTCGCGACGTCGCCAATCTGGCCTGGAAGCTCGCGCGCGTCCTGCGCGGAGAGTCCGGCGCGGCGCTGTTCGACACCTACCAGGACGAACGCAGTGCCCATGTCCGCGAGCTGACGACGCGCATCAAGGCGATCGGTCATGTCATCTGCGAGCGCAATCCGGACGCAGCCGCGGCACGCGATGCCCGCATCCTCGCTGAAGGCGGCGGTGTGCCGCGGACCATCACCCGTCAGGAGATCGTGCCGTCGCTCAGCTGTGGCCTGCGCGCCGAGGTGCCGCATGCTGCCAACGGCACGCTGTTTCCGCAGCCGTGGGTGCTGACCGCGAGCGGCCGGCAATTGCTCGACGCTGCCTGCGGTGCCGGATGGCGGCTCGTGCTCAGGGGCGATAGCGCGTTGGCGCATTCGCCTGCGATCGCGACCCGCGCGGCGGAGACAGGCTTGCGCGTGATCGGCATCGCTGAGGCGGATCACGATGCCGGCCCGGACGTGCTGCGGGAGGAGAGCGGCGTGGTGGCGAGCTGGTTCGCACGGCATGCCTGCGCGGCCGCGATCGTGCGCCCCGATCATTACGTCTACGGCGTCGCGGCCGACGAAGCCGCGCTCGCGGCGATGCTGTCCGGCCTGAAGGCGCGGCTGCAATGAACAAGACAAAGACAAAATTCAACAGGGGGAAATCATGCCATCATCGTCGAGCCTGACGACGGGACCTGCGGTGCCTGCGCGCGCCTACGCCGTCCTCATCATGCTGTTTCTGTTCCAGACGATCAATTTCTTCGACAAGCTTGTGTTCGGTCTCTCGGCGGTGCCGATGATGAAGGAGCTGTCGCTCAGCCCGAAGGAGTTCGGCCTGATTGGCAGCAGCTTCTTTCTGCTGTTCTCGCTCTCGGGCATGGCGGTCGGACTGTTCGTTGTCGGGCGTTTCCCAGCAAAGTGGATCTTGATGCTGCTCGCCGCCATCTGGTCGGCGACGCAGCTTCCGGTGTTCTTCTCGAGCTCCGTCATGGTGCTGGTCGTGTGCCGCATTCTTCTCGGCGCGGGCGAGGGGCCGGGCCTGCCGACGGCATTGCACGCCTGCTACAACTGGTTTCCCGCCGACAAGCGCAGCGTCCCGAGCGCAGTGGTTCTGCAAGGGATCAGCGTCGGGCTTCTGGCCGGCGGTCCGTTGCTGACCTACGTGATCATCAATTACGGCTGGCGCACGGGCTTTCTGGTCTGCGGGCTGCTCGGCGTCGCCTGGATGGTCGCCTGGAGCATCATCGGCGCGGAGGGACCTTACGCCGCGGCTGCCGCCGGCCAGGATGCGCCGGCGGCTGCGCCAAATGTGCCCGGGCGACTCCTGTGGTGTGATCCGACGGTGATCGGCGTCATCATCATGTCGACCATGTCGTACTGGATCGTCGGCATCTCCGCGACCTGGCTGCCGCCATTTCTCCAGCTCGGGCTCGGCTACAAGCCGACCGATGTCGGCTGGATCATCTCGGCCATCTACATCTTCCAGTCGCCGCTGTTGCTCAGCGGCTCCTGGATTACGCAAGCTCTTCAGCGCCGGGGCTGGAGCCTGCGTGCCTGCCTCGGCAATGCCTCGGGATTGGCACTGCTGGTCGCGGGCTCGGCGCTGCTGCTCAGTATCGTGACGTCGGGCGCGCTGCAGCTCGTCTGCGTGGCGATCGCCTTCGCAGCGCCCAGCCTGACCACGATCTTCGGTCCGGTGGCGCTTGGCGCCGTGGCGCCCGCCGCACAGCGCGGCCGGTTGATCGTCGTGATCTATTCGGGCAATGCGGCGTCCGCGCTGTTCTCGAATGCGCTCACGGGGTGGATCGTCGGCGAGGCGGGCAGCAACAGCGCGCTCGGCTATGCGCATGCCATGACGTTCACCGCCGGCATCCTCATCGTCGGCGCGGTTGCCGCATTCGCACTCATCTTCCCGGAGCGGACCATCGCGCGTTTTGCGAAGACCTCCTCGCCGTCATCTTCAGCTACCATCCTTCCTGCCACGTCGATCTGATCGGCCCAAACGTCAAGGACACCACATGAAATTCGCAAGTTTTATCATCGACAACGCCGCCTCATGGGGCCTGGTGGAGGGCGACAGCGTGGCCGATCTCGGCGCTGCTCTCAGGGATCGCTACCCCGACCTGAAATCGGCGATCGCAGCAGGCGCGCTGGCTGAGGCCGCAAAATCCGCCGCCGGCGCCAAGCGCCATCCGCTGTCGAAGATCAAATTCCTGCCGGTGATCCCGAACCCGGACAAGATCCTCTGCATCGGGCTGAACTACGAGAACCATCGCAAGGAGACCGGCCGCACGGAGGTCGAGAACCCCACCGTGTTCGGCCGCTTCGCCAACAGCCAGACCGGTCATCTCACCGACATCATTCGCCCGAAGGTTTCGACCCATCTCGATTTCGAGGGCGAGCTCGCCGTCGTGATCGGCAAGCCCGGCCGCTACATTTCCCGCAGCGAAGCCTGGGGGCATATCGCCGGCTATGCCTGCTACAACGAGGGCAGCGTCCGCGACTATCAGCGCCACACCCACCAGTTCACGCCGGGCAAGAATTTTCCCGCGACCGGCGGCTTCGGCCCTTATCTGGTCACGCCCGACGAGGTCGGCGATGTCGGCCCGCTGCGCTTGCAGACCCGGCTCAACGGCGAGGTGGTGCAGGACACCACGATCGACCAGATGATCTTCGATATCCCGCGTCAGATCGACTATTGCTCGCAGTTCACCCGGCTCGAGCCCGGCGACGTCATCGCCACCGGCACGCCGGGCGGCGTCGGCTCGAGACGCACCCCGCCGCTCTGGATGAAGGCGGGCGATGTCGTCGAGGTCGAGATCGACAAGGTCGGCCTGTTGCGTAACGGGATTGCCGACGAAGCCTGATGCCTTCTCACGAGACGACGGCCTATGCGCCGCTGCTGCGCAGGATTCACTGGGCAACAGCGGTGCTCTTCATCATCGCCATGCTGATCGGATTCTATTGCGGTCTCCAGCCGCCGGGCACCTCGCCGCGCCGTGAGCTCCTCGAGGTGCACAAATCGCTCGGCATGACGCTGCTGTTCCTGTCGCTGCTGCGGCTGATGGTGCGGGCGGCGACCAGGGTGCCGCCCGAGCCGGCGTCATTCGGTGCGCTGGTGCGGTTCGCCGCGCGGATCAATCATGTCGCGCTCTACCTCATCCTGTTCGCGATGCCGCTGACCGGCTACGCGTTCTCTTCTGCTGGCGGCTATTCGCTGAAATATTTCTGGACGTTCAGCTGGCCGCGTCTGGTGGCCGACAGTCCGCAGATCGCCCATGCCGGCGAGGTCGCGCATGACACGCTGGCCTATGCCGTCTATGCCGTCGTGGCCCTGCACGTCGCGGCGACCTTCTGGCATGCGCTGGTGATGCGCGATGGAACGCTGGCGCGGATGTGGCCGCGATCGGGGAATCGCTAGAGCCAGACCGCTGACGGTGCTCAGCCACCGGAACGATTGACCCCCGATAATCATTGGAAGGAGCGGGCAGGAACGGAGTCCTATGGAATGGGTATGCTCGATCCTGGCCGGTTTCTGGTGTCGTGCTCGCATTGCGAGGCCTGGCCGATGGCGGCCAATGTCAAACGTGCGAGCTGGTCGGCGCAGCCGCACGAGATCCGCTTCGTCTGCCCGCGCTGCCGCCGCGAGGAGACCGCGATCGTCTCGGCGTCCGGGCAACTGCTACCGATCAAACGCGTCGACGTTCCCCCGCATGAGGTGACGGCGGCGTGGGCGCAGGCCCAGCGCCCACGCGGGCGGTCCTGAGCCACCACATTGCTTGCGCGTTTGGAACCCTGCCGATTCCCGGGCGTTCAGTGGCGGGGTAACAACGTATTGAGGCTGGGCGCATGATCAGCGAGCATTTCGACACCCGCACACGGATCAACATGAAGCTGGCGCTGGACCGGGTCTGCCGCCATCGCCCCGATGGCGAGGACCACGGCTTCCGCAGGTCGGTCGCCGAAAACATCATCCGCTGCGCGTTGACCGGCCGCACCGGCATCGGCCAGCTCGTCGATGCCGGCGAGCGCGCCATGATCAGGACGCGCGCGGAGCGGGAGCCGGCCTGATTGCGATCTGGCCGAATTCGTCGACAGCTGTGGTAGGGTCGCCGCCGGGAGATGACCGATGGTGCTCACGGGGCGCGCGACAGCTTGAGCAACGAAGTGCATTGGCGCGACGACATCGCCTCGCTGGTGTTTCCCGTCACCGGCCACGGCGCGATCTGCGCCGTGCATCGGGGCGCCTTCCGGACCTTGTTGGGCACTGAGCCGACCCCCGAGGCCTGCCTCGGCTATTTCCGGCGCTCTGAGGCTGCCTTTCGGGCCGCAGCCTCCGCCAAGATCGCCCGGAAGGGCATTTTGCCTGGGACAAGCTTGCATCTTACCAGTCGCGACGTCGCCCGGAAGCTGCTAGAAGAGCCGCAAATCGCCAATGGAGAATAGACCATGAGCCCGTCTCAGCTCACGACCGCCCAGCTCGCCAACGCCCAGACCACGCTTCCGGTCGCCGCCGGGCAGGTGGGACGGCTGTCGCAGGCCGTGATGGCCATGGTGCTCGGCGTGTTCGTCGTCGGCATGGTCGGCTTCTCCCACATCGACGTCGTCCACAACGCGGCGCACGACGTGCGTCACTCGAACGCGTTCCCCTGCCACTAACCGGGGTGGCATGAGCACGTTTCGCGCGATCGTCTTCGCGTCGGTCATTTCAGGTTTCATCGTCGGTCTCATCGTCACTGTTGTCCAGCAGTTCGGTACCGTCCCCCTGATCCTGAAGGCGGAAGTCTTCGAGAAGGCGGCGGAGACGCACCAGCATGACGCTCCGCCCACGGCGCAGCCGGCGGCAGCCGGGCATGACCACGCCGCCCACGATCACGGCGACCATGACCATGGCGCCGGCGATCATGATCACGGCGCTGGCGGCCACGACCATGGCGCCGGGGCCTGGGAGCCGCGCGACGGTTTCGAGCGCAACGCCTATACCGCTGCCGCCAACATCCTGACCGCGATCGGGTTCGCGCTGCTGCTGGCCGGCTTGTTCGCCGTGCGCAGTGGCGCGACCGGCGCGAGCGTCTCCTGGCATGAAGGCCTGCTCTGGGGGCTGGCGGGCTTTGCCGTCTTCACGCTTGCGCCCGGCCTCGGCCTGCCGCCGGAGCTGCCGGGCGTACCCGCCGCACCGCTGCTGTCGCGCCAGATCTGGTGGCTGGCCGCCGTGCTCGCGACGGCCGGCGGGCTCGCCATGATCGTCTTCCGCCGCTCGGTGCCGGCAGCGATCGCCGGCGTGATCCTGCTGACCCTGCCGCATCTGATCGGCGCGCCGGAGCTCGCCAATATCGAGACCAACGTGCCGTCGTCGTTGACGCATCAGTTCGTCACCGCGGTGACGGTGACGAGCCTGGTGTTCTGGACCTTGCTCGGCGGTCTGACGAGCGCGGTGTTCGCGCGTTTCGATCAGCGCGTCTAGGCTTGTCACTTCAGCCGATTGCAACCGCGCTCAGCGCGCGGTCCGGAACGCGAGCTCGCGCAGCCGGGGCAGGGCGGCGTTGCGGTTGTCGCTGCGCCAGATTGCATGCAGTTCGGCGAAGACGGACGGTCCGAGCCTGATCGGTCGAAACACGACATTGTCGAAGCAGGCATTGCGGGTCTCGTCCGGCACGATGGCGACACCAAGGCCCGCGCTGACCAGCGACAGGATCGCCTGTGCCTGGCTCATCGACTGCACCACCTGCGGCCGAACGCCGTTTGCGTCGAACGCTGCGGTCAATAGTGATCGCATATACGGTCCATCAGGCGAATACATGATGAAGGGCTGGCCCTCGAGATGCGATAGCTCGGGTCGCCGACGCACGGCGAGCGGATGATCGAGCGGCAGCGCAAGGGCTAGTCCTTCGCGAAAAACGCTCGCGCTCCGGATCGGCTTCTCGGTCTCGATCGGCCGAACCAGCCCGAGATCGATCCGCCCTGATCTCAGTGCATCGAGCTGCTGACGCGATGTCAGTTCCTCGAACGTAATTTCGATGTTCGGCAGTTCGGCGCTTACGCGCGTCGCAAGCCACGGCAGATAGCCGTAGGTCGTTGCGCCCACGAAGCCGATTGACAGCGCGCCACCGGTGAGTGCCGCGGCCTGCCGCGCGGCTTTCACGGCGTGCTCGCGCTGCTGAAGCAATGCGCGCGCCTCGGCGAGGAAGGCACGTCCGGCCGCGGTCAGCTTTACCGAGCGGCTGGTGCGCTCGAGCAGGGTGACGCGGAGTGTTGCCTCCAGCAACTGGATCTGCCGGCTCAGTGGCGGTTGCGTCATGTTCAGCCGTCGGGCCGCGCGGCCGAAATTCAGCTCATCGGCCACCGCCACGAAGGCCCGCACTTGCCCGAACTCGATCATTGATACCTTTTCTGGATCAATTTCATCCAAAAATGAGCTTAGACCTGAATTGATCGCTGATCTAGCTTTCTCGCGTCCCCAATGCCGCAGGCGTTCGCGGACATCCACGGTCGCACAAGTCCGACCGGGTCAAACAAAACGGGAAAGGGCGGAGCAGCGTGACCACGGATCAAAGGCCGTCCACACGGACGCATTATCGTTTCGTCACCCTGGCGTTGATCACCATCCTGCTGGCGCTCAGCAGCGGTGACCGCGCCACACTATCGATCGCCGGGCCCAACATGACGAAGGCGCTCGGGATCACGCCGGTCGAGCTCGGCTGGATGTTCTCGGCCTTTGCCTGGGCCTATGTGCTGGCGCATCTCCCGGCGGGATGGATCGCGGATCGCCTTGGTGCCAAGCAGACCATCCTGGGTGGATTGATCCTGTGGTCGCTGGTCACATTCCTGATGAGCTGTGTCGGCTGGGCCAGCTATCCGTTCCTGGTGATGCTGATCCTGCGATTCATGCTCGGCATCTTCGAGTCACCCGTCGGCCCCGCGGCCGGACGCATCATCGCGGCGTGGTTTCCGTCCGCCGAGCGCGGCATTGCGGGCGCCATCTTCAACAGCGCGCAATATGTCTCGCTGGTCATCTTTACCCCGTTGATGGGTTTTCTCGATCACCGCTTCGGCTGGGAGCATATCTTTGGCGTGATGGGTGTGCTCGGCTTCCTGCTCGCCGCGCTCTGGGCGATCGCCTATTATCCGCCGAGCCTTCATCCCAAAATGAATGCCGCGGAGCTCGATCATCTCCGCGAAGGCGGTGCGCTGGTCGATCTCGGCGGCGCATCGCCGGCGGCGGTCGCCGAGCAGGGGCCGCGCTGGTCCGACCTTGGCGAACTCTTCAAGAGCCGGATGCTGGTCGGCATCTTCCTCGCGCAATACGGCATCTCGTCGATCACCTGGTTCTTCGTCTCCTGGTTTCCGACTTATCTCGTCAAGGCGCGTGGCCTGTCGGTGCTCGATGCCAGCCTGATCGCGACCATCCCCGCGATCTGCGGCTTCATCGGCGGTGTCGCGACTGGCTTCTTCACGGATTGGCTGTTCAAGCGCACCGGCTCGCTCGGGATCGCGCGCAAGACCCCGATCACGATCGGCCTCGTCATGACCGTGCTGATCATCGGTTGCAACTACACGGACTCCACCATCCTGATCACGGTGCTGATGAGCGCGGCGTTCTTCGGCAAGGGCTTTGGCTCACTCGGCTGGACCGTTGTCGCCGACACCGCGCCGAAGGAAGTGATCGGCCTCACCGGCGGCGTCTTCAACGCGATCGGCAACACCGCCGGAATCGTGACGCCTGTTGCGATTGGTTACATCCTGTCCGCCACCGGATCGTTCAACGGTGCACTGCTCTATGTCGGCCTGCATGGGCTGCTCGCCGTGCTCTGCTACTGGGTCATCGTCGGCCCGATCGAGCGCCTCGTCATTCGCGAAGGCGGCGGCCTGATCCGCGCCGCGCCGCAAGCCGCCGAATAAGCCTCATCAACCCGAAATTCCATTCACAGGAGACCATCATGAACGTCCATACGCCCGGCAATCCTCGCATCATCGCCAACCCGCTCGCCGCAGGCCTTGCCGCCGGCGAAGCCACCACCGACCGGATCGCCTGGGTTCGCACCTCGCTCGTCTTCCTGCCGCTGGCGCAAGCCATCAGCGATGCCAAGGTTCTCACCGGCCGGCAGAAGCCGCTCACCGAGATCGCCTTCCTGTTTGCGGAGATCGAGACCGAGAACGGTCACAGCGGCATCGGCTACAGCTATTCCAAGCGCGCCGGCGGTCCCGGCCAGTTCGCGCATGCCAAGGAGATCGCCGGCGAGTTGATCGGCGAGGACCCGAGCGACATTGCGCGGCTCTGGGACAAGCTGGTCTGGGCCGGCGCCTCGGTCGGCCGCAGCGGCATGTCCACGCAGGCGATCGCAGCCTTCGACATCGCGCTGTGGGATCTCAAGGCCAAGCGCGCAAAACTGCCGCTGGCAAAGCTGCTGGGTGGCCATCGCGATTCCGTGCGCTGCTACAACACGTCGGGCGGCTATCTCTCGATGCCGATCGAGGAGGTGAAGGAGCGTGTCTCCATGGCGCTCGACAAGGGCATCGGCGCCATCAAGCTGAAGGTCGGCCAGCCCGATCCGATGGTGGACCTCAAGCGGATTGAAGCGGTTCGCAACCATATCGGCGACGTTCCCCTGGCGATCGACGCCAACCAGCAATGGGATCGCACCACGGCTCTGCGCTTCGGCCGCATCGCCGAGCAGTTCAACCTGACCTGGATCGAGGAGCCGCTCGATGCCTATGATTACGAAGGCCACGCGGCGCTCGCCGCCGAGCTCGCAACCCCGATCGCGACCGGCGAGATGCTGACCAGCGTCGACGAGCATTACGAGCTCATCCGCAACAACTCGGTCGATTTCATCCAGCCCGATGCACCGCGCGTCGGCGGTATCACGCCGTTCCTCAAGATCCTCGCGCTTGCCGACCACAAGAAGCTTCAGCTCGCGCCGCACTACTGCATGGAGATCCATCTGCACTTGACGGCTGCCTACGCGCGCGAGCCCTGGGTCGAGCATTTCGAGTGGTCGGAAGCGATGTTCAACGAGAAGCTGGAGGTCGTGAACGGTCGCATGATCGTGCCAAACCGGCCCGGCCTCGGCTTCAGCCTGTCGGAGCAGGGGCGGGCCTGGACCCGCGACGTCCACGAAGTCGGAAAGCGCCCCTGACGGAGGAAACGCCATGTACGAGCCGAAGGCAAAACTTCAACCCCTCGATCCCTCCGTCATCCAGCGATTGAAGGATGTCTCCTCGGGATCGCTGACCACCGAGCTGTTCAAGAAAGGCCTGCGCCAGTGCTTCCTGGTCGGGTTGGTGCCGATGAACAAGGACGCGGTCCGATTTGCCGGCGAAGCCTTCACCATGCGCATGATTCCGGCGCGCGAAGATCTCGACACCATCGAGACGCTCACGCCGCATCCGAACGCAGACAATCTGCAATGGGAAGCGGTCGAGAACATTCCGCCGGGCCATGTGCTGGTGATCGACAGCCGCAACGATCCGCGTGCGGCATCGGCAGGGGCCATGCTGCCGACGCGTATGAAGGTGCGCGGTGCGGCCGCGATCGTCACTGACGGCGCATTTCGTGACGGCCAGGAACTGGCGCAGCTCGATTTCCCGGCCTATGCGCGGCAGGTCACGGCCTCGACGCGGTTGTCCTATCATCGCGTCGCGGACCTCAATGTCCCGATCGCCTGCGCTGACGTCGCGGTCTATCCCGGCGACATCATCGTCGGCGATGGTGACGGCGTCACTGTCGTGCCGCGGCATCTGGCGGCCGAGATGGCCGATCTCTGCGAGCGGCGCGACCAGCTGGAGAAGTACTTGTCGTATCGCATCGGTGCTGGCGAGCCGCTCTATGGCGTCTACCCGCCGACGCCCTCCGTGCGCGCCGATTTCGAGGCCTGGAAGAAGGCCGGCGCCGATCCGGCGCGAGCGACGACCATTCGGGCAGGAGCATGAGATGAGCAAGACATCACCCGCCGCCATGGAGGCGACCATCCGTCGCTATTTCGAGGCCTGCAACGCCGCAGACCACGATGCCCTGATGTCGTGCTTCACCGCAGACGCCGTGCACTACTTTCCACCCGGCCTGCCGGACATTCCATGGCGCGGCGCCGAGACGATCGCGCACAAATGGATATGGTGTGTCGAAAACCTCGGCTCGCAATGGACCATCGAAAAGATCCTGTGCTCGTCGACGGCACCCGAAGCCGTGATCGAATGGACCCATTGGAAGCGCAAGCAGGGCACCGCGCTTCGTGGTGACGAATGGTACGTTTTCGACACGGAGAGCGGACGCATCAAGGAGATCCGGGCCTACTACGCCGCGCCCGCAGATCCTTCGGTTCGGATCTGCGAGCTCGTGGCGTTCGACTATGAGAAGCGGGGTTATCACCTCTCGCACAAATAGCGCTTACTGTCTCGCGCCCACCAATCGCTCGCGAACCATCCGTGCGATCGCCGGCGTGATCCTGCTGACCCTGCCGCACCTGACGAAAATCACCACTTGAACGACGCGGCCACCTCGTAGCTGCGCGGTGCGCCCAGGATGATCTGGTCCGTGTACCCCGGATCGCCCCAGGCCGCGTAGAGCTTGTTGGTCAGGTTGCGGACGCGGAACGACAGCCGCGTGTTCTCGACACCCGTGAAGTAGGTTTTCGGGATGTCGACGAACGCGAACGCGTCGAACGTGGTGTAGGCGTTCATGACGACCATGTTGTCCTGGTAGTTGAAGCGGTCTCCGACATGGCGCATCGAGGCGCCGATCTCGACCGGCAGCGCCGTCTCGAACCGATACGATGCGCCCGCATTGGCGACGAAATTCGGAACGTTGGGCGGCGTATTGCCGGCATAGGATTGGAATACACCGCTGCTGTCGACGTAGTTGAAATCGACGAAATGCGACTGCAGGAAGGCGACGTTACCCCACAATTTCAGGCCGGCGATCGGATTGGTCGCCGCTGCGATCTCGATGCCCTTGGAGTGGATCTTGCCGGCGACATTGAACAGGTTGCCGCTCTCGGGAATGTAGACGTTCTTGCGCTCGATATCGAAGGCCGAGAAGGTGAACTCAGTGCGCTTGTCGGCCGACTGCACTTTCACGCCGGTCTCATAGGTCCGCGACGTCGTCAGCAGCAGCGGCACTGACGGCGCGAGGATGAAGATGTTGGCGACCGTCGGGTCGGCTGCGGTCGCATACTGGCTGTACAGAATGACACCGGGCGCGATGTCCCAGGTATAACCGGCGCGGCCCGTGATGGGATTGAACGTCGTCGAGAAAGGATAGCCCTTTGCCGACTCCAGAGTGCCGTCCGGGAAGAAGCGTGTCCTGTCGAGCTTGATGTCCTCGAACCGGATGCCGCCGATCAGCGCGAAGGTCGAGGTCAGCTTGATCCGGTCCTCGAACGAGAGCGAGGCGGTGTTGACGCGGGTGTAGATCTTCTCGTCGCTGCGCGGGCCATAGAGCCCGCGGTCCGGATTGAGCAGATCGACGTAGTCATTGAAGAACAGCGTGTCCTGCGAGACGTTGAACTGGTTGTTGCTCGCCATGACGGTGGCGACGAAGCGGTTGTCCAGGCCGCCGATGTTGGAGTTGACGGTGAGGTCGGTGATGTTGCCGTAGAGCCGCTGCGCGTGGTCCAGCGCGAGGCGTTCGCGATAGATGCTCTGCGCGCCGGCGAAGCCGCCGACGGTCTGGTCGAACGACGAGATCTCGTTGTTGAACCAGTGACGGTGGGCGTCATAGCCGTAGACCTGGCTCTTCAGCGAGACGTTGTTGGTGATGTCCCATTGAAAGCCGGAGCGCAGCCACAATTCGCTGGCGCCGCTGTGATTGTCGAGCACGTTGTAGTTCGTGGTCAGCGTGCGCGCGTCGATGGTGGGCGCGACAGGCGTGCCGCCGCCGAGATAATAATTACTCCAGGTCCCCGACACGATGCCCGTGGTCGGCACGATGCCGGCCCCGTTGGCCGGTACGATCGGCGTGCCCCAGTAGAAGCGGTCGCTGTCCTGCTTGTACTCGGCCGCGCCCCAGACCTTGAGGCTGTCGTTGACGCGATAGTTCAGCTGGCCGGAGACGTTGGACAGCTTCGAATAGCTGTCGTCGATGAAGCTCTTGTCGTTGAAATGGCTGATGTCGAAGCGGTAATCGAGGCCGTCGATCAGCGTCGAGCCGCCCGAGCCGTAGCCGGCGCGATAGCCGTTGAAGGAATCGTAGGAGGTGAAGGCCTCGTTGACGACAGGGCCGGTGTGCGGCGCCTTGGTCACGTAATTGATGGCACCGCCGGTGGCGCCGAGGCCTGCGACCAGCGAGTCCGGGCCCTTGATGATCTCGACCTGCTGCAGGCCTGCCACATCCATCGGGCGGCCGGTCATGGTCGACGGCCCGACCGGGATGCCGTTGTAGAGGGTGGTGAGCTGGTCGCCGCTGAAGCCACGCATCGAGAAGATCGCGGGCGCGCCGGGTGCATCGCCGCCGATCACGCCGGTTGCTGCCTTGGCGACGTCGGTGGTGGTCCTGATGCCCCGGTCCTGCATGGTCTGCTGGCTGATCACCTCGACGGTCGCCGGCGTCTGCCGCGCCGTGATGCCGAGCCGTGAGCCTACATCGGTAACGACGGCCGTGTTCAATGGCATTTCGACCGGGGCGCTCGCGCTCGGGACGATCGGGCGCGCAACGACGGAGGTGGCCGGCTTGCGGCCTGTGGTCCGACGTGCCGTGCGAGGCTTTTGGTTGCCCGGGCTGACCGCGGGAGCCGGCTTGGGCGTGGACGGAGAGACGGTCACGGGACCGATCTCCACCGGCGGCCTGTTCTGGGTCACGCTCTGCGCGAGCGCTGCCGACGACAGCGACACCGAAGAAAGCAGCGAGATCAGGAAAGCACGCGAAAACCCTAGCGTAACGCCAGCACGAAAATGAAGATGTTGCACAACAACGCTCTGCGGCGACGCAAACAAACTGCCACCGCGGTTGCCTCTGTCATCTGCTTTCGCCCATTGAGGCAGATGCTTCGGCTACTGGTCCGACATCGGGGCACCCCGCCCAATGCGTTCGCGCGTGACTCATGGCTGGCAGCAGGTTTCCTGGCTCGCGGGTCATCGCCTTCGACCACCTTCCCAGAGGCCCAAGCGGGCTCCAGTGGTTTTGCTGGTCGTCGGCTATCCGCCTACAGTTGCGGGGGCAGCCGCGGAATTGCCCACTGACGTGGACGCACCGCATTCCCTTGGATAGTCCTTGCGGACACTACCGAGCGAAAAATTGGCATCCGCGGTCGGGCAGGTCAACACCGGGGGTGGGCCAGAATGTCGCAACGAGGAGCGATGGCGACGGACCGTGTCACTTTGGCAACGATCTCGTCACGTCATCAGTTCGTGCAAACCCGTCCAGCCGGTGTAGAGGCCGCCGAAGACGATTAAGGCCGCCGAGACGCGCTGGTCAGCGGCTGCGAAGCGACATGCTGCGGCAGCACCGCGCCGGACTGCGTGATCTTGCAGCCCGGCCAAGTGAATTGCATTTGAAGGCGATCGGCTTGCTTCGGAGCAATTATCGCCCGGCGCCCACCAATCGCTCGCGAACCGTCCGGGCGATCGCCGGCGGCGCCTCATCGGGGATAGCGAAGCACGAGCTCGCATTGATCTCGCAGAGAACATAACTGTCGGCGCCATCCGCGTCGCGGGGCCCGAAGAGGAAGTCGGCGTCCCAGATCACCGGCAGCGATGCTTCGTCGATGGCCAGCAGCTTCATCATCTGCGGCGTCCATTCGTCCTCCATCCGCCGCCGCAGCGCCTGGAATGATGGTGCGTCGGGTCCGTGCATGATCCGCGGCCCCGGTTGTGCCTCAGGTGCATCCGGTCCTTGCGGTGGTGGAGGGATCAAGGCCTTGATCAGTTGATGGCCGAAGCCTGCGACCCTGGCGCCGCTCATGTAGCAGCGGATCATTCCGTCGGGCAGGCGCGGTTGAAACGGCTGATCGATGATGCAGCCGCCCCAGCCGAAATAGGGTTCGCATCGCGCGATGAAGGCATCGAGCGGCATGTCCTCCGGGTGGCTGCCGCGCAGCGCATGGAGCACGCGAACCGCCGGGGTCGCATTTGGTAGCGCCTCGACCTTCCAGACGCCCTGGCCGCCGTTGCCGCGATTTTGCTTGAGCACGCGCGGGCCGTCGGCCCGCAGCCGTGGTGGAAATTCCGCTGCGAAGGCGGCCGCGCTGTCGTAGCGATGGGTGTCGGCGCCCCAACCGAGATTGCGCGTCCGGTAGAGCACCTCCTTGACGCCCATCTTCAGGATGACGTCTGGATGCGCGCTGACCCACGGGACGCGCGCTGCGACGTCGCGCAGCAAGGCGTCCAGCTCAGCGCGCGTCTTTCCCTGGTGGATCGGATCGGCCCAGACCAGCACGCCGTCGACCGCAAGCAATTGCTCGCGGACCGCATCACTGAAGCTTTCGTCGTAGATGGCGGGGTGTGCCGCGATGCCGGCGGCGGCGAGGGCTTCGAAAACGCGGACGAAACGACTGTTCTGTGCCGTTGTGTTGAGGCGCGCGCCTGCGTCGCCTCGTGAAAGAATAGCTACGGAATATTGGTGAGGGGATGTTGTGTCCATGCGCAAGCTCCACGAATTGCGTGCTGCGCAGACTTGGACCGAAGTCTCACGGGGAGTCTGCCTTGTCCCCACCGCGGCATTCTATGCGGGATCGTGCGGAAGCCGCAAGATGCGACGATGCGGCTTCCGCAGATCGCGCGAGCGCAGGGCACACGACAATTGGTTCCATTGGACCGACGAAAACTTTTCGAGACCTCGCGGATCGTCCGCGTTGACAGCCTGGTCCCTCGGGCTTCTAGTCGAGGCGTCGGGGATATGCGGTCTCCCCGCGAGGCGACATGCCAAAGCATCGCGTCCTGATCACCAAGGGCGCAGCATGTCCATTTCACACACCGTCTTCATTCGACAGATTGGCTCATTCGGCTCGCGCGCGGCAACGCGCGTGATTTGGATGCCTGTCGGAAGGCTTCGACCCTGGGGCAGGGACACCAGGAGAAGGACCATGCGACTCCCAAAACTCCGTCACGCCGTTCTCTTGCTGGCCGCCGTTATGGGACCAGTGTCGCTTGCCGCGCCATTCGTCTCGGCGGCCCAGGCCGAAGAGGTCAATTGGCAAGCGATCGACCAAACCCTCGGCCGCAAGGCTGCGGTCGCGGATGATGTCCATCGATACGGGTTTCCGCGCAGCGATCTCGCCGTGACCCTGGACGGGGTCGCGATCAAGCCGGCGCTGGCGCTTGGCGGCTGGGTGGCGTTCAAGCCAGCCCACGGCGGCGCCATGGTCATGGGCGACCTTGTGCTGCTCGAGACCGAGATCACGCCCGTAATGGCGAAGATGATCGCCAGCGGTCTCGAGATCACCGCCGTGCACAACCATCTGCTGCGCGCGAGCCCGGCGACGTTCTACATGCATGTTGCGGGACATGGCGACCCGGTCAAGCTGGCGTCGGCGATCCACGACGCTCTCGCCGAAAGCAAGACACCCCTGACCGTTACCGCACCGTCGAGCCCGCAGCCCGCCGTCGAACTCGACACCGCTGCGCTCGACCAGATCATCGGCACGAAGGGACAGGTCAATGGCGGCGTCTACCAATTCGCCGTCAAGCGTCGCGATCCGATCACACAGGAGAGCATGCCGCTCACGCCCGTCGGGGCGATGGGCGTTGCGAGCGGCATCAACTTCCAGCCAACTGGCGGGGGCAAGGCTGCCATCACCGGCGACTTCGTCCTGTCGGGTGACGAGGTGAACCCGGTGGTCGCAGCGCTGCTCGCGAACGGCATCGAGGTGACGGCATTGCACAGCCACATGCTGGATGAGCAGCCGCGGCTGTTCTTCATGCACTTCTGGGCCAATGATGACGCGATCAAGCTCGCCAAGGGGCTGCGGTCCGCGCTCGACAAGACGGCGAGCGCGAAAGGCTGATTTCGCCGATGGTCACAACATCAGTTCGTGCAAGCCCGTCCAGCCGGTGTAGAGGCCGACGAAGACGATCAAGGCCGCCGAGACGTAGGGCGCGCGGTGGGCGTAGCGGCTGAAGCCGCCCCAGTGTCGTTCGACATGCCGTAGGCTGAGTGCGGCGAGAACGCCTGCCGACACCATCGTGATCGCGAGCCCGATGCCGAAGGACAACACCAGGATAAAGCCGAGGCTGAACTGCTTGAGCTGGATGCAGAGCAGCAGCACCGTGATCGCGGCGGGGCAGGGGATCAGTCCGCCGGTGAGGCCGAACAGCACGATCTGTGTCGTCGTCACGCTGCGCCCCGCAAAGCGCTTGCGGATATCGGCGGCGTGGGCGCGCGCATGTGCGTCGTCCTCGTCGCCGAGATCGATGTGGTCGTGATGGTGCTCCTCGAACAGGATTTCGGCGGAGTCGCCGGCCAAGGCGACGCGCGCCTTGAACGCATACGGCTCGGGAATCTCCTCGACGCTTTCGAGGTATCCATCCCGGGCGGCAAACGCGAAGGTCTGCTCTGAGCCGTCCTCGCGGACAGTGGTCACCGCGATGTCGCCGGACGCGGGAAGCGCACCGCTCTCGCTCCGGATCCGCCAGCGAGGCGGCACGCCGTCTTCGAACACGTCCAGCGAGAGCGACGACCCCGCGAGGGAAATCGATTGCGCCTCGTCGTGATGATGATGGTCGTGCTCGTGCGCGTGGTTCTGTTCCCGCCAGGTGCGCCAGACCATCCAGCCAGCAATGCCGATGATGATGACGGCGGAGGCCATTTGCAGCCAGGCCTCGCTGCGTTCGCCGGACAATTCCTGGCCGAAATACAGCCCCGCGAGCGCGATCGCCCAGACGATCGCGGTATGGGAGATGGTCGCCGACAGGCCGAGCAGCACGGCCTGGAGCACGGTGCCCCTCACGGCGATGATGAACGCAGCCATCATGGTCTTGGAATGGCCGGGCTCGAGACCATGCAGCGCGCCGAGCAGGATGGCGCTGGGCACGAACAGCCATGCGTGCGCGCTGCTCTGTTGGAGCAGGTGAGACAGGTCGGTCATAGCATTCACTTCAAATAGGTTCGGACGACGTCGATGAGGTCGGCGGCGCCCTTGGCCTTCTCCGGATCCTTCTCATGCGCGGGATCCACGACATGGTGGCGGATGTGGTCTTCCAACAGCTCGGTGGTGAGACCGCTGATCGCGCCCTTCACCGACGCCACCAGCATCAGCACGTCGGCACAGCCGATCTCCGACTCCAGCGCGCGCTCGACGGCCTCGATCTGGCCCTTGATGCGCCGGACCCGGCCGATGAGCTTCGACTTGTGCTTGATCGTGTGCGACATCCCAATAAGATAGGGGGGTACCCTATCTGAGTCAATGTGCTTACGCTGCAGCGCAACCGGTGCTGCCGGTAAGGGGAGATGGGTCCGCGGCTCAACTTGTCCGCCGTTCGCGGCTCGAAATGGACTAGTATGGCTGCGGCCACCACGAATGGGAGGAGGCCAACATGCTGATGCGTGCACTCGTTCTCGGAGTTTCGCTTCTGCTCACGACGGCCCTGCCGGCTGACTCACGGGGAAGCTCGCCGTCCAAGGATGATCCCTGGAATCCCGAGCATATCGGCATCCTGCCTCCTGAAATCCGCCACTACATCGCCAGCATGTGCAAGGGACCGGCGAGCGCCCAGCACGATTTCGCGACCTATTCTCCCGCCGAGAAGCGCTGGCGCATCAACATCGAATATCTCCGCTGCGAGGGCCTCACCGAAGTGCGCCACGGACACCAATGCATCGATGTCGATTTCGTCGAGGTCGGCTCGCATTTCCGGCTGGCGAGCAAGCAATATCGCGATTGCGGTTTCTGAAAATCATAATGCTGCTTGCAGCCCGCGAGGGCGACTCAGTCGCAGCTCGGCGTCGTCACCGCGAAACCGGTCGCGTTCTGCATACCATGAAATCAAAGGTTGTGGATTGTCATCTTCGCAGGGGTATCACGGTAGGCCAATCCGTGTCTTCCCGGTAACGATTGTGCTGTCAACGCAACACTCACGGTGGATTTAACCCTCATCACCGGTCGTTCGCATCAGCGCCGCTTTTTGGCCACACCCGAACATGAATACAATCGCTCTAATGTTTCAGGGGCTGGGCTGGTCCCTTGCAGGCGGCGGGAAATCCCAAGGTCGATTCAAATCTTGGGTTTGATGTTCCGGGTCTGACAAGGGTTAGCCAAGGAAACTGGTCGCAATGGACGCCAAGACCAACATCAAGCAGAGGCTGCCGAGCCGTCACGTGACGGAAGGCCCTGCGCGTGCGCCCCACCGGTCCTACTTCTACGCCATGGGCCTGACCACCGATCAGATCCATCAGCCCTTCGTCGGCGTCGCCTCGTGCTGGAACGAGGCTGCCCCTTGCAACATCGCTCTGATGCGCCAGGCGCAGGCGGTGAAGAAGGGCGTCGCATCCGCCGGCGGCACCCCCCGCGAATTCTGCACCATCACCGTCACCGACGGCATCGCCATGGGCCATGACGGCATGCGCTCCTCGCTGCCGTCGCGCGAATGCATCGCCGACTCCGTCGAGCTGACCGTGCGCGGTCACGCCTACGACGCGCTGGTCGGCCTTGCCGGCTGCGACAAGTCGCTGCCCGGCATGATGATGGCGATGGTCCGCCTCAACGTGCCCTCGATCTTCATCTACGGCGGCTCGATCCTGCCCGGCAATTTCCGCGGGCAGCAGGTCACCGTGCAGGACATGTTCGAGGCCGTCGGCAAGCACTCGGTCGGCGCCATGTCGGACGAGGATCTCGACGAAATCGAGCGCGTGGCGTGCCCCTCGGCCGGCGCTTGCGGCGCCCAGTTCACGGCCAACACCATGGCGACCGTCTCGGAAGCCATCGGGCTCGCACTGCCTTACTCGGCCGGCGCTCCGGCACCGTATGAAATCCGCGATGCCTTCTGCATGACCGCGGGCGAGAAGGTCATGGACCTGATCGCCCAGAATATCCGGCCGCGCGACATCGTCACCCGCAAGGCACTGGAGAATGCGGCTGCCGTCGTCGCTGCATCCGGCGGCTCAACCAATGCTGCACTGCACTTGCCGGCGATCGCGCATGAGTGCGGCATCAAGTTTGACTTATTCGACGTCGCCGAAATCTTCAAAAAGACACCATATGTCGCGGATTTGAAGCCGGGTGGCCGTTATGTCGCCAAAGACATGTTTGAAGTAGGTGGCATACCGCTTCTGATGAAGACGCTGCTCGACAACGGATTTCTCCACGGCGACTGCATTACGGTCACCGGTCGAACGATCGCCGAAAACCTCAAAAGCGTGAAGTGGAATCCGCACCAGGACGTGGTGCACCCGGCAGACAAGCCCATCACCGTCACAGGCGGTGTGGTCGGTCTGAAGGGCAATTTGGCGCCAGAAGGTGCGATCGTGAAAGTCGCGGGAATGTCCAACCTCAAGTTTACCGGTCCGGCCAGGTGCTTCGACCGCGAGGAGGATGCTTTCGAGGCGGTCCAGAAGCGCACCTACAAGGAAGGCGAAGTCATCGTGATCCGCTACGAGGGCCCCAAGGGCGGCCCCGGCATGCGGGAGATGCTTCAGACCACCGCGGCGCTGACCGGCCAGGGCATGGGCGGTAAGATCGCACTCATCACCGACGGCCGCTTCTCCGGCGCCACCCGCGGCTTCTGCATCGGCCATGTCGGGCCTGAGGCTGCGGTCGGCGGCCCGATCGGGCTGCTCGAGGACGGCGACATCATCGAGATCGACGCCGACAACGGGACTCTTAACGTAAAATTGAGCGACGCCGAGCTCGCCCAGCGCAAAACCAAATGGAGCGCTCGCGCGACTAACCACACGACGGGCGCGCTCTGGAAATATGCCCAACAGGTTGGACCAGCGGTCGGGGGGGCAGTGACCCATCCGGGCGGCGCGCACGAGAAGCAGTGCTATGCGGACATCTAGGCGTACCATTGTTGCGTTTGTGTTGGGGGCTACCGCGCTGGCCGCGCCGGCGCTCGCTTTCGACGGCGCGCCGGTCAACCAGAAGGATGCGACCATCCCGGTCGTGACCACCTTGCCCGGTGCTGCGGGAACGGTGCGCAAGTCGGCGCCGCCGGTTGCGCCCCAGGAAACCTCGCTCAGCGCCCTGCAATATGCCGCCGAGGGCGGTCACCCGATCGCGCAGTGGAAGCTCGGCCGCATGTACGCCAATGGCGACGGCGTCGCCCAGGACGATGTGCGCGCCTTCGACTATTTCACCAAGATCGCGAACGCGCATGCCGAGGACAGCCCGTCGGCGCCGCAGGCGCAGGTCGTGGCGAACGCCTTCGTCGCGCTCGGCCGCTATTATCTGAGCGGCATCCCGAATTCGAAGATCAAGGCCGACCCGGATCGTGCACGGGAGATGTTTTCCTATGCCGCCTCCTATTTCGGCAATGCGGACGCCCAGTACGACCTCGCCCGGCTGTATCTGAAGACGCCGGACGCTTCGCGCGAAGATTTCCGCTACGGCGCGCGCTGGCTCGGCCTGGCCGCCCAGAAGGGCCAGCATGAGGCCCAGGCGCTGCTCGGACAGATGCTGTTCAACGGCGACCGCCTGCCGCGGCAGGCCGCGCGTGGACTGATGTGGCTGACGCTCGCGCGTGACAGCGCCGGCACCGACGAGACCTGGATCAAGGAAAACTACAACCGCGCCTTCGCCAAGGCGTCGGACGACGACCGCGCCATGTGCCTGCAGATGCTGGAGCAGTGGGTGCAGGGCCGCCGCGAGTAGTTCGGCAGCAAAGCTGCCGTAGGGTGGGCAAAGCGACTTGTCCGCCGTAGCTCGAAGAGCGAAGGCGGAAGCGTGCCCACCACCTGTTTCGATCATGAAGAGATCGGGGGCACGGCGCTTTGCGCCGTTGCCCACCCTACGGCAGTTGTGACGGCCGCTGGCTGCTGCCAACTCCGCGAAGCTTACGCCGCCTCCAGATCCAGATCCGCCCACACCGGCACGTGGTCCGACGGCTTCTCCCAAGCCCGCACATAGCTGTCGATGCCGACATTGGCGAGCTTGTCGCTGGCCTGGGGTGACAGCAGCAGATGGTCGATGCGCAGGCCCTGGTTCTTCTGCCAGGCCCCGGCCTGGTAGTCCCAGAAGGTGTAGAGCCCGGGCTCGTCGGTGACGGCGCGCAGGGCGTCGGTCAGGCCGAGGCCGAGCAGGGACTGGAAGCTCTCCCGCGTCTCGGGCTTGAACAGGGCATCCTCGGTCCAGGCGGCGGGATTGTGGACGTCCCGGGCATGCGGGATGACGTTGAAGTCGCCTGCGAGGATCAGCGGCTCCTCGGTCTTAAGACGCTCCTTCGAATACTCAAGAAGCCGCGACATCCATTTGAGCTTGTAGGGATATTTCTCGGTCCCGACCGGATTGCCATTGGGCAGATAAAGGCAAGCGATGCGCAGCACGCCGCGCTTGAGCGTCACCACGCCCTCGAGGAAACGGGCGTGCGCGTCCTCGTCGTCGCCGGCGAGCCCTGACTTGGTCTCGTCGAATTTGAGCTTGGAGAGCAACGCGACGCCGTTGAACGTCTTCTGTCCGTGGGTCACCACGTTGTAGCCGAGCGCCTCGATCTCCAGCCGCGGGAAGGCGTCATCGACGCATTTGATCTCCTGCAGGCAGACGATGTCCGGCTGGCACTCCTTCAGCCACGTCAGCAGCAGATCGATCCGCTGCCGGACCGAATTCACGTTCCAGGTGGCTACTCTGATGGGCATGGGCGAGGGCTCCGGGCAGGGGCCTTGGTTAGAACAAAATGCAAACCTGCCCGTCAAGGATGCCGCAAAATCTCCCACAAAATTAACCCGGCTTAAGCCGGCCCTGGGCCATTGATGCGGAAAAGGTTTTTCAAATGGGATGGCCGGATAAATCCATGAAGGCAGGTGAGCCGCGAGACGGCCTGATCGGCGCGTTCCTGTACTGGCTCGGCGGCTTCGAGATCGAGGACGGCCTCACCGCCGGTCTCAGCGAGCGCGAGCTGCGCCGCATCCGCGCCAAGCAGATCGATGCGGTGACGCGAGCCGTCCCGATGACGATGTCCGTCACCATGCTCAACGTCGCCATCGTGCTGATCCTGTTCTGGGGCCGGGGCTGGAACGACTTCCTCGCGATCTGGGGCATGACCCTTGCCGTCACCGCCTCGCTCGCCGTTCGTGCGTGGTGGCGCGCGCAGCAGAATCCGCCGCAGGAAGCGTCACGACGCGCGACGCGGCAGATGCTGCGGCAGGCGTTTTTCCTCGCGGCGATCTGGGGCACGCTGCCGCTCGCACTGTTCAGCCGGGTCGGGCCGACCAGCCAGCTCATCCTGGCCTGCCTGATGGTCGGCATGATGTCCGGTGGCGCCTTCACGCTCTCGACCTTCCCGCGTGCGGGCCTCATCTATCTCGCAACGATGACGATCGCCTGCGCCGGCGCGATGCTGATGTGCGGTGCGGGTCCGTATGCCCTGACCGCGGTCTTCCTGCTGCTGTTCGCGTTCTTCATGGCGCGCAACATCGTCTCGCAGGGCAATCTGTTCCTCGGCAATCTCAAGGCCCAGCTTGAACTCGAACGCCAGACCGAGATCATCTCGCTGCTGCTGAAGGATTTTCAGGAGAACGCGAGCGACTGGCTGTGGCAGACCGATGCGGGAGGACACCTCACCGACGTTCCGCAACGCTTCGCCGACGTCGCGCAATTGCCGCTTCCGCTGCTGAAGGGATCGCTCTTCGCCGACGTGCTCGACATGCTCTGCCCCGAGGACAAGGCGGCGGCCTACAACGTCGTCGGCCTGATGGAGCACGCCGAGCCGCTGCACGAGATGAACCTCAAGGTCGTCGCCGGCGGCGAGGCGCGGCTGTGGTCATTGACCGCAAAGCCGTCCTATGACCGCGACGGGCAATTTTTGGGCTATCGCGGCTTCGGCCGCGACGTTACCGAGCGCTGGCGCGCCGAAAAGGCCGAGGCCGAGAGCCGGGCCAAGTCCGATTTCCTGGCCGTGATGAGCCACGAGATCCGCACGCCCATGAACGGCGTGCTCGGGCTTGCCAGCATGCTGCTCGAAACAAAACTCGATCCGGAGCAGCGCGAGGCCGTCACGACGATCCACGAGTCCGGTGACAACCTCCAGCGCATCCTCAACGACATCCTCGACCTGTCCAAGCTCGAGGCGGGGCGCTTCGCGTTCGAGGCGATCGACTTCGCGCCGCAGACGCTGGTCGAGACGGTCGCGACCGTGGTGCGCGCGAGCGCCAAGAGCAAGGGGATCGCCGTCAAGGTCGAGCTGGATCCGAACCTGCCGCCGACGCTGCGCGGCGACGTCGCGCGTATCCGCCAGGTGTTGCTCAATCTCGCCTCCAACGCGGTGAAGTTCACCGACCATGGCGAGGTGACGATCAAGGCCATCTGCCAGGCGCGCCGCGATCTGCTCGCGACCGTCGAATGGACCGTCACCGACAGCGGCATCGGCATTGCGCCCGAGAAGCTCGGGCAGCTGTTCTCGGACTTCGCCCAGGCCGATGCCTCGATCAGCCGCCGCTTCGGCGGCACCGGCCTCGGTCTCGCGATTTCCCGGCGCATTATCGAGCAGATGGGCGGCACCATTGGCGTCACCTCGACGCCGGGCGAGGGCTCGACCTTCTGCTTCACGCTGGTGCTGCCGTGGAGCCAGGCGCAGACCTCCAGTCAGGACGCGGGTCGCGATGAAGCCGACGATCTCGCGGCTCGCATTGCGAGCCTCGACCGGCCGCTGAGGGTGCTGGTCGCCGAGGATGATGCCGTCAACCGCATGGTCGTGAGCAAGATGCTCGGTGCCTTCGAGGTCGAGCTCCGGGTCGTTGCCGACGGCGTCGAGGCTGTCGCGGCCGTCTCCGAAGGCGATTACGACATCGTGCTGATGGACGTCCGCATGCCCGAGATGGATGGCCTTGCCGCGACCCGGGCGATCCGCGCGGAAGGCGGACGCTTCGGGGCCCTGCCGATCATCGCACTGACGGCCAACGCATTCCCCGAAGACGTCAAGATCTGCCGCGAGGCCGGCATGTCGGACTTTTTGGCGAAGCCGCTGAGGAAGCCCGCGCTGGCCGCGGCCTTGCTGCGCGGGTTGGACGGTCACGTGATGGCAGAGGACGCGCCGCTTCAGCCGGAACTGATGCCGGGCGACGTCGAGTGGACGGACGAGGAAAGGCAAATGACGGGGGCGTAGGCGTTAACCGCGTGCATGAAGATGCGTTTCGGACTGGTTGGCCGGACGCAGGCAATTCGAAGGCACCGTGTTACCTTGCACCCATGCGCCTCCTTGCCCTGCTTCTCATCTTGTTCACGGCCTCCGCCCGCGCCGGCGACGGGCCGTTGATGAGCGCGCACGTGATGTTGCCTGTCGTGATCTCCGGCAACAAGGTGTCGCTCGAAAGCTTCGTGGTTCGTCCTGATCGCCCCGGCAAATTTCCTCTCGTCGTGATCACTCACGGGATGCCTCACGGCTTCGGCGAAGAATTCTTCACTGAAATCCTCAACCGCTCTCCGGTGGACTACAGCAAGGCAGCCGTCGCCTTCGCGCAGCGAGGATATGCAGTGGTCTCGATCATGCGTCGTGGCTATGGCCGATCTGGGGGCGGGTTCTCCGAGTCTTTGCGGCAGGCCTGCGACTACCTTCCCGCCGTGCACGCTGCCGCCGGGGATGTCATTGCGGCCGTCGATTCACTGCGCAATGAGCCCTGGGTCGACGCTGAGCATGTTGTCTTGCTCGGTCATTCCGTTGGGGGGCTCACGGTGATGGCCGTTGCCGCACAGAACATACCGGGGGTCGTTGGCGCCGTGAATTTTGACGGCGGTCGAAATAGCTTCTCCGCACCCAACCAACCTTGCTCGCCTGATCATCTGGTCGATACAGTCGCCGCATTGGGGCGCACGGCCCGTATCCCCATGCTTTGGCTCTATGCCGAGAACGATCAATTCTACGGTCCAGACTTGGCACGGCGCATGTTCGTGGCCTTCAGCGCTGGCGGTGCGCCTGCGCAGTTGAGTGTGCTGCCTCCGTTCGGATCGAACGGCCACAATACCGTCATGCTCGCGCCGGCAGACACCTGGCTTCCATCCGTTGACCCTTTTCTTGAAAAACTGGGTCTTCCAACCAGGACTGTCATAGCGGCGCCGTTGTTCGCAGATCTGCCAATCCCGCCGGGGGCTGTCACCGCTTGCCAGGAATCGTTCGCGGCCTACCTCGCCAATCCCGATGACGCCAAGGCCTTCGCGGTGAGCACGCACGGCCACTGCGGGACTGGATTTGGTCGCACAGCCGTCGAGGCGCGCGAGCCTGCTGTGATGAGATGCAAGATCAATTCGCACGGCGAAGATTGCAGGCTTTACGCGGTCGGACAGAAGCTTGCGGGGGATTGAACCGCAGTCCACGCGATGGCGGCAGTTCCCGCAATTCGCCGAAAATGATCCGGCCACCGCCCCGTCAAAGGGCTTCTCGAATACTCAATTGGGCTAGCTGATGCACTGCGAGATTCGAGACGCTGTCGACGGTGATCTCCCAGCGATCGCGAGATTGCACGCAGCGAGCTGGAAGGTGGCGTATCGGGGCATCCTGCCAGACGCCTTTCTTGATCGGGGTCTGGACGACAATCGCGCACGACGATGGGGCGGAATATTCGATCGGATGGCTCCGCGTGATCGGCTTCTGATTGCAACACGAGAGAATTCGGCGGCTGGATTCATTTCCGGGTGGACAACACCGGCCACGGATTGCGAACCCGGTTTCGACCTGCATGTTGACAACCTTCACGTCAGGCCGGACCTCCGGGGGCAGGGGCTTGGCGTGGCTATGATGCAGAGTTTGTCGAGACGACAGACGGCCGATGGAAGCGTCAGAGCTTACCTCTGGGTTCTCGACGGCAACGAACCCGCGCACCGGTTCTATGCAAGGCTTGGCGGCCGCGTGTCCGACTGGCGACAAATCGAGCTTGGCGGCACGATGATCGGCGAGACAAGGATTGTCTGGGACGATTTCAAATCCTTGCAACAGCTTTCGCTTTGACCGCGCCGCCCCTCTGACAAATGTGCGGCGCCGTTACAGTTTCCCATAGACCCGCGCGGCGACCGCCTTCAGCGACCATCTGAGCGCCGGCATCGCGCCGGCGAGCTCCTGCGCGCTGATGAACGGGCAGGTTTGGGCAGCGTGCACGGGTGGCACCGGGACGGCTGCGACTGCGAGGATGAGAGCGAGGCAACAGAGCAGACGATCGATCATGTGCATTGGATAATTTGCTACCGCTGTTGATGTGCCATGTATTGATGTGGCGAACGAAGATGGCGGGATTCCCCTTAATTTCACAGCACCGGGCAAGCAAGTGTTAAGCACGCAGCTCCAATTGCCGTAACGCTATCTTATCAATCAGTAATTGAAAATGGCACGAGTTTTCCTGCTGTGAGCGATGCTGTTGGCTCAGGACGATCGTATTGAAGATCCTTCCGTTCTTTCCCAACGCGTAGTGTGAGTATCAGACATGGCCATTTTCGGCTTCGGACGCCGAAGCACACCTAATTCCAGCAAGCATATTGTTCCGCCGGAATTATGGGACGATCCAGAGAACGCTGCGTTTTTCGCGAGGATCGGTGCAAAGCCGGATGATCCGGGCAATCTTCGTGTCTCGCATGCAGATGTTGCGAGGATGATCGAGGAAGGCCGCAAGGCTGTCGACGCACGCATCCGTCAGGTTCGGACCAAGGCGATGGCGGAGGGGCACGACAATCTCAATGTGCGGGCGTTGTCGCTCCTTCACGACGATTGCTGGAACGGCGAAGCCGGTGATTTTCTCATCTACCATCTGGGCCTGAACCCATACGACGAATGGAACACGATGCTTGTCGCGGGAGATGTGAGAACTGCCTCCATTCTCGATATGCCGTTCTGTACGGAAGAGATCCTTCAACACCTCGCCAGGACTGGACTGCCCCTCATTCTTGGACTTCGCGACAAGCTTCGCGCCGCGCATGACGAGGTCCAGCGGACGCACGAATTCGGCCGCTTCCAGGACATCTACGACGACACGGTGGTCAAGGTGAAAAGGGTGGCGCAATTGTTCGGCACCGGGCTGGTCGAGACGTATCAAGCTTGGCGGCAAAGGCAAGCCGATGGTCGGTCCGCGCCTCGTTGAATAGACGCGTTGGGCGGAGTGCATTCGACGTGGTTGTTGGCGACAATATCGGCCGAGCGCTGCAGGAGACGGGACGATGGGACTGAGAAGCTACGTGGCGATGGCACTCTTCATTTGCGGCGCAGCCTGGCTTTGGGCGACGGGTTCGCAGCGGGCCGACGCTCAGAGGCAAGCTGTCGCCTCGCAATACAGTCTGGGTGACCAACAAGTGCCCCTCTACGACAAATGCATCAGTGCGATGGAGCACAAAGGCCTGCGTGCTGGAGGTTCAAAACAGCAGTTTTGTGGCTGCCTCGTGCAACGCGGACTCAGCAATCTGCAACCGGACGAGTCCGATGTCGTGTTTGGTTGGATCAGGAATGGCACCCCCAAGAACGTCACGGTCACGGACCGGCAGAACAGGGTGTTGGTAGCAGCGATTGGCTGCTCCGAAGAGGGACGCAGCACGTGGTCGTCTGTCGAAGCAATGCAATCCTGGTGCGCTGAAAAGGATGCCAGACGCGAACTCTCGCAATGCAAGCTCAAGCTGAAATGAGGCTGGAATGGCGACTTTGTTCGACGGCGACTCGACGCTCTCGCTGATTCTCGCCAACGCGATACTGTTGACTCAGGACGATCGTATTGAAGATCCCACCATTCTCTCCCAACTCGCTGCGTGAGCGTCGGGCGCCCTCGCCGTAAAGGCGGTGAATGGCCATCGTGCCAGAAATAGCATGGGCAACGTGGACGAACCGTAAAAGGGATTCTCGAGGATGTCTCTGTCGGCCGTCCGTCATCACCGAAAAGAGCGCGCCGACCGTGAACAACACAGCCTCGGGCCGGATATGGGGCCGAAGCTTACTCGGGTCCTCGCACGTAGAGCGAGATAAACCGGTCGATCATCGGGTTGATCTGCTCCGGCACTTCCAGCGACAGGAAATGCCCGGAGCCGACGGCCTTGGCCGTGACCAATTGCGGGCACAGCGCCGCAAAACGATCCAGATCCGCAAGCCGATGGGCCGCTTCGATGTAGAGCACCGGGACCCGGCACGCCTGGGCGCACTCACGCGCCCGATGCTCATCCCAGGGGAACAGACTTTTAAACGTGGACACCAGCACGTGCTGTGGCGTCGCCAGGAAGGTCTGTTCAACATGGGCGCGGCAGGCGTCCGTCGGCAGACAGGAGTCCGCCACAATTTTCCGCGCCTCGTCCGTAAAGTTCGGCCCGCTCAGGCCTTCCAAATAGCCGGTGAACACCGTGCCTGCTGAGGCAGGGAAGAACACCCCGGAGTCGAGCAGCACCAGGCCCGCAGGAAAATCCGGATAGCGTGCGGCGATTTCGAGCGCCATGTTGCCACCCATGCTCTGACCCACGATGACCGGCTTTGTGATCTGCTGTCGGTTGCACAGCCAGACGAGATCATCGGCGAAGCCTTCGATCGAATACACCTGTTCCGGCTTGTCGCTTTCACCATGCCCCCGCAACTCGGCATTCAACGCCCGACCTTGACGGGCGAAATACGCCATCTGCGGCGCAAAATGCGTGCGGTCGCCGCCGAGGCCATGGACGAACAGAAATTGCAGCGATCCCGTCCCGGCGATGTCGAAGGAAAGCTGGATGCCATCACGCGCGAGTTTCATGGATCACCTCCGTATTCACCGACATGTCCGGGTGTCTCTGGCGAGACCTTAGTCCAAGCGGCAGCGCTGTGGAGATTCGAACTTGTCGCGAAGGATTGGGCTGCGGGAGGGGCCGCTTCGACATTGGGTTGTATCGAGCCCACCAGTTCTGGGGAACTGGCGATGATGATACGTTACCCCTGTTTTGCCCGACGGGTCAAATTGTTTTCGTAAAATACGAAATTCACCGTGCCGACTGGCCGGCTACGGTGCATGGGGTTGTTTTACGGATTTTGAGTTCGGCTAGATCGAGAAGCTGGTGCCGCAGCCGCAGGACGCCGTCGCATTGGGATTGTTGACGCGGAACGAGGCGCCGATCAGATCGTCGACGAAATCCACCTGCGAGCCCGCCAGGAACGGCTGGGAGGCGGAATCGACCAGCACCACCGCGTTCTCCTGCTCGATCACGAGATCGTCGTCGGTGCGGTCGCGGTCGATGTCGAACTTGTACTGGAAGCCGGAGCAGCCGCCGCCCTCGACCGAGATGCGCAGCATCGCGCCTGTGCCTTCGCCCTTGAGGATCTCCCCGATCCGGCGGGCGGCGCGGTCACTGATGGTCACAGGGGTGGTCATAGTTCGTCTCCGATAGGCCCGCGTCATAGCCAATTCATTTGGTATCCCGCGTCCGGCATAGTTAAGTGCAAGGATACGCAGAATCAAATGGATAGGGACTAAATTCGTCGTGTCCGTCGGAATGGCTGACCCCCGCGCATCCTATGCCTGCGACCCCGAGCGCAGCCGTGGCCGGCTGGTCGCCGAGCCTCCGAGCCGGACCCGCAGCCCGTTCCGGCGGGACTGCGACCGGGTGATCCATTCCACCGCGTTCCGCCGCCTGAAGTACAAGACCCAGGTGTTCGTGTTCCACGAGGGCGACCATTACCGCACCCGGCTGACCCATTCGCTGGAGGTGGCGCAGATCGCCCGCGCGCTGGCCCGGCAGTTGGGGCTCGACGAGGACCTCACGGAAACCCTGGCGCTCGCTCATGATCTCGGTCATCCGCCGTTCGGCCATGCCGGCGAGCGGGCGCTGGACGCCTGCCTGAAGGACTTCGGCGGCTTCGACCACAACGCCCAGGCGCTCCGCGTCGTTGGCTCGTTGGAGCACCGCTATCCCGAGTTCGACGGGCTGAACCTGACCTGGGAGTCGCTCGAAGGCATTGTCAAGCACAACGGCCCGCTGACCGACCGCAGCGGTGCGCCGGTCGGGCGCTATCGCGAGCACGGCATTCCCGTCGGAATCGCCGACTATATCAAGAGCTACGACCTCGAATTGTGGAGCTTCGCCTCGCTGGAGGCCCAGGTCGCGGCGATCGCCGACGACATCGCCTACGACGCCCACGACATCGACGACGGCCTGCGCGCGGGTCTATTCCACCTCGACGATCTCAAGGTGATGCCGCTCACGGCCGAGATCATCGCCGAGACCTCGGCGCATTATCCCGATCTCGAAGACGTGAGGCGTGGGGCCGAGCTGGTGCGCGAGCTGATCTCGCACCTGATCGGCGCGGTGTTTGCGGAGGCGCAGAAGAACATCGCCGCCGTCCGGCCGCAGTCGGCCCAGGACGTCCGCCAGCAGAGCCGGGCGCTGGTCGCTTTCCCGGCGGAGGTCGCCGCAGAGGAGGCCGCCATCAAGCGCTTCCTCTTCGGGCACATGTACCGCCACAAGCGGGTGGTGCGGGTGATGGCGGAGGCGGAACAGATCCTGTTCGACTTGTTCGCAAAGTACCTGACATCACCAGCCGACCTCCCGCCGGAATGGCTGGTCGGAGCAGAGGCGGACGACGAGGGCGACCGGGCCCGCCGGATCGGCAATTTCATTGCCGGAATGACCGACCGTTTCGCCCTGACCGAGCACCAGCGGCTCTTTGACTCGACCCCGGATTTGCGTTAGGCGGCGCCATGCCCGACACATCCTCAGCCCCGCATTTGTTCGCCGACGTGCTCGCACGCGTGCACGCCGCCTGCCGCGCGCTCGCGGCGGAAGCCAACTGGCCCGAGGGCATCGATTTCTCGCGCGTGGTGGTCGAGCCGCCGCGCGATGCGACCCATGGGGACATGGCGACCAACGCCGCCATGGTGCTTGCGAAAGAGGCAAAGGCAAAGCCCCGGGACCTCGCCGAGCAGATCGCCGAGCGGCTTCGCGCCGACGCACTGATTGACAAGGTCGACGTCGCCGGTCCCGGTTTCATCAACCTGACCTTGAACCCGGCGGCCTGGGCCGAGGCGCTGCGCACGGTGCTGCGCGAGGGGGCTGATTACGGTCGCGTCCGCGGCGGCTCCAAGGTCAATGTCGAATACGTCTCGGCCAATCCGACCGGACCGATGCATGTCGGCCATTGCCGCGGCGCCGTGTTCGGCGACGCGCTGGCGAGCCTGCTTCAGTTCGGCGGCCACGACGTCACCCGCGAATATTACATCAACGACGCCGGCGCCCAGGTCGATGTGCTCGCGCGCTCTGCGTTCCTGCGGTATCGCGAGGCGCTCGGCGAGGATATCGGTGCTATTCCGGAGGGGCTCTATCCGGGCGACTATTTGAAGCCGGTCGGCGCAGCGCTGGCGAAGGAGCATGGCGACAAGCTGCTCGCGATGAGCGAGGCGCAATGGCTGCCGACGGTGCGGGCCAAGGCGATCGCGATGATGATGGACGAGATCAAGGGCGATCTCGCTGCGCTCAACATCCGCCACGACGTGTTCTTCTCGGAGCGCTCGCTGATCGAGAGCGGCAACAACAAGGTTGCCGAGACCATCTCGTTCCTGCAGGCCAAGGGCGACATCTATGAAGGCCGCCTGCCGCCGCCGAAGGGCGCGCCGGTCGAGGACTGGGAAGACCGCGAGCAGCTGCTGTTCAAGGCGACCGCCTACGGCGACGACGTCGATCGTCCGCTGATCAAGTCGGACAATTCCTATACCTACTTCGCCTCCGACATCGCCTACCACAAGAACAAGTTCGACCGTGGTTTTGCGGAGATGATCGACGTCTGGGGCGCCGATCACGGCGGCTACATCAAGCGTATGCAGGCCGCAGTGAAGGCGACGACCTCCGGCAAGGGGGAGCTCGACGTCAAGATCGTCCAGCTCGTGAAGTTGCTGCGCAACGGCGAACCGGTGAAAATGTCCAAGCGGAGCGGGGACTTCGTCACCTTGCGTGAGGTGGTGGATGAAGTCGGCCAGGATGCCGTTCGCTTCATGATGCTCTATCGCAAGAACGACGCGGTGCTCGACTTCGACCTCGCCAAGGTCATGGAACAGTCGCGCGACAACCCGGTGTTCTACGTTCAGTACGGCCACGCCCGCGGACACTCGATCTTCCGCAACGCGCGGGCTGAGGTGTTCCCGGAACTCCCCGAGGATGCCGACAAGCGGATCGCCTGGCTCAGTGAGTCGGCGGTGGAGCGGCTGTCCGACCCTGTCGAACTCGACCTTCTCAAGCGCCTCGCAATTTATCCTCGCATGCTGGAAGCCGCCGCCGCGGCCCACGAGCCGCACCGTATTGCCTTTTATCTCTATGACTTAGCGAGCGAATTTCACGCACTTTGGACGAAGGGGCGCGATTTGCCCTATTTACGCTTCATTATCAATAATGATGCAGTTCTAACAAAGGCGCGGCTGGCCATGGTCCAGGGCGTCGTCTCTGTCCTGGCATCGGGCCTCGCCATCCTCGGCGTCCATGCTCCGGACGAGATGCGGTAGTTTGGGGCGAACTACTTAAGGGGAATATTTGGGGGTACCGGCAGAAGCCGGATCGCTTAGACTTGGTTGAAAGCCTTGTGGGTCGAAAGCCGCGCCTTGGTCGAGGGGCGCGCGGCTTTCCCGAAGGGACGCATCATCACGATGGCCGAACGATATCAGCACCGACCGTTTCCTTCCGACGACTTTGGTCGCGGTGGCGATCAGCATGGGAGAGCGGAGACCGATCCCTTGGCCGAACTCGCCCGCCTGATCGGACAGACCGATCCGTTCGCAGCGCAGGGTCGCCCAGGTGCGCCGCCGGCAGCAGCGCCAGCGCCTGCGCAAACTTATCAGGACGACGATTATTCGCAGGACGGCTATCAGCAGGACTATGCCGAGCAGGCGGCCGCGCCGCAGCCGGGGCCGCCGTCGTGGATGCGGCGCGCCAACGTGCAGCCGCAGCCGGCGCCCGAGCCCGACTATCCCGTCGCCGTGAATCCCGTTCATCCCCTGCATCGCTATTCAGCCCAGCCGGCTGCGCCGGAGCCTGAGTTTCATCAGCCGCAGGCCTATCAGGATCGCGCCTACCAGGATCAGGCTTACCAACAGCAGGCCTACCATCAGGAGCCGGCCCAGGAACAAGCGTACGAGCAGCCCGATCCTGCACGCTACGATGATGCGCTCTATGGGCGGCTCGAGTCGGGCGAGCAGGATTTTCAGCGTGAGCCGGCCTATCCGGACGACCCTTACGCGTTCCAGAGCGACTATCCCGAGGCCGATCTCGACGAGCCCAGGAAATCGCGCGGCGGCATGATGACGGTTGCCGCGATCCTCGCGCTGGCCGTGGTCGGAACTGGTGCGGCCTTCGCCTACAAGACCTATATCGGCTCGCCCCGCAGCGGCGAGCCGCCGATCATCAAGGCCGACAACACGCCGACCAAGATCGTGCCGGCGCCGTCGGACTCCTCGGCCAAGGTGCCGGACCGCATGGTGAGCGGCGACGGCAGCGAGAAGATCGTGCCGCGCGAGGAGGCGCCCGTCGATGTCAATGCCAAGGCGGCAGGTCCCCGCGTGGTGTTTCCGCCGCTGAATCCGAATGCGAACCCGCCGCCGGTTGCGAGCGTGTCGCCGTCCAACATTCCGCCACAGAATGCCGGTCCGGTCCCGAGCAACGGGACGATGCCGAACAGTGCGCCGCGCTCGATCAAGACCGTGGCCGTGAAGGGTGATCAGACCGACAGCGCCGTGCCGCAGACCGCCGCTGCGTCAGCAGCCAAACCGGTCGCACCGCCGAAGCCTGTCGCTGTACCGGCCGCACCGCGTACGCCGCCGACCTCGGCTAATGCCAGCGCCAACCAGCCGCTCTCGCTGGCGCCGCAGGCTGGGCCCGCCGAGCCGGCGCAGCGGATGGCGGCGAACACTCCGACCCAAATCGCGCCCGCGCCCGGCGGCGGCGGTGGCTTCGTCGTGCAGGTGTCCTCGCAGCAGAGCGAGGATAGTGCCGCCGCGTCCTACCGGGTGCTGCAGAGCAAATACGGCAGTGTCCTCGGCGGCCGTTCGCCGGTCATCAAGCGCGTCGATCTGACCGATAAGGGCAAGGGGATCGTCTACCGCGCCTTCGCCGGACCATATGGCTCGGCCGACGAGGCGGTGCAGGCCTGCAACAATCTGAAGTCGGCTGGTCTGCCGTCCTGCTTCGTCCAGAGGAATTAGCGGCCGTTTCCTTGACCCCCTCCCGGGGCAAGGTTAATCGGCCCCTATGAGCACGCGGGCCTTCAATACCGGCGCATCCGGAACGGAACTGACCGCCGCCAGGCGGGCGTTTGGCCGTGCTGAATGCCCATGGGACTTCATTCCCTTCAGTCGCCGCATCGGAATTGGCACGCAAGTCCCGGTGCCGCTTAGAGAATCGATCGCTATTGGGGTAACCGCGACCAATCGCGGCGACCTCAGCATTCCCGTGGATGGCGCTGCCGAGCCCGCCCATCCAATGACGACTTCTGCGACAATGATTGCTCAGGTGATTCGCAGTGCAGTCGGGTTCCAGGGTTTGTTAATGAGTGATGACGTGCCGATGAACGCGCTGTCCGGAGGCATCGCCGGGCGAATTCGCGCCATCTTCGCAGCCGGCTGCGACACGGCGCCTTACAGCAATGACAATGCGGAACTGGACGCATTGACCGCAACCACGGCATCCGCATGACCGCAGAAATCCTATCGTTTGAAACCGGGCGGCCCGCAGAGCTGGCCGAGGATGAACCGGCGCTGGTCGTCGACGTCGAGGGCTATGAAGGTCCGCTCGACCTGTTGCTCGCGCTGGCGCGAAACCAGAAGGTCGATCTCGCCAAGATCTCGATCCTGGCGCTGGCCGACCAGTACCTCCACTTCATCGAAGCTGCGCGAAAGATCCGGCTCGAGCTTGCCGCCGACTATCTCGTGATGGCCGCCTGGCTTGCCTTCCTGAAATCGCGCCTGCTGCTGCCGGAGCCGCCGAGTGCGGAAGGTCCGAGCGCCGAGGAAATGGCAACCGCGCTCGCCAACCGTCTGCGTCGCCTGGAAGCCATTCGCGAAGCCGCCAACCGGCTGATGAACCGGCAGCAATTGCTGCGCGACATTTTCCCGCGCGGTGAGCCCGAGCAGATCGCCGAGATCAGGCATCCGAAATATACCGCGACGCTGTACGACCTGCTCACGGCCTATGCCTCCCAGCGCCAGTCGCGCGTGCTGGCGAGCGTGCATCTGGCCAAGCGCACGGTGTGGTCGCTCGCCGAGGCGCGCGCCACGCTGGAGCGGCTGGTCGGCAGCATCACCGAACAGGACGATTGGGGCGTGCTCGACGATTTCCTGGTCCGTCACGTCGCCGATCCGACGCAGCGTGCGACGGTGTTCGCCTCGAGCTTCGCCGCTGCGCTTGAGCTCGTGCGCGAAGGTCAACTCGAGCTGAACCAGAAAGAGGCGTTTGCGCCCATCTATTTCCGGAAGGGGCGCCCGAAGCCGGTCGTGGACGCAGCTCCTGCGCCCGATGCGCCGGTCGGTTAAGTGCAAGAAGGAGAAGCTGCCATGGCAAGCCTGGCTGAAGTGCGGGTAGAAGAGGCCGAGCCGATGGAGAACGAGTCCCAGGCACGTCCCGAAGAATTGCGGCTGCTGGAAGCGCTGCTGTTTGCTTCGAATGAACCACTGGATACGGCGACGCTGGCCAAGCGCATGCCCGAGGGCGTCGACGTCAAGGCCGCGCTTGAGCAGCTCCAGGCCGACTACGCCTTGCGCGGCGTGAACCTCGTGCGGGTCGCCAACAAATGGACGTTCCGCACCGCCGGCGATCTGTCCTGGCTGATGACGCGCGAGAGCACCGAGACCCGCCGCCTGTCGCGCGCGGCGATCGAGGTTCTGGCGATCATCGCCTATCACCAGCCGGTGACGCGCGCCGAGATCGAAGAGATCCGCGGTGTCGTCACCTCCAAGGGCACGCTCGACGTGCTGCTGGAGACGGGCTGGATCAAGCCGCGCGGTCGTCGCAAGACGCCCGGCCGCCCGCTGACCTTCGGAACCACTGAGGACTTCCTGTCGCAGTTCACCCTGGAACAGCTTGGCGACCTGCCGGGCCTGGAGGAACTGAAGGGCACCGGCCTGCTGGATTCGCGCCTGCCGACCGGCTTCAGCGTACCGACGCCCTCGGATGACCCGGCGCTGCGTGAGGACGAGGATCCCCTGGAACCGGGCGAGGACCTCGATCTGGCGCTGGCGCCCGCGGCCGAGCCCGAGACGCCGCCGGAAGGCGGCAATGAGGGCGGCGAGGGCGGGAGCGAGGAGTGATCCTCCGCTCTTCCACGGGCCCCCTGCGACCAGTTAACACTAGCAAGATTACGTAGCGCCAACAGCGAATTGGCGCTGCCTTGGTCCTTGTTTTTGAGGCCTGCGAAGCCTACGTTCCGGTCAAGATCGGCCGGGTCCCGGCCATGCGCGTTTGGAGGGTTGCAGGATGGGTTCACTTAGCATTTGGCACTGGATCTTGGTGATCGCAGTGGTCCTGCTGCTGTTTGGCCGCGGCAAGATTTCGGATCTGATGGGCGACGTGGCGCAGGGCATCAAGGCCTTCAAGAAGGGCATGCAGGACGACGACAAGCCCGCCGAGAAGCAGGAGCCCTCGAAGTCCATCGAGCACAATGCCGCGCCGACCGCGGCGCGATCCGACGTCGGCAGCAAGGCCGTCTGAGCCAGGAGCACGCGAGACGCGGGAAGCGGACCCGATCCTGCGCGTGAGGGATTGGGCCGATCGTGGCTTTGCGTGAACGGAAGACGTCATGTTCGACATCGGCTGGAGTGAGCTGGTTCTGATCGGGGTCGTGGCCCTGGTCGCCATTGGCCCGAAAGAGCTGCCGGGCGTGCTGCGCATGGTCGGCCAATGGATGGGCAAGGCCCGCAAAATGGCTGCCGAATTCCAGGGCCAGTTCCAGGAAGCGATGCGCGAGGCCGAGATGGCCGACCTCAAGAAGAGCTTCGACGAGGTCAAGGAAGCCGCCTCCGGCTTCACCGGCGGCGGTCTGATGACCTCGCTGCAGAAGGACGTCAGCGACGCGCTTCGCGTCGATGCGCTCGACAAGCCGGCTGAGACGCCCACGACAACTGCCGTCGAACCGCCGGCAAGTCCGACCACGCCGGAAGCCCCGACACCGGAGACCTTCGTGGAAACGGAAGCGCATTCGGCCGTGAATGAGCCGCTCGCCATCACCCGTGAAGTCGAGCAGGCGCCGGTCGCACAGGACACTGTTACTCAAGACACGGCGCCATCCGAAGCGATCAAGGACGCCAAAGCGTCATGAGCGACGCCGATATCGAGGCCAGCAAAGCCCCGCTGATGGACCATCTGATCGAGCTGCGGTCGCGGCTGATCAAGGCGCTGCTCGGCTTTGGCGTAGCCTTCATCTTCTGCTTCTTCTTCGCCAAGCAGATCTACAACGTGCTGGTCTGGCCGTTCGTGTGGGTCGCGGGCGCCGAGAACTCGAAGTTCATCTATACGGCGCTGCTGGAATATTTCATCACCCAGCTCAAGCTTGCGCTGTTCGGCGCCGGCTTCATCTCATTCCCGATCGTCGCGACGCAGATCTACAAGTTCGTCGCGCCCGGCCTCTACAAGCACGAGAAGCAGGCCTTCCTGCCGTATCTGGTCGCGACGCCGTTCTTCTTCGTGCTTGGCGCGGCGCTGGTTTATTTCGTTGTGCTGCCGATGCTGGTCCGCTTCTCGCTCGGCATGCAGCAGATGGGCGGCGATGAGACCGCGCAGATCCAGCTTCTGCCCAAGGTCGGCGAATATCTCTCGCTGATGATGTCGCTGATCTTCGCCTTCGGCATCGCCTTCCAGCTTCCGGTGATCCTGACGCTGCTCGGGCGGGTCGGCATCATCACGTCCAAGATGCTGCGCGAGAAGCGCCGCTATTTCATCGTTCTGGCCTTCATCATCGCGGCAGTCCTGACGCCGCCGGATATCCTCAGCCAGTGCTCGCTCGCGATTCCGCTGCTTGCGCTGTACGAGGGCTCGATCATCGCAGTCTCGATGGTGGAGAAGAAGGCAGCCGCCTCGAAGACGACTACCGGCACGGACGTATCGACGCCGGCCAATCCGGCGGAGTAGGGCGCCTCGCCCACCGGTGTCATTCCCCGCCAAGGCGGGGAATCCAGTACGCCGCGGCCTCTCGGAGAATCGCTCCCGTCTCTGGAATACTGGGTCACCCGCCTTCGCGGGTGACGACAGCTGTGCTAGGGGATGCCAGTCATTGCTGACTTACAACGTTGGCGTTGAAAGTTTGCAACAAGCCTCAGGACCGCCGCCATGCACGACATCAAATCGATCCGCGACAATCCGCAAGCCTTCGACGCCGGTCTCGCCCGGCGGGGCCTGAAGCCGCTGTCGGCGTCTCTGCTCGCGATCGATGAGCGTCGGCGCGCGTCGATCCTGGCTTCCGAGCAGGCGCAGGCGCGACGGAATGCTGCGTCGAAGGAAATCGGCGACGCCAAGAAGGCCAAGGACGAGGCGCGTGCGGCCAAGCTGATGGCTGAAGTCGCCGAGCTCAAGACCACGATGCCCGAGCTCGAGGCCGCCGCGAAGGCGGCCGACGATGAGCTGATCAAGGAGCTGTCCGCGATCCCGAACATTCCGTTCGATGAAGTGCCCGATGGCGTCGATGAGCACGGCAACGTCCAGCACCACGTCTTCGGCGCCAGGCGCAACTACGGCTTTGCGCCGAAGCTGCACGATGATCTTGGCACCGCGCTCGGCTACATGGATTTCGAGGCGGCGGCAAAACTCTCCGGCGCACGCTTCGTCGTGCTGAAGAAGGGGCTGGCGCGCCTCGAACGCGCGATCGGGCAGTTCATGCTCGACCTGCACACGAATGAGCACGGCTACACCGAGATCAACCCGCCGCTGCTGGTGCGCAACGAGGTGATGTTCGGCACCGGGCAGTTGCCGAAGTTCGAGGACGATCAGTTCTGGGCGATCAAGGGCGAGCTGCTCGCGTCGCCCGATCATGAGCGGCTGAAGACCGAGCGCCTCGGCCTGATCCCGACGGCGGAAGTCTCGCTCACCAACCTCGCGCGCGAATCCATTCTCGACGAGAAGCAGCTGCCGATGCGGCTCACCGCGCTGACGCCGTGCTTCCGCGCCGAGGCGGGCGCTGCGGGGCGCGACACGCGCGGCATGATCCGCCAGCACCAGTTCACCAAGGTCGAGCTGGTCTCGATCACGACGCCCGAGACCAGCAAGGACGAGCTGGAACGGATGCTGTCCTGCGCCGAGCAGGTGCTGCAAAAGCTCGACCTGCATTATCGGGTGATGACGCTCTGCGCGGGGGATATGGGTTTCTCGTCGCAGAAAACCTATGACATCGAAGTGTGGATGCCCGGGCAGGGCGAGGGCGGCATGTTCCGCGAGATTTCCAGCTGCTCGGTCTGCGGCGATTTCCAGGCGCGGCGCATGGATGCGCGCTCGCGCGGGCCCGACGGCAAGCCGCGCTTCGTGCACACGCTGAACGGTTCCGGCACGGCGGTCGGCCGCGCGCTGATCGCCGTGATGGAGACCTATCAGCAGGAGGACGGCTCGATTGCGGTGCCCAGCGTGCTTCAGCCCTATATGGGCGGCTTGAAGGTGGTCGCGCGCGAATAACGAAGCGTTTTCGCGCGAAGTGGGAACCGGTTCGCGTCAAGAAAAAGCGTTACCCGTCTGAAACGCAGAAACGTTTGGTTGCGAAGATCGGGCGGCCGGTTATCCTGCTGGCCATCCGTCAACGCGAACCGATCGTCCATGGCCTTGCACCGCGACATCTTCTGGGTCGGCCGACAATGGGCGGTGACAGGTGCCGGCATCCAGGCCGTCGACCAGCGCTTGCGCGGCGTGCTCGACATCGGCATCGCGCGGCTCTGGGACGACGCGTATGTGCAAAGCCGGCGCGCCAAGCCGGGCGTCAACGTCGAGGATTTTGACAAGGCGGTGACGGTCGCGCGTGAGCGCTTTGCAGAGACGCCCGAGTCGGCCCCGTTGGTTGCGCAGCTGAAGACGCTCGGGGTGATTGAGACACATGCCGTCAGCCCCGCCGAGCCGGCGATGCAGCTGCGCGCGGAGGGCAAGCTTGCGCGCTTCCTGCCGCAATGGCGCGTCCGCCGTCAATAATGCATCGGGCCTGGATAGGCCGGGCTGATCCGGAAGTCGCTGTTTGTGTCCATCGCGCGTGAGCGGCGCCGTGCCGGCGCACAGCCGTGGCGCGTTGCGACCTTGCCGTGGCCGCAGTCGCTCGGCCGTTCGTCCGACGACAATCTTGATGAGGTATCCGCATCCGGCTTCACCGCAGCCGTGACGCAAGGGCCATCGCGCGGACAGCGTTTTGGTACGCATTTGCCTCGTAGGAATTCGAGATCATAGACCTGTCCGGACATCGTGACCTGGCCGTTGCACAGGCAAGCGCCGGCGACCGTCATCTGGCCACCAAGGCAATTGTCCGCATTGGCTCGCACGCAGGTGCCGCCCGGATCTGGCCCCGCCGCCATCAACTCGAATCCGGCCGGGCAGGTGCATCGCCCATCGCTCGCGGTGCCGCCGACGCAAGTGATGGTGATCAGCGCACGCGGTGGGACGGAGGGTGGTGCGATGTCGGTGATGCAGGCGCCGCCCTCGACATGGGAGTTGGGTGGGCAGGCGAGCGGCGAGGTCGTCGCATTGGTCTCGGCCGGGGCAGGAGGTGGGCTCGGCTCCGGCGCTGCAGGAGCTGGCGCGGGCGCAACGGGGGCCGACTTGGCGGCGCAGACGCCGTTGCGGAACTCCTGCCAGGGAAAGCAGCGGTCCGCAGGTCCCGAATCCTGGGCCCAGCCGCCGCCTGTCACGCAGAGGCCGAAACCGAGGAGGATAGCGGCTGCAAAGCGGGTCATTCGGTGCCCGGTCGCCTGAAAATGCGCGGTAAAACTAGGATGCGGTGTTGCGGCGCCGCAATGAGCTAGATCACAGAAGAGACCTGCATTGCGTCAGCCGAATTCCCGCCTGCAGCCGGTTTGCCTGATCCGCCATAGCCGGATAAGACGGCCTGACCCCAGTTCAGGAATCGACCACCGGCATGCGCATTCTCTGCACCAATGACGACGGCATCCACGCTCCCGGCCTCAAGGTCGTGGAGGAGATCGCACGCGCGCTGTCCGACGACGTCTGGGTGGTGGCGCCCGAGCTTGATCAGTCCGGCGTTTCGCATTCGCTGTCGCTGAACGATCCATTGCGCCTGCGCGAAGTCGGGCCTCGGCACTTCGCAGTGCGCGGCACGCCGACCGACTGCGTCATCATGGGCGCGCGCCATATCCTTGGCGCCAAGCTGCCGGATGTCGTGCTCTCCGGCGTCAACAAGGGCCGCAACGTTGCTGAGGATGTGGTCTATTCCGGCACCATCGCGGGCGCGCTCGAAGGCACCATCTTGGGGATTCCGTCATTCGCGCTCTCGCAGGAATTCAGCGTCGAGACGCGCGAACGGCCGCCGTGGGATACCGCGCGCAAATTCGGTCCCGATATCCTGCGCAAGGTGATCAAGGCCGGCATCCCGAAGGACACCGTCATCAACGTCAACTTTCCGTCCTGTACGCCGGAAGAGGTGCTCGGCATTCGCGTCACGCGGCAGGGCAAGCGCAATCTCGGCTTCCTCAGGATCGACGAACGCAGGGATGGTCGCAACAATCCCTATTTCTGGATCGGCTTCGAACGCGCGGCGATGATGGACACGCCGGCCGAAGGCACTGATCTCGCGGCGCTGCGCGAGCGCTACGTCTCGGTCACGCCGCTGCGGCTCGACCGCACCAATGAAGCGTTTTCCGAAGAGCTGAGCGCGACGTTAAAGTAAGGACGATCTGGAAACAGCGGCTAGCTGCTGCGAAGCGCGGCTTCGATGGTCTTGCCGAGCGCGTCGAGCTGAAACGGCTTCTGAAGCGCCGGCCGGTCGCGGTATTGCTCGGGCAGGCCCGACGAGCCGTAGCCGGTGGCAAAGATGAACGGGCAACCCTTTTCCCGGATCAGATCGGCAACCGGCGAGATGACCTTGCCATTGACGTTGACGTCGAGAATGGCGATGTCGAACTCGGTGGCCTGGGCCAGCCGCAGGGCCTCGTTGATGTCGCCCGCTTCGGCCGCGACCTTGTAACCGAGCTCTTCCAGCATATCCGCGACCATCATTCTGATCATGACCTCGTCTTCGACGAGGAATACAGAGCGGCCCGAAAGCCCGGTCGCGGTCATTGTCGTTGAGTCCTTGCCCATCTCTGGAAAACGTTCGCAGATAACATGAATCGACGCAATGCGCGTTTCGGCCAGCTGACGCCCGAAAACGGCGTTTGCGGTGCGCCCGCTGCAAGCCAATTTATGGTCAAATACCGCAGCAAAAGGCTATCATAGGTTCCAGAGCAGGAACAGGATTCTCGCCCGGGCCCGAGCGACGCGTGCGATGATCCGGCCCTCCGACGAGACGATATAAGCAGCGATGACCTCCAATCAGCCCCCGCCGGAAAAGATGATGTTTCAGCTCACGCTGAGGCGTCGCGGCATCAGCGATCAGATCGTGTTGCGGACCATGGAAGAGGTGCCGCGCGATCTGTTCGTCGAGGCCGCCGATCGCGACGCTGCCTATCGTGACAGCGCGCTGCCGATCGCCTGCGGGCAGACCATCAGCCAGCCCTTCGTCGTCGCCTATATGACCGAGCAGCTTCAGCTCCAGAAGAGCCACCGCGTGCTCGAGATCGGGGCTGGCTCCGGCTATCAGGCTGCTGTGCTGTCGCGGCTGACGCGCGAGGTGCTGACGGTCGAGCGCTACCGCAAGCTCGCTGATGCGGCGCGCGCCAGACTCGAGAAGCTCAACTGTCACAACGTCGAGGTGATGCTCGGCGACGGCCTCAATCTGCCGCCGAACATCGGCCCGTTCGACCGGATCATCGTCACGGCCGCCGTGGAGCAGATTCCGGAGAATCTGGTCGAGCGGCTCGAGGTCGGTGGCATCCTGATCGCGCCGGTCGGCCCGCATCAGGGCGTGCAGACGCTGACCCGTCTGCGCCGGACCGAAGCCGGGATCGAACGCAGGGAACTCGTCGAGGTCCGTTTCGTGCCGGCGCTGCCGGGAGTGGCGCGGGAGCTGTAGAACTCCGGATCAGCTGCGCTGCCAAGGTCTTATTGGGAGGGTTAAGCCGTTATTTACTCGACGCGTGTTTACTTAAAAGACCAGTTCTGTTGCGTACGAGTGAGTAACCATGTCTGTTGTCGCCGAGTTGCTTTACTCGCGCCGCGTACCGCAGGTCGCGGTCCTGGCGCTGATTTCCTTGAGCTTCGCGGGGTGCAGTGCCGACACACAGTCGCGACTGTCCCAGGCGAACTTCTCCAACCCCTTCTCGGACTCGACCGGTTCGGTCCAGCAGGCCCCGCCGCCGCAGCGTGAGCTGCCGCAATATGCGCGGCCGCAGACCCAGCCCGGCTATTATCAGTCCCAGGCCTTGCCGCCGCCGGCGGTTGCCGCGCCGCAATCCTATCCGGTTGCAGCGGGTGGGGGCGTCTCCGGAGGCGGTCGTGGCCTCGGCTCCTACACGCCGCCGCCGGCTCAGCCGCGTCTTGAGGCGACCGGCACCGTGCCGCCGCGCTCGGTCGCTGCCGCCCAGCCGGCCGGTGGGACCAAGATCATCGTCGGCACCAGCGATACGCTCGACGTGCTCGCCAAGCGCTACCATGTGAGCCCGCAGGCGATCATGGCCGCCAACGGCTACAAGGGTCCGCGCGCGCTCTCGCCCGGCCAGCAACTGGTCATCCCGCATCCCGGTGCAACGGCTGCGGCGCCCGCGCCGGTGATGGCTCCGGTCGCTGCGGCTCCGGCGATGGCGCCGAAGCCGGTTGCTGCCGTCGCTGCACCGCCGAGCCTCCACTTCGTCAATCATGGTGACACGCTCGCCAGCATCGCGCGCAAGAACCATATCTCCGCGGCCGAGCTCGCGCGCGCCAATGGTCTCGAGCCCTCGGCCAAGCTCAAGCTCGGCACCAAGCTGACCGTGCCGGGCGCCAAGACGGCGGCGGTTGCGGCTCCGCTCGCTCCGGCTCCTGTCGCGGCGGCCCCTGTGGCGGCTGCACTGCAGCCGGTCGCGGCAGCTCCGGTTGCCGCCACCAAGATGGCCGCCGTTGCTCAGCCCGCGCAGAGCGCGCGCCTGGCCCAGGCCAACACCAATATCGAAGAGAAGCCCGCCGAGACGGCGCCGGCGAAAGCGGCCGAGACCACCAGCTCGCTGCCGACCTTCCGCTGGCCGGTGCGCGGCAAGGTGATCACGAGCTACGGCGCCAAGACCAACGGCAAGTCCAACGACGGCATCAACGTCGCGGTGCCCGAGGGGACGCCGGTCAAGGCGGCTGAAGACGGCGTCGTTGCCTATTCGGGCAACGAGCTGAAGGGTTACGGCAATCTGGTCCTGGTTCGGCACTCCAACGGCTACGTCACCGCATATGCCCATGCGAGTGAGCTGTTGGTGAAGCGCGGCGATCCTATCAAGCGCGGTCAGGTCATTGCCAAGTCGGGTCAATCCGGGGAGGTGGCGTCGCCGCAGCTCCACTTCGAGATCCGTAAGGGATCTAGCCCGGTTGACCCGCTTCAATTCCTGAACGGCGCGTGAGCGCTGACGTCAGGCTCTCGCTCTCGCCGCAAGAACGCAGTTGTCGCCCGCCTTGTGCGGGCGATTTCTTTTCCAGTCGCGAGAAGCGCGGCGGCAGCCTCGACTACTTCGCCGTCAGCCTCACGCCGAGCCGTCCCGCCAGCTCCTGCACGAACTGCCAGGCGACGCGGCCCGAGCGCGAGCCGCGCGTCGTCGACCATTCCAGTGCCTCGCGCTCCAGCGCTTCATCGTCGACTTTGATGCCGAAATGGCTGCAATAGCCGCGCACCATGGCGAGGTATTCGTCCTGGCTGCAGCGGTGGAAGCCGAGCCACAGGCCGAAGCGATCCGACAGCGAGACTTTCTCTTCGACGGCTTCGCCGGGATTGATCGCGGTCGAGCGTTCGTTCTCGATCATGTCGCGCGCGAGCAGATGGCGGCGGTTGGAGGTGGCGTAGAGGATGACGTTCTCGGGCCGGCCCTCGATGCCGCCTTCGAGCACGGCCTTGAGCGACTTGTACGACGCGTCATTGCCGTCGAAGGAAAGGTCGTCGATGAACACGATGAAGTGGAAGCTGGCGTCGCGGAGCTTTTCCATCAGCATCGGCAGCGTTTCGATGTCCTCGCGGTGGATCTCGATCAGCTTGAGCTTGTCGGCGGGCTTGCGGTCGGCGTTGATGCTGGCGTGGGCCGCCTTCACCAGCGACGACTTGCCCATGCCGCGCGCGCCCCAGAGCAGGGCGTTGTTGGCCGGCAGTCCGTTGGCGAACCGCTCGGTGTTCTCCATCAGGATGTCGCGCATCCGGTCGACGCCCTTGAGCAGGAACAGCTCGACGCGGCTGACCCGCGGCACCGCAGCAAGGCGGCCGTCGGGGTGCCAGACATAGGCGTCCGCCCGCTCGAACGATTCGCGCTCGACGGCCGGCTTGCCCTGGGCGGCGAGGTGCGCTGCGATGGTCTCCAGCGCGAGGACGATGCGCTCCTGGGAAAGGTCCTGGGTAGCCTTGGAAGCCGCCTTTGAGACCGCCTTGGGGCGTTTTGCCGCGACCTGGGCGGGCTTCGTGGCAGGGGTACGGGGGCCTTTGCCGGCCGGGCTTTTGCTTGGTTTTTTGGGCATGTCCGAAGTTCCTGAGAATGCAGCCTTATCGGGCCTGACGGCGCGCCGCAAGGTGGCCAAATCGACGGTCTGGCAGCGTTGCAATTGGGGCAATGGCCGCTATAGTCCGCGCGAATTTGACCGAACCGGTCGCCCTTGAGGGCCTGACCGGTTTTCCCCCGTTTCCACGAGGATCGTCCGAATGTTCATTACCCCTGCGTATGCCCAGGCTGCGGGCGCCGGTGACACCAACAGCATGTTGATGTCGCTGCTGCCGTTCGCCCTGATCTTCGTGATCATGTACTTCCTGATTCTGCGTCCCCAGCAGAAGAAAGTGAAAGACCACGCCGAGCTCGTGAAGAACATTCGCCGCGGCGACACCGTCGTGACCTCGGGCGGCCTGGTCGGCAAGGTCACCAAGGTGGTCGATGACGACCAGATCGAGTTCGAGATTTCCGACGGCGTGCGCGTGCGCCAGATGCGGTCGATGATCTCGGGCGTCCGCGCCAAGGGCGAGCCGGCCAAGGACAGCGCGAAGGAAAGCGCCAAGGACGACGCCGCGGCGAAGTGAACGCTTTCCCGCGAGTCTCTCAAATCTCCTGATCTGACAGGTCCAGTCGATGTTGTATTTCACGCGGTGGAGGGCGCTCGGGATCATCCTGACGGCGCTGATCGTGTGCCTCTGCGCGGTCCCGAACTTCTTCCCCGAGGCGCAGGTCAAGACGTGGCCCGCCTGGGCACAGCGCCGGCTGGTGCTCGGCCTCGACCTTCAGGGCGGCTCCTATCTGCTGCTCGAGGTCGATGCCAACTACGTCAAGAAGGAAAAGCTCGATCAGGTGCGCGACGACGTCCGCCGCTCGCTGCGTGAGGCCAAGATCGGCTATACCGGCCTCGTGACCCGCGGCGACGCCGTCGAGGTCCGGGTCAAGGATACCGACCTCCAGGCTGCGCTGACCAAGCTGCGTGAACTCTCACAGCCGATCGGCGGCCTGCTCGGGTCGAGCGCTCAGCGTGACCTCGACATCTCTGATGCCGGCGGCGGCTTGATCCGCCTCGCACTGTCGCAGCCTGCCATGGTCGAGCGCATGCGCAAGACCATCGAGCAGTCGATCCAGATCGTCGAACGCCGCGTCAACGAGCTCGGCACCGTCGAGCCGGTGATCCAGCGTCAGGGCACCGACCGCATCCTGGTTCAGGTCCCGGGTCTTCAGGATCCGACGCATCTGAAAGAGCTGCTCGGCAAGACCGCGAAGATGGAATTCCGCATGGTCGACACCTCGGTGCCGGCGGATCAGGCGCAGCGCGGTGGCGTGCCGCCGGACTCCGAGCTCCTGATGAGCCAGAGCTCGCCGAAGGTGCCGTACGTCGTCAAGAAGCAGGTGCTGGTCTCTGGCGCCGAGCTTACCGATGCCCAGCCCGGATTTGACCAGCGCACCAACGAGCCGATCGTCTCCTTCCGCTTCAACTCCACCGGGGCGCGCAAATTCGCGCAGGCCACGCAGGAGAACGTAGGGCTGCCGTTCGCGATCGTGCTCGACAACGAGGTGATCTCGGCACCGGTCATCCGCGAGCCCATCACGGGCGGACAGGGGCAGATTTCGGGCAACTTCACGGTCCAGTCCGCCAACGATCTTGCGATCCTGATGCGTGCCGGCGCGCTGCCGGCGCCGCTCACGGTGGTCGAGGAACGCACGGTTGGTCCGGGCCTCGGCCAGGATTCGATCGAGAAGGGCGAGCTTGCGGCCTATGTCGGCTCGATCATGGTCATCGTGTTCATGCTGTTGACCTACCGGCTGTTCGGCGTGTTCGCCAACATCGCGGTGGCCGTCAATGTCGCCATGATCTTCGGCCTGTTGTCGCTGCTCAATGCCACGCTGACGCTGCCCGGCATCGCCGGCATCGTGCTCACCGTCGGCATCGCGGTCGATAGCAACGTGCTGATCTACGAGCGCATCCGCGAAGAGCTGCGCGGCGGCCGCAACGCGATTTCGGCGATCGACGCCGGCTTCAAGCGGGCGCTTGCGACCATCCTCGATTCCAACATCACCACCTTCATCGCCGCTGCGGTGCTGTTCTACATCGGCACCGGCCCGGTGCGCGGCTTCGCCGTGACGCTCGGCATCGGCATCATCACCACGGTGTTCACCGCCTTCACGCTGACCCGGCTGATCGTGGCCTGGTGGGTGCGGTGGAAGCGGCCGCAGAACGTGCCGATCTAGGAGCCTGATCGTGACTCACTACGTTCTCATCGGGCTCGGCATCCTGATCGCCGTCCTTACCGTGGTCTCGGTGTTCGGCTGGCTGCCGTCGCTGCGCATCGTCCCCGACGATACGCATTTCGATTTCACGCGCTTCCGCCGCATCAGCTTCCCGATCTCGGCCGCGTTGTCGATTCTCGCTATCACGTTGTTCTTCACCCATGGCCTGAATTTCGGCATCGATTTCCGCGGCGGCACGCTGCTGGAGGTCAAGGCGAAGTCGGGTACCGCCGACATCGCGGCGATGCGCACGACGCTGGATGCCCTGCGTCTCGGCGAAGTCCAGTTGCAGCAGTTTGGCGGTCCCGAGAACGTCCTGATCCGCGTCGCGGAGCAGCCGGGCGGCGATGCCGCCCAGCAGGAGGCCGTGCAAAAGGTCCGTGGCGCGCTCGGCGATACCGTCGAATATCGCCGCGTCGAAGTTGTCGGGCCACGCGTCTCCGGCGAGCTGCTGGCGTTCGGCATGCTCGGTCTGATGCTCGCGATCGTCTCGATCCTGGTCTATCTCTGGTTCCGGTTCGAATGGCAGTTCGCGCTCGGTGCAATGATCGCCAACGTGCACGACATCGTGCTGACCATCGGCTTCATGTCGATCAGCCAGGTCGATTTCGACCTGACCAGCATCGCGGCGCTCCTGACGATTCTCGGCTACTCGCTCAACGATACCGTCGTCATCTATGACCGTATCCGTGAAATGCTGCGGCGCTACAAGAAGATGCCGATGCCGCAGCTGTTGAACGAGTCCATCAACTCGACGCTGTCGCGCTCGATCATCACGCACTTCACGGTAACCTTGGCGTTGCTCGCGCTGCTGCTGTTCGGCGGTCATGCCATCCACAGCTTCACGGCCGTCATGATGTTCGGCGTGGTGCTGGTCGGCACCTACACCTCGATCTTCATCGCAGCGCCGATTCTGATCTATCTCGGCGTCGGCGAGCATCGTGAAGATGCGAAGGAAGAGGCTCCGCCGGCGAAGAAAAACAAGGCATGATCCGAACCGTGTGCCCTCGCATGAGTTTGCGAGGGCAATAGGCTCATTCGGACGAAGCTCATGGCCGGCGACCCCAACGCTCCCCATTTCCCGCGCTCGGCGCCGATCGAGGCCTATGGCAAGGGCGGTTTCGCCTTTGCGGGCATGTCGCACCGGGGCTCGCTGCTGTGCCTGCCTGACGCCATCTGGGCCTGGGACGTGACGGATCCCACCAAGATCGATCGCTATTCGCTGGATCGGGTGTTCACGGCCGCCAACAGCATCGACACGCTTCTGGTCGGGACCGGAACCGGCGTCTGGCTGCCGCCGCCGGAGCTGCGCCAGGCGCTGAAGGCGGTGAGGGTGGTGCTGGACACCATGCAAACCGGGCCGGCGGTGCGCACCTACAACATCATGATCGGCGAACGGCGCCGCGTTGCGGCTGCGCTGATTGCCGTGCCATGAGCAGCGCTGCGACGCCGCCCGACACCATGACGTTCTGCGCCGACCTCGTGCGCAGCCATGACTTTCCGCGCTATGCCGCGACCCTCTTCGCGCCAGCCGCCGAACGTCGGGCGCTGCTGGCGCTCTACGCCTTCAATGTCGAGATCGTCCGGGTCCGCGACCAGGTGAGCCAGCCCTTGCCCGGCGAAATCCGCTTTCAATGGTGGACCGATCTGTTCTCGGGCCTCGTTCACGGCAGCGCCGAGGGCAATCCGGTGGCGGCCGAGCTGCTGCGTGCGATCCGGGACTTTGACCTGCCGGTCGAGCCGTTGTCGCTGCTCGTCGACGAGCACCAGTTCGATCTCTACAACGATCCGATGCCGACCATGACGGCGCTGGAAGGCTATCTGGCGGCGACCTCTTCGGCCTTGTTCGCGCTCGCGGCGCGGATCATGGGCGAGGCTTCGGATGCGAGCGAGCACCTCGCGCGGCATGCCGGGCTGGCGCAGGGCATCGTGCAGGTGATCGCGAACCTGCCGCGGGACTCGGCCCATCGACAATTGTTCCTGCCGCAGCAATTCCTGACCGGCCATGGCTGTGTCATCGAGGATGTGTTCGCCGGCAAACAGACGTCCCATCTGAATGCCGTGCTGGACCAGCTCATCGGCGAAGCCCGGCGGCATCTGGCGACGGCCTCATCGCTGCTGGCGCAGGTGGCGCCGTCGGCGCGGGCAGCGTTCCTGCCGCTAGGCCAGGCGCGGGCTGATCTCGATCGCCTGGTGCGGCCGGGGCGCAATCCCTTCGCGCCGCAGCCGGTGTCGCGGTTGCGCACGCTTTGGACGCTGTGGCGGGCTTCACGATCCCGGGAATTTACCAAATAGCGGTTGGCTTATCGCCCGAGGCGGCCGAATGCTCTATGCTGTCCCATGGCTGAATTGTCCCAAACCGCAATCCCCGATCTGAGCGGCCTTCCGGTCGCAGCTCGTGACATTCAAGCTGCTGCCGAGACGATCCGCGGCGCCGTCGTCGAGACTCCCTGCAGCTACAGCCGGACGCTCAGCAACATCTGCGGCTGCGACCTCTGGCTCAAATTCGAGAACCTCCAGTTCACCTCATCGTTCAAGGAGCGTGGGGCGCTGAACCGGCTCACGGCGCTGACGCCGGAGGAGCGTGCGCGCGGCGTCGTCGCCATGTCGGCGGGCAACCACGCGCAGGGCGTGGCCTATCATGCCAAGCGGCTCGGCATTCCCGCCACGATCGTCATGCCGGTGGGCACGCCGATGGTGAAGGTCGAGAACACCAGGCATCACGGCGCAGAGGTGGTCGTCACCGGCGCGACGCTGGAGGAGGCGGCTACGTTCGCACGCAGCCACGGCGAGGCCCGCGGCATGATCTTCGTCCACCCCTACGACGACCCCCTGGTCATTGCGGGGCAGGGCACGGTGGGGCTTGAGATGCTCAAGGCGGTGCCGGAGCTCGACACATTGGTCGTCCCGATCGGCGGCGGTGGCCTGATCAGCGGCATCGCCATTGCGGCGAAATCGATCAAGCCGTCGCTGCGGATCCTGGGTGTCGAGGCCTGGCTCTATCCCTCGATGTACAATGCCGTCCATGGTGGCAATCTGCCGGCGCGGGGCGATACGCTTGCCGAAGGCATCGCAGTCAAATCGCCGGGCAAAATCACCACTGAAATCGTCCGCGCCCTGGTCGACGACATTGCGCTCGTCAACGAAGCCGAGCTCGAGCGCGCGGTCGCAACCCTGATTTCGATCGAGAAGACGGTCGTCGAGGGCGCCGGCGCTGCGGGCCTTGCGGCGATCATGTCTGATCCCACGCGCTTCGCCGGCGAGAAGGTTGGTCTGGTCCTGAGCGGCGGCAACATCGACACCAGGCTGATCGCCTCGGTGCTGACGCGCGAACTCGCGCGCGAGGGACGGCTGACCCAGCTCTCGCTCGATATTCCCGACAGGCCGGGCCAGTTGGCGGCGGTCGCCGCACTGCTGGCGGAAGCCGGCGCCAACATCATCGAGGTCTCGCACCAGCGGACCTTCTCCGACCTTCCGGCCAAGGCGACGCTGCTGCAACTCGTCATCGAGACCCGCGACAGCGCGCATCTCGACGAGGTCATGGCCAAGCTCGGCGCATCCGGGCTGAGCGCGCGCTGTACCTGAGCGCCGCTATCGCGGCGCCAGACCCGCGAGGTGGGCGATCAACCGATCGATCTCGGCTTCCGTGTTGTAGTAATGCGGGGACGCCCGCACGACCACCGGCAGCGCGCGGACTTCGGCATCGATGCGGGTGCTCGACGGATCCGAGGCGCCGATCGTGATGCCGGCCGCGGCGGCGCCGCGGACGATTGCATCCGCCTCACGCCCCTCCATCGTGAAGCTGACGATGGCGCTGGGGCTGCGTCCGAGGTCGCGAAGCGTGACGCCGCGCACGGACGCGAGACCGCTACGCAGACGGCCCGCAAGCCAGCGGCAGCGCTGCTCGATCCGGCCGAGGCCGATCGCGAGGGCGTAGTCGACGGCCGCGCCGAGGCCAAGCCTTGCCGCGTAATTGTTCTCCCAGGTCTCGAACCGGCGGGCATCGTCGCGCAGTCGATAAGCGTCCCGCGAGATCCAGGGCGCGGCGAAGTGATCAATCATCGGCGGCTCGAGGTGCTGCAATAGCGCGCGGCGGACGTAGAGAAAGCCGGTGCCACGCGGACCGCGAAGGAATTTGCGCCCGGTTGCGGACAGCATGTCGCAGCCGATGGCCTCGACGTCGACCTCCATCTGCCCGACCGCCTGGCAGGCGTCGAGCAGATAGGGGATGCCGTGCGCCCGCGCGATGGTCCCGACGGCGGCCGCTGGATTGACCAGCCCGCCATTGGTCGGGACCCAGGTGATGGCAATGAGTTTCACGCGCGCGTCGATCATGCGTTCGAGCGCCTCGATGTCGAGCTCGCCGCTGGCATCGCTCGGCACCACGTCGATGACCGCGCCCGTGCGCCTGGCGACCTGGAGGAATGCGACATAGTTGGCGGCGTATTCGGCCTCTGCGGTCAAGATGCGGTCGCCCTTGCCAAACGGAAGCGCGTAGAACGCCATCTGCCAGGCGACCGTCGCGTTCTCCACGAGGGCGATTTCGTCCGGCGCGGCATTCATCAGGCGCGCGACCGAGCCGTAGACCGCATCAAGCCGGCGCGCCTCGCGGTCGGCTGCCGCATAGCCTCCGATCTCGCTTTCGAGATCGATATGTTGCTTCATCGCCGCAACAACCGGCGCCGGCATCAGCGCTGCGCCCGCGTTGTGGAGATAGGCGAGCCGGGAGGCTGCCGGTGTGTCGGCTCGTATTCGGTCGATGTCGATCACGTGCTTGTCTCCGCCTCTGCCATCCCGGCCTATGAATTAGGCGCGATGGCGGGTACGAGCAAGCTCGTGTACCGCCTGGAACAAAATCGCGAATTGTCGCCTCGTCTTGGTATCCCATTCCAATCCGGCCGACTTTCGGACAGGAATTTGAGAAATCCGGCGACTGCGAACGCTATATCCTCCCGGATCGGAAAACCGATCATGCAAGAGAGAACGCAATCGTCGCGCTCGGCGAGCGGAGCGCCCAAGATCGACATCACCCGGCGGATCGACCTCACGACGCTGCGGCTGTTCATTGCCATCTGCGAAGAGGGCAATTTGACGCGCGCCTCGCAGCGCGAAGCGATCGCGCCGTCCGCGGTCAGCAAGCGTATGCATGATCTCGAGGAGGTACTAGAGGTCGCCTTGTTCGAGCGGCATCCGACCGGCATGGCGCTGACACCCGCCGGCGAGTCTCTGCTGCATCATGCGCGCGTGACCTTGCTCAATGTCGAGAAGATCGCCGTCGATATGGCCGAGCATGCGCGAGGCGTGCGCGGTCATGTGCGAATGCTGGCCAATCTGTCGTCAATCGTCGAGTTCCTCCCGGACGATCTGCCCGGATTCTTTCGCTCGCACGAGCTGGTGCGGCTCGATCTGCAGGAACGTCCCAGCGCCGATGTCGTTCGCGGTGTCGAGGAGGGCGTGGCCGAAATCGGCATCTGCTCGGCGGACGTTTCGACGCGCGGGCTGGAGCGGTTCTCCTATCGGCGCGACCGCCTCGTCATCGTGGTGCGCACGGATCATCCGCTTGCATCGGCAAAAGACGTTTCGTTTGCCGACACGCTCGACTACGACCATGTCGGCCTGTTTGCGACGAGTTCGATCTATCTCCGCTCGCAATACACGGCGCAGCAGATCGGCAAGTCGATCCGGTTGCGGGTTCACGTGCCCGGTTTCGATGCGGTGTGCCGGATGGTGCAGGCCGGTATGGGCATCGGCCTCATTCCTGATCGTGCGTTCGAGGTGCTCAGTCACGGCATGAACCTGGCGGCGGTCGAGCTGAGTGACGACTGGGCCGATCGAGAACTCGTGCTGGTGGCAAGGGATCCCGCAGGATTGTCGGCGACGAGCCAGCTGATGCTCGATCATCTGCGATTGCCTGGAACCAAACCTCACTGATTGCGGCCCTTCATGTCGTTCGTCATCCGCGAACGCGTGTTCATCAAAGGATATTGGACTTAGGACCTCGTACTCGGCGACACCACGATCAAAGAAGATCGAGGAGCGCCAGACGTGGACGGACCATTATCCGGAATACGAGTCGTCGAGCTCGGAACATTGATCGCTGCGCCGTTTGCCGCGCGGCTGTTCGCCGAGTTCGGCGCCGAAGTCATCAAGATCGAGCAGCCCGGCAGCGGCGATCCCCTGCGCTCTTGGCGCAAGTTGCATCAGGGCACGTCGCTCTGGTGGTATCTGCAATCGCGCAACAAGAAGTCGATCGCAATTGATCTGAAGTCGCCTGAGGGGCGCGACGTTGCGCTGCGTCTGGCTGCGCAAGCCGACGTCGTGATCGAGAATTTCAAGCCGGGCAGCCTCGAGAAGCTCGGCCTCGGCTGGGATGCGCTGTCGAAGCTCAACCCGGACCTGACGCTGGTGCGCATCTCCGGCTACGGGCAAACCGGCCCTTATCGCGACCGGTCCGGCTTCGGAGCGATCGGCGAAGCCATGGGGGGCTTGCGCTTCACCACGGGCGATCCGGATAGCCCGCCGGCGCGGGTCGGCATCAGCATCGGCGACAGTCTTGCCTCGCTCCACGGCGTGATCGGCGCGCTGATGTCGCTGCTGCGTGTCAAGACGGGGCAGGGGCGCGGACAGGTCGTCGACGTCTCGCTCTATGAAAGCGTGTTCAATCTGATGGAGAGCCTGGTCCCGGAGTACGACCTCATGGGTCATGTCAGGACCCGTACCGGCGGCGCTCTGCCGGGTATCAGTCCCTCCAATACATATCCAAGCTCCGACGGGCGTCACGTCGTCATCGCTGGCAATAGCGATGCGATCTTCAAGCGCCTGATGCAGGTGGTCGGCCGACCGGACCTGGCCGACGATCCCGATCTTGCCAGCAACGACGGCCGGGTTCGCAGCAACGCCTTGCTCGATTCCGCCATCGCTGCCTGGACCTCGACGAAGACGATGGACGAGATCCTCGCGCGCCTCGATGCGGCCGATGTTCCTGCGGGCCGGATCTATTCGGTCGCCGACATCGTCGACGATCCCCACTACGCCGCCCGAGAGATGATCCTGCCGACCGAACTGCCGGGCGACGTGACCGTGAAGATGCCGGGCATTTCGCCGAAGCTCTCCGAGACACCCGGTGCGGTGAAATGGCCGGGGCCGACGCTGGGGCAGCACACCGACGAGGTGCTCGCTAGCCTTGGCTTGCAGGCAGGCGATATCGCCCAGCTGCGCCGCAGCGGAGCGGTGCAATGACGGTGACGCCTGCGGATATCATGATCCAGGAAGTCGCCCCGCGCGACGGCCTGCAGATCGAAGCGAAATGGGTCGAGACCAGCGAAAAGATCCGGCTGATCAATTCGCTCTCTGCAATCGGATTCAGCCGCATTGAAGTTTCCTCGTTCGTTTCGTCCGCGGCCGTCCCGTCGCTGCGCGATGCTGCGGAGGTGTTTGCCGGAATCGAACGGCGTCCCGGCACGATCTACACGGCGTTGATCCCGAACCGGAAGGGCGCCGAGTTGGCGCTGGCGGCGCGTGCCGACGAGCTCAATTTTGTGATGTCGGCGAGCGAGACGCACAATCGCGCCAACATGAACATGACGCCCGGGCAGTCGCTGGCCTCGCTTGCCGAGATCGTGAAACCGGCTCATGCGGGCGCCCTGATCAATGCCACCGTTGCGACTGCGTTCGGCTGTCCGTTCGAAGGAGCGCAGCCCTTCGAAAGGGTGCTCGATATCGTCAAACGCTATCTGGATCTCGACGTCGACGGCATCACGCTCGCCGACACCACGGGCATGGCCAATCCCAACCAGGTCTCGCAGCTGGTGGCCGAGGTCTTGCTGCTGGTCCCTGCGGGCAAGCTGACGCTTCACTTCCACAACACGCGCGGTCTCGGACTGGTCAATGTCCTCGCGGCCTATGACACCGGCGCGCGCCGCTTTGACGCCGCGCTGGGCGGCCTCGGCGGATGTCCGTTTGCGCCCGGCGCTACCGGCAATGTCTGTACCGAAGACCTCGTCAACCTCTGCCACGAGATCGGCTTGCGGACCGGTCTCGACCTGCAGCGCCTCATCGATCTCTCGTTCGGATTGCCCGGGCTGGTGGGACATGAGGTGCCGGGGCAGGTCGCAAAGGCCGGCCGTCCCCTCGACCTGCATCCCATACCCGAACGTTTGCGACACTCCGGCTGAGCGATCGCACTCAAAATTTCAAAAACATACTGGAGGAAACCATGACAATCGCTACGGCGGCCACCGCCGACCTCGATACGGGAATTACTGAACAGCAAGTCATCAAGAAGATCGCATTGCGGCTGATGCCGCTGATCATCATCTGCTACTTCTTCGCGTTCTTCGACCGCGTCAACATCAGCTTCGCCAAGGCCGCCCTGCAAGCCGATCTTGGCCTGAGCAACACGGCTTATGGTTTCGGCGCCAGCCTGTTCGTCGTCGGCTATGTCCTGCTGGAAGTGCCGAGCAACATGCTGCTCTATCGCTTCGGCGCGCGGCGCTGGATTGCCCGCATCATGATTTCCTGGGGGCTGGCGACGGCCGCCATGGTCTTCGTCCACAGTGAATGGCAGTTTTATGCGCTGCGCTTCGTGATCGGCGCCATGGAGGCGGGATTTGCTCCGGGCATTCTCTATTATCTGACGCTCTGGTTTCCAAAATCACACCGCGGTCGCATGACGTCCGTGTTCTTTCTCGCCACCGCATTCTCGGGGATCATCGGCGCGCCGATCTCCGGCCTCATCCTCAATTACCTGAACGGGCTGCATGGCCTTGCCGGCTGGCAATGGCTGTTCCTGGCCGGCGGCATTCCGTGCGTCGCGCTTGGCTTCGTCGTGCTGCTGCGTTTGGACGACGGCATCGAACAGGCCGAGTGGCTGAGCGACGACGAGCGCCGCCTGATCTCGGTCCAACTCGACCGTCAGAAGAGCGAGATCGGCGAGCATTCGGCGTGGCGATCGCTGCTCATGCCCGGCGTGCTGCTGCTCGGGTTCATCTACTTCCTGATCCAGATCGCATCCTACGGCCTCAATTTCTGGGCGCCCGACCTGATCAAGGCAGCTGGCGGCGGCAGCGCGGCCGCGATCGGCTTCCTGACCGCCGTGCCCTATATCTGCGGGGCCATCTGCATGATCGTCGTCGGGCGCCTGTCGGATGCCTCAGGCGAGCGGCCAAAATTCGTCGCCGGCTTGGTTCTGGCTGCGGGGGTGGGCTTCTTCGCGTCCGGCGCCTTCGATCGGAACGTCGTCACGCTGGTTGGCGCGCTTGCGATCCTCGGCGCTGGCGTGGTCGCGGCCATTCCGACATTCTGGACCCTGCCACCAAAAATCCTTACCGGCGCGGGCGCGGCGAGCGGGATCGCACTCATCAACACGCTCGGGCAGGTCGGCGGTATCGTCAGCCCGGTCATGGTCGGCTCGGTCAAGGATATGACCGGCAGCACGACCCCAGCGCTCTACGTCATCGGCGGACTGTGTGTGCTGTGTGCCGTGCTGTTGCTGACCGTGCTGCCGCGCGACCTGAAAGCCAGGGATTTGGCGGAACCGACGCGGTAGGGCCGTGCCCGTTGCTGCGTCGGGCTGAAACGGTCTCGCCTCAGATGCAGAGGCCGAGCAGCTTGACGTGGCAGTTGCTGGCTTTGGGCTTGCTGGCGGGCGTGACCTCGCGTTTCACGGCCACCAGCGGCTCGCTGTCCTTCTTGCCCTTACCGTTGCCCTTGCCCGGCTTGGGCTCGTAATCGCCGGCGATCACCATCGCCCAATAGGTGCGCTTGCCGCTGGCGTTCTTGGCGCTCGCGATCCCGACGCGGGAGGCGTTGTGCAGCAGCAGATTCTTGCGGTGACCGGACGAGTCGATCCACTGTCCCAGCGTCTTCTCAAAGTTGTCGTAGCCGTAGGCGATGTTCTCGGCGGCGCGGCCTGCGCCGGATGGCGCGACGCGCCTGTTGAACGGGCCGAGGGCGTCGTGGCTGAGATCATCCTTCGCCGCCATCGCACGGGCCTGGTCCATGGCAATGCGGTCGAGGGTTGTGTCGCGTACGACGCGGCCCTCACCATGCTTCGCCCGAAAGCCGGAGATCTGTTCAGCAGGGGACTCTGCGGCCATGCCAGGCGTGGTTGCCAGCAGCACGAGCCCTGCGATCAGCAGGGCCGCGCGGCGCCTTATGGTCCCCCAGCTCGTCATCGTTCCCCGAGTCAGTGCAATCCCCGGCTTCTCCACCGGCATTGTGGACGCTTCAAGGCGCCGCCCATCCAGTCATCTAACTGGTGGGCAGGTCCGCCTCGAAGTTGAAGCGATCGCGCAGGTTCTTGCGCTGCTCCAGGATGTCCTTGAGGAAGGCGCGGTCCTGGTCGTTCTTCATCATCGGCTCGATCAGGTCGAGCTGGTTCATGGCGACCAGTTGCAGGATCTCGGTGCGCGGCTTGCCGCTGGTGTCACGCGGCAACGCGTGCACGACCTGGATGTGTTCCGGCGGCTTCGGACCCTTGGCAGCCGTGAGCTCGTTGCGGAGCTCGCCTTCGAGCGCGGTCTGATCAGCTTCCACGAAGGCATAGAGCCCGACGCCCGAGCGGCGGTCGGCGAAGGCGACGATGGCGGTATCGCGCACGGCGGGGTTTTGCCGGATCAACGCGGCCAGCACCGGCGCGTCGTTGACGAGACGGCGGCCGCCGCCTTCGCGGTCGGTGAAGTTGAACAGGCCGCGGGTGATGGCGCGATAGACCTTCTTTCCGGTGGCAAGCCACAGGCTCGCGGCGAAGGATTTCTTGGCCAGGATCTTTCGCTCGCGCGGCGTCAGCGCCTCGGGCGCGTAGGAGCGCTTGTGCTTGAGCAGATGTCGGAGATCTTCGTAGGCGAGGATGCGATAGAGGCGGCCGCGCCGGTTGAAGCAGGCTGCGAGTTGGAAGTCGGTGACATAGGCGCGTCCATCGCGGCCGACCAGCCAGTTCTGCTCCTTGGCGAGATCGTTGTGGCAGATGCCGGCGCGGCGCAGCCTCCGCAGCGCGGCCTTGGCTGAACGGAAATAGGCGAGGTCGCCATGGGGTTTTGCCAGATGCAGCGCGACGCCGTCGACGAAGCCGCGCACAAGCGCGCGACGGCCGGCCCAGAGCAATTCAGGGCCGACATTGAGGCCCTTTGCCAGGGCGAGCGCGTGCTTCTCGCGCGCAAACAGATGTCGAGCGACCAGGAACGACCACCACGGCACCTCGTCGAGGCGGCGCAGCACGGCATCGACCTCGCCGCTGTCGCCGCGAAAACGGCCGCGCTCGACGGTCGAGAACACGTCACGTTTGAGCAGCACGCCCTCGGTCCAGCGCGCCGAGAGCACCGCGGCGTCGTCTTTCGGGAGACTCATCGAAAACTCACGCGGCTGCGGCAATGCGCAAATGATCGGCGATCCAGCGATCGAGATCGGCGAGCGCCAATGCGCTCATTGCCTGCTTCTTGGCCACCGTCTTCTCGTTGCCGCGCAGGCGCGTGCCGTCAGGTTTCTTCGTCGGCGCGGTTGCGAGCGGTGGAAACAGACCGAAATTGATGTTCATCGGCTGGAAGGAGCGCGTGCCCGGCTCGATGGTCTCGATGTGGCCGCCGGTGATATGGCCGAGCAGGGATCCGAGCGCCGTCGTGCCCGGCGGGCTCGCCAGTGTCTCGCCGCGCGCGTCGGCTGCCGCATAGAGGCCGGCGATCAGGCCAACGCTGGCAGACTCCACATAACCCTCACAGCCCGTCATCTGGCCGGCAAAACGCAGCCGCGGCTGCGCGCGCAGGCGCAACTGGCTGTCGAGCAGCTTTGGCGAGTTGAGGAAGGTGTTGCGATGCAGGCCGCCGAGACGTGCGAATTCGGCTTTCTCTAGCCCCGGAATGGTGCGGAAAATGCGCTGCTGCTCGCCGTATTTCAGCTTCGTCTGGAAACCGACGATGTTGTAGAGCGTGCCGAGCTTGTTGTCCTGGCGAAGCTGCACAATGGCGTAGGACTTGGTGGTGGGATCGTGCGGATTGGTGAGGCCGACCGGCTTCATCGGGCCGTGGCGCAAGGTCTCGGGGCCGCGTTCCGCCATCACCTCGATCGGCAGGCAGCCGTCGAAATAGGGCGTGTTGGTTTCCCACTCCTTGAACTCGGTCTTCTCGCCTGCGATCAGCGCGGCGACGAAGCCGTCATACTGCTCCTTGTTCATGGGGCAGTTGATGTAATCCGCCCCGTTGCCGCCGGGGCCGACCTTGTCGTAGCGCGACTGGAACCAGGCCACCGACATGTCGATGGATTCGCGATGCACGATCGGCGCAATCGCATCGAAAAAGGCGAGCGCGTTCTCGTCGGTCAGCTCGCGGATGGCATCGGCCAGCGGCGCGGAGGTGAGGGGGCCGGTGGCAACGATGACGTTGCTCCAGTCGGCCGGCGGCAGGCCTTTGATCTCGCCGCGGGCGATCTCGATCAGGGGATGGTCGTTCAGCGCCTTGGTAACGGCGGCCGAGAAGCCGTCGCGGTCGACGGCGAGCGCGCCGCCGGCGGGCACCTGGTTGGCGTCGGCCGCGCGCATGATCAGCGAGTCGAGCCGGCGCATCTCCGCATGGAGCAGGCCGACCGCGTTGTTGGCGGCGTCGTCCGAGCGGAATGAGTTGGAGCAGACGAGCTCAGCGAGCCCGTCGGTGCGGTGTGCCTCGGTCATGCGGTCGGGCCGCATCTCGTGCAGCACCACGGGCACGCCTGATTTCGCCACCTGCCAGGCGGCTTCGGAACCGGCAAGGCCAGCGCCGATCACGTGCACGATATTGGATTGGGGTCCTGTCATGGGGCGGACAGGTAGCGCTTTTCGGCGGCCAGTGGAATCGCAGAGATCGAGTTTTCTGCCGCTGAAAACGACAGCGCCCGCACGAGGCGGGCGTTATCGGTTCGTCCGGTGAAGGGCTGAACGATATCAGCCCTGATACTGGCCGGCGGCAACGCGCGGGATGTCCGAGCGATCGAGGCCGATGTCGGCCAGTTCGCGATCGCTGAGCTGGGACAGCTCGGCAACGTTGCGCTGATAATCCCGGAAAGCCTGGATCATGCGGATGAGCGAGAGCAGCATTGGTAGTCTCCTGTAGTTCGATTCAACCCTTGCCCGGGCGTCATCGTTGAAATGAATATAGGTGAGAGTAGTGCAGTGCGAAAGTTCCGATGTTGCGATGCAGCTAAGCGGTGAGCGCATGGCGGAGGTAAGGGACGATTAACCTGTCGGCACACCAGCCCAACTGCTAGGCGGAAGGAGCGGCCAGATGCAATAAAATACCGTGAAATCACGGGTTTATAGCAAACCATGCGGTTCCGATGCTGCTGGAAATAGGTAGCGTTTCCGTGACCTGCAAGACGATGCGCCAGCTTCTAAGCCCAAGTCTCTCATGCGCGAATCGCATGAATCGACGATTTATAGTAATGAATATTTGTTCACTATAACTTTGAAGGCGCTGTTGATCTGGAGGGTCGCCGCGACGCTTCTGGGGAGTTCAGCGGGACGGGATCTGCAGGAAACTGGCCTCGCCGATCGGCTGGAGGCGGGAGCCCTTCCCTCGTTGATGCAGTGCACACACGTCGTGCGTGCAGACCCGGATTACAAAGTTGTAATGAAAATCAGAAATTTCGCATGCGGCTCTGCGCGGCGCGCAACATCACGCAATTCTCGCGGGGAATTTATTGCGGCAAGTTGCCGCGTCGGCAGCAAAGTCATGTTGCAGATTCCGGCAATGTCGCTGGGTCTGTCCCAAGAGCAAGAGAAGGAAAGTAACATCATGACGAAGTTACTCGGGGTTATCGCAATTGCCGCCGTCGCATTCGCCGTCGCGCCGGCCCAGGCTGCCAAGCACAGCATGGGTGGCTGCAGCGGAGCCAACCTGGAGAAGACGGAGACAGCGATCGAGGGCATGCCCGACGGCGACAGCAAGTTCGTCGCCGAGAAGGAGATCACGGCTGCGCAGGACGCGCTGCTCAATGGCAAAATGGGTGTGTGCGGTGCGCACCTGAACAAGGCGATGCAAGCCACCATGGGCAAGTAAACGGGTAGGTAAACGCACACCCAAGAGAGGGCCGGTCGCGAGGCGATCGGCCCTACGCGTTTTGTACCCGAGCGGTGTGCCTTAAGGCGCGTGGGCGAGCTGGGTGGCAAAATAAGCCACCGTCTTCGAATAGACCTCGCTCTTGTTCCATTGCTGGAGGACCGCGAAGTTCGGGCTGCCCGGCTGCCAGTCCTTGCCCTTCTGCCAGCCATAGCCCGCAAGATAGTTCGCCGTGGAGGCCAGCACGTCGGGTGCGTTGTGCAGCAGGTCGCGCTTGCCGTTGCCGTCGAAATCGACGGCGTATTTCATCCAGGACGACGGCATGAACTGGGTCTGACCGAGCTCGCCGGCCCAGGCGCCCTTCATGTCGGCGGGTGCAAGATCGCCGCGCTGGACGATACGCAGGGCATCCATCAACTCGCCGCGAAATTGCTCGGCGCGACGGCAATCATAGGCCAGCGTCGCCAGCGAGCGGATCGTCGCGAACTTGCCGGTGTTGACGCCGAAATCGGTCTCGAGCCCCCAGATCGCAACCAGCACCTCGCCTGGCACGCCATAGGTCTGCTCGATGCGCGACAGCACCGAGCCGTACTGCTTCATCATGTTGGAGCCGCGCGTCATCCGCGGCGGCACCATGCGGCCGGAAAACTCCTCGAAAGTCTGGGTGAAGACCTTTTGCGATTTGTCGCGGTTGAGCACGCTCTGGTCGAGCGTGACGCCGGCAAGCCCGGCGGCGACCGCCTGTTGCGCGATGCCCTTGGCCACGGCCTCGGTTTTGAAGTCGGCGAGCCAGGCGTCGAAATTGCCCGAACCGCAGGCGACCGCGGAGAGCGCCGGTTCGGCTGACAGGATTGACGCGGAGAGGGCGAGGGCTGCGAGAGCGAGACGAGAAATCGTCAGGGTCATTCGAGTAAATTGATTCCGTGAAGTGACATGACCGGCGGCGGCAATCTCGGTTGTAACAGCGGCCAAAGCAAGGCGTATGACATCAACCGACCCCGCCCGGGGCGTCCGGGGCGGGATCGGTTGTAACAAGATCGTCAGGCTCTGGCCCTATTCCCTATTCCGCCAGGGGAAGAGGTTGGCGGGGAAGTCTGCCGCCGGCTTGCGCGGGCGCTGCGGCGGAGGCGGCACCGGCCGTGCACCGGGCTCGGAGACGATGACCTTGCGGTAGAGATGCCAGGTCGCGTGGCCGAGCAGGGGGATGACGACGGCGAGTCCGAGGAACGCGGGGATCGTTCCGAGCGCCAGCAGCACCGCCACGATCAGGCCCCAGGCCGCCATCGGCACCGGGTTCTTGGCGACGACGCGTAGCGAGGTGACCATCGCCTCCAGCGCGCCGGCATGGCGATCGAGCATCAGGGGGAATGAGACGGCGCTGATGCAGAGCGCAGCGAGCGCAAACAGGAAGCCCGTGCCGCAGCCGATCACGATCAGCCACCAGCCCTGAGATGTCGTCAGCACGCGCGTCACGAAATCCGACGTTCCGCTGACGCCTTCATAGCCGAATGCAGCAACATAGATCGCCTGCGCAGTCGCGACCCAGGTCACGAACAGCGCGAGCAGCAGTGTGCCGAGGCCGAGCATGGCGCCGAAGGAAGGCGAGCGCAGCACGTCCATGGCATCCCAGGCGCTGGCTTCTTCATATCGCTCGCGACGGCTCGAGAGCTCATAGAGGCCGAGTGCTGCGAACGGGCCGATCAGGGCGAAGCCTGCGGCCAGCGGAAACAGCAGCGGGATCACGGAATAGCCCATCGCGACGCGCGCGATCACGAGGCCGAGCACCGGATAGATCACGCAGAGGATGATGGCGTGGCTCGGAACCGCCTTGAAATCTTCCCAGCCGCGCTTGAGCGCGTCGTGCAAGTCGGAAAGTTGGATGGTTCGGATCACCGGTCCAGCCGCCTCTGCGGTCTGGCCCATCGTGGGGACATTGCCCTGGTAGAGTGTGGCCATGGTCGACTTGCTCCCTTGCCGCGCAGCCGAATTCGGCGCCGACAACGGCGCAAGCGGCCGCTTTCTGAGTTTTGCGAGTCCAACCAGACGCGAATTCCGGGTGGCATCGCGAGCTGAACGGAAAGCGTACGCCCATTTCCGAGTCCTGTCCCTCACGCTTGGGTGAGATTCGTTGCCGCAGTGCAACCGCGATGACGTCATCCGGTCGTCATTTCGCCGCAGATAAGCTCATGCTGTTTGTGGTTCGCGGAACTTCGCGGGCGCAACGACGTAACTTCGTCTATAAGTGCCCACTCAGGGCCTTCCAACGGATCCTTTTCGGGGAGCAGACATGAGCATTTTCGGGAAAATCATGGGCGCAATTTTCGGCAGCCATCCGGCTTCCGCTGCGCCCGCCGGCGGCGCACCCGCGGGCAGCGCGCCGGCAGGGACCGCATCGGCGCCTTCCACCGCGCCGGGCGCTGCACCCTCCGCCGCGCCCGCAGCGACCGTGGACGTTGCTGCCATCGTCGACAAGCTGGTGGCTGCCCAGAAAGAGAAACTGGAATGGCGGACTTCGATCGTCGATCTGATGAAGGCGCTCGACATCGATTCGAGCCTTGCCGCACGTAAGGATCTCGCCAAGGAGCTCGGCTATACCGGCGACATGAACGACTCCGCCAGCATGAACGTCTGGCTGCACAAGCAGGTGATGTCCAAGCTCGCTGCCAATGGCGGCAAGCTGCCGCCCGAAATCAAACACTGACCGAGGCGCATCGGTCGACGCCAAGCAACCAAAAAAGGGCCCGCGATCTCGCGGGCCCTTTTGCGTTCAGGCTACGAGATCCGCATCCTCCGGATGCTTGTCGAGATAGTCGACGACGAAGCCGCAGCCCGCGATGACCTTCCTGCCGTCGTGGCGGATCAGATCGAGCGCGCCCTTGATCAGCTCGGACGCAATGCCGCGGCCGCGCAGCGCATGCGGCGTCTCGGTGTGGGTGATGATGACTGCCGACGGCGTCAGCCGGTAATTGGCGAAGGCCAACTCGCCGCCGACATCGAGCTCGAAGCGGCTCCTGTCCTTGTTGTCGCGTACCGATGCCGCCATGCCTGATCCTTCCGAAGCGATGCTCATGCCCTGATCTAGGCGCCTGAACCCAGCCTTGCCAAGGCGCGACCAAGCGAGGTCGCTGCAGGGGAGATATCTGCAAAATGCGTGTCCTGCTCGCTCTCATGGCCTTCCTCGCCGTACTCGTCTCGACGGCGCCGGTCCAGGCAGCCGAGGGCGGTCCGGCCTGGGAGGCCTGTGTCGGGCTGACGAGCACCCCGGATGAGCGGGTGAAGGCGTGTTCGACCGTGATCGATGCCAGGAGCGAGACTGGCCGGAGGCTCGCCGGCGCCTACTGCAATCGCGGGCATGGCTTGACCGAGAGGCGCGAGCTCGATGCCGCGCTGTCCGACCTCGACGAGGCGGTCAAGCTCGATCCGACCTACGCCTGCGCCTTCAACAATCGGGGCCGCGTCTACGGCTTCAAACGCGATTATGATCGCGCCATTGCCGATTACGACCAGGCGATCACGCTCGATCCATCGCTGGCGATGGCCTACAGCAATCGCGGCGAGTCCCGTTTCAACAAGGGCGATCTCGACGGCGCCATTGCCGATTTCGACGCCGCGATCAAGCGCGACCCCAACTACGCCATGGCCTATGCCAATCGCGGCTACGTCTATGCCCGCAGGCACGACCTGGTCCACGCGCTCGCCGACTACACCACGCGGATCAAGCTCGCGCCCGATCTGCTCGCCTATATCGACCGCGGCAACGTCTATCGCGACAGCGAGCAGCTTGACCGCGCCGCCGCCGATTATGGCGAGGCGATCCGCGTCGCGCCGACGGATGCCCGTGGCTGGCGTAATCGCGGCATGATCAGGCTCTACCAAGGCGACAACAAGGGCGGCCTCGCTGACTACGACAAGGCCCTGCAATACGATCCCGCTGACGTGTTCTCCTGGAATAATCGCGGCCAGGCCAGGATGCGGCTCGGCGACAAGCAGGGCGCGATTGCCCATTTCCGCAAGGCGATGGAGCTGAAGCCGGGCCTGCAGACGGCGCATGATGCACTGCAGAAGCTTGGGGCGTTGTAAGCGGGCGTTCGATTGCCTCACCGATCAAAACGTTGGTCCGTCTTGCAATTGTGCGCCGGTTCCCCACGTCTTGTTACAGGACATACGCCCGAATGCGGCCGGCAGGGTTGCTAGACATTCGGAGTGTCATGATCGCCAGCCGCCGACGTATGCCTCTTTTGTAGGAGGTTACGATGTCGGACTTTGGTTTTTTGAATACTCATCGAACATGGGAAGACTGGTGTGGGATGCTGCTCGGCGCGCTGGTTGTCGCGTCGCCGTGGTTTCCCGTCCAGGATCGCGCGGGAATCATTGGAAACGAGATGGTGGTCCTGCACACGGTCGCGATCGGCCTCGTCATATTTGGCCTCAGTCAGCTCGAATATGTCGCGTTGCGGCGCTGGCAGGAGGTCGCGACGATCCTGGTCGGGCTGTGGCTCATCGTCTCGCCCTTGATGCTTGGCTATTCCGGCGAAGGTTTTCTCCGGATTTACCATACGAGTCTCGGCGCGGTGGCGGTGATCCTCGGCGTGCTCCAGCTGTGGCAGGACTGGGATCTGAGTGACCAGGATATGCTCAAGCACGGGCAGTAGGTCTTGGATTTCGGCAGGCCCGCTGCGCGGTCGGCGGGCCTGAGCCTGGTTATCTCTTCACCAGATCCGCATACTCCGGATGCTTCTCGATCCACGCCTTCACGAACGGGCATTCCGGGACCAGCTTCAAGCCGGCCGCGCGGACCTGGTCGAGCGCGCCTTGCACCAGCTTTGAGCCGACGCCCTTGCCACCGAGCTCTTTCGGCACGTCGGTGTGCTCGAAGGTAATGACATTGCCGTCGAGCTTGTAATGCTCGGTCGCGAGGTGGCCCTCCACCTCGAGCTCGTAACGGTGATGGGCCTTGTTGTTGATGACGTCGCTCATGATGTCTCCAGTCAGCTCTTCAGCGCGTCCGTCAGCATCTTGCGGATCGACCAGGCCTCGCCGTCGGACGAGCCCCTGATGTCGTCGATCTTCCAGCTGTTGGCCTCGCGCACAAAGTCGTAACGCACGATCTGGTCGGCGGGTTTACGGTCGTTGCGGTGGCCGGTGATGGTCACCGCGAGCGTCGCCTTGTCGGCCTCCGTCTTCTCCGCGTCAACCTTGAACGATTTTACGTCGGGTTCCTGCGAATTGGTGACGGGATCGAAATCGATCGGCCCGACATCGCCCTTCGGCGTATGGGCATCCGCCTTGGCCCACAACGCAACCAGAGCCTTGGAGAAATATTTTGCCTTCGCGGCCTTGTTCTCGGTGACGAAGGCGGCGCCGCCATCGCCCTTGCCCTTGGCGGCGCGGGTGTAGATCGCAGTCAGGATGGAGGCGGGATCGCTGGCGGCGGGCGCCTGAGCGAAGGCTGGCGTGGCGGCGGCGAAGAGGGAGGCGGCGATAAGGCTGCGGCGGGTGAGCATGGATTGTCCCTGAGATAAACGGCACGCGACCATAGGCCGGAATGGCCCAGTCAGCGCGGTATCTCAGTAGACCGAAGGACGCGCGGTTCGGTTCAATCCGCCGCCTTGGCGAGGCGCGAATCTTCCGGCTGAGGCCTGGCGGGGAGGCAGCCCTGGCAGATGACGAGCGAGCGATTGACCTTGGCGTCCTGCTCGGCCTCGATGCCGTCCTGAGCCTGCCACCACTCCTTCGAATAAGGCTGGAGCCCGGTTTGCGAGCTGGCGCGCTCGGATGCGGCGGCCGTGCGTGTTGCCCGCGATGGCTGGGCGGTGGTACGCGGCTGGTTCGGATCTGCGCCAGCGCCATCCCAGGCATAGCGCGCCGGTCTGAAGGCTGGATCGGAGGCGAGATGGGCTTGCGGGGACACCGCGCATCCGGCGAGCGCCAACGACAACAGCAGGAAGGCGGGCGCTTTGACCATGACGGGGCACTCTGTACGCAAGGACTGATGCAGGTTGCGCCGATCATGTTTAAAATTCCCTGAACGATTGCGGCTGCGCCCGCGACCAACGCGCATGCGATATCTGATCGTTCTGCTCACGATGCTCACGGCCGCCGCACGTGCCGATGAGGCAAAGCCGTTCAATCCCGCCGACTATCCGCCTGCCGTGCAGAAAGCGCTGCGTTACGCCAATGAGGAATGCGACAGCCAGGGCGGCGGCGCGGTGACCTTCGCGCCGGACACGGTGCGTCAGGTCGACCTGACCGGCGACGGCCGCGACGATTACATCGTCGATTTCCGCGACACCAAGTGTGGCGAGCGCGAGAGCACCTATTGCGGAACCGGCGGTTGCGTGCTGGACATCCTGGTGACGCGGCCGGACGGCAGCGTGCGCGCCGTGTTCGACGGCGACGTCCGCAGCTACAGCATCGTGGCACCCGCGATGAAGCGAGGTGCGGCGCGCGTCATCCGCTTCGACCTGCACGGCAGCTATTGCGGCGGCTTCGGTGTGCAGGCCTGTGTCAAGGAAAAGGCGATTACGGCGACGCCGTTCGAGTTCAGGAAACCGTAGGGCTGGTGCCCGGCCGGCGGTCTTGCTACGCCGCTCTCGATGACGATAAATGGGCTCCAATGAGCGGGCGGCTTGCGTGCCGTCTGCCGTCGAAGAGGAAGCCCGATGCAGCCGCTCCGCATGTCCCGCCGCGTCATGAATCTCGCCTATATTTTGACCCAGAATGCGCGGCGGCATGGATCACGCCCCGGCTTCGTCTGGGGTGACAAATTTTGGACCTGGCGCGAGATCGATGCGCAGGTCTCCGCATTGGCGGCGGCGCTCGCTGCGCGCGGCATTGCCAAGGGCGACCGCATTCTCGTTCATTCCAAGAATGGCGACGAGATGTTCTTCTCGATGTTCGCCGCGTTCCGGCTCGGCGCAGTCTGGGTGCCCACCAATTTCCGCCTGATGCCGGATGAGGTGGCTTATCTTGCACAGGCCTCCGGTGCGAAGGCATTTCTGTGCCACGTCGATTTTCCCGAGCACGCGGCGGCCGTGACCGGTGGTGCGCTGGGGTTCACCTGGAGCATCGACGGCAAGGCTTCGTTCGCCGAACGCTCGGTGGCCGACGCCATCGTTTCGCAGGCAGGCCAAATGGTCGACAACGTCGCGGTCGAGCATGATGATCCCTGCTGGTTCTTCTTCACCTCCGGCACCACCGGCCGCTCCAAGGCCGCGGTGCTGACCCACGGCCAGATGGGCTTTGTCGTCACCAATCATCTCGCCGATCTCACCCCCGGTGTTACTGAAGCGGACGCGTCGCTGGTGGTGGCGCCTCTGTCGCATGGCGCCGGCGTGCATCAGCTGGTGCAGACCGCGCGCGGCGTCTGCACCGTGCTGTTGCCGACCGAGAAATTCGATATCGATGAGGCGTTCCGCCTGATCGCGACGCACCGGGTCGGAAATCTCTTCACGGTGCCGACGATCTTGAAGATGATGGTCGAGCATCCCGCCGCCGACAAATACGATCATTCCTCGCTGCGTCACGTGATCTATGCCGGCGCGCCGATGTATCGCGAGGATCAGAAGGCCGCGCTGAACAAGCTCGGCAAGGTCATCGTGCAGTATTTTGGCCTCGGCGAGGTCACCGGCAACATCACCGTGCTGCCGGCCGCGCTGCACGATCCCGAGGACGGGCCGCATGCGAAGATCGGCACCTGCGGCTTCGAGCGGACCGGCATGCAGGTCTCGATCCAGGACGACGAGGGCCGCGAGCTCAAGGCGAACCAGAGCGGCGAGATCTGCGTGATCGGGCCTGCGGTGCTCGCCGGCTACTACGATAACCCCGAGGCCAACGCGAAGGCGTTCCGCAACGGATGGTTCCGCACCGGCGATCTCGGCCACATGGACGAGGAGGGGTTCGTCTACATCACCGGCCGCGCCTCCGACATGTACATTTCCGGCGGCTCCAACATCTATCCGCGTGAAATCGAGGAAAAGATCCTGACGCATCCGGCGGTCGGCGAGGTCGCCGTGCTCGGTGTGCCCGATGCGACCTGGGGCGAGGTCGGCGTCGCCGTCTGCGTCGCGCGCGAGGGGACGAAGCCTGTGAGCGAAGCCGAGATGGCGGCGTTCCTGTTGCCGAAGGTGCCGCGCTACAAGATGCCGAAGCGGTTCTTCTTCTGGGAGGCGCTGCCGAAATCCGGCTATGGCAAGGTGCCGAAACGCATGGTGCGCGACGAGCTCGAGGCGCGCGGGCTGCTCGATCTCGACAAGACCAAGGCGGGCTGAGTTGACGTGATGCGGAGTATCAAGCAGCCGGGCGCGCCCGTCACTGAGCGTATCCAATGGGTGGAGGCGAGGGGGCGCGCCTTTTCGTTCACGGTTGGAGCAGGCCTGCCGCTGCTGGAAGCCGCGCGCCGCGGTTTTGCGGCGGAAGGCTTTACCAGCGGTGTGCTGAATTTCGGCCACGGCGCGCTCGGGCCGTTTGGTTACGTGATGCCGGCGCTGTCCAAGACAGGCGAGAATGCGGCCTTCTACAGCGATACCTATCGACCGGCGGGGGTGACGCGCACCAGGCTCGGCAGCATGACGCTGGGCATGCGCGACGGCGCGCCGTTCTATCATTGCCACGGGCTGTGGACCGAGGCGGACGGCAAGGCGAGCGGCGGCCACATGTTGCCGGACGAGACCGTTGTTTCTGAACCCTTCGAGGTCCAGGCTTTCGGCATTGATGGTGCGATGTTCACGGCGGAGCCCGACCTAGAGACCAATTTCAAGCTGTTCGTGCCGGTCGCCGCCGCGCGCACCGGTGCGCGCACGACCAGCCGCGCCTTCGCGCTGCGGCTGCGGCCCAACCAGGATTTTGCCGGCTGCCTCGAAGCTTTCTGCAGGGCGCACGGCATTGCGCGCGCAAAAATCCACGGCGGCGTCGGCTCGACCATCGGCGCGCGCTTTACCCATGGCGGCGTGATCGAGCCGTTCGCCACGGAGCTGGCGATCACTGCTGGGACGATCGCACCTGATACATCCGGCGCGCTGGAGGCTGCGCTCGACGTCGCCCTCATCGACTATACCGGTGGCATCGCCGAGGGCCGCCTGGTCCGCGGCGACAATCCGGTGCTGATGACGATGGAGCTGGTGCTGGAGGCGCTGGAGTAACGCGAGCATACGCAGGGGAGCGTGATTGACCTTGCTCTCTCCGTCGTCATTGCGAGCGCAGCGAAGCAATCCAGAATCTTTCCGCGGCAATAGTCTGGATTGCTTCGCTTCGCTCGCAATGACAGAGAGTGATCACCACGGGCTGGCGCGCATTTTCGCCATGGCCAGATATGTCGATTCACTGAAGCCTGATGTCCCCGAGCTCGATCCCTGGAAGAGGTCGAGCACGGGCGAGTAGGTTTGGCTGGCGTTCTTCGCGTCATACATGGCCGAGAAACGGCTCAACAGCTTTGCAACCTTCGTGGGATCTCCGAGATCTTTGAGATTGAGGTATTTCTCCACGATCTTGGCCTGCTGATCGATCTGCATCGACGCCATCTGATCAGGTAAATCGAAGGTGGTTCGAAACACCTCCGAGAGAGCTTTGTCGGCCAGGATGTCGTATGCGGAGGTAATTTCCCCCGCCTTTCGCTGAAAGTACAGCGCAAGACGCACGCCGGGATTGGTATCGCCCTGCTGCTGCTCCAGGCTTTGCTCGAGATAGTTCTTCTGCGTTGCCAGGAATTGATCGCGCTTTTGCGGGCCCACCATTGGCAGGCGCGCGACATTGCCCTTGCTGTCAAAATTGAACGACGCCGCGATCTCGGCAAAGCGTGGGTCGCTCTCCGTGTTCGCGAAGCTCTTGGGATCGTTCAGATCGGAGGCGAAGATCTTCTTGAGATAGGCGGTGCTCACTTTCGCGGGGTCGAGACCCTTGGCGACAAGAATGAAGTTGACCATCTTTTTGTTCGCGAGGAGATCGGAAACGCTGTCGATGTCGCCTATCGACTGTTGATAGTCCGTCGCGTCTTTCTGGGCTTGAGCCTTGACTTTGGCCTGGTCCTGCTTGCTTGCATTCTTCAATTTTTCAATGACGTAGTCCTTGGCGATATCGAGGACCTCGGCCGAACCCTGGGCGGTCAGGGGTGTCGTCAGATTGCCCTTGGCGTCAAAGTTGAACGCGCGCGCGAGCTTGACGTATCGATTGTCCTTGAGCGTATAGACGTAGCTCTTGGGGTCGTTGAGGTCGCTTTCGAGAACAGCCTTCACTGTGGACTGTGAGACCTTTGTGGGATCGAGGCCTACGGCTGCCAGCGCGAAATTATACGCGCCTGGTGTGGACACGAGCGTCTGGAGCGAAGTCACATTGGGGATGAATTTTCTGAATTGTGCGATGACCAGAGCTTCCTGCAACGGGCTTGCCGCGGCATAGACGGCCGACTTGCTGTCGTCAAAACTCTGGGTCGTGCTGGCGATGTTTGCGGCGGTCTGCGCCGGGGTCCCCGTTGGAAGCGACCCGTCGGCCGAAAACTCGAACGCTCCGGCCAGATCCATGAAGTTGCCGGTCGCCGCAATGGCATCGTTGGTGCTGGAGATGGTGCTTGCGGCCGACTGCAGGTGATATTTTTCGACCAGTATCTGCACATTCAACTGGGCAACGTCGGCGCCGGGCTGCGACAGTTGCGCGGTGTAGTCGGCGATCTTCGAGCTGGCGTCGGTTGCGTCCGATTTGGCCTGGGCCAGCTGGGCGTTCAGGCCGTCCAGCTGGGAAGCGAAGGTGGTGTTGACGTAGCTGTTCGGATCGGACGGGTCGCTGGTCAGGACCTGCTTGATGGTGTCGCGTGGCCACTTGCTCTGGTCGATCCCGAATGCCGAGGCGACATAGTTGCGAAGACGATCGTCGTTGAGAAGCTGGTCGGCGCTGGTCACGCTGCCGATTGTGGCGTTGTAGTATTTCGTGTCGGCGGCAACAGCATCGACGTTGCTCTTCATGGCTGCCGTGTACAGCCCGATCATGTCGTCGGTCTGGTTGTCCGACTGCGCAACCTTCGTTTCACCGCCACCGAACGAAAATGCGGCGGCAAATTCCCGGTAGCGCTTGTCGATCAGCGTGTTGGCAAAGCTTTTGGCGTCCGAAAGATCGCTCTGCAGTACCTTCTTCATGAAGGCCTTGGCGTAGGCCATGTCTTCCAGGCCGTAGGCTTTCGTGACGTAGTGATACAGGCGGTAGTCATTCATCAGGTCGTCAACGGAGTGCACCTTGCCGATGTTGGCTTTGTAATAGGCAGCTTCGCGCGACACGTCCGATTGCTGCGCCACCCGCGTCAGGGTCTGTGCGAGATTGCGCGTGACGTAGCTATAGCCAAAATAGGTGGACACCATGGGGAATTCCTGACGGCTCGGCGGGGCTTGTCGGAGGGTCCTGGACGTCCGTCAATCATTGCCGGGTCGCAAGGCAGGGACTGGCCTCATGCCAGCAGACAGAAACATTGTTACAATTTATTGCTGCGATTCTGGGTAACAACTTTAGGTGTCGCTTGCGCCCAAGTGCCGCATCGCGCGGACCTGTTTGGCAAGCCACCCGCAAGCTTCGTGTTTTAATCAACATCTTGGAATTGCGGACACAGACTCTCATCCTCGCGGCGCGTCGTGCCCGAGCTTTGCGGTCGTCATCGCCCTCGAAAGTGCCGAGGGCGCAGGGAAGACCGGGTGCCGGCTGGCACCCGCGGTCCACTGTGCGATGGTTGCGCTACGAGAGGCTGCACAGCGGCATACAGGTGAAGCCAAACATCCGGCCTTCCCTGCGCAGTGGTTTGACGGCTTATGTCGTGATCTCCCCGGGGAGCGATGCACTATTGCCCCCGTCGCCTTGCAGATGGCTGACACACAGACCCGGTTGGGCGATACGCATCACCACAAGACTTGGCGCACAGGCTCCGGGCGCCAGGACCACACGATTTTGCCGTACGCCGATCACACCGGTCGTGCGCGCGACGGTCTCGCTCACGGTTGCCCGCCCTGCAAAACCCTTCGCGCCGATGTGACCCACGTCCACCACGTCCCATCCCGCGTGTCGTGACGATCGCGATAGCGCCCCTCGGCCGGGTTGGGATGGTCGGAATATGATGTATTTCCGAATTCGAGTAAAGCGAATTGTTTTGCCGTGGAAGCATTGACCATCGTCTGGCGTGTTTTGCCCGCCGGGCGACGCAAGGGCGTGTGGGGCGCGAGCGCCGCCGCCACGCCGAGGCCACGAAGCGGTCTCCCCACGGTCCGAAAATGCGTTACCATGGCCTCAGCGCGCCTCAAGTCGCGCATGGTCAAAGGACGAGGAAACGCGATGAGGAAGACGATCGGTAGGGCGATCGCCGGGGTGGCGGTGCTTGCGGTGGCCGGAATGGCTCTGACTACAGCTTGGGCTCATGGACCGACCCGGCAGAAGGTGCGGGAATCCATCGAAATCAACGCGCCGCCGGCCAAGGTCTGGGCGGTGATCGGCAATTTTCAGGACATGAGCTGGCTCCCGCCTGTGACCAAGACCGAGGGCGAGAAGGGCAACGACATTGAAGCGACGCGGCGGCTGACCCTGACGGGAGGTGCCACCGTCGACGAGGAGCTCTACAAGTTCGACGCCGCCGCGATGACCTATTCCTATCGGATCACCAAAGTCGACGTGAAGGTGCTGCCGGTCACCAATTATTCCTCGACGCTCACGGTGACGCCGAGCGCCGACGGCAAGGGCACGACGCTGGAATGGGCCGGCGCGTTCTACCGGGGCTTTCCCAACAACGATCCGCCGCCGGAGCTGAGCGACGAAGCCGCGGTCAAGGCGGTGAAGGGGCTTTATCAGACCGGCCTCGAAGCGCTGAAGAAGAAGATCGAGAGCGGAAGCTGACCGTGCGGGCCCTGGTCCTGGCGGCGCTCGCCGCCAGTCTAGCTAGCGTCAGCGGCGCCTCTGCCGAAGAGGCGTTCGTCACCAATCAGCTCAGCGACGATCTGATGGTCGTGGACCTCGCGACGGCGCGTAGCGTCGCGACCATCCCGATCGGCGGCAAGCCGGCCGGCGTGGCCGTCACCGTGGACGGCCGCTTTGCCTATGTCACGAGCCCGGACGCCAAGGCGGTGACGGTGGTGGACGCCGCAACGCGGCAGGTCGCCGGCCGTATCGAGGTCGGCGGCGGGCCGCTCGGCATTGCCGTCTCGCCCGACGGAAAGACGGTCTATGTCGCCGACTGGTATGCGGCTGTGGTGCGGGTGATCGATGCGGCGTCGCGCAGCGTGACCGCCAGCGTCGCGGTCGGCGCCTCGCCGTCGGGGCTCGCGGTGACGCCGGACGGCAAGCTGCTGCTCTCGGCGGACCGTGACGACGACAGCGTTTCGGTGGTGGACACCGCGACGCGCGAGCGCAAGGCGGTCATCAAGGTCGGCACCCGTCCGTTCGGTGTCACCATCGACGCCGAGGGCAACCGCGCCTACACCGCCAATGTCGGCTCCAACGACGTCTCCGTGATCGATATCGCAGGCGGCACCGAGATCGGCCGCGTGCCGGTCGGGATGCGGCCCTATGCGGTGGCGCTGACGCAGGGGCGCGGTTTCGTCACCGACCAATATGGCGGCACGGTGAGCGTGTTCGATGTCGCGACATTGAAGCCGGTCAAGCGCATCAATGTCGGCGACTATCCCGAGGGCATCAACGCGACCGCCGACGGCAAGCGCATCATCGTCGCCTGCTGGGAGAGCAACACGCTCGATATCATCGATGCGGCCGAGCTGAAGGTGATCGGCGAGGTCAAGACCGGCGACGGCCCGCGCGCATTCGGGGCGTTCTTGCGGAAGACGGAGTAGGGCGGATTAACGCACGCTGCCTTAGGGTGGGCAAAGGCGCAACGCGCCGTGCCCACGAGACTATCGGTGGGCACGCTGCGCTTTGCCCACCCTACGGCACCTTCGATGCCGCAAAATCGCGCAGCTTCACGAAAAAATCCTTCAGGATCGGATTGCGATCCACATAGGTCACGTAGCGGATCGGGTGCCGCCGTCGGTCGACGCTCCAGGTCATCTGATCGGTGAGAACCGGGGCAGGGATGATCACACTCGGCGCCCACAATGGATTGAGCAGCCAGCCGACCGGCGCCATGTCCCAGATCTCCTTGGCCCAGCCCATGTGATCCTCGGAATATTCCTTGAACCTCTGAGCGAGGAACGCGCCGATGCTGCCATGCGGCTCGACGTAGCGCTCGATCTCCGGCACCGTCGAATGAAGACGCGAGGTGACGCCCCTGCACGGCACCAGCACGAGCGGGACGCCGCTGTCGAGCAACACCTGCGCGCCGCCGACGTCCTGCTTGAGGTTGAACTCGATGGTGTCAGGCCATTCCAGCGCATGGCCGCCGAGCCACACCACCACGATGAGGTCGATGATATCGGGCGCCTTGAGCAGCGCCGAGGCGACGTTGCTGATGGCGCCGATGGCGATGACGTAGAGCGGGTTGTCCGGCGAGCCTGCACGGGCCCGGGCGACGAGGTCGTCTACGGCGGGGGCTGGCCGGGCCATCTTGCCGGGGCCGACATAGTCGATGACGCCGCGATGCACCAGGCCATCCGGCGCAACGTTCAGGCGCTCCAGCAGGCGCAGGATTTCCTGATAGCTCAACTCCATGCCGTGGCCGGGACTGTCCGCACGCGCATTGAAGAACGGCGCGGCGTAGATCGCCTCGACGTCGAACCGCTCCGGCGACAGCAGCATCTGCACCAGCGCGAACTGGTCGTCGATTTCGTTGTAAGTGTCGGTGTCGAGCACGACGCGCAAGCGGCCGGCCGGCGGAGTGAGGAGCTTGAGGCGGGCTGCGTCCGTGAGTGTCATTACCGTCTCCCCAGCGGGCTCTTGTGCTTCAGATTTTTGCCGGCGTCCGGCCGACCGCATCCGCGATCTCATCCATCTGCGCGAACATGTAGTCCGGTGCAAGCGCCTGCAATGCTGCAGGCGCTGCATAACCCCAGCTGACCGCGCCGCAGGCGATGCCCACCGCGCGCGCCGCCTCGATGTCGCGGACCTCATCGCCGATCGAGATGACTTTGGTCGGCTCCACGGCGGCGCGCCGCATCACCCGGCGGAATTTGGCCGGTTTGCCGAACACCGAAGCCGCGCAGTCGAAATGCGAGAAAAGGGAGGCGACGTCGCCGAGCTTGGCCTTCGCATTGACCTCGCTGTCCGACGTCACCAGCGCAAGCTGCACGCCGTTCCCGGAGAGTGTCCGCAGCATCGCTTCGGCGCCCGCAAACAGCGAAATCTCCGCCGCCGCTTCGCCCTTCAGCCGCCGCGCATGACGCGCGATCGCCGGCAGCTTCCACAAGGGCACTTCGAGCCGGGAGAGAATCTCCCGTGTCGAGGCATGCCGTAGCCCCTCGACATCCTCATCCCGAACGCGGCGAAAGCCGAAGCGATCGGCAACGTCGTTGATGGTGCGCAGGAACCAGGGGAAGCTGTCGACGAGGGTGCCGTCGAGGTCGAAGATGGCGAGGGAATAGGGCATGGAGGAGGGGGAGTTCGCTGACAAGCAGTGTGGCGTGCAATTGTTCGGCAGAATTCGAGTATAGCCATGCGGCATGAGCGTATTGAAATCAACCCGGCGATCATAGACGGCAATTGTCACCGCAACTTGCGGACGTGAACATTGATATCAAGATCGATGTTGCTGACGCAGGTCTGAGTGGTTCGGTGAGAGCCACCCTCGTGCCAGCGGCCCTCGTAGACGCATGTCACCTGTTGCTCGGCGAGGATGGCTTTGCGGAAGAGCGTATAGTTGCGACTGCGCATTGCTCTATCGAGGTCGGTGATCTGGCCCTGTCGAATATGACGCAACAGGGCATGGAAAGAAGAAGCCGGTCCGCTCTAGGATTTCCACACGGTCTCCTCGGTCCATCCGAGGTCGGCGAACTCGGCTGCCCTGAGTGGCGCTTCACCCTCCGCGAAGAACTCATCAAGCTGAGGCGGCGCGACGGCCGTTTCCGACAGCATGGCGTGCACCTGCCCGCGGTGATGGATCTGGTGCTGGAACAGATGCATCAGCAGCCGATCTCGGCGTTCGACCTGGACGGATGTGTTGCGATTGATCCGGACGAAGCCGTCGAGAAGCTCGGGCGTCAGCGCATCGCAAATGGAGAGCAGGCGCTTGTCCATGGCGGCCTGGGCCGGCTCCAGCTCGGAAAGCGAGGGATACGGCACCTCGTTCTCCCAGGCGCGCGGTCCGAGCCAGCCGTCCTCCAGTGCATCGATGTAGAAGAGATCGATGACATAGATGTGGTTCAGTGTGCGTTGAACGCTCGGGAAGAAGCCGGTTCGCCCGGCTTCGAACTCGGCCTGGCTGAGACCGGCGCAAGCGGTGAGAAGGCGATGGTTCGCCCACGCATTGTTGTGGGCGAAGGCGCGATAGGTTTGCACAAGTCCAGCGGACATGTCGGTCTTCCTCCGGGATCAACGCCAAACCGCCTGCACGTTCCGATCCTACGAGCTTTCACTGGATCGAAGTAGCCACAAGACCTGGTCACGGTATTGGGCTGGGAAAACGATCGAAAGCGGATGTTGCTCCGACCTCGACATCTTGCGGGTGGCGCTGTTCAGTATGGCAACGTAGACGATTGCGTTCCGTACATCGTCAACGAGCGGCAGGTCGTCGTGTTTCACGAGTACCCGGCCAGTTGGCAACCAGGATAGATCGCAGATGCACTCCTCGAGCGCATCCCAATTTCCTCCAAAATAGTCCGGAAATCTGAGTTGCGTCGCGATCGTGGCTAGAAGCGCCGTCTTGTGCGCGATCTTTCTAGGGACGTTGGCGCGTACGGCAGCGTCGGGAGATGCGACATCATCTCCAAATTCAAAACCGTACGGCATCGCGTCGTCACTCCGCCGCCTCGCTCGTGCTCCTTCGCTTCGGCTTCCGCGCCTTCTTCAGCACCGGCTCCAGGAATTTGCCGGTGTAGCTCCGCTGCGCCTTCACGATGTCTTCCGGCGGGCCCCAGGCGACGATTTCGCCGCCGCCGTCGCCGCCTTCGGGGCCGAGGTCGATGACCCAGTCGGCGGTCTTGATGACCTCGAGATTGTGCTCGATGACGACCACCGTGTTGCCCTGCGCGACCAGCTCGTGCAGCACTTCCAAGAGCTTCTTGACGTCGTGGAAGTGCAGGCCGGTGGTCGGCTCGTCCAGGATGTAGAGCGTGCGGCCGGTGGCGCGCTTGGATAGCTCCTTGGCGAGTTTGACGCGCTGGGCTTCGCCGCCGGACAGCGTCGTCGCCTGCTGGCCGACATGGATGTAGTCGAGGCCGACGCGGTGCAGGGTCTGGAAGGTCTCGCGCACGCGCGGCACCGCCTTGAAGAACTCGGCGGCTTCCTCGACGGTCATGTCGAGCACGTCGGCGATGGACTTGCCCTTGAACAGGACTTCCAGCGTCTCGCGGTTGTAGCGCTTGCCCTTGCAGACGTCGCAGGTGACGTAGACGTCGGGCAGGAAGTGCATCTCGATCTTGATGACGCCGTCGCCCTGGCAGGCCTCGCAGCGGCCGCCCTTGACGTTGAAGGAGAAGCGGCCGGGCTCGTAGCCGCGCGCCTTCGCCTCGGGCAGACCGGCAAACCATTCCCGGATCGGCGTGAACGCGCCGGTATAGGTCGCCGGGTTCGAGCGCGGGGTGCGGCCGATCGGCGACTGGTCGATGTCGATGATCTTGTCGATATGCTCCAGGCCCTCGATGCGGTCATGCGGGGCGGCGCCTTCGCTGGCGCCATTCAGCTTGCGCGCGATCGACTTGTAGAGCGTGTCGATCAGCAGCGTCGACTTGCCGCCGCCGGACACGCCGGTGACGGCGGTGAACAGGCCGAGCGGAATTTCCGCCGTGACGTTCTTGAGGTTATTGCCGCGCGCGTTCACCACCTTGATGGTGCGGCGATGGTTCGGCGGACGCCGCTCCGGCACCTCGACCTCGAGCTCGCCGGTGAGATATTTGCCGGTGAGCGATTTCGGGTTGCGCATGATCTCGGCGGGGGTGCCTTCGGCGATGATGTTGCCGCCGTGCATGCCGGCGCCGGGCCCGATATCGAGCACGTGGTCGGCGAGCAGAATGGCGTCCTCGTCGTGCTCGACCACGATCACGGTGTTGCCGAGGTCGCGCAGCCGCTTCAGCGTGTCGAGCAGGCGGGCGTTGTCGCGCTGGTGCAGGCCGATCGAGGGCTCGTCCAGCACGTAGAGCACGCCGGTCAGGCCCGAGCCGATCTGCGAGGCCAGGCGGATGCGCTGGCTCTCGCCGCCGGACAGCGTGCCGGATGAGCGGGAGAGGGTGAGGTAGTTGAGGCCGACGTCGAGCAGGAAGGTGAGGCGCTCGCGGATCTCCTTGAGGATGCGCCCCGCGATCTCGTTCTGCTGCGCGTTCAGCGCCTCCGGCACGGTCTCGAACCAGGCGCCGGCATTCTTGACCGACAGCTCCGAGATCTCGCCGATATGCTTAGCCCCGATCTTGACGCAGAGCGCCTCGGGCTTGAGCCGGAAGCCGTTGCAGGCGCCGCAGGGCACGTCGTGGAAATACTTTGCCAGCTCTTCGCGGGCCCACTCGCTCTCGGTCTCGCGATAGCGGCGGTTGATGTTGGTGATGACGCCTTCGAACGGCTTCTTGGTGTCGTAGGAGCGGACCCCGTCCTCGTAGGAGAACTTGATCTCGTCCTCGCCGGAGCCATGGAGGATCGCGTTCTGCGTCTTCTTCGGCAGATCCTTCCACTTGGTGGTCAGCGTGAACTTGTAGTGCTTGCCGAGCGCGGTCAGCGTCTGGGTGTAATAGGGCGACGACGATTTGGCCCAGGGCGCGATCGCGCCCTTGCCGATCGCGAGCTCCTTGTCGGGGATCACCAGATCCTCGTCGACATGCTGCTCGACACCGAGGCCGCCGCACGCGGGGCACGCACCGTAGGGGTTGTTGAACGAGAACAGCCGCGGCTCGATCTCGGGGATGGTGAAGCCGGAGACGGGGCAGGCGAACTTTTCCGAGAACAGGATGCGCTCGGGCCCGCTCTTGTCGTGGATTTTTGCCGTCTTCTTTTTCTCTTCGGCCGGCGCAGCAGCGGCAGCTGGCGTATCGGCATACTCGATCACCGCGAGACCTTCGGCGAGCTTCAGCGCGGTCTCAAAACTTTCGGCGAGGCGCTGGCCGATATCGGCGCGCACGACGATGCGATCGACGACGACGTCGATATCGTGCGGGAATTTCTTGTCGAGAGTCGGCGCTTCCGCAAGCTCGTAGAAGGTGCCGTCGATCTTGACGCGCTGAAAGCCCTTCTTGAGCCATTCGGCGAGCTCCTTGCGGTACTCGCCCTTGCGGCCGCGCACCACGGGGGCGAGCAGATAGAGGCGGGTGCCCTCAGGCAGCGCGAGCACGCGATCGACCATCTGCGAGACGGTCTGGCTTTCGATCGGCAGGCCCGTGGCCGGTGAATAGGGCACGCCGACGCGCGCCCACAGCAGGCGCATGTAGTCGTAGATCTCGGTGACGGTGCCGACGGTGGAGCGCGGATTCTTCGAGGTCGTCTTCTGCTCGATCGAGATCGCCGGCGACAGGCCGTCGATCTGGTCGACATCAGGCTTTTGCATCATCTCCAGGAACTGGCGGGCATAGGCCGAAAGCGACTCGACGTAGCGGCGCTGACCCTCGGCGTAGATGGTGTCGAAGGCGAGCGAGGATTTGCCCGAGCCTGACAGACCGGTGAACACCACGAGCTTGTCGCGAGGAATCTCGACGTCGATGTTCTTGAGGTTGTGCTCGCGCGCGCCACGGATCGTAATTGCGCGCAGGCTCGAGCCCGCGTTCTGCTGTTGGCGCTTCGCCTTGATCACTTCATCCATCCGAGTTGCCCTCAAGGAATCCCAAAGGTGCGCGATCGCGCCGACATAAAAGGCGCGCTTCGCCCGGAACCGGGATCGGCGCCGATGGGGTTGCCAGCGAACGTAGGAAGAACGGAGACGGATTTCCAGAGGGACTTGCGAATCGTCAACGGATTGTTGGCGCGCTGGCGGGACTTGGCAGTGACTTGGCAGTAGCGCGCCGTCCGGAACAAGCGAAGGGCCAGCGCAAGGCCGGCCCTTCGTTCGCGCTTGGATGCGGATTTGGGGCAATCCGCGCACGACCAGGACCTTGGAGGAAGTCCTTTTTCGGAGCGTATCTCGCTCAGTATTTGGCGACGACCGGGCCGCCCCAGCGATAGTTGACGCGGATCAGCCCGATGTCGATGTCCTGGCCGATCCGCTCGGTGCGACCGGGCGGAACGAGCGCAGCGCCGGCGAGATCGCCGCCGTGATGGCCGAGGAACAGATGGTCGTACTCGCCGCCGACCGACCAGTTTTCCGCAAAGGCATATTCCACGCCGAAGCCCGCGCTGTAGCCCCAGCGGGTCTGGCTGAGTGTGTTGGACACGACGCCGACGCCCGGAACGAACTCGTCGTATTTGTCGTGAGCGACCGCTGCACCCGCCTTGCCGTAGAACAGCACGCTGTTCACGGTGTAGCCGAGCTGGCCGGTGAACAGACCAAAGCTGTCGATCCTGGTGCGGTTGTTCAGCGGCGCCAGCACCAGGCTGACATTGTTGCCCTTGAAGTCGGCCCAGTTGCCCTGGCCTTCCACGCCGAGCACCCAGTGCGCCTTCTGCCAGCGATAGCCGAGCTGGGCACCGACCGTGCCGCCGCTGGCATTGTGGCAGCCTTCGCCGACGGCCGGATTGATCGCAACGCCGCTGACGGCAACAACGCTCCAGCAGGCATGGCCGAGGCCGCCGCCGCCATTGATGCCGCCATAGACGCCGGTCCATTCGAGGGCGGGTACGGGTGCCACCGGCGCTTTGGAATAGAGCGGGAGATCCGCAGCAACGGCCGGTGCAAGCGCACCGCATGCGAACAGGCTGATCGCAGCCACTGCCCAAGTCTTCATGTCGCGTCCCCAACTCGCCGAACCAATTCGCGAGCGCCATGCGCGCGCCTTACGATTCCTTGACGGTTCGGCGCATCGGGGCGCGAAAACAAAAAGGCCGGCGCGAGGCCGGCCTTTCGTAACGTGATGACGTCAGAGCCGAAGCTCAAAACGTCAGATCAATACCTGGCGACCACCGGGCCACCGAAGGTGTAGTTCACGCGAACCGTGGCCATATCCACGTCCTGCTTGATGCTGTCAGCGCGGAAGGGCAGGCCAAACGCGGTGAAGCTGTCGGTGTGCTTGCCCATGAACAGGTGGTTATATTCGACGCCGACCGACCAGTTCGGTGCGAAGCCGAACTCGATGCCGGTACCAACGGCGCCGCCCCAACGCGTTTCGCTTGCTGAGCCGAAGGTGACACCAGCCAGAGTGCCGCTGAACTTGTTGTGGGTGACGGCCGCGCCGCCCTTCACGTACCAGAGCACGTTGTTCCAGGCATAACCCACCTGGCCGGTGAAGAGGCCGAGGGCGTCGATCTTGGTATTGTTCACCAGCGGGAAGAAGGCGGCCGGCGAGCTCGTGTTCGAACCCTTCAGATCAGCCCAATCGCCCTGCGCTTCGAGGCCGAACACCCAGTTGGTGGCCTGCCAGCGATAACCGATCTGGCCGCCGACGAGGGCGCCGGTCGCATTATGGCAACCCTCGCTCGTCGTGGGGACGGCGACGCCACCGACACTGGTCGTATCCCAGCAATTGTGGCTCGAGCCGCCGCCGGCGTTGCCGCCGATGTAGAAGCCGTTCCAGTTGTAGATCGAAGCCACGGCCACCGGGGCCTTGGTGTAGGGGCGTGCGGCGAGATCTGCGGCCATCGCGGGGGCGACTGCGCTCACTGCGAGCAAGCTGACGGAAGCGAACAAAATATTCTTCATTTCAACCTAATCCCCAGTTTCTGCTTGGCCGTCCCGTGTAGCGGAAGGGCATCGGACTCGAAGGTCCGTTCGCCTATGTCTAGCGCAATTAATCTACAGGTTGTGTGCCCGATAAGCCACAACATGCGGGAAAGCGCCTCCATCGAGATGACGGTTCGTCGCACCGGGCGGCGAAAACAAAAAGGCCGGCACAAGGCCGGCCTTTCGTAACGTGATGGCGTAAGAGCCGAAGCCCGGTACTGAACTCAGTACTTGGCGACGATCGGGCCGTTGAAATGATAGTTCACGCCGACCTGCACGGTGTGGAAGTTGAGCGTGCCGGTGGGCAGAGCGCCGGTGAAGTAGGTCTCGCCGCCGAGGCTGCGATAGAGGTACTCGCCCTTGACCGACCACTGCGGAGCGAAGAACGCCTCGACGCCCGCGCCGACGGTCCAGCCGGAGTGGAACTTGCTGTCCGACGCGGACACGCCGAGCGCGGAGAGGGTGATCTTGTTGTCGATCCAGGCGTAGCCGCCGGTGCCGTAGACCAGGACGTTGTTGATGGCGTAGCCGATGCGGCCGCGCACGGTGCCCATCGCGTCGGTCTTGGAGCTGGCGGTCGCGGTCACGACGCCGAAGCCGGGGACGACGGTCGCGCCGGTCGCCGAAGCACTGACATCGGCCCAGGCGCCGTCAGCCTCGACACCGAACACAACGTTGCCGGTCTGCCAGTTGTAGCCGGCAGTGCCGCCGACGAAGCCACCCTGCATCCGCGGGCTGCCCGAATCTTCCCAAGCGCCGCCGCCGACGATACCGAGGTAGAAGCCGGTCCAATTGTAGACCGAAGCCACGGCCACCGGAGCCTTGGTGTAGGGGCGAGCCGCCAGGTCGGCAGCCGAAGCGGCGCCAGTGAGGGCGAGCAGAGCGGCCGAAGCCAACAAGATCTTCTTCATATTCAACAAATCCCAGTCCCAGTTTCTGTTTTGGACTTCCGTGCGTCGGAAGCAGTATCGGACGCTGTGGTCCAACTGACGTCGGCTTACACCACTGAAGCCGCAAGTTGTGTCTCTCAAATGCCACAACAGATACAAAATGTAACAGTCGCTGACCTATAGTTCCCATCGGGAACAAAAAACAAAAAGGCCGGCACAAGGCCGGCCTTTGATTCCTGAATGGTTTCAGATGGATCAGTACTTCGCGACGACGGGCGTCCCCCAATTGAAGTGGTAGTTCACGCCGGCCTTGATGGTGTGGATCGTGTCGTTCCACTCCGAGCGATTCGCCACCACGGGCGAGTACTGGATCGTGCTCTTGCCGAGGTCGATGTAGTTGTACTCAACCTTTGCCGACCAGTTCGGAGCGAACATGTACTCCACGCCGGTACCGAGGGTCCAACCCCAGCGCCAGTCGTTCTGGACGAAAGTGTTGGCCGCGCCGCCGTTGAGGGCTGCGTCATAGCGGTGCTGAATATCGCCGACGGCCGCACCGCCGCTCACGAACCAGAGCGCCGGTCCCCAGGCGTAACCAACGCGGCCCTTGATGTCTCCGAAGCCGCGCAGCTTGGTGGCGTAGCTGTCGCCGAGGTTCGGCGGACCAACATTGATCACCGACGACCGACCGCTGATGTCGGCCCAGTGATAATCGCCCTCGAGACCAATGACGAAGGCGCCCATCTGCCAATTGTAACCGGCGACGCCGCCGACGAAGCCGCCGCTGGTGTCGTAGTTCTGCGATCCGACGAAGGCAGGCGTATTGGGGGCAAGGAAATATGTTTCGTTGCTTCGGCCCCAGCCACCGCCGCCCTGAACACCGAGATAGAAGCCAGTCCACGTGTAGATGGGAGCAGGTGCCACAACTGGCGCCTTGGTGTAGGGGCGTGCCGCCATATCAGCTGCGCTTGCGGGAGCCGACAAGCCCAACGCAACGATACCGATTGCTCCAAACAGAATTTTCTTCATTACAGTCTCCCCAATGTCGACCGCTCCAAAGGTCCCCGGAGCGGTCAGTCAGGCGCGACGCCCAAATGAACAATTTCGAGGCAACCTTACGCGCATCTCGAGGTGGAGTCCGTCTCCGGAATGCAACACTTGCCGGCCAATCGAAGACCGCGCAAGTTGATGAATGTTAAGAAGTTTTTGGCGTTTTAGGGAACTCGGGAAAGTTCCAATTCATCGCACAGTGAATAGCGGCCTCAGGAACGCGTTGTGCACAAAATCGGCTCTAGCTTTGGCAGGAACAAATCTGGAACAAATATTCCGCCGATGCTATATATGGGGATAACCGAGGGCGTGGCGGGCCGATCAGTGCTCGTAAGCGTATAGGGTCGGCCCAACAGGCGGCAGCGCGGGCGCGCCTTTTCGAAATTCATTGGCATTTGGAGTGGAGAGCGGCGATGGCGGGAAGCGTCAACAAGGTCATTCTGGTTGGAAATCTTGGCAAGGATCCGGAGATCCGCCGCACCCAGGACGGGCGGCCGATCGCGAATCTGAGCATCGCCACCTCCGAGACCTGGCGCGACAAGAACAGCGGCGAGCGCAAGGAGAAGACCGAGTGGCATCGCGTCGTGATCTTCAATGAAGGGCTCTGCAAGGTCGCCGAGCAATATTTGAAGAAGGGCGCCAAGGTTTACATCGAGGGCGCACTGCAGACCCGCAAATGGACCGATCAGCAGGGCGCTGAGAAGTACTCCACCGAAGTCGTGCTCCAGGGCTTCAACTCGACCCTGACGATGCTCGACGGTCGCGGCGGTGGCGGGGGAGGCGGCAGCTTCGGCGACGAGCCGGGCGGCGATTTCGGCTCGTCCGGTCCAGTCAGCAGCGCACCGCGCCGCCCGGTTGCGGCCGGCGGCGGTGGCCGCAATAACGACATGGACGACGACATTCCGTTCTGAGGCTTAGCCTTTGACGCGGGTGGAGCGAGTTGGCGCGGGCCGGGACAGAAAACGACCGGCCCGGTTTTCGAGCATCCCGACCAAGACGGGATCCATGAACTCGTAGTCGTCCGGAATGTCGAGGCAAATGACGCGCTTGCCATTCAGGCTGGCGCGGAATTTCCGGTTCAGCTTGGTCCGATGGGCCTTCTCCATCACGAAGATGATGTCGGCCCATTCGACCTGTTCGGTCGACAACAGCACGTCTGCGTCGTTCGAGATGCCGGCCGAGTCGGTCTCGATCCCCGGCCAGGTCGAAAACACCTGCTCGGCCGTCGGACTGCGGAGGCGATTGGCGCTGCAGACGAAGAGGACGTTGGTCACTTTGACCGCTCCAAGATAGTCAGGGCTAGATACTCAGCTTTTGGTGGTCGACGGGATCTTCCACGTCGCCACCGTGGCGTTTGGCCGAGAGGGCTTCTTTTTCCAACACAATAGCCGGCTCGTGTGAGGCGGCAGGATTTCCTGCCAATCGACGGGCCAGGCTCGGCTTTTCCGGGCTGGTCTCATGTGCTGCCTCAAGCCTTTGACGGGTCGCGATGTGAATGGTATTAACTTCATGTTAATCCTATTCACATGGTCGGTTCCGACCAGAGGGCCACATGAGCTTCACGCCGCTGCTTGACGCTGCACCTGCGATCCCGCTGCACGCCTTCGCGGCGATGGCGGCCTTCGTGCTCGGCCTCGTGCAGTTTGCCGCGCCCAAGGGCACGCTGCCGCACCGGACGATCGGCTGGATCTGGGTGGCACTGATGGCCGTGGTGGCCGTCTCGTCGTTCTGGATCCACCAGATCCGCCTGGTCGGGCCGTTCAGCCCGATCCATCTGCTGTCGATCTTCACGCTGGTGATGCTGCCGCTCGCGGTATGGCGGGCCCACACGCATCGCGTCGCCGCGCATCGGTGGACCATGATCTTCCTTTTTACCGGCGCGCTGGTGGTGGCGGGCCTGTTCACACTGCTGCCCGGACGCATCATGCACAGCGTGTTTTTCGGGGCGTAAGGGACGGTTCCAGGGCGCTCCTTCGGACCCCGCCCGAGACGGTGGCAGGAGTGGCGTAAGTCTCTGGAAAAACAGTCGGAAAAAGCGCTTCCCGGAAGCCCCCAAGGGTGGTTATCAGGGCGTCGATGCGCTATATGATTCCCAGATAAAATTTCACCGGATTCCCCCTTGGCTGACGACGACAACAAGCCCGGCGACCAGCCGGCGCAACCCTCGGATATTCGCCCCGTCTCCATCTTCGAGGAGATGAAGAAGTCCTATCTCGACTACGCCATGAGCGTGATCGTGGCGCGTGCGTTGCCAGATGCCCGCGACGGTCTGAAGCCGGTGCATCGCCGCATCCTGTACTCGATGAACGAGCAGGGGCACACGCCCGACAAGAAGTACGTCAAATCCGCCCGCGTGGTCGGTGACGTCATCGGTAAGTATCACCCGCACGGCGACCAGTCGATTTACGACGCCATGGTCCGCATGGCGCAGGACTTCTCGATGCGCGTACCGCTGATCGATGGTCAGGGCAATTTCGGCTCGGTCGATGGCGATCCCCCGGCCGCCTATCGTTACACCGAAGCGCGGCTCACGAAGGCGGCGCTCGCCCTGCTGGCCGACATCGACAAGGACACCGTCGACTTCCAGCCGAACTACGACAACAACGAGACCGAGCCGTCGGTCCTTCCGGCCAAGTTCCCGAACCTGCTCGTTAACGGCGCCGGCGGCATCGCGGTCGGCATGGCGACCAACATCCCGCCGCATAATCTTGGCGAGGTCATCGATGCCTGCGTCGCGCTGATCGACAACCCCGCGCTGACCATCGACGAGCTCATCAACATCGTGCCGGGACCGGATTTCCCGACCGGCGGCGTCATCCTCGGACGGCAGGGCATCCGCTCGGCCTACCACCTTGGCCGCGGCTCGATCGTCATGCGTGGCAAGGTCGCCATCGAGACCATCCGCAAGGAGCGAGAGGCGCTCATCGTCACGGAGATTCCCTACCAGGTAAACAAGGCGACGATGGTCGAGCGCATCGCCGAGCTGGTCAAGGAAAAGAAGATCGAAGGCATCGGCGACCTGCGCGATGAATCCGACCGCGATGGCTACCGCGTCGTCATCGAATTGAAGCGCGACGCCGTGCCGGATGTGGTGCTGAACCAGTTGTACAGATTCACGCCGCTGCAGACGAGCTTCGGCGTCAACATGGTGGCGCTCGACAGCGGCCGTCCGCGGATCATGCATCTGAAGGACCTGCTGGCGATCTTCGTCGACTTCCGCGAGCGGGTCGTCACGCGCCGCACCAAGTACCTGCTCGCCAAGGCGCGCGATCGCGCGCATATTTTGGTCGGTCTGGCGATCGCAGTTGCCAATATTGACGAGATGATCCGTGTCATCCGCACGTCACCCGACCCGACCACCGCGCGCGACACCCTGATGTCGCGCGACTGGCCGGCCCGCGATGTCGAGGACATGCTGACGCTGATCGACGATCCCCGCCACCGCATCAGCGAGGATGGGACGATCCGGCTGTCGATGGAACAGGCGAGGGCCATTCTGGACCTGCGGCTTCAACGGCTTACCGCACTCGGCCGTGACGAAATCCGCGATGAGCTCGACAAGCTTGCCGGCGAGATCGCCGATTATCTCGACATTCTGCGCTCGCGCGAGCGCGTGCTGACCATCATCAAGACCGAGCTCGCCGAGGTGAAGGCCGAGTTCGCCACGCCGCGCAAGACGTTGATCATGGAGCAGGAAGGCGAGGTCGAGGACGAGGACCTGATCCAGCGCGAGGACATGGTCGTTACCGTCTCGCACGCGGGTTACGTCAAGCGCGTGCCGCTGTCGGCCTATCGCGCCCAGCGCCGCGGCGGCAAAGGCCGCTCCGGCATGCAGACCCGTGACGAGGATTTCGTCAGCCGGCTCTTTGTCGCATCGACGCATACTCCGGTGCTGTTCTTCTCGTCCCGCGGCCAGGTCTACAAGGAAAAGGTCTGGCGGCTGCCGATGGCGGCGCCGAACGCGCGCGGCAAGGCGATGATCAACATCCTGCCGCTGGAGCAGGGCGAGCGCATCACCACCATCATGCCGCTGCCCGAGGATGAATCGACTTGGGGCCAGCTCGACGTGATGTTCGCCACGACAGGCGGCAACGTCCGGCGCAACAAGCTGTCCGACTTCGTCGACGTCCGCCGCTCCGGCATCATCGCCATGAAGCTCGATGAGGGCGAAGCGATCGTCGACGTGCAGATCTGTACTGAGCGTGACGACGTGCTGCTGACCGGCGCCGGCGGCCAGTGCATCCGCTTCCCGGTCCCCGACGTGCGCGTGTTCACCGGGCGCACCTCGATGGGCGTGCGCGGCATCGCGCTTGGCGAGGGTGACAAGGTGATTTCGCTGGCGATCCTGCGCCATGTCGAGACCACCTCCGACGAGCGCTCGGCCTATTTGAAGATGCGCCGCGCGGTCGCCGGCGAGGCCGCAAGCGAGGAAGCCCCCGCGGATGCCGAGGCGGAGGAGACGTCGGGCAGCTTCCAGCTGGCGCAGGAGCGCTATGCCGAGATGTCGGCGGCCGAGCAGGTCGTGCTGACCGTCTCCATCAACGGCTACGGCAAGCGGACCTCATCCTACGAATACCGGACCACGGGCCGCGGCGGCAAAGGCATCGTCGCCATGAGCGTCAACAACCGCAACGGCAACCTGGTGGCCTCGTTCCCGGTGGAAGACGCCGACCAGATCATGCTGGTGACCGACAAGGGCCAGCTGATCCGCTGTCCGGTCGAAGGCATCCGCGTCGCCGGCCGATCGACGCAAGGCGTGATCGTGTTCGACACCGCCGAGGACGAGCACGTCGTCTCGGTCGAGCACATCACGGAAGAGGCCGAGAACGGCAACGGAGCGAACGGGGAGCCGAACGGAGAGTAATGCGCGGCTCCGTGGCCCGGATGGAGCGATCCGGGCTACGAACTTCGCTAGATCTCCAGCTCCGTGCCGAACTCCACGACCTGCTTGGTCGGCACGCCGAAGAACGCCGCTGAGCGCTCGGCGTTGCGCTGGAGGAAGGCGAACAGGCCTTCGCGCCAGACCCACATGCCCGGAATGTCCTCGCTCGGAATGATGGTCTCGCGGCCGACATAATAGGTGATGTCGGAGAGGTCGATGCCGGGCAGCTTGCCCTGGCGGCAGGCGAGCGTCAGGCCCTCATAGATCGTCGGGTTCTGCATGAAGCCGTAATGCAGCACGACGCGGGTGATGCCGGCGATGATCTCGATCACCTCGGCGCGCGCTTCGTCGGGGACGTGCGGCACCTCTTCGATCAGCACGGTGACGAGGATGATGCGCTCATGCAGCACGTGGTTGTGCTTGACGAACTGCGTCAGCGCCAGCGGCACGCCTTTCGCCGCCGATGCCAGGAACACGGCGGTGCCGGGGAGACGTGCGCTGCATTTGTTGACCGCGGTCTCGATCAGGTCTTCCTCGGGCTGGCGCAGTTTTCCGCGCGCAGCTTCGACCAGTTTCACGCCACTGCGCCAGGTCAGCATCAGGAAGGCGACGAAGGCGGCGAGCAGCAGCGGAAACCAGCCGCCCTCGAACAGCTTGATCGAATTGGCCGAGAAGAAGATCACGTCGATCACGAAGAAGAAGCCGTTCACGGCCACGACGAGCAACGGCGAATAGCCCCACTGGATCGCAACCAGTGCCGCGAGCAGGGTGGTGATCGCCATCAGCAGCGAGACCGCGATACCGTAGGCGCCGGCCAGCGCGTCCGACGTGCCGAAGCTGACCACCGCGCCGAGCGTTGCGGCGGCGAGCAGCCAGTTCACCAGTGGCACGTAGATCTGGCCGATCGCATCGCTGGTGGTGTGGCGGATCTGCATGCGCGGCAGGAAGCCGAGCTGGATCGACTGCTGGGTCAGCGAGAACACGCCGGAGATGATCGCCTGTGACGCGATCACGGTCGCAACGGCCGAGAACGCGACCAACCCGTAATGCAGGAAGTCCGGGCAGAGCTGGAAGAACGGATTCTCGATCATGCCGGGATCGGTGATCAGGAGCGCAGCCTGGCCGAAATAATTCAGCACCAGCGCCGGCAGGCAGATCGCGAACCACGCAAGCCGGATCGGCAGGCGCCCGAAATGCCCCATGTCGGCATACATCGCCTCACCGCCGGTCACGGCGAGGAAAGCGGCACCGAGGATCGCGAAGGAGACGTGGAAATCCTGGTGGATCAGGAACTCGAAGGCATAGAGCGGGCTCAGTGCCGCCAGCACTCCCGGCGCCTTGACGATGCCGTGGATGCCGAGCGCGGCGAGCACGAAGAACCAGGCCAGCATCACCGGTCCGAAGATGCGGCCGATGAAGCCGGTGCCCTGCTTCTGCATCATGAACAGGCCGACCAGGATGACGATGGTGATCGGCACCACCGCCGGCGCGAGCGAGGGGGCGTCGACTTTGAGGCCTTCGATGGCCGAGAGCACCGAGATCGCCGGCGTGATCGCGCCGTCGCCATAGAGCAACGCAGCGCCGATCAGGCCGACCACCAGGAGATGGGCGCGCCAGGTGCCTGGCTGGGCGTGACGGGCATGCAGCAGCGCCAGCAGCGCGACGATGCCGCCTTCGCCGCGGTTGTCCGCGCGCAGGATCAGCAGCGCATATTTCAGCGAGATGATCAGCAGCAGCGCCCACAGGATCAGCGAGGCAACGCCCAGGACAGCCTCGGGGGTCACTGTGCCGCCATGCGCGGCCGCCTTGGCGGCTTCCTTCAGGGCGTAGAGGGGGCTGGTGCCGATATCGCCATAGACCACCCCGAGGGCGCCCATGGTCATGGCAAGCGGCAGAGGGTCGGGATGATGGCCGGAAGCGACTGCGGGCGTACTGGACAAATGCGACCCCTCAATGGGACCGCGCCCGTCGGGCCATTCCGAGGGGCGCGAGCGTCACACAGTCTGCGACGAGACGCCGCAAATATCCATGGTGTTTATCGCGAGGTTTATGACGCCAAGCTGACAGACAGCCTACGGGGTCCGGTCTGCCGTCACCAGGCGAGCGACACGAACGTCAGCCTTGGTGCCGGCGCGGCGCAGGCAGGACGCCTCGAAATTCGGCCAGGCGCGCTCCGAGCACTCCCTGCCGATGGTCTTGATGTCGAGCCGGTCGGCCTTGGCCAGCGGCTGCGGGACACTCGCTTCAACAGTGGGAGCAAAACCGGGCAGGAGGGTAAGGGCGGTAGCAACACACGCAGCAATAGCGATCGCTGAAAGAGCCTTGATCATCGACGGTCCCCTGTGATGCGGCCGCTGCGCCTTGTTTGCGGCCCGTCATTCGTTGGCTGGATTAGTAACCATGACCAGTTTCCGGACGTCTTCACCGACGCCGGAAATGGTTTCGTGCGTGCATGGTTTTGTTTCGTGGACACCCCGAGGACGAAACAATCCGGCGCCTTCCGACGGGGATTGGCGGAAAAATCGGCAGGAAACCGACAGGAAACGGACAAGGAACCTGTCCGGCTTGCCGGGCCGGGCTGGGCGCGGTAGGACGTGGCCATGCCGCGCATCGCCTTCTATCCGGGTTCCTTCGACCCCATCACCAACGGCCATCTGGACGTGGTCCGGAACAGTGTCCCGCTGTGCGACCGGCTGGTGGTCGCAATCGGGGTCCATCCCGGCAAGAAGCCGCTGTTCTCGACCGAGGAGCGGCTCAAGATGCTCCACGACGTCTGCGGGCCGGTAGCGGCCCAGGCCGGCTGTACGCTCGAGGCCGTGACCTATGACGATCTCGCAGTCACCGCAGCGCGCAAATTCGGTGCGACCATCATGATTCGAGGCCTGCGTGACGGCACCGACCTCGACTACGAGATGCAGCTCGCCGGCATGAACGGCGCCATGGCGCCCGACGTGCAAACCGTCTTCCTGCCGGCGTCCCCTTTGGTCCGCCCGATTACCGGCACATTGGTGCGCCAGATCGCCGCCATGGGCGGAGACGTCTCGACCTTCGTCCCGCCGCTCGTTGCATCCCAGCTCAAGGCAAAATTCGCCGGATAACGGCGCGCTTTTTCATCTCACCTGATCCGGAGTGTCCATGATCCGTCGTCTCGCAATCCTTGCCACGATGTTCGTCGCGCTGATTGGCGCAGTCCCGGCGACGGCGCAGCAACTGCCGGCCAATCTCGACAAGGCCAATGCGCTCGTCATCGATACCACCAAGGGCCGCATCGTCATCAAGCTCCGGACCGACCTTGCGCCGCAGCACGCCGAGCGCCTCAAGCAGCTCGCGCGCGAGGGCTTTTACAACAACGTTCCGTTCCACCGCGTGATGGACGGCTTCATGGCCCAGACCGGCGACGGCCAGAACGGCAACGGCACCGGCGGCTCCAAATATCCGAACCTGAAGCAGGAATTCTCCAAGGTCCATTTCGCCCGCGGCATCGTCGGCATGGCCCGGCGCGGCGACAGCGTCGATACCGCCAACTCGCAGTTCTTCATCATGTTCGCCGACGGCGGCAGTCTCGATGGCCAGTACACCGTGGTCGGCGAGGTCGTGCAGGGCATGGATGTGGTCGACAAGCTGAAGAAGGCACCGGCCGGCTCGCCCGGCGGCACCGTCACCGATCCCGACAAGATGGTGAAGGTGCAGGTCGCCTCCGACATCAAGTAGGAGGGCTTATGGCGCGCCGCGGCGACAGGCTCCTGTTCGCTGCAGCCGTGCTGCTGTTCGGCATCACCGGCGCGGCCGCAGAGGACGCGCCGGTCAACACCATCCAGGACGTCTTCCAGCACTTGCGGAGCTGCTGGAAGCCGCCACCGCCGACCAAGGCTCGCCCTATCGACATCACCGTCGTCGTGAGCTTTAACCGGGCCGGAAACATTCTGGGCCATCCGAGGATTACCTATGAATCCGCGGAGGCCTCCGACAGTGACCGGCTGCAATACCGGATCGCGGTGATGGAGGCGTTGCAACGTTGCACGCCGATGCCATTTACCGATGCAATGGCCGGCGCCGCCGCGGGACGTCCATTCGCGATCCAGTTCCGTAACCGCAGAAATTCACCTGACAAGACTCCACCCCTAACGCAAGAGAGACGAGCATGAGCGTCACCGAAAACACATTGATCCTCGAGACCACGCAGGGCCCCGTCACCATCGAGATGCGGCCTGACCTCGCGCCCGGCCATGTCGCGCGCATCAAGGAGCTGGTCCGCGAAGGCTTCTACGACGGCATCGTGTTCCATCGCGTGATCGACGGCTTCATGGCGCAGACCGGCTGCCCGCACGGCACCGGCACCGGCGGCTCCGGCAAGAAGCTGAAGGCCGAGTTCAACAAGGAGCCGCATGTGCGCGGCACCACCTCGATGGCGCGCGCCGCAAGCCCCGATTCCGGCGACAGCCAGTTCTTCATCTGCTTCGACGACGCCCGCTTCCTCGACAACCAGTACACGGTGTGGGGCAAGGTGACCGAGGGCATGGAAAACGTCGACAAGATCAAGCGCGGCGAGCCGGTGCAGAACCCGGACAAGATCGTCAAGGCGCGGATGGCCGCCGACAAGGAGTAAGCGCCTCATCCAGGAGCGCGCATTCGCGCGCTCCTGGTGGTAAGCCACGAATGCGCACCGACCTCTTCGATTTCGAATTGCCGCCCGAGCGCATCGCGTTGCGTCCGGCGAGCCCGCGTCACTCCGCCAGGATGCTGGTGGTCGAGAACGGTGCGCTACGCGACCAGACCATCGCCGATCTACCGCAATGGCTGAAGCCGGGCGACCAGCTCGTCGTCAACGACACCAAGGTGATTTCGGCGCAACTCAGGGGGCGCCGCATTGGTCGCGAAACCGAGCCGAAGATCGAGGCGACGCTGATCAAGCGCCTCGACGGTTCGCGCTGGCAGGCGCTGGTGAAGCCCGCGAAGAAGCTGATTGCCGGCGACCGCATCCGCTTCGGCAATGAAGGCAAGGTCTGCCTGCTCGGCCATCTCGATGCCGAGGTCGAGGCCAAGGGGGCGGAAGGCGAGGTGACGCTGTCATTCTCGTTCCACGGCCCGGCGCTCGACCAGGCCATCGCCGATCTCGGCAGCCCGCCGCTGCCGCCCTACATCGCCTCCAAGCGCACGCCTGACGATCAGGATCTCGCAGATTACCAGACCATGTTCGCGGCCCACGAGGGCGCGGTCGCCGCGCCCACCGCGGGGCTCCACTTTACGCCGGAGCTGGAGCAGGCACTCGGCGCGCGTGGCGTCGGCATCAACCGCATCACGCTGCATGTCGGGGCAGGGACCTTCCTGCCGGTCAAGGTCGACGACACCGACGGCCACACGATGCATGCCGAGTGGGGCACGATCTCGGCCGAGACCGCGGAGCGGCTCAACACAGCACGACAAAACGGCGGACGCGTTGTCGCCGTCGGCACGACGTCACTGCGGCTGCTCGAAAGCGCAGCGCGTGAAGACGGCACCATCCAGCCGTTCACGGCCGAGACCTCGATCTTCATCACGCCCGGCTATCGCTTCCGCGCCGTCGATATCCTGATGACGAATTTCCATCTGCCGAAGTCGACGCTGTTCATGCTGGTGTCGGCCTTTGCGGGCCTGGAGACGATGCAGCACGCCTACGCGCATGCAATCGCGAGCGGATATCGGTTCTATTCGTATGGGGATGCGTGTTTGTTGTTTCGCGCAGTGCCGTAGGGTGGGCAAAGCGAAGCGTGCCCACGTCTTTCTTGAATGCGGAGAAGAATGGTGGGCACGGCGCTTGCGCGCCTTTGCCCACCCTACGAGACCTGTTCCTGCCGGTACCTGTTACGCCATCACCCGCTGCGGCAACAGCTCGGCGATCTGCACTGCGTTGAGCGCTGCGCCCTTGAGCAGCTGATCGGCCGCGACGAACATCGAGATCGAATGGCCGCTAGGGTCGCTGAGGTCCTTGCGGATGCGGCCGACCAGGACGTCGTCCTGGCCCGAAGCGTCGATCGGCATCGGGAAGTAGTTCTTCACGCGATCGTCGACGACCTTCACGCCGGGCGCTTGCGCCATGATGGCGCGGACCTGGTCTTCGGTGATCGGCTTCTCGCATTCGAAGGTGATGGCCTCGCAATGGGCGCGCAGCACCGGCACGCGCACACAGGTGACGCCGATGGCGATCTTCTCGTCCTCGAAGATCTTGCGGGTTTCCTTGATGACCTTGGTCTCTTCGTCGTTGTAGCCGGTCTCGGGATCGACCGCCGTGTTGTGGTTGAAGAGGTTGAAGGCGTAGGGATGCGGCATCACCTTGGGCGTATAGACCTGCCCATTGAGATTGGCGCGCGTGGATTCGACGAGCTCGTCCATCGCGGCGGCACCGGCGCCGCTTGCGGCCTGGTAGGTCGAGATGATCACGCGCTTGATGCGGTTCTTCTGGTGGATCGGCCAGAGCGGCACAAGTGCTGTGATCGCGGCGCAGTTCGGGTTGGCAATGATGCCCTTGTGGTCGCGGATCCGGTTGCCGTTGACCTCGGGGATCACCAGCGGCACGTTCGGGTCCATGCGGAAGGCGGAGGAGTTGTCGACGACGACGGCGCCGGCCTTGACCGCGATCGGCGCGAACTTCTTGGAGATGCCGCTGCCGGCGGAGAACAGCGCGATGTCGACGCCCTCGAAGGCGCGCTCGGTCAGCTCCTCGATGACGACGTTCTGGCCGCGGAACGACACCGTCTTGCCGGCGGAGCGGGCGCTGGCGAGCGCCTTGAGCTTGCCGACGCGAAAGCCGCGCTTGTCCATGGTGGCGATGAATTCGGCGCCCACCGCACCGGTGACGCCGACAATCGCGACGACGGGATCGTTACTCACAGTGTCCTCCATTCCATTTCGGTTGAGCTGAGATTTAGACAACAAAAAAGCCCCGGACCATCTTGGGCGGGGCTTCGGTAGAGCTGATGCGTTTTAGTCGACGACTATGCGCGAACGCCTCCCCGGGCCCCGAAGGCCGTGGTGGTTTTGGTCGTGCGTTTGGTGGTCGTGAACATAGCGGCGACTTATGCGGGAGAGTCTTGCGTCCGTCAATGGCTTTTGGGCGGGATTGTGGCCTGCGCTATTTGCCCCGGGCGCCCGGTGGCTCGAGGATGACCTCCTTGAGGTCGTCGCCGCTGATGACGACGATTGCGAAATTGAGCCGGCCGCGTTCGCGCACCAGCCCGCCGCTGATGGCCTTGCCGGACGCTGCCTGCTCGGCGACGCGGACCGCATCGGCCAGGCGATGCTTGATGATGCCGAGCGCTGCGAGATTGCTGCGATCGTCGTGGTCCAGCTCGGTCAGGGGCAGGGCGGCTTCGCCGCCCATGAGCTCGCCGGTCGCGGCATTGATGGTGTGCCGCCAGATCCGGTCGTTGTGCAGGGTCTTGACCCGGTACACCGGTACGCCCGAGCCGCCGTCGAAGCTGATGTCCGCGGTCGTGGCGCCGGCATGTCGGGCTTCCGCAATCGCCATGGCCTGGCCGATTGAGATCGACGAGCTGCGGAAACGTTCGATCTCGCGGCTGACGGCCTGGCGGTCCGCTGCGGCGTCCCCATCTGTCTCGTCGTGGAGGGCGGTGGGTGTAGAGCCCGCCGAGACGATCGCGCGGGCCGGCGCTGCGACGAGCAGCCCCGTCAGGGCAATCGCCAGCAAACCGTACACCCGTCGTCCTGTCGTGCTCATGGTCGAACCCTCGGCCGGCAAGCCTTGAACCAGCAAGTGTGCCGGATAATCGTAAAGAAGTCGCGGCCGACCACGGGCAATGGCCGGCCGCTGATTGCCGCAACGGGCTGTACCCGTCGCGGCGATCCAAGCGGTTCGGTCCTCTTTTGGGGCTGGTGAAAAAAGGGGCCCGCACCGCTCTATAAACAAAACCATACCGTATCGTTTTATTTTGGTCAACGAACGGGCCATCGTCCGCAGGGGACAAATCGGCGGTCTCACGGAAATGTCAGCGGGAGGGGCGACGCCGTTGGGCGGCTTTTGGGGCGCCCTGGATGCGGTCTGCGGGACCGATCGCGCCGGCCAGGAACAGCTTGATCGCCGCGCGCATCCGCTTCTCGGCCGCCTTGAGTTCCATCGGCGTGCCGAACGTCGCCATGCGGTGGGTGTGGCCGACGACGACGTCGAGGAACACCTCAGCCGCGATCGTGGTGTCGTCGACATCGAGCGCGCCTTGCGTCACCAGATGGTCGAAGAAGCGCGCGGTGGTGGCGACGGCCTTCAGCCAGCCTTCTTCCTTGCCGAGCTTGGCGATGTCGGGGAAATTGATGGCCTGCGAAGTCATCATGCGGCTGAAGGCGACGGCATCGGGTCCGCAGGTGAAATTGAGCATTTCGCGCCCGATCTCGATCAGCCGCTGTTCGACCGAGATGTCGGAGGAGTTGCCGAGTTGCGTCTCGGCGGCGGCCGACAGCGGCGCAAGCCAGCGGGCGATCTCGCGCCTCAGCACGGCGGCGAACAGGCCGCGCTTGTCGCCGTAGCGGGAATAGACGGTGGGCTTGCTGACGCGGGCTGCTTCCGCCACCGCGTCGAGCGAGGTCGCATCGAAACCGCGATCGAGGAACAGGCGGGTGGCAACCTCGATCAGCCGCTGGTCGCGCTCGATCGCTGCACTCTTGGTCGGCCGGCCGCCACGCGATTTCGAGGCCTCGCGGCGTGGTGCAGCCGTTCTTGTCCTGGTCGCAGCCAATCCCATGCCCAATGATTCCTGCGCGATCGTGCCGATGGTCATTGCTCTATAACGCGCAGCAACCGGGGCGTCGAATCCGGCCGAATTGGCCGCGTCGCCAACGGCCTCGCCACGAGCCCTGTTCCGCGAGGCGGACGTCACGGCATCCGCGAGGTCCAGGCCTGGCCACCGGCCGCTTTCTCGTATCCGTATTGGTAGAGCGCCCGCATGTAGCCGGTGTCGAAGCCCTCGGACGGCGGCGCCGGATAATCGCGCTCGATGTAAGAGAGATGGAAGCCAAGGTGGTTGCGCTGGGCGAAATCATAGGTCGAGAAAATGATCGAGCGCGTCTGCGATTGCGTGATCGAGGACAGGCTGCGCGAGGCGACATCGATCGTGCTGTTGGCGACGAGCTCGAAATTGCGTTCGATCTTCTTGTTGACGAGGATGTAGATGTCCATCTTCGCGTTGCCCGGCAGGCGCCCCTGGAACAGCAGGGCCTCCGGCAAGGTCAGCACGGGCGCCGTTACGCCGCCATCGACATGCATCTCCTGAAACTTGCGGCCCTGGCCTTCGGCCTCGATCAGGATCGGCGGAAACACCAGCGGAATGCTGGCGGAGGCCGCCATCACGTCGCGAAACAGTTTCAGCGCCTCAGGCGTGCCGACCGCGGCGATCTTGCCCATGTCCCAGATCGCGGTGCGCTGGGTGTCGAGATCGGTGGTGACCACCAGCAGCCGTCGGCCCTTGGCGTTCTCGCGGGCGACCTGTGCCATGATCTCCGGCCCGACATAGCGCGCGACCAGCTCGCGCAGCCGCGTATTGCCGAACAGGCCGGAGCCGAACAGCACGCGCATGATGCTGGGATCGTTCAGCAGGCTTTCGGCGATGCCGCTGGTGTAGACCTCCCGAAGCGTGTCGTCATATTGCGATCCGAGGAAGGCAAAGGGCGCGATCAGGCCGCCGGTGCTCACGCCCGAGACAACAGTGAAGGTTGGGCGGTTACGCGCTGCGGTCCAGCCGTTCAGCACGCCGACGCCGTAGGCGCCATCGGCACCGCCGCCGGAGAGCGCCAGATAGGTTCTGCTCCCGGCCGCCTTGTCCTGCTCGAAGCTGAACTTCGTGATGGGCTCGTCGGCATAGCGCCGCAGGCCGTCGATATCGAGCACGCGCGAGGCGCTCGCCTCGGCCGCCGTATAGGGCGTGCGGGGGAGCGAGGTGCAGGCGGTGAGCGCCAGGCTGCACATCAGGACCAGCGACGTGAACAGGCGGGCGCCGGTTCGCATTGCCCAGCCATAGGGGAGGCTGGACGTATCGGTCGAGCAATTGGGGAGGGGCATCGGTCGGTGGCTGACGATCACGCATCTACGGCCGCCGGCAACTTGCCGCGGCGTCTCGTCCAGCCCCGCTATTAAACTATACTGTATCGTTTTATTTATCAAGCGTGACCGGCATCACGTCCGCGTCAGCAGTGTCCCAGTCTGGGGCATCGTGGTCCGGGCGGGTTGATTGGCCAGGCCCGACACGCAATAAGCGGCGCCATGAGTCCTCTACCCAATCATTTCGAATTGCTTGCCACCGATGGCTCGGCGCGCACCGGCCGCCTGACCACGCCCCATGGCGTGGTGCGGACCCCGGCCTTCATGCCGGTCGGCACGGCCGGTGCCATGAAGGGCATGCACTGGCGCGAGGTGCGCGATGCGGGCGCCGATATCGTGCTCGGCAACACCTATCATCTGATGCTGCGTCCCGGCGCGGAGCGCATCAACGGCCTCGGTGGCCTGCAGAGATTTACCGGCTGGAACGGCCCGATGCTGACGGATTCCGGCGGCTTCCAGGTGATGTCGCTGTCGGATCTGCGCAAGATCAGCGAGCACGCCGTCACGTTCCGCTCGCATATCGACGGCGCCAAGATCGAGCTGTCGCCGGAACGCTCGATCGAGGTGCAGCGCCTGCTCGGCTCCGACATCGCGATGCAGATGGACGAATGCGTGCGGCTGCCGGCGGAGCGCGACGACATCGACCGCGCGATGCGTCTGTCGCTGCGCTGGGCCGAGCGAAGCAAGCGGGCTTTCGAGAGTGCGCCCGACGGCTACATGCTGTTCGGCATCGTGCAGGGCGGCGACATTCCTCAGCTGCGCCATGCCAGCGCGCAAGGTCTCGTCGAGATCGGCTTCCACGGCTATGCGATCGGCGGCCTTGCCGTCGGCGAGCCGCAGGCGGTGATGCTGGCCATGATCGACGAGACCGCGCCGGCACTGCCGACCGACCGACCGCGTTATCTGATGGGCGTCGGCACGCCCGACGACATTCTGGAGGCGGTGAAGCGCGGCGTCGACATGTTCGATTGCGTGATGCCGACGCGAAATGGCCGCCACGGCGTCGCCTTCACGCGTTTCGGCCAGGTCAATCTGCGCAATGCGCGCCACGCCGACGATCCGCGCCCGCTTGATGAGGAGAGCTCATGGCCATCCGCGCGCAACTACGCGCGCGCTTACCTGCATCATCTCGTCAAGGCCGGCGAGACGCTGGGGGCGATGCTGCTGTCTGAAATCAATATCGCTTACTACCAGTTCCTGATGCAGGGCATCAGGGACGCGATCGCACACGGAACGTTCGATGAGTTCTATCAGCGTACGCGCGAGGACTGGGCGAGGGGCGACATCGCCCCGCGCTAGAGCGATTGGGCTAGTTGCACACCAGCCGCTGCTTGACGGCGTGCTTGGTGACGAAGCCGTAGCCGCAAGTGTCGCAGGTCCAGAGATAGCTGATCATGTGGTCTGAGACGTAGGCGGACGCTTCGGCGGCGACCATGGAGTCGGCACACACGGGACAGGTTGGCAACTCGCTACAACGCGGATCACGCCTCGGCGCGACGGTCGACAACACTTCAGCGATTGCTGACATCGTGGTGACCTCCCTGCTTAACCCCTGCTTTGAGACCTAAGTCTAACATAAGCAGAATCAGTTGACGAGGTCGCAACACGAATGCGTTGATTTTTCGTAATTGCTTCTGCTTCGACACCTTCTCTGCTTTGGCTCTCCCTCTATCGCAACGCAAACAACCGTGTGCATTGCGATAGGTTAGATGACATTCTGTTGACGGGATGTCATCTCAGGCAGCTCAGGGCGCCTGGACCTGCACCGGTTTTCCAAATTCGGTCATGGAGCCCGGCGCGATCACAAGATAGCGACGCGCATCTTGAGCGTCGCTCTGCACAATCTGACGGATCGGACCCAGCGCGTTCACGATGGCCGATCCGGCCGGGTTGGTCATGAAGCCTGCCAGAGGTTCGAGCTTGCCGCTGCCGTCGGGATGCGTGGCGAGTGCCAGCACATAGGCGTGCTTCGGTTCGAGACCTGTCGCTGCCGCCTGCAACACCTGGGACAGGCCCTGGTCAAACAGGCTGACACTGGTCAGCGCCTTCGGATGCTCCGAGGCTTGACCGACCGCGGCCATGACGAAATGCGCAACTTGTCCGGCAATGCCGAGCTGCTGCAGATTGGTGGCTTCGGGACTGGCGGCGTCGTCCATGACGCTCATGGCACCGTTGCCGGACTCGCGCGCCGCCGGAACGGCATCGGGCACGTAGGCGACGGCCTGGGGCGCCTGGCCGATCGGGATATTGGCAATGACGCTGTTCGAGAGCGTGTCGATCGCGGTGAGCTGGTCGTCATTCTCCAATCCGACATAGACCCGCGAACCATCACCCGATGGCCAGATGCCGTGAGGCAGCTTGCCGACCGGAATGGTTGCGACCTTGGTGAAGTCGTCGGTGCGGTAGACCTGGATCTCGTTCAGGCCGCCAATGGTGATGTAGGCGAACTGCCCATTCGCGTTACGGACGATGTTGACGTGGTTGGTGATCGGGCCGGTGTCCAGCGTCTTGAGCAGGTTGAAGGGAGGCCGGGCGTCGAAGACTTGCGCCTTGCCGGTGTCCTTCAGCGTGAACCAGACTTGTGTTCCATCAGGCGTCGCTGCGAGATCGGGACAGAATGGGCTCGCCTGCGCGACCTTGCCGACGATGGCATGATCGGCAACGGAGATGACGGCGATCTCCGGATTGAACGACGAGCAGACATAGCCGTATTTGCCGTCGGGCGAGAAGATCTGCATCCCCGGTCCATTCGCCACCACGATCCGCGTCTTCTCTTCAAAGCTGACGGGATCGAGCACGGCCACGTAGTTCTCGCCGCGCACGGTCACCCAGACTTCCTTGCCGTCGGGCGTGAAGAAGGCTTCATGCGGAGAGCGGCCGACATAGGTCGTGTGCTTGACCATGTTGGTCGCAGTGTCGATGAACGTGACCGAGTTGGAGCCGATCGAGACCACCGCCAGCGTGCGATGGTCGGGTGAAAATCCCATGCCATGCACGAGCAGCTGTCCCCGGTAGAGCGGGCTGAAGTTTTGCGGCGACGGCGCGCCCAGCCGGATGACGCCGAGCAGCTTGTTGTCGGCGGGATCGGTCACCGAGACGGTGTTGGAGAATTGCTCGGCCGCATAGACCCGGTCATGATGGCTGACCGGAATGTCGGCCGCGGCGGAGGACCCCGGCGCCTGTCCGCTCCAGCCCGGCGTCGCGGAGAGACTGAACAGGCAAAGCGACGTTGCGAGCGCGAAAATTCGCTTCATGACATGGTCTCCCTCTTATTTCGGCGCCAGGACCGCCGTGGTCGTTGATGACGGCGACGGCTGATCAAGCACCAGGCGCATGACGGCGATCTCTTGCTGCTGATCGACAATGATTTCCTGGGCGATGCGCCGCAGGGATTCGTTTCGGCCGTAGCGCAATTCGGCCTGCGCCATCGCAATCGCACCGCGATGGTGCGGGATCATCATGGCGGAGAAATCACGATCGACATCACCGGATGGAGTAATATCCATGTCGCTCATCATCCGATCCATCGCGGCCTGATTTTCAGCCATGAATGGCGCTTCGTCGCCGCACAGCTCGGACATCATCATTTGCGACGCCATATGCGCGGGTTGGCTGCCGAACCTGGCGCCGCCTGCGTATGCGACGACGGCGAGGGGCAGGGCAACTGCCAGGGTTTTCCACATGCGACGCTCCTCAGATCGTCTCTTGTTCGCGTAGCGTGAGGGAGCTCTCGATTGCGTATCGCGCGATCTCGTCTTTGCGCATGAAGGCGACGCCGGCGTGCGACCGAGCGTATTTCAGGAACTGGTCCCACGCCCGCACCATCTGCGGCGTGCCGCTGATGCGATCATGCGCGCTGATCGACATCATCCTACGACGTCGCGGCGCTTCCTCGTACAGCTGGTCGAAATCGAGCTTGATCTGCTCGACGAATTGCGCGGGCGAGTAGTTGCGTCCCTCGACCAGGAGAATGTCGTTGTTGCGCAGCGTGTAGGGGACAACGACGAAATCGTGACCGTCGACACTTTCGATGAACGGCTCATCGCGGCTGAGATCGTCAATGTGATAGGTGTAGCCGAGCTCCCGGAGCAACGAGAGCGTGTTCGGGCTTCGACGCAGCCAATTGCAATTGTACCCGATTGGTCGCTGGCCGGTGACGGCCTCGACCATGTCACGTGCACCGATCAGGAATTTCCGCTCCTCGTCGCGGCTCATCGCATATTGCGAGCTCCAGCGCGGCCCGTGGGCTGCGGCTTCGTGACCACGGGCGACAATCTCGCGCGCAAGTTCAGGGTGCCGCTGCGCAGCCTCGCCGATCATGTGCGAGGTGACCTTCACGCCATGGCGGTCCCACAGGTCGAGCATTCGCGGAATGCCCTCGCGGTAGCCGTAGGCGAACCACGAATTTGCGGCGGCGTCCGCCGTTACGCTTTCCGGAAAATCAACGCGCGGGAACGGGCTGTCGGTGCCCTTCAGCGGTTGTCCGCCGGCCTCGAATTGCATCGATATCGAGATCACCAGTCGCGCGTCGCCGGGCCAGTTCGTCTTTGTCATGTTTGAAGCCTTACTTCGCAATTTGGCCGAGCTGCTGCAGCAGCGTGAGATTGTCTTCCAGATGCCAGTTCTCGGCGATACGCCCGTTGGCGATGCGGTAGATGTCGGTCGCTATGAAGTCGATCGCTTCGCCGTTGCCCTGGGCTTCCCTAAAGCGCCCCGTGAAGTGCCCGCGGAAGTGCAAATGAGTGACCACGTGATCTCCGGCCACGATCATCTGCTCGATCTCGCAGGTGAGATCGGGAATGGCTGTGCGGACGAACTTCGAAGCGGCAAGGGGACCTGCAACCCCCTGGGCCCGTCCGGGCGGCAAGGTGCGGTCCATGAAATCGGGCGCGAGCGCGTCGGTCGCGAATTGCTCTTCGCCGGTATTCCAGAACGAGTCATAGCGCCGGGCCGCGAGGATTTGCGCTTCGCGCCGCGCCTCGGGCAGACTCGCATCGACGACGAGCTGCCTCGGTTGCACAAGCTCGGCTGCACGGGCAGGGAGGACGACGGAGGCGGCGATAGCAAAAGCGATCGCTAGGTGGCGCATCCAGGATGCAGTCATTTCAAGGTGGGCATTCATTGCAATTGTCTCGAAGCCAGTGGTCAGCACACGGCGCGCATACTGCCTCCGAGGTCCTTGAGTGACACCTGAAAATGTCTGCAACCGATTGAGTATCCGTGCGAATGTGAAATCTGGCCCGCCGATGGAAGTCGGCCGCGCGGGTTGCTATTGTGATTGCACGGACGTTGACGATCGTGCGATCCAGACGCACGGGAAACGCCACGAATCGTCGTAACAGGGAGTTGATCATGGACGCATCGTCCAAGACGGGACACCAACCCGGCCGCGGCCGGATCTATGACTCGATCGTCGAGGCTTTTGGCGATACGCCGATCGTGCGTCTGCGCCGGCTGCCGGGTATGCACGGCGTCAATGCGACCATTCTGGCCAAGCTCGAATATTTCAATCCGGCGGCGAGCGTGAAGGACCGCATCGGCGCGGCCATGATCATCGCCATGGAAAAGGCCGGCATCATCAAGCCCGACACCGTGCTGATCGAGCCGACCTCCGGCAATACCGGGATCGCGCTCGCCTTCGTCGCCGCCTCGCGCGGCTACAGGTTGAAGCTGGTGATGCCGGAGTCCATGTCGATCGAGCGACGCAAGATGCTGGCCTTCCTCGGTGCCGAGCTGGTGCTGACGCCGGCCGGGCAAGGCATGAAGGGCGCGATCGCGGCGGCCGAAGAACTTCTGAAGACGACGCCGAACTCGGTGATGCCGCAGCAGTTCAAGAACCTCGCCAATCCCGAGGTGCACCGTCGCACCACCGCGGAGGAGATCTGGAACGACACCGCCGGCAATATCGATTTCTTCGTCGCCGGCGTCGGCACCGGTGGCACCATCACAGGTGTCGGTCAGGTCCTGAAGCCGCGCAAGCCGTCCTTGCGCGTGGTCGCAGTCGAGCCCGAGGAGAGCCCGGTGCTGTCAGGCGGCCAGCACACGCCGCATAAGATCCAGGGTATCGGCGCGGGCTTCGTGCCTGATATTCTCGACCGCTCCGTCATCGACGAAATCGTCAAAATCAACTCGACTGCCGCGATCGAGACCTCGCGCGCGTTGGCGCGGCATGAGGGGATCCCGGGCGGCATCTCGTCCGGTGCCGCGATTGCGGCTGCGCTCCAGATCGGCAAGCGGCCAGAAGCTGCGGGAAAAACCATCCTGGCTATAGTGCCGTCCTTCTCGGAGCGGTATCTTTCGACGGCTTTGTTTGAAGGAATCTGAGAGATGGCGGATCAACCGAGACGGCCGCGCACGTTGGGCGATGCGCGGTCGGAGGCCGAGGCGGCGTTCAAGAAGGTGACGGCCAAGGTCGCCGCGGCGCCGCCGAAGGTGAACGTGACGCCGGGAATCAAGGAGCAGGTCACGCTGCGGATCGACCAGGACGTGCTGGAGTTCTTCCAGGAGGGCGGTCCCGGCTGGCAGGACCGCATCAACGAAGCGCTCCGCAAGGCCGCGGGAAAGTAGGCATCCGGCCGCGGACGGGAGCCGGCGGCGAGATCAGAGCACCTGTGACAGGAAGCGCTGCGTGCGCTCATCCTTGGCCGCCGTGAACAAGATGTCCGGCGGCCCGTGCTCGACGATCACGCCGCGGTCAGTGAAGTAGACGTGGTCGGCGACTTCGCGCGCGAAGTTCATTTCGTGGGTGACGAGGATGCAGGTCATCCCGTCCTCGGCCAGTTCCCGGATGGTGACCAGAACCTCCTTGACCGTTTCCGGGTCGAGTGCGGCGGTCACTTCGTCGAACAGCATGATGTCCGGCCGCATCGCCAGTGAGCGGGCAATCGCCACGCGCTGCTGCTGTCCACCTGAGAGTTCACCGGGATAGCTGTCCTCCTTGCCTGCGAGCCGCACCTTGGCGAGCAGCGCCCGGGCGCGCGCTTCGACCTCGTCGCGCTTCTGGCGGAGAACATGGATCGGCGCCATCATCACGTTCTGAAGCGCCGTCTTGTGCGGGAAGAGATTATACTGCTGAAAGACCATCCCGACCTTGCGGCGAAGCGCCAGCTTGTCGAGCCGGGGATCAGTGACCTCGATGCCTTCGATTTGAATGCTGCCCGAGGTGATCGGCTGAAGCGCATTGATACAGCGGATCAGCGTGGACTTGCCGGATCCCGAAGGCCCGATGATGCAGATCACCTCGCCCTTTTTGACCGAGAGGCTGATGCCCTTCAGGACCTCGAGCGCGCCGAATGATTTTCTGACGTCAACGCATTGAACGATGGGCTGATCCGGAGTCCAGCTCGTGGCCATGCTCTTCTCCTCAGCGCACGCGGAACCGACGCTCGAGACGAGCCGTCCAGAGGTTGATCGGATAACAATAGAGAAAGAAGCACAGCAGCGCGAAACCGTAGAGCGGCGCGAACAGTTCCGGCCTGCCGCCCTCGGCTGCGTGCACCTGCGCCGTCAGCGTCAACATTTCCGAGACACCCACGATCGATGCGAGGACCGTCGACATCGCGACGAGCGCATAGACATTCATCCAGGGCGGTAGCATTCGCTTGATGCATTGCGGCAGCATGATCAGCCACATCGTCTGGCGCCGTGTGAACGAAAGCGATTCCGCGGCCTCCCATTGCGTCGACGGAATGGAGCGGACGGCGCCGCGCACGACTTCGGCGACATTCGCCATGACGGGCAGGGCGAAGCCGACCGTCGCCTTGATCCAGTCCGGCAAGGGGATGGTCGTCTTGAACAGGGTGATCTGGAACGGCACCAGAAACATCACGAAGAATAGCAGCACCAGCCAGGGCGCGTTGCGGAAGAACTGGGTGAGGAGCCAGCTCACGGCGGCGAGGGGACGGAACTCCGACAACAGCCCCAGACCCAGGCCAAGCCCGGCGATGGTCCCCAGCAACATGGCCAGCAGCGAGATCAGGATGTTGAACGCAAATCCCCGCAAGAGCAGGGGGGACCATTTCAGGATGACCTGGAGCGGCGACAGCATGGTCGGTCCGCTCTGCGCCCACGCGGTGGATGCGGCCATGATGGCGCAGAAACAGAGGATCGCTGCCGACAGCGGGCTGATCCGAAACGAAAATCGCGTCGGCGTGAGGCGATACGGCAGAAGGATAGCAAGCCGGTGCCCGGGCTCGTCGCTCGTCATCGTGCATATCCGGGAATGCGCATCGCCCGCTCCCAGCGATGCATCAACCAGACGAGAATGCCGACAAGAATGCCGTAGGTCGCCAGCAGGACGACCATCATCTCGAAGACGTTCTGCGATTCCGACCAGATCTGCTTGACCGCGTACAGCGTTTCGGGAACCGCGATCGCGTAGGCCAGCGTGGTCGTCTTGAGCAAATTGACGAGGTTGTTGTTCAGCGCGGGGAGGCAGACGCGAACCGCCAGCGGAAGGACGATGTGAATGTAGGCCTTGAAGCGCGTGTAACCGAGCGCCTCCGCGGCTTCCAATGTCGTCCGCGGCACGGCCTCAATACCGGAACGAAAGATTTCGATATTGAAGGCGGCCGCAAACAGCGACAGCGAAATGATCGCCCACTGGACGTTGCTCAGCAGCGGGACGCGCATGCCCGCGGTTTCGACGGCCGGAAGCATGGTGCCGAGGCCGAAATAGAAGAAGAAAATCTGGACCAGCGGCGGCGTGTTGCGGAACACCACGACGAAAGCATTGACGCCCAGCCGCACCAATCTGGACGGACTGCCCTGCGCCAAGGCGCCGAGACCACCGATGATGAGGCTCAGCAGGATGGTCGTGACGCTGAGAAGCAGCGTCATCTTGAGCCCGGCGAAATAGCGGTCCCAATCGTAGGCGTCGTAGAAGACTGAGAAATTCAGCCCCGTTGTCTCATAGAGGTGCTGAAACCAGTTGCCGATTGCTTGCATGTTGCGCGACACCGAGCTGTTGAGGCGATGCCTCGTATCAGTGCATGGGCTCGACGTGGAGCAGAGCGCCAGACGAATCCGGCGCTGCGCTTCACCGGTCTATTTGTCCTTGAACTGCTCGTGCATGGAGAGCGAATACTCGGTCGGCGTAATGCCCCACTTCTTTTCTGCCGCCACGATGAAGCCGGTCTTCATCCAGTCCTTTGTCGTGTCTTCGAGCATTTTCTGAAGACTGGCGTTGTCGAGCGCGACGGCGATCATCCATGGCGATGGCAGAACGCCCTTGAGCGGGAGGTCGTAGTCCGTCTTCCACTCGTCCTCCAGCAGTTTGCCTTGCAGGAAGGTCTGATCGTAGACATAGCCGATGCAGTTGCCCTGCTTCATGGCGAACAGGGGCTTCTCCGAACCGTCGAACGCAACGATTTCGGGGCCGTAGGATTTGGCGATATCCTTGTTGTACCAGGCGCCCGACGTCGCACAGACGGGTTTCCCCTTGAGGTCGGCCCAGTCCTTGATGCCGGCCTTCTTGTTGAGAAGGATATTCACGTAGTCCGAGTAATACAGCGGCTCGATGGCTTGAACGACGCGGCGGCGTTCCGGCCTGTCCGACATGGTTGCGATCAGAAGATCGATCTTTCCCTGCTGAAGAAACTCGATTCTGTTCGACGCCGCGACAGGAACGAGCTCGAGTTTGACGCCGAGGCGCTTGGCAATGTCGGCGGCAAGATCCGGCTCGATGCCGACGACATTCCCTGCGGGATCGCGGTATCCGAACGGCTTGTAGTCTGCCTTGACGCCGACGTTCAACGTGCCGCGCTGCTTGATGGCATCGACGCCGTCAGCGGCCTGCGCGCTGCCAAGCATCAGCAGCGCTGCTGCGCCTGTCACCATGGAACGGATCAAATTTCTCATCGTATGACGCCTCCAGGATTGAAATCACGACGCGCGTTGCACGTAGCTCTTCGAGAGACAAGGCTCGTGCCAAACCTCACGAAAATCGGGATATAGAGAATGGGGTAAGGTCGATCGCGCTTCGACCGTCGGTCACCATCGCGGCTGCGACGTTGCCGATTCCAGCCGAGTGCTTGAAGCCGTGGCCCGAGCACGCGGAGACGACGAAGACCCTGTCCTGGTCGGGATGCCGGTCGATGATGAAGCCCCGATCGGGCGTCACCGTGTAGAGACAGGCTGCGGCCTGCGCAACGCGTGGCGTGGCGCCCGCGAGCCGGCCCTCGACATGCTTCCGGTACATCTCTGCCGACTCCCTGGGATCGACGGTGCGGTCCATCGTGTCGGCTGTCGTGCTGGTCTCGTATTGCTCGGTCGCGACCTTGAGTCGACGATCGCCGAGCATCGGCGGAAAGCCGTAGAGGTAATCGACGTCGGTCGCGCCATGCATCCAGATGAACACAGGGGCGTTGGCGCGATATGCGTTGGTGTCGTCGAGCTCGTACCAATGCAGCACCTGCCGTTTCACCGAGAGCACGCGGTCAAACGGCGCGCCGAGCAGGTGAGCGTTCCAGGCGCCGGCGGACACCACGACTTGGGCCGCCTCGAATGTGCCGGAGGATGTCTCCACCCGAACGACGGAACCGATCTGCGCGAGCGAGAGAACTTCGACCCCGGTGCGGATCACTGCTCCAAGCTGCTCGGCGCGCGTCAGTTGTGCCTTGATGCAGCGTTCCGGAAAAACGTAGCCCCCGCCGGGCTCGTAATAGGCCTTCTCGTTGCCCTCGAGGTTCAGGAATTGCGGGAAGCGATGCGCCACTTCGCGCCCGTCGATCACCTCATGCGCGATGCCGAAGTCCCGCGCGGCTGCGATCGAGCGTGCGACGAAATCGGGTTTGCCGTGGTGCGACGTCTCGCCGACACCGGGCGCCATGACGATGAGGCCGCACGGGTTCAAAAGCTCGGAGGACGTCTCGGCTTCGAGCTCACGCCAGATCCGGTGGGTATCGAGCACCAGGGGCACGTAATCGCGGCCTTCGCCGACCGCCTGCCGGGTGATGCGGGTTTCGCCGTGGCTGGATCCCATCGTGTGGGGAGGGGCGAAGCGATCGAGACCGATCGCCTTTACCCCTCGCTTGGCCAGTTGATAGAGCGCCGCGCTGCCCATGGCACCGAGGCCGATAACCAGAATATCCGCTTTCTCGTTCATCGATCGGGGACTGCTTAATTGTTAGGACGATCCGAACTCTGCTTTCGAAGGCGGCTCTCCTACAAGGATAATTCATGTAATGAAGTCAATTTGCATGTTAATATGACTTCTGCTTAAGCTATGGATATGACGCCACCCATTCCAGACTTGCGAAGCTTGCAGATTGTCGCTGCCGTCGCGGAGTCCGGCAGCATGCTTCAGGCGTCCCGTCAGTTCGGGATGACGCAATCAGCGGTCTCTCAGGCAGTGCGGCGGGCCGAGGCCTCGATCGGCGTCGCGTTCTTCAACCGCAGCCGGAGGCCGCTGACACTGACGCGGGCGGGCCGCATCCTTGCTGGCCGTGTTCGCGATCTGAATCGTGACTTTGACGACTTGGTCCGTGCACTCCGGGACGCAGCGAAACTGCCTGAACGTGTCGATCTGAGGCTCGGCGTCATCGACTCCTATGCAGCCACGGTCGGCGCACACCTCGTCAAGGAGCTCATGACGGGCGAGGTCGCACTGAGTCTGTCCGTTTGGTCGGGCCTTGCTCACGCGCATGCCGAGGCGCTGGTCCACCGAACGATCGACGCGGCGATCACATGCGATGCGATGGATGACCTGTATGATATCGAGCGCTTCCCATTCTATCGCGAGCCAAATCTGCTCGTGGTGCCGCGCGGATCGGAAGCCGAATTTGCCGATCTTGATTTGCGGGAGATCCTGACCCGGCATCGCCTGGTCCGGTACAGCGAACGCTCCTGGGCAGGCGCTCAGGTCGAGCGCCATCTGAGCCGTTTGGGTATTCGTCCGCCGCGGGCCTTCGAGTTTGACACGTCGGACAGCCTGGTCGCCATGGTGGCCACCGGGATGGGCGTGGCGATCACCACGCCGCTGTGTCTGTTGCAGGGGCTCGCTCACGCTGGTCAAGTCAGCGCTCTCCCTCTGCCGGGTCCCGGATTTTTTCGTGAGCTGCTTCTGGTGACGCGCCGCGGAGATCTCTCGTCACTGGCGCCGCGCATCGCAGAGATGGCGCGCACGAGCATTACGACGCAGGCGATGCCGCGCATCCGGACGCTGGTGCCGTGGTTTACCCAAGACTACTAGCAAGACTATGAGCAATAAAAGCAACAAAAAAGCCCGGCGGTGAGCCGGGCTTTTTGTTCGCGATTCGGTGTCGCCTCAGCGGCGGAACATGCCGCCCATCATGCCGCCGACCACGCCGCCCACGAAGGCCGCGCCGGCGTCGCCGCCTCCGCCACCGCTGTGGCGGGGCGCGGGGGCGCTCTGGGCCTGGGAGGGGGCACGTCGGGCCGGCTTCGCGCTGTCATCGCTCGCGGTCGGCGTCGAGGCGACGATCTCGGAGAGCAGGGCCTTGTGCTGCAGCTTGTTGAGGAAGCCCGTCGACGGATAGCCGCGGGCGGCCTGCCAGCGCTTGAGCACCGTGCGGGTCTCGTCGGTGAACGCACCGGTCACCTTGGTGTCGAAGCCGAGCCCGTTGAGGCGGCGCTGCACGTCGCGGCGCTGACCCTTGTCGAGGCCGATCTGGTCCTCGGTGAGCTGGCTGGCGTCATCGGTGAAGGTTGCGGGATCGACACCGGCATTGAGGTTGCGGGTCGTGGTCGACGGACCGTTCTGGATCGCGGCAAGCCGCGCCAGGGCCAGCGCCTTGAACTGGCCGTTCGGATAGGCCGAGAGGTAGGCGTTGAGCTCTTCCGGCTTGTTGGTTTCCTTCACCGAGCGCCAGTATTCGAGCTCGACACCGTCGGAGCTGCTGCTGGCCGCAGCCGCCGGCATGCTGCTTGAGGCGGTCGGAGCCGCGTTGGCGACCTGCTGGGTCTGCTGCGCCGGGTTGAGATAGACGGCGCCGATCAAATTGGTGTGGCCCCAGGGGAGCTGGCCCTTGTGGGTCTCTTCATTGACCTGGGCACGCACCGAGGTCATCGCTTGCTGGATCTCGACGCCGGGCTTGGTGATGTTGTCGATCAGCGCGCGGGTGAAGGGGCTGTTGTTGCCCTCTTGGCCGTCGAGCGCAGTCTGGCCCGGGCCGGTGGCGAACGCGATCAAGGTGCCTTCGCCGGATTTCATCTCGGCAAGGCCGCTTTGCACGTTGACGCTGCGGGTCGCCGAGTTGGACTTAATCTTGGCGGCGAAGGGATTGTCGCGGCAGGCGTCGAGGAAGACCAGCTTGACCTTGGCGTCGCCCATGGTCTGGTCGAGCGTCAGGTCGATGTTGATGGCGGCCCCCAACTTGACGTCCATCTCCGACTTGATGTCGGCATCGACGGGCAGAAGGTAGTTGCTGCCGCCGACGGCGATGCCGTGACCGGCATAATAGAACACCGCGACATCGGAGCCCTGTGCCTTGCGGCCGAAGTCGAGCAGCTTCTCCGTCATCTGGTCGCGGGAGAGGTTGGAACCTTCGATCACCTCGAAACCGACATTGCGCAGCGTCGCCGCCATCGCTTTGGCGTCGATCGGCGGGTTCGGCAATTGTGCGACGTTCTTGTAGGCGCCGTTGCCGACGACGAAGGCGACGCGGCGGTCGGCCCTGGCGGCGCTGACCGACAGCGCCATGCACATCAGCGAAACGATGATGGTGAGAGTGCGCATCTGAAATCCCCAACAGAATCGAATGACAGGCAGCAACAAATTGGCGTCGAACCTACACGAAAGCGCCCAGCCTCGCGCTAGCAAAACGACGGTTCGCCCAACTCACCCAACCCGTTGCCCTGTGACCGAGTGTGTACGATGGAAGTGTGCCCCTCCAACGTGATCCAAATCACGCTCGACCACTTGGATTAGTCGCCTCAGGCCGTGGGCCGGTTCACTGGGCGCGGGCAGGAACCGGTGCAGCCGGCTTTAAATTCAGGAGGTTGCCGAACAGGATCAGGGCCGCGCCCAGCACGGTCCAGGCGTCGAGCCGCTCTGAATAGAGCAGCCAGCCAGCGGTCGCGGTGAGGGGGACCCGCAGGAAGTCCATGGGAACCACGATGGTGGCGTCCGCGTAGCGCAGCGCGCTGGCGAGACAGTAGTGCGAGAAAGTGCCGCAGACCCCGATGACGAACAGCCAGCCCCACAGCGTCGCCGACGGCCAGGTCCAGACGTAGAGCGTCGGCACGAAGCCCACGACCATCTGCACGATGATCATCCAGAACAGGATCGACAAGGCGCTCTCGGTCCGGGTCAGCGATTTCGCCAGGATCATGGAGATGCTGAACCCGATCGCGGCGCCGAGTGCGATCAACTGGCCCGGATTGATCTCGCCGGTGGCCGGTCGCACGATCATGACGACGCCGACGACGCCGAGCGCGACGGCCGCGATCTTCCAGACAGTCATGCGCTCGGCCAGGAATGTTGCAGCGAGCAGCGCGGTCCAGATCGGCATCGTGAATTCGATCGCGACAACCTGGCCGATCCCGATCAGCATCAGCGCGTAGAACCAGCCGAGCTGCGCAAAATAATGCACGCCGTTGCGGGCGAGGTGCTGCGCCAGGCGTTTGGTCGCGACGGCCTTGAAGCCGCCGGTCCGGTAGATGATCGGCAGGAGTAGCGTGAATCCGATCAGTGACCGCACCTCCATGATCTGGAAGACGTTCAGCTCGCGCGTGGTTTCGCGACCGGCCACCGCCATGACCAGCATCAGGGAGAGCCAGCCGGCCATCCATAGTGCGGCCATCGTTTTTGACGGTGTTGTGCTCATCGGTGTGGGGACAGGAGATTGATCCTGAGGGGAGGGCCGGTATCGGCGACATCACCGCAGTTTGCAACGGCCAAATCTGCCGGTGCAGCGATGCACGGCGACGTGCTAAGCCAAGCACAGAGCAACAAGAAAATCGGGAGATCTCCGCTCATGCGCATCCTGCAGCCGGCCGAATGGAAGAAACCGCGCGGCTTCTCACATGGCGTGGTGGCGGAGGGGCCCGGCCAATGGGTCGTGCTGGCCGGGCAGACCGGCGGCGACGAGGCCGGCAATTACGAGCCCGACATGGCCGCCCAGGTCGCGACCGCGCTGAAGCGGATCATCAAGCTTCTCGCCGAGGCCGGCGCCGGCCCCGAGCACATTGTCCGCCTGACCTGGTATCTGACCAGCCGCAGCGAATATGAGGCCGCAGGCGCCGGCATCGGTGCGGCCTGGAAGGAGACGCTCGGGCGCAATTTCCCACCCTCGACGCTGCTCTATATCGGTGGTCTCGTCGACGATCGTGCCAAGGTCGAGATCGAGGTCACGGCATTCGTGCCGGGCGCATAAAAAAATCGATCCGGCGCCGGGCACCGGATCGATTGTCGTGTCACCGCTCGATCTTATTTCGAGAGTGAAATCTCGGCGCCGCGGAACTGGCTGTCCGCGCGCATCCTGACGTTCTGCTTGTTCCCGGACGTGCGCAGCGAGATGTTGGCATTGAAGCCGGCGGTCGAGGCGACCAGCTCGTAGTTTCCGCCGGCACCCTTGCCCTCGATCGAGCCGCTGATGTTGCGGCTGGTCTCACTCCAGTTGCCGACGACGGCGCCGCCCTCGGCCTTCACGTTGGCGCCGAGGTTGAACTTGTAGGCATCGCTGGCGCAGGTCAGCGACATCTCCATGGTCGGGCCGACCGGGGCGTATCTGGCGCGGCAGCGGATCCGCTCGGTCGAGCCGTCGTCCAGGGTGACGGTACCGGCGCCGCTCCAGCTTCCCGCCAACTGCGCGAACGGGCCGGCCTGAGCCTTGCTCTCCGAGCTGGCAACCGCCGTCACAAACAAAACAGCGGCCGCCATGAGCAGCCGCCGGTTTAGGAGGTTAGTCCCGAATAGCTTATTGGCGCGATGCTTCCCATCGCCCGCTGCACGGTATGCCTGCAGATGCTCCATTCCACTTCCCCGATCCGGCGTTGCCGCTGAGTTGACCGTTGGCATATGCACCATTGATCGAAACTTTCACAAGTCCCCCACTGCCGATGGTGCCGGAAACGTTAGCGCCGGGCGCGGTGATCTTGCCGTCGGCAACCGTCAGCATGGAGCTTGCGGTCGGCTCGCAGGAACCGGTCTTGGTCACGATGGTGACCTGCCAATTGCCATCAAACGGGGTCTGGGCGACCGCCGGGGCGGCGAGAGTGGCGGTAATGACTGAAGCGGCACAGAACGCCGCGATGCGACCAAAACGCATGAATTCCGTCCTCGAATTTGTCTGATATGCTGACGCTTATTCGGGCGAAATGTGACGGAAATTTGGTGCGATGCAAAGCCGAAAATTGTTCCTGTGGAAACAATGGTTTATTTGCGTTTCTGGCTCCAATTTTCGAAGCAGAATCAAGGCGCCTTCACGTTAATCGTTAACGCGAGGAGCGACTCACGAAAGACTCGGTGCCGACGTCGCGAATTGTTCGTCCTGAGCTTTCGACGGCAAGGCCTTGTGAACCTTGGCGTAATCGATCACGTCGGCCAGCAGCTTGAGGCCGAGCGGGGCCAGCGCACGCTCCCAGAGTTCGCGCGCGGTCTCGCCCTTCTTGACGAAGCACCAGTCCTGGGCGGCGATGGCGCCTGCGTCCATACGGTCGGCGAGGTGATAGATCGTGCCGCCGGCAATCGGATCGCCTTCCTTGATGGTCCATTCCACCGCCGCCTTGCCGCGATGACGCGGCAGCAGCGAGGGGTGATAGCCGATCCCGCCGAACTTGCTGGCCGCCAGCGCGTCCTTGCCGATCCGGGCGTGGCTGTGGGCGGTGATGATCAGGTCGGTGTCGGGGGCGATCTCGGAGGCCACCACCAGCTTGGGATTGGCCTGCACCACCACGTCGATGCCGGCGGCCTTGGCGGTCGCGGCGAGGCGGTCATCCGCGTCGGCCACCACCACCCGCACGACCCCAACGCCGTGCTCGCGAAGCATGTTCAGGGTGGTCACGCCGAAATGGCGGGAGCCGACGAGGGTAATGCGCATGGGTGTCTGATCCGTCTCGCAGATGCGTCATCCCCCCGATAACACGTCCGGCCGTCCTGTCACCACCTGCGCGGCGTTTGCGCCGGTTATCAACAATGCGCAGAGCGCGCAGGGGGCGGTGAATTCCGCGATTGCGCAGTCGCCCGCTCAGGTGCTTCCATGAGCGTATTGCGGCCAGCCCGGAGCGAGCACATGCGGTGCGCGTGGTTTGTCCTACTCACCGTCCTGATTGCGGCCGGTCCGGCCCGCGCCGGCGGACCTTACCCGGTAGTTCCGCCCGAGAACGGGGTGGCGCCCTTCATCGGCCCGACCTGGGATGCCTATCGCTGCGCCGACGGCACGATCTACAATTTCTACCACGGCGCCTATTACGGCGAGGAGCCGCCGGCACTGTATCGCGGCTATGCCTACCGGCCGTATTACCGCTACAGCGCCTATCGCAAATCACCGCGCAGATATTTCTGCGTCACGGACTAGGCGTTGCCGCACGGCCACGGTCGGCGGCAAATGATCATTGAGCCGGTTCCTGTGTTTGGTTTCGAGCAGAACGAATCCGCCACGTGCCGTTAGAACATGCGCTAACCGGGGCTGGCCAAATTTCATTCCGGATCCGTTTTCGAACCCGGCTGTGGCCGCTGGCGTAACCGCCAGCGGCTTTTTCATTGCTGCCATCACGAAATCATCAAACGGTAACGCGTTCTCAACCTGCCTGTCGTATCGACGAATCCGTCGCGGATTTGTATTGCGTACCGCGACACCAAAAATGTCCCGCCGGCGTGGGTGCGCCGCGCGGGCATTTTTGCCGGGGCCGATATCATGCCAAACGCAATCGAACAGATCGTGGACGCCTATGTGCGGCTGAAGAACCGCCGTGGCCTCGACGAACTGATGATGCACAGGCAGCGGCTGGCGGTCGATCTCAAGAGCAGGTCGGGCAAGTACGATTTCAGCCTGCCGATCGGGAAGATCGACGAGGAAATCGCGATCATCGAGGCTGGACTGGCGAGGCTCGCGGCGGCTGCGCCGGAGCTTGGTGCGACGCGGTTCCGCTAACAATGCTCAGTCGCGCCGGCCGCCATCGATCACGGTGAACAGCGGCCGCGCCGGGGTTGGCTCCACCAGCAATTCCTCCACCAGCGCCGTTGCCGCATCGACATATTTGCGCGTCGGCTTGTCGAGCTCGCGCTTCGCCTCGTCATCGAGCGCGACCTTGGCGGCCTCGACCAGCTTGCGCATCCGCGCCGCGTGATCGTCGCCCGCCGTCAGCGTCGCCCGCGCCAGCGAGCGCAGCACGAACAGCTCGCCTTCGAGGCGGAGCAGGCGGTCGTTGAGCCTGGAGAGGACGGCGTTGAGGTCGGCCATGGCTGCTGTTCGTTGCAGGGGATCCTGACCCCGTCTAGCGGTGATCGGTGAACGGAGTGCAAACGCCGAAGGTGCAATTGGGCCGATCTGCCGCGTCCCGGATCCCTCCAATTTCGGCGGCGGCTGCGCCTTACGCCGCAGTTCGCGCCAGATAGTCGCGGGCGAAGGCGAGGTACCAGTCGAGGCAGGCGGGGTTGGCCATCGCCTCCTTGTTGATGACCTTCTCCACGGGCTGGCCCAGCAGCAGCTTCTTGATCGGCAACTCCTGCTTCTTGCCCGACAACGTGCGCGGGATCTCGGCGACCGCAAAGATTTCGTTCGGCAGGAAGCGGCGCGACAGGCCGGCCTCGATCGCCTTGTTGATCTTCGCCTGCATCCCGCCGTCGAAGGCCACGCCGTCGCCCAGCACCACAAACAGCGGCATGTAGCTGTCGCGGCCGAGATATTCGAGATCGACAACGAGGCTATCGAGCACCTCCGGCAGCGCCTCGATCGCGGAATAGAGCTCGCTCGTGCCCATGCGCAGGCCGTGCCGGTTAATGGTGGCATCGCTGCGGCCATAGATCACGCATGAGCCGTCCGGATTGACCTTGAGCCAGTCGCCGTGGCGCCACACCGGCCCGCGGCCGCTGCCGTCGAAATTGTCCGGATAGGTCTCGAAATAGCTCGCGAGATAGCGTGCGTTGCCCTTGTCGTTCCAGAAGTAGAGCGGCATCGACGGCATCGGCTCGGTACAGACGAGCTCGCCGACCTCGTCGATCACGGCGCGGCCCTGTTCGCTGAAGGCTTCGACGGCGGCTCCCAGCAGGCGGCACTGCATCGCGCCCGGTGTCTGCGGCAGTTCGCGATTGCCCCCGATGAAAGCGCCGGCAAAGTCGGTGCCGCCGGAGATGTTCGCCCACCAGATATCGGCCTGGGCCTTGCTGCCGCTCTTTTTCGACAGCGCCGCGAAGCGCTCGTTGAACCAGGCTTGGGTATCGGCGCTGAGCGGTGAGCCTGTCGAGCCGAGGCAGCGCAGGGGCGAAAGATCTCCGGCCGTTGCCAGATCGATCTCCGCCTTGGCGCAATTGGCAAAGAACGCCGCGCCGGCGCCGAAGAAGGTCGCTTTCGATTGCGCCACGAAGCGCCATGACGTGGTCCAGTCCGGCTTGTCCTTGGTGCCGCCGGGGCTGCCGTCGAAGATGCAGCAGGTCGTGCCGCTCAAGAGGCCGCCGACCTGCGAATTCCACATGATCCAGCCGGTCGAAGAATACCAGTGATAGCGCTCGCCAAAGGAGTTCGGGTGATAGGAGCAGCCGATGTCGTTGTGCAACCCGAGCAGCGCCAGCACCACGATCACGATGCCGCCATGGCCGTGCACGATCGGCTTGGGCAGGCCGGTGGTGCCGCTGGAGTAGACGATCCAGAGCGGATGATCGAACGGCAGCCACATCGGCTCGAACGCCTCGATCGCGGCGCCCGTCCGTGCGGTGATATCGGAGAGCAGGGCGTCCGGTGCGGCGGGCGCTGTGGCGTCGCTGTGCAGGATGACATGCGCGACGCTCGGCAGCGATCGCCGCAACTCGGCGACGACGTCCTTGCGGTCATGCCTGCGCCCGGCATAGGTGACGGCATCGCAGGCGATCAGCACCTTTGGCTCGATCTGCTTGAAGCGGTCGATCACGGCGGGCGCGGCCATGTCGGGCGCACAGACGCTCCAGACCGCGCCGATGCTGGCGCTGGCGAGAAACGCGATAATGGTCTCGGCGATGTTGGGCAGATAGGCCGCGACGCGATCGCCGGGCTTGATCCCCTTGTCCTTGAGGTGCAGCGCGAGCGCGGCCGCCTTGCGCTTGAGCTCCGGCCAGCTGGTCTCGTGAAGCTTGCCGTCCTCGCCGCCGCTGACGATCGCGGGCAGGCCCGCGGCATGCGCCGCGTCAACATGCCGGAACACCTGTCGCGCATAGTTCACCTGTGCGCCGGGAAACCAGACCGCGCCGGGCATCTTGCGCTCGGTGATGACGGCTGCAAACGGCGTCGGCGATTGCAGATCGTAATAATCCCAGATGCTGCGCCAGAATCCGTCGAGGTCGCGTACCGACCATTGCCGCATCTCCTCGTAATTCGCGAAGGTGAGGCCACGCTGCGCGGCGAGCCAGTTGCGATAGAGGGCGATCTGCGGGACGAAAGGGGCGGTCATTTTGCATCGGCTTCAATTGCGGGGAAGGGCGAACTTAACCGGTGTCGCGCTCCAGCAAAAGCCGCGCATCCCCGCCGAATGGCAGGCATGACGGCCGCGATCTCGCGTCATGCGTCAGGAGGCTTTGAGCCCGCTCCGACCTCGCCGCCACCGTTGATCCAGGTCAACGCCGCCGGTCCTCCGGCGCTCAAATTGCGTTCGGCCGCGCCGAGGCGGCACCCATCACCATGTCACGCGTGCAAAGAGGGAGGAACACGATGCGCCGGAGCGAACGTCTCTCGATGAAGTCACTATCAGTTGCAGCGACTGCGGCGGGCATTCTCTTTGGATTTGCCGGTGTCACTCTCACGGCAACGCCCGCAAATGCCGTCGTCTATTGCCAGTACGTCGATTATCCCCCGTCGTGTGTCGCACGCGCCGGCGTGGTGCTGCGGCCGCGTCCAGTCGCGCGAGCTGCGGTTCGGGCCGGCACCGTGAGCGGGACCAATCTGAATGGCGGCGTCAATCGCGTCGGCGTACGCCGCTAAGCGAATGGCGTGCGGGTCACGAAACCCGACGGCGGAGGGACCGGGTTCGTGACCTGCTATGCTACCACCCGACGTCGGCCCAGCGCCGGCCGAACACCGGTGGCTTGGTCTTCACCGCCGACCAGCCGAAGAAATGATGCTTGCCCGACCAGGTGTGCACCACGCCGCTACAGATGCTGCACTTGAAGTGGCCCGAATGCGACTCGGCGTGCTCTTCCCTCGTCGCAGTGTAGTTCATGCTGCAACCGGGGCAGGTGAATTCTTCGATCGTCCAAATGCTGTTGGCCATTGCACCGCAATTGTTTTTGGGACCTCGTCGCAAAGCGTAGGGGCGGGCGTTTGCATCGGCGTAAACCGGGGGGCTGAAATCCGGTTAATCGTTGTTAGCCAAACCGGGCGCCGGTCGCGGATATTGCTGAATTGTCCCGACAATTGCAGCGCCCGTCAGTCCAAATCGCGCCGCCGGTCGGTCCAAGCGCCTCCTTGATCGGACAGCTAGATTTCATCCCATCGCCCTGGTTGGGCAGGGCAAAAATCATTGGGGGTGAGATCGTGGGCAAGAAACTTATTTTGACGGTTGCGTTGTTGTCGCTGGCAACGCCCGCCTTTGCGGCTGACATCATCGAGCCGGTGCCGGTCAAGGCGCCGATCGCGCCGGCTCCGATCTTCACCTGGACCGGGTTCTATATCGGCGCCCACGGCGGTGGCGCCTGGAGCAAGTGGACCGGTATTGATCCGACCGATCCGACGGCGACCTGGAGCTCTGTGACGGCCAGTGGTGGCGTGGTCGGCGGCCAGATCGGCGGCAATTACCAGATCAGCAATTTCGTGGTTGGTCTCGAGGGCACCGGCGCCTGGTCCAGCGTCACGCTCAATGCCGGCGGTCCCTTCGGCGGCGGCGCCGGCTTCAACCTGTCGCTGAAAAACGACTATATCGCCACGGTTGCCGGCCGCTTCGGCGTCGCCTTCGACCGCGTCCTGCTCTACGCCAAGGGCGGCGCGGCTTTCACCCGCGACAAATACAGCGCCAACAACGGCCTGGCCGGGGCGCTCGCCGGCTCGGCCAACGGTAGCTTCAACCGTACCGGCTGGCTCGCCGGCGGTGGCGTCGAATGGATGTTCATGCCGAACTGGTCGGTGCGGGCCGAGTACAACTATCTCGGCTTCGGCTCCATCACCGAGCAACCGGTGACGACGGGCAATCTGGTGGCCTCGCCTGCCAACGTGAAGCTGAACATCCAGACCGGCACGGTGGGCGTCAACTATCACTTCTAAGGGCGCAGGTCCGGGCGCCTTCGTCACAGCGGTTTCATCTTGAAGCACGATCCGGCCCGTCCCCGACGGGCCGGGCGCGCGGCCGGTCGTCTTGACGCCCGGCTTTTGGCTGGCAATAACCCTAGCCCGCGCAAGTGCCGGAACCCGCGTTGATGCCGCAAGGAAAGCCGTGCCTGTGAAAAGTCTGCGTCAGCTCCTGACGGGCGAGGACGTCATCCAGCTCGTGATCCGCCTCGGCCTGCTCGCGCTGCTGATTCTGTGGACGCTCTACATCATCCGGCCGTTCGTGCCGATCCTGGCCTGGAGCGGCGTGCTCGCGGTGGCGTTCTATCCGGCCTTCAGCTGGGTCGCCAAGGTCCTCGGAGGCCGTCCCAGGACCGCGGCTGCGATCCTCACCCTGATCACGCTCGGCATTGTGCTCGGCCCGGCCACATGGCTCGGCGTGAGTGCCGTGGACGGGGGCAGGGAGCTGGCACACCAGCTCGGCACCGGCGACCTCGCGCTTCAGGCGGCGCCGGAATCGATCAAGTCGTGGCCGGTGATCGGCCCGACGCTGTTCGAGCTGTGGGACCAGGCCTATAACAATATCCGCGCCGTGCTGCGCGAGGTCGCGCCTTATCTGCAGCCGCTGGCGGGACCGCTGCTGTCGCTCGCAGGCGATGCCAGCCTCGGCACGCTCCAGTTCCTGGTCTCGGTGTTTGTCGCCGGCTTCCTGTTTCCGCACGGGCCGCGATTGGTTGCGGCCGGACGCGGTTTCCTGTCGCGCATCGTGCCGGAGCAGGGCGAGCATTTTCTCGAGCTGGGCGGCGCCACCATCCGCGCGGTGGCGCAAGGCGTGATCGGCGTCGCCATCGTACAGGCGCTGCTCGCCGGCATCGGCTTCAAGCTCGCCGCCGTGCCGAGCGCGGGCCTGCTTGCCTTTATCGTGCTGCTGCTATCGATCGTGCAGATTGGCGCCTTCCTCGTGCTGCTGCCGGTGATCATCTGGATCTGGACCGCCAAGGACGTCACCACGGCGCTGGTGTTCACCGTGTTCTTCGTCCTTGTCGGCTTCCTCGACACCATGCTGAAGCCGCTGGTGATGGGACGCGGTCTCAACACGCCGACCATCGTGATCTTCGTCGGCGTGATCGGCGGCACGCTCGCCCACGGCATCGTCGGCCTGTTCATCGGGCCGATCATCCTGTCGGTGGCGTGGGAAATGGCGGCGGCGTGGATCCGGACCGAGGACCGGACCGCGGCTGCGAAGCCGAACGTGATCGCGCCGGCCGACGAGGTCCGCTAGCTGGCCGGCAGCCCCGGGAGGGCCCGGACTTGCCGCGCCTCGCTTGCGTGTGGACAACGATGGGAGCCGACGGTATCCGGGGCGGTCGGCGAACTTGTCTAATGAAATAGACAAGTTACGATGGCGCGATTCTGTTTTCAGTTTGCGACAGTTGTAATGGCGAAGTCTTCCAAGCTGGTTGCCGCCAGGCGCGGCAAGGTTCTGTTGGTCAGGCGACGGTCGGACGGCCTCTGGATGTTCCCCGGTGGCCGAAAGCGTGCGCGCGAGTCCGACAAGGACTGCCTGCGCCGCGAGATCAAGGAGGAATTGCCCAAGCTGAAGCTCGGCCGGATCAGCCTCTGGAAGGAAGTGACGGCCAAGAACAAGCGCTCGGGCCGCAAGATGAGCGACGCGATCTTCATCGCCAAGAGCGCCAAGGGCCGGCTTGCGATCGGCGACAAGAAGGAGCTCGACCGCGCCGCCTGGCAGAAGCCGCGCGGGATCCGCCTGACCGCGACCTCGCGCTACATCCGCGATCGCCTGTTTCCGAGGAAGCCGCGGCGGAGCTAGCCACCGGGGTGTGACAAATCGCCCGATCATTCTGCGCGGCAAGTGTGAACCAGTTCACAGGCGGCTACGGAGAGGGCTGTTATAAGGACGTCATTGCCTTACCAATCCATTTTCCCCGAAACACCCCAGTGTCTCCGCGCACTGGGGTTTTTCGCGTCGGGGGCCATCTGCTCAGCCCTGCCGCCGCAGGAAGCCCGTGATCGTGACTTTCTCCCAGATGCCGGCCGCCGCGAACGGATCGGCGCGATTGAAGGCTTCGACCTCGGCGCGGCTGGGAGACTCGATCAGGAACAGACTGCCGATCATCGTGGCGCCGTCGTCGGCGACCAGCGGTCCCGACATCACGATCTTGACGCCGAAGCGCGAGGTGTCGCTCAGGAACGCCTTGTGGGCATCGTAATTGGCAAGCCGCGTCGGCAGTGCACCGGTGCGGTCGATGGCATGGATGGCAAACAGCATGGTGTCTCCGTGTCTTGCTTCGGTTGTTGGGACGGCCGCGCTGGCGGCCATCCGTGCTTGTCGTGAAAAGGCTTATTTCGCGCCGAGCTTGCCGGCTTCCTCGAAGGTCGGGCAGGTGCGTTGCTCGAGCGGCTGGTCGAACGGCTGGTAATTGTCCCTGGTGATGACCGTCGGCTTCAGCACGATCTCGGAGATCACGGGTTCATTGCGCAACGAGCGGATCGCCATCATGGTGCCGAGACAGCCCTGGTAAAAGCCGTTGTAGTCGCCGCTCGCCAGCAGCTTGCCGGACTTGATGGCATCGATCGCCTCCTTGGTGCCGTTGATGCCGATCACCTGAGCCTTGCGGTTGGCGCCGTCGAGCGCCTCGATCGCCCCGACCGCCATGGCGTCGTTGGCGGCGAGCACGCCATCGATCTGCGCGTTCGACTGCATCAGGTTCTCCATGACCTGGAGCGCCTGGAGCCGCTGATAGTTGCCGGGCTGCGAGGCCAGGAGCTTGGCGCCCGGGTTCTCCTTCAGCGCATCGTTGAAGCCGCGGACGCGATCGACATTGGTGAGCGAGCCCTTGACGCCCTCGATGATCACGATGTTGCCCTTGCCGCCGAGCGTCTTGAGCAGGAAGCGCGCGGTCTCGAGGCCGAGGCTGTAATCGTCGGCGCCGACGAAGGAGAGGAACTTGCCGCCGGCGGAGCGGTCGGTGATGTTGACGACGGGAATCTTGGCGTCGTTGATCTTCTCGACACCAGGCACCATCGCCTTGTAGTCGACCGGCGTGAATACGATCGCGCTCGGCTTCTTCACCACGACGTCCTCGATCTGGCTGAGCTGCTCTGGGATCGAGTCCGGCTTGGTCGGAATGTACTGGAGCGTCTTGGCGTTCAGGGTCTTCGCCATGTTGTCGGCGCCGACCCGCACCGTCTGGAAGAACGGGTTGGTCTGGTTCTTGGTGAACACAGCAATGGTCTCGCCATCGGCGCGCGCCTGCGTCGCGAACGCGGCCGCCAGCACCAGTGGCAGTGCGAGATAGCCCAGTCTCTGTTTCATGTCGTCTCCATCCCCATTTTGGTTTGTTGGATTGCTTGAGAATTCATTGCGCGCGGCGCCGGGTCTTCATGTCGAGCCAGACCGCAAGAATGACGATGATGCCGGTGACGAGCGGCTGCCAATTGGCGCTGACGGAGAGCAGGTTCATGCCGTTCAGCACCAGCGTCAGGATCAGTGCGCCGATGAAAGTGCCGAACACGGTGCCGACACCGCCGAACAGCGAGGTGCCGCCGATCAGCACGGCCGCGATCGCCGGCAGTGTCAGGCTTTCGCCGATGTCGGCTTCGGCGGAATTGAGCCGGGACAGGAAGATGATCGAGGCAAGCCCCGCCATGGTGCCGGAGACGGCGTAGACCAGCAGAAGGCGGCGCGTGACGGGAATGCCGGAGAGGCGGGCGGCGACCGGATTGGCGCCGATCGCATAGATCTCCTGGCCCCAGATCGTGCGCTGGGCAAACAGCGTTCCGATGCCGAGGAACACCAGCAGCAGATAGACCGGGATCGGCAGCCCGAACAGATAGCCGCTGCCGATCTGGCGGAATCCAGCCGGGAAGCCGTGCAGCGTCTCGCCCGCCATGTACCAGTAGGTGAGCCCGTTCAGCACCCAGAGCATGCCGTAGGTGGCGATGAAGGAGGGGATGCGCAGCGCCGTCACCATGATGCCGTTGAGGAGGCCAACGATGCCGCCGCAGGCAAGCCCGGTCAGGATGCCCAGCACCGGCGATCCCGTGGTGTGGATCACGGTCCCGGCGACGCAGGCGGACAGGGCGACATTGGCGCCGACCGAGAGATCGAGGCCGGCGGTGAGCACCACCAGCGTCAGGCCCGAGGCGATGAAGAAGGTGAGGCTCGCCTGGCGCAGGACGTTGAGGATGTTGCCGAGGCTCAGGAACGAGTCGTTCAGCACCGCCAGCACGGCGCAGATCAGCAGCACGGCGAGCAGCCGATAGAACAGCTGGATCGCGTCCTGGGACAGGAAGGAACGCGGCGGCGACAGCGCTTCCTTGGTGATGTCGGTCATGTGCGGCTCCGCAGGCCATCGAGGAACAGCGCGACGATGACGAGGACGCCGACGCTTGCGACCTGCACCGAGGACGGCAGCGAGATCAAATTCAGCCCGTTGCGCAGCACGCCGACGGCGATGACGCCGAGGAGCGTGCCGAGCAGCCAGCCGTTGCCGCGCTCGAACGAGGTGCCGCCGACCGCGACGGCTGCGATCGCATCGAATTCGAGCCCGAGGCCCGCGGTCGGATGGCCCGAATTCATGCGCGCGGTCATCAATAGGCCCGCGATGCCGGCCATTGTGCCGCCGATCGCGTAGACCGCGATCAGCAGCTTGTTGGGCGAGAGGCCGGCATATCTGAGCGCCTCGCGATTGCCGCCAAGCGCGAACACATAGCTGCCGAAGCGGGTGTGATAGAGCAGGCCGTGAAAGGCGGCGTAGGTCACGAGCGCGATCACGATCGGCACGGGAATGCCGAGCAGCGTCGCCGAATAGATGTCGCGGACGCTGTGGGGAATGCCGACTACGCTCTGGCCGTCGGAGACGATCAGCGACAGGCCCTGTGCCATGCCGAGGGTGCCGAGCGTCGCCACGAAGGGCGGGATGCCCAGGATCGCGACCAGCCAGCCGTTGACGGTGCCGAAGGCCGCGCCGACCAGCACGCCGGCGCCCAGGCCGAGCAGCATCGACTTGGTCGCGAGCGAGACGATGGCGACGCAGAGCGAGGTCAGCGTCAGCACCGCGCCCATCGAGAGGTCCAGCCCCTCGGTCATGATGATCAGCGTCATCGGCAGCGCCAGCATGGTCAGGATGGTCGACTGCACCAGCACGTTGGAGAGGTTGGCCGGTGTGAGAAAGCCGGGCGCAATGGCGCCAAACAGAACGATCAAGGCGCCCAGCACAATGGCGACGCCGGGAATGCGCTGCAGCGGATTGGGTTGGGAAACGACGGCGGCCTCACGCATGGTGCATCCCCAATCGCACGATGTTCTCCTCGGTCAGCTCGTTGCGCGCCAGATGTCCGGCGACGCGGCCTTCGCGCATCACATAGGCGCGGTCGCAGACATGGCAGATCTCGACCTGCTCGGACGAGATCATCAGCGCCGCGGCGCCCTCGGCGACCAGCCGGTCGATCAGGGCGAAGATCTCGGACTTTGCGCCGACGTCGATGCCGCGGGTCGGCTCGTCGAAGATGAAGAGCTTTGCGCCGGCCGCCAGCCATTTGCCGATCACGACCTTCTGCTGATTGCCGCCGGACAGCAGACCAACGGTCTGGCGCGCGCTCGGGGTGGCGATGCGGAGCTGACGGATCAGGCCATCGGCGGTGCGCTGGCCGCTGCGCGGATCGAACAGCCCGCTTGGGAACAGTTTTCGCAGCGCCGAGACCACGAGATTGTCGCCGACCGAACGCAACAGCGCGAGCCCTTCGCTCTTGCGGCTTTCCGGGATCAGCGCGATGCCGCGGCGGGCGGCAACGTCGGGCTCGCCGGAGATCGCCTTGCCATCGAACACGATCTCGCCCGAGGCGACTGGATCGGCACCGAAGATCGCGCGCGCCACCTCGGTGCGGCCGGATCCGACCAGACCGCACAGGCCGACGATCTCGCCGCGGCGGACCTCGATGTTGATGTCGGAGATGCCGCTCGGTGCGGTCAGCCCCTTGACCGCAAGCAGCACCTCGCCGGGCTTGTCGGCAAAATTGCGCGGATAGGTCATGTCGACGGTGCGGCCGACCATCATGCGAACGAGCTGGTCGGGCGTGACGTCGGCCGGCTTGACGCCGTCGATGCGGCGGCCGTCGCGCAGCACCGTGATGCGGTCGCCGAGCGCAAACACCTCGGCCATGCGGTGCGAAATATAGACGATGGAGACGCCGTCGGCCTTCAGTCGCGCGATCAGCGCGAACAACAGCTCGGTCTCGCGATCGGACAGCGCCGCGGTCGGTTCATCCATCACCAGGATGCGCGCGTTCTGGCTGATGGCTTTGGCGATCTCGACCATCTGCTGCTGGGCGACGCCGAGCGTGTTCACGGTGATGGAGGGATCGATGTCGAAGCCGATTGAGTCGAGCAAGCGCTTGGCATCGGCCAGGATCTTGCGCCGGTCGATGGTGCCGGGGATGCGGCCCTTCGGCTCGCGGCCCAGGAAGATGTTCTGGGCGATGTCGAGATAGGGGACGAGCGAGAATTCCTGGAAGATCACGGCAATGCCGAGTTTTTGCGCGTCGGCGGTCGAGGCGATCGTGACCTTATCGCCTTTGTAGAAGAATTCCCCGGCGTCGGCCTGGTACGCGCCGCACAGCACCTTCATCAGGCTGGACTTGCCGGCGCCGTTCTCACCGAGCAGCATGTGGACTTCGCTCGCGTAGAGCGCAAAGGACACGTCGTCCAGCGCCTTGACGCCGGGAAATTCCTTGCTGATGCCGCGCAACTGCAACAGCGGCGTCGCGTCGTCCTCGCGAGGTGCGGCCGTCTGCAATGCCGTGCTCATGCCCGCACTCCCGAAAAGATCTTGCCGGGGTTCATCAATCCGTCGGGATCGAGCGCGGTCTTGATCGACCGCATCACGTCGACGGCGTCGCCGAGCTCGTCAGTGAGATAGTCGATCTTGCCGAGCCCGATGCCGTGTTCGCCGGTGCAGGTGCCGTCCATTGCGATGGCGCGGCCGACCATGCGGGCCTGCAGTGCCTTAGCGCCGTCGATTTCCTCCGGCTTTGCGGGATCGACCAGGATCAGCATGTGGAAATTGCCGTCGCCGACATGGCCGACGATCGGCGCGGTGAAACCGTGCTCATCGGCATCGCGGCGCGTCTCGGTCAGGCATTCCGCCAGTCGCGAGATCGGCACGCAGACATCGGTGATGACGGCGCGCGCGCCTGGTCGCAGGCCCAGGCCGGCATAGAGCGTGTTGTCGCGGGCGTGCCAGAGCCGGCTGCGGTCCTCCGGCGCCTTGGCCCATTCGAAACCGCGGCCGCCGTGCTCGGCGGCGATGGCCTGAGCCAACTCGGCCTGCTCGGCAACGGCGGTCTCCGAGCCGTGGAATTCGAAGAACAGGGTCGGTGCCTCGCGATAGCCGAGCTTGGCGTAGGCGTTGATCCCGCGCATCATGACGTCGTCGAGCAGCTCGACGCGGGCCACGGGAATGGCGGCCTGGATGATGCCGATCGCGGTATCGACGGCGTTGTGCAGGGTGTCGAAGCTGCACACCGCCGCCGAGATCGCCTGCGGCAGCGGATGCAGTTTCAGGGTGATCTCGGTGATCACGCCGAGAGTGCCCTCGGCGCCGACGAACAGCCGTGTCAGATCGTAGCCGGCCGCGGATTTGCGGGCGCGGCGGGAGGTGCGGATCACGCGACCGTCGGCCAGCACCACCTCCAGCGCCATGACGTTGTCTTTCATCGTGCCGTAGCGCACCGCCATGGTGCCTGAGGCGCGCGTGGAGGTCATGCCGCCGATCGAGGCATCCGCGCCGGGATCGATCGGGAAAAACAATCCGGTGCCGCGCAGCTCGGCATTGAGTTGCTTGCGGGTGATGCCGGGCCGGACCACGACATTCATGTCGCTGTCGTGGACCACCAGCACCTTGTTCATGCGTGCGAAGTCGATGCAGACGCCGCCCGCGACCGCGGAGGCATTGCCCTCGAGCGAGGTGCCGGCGCCGAACGGCACGATCGGCATGCCCGCGCCGGCGCAGAGCTTGACGATCTCGGCGACCTCAGCCGTCGTCTCGGGATAGACGACGATGTCCGGGGGCAGGGCGCGATAATAGGACTCGCTCTGGCCATGCTGGTCGAGCACGCCGCGCGCGATGGTCGCACGCGGACCGATCACGCCCATGAGGCGTTCAGCCAAAGCGGCACTGTTGACCCGCGGTCCCATCGTTTCTCCCTGTCGTCCGTCCTTGTCGCGGACTGTTGTCAGTCCGTCGATTCGACGTTCGGCTTACGCCGCTTGCGCGTTGCTTGCAGCCTGCTTCAGGCCGAAATCATAGTTGAGATGGAAGTAGGCGCTGTCCACCATGCGACCATCCGGCGCACGGCCGGGCGGGCAATGCACGAAGTCGTGGATCAGGCTGTCCTTGACGCCGAACACCACGTCGGAGTCGAGATATTTGTCGCCGGCGACGAACACATGCGTCACGAGCTGCTCGAAGCCCGGCGCCGAGATCATGAAGTGCACATGCGCCGGGCGCCAGGGATGGCGACCCTGCGCCTCCAGCATCTCGCCGACCGGGCCGTCATGCGGGATCGGATACGCCGCCGGCTTGATCGACCAGAAATGGAAGCGGCCATTGGCGTCGGTGTGGAAGCGGGCGCGCATCGTGAGATCGCCGATCTCGTCGAGCTGCTGCACGTCGTAATAGCCGTCATTGTCGGAATGCCAGACGTCGACCACGGCGCCTGCGAGCGGCCTTCCGTCGACGGTCGAGACCGAGCCCGTGACGATCATGGGATCGCCTTCCATGGTCCCAGAAATATCGTCGCCATTCTGCTTCTCCGGCGCGGCCTGGACGAAGAATGGACCGAGCACGGTGGTCTCGGTCGCGCCTTCCGGCACCGGGTGGTTGATCGCGTCGACCAGCATGGAGACGCCGAGCGTATCCGACAGCAGGATGAACTCCTGTCGCTTGTCGTCGCACATGTGTCCTGTGCGGGTCAGGAAGTCGATGCCGTATTCCCATTCCTTCTGGGTCGGGCGGATCTCGCGCACGAAGGCATGGAGGTGACGCACCAGGGCTTCGCTGACCTGCTTGATGCGGGGATCGGTGGCGCCTGAAATGCGCTCGAGCACGGCGTCGGTGATGTTGGTCTCGCTGAAATTACGCAAATCTGCCTCCGCTAATCAGAGTTTGGGCTCGTCTAGGCCCGACAGCCGTTCGAGATGCTTCACGGTCGCAATGAAATCGGTCTCGCCGTCGCCTTGTGCGACCAGCGAGCCGTAGGTCTCGCGTACCTGGGCCGCGAGCTGCAGCGGCACGCCGACGGCATGGCCGGCGCCCAAGATGAGATCGAGGTCCTTGGCCATCTGCTTGCAGGAGAAGCTCGAGACGAAGTCGCGCTTTCGCAGCGGCGCGGTCTTGTACTTCACCATCGGAGAGGCGACCGCACTCTCGTCCAGCACCTTCAAAATGTCCTGCCAGCCGATGCCGCCCTTGCGCGCCAGCGCCAGGCTCTCGGCCATCATCGCCGCCGAGACCGCGATCATGAGATTGACCGCGAGCTTTGCGTAGCGCGCTTCCTCGCTCGGCCCGAGATAGGTCTGCGCGCGCGTAAAACTCGCAAACAGCGGTTTTGCGCTCTCGAAGGCGTCTTTGGGTCCGGAGACGAAGCAGCTCAGTGCGCCGGTGTGGACGATGCTGGCGTTCCCTGAAACTGGCGCCCGCAGATAGGCGACGCCACGCGCCTGCGCGGCGGCATCGACTTCGGCGGAGCCTTCGGCGCTGACAGTGCTGGTCTCGATCAGCACCGCCTTCGGCGCCATCGCAGCGATCAGCCCGGTCGGGCCGAGCATCACCGCGCGCAAGGCGGCGTCGTCGGGGAGCGAGGTGATGACTAATGGGCGGCCGTTGACGGCGTCCGCGGGCGAGCTGGCCACGGCAATCCCGTGCTCGCGTGCCTCGTTGAGACGCGCGGCGCTCTGGTCGAAGGCAGTGACGGCGTAGCCGGCCTTGGCGACGAGAAGCGACATCGGCAGGCCCATCTTGCCGATGCCGATGAAGGCGACCTGTTTGCTTGTTTCAGTCATTGTTGTTGTCCGTTGGCCGCTATGTTGCGGCGTGCCCTTGTCGTTCGATGTCTTTCACCAGCCGCTGGCCGGATCGCGCGAGCAGCTCTTTCTTCCGGTCGAGCCCGTCGGCCAGCAGTTTTCCATTCCGCTTCTTCCAGACGCCCCCGATCATCACCGATTCGATGTTGGCGAGGCTGGTCTGCATCACGACGGTGGCGATGGGATCATGGACCGGAAAGAGGTTGAGATCGTCGGCGTTGATGACCACGAGATCGGCGAGTTTGCCCGGCGTCAGCGACCCGATCTGGCTCTCGCGGCCGAGCATGCGTGCGCCTTCGGTGGTGATCCAGGCCAGCGCCTCGCGCGCGGGAATCGTGGTCGTCGCGGGAATCGTGCCTTCGCTCTTGCGCATCTCGGAATTGTCGAGCGCGCGCTGCATCGACAGGGCGACGCGGGCGGCAGAAAAGAGGTCTCCGGCCAGCACGGACTCCAGGTCGATGCCGATGGTGGGCCGGACACTGCGTTTGAGCAGCCGTCCGGTGATGGGAAAGCCGTGGCCCTGGATCATCTCGTTTTCGGGCGTCACCGAGAAGCTGACGCCGAGATCGATCAGCCTCTGCAGGAGATCGTCGGGCAGATCGTTGCCATGAACGATGTTGACGTTCGGCCCAACGAGCCCGGCCTCGATCAGCTTCTCCCAGCCACCTTGCGTCTTCGCGGGACCGCCGCCCTGATGCATCGAGGCGATCAGGCCGAGTTCCCGCGCCAGCCGGAAATCGTGCAAGGACACGTCGAGCGTCGAATAGTGCGGACCGAGAATGGCAAGTCCGAGCGTGACCAGGCCATCGCGGTCGGCGAGGGGACCCGCCAGCAGCCGCTCGACCTCGCGGCGCGGATGCGGCACCTCCGAGAAATGCGGCTCGCCCGGTTTCGGCTCAGGCTTCGGCGAGCCGTGGAAGAAGGCAGCTCGGATGCCGCTTTCGAGCAGGCCGCGCACGGCGGCGTCGGTATGAGCCGGCGTCGGGTTGTTGTGGCACCAATCGACCAACGTGGTGGCGCCGCAATTGATCTGGTTCAGCGCGCCGACGAGGGTGGCGATGTAGATGTCGTCGGGGGCGAACAGGGTCGCGAGCCCGGCATGCATGCGGCGGAAATATTCGAGCAGCGTCCAGTTCGCGGCATACCCGCGCAGCGCCGTCTGCCAGGTGTGCATATGCGCGTTGATCAGCCCGGGGATGACGATGCGGCCGCGGCCGTCGACGATCTCGGCATCGGTGGCGTCAATGCCGGGACGCACCTCGGCGATCCGCCCATTCTCGACCAGCACGTCGCCGAAACGGAGATCGCCGATCGATGCGTCCATGCTGATGATCGTTGCTGACTGGATGAGGGTGCGCCGCATGTCGGTCACGCCGCCGCTTTGGCTGCGACGGGCGGATCGCCGGCCCAGGCGCGCGCGATCAGGTCGCGGATGGCGTTGCGCTCGAGCGGACGCGGATTCCAGTAGGCATTGGTGACGGCGAGATCGGCCGCCTTGTCGATGCCGCTTTCGGGCATGCCGATGTCGCGTAGCGCGACCTTGGCTCCCAGTCGCCTGGCGAGATCGTAGAGACCCTGGGCCGCATCTGCCGCACCGATTGCACGCGCGATCCGCGCCATCGCGTCAGGCACCGCGGGCGCGTTGTAGGCCAGCGCGTGCGGCAGCACGATCGTGTGCGTCTCGGCATGCGGCAGGTCAAACGTACCGCCGAGCGTGTGGCAGAGCTTGTGATGCAACGCCATGCCGACGGTGCCGAGACACACGCCGCACAGCCATGCACCGTAGAGTGCATCGCTACGCGCCGCGCGATCATCAGGCTTGGCCGCAATCGCGGGCAGCGCCCGCGCCAATGCACGGATGCCTTCCTCGGCCATCAGCGAGGTCACGGGATTGGTGTCGCGCGCGTAGAGCGCCTCCACCGCATGCGCGATGGCATTGATGCCGGAGGTGGCCGTGAGGCCGACCGGCAGCGTCATCGTCAGGTCGACATCGTAGATCACGGTCTCCGGCAGCACGGCGGTGTCGCGCACCGTGGTCTTCAGTCCGTTCTCGGTCTGGCCGAGGATCGGGGTCATCTCCGAGCCGGCATAGGTGGTGGGAATACAGAGCTGGTTGACGCCGGTGCGCAACGCGAGCGCCTTGCCAAGACCGGTCGTCGAGCCGCCGCCGAGCGCGACCACGCAATCGGCGTCGCAGGCCTTCATCGCCGCAATCGCATGCTCGGTCACCTCAACGGGCGTGTGCATGGTGGCGCCGGCAAAGATGCCGGCATAGAGCGGGCCCAACGCGGCACCGAGCGTTTTGCCTTGCGCTTCCTGCTGCGGCGTCGTCAGCACCAGCGCGCGGCGGCCGCCCAGGCGCTCGATCTCGGCCTTGGCCGAGGCAAGAGTTCCGCTGCCGAACACGACGCGGCAGGGCAGATTTTCAAAGGTGAACGAACCGATCATGCGCCGGTCTCTTTGACGGGATAATCGACCTGGAAGCGTCCGATCCGCAAGTCGCCGAGTTCCTCCCGCACCCGCAGATGTTCCGGATGGGTGGCGTAGGCCTTCAGGGCCGCGCTGTCGGTAAACTCGGAGACGAGGACAACGTCGCAGGCGTAATCGACATCGCTGATGTCAGCGCCAACCTCGATATGGGTGAGGCCATCGATCCGGCCCTTGAGGCCCTCGAACAGGGTTTTGACCTTGGCTCGAGCGGCCAAACGCTCAGCCTCGGTCTCCCCGCGCAGCCGCCACATCACGATGTGCTTGATCGGACCCGACATTTCCCAAATTTCCTCACCTGCGATCTTGCTTGTTGGCTCCATTTTGCCTTGCAGAAATCGGAAATAAAGGCCAAAAATCGTAAGTCTCTTTTCCACTATGAGGAAGAATGGACCGGCTTCTCCAGCTCGAGGTGTTTTCCAGGACGGCCGAGCTCGGCAGCCTCTCCAAGGCCGCCGACATCTTGCGGATGTCGAACGCGGCTGCGAGCCGGCACCTCAGCGCACTGGAGGAGCGGCTCGCGGTCCGGCTGATCGAGCGCAACACGCGCCGTCAATGGCTGACCGAAGCCGGACAGGAGCTGCTGCAGCGTTGCAGCACGCTGCTGAACGAACTCGCGGAGGCCGAGGACGCCGTCAGCGATCGCGCGCTCTCGCCCAAGGGCATGCTGCGCGTCACGAGCTCGCTGTCCTTTGCGATGATCTACATGGCGCCGATGCTGCCGGCGTTTCGCAAGCTCTACCCGAAGCTCGATGTGCAGATCATCGCCGCCAACCGCTATCCTGACTTCATCGAGGCCGGCATCGACGTCGCCATCCGCACGCGGGAGCAAGAGCCGGATTCCAACATCATCATCCGCCGCATCGGGCAGATGCGCCGCGTGCTGGCGGCTGCACCGTCCTATCTCGCGGCGCACGGCACGCCAGAGCATCCCGCCGATCTCGCGCGCCATGACATGCTGGTCTACAACCTCGCCAACGATCCCTATTCGCTGCGGTTGAGCCGGGGCAGCACGACGCAGACCGTTCGGATCGCGCCGACGCTCGACAGCAATGACGGCCAGATCATCTGCGGCGCCGCGCGCGCGGGGCTCGGTATCCTGATCCAGCCGCTCTACATCGTGCAGAGCGACATCGCAGCCGGCAAGCTCGTGCCGGTGTTGACGGATTGGGAATTGCCGCTGCTGACGATGAACGTGGCCTATCAGAACCGCGTCCGGCTGCCGGCGAAGATCAGGGTGTTTTCGGACTTTCTGGTCGATCACATCCGCGCGCATTCCGACGCCGGGATCTGGATCGAGGCGACGTAAAGGGCCTGCCGGGTCCTATTCGGATCGTCCCTGCAGCCGCGCGCGTCCGGCGGACGACGACCGCGATCGAGGAGCCGCACGCGGTTCCGGCGGGATAGAGCGCCTGGCTGCTTCGGCCTCGTGCTGTTCCTTGCGGGCCTTCCTCGCGTTTCGCATGGCGCGCTTGATGAAGGGATGTTGCGAGTCCTCGGCGAAGAACAGCACGACCTCGCAACCGGGACATTGCCTGGAATAGCCGTCCTGCAACCGTCCCGCGCGATCGCGAAACATCGTCTTGCAGCGCGTGCACTGGACCTGGACGAAACTCATGTGCCGATAACAATGACTATTGGAAATCGGCAGCCACGGTGAGCCGAATATCTGAAGAAAGCCTGAAAGCCGGTTGCGACTTTCACGCGCGTCTTGCGGCGCAACCGGCAGCAACCGCTATTGCTTCGCGGCGATCGCGTCCAGGCAGTGATTGAGATAATCGGTCCGATCGCGCGGCAGCACTTTCTCCAGATCCGCCTTCAGGGCGCATTCGCGCTGACGGATCTGCTCGGCGCGGCGTTTTTCGGCCGCTTCGCGGTATTCGGGTGCAACCTTGCTGGGATCGACCAAGCCTTGGGATCGGGCAGGCACCGTGACAAGCAGCGCGACGGCTGCGACAGCAATAAACTGATTCAAATGAGTCTCCGTAAAAGCGCTCATCCTAGCGCTTGGTTTCGGAAGGCTCAAACGGCAAGTGCGATGCGGGAAGTGTGATGGGGCAACAGCCAGCCCCGACCGACCCAGGCCGCCGGAGAGCCGGCTGTCAGACCTGACGACATCAATGTCTTCACGTGAGGTCCGTCACTTGGGGACGTGGTCGATCTTGTGCCCCAAATGGCCGGTGTCGTGGTCGCGCCGCAGCTGGCTCAGCGACGTCTCGTTCAACTGGTGCAAGACCTCACTGAGCTGGGTCGCGTCCGGATAGCCGGCCGCAAAACCCTTGCCGTAGATCTTGCGCAATGTGCCGACCAGCGTGTTGCCGTGCTTTTTGCTGATTGCGCCATCCTTGTCCCGATGGCGACCATCCAGGCCCGATTCCTTCATGGGTCTCTCCCTGTGCGGCGTCTGCGCGCCTCGCCGAAGGGTGCGCCCAAATGAGTTGATTGGCAACGACGTGGCTCGTGCGAGTTGAGGACTGCAAGAGACAGACGCCAAAAGAGCCCCGCGCTCCCGGGCGCGGAGGTCTCATTTTCGGTTACGATGCCGAAGGTGCGGTTAGGCTGCCTGCTCCTCAAACGAGGTGTAAACCCGGCCATGGGGATCGACGATCTGAACGTCGCGGCAGCCGTCCTGGATCAGCTCCCTGGCCTTCTTGAGGGCGGCGGCGAGAGACTCCCGCTTCAGGTTGACGACGCCTGCCGTGTCGAAACCGGTGATTTCAAACATGCCGCTCCTCCCGTTTGGTCGAATCCTACACCTTTCCAGCCGGTTGTCTTCTGGCTTTTTTCGACGGGACGCATGGAACTGGGGGCAGAATCCCGGCCCGTCGTGCCTCCGATCGACCATTTGATTTGGATCAAGCCTGCCGCTTGCTCGGCGCCGCTACGCTCGACGAGAGTGTGCCGTTCCGCAAGACACAGGTATCGAGCCGTGAAGACACTTCGCCAGTTTCTGCCCGCCGACGCCGTGGTCCAGCTCGTGATCCGGCTTGCGTTGCTGGGGCTGCTGATCATCTGGACGTTCCTGATCATCAAGCCGTTCGTGCCGATCCTGACCTGGAGCGCAGTGCTGGCAGTGGCGTTCTATCCGGTCTTCGGCTGGCTTGAGAAACTGCTCGGCGGCAGCCCGCGGATCGCGGCAGCCATTCTCACCTTGGTGATGCTCGGAATTGTCATCGGGCCGGCGGCGTGGCTGGGCTTGAGCGCCGTCGAGGGGATCAGGGATATCGCGAGCCAGATCAGCGCCGGCGATCTCGCGCTGAAGGCCGCTCCAGAGCAGATCAAGAGCTGGCCATTGATCGGACCGCAGCTCTACGATCTCTGGAATCTGGCCTACACCAATGTCCGCGCGGTGCTGCGCGAGGTGACGCCATATCTGAAGCCGCTCGCCGGGATCATGCTGTCTTTCGCCGGCAGCGCCGGCATCGGCACGCTCCAGTTCCTGCTGTCGGTGCTGGTCGCCGGAATCCTGTTTCCGTACGGTCCGCAACTCGCCGGCGCGATCCGCGGTTTCCTGTTCCGCATCGTGCCGGAACAGAGCGAGCATTTTCTGGAGCTTTCCGGGGCGACCATCCGCGCTGTGTCGCAGGGCGTGATCGGGGTTGCGATCATTCAGGCGCTGTTCGCCGGTATCGGTTTCAAGCTCGCCGGCATTCCGAGCGCGGGTCTGCTGGCCGTGGTCGTTCTCCTGCTGTCGATCGTGCAGATCGGCCCGGCCATCGTGCTCATTCCCGTCGTGATCTGGATATGGATGGACAAGGACGTGATGATGGCACTGCCGCTGACGATATTCTTCGTCATCGTCGGCGTTCTCGACAACATCTTGAAACCGCTGGTGATGGGACGCGGGTTGACCACGCCGACGCTCGTGATCCTGATCGGGGTGATCGGCGGAACGCTCGCGCATGGCATCATCGGTCTCTTCATCGGGCCGATCATTCTCGCCGTCGCCTGGGAACTCGCGGCCGCCTGGATCCGCATCGAGCGCGTCGCGCCGGCGGAGGTCAACGAGGTGCGCGATGTCGCGACCGACGCGACCTTGCAGCACCATTGACCTGGATTGGCGCGGAGGCATCGCACGTCAAATTCCGAACCTTCGTGACTGAAAGCAAACGTTCCAGCCAAAGGCCATCCTCAGATCGGTTCTCATGATATTGCAGCTGGCAGTCGGCGCACTGGTGAGCGCGATCAATATCGGTATTCACGCGCTGGTCACCGTCGTTGCCGTGGCTATTGCGCGCAGCGCCGGGCTCCGAAGAACCGAGCGACCGAGATTGCTTCTGATGGGCGTGATGGTTGCGACCACCGCGGTGCTGAATCTCGCGCACACAGTGGAAGTCCTGGTATGGGCTTGGACATACGACATCGTCGAGGCCGCGGCCTCGCCCGATAGCGATCTGCTCTATTTCGCCTTCGTCAACTACACGACGCTCGGCTATGGCGATATCACGCCGGTGCAGGCGTGGAGGTTGCTCGGTCCGCTGACCGCCATGAACGGCGTGCTGCTGTTCGGCTGGTCAGCCGCAATCCTGTTCGAGGTATTGCGCAAGACGCTCGACCATGTCGGACTTACCCGAGACGACCTCATCCCATGAAAAGGACAAGCGCCGTGAACGCCACCGGCAACGCGCCAAGGACGACGATGGCGATCCGAAATACGATCTCGTTCGACATGGATCGAGGCTAGCATTGAGGGGAGCCGGCGTGATGTGCAGTTTGTGCCACCCCGGCATCACCGGGGTATCGGAGGTGGCACGATCGGTCCTGGACAGTGCGTCGCGCACGGTCCAGTCAGTCGTTTCCGGCTGGATCAGGGCTGCAGGTCGAGGCTTGCGAGCTGTTCCCGGTCCAGCAGCACGATCTGGCGCTGGGTATTGCCGATGAAGCCGAGAATGCCGAGTTCATGCAGCCGCGACAGGGCGCGGGAGACTGTCTCCAGCGTCAGGCCAAGATAGTCGGCGATATCGCGCCGGGACATCGGCAGCGCCATCACGCCGGCCGCCGTCAACCTCTTGTCCATCTCGAGCAGGAAGGCCGCGACCCGTTCCAGCGAGGTTTTGCGGCCGAGCAGCAGCATGTGGTCTTCGGCGTGCTGGAGATTGTTCGTGGTCATGCTCAGCAGATTCTTCGCCACCATGGCGTCGCTCTCGGCCACGATCTCGAGGCTTTGCCGCTTGACGAGGCGCACATGGGTATCGACGATCGCCTCTGCCGTGAAGCGGTGCTCTCCACCGTTCTCCAGGCCGAAGACGTCGCCGGCGAGATGAAAGGCGCCGATCTGCCTGCGGCCGTCCGACAGCAGCTTGTAGCTTCGCACTGCACCAGACTTGACCTGATAGACATAGTCGGCGGGCTCTTTCTCGCCGTAGATTTCACTGCCTTTCTTGTAGGAAAATTCGCTTAAATTGACGAGCGAGTTTGATGCGCTGGTCATTCCGAGATCACGGAGAGAATTGGGACGCGGGGCGGAATCAGTCGTGATACGAACGAACATGGCCAACTCCTCAGCTCATCGCCGAATTGGTCTGTCAGACTGAACTCATTGCGTTCTTTGCGGGGAATGTGCCGCGCTATCCCACTCCCGCCGAAGTTGATTTACGACCAAGGACGCATTTCAAACCATTGTCCTAAGGTGCATGGTACCAACGGACACCGGCGGGCGTTCGTTGCGCAGATTGAGAAAGCATTATCCGCGGCCTGGAATGTATCCCGTTTCGAAACACGTGCGACGATTGTCAAACCGTTTGACAAGATGCCGAGAACGTAGCGGACTTCGTCCAGTCTTGGTGGCTCTGGCGAGAGGTGAGGGTGCCCGCTCTGGTTCATGTGGTCGATGACGACGCTTCATTCCGGACGGCGATCGAACGCCGGCTGAAACTCGCGGGCTACGATGTTGCGACCTACGCAACCGCTGAGGATTTGCTCGACGCCGAACTCGATGATGCGCAGCCGGGATGCATCCTTCTCGACGTACGGATCCCCGGGCTGAGCGGGCCCGATCTGCAGGGCCGCCTGATCGCGCAGGGCTCGACGTTACCGATCATCTTCCTGACCGGGCACGCCGACACGCCGACCACGGTGCGAGCGATCAAGGCTGGCGCGGAGGATTTCCTGACCAAGCCGGTATCGTCAGAGCAATTGCTCGACGCGATCGAGCGTGCCCTGACGCGGCAGAATGCAGCTCGTGCGCAGCGCGGCAAGCTCGATACGCTGCGCGCACACCTTGCAACGCTGACCCAGCGCGAGCGGCAGGTGTTCGATCTGATCGTGCGCGGCAGGATCAACAAGCAGGTCGCGCATGAGCTTGGAACGACGGAGCGCACCGTGAAGGCGCACCGGCACCAGGTGATGGAGAAGATGCAGGTCCATTCACTTGCCGAGCTCGTTTCGGTCGCTGAGCGCCTTGGAATGCTCGATGCGAACCGCGATTAGCTGATTTTCTGTCGCCGCGTAGTTCCCGCGATGTGACTTCCCAAAGGGACAATATGAAAGCCGGCAGCGAGATGTTGCCATGCATACGTGATGGATGTGCAGCCGCGCCCGGTGCGCGATTGAAGCTGCGCAACGTTGTCACCGTTGATGCTGCGCGAGAGGTGGATGCCGTGTCGATGCGCCAGTCCGTCTTCATCGTCGATGACGATCCATCCATCCGCACCAGCCTGTCCAGATTGCTGCGTGAGCACGGCTTCGCCGCGACGCTGTTCGAGTCCGCGAACGCGCTGCGCGATCACGGCCATTTCGACGAGGCGATCTGCATCGTTCTTGACATCAATCTCGACGGTGTGTCCGGCATCGATCTGCGCCGGAAACTGGCGGAGACGGGCGTTGAGGTGCCCGTCATCTACATTACCGGAACCGACAGCGCGGCAAATCGGACCGCCGCGATTGCGTCCGGTTGTGTCGCCTACCTGGCGAAGCCGTTTTCCGCGCAGTCCCTGATCGAGTCGGTGACGCGGGCATCGGCCGCCGCTTAGGGGCGCTTGGGCGGCTTATTCGTCGACATATTGCTCCAGCGTCTTGGCCGGTGCGCCCTTGTGAGCCGATGCGAACTGGATCAGCGGTATCGAAGTCGTCAACGCCAGCAGATTGGAGTCGACGGTCTCGAGGGTCAGCGTCTTTCCGGCCTCCATCTGCTCGATCATCCCGGTTTGCGCGACGTCGGCCGCGATGCAGGCATTGGTCAGGCACCAGGTATATGGCACGCGGACCGGAGTGCCTTGGTCGACGGTCAGCTTGGCCGGCTGCTGCAGATACACGCCAACGGGTACGAAGAGCTGAAGTCGTGCCGTCGGGGTGCCGTCGCGCTCGATCAGGTCGATGCGCACCGCCAATTGACCCGTCGGGAATTTACCCGTGATCGACGTCCGGCACAGCATCGGCGCGCCACCCGCCTTGAAGCACAGCTTCTGCCAGTCGCCATAGGTGATGTCCTTGGCCTCGCGCTGACCGCGTGTTGCGACTTCGGCAGGCTTATCTGCCTGTGCGGCGAGACCTGGCAATGCAGTGGTTGCGGCGATGGCGGCGGCAAGGGCTGTGAGATAGTCACGGGCGCTAAACATGATCGCGTCTCCGGGAACTGGGATCTATTTTTGTGTATCGAGGAATTTGCTCACGAGGGGCGACCAGAGCGGGATCGCGTCCGGTGAGCCGATGAAGAAGTGACCCTCGTTGCCGAATGGCGGCATCAAATGGTACTCGGCCTTGCCGCCGGCGGCCGTGAAGGCGGCACGCATGCGCTTCGACAGATCGGGACCGAAGAACGTGTCATTCTCGATGTAGATCCACAGCATCGGCACGCGCGAGGTGCTACCGAAATCTGCCGTAGCCTCGACCAGCTTGTCGGGTGCACAATTGTTGTTGGGTTTGCCGTCGACGCGACCGCCGCGGCCGCCGGCGAAGACGATGATCGCCTTCACCGACGGCGGGTTCACGCTCGACAGAGCGATCGCCGCCCAGCCCCCGGCGGATTGGCCGACCACGATCACATCCTTCGGAATGATGCGCTTTTCGGCGGCCATGTAGTCGATGATCCAGAGATCGACTTGCGCGATAGCGAGCCCGGCATCGTGGAAGTTGGGATTGATGCATTTGCCGATCTTGGAGAAGAACGGGCCGTAGATCGCCCGTTCGGGGATATCGATCGCGGCGGCGCCATAGCCGCTTCCGACCGGCGCCACCACCAGATAGCCGCGTTTCGCGAACCATTTCGCGGCGTCGCGGAATTCGACCAGTGGAAAGAAACTGCGGTCGGTCGGGTTCAGCGAAACGCCGTGGTTCATGATCACCAGTGGGAATGGGCCGTCGCCGACCGGGCGGACCAGATAAGCGAACATCGGCAGCGGCAGCGGAAGGGCCCAGATCTCCTCCTGGATGCGGACGTCGTCCTCGGCGCGCGCGGGGACGGGAACAATCAAGAGGACGATGAGGGCCGTTACCAAACGGCGGAGGAATTCAGGCATGATTGCGGTTTCCTCGGGCGCGGTGGCGCGATTTGATTGTCGACGGGGAGAGATTGCTTGATCCAGATCAAGCTTCGACGTCGACCCGATGACGCCTATGAATGGATGAAGAACCTGCGATAGCTGGCGATGTCGTCACCGCGCTGCTGATCGTTGCCGCGTTGCGAGGTCTCTCGTCGGGAGGAGGGGGATGGCCGAGCCTTCTGATCCAGGTTGGACACGCTTCTTTCCGCCGTTCGGCTGGCTCGCCGCCTATCGACGCGAATGGCTTCCTTTCGACGCCGTCGCGGGCGTCACGCTCGCCGCCTACGCCATTCCGGTCTCGCTGGCCTACGCGGCGCTCGCCGGCCTGCAGCCGCAGATCGGCGTCTACGGCTACATGCTTGGCGGCATTGGCTATGCCTTGCTCGGGGCGTCGCGGCAGCTGGCGATCGGCCCGACGTCGGCGATCTCTCTGATGATTGCGGCAACCGTCGGCGCGCTCGCCGGCGGCGATGCCGTGAAGTATGCGCAAATCGCGAGTCTTGCGGCGTTCGCTGTCGCGGTGCTGTGCTTCATCGCCTGGCTGTTCAAGCTCAGCGTGCTTGTCCGCCTCGTCAGCGACAGCATTTTGGTTGGCTTCAAGGCCGGCGCGGGGCTCACCATCATCATGAGCCAGCTGCCGAGCCTGTTCGGCGTCGCCGGCGGCGGCCACAATTTCTTCGACCGCGCGTTCAAGCTGGCTGGGCAGCTCGGCCATCTTGATCCGCTCGTGCTGGGGATCGGCGCGGTCGCGCTGTTGTTGCTGTTGCTCGGCGAACGACTGCTACCGGGCAAACCGGTCGGCATCACCGTCGTGGCGCTGGCGATTGTGGTGGCAACCGTGTTCGGCTTTCCGGGCCTTGGTGTGCCCGTTACCGGGAAGATACCGGAAGGGCTGCCGTCGCTGGGGATGCCGACCTTCGGACTGTTGGAGTTCGACGATCTCTTCCCGCTCGCTGCCGGCTGCGTGCTGCTGGCTTACATCGAGGGCGTCTCGGCGGCCCGGAGCTTTGCCGCCAAGCATGGCTATCCCCTCGACGTCCGACAGGAATTTTTGGGACTGGGTGCGGCGAACCTCGCGGCCGCCTTCGGCCACGGCTATCCCGTCGCGGGCGGGCTGTCGCAATCGGCGGTCAACGACAACGCCGGTGCGCGAACACCTCTCGCTCTGCTCATCTGCTCCGTGACGCTCGGGCTGTGTCTGCTGTTCTTCACGGGACTGCTCACAAATCTGCCCAAGGCCGTGCTCGCCGCCATCGTCTTTGCCGCCGTCTACAAGCTGGTGGATGTGCGCGCGCTGATACGGATGTGGCAGGTCAGCCGGATCGATTTCCTGGCAGCGTCGATTGCCCTGATCTCGGTACTGCTGCTTGGCATCCTCCAGGGTGTCCTGCTGGCATCGATCGCGTCGATCTTCCTGCTGCTGGCGCGGGCCTCGCGGCCGAACGTCGCATTCCTCGGCCGCCTGCCTGGCACCGGCCGTTATTCGGACAGCGCGCGGCACGCGGATGTCGAGCCGCTGGTCGGAATCATCGCATTCCGGCCCGAGGCCTCGCTGCTCTACATCAATGCCGAGACGATTCTGGACACGGTCCTGAGCACGCTCAGGCGTTCGCCGGGCATCCATCTGGTCGCCTGCGACCTCTCGGCGTCGCCCTATATCGATCTGGCCGGCGCACGGATGCTGCATGATCTCCATGACGAGCTCGCGTCACGCCGGGTGACCCTCTGCATCGTCGGCGCGCATGCACAACTGCGTGACCTCCTGCGCGCCGAGGGGCTCGGGGAAAAGACCGACAGCCGGCAATGGCTGCGCTCGCTCGACAGCGTTCTCGGCGATGCCAAGGGCGATCCGGCTCAGAGGACGGCCTGATGCGGCGTACTGCGATGCGAACTGCGACGCTTCGCGTCCTGCGGAATGCGCGCGACCGTTGACTTGGATCAAATGGAGCGACCGGCGCCGAAAGCACGATCCCGCATCACCTTCCCCAAAAAGATCGGGAGAGACGCATGGCCAAGGATACGAAGATCGCGCAGAAGCGCATCGACCAGTTCTTTTCCGGGCCCGGAGCGCGCGCCGACGATTGGCGTGATCTGGTTGAGGCCGCAAAAGTTTGGGCGCGCGGCGGCGATCGTGCCGCCTATGACGCGGCGCTGGCGAGCCTGTCGGTGACGGAAGAATTCCACGGCTATCCCGGCCTGCAATTGATGGCTTCCTTGCGCGAAGCAGCCGCGGCCGGGGATGCGGCCGCGTCGCTGTCGCTTGCGACCCGGATCACCCAGGCTTTGGCGACGCGATCATTCCGCCAGCATGCCGGCGACTGGAATGCAAAGGACGATGGCAATGGCGATGCCCCCGAACTGGTGTCGCCCACTTTCGGTGCGCATAAGGCGCGCCGGCCCTATTTCGAAACACTGATCGTCACCGGCGTGTCACCCGGCCAGTGGCCGGCGCTGGCGTCCGAATGGCGCAAGCTGCGCCGTCCGGAGGACGCCTTCATCTACGAGCCGGTCATCGTCGGCAATCTGGAAGACGCCTTTTGCGCGACCATGCTCAATCCCAACCTCGGGGCCGTCGTCATCAACGAGGGCTTTGGCCTGCGCTCGCGCCACGATGCGCCGGTCCTGCGTTCGATGACCGCTGCTGCCGGCCTCAAGGACGAGTCCGATGCATCCGCGCTGCGGCTGGCCCAGATCATCAAGAGGGTCAGGCCCGAGCTTGATCTCTACATGATCTCGAATCGCGACGTCGAGGAAATGGCCGGCAATCCCGAGGCCAACGTCGTTCGCCGTATCTTCTATTCGGTGGAAGAGCTGCTGGAGCTGCATCTTTCGATCCTCGAAGGCATCCAGGATCGCTACGACACGCCGTTCTTCGACAATCTCAAGAAATACGCGCAGCGCCCCATAGGCACGTTCCATGCGCTGCCGATCGCCCGCGGCAAGTCGATCTTCAAGTCCGACTGGATCCGCGACATGGGCGAGTTCTACGGCCCGAACCTGTTCCTGGCCGAGAGCAGCGCCACCACCGGCGGCCTCGACAGCATGCTGGAGCCGACCGGCAACATCAAGAAGGCGCAGGAGAAGGCGGCGAGGGCGCTCGGCGCCGACCGCGTCTTCTTCGTCACCAACGGTACCTCGACGTCGAACAAGATGGCGGTGCAGGCGCTGCTGGCGCCGGGCGATATCGCGATCGTCGATCGCAACTGCCACAAGTCGCATCACTATGGAATGGTGCTGGCCGGTGCGCAGCCGCTCTATGTCGAAGCCTTCCCGATGACGGAATATTCGATGTATGGCGCGGTGCCGCTGAAGACGATCAAGCAGGCGCTGCTCAACGCCAAGGCCGACGGCCGCCTCGACCGCGTCAAGCTGCTCGACCTCACCAACTGCACGTTCGACGGCCACATCTACAACACCCGGCGGGTGATGGAGGAATGTCTTGCCATCAAGCCCGACCTGATCTTCCTGTGGGATGAGGCCTGGTTCGGCTTCGCGCGCTTCTCGCCGTTCCTGCGCCGCCGCACTGGCCTTGGCGCCGCCAACGAGATCGAGGCGTGGATGCGCGACCCGAAATCGGTCGCCGCCTATGAGAAGCAGCAGGCCGAGCTCGGCAAGAATCCGACGGACGAGGTGCTGCTCAAGACGCGCCTCATTCCCGATCCGCGCCAGATTCGTCTCCGCGTCTACCAGACCAACTCGACCCACAAGTCGATGTCGGCGATCCGGCAGGGCTCGATGCTCTCGGTCAAGGACGTCGAATTCCACACGGTCGAGCAGCAGTTCAAGGAAGCCGTGTTCACGCACGCCTCCACCAGCCCGAACCAGCAGCTCATCGCCAGCCTCGATATCTCGCGGCGCCAGATGGAGCTGGAGGGCTATGGCCTCGTCGCCAACGCCATGGAGATCGCGTTCGCCATCCGCAACGCGGTCAACAACAATCCGCTGATCTCAAAATACTTCCATGTCCTCGGCGCCGACGCCATGGTACCGGCGCAATACCGCCAGAGCGGCTTCACCGACTATCTTGCCGCCGGCGTGAACTGGGCCAATACGCTCAAGAGCCTGGACGAGGACGAGTTCTGTCTCGACCCGACCCGCATGACGCTGGTGTGCGGCACGGCGGGTTTCGACGGTACCCAGTTCAAGGGCATTCTGGCCAGCGAGTACAACATCCAGGTCAACAAGACCTCGCGCAACTCCGTGCTGGTTCAGTCCAACATCAACAACACCCGCAGCGATGTCGCGCATCTCGTGCGCGTCCTCGCCGAGATCGCGGGCGAGGTGGACCGCGGGCTGGCGCAAGGCGGCGCCAATGCGCGCCAGACCTTCGAGGCGCGGGTCAAGAGCCTGATGAAGGACGTGCCTGATCTCCCGAACTTCTCGCACTTCCACCCGAGCTTCCGTGGCGATGCCGGCACCAAGACCAACGAAGGCGACATTCGCAGCGGATTCTATGCCGCCTATGACGTCGCCGGCTGCGAGCATATCCGCCTCAACGATCCCGAGATCGATCGTCGTCTGAAGGCTGGTCCCGAGCTCGTCTCGGCCAATTTCGTGATCCCGTACCCGCCGGGCTTCCCGATCATGGTGCCGGGTCAGGTCATTACCCAGGAGACCATCGACTTCATGCGCAAGCTCGATGTGAAGGAGATCCATGGCTACGACGCAAAGGAAGGGCTGAAGCTCGTGCGCACGGAAGCGTTGGGCAAGATCGGCCGGCCGAAGCCGGGCGCGCAACCGAAGCTCAAGGCCGCGTCATAGCACGCGGCCCCCTTCAGGGCGCGAACACGGCGACCATCACCGAGCCCCAGGTCGTCAGCAAAATGTTCGCGACGGGATAGGCCGGCGTATATCCGAGCACGGGCACCGGGCTTCCCGATCGCTCCTGGAGGGCGGCCATGGCGGCCGTCACCGTCTGCGAGCCGGTCAATCCGCCGAGCAGAAGGATCGGGTTCATGCGCAGGACGAAGTGACCGAAGCAGAATCCGACGATCTGCGGCAGCAGCGTCACGACCATGCCACCAAGCAGCAGGCCGATGCCGGACTCGCGCAAGGCGGAGAGAAAGATGGGCCCGGCGTGGATTCCTGTGAGGCCGACAAACGCGGCAAGTCCGAGTGACGTCATCAGGCTGATGGCGCCGTCCGGAATCCGACCGAACCGCGGGTTGAGCGTGCGGAGGTAGCCGACCAGGAGCCCGGCGAGCAGCGTGCCGACGCTGGTGCTCAGTGCGATCTTGATGCTGCCGACAGGAAAGCTCACGAGCACGCCGACGATGCCACCGAAGAATATGGCGAGCCCAAGCACCACGAAATCGATGCTGGTGCTGGGCTCAACGATGACACCGATGTTTTTCGCCGCGTTCTCCACAACCGGTTCGGGACCGACGATCCGCAGCAGATCGCCGCGCTGCAGGACCACGCCGGGTGCGATCGGCAACTCCTGGCCACCGCGGCGCAACGAACGCAGATAGAGGCCGCGTGTCCAGGTCTGCTCCGAGGCCTCCTGCAGGTTCATGCCGGCGAGCTTGGCGTTGATCAGGAAGACGTCCGCGGAGATCAGGGGAATGTCGAGCAGATCCCTGTCCTCGACCTCCTCGGCGCGCGAGCCGATCAGGTCGACGATGATTTGGCGCGGCGCCGAGATCGTGATCACATCGCCGGGTGCGAGAACCGTCGCCGGTTCCGCCTGGAACATGCGTTCTCCGTGGCGGATCCGGTGAATGAACAGGCGGTGCTCCGGCAGGCGCGCTTCGGCGGCGGCGACCGTCAATCCGATCAGCGGAGAGTCCGCGTCCAGCCGATAGGCGCGCAGCTCGAATTTCCGCCATGCCGACGCCAGGCCCGGCTTGCTCCGGCTCATGCCCAGCGACTGCTCGAGCTTGAGCGCCTCGTCGCGCAGGTCGATCTTGAGGAGGGCAGGCGCGACCACCGTGATCCACAGGATCACGCCCGCATAGCCGAAGATGTAGCAGACGGCGTCCGCGACAGCGATGTGCGAGACATAGAGTGCACGCTGCGTCTCGGGTGCCGCGAGGCCGTTGATCGCGTCGGTTGCCGTTCCCATCGCCGCGCTTTGAGTCAGGGCTCCCGACATCAGCCCGGCCGCGAGGCCGGGATCGAGACCGAGCGTCTTTCCCACGACGATGGCGGCCGCAAGGCCGGTGAGACCCACGACGACGGCGAGCAGCATCGGCTTCAGCCCGTCGCGCTTCATGGCCTGCACGAATTGCGGACCGACGGAATAGCCGATCCCGAACAGGAACAGCAGGAACAGGAAGGATTTGGTCATGCCGGAGACGGGTACATGCGCGAAGTCGCCGACCACGAGGCCGGCGAACAACGAGCCCGTGACCGGGCCGAGACTGAAGGCGCCGATCTTGAAGCTTCCGATCCAGTAGCCTGCGGCGATCACCAGGAACAGCGCAAGCTCGGGATAGCGGACGAGAAACTGTTCCAGCCAAGTCAGCATCTCAGCGCCGCCCGATCTCTACGTCATCAGCATGACGAGAACCATGCCCCAGATCGTCAGCAGCGTGTTTCCGACCGCGTAGGTGACGGTATAGCCGAGACCGGGAATTTGGCTGCGTGCGCGATCGTTGATCATGCCGAGCGAGGCCGTGGTGGTGCGAGCGCCCGAGCAGCATCCAAGCACGATGGCGTCATGGAAGCGGAATACGTATTTGCCGACATACATGGCGAGGATCAGCGGCACGGTCGTCACAGCGACGCCCCAGAGGAACAGGCCGATGCCTTGCGCCTTGAGGCCAGCCACGAATCCTGGTCCCGACGAGATACCGACGATCGCAATGAAGACATTGAGACCGACCGAGTTCATGAACCAGACGGTCGGTGAGGGAATCCGCCCGAAGGTGGGATGCACCGAGCGCAGCCAGCCGAAGAACAGACCCGAGATCAGTGCGCCGCCGGAGGTCGACAAGGTCAGCGGCACGCTGCCGATCTTGTAGACGATGGCGCCGATCAGCGCGCCGATGGCGATGGCGGCGCCGATGAAGGCCACGTCGGCGACGTCGGTCGCCTTGTCCGGCCGGCCGAGCATCTTTGTCGCGGCCGCGACGTCAGGCGTGCGCCCGACGATGGTGACGATGTCGCCGCGATTGATCTTGGTGTTGGGGAGGATCGGGATATCGACCGCGATGGCGCCTCTGGTGATCTTGCGCAGGAACACGCCGCGCGATGCCGGGATCTGCGCCAGTTGCTCCAGGGTTTTGCCGTCGACGTCCTTGCTGGTCACGTAGACATCGACGCCCTCGATCGGCATCGAGAGCAGATCGCGATCATCGACTTCCTCGGCCTGCTCGCCGATCAACTGCACGAGCACGTCGCGCCGGCCGGCCACGGCGACGACATCGTTCGCGTGGATCACGGCATCGGCGGTGGCGTCTATGATCTTGCCCTCCTGTCTCAGCCGCAGGATGAACACCCGATGGTCGGGCAGCAGCGCCTCGGCTTCCCGCACCGTTTTCCCGACCACCGGGCCGCGCTCGCGAACGCGGAATGCGCGGACATCGAACTGATGCCACGCGGTGCCGGGACCGCCCAGCTGCTTCTTGCCGCCGTGCTCTTCTTCATATTTCTTGCACGCAGCTTCGAGGTCGATGCCGAGCAGGGCGGGGCCAAGCAGCGCAAGAACGATGGCGGATCCGACGGTGCCGAAGATGTAGGTTACGGCGTAGGCGACGGGCATGCCATCGAGGATCTTCTTGGTGTCCTCCGGCGACAGGCCAAGTCGGTTGATGGCATCGGTTGCAAGGCCCATCGATGCCGAGATCGTCTGCGAGCCGGCATAAAGTCCGGCGGCCGAACCGACATCATAGCCGGCGAGTTTTGCTCCAACATACGCCGAGATCAGGCAGAACACGCAAACGACGGCCGCGAAGATCGCCTGTGGGACACCGTCCTGCGCAATGCCGCGCACGAATTGCGGACCGACCCCGTAGCCGATGGCAAACAGGAACATCAGGAAGAAGAACGGCTTGAGCGGACCTGTCACCGTAATGCCGATCTGGCCGATGATCACAGCGGCGATCAACGTCGCGGTGACGGCCCCGAGCCCGAGGCCCTTGTAGGTGAATGAGCCGAAATAATAGCCCAGGGCCAAGGACAGGAAGATCGCGATTTCCGGATAGCTCTTGAGCGTCTGAAAGAACCAGTCGATCATGATGTCACCCCTTCGTGCATCGGCACGCGCCCAGCTCGCTCCGCGCCACATCGGATGCGAAGATCTCGAGAACGAGATCTGAAGCCGTATCGAGCGATATGAGGCGACGGTCCACGCCGGACATGTTGATTTATGTCAACGGCCGAGCCTTGCGGCGTGCAGGATCGACAATACACATCGCGCTGCGTTGCGGGACAGCGGCGGGTTGCCAGACCCTTGAGCTAGATCAAGGGAAGCCGCTTGCTGCCCATCATGCTGAGCGCGATGACGCAGGTACGGAAGCCTGCTCCACCTCGTCCCAACAGATCGCATCGTTCGGGAGTGTCATATGGCCGATATCTTGACGCTGAAGAAATTCGAGGCACTGAGCCCGTTCGAGATCAAGGACGAGCTGATCAATCTCGCCAAGGCGACGTCGAAGCGGACGCAATCCGCATTCCTGAACGCCGGCCGCGGTAACCCGAACTGGGTGGCCACCACGCCGCGCGAAGGCTTCTTCCTGCTCGGGCAGTTCGCGATCACCGAAAGCAAGCGGGTTATGGAGCACCCGGCGGGGATCGGCGGCATGCCCCAGGCCAAGGGCATTGCCGCACGCTACGAGGCCTGGCTTGCCAAGCATTCGGACATGCCGGGCGCAAGCTTCCTTACGGAGATGCTGCCCTTTGCGGTCAAGAAATTCGGCTTCGAGCCGGACGCCTTCGTCCACGAGCTCGTCGATTCCATCATCGGCGACAATTATCCGGTGCCGGACCGCATGCTGGTGCACAACGAGAAGATCGTACACGAATATCTGATGTGGGCCGTCTGCGGCGAGCCGCGGCCATCGGGCAAGTTCGACATCTATGCGGTCGAGGGCGGCACGGCGGCGATGTGCTATCTCTTCAAGTCGCTGAAGGCCAATCGCCTGTTGCTCCCTGGCGACACCATCGCGCTGGGAACGCCGATCTTCACGCCGTACATCGAGATGACGCATCTGGAGGATTACGACCTCAAGGTCGTCCAGATCAAGGCGCCGCAGGAGAACAAATTCCAGTTCACCGACGACGAGATCAAGAAGCTGGAAGATCCGAAGATCAAGGCGTTCTTCATCGTCAACCCCGCCAATCCCAGCGGAATGGGAGTGAGCCCGGAAACGATCGGCAAGTTGAGCAAGCTGGTCAAGACCAAGCGCCCCGATCTCATGCTGTTGACTGACGACGTTTATGGCACCTTCGTCCATGGTTTCCGTTCGCTGCTGGGCGAGCTGCCGCACAACACCATCGGCGTGTATTCCTATTCCAAATATTTCGGCTGCACGGGGTGGCGGCTCGGCGCCATCGCCATTCACGAAGACAACATCTTCGACAAGATGATCGCCAAGCTGCCCGAGGCCGCGGTCAAGGCCCTCGACAAGCGCTACGGACCGCTGACGCTGGAGCCGCGCAAGCTGAAAATCATCGACCGCATTGTTGCCGACAGTCGCGATGTCGCGCTCAATCACACGGCGGGTCTGTCGCTGCCGCAGCAGGTGATGATGAGCCTGTTCTCGCTGTCGGAGATGCTGGACACGAAGAAGGCCTATCAGGCCGCCTGCATGGAAATCGTCAACAAGCGGCTGTGGGCGCTGCTCGACGGGCTCGGGCTTGCCGACAAGATGACGCCCAATCCGAACTACGACGCCTATTACGGACTGATCGATTTCGAGTTCTGGGCGAGAAAAAACATCGGGAACGAAGCCGTCGACTATCTGAAGAAGAATATCCATCCGCTCGATCTCGCATTCCGCCTGGCTGAGGCCCACGGCATCGTCCTGCTGAACGGCGGCGGTTTCGATGCGCCCGAATGGTCCTTGCGTGTGTCATTGGCCAATCTTCCCGACGACGTCTACGACGATATCGGTCGCGGCGTTCGGGCCATCGCACGCGGTTATCGGGACGCCTACGAGGCCGCCAAGGGAAGCGGGAATGCCAAGGCGACGCGATAGGGCCGGCGTACTGGTCCGGACTGGTTGGACGTCAATCTCAAATGGGGAACGAAAGTCATGAAAGGGTTTGTTGTTGGTGCTGCTCTTGCCTTAACCGCTGTCACGGCCTTCAGCGCGCCGTCGCGTGCCGATACCGGGCAGGTCGCCGTCGTCTTCACCAAGGGTGGTTTCATCGTCGGCGTCGGAGGTGGCGAGGGCGTGCTGGTCTATAGGGGCAAGAAATACCCCTTCACCGTCTCCGGCATGAGCGTCGGATTCACGGTCGGCGCTTCGACCACCAAGTTCGTCGGCCGCGCGCTCAATCTCAAAGGGCCGCAGTCGATCGAAGGCTCCTACGCGGCAGGCGGGGCGGGTGGCGCTGTTGCCGCCGGTGCGGGCGCCGTGCAGTTGCAGAACGGCAACGGCGTGATCCTTCAGCTCAGCGGGCCGAAGGTCGGCGCGGAAGTGTCGGCCGCGGTGGGCGGCGTCACGATCAAGCTGAAATAGGCGAAGGACATCCGTGAGGGCGAGCGGGCCGGGTCCCCCCGGCCCGTTCCGCTTTTCAGTATCGCTCCTCAACGAATTTCAGCCCGCGCAGGCTGGCCTGGTCGTTGTAGCGCCCCTTGTGGGAGCGTGCCGGCAGCGTGACCTTCTCGCGTTTGATCTTCTTGTAGGGGATCCTTTGCAGGATATGCGAGATGACGTTGAGCCGGGCGCGCCGCTTGTCGTCGGAGCGGATCAGCCGCCACGGCGCATGCTTGGTGTCGGTCGCCTCGAACATCATGTCGCGCGCACGGGAGTAATCGTACCAGCGGCCGAACGACTCGGTATCCATCGGGCTCAGCTTCCACTGCCGCAGCGGATCCTCGATCCGTGCCTTGAAGCGAAGCTCCTGTTCCTCCATCCCGACCTCGAGCCACAGCTTGATCAGGATGATGCCGGCGTCCACGGCGAATTTCTCGACCAGCGGACACAATTCCAGGAAGCGCTTGTGTTCGGCCGGCGAGCAGAAGCCCATGACATATTCCACGCCGGCGCGGTTGTACCAGCTGCGGTCGAAGATCACGATCTCGCCACCGGCCGGGAATTGCTCGATATAGCGTTGCAGGAACAGCTGGGACTTTTGCCGGTCGGACGGTGCGGGCAGGGCGCAGACCCGGAATACCCGCGGGCTCACCTTCTCCGTCAATGCCTTGATGGTCCCGCCCTTGCCGGCGGCGTCTCGGCCCTCGAAGATGATGATCACCTTCAATTTCTGGGCCTTGACCCACTCCTGGAGGTGGCACAGCTCGACCTGGAGCTTTTCGAGCTCCTTCTCATAGGCCTTGCGCTTCATTTTTTCCGCGGGCTCGTCCTTGGCCATGCCTGTCCTTTCGCTATTGCACGCGTTACTCGTCCCACGAAATGGTCACGCCGATATCGCCGGGCATGCCCCCGGGGAAGTCGATGATCTGGTAGGCGATGCGATAACCGCGCGGCTGGAGATAATCGGTCCAGAGCTGGAAGATCTCCTTGGGGATTCCGGTGAGCGTCTTTTCCCAGCCCTTTTCCATCTGATTGATGGCGCGCCCCTTGTCGGTGCAGAGCGAGTTCGGGAAGCGGTAGACCAGCACCTCGGTCAGGCCGTTGCGCACGGCACGCTGGATGATAGTGGCGGCGAGCTTGATCTTCTCTTCTTCGCTCTTGCCGGAGGGCTTGCTCAGGCGCTCGATCAGCGCGCGCTTCTCGGCCTCGGCAGCCGTGGCGAGACGGACATATTCCTCGGCCTTCTCCGCCTCCTTGAGAGCGGCTTCCTTCCGGATCTGGGTGGCGTTGGGAATGAGATCGTCGAGGCCGGGCATGGCAGCGGCTCCCTGTGATTATTCAAACGCATTCACAAAACGCTATGTCCGGTGAGGGGCATTCCCTTGATTCAAATCAAGCAAATTGGGAAGCTGCCCCAACACAGTGCCGCAAGAGCACGTTGAGCCGGGAGAGACCTTTGAACGAGCAGCTAAATCCGTTGGCACCGCACCATCTGCCATTCTACCTCGCGCCCGGAAGCGGCACCGATACATTGATGGTCGTGATGGGGATTTTCCTGATCGGCACTGTGCTCTGGGTCGGCACACTGTACTGGCGGCTGCACAGCCTCCCCGAGCGAATGGCGCACAAGTCGCAGAAGCTGCAGTTCGAGTTTGTCGCCGTGCTTGGGCTGATCTCGCTGTTCACGCACATGCACATCTTCTGGATCGCGGGCCTGTTGCTTGCGTTGATTGATATACCGGACTTCGGTACGCCGCTGCGCAGCATCGCTGACTCCGTCGAGAAGATCGCCGACGCGACACCGGGGCAGGACGACGTGCCGATAGAGGCCGGTCCTGCTGCGGCCGCCGCGGGCGCGTCGGATACCGCCAAAAAGGAGCACAGCCATGTTTGAGCTGATGTTCTGCTCGCTCCTTACGATCGTGCCGGATTATCTCTACCGTCGCTATGTGCAGGGCAAGCGCTTCGGCAAGGAGATCACCTTCTTCTCGGTCTGGTACGAGTTGCGCTGGGGCATCACCGGTTGCCTGATGCTGACGATCTCGCTCATCACCATGATCTTCTATTTCCATCCCGCGACGGATTCGGCGACGCTTTATTATCGAACTGTGCCAATTCTGCCCGAAGGGTCGGGGCGCGTCGAGGAGGTGAAAGTCAGCTTCAGCCAGGAGGTGAAGAAGGGCGACGTGCTGTTCACCCTGGACGCCTCCAAGCAGCGGGCTGCTGTGGAGACGGCCAAGCGAAAAGTTGCCGAAATCGACGCCGCGATGCAGACGGCGCAGGCCGATGTCGTCAAGGCGGAGGCGCAGATCGGCGAAGCGAAGGCGAATTATCAGCAGGCCAAGGACGAACTCGACGTCAAGAGCGAGCTTCAGCGCCGCAATCCCGGCATCGTTGCACAGCGTGACATCGACAAGCTCCAAGTGCTTGTCGATCAGCGTCAATCGGGCGTCGATGCCGCGACGGCCTCCAAACAGGCCGCGAGCCTGCAAGTCTCTACGTTGCTCCCGGCGCAGAAGGCGAGTTCACAGGCCGCGCTCGATCAAGCCCAGGTCGATCTCGACAAAACCACTATTCGGGCTGGGGTCAACGGTCGTGTCGAGCAATTCTTCCTTCGTCCCGGCGACCTCGTGGCGCAGATCATGCGGCCAGCCGGCATTCTCATTCCGGAGGGCGCGGGCAAGAGCACGCTTCAGGCCGGCTTCGGCCAGATCGAGGCTGGCGTGTTGAAAGCAGGCATGGTGGCGGAAGCAGCCTGCATCTCCAAGCCGTGGGTCATCATTCCCATGGTCATCACGAGCGTGCAGGACTACATCGCGGCCGGACAGTTCCAGGGCGGCCAGCAACTGATTGAGGCGGAGAACGGTCCCAAGCCCGGCACGATCCTGGTGTTCCTCGAACCGCTGTACAAGAACGGGCTCGACGGCGTCACGCCCGGCAGCAGCTGCATCGTCAACGCCTATACCAGCAATCACGAGGAGATTTCGGCGGAGCACACCAGCACCGGCCGGGCGATCGCGCTCCACGTGGTGGATGGCGTCGGCCTCGTGCATGCGCTGCTACTGCGCATCCAGGCCTTGCTGATGCCGATCAAGACGCTGGTGATGAGCGGGCACTGAGGCACTGAGCACGCGAGGGAATCAAAAATGAATTCGAGAAAATTGTTTGGATTGGGCGGATTGCTGTTCGCCTCGGTGCTCGTCACCGGGAGCAGGGCTAACGCAGTCGATCTCAAGGGCGCCTGGGCGAGTGATGCCGACAATTGCGCGAAAGTCTTCGTGCGCAAGGGCGCGCAGATAGGCTTCACCGACATGTCGGACGTCTACGGCGGCGGTTTCATCGTCGAAGGCGACCAGATCATCGGCAAGTTCGCGCGCTGCCGGATCAAGGTGCGGAAGGACAACGGGCCGGATGTCAATCTGATCGCGGCGTGTGCGACCGACATGATGCTGTCCAGCGTTCAGTTCAGCCTGAAGGCGCCGGATGCCGACAGCCTGATCCGCCTCTTCCCGGGCATGGACGACATGGAGATCCGCTATCATCGTTGCCCGGCGACTTAGCGGCAGGTCCAAGGGCTGTCCGCGCCTTGCCATTCCCGCTAGAATGTCCCGAAAGCGGCCGTCGGAAGCCGCGGGATTGGAGCATGAACAGGCGGATGTCGACTGACACGCTCAGGTCGCGGTCGGCGATGGCCGCGCTGTTGTGCCTTGGCCTGTTCGTTGCGGTGTGCACGTTGGCGGGGCGGGCCAATGCCGTGGAACGGAAGCTGGGCGGGGAGCTCAAGCGCGTCCTGATCCTGCATTCCTTCGGCCGCGAGTTTCGGCCGTGGAGCGAGTACGCCCGCAGCATCAAGGCCGAGCTCGAGCGTCAGTCGCCATGGCCGCTCGACGTCCAGGAGCACACGCTGCTCTCAGCGCGCTTCAACAATCCGGGTCCGGAGGCTCCCTTTGTCGAATATCTCAGTTCGCTGTATCAAGGCGCATTCCCCGACATCGTGCTGAGCATCGGCGCGCCGGCGGCGCGGTTCGTGCAGAGATACCGGGCCAAACTCTTCCCCGACACGCCGATGGTGCTGACCGTGGTCGAGCAACGGCTCGTCAATCGCTCGGACCTCACCGACAACGACGTGGTGGTGTCGGTCTGCAATGATTTCCTGGCCGCATTCAACAACATCCTTCAGGTTTTGCCGGCGACCAAAACGGTCGCTGTCGTCGTCGGCGCGTCGCCGCTCGAGCAGTTCTGGATGGACGAGGTGAAGCGGGAGCTGAAGCCATTGGATGGCCGGCTCGAGCTCGTCTGGTTTTCGGACCTGTCGTTCGAGGAGATCCTGAAACGAGCGGCGAATCTTCCGCCCCACACGGTGCTGTTCTGGGGCCTGATGTCGGTTGATGCCGCCGGAATCGTCCATGAAGGCGACATCGCGCTGCGCAGCCTTCATGCGGTCGCGAATGCACCCATCTTTTCCTACCAGGAGCCGTTCTTTGGCGGCAGTACCGTCGGCGGCCCCATGCATTCAACGGCCGAGACGACCCGGAAGACTGTCGATGCCGCCATCCGCATCCTCAGAGGCGAGAAGCCGTCCAGCATCAAATACGAGCCGATCGGGTTTGCCGCGCCGAAATACGACTGGCGCGAGCTGCAGCGCTGGGGCATCAGCGAAAGCAGTCTGCCTGCCGGGAGCGAGATTCTGTTTCGCGAGCCGACCATGTGGGAGAGCTATCGCTGGCAGATGCTGCTCATCGCCGCCATCATCCTGGTGCAGGCGGGCCTGATCAGCGGATTGCTGCATGAGCGTCGCCGCCGCCAGCTCGCCGAGGTCGAGTCCCGTCAGCGGCTGGCCGAGCTCGCGCATGCCAACCGGTATTCGGCCGTCGGCGAGCTGACGACGTCCATTGCCCACGAACTGAACCAGCCGCTCGGCTCGATCCTGACAAATGCCGAAACCGCGGAGCTCATGCTCAAGGGAGCCTCGCCCGATATCGACGAGATCAGGCACATTCTCGCCGACATCAGGCGCGACGACCAGCGCGCGAGCGAGGTGATCCGCCGCCTGCGCAGCGTGTTGAGGAAGACGCCGTTCGAGATCAGGACTCTCGAGCTCAACGACACGGTGTTGGAGGCGATCGGGCTGGCCGCGGCAGTTGCCGATGGACGCCGCATTGCGCTGAGCTATGTGCCTGCCGCCACCGCTCTGCCGATCAAGGGCGATCCCGTCCAGGTCCAGCAGGTCATCCTCAACCTCATCATCAACGCGATGGATGCGATCTCCGATGCGGACATGAAGAAGCGCGAGGTGAACGTGTCGACGGCCCGGGCGGGCAACCAGGCCGAGATCAGGATCGCCGATACCGGCCCCGGCATCGCAACCGGCGATCTCACAAACGTCTTCAATCCGTTTTTCACGACCAAGCCGGAGGGCATGGGGATGGGGCTTGCGATCGCCAAGACGATCGTCGAGGCCCATCACGGCACGATGGCCGCAGAGACTCTGCCGGCGGGCGGTGCGCTGTTCACGGTCAGGCTGCCGATCGTCCGATAACGACCGGTGCCCGGCCGGCTTCTGATGGAGGCCGAACTGATCGCGTGAGCGCTTTGCGTTGCAACAGCCAGGCGGCGCAGTTTCGTTGATCTCGATCAACGAACGCCTCTGCCCCGGCCCGATGGTCGCGGACGGAAAGTTTTGTGGAGGTTTCCGATGTTTCGCTGCGGCAAGATCCTGATGGCGCTTGCGCTGGTGGTGGCAGTGCCCGCCGCTGCAATGGCTCAGGCCACCACGCCGGCGACGCCGGCCGCCCCGAGCACGCAGGCGCAGCCCGCGAGCCCACCGCCGCCGGCTGCGGAGCTCCTGAAGCCGGAGCAGCTCGAAGCCCTCGTCGCGCCGATTGCGCTCTATCCCGATGAGCTTCTCGCCAACGTGCTTGCCGCCTCGACCTATCCGCTCGAAGTGGTGCAGGCCGACCGCTTTCTGAAGGAGCGCAAGAGCCTGAAGGGCGATGCACTGAAGACCGAGGTCGACAAGCAGAGCTGGGATGACAGCGTCAAGGCATTGGCCAGCACCGCCGATGTCCTGACCATGATGAGCGACAAGCTCGACTGGACCCAGAAGCTCGGCGATGCTTTTCTCGCTCAGCAGCCCGACGTGATGGATGCGATCCAGCGTCTGCGCAACAAGGCCTATGACAACAAGAAGCTCGTCACCACCAAGCAGCAGAAGGTCAGCGTCCAGACCCAGGAGGGCAAGCAGGCGATCGTGATCCAGCAGGCCAACCCTGACGAAATGTACGTGCCGTATTATGATCCGGCGACGGTCTACGGCACCTGGCCCTATGCGGAATATCCGCCGTATTATTGGGGCTATCCGTCCTATATCGGCGCCGGGGTGATCGCCGCGGGCCTCGCCTTCGGCACGGCCTGGGCGATCGGACGCTGGGGCAACTACTGGGGCGGCGGCTGCAACTGGGGCAACCGCAACGTCTACGTCAATCACCGCACCACCAACATCAGTGGCGGCTGGCAGCACAATCCGGCGCATCGCGGCGGCGTGCGCTACAGCAACACCAACGTTCAGCAGCGCTTCGGCAACACCAACGTCAGGGCCGGCGCGTCCGACCGGATGGATTTCCGCGGCCGTGACGGCAACCAGGTGCTGCGTCCGGACCAGGGAGCGCGTGACCGGGCAGGCGACCGCGCGGGTGATCGCGGTGGTCCGGGTGACCGTGCCGGAGATCGGGCCGGGGATCGCGAGGGTGACCGTGCCGGCAATCGCGGCGATCGGCCCGGAGGTGGCGACCGCGCCGGCGCGGGCGATCGTGCCAAAGGCGGCGGTGACCGGGCCAAGAATGCTGGCAAGAACGCCGGTAAGGGCGGCGGCGATCGCGCCAAGGCAGCGAACCGTGGCGGCGGCAATAAGGCAGCGAGCGCCAATCGCGGCGGTGGCAATCGCGGCGGCGCCATGAACGTCTCCTCCGGCCGGTCGGCGGCCGCGGCGTCGGCACGCGGACGTGCGAGCATGGCAAGCATGCCGCGCGGCGGTGGCGGGCCGAGCATGGCCGGCCGTGGCGGTGGCGGCGGCATGGCGATGCGTGGCGGTGGTGGCGGCTTCGGCGGTGGCGGAGGTCGTGGCGGCGGCGGTGGCCGGCGCTCCGATATCGCTCTGAAGTACGACATCGTCCTGCTCGGGCATCTCTCCAATGGCCTCGGCTATTATCGCTTCAGCTACATCGGCAGCGACAAGGCCTATGTCGGCGTGATGGCGCAGGAGGTCGAGCAGGTGATGCCCAACGCGGTGACTCGCGGCAGCGACGGATATCTGCGGGTCTATTACGAAAAGCTCGGGCTGACATTCCGCACCTACCGCGACTGGGTCGCCGGCGGCGCGAAGATCCCGGCGGAGGTGATGCCATGATCGGCCTGAAATCGTTCCGCCGTGCGATCCTGCCCGGCATGGTGGCGCTTGCATTGTTCGGCTCGCCGGCCCTCGCGCAGGAATCCTACAAGTCGCCGGAGGACGCAGCCGCCGCGCTTGCCGCCGCGGTCAAGAGTGGCCCGAAAGACATCCTGAAGGTGCTCGGCAGGGCCGCCGAGGACATTGTCGCCTCCGGCGACGAGGTCGCCGACAACGACATCCGCGCGCGCTTCTCGTCGATGTACGACGCCAAGCACGGCATCAAGGCGGAGGGCAACAAGACCGCGACCCTGATGCTGGGACCGGATGATTTCCCGTTCCCGATCCCGCTGGTGAACACCAAGACCGGATGGGCGTTCGACACCGACGAGGGACGGATCGAGGTGCTTCGTCGCCGCATCGGCCGCAACGAGCTCGACGCGATCCAGACCGCGCTCGCCTATGTCGACGCGCAGAACGAATACGCCGACAAGGACCGCGGCGAGGGCGCCGGTGTCTATGCCCAGCGCATCGTCTCGTCACCCGGCAAGAAGGACGGCCTGTTCTGGCGCGATGACAGTGATCCGAGCCCGCTCGGCGCGCTGGCGGCCGAGGCCTCGAAGGAGGGCTACAGGGCAGGCGATGTCGGTCCCGTGCCCTACCACGGCTACTACTTTCACATCCTCAAGGGGCAGGGCCGCGATGCGCCGGGCGGCGCGCTCAACTACGTCGTCAAGGGCAAGATGATCGGAGGCTTTGGCCTGATCGCCTGGCCTGCCGAATACGGCAATTCCGGCGTGATGACCTTCCTCGTCAATCATGCCGGCACCGTCTACCAGAAGGACCTTGGCAAGCGTACCGAGACCATCGCCGAACGCACCACGCTGTTCGACCCCGATGAGACCTGGAAGAAAGTCGATGCCGCAAAACCCTGAACGGCGCATCGGTGCGTTCCGCCTGATTGCGATGCTCCTGCTGGCGCTGGGGCTCGCGCTACCTGCGACACCATCTTTCGCGCAGGCGGCCGGTCATGTCCGGGTCAAGATCGTCAAGGCCGGCCTTCTCGTCGGCGGCGGCGTCGGCAGCGGAACGCTGGTCTATCGCGGCAAGACCTATCCGTTCAAGGTCAGCGGCCTGAGCTTCGGCATCACCGCCGGTGCCACCATCGGCCGTCTCGACGGCTGGGCCTCGGATATCCGCGAGGTCGGCGACTTCGCCGGCACCTATAGCTCCGTCGGCGGCGGCTTTGCGCTGGTCGGCGGCGTCAACGGCGTCCACCTCCGCAACGAGAAGGGCGTCACGATTGTCCTGCAGGGTCCGAAGGCCGGACTGGAACTGGCGGCCAATCTGAGCACGATTGTGATCGCGCTGAAGTGACGTGCGGGGTTCAGCGCTCTGCCGCCGCTCTTCCGTTCGCATCGCCCCGTATTCGGCCGGAGTGGCGAGGCGTGCCGCGCGGCCACGTCGCTAACGTGGAATTAATCTGAAAAGCCCACAATTTAAGTCAGTTGTTGTGAGTGCTGCGTAAGGGAGGCGTCGCGAGGACGTTCCGGCGACGGCCTCCTTTTGCTTGCTCATGAGGTCAATGCACATGACCACGACATCCGAAACGCCGGGCTTTGTCGAACATCTCGATGCTGCAGCACTTGCAGTCGCCGCATCCGAGGTCCGCCCCGAACCTGAAGCCCCGGAAGCGCTCGCGGTGGTCAAGCAGTCCAGCCGGAAATCGGTCCTGGCATTGGCGGTATGTGCCCTGGCCATCAATGGCGCGGCGGCCATCTATACGTTGCCATTCGATCTTCCGTCGCCGAACCTCCCCAACCTGGCTGCGCTACTCCCTCGTCTGGAAGAGTCCGCGCCAAAGCCGGATCCGATTGTCGCTGCCTTGAAGGATATCCAGTCGGCCCAGCAGCAGCAGGCCGCCGCGCTGCTGGAGATCAATTCCTCATTGCAGCAAAATGCAGCTCTGCAGCAGCAGGATTCAACGACCCTCCTGTCTCTCCGACAGAGCATCACGGACGAACGGGTCGACGTGAAGAAGATATCGCCGCAGCTTTCGACGCTGATCGCGAAGATCGACACGCTGCAAAGTACGATGATGTCGGAAGTAACCTCCTCCATTCCAAAACTGCGCGCGCACGATCGGCTCATGATGCGCAAGCGGATGGCTCGGCAGCCGAAATCCGTAGGACCCGTTTCGCTGGGAGGAGCGCCGCTGAGCACGCCCGCGACGGTTGCTGCGCCGGCTACGGTTGCTGCGCCGGAGAGCTGAGCGCGCGTCGAGTAAGTCGCTTGGACCCTTGTCGCGTGAGGTTGGCCTAACGGCTCACGGCAACAGGTCTTCGTCTGTCCCCGCCCTAGTTGCGGTGACAGTCCGTTCGGGACCGCTCCCGTCCGCGACTGTTACCGAAGATGATGACTTGGGGAGTTGTTGGTGAGCGCGCTGGGGCTCGAACCCAGGACCCCGTGATTAAAAGTCACGTGCTCTACCGGCTGAGCTACGCGCTCCCATGGCCGCCGGATGGCTTTTCGATTGATCGCCATCGTCGTCGGACATTTGGAAAAGCATGTCTTGCCCGCGTTTGACTGATGCGCTGCGGGGAGAACCGGCGGTTTCCGGATCATGCTTTCGGCCCGCGCTGTGTAGGGGGATGGGACGCGGAGGTCAATAGCAGGGGTGGCTGCCGAAACACGCGGCAGTAGCGAGGATTCGCTCGCCGATTCCGTCGCTTAGGCCGGGGTTTTGAACCTGATTGGCGGGCCGTCATCCACGCCCAAAGACCTCGTGACTTCTGATCACGGGGGCCGGGCGCCCAAATCGGCCCCGGATCAGTTCGCCTCCCGCCGCACCTCGCTCGGCACCGGCTGTGCGGGGCCGGCGGGTGTCGGCAGCGCGACGGGGCGCAGGCCGATCAGCTCGGCGGTGCGGATCGCGCTGTCGCGCCAGAACTGGAACGAGTTGATGCGGCTGAGCTCGAGGATCGCAATCGCGACCGCGGCGAGGAACGGCAGGCTTTGCAGCACCAGCACGCCCGCGAAGATGTAGATCTCGGTGATCTGCCTGAAACTGTTGGAGGCGATCAGCACGCCGGAGCCGATCAGGAGCAGGGCGCCGATCACGGCTTCCCAGAACGCCTGGAACTCGATCGACATCCTGGACAGGCCGCCCTTGGAGGTGCGCGCGAACGCGATGTGCTCGGTGATCAGTCCTTGCGCGACCGCGCGCGACACCGTCCATTGCACGCTCATGGCTGCGATCATGGCACCCAGCATCTGGCCGGGTTTGATCGCGACGCGCAGCCGGTACATCGACAGGAAGTGCGCGAGCGAGACGACGAAGGCGCCGATGATCGGCAGCGTCAGAATCTTGTCCGGGATGGCGATGTCGGCAAACGCCACGATCGGCACCCAGATAAGGTTGAGCAGCGCCACGACCACGCCGAGGCTTTCGGCCCCCAGCCAATTCAGCCAGCCGAGACCATATTCGCGCTTCTGGTCGGGCGTCAGCCGGCTCCGTCCGGGCAGGAAATGCCGCCAGTGCTTCTTCACGATCTGGAGGCCGCCATAGGCCCAGCGGTGGCGCTGCTTCTTGAAGGCCTCGTAGGTATCGGGCAGCAGGCCCTGGCCGTAGCGGTAGCGGGTGTAGTGGGTGGTCCAGCCGAGCTCCTGGATCGCGAGCCCGAGGTCCGAGTCCTCGCAGATCGTGTCTGATGACCAGCCGCCCGCCATGTCCATCGCCGCACGGCGGATCAGGCACATCGTGCCGTGCACGATGACGGCGTTGAGCTCGTTGCGCTGGACCATGCCGATGTCGAAGAAACCGGCATATTCGCCGTTCATGATGTAGTGCATGATCGACAGGTCGCCGTCGCGATGCTCCTGCGGCGCCTGCACCAGGCCGACGCGCGGGTCGGCGAACGCCGGCACGAGGTCCTTCAGCCAGTCGGGCTCGACGACATAGTCGGCATCGAGGATGCCGATGATCTCGGCATCGACGGCGGTGCGGTCCATGGCGATGCGCAGCGCGCCGGCCTTGAAGCCCTGCACCTTCTCGGCGTTGATGAACTTGAAGCGTTCGCCGAGCGCGCGGCAGTGGTCCTGGATCGGCTGCCAGAATGCGGGGTCGGGCGTGTTGTTGATGATGACCACGCATTCGTAGTTCGGATAGTCGAGCCGCGACAGCGCATCGAGCGTCTGCTTGAGCATGTCGACCGGCTCGAAATACGCGGGGATATGGATCGAGACCTTCGGGTAGTAATTCTCGGGCACGTTCTCGATCGGCTTGCCCTTGGCAAGCAGCCGCTGCGGCGGCCGGCCGAAGGCGACGGCCGCGATCTCGTCGACGCGGGCCATCGCGATCAGCACCAGCGGCACGAGCAGGATCATGCCGAGCGTCAGTGCGAAGGCCGAGCCGAAGACGAAATAGTGCCCGTTCCAGAACGCGAACACGATCGCAGCCCAGGCGCCGACGCCGTTGGCGGTGGCTGACAGCAAGAACGCCTGCTTGGCGGTCGGTTGCTCCAGCCGCAGGATCGGCAGCGACAACAGGATGCCGACCAGCAGCGCGATCGTCATCAGTTTCCAATAGTCGGGATTCTCGACCGGACCGGTCCAGGCGAATTTCGGCTCGCGGCTGGCGTTGAGGATGCCCCAGTAAGGACCGACGCCGCCTTCAAAAAACTTCCAGGGCTGATCGATCGCTTCGACGATGTTGTATTCCATGCCCATGGCTTCGGCACGGCTGACGAAGTTGCGCAGCGTCAGCGCTTGCTGGAACGGACCCGGATCGGCCTTGCGCAGATTATAGCCCGCGCTCGGCCAGCCGAACTCGGCGATCACGATGCGCTTGCCGGGAAACAGGTTGCGCAGCAGGTTGTATCGGTCGACGGCCTGGTCGACCGCCTCGTCCGAGTGGAAATTCTCCCAATAGGGCAGCACGTGCGCAGCGATGAAGTCGACGTTGGAGGCCAGGTCGGGGTTGTCGCGCCAGATGTTCCAGATCTCGCCGGTGGTGACGGGCACGCGGACCGCGCTCTTCACCTTCTTGATCATCTCGATGAGGTCTTCGACCTTCTGCTCACCGCGGTAGATCACCTCGTTGCCGACGACGACGCCGTTGACGTTGCTGTTCTTGCGGGCGAGCTCGATCGCGGCCTTAATCTCGCGCTCGTTGCGATCCGGGTCCTTGCCGATCCAGGCGCCGACGGTGACCTTGAGGCCGAATTCGGCGGCGATTGGCGGCACCAGTTCGTTGCCTTCCGTCGCAGAGTAGGAGCGGATGGCACGCGTCATGGTGGAGAGCTTCTTCATGTCGGCGCGAATCTTGTCGGGATCGACATTGTTGTCGACGACATGCCCCGGTTCGAACGGGGTGTAGGAGAGGCTCGGCAACAGGCCCTTGAAGTCCGGCGCAGGTTCCTTGTCGCGCAGGACTCCCCAGAGGCCGGCGTGGAGCATGGACACGAGCAACAGAACGGCGGCGACAACGCGCATCGCGGCTAAACCAAAAGGGGCTGAGGGGGCAGGGCAGCGGATCCGACCCCGAGATCCGACCAAGTCCGCGGCAAATGGAGCATACCTCTGCCGCGCGGTTTCTCAACTGTCATGGCCTCATGTCCTTATCAGGGCATGGCCTTGTTCGGTCGGGTTAACGCGCGGCAGTGCCGTCAGTTGCTATCGCCGATCGTTCCTGAACGGCGGCTGAAACGATCGCGGCTATTTCTGGGGAGCGGGTGACGGGCTTGCCGCAGGCGCGGGGCTCGCGGCCGGCTGGGGCGGCTGCGCACTACCGGCCGTCGGCGCCGGAGGCTGGGAGGCCGCGGCGGCCGCCTGCTGCGGCTGGGAGGCCGGATTGATCCAGCACGCGTGCACCCGGCTGTCCAGGGTCTCGGCGATCTTGGGATCGATCTGGGCGCCGAAGCGGGTCAGGCAGCGGAACGCCGCCTGGATGTGGCCGCCAGGGCAACCGAAGCGGTCATAGAGGTCGAGATGGCGGAACGCGGTATCGAGGTCATCCCGCCACATCAGCCGCACCACGCGCCGGCCGAGCCAGACGCATTCGGGGTTGCCGGCCGGGCCGTTGATGGCCTGGGCGGCTTCGGCGAATTCGTCGGTGCGGCGCTGGTTCTGGGCGGTGGCGTCCTTGGCGGCGTCGGCGGGCTGGGCGGCAGCCTTGCCCTGGTCAGGTGCGGGCGAGCCGCTCTGGGCGGAAACGCCGCCGATGTTGGCCAGGAGGACAAGGGAAGAGACGGCCAAAGTGGCGGCGAACTGCCGCAGGACCGCATTTCGTAACTCGAACACCCGTCGCCGCATGAATTCCCCAATATCTCAGCCGTCCGCCCGCGCGGGAGGACCTCGCGGACGCCGACGTGATGGCGTCCAAATGGGTCTCCAATGCGGCGGAAAAGTCCCGCAAAATCCAATGACCTGTAATTGGAATTTTGTCCAGCAAAGTCACGATCCTAGGGCCCGGTCGAACGGCCGCAGCCCAATTCCCCGGGGAGAGTGCGCAGCCGACCTGCCTCACCCCCTTGGCAGATGGCGTGCGAGCAGGTAATCGACGGACCCTCGCGGAGGACGGAACCGATTTCACTTCGTACGCCACTGGCGCTCCTGCTCGTCTCCCTGGGTGCGATTGCTGCCGTGTGGTGGTGGCTTGCCACGCCGATCACGCTCGCGCGCGCGCCCATCGATCCCAACGACAAGGTTCAATGCGTCTCCTACGCCCCGTTCCGGGGCGACCAGACGCCGCTGAACGAATGGACCCACATCGAGGCTGACCAGCTCGAGCAGGATCTGCGCCAGCTCAAAGAGATCACCGATTGCGTCCGCACCTACTCGATCGAGAACGGGCTCGACCAGGTGCCTTCGGTCGCGGCCAGGATCGGCGGGCTGAAGGTGATCCAGGGCATCTGGCTCGGCAGCAACCGCGCCAAGAATTTCGCACAGGTTGCGACCGCCGTTCGCCTCACCAAGGAATTTCCCGACACCATCTCCGCGCTCGTCGTCGGCAACGAGGTGTTGCTGCGCGGAGAGATGACGACGTCGGACCTCACCGCAATCATCCGTTCGGTGAAGGCGCAGGTCACCGTGCCCGTGACCTATGCCGACGTCTGGGAATATTGGCTGAAGAACCGCGAGGTCTATGACGCCGTCGACTTCGTCACGATTCACATCCTGCCTTATTGGGAGGATATGCCGGTGAAGGCGAAGTTCGCCGCGAGCCACGTCGAGGCGATCCGCGAGCGCATGGCGGTGGCGTTCCCCGACAAGGAAATCCTGATCGGCGAGACAGGCTGGCCGAGCGAAGGCCGCATGCGCGAGGGCGCGCTGCCGTCGCGCACCAATCAGGCCCGCGTGGTCTCGGAAATCCTCGGGCTCGCGAAGGCGCTGAAGTTTCGCGTCAACCTGATCGAGGCCTATGACCAGCCGTGGAAGCGGCGGCTCGAGGGCACCGTCGGCGGCTATTGGGGCCTGATCGACTCCGTCCGGCGCCAGCTGAAATATCCGCCGGGCGAGCCGATCAGCAATTTCCCGTTCTGGAAATGGTACATGGGCGCCGGCATGGTCCTCAGCGTGCTGGTGTTCGCGGTGGCCGGCATCACGCTGCGCCGCCGGCCCTGGACGCCGCGCTTCTCGGCCTGGCTCGGCGTCGGCATCTCCGCGACATCGGCGGGCATCCTGCTCGGGATCGCCGTCGACAAGATGTATTACGAGAGCTACGGCTGGGGCGGCTGGCTGCAATGGGGCATGCTGCTGCTCGCCGGCATCCTGTCGCCGATCTTCTGCGCGCAGGCGCTTGTCATCGGCCGCAATTTGCCGAGCTTCCTCGACCTGCTCGGTCCGCGCGAAGGGCGGAAATGGTCAAAGCTCTCGGCCGTGCTGGGCCTGACCCTGGCGGTGACGGCGGTGATCGCAGCCGAGACCGCGCTCGGCTTCGTGTTCGACCCGCGCTATCGCGACTTCCCCTATGCCTCGCTGACGATGGCGGTGGTGCCGTTCGCGCTGTTGATGCTGAACCGCCCGCAGATCGGCGTGCGACCGATCGCGGAAGCGGTGTTCGCAGGGCTGCTGGCGCTGTCGGCGGTCTACGTGATCCTGAACGAAGGCCGCGATAATTGGCAGGCGATGTGGACCTGCGCGATCTATCTCTTGTTCGCGCTCACGCTGTGGCGGGCGCGGGCCGAGCAAAGCCAAGGATGAGCAGGCCGATCGCCAGGCCCGACAGCACGATGTTGTAGAGCACGATGCCGAGGCCGGCTGCGACCACGCCGAGCGTGAGCAGCACGATCGACGGCCGCATCAGGTTCAGCGTCGCGATCACCAGCGCGACGATGCCGAACACCGAATTCTTGAACAGCGACGTCGACACCGAGCGCGCCTTGCAGATCATGGTCTGCAGGCCGGCATCGCATGCGAGCGCCACCTGCGAGAACTCGACCGCGAGATAGCGCACATAGAGCGCCCAGCCGACGGTGACGAAACCGACGACGATGAGAAACTGCACCTGGTAGGGCGTGAGGCGAAACGGCTTCTTTGTCATGCCGGCAATATGGTCGGGATGGCGGGAGGGAGCAACAGGGGCGGGAGGATTTTTGCACCGGGGGCATCGCGGAGGGGCCGCTGCATGGATTTGCGGCATCCCGAACGCATTAGAACCGTAGCCATACGGATTTGCGGGAATTTCAACGTCGCCTAACATTCGACTTGAAGCGTAGGCGTGATCGCAGATCTAATCAGAAGCAGATCACGTCGTTCAAGAACGCGACTGCGGGGATGCGAGCGAGGTTGGCAATGGTTGAAGCGTTGCAGGTCAATTTTGCGCTTTGGGGTATGATCATTTGCGGGGCAATCAAGATCAGCCAGTTGATGGCCGCTCTCTAGGCGGCGCTGTCTCAGGCGAGATGCTCCGGCGTTTCAATCGGAAGCCCTGATCCCCTCAACGTCTGAAAAACGACGATATCGTCGAACTCGCCGATGCCGTCTCCGGCTTGGCCTGAGCGGCCGGCTGCGGCGCGGGTGCAGGCGGCGGCGCCGGCTCCTCGCGCCTTGACGAGCGCTTGGAGGAGTAGCTTCGGCGACGCTTGTCCGGCTTGGCGGCGGGCGCGGGCGCAGGCGCGGTTTCAGCTTGCGGCACCGCGTCCTGGCTCTTTTCCTGGCTCTTCTCCGAGCTCTTGTCCTGGTTCTTGTCTGAACCCTTGTCTTGTCCCTTGTCAGCGCCGCCGCGCATCGACAGGCGCTGGCCGTCGAACACGGCCGTCTCGCAGTGGCGGTCGTTCTCGGCAAGGCCTGCGCAAAGCTTTGCGGCGGCGGCAGCATTGATCAGGGGGCCGGCCCCCAGACGGAGCTGCATGCCGAGGCCGTTATTGCCTTCCTTGATCATAATGATCGGCCGCAGCGCGGCGACCTCCGGATGGGACTTGCTCAGGCTGCGCCAGAGCGCGCGCAGGCCGTCGACCGAGTTCGCACCGCCGAGATCGATGGCAAAGCGCGTCTGCTGGACTGCGATTGCGGGAGACTCGGCTTCGGTTGCCTCGGGGGGCTTGGCTGGCGCCGCGGCGACTTCGGTCGGGGCGGGCGTCGACTCGGGCTTCTGCTCCGAGGCGTCTGGTTGAGGCTGAATCAGTTTCGAAGCCGCCGGATCAGGCGGCGCCATGATCGACTTCGATGGCACCAACGGCAGGATTGGCACCGCCGACGTCGTCAGCGGAACGAGCGATGCGGCAGAGGCAGTCTGTGGCGGCGGGCCCGGTTGATCCTTGGCCGCGTCTTTCAAGCTGTCCTTCGACGCTTCCTTCGACGCTTCCTTGGGCTCCTTGCCGGCCCCCGCGCGCGGCTTGTCGACCAGCGAGGCCGCGGTCGAGGCGACCGGCGCGACATCCGGAGCCGGGGGCTGCGCGGTGGCGACCGGCGTGTCCTGCGGCTTCGATGCGGGCGCTTGCGGCGATGTCGCGCTCTGCTTGGCGATGGCGCCGGTGACGGAATCAAGTCCCTGCTCGAGCACCGTGACGCGCGAATAGAGCCGGTCGCGATCGGTGTTCAGCGTCTCGATGGCGGAGGCGAGGCGACGCGCCTCGAGCTGGCTTTCCTTGGTCAGAACCTGCAGACGATCGGACTGGCGGGCGAGATCGGCGGAGGCGACCTGGTCGCGCCGCCAGCCGAGCTGGGCCTGGTTGGCCAGCACGGCCACCACAACGGCACCGACGGCCGCGACTCCCCACGAGCCCAGCCGCCACATCATCCGGCGATCGAATGTGCTTTCTTCAGCCAAGAGTCCGGAGAACAGCCCGCCGGTCTCCTTGTCGCCGAAGGCATCCGCCAGTGGGTCGGAATCCTTTGCCATGAACGTTTAGTGCCCAGCCCTGCCTGGCTTCCCCGAATCAATCAGGGAACATTAACAGGAAAACCCACGCGCACTTGAATTCCGGGCGTTTGCGGGGGTAGCAAGGCAACAAGCTCGGACGACATTGACGTGTCGCCCATCGATGTGATGATCGATTCGGCCATATTTGACAGGATTGCGATGACCGCCCGCTCAAGCCTCACGATCGTGCTCGCCGCCGGCGAAGGCACGCGCATGCGATCCAGCCTGCCGAAAGTGCTGAATCCCGTAGCTTCCCAGACGCTGCTTGCCCATGTGCTCGGTGCCGCACCGCGCGGAACCGGCACTGCGCTTGCGGTCGTGATCGGCCCTGATCACCAGGCGGTCGCGGACGAGGCGAAGCGGATCCGCTCCGATGCGCTCATCTTCGTGCAGGCCGAGCGGCTCGGCACGGCGCATGCCGTGCTGGCGGCGCGGGAGGCGATTGCGCGAGGCGTCGACGACGTGCTGATCGCCTTCGGCGATACGCCGCTGATCTCGGCCGAGACCTTTGCACGGCTTCGCGCGCCGCTGGCGAAAGGTGCTGCGATTGCCGCGCTCGGTTTTCGCGCGGCGGATCCGACCGGCTATGGCCGCTTCATCGTCGAGGGCGACCGTCTGGTCGCGATCCGCGAGCACGCCGACGCCAGCGCGGACGAGCGCAAGATCGATCTGTGCAATGCCGGCGTGATGGCGATCGACGGCCGCCGCGCGCTCGCGATCCTGGACAAGATAGGCAATGCGAATTCCAAGGCAGAGTATTACCTGACCGATGCGGTCGGCGTCGCCCGCAGCAATGGATGGGAGTCCGTGGTGATCGAAACCAGCGAGGACGAGGTGCGCGGCATCAACACCAAGGCCCAGCTTGCGGAAGCGGAAGGCGTGATGCAGGCCCGGCTGCGCAAGGCCGCGATGGAGGCCGGCGTCACGCTGATCGCCCCCGAAACCGTGTATCTCGCCGCCGACACCGTGTTCGGCAAGGACGTCACCATCGAGCCGTTCGTGGTGATCGGACCGGGTGTCTCGATCGCCGACGGCACCGTGATCCATTCCTTCTCGCATATCGTCGAGACCACGCTCGGCAAGAAGGTTTCGATCGGACCCTATGCGCGCTTGCGTCCCGGCACCACGCTCGGCGATGGCGCGCGGATCGGCAATTTCGTGGAGACCAAGGCCGCGACGCTGGAGGCCGGCGTCAAGGTCAACCATCTCTCCTACATCGGCGACGCCACCATCGGCGCCAATTCCAACATCGGCGCCGGCACCATCACTTGCAACTACGACGGCTTCAAGAAGTACAAGACGGTGATCGGGCAGGGCGCCTTCGTCGGCACCAACTCCTCGCTGGTCGCGCCGGTGAAGATCGGCAACGGCGCCTATATCGGCTCGGGCTCGGTGATCACGCGCGACGTGCCGGACGACGCCATGGCGCTGGAGCGCAGCCCGCAGACCATTCGCGAGGGTGGTGCTGCGCGCTACCGCGAGATGAAGACCAGCGGCAAAAAGTTGGAAAAGAAGCCGGAGAAATGAGCGGCCGGATCCCAGGCGCTTTTCTGTGTCGTTAGGGCTGCGCGCTCATGAACGACCTGGATGTATTCGAATTCCTCGTCAAGCACGTCGTCATGCCGCCGGGACGATGGGTGCTGGAACAGGTCGGCGACCCCGACCCAACCGAGATCGCGTCGCTGGTCACCGGCCTGACGTTCTGGGCGTTCGTCGTTTGCCTCGTCTTTGCCCTGGTGCTGGGGTGGTGAGGCGCGCCCTCAGTCGTCGTCGGCGACTTCCGAGAACATCGCGCGCGACAAGCGCCAGCCGCGCGGCCTGGCGCGCTTTGCCGGTTCGCCTTTGGCCTGCGTCATGAGGACGGGCTTGCTTTCCTTGCCGCGCTCCATGGCGCGCTGAGGCGGCGGCCAATGCGCGAGGCGAGTGCCGGTGCTCTCACTGGCGAGCAGATACGTCGTTGGCAGACCTTTGCGGTCGGACGTGGCTTTCATGGCCTTGATCTCCCGAGCGAGAATCGTTGGCCAAACTTGTTGACAACAAGTTAATCCGTGCGGTTAAAGCCGACCACATCGACATAGGCGAAGCTTGACGTCGCCGGCTGCTGTCGCAATCCGTCATAATTATTGAGTATCTGGTTCCTTAGGAACTTCGCTAAAAACCGAGCGCGTCGTTTAGGCGATTTTTCGACGATTTGGGGGATATTGATCCGCATGTGCGGGATTGTCGGCATTCTCGGGCGCGAGCCGGTTGCAGAGCAATTGGTGGATTCGCTCAAACGTCTTGAATATCGCGGCTATGACTCCGCGGGCGTCGCCACGCTCGAAGGCAAGCATCTAGAGCGCCGGCGCGCCGAGGGCAAGCTGAAGAATCTGGAGAGGCGGCTGGAAGCCGAGCCTTTGAAGGGCACGACCGGAATCGGTCACACCCGCTGGGCCACGCACGGCAAGCCGACCGTCAACAACGCTCATCCGCACGCGACCGAACGCGTTGCCGTCGTCCATAACGGCATCATCGAGAATTTCCGCGAGCTGCGCGAAGAACTCGAAAAGAAGGGCACGGTGTTCCACACCGAGACCGACACCGAGATCGTGCTGCACCTCGTCGACGATCTCTTGTCACGCGGCAACAAGCCGGTGGAAGCGGTCAAGCTGACGCTGGCGCGGTTGCGCGGTGCCTTCGCGCTCGGCTTCATCTTTGCCGGCGATGATGACCTCATGATCGGCGCCCGCAACGGTCCGCCGCTGGCGATCGGCTATGGCGACGGCGAGATGTATCTCGGCTCGGACGCGATCGCGCTCGGCCCGTTCACCGACACGATCAGCTATCTCGAAGACGGCGACTGGGTGGTCCTGACCCGCAAGAGCGCGACGGTTTTCGACAAGGACGGTCACGCCGTCGAGCGCGACAGGATCAAGCATGCCGCCTCGACCTCGCTGGTCGACAAGGCGAACTACCGCCATTTCATGGCGAAGGAGATCCACGAGCAGCCGGAAGTGGTCGGCCACACGCTGGCGCGCTATGTCGACATGGCGACCGAGCGCGTCTCGCTGCCGGTCAAGCTGCCGTTCGACTTCAAGGACATCCAGCGCATCAACATCACGGCCTGCGGCACCGCAAGCTACGCCGGCATCGTCGCAAAATACTGGTTCGAGCGTTTTGCGCGCCTGCCGGTCGAGGTCGATGTCGCATCCGAATTCCGCTACCGCGAAGCGCCGTTGCGCAAGGGCGATCTCGCCATCTTCATCTCGCAATCCGGCGAGACTGCCGACACCCTGGCGGCGCTGCGCTATGCCAAGGCCGAGGGCGCCCACACCATCGCCGTCGTCAACGTCCCGACCTCGACCATCGCGCGCGAAAGCGAGACCGTGCTGCAGACGCTGGCCGGCCCCGAGATCGGTGTCGCCTCGACCAAGGCCTTCACCTGCCAACTCATGGTGCTGGCCAACCTGGCGATCGCGGCCGGCAAGGCCCGCGGCGAATTGTCCGCCGAGGACGAGACCAAGCTCGTGCACGGCCTGGTCGAGATCCCACGCCTGATGTCGGATGCGCTCACGACCGAGCTCCAGATCGAGAAGCTCGCCCACAGGATCGCCAAATCCCGCGACGTGCTCTATCTCGGCCGCGGCACCAGCTTCCCGCTCGCCCTCGAAGGCGCGCTGAAGCTGAAGGAAATCTCCTACATCCACGCCGAGGGCTATGCCGCCGGCGAGCTCAAGCACGGCCCGATCGCGCTGATCGACGAGACCATGCCGGTCGTCGTGATCGCGCCCTACGACCGCGTGTTCGAGAAGACCGTCTCCAACATGCAGGAGGTCGCCGCCCGCGGCGGCAACATCATCCTGATGACCGACGCCAAGGGCGCGGCGGAGGCGACGGTGGAGTCGCTCGTGACCATCGTCATGCCCGACATGGCCGCGGCCTTCTCGCCGATGGTCTATGCCGTTCCCGTGCAACTGCTCGCCTATCATACGGCGGTGGTCATGGGCACCGACGTCGACCAGCCGCGCAATCTCGCGAAATCCGTGACGGTGGAATAGGCAGCAGGGACCAGGCCGCGCTCTTCCAAAACCTGCTAGAAGCCCCTAGCTTGAACCAAGCGACCGACCTGGAACCCGAATGACCACCCGCGACGACGCGCCTGCGCCTCTTGATCCCGCCCCGGAACCGCATACCGGCCTGATGGGCCGGTTTCGCAATTATTTCCTGACCGGGCTGATCGTCACCGGTCCGATTGCGATTACACTGTACCTGGTCTGGTGGTTCGTCACCTGGGTCGACGGCGTGGTGCGGCCTTTCGTGCCGCTGGCCTATCGGCCGGAAACTTATCTGCCTTACGGCGTCCCCGGTTGGGGACTGATTGTCGCATTCTTCACGCTGACGCTGGTCGGATTTCTCGCGGCCAACCTGATCGGCCGCACCCTGGTCGACGTCGGCGAGACGTTCCTCGGCCGGATTCCGGCGGTGCGTGCGATCTATCGCGGTCTCAAGCAGGTGTTCGAGACGCTGTTCTCGGGCAAGGGCTCGAGCTTCCGCAAGGTCGGTCTCGTCGAGTTTCCATCGCCCGGCATGTGGTCGATCGTGCTGATCTCGCAATCGCCGAGTGAGGACATCGCGCGCAGCCTGCCGGGGCAGGAAGAACATGTCTCGGTGTTTCTGCCATGCTCGCCGAACCCGACCACCGGCTTCTTCTTCTATGTGCCCAGGAGCAAGATCATCGAGGTCGACCTCAGCGCCGAGGATGCCGCAACGCTGATCATGTCGGCCGGCGTGGTGCAGCCGGGCGCAGCGCCGGATCCGAAGAAGGCAGCCGCGCTCGCCGGCATGGCCAATGCCGCGCGCATTGCCAACGCCTCCACGCTCCGGCCCGAGCCTGCGAAGGCGGAGTAGGGCCATTCCGCGGCGGGATGGCCGCGGATCAGGCGGGCGTTCGCATCCTCTGCTAATGTTCCGGTCGAACTGAGCGACAACGCTCGGAATTCGAACTGGAGTGCCCCCGATGTCGAAAACCATTGCGATCCTCGCGCCCGGTGCCATGGGCAGCGCGGTGGCGCGACGCCTGAGCGATAACGGTGCGCGCGTGCTGACATCCTTGAAAGGGCGAAGCGAGGCGACGCTGAAACGGGCCGCGGATGCGGGCATGGTCGGCGCCGAGGACGATGCGATCGCGGACGCTGATATCATCCTCTCGATCGTGCCGCCCGGCGAGGCGGTGGCGCTGGCCGAGCGGCTGGCCGCGCTGATCGTGAAGCGAGCAAAGAAGCCGGTCGTGGTCGACTGCAACGCCGTCAATGTCGACACGGTGAAGCGGATCGAGGAGATCATCGGCTCGGCGCAGGCGCCCTTCGTCGACGGCGGCATCATCGGCTTCCCGCCGCAACCCGGCGGCAAGAGCCCGGCGTTCTATCTGTCCGGCGAGCACGCCAGAGACATCGCCGTGCTCAGAGATTTCGGGCTCGATGTTCGCATCGTCGAAGGCCCGGTGGGTGCGGCCTCCGCGCTCAAGATGTCCTATGCCGGTATCGTCAAGGGTCTCGCCGGCATCGGCTCCGCCATGGTGGTCGCGGCCACGAAAGCGGGTGCAGCGGATGCGCTGCGCGACGAGCTCGCCCTCAGCCAGCCCGCCATCCTGGCGCGGCTCGAGGTCGCGCTGCCCGACATGATCCCGAAGGCCTATCGCTGGGTCGCGGAGATGCAGGAGATTTCCGGCTTCCTCGGGCCGGATCATCCGGCAAGCCAGATCTACCAGGGCTTTGCCAAATGGTTCGAGCATCTGGCCGGGGACGCGAAGGGTGAGGCGGTCGATGCGTCGCTGTTGAAGGCGTTTGCCGCAAGCATCGCGCAGAAAAAGGCCTGATGATCAGGCATTCGCGATCAGTCTGCCTGCTCATGCAATGTGGCGACGGCTGACGATCGCTGACATGACACGGGAGTTGGAATGAGAGTGCTGGTGATCGGCGCGGGAGCGCTCGGAGGTTACTACGGAGCGTGCCTGGTTCGAGCGGGCGCCGACGTGACTTTTCTGGTGCGATCCGCGCGGGCGGAGCAGTTGCGGCGCGACGGATTGAGCGTCAAAAGCCCGCACGGCGACTTCGCCGTGCAGCCGAAGATCCTGCTGGCGAACGAGCTCAACGATCCCTTCGACGTCGTGCTCGTTGGCGTGAAGGCCTATTCGCTCGACGACGCCATGAGCCAGTTTGCCCCGGCCGTTGGTGCGAACACGATGATTTTGCCGATCCTCAACGGATTGAAGCACATCGACGCCCTGACCGCGCGGTTCGGCGCCGGGCACGTCCTCGGCGGGCTCGCAAATGTCAGCGCCGGGCTCGATGCGGATGGTCGCGTCGTTCAGTTCATGGCCAACCAGACCATCGTCTTCGGCGAGGTGAAGGGTTCGTTGAGTGAGCGTGTGCTCGCGCTGGAGACGCTGCTGCGAGTCCCCGGCATCGACGTGCGCGCCAGCGACGTGATCATGCAGGACATGTGGGAGAAGTTCGTCCAGCTGAGCACGCTTGCCGGGATCACCTGCCTGATGCGCGCCAGCATCGGCGACATCCTGACCGTGCCGAATGGTGAGCGGTCGATCTTCCGGCTGTTCGCGGAGCATTGCGCGGTCGCGACCGCCTCTGGCTTCGAACCGCGCGCGCCGTTCATCGAATTCGACCGCAAGCTGTTCACCACCGCGAACTCGCCGCTGAAGGCGTCGATGCTGCGGGATATCGAGCGCGGTTCGACCACCGAGGCGGAGCATATCCTCGGCGACATGGCCAATCGGGCCCGGTCGCTTGGCATCGAAACACCCGTGCTCGATCTCGCCCGGGCGCATGTCGCGGCTTATGAGGTTGGGCGGCAGAAAGCGGCGAGCTAGCCGGCCCCGATCAGCGGGATCGCCTCGTCGCGCTCATAGAGGTACAGCAGGCAGCGCAGCGCCTCGCCGCGCTCGCCCTTCAGCTTCGGATCGTCCTTCATGATGCGCAGCGCCTCGTCGCGGGCCTGCGTGATGAGCTGGCCGTGGACCTCCGAGCGCGCGATGCGGTAACCGGGCAGGCCGCTCTGGCGGACGCCGAGCACATCGCCTTCGCCGCGCAGCTTGAGATCCTCTTCGGCGATACGAAACCCGTCGGTGGTCTCGCGGATCACTTTGAGCCGCGCTTTCGACATTTCGCCCAGCGGCTCGCTGTAGAGCAGAATGCAGGTCGAAGCCTCCGAGCCGCGTCCGATGCGGCCGCGCAGCTGGTGCAGCTGGGCGAGGCCGAAGCGTTCGGCATTCTCGATCACCATGATGGTGGCGGCCGGCACGTCGACGCCGACCTCGACCACGGTGGTCGCGACCAGAAGTCCGATCTCGTGGGCCGCGAACTGGCCCATCACGCGGTCCTTCTCGGTGCCCTTCATCTGGCCATGGACGAGGCCGGCGCGATCGCCAAAGCGCTTCTGTAGGCTCTCGAAACGCTTGGTCGCGTTGGTGAGGTGCTCGGTACCCTCGGCCTCGGACTCCTCGACCAGCGGGCAGATCCAGTACACCAGCTTGCCGGATTCGAGCGCACGGCCGACGCCGTCCATGACTTCGCCGAGCCGGCTCATGGCGACGGCGCGGGTGTCGATCGGCTGGCGTCCGGCGGGCTTTTCGCGCAACTCGCTGATGTCCATGTCGCCGAAATAGGTCAGCACCAGCGTGCGCGGGATCGGCGTGGCGCTCAGCACCAGAACGTCGACGGCTTCGCCCTTCGAGGTCAGCGTCAGGCGCTCGCGAACGCCAAAACGATGCTGCTCGTCGACGATGGCCAGCGCCAGATCGTGGAAGATCACGTCGTCCTGGATCAGCGCATGGGTGCCGACGAGCAGATCGATCTCGCCCTCGGCGAGTTGCGCGATGATCTCGCGTCGCTCCTTGCCCTTCTCGCGGCCGGTGAGGATCGCGACCCGCATGCCGGCGCGCTCGGCCAGCGGCGCGATGGTCTTGATGTGCTGACGCGCCAGGATTTCGGTCGGCGCCATCAGCGCGGCCTGCTTGCCGACCTCGGCGACAGCGGCGGCAGCGAGCAGCGCCACCACGGTCTTGCCGGAGCCGACGTCGCCCTGGAGCAGGCGCAGCATGCGCACGGGCTGTTGGAGATCGCTCGCGATCGCCGCGGCTGCGTCGCGTTGGGAGGACGTCAAGGCATAGGGGAGGGCGTCGATGATCCTGTGGCGCAGGTGGCCGTCGCCGGCGTTGCGCACGCCGGCCGGGCGGCGCAATTGGGCGCGGATCAGAGCGAGCGCGAGCTGGCCGGCAAGCAGTTCGTCAAAGGCGAGGCGGGACCAGAACGGCTGGTCCGGCAGAATGTCTGTCAGCTCGACCGGCTGGTGCACGCGATTGAGCGCTTCCGCGATCGGCGGGAAATGGCAGCGGCGCAGCACCTCCGGGCTGATCCATTCGGGCAGGGCCGGCAGCTTCTGCAGCGCCTGCGCGATCGCGCGGCGGAGCGAGCCGAGTGCGAGGCCCTCGGTGAGCGGATAGACCGGGTCGATGCCCGAGAGCTTTGAGATCGCCTCCTCGTCGAGCACGCGGTCGGGATGCACGATCTGCGGGATGCCGTCATACATCTGCAGCGTGCCGGAGACGAAGCGCTTCTCGCCCATCGGCAGCAGCTTTTCGACATAGCCGGGCTTGGCGCGGAAGAAGGTCAGCACGACGTCGCCGGTGTCGTCGCTGGCATAGACCAGATACGGCGCGCGGGAGTTGCGCGGCGGGGGCGGGCGGTGACGGTCGACGGTGACCTCCAGCGTCACCATGGTTCCCACACCAGCGTCGCGGATTTTCGGCCGCGCCCGGCGGTCGATGACCTGGCTCGGCAGATGCAGCAGCAGATCGACCAGCCGCGGCGTCTCGTTGCGGCTGAGCAGATATTGCAGCAGCTTGTCCTGCTTCGGACCGACGCCGGGAAGCGTGGTCACGGGAGCAAACAGCGGATTGAGCAGGCTGGGGCGCATGGACGCGAATCTAGGATCGTTTCGGCCCGTCATGCCCGGCTTTATGCCGGGCATCCACGTCTTTTTTCGCGGCCCTTTGCGCCGGTGCGGCCATGCCAAATCGAGGGCTGACACGGCAGGTCCGAGTGGCTATATCACCCCGGCCCGGCACGTCCGGGCTTTCGGCGTTTGACTGGATTTGAGACATGACGGGAACGACACGATCGAGCAACGGGCTGGACGACCGCCGCAAGCGGTTGCTGTTCCGCTGCTGGCACCGCGGCACGCGCGAGATGGACCTGATCCTCGGCCGCTTCGCGGACGCCGAGATCGCCAATCTCTCCGACGCCGAGCTGACCGAGCTGGAGATCCTGCTCGAGGTCAACGATCCCGACCTCTATGCCGCCATCACCGGTGACAAGGTGCTGCCAGCTGATGTCACCGGCGCCCTGTATGCCCGGATCAAGGCCTATCCGATCGCGGACCGCGACGTATGAAACCGGGAATGAAATCTCCGGCCGAGCTGCTGACGCCCGGCCGCGCGGTGACGCTTGCCAATGTCGCCGAAGGCGCCGAGGGCCTCGTCGTCTCCGATCTTGCGCGCGCGCTGGCGGCGCGGCCGAAGAAACCGCCTGTCAGCCTTGCCGTGGTCTGCCGCGACGGTGCCCGCATGCAGCAGCTCGAGCGCGCGCTGCAATTCTTCGCGCCCGATCTGCCGGTGCTGACCTTCCCGGCCTGGGACTGTCAGCCCTATGACCGTGTCTCGCCGCATGGCGGCATTCTGGCGCAACGTCTGACCACGCTGGCACGGCTCGCCGCGCTCACCGGCAGCGACAAGCCGCTGATCGTGCTGACCACGGTGAACGCTGTCGTGCAGCGCGTGCCCGCGCGCGAGCTGGTCGCGGCGCAGGCGCTGTCGGTTGCGCCCGGCAATGTCGTGCCGATGGATACCATCGTCGCCTGGCTGGAGCATAACGGCTACAATCGTTCCTCGACCGTGCGCGAGCCCGGCGAATACGCCGTGCGTGGTGGCATCCTCGACCTGTTTCCGGCGGGCCTCGAGCAGCCGGTGCGCTTTGACTTCTTCGGCGACAGCCTGGAATCGATCCGCACCTTCGACGCCGAGACCCAGCGCACGCTGCTCGACATGCGCGCGCTCGACCTGGTGCCGATCTCGGAATTCCAGCTCGTCACCGACACCATCCGCCGTTTCCGCATGGGCTATGTCGCCGAGTTCGGCGCACCCGAGCGCGACGATGCGCTGTACGAGGCCGTCAGCGAAGGCCGCCGCCATCCCGGCATGGAGCACTGGCTGCCGCTGTTCCAGGACCGGATGGACACGCTGTTCGACTATCTGCAAGGCGCCGCCGTCGCGATCGAGCCGCAGGCCGAGGACGCCGTCCGCGAGCGCTTCAAGCAGATCCAGGACTATTACGAGGCGCGCCGCGATGCGATGGAGCATCCGGGCGGCGGCGCCATCTACAAGCCGCTGCCGCCTGACCGGCTCTATCTGACCGAGAGCGAGTGGGGCAAGCGGATCGGCGCCATCCCGCTGGCGCGGCTGACGGCGTTCTCCGTGCCGACCGACGGCACCAGCGTCGTCGATGCCGGCGCCCGCAAGGGCCGCGATTTTGCGCCCGAGCGCAACGACAGCACGGTCAACGTGTTCGAGTCCGTCGTCGCCCATGTCATGGGCCTGCAGGCGAACCGCAAGAAAGTCGTGATCGCACTCTGGAGCGAGGGCTCGCGCGATCGCATGACCTCGATGCTGCGCGACCACAAGCTGACCCACACCACCAGCGTCAACGCCTGGCGGACGGTGCAGGCGACCCCGCGCAACGAGACCATGCTCGCCGTGCTCGGCCTGGAGAGCGGTTTCGAGACCGACGAGATCGCTCTCATCAGCGAGCAGGACATTCTGGGCGACCGCCTGGTGCGGCCGCGCAAGGCGAGCCGCAAGCTCGACAATTTCATCTCGGAGGTGACGAGCCTCACCGCGGGCGACATCGTCGTCCACGTCGATCACGGCATCGGCCGCTTCATAGGCCTGCAGACGCTCGACGTCGCCGGCGCGCCGCATGACTGTCTCGAGCTGCACTATGCCGCCGAGACAAAGCTGTTCCTGCCGGTCGAGAACATCGAGCTGCTGTCGCGCTACGGCTCCGACCAGACCACGGTCGAGCTCGACCGTCTCGGCGGCTCCGGCTGGCAGACGCGCAAGGCGAAGCTGAAGAACCGCATCCGCGAGATCGCGGGTGAGCTGATCAAGATCGCGGCTGCGCGCCATTTGCATGAGGCACCCAAGATGCCGGTGCAGCAGGGCGTCTATGACGAGTTCTGCGCGCGCTTCCCGTATGACGAGACCGAGGACCAGTTAGGAGCCATCGAATCCACCCTCAAGGACCTCGAGCTCGGTCGCCCCATGGATCGTCTGATCTGCGGCGACGTCGGCTTCGGCAAGACCGAGGTGGCGCTGCGTGCGGCCTTTGCCGTTGCGCTCGAAGGCAAGCAGGTCGCGGTCGTGGTGCCGACCACGCTGCTCGCGCGCCAGCACGCCAAGACCTTCACCGAGCGCTTCAAGGGCTTTCCGGTGAACGTGGCGCAGGCCTCGCGCCTGGTCGCGACCAAGGAGCTGAACCTGGTCAAGAAGGGCATTGCCGACGGTTCGGTCGATATCGTCGTCGGCACCCACGCGCTGCTCGGCAAGGCGATCAAGTTCCGCGATCTCGGCCTCGTCATCGTCGACGAGGAGCAGCACTTCGGCGTCACCCACAAGGAAAGGCTGAAGGCACTGCGTTCCGAGGTGCACGTGCTGACGCTGTCGGCGACGCCGATCCCGCGCACGCTGCAGCTGGCGCTGACCGGCGTCCGCGAGCTCTCGATCATTGCCTCGCCCCCGGTCGACCGTCTCGCGGTGCGCACTTTCGTTGCCCCGCACGATCCGCTGATGATCCGCGAGGCGCTGCTGCGTGAGCGCTATCGCGGCGGCCAGGCGTTCTACGTGGTGCCGCGCATCGACGACCTCGCCGAGGTCAAGGACTTCCTCGACAAGAACGTGCCGGAGATGAAGGTCGCGGTCGCGCACGGCCAGATGCCGCCTGCGGTGATCGAGGACATCATGACCGCGTTCTACGACGGCAAGTTCGACATCCTGCTGTCGACCACGATCGTCGAATCCGGTCTCGACATTCCCAACGCCAACACGCTGATCGTGCACCGCGCCGACATGTTCGGCCTCGCCCAGCTCTACCAGCTCCGTGGCCGCGTCGGCCGTTCCAAGCTGCGGGCCTATGCCCTGTTCACGCTGCCGGCGCAGCAGAAGATCACGGCCCAGGCCGAACGCCGGCTCACTGTGCTGCAATCGCTGGAGACGCTGGGCGCCGGCTTCCAGCTCGCCTCGCACGACCTCGATATCAGAGGCGCCGGCAATCTGCTCGGCGAGGAGCAGTCAGGCCACATCAAGGAAGTCGGCTTCGAACTCTACCAGTCGATGCTGGAGGAGGCGATCGTCAACCTCAAGGCCGGCGTTTCCGAGCCCGCCGCCGACCGCTGGTCGCCGACCATCACCATCGGCATGCCCGTGCTCATTCCGGAGGATTATGTCGGCGATCTCTCGGTGCGGTTGTCGCTCTACCGGCGCCTCGCCGATCTCGACAGCGAGGAGGAGATCGAGAACTTCGGCGCCGAGATGCGTGACCGCTTCGGCGTGCTGCCGGACGAGGTGCGCTATCTCTTCAAGGTTGCCGCGATCAAGGCGTTCTGCCGCCAGGCCAATGTCGGCAAGATCGATGCCGGCCCGAAGGGCGCCGTCATCACCTTCCGCGACAATTCCTTCGCCTATCCCGACCGCCTGGTGTCGTTCATCCGCAGCTATGGTCAGGCCGCTAAGGTCCGGCCCGACATGAAGGTGGTGTTCCTGCAGGATTGGGAGACGCCGGAAGAACGTCTCGCCGGCACCACGGAGATCATGCGGCAGCTGGCGCAACTCGCGCAGAAAAAGAAGGCGGCGTAGGCGAGGTGCCGTAGGGTGGGCAAAGGCGCTCTTGCGCCGTGCCCACGATTTTTCCGCGACGATAGGTGTGGTGGGCACGCTTCCGCCTTCGCTCTCCGAGCTGCGGCGGACAAGCCGCTTTGCCCACCTGACGGGGTCCAGGTCGTCGTTACGAGGCCGCCCTTGATGCGACGGCGGGCGGACGCGCGGAGCAGAAGGCGGCTTAATTCGATTGCCGTGCATAGTCATGTTGCCGCGCGGTCAAAGCCCGCGCGTCGATAGGTAGCATTGCGTTTTTGGTGGCAAAGGCACGTCCTTCAGAGAGCGGATTTGATCGATCGCGGGTGGGCTCTCGATAGGGGCCAGCGCATGCTCGAGCTTTGGAACAAATGGTACGAGACCCTGGTCTCGGTCGAGGCGCTTGCCACCGTCGTCGTGATTGCCGTGGTGGCTGCTGGTGTTATTTCGCTGGTGGAAAGTAGGCGCCCGACAAAACATTGATCGAGAGAGGCGTCGGCAAACTGGCCATCCGGGACGCCCCTCTGCAAGAGGACAAAATGATTGCTCCTCATGCAAGCTGGACAAACAGGAACGCTCCCTGGCGGGATTCCTTCGGCATGCTCGCGCTATTGAGCATGCTGATCGCGGCACCCGCATTGTTGATGATCCACTTGCTGGAGTCCGAACTCGTCCTGCCTGCGCTCAGCATTCTGCTTTTCTCAGGCGCAATGATCGCCGCTCTTTTAGCCCGAACGGATTCGGAAAATGTAACGCTGGAAAATGTAACGCTATGGGATATTGCCGGTGCATTCACCATGATGGGTTGCGCCGCGGCGATTTTCAGCGAACCGGATCAAGTGGCACTGTTTTTCGAGCCGCTGACCCGTGATTGAATTTCCCATCACAGATGTCCTGAACGTTCTTTTGCAGGTCGTTCTGATCGACCTCGTGCTCGCTGGCGATAACGCCATCGTCATCGGTCTTGCCGCCGCCGGACTTCCTCAGACGCAACGGGTCAAGGCGATCTTGATCGGCATCGTCGTCGCGACGATTCTGCGCGTGCTGTTCGCCGTGTTAGCCACGCAAATCCTCCAGATCGTCGGCCTCCTGCTCGCCGGCGGAATCCTGTTGTTGTGGGTGTGTTGGAAAATGTGGCGAGAGTTGCGCGCCTCCTCGACAGGGCCCGCAGGTGCGAGGGAGGCCGGAGCAAGCGCAGGAAGCCAGCCCCGCAAAACACTCGTCCAAGCGAGTTGGCAGATTATCGTGGCCGACGTTTCCATGTCGCTCGATAATGTCCTGGCTGTCGCAGGGGCGGCACGCGAGCATCCCGTGGTCATGATTTTCGGCTTGGGGCTTTCCATTGCGATGATGGGCGTGGCCGCTTCTTTCATAGCGCGCCTGCTGCACGATCATCGATGGATTGCCTACGTCGGCCTGGCCGTGATTCTGTACGTGGCAGTCGACATGATCTTTCGCGGAACGCTGGACATCATGAGGGTTGCGTCGACATGACGTGCGGCCGCGTCGTGTCTTGCGTCTGCGCTGGCCTACCTACGACGCCGCCCTTGAAGCGTCCGCCGATAGCCGCCCCAGCAGCGACCTTGCCGTATCCGACGGCGACAGCGAATCCACGCTGACGACGGGATCACTGCGCATCTCGTGCTTGCCGTTGGACGTGTGCTTCATCACCGCCGACAGTCGTCGGGCGATCATGTGCGCGGTGCGGAAGTCGGTCTCGGCGAACACCACGATCACCGAGCCGTCCTTCTGCGCGGCGCCAAAATCCATCTGCCGCATCAGGCGGCTGAGGATGCGTGCGGCATCGAGCTGCGCGCGGGGATTACCGGGATCGAAGGCGAAACGTGCCACCGACAGGCCGCCGCCGCGGGCGAGCGTCTGCTCGACCGCCTTGGCAAAATCGCGGGCGAAGGCTTCGACCGTCAACAGGCCGCTGCGCGGGTCGAGCCAGCCGCCGGCGTCGATCGAGCGCAGCGTGCGGCTCAGTTGCGCTTCCATCGCGTGCTGGCGGATCAGCGGCAGCGCATTGGCCGCGACCTTCGCAGGTTCGCCCGCGATCAGCTCGAGATTGGGCAGGTCGTAGCTCTGGGTGAGCTGATGCGCGGTGACGACCACCGGCAGGTTGCGGAAGCGCGTGTCCTCCGCAAGCACCGTGAGGAAGGCATCGGTGACGCGCGGGGTGAAACCGTCGGAGAGCACGACGCCGTCGATGTCGCGGGTGTTGAGATGTTTTGCTGCGGCCTCGATCGAGAGCGCGCCGACCACGCCGGTGCGCTCGCCGAGTGCGACGGAGAGCGCCGGGTAGGCGGCACCGCGGCCGATCAGCAGCACGATGGCATCGCGCATCGGATCGGCCTCCGGCACGGCGACCTTCGCCTCCGGCAGCCGGCGCAGCACGGTGGCGTGCAGCGTGCGGACGCGGATCGCGGCGCGCAGGCGCGCGATCAGGCGTTCGGCAGCATTGCCGCGGGTGGCGAAGGGCAAGGCGTTGTGGGGCAGCGGAGTCTGTGCATCCAGCGCGACCAATGGAAGATAAAGCGGCTGGTCAGCGATCTTCTTGGCGAGGAGCGCGATATGGGGCTCGTGGCCGGCTGACATGGCGGCGAGGACTGCGGCCGGCTGAACCTCGCTGACGGCGCGCGCCGCGCTCGCCCAGTCGCTGTCGACGATGGGAAACAGACGGGCCTCGTCCAGCGCCGCGATGAAGGCGGGGCGCTCGGCATTGGACACAAACAGGATCGGGCCCGCCTGGGACATGGGATACTCTGATCACGCAATCGATGCAGCGCAATCTAGTCCGGCGGCCTTAATGCAGCGTCAATGTTCCAGCCAAAACTGTGCTCAAACCGGCCCGGAGCGGTCGCGAAAAGCCTCGACCATCAGGGGGTTAAGGCCGAGTTCGCTCAGCGCCTCGCGGGCGCGGGTATTGTCCTGGGCCCGGCCGGCCAGCCGATGGCCCGAGAGGCGGTCGGGCAGGGCCGTCAGCAACGCGCCCTGGCCGAGCCGGCGTGCCCATTCCTGGAGGTCGTTGGAGAGGAAGCGATAGCCGCCGACCGCCATGATGCCGGAGGGCGGCGCGGTGATGCAGATCGCGCCACTGGCGCGGTCGATCCGCGCGGCATAGCCGGTGTCGACGTAGTCGCGAGGCGGCTGCGCCGTCAGCGTCTCGCCGACCGGCTGCGGCGGAGCGTAGGCCGCGATCGGCACCATCGGGCCGCGCAGGCCGAGCGTGCCCTTCGGGGTCAGCAGGATATCGCCCGCGATCGAGGAGCCGGACTGCTCGCGCGGAGCGCCATGCGGTCCCGGCATCACCGTAACAGGCACGCCGTCCTCGCCGCGCCGGGCGCCGAACAGCCCGGCCTCGCCGAACAGATAGACGTCCGTGAGCGCCGCATGCGGCGCGATCCAGGCTTCGCTTGCGGCCACCTGCTCCGGCGCGCGCCAGAGCCCGATGACATTGCGCAAGGTCGGCATCCGCGCCGCGAGATTGGAATCGCCAAGCCGCAGCGCGAGCTGGGCCGGCGCGATCAACACGTCGCATGCGTGCTCGTTGATCTGCTGCTCCAGCACCTCGCTCTCGAACGGATGATGCAGCGCCAGCGTGCCGCCGCAGAGCAACCAAACCGCGAGCGAGGAGGCGAGGCCCGCGAACGACATCGGCGTGAACGCCGACATCACGGTCGCGCCCTGCTGGATGTCGGCTTCCAGCGACATCGCAAGCCCGCCCGCGATCAGGCTGAAATGCGGCCGCGGCACGGGGCGGAAGCCTTCCGCTGTGACATCGAACGAGATCATCGCCGCCTTGCGGCCGTCCTGGATCACCGCGCGCGTGGTGCCGGGCGGGCGCGTGAGCACCTCGTCGAGCGAGGCCATGCCTTCGGGCAGATCGGCGCCGAAGCCGAAGACGTGGCGGATCGAGAAGGCTTCGGCGGCCGCATGCATCGCCAGGTCGGAATAGCTGACGCCGTCGACCTTGCTCATGGTGACGATGGCGCGCGCCGCGGTGCGGTTGAGCGCGGCCGCCAGCTCTGCCTGCCGCCACAGCAGCGGCAGCACGGCGACCACGAGGCCGGCGCGATGGGCGGCGAGCACCGTCAGCACGAACTCGACCGTGGAAGGCAACTGGATGGCGATCACCGAATTGGCCGGCAGGCCCGATTCGACGAAATGCGCCGACAGCGCCTCGATGGCCGTGTCGGCTTCGGCATAGGTCAGCCGCCGCGGCTGGTGCCCGGTGATGCGGGATTTGTTGAGCGGGTCGAGCAGGGCGGGCGCGTGCGGCTGTCGCATCAGCGTCCGCTGGAACAGCGTGTCGAGCGTCGGCGATACGGCTGGCTGGTTCACGGCGTCACTTCGCTGGACTGGCTTGAGGCTCACCCTTCGACCACCAGGTCTCCGGCAGATAGCCGGACAACGCCGTGGTCGATGGTCGTTCTATCCGATTCCAACGCGCGATCCATTGTTCGGATACGTTAAACAGGGGGATTGTGTAGAAGCCCGCGATCAAGGCGCGGTCGAGTGCCCGGACCGCCGCGACAAAAGCCGTATGATCACGGGCCTCCAAAAGGGCTTTGATCATCGCGTCGATGGCGGGATCCCTGGCGCCCATGTAGTTGCGGGTGCCCGGATTGTCGGCGGCAGCACTGCCCCAATAGAAATACTGCTCGTTGCCGGGCGACAGCGACTGGTCCCAGCGGTTCTGGATCATGTCGAACTCATAGGCCAGCCGGCGCTGGTCGAACTGCACGGGATCGACCGAGCGCACGCTCGGCGCGATGCCGGCGCGTTTGAGGTCGCGCTGGAAGGCGAGCGCGATGCGCTCCTGGTCGCGGGTCGTCACCAGCATCTCGAAGGTGAAGGGGGCCTTGGTCGCGCGGTTGCGCAGCACGGTGCCGTCGAGATCGTAACCGGCGTCGGACAGGAGTTTGAGCGCAGCGCGCAGCGTCGTCCGGTCGCGCCCCGAGCCGTCGGTGACGGGAAGGCGGTAGCTGCCGTCCATGATGTCCGGCGGGATCTGCGCGGCAAACGGCTTCAGCAATTCGCGTTCGCGTGCATCCGCAGGGCGGCCATAGGCCGAGAGGTCGGATCCCGCGAAATAGCCGGCGACCCGCGAATACAGCGAGAAGAAATAGTTGCGATTGACCAGCTCGAAATCGAACAGCAGCGTCAGCGCCTGGCGCACGCGGATGTCGGCGAAGATCGGACGGCGCGTGTTGAACACCAGGAATTCGGAAGGCTGCGGCACACCGGGTTTGATGGTGTCGCGGATCACGTCGCCGTTCCTGGCGGCCGGAAAATCGTAGCCGTCGTGCCAGCGCAACGGCTCGTGCTCGACGCGGAAATCATAGAGGCCGCGCTTGAAGGCTTCGAACTGGCCGTTGGCTTCGCGAAAATAGTCGAGCCGGATCTCGTCGAAATTGAACAGCCCGCGATTGATCGGGAGATCGCGGCCCCAATAATCGGGATTGCGCGAGAGCGTCACGCTGGCGCCGGGCTTGACCGCCGTGACGCGATACGGGCCCGAGGCAATCGGCCCGGTCAGCGTCGTCTCCTCGAAGGTCGCGACATCGACGGCGTGCTTCGGCAGGATCGGCATCAGGCCGAGGATCAGCGGCAGCTCGCGGTCGTTGGCGCCGGCGAGGTCGAAGCGGACGGTGAGGGGATCGGGCGCCTCGGCCTTGGCGACCTTGGCGTAATATTGCCGGAGGTTGGGACGGCCGTGGTCGCGCAGCAACTGCCAGGAGAACAGCACGTCCTCGGCAGTGACCTGCTTGCCGTCGGAGAAGCGCGCGCGCGGATCGATGCGGAACGTGACGTAGCTGCGCTCGTCATCGGTCTCGACGGTCTTGGCGAGCAGGCCATAGAGCGTGAACGGCTCGTCCTGGCCGCGCGAGAGCAGGCTTTCGACCACGTAGGCGCGGATCGGCTGCACGGCCAGTCCCTTCACGATGAAGGGGTTGAGGCTGTCGAAGGTGCCGAGGATGCCCCAGGTCAGCCGGCCGCCCTTGGGGGCATCGGGGTTGGCATAGGGCATGTGGGCGAAATCGGCCGGCAACGCCGGCTTGCCGTGCATGGCGATCGCGTGGGCCTCCTCGGCTCGCGCGCCGCCGAACGCCGACAGCCCGATGGCGAGGGCCAAAGCGATGCTGCAGAATCGGACGCTGGGGCCCTCGAGCAGGCGCTGGAACATGAACATTCGGACACGTTGATTCGAGGGCCGTCAGGAGCTGAATCCTATCACAGGGATTTCACTGAGCGCCTGCCCGGAAGTGGGCAAAGACGCTTGTCGGCATTGATCTTTCCGTCGACCGCGTTAAGAAGGCACGCAATCGCGCACGAGCGCCGAGCCCGTCACTTATCTGCCTCAATTGACGGGGAGAGAGCCGCGCCCAAGGCGGCTTGGTTCGGCGTTTCGGAGCGGTTCGGGCACTTCCCGTTCAGAAAGGGTTTTCTGCAATGAATTTCCGTTATTTGGCCGCGTCCGTCCGGCCGCGCGGGCGAGTTCTCGCCCTGTTGACGGCGACGGCGTTGGTCGTCCCGTTTGCTGCGGAGGCGCAGACCCCCGCGCCGGCCCCGGGCGCGCCCGCCGCGCCGAAGGCTGCCCCGAAAGCCGCTCCCAAGGCTGCCCCCAAGGCGCCAGCTGCGGCTCCCGCGCCGGCTCCCCAGGCCCAGCAGCCCCCGGCCCAGCAGGGCGCTCCGGCGGCGCAGGGCGCTCAGCCCGCGGATCAGCAGATCCAGCTGATCTACGCCCCCTGGACCAAGTTCTGCCTGAAGGGCCAGGACGCCAACGCCAAGCAGGTCTGCTTCACCGGCAAGGACGGCCGCATCGAATCGGGCCAGCCTGTCATCGCGGCCGTGATCATCGAGCCGGAAGGCGAGCCCAAGAAGATCCTGCGCGTGACGCTGCCGCTCGGCATGCAGCTCGTGCACGGCACCCGCGTCATCGTCGACAACAATCCGCCGCTGCAGAGCCCGTATGTGATCTGCTTCCAGAACGGCTGTATGTCGGATTACGAGGCGACGCCCGAGCTTCTCGCCAACATGAAGAAGGGCCAGAACCTCGTGGTGCAGGCGATCAACGCCAACGGTGCGCCGCTGACCCTGCCGCTGCCGCTCACCGGCGAATTCCAGAAGGCCTATGACGGTCCGCCGACCGATCCGAAGGTGTTCGAGGAAACCCAGAAGAAGCTCCAGGAAGAGCTTCAGAAGAAGGCTGACGAGCAGCGCAAGAAGCTCGAGCAGAACGGCGGCGCGCCTGGTGCACCCAGTGCAGCTCCGGCGGGTCAGAAGTAATCGGGACCAAATCCCGGACATGAAAAAGGCGCTCGGTTCGAGCGCCTTTTTTGCTGGCCGCTTGTCGGCGGAGAAATTCAGTTCAGTGAAGGATTGCGCGGGCGGTAGCCGCCATCCTTGTTCTTGATGAAGATCTCGGCGACCTGGGAATGTCGGATCGGCTCGCCGGATTCGTCGGGCAGGAGGTTCTGCTCGGACACATAGGCAACGTACTCGGACTCCGCGTTCTCCGCGAGCAGATGATAGAACGGCTGATCCTTGTGAGGCCGCACCTCTTCAGGGATCGACAGCCACCACTCCTCGGTGTTGTTGAATTCCGGATCGATGTCGAAAATCACCCCCCGGAACGAGAAGATCCGGTGGCGAACGACCTGTCCGATCTGGAATTTGGCGGTCCGCGCTTTAATCATTCCCCGTCGATAGACCAGGATTGTGGCCGATGCTAGTGCCCTGATCTGGAATTAGCCCGCGGTTGCGCGGGAGATAACCCCCAGGTCTTCAGAAGTCACTTCATCAATGGTCGATATCCTCAATCTGGCGCTACCTTATTTCGGCTTGATCTTCGTCGGTTTCGCCTGCGGCAAGGCCAAGTCGCTGCCAGAATCGGGCCTCGCCTGGATGAACTTCTTCCTGCTCTACGTGTCGCTGCCGGCGCTGCTGTTCGCGATCATGTCGAAGACGCCATTTTCGGAATTGAACAATCCGCCGTTCCTGGTTGCGACCACGCTGTCGACGGTTACCGCGTTCACGCTGGCGCTGGTCGTCGGCAAGGTGCTCGGCGGCCTGACACTGCGTGAGGCGACACTGGCGGGTCTCTCCGGCGGCTACGGCAATATCGGCTACATGGGGCCAGGATTGGCGCTGGCCGTGCTTGGGCCGAGGGCATCGGCGCCGACTGCGCTGATCTTCTGCTGCGACAGCATCTTCCTGTTCACGATCGTGCCGCTGCTGATCGAGCTGTCGGACCGCGATCATCCCTCGATCGTGCATGCCTTCGGTGTCGTGCTGAAACAGATCGTGCTCAACCCGTTGATCATGTCTGCCTGCTTTGGCGCAGCCGTCGCCGCGCTCCATATCGAGCTGCCGGTGGCGCTCGACCGCACCATCATCTTCCTCCAGAACGCCGCAGCGCCGACTGCGTTGTTCGTGCTCGGCGTGACGGTGGCGCTGCGGCCGTTCGACCGCGTGCCCTGGGAAGTGCCGGGCGTCATCGCCGTCAAGCTCCTGATCCATCCGCTCGCGGCGTTTGGCCTGATGCTGGCGTTCGGTCCGTTCGCGCAGCCCTGGGCCGCGACTGCGATCCTGATGGCCTCGCTGCCCCCGGCGCTGAATGTGTTCGTGATTGCCCGCCAGAACGATGCCTGGATCGAATCCGCCTCCGTCGCCGTGCTGCTCGGGACGTTCGCATCCGTGGTCACGCTGACCACCGTGATGTGGTTGCTGCAGACCGGCCGGCTGGTGTTTCCGTGAACGCTACTTCCGCCAGGTCGGTGTCAGCCCTTCGCGCATGGCAAAACGCCGGAGCGGGCCGATGGCGCCGAGCAAGTGCATGCCGACGGCGCGGACCGGCTGGAGCGGCAGGAAATCGTTGAGCAGCGAGCGATTGGCGATGTCGATCGCAAAGGTCCGGCTCAGAATGTCCGGACGCCGCGCCCGGTCGTAGCGTTTGAGCACGTCGGCTGCGCCGGGATCCTGGCCGGCGGCGATGGCTTCGCCGGCGAGCCTCGCAATGTCGGCGGCATCCCGCAGTCCGAGATTGAGGCCTTGGGCACCGATCGGGGGAACCACATGGGCGGCTTCACCGACCAGCGCGATGCGGTCGCGCGCGAAGGAGTTTGGTCGTTCGATCGCCAGCGGGAACAGGTTGCGGCCGGGCTCGACCGTCATCCGGCCGAGGATGGAATGCGACTGTTTCTCGATCGCCGCGGAGAGCTCTTCGTCGCTCAGGGAGCGAAGCCGTTCGGCCTCCGCAGGCGCCGAGACCCAGACGATGCTGGAGCGGTTGCCGGGCAGGGGCACGAACACGCAGGGGCCGTGCGGGGTGTGGAACTCGGTCGAGACGTTGCGATGCGGCCGGGCATGGCTGACGTTGAAGGTCAGCGCCGTCTGCGTCAGGTCGCGCCGCGTCACCGCAATCCCGGCGGCCTCCCGGCACAGCGAGTGCCGGCCGTCGGCGCCGACCACGAGCCGCGCGGACAGGAATTGTCCGGACGCCGTGCGGATTGCGACGTCATCGGCTTCGATGACGACGTTCTCTGCCTCGTCGTCGAAACGGACGAGGTTGGGCAACTCGGCCGCGCGCGCCTCGAGCGTCAGCATCAGCGAGCGGTTGTCGATGTTGTAGCCGAACGCCTCGAGCGCGATCTCATGACAGGAGAACCGGACCTCGGGGCTGCGGAACAGCCGCCCGGTGTCGTCGACGAGGCGCATGACCTCGAGGCCGGCCGCCTTGTCCTTGCAGCGGGACCAGACATCGAGGCTTTCCAGGAGGTCGACGGAGGCACCCAGCAGCGCGGTGGTGCGGTTGTCGGCATAGGGCAGGCGCCGCGCCACCAGCGCGGTCCGCGCACCGGCCTGCGCCAGTGCAATTCCTGCCGCAAGGCCGGCCGGTCCGCCGCCGATAATGGCCGCGTCAAAGAGCGTGGATGCGTCTGTCATGGAACGACATTTGACACGCCCCGCGACAAATTCAAGCCCACCTATTTTGCCTGCTTTTATGACGAATTGCGCGACCCAATGCCGCGACGGCGGATGTGCAAATCGGTCCCGTTCTGGTAGCAGAAGCCATGGAAACTCAGATCGACAGCCAAGAGGATTCCCTCAAGCCGACGCCCGCGATCCGGGCCGCGGCTTTTTCGGTGCACATCTTCACCGCCTTCGGCGCGGCGATCGCGCTATTGGCGATGCTGGAGGCGGTGCGCGAGCACTGGGCGGCGATGTTCGGCTGGCTCGGCGTCGCCCTGATCATCGACGCGATCGACGGGCCGATCGCGCGCCGGCTCGACGTCAAGAACGTGCAGCCGAACTGGTCGGGCGACGTGCTCGACCTCGTGGTCGACTTCGTCACCTACGTCTTCGTGCCGGCCTATGCGATCGTGGCGAGCGGCCTGTTGCTGCCGGTGGCGGCGCCCTTGCTCGGCATCGCCATCATCGTCACTAGCGCATTATACTTCGCCGATCTGCGCATGAAGGCCGATGACAATCATTTCCGCGGCTTTCCGGCGCTGTGGAATGCGGCGGCGTTCTATCTGTTCCTGCTGCACTGGCCGCCGCTGTCGTCGACGCTGCTGGTCGCGGCGCTGGTGGTGCTGACTTTCGTGCCGTTCCACGTTCTGCATCCGGTTCGTGTGGTGCGGCTGCGCTGGCTGACGATGTCGCTGATTGCGGTCTGGTCGCTGCTCGGGCTCTACGCGCTGGAGATGGATTTTCGCGTCGGCACCGGCGTGACGGTTGCGCTCTGCGCGATCGCGCTCTGGATCGCGTTCAGCGATGCGCTGATCCGCCTCGCAAGGTCCTTCGCATGATGCATCTGCTGACCAGCCCGGAGGCCTGGGCCGCGCTGCTGACCTTGACCTCGCTCGAGATCGTGCTCGGCATCGACAACGTCATCTTCCTGTCGGTGATCGTCTCGCGCATCCCCGAGCCGCAGGCCCATCGCGCCCGCCAGATCGGGCTGGCGCTGGCGCTGGTGTTCCGCATCATTTTGCTCAGCGTGCTGGTCTGGCTGATCGGCCTGACCGCGCCGGTGTTGTCGTTCTCCGGCTATGACTTCTCCTGGCGCGACCTGATCCTGATCGGCGGCGGCCTGTTCCTGATCGCGAAGGCGACGCACGAGATCCACGCCGAGGTCGAGGCCGATGACGGCGACGGGAAGAAGCAATCCGGCGGCAGCGCCTTCTTCTGGGTGATCGTCCAGATCATCGTCATCGACATCGTGTTCTCGCTGGACTCGATCATCACCGCGATCGGCATGGCGCAGGACCTCGAGATCATGATCGCCGCCGTCGTGATCGCGTGCCTGGTCATGTACATTTCGTCGGGACCGGTGGCGCGATTCGTCGCGGAGCATCCGACCACGAAAATGCTGGCGCTGGCGTTCCTGGTGCTGATCGGCGTCGCACTGGTTGCGGATGGATTCAAATTCCACATTCCGCGCGGCTACATCTATTTCGCAATTGCGTTCTCGGCGGCGGTCGAGTTCTTCAATGTGCTGGCGAAGCGTAACCGCAGGAGGGCCAGCAAGCCGTCCGTCTAGCCGCTCCAATTTGGGTCGAGTTGACAAGGCAGGCGCTATGTCTTTCGCTGGCCTTGGAGAAGAGGAGGTCAGGTGATGACCAAAGCCGTCCGTGTGCACAAGGTCGGAGGCCCCGAAGCACTGGTCTATGAGAGCGTCGACGTTCCGGCGCCGGGACCCGGCGAGGTGCGCATCCGCCAGCATGCGGTCGGGCTGAACTTCATCGACGTCTATTACCGCACCGGCCTCTACAAGGCGCCGGAGCTGCCCTTCATTGCCGGCAACGAGGCTTCGGGCGAGGTCTTGGCCGTCGGGCCCGGCGTGACGAATTTCCATCCCGGCGACCGCGTCGCCTACTACCACAACCTAGGCGCGTATGCGAGCGAGCGCAACATCTCCTGGGAGAAGCTGGTCAAGCTGCCCGACCACATCACCCACGAGCAGGGCGCCGTGCTGATGCTCAAGGGACTGACCGTCTGGTACCTCCTGCACAAGACCTTCAAGGTCGAACCGCATCATCGCGTGCTGATCCATGCCGCTGCCGGCGGGATCGGACTGCTCGCCTGCCAATGGGCGAGGGCGCTGGGGGCCCATGTCATCGGCACCGTCGGGTCGCGCGAGAAGGCCGAACTTGCCGAGGCCAATGGCTGCGACCACGTCGTCCTCTACAACGAGGAGGACTTCGTCGCGCGCGTCAAACAGATCAGCCGCAACGAGGGCTGCGACGTCGTCTATGACGGTGTCGGCAAGGCGACCTTCCCCGGCTCGCTGTCGTGCCTGAAGCCGCGCGGCATGTTCGTTTCGTTCGGCAATGCCTCAGGTCCGGTGCCGCCGTTCTCGATCGCCGAGCTGAACAATCACGGCTCGCTGTTTGCCACCCGGCCGAAGCTCAACGACTACATCGGCACGCGCAAGGAATTGCTGGAAGGCGCCGACACGCTGTTTTCCGCCGTCATCAACGGCAAGCTCCACGTGCCGATCAATCACGCCTATGCGCTGAAGGATGTGGCGAAGGCGCACATCGATCTCGAGAGCCGCAAGACGACCGGGGCGTCGATCCTGAAGCCGTAACTCGCCGTCACGGTCGAGATCTCGTAGGGTGGGCAAAGGCGCGCATCGCCGTGCCCACGATCTCATCACAATAGAGAAAACGTGGGCACGCTTCGCTTTGCCCACCCTACGGCACCTTCACTTACGCGACGCATCTCGCCGCGCCAGCCTTGGTCAAGATCCCGTCGAGGCAATCGATCATTTCGGCTATCTCTGCCTTCGTGACGTTCAGCGCCGGCATGAAGCGTAGCGTGTCGAGCTGCGGGGCGTTGAGGAGCACGCCGGCTTCGAACGCCTGCGCGACGATGCCGGGCGCGATCGGCAACTTGAGGTCGAGCGCGAGCAGCAGCCCGCGTCCCCGCACGCCGCCGAGGCCATGCCGGGCCGAGACTTTTTGCAGCTCGCTTTCGAGCAGCAGGCCGGTCTCGCCCACCTGCTTCAGGAACGCCGGCTTGCTGACTTCGTCGAGGACCGCAAGGCCGGCCGCGCACATCACCGGATTGCCGTTGAACGTGCCGCCCTGGTCGCCGTGCTCGAAGCAGGAGGCGCGTTCGGTCGCAAGCAGCGCTGCGAGCGGCACGCCGCCGCCGATGCCCTTGCCGAGCGTCATGATATCGGGCGCGATGCCGGTGTGCTCATAGTGGAAGAGCTTTCCGGTCCGGCCCATGCCGGTCTGGATCTCGTCGAAAATCAGCAGCAGCCCGTGCGCCTCCGTGAGTGCACGCAGCTCCCGCAGGAACGCATCGGTCGCCGGCCACACACCGGATTCGCCCTGGATCGGCTCGAGCATCACCGCAACGGTGTTGCTGCCGATCAGCTTCTCGACCGAGGCAATGTCGTTGAGTTTTGCCTTCTTGAAGCCGGCGACCTTCGGCTCGAACAGCGGCTCGAACGCCTTCTTGCCCGAGGCCGACATCGTCGCCAGCGTTCTCCCGTGGAAGCCGCCTTCGAACGTGATGATCTCGAACGCGCCGCTCTTGTGCAGGCTGCCATATTTTCGCGCGAGCTTGATCGCGCCCTCATTGGCCTCTGCACCCGAATTGGCGAAGAACACCTGGTCGAACGCACTGTTCTCGACCAGCGCCTGCGCCAGCTTGAGGCTCGGCTCGTTGTAGAAGGCCGGGCTCGGCGTGAGCAAGCGCTTGGCCTGCGACGCCAGCGCATCCGCAACCGCCGGCGGAGAGTGGCCGAGGCAGTTCACGGCCCAGCCCTGCACGAAGTCGAGGTAGCGCTTGCGGCTGTCGTCCCAGAGGTATGAGCCGGCGCCACGGACGAACACGGCCTTGGGCCGTGCGGTGATGTCCATCAGCGCGTCATACGGATGGGTGGCGGTGGTCATGTCGAACTCCTCTGGAGATAGCCAAGATCTTTTGGGGGGCGGATGAAAAAGGGACGCGAAAAGCAAGAAGGCCGCACTTTGCGGGTGCGGCCTTCTCGAAAACTATGCTGAATTTACTGGTTCAGCGGCGTCGTCGGACATGGCGCAACCCATCATCGTCGCGGGAGCGACGACGCATGGCTTGGCGCAGATGGGTCCGGGAATTGATCATGGGGCGGGTCCCTACAGCCGAACGGCAGGGCTTGTCAAGCGGGACCTACTGAACGCCGTAGGGTGCAAACGTATCGGCGATGCCGGCATTGATCGCTTTCGCCGCCGCGATGTCGCGGGCTGCGCCGTCGGCATCCCCCTTCTTGCGCTTCGCCAGCCCGCGGCCATAGAGCGAGTTGTCGAGCCCCGGCTTCGCACTCAGCACCGCGTCGTAATCGGCGATCGCCGCGTCGAGATTGCCGAGCTTGAGGAAGGTGAGGGCGCGGCTGTCCAGCGTGTAGGGATCGTTCGGGCGCATCTTGAGCGCCTGATCGCAATCGGCGAGCGCCTCCTGCAACTGCCCGAGGATCGCGTGCGTCATGCAGCGTGCGTTGAACACACCGGAATATCCTGGATTGGCCTTGATCGAGCGATCATAGTCCTCCAGCGCCCGCGCATAGTCGTGGTCGTCGAAATACATGTCGGCGCGCGCATAGGCGTCGCGGTCGTTGTTCGGGTTGAGTGCGATCGACTTGCCGAAATCGGCCAGCGCGCGCGGGCGGTCGCCCTTGTCGCGGAAGATGCGCGCGCGATTGCCGTAAGCCGGGCCGTAATTGGGGTCGAGCTTGATCGACATGTCGAGATCGGCGAGCGCGCGTTCGGCCTCGTGATGTTCGCGCAAGGTGCTGCCGCGATTGAAATAGGCCAGCGCAAATTTCGGGTTGAGCTTGATGGCCCGGTCGTAGTCCGCCATTGCGCGCTCGTAGTCGTTCTTGGCGATGCGGGAGTTTCCGCGGTTGTTGTAGTAGCGCGCATCGTCGGGCTCGAGCTGGATCGCGCGCGTGTAATCGGCGATGGCGTGATCGCGGTCTCCGAGATCGTCATAGGCGATGCCGCGATTGTACCAGGCGAGGACGTCGTTCGGATCGAGATCGAGGGCGCGGTTGAGATCGGCGACGGCGCGCTCCGAATCACCCTTGCGCCGATAGGTTTCGCCGCGATTGGCAAGCGCGGCCGCATTCGACGGGTTGGACTTCAGCACGACGGTGCATCCGTCCATGCGCTGGTCGTCGCTGACCTTGTCGTCCTTGGCGAAGCACCATTGGCGCGCCTGTGAAGCCGAGAGGGATTGCGCCGCCGCCGGGAACGTGAGCAAAGTCAATGCCGCGGCGATCGTGCACAGGCAGGTCCGGATCTTGTGATTGTGTTTCATTTTTGCCGCGCAGAAACCAACAAGCCTCTAGCGCGTTTGTGATCTCGGAACGCGAATTGGTTCGAACCTGACGCAAATCGGGACAGACCAACGGGTACGGGACCAACCAGATAGTTTTCAGCCTTGTCCGACACGCCTTATCCGATCGACCTCGACAGCATTCGCGGCGCCTTTCCGCCGGGCATCGAGGCGCCGCCTTTGCTGCTGGATTTTGCCGGCTGGCTGAACGGGCGCGCCTGGGGCAGCGTCGGCTGCTTCTCCCTGCAAGGCCAGTTCTCCGATCAGGCCCCGATCTTCGACGGCAGCCCCTTGCGCGACCGCTTCGCGCTGTTCATGCGCCTGCCTGACGGCTCGGCTGTCGGTGGCTGGTACGGCGCCGGCCTCGACCGTGACGATCCCCCGATCGTGGGGTTGGGCTCGGAGGGCGATTACGAGCTGCTCGCACCGTCCCTTGATGCGTTGCTGACGAAACTGACCTCGCAGCAATTCGACAAGGCCTGGCACGACCTGCGACCGCATGACGAAGTCGAGCCGCAGACCGTCGAGCTCGCGCAATGGCTCGCTCGGCGTCCGCCTGGCGAGCCGGTGCCGTGCGAGGACGTCACCTCGGAGCTGCCCGACTTCCGCGGCTTCGTCGAGAAGTGGAGCCGCGATCGCGAAGAATACTGGGCCAATCACCGCCTGATGGCCGAGCTGGGCTGGCGGCTCGCCGCACATCTGCCCAAGGGCAAGAACGCCTGGGACAAGACCCATTTCGAGGTCGCGATCGTCGGCAAGCAATACGAGGCGCGCGTCCTGTCGCGCGGACCGCAGCCGTTCGAGGAGGCCGCCTCAATCGAATCCCTGCTGCGCGACCTGCGCGAGGAGATGCGTCGCGCCCAGCCCGAGCTCGGGCTCTGGTATGCGATGAAATTCGGCCTCTATGCCGACGGCCGCGTCATGCCCAATTTCGAATACGATGGGCGCCCGATGATCGATGGCGAGCCGGCGAAACTGTCCGAGGCTCAGGCCGATCTCACCCGCGCCCCGCGTCCGGAGCGCTGGGTGCCGAAATGGCTGGCTTAACTGCATCCACATCGTCATTGCGAGCGTGGCTAAGCAATCCAGACTGTCTCCGCGGACGGATTCTGGATTGCTTCGCTACGCTCGCAATGACGCAGTAACCTCAGAACCCCGCGACGCTACCGTGCAGATCGTACTGATCCGCGCGCTCGATTTTCGCAGTGACGATCTCGCCGACACGCAACGGGCGGCGGCTCGACAGATACACCGCGCCGTCGATCTCCGGTGCATCGGCCTTGGAGCGGCCCTTGGCCACCGTCGGGCCGACCTCGTCGATGATGATCTGCTGGCGCGTGCCGACCTTGCGCTTCAGCCTGCGCGCCGAGATCTTCTGCTGGCGCGCCATCAGTGCATTGTAGCGCTCCTGCTTGATCTCCTCCGGCACGGGATTTGCGATCGCGTTCGACGTCGCGCCCGCAACCGGCTCGTATTTGAAGCAGCCGAGGCGATCGATCTCGGCTTCATCGAGCCAGTCGAGCAGATAGGCGAAGTCGGCATCGGTCTCACCGGGGAAGCCGACGATGAAGGTCGAGCGCAGAGCCAGGTCAGGACATTCTTCGCGCCAGCGCTTGATACGCGCCAGCGTCCTGTCCTGGGCTGCCGGGCGCTTCATCGCCTTCAGCACGTCAGGGCTCGCATGCTGGAACGGGATGTCGAGATAGGGCAGCACCTTGCCCTCGTTCATCAGCGCGATGACCTCGTCGACATGCGGGTACGGGTAGACGTATTGGAGGCGAACCCAGGCGCCGAGTTCGCCGAGCTCGCGGGCGAGGTCGAGGAATTTGGCGCGGACCTGGCGATCCTTCCACGGGCTCTCGGCATATTTGAGATCGACGCCATAGGCCGAGGTGTCCTGCGAGATCACCAGCAGCTCTTTCACGCCGGCGCCGACGAGACGCTCGGCCTCGCGCAGCACGTCATTGGCCGGACGCGAGACGAGATCGCCGCGCAGCTTCGGGATGATGCAGAAGGTGCAGCGGTTGTTGCAGCCCTCGGAGATCTTCAGATAGGCGTAATGGCGCGGCGTCAGCTTGATGCCCTGCGGCGGCACCAGATCGAGATGCGGATTGTGCGCCGGCGGCAGCGCGCGGTGCACGGCATCGAGCACGCTCTCATATTGCTGCGGGCCGGTGATCGAGAGCACGCCGGGATAGGCCTCCTCGATCTGCTCGGGCTCGGCGCCCATGCAGCCGGTCACGATCACCTTGCCGTTCTCGGCCATGGCCTCGCCGATCGCCGAGAGCGATTCCTGCTTGGCGCTGTCGAGGAAGCCACAGGTGTTAACGATGACGATGTCGGCACCGTCATGCTTGCGGGCGAGCTCGTAGCCCTCCGCGCGCAGGCGCGTGATGATGCGCTCGGAATCCACCAATGCCTTGGGACACCCGAGCGACACGAAGCTGACCTTGGGCGCAGCCGTCTGATCCATATCCAAATCTGCCTGATTGACGGGCTTGAGCTAGTCCCAATTGCTCATAATTACAACCCTTTGCATGGGCGTCCGGCATGCTATGGATGAATCGCCGGGTTGCGAGTGAGCTATGAGCGCCGAACAGTCGCCTAAAATCGTGATTGTCGACGAGAGCCCGATCCGGGCCGCGATCCTCGAAGAGGGGCTGCGGGAGGCCGGATTCACGCAGATCGTCCACATCCGCGAGATGCAGAGCCTGCTCGCCCGTATTTATGCGGTGGACCCCGACATCATCCTGATCGATCTCGAAAACCCCAGCCGCGACGTGCTGGAGGCGATGTTCCAGGTCAGCCGCGCCGTGCGGCGGCCGATCGCGATGTTCGTCGACCAGAGCGATTCATCCTCGATCCAGGCCTCCGTGGAGGCAGGGGTATCCGCCTACATCGTCGACGGGTTGAAGAAGGAGCGCATCAAGCCGATCCTCGACCTCTGCGTGTCGCGCTTCAACGCCTTCGCCAAGCTCCAGGAGGAGCTGGAGCGGACCAAGTCGCAGCTCGAGGACCGCAAGATCATCGAGAAGGCCAAGGGCATCCTGATGAAGGTCAAGGGCCTCACCGAGGACGAGGCCTATGTGCTGCTGCGATCCACCGCGATGCGCGAGAAGAAGAAAATCGGCGAGATCGCGCAATCGATCATCACCGCGTCGGAGATGCTGAAATGACCGCACCCCTCCGCATCGGGTTCATCCCGCTGGTCGATGCCGCCGCCCTGATCGTCGCCGTCGACAAGGGTTTTACCGCGGCCGAAGGGCTCGAAGTCGAGCTGGTGCGCGAGGTCTCCTGGTCCAACGTGCGCGACAAGTTGAACATCGGCCTGTTCGACGCCGCGCATCTGCTCGCGCCCGTGGCGATCGCGTCGTCGCTCGGGCTCGGTCACGTCAAGGTGCCGATCGCCGCGCCCTTCAATCTCGGCATCAACGGCAATGCGATTACGGTGTCGCCCGCGCTCCACGCCGCGCTGATGGAGGAGATCGATGGCGACCGCTTCGATCCGCTCGCGACCGCAAAGGCGCTGGCGAAGGTGGTGGCCAGGCGGCGCAAGGCGGGTGCCGATCCGCTGACCTTCGGCATGACCTTTCCGTTCTCGACCCACAATTATCAACTGAGGTTCTGGATGGCGGCGGCCGGCGTCGATCCCGACGAGGACGTGCGCCTGGTGGTGCTGCCGCCGCCCTATATGGTCGACAGCCTCGCCAACGGCCATGTCGACGCCTTCTGCGTCGGCGCGCCCTGGAATTCGGTCGCGGTCGATCTCGGCATCGGCCACATCCTGCATTTCGTCTCCGATATTCTGGAGCGGGCTGCAGAGAAGGTGCTGGCGGTGCGCCAGGTCTGGGCCGACAAGCATCCGGACGTGGTTGCATCGCTGGTTCGCGCCGCGGTGAAGGCGGCCGCGTTCATCGAGCAGCCGGCAAATCTGGCTGAGGCAGCACAACTCCTCGCGCAGCCCGAGCGGATTGGTGTCGACGCCGAAGTGATCCAGCGCTCGCTCACCGGGCGCCTGAAGATCGCGCCCGAGGGCGCGGTGCGCGAGAGCGGCCGCTATCTTTTGGTGGGACGCGAAGGGGCAGGGCGCCCGGATCCGGTCCAGGCCGCCTGGCTTTACGCGCAAATGGTCCGGTGGGGACAGACGGCGCTGAGCCCCGAAGCGCTCAGGACGGCGATGGCCGTGTTCCGGCCGGACCTCTATGACGCCGCCCTTGGGCGGGCTGGGGATGATCAGGCCAGCACGCCGTTCGGCGCCTTCGCCGGACCGGCCTTCGACCCCACTGACGTGGGCGGCTATCTCGCCTCTTTCGAGGTCGGACGGCGGGCGCTTTAGTCCTGCCTAAAAAATAGTCATTCTGATTCGAAGCTTATTCTTTGGGCCATTGCTGCCCGAAGCAGCATGAATTGCGATCCACTTCATGCACCGCACACAATCCTAAATCACTGATTTTACGTGTCTTTGCAGTTCATGCTGCGTTGGCACACGTCTTGAATAGGAGGTCTTGAGCCGCCCGGCGTGGGCGCCGGCGGTTCCAGGTCCATGGTGGATTTCCGCAGCAACGAAGCTGATCGGATCGCTCCGGGTTCCGGCTGGGCGCTGATGCGCCTCCAACCGGCTCCCAGCGATCAACGTCCGTTCAACCCGTTGACGCCGCCTGCGCGCGGCAAGCTGGAGCTTCGATATGGATTACGCGAAACCCTCTGACGTTGTGGCCTCGATGGTCGATGCCAGCCTGAAGAAGCTGGCGCTCGCCCCGCGCGACATCATGATCCGCGGCGCGATCTCCGGCGCGCTGCTCGGCGCCGCCACCACGCTCGCCTTCAGCGGCGCTCTCACCACCGGCCAGCCCCTTGTCGGCGCGCTGATCTTCCCGGTCAGCCTCGTGATGATCGTGCTGCTCGGTCTCGAACTCGTCACCGGCAGCTTCGCCATCGTTCCGCTGGCCCGCCTCGAAGGCAAGGCGAGCTGGAATGCGGTGATCGCCAATTGGTCCTGGGTGTTCGTCGCCAATCTGCTGGGCAGCCTCGCCTTCGGCGCGCTGATCGCGATTGCGCTCACCAACATGGGCAAGGTCGAGGTCGCCGGCGTCGCCGCCCGCATCGTCGCAGTGGCCGAAGCCAAGACCATCGGCAATGCCGCAATCGGCACCGCCGGCATGGTCTCGGTCTTCGTCAAGGCGATCCTCTGCAACTGGCTGGTCTGCCTCGGCGTCGTCATGGCGATGACCTCGACCTCGACGGTCGGCAAGATCGCCGCGACCTGGCTGCCGATCTTCCTGTTCTTCGCGCTCGGCTTCGAGCACGCCGTCGTCAACATGTTCGTCATCCCGACCGGCATGCTGCTCGGCGCCAAGGTCAGCCTCTCCGACTGGTGGCTGTGGAATCAGATCCCGGTGACGCTCGGCAATCTCGTCGGCGGCTTCGTCTTCACCGGCCTTGCGCTCTACGCGACGTACAAGCCCGCCAAGCCCACGGCCGATGTCGCGCAGGTCGCGGTCCAGGCAGCAGAGTAGGTCCATTCAGCCCATGAAACTCGATACAGCACCCACGGCCGATTTCTCCGACGAGCAGAAGCGCTATCTCGAAGGCTTCATGTCCGGCATGCAGGTCGGACGTGTCGGGCGCGCCTTCGCAGCCGGCGGCGCGCCTGCGGCCAACGCTCCGTCTGAGCCGACGGGGCCGGACGCAGCAGGGATCAAGGCGCAGGACAAGCTCACGGCGGCGGGCAAGAAGCTCGCCGACCAGGAGAAGTTCAAGCGCGAGATGCATCCGTTCGATGCGTATGATCGGTTGAAGGACCAGGCGCGCAACAACGCCAACCCGACGCCGGCGGACAATTTCCGCTGGCGCTATTACGGCATCTTCTGGGTGGCACCGGCGCAGACCTCCTACATGGCCCGCTTGCGCATTCCCAACGGCATCCTGAAGCACTGGCAGATGTCGGGCCTCGCCGACATCGCCGAAAGCTGCGGCGGCGGCTACACCCACGTCACCACCCGCGCCAACTTCCAGATCCGCGAGATCGAACCGAAGAACGCGGTGGCGCTGATCGAGGGCGTGCAGGATATCGGCCTGTGCTCGCGCGGCGCCGGCGCCGACAACATCCGCAACGTCACGGGCACGCCGACGGCCGGCATCGATCCGCAGGAACTGCTGGATACGCGTCCCTATGCGCGCGAGTGGCATTTCCACATCCTCAACGATCGCTCGCTGTTCGGCCTGCCGCGCAAGTTCAACGTTGCCTTCGACGGCGCCGGCAAGATCGCCGCGCTGGAGGAGACCAACGACATCGCCTTTACCGCGGTCGAGGTGAAGGACGGCCACGGCGTCGAGCCCGGTGTCTGGTTCAAGCTCGGCCTCGGCGGCATCACCGGCCACAAAGACTTCGCGAAATATTCCGGCATCGTCGTTCGCCCGGAAGACGCGACCGCTGTGGCCGATGCCATCGTGCGCGTCTTCATCGAGCATGGCGACCGCACCAACCGCAACAAGGCACGGCTGAAATACGTGCTGGACATCATGGGGCACGACGGCTTCCTCAAGCTGGTCGAGGAGCGGCTGAAGAAGCCGTTCGCACGCGTGCCGGCCGAGGCGCTTCTGCCGCGTCCATTGTCCGACCGCATGGCCCATATCGGCGTGCACAAGCAGAAGCAGGCCGGGCTCAATTGGGTTGGCGTGGCGCTGCCGGTCGGCAAGCTCACGTGCGAGCAGATGCGCGGGCTGGCGAAGATTTCGCAGGATCTCGGTGACGGCGATATCCGCCTGACGGTCTGGCAGAACCTGCTGATCTCTGGCGTGCGCGACGAGAGCGTCGCGCTCGTCACCGCCGCGGTCGAGAAGCTTGGCCTCGCCACGCAGGTCTCGAATGTTCGTGCCGGCCTGATCGCCTGCACCGGCAATGCCGGCTGCAAGTTCGCGGCCTCCGACACCAAGCGCCATGCCGCCGCGATCGGCGACTGGTGCGACGAGCGCATCAATCTCGACACGCCGCTCAACATCCATCTGACCGGCTGCCATCACTCCTGCGCGCAGCACTACATCTCCGACATCGGCCTGATCGCGGCCAAGGTGCCGGGTGCGACGGAGGATGACCAGGTCGAAGGCTATCACCTCTTCACCGGCGGCGGCTTCGGTCCTGATGCCGATATCGGGCAGGAGGTGTTTCAAAACCTGAAGGCCGAGGATACGCCGAAGATCGTCGAGGGGCTTTTGAAGGCCTATCTCGCCAATCGCGCCTCGCCCGAAGAGACGTTCCTCACCTTCTCACGTCGCCATGACGGTGAAGCCTTGCGCAAACTCGCCGAAGCGGAAGTAGCAGCATGACCCAGATGTCCGTGCCTCCCAAGATCGAGATCATTCCGGCCAATGCACCGTTCAGCGAGGGCCAGCGGCTGTGGCTGAACGGATTTCTCGTCGGCATGCTCGGCCTTGACGGCTCGACGGCTCTGTCGCCGATCGACAACGTGGCTTTGCTGGCGCCGCAGGGCGATGGCGATGACGGGGAGGCGCCCTGGCACGATCCCGGGATGGCGATCGCCGACCGCATGAAGCTGGCGGAGGGACGTCCGCTCCGCCGCCGTATGATGGCGGCGATGGCGCAGCAGGATTGCGGTCAGTGCGGCTACAATTGCGCCGACTATTCGGACTCGATCGCCAACAAGAGCGAAGCGCGCCTCAACCTCTGCGCCCCCGGCGGCAAGGAGACGGCGCGGATGCTCAAGCAGCTCTTCGAGGAGGTCGACAAGGCGCCGGCCGCGAAGCCTGCGGCAGGGGCGGCTGCAGCCGCGAGTGCACCGGCTGCACCGGAGGTGAAGGCCGAGCTCGGCCGTGCCCGCGAAAATCCGGCCGACGCCACCTTCCTGTCGCGGCGCCTGCTCAACAAGGGAGCTTCCGAGAAGGAGACTTATCACGTCGAGTTCGATCTCTCCGAGAGCAAGCTCGATTACGTTGTCGGCGACTCCTTTGGCGTGTTCGCGCGCAACGATCTCGGCCTCGTCGACCAGATCATCGCGCTGCTCGGGGCGTCCCACACCACCAAAGTCAACAACAAGACGCTGCGCGAAGCGCTGGTCGAGGACGTCTCACTGTCACCGGCGCCGGACAAGCTGTTCGAGCTGCTCTCCTTTATCACCGGCGGTGCGCAGCGCGAGAAGGCGCGGGCGCTGGCGCAGGGCGAGGATCCCGATGGCGATGCGGCGACGCTCGACGTGATGGCGGCGCTGCAGAAGTTCTCGGGCACGCGGCCGCATCCGGAAGCCTTCGTCGAAGCGCTGGAGCCGCTGCAGCCGCGGCTCTACTCGATCTCCTCGTCGCACAATGCGACGCCTGGAAAGCTGTCGCTGACGGTCGATTCCGTGCGCTACGTCATCGGCAAGCGCAAGCGCCTCGGCGTTGCCTCGACTTTCCTCGGCGAGCGCATCAACGAGGGCGACAAGCTCAAGGTCTATGTGCAGAAGGCACACGGTTTCGGTCTGCCGGAGGATCCGAAGATTCCGGTCATCATGATCGGCCCCGGCACCGGCATTGCGCCGTTCCGCGCCTTCCTGCTCGATCGCAAGGCGACCGGCGCGCAGGGCAAGAACTGGTTGTTCTTCGGCCATCAGCGCAGCGATTGCGATTTCTTCTACCGCGACGAGCTCAACGCGATGAAGACCTCGGGCCTTCTGACGCGTCTGTCGCTCGCCTGGTCGCGTGACGGCGAGAAGAAGTTTTACGTGCAGGACCGTATGCGCGAGCTCGGCCGCGAAGTCTGGACGTGGCTCGCCGAGGGCGCCCATCTCTACATCTGCGGCGATGCCAAGCGCATGGCCAAGGACGTCGAGCGTGCGCTGGTCGACATCGTCGCCCAGTTCGGTGCGCGCTCGACCGACGAGGCCGTCAGTTTCGTCGCCGACCTCAAGAAGAAGGGCCGCTTCCAGGCTGACGTGTACTAAGCCTCGGTGGGAGTGTCCTGAATCGCCGGCGCCGCGCAGGGCGCCGGCGGCCACGCTCTACTGTGCATGGGGTTGTTTTCGCGATTCACGTTGGACGGGACGACGCGCTGTCATCTAGCTGTCATCCAGCGGGTTCCATCTGGCTTGGATCTTAACGAATAAGATTCTCGGAACCCGGGCCTGAAGAGAATTTGCACCTGGGATGGGCCATCTTCAGAGAAGGCTCATCGCTATTTCCGCGGCCGTCTTGCCCGCCACCCCGGTCGATCCCTCATAATCCCGCAAATGGGGCGTTGGAGATCGACCATGCGCGAACTATCGGCGGAAGCCAGACTGCACTTCTACGCGCGCTCGCTCTCGCGTCGGACCGCGGCGAACGCCCATCACATCGGGCTCTACAGCGCCTTTGCCGTCATTGCCGCGATCGTGTTCGGGACGCTCTCGGTGCACCCGTTCTAGCGAGATTCAGCGGCACCTGATGTGCCTCACGCCCCGCGCTTGAACGGCGCGACCTCGATGCCCGCATCCTTCAACGCCTGACGCAACGTGCGTGCGATCTCGACGGCGCCATGCGTGTCGCCGTGGATGCAGACCGTATCGGTGCGCATCTTGATGACCTTGCCCGTGACCGACACCACCGCGCCGTCCTGGACCATGCGCACCACGCGATCGGCAATGGCTTTGGCATCGTGCAGCACCGCGCCGGGCTTCTTGCGCGAGACCAAATTGCCGTCGTCCTCATAGGCGCGATCGGCGAACACCTCGTGCACCATCGGCAGGTTCGCGTCCTCGCCGGCCTTCACCAGTTTCGAGTTGGCGAGCACGACGAAGATCAGGCTGGGGTCGACCGCCCTGATGCCGGCAGCGATCGCCTTCGCGGTCATGTCGTCCTCGCAGGCGACGTTGGAGAGCGCGCCATGCGCCTTCACATGCGTCACCTTGTGGCCGGCCGCGGTGGCGATCGCCTGCAGCGCGCCGATCTGGTAGGCGACGAGGTTCTCGATCTCGGATGATTTCAGGCCCGCGATCGGGTGCCGGCCAAAGCCGTGCAGGTCGCGATATCCAGGGTGCGCGCCGACCGAGACGCCGCGCGCTTTCGCCAGCTCCACCGTCCGCCGCATGATGTCGGGGTCGCCGGCATGGAAGCCGCAGGCGACATTGACCGAGCTTGCGAGGTCGATCATGGCGGCGTCGTTGCCCATCTCCCACGCGCCAAAACCTTCGCCGAGGTCGCAATTGAGATCGATCGTCTTCATGGCTGCTCTCCGCCTTTGGTCTTGTCGTTTACGGCTCGGCCGTCACCTGCCAGGTCCCGGCATCCACCGCGCTCACCGCATAGCCCGCGACGTTGGCATCGCTCAGCGCCTCGATGTTGAGCTCGACCGTGTCGGACGAACGCAGGCGATCGGGCAGGGTGCGGATCAGCTGTTGGAATTTGCGCGCCTCGTCTTGCGCCTCGGCCATGGTGACGGCCTTGAAGCGGAACGCCGTGCCGGCCGAGGTTTGGGCCAGTCGGCCGACATCGGCCGTGATCACGGTTGCGATCTTGGGATAGCCGCCGGAGGTGCCGCGATCCATCATCAGCGCGATCGGCGAACCATTGCCGGGCACCTGGATGCTGCCGTTGACGGTGCCGTCGGAGACGATGTTGTGGCCGTGCAGATGCTTGATCGCCGGGCCCTCGAGCCGGTAGCCCATGCGGTCGGAGGTCGCCGAGATCTTCCACTCGCTGTCGAGGAACAGCGCCTTGTTGGCGTCGTCGAACTCGTCATCCTGCGGCCCCAGCACGACGCGGATCGGGCCGCTCACCGGCTTCGGCAATTCGATCCGCAGTTCGGGTGCACCGCTCGCGGCATCGACCGTAAATTCGTCGCCGGCCTGGAGCGGGCGCGGGTAGGGGCTGCCGAGACCGGCGCGGGCATTCACCGCGAGGCTGCCGAACACCAGCTCGCCCGTGATGGCGCCTTCGATCGCCAGATACGTGAATGCGCCCCCGCGGGCGAAGCCCAGCGTTAGCGTCTCGCCGTCTTTCAGCGTGACGGACGTGTCCATCGCGACGGGTTTCCCGGCGACGTCGGCGTTGCGCGGCGCGCCCGCGACGGCGACGCGCACGGCGCCGTCCTTGGCCGTGAACGTGGCACCAAATGGGCCGATCTCGACCGCGGCTGCGAACGGCTCGTTGCCGACCAGCGTGTTCGCCGCGGCCAGCGCCAGCCGGTCCATTGCGCCGCTGACCGTCAGGCCGTAGCGCTGCGCGCCGTGACGCCCGCCGTCCTGGACAGAGCTTGCGGGACCGATGCTGGCGACGACGAGCCTGCTCATGCGTCCACCCGCTCCGCAATGATCTCGCCGGCTTCCGCAGCGCGGTCCTGCTCCTCGAATGACTTGTGGTCGATCGCGAAAAACGTCACGCGATCACCGGGTTCGGTGAGGAAGGTCGGATTCCGGTGGAGCTGATAGGTTCTAACAGGCGTGCGGCCCAGCAGATGCCAGCCGCTCGGCGCGGCCAGGCACTGGATGCCGGCCTGGATTCCGCCGATCGAGATTGTGCCCGCAGGCGTGAACAGCCGCGGGCTCTCCCGCCGCGACATGTGCAGGGATTTGTCGAGGCCGCTGAGATAGGACCAGCCCGGCGTGAAGCCGATCATGGCGACGCGATAATCGCCGCCGGCGTGGCGGGCCACGATATCGTCGGGCGTGGTGTTCAGCGCTTTCGCGACGTCCTCGAGGTCGATGCCGTGCTCGCCGCCATAGGCGACGGGAATGCGCCAGCGCCGCGCTTTCGTCGTGGGCGGCAGCGGCTGGCTGGCGATCGCGAGCAGCTTTTCGCCGAGCGCGTCGAACCCGATCCTGCCGGGATCGTAATGCACCAGCAGCGAGCGGTAGGTCGGGATCGTCTCGGATATGCCCTCGATGGGCGCAGCTGCAAGGGCCTTGTCGAGCGCCAGCACGCGCTCATTGGCGGCGTCGTCGATGGTGCGGCTGAACTCGACCGTGACGGCGCTGTCGCCACTGGGCAAAAGGCGGGGCGGGGGGAGCGTCGCGGCCATGAGATTTCGAAATCGGGCCTTTGGAAAAGCGCGGGCTCGGCCTTGAGTTCCGCGTCACCTTGCTTCGCGTAAATGCGCCCGCAAGTCCAATAAATTAATGCAAGGGGTGGCGATAAAGCCTTGTTATCGCGTCGCATAACAGCCCGGCTGGGCCGCGTTCTCGTCAGAGCTTTGGGCCTTGACGGCAAGCGTCCGGCTCGCAAGATGCGCGCGTTCTTTCCCGCCCATCCGGAGCTCGTCTGTTTCCATGTCGCTGTCCCCTGAAGCCCGCAAGACCCTCGCCGGCATCACCACTGCCACCATCACCACGGTCCTGCTGAAGAAGGGCCTGCGTAACGTGTGGATGCGCGGCGCGCGCCCGCTGCGCCCGGGCCTGCCGCGCCTGGTGGGCCCTGCCTTCACGCTGCGCTTCGTGCCGGCGCGCGAGGATCTGGCGACGCCGGAATCCTGGTCGTCGCCGATCTCGACCCGCACTGCGATCGAGGCGATGCCGGAAGGCTGCATCGCGGTGGTCGATGCCATGGGCATCACCGACGCCGGCATCTTCGGTGACATCCTCTGCGCCCGCATGATGAAGCGCGGCGTCACCGCGCTCGTCACCGACGGCGTAGTGCGTGACGTGGAGGGCGTGCTCGGTACCAACCTTCCTGTGTGGTGCGACGGTTATGCCGCGCCGCCGTCTGTCGCGGGCCTGACCTTCGTCGGCTGGGGCGAGCCGATCGGTTGCGGCGGTGTTGCCGTGTTCCCGAACGACATCGTGGTCGCCGACCAGGACGGCTGCGTGTTGATCCCGCAGGCGATGCTCGAGCACGTGCTCAATGAGGGCGTCGAGCAGGAGCGGATGGAAGCCTGGATCGTCAACGAGGTGAACAACGGCGCGGTGCTGCCGGGCCTCTATCCCATGAACGCAGAGACCAAGGCGCGCTACGCCGCCAGCAAGAAGTAACAGGAAACGAGGTATCCCATGGACATCACGCTCGCAGGCACGCGGCCGACCCGCCGCGCGCCCAAGGAAAACTTTACCGGCACCGTGCTGCAGGACCCCATCAACATGGCGCCGGCACCGGCGCGGCTGAACGTCTCGCGCGTCTCGTTCGAGCCGGGCGCCCGCACCAACTGGCACCATCATCCGCTTGGACAGACGCTCTACGTGATTTCGGGCGTCGGCCGCGTCCAGACCAAGGGCGGCGCGGTCAAGGAAATCCGTCCCGGCGACACCGTCTGGATCCCGCCGAATGAAGTGCACTGGCACGGCGCCTCGCCGGGCAACAGCATGTGCCACATCGCCATGCAGGAAGCGCTCGACGGCGTGTTCTCGACCTGGCTCGAGCCGGTGACGGACGCCGAATACGGCGCGCCGCTCGGCTAGCGCCATTTTCCGACAAGACGCATCGCCCTGGGGCGATGCGTCACCCATCCTCGGCCTGGACCTACATCCGCTCCGCCGTCCACGTGCCCGAGCACAGGGCGCCGCGCCAGGTGCCGGAGCCTGAGGTGCCGCTGAGCCGGCCGTAGCCGACGGCGTGCTTGATGCCGGTGCTCAGGCTGACGTTGATGGCACCGGCATCCGCGACGCGGCCCGACGCTGTCACCGCAGCGCTGCTCGACGCGATCTGACCGTTGCTGATGCCGATCGCGACAGTCGCGCCGTTGCCGCAGGTCTCGCTCGATGACGAGATGCGGACATTCCATGTGCCGTCGAAAGTCGAGCCCGCGGCATCCGCTTGCGTGAGCGGGAAGGCGATGGCGATGATGGTGGCGAAGAGTCCTTTGCGAAATCCGTTCATGACGCGCCCCTTGGGGTTGACCATGCGAGGATCGTGTCACGGGCGCGGAACCGGCGATGTGAGGGCTGTCACGCGCGAAGGGTTCTCTGTGAGGTGACGCACATCGCAACGACATTGCCGGCAAAAGCAAAGGGCCCGGATCACGGGCCCCTTGTCTCTCGAAGAAAATGGGGGTGCGGATCTAGTTCACGCGCGTCCAGGTCTGGCCGCCGCAGAACATGCCGCCGAAGGCGCAGCCTTGCACACGCAGGCGGTCGCCTGCCTTCAGCGAGATCGTCGAGTCGTAGGTCGAGCCGGTGTTGGGATCGAGGATGCGGCCGGACCATTTCTGGTCCTTGCCGGGCTTCATGTTGATCAGGACCTGTTCGCCGTTCTGGTTCGATTTGCTGTCGACCGAATAGCCGCAGAGGTTATTGCCGCACTGCTCGATGCGGACCTTGCCTTCCTTCTCCTCGGTGAGCCAGACGCCGAGTGGTGAATTGAGATCGCGCGCGGGCGCTGCCGCCGGAACTGGCGGTGCGACGGCGGCGGACTGAACGGGCGCGGGGGCAGGCGACGGCGCCGGAGCCGGGGAAGCTGGCGCGGGCGGCGCCGGAGGCGCGGCTGCGACGGCGGGAGCCAGCGGCGGAGGTGCCGGCGGTACCGCGGCCACCGTCGGGACGGCGCTCGGAGCCGGTTGAGGCGGCGGCACCATCGCATCTTCAGCCGGCGCGTTGTTGGCGGTGGTGGCCGGAGAAGCTGGCGGGGCGGCAGGCGCTGCTGTCGCTGGCGCCGGCGTCTGGGCAGGAGCCTGTTCGGCCGCCGGGGGCGCGGCGACAGGAGCAGGAGCCGGCGCCGGCGGGGGAGCGGCCGGCGTTTGCGGATCGACCTTGGCCTGCTGCGGGGCCTGCTGGTCCGGCTTGGTGTCGTTCTTCTTGGCCTTCTTGGCCTTGCCCTGGCCGGTGTTGTCGTAGACGCCGGGAATCTGCACCGTGCCGCGATCCGGATCGATGCGGATGGTGCGTCCGCCATATTCGAAGGTGTACTGCGCCTGCGCAGCGGTGCTCGCCAGCAAAAGGAATGCGGCCGTGGCCAACCATTTCCTCATTTCCATCTCCCGAACAGGTGGTCCCCACACCGACGCTTACGCCCCGGTTCGATCGCGAAAAGTGATCTAGATCACTGTCACGGTATGAGTCGTCCTCCAGCGGTTCCGGGTTCAATAGCCCTGGAGCCGGTCCAAAGTTTGGCGAGTGGCTAGCGACAGGAGGCCGCGGGTTAAAGTCCCGTCCGGGACGGGACTTTAGATTTTAGTTTTGACGCGTTTTCTTTGCGCGAACCGGTACCCACTTCGCTGGAAAACGAGCTCTAATCGAACCAGGCGGCGTAGATCTTCTTGTAGCTGCCGTCCTCCATCGAGATATGCAGCCACTGGTCGACGAAAGCCTTCAGCGCCATGTCGCGCTGGAGCCAATAGGCCTTCTCCGAGAAGTCGAACGGCTTGTCTGGATGCACCGCGCAGAGCACGCCGGAATGCTGCTTCTGCTGATAGCGGGTCTCGGAAGCATCCGTCATCATCAGGTCGGCGTTGCCCTTGGCGATCTCGTCGAAGATCGCGGTATTGTCGGGGAAGACCGTGATGTCGGCGTCCTTGACGTTGGCGCGCGCGAAACGCTCGTTGGTCCCGCCGGGGTTGACGATGACGCGGGTGCCCTTCTTGTCGATATCGGCGATGCTCTGATACTTGCCGACGTCGGCGCAGCGCGCGATCGGCGTCTTGCCCTCGCGCATGATCGGCATCGTGAAGTAGCCCTTCTTCTGGCGGTCGAGCGTGACCGAGACGCCGCCCATCGCGATGTCGAACTGGTCGGCCTCGAAATCCTTCATCAGCTTGGGCCAGGCGGTGGCGACGTACTCGACCCTGACGCCGAGCGCCTTGCCCAGCGCCTCCGCCATGTCGACGTCAAATCCGCTGAATTGCTGCGTGGCCTTGTCCAGATAGGTGAAAGGCTTGTAGTCGCCGGTCATGCCGACGCGCAACGTGCCGCGCTTGATGATCTCGTCGAGGCGCGAAGGTGCTGGCTGCTGCGCCTGCGCCGAGAGGCCTGCCAGCAACATCGCGGCCAAAGCCGCCAGGATTCGGACGGTTATTCGAACGGTCATCTCTTTTCCACCCAAGTCTTTTCCACCCAAGCCCAAGCTGTCATTGTGCAGCCCTTGAACGTGGATTTAGACCAGATGCCAGTTTCTGGCGAGACGGAAATTGAAGGGAATCTTGAAGTGACGATCTCGATGTACGAGGCCTCGGTCGGCCTGTTCGTGCCTTACCTGCGCAACCTGTCGGTGCTGCTCGACAAGGGCGTTGCCTATGCCGAGACCCGCAAGTTCAATCCGGCGGTCCTGCTCGGGATGCGCATGGCGCCGAACATGTACGATCTGGCGCAGCAGATTGGTGAGGCCTGCCGCCATGCCACCATCGCGCCGGCCTTGCTGGCGCAGTGCGAACCGGTCGTGCTGCCTCCGCTCGAGCACGACATGGCCGGGCTGCAGGCGCGGATCGCCACCTCAATCGAATTCATTGAAAGCCTGCCGCGTGCCGAGATCGATGCGGCGGCGGAGCTGAAGGTGTTCTTCAGGCTGAAGAACGGGACCGAGCTGCCCTTCACCGGGCGGACGCTGCTGCTCACCAACAGCGTCCCGCAATTCTTCTTTCACGTCACGACCGCGTACGACCTGTTGCGGCACGCGGGCGTCGAACTCGTGAAGAAGGACTTTTTGGGAAGGAAGTAGTAGGCGGCGCAATTTCCACCTCTCCCCAGTGGGGAGAGGTGCACGGAGAGATAGGGCCGGAAGTCGTTACGCTTCGCCCTTGCGCTCGTAGTCGGCGAGCGAGCTGCGGCCGGCGATCTCGCTGCGCAACAGCTCGAAGCGCCGATGCGCCTCGCTCTCGTGTTCGTCGACGAAATGCACGGCGGCCTCGCTCGTCATGGGGCCGCTGACCACGGGAGCGGACTGCTCGCCGATGGTTTCGTGCACGTAGTACTGGTCGTCGTCGCCGCGATGGACGGTCCATTTCAGGCGGATCGCGACCATCGGCCCGGGCCCGACCTTGCTGTAGCCATCGGCATCGGTGTGGTCGGGTACCAGCGGCTGCTCCTCGACCATCGGATGCTCGTCGGAGGCTTGATGATCGTCGGAGGTGTGATGCTCGTCTGCGACCTCATACTCGTCTGCGATCGCATACTCGTCGGCAGCCTCCGTTTCCGTCTCGGTCTCAGTGTCGCGGACGACGAGAACGGGCTCGGGGCGCTCGAAAATGCTGGCGATGGTCGCCAGCGCTTGGTCGGTCGGGTCGATCTCTGACAAGTGTCCATCCTCCAGCTCGACGCGGCCGGCAAGTCTGTCCCACTGCCGCCGCGGCCGGATACATTACGCGGGTTTGATTAAGGCTGAGTTGGGGCCCGATCTGCACCAAAATGGGACGCATTCTGGCCATCCGAAGGCGGGCGGACGAAGCATGATCCGGAAAAGTGTGTAGCGGTTTTCCGAAAAGATCATGTTCAAACAATAACCTAAAGCGCGATGATAGTTCATCGCGCTTTAGTCGTCCGCCTTCGGATTTGCCTCAGCCCAGCACGTCCTGATTGATGATGTTCTGCCGGATCGGATCGCCGTCCAGCACACTCAGGATGTTGCGCGCGGTCTGCTCGCTCATGCGGCTCACGGCCTCGACGGTCACGCCCGCCACGTGCGGCGCCATGATGACGTTGGGCAGCGCGAACAGCGCATTGCTGACCGGCGGCGGTTCGACTTCGAACACGTCGATGCCGGCGCCGGCGAGCGCTCCCGAAGTCAGCGCGTCGTACAGCGCGGCCTCCTTCACGATGCCGCCGCGCGCGGTGTTGATGAGATAGGATCTTGGCTTCATCCGGCCGATCCGCGCCGCATCGAACAGACCGACCGTCTCCGGCGTCTTCGGGCAGTGGATGGTGACGAAGTCGGCGTTGGGCAGCGCCGCGTCGAGGTCAGAGACCGGTTCGCAGCCGGCGGCCTTGATGTCGGCGGCGGGCTTGTAGGGATCGTAGACCTGCACCTTCATTTCCATCGCCTGGCAGCGCTTGGCGGTGCGGGTGCCGATGCGGCCGAAGCCGATGATCAGCACGGTCTTGCCGTAGAGGTCAAACGGCAGCATGCCGAGCCGGTTGGCCCACTGGCCATCCTTGACGCAGGCGTGCATTTCATTCGCGCGTTTTGCCAGAGTGAGCATCATGAACAGGGCCTGCTCGGCGACCGAGGGCGAGTTGGCGCTGCCCGCGACCATCAGCGGCACCTTGCGGCGGGAGAGGGCCGGCACGTCGACGGCGTCGTAACCGACGCCGATGCGGGTCACCACCTTCATGTCCTTGGACGCCTCGAGCTCGGTCTCGCCGAAGGCGGTGGCACCGAGCGCCACGCCGTGAACCGGCGCATGGTTCTTCAGCAGAGCTTCAAAGTCCTTCGCGGAGATCAGGTTTGGAAACTCGACGAGCTCGATATCGTCCCGCTGGGTGAGGAGGGCTCGTGCCCCCTGCGACAAAGTTTGTGTAACGAAAATCTTCTTCTTGTTGGTCGCCATCGCTCCCCGCCTGCTTGCGTTTCTTGGCCGGCGTCACAGCACGACCCCGGTCTCCTCGTTTAGCAGGTGCATGTTGTTGAGGTCCATCGCCAAACGCATGGGAGCCCCGTCCTTGGCGCCGGCATTGGGATTGACACGGCCGCAGACCGGCGTGCCGTCGAGCCCGAAATAAACCAGGGTCTCCATCCCCATCGGCTCGGTGACGTCGAGCACGGTGTCGAACGTCTCGACGCCGGGCTCCAGATGCGCGTTCGATTCCGTGAGGTGTTCAGGACGGATGCCGAGCAGCAGCCTGTCGGTGCGCGGCAGCGCGTTGTAGCGCGCGGCGCGGGCCGGCGGCAGCGCAAAGGCGATACGGTCGGTCAGGCGGAGCTGCAGCGTGCCGGCGGCATCCTCCAGCCGGCACGGGATGAAATTCATTGCGGGCGAGCCGATGAAGCCTGCGACAAAGCGTGTCGCCGGCTTGTGGTAGAGCTCGTTCGGCGTGCCGATCTGCTCGATGCGCCCCTTGTTCATCACCACCACGCGGTCGGCCAGCGTCATCGCCTCGACCTGGTCGTGGGTGACGTAGACGGTGGTGGTGCGCACCTTCTGGTGCACCTTCTTGATCTCGATGCGCATCTGCACCCGCAGCTTGGCGTCGAGATTGGACAGCGGCTCGTCGAACAGGAAGACCTTTGGATTGCGCACGATGGCGCGCCCCATGGCGACGCGCTGGCGCTGGCCGCCGGAGAGCTGCTTCGGCTTGCGGTCGATCAGATCGGTGATGTCCAGCAGGCGTGCGGCCTCCGTCACCCGCGCCTTGATCTCGGCCTTGGGGTAGTGCTTCAGCCGCAGCCCAAACGACATGTTTTCCGCGACCGTCATGTGCGGGTAGAGCGCGTAGTTCTGGAACACCATGGCGATGTCGCGATCCTTCGGCGGCACGTCGTTGACGACGTCGCCTCCGATCATGATGTCGCCGTCGCTGATGTCCTCGAGCCCCGCGATCATGCGCAGCGTGGTCGACTTGCCGCAGCCGGACGGCCCGACGAGGACGATGAACTCATGGTCGGCGATATCGAGGTCGATGCCGCGCACCGCTTCGACATCGTCGTAGCGTTTGACCACCTTCCGCAATGCAACGTCAGCCATGAAAACCTCAACCTTTCGACATCAGCCCTTTGTCGCGCCGGCGGTCAGGCCGGCAATGTAGTAGTCCATCAGGAAGGCGTAGATGATCAGCGGTGGTGCTGCGCCGAGCAGCGCACCCGTCATGATCTGCCCCCAGTTGAAGACGTCGCCCTTGATCAGCGTCGTGGTGATACCGACCGGCAGCACGAGCTGGTCCACGGACGTGGTGAACACCAGGGGATAGAGGAACTGGGCCCAGGATACCGTGAAGGCGAAGATCGTCGCGGCGATCAGCCCGGGCAGCGCCACCGGAATGAAGATCCGCAGCAGGGTCTGCAGCCACGAGGCGCCATCGATGATCGCGGCCTCGTCGAGCTCCTTCGGGATCGAGGCGAAATAGCCGATCATGATCCAGGTGCAGAACGGCACGGTCAGCGTCGGATAGACGAAGATCAGCACATACCAACGGTTCAGCAGCGTGATGCCGGTGAAGTCCTGGATCACGGTGAGCATCTTGAACAGCGGAATGAACAGCAGGCTGTCGGGAATGAGATAGGTGAGGAAGACGCCGGTCGCGAGCGTCGCCGAGCCCCAGAACTTCATCCGCGCCAGCGCGAACGCGGCGGGGATGCTGATCAGCATCGTCACGATCACGACCACGATCGAGATGATCGCCGAATTCCAGAAGAAGCGCAGGAACTGGTTCGAGGTCAGCAGCTCGACATAGTTCGACAGCGTCGGATGAAACACCCACCACGGATTGGTCGCCGCCGAGATCTCCGCGCTGCTCTTGAGCGAGGTGATCAGCATGTAGATCGGCGGCGTCAGGAAGAAGATCGCAAACAACACGAGGAAGAAATAAGACCAGCGCAGTGCCCAGGCCCGGTCCCGGCTCATGCTGCCGTATTTGAGCTTGCGGGACGGTCCGGCCTTGTCGATCGTGAGTGTGCTCATCAGGCTTCGTTTCCGCGTTTGTTGACGTCGCGCAGGATGAAGACCGCCGCGATCGCGAGGATCGGCACCATGAACAGCGAGACGCAGGCGCCGAGCGGAATGTCGGTCGATTGGATACCGACCTGGAACGCCCAGGTGGCGAACAGATGGGTCGTATCCAGCGGCCCGCCCGCGGTCAGGATGCGCACGATGTCGAAATTGGCGAAGGTCACGATCAGCGAGAACAGCGTGGTGATGGCGATGATGTTGCGCATCATCGGCAAGGTGATGTGCCAGATCTTCTGCCACCAATTGGCGCCGTCGATCGACGCCGCCTCGTAGAGCTGGTCGGGGACCGACTTCAGCGCCGCCAGATACATGATCAGGAAGAACGGCGCGCCGTACCAGACGTTGACGAGGATCACGGAGAAGCGCGCCCAGAAGGTGTCACCGAGCCAGGGGATCGGGCCGACGCCGAAGAAGGAGAGCGTGTAGTTGAAGGCGCTGTAGGAGGGATCGAACAGCCAGAGCCAGGCCAGCGTGCTCATCGCCGGAGGGATCACCCAGGGCACCAGCAGCATGCCGCGCCATTTGCGTTGCTTCTTGCCCGGGATGTTGTGGACGAAATGCGCGACGATGAAGCCGATCAGCGCCTTGAAGATCACCGCGGTGACCGCGAAGATGCAGGACTGCTTGACCACCATCCAGAACGTTTCGCGCTTGAACAGGAAGGTGAAGTTGCCGAAGCCGACGAACTTCGTCATCGCCTTGTTCAGCGTCGCCAGGTAAACCGAGTAGAATGCGGGGTAGAGCACGAGCAGCAGGATCAGCAAGATCAGCGGCAGCGTCAGCAGGAATGCCACGGTCGATTTGCGCCCGAGCACATTGCGGAGACTGGCCCCCTTGCGCGGGCTCGCAGCGCGGGCGAGACGACCTTGCTGAACGACGACATCGGCCATGACACGAGCCTCTTCGTAAGACGTAGGGCGCCGAAGGCCAGCGCGGCGAGCGGCATCGACGGGCGGGTTTCGCGAGGCGGCCTCGGCGGCTCACGCCCGAAGGCGTGAACCACCGCGGCACACACCCGGCTCAGCTCCGCATGAAGCCCTCGCACTCGCCCTCGGCCCAGGCGAGCGCGTCTTCCATCTTCTCGCCTTTGGCGTAACGAAGCGCCAACTTGGTCAGCGTCGCCTGATTATAGATCTGCTCCGCGATCTTTGGTGGCGCCGGCGCGGCTGCAATCGACAATATCTGATGATTGTAGGGGTTCGGATAGTGATAGAGCGTGCCCTTCGGAGGCCCTTCCTCGGCCCAGGTCTTCAGCGTCGTCATGCTTGCGTATGCCGGCAGATCGTAGCCGCCGCTCACCTGAACGAACTTTTCGATCGACGACGGCTGGGACAGGTGGGTAAGCAGGCTCTTGGCCGCGTCCTTGTTCTTGGAGAATTTCCAGATGCTCCAGAAGAACGGCTGGAAAGGTGCAAAACGTCCCTTCGGCCCGGCCGGGAAGCCGTGCGTCCAGCATTGCTCCGCGACCTGCGGCGCGTCGCGCTTGGCGACCGCCCACGCGCTCGGCGGGTTCATGATCAGCGCGCCCTTGCCAGCAATCAGCCATTTGTTGTTCGAGGCGTCGTCCCAGGAGGGGGCGTCCGGCGGCAACACCGCGATCAGCTTCTTGTAGAATTCCAGCGCCTGCCGGACCTGGTCGGTCTTGACGGTGATGTCGCCCTTGGCGTTGACGAGTTCGGCACCGAACGACTGGAAGATCGCGCCCGCGGTGTCGATGTTGTCCGGGGTCGTGCCAAGGCCGATGCCGAAGGCGAAGCCGCCCTTCTGGCAGGCTTCGGCCGCCTTGAGGAACGTCTCCATCGTCCAGTTGTCGGCCTTGGGCGGTGAACCGGCCGGATACATTTCCTGGACATCGATGCCGGCGTATTTCTTCATCAGGTCGATACGCGAGCAGGGGCCCTTGATCTGACTGCCGGCGGTCGCCGGCACGGCGAGCCATTTGCCGCCGGCCTGGCCGAGATACTTGACCGTGCCGTTCACCTCGCCGTTCTGCTTGACGATCGGCTCCATGACGTCGTTGACCGGTTCAAGCAAGTCGTCATAGGCGTGCGGCTGCCAGCCGATTTGAGACGACAGGATATCGTGCCCGGACTTGGCCTGCGCCTCGGCGGCCATCGTCAAAAGCAGCTTGTTGCCTTGGCTGGTGATGTAGTCGATTGAAACCTCGACCTTCTCCTTCGCCGCCCATTCGTTGATCAAGTCGGTGGAGGCAGCGTTGGCGCCGGGTACCCAGTGGTCCCACAGGCCGATCGAGAGCTTGCCGGCGGCGTAGGCGCCTCGGACATAGGGCGCTGCGATGAGCGCCGCGGAGGACATTGCAGTGGCTGCTACAAATTGACGTCGCGTCAGTCTATTGCGTGACATCTCGTTTCCTCGCCTTGGTGTGTTTTATCGTTCTGTCATTTCCTCTGAATTTCCCGAGTTTGTTTTGCGTTTGTTGGTTGGCGTTTCTTGTTCGCGCCGTCGTTTCCGGGCGGTCAATCGCGCCGGAAACGCGGCCAGATTGGTAGCGCCATCACATCATGATTGATTGCGTCTGTCGAGAAAGCCGGAAGCCTCGCGCTCTAGAACTAACGTTGCGTACGGAATGCCCGTCGCTTCTGTCGGCGATGAGCTGCGTCTACTCTTATTGCGACGCACACTTCCGCGTGCGACGGCTCGAGACGATCCCGTGCGCAATTACGCCGCAGTTCCGAATGAGCCTGCATCACCGCTTCGCGCCACAGGGCCTTCAAACGGGGACAGCGATGGTCCGCGCCTAGACCTCGGCGTCGCGAAAACGGTAGAGTTGCAACCGGCAGGAGGCCTGCCGTTTCCTGGAAGGCAAGCAGATCGACATGAAGACCCAAATCATCCCCCCCGCGCCGCCTGTGCGGCTTGGCCTGCGGCATTGGCTCGCACTCGGCTCCGTGCTGACGATGCTGATCGGCGCGGCCGCGGTTGCGAATGCACAAGGTTTGGTCAAGGGCGTTCAGGACGGGGCCGCGGCCGGTAACAAGGCGGCAGGTCCCGTCGGTGGCGTTCTCGGCGGCGCCATCGGCGGCGTGGTCGGCGTCTTCACCGGCGTGCTCGGCGTCAACAACAACAGTGGCCAGGCGCCGGCTGCCAAGGACGCGAGCAAGGACGCATCCAAGGATGCCGCCAAGGACTCCAAGCAGCCCGGCGGCGCCAAGGACAAGGACGCCAAGACCGCCAAAGGCGGCAAGGGTGCCAAGGCGACCAAGGAAGCCAAGAACGCGCCCTCGGACACCAAGGAGAATGAGAATAAGGACAACAAGGACGTTACCGTCCTGACCCAGCCCGGCACGCCGCAGCTGACCGCCGACCAGATCGTCGCCAACAGCGATTCCTATATCGAGCGTATCAAGACCGAGCTGAACCTCACGCCCGATCAGGAGAAGCACTGGTTCGGCTTCTCCAGCGCAATGCACTATCTCGGGCACAATGGCGCGGAGCGGCTGAACCTGCGCATCGCGCGGGCCAAGCGCGATCCGCCGGACGACATCATCGAGCAAATGCGCAACGAGTCGCAATTCCTGATCGACCGCGCTGCCGACCAGCGCAATGTCGCCGATGCCGCCGAGCCGTTGTTCTCAAGCCTCGATGACAAGCAGAAGGAGGTGTTCATCCAGGAGATGGTTCGCCTCAGCCACGAGCGCGGCCTGGATTGATCGAGCTTGAATCGGATTGCATGTATTCGTGGAATTTGGAGGCCACGAATTCGTGAATCTTTCTTGCAAATCGGGTATGCTTAACTCCGCTTGATTGGCTGCGGGGTTGATATGGCGGACGGACTCTCCGTTTTCCTGGTTGAAGACGAGGCGTTGATCCGGATGATGATCGCCGACATGGTGGAGGAGCTTGGCCACCATGTCGTTGCGGAAGCGGACAACGTGCGCGATGCGAGCGCCTTTGCGATGACGGCGCAGTACGACTTCGCGATCCTCGATATCAACCTGATGGGCGTCTACGTCGATCCCGTCGCCGATTTGATCGAGCGCCGCGGCAAGCCGTTCCTGTTCGCGACGGGCTATGGGCCTGAATTGCTGCCGTCCTTGCTCCGGCGCCGGCCGATCCTGCGCAAGCCGATTGCGATGGAGCAGCTCAAGATCATGATCGACTCGCTGTTTCCGGATGCACCGGCCAAGGCTTCGCACTGATCCAAGGCACTGATCCAGGGCGCTGATCTCAGGCGCAGATCCAGGGCGGCACACTGACATTGTCATCGATCGAGACGTCGTCAAACGAAAATGGCCGCCCGACAGGGGCGGCCATTTGGCGACGGAAGGTCCGTCAGTGTCTCACATCAGGCCGGCGCTGAGGTCCACGCCGTTCGCCATCAGGCTGAACGAGGCGAGAAGTCCGAGGCCGCAGAAGATGATAATGGCTTTAAAAGAATAGTCGATCGACCGGGTCTGGACGGCAGCCGGCATTTCGGCGAGCGAAATCATGCTCATGTTCATTCCCCCTGTTTGATCCTGAATTGCATCAGGTGGGGGAACCGTAGCGCACAAAGTTTGATACAGGATTGCCAGAGATCCTTAATCGAATCGCAATTGATCGCAGACTCGTCGCTGCGCGGCAGCCGATCATGCAAGCGCTAGTTGCGGCCGGCCCTCAGCACCGTGGCGATCGTGTGGGCCGTCATCGCGGCGCGGTCCGAGGCGCGCTGGGCCGCCAACCGGTCCCGGGCCTTCTCCTCGATCAACAGCTCGATCAGCGCCATGCGCTTGTCGTCATCGTCTGCCTCCGTCAGCAGCCGGTGATAACGGTGATAGTCGAAGCCCACATCCTGCTTACGCATGTCACGCCCCCGTACCTACGCCACACACAGGCGCGAATTGTTTCCCATCGGAAACAAGGGGGCAAGCACGATCCTACGTGGAACCGCACGTACGATGCAATCAGCTGTGAATTGCTTAACGGAAGATGCGCGAACGGGTGCGTTTCAATCCAGATTGTGGTCGGCGAACGTCTTCAGGCCGACGAAGCTTGCATCGGGCTTCATGACGAGGCGGGTCGGGATGTTGCGCAAATAGTCCTGGAAGCGCCCCTTGGCTTCGAAACGCGCGCGGAACGCTGAAGCCGAAAGGAAGTCCGGAAAGCGCGGCACGATTCCGCCGGCAATGTAGACGCCGCCTCTGGCGCCGAAGGTTACAGCGAGGTTGCCGGCCACCGAGCCGAGGATGGCGCAAAACATCTCCAGCGTCGCGCGGCTGAGCTCGCAGGTCCCGTCCAGCGCCGCCTTGGTGATACCGGCCGCATCGCGTTGCGGCACCTGGGCTTCATCGACCTCGGCCATCGCCTCATAGAGGGATTGGAGCCCGGAGCCGGAGAGGGCGCCGCGCTCGATGGAGACGTGGCCGAAGCGCCGGCGCATGGCGGCGATCACGCGTTCCTCGCGCTCGTTCTCGGCAGGTAGCGTCGCGTGACCGGCCTCAGTGACCACAGCCAGCCGGGAGCCGTGGCGCTCGACCAGGCAGGAGACGCCAAAACCGGTCCCGGGTCCGACCACCAGAAGCGGCTCGCCGGATATGCCGTCCTGGCCGCCGAGCGGAATCAGGTCGGCCGGCTGCAAGGCGGGCAGGGACCAGGCCACCACCTCGAAATCGTTGAGCACGTGGACGCTCTCGAAGCCGAGCGCCGGCTGGAGCTCGTTGCCGTCGATCACCCAGGGGCTGTTGGTCATGACGCAGCGGTTGTTGGTGACGGGACCGGCGACGGCGAGCACGGCCCTGACCGGCTTCTCGCTATCGGCCCGCCGCAGCACGTCGGCGATCGCTTCGCGGACCGTCGGATGGTCCGCGACCTTCACATAGTCGATGGTGCCGATCTGCTCGCCGTTGCTCAGCGCGAACCGCGCGTTGGTGCCGCCGATATCGGCGAGAAGAATGTTGCCTGTCCTGCCGATACTCATGACCATCCGGCTCCCGTAGCCTTGCAGGCTTCGGGAACCCTTTTCCTCCACGCCTTCGCCGCGATCCGCACGTCGCGGATATCAGAGATTCCGCCCTCGGGTACAGCTAGTCAACACGGACGAGGCCAAAGCGTCGCATCCAGGTGGAGATCGGCGCGGGGATCAGCCGGCCGTTTGCGCGACATTGTTGCGCGTGTCGGAGGTTGCGAAGCCGCGTGGGAAGATCGACATTGATGACGGCTGGCGCCGATTGCGCCGGACGGACGACATGGGGCTTGCGATGAAGATAACCGACCGCGACGCGCTGCTGGTGATCGATGTGCAGAACGATTTCTGCACGGGCGGGGCGCTCGCCGTTCCCGGGGGCGAGAAGGTCGTCCCGGCCATCAACCGGATCGCCCAAAAATTCGCCAATGTGGTGCTGACGCAGGACTGGCATCCGGGCGACCACGTCTCCTTCGCGCCGAACCATGCGGGCAAGCAGCCGTTCCAGACCATCGAGCTCGACTACGGCACCCAGGTGCTCTGGCCGACGCATTGCGTCCAGGGCACCGCCGGCGCCGAATTCCACCGGGAGCTCGCGGTCACACGCGCGAACCTTGTGGTGCGCAAGGGCTTCCGCCGCGGCATCGATTCCTATTCGGCGCTGTTCGAGAACGACCACAAGACGCCGACCGGACTGCTCGGCTATCTGCGCGAGCGCGAGCTGAGGACGGTTTTCGTCGCCGGCCTGGCGCTCGATTTCTGCGTCCGCTTTTCCGCGGAGGATGCGCGCAAGGCGGGCTTCGAGGTCGTCGTGATCGAGGACGCCTGCCGCGGCATCGACCTCGACGGCTCGGTGGCAGCGACCCATCACAGCTTCAGGGAGCGGGGCATCTCCGTCGTCAGCCTGGAGGCATTCTTGTGAGGATCATGCGGTGATGGTGGCGAGGACGAGCGGTCCACAGCCCGGCGACGCTGGGCGCGGCCCCGATGACCCCGTGTTTTGGCCGTTCGCGGCGGCACGGCTTGCCATGGACGCCTGCTTCTGGTGGCTGGAGCGCGGCCCGGCGGAGCAGGGCGAGGGCGAACTCCCCTGGACCACGCCCGGCACTGCAGCGCTGGAGCTCGCCACCATGCGGCTGCGCGATTGTTCGCGCACGCGATCCGGTCAGCCGGCCTTGGTCTGCGCGCCTTATGCGCTGCACCGGGCCCTGATTGCCGATTTTGCGCCCGGCCACAGCGTGGTGCAGTCGTTGCAGCAGGGCGGCATCGATCGGATCTATCTCACCGACTGGCGCTCGGCCACGTCGGACATGCGCTATCTCTCGATCGACAGTTATCTCGGCGATCTCAACGTCGCTGTCGACGAGATCGGCTCGCCGGTCGATCTGGTCGGCCTGTGCCAGGGCGGCTGGTTGTCGCTGCTCTATGCGGCGCGGTTTCCGGCCAAGGTGCGGCGGCTGGTGCTGGCAGGTGCGCCGGTCGACCTCTCGGTCGAGTCCAGGCTGTCGCAACTCGCCCGCAACGCGCCCGAGATCGTCTACGACCAGATCGTCGCACGTGGCGGTGGCAATGTCAGCGGCGAGGAGATGCTGCGGGTCTGGTCGAAGGCGCCTGACCGTGACGACATCGCGGCGGCGTTGCAGAAAGACCTCTCGGACGAGGAGGGCGCGGCCCTGCTCGCGCGCTTCGACCGCTGGAACACCGAGACGCTCAACCTGCCGGGCACCTACTATCTCCAGGTCGTCAACTGGATCTTTCGAGAGAACCGCATCGCCGGCGGAAATTTCACGGCTTTCGGTCGCGCCATCGATCTGAAGAACGTCAAATCTCCGGTCTTCCTGCTGGCCGGGCTCGACGACGATGTCGTGCCGGCCACACAGGCGCTCGCGACCGCCAGCCTCGTCGGCACGCCGCCGGCTTTCGTTGCCGCGGCCTCCGAACCGAGCAACCATCTCGGCCTGTTCATGGGCGCGCGGACCCACGCCCATGCCTGGCCCCGGATCGCGGAATGGCTGCGCAACGACCTCTCCGGCGTGCTTGCGCGCAGCGCCTGACGGCACCTGAAGCCAAGCCTGCAAGCAAAGGCCTGCAAGCCAAGGCCGGCGCAGCCGCAATTCCGTTATGCATGATGGCGGATGGCCTGCACGGGGCCCGGTCGATGGGCTAAATAGAGAGCAGAGCCGGCGACGGCCGGTCCGACAAGATTTAAAGGTGCTGTGCTCGATGAGCTTCCACTCGATCTACGCCCACGGGTTTGCGCGTGTTGCAGCCTGCGTCACCACCTCCCATGTGGCCGATCCCGCGGCCAATGCGAAGGCAGTCATCGCGACGGCGAAAACCTGCGATGCGCAGTCGGTCGCGGTGGCCGTGTTTCCCGAGCTCTGCCTGTCCGGCTATGCGATCGAGGATCTCGTCAAGCAGGATCCGCTGCTTGATGCGGTCGAGCGCGGGCTTGCCACCATTGTTGAGGCCTCCACAGCGCTGATGACCGTGCTGATCGTCGGCGCGCCGCTGCGGTATGGCCATCGCATCTACAATTGCGCCGTCGTCGTTCACCGCGGGAATGTTTTGGGCGTCGTGCCCAAGAGCTATCTGCCGACCTATCGTGAATTCTACGAGGGACGCCATTTCGCCTCCGGCGCCGGCATCGCCGGCGAGGCGATCGCCATCGGCAAGCTCCATGCGCCATTCGGGACCGATCTGCTGTTTGCGGCCGAGGACGTCCCGGGCCTGACCATCGGCGTCGAGATCTGCGAGGACATGTGGATCCCTGTGACGCCGGCCTCCGAACTGGCGCTGGCCGGCGCGAGCGTGCTGATCAATCTGTCGGGCAGTCCGATCACGATCGGCCGGGCGCGCTCGCGCGCGCTGCTGTGCCAATCGACCTCGGCCCGCTGCCTTGCGGCCTATGTCTATTCCGCCGCGGGGGCAGGGGAATCCACCACCGATCTCGCCTGGGACGGCCAGACCTCGATCTATGAGAACGGCGTGCTGCTGGCGGAGGGTGAGCGGTTCCGGCAGGAGGGCCAGATCACGCTCGCCGACGTCGACCTCGACCTGCTCAGGCAGGAGCGCGCCCTGATGGGCACATTCGACGACAACCGCCGGCAGCGCGAGGGCTTCTATCGTACAATCAGCTTCGCCGTGACCCCGCCGGCCGACGACATCGGCTTCCTGCGCAAGGTCGAACGCTTCCCGTTCGTGCCGAGCGATGAAAGCCTGCTCGAACAGGATTGCTACGAGGCCTACAACATCCAGGTCGCCGGCCTCGTGCAGCGCATGCGCGCGACCGGCACCAAGCGCGTCGTGATCGGCGTCTCCGGCGGTCTCGATTCCACCCATGCGCTGATCGTCGCCGCCAAGGCCGTCGACCTGCTCGGCCTGCCGCGTGAGAACATCCTTGCCTATACCATGCCGGGCTTTGCCACCGGCAGCGAGAGCAAGACCAATGCGCTGGCGCTGATGAAGGCGTTGCAGACCAACTGGCAGGAACTCGACATCCGCACCACCGCCACGCAGATGCTCAAGGACATCGGCCATCCCTTCGGCAAGGGCGAGAAGGTCTACGACGTCACCTTCGAGAACGTGCAGGCGGGCCTGCGCACCGACTATCTGTTCCGGCTCGCCAACCATCATGGCGGCATCGTCATCGGCACCGGCGACCTCTCGGAGCTCGCGCTCGGCTGGTGCACCTACGGCGTCGGCGACCAGATGGCGCACTACAATGTCAACGCCGGCGTGCCGAAGACGCTGATCCAGCATCTGATCCGCTGGGTGATCGCCTCGAAACAGTTCAGCGGCGATGTGAACGGGACGCTCGCCTCGATCCTGTCGGCCGAAATCTCGCCGGAGCTGGTTCCGGTCAAGCCAGGCGAGAAGCCGCAGAGCACGGAAGCCTCCGTCGGACCCTACGAGCTGCAGGATTTCAACCTGTTCTACACGCTGCGCTTCGGTCTGCGGCCGTCGAAGATCGCCTTCATGGCGTTCCAGGCCTGGAAAGACGTCGCCGAGGGCGAGTGGCCGCCGGCATTCCCGGCCGACAAGCGCCGCGCCTATGATCTTCCGGAAATTCGGCGCTGGCTTGAAGTGTTCCTGCGTCGCTTCTTCGCCTTCAGCCAGTTCAAGCGCTCGGCGATGCCGAACGGGCCCAAGGTCTCGGCCGGCGGATCGCTGTCGCCGCGCGGCGACTGGCGTGCGCCGTCGGATTCGAGTGCGGCGGCCTGGCTCGAGGATCTCGAGCGGAACGTGCCGAAGTAAGCGAAGAGGGCAATCCAGAACGACTTCGCGCCGCACGGCTGATCAAGCCGGCGGCGCGAAATCACGTTCAACCTCAGAAAGCACGAGGTCCGGAGTGCCTAGGAGTCCGGACCTCGTAACCTTGCCCCAGCCTTTGATGCCCCCGCCCCAAGTGGTCCCCCAACCCCGTGGTGCGCGATCAGAGGGTGATGCCCCGTGAAGGCCGCCGATCGATGTCCGCGATGTACGTGAGATCGGCATAGGATACCATTCCGGATCACTACGGACTTAATCGCGCTTGATTTCGCGCGCGCATGCATGCGCCTGCACGCGGTGCGCTCGGTGCTCCCCGAAATCGATGCAAGCGCGCGACGCGATGTCCACATCTCCCGAATCCGCATTTCACCGGCCTGTCATTGAACTGGTCTAGCGCTGCTCCCCGTCATCGCTGACGGCCAAGGGAGCAAGCCATGTCGAAGCCGGTGTTGGGCGCCGCACTATCCATCAAATCGATCCCCGCTCACCGCGACTGGCTTCTGGAGCGACAACGCGATCTCGAAATTCAGGATTTCTTCCGTGCCGATCTGCTCGACGGCGACTGGCGTAGTGCCGCCACCGAGATCAAGCAGATGCTCTCAGGCCACACCGGCCGTCTCGGCATCCACGGCCCGTTCTGGGGCTTCAAGATCGACAGCCACGATCCCCTGATCCGCCAGGCTGTGACCAGGCGGCTGCTGCAGGGCCTTGATGCCGCTGAATTCCTCGGCGCGACGCAGATGGTGATGCATTCGCCGTTCACGACCTGGGACCACAACAATCTCGATCTCTATCCGGACAGCCGCGCCAACATCGTCGAGCGCGTCAAGGCGACGCTGGCGGAGGTGATCGCCCGCGCCGAGACCATCGGCTGCGAGATCGTCATCGAGAACATCGAGGACAAGGACCCGCGCGACCGCGTGCGTCTCGCCAAGGCGCTCGAAAGCAGCAAGGTGCGCGTCTCGCTCGACACCGGCCACGCCAACTACGCCCACATCTCCACCGGCGCGCCGCCGGTCGATTATTACGTCGAAACCGCCGGTGACATGTTGACGCATGTGCACTTGCAGGACACCGACGGCTTTGCCGACCGGCATTGGGCGCCGGGCGAAGGCAACATCCCCTGGGTCGCATTGTTCCGCGCGCTGGGCCGGCTGACATCCAATCCGCGGCTGATCCTCGAGCTGCGCAACCACGACGACGTCCGCAAGGGCGCCGCGCATCTCACCGCGCTCGGTCTCGCCGAATAACCAGATCGCAGAGGGCAGGGGTCATCGTCATGAGCAAGCTTACCCGTCGTACCATCCTGAAATCCGGTGGCGCTGCCGCCGGCACGCTGCTGCTGCCGCGCTTTGCGATCGGGCAGGGTGACAATCGTCCGTCGGTGACGATCGCCGTGCAGAAGGTGACGAATGCGAACGTGCTCGACGTGCTGCGCGAGCAGTCCAATGTCGGCGAGCGCGTGTTCTTCTCCTCGATCTGGGAAGGCCTCATCTCGAAGAATTTCCGCGGCAATCTCGAGGCCGTGCCGGGGCTCGCCACCGAATGGCGCCGCATCGACGATCAGACAGTCGAGGTGAAGCTGCGCCAGGGCGTGAAATTCCACAATGGCGACGAGCTGACCGCCGAAGACGTCGTCTTCACCTTCAGCCGCGAGCGCATGTTCGGTGAGACCGAAGCCAAGAGCCGCTCCACCATCCAGGCTTTCGAAAAAATCCCGATGCCGAAGCCCGGCAAGGAGCTGCCGCCGGACGTGCCCGCGGTTGCGCGCCGCATCTGGCCGGACCTCGTCCGCGTCGATGCCGTCGACAAGTACACGGTGCGCTTCTACAACGCGACGCCCGACGTCACCATCGAAGGCCGCCTGTCGCGCTACGGCTCCGACATCGCCAACCGTCGCGCCTGGGATGAATCCGCAAGCTATCTCGACTGGGCGCGCAAGCCGATCACTACCGGCCCCTACAAGGTCGTCGAGCTCAAGCCCGACGTCTCGCTGACGCTGGAAGCGCACGACGAATATTGGGGCGGCCGTCCGCCGCTCAAGCGGATCCGCTTCCTGGAAGTGCCTGAGGTCGCGAGCCGCATCAATGGGCTGTTGTCCGGCGAATACCAGTTCGCCTGCGACATCCCGCCGGACCAGATCGCCGGGATCGAGAAGAATGCCGCGTTCGAAGTGCAGGGCGGCACCATCCTCAATCATCGCCTGACCGTGTTCGACAAGAACCACGCCGTGCTTGCCAATCCGCTGGTCCGCCGCGCCTTCACCCACGCGATCGACCGCCAGGCCATCGTCGACAGCCTGTGGGCCGGCCGCACCCGCGTGCCGAAGGGCCTGCAGTGGGAATTCTATGGCGACATGTTCAACGCCGATTGGAGCGTGCCGGCTTACGATCCGAAGCTCGCGCAGGATCTGTTGAAGCAGGCCAATTACAAGGGCGATCCGATTCCCTATCGCCTGCTCAACAACTACTACACCAACCAGGTCGCGACCGCGCAGGTGCTGGTCGAGATGTGGAAGTCGGTCGGCCTCAACGTAGAGATCGAGACCAAGGAGAACTGGTCGCAGATCATGGAACGCGCGCCGACCCGCGCCGTGCGCGACTGGTCGAACTCCGCGGCCTTCAACGATCCGGTGTCGTCGATCGTTGCCCAGCACGGTCCGAACGGCCAGCAGCAGCAGATCGGCGAATGGACCAATGTCGAGCTGAACAAGCTCTCGGAGTTCCTGGAGACCTCGACCGACCGCGCCGCGCGCAAGAAGGCGTTCCACCGCATGCTGGAGATCGCCGAGCGCGAGGACCCCGCCTACACCGTGCTGCACCAGAACGCGACCTTCACGGCCAAGCCGAAGTCGATCAAGTGGAAGGCCTCGCCCGCTTTCGCGATGGATTTCCGCGCTGGCAATTTCGAGGCTTGAGGCCGTGGCGCCGCTCGTCAGCATTCAGGGGCTCGGCGTTGCCTTCAACGGCGTGCCGGTCCTGCGCGGCGTCGATCTGACCTTGGAAAAGGGCGAGGCCCTGGGCCTCGTCGGCGAGTCCGGCTCCGGCAAGTCCGTAACCTGGCTCGCTGCGCTTGGCCTGCTGCCGCGGCACGCAAAAGTCTCGGGCTCTGTCCGTCTCGATGGACGCGAGATCCTCGGTGCGCCGTCGTCGGAACTCGACCAGGTGCGGGGCGGGCGTGTCGCCATGATCTTCCAGGATCCGGCGAGCGCGCTCAACCCGGTGCTGACCATCCGCAGGCAGCTCTGCGAGGCGCTGGCCTTGCATCGCGATCTCTCGGGCGAGGCCGTGAAGGCCGAGGCACTGCGGCTGCTCAATCTCGTTGGCATTCCCGACGCAGGCCGGCGGCTGTCCGCCTATCCGCATGAATTCTCCGGCGGGCAGGTCCAGCGCATCATGATCGCGATGGCGCTGGCCGGAAATCCCGATCTGCTGATCGCGGACGAGCCGACCACGGCGCTGGATGCGACCATCCAGGCGCAGATCCTGGAGCTGCTCTCCACGATCCGCCGCGAGATGAGCATGGCGATGGTCCTGATCAGCCACGACCTCGGCGTCGTCGCGGAGAATTGCGACCGCGTCGCGGTGATGTATGCCGGCCGCATCATCGAGCAGGCACCTAGCAACCAGCTCTTTGCCGATCCCGTGCACCCCTATGCGCAGGGACTGATCGGCGCGCTGCCGCCGCTCGATGGGCCGCGCCGGCGTCTCACCGCCATTCCCGGCACCGTCCCCGATCCCGCGCACATGCCTGATGGATGCGCCTTCGCGCCACGCTGTGCACTGGCAGCCGAGCCCTGTGCGGTTGCGGCGCCGACGCTTGCGCCCATCGCAAACGATCGCGCGGTCGCCTGCATCCGCGCCGAAGCCTCGCGCCGTGCGCTGCTCGGGATCGCCGCCGAATGAGCGCGCCGCTCGTCGAGGTGTCCTCGATCTCGCGCAGCTATGCGATGCGCTCCGGGATGTTCGGCCGGGCTACGGCCGTGCACGCCGTCGATGGTGTGTCGCTCAGCATCCTCAAGGGCGAAACGCTCGGTCTCGTCGGCGAGTCCGGCTCGGGCAAATCCACGACGGGGCGCATCGTGCTCGGCCTGGAGCCGCCCGATCGCGGCGAGGTGCGGTTCGACGGCAAGGCGATGGCCGCACCGGGGACGCCGGCGTGGCGTGCACAGCGCGCCCACATGCAGATGATCTTCCAGGACCCGCTCGGCGCGCTGGATCGGCGTTTGCCGGTGGCGACCCAGATCCGCGAGCCCCTCGACATTCATGGCCTCGGCACGGCCTCCGAGCGCGAGGACCGCGTTCGCGAATTGCTGCGCGCCGTCGAGCTGACGCCCGCGCATGGCGCGCGCTATCCGGGCGCGCTCTCCGGCGGCCAGCGCCAGCGCATCGTGCTGGCGCGGGCGCTGGCGACAAAACCCGATTTCCTCGTCTGCGACGAGCCGGTCAGCGCGCTCGACGTCTCGATCCAGGCGCAAGTGGTGAATTTGCTCGCCGATCTCCAGGTGCGGCTTGGGCTGACAATGCTGTTCATCAGCCACGATCTGCGGGTCGTCCGCCAGATCAGCAACACCGTCGCCGTGATGTATCTCGGCCGCATCGTCGAGATCGGCAGCGCCGACGATCTCTTTGCCCGGCCCGAGCACCCATACACGCAGGCGCTGGTGTCTGCCTCGCCCGCACCCGGCCGCCGCAGCGCCGGCCGCATCGTGTTGGCGGGCGATCCGCCGAACCCGGCCGCTCGTCCGAACGGCTGCGCGTTCCATCCGCGCTGCCCGCGCGCCATGGCGCGTTGCGCGAGTGAGGTGCCGGCGCTTTCGGCGGTCGGCGGCGACCGCCAGGTGGCCTGCCATCTCGTCACCGGGCCGCAGGCCGAGACGCGGGACGCGGCGTGATGGGGCGCTATTTCGCCATTCGGATCGGTCGTGCTGCACTGACGATCGTGCTCGTCGTCACCTTCGCCTTCGTGGTGCTGCGGCTATCCGGCGATCCCGCGCTGATGATCCTGGGACCGGAAGCGCCGCCGGAAGTCCTCGCGGCCTTCCGCAAGGCGTGGGGCCTCGATGATCCCATCTGGTTTCAGTATCTCGATTACTTCGGGGCCATCGCCAAGGGCGAACTCGGCCGTTCCATGCGTGACGGGCGGCCCGCTATCCAGCTCGTGCTGGAGCGCATCCCGGCAACGCTGGCGCTGACGCTGCCGGCCTTTGTCTTCAAGGTTGCACTGGGCATTCCCGCCGGCATCTACGCCGCGCTGCATCGGGGCTCGGCAATCGACCGCGCCGTGATGATGACGGCGGTCGCCGGCTTCACCGTGCCGAGCTTCGTGCTCGCGCTGCTGCTGGTGCTGGTCTTCGCCGTGCAGCTCGGCTGGCTGCCATCGGGCGGGCAGGACAGCTGGCGTCACGCCATCCTGCCGATCGCGACACTCAGCTTGGGCGGCGCCGCCGTGCTGGCGCGCTTCACCCGCAGTGCCATGCTGGAGGTGCTGGGCCAGCCCTATATCCGCACGGCGTCGGCCAAGGGCGTACCGTGGCGCAAGGTGGTGACGTCGCATGCGTTGCCGAACGCGGCGATCCCGACTGTGACCATTTTGGGCTTCATGGTGGGCTCGCTGATCGCGGGCGCGGTGGTGGTCGAGAGCGTGTTCTCGTGGCCGGGAGTAGGGCGCCTCCTCGTCGTCGCCGTCGCCAACCGCGACCTCGCCGTCGTGCAATGCATCCTGCTGCTGGTGGCGCTGACCATGGTCACGTCGAACCTGATCGTCGATTTCCTCTACGGCTTCCTCGATCCGCGTCTGCGCGCCAAAGGGGCCCACGCATGACCGACGCGACGCTGAAGGACGCGACCATCCGCCGCCGCATCGGCCTGCCGGCGATCCCGGTCTCCGTTGCGCTTGCGGTCACCTGGATCGTCGCCATGCTGGTGATCGCCGCGTTGGCCGAGAAGATCGCGCCCTATGGTTACACCCAATTCGATCTGCGCAACCGCCTCTCGGCGCCCGGCAATGTCGCGCACTGGCTCGGCACCGACGAGCTCGGCCGCGACGTGCTGTCGCGCCTTCTCGTCTCGATCCGGATCTCGCTGCTGATCGCCTTCGGCGCGACCGCGATCTCGGCCGTGGTCGGGACCACGCTCGGCTTTCTGGCCGCGCATTTTCGCGGGGTTGTCGAGCAATTCGTGCTGATGCTGACCGATTTCCAGGCCAGCATGCCGTTCCTGATCATGGCACTCGCCGTGCTCGCCTTCTTCGGCAATTCGCTGCCGCTCTTGATCGGCCTGATGGGCCTGTTCGGCTGGGAGCGCTATGCCCGCATCGCCCGCGGCCTCGCCATTTCCGCCAATGCGCAGGGCTACGCGGCCGCGGTCCGGCAGCTGGGGGCGACGCCGACGCGGATCTACCTGCGGCATATCCTGCCCAACATCGCCTCGACCCTGATCGTCTCGACCACGCTGGTGTTTCCCGAGGTGATCCTGATGGAATCAGGGCTGTCCTTCCTCGGCCTCGGCGTGCAGCCGCCGATGACCAGCCTCGGCAACATGGTCGGCTACGGCCGCGAGTACCTGACCCGGGCGCCCTGGATCATGCTGGCGCCGGCGACCACGATCGTGGTGACCACGCTCGCCGTCTCCGTGATCGGCGACTGGCTGCGCGACAAGCTCGATCCAACCCTGCAATAGCCCGCGCCGGGAGCAGGGGAGGCCTGCGATAGGCCGATCCGGCCCCCTCCAGGCCAAGTTCCCGTTGCGCCGGCCCACCCCGTGCGCTATCCGGCCGGAAAGGCCTGAGGCGGCTCCATATTTTCCCGCCCGGCCGGTCAAACCCGAGGACGGAAACCGCCATGCCAGCCTATCGCTCCCGCACCACCACCCACGGCCGTAACATGGCGGGCGCCCGCGGCCTCTGGCGCGCGACGGGCATGAAGGACGGCGATTTCGGCAAGCCGATCATCGCGGTCGTCAACTCCTTCACCCAGTTCGTCCCCGGCCACGTCCATCTCAAGGACCTCGGCCAGCTCGTCGCCCGCGAGATCGAGCAGGCCGGCGGCGTCGCCAAGGAATTCAACACCATCGCAGTCGATGACGGCATCGCCATGGGCCATGACGGCATGCTCTACAGCCTGCCGTCGCGTGAGCTGATCGCCGACAGCGTCGAGTACATGGCCAACGCGCACTGCGCCGACGGCCTCGTCTGCATCTCCAACTGCGACAAGATCACGCCCGGCATGCTGATGGCCGCGCTGCGGCTCAACATCCCCGCCGTGTTCGTTTCGGGCGGCCCGATGGAAGCTGGCAAGGTCAAGCTGCAGGGCAAGACCAAGGCCGTCGACCTCATCGACGCCATGGTGGCGGCGGCCGATTCCAAGGTCAGCGACGAGGACGTCAAGGTGATCGAGCGCTCGGCGTGCCCGACCTGCGGCTCCTGCTCGGGCATGTTCACCGCCAACTCCATGAACTGCCTGACCGAGGCGCTCGGCCTGGCGCTGCCCGGCAACGGCACGGTGGTCGCGACCCATGCCGACCGCAAGCGCCTGTTCGTCGAGGCCGGCCACACCATCGTCGATCTCGTTCGTCGTTATTACGAGCAGGACGATGCCTCCGTGCTCCCGCGCAACGTTGCGAACTTCAAGGCGTTCGAGAACGCGATGACGCTCGACATCGCGATGGGCGGCTCGACCAACACTGTGCTGCATCTCCTGGCCGCCGCCCATGAAGGCGAGGTGAAGTTCACCATGCAGGACATCGACCGGCTGTCGCGCCGCGTGCCCGTGCTCTGCAAGGTCGCCCCGTCGGTCGCCGACGTGCACGTCGAGGACGTGCATCGTGCCGGCGGCATCATGGGCATTCTGGGTGAGCTCGACCGCGCCGGCCTGATCGACACGTCGGTCTCGACCGTGCACGCGCCGACCATGAACGAGGCGCTGGAGCGCTGGGACATCAAGCGCTCCAAGAGCGAGGCTATCAGAACCTTCTATCGCGCCTCGCCCGGCGGCATCCCCACACAAGTCGCCTTCAGCCAGGAGCGCCGCTACGACGAGCTCGATGCCGATCGCGAGAAGGGCGTGGTGCGTAATCTCGAGAATGCCTTCAGCAAGGACGGTGGCCTCGCCGTGCTCTACGGCAATCTCGCGCAGGACGGCTGCATCGTGAAGACCGCGGGCGTCGATTCCTCGATCCTGAAATTCTCCGGTCCCGCGCGCGTGTTCGAGAGCCAGGACGCGGCCGTCGAAGGCATTCTGGGCGGCAAGGTCGTGGCCGGCGAGATCGTGGTCATCATCTATGAAGGCCCGCGCGGCGGTCCCGGCATGCAGGAAATGCTGTATCCGACGAGCTATCTGAAATCGATGGGCTTAGGTAAGGCTTGCGCGCTCGTCACCGACGGACGCTTCTCCGGTGGTTCGTCCGGCCTGTCGATCGGCCATCTCTCGCCGGAAGCGGCCGAAGGCGGCAACATCGGTCTTGTGCGCACCGGCGATCGTATCGCGATCGACATTCCGAACCGCAGCATCAACCTCGAAATCTCCGACGAGGAGCTTTCCAATCGCCGTGCCGCGGAAGAGGCCAAGGGCGACGCCGCCTGGCAGCCCGCCGCGCGCAAGCGCAACGTCTCGACCGCGCTGCAGGCCTACGCTGCGCTCACCACCAGCGCTGCGCGCGGCGCGGTGCGCGAAGTGAAGCGTCGCACAAAGTAAGCACACCCAGCGTAGACGCGATCGCAAACGTTGCGGTCGTGCATGGTCAACAAGTTCTGAACGGCCGGTGAAAACCGGCCGTTCGCATTAAGGATGCCTCAACGAACTTCGGCAGCTCAGGATTTTGCGGCGTATACTGCGATCGACCTTCGCAAATCCATTTTGGGCAACTGGGGCACCAACCTAATGTCTCGTACTCTTGCTGTCGTTTTCTCCACGGCCGTCGCTGCACTTGCCATGACGACCGCGGCCTCCGCCGGCTGCTACAATTGCTACGCACCGCCGCAGCCGTGCACGACCTGCTATCAGCAGCAATACGTCGCGCCGCAATACCGCACGGTCGACGAAACCGTGATGGTGTCGCCCGGTTCGACCGTCGCGCATCGCACGCCGGCGCAGTACCGCACCGTGATGGTTCCGCAGACCGTGATGGTGGCGCCGCCGAGCGTCCAGTACGAGCGCATCCCGCCGCAATACGCCACGCGCCAGCGCGTCGAGATGGTGTCGCCGGGCTATTCCTATTACGCACCGGTGCAGCCTGCTTGCGGCAATTGCGGCTACTGAGCCGACGCAACAACAACCATCATCGCAACAAACAAGATTTCACGCGGTGCCCCAAAAGGGCGCCGCGTTTTGTTTTGCCGGCGAAGCCAAACGAGGCCCGGAAATGGAGGCGAATCCAACCGGGCCTCGCGACCGGCGACGCCCTGGGTGGCATCGCCAGTCCCGACCGAGGCTAAAGCACCAAACTGACGGGCGCCTGACAGATCCCGTTCCGACGAAAAGGCGGGGCAGGCGGCGGCAGCCGTTTTGTAAGAAACGCGGCTGAGACGATCGATCTCAACCGTGCGGTTGAGGCAGACGACGAACGGCTGGCTTATCCTTGGATTTTTGGAGAAAGCCATGCGCCGAATAATTGGATGGGCCTTATTTGTTGGTCTTACCTGTCTGTCAGTCTCGTCAGTCCCTGCCCAGGCTCAGGCGACGCGAACCTGGGTATCAGGTGTGGGCGACGACGTGAATGCGTGCAGCCGCGCCGCACCTTGCAAGACCTTTGCCGGGGCGATTGCCCAGACGGCAGATGGCGGCGAAATCGATTGCGTCGATGCGGGCGGATTTGGAACGGTAACAATTCTCAAAAGCATCACAATCGACTGCGGTGGAACATTTGGTTCCATCCTTGCCTCCGGTACCAACGGCATCAACGTCAACTCTCCCGGGAGCAATGTCGTCTTGCGCAACCTCAGCATCGACGGTGCGGGGACAACTCTCGGACTCAGGGCGATCAATATTCTCGCCGCGAACTCCGTTTCAATCGAAAACGTGACGATGTCGAACTTCTCGCAGCAGGCGATTGCGGATGTTCGTCCGACTGCCGGGACCCTCACGATCATCGATTCCGTCGCACGGAACGTTGCCGGGGCCGGATTGGGAGCCGCAACAGGTGGCGCCCTGAAATTGCAGATCAACAACTTCAGGTCATTCAACAACGGGTTCGGAATTTCCCTCGGCGCGAGCATCAATGCCACCATCGCCAATAGCGAACTGTCCGGCAATACCACCGCCGGGATTGACAACGAAGGTGCCAACATTGCTGCAACCAACAATGCGATCTCAAACAACGTAACAGGTATTTTGAATCAAGGTGGTACGACGCGGCTGTCGAATAATGACCTTTTCAACAACACCACCGGTATCAAAAACGTCTCCGGAAACGTGATCAGCTATGGCAACAACCGAAACAACAGCGGCATATCCGGACCGATTTTGTCTTCAAGTCAGTTCTAGCGCTGCCTGAACGGCACACATGCTGAAGGCCCGCCAGCGAGAGCCGGCGGGCCTAATTGTCATCGCATCAGTCGAAGGCGGCGTCACGAGCCGCCGTTGGTCGCGCTTCCTGTCAATCGCGATCACGATGGACATTTAAAGCCGTCTGATGCCGAACATGCAGGGCGAAGCGGTCGCAGCGGTTGACGACGCCATGCGAGCCGCCATAAAGAAGCGAACCGACGACGTTGGGTAGCAAAGCGGTAGCATAGTCCTCGAAATGGTCTCTGCGACGTGGCGAAAAGCTAAACAATTTCAAGGCTTGGAAGGGTGGCCGAGTGGTTTAAGGCACCGGTCTTGAAAACCGGCGTGCCCGCAAGGGTACCGTGGGTTCGAATCCCACCCCTTCCGCCAGTATATTGTTCTCCACTATTCGCACCTATTCGGAATTCACAGCAAAATCAAAGGTCTGCTCGAAGACGCTATACTTGCATGTTCGCAAGTGTTCTCCTCAATTCGAGCTGTGACCGCAGATTTTGACCGTGGGTTCGGAGGATGGTTTTACGGAGGGGAACGCATGTCAGGAAGATTGAAGGCGCTCGACGTCGAGCGGGAGACCAAGCCCGGGAAGTATGCCGACGGTGGCGGCCTCTATCTGATCGTCACCGGTCCGACGTCAAGGAGCTGGGCGTATCGCTACTGGAAAGACGGCAAGGAGCGCTGGCACGGCCTCGACTCGTTCAAGGATGTCTCGCTCAAGGATGCTCGGATTGGTTCGGGACGCTGCGCGGCTAAAGGTGAAGGGCGATCGCGGCACCCCCGGCGTCGATATCGTTCGGGAGCGGCGCACGGCGCGGGATGTGGAGAAGCGGGCAGTTCGCTCAGTGCTTCGCCGCTCTCTCAAGGAATTCCAGCATGGAGGGCGACACCTCCTCGAATTCAACAAAGCGACGGCGCAGCTCATCCGCGATTTCCGCGGTCACATCGCGCGACCATCCCTCCGTCGTGTTAAAGGCGACGATGCGAGCTGGACGAATGTAATGGCCTTCGATCAGGTGCCGCAGCAAAGTCGCACGATTGCTGTCCTCTTCTGCCGTTTCGGACCAGGCCCGTCCCAAACGGCCGCCGAAGTCCTCAAGCACAATATAGACATCGCGGTTGCCCGCACTCAGCGGCACGATGGATGGAGACTGAGCCATGAGAACGCGCTTGACTAGAGTTCCGTTCAGAACTGGAACCTGATCTCAAACGGCCGGAAAGGCCACGGCTAAAAAGGGGTAGGCTGTAACGGGTTGAAGGTACTGGCCGGAGCTAAAACAACGCATGGGATGGCAGCGGCCCGATATCAACTGGATGGAGCGCCTGTGCGTTTGAATGTCCCGCCCAATTAACGCTAACTTGCCCGCTCAATACTCGGCGTCGACGTCGCGTGTGATGTGCCTAAACCACAAGACGAGCAGGGCGAGCACGACCGCCACTGCCAACAGGATCTAGCAAACCGTGTCCGCCCGCCTTGTGCTGAGGGCAGGATAAGAATCTCGCATTCGGTGGTTTGTCCAAGCTACGGCTTCAGGTGACCACCGTGGCTAAGACCGTAGATCGCTCGCCCCGCCGGCGAAAAAGTGTTGGCAATTTCAGCAGGATTGACCGGACACCCCTTCCGCCAATGACCCAACTCACGCTCGGCTGCATTGCTACCGCAATCGGCGCGGTGTTATGTTCGTCGCAGAACGGGGGAGTTTCTCGATGCACAAAATTGCCGTCGCCGTCTTGCTTGCCCTGATGGTCGCCCCAGCTCTGGCGGAGGAGCATGTTCTAGGGCCTGGCGAAGAGCCCAAGGCGAAGACGGCGACGCAGAAGGAAGACGATGCTCGGGCGGTGCGCGCCTATCAACGCTCCCTCAACAGTGTTCCGGACCAGAAGCCGGTCGACCCGTGGGGAACTGCCCGTGGCGATGATGCGTCGAAGAAGTCTGCAGCGACGGCCAAGCCGGTTGTGAAGCAGTCGTCCAAGGCCAAGAGCGGCAGCACCGCCAATTAGCAAAGATGCGTGAAACGGCGGGCTCCCTTCCTCCGCACCGAGTACTTACTCCGGCAGGCCCGCCAACCGTCTATATCGGTTCTCCGGGCGCGCGGTCTAGCGGCGGGTGTGGCCTCGCAAGTCCGACCGTTCCGGGTGGTGCGTCGTCGCTGGCCGCCGGAATATTGACGGGCTCCAACGTGAGCTCGTGGTGCGTTTGAAGGCCTGGCTGGTGTTTGGGGTAAGTCTCCCTGCCAGATAACGCGCTGGTGGCGATCTGTTGCGAAGGCAACGAAACCATTTTCCACCCCTCACGAAGTTACGCGGAAGCATCCTGAGCAGATCGTGTTGTGCAGTTTCCACTAGGAGGCTGGTCCCATGGATGACTTCCAGCAGGATTGCGCTCATGTCGCGAGCCAGTTCTTGGCAGAGCCTGCGAACGGTACGTCTGAAGACACGGTCACTCGGAAGCATTGGGCGCGCGGCATTGTCGTATTTTACGCCTGCGTTCTTCTGGCAGGCGCGACCGCAATTGTGGTCACACAGCACATAAGTTCGCCAGAGCAGCACGCGTCGATTCAGGCTAGCGCGAGGTAACGGACGCCAACGGCCGGCTGGCAGCCTTCAGTTCATCGCGAAGGCGCTGGACGTCAGCTTCGTGGATGGTCAGCGCATCTGCCAGAGTGTCGAGCACTTTGCAGGCATCGGTGGTGTCGTGACCATGCATATGTAGGTCCGCTACTAGTCTCTCTTGGCGCGCAACAATCTGCCTGCCTTTGGCGACGTGCCCTTCGGCTTGGGCAAGGTGTTGTTGGATCATATCTGAGTCCATTGCGGGTAACGCTATGGACGGAAGCTGGTTCGGCTGCATGGCAGGAACTGCAGGCTAGCTGCCGCATTTAGTGAGACATGCGAAGGCTCTATTTTGGCCTTGCGGCTGCAGTCTGCGCTTATGTGTTTCTAGTGCTGTGGCTCGGAGAACATCAGCGACAGGCAGGCGTTGAGCGCCTTGAGAGATATGAAATCCCCCACGACTCACGCGTACGGTAGCGTTGTGTCTAGTGCTGCTGTCAGGGAACATTCACCGCAGGCATCGCCACGGTCGCTAGCGGCTTGAACGGTCCGTCGTACATGGCAGTCACCGCGACTAACGCGACGGCAACAACGATCAGGGCTCGTATGACGAGGCTCCACATGGGGCCAAGTCTAGGCAGAGCCGTACGTCGTGGCTGTGAACTATGCCACAGGCGAATTTGTTGTTTTTGCAACTGCGAAGAAGTGGGGGCGTCGCGCCCGCCATGCCGACTTCTTTCCTGTCACTCGAAATGCCGGAACGCCGAGTCTACAGGTAAGGAGCTCAAGCTGCCGGGCGGGACTGAGAGGCTTTGGCGATTGGTCGTTACCCTGGCGTCGGCCTCTCCGCTACTGTCCGAATTCGGACACCCGCAAATCCGAATTGGGACATTTTGATCTGAGACAATGGTGTTGCGATGAGACGCGCGGCGTATTGCCGTGTGCTCGCAAAGGCCTCAGCCGGCCGGCCCCGGGCTGGGGCCTTTCGTTTTTCGCGAATAAAAACGCCGCCCGCTTAAATGATCGCGGGCGGCGGCTTTCCAGCCCCGGGTGGGTTTGCAAAAACCCGGTCCGGGATAGTCAGCACAGATCGTGCCAACGTTTTGTGTCGCGTAATGACACACGTGACGTCAGGTTAGGACAGTGAAGCCGACCTAGTCGACGCTTCGCGCGCTCACTCGCGACGTGAACAGCGATCGCGCGTGGGACGCTTGGCGATAGGATTTCGGTCCGCGACAAGCCTGCCTCGGAGCGGCTCAACGGTTAGTGTTCGGTCGAACGATGAATTGAGATGGGCCGCCCATCGAGGCGGTCTTTTTTCAAAAGCTTTGAATCAGTGAATAAACAAGAGCCGTCGAAAAAACACTCAATCCAACGATAGCGACTTTGAAAACGAGGACTGCAGTCATGCGGTGCCTCCGTGTTTGCAAATCAGTTGAAGCGTACGCCTTTGAGCGGAATCGGCAAGCAACCGCAGATTCCATTATTCGATGCCGTTCAACCGGTAACGACGGGCTAGCTTGTGTGAAGCTGGCGTCGCGATTATCGGAAATCGGCAAACATCAATGTGGCCGTTTGAGCACGCATCGCAATACTCTACACCGCGCCATTGTCTCGCATTCTCGACTCAGGTCTCTTCGTTGAAGCCGGAATTGCTTCTATGGGGACTAGCGTGCACGGCGAAGCTGGATGCATAGTTTGCTGCCAACCCAGAGTGCTCAAGGCACTTTTTCCGGTGGCTGAAGGCTTCGAGCTAAAACTCTACGAATGCGCCAGCTGTGCTAGTCGCTTGTGGTTAATCACAAGAGCATCGAAATTGTTCGCGCCCAAGGCGGCACCGCTTCCTCGAACGAGCTTCACGACAATCGATGCTGCGTTGGAGGCCACTGCCTTTCGTGCTGACAGGTCAAAGCTCAGGAGTCCGCCCACGGCCCGCTGATCGTCCGCATACTCCTTGGCGACCTCGTGGGCCTCGTTGTCTCGCGGCGATGGATCGGGGAGCGCTGGCACTCCCGGCGCTCAAATCCGCAATTGGATCGGCTGCCGGGAGCTTGGGGGCTGGCAAACGAGCCGTGCCATGTTCGCGCTTGAGGTGCAATCCTGGGAATGGCGGACTCCGGTAGTTTTACGGAATCCATTTTCGGAACGGGGTGTTCTACTGTGAGAACACCGGCGAGATTTGAGTACTAAGCAATTTCGAGTTGCCCGGGATGGCCGCAGGAGGGGCTGGAACCACTCTGCGGCCTTTCCCTTTCTAAAGGCAGGCCGAACATCGGCGCCGCGACCGCCGCAGCTCTGCCAGACAACCGCGATAAGCGCTCATTGCCATGTCAGCGAATAGGTTCGCCCGTTGGTGTTGGGGTCGCTGTTGTCGCTGGTCGAGAAGATGATGCCGCTGCCGCGCCGATGCGAATAGCTGCCGTCGGCGATTGTCTTGAGACTATGCGCCGGACCGAGCTGCCGTCCGTTTTCGAATACCGTGACTGTCGACCGGGTCGGCGCGCTATCAAAATCTGCGAGCCCGTCGAGTCCCGGGATCAGGGCTTGATAAGCTTTGTTATCGAGCTTGCGGAACGGGCCGGCCAGCGTCGCGGCCTTCGGCGGGTCGGGTTTCGGGACGTAGCTGTAGTGCAGATATACCGCGACCGGGAAATAGATCGCGAGCAAGACCAAGACCGTCTTGGAAGCCTGTGAGAATGTCCAAGACTGATGGTTGGATAACGACGGCATGGCTGGACAACGCAACAATAAGACAACACCTCACAACTGGATCGGTAGCGTCCTGGTTCCAGCCACCAGCGAATGAATCACAGGACACCCCGTCGGCCACCAGCTCGTTTCTCGCCGACACACTAGGTCAGCTTCAATGTCATGTGAATGACGCCGGGCTCGCAGGTCGTTGCTGGCGTGAATCCAAATTTTTTGAAGACGCGGAGCATCGCCGCGTTGTCTGACAGCACCTCCGCGGTCAACTCCGTCAATCCAGCCTCGCGGGCGATTGCGATCAGGTGGCCCGTCAGCAGCCCGCCAATACCGCACCCTTGCCAGGCATCGATCACGACGAAAGCCGTCTCGGCCCGTCCAGGCTCGGACATGACATAGCGGCCACCGCCGATGATCGTGCTGCGGCCCGCGTCGTCCGTGCACGCGACGAGTGCCACGTGGCTCCTGAAGTCGGGTTCCATGAAGAAAGCGCGCTCCCGTTCGGAAAAATGGCGTTTCGTCACAAAGAAGCGGCGCTGGAGCGATTGTGCGCTGGTTTCTTCGAGCGCAGCGAGCATGTCGAGCTCGTCGTCGGGGCGAAGTGCCCTGATTTCGATCAATCGTCCGTCGCGCAGCGTCTCGCGCCGGATGAAATTTGCGGCATCGGACATTTGGCTCTCGCGTCGCTCTCTTGTCGCTCTCTTGCGCGGTCGAGGAATCGGGCGATGTTGATCTCGATTGACGCGCACGCCGTCGCCGACCGTTGACCTATATCAACGACGGCAACAGCCGGCCCTCTTGAATGACCTCGCGAGACGACGAGGTCGAACATGGCGACGGAAATTCCAAAGCTGCCTGATGGTCCGATGTCGGGGCTGGTCGCCTCGGCCGTTGAATACATGGTCGATGCGGGACAGCGCAGCGTCCTGTTTCTCGACATCATGCGCCAGCGCGGCGACCAGTATCGCGAGCACGTCGCGCAGACTGCACCGCATGTGCTGCAATATGCTGCCGAATTGATCACGGATGGCCGCTCGCTGGAGGAACCGGTCAACTACGCGCTGGTGCGCATCATTCCGCCGAAGGATGTCGAGATCGACATGAGCCGACGGCCGTTTGTCGTGGTCGACCCGCGGGCCGGTCATGGTCCGGGCATCGGCGGCTTCAAGGCGGACAGCGAGATCGGCGTCGCGATGAAGGCTGGCCATCCCTGCTATTTCATCGGGTTCCTGCCCGAGCCGGTACCGGGCCAGACCATCGAGCGCATCGCGCGCGCGGAGGCGAAATTCATCGAGACGGTCATCAGCCGCCATCCTGACGCCGACGGCAAGCCCTGCGTGATCGGCAACTGCCAGGCCGGATGGGCCGTCATGATCCTGGCGTCGCTGCGGCCGGAACTGTTCGGGCCTTTGATCATCGCCGGCGCACCGCTTGCCTATTGGGCCGGCGTGCACGGCAAAAATCCGATGCGCTATTCCGGCGGTCTGCTGGGCGGCAGCTGGCTCACGGCGATGACGAGCGATCTCGGCGCCGGCAAGTTCGACGGCGCCTGGCTGGTGCAGAACTTCGAGAACCAGAATCCGTCGAACACGCTCTGGACCAAGCAGTACAACGTCTATTCCAAGGTCGACACCGAGGCTGAGCGCTATCTCGATTTCGAGCGCTGGTGGGGCGGACACGTCAATCTCAATGCCGAAGAAATCCAGTTCATCGTCGACGAGTTGTTCATCGGCAACAACCTCGCCGCCGGCCGGATCGAGATGTCCGACGGTCAAAAAGTCGACCTTCGCAACATCCGCTCGCCGATCGTGGTGTTCTGCTCCAAGGGCGACAACGTCACCCCGCCGCAGCAGGCGCTGGACTGGATCCTCGATTGTTACGCCGATGTCGACGAGATCAGGGCCTATGGCCAGACCATCGTCTACACCGTTCACGAGAGCATCGGCCATCTCGGCATCTTCGTCTCCGGGGGCGTAGCGAAGAAGGAGCATGCGGAGTTTTCCAGCAATATCGACCTGATCGACGTGCTGCCGCCCGGGCTGTACGAAGCCACATTCCAGGCGAGGGGCTCCGACACCCGCAATGCCGATCTGGCTGCCGGGCAGTGGGTGATGCGTTGCGAGGCGCGGACGCTGGATGATATTCGCGCGATGGGAGGAAATTCGCCCGAAGACGAGCGGCGGTTCGCGGCGGCGAAGCGCGTCTCGGAGCTCAATCTCGCGGCCTATCAAAAGTTCGTGCAGCCATGGCTCAAGAAGATGGTCACGCCCCAGGTGGCGGACTGGGCGCGCAACATGCATCCGCTCCGGATGCAATACGAAGCCTTCAGCACCAAGAACCCCTGGATGGCCGCCATCAAGTCGGCGGCTGATCGCGTCGAGGACAATCGCAGGCCGGTCTCGAAGGACAATCCGTTCCTGGCATTCCAGGAGCAGTTCTCGAAGCAGATCGTCCATGCGCTGGATAGCTGGCGTGATGCGCAGGAAGCGCTGAGCGAGACGATCTTCCTCAACGTCTACGGATCGCCGGCGCTGCAGGCCGCGGTCGGCGTGGATCCGAATTCCGCGCCGTCGCGCCTGCGCGAGATGTCGGCGGAGCACCGCGCCATGCTCGACAAGCGGATCGCCGAGTTGAAGTCCCGGATGGGAGAGGGCGGCCTTCGCGAGGCGGCCATCCGCGCACTGCTCTATGTCGGCTCGGCTCGCGGCATGGTGGACGAACGCAGCATCGAGGCGCTGCGCCAGATCCGGCGCGATCATCCCGGCGAACGGATGACGCTGCAGGCGTTCAAGACGCTGGTGCGTGAGCAATTCTTCATGCTGCTGCTGGACCGGGACGCGGCGCTTGGCGCTATTCCCAATATGCTGCCGAACGATCTCAATCAGAAGCGCGCGGCTTTCGCTGCGATGCGCGAGGTGCTGTCGGCGAGCGAGGACATCAGCGGCGAGCGTGCGAACCGTCTGCGGCGGGTCGCCGGGCTGTTCGGACTGGACGGGGAAGGAGAGTGGACGTCGAACGTCGCCCCTTTCGACCCCAAAGCAAAAGCGTCGTAACGCGCATTGGCGCAAGCGGGAGTGACAGGATGTCGGCCGATACGACGCAAGCCCAGTCCGGCAGCAAATATGACCGCCTGATCGCCGCGGCCCGGGCCGCGCCACCCACGCCGACCGTCGTCGTCCACCCCTGCGACGAGACCTCGCTGCGCGGGGCCGTCGACAGCGCGAGCGCGGGCATCATCCGGCCGATCCTGGTCGGCCCCGCAAAGAGGATCAGGGACACCGCGGCGAAATTCGATCTGGACGTGTCCGGATTCGAGATCGTCGATGCCGCGCATAGCGACGACGCTGCCGCCAAGGGCGTCGAGCTGATTCATTCCGCCAGGGGCGAGCTGTTGATGAAGGGCAGCCTCCACACCGACGAACTGATGCGGGCCGTCACGGCCAAGACCGGCGGCCTGCGCACCGACCGCCGCATCAGCCATGTCTTCGTGATGGACGTGCCGGCCTATGCCGAGACCATCTTCGTGACGGATGCCGCGATCAACATCTTTCCCGATCTCGACGCCAAGCGCGACATCATCCAGAACGCGATCGATCTCTACAACCAGGCTGGCTTCGGCACGAAGCCGCGGGTGGCGATCCTGTCGGCGGTCGAAACGGTCACCTCGAAGATTCCCTCCACCATCGAAGCGGCCGCTCTCTGCAAGATGGCCGACCGCGGCCAGATCACCGGCGGCGTGCTCGACGGTCCGCTGGCCTTCGACAACGCCATTGATCCCGAAGCGGCGCGGATCAAGGGCATCACATCCGAGGTCGCCGGGCGCGCCCAGATCCTGATGGTTCCGGATCTCGAGTCCGGCAACATGCTGGCCAAGAACCTCGCCTATTTTGCCAAGGCCGACGGCGCCGGCATCGTGCTCGGCGCCCGGGTACCCGTCGTTCTGACCTCGCGGGCGGATTCGCCGCGGGCGCGGATGGCCTCATGCGCGGTCGCCGCGCTCTACGCTCACGCCCGGCGCCAGCAGGCGCCGACAGTCGCGGCGTGACCGCCATGGATACGATCCTGGTCGTCAATGCCGGCTCGTCCAGTGTCAAGTTCCAGGTCTATTCGGTCGAAGGCGACGGTGCGCTTCGCCGCCAGATCAAGGGACAGATGGACGGCATCGGCAGCCGGCCGCGCCTGCGGGCCAGCGGCGCGAGCGGTGATCCGCTGGCCGATCGCGCCTATCCCATCGAGGCTGTGCCCGATGTCCCGACCGCAATGGCCGTCGCCGGCAACTGGCTGCGGGACGAGCTCCATGTCACACCGATCGCAGTCGGCCATCGTGTCGTCCATGGTGGCCCGGACTTTTCGCGGCCGGTCCTGATCGACCACGGCGTCGTGTCCCGCCTCGAACGTTTCGCGACGCTGGCGCCACTGCATCAGCCGCACAATCTCGCGCCGATCCGCTCGCTGCTGGCGAACTTCCCGGCGCTGCCGCAGGTGGCATGTTTCGATACCGCCTTTCACCGCACGCATGATGTGGTCGCCGATCACTATGCCATCCCGTATCAGCTTCATGCCGAGGGGGTGCGGCGCTACGGTTTTCACGGGCTGTCGTACGAATACATCGCACGGACCCTGCCGACCGTCGCCCCCGATATCGCCAGGCGACGCGTGATCGTTGCCCATCTCGGCAGCGGCGCCTCGATGTGCGCGATCAAGGATGGGCGCAGCATCGAGAGCACGATGGGCTTTACCGCGCTCGACGGCCTGCCGATGGGCACCCGTCCCGGACAAATCGATCCGGGCGTGGTGCTCTATCTGATGTCCGAGAAGGGCATGACGCCCGCGAAGGCCCAGGATTTCCTCTATCGCGAATGCGGCTTGAAAGGCCTGTCCGGCGTCAGCAACGACATGCGGGAGCTGGAAGCCAGCGCAAATCCGCAGGCGAGGTTGGCGATCGACTATTTCGTCTATCGGATCGGCCTCAACGCCGGCATGCTGGCGGCGGCCCTGCAGGGGCTCGACGCCTTCGTCTTCACCGCCGGGATTGGCGAGAATTCCGCATCGATCCGCGCGCGCATCGCCGAACAGCTCGGATGGCTCGGTGTCACGCTCGATGCGGGCGAGAACGCCCGCCATTCCCGGCGGATCTCGCGGGCCAACAGCCTGATTCCCGTCTATGTCGTTCCGACCGACGAGGAGTTGATGATCGCGCAGCACACATTGTCGATGCTGATGAACGGTCGATCCCACAACACACGACCTGAGAGGGTGTCATGATCCCCGTATTTCCGGACAGCAAGGTGGCCCTCAAGGGCAAGAAGGGCCTGGTTGTCGGCATCGCCAACGATCAGTCGATCGCCTGGGGTTGCGCGCGCGCGTTTCGCGCGCTCGGTGCCGATCTCGCGGTGACCTATCTGAACGACCGCGCCAGGAAGCACGTCGAGCCGCTGGCGCAGGCGCTGGAGGCGCCGATCTTCATGCCGCTGGACGTGATGGTCGAAGGCCAGACCGAGGCGGTCTTCGAGCGCATCGCGAAGGAATGGGGGCAGCTCGATTTCCTGCTGCACTCGATCGCGTTCTCGCCCAAGGAGGCGCTGCACGGCCGTGTCGTGGACGTCGGCCGCGACGGCTTCCTCAAGACCATGGACGTGTCGTGCTGGTCGTTCCTGCGGATGGCTCATCTGGCCGAGCCCTTGATGAAGAACGGCGGCACGATGTTCACCATGACCTATTACGGCAGCCAGATGGTGGTGGACAATTACAACATCATGGGCGTCGCAAAGGCGGCGCTCGAGGCGGCCGTCCGCTATGCCGCCGCCGAGCTTGGACCGAAGGGGATCCGCGTGCACGCGATTTCGCCGGGGCCGCTGGCGACGCGCGCGGCGTCAGGCATTCCGGAGTTCGACGAGCTCATGGACAAGGCGCAATCGAAGGCGCCGGCGCGCAGCCTCGTCAGTATCGACGATGTCGGCAATGCGACCGCGTTCCTGGCGCTCGATGGCGCCAAGCTGATCACCGGCAGCGTGCTCTATATCGACGGCGGATATCACATCATCGATTGAGCGTCGCGTCCCTCAGCGATAGTGCAGGGCGATCAGCTCGGCGACGCAGGCGGGCTTCTTGCCGCCTTCGATCTCGATCACGAGATGGTAGTTCACGCGCAGGCCGTCCGGCGGCACGTCCTCGGCTTCCGCGACGGTGACGCGGCCGCGCAGCCTGGAGCCCGACGGCACGGGTGCGAGATACCTGATCCGGTCAGCGCCATAGTTGAGCGTGTTGCGCAGACCCTTCAAGCCGATCACGGAGCGGATGAAGAGCGGGGCGAGCGCGAGTGAGAGCAAGCCATGGGCGATCGTCTTGCCGCCTGGCATCTCCGCAGCTGCGCGCGCCTGGTCGACATGGATCCATTGCTCGTCGCAGGTCGCCTCGGCAAACTGGTTGATGCGATCCTGTGATACCTCGACCCAGTCGCTGACACCGATCTCCGTACCGACCGCGGATTTGATCTCGTTGAGGTCGCTGAATATCCGCATGACTGTCCCCTTGTCAGAGTTTCATTTCCGGGACGTTGTCTGGCACGGTGAGCTCGGCCTCCGTGACCGCCATGACCTCGCCGACGCTGACACCGGGTGCGGTTTCCAGCAGCGTCGCCTTTCCATCGGGGAAGCCGATCACGGCCATGTCGGTGACGACCAGGCTCACCGGCCGCGCCGAGGTCAGGGGCAGGGTGCATTTGGCGACGATCTTCGACTTGCCCTTGGCGGCGTGCTGCATGGCGACGATGACGCGCTTGGCGCCGCTGACGAGGTCCATCGCGCCGCCCATACCCGGGACCATCTTGCCGGGGATCATCCAGTTGGCGAGCAGGCCGTGTGCATCGACCTGGAGACCGCCAAGTACGGTGACGTCGACATGACCGCCGCGGATCAGTCCGAACGACATCGCGCTGTCGAAGGTCGCCGCACCGGGCAGTGCGCTGATCGGACGGCCGCCGGCGTCGGTGAGCAGGGGGTGGGCCATGCCCTGCTCCGGAATGGGGCCGGTGCCGATCAGCCCGTTCTCCGACTGGAAGAACACCTTGAGATCGGCCGGGACGTAGTTGGCGACAAGGGTCGGAATGCCGATGCCGAGATTGACGAGATTGCCGCTCTTCAGCTCCCGGGCGACGCGACGGGCGATGATGATCTGCGGATCCATGATCTCACCCGTTCGTAATGAGGTAGTCGACGAGCGGCGCCGGCGTGACGACGTGATCAGGCGCGATCACGCCGACCGGGACGATATGCTCGGCCGTGACGATCACGGTGTCTGCCGCCATCGCCATGATCGGATTGAAATTGCGCGCCGTCAGCACGTAGGTGAGGTTGCCGAGATAGTCGGCGAGGAAGGCGTGGACCAGCGCGTACTGGGCGCGGATGGCGGTCTCCAGCAGGAACGGCTTGCCGTCGACCTCGATCTGGCGCTTGCCTTCCGCAACGAGCGTACCGACGCCGGTCGGCGTGAGGACGCCGCCGAGGCCGCAGCCGCCGGCCCGGATGCGCTCGACGAAGGTGCCTTGCGGCACGAGCTCCACGGCGATCTGGTTTCCCAGCATCTGCTGCTGCGCCTTTGGATTGAGCCCGATATGGGTGGCCGTCAGCTTCGAGACCTGCCCGGCGTCGAACAGCTTGCCGACGCCCTTGCCCGGCGTGGCGGCGTCGTTGCAGATCAGCGACAAGTCGGTCTTGTTCTGCCGCACGAGCTCGTTGAGCAGCCGCTCCGGCGTGCCGACGCCCATGAAGCCGCCGACCATGACGCTCGCGCCGGCCGGGATCATCGCGACGGCTTCTTCGACGGACACGGCCTTCATGGTCGGAACTCCGGTCGGCGGAGGTGAGAGGATGGGATGTTGGCGATGGGGGAATGCGCAGCCTTGATCTGCGTCAAGGCTGCACGCTCATTCGCGCGGCACCACGCCGATGCCTTGTAGCGTTTCGTTCCAGAGCCGGCGCACATCGGCGTGCCGCCGTTCGAGCGCCGCGCTGATCACGTCCCTGACAGGAACGAGATCGGGTCCTTTCAGGTACAGGATCTGCGCCTGCAGCAGCCGGCTGCTTTCGAACTCGATCCGGCGCAGCGCCGTCACGAATGGATCGTCCGCGTTTGCTTCCGTCGGCAGGAGGGCCGCCGGGCGGATGCCGGCGTGAACGGCGTGGGCGAGCGTCGCAAGGTGGATGGCCTGCGCGCGGGCGTGATCGGCAATGCCGTCGATCGGGGCGGGCAGCCAGGCCATTTCCCAGGACGCAGCCATAGGGGCTAGCGCGAAATCGGGGACCCACGTCGTCGCGCGCATGAGCAGGGAGACGATCTCGCTTTCGCGATAGAACTGCGCGTTCAGCTCGGTCTGCCAGGCAGCTTCGAATTTCGCGGGGAGGGCGAGGGCGAATTGCCGCGCCAGCGCGCCGTGGGCGGAGATCAGGAACGCGGCCACCCGCGTCTGCTGGCGCGGCGGCACGCGGCCATCCTCCAGCGGTCCGAAGAACGCGCTCATGGCGCCGTCCTCCGCACCGGGATCGCGCGCAGATGGTCGTAACCGTCGGGAAAGGGCGCAAACGCGCCGCCGGGATCTTCCGGCGCGATCAGGACCTGCTTGTCGCCGTGCCAGCGGCCGGCCATCACGTCCTCGGCAAAGCGCGCCAGCAGGTCGGCCGTCAGCGCGGCCTTCTCGAGCGTGAAGGCGTGATAGGCCCGGGGGATGATGACGAGGGCGCTGTCGGGAATCTCGACACGCAGGGTCTCGTGCAGCGCCCGCGGCGTGAGGAAGTCGAACTCGCCGTTCAGGATCATGGTCGGCAGAGCGATGGAGGAGAGAAGCGGTGTCAGCGGCTTGAAGTCGAGGAAGGACTCCATCAGGTTCTGGAGCGCATAGACGTCGTTGACCAGCCAGCCCTGCCGCTTGACGCTGTCGAGCTTGTCCAGCAGCGGTTGCAGCCACTGGTCGGACAGGTTCATCGGCAGCAGCAGGTCCTGGAGATAACCGGTGCCGCCGAGGATCAGCCCGGTGCGCAAGGCATTGCCGATCAGCAGCAGTTGCGGCGACAGCTCGGCGAAGCAGCTCATCGGCACGAGCCCCGACAGCCGCTCGCCGTGCTCGATGGCATAGCGTAGCGCGATCAGGCCGCCGAAGCTGATGCCGCTGAGAAAGATCGGGCCGTCACCGAGCTCGCCGATCAGGCGATGCAGCACGGCGACGTGGTCGTCCTGGCTGATGAACAGCGCGGGCTTGTCGGAGACGCCCTGGCCGAGCAGGTCGAAGGTCGCGACCCGGAAGTGCCGCGCGATGAGCGCGTCGCGATAGGCCCCCCATAGCTCCGAATATTGCGTGAGCCCGTTAACCAGCACATAAGCCGGCGCATCCGCCGGCCCGTCGAGCTCATAGCGGATCCGGTATGAGCCATGACTGAGGAAAGGCATCGCGAGACCCGCGTGATGATGGCCGCAATCCTCTACGTCGGCGTGAGCAATCCATTGAGCTAAATCAAACCCCGCCTTGATGCCCCGCCTAGCGTTCGCGCAAAACACCGCTCAGGAGGGAGTTCGTCATGACCGGGAGTAGTGCACTCAAGCGTTGCTTCGTCAGCCTGGTTGTGTTGCTGGTCGGCACCGCGCTTGCGGTGGCGCAGCCGTTCACGCGGCGCTCGTCCCAGATGCAGCATGACGGTCTCAAGAAGTCCTATGAGATCGCGAACTTCCGCCTCGGCGGCAAGTACGACCTGACCGATCCTTCGAAATGGGAGAATGGCGGCGAGGGCGGCGTGACGCTGGAGTCGCTGGGCGGAGGCAAGCTACGGACCGCCTACATTGCGATCGGCAATGCCCGGCGCAACGCCGCCGGCGAGATCACCAATGCGATCGTGATCAATTCCTATTATTCCGGCGACTCCACCGACATGTATGAGCAGTGGGTCAAAGGCGCCGCCCTGTCGGGCGGCGTGCCCATCATCGGCCCGGGCCGGCCGATCGACACCGACCGCTACTACGTCATCATGGTCGATCCGCTCGGGACCTGGGGCGCCAGCAAGCCGTCGGACGGTCTCGGCATCAAGTTTCCGCAGTACAGCTACTACGACATGGTGCAGGCGAATTACCGCCTGCTGCGCGACGAGCTGAAGGTCGCGCGCGTCGCGCTGGTTTCGGGCGTCTCCATGGGCGGCACGCAGACCTATGTCTGGGGCGTGATGCATCCGGAATATATCAACGCGCTGATGCCGATCGGCGGCACGACGCAGTCCGATGGTGAAGATCCCGTCGGCAATTGGACCTTCCAGATGATGACAGCTGCGATCGAATCCGATCCGGTCTGGCAGGCAACCGAAGGTGATTATTACAAGTTGCCCAAGGAAAAGCATCCGATGCCCGGCGTGGCATTTGGCTGGTCGATCCTTGGCATGACCGGCTATGACTTCGCCTTCCGCACGACCCAGAACTGGAAAGCCGTCCAGCCCGAAATCTTCTATTGGGATCCGCCGAACGAGAAGGCGGCCTTGAACGTCATCAACCGCGCCAAGCTTTATGACGCGGTCGACCTCGTCTGGCGTAACCGGGTCGGCGAGACCCACAATATCAATCCTTATCTCGGCCGCATCCGGGCGCGCACGCTGGTGATGCACATCACCAACGACCTCTGGCTCAACTTCAAGCTGGCCCAACAGGCCGTCGATCGCGTGCCCGGTGCGGATCTCATTGCGCAGGAAAGCCCGGTCGCCCACTACGGCGTGTTCCCAATCATCAACCAGCGTAAGAACGATCCGAAATTCGTCGCTTTCATGGACGACGTCGCTGCGCTTGATCGCGCGAACAAATTCGTCGACAAGAACTTCCGCGTGCCTGGCGTCGCCGAGGATATCGATCCCAAGAAGTCCTTCTGGAAAGACTTTGTGACCTATCCCTATCCGGTCAAGTTCGCCAACGCCAAGGACAAGAGCGGCAACACCTGGCAGATAGGCTACATGGATGAATATAACGGCACCGACAAGGATCCGAAGGTGCTCGTCATCATCCACGGCAAGGGTGCGTTCGGAGGGCATTACGGCAATATCATGCAGCAAGCGCTGCGCAGCGGCATACGCGTGATCGTGCCGGACCTACCGCATTACGGCATGTCCGGCCCCGGCAATCTCGACAAGAGCCCCGCGCGCACCATGCAGGACATGCGCGAGGTGATCTACGATCTCGTCGTCAACCAGCTCGGCGTGAAGAAGGCCTATTATCTCGGCCATTCGCTCGGCGGCCAGTTCGTGATGGGCTATGCGCTGACCTGGCCGGATGCGGTGCAGGGACTTGCGCTGGAGGCACCTTCAGGCCTCGAAGAATATCCTCGCGAGATCACGATCGCCAAGGACAAGAAGGCAAAACTGTTCGACCCGGCCTTCGACCATGACTTCGACAAGTGGAGGGCGACTTGGGACCAGACCGGAATCCTCGCCGCCGAGAAAGCGCGCGATGAGCAGAGCGTCCGCGATTTCTTCTTCTTCAAGAAGCGTGATCCCGTCACAGGAGCCGTCTCGGCATCGAAGAGCGGTTACTTCTTCAGCGACAGCGAATATGCCCGCTTCCATACCGAGCAGCGTGTCGGATTGATCAGGGGCAATCCGAAAGAGCTAGAACAATGGTGCAACGTCTTCATCTACGACATCTATACGATCGGAGCCGAGCTTCAGCAGGATGACCCGAAGAACCTCTTTGAGCGGGTCACGCAGATCAAGGCGCCGATCTTCCTCGCGTTCGGCGACAAGGAGCCGTTCATTCCGACGCCCGCGTTCAACGGGCTGACGGATCTCGGTCGCGACGTCATCACGCCCTTCATGTCGCGCATGACCAATGCCGGCAACCGGCCGATGCTCAAGATCTATCTGGAGACCGGGCACTTCATCCACACGGACAACCCGGTCGAGTATTCCGCCGACGTCGTGGATTTCGTGACCAAGGGCACGGTCGATACGTCGTCGCCGCTAGGGATCGACCGCATGATCAGGGGAGCTGTGGTCTCGGCTCTGCCGGTGGCGCCGACTCCGCCGGGGGCAGCCCCCACGGCCGGCCTCAACAAATAGGGCTGCTCATGGCCAGGGTGCAGGCGGGTGAGGTCCAGCTGGGCTGGCGGAGTTGGGGCGAGGGCGATGTCACCATCGTCTTCATCCACGGCAATCTTGCCAGCAAGGATTGGATCGAACTCGCAGCGCCCTTGTTTCCGTCGGGCCTCCGCGTCATCGGCATCGACTGGCGCGGCTGCGGCGACAGCGAGCGGCCGAAGCCCACCGCGGACTATGCAAACTACTCCATGCAGCAGCATGCCGACGACATGCTCGCGGCGCTCGATACGCTCGGCATCGGCTACTGCCACCTCGCCACGCATTCGACCGGCGGCATCATCGCCGCGCGCATGCTGCTGGCACAGCCGCAGCGCTTCGGCCGGGTCCTCGCGCTCGACCCGGTGACGCCGCTCGGCATGGCCTTCAATGCCGACCAGATCGGCCTGTTCCGAGCGATGATGGCGAGCAAGGAGCTGACGCGGACGATCATGGCGACGGCCGCATCCTCGTTGTTCGTGCCGGAGAGCATGGCGCCGAACGCCGTTCCGCGGTTTCGCGACGGGCTGGGGGATATCCAGGCCCTGTTCGACCGCATCATCGATCAGACCTTCGGCGTCTCGGAGGGAATCTGGATTGGGACGCCAGTCAATCTGACGCGGGAAAGAGAGAGCCGCGAGCTGGAGCGCCGTATGAAGGAGCTCCGGCATCCGCATCTGGTGCTGTGGGGCGAATGGGATGGCTGGATCCCGCCGACCGATCTCCGCGCCATGGCCGAGGCGATGCCGGATTGCCGCCTCGTCGTCGTGCCCCGCATCGGACACTCGATGAACCTGGAAATGCCGGCGCTTTACGCCGGCTATTTCGGCGCATGGTTCGGAGGACTTGCCGCGTAACCACGAACTCCTGAGAGGAGAGGCGTCATGGCTGAGATCAACGTATCCGTAGAAGGCGTGCGTGCGACAATGACCGACGCACTCGATCGCGTGCGCAAGGCCAACTCGAATTATTTCGAGCTGCTGGAGAAAGCCCTGAGCTCTTCACCGCTGCCGATTGCGAGCCAGGCGAAGGAGTTTTGCAGCGTCATGCAACGCAACGTCAACGCGACCTTCGATCTCGGCGACAAGCTGATCCATGCCAAGGATGTGCCGGACGCGCTCAAGCTCCAGGCCGACTTCTTCCAGGACCAGATGCGCGCGCTCACCGAGCAGACCCGGACCATGGGCGAGTCGGCGATGAAGGCCGCCGGCGGTCTGTTCGGTCCGAAGGGCTGAAGCAGCGGGTACGGCTGGGCGAGGTCAAGCAAAAGGCCCAGGTCCGGATAAGTCCCGGGCAGGCGGGACTGGGCCTGCGGAGGCCCAAAAGAAGGGGGCCGCGCAATGGCGGCCCCCCTGCCGGTTGCAATGATTGTTCGGAATTGAAATGCCAGCCCCGGCATCCGCTATGCTAATCGCCCGTGCTTTCGACGCAACGTAAATCGTTGGTTTCACTTGGGGAACCGGGAGAACTGTTGCAGATTCGCTGGCAGTGCATCTGACAGGGACAGCATGTGTGACCTTTATTGGAGGCCGCCTGTTGCCGATCCGACGCTGGTCGATCGACGCCGAGCCGACCGGGAACATTGCCGCACCGGCGGCAACGAGGCGGCTCCATACCCCCTACGAAAGGACCAGCATCGACAGTTCGGACGATCCCGGGTTCGTTCGCGACCGGTTCGCGCTCCCTACGAGAGGCAAGCGACGATGGCGAGAACGACATCCGAGCCGAGGTCACCCGAATAGATCGACAAAGCAATCCCGAGCCCAAGCGCCAGAGCAATAACTTTGAGAGCAATCATCTGAATTCCCCTCGTTCTAATGCGGACAGGCTGAGCCCTGATTGTTTCCAGGCTGCTTCGAGGGGAGCGATAAATGGCTTCGTTCACCGAGCCGTTATCCTCGGGGGCTCAAGACGAAGGCCGCAGCGATGATCCGCCGCGGCCCACGCCGTGTGAAAAATGCCGGGTGAAAAGATCCAAGTGAAATATGCTGCCAGCCCCGGTACCAAAAATTCTACCGGGAAAATTAGGCAATCTTCAAATTAATTCCGCCGGGCCGCGAGAGAATCTCTGAATTGCTTAACCTTTGTGGGAGGTCATGAGGGAGAGCTCCGCCCTTTGGCTGGCTATCGGGCGGGCCCTCGACCCCAAGCGCAAGCCGCATACATCCCCGCGGCCCGGCCCGAGGGAACCTTGAGCCCAATTGCTCATTGAATTCCATGAGAATTCCGGACCTTTAGGGGTGCCTCGGACGGATTAGGATACAACTCATTTTAGAATTTTGATTTGGAGCTACCCGTTGGCCGCAAGTCTAAAAATGATCGTTTCTGCTTACGTGCGCTCGAATAACCGGCAAGCTCTCGAGAATATGCGAGAGCTTCGGCGCCAGTTGCTCGAACCGCTCCAGACGACATCCAGCATCAACGCGGCGAAGTCTCGCGAGTCCATACTCGAGGACCTTCGCGTGATCGAGGAGGGATTGGAGCAGCTGCGTCTATCAGGGCGCGGCTGAGACAACGACAGCGAGCTTCTCGCTTGCTCGAAATCCTGATGTGCTGAGCTCGTCCCTATCTCTCGCAGCCACGAGCTGGCTTTTGCCACGTCGTGATCCCGCTCGACGGCCGGGGGCGCAGCAGACGAAGTGTCGGGAAAAACGAGTATCCGGGGGCAAGAGGGATTAGAGCGCGCGGCCCTCGGGACTTCCGCGAGCATTCGCCTGCGGCCAGGTTCGGCGTGTTGACGCCGTACCGCCCGAGCAGTCGCGACGATCAGCGCCGCTCCTGCAACTTCTTTGTCCCGGGCTGGGCCTGCTGCTTGAACCTCACGCGCGGATTGATGTCGCAAGTCGTGTCCCATCGGCCGGATGCTGAAGCCATGCATTGCTCCCGGGTCTCGTACATGCACTCGCCGGGCCAGCCGAGATCGTCGCCAACGACACACCAGGGATAATCACGCTCTGCGTGCGCAGCAGGAAGGGATCCCAGAAGGATCAACAGGGCCAGGACTGTGGTGCGCATCTCGGTTCTCCAGGTATGACGCCCTCGACGAGAGAGCTTTGAGCGGGCCGAAGCCAATGGCAGTCTGCGTCTTGGTTGCTGTGGAGGCCATAGCTCACCCGGGCGGCGTGGCACGTCAGATCACGCGCTGTCGCTGCTCATTTCGAATCGCTAAAGCGGGCTGGGGTCCACGATCGGATTTCGGAATAATAGTATTATCTCACTGTTTTGCCCGACGCGTCAAACGGCTTTTGCGGGGATGCGCAAGGTGGGCGCGGACATCGTCGATTCGCGATGCGCGGGCTACTGTGCATGGGGTTGTTTTCGATGTTTTTGGCAGAGGTCGGTAGCCGGGGCGCCGGATGGGACGGGAACCTCTCGCGGAACCTTTTCCTCACCGCCGCGTTACCTCGCCATGACAGAAGATCTTTCCTTCCGACGCAAACCCTTGACCCCTGAACAGCGCCAGGCGCGCGATGCGGCGCGCCGCGTCGAAGCGGAGAAGGCCATGCGCGACCATGAGGCCGCGCAGAAGGCATTCTATGAGAATCGCGAACGGCTGAAAGCCGAGCGGCTGGCTCGTGAGGCGGCCGCCGCCAAGGCCTAACGACAAGGCCTGACGACAAGGCCTGACGGCAAGCAAGGCCGCATCGGTCAGGCATCTCACAAATCACAAATCTGTTCGCCGTGCGCCTCCGGTTCAGGACCCGGGGGCGCGCGGCCGCTTGCGCCTGGGCCGACCAGTGGCTTGACGGCGTGCGCCTTCGGTCGGATGATTCAAATCATCCTCAATTGACGAGAACGACGGAGACATCCGCTCCCAGTCCAGATCCCATCAGCGCAACGCAATGGAGCTGACCATGACCACGTTCGACAAGCGCGAGCAGGGCTTCGAGGCGAAATTCGCCCACGACGAGGAGCTCATGTTCAAGGCCGCGGCCCGGTCCAACAAGCTGCTCGGGCTCTGGGCCGCGGGCGAGCTCGGGCTCAGCGGCGATGCCGCAGCCGCCTACGCGACGGCGCTGGTCACGGACAATCTGGGCAACCAGACCATCAACGAGACCCTGCGCAAGGTGTCGAGCGATCTCGCGGCAAAGGGGATTTCGCGGGAGCAGGTTGCGCAGAAGTGCCAGGAATGCCTGCACCAGGCCTTGGCGCAGCTCGAGGCCGCATCGCGCCAGGCTGGCGGATAGTCAATTCACTCGGCGTCCTTGCGCGCGGCCGTGTTGCTGAACCTGTCGACGAAGGCGATGCCGATCGCCGAGACCACGAAGGTGATGTGGATCAGGACCTGCCACATCACACCGTTCTCGGTGAGACTGGCGCGGTTGGAGCCGAGATTGCCAGCCTCGATGAAGGTGCGCAGCAGCGCGATCGAGGAGATGCCGATGATCGCCATCGCCAGCTTGATCTTGAGCACGCTGGCGTTGACATGGCCGAGCCATTCCGGCTCGTCGGGATGGCCCTGCAGGTCGAGCCGCGACACAAAGGTCTCGTAGCCGCCGACGATGATCATCACCAGCAGGTTGGAGATCATCACGACGTCGATCAGCGCCAGCACGCTCATCACGATCTCCTGCTCGGTGAGCTCGAAGGCATGCGAGGAGAGGTGCCAGAGCTCCTTCAGGAACAGCACGATATAGACGCATTGTGCGACGATCAGCCCGAGATAGAGCGGCAGCTGCAGCCAGCGCGAACCGAAGATGATCATCGGCAACAGGCCGAGCCGCGGCGAGGGCGGGCGGGGCCGGGTCGTGGTGTCTGGTTCAGTTGACATGCAGGTCGCATCCACGCATCGAGATTGTCTCGCTCACCTGTAACCCGCCCAGATGGCCGGCGGAAGACGCGGCCGTGCTATCATGCGGTCTGGATCGGGAGGCTGGCAGATGTCTCGCAGCTTTGGCTGGGCGCTCGGGAAGATATTGATCGCGGCCGCACTGATGCTGGACGCCGGCGCGGCCCCGGTATCGGCGACACCGCTGACGCCATTTCGCTTCGAGGATCAGGCCCAGCGCCATTGCCCCGACGACAAGGTGGTGTGGCTGGATTTCAGGAAGGGCGTCTACTACCGCAAGGGCCAGAAGCTCTATGGCCAGGGGTTCGACGGCAGCTTTGTCTGTCTGACCGAAGCGCGCGGCGGCCTCTATCGCAGATCGCCGCTGGGCTTGCGCTGACGGTTGCGGGCGTGAGCTAGTTCTGGCTCGGCAGCTTCACCGGGACGTGCGGGGAGGTGCTGATGACCCGGGGGCTTCCGTCGGGATAGGTCCGGCCGCCGCGGATCAGCGATTCCAGGACCAGGAAAAATTTCTCGGCTAGCATGTGCGTCACCCTCATTGGTGATGGCCTCGTGAAAATGAGTCGAGGCGCCGACGCGAAAATTCAATCAACTAAACGGGAGCGTCGCAATCCCGGATCAATACGCATGCTGCGTCGCAATGGTGCAGCGGTCGGAAAATTCGAAAACGCTGGTTGAGGATTAGCCGAAGGCCAGGGCGACGAGGCTCGAGCAGAGCAGGACCAGACCGCCTGCGGTCAGTGCCAGAAAGCCATCGGATACGAGGTCATGTTTGCGCATGGGACACCTGCTGCTCTCATCCTCGATGCTCAATCGGATTGATTAAAATTGTCCGAACGAGCCGCTGTGAAGAAGTGATGCAATGTCGACCGCGCGAGTGCCGTCAGGCCCTCGTGCGGTAGCCTTCAAACGCGTGGGCCAGGAAGATACCTGCGCTTACCAGACCCATCAGTGCCGAAACCGTCTCGATCATCGTTAAATTCCAATCCCGCCCCTGCAGCCGAGAAAACGCGGGCGGCCTTGCACAGTCAAAAGAATTCCGGTGAAGCCGGCGACAATGGGGGTGGAGTGAGCTTTTGGCGCAACAGCTTGTGCAGGACTGGCACATCAGAGGTGGCGCCGAGGGCCGCGTGCACCGTAGATCAACGGAGAATGCCGAACGTCCTGTTTACCATCCCGACGCGAACGCTGTGGGCTCCCCATTTCCGCCGTGTTCGGGTTGCGTTATCGTTACCGTCTCGGAGACGGTGGTGGGCCGCCTCGGAGCTTAGGGTCCGGAAGGCGCCCCCGCAGGCAAGCGGGTTGGGTCCGCCTCCGGCGAAATGGTATTTGGGGCGAATGGGGATCCGACGGTCAGATTCGGTGGTGCGGGCCGCGCGCAGTGTTGCGGTGGTTGCCAGCTGCCTAGCGCTCGCCAATTGCGCCTCGTCCAACAAGTTCGCCAGCCGGGTCGATCCCAAATACGGCGTGTCCTCGAGCCCGCGAGTCGTGGCCTGGGGCGATCCCGTCCCCAAGGGCGGCGGCACCTATCGCGTCGGCAAACCCTATGTGGTCGCGGGCCGGACCTACGTGCCGGAGGAGGACGTCAACTACCGCGCCGAGGGCATGGCGTCCTGGTACGGCGACGATTTCCATGGCCGCCAGACCGCCAATGGCGAAGTGTTCGACATGGGCTCGCTGACGGCGGCGCATCCGACCCTGCCGATGCCGTCCTATGCGCGGGTGACCAATCTCTCGAACGGCAAGTCGCTGATCGTCCGCGTCAATGACCGCGGGCCCTATCACGGCAACCGCCTCATCGACGTTTCGAACAAGGCTGCCGAACTGCTTGAATTCAAAGGTAATGGCGTCGCCAGGGTTCGCGTCGAATATGTCGGCCGGGCGCCGCTCGAAGGCTCCGACGACCGCCAGCTGATGGCGACCTTGCGCACCGGCGTTCCGGCGCCGTCGCCCTCGATGGTCCGGGTCGCCTCGGCCCGGCCGTTCGTTCCGGAGCTGACGTCGAGCCGCGGCGCCATCCGTGGCGACGTCCCGATGCCGGAGGGGCGGCCCTATAGCCTCGGCAACACCTCGGCCGACGTCGCCTCGATCAACGCGACTTCGGAGATGTCGGCCTCGAGCCGCAGCCGGGGCCGGGCGCTACAGAATGCGCGGCAGGTGTCCTACGACGAGGACGGCCGCTATGCCGCCGGGAGCGGTCCGGCCGCCGCCGATGACGGGGCATCCGAAGCCCGCAGCATCCTGACCGGCCGCGGCCTTTACTGACGGCCGCGCATTAGCGCGAAGTCGCCTCACGCAGGAATCTGATCAGCGCGGCGTTGACGTCGTCCGGCCGCTCCTGCTGCACCCAGTGGCCGGCACCGTCGATGATCAGCTTTCGCGTGAGATTGGGCAGCACGCGCTCCAGTTCGTTGACGCGCTTGGCGCCGATCAGGCCGGTGATCACGGCGTCCTGCGCGCCGGCGATGAAGAGGGAGGGCTGGTGGATCTGCGCGTTCTGCCAGGGCGCGGTCAGCTCCCAATTGCGGTCGAGATTGCGATACCAGTTCAGCCCGCCGCGGAATCCCGACTTGCGGAAGCTCTCCGTGAACTGGGCGAGATCGTCCTCGCTCAGCCACGCCGGCAGTGGCTCCTCGGCGCTGGCACGACCGAGAAAGCCCTCGCCCTCCTGCACGAACATCGCGGCGTTCGGATCGGCAAGCCCGCGGCCGCCGAGCACGATGCGCATGGTGCGGGCGACGTCATGCTCGAACTCGGCCTCCGCGACACCAGGCGCCTGGAAGTACTGCCAATAGAAATTGGTAATGCCGCCCTGACGCAAGAGCTCCAGCGGCTTGCCGCGTCCGCGGAACGGCGGTGGCACGCTCAGGCCTGCGACGGCCGTGAAGATATCCGGACGAAACAGAGCCGCGTGCCAGGCGACCGGCGCGCCCCAGTCATGGCCGACCACCATCGCCTTGGTGGCACCAAGCGCCTGGACCAGGCCGACCACATCGCCGACGAGCTCGAAGATCGAATAGGCGGTCACATCAGGCGGCGCCGCGCTCTCGCCGTAACCACGCATGTCGGGGGCCACGACGTGGAAGCCGGCATCGGCGAGCGCCGGGATCTGGTGTCGCCAGGAATAGGATAATTCCGGCCAGCCATGGCACAGCACGACCAGCGGCCCCTGGCCGGCCTCACGGATGAAGAGGTCGATCCCGTTGGCCTTGATCACCCGGGTGGTGGACATCGCTTTTCCGCCTTGTTTCAGGGGTTTGGTCAGGAAATATCAGGTGCCACGATAGGGATGCGACGAGAATCGTGCAATCTCGGGGCACGCGCCGATCCTCGTGTTGTTCGCACCGGTTCCAGCTGTTAGAACGCCGCTCTCAGGGCTTCGCCATGGCATTTCGTCTCATCTCGCTCCGTCATACCGGATTCACGGCCGGAGCACTGGCGCGCGGGCTGGTCGCGGCGACTATTGCGGTGAGCCTCAGCTGGGGCGGCGTGATCTACGCCGCCAACCAGAGCGTCCAGGGCGCCAAGAAGACCGAAGATACCGGCTTCGATGGTGATGCCCCCACCGCGATCCTGATCGAGGCCTCCAGCGGCAGCGTGCTGTTCGAGAAGAACGCCGATGAGCTCCGTGCCCCCTCCAGCATGATGAAGCTCGTGACCGCGGAAGTCGTCTTCAACGCGATCAAGAAGGGCGACGTCAAGCTGACCGACGAATACCGGATCAGCGAGAACGCCTGGCGCAGGGGCGGCGCGCCATCAGGCGGCTCGACCATGTTCGCGGCCATCAACAGCAAGGTCTCGGTCGACGACCTCCTGCATGGCGCGATCATCCAGAGTGGCAACGACGCCTGCATCGCCCTCGCCGAAGGCATCGCGGGCAACGAGCGGATCTTCGCCTCCGATTTCATGACCAAGCGCGCCCGCGAGCTCGGCATGACCAAGTCGACCTTCGCCAACTCCAACGGTTTGCCCGACCCCGGCAACAAGATGACGGTGCGCGAGCTCGGCATGCTCGCCCGGCACATCATTCTGGACTTCCCCGAGTTCTACAAACTGTTCGGCGAGAAGGAGTTCACCTGGAACAAGATCCGCCAACCCAACCGCAATCCGCTGCTCAATTCGATGGAGGGCGCCGACGGCCTGAAGACCGGCTACACCAAGGAAGGCGGTTACGGCATGGTCGGCTCGGCCGTGCAGAACGGCACGCGGCTGATCGTCGTCGTCAACGGGCTCGAGGACATCGAAGATCGCGCCACCGAAGCCAAGAAGATGCTGGAATGGGGCTTTCGTAATTTCGAGACCCGCACGCTGATCGCGGCCGACCAGCAGGTCGGCTACGCCAAGGTGTTCGGTGGCGAGAGCCGCTCGGTGAAGCTGGTCGCGAAAGAGCCGGTGAAGGTGATGGTGCACAAGAGCGGCGGCGACAAGCTGATCGCGCGCGTGGTCTATAACGGCCCGGTGCGCGCGCCGGTCCAGGCCGGCCAGCAGGTTGGCGTGGTCAAGGTCTGGCGCAGCGGCAATATCGCGGTGGAGACGCCGGTCTATGCGGCCGAGGCGATCGGTACCGGCTCGACCATGCGGCGCGCGATCGATGGTGCCAGCGAGCTCGTGATCGGCATGTTCCGCGCGGGCGCCGAGAAGCTCTGATCATGAGTGAGAGCACGGGACAGCGTCCGTCCGGACGCGGACGCTTCATCACCTTTGAAGGCGGCGAGGGGACCGGCAAGTCGACCCAGATCAAGAAGCTCGCCGACCGCCTCGGTGCGGCGAGGCTCCGGACCATCGTCACGCGGGAGCCTGGTGGCTCGCCGGGTGCCGAGATCATGCGCCATCTGGTGCTGTCAGGCATGGGCAAGCTGCTTGGCCCCGAAGCCGAGACGCTGCTATTCGCGGCCGCTCGCGACGACCATGTCCGTACCGTGATCGAACCCGCGCTCAAGCAGGGCGTTTGGGTCCTCTGCGACCGCTTCGCCGACTCGACACGGGCCTATCAGGGCAGCCTCGGCAGCGTGCCCGCCGGGTTGATCAATGCCATGCAGCGGGTCACGATTGGCGATCTCAAGCCGGATCTCACCATCATCCTCGACTTGCCGGTCGAGATCGGTTTGGCCCGCGCGGCGGCGCGGCGCGGCAGCGGCACGCCCGACAGGTTCGAGGGCGAGAAGCTCGCCTTCCACCAGGGTCTGCGCGAGGCCTATCGCAAGATCGCCGCGGACGAGCCTGCGCGCTGCGTGCTGATCGACGCCAATTCCGATCCTGACACGGTAGCCGGACGGGTCTGGACCGCGCTACGCGACCGTCTCCTGCCGACGCCTGCATCGGTGGTCTCAGCATGAGCCCGCGTCAGGTCGAGCGTGAATCCGCCATTCCGCATCCGCGCGAGACAAGCCTTCTGTTCGGCCATCGCGAGGCCGAGATCGCGCTGCTGACCGCCTACCGCAGCGGGCGGATCCCGCATGCCTGGTTGATCGGCGGACCGCAAGGAATCGGCAAGGCAACGCTGGCCTATCGCATGGCGCGCTTCGTGCTCGCCCACGGCCAGCCGCTGTCGCCTGCCGTGCATAGCGCCGAGGACCTCGCGATCGATGCAGATGACACTGTGGCGCGGCAGGTGGCGGCAAGCTCGCATGGCGGCTTGCTGACGCTGGAGCGGACCGCGAATGACCGCGGCGTGATGCGCACTGTCATTACCGTGGACGAGACACGTGAGACGATCTCGTTCTTCGGCTCGACGGCGGCGGCAGAAGGCTGGCGCGTCTGCATCGTCGATACGGTCGACGAGCTCAATCCCAACGCGGCGAACGCGCTGCTGAAAATCCTCGAGGAACCGCCGCAGCGATCGCTGTTCCTGCTTGTCAGCCACGCGCCCGCGCGCGTGCTCGCCACGATCCAGTCGCGTTGCCGCAAGCTGCGTTTGCGGTCGCTGACGACCGACGAGGTCATTCGCGCAGCCGCCACGGCCGCCGATCTCGCTCCGACCGATCTGGCTTTGCGCGAGGCCGCGGAGGCCTCCGAAGGCAGCGTCGCACGGGCACTGACCCTGCTCGGCGGTGATGCGCTGAAGCTCCAGCAGCGCACGGCGGCACTGCTTTCACGTCTGCCGCAAGTGGATCCGCGCGAATTGCATACGCTCGGCGAATCCCTTGGCACCAGCGACCGCGTCGCGCTTGCGGCCTTCATCGACGGCATCGATCGCTGGATCGCCGAACGCCTCCATTCCGACGAGGCCAATGCCAACCAGAACCTGCCGCGCCTTGCGCGCCTAGCTGAGGTATGGGAAAAGATCGTCCGCGCCGCGCGCGACACCGAAACCTATAATCTGGAGCGAAAGCCCTTGGTTTTCTCGGTGTTCGGCTGGCTGGCGGACGCAACGCGCTAGAGCATGATCCGGAAAAGTGTGCAGGTTTTCCGAGAAGACCATGCTCAGAACAATAACCGAACCCAAATTCGTTTCCAAATTTCGAGAAGCCGGTAAAGGAATTCGTCGTGGCAACACGAGCTAAGAAAACCGCCAAGGGCAAGAGCAGCAAGAAGAAGGCTTCCAAGAAGGCCGCGAAGAAGGCTGTGAAGGCGCTCGCGCGCAAAGCTGCCAAGAAGGTCAAGAAGACCAAGAAGGCGGCCGCCAAGAAGGGCGTGAAGAAGGGCGCGACGAAGACGGCAAAGAAGGTCGGCAAGAAGGCTTCGAAGAAGCAGGTCGTCGCCAAGAAAGCCGTGACAAAGAAGGCTGCCAAGAAGCCCGCCAAGGCTCCGGCGAAGAAGGTGGCCAAGAAGGCGAGGGTGAGCGCGCCCGCCGTGATGTCCGCTCCGGTCGCCGCGCCGGCGCCTGTCGGCACACCGCCGAAGACTGTGAAGCCCAAAGTGTCGAAACCGAAGGCGCCGCCTGCGCCGAAGCCGTTGGCTGCGCCGAAGGCGGCCGCGCCCGTAGCGGCGCCCGCGCGCGACAACGTTTTCTACATCACCACCGCCATCGCCTATCCCAACGGCGTTCCGCATATCGGTCACGCCTATGAGGCGATCGCCACCGACGTGCTGGCGCGCTTTGCGCGGCTCGACGGCAAGGACGTGTTCTTCCTGACCGGCACCGACGAGCACGGTCTCAAGATGGTCCAGACCGCACAGAACGAGGGCCTGACGCCCGCCGCGCTCGCGACCCGCAACGCCGCCCGCTTCAAGGAGATGGACGAGCGGCTCAACGTGTCGTTCGACCGTTTCATCCGTACCACCGAAGAGCAGCACCATCGCTCGACCCAGGAGATCTGGCGTCGCATGGAGGCGAACGGCGACATCTATGCCGATACCTATTCCGGCTGGTACTCCGTGCGCGACGAAGCCTATTACGCCGAGGACGAGACGCGCCTGAACGACGACGGCGTGCGGCTGGGACCGCAGGGCACGCCGGTCGAATGGGTCGAGGAGAAGAGCTATTTCTTCCGCCTCTCGGCCTATCAGGACAAGCTGCTCAGGCTCTACACGGATCGCCCTGATTTCATCGGACCGGACTCCCGCAAGAACGAGGTGGTGAGCTTCGTCAAGGGTGGCCTGCGCGATCTCTCGATCTCGCGCACGACGTTCGACTGGGGCGTCAAGGTGCCTGGCGACGAAGAGCACGTGATGTATGTCTGGGTCGATGCGCTGACCAACTACATCACGGGCGTCGGCTTCCCCGACGAGAGCGACCAGAACTGGCGCTACTGGCCGGCCGACGTGCACATCATCGGCAAGGACATCATCCGCTTCCACGCTGTGTACTGGCCCGCATTCCTGATGTCGGCCGGTATTCCCGTGCAGAAGCGGGTCTATGCTCACGGCTTCCTGTTCAACAGGGGCGAGAAGATGTCGAAGTCGGTCGGCAACGTCGTCGATCCCTTCAACCTCGCCGACCAGTATGGCGTCGACCAGATGCGCTATTTCTTCCTGCGCGAGGTCCCGTTCGGCCAGGATGGCAACTACAACCATGAAGCCATCGTCGCGCGCATCAATGCCGATCTCGCCAACGATCTCGGCAATCTCGCGCAGCGCTCGCTGTCGATGATCGCCAAACAGCTCGGCGGCGTGCTGCCCGAGCCCGGCGAGTTCAGCGACAACGACAAGGCGATCCTGGCGATGGCCGACGGCATGATCGCGGCCGGCCGCGAAGCGATGTCGACGCAGCAGATCCATCAATGGCTCAACGCTGTGTGGGCGGTGGTCGCGGAAGCCAACCGCTATTTTGCGGGCGAGGCGCCGTGGGCGCTGGCCAAGACCGACCCGGCGCGGCAGAAGACGGTGCTGTACGTCACCGCCGAAGTGGTGCGCCAGATCGCGATCCTGGCCCAGCCGGCTATGCCGACCGCATCGAGCTTGCTGCTCGACAGCCTTGGCATTCCCGCAGGCGAGCGCGACTTTGCGATGCTTGGCGGTGCCAGGCGGATCGCGCCCGGTTCGACACTGCCGGCGCCGACGCCGGCGTTCCCGCGCTACATCGAGCCGGCGGCCTGAGGCGTTCGCACGATGCTGGTCGATAGTCACTGCCATCTGGATTTTCCGGACTTTGCGGAGGATCTCGACGGGATCGTGTCTCGTGCCCGCGCGGCCGGGATCGGCCGCATGGTCACGATCTCGACGCGGGTGCGAAAGCTCGATCAGCTTCTCGCCATCGCCGGGCGCTACGACGACGTCTATTGCTCGGTCGGTACCCATCCGCACAATGCGGACGAGGAGGACGGCATTTCGCCGGACGAGCTGATCGCGCTGACGCAGCATCCGAAGGTCGTCGCACTCGGCGAAGCCGGGCTCGATTACTTCTATGACGACGGCTCGCCGGAGGCGCAGGCGAGGGGTTTTCGTGCCCACATCGCGGCGGCGCGCGTCACCGGCCTGCCGCTGGTGATCCACACCCGCGAAGCCGACGAGGATTGCGCCCGCATCCTGGAAGAGGAGGCGGCGAAGGGGGCGTTTCGCGCGGTGCTGCATTGTTACACCGGCGGGCGCGAGCTGGCGCTGAAGGCGGTGTCGCTCGGGCTCTATATCGGGTTCACGGGTATCCTGACCTTCAAGAAGTCGGATGCCTTGCGTGCGCTTGCGGCCGAACTGCCGTCCGACCGTATTCTGGTTGAAACAGACTCGCCCTACCTTGCGCCGGGCAAGTTCCGGGGCAAGCGCAACGAGCCTGCCTATGTGGTCGAGGTCGCCAAGGTGCTGGCCGAGACGCGCGGCGTGTCGCTCGAAGAGATTTCACACCAGACCAGCGAAAACTTCTTCCGCCTGTTCTCCAAGGTGAAAGCTTAAAGACTAGGAGCCGCATGACTCTGACGCTGACGATCCTGGGGTGCGGCTCCTCCGCCGGCGTGCCGCGCCCGGCGCTCGGCTGGGGGGCCTGCGATCCCAACAACCCCAAGAACCGCCGCCGCCGCTGCTCGCTGCTGGTCGAGAGGACGTCAAGCCACGGCACCACGCGCATCGTGATCGACACCTCGCCGGATCTGCGCGAGCAGCTCATCGACACGAATGTTGACCACATCGACGCGGTGTTCCTGACCCATGAGCATGCCGACCAGACTCATGGCATGGACGATCTGCGCTCCGTCGTTCTCCACATGCGCAAGCGCATTCCGACCTATTTCAACCAGTCGACCGCGAAGGACATCATGGCGCGGTTCTCCTACTGCTTCATTTCCCCGGAGGGCAGCGACTATCCGCCGATCCTGACACGGCATTCGATCGAGGCAGGAGGGAGCCAAATCGTCATCGGCAAGGGCGGGGACGTGACCATGACCGCCTTCCTGGTCCAGCATGGCAACATTCCCGCGCTGGGCTATCGCATCGGCAACGCGGCCTACACGCCCGATCTCAACGACATCCCGCGCGAAAGTTGGGGCGCGCTGGAAAACCTCGATCTCTGGATCGTCGACGGCCTGCGCTACACCCCGCATGTCAGCCATTTCAGCATCGACGACGCGCTGTCCTGGATCGAGCGCTTCAAGCCGAAGCGTGCCGTCATCACCAACATGACGGCCGACGTCGATTACGAGGTGATCCGGCAGAAGCTGCCTTCCGGCGTGGTGCCGGCCTATGACGGACTGCGGCTGGAGACGAACTAGCCTTACCAAGTGTAGCGGACTACGGCCTTGCCGGTATAGGCGCGCACCAGGCTCGACAGCTCGCTGTCGAAGTTCGCGCTCGCCGACCAGCCGTTCAAGCCGCGCAGCTCGAGGGCTACGCCAGTCAGTGCCGAGTTAGGTGCAAGCGCCGTGGTTCCGATCACGAAGCCTTGGCCGGCCCCCTGGCCGGATCCCTGGCCGGAGAACGCCTGATACACCGCTGGCAAAGACTGCGTTGCGCTGAAATCATGCGCCCAGGCCAGACGTCCTCGCAGATCGAAGAGGCTGCCAGCGAGCACGAACGACGTGCTCGTGCGCAGGCCGAGCTCGCTGCGGCTGTCGGTAAAGCTGTTGCTGTTGCTGGAGGGCGCCCTGGACGGATCGGCAGCGTCAGCCAGCTGACCGGCGCTGGCAGCGAGGCGGAACATGGTGACCTGGCCGGCTGCGTAAGGCGTGATGCCGAACCATGGCATCGCAATCCGGTAGCCGCTCTCGATGCGGCCCGAATAGGCGTTGGCGTTGACGGCCGGGGAGAGCTGATCGCTGCCGGCCGGCGTGACCTGATGATCACTGGTGATGGCCTGCCAGCCATAGGCCAGCGCGGTCGCGACATAGGCCGCGCCGATGGAGTGCCTGATGAAAGTGCCGGCCTGGAACAGGTCAGAGCGGCCGCTTGAGAAATTATTGGCAAAGCCGGTGCCGCCGCCGGCAAGCGCAAAGCCCATCCGTGTCTGTGGTGAGAGCGAATAATCCGCGCCCACGGCGGTGGCGAAGCTGCGGGCCGACGAGCCGTTGCCATCGGTTGCGGTCTGCGATCCGCCGAAGCCTGCGGCCCAGATGCTCCAGTGTGGAGCCGCGAGTGACGGCTTGCCGTAGATCGCCTCATACGCATCGCGCCCGATGCCGCCGTGCGTGCGGTCATTGCCGAGATCGGCGTAGGCAGAGAGCTCCGAGTCGAACTCGGGCCGCCCGATGCCGCGTCCGTCGATGGCTGGATCAAGAAGGGTCTGCGTGAATTGCGTCATCGCCAGGAACGTGGCTTGCGCCGCATCGGTCTGTGACGTAGCAGCGGAGCCGCCGCCAAACGCCTGCCGCGTGCCGAACCGGCCTGCGCCGGCGAGCCCTGGTGGCTCTCCGTTCCAGCCGTAGTTCGGCTGCATCCCCGAGGCGCCGTTGTGGCCACTGCCGTACGGCGCGCCGCCAAAGCCAGACATCGGCGGTGGGGCGCCGAACATCGCGCCGCCCGTGCCAGCAAAATTGTTGCCACCACCAAAATTGCCGAAGCTGCCGGGTGCATTCGGACTGGGCATGCCAAAATTCTCGGAAGCGGCGAAGCCGCCGTACTCACGCATGGCCTGCGCGTCCGCCGCGCGCGGCAGAAACAATCCAGCCGTCAATAACAGCAGCGCCAGACGCGCACGCACGTCTGTGCTCACGACAGCAACCGCATGAAGCGCCCCAACCGCGCCGGTCGCCAGCCGCGCAGCCTGCACGGCGAATCAGGTGGAATCAGCGAATCCGACGGGAAGGAAACGTAAATGCGTCTCTAACGTTTTCCAATCTTTTCCTGTCGTGTCTCGATGTCGTCAAACATGCACGATTCATTTCAGGGCGAATTCCGATCGCCGCAAACGCAACTCCGCGCTTCTACGGGCATGTCAGACTGGCAATGGTCGCCGTGATGCCGGCTTGGGGCCAAGTACCCGCTGCGGCCTCACCAGGCATAGCGCATGATGGCCTTGCCGGTGTACGACCTCACTTGGCTTGAGAGTTCGCCATCGAGGGTTGCGGCCGCGGCCCAGCCGTTCAGCCATTTCACTTCGATGGTGCCGCCCGCGAGCGTCGAATTCGGTGCCAGCGCCGCGCCGCTTGTGACGTAGCCGAGCCCCGGCAGAGCCTGGAAAGCAGCGGGCAGAGTACCGGCAGCAGTGAAATCATGCGCCCAGGCCACGCGCGCCCGAACATTCGCGATGCCGTCGTCAAGCGCGAAGGATGTACTGGTACGCAAGCCCAGTTCGCTCCTTCTATCGTTGATGCGATCACTGCCGAAAGCAGTCGCAACGGCGTTCGCAACATAGGCTGGTAGGTTGAAGGTCATGAACTGCCCGGCGGCATAGGCGGTCACGCCGGGCCCTGGCGTGGCGAAGCGATAGCCGCTCTCAATGCGGCCGGAATAGGCATCGGCATTGAACGCAGCGTTGAGCTGATCGATGCCCGGGTGATCGCTGGTCATCGCCTGCCAGCCATAGGCGAGGGCCGTGGCGACATAGGCCCGCCCGATTGTGTGGCGGACGAACGCGCCGGTCTGGAACAGGTCGGAGCGGCCGCTTCCGGCACTGCCGGTGAAATTGGTGCCGCCGCCAGCCATTGCGAAGCCCAGCTGCGTTTGCTGCGAGAGCGAGTAATCGGCGCCGACCACAGTTGCAAAGATGCGGCTCGATGAACTGGAGCCAGACGTAGCGTTGCTGCTCGAGACCTGCGAGCCCAACCCCGAGGCCCAGACGTTCCAATGCGGCGCGTAAGACGAGCCGGGGAAGGGCAGCTTACCGTAAAAGGCCGCATAGACATCGCGCCCGACACCGCCGCGCGTTCGATCAGACTCAGACGGTGCCGCCGCATAGGCCTCAAGCGCCTGATCGACGGGCCCTGCACCGGCTCCGCGGCCGTCGATCGCGGGGTCGAGCAGAGTCTGCGTGAACTGCGTCATCGCCAGGAACGTGGCCTGTGCGGTTTCGGCCTGCGACAGCACCGCAGGGCTCGAAGGCGACAACGCAGCGACGGCGCCAACGTTCGCCGTAGCGGACGGCGCGCCGGCAACAGTTGCGACGCTCGGCTGACTGGTCACGGTATTGCTGGCAGGAGCAGGCGAGCTCGTGCCACTGCTGGCCGTCACGCTGTTGCTGGACGCGGCCGAAGCAACAGAAGCCGGACTGGCGAGCGCGGTACTCAAGGTTGTTGCCGTCAACGGCTGCGACGATGGCGCCGGACTAGCGGCCGTCACACTCGCCTGCGTTGTTTGCGACGGAACCGAAGGAATGGCGCTCTGGGTCGGCGGAGACGCGCTGGCAGGCACCTTCGCCGGGGCTTGCGCGTTGGCGCTACCGGGTAGCAGTCCGATCATCAATAGCGGCGCGAGACGCAAAAATGCGCCGTCGCGCGAGATCAATCGCATCAACCGCCCCAACCGTACCGGTCGCCAACCGCGCGGCGCATCGTTCAGGAATCGACGAACCCGGCGCGATGGAACCGTAAGGGCGGCGCCGCCTTTTTCAAATCTTTTCCCGTTATGTCCGGGGTTTCACGGGAATCCGACCCGGTCGTCGCAGATCAATCAGACCGTAATCGCCTTGGCCGAGCCGACCTCGTTGCGCAGCAGGAATTTCTGGATCTTGCCCGTCGACGTCTTCGGGATCGGCCCGAACACGACCGCCTTCGGGGTCTTGAAGCCGCTCATATGCGTGCGGCAGAAGGCGATGATGTCGGCCTCGCTCGCGCTCGCGCCGTCCTTGAGCTCGACGAAGGCGCAGGGCACCTCGCCCCATTTCGGATCGGGCTTCGCGACCACGGCAGCGAACAGCACGGCCGGGTGCTTGTAGAGGATGTCCTCGACCTCCACCGACGAAATGTTCTCGCCGCCGGAGATGATGATGTCCTTGGAGCGATCCTTGATGGTGACGTAGCCGTGCTCGTCGAGCACGCCGAGATCGCCGGTGTGAAACCAGCCGCCCTCGAAGGCTTCCTTCGTCGCCTTCTCGTTCTTGAGGTAGCCCTTCATCACGATGTTGCCGCGGAACATGACCTCGCCGATGGTTTCGCCGTCGCGCGGCACCTCCTGCATGGTCTGCGGATTGATGACCGTAACGCCTTCCTCGAGCGGGTAGGGCACGCCCTGCCGGCGTTTCATTTTCGCGCGTTCGGGAGCGGGAAGCTCGTCCCAGCCGGGCTGCTCGGCGCAGACGGAGGCGGGGCCGTAGACCTCGGTCAGGCCATAGACGTGCGTGAGCTTGATACCGATGCTTTCGGCGCCTTCGAGCACGGCGACCGGCGGGGCAGCGCCGGCGATCAGGCCGACCACGCGGCGGGCGGCACCGCCCTTCGGCGCGTCCGGCGCATTGATCAGCGTGTTGTAGACGATCGGCGCGCCGCACATGTGGGTGACACCGTGCTGCTTGATCAGCTCGAAGATCTTGGTCGGCTCGACCTTGCGGAGGCAGACATTGATGCCGGCGGCCGCCGCCAAGGTCCAGGGAAAGCACCAGCCGTTGCAGTGGAACATCGGCAGCGTCCAGAGATAGACCGGATGCTGACCGAGATTGCCGGCAAGGATGTTGCTGACGGCATTCAGATAGGCGCCGCGATGATGGGTGACGACGCCTTTGGGATTGCCCGTGGTGCCAGAGGTGTAGCTCAGCGCGATCGCATCCCACTCGTCCTTTGGCAGGATCGCCGCAAAATTCGGATCGCCTTGCGCGACGGCGGCTTCATATTCGAACTCGCCGATGCGCTTGCCGCCCTTAAACGAGGCATCATCGACGTCGATTACGAACGGCTTTGGCCCGCTCATTTGCGCCAACGCATCGGTGATCACGCCGGAAAACTCGGGGTCGACAAGGATGATCTTGGCGCCGCCATGATCGAGCTGGAACGCGATCGAGGGCGCATCGAGGCGGATGTTGAGCGCATTGAGCACGGCGCCCGTCATGGGCACCGCGAAGTGGGCCTCGTTCATCGCCGGAATGTTCGGCAGCATCGCCGCGACGGTGTCGCCGACGCCGATGCCCTTGCCGGCGAGCCAGGATGCAAACCGCTTGCAGCGCTCATGCGTCTGAGCCCAGGTGAAGCTGCGGCTCTCATAGACCGTGCTGACGTGATCCGGATACACCGCGGCGCTGCGCGCGAGGAAGCTCAGCGGCGACAGCGGCACGTAGTTGGCGGGGGTCTTGTCGAGGCCGATATTGTACTGGTTCTGCTGATCGCTCATCGACACCCTCCATGACGCCGCGCGGTTTACAGGAATCCGATCGAGATCCAGGGGAAGACCGCGACGATGATCAATCCCACCAGCAGCGCCAGCAGATAGCCCCAGATCGGTCTGATGCCTTCGGCCGGATCGACCCGTCCGATGGCGCAGGCGGCATAATAGCCGACGCCGAACGGCGGGGCGAATAGCCCGATGCCCATCGCCAGGATGATGATCATGGCGTAGTGCACCTCGTGCACGCCGACGAGCCGGGCGATCGGAAACATCAGCGGTCCGAACAGCACGATGGCCGGGATGCCTTCCAGCACGCTGCCGAGGATCACGAAGGCCAGGATCGAGACGGCGATGAAGGTGGCGGAGCCGCCGGGCAGGCCGGTCATGGACGCCGCCAGCGCGCGCGAGAAGCCGGACTGGGTCAGGCCCCAGGCCATGCCGGTCGCAGTCCCAATGATCAGCAGGATGGCGCCGGACAGGCATGCGGTCTCGATCAGCATCGGCAATAGCCGCCGCCAGTCGAATTGCCGATAGATCAGGAGCCCAATCACCAGCGCGTAGACGATGCCGATGGTCGAGACTTCGGTGGCGGTCGCGATGCCTTCGACCACGGCGTAGCGGATGACAAAGGGCAGGGCCAGGGCAGGGATGGAGACCACGAATGCACGGGCGATCTCGCCGGACGTTGCACGGGTGACGTGGCTCAGATCCTCGCCGCGGTAGCGCCACCACACCAGTCCCGACAGCGTCAGCGCCAGCACGACGCCCGGCAGCAGGCCGCCGGTGAACAGCGCGGAGATCGATACGCCCGTGACCGAGCCGATGGTGATCAGCACCAGGCTCGGCGGAATGGTTTCGGTCTGGGCGCCGGTTGCCGCGAGCAGGGCGACGAGATCGCCCGGTTTGGCGCCGCGCTGCTTCATTTCCGGAAACAGCACGGGCGCAACGGCCGCCATGTCAGCCGCCTTGGCGCCCGAAATGCCTGAGACCAGGTACATCGCGCCGACCAGCACATAATGCAGGCCGCCGCGGACATGGCCGAGCAGGCTCGCCAGAAACGCCACCATGGCCCGCGCCATGCCGGTCATCTCGATCAGGAGCCCCAGGAACACGAACAGCGGCACCGAGAGCAGGATGAGGTGGCTCATGCCCTCGTCCATCCGCCCGACCAGCACCATCAGCGGCGTCCGCGTGGTCAGCGCCAGATAGCCGAAGATCGCCAGCCCGAAAGCAAACGCGATCGGCACGCCCGCGAACACGCAGAGGCCGACCACGCCGACGAAGAAGATGATGAGATTGAGATTGCCGAGCGGCTTGAGCAGCGGCTGCGCGTACCAGAACGCGGCGCAGAGCACGACGACCGTGGCGGCGGCCGCCAGCAGCGTCCTGATGTCGCCGACGCGGAGCAGCCGCAGCAGCGCGAACAGCACCATCAGGCAGATGCCGACCGGCAGCGCCGCAGCGCGCCAGGTATTGGAGATCTGCAGCGCCGGCGTCGTGATGAAACTCTCTTCGTAGGCGTATTCATAGGCCGGGTGCACGATCAGCAGCAGGAATGCCAGCGCCGCGCAGGTCGCGACCACGTCGAGATAAGCCCAGAGCCTGGGGCCGGCGCTCGCGACCAGCGCCGTCATCCGCATGTGCTCGCTGCGGCGGAATGCGACCGCGGAGCCCAGCATCGCCAGCCACAGGAACAGCATCGAGGCCAGCTCGTCCGACCACACCAGCGGCGCATGCAGCACGTAGCGCGAGACCACGCCGGCAAACAGGATCACGACCTCGGCGACGACCAGGATCGCCGCCGGGATCTCGACCAGCCATTTCAATGCATGCTCGATCGCGCCGAGCACAGGCCGGCGGCGAGGGGGTGTTGCCACCTCGCCGGCCACGGCTGGCGTCATGTCGACATGAGCCATGGCGAGGCCCCTATTGCTTGGTACGTTACGACAGCTTGCCGACGGACTTTTCGAGCAGATCCCAGGCCTTGTCGCCGTACTTGCCCTTCCACTCGGCGTAGAATCCGGCGGCGCGCAGCTTGTCACGGAACGGCCCGACCTCGGGCTGGTTGAACGTGAGGCCCTTGCCCGCGAGCTCCTGCCTGACGCTGATATTGAGCTTCTCGGTGTCTTCGCGCTCCTTGACGGCGGCCGCGTTGACGTTCTTGGCGACGATGGTCTTGATGTCGTCCGGCAGCGCCGCCCAGGCGCGGCGGTTCATCAGGAACCAGAAGCCGTCCCACATGTGGTTGGTCAGCGAGCAGTATTTCTGGACCTCGTAGAGCTTCGCCGTCGAGATCAGGGCCAGCGGGTTCTCCTGGCCTTCGACGATCTTGGTCTGCAGGGCCGAATAGACTTCGGCGAAATTGATCGAGGCGGGCGAGGCATCGAACGCCTTGAACATCGAGGTCCACAGCGGCGACACCGGCACGCGGATCTTGAAGCCCTTGAAATCGTCCGGGCCGTTGATCGGCTTGGTCGAGGACGTGGTCTGGCGGAAGCCGTTGTCCCAGATCTTGTCCATGACCTCGAGGCCCGCCTTGTTGATCTCGCCGCGGACATAGGCGCCGAGATCGCCGTCCATGGCCTTCCAGACCGTGGGGTAATCCGGGAACGCAAAGCCGATGCCGTTGATCGAGGCCGCCGGCACCAGGGTCGCCAGGATCAGGCCGGACAGCGTGAAGAACTCGACGCCGCCGGAGCGCACCTGGCTCAGCATGTCGGTGTCGGAGCCGAGCTGGCTGTTCGGAAAGACCTGGAGGTCGAACCGGCCGTTGGTCTCGGTCTTGATGGCCGCCGCCATCTCACGGGCGCGCGCCACGAACGGATGCGACTCAGGCAGGTTGTTGGCGAACTTGTAGGAGAACTCGGCGGCCTGGGCACGGGCCACATAGGGCGCGCTCACGCCGCCAAAGACGGCGGTCGCGGCGGAGGCCTTGAGAAGCGTGCGGCGGGAAAAACGCGTCGAAAAGACCATGGGTCTGCTTCCTCGGAAGTTTGTTCTTGTTGTGAGATGCAAACCTATACGGACGTCTGGTCAGCAGTCATCTGCGATCTCGCGAAGCTCGCTTATTGCAGCCGGACAAGGTCGCGGCAATATCGGCTTTCGGCAGATGGGTCGGATTCGAAAAGGCGAAAACAACCCCATGCACAGTAGCCGTCAGGAGCTGCGGCGACGACCGATGGGTCGGCTCGAAAATCGGCTGCAGCGAAGGCGTGGTGTCAGGAACTTCGCCTAAATAATTGATCCAATTGGATATAGATATATTCCATAATATACCTTATGCGAATTACGGATATGGCTGTCCCGGTTCGGGTACGACCTGGCGTCTGGCCGCCGAAACGCTCCTCTCTCCGGTCACAGCCTGCCTCGCAGGCCGTGGCCAGCGCGACGCATCGTCGCCGCGCGGGCGTTGGCTGTCCTTGCTTTGATGGGCTTGCTTCGAAATGGATGGCGCCGGCGAACGGCGTCATCCGGGATCGTCCGGCCGGCAATCAGGACGGCGCGGTGAAGTCGTAGGAGATGCGTCCGGCGGGCAGATAGAACAGCGCGATGACGGCGCCGCCGCGGACCTCGGGATAGTGCCGGCTGCCGGGATCGGGCGCCGTCCAGCCGGGCCCTTGCCAGCCCTGCAGCCCCCTCAGCTCGGCGCCCTTGTCCAGGGGCACGACCAGGTTCAGTTCCCCATAGGGATGGCCGTGATACTGCCCGCGCAGCACGTCATGGTCATGGTCGTCCTCGTCCTTGAAGCGGCGTGGATCGGCGCTGTTCATGTAGACGGCCGTGATGCTGAACTGGAACGTGTCGGGCATGGGCTCCAGGATGCGGCTGCGCCGGTAGTTCGGACCATCGACCTCCTGGTTCGCTGCCCAGCCTTCCTCGACGCCGCGCTTTATCAGGCGGGCCAGGTCCTGGTAGAGCTGGCTGTCCTCGCCGTATCTCTCGTTGAGCCACCGCTCCATCTCCGCGCCGGGCGTCATGTCCTTGACCTCGCGCAGGAACGGAATGCTGCTCTGAATCAGGTCCTCTCGGCTTCCCATGGCCGTGTCCTTTCTGTTTCGGTTGCACACTGGTCTTCGAACCCCGCGAACGCGGCGAAGTCGGCGATGTCCGCGCGCGGCATCAGCCTGCCCCGCGACCCGTCCCTGGCACGGCCGATCGAGATGCCGCACACCACCATTTGCTCCGCCGGGATCTGCAGCAGCGGGCGCAGGATCCGGTGATATTTCGAGAACGTCTCCTGCGGACAGGACTGCAGCCCGTGGCCCGCCGCCGCCAGCAGCACGTTCTGGACGAACATGCCGAGGTCGAGCCAGCTCCCGACCTGCAGGCGCCGGTCGATTGTGACGATCAGTCCGACGGGCGCGCCGAAGAACGCGTAATTCCTGGCCGTCTGCGCGCTTCTGGCCTCGCTATCGGTTTGGGCTATGCCGAGCGAGCCGTAGAACAATCGGCCGAACTCCTTCCGTCGCTGCAGGTAGGGTTCGGGCAGGTCGCTGGCATAGTAGCGGTATTCCGACACGTGCGCGTCGCGAGCGGTTTCGTGGGCTTCGTGGAGCGCCGCCGACACGCGCTCCTTGGCGTCGCCCGCCAGGACGTAGACGCGCCAGGGCTGGATGTTGGCGCCGCTCGGCGCGAACCGCGCCACGCGTAGAATCTCTTCGATGATCCCTCGCCCGACCGGCGCGCCCGAGAAGTCGCGGCATGCAAAACGGCTTGCGATGATCTCGTCGATGCGGCTCTGGGCCGCCAAGCCTTTGCCGACGACGCCTTGGCCGATCATGACTTCTTGGGGAATGGACATCCGCCCTGCTCCATCGGCCGGAAAGCTTCGTCTCCCGGGATCGTCGCCAGCAGCTCGTAATAGTCGAACTTGTATTTGGACTGCTCGGGCGTCTTGACGCGAAACAGATACATGTCGCGAACCAGCCGGCCGTCGTCGCGGATCCGGCCGTTGCGGGTCATGAAATCGTTCACGGGCATTGCGCGCATCGTGGCGGCGACGGTTGGCCCATCCAGCGTGCCCGCCGCCTGGACGGCTTTCAGGTAGTGCATGACCGCGCCATACGTGCCGGCATGGATCATGGTCGGGACCTTCTGGGTCTTCGCGATGAAACGCCTGGACCACGCGCGCGTGTCGTCGTTGAGGTCCCAGTAGAACGCCGAGCTCAGCATCAGGCCCTGGGCGCTCTGGAGTCCGAGACTGTGAATGTCGGCGATGAAGACGAGCAACCCGACAAGCTTCTGCCGCTCCGTAATGCCGAATTCGCCGGCCTGCTTGACGGCGTTGATGAAGTCGCCGCCGGAATCGGCGAGCGCGATCACGTCCGCCTTTGACGACTGCGCCTGCAGCAGGAAGGACGAGAAGTCGGGCGTGTTGATCGGATGTTTGGCTGCTCCAGCCACCTTGCCGCCCATGGCGTCGATGACCTTGCGGCTGTCGGCTTCGAGCTGGGCTCCGAGGGAGTAGTCGACCGAAATGAAGTACCAGGAGTTTGCGCCGAGACGCGACATCGCCTTCGTCGTTCCCTGCGACAATGCGTAGGTGTCGTAGGTCCAGTGGATCCCGGTCGGCGAGCATTCGTCGCCGGTGAGGCGGGACGTGGCGGCGCCGGTGGCGAGGAACAGCTTCTTCTTGTCGCGGGTGATGCCCTGCACGGCCAGTGCGACGGCAGAGTTCGGCACGTCGAGAATGACCTCGACATTTTCATTCTCGAGCCAGCGCCGGGCGATGGTCGCTCCCACATCGGCCTTGTTCTGGTGATCTCCCGCGACGATCTGGATGGGGCGCCCGAGCACCTGACCGTTGAAATCGTCGACGGCCATCTGCGCCGCAACCACCGAGCCCTGACCGCCATTGTCGGCGTAGAGCGAGGACATGTCGGTCAGGACGCCGAGCTTCACGGGACCGTCCTGCGCAATGGCCGGCGCCGTCAACAGCGCCAGCGCTACTCCGACAACTCCGATCGATATCCCGCAGGATGTCATGGTCCGTCTCCTCCAAATCCGGTGCCGGGATCATGACGGGATCGCGCAATTGCGGAAGTGAAACTCTTGCAGAGTGATCCTGAACCACCTTCAGTTTGGCGCCACGCGCGGCCCGGCGTCGCGGTCCCGGCGCCCTGCTCGGTTGCGTCGGCTGGCCGTCTGGCCTTAACTGGACAAGATCGCAGGTACGCAACGGGCGCGCGATCCGCCTGCGATGGTGTGCTGCTCGTGGCTGTTTCCTTCAAGACCCTGGACCTGAACCTGCTCAAGGTCTTCGATGCCGTCATGGAGGAGCGCAGCGTGCTGCGGGCGAGTCAGCGGGTGGCTCTCAGTCAATCCGCCGTGAGCCATTCGCTCGCCCGGCTCCGCGAGATGTTGGAAGACGATTTGTTCGTGCGCACCGCGACCGGCATGCAGCCGACCGCGCGCGCATTGACGATGGCGCCGCAGGTTCGCGAGGCCCTGCGATCGCTCGAGGTGGCGGTCGAACTGCCGAGCTTCGTTCCGGCCGCCTCCACCAGGCAGTTCACCCTGGCCGCCAACGACTTTACCACGATGGTGCTGGCCTCACCGCTCCTGAAGATACTCAGGCACGAGGCGCCGGCGATCGACCTGATGATCAAGCCGGTGACGCGGATCGACCTCGCCGAACAGATCGACCTTGGTCGCATCGACGTTGCGATCGGCGTCTTCTCGGACCCGCCGAGCCGATTCCGGACGTCGCTGTTATTCGAATATGATGACGTGCTGATCGTGGGCGGAAAGCGCAAGCTCGGCCGGATCGACAACGCGGCTCTGGCGCGCATGCCGCTCGTCGTTGTCTCCTTCGGCGGCGAGCAGGAAGGAGCGATCGGAGGCTTCATCTCCGAGCGCGGCCTCGCCAGGCGATCGGAAATGTACGACCGCGCGGCGCTCGAACGGGCTTTGTCCGAAAGCGATCGGCCGCCGCGAATAGCAGTTTCGTTGCCGCATTTCCTGGCCCTGCCTGCCCTGCTCGCGGACTCGGAATTGGCGGCCATCGTTCCGCGGCCATTGGCGCGGGCGTTCGCACGCGCGCATGCGATCACAACGTACGAGCTGCCCTACGCCACGACCCCGGTCGAGGTCCGGCTGCTATGGCACGAACGCATCGCGGGCGAGCCATCGCACGACTGGCTTCACGACATCCTCAGGCGCGCGACCGAGGACCTCAGGAGCGAGCGGCCGCCTCTCGAGCAACGGAGTCCCCGGCGTAAGGGGCGGGTCACTCGCTGACGCCGTAGAACGTCATCTGGTAATCGTGGAACAGCGCGTTGCGACGTTCGGCGGTCGTGCCTGCATACGGCGAGGCGCTGGTCGCGCCGGTCGATGTCTCGTTGAATGACATGTAGGTGCCGTTGTTGGAACGGCTGGCCTTGGGCCAGGCCGGCAAGCCCTCTCCGTTGGGATCGCCCGTCTTGACGAAATTGGCCCACATCGAGGAGGCCTGCTCGGCCAGCTCGAAATCATAGGGCGCCCACGGGCGTTGGCCGGGCTCGTTGCGAAGCGAGTTGAAGGTGTACCAGAGGTCGGACGAATGCCACGCGCCGTAGTATTCGCGATCGCGTCCGGGCGTCGGGTGGTTGAAGTAGAAGACGTAGACCTTGCTGGACGGGTTTCGGGCCGTGAGAAGTGAGCCCGCGATCCGGTTCTGCTCGAGCAGCAGGTCGGCCTGGGCCTTGAGGTGCTGGCGGTAGGCGTCGCGTTCGGTGGACGCCGGGTACAGCTTCTCGAACGCATATTTGGCGTAGAGCTGTTCGCCGAGCAGCTTTTTCCAGTAGGCATGGAAGGCCGGGATCTCCATGACCTTGTCAGGCGCACCGTCGAGCGCGGTCCGCTCGTCGGCGACGGTGCCGACGATGACGTCGACGCCATTGAGGGCACCCTCCTTCGTGAGGTCTACCGAGTCCGTCGTCAGGACGTGACCGTCGATGACCGCGTACATGTTGCTGGTGACGGCGTACATGGCGTCGACCTTGGCCGGATCTTTGTAGAAGTCCTCGGCCGGCAGTTTCCTGAGATCGTCAAGCGTCTTGCCGGGAAAGGCCTTCTCGAACACCGGCCCGGCCGCAGCCGTCTTGTCCGCGAGCGTGACGTAGTTCGGCTTTCCCGGCTGCGCCATCACGGTGGGGCTCGAGTGCATGATCGCGCGCTGGAACAGGCCCTTGGAGAGCGGCGTGGACATGACGCTTCTGACATTGCGCGATCCCGCCGATTGCCCGGCAATGGTCACCTTGCCGGGGTCACCGCCGAACGCGCCGATGTTCTTGTGCACCCATTTCAGCGCCTCCACGGCGTCGAGGATCGCAAAGTTTCCGGCGCCCTCCTCCTTCATTCCGGGCAAAGCGAGGAAGCCCATGATGTTCAGGCGATAGGCGGCCGAGACGACGATGATACCCTTGGCGGCGAGCTTGGCCGCGTTGAACTCGACCTCGGAATTGTTGCCGTGGCGGTTGCCGCCGCCGTGGTAGTACACCATCACCGGAAGCGCCGCGCCGGCAGGTTTTGCCGGCACCCAGATGTTCAGATAGAGGCAGTCTTCGCTGTCTTTGGGATCCTTCGCCGGGTCCCAATAATATTCATTGAAGTAGAACGTGCCCGGCGGATTGGCGCTGGCGAGTTGGGTGCACCGGTTTGGCCACGCGCCGCTGTCCTTGACGCCCGACCAGGGCACCACGGGCTGAGGTGACTTCCAGCGGTTGCCGCCCACCGGAGGTGCTGCGAACGGCACCGCTTTGTAGATGGAAACTCCGGCGACATCGGATGCGACACCGCGGATTTGCCCGCCCTCCACGGCGATGGCGGCATCGGGTGTCTGCGCCATGGCGGGCGAAACGGTCAGTCCCGCCACAGCCACGACGGAAAGCATCCTGCTGAGCTTCATGGTTTCCTCCGCGCGGCCATCGGTCGTGGCCGATGGCTCTCTTGTTGATTTGCGGACTACATTGGACGAGTGCAGGCCCGAGCACTAATGCCGTATCGGAATGATTTGAGAACAAAACGGCATGTCCGAGAGACTGCAACGACGTGCTTTAGCGCGGTGGCGGATCGATAAATCTGCGCAACGTTCCCGCAGCATCCATCGCGGCGCACCAGCCGAATACGAGCGCCGGGCCGATCATCGTGCCAGGACCCGGGTACGTTCCGCGAAAGATCGAGGATGCATCGGTGCCGACCGCGTACAGCCCGGATAATCTCTTCCCGTCGCGAGACAACACCCGGCCGCATGAATCCGTGCGCAAGCCGGCGCTGCTGGCGAGGTCCGACGGCCAGACGGCCACCGCATAATATGGCCCTGGCCCGATCCGTCGCAGGCATGGGTTTGGCTTGGCCTTGGGATCGCCATTGAACCGATTCAGTTCGCTGGCGCCCCGGCCGAAGTCTTCGTCGATCCCGGTTTCTGCAAAGCCGTTGTACCGCTCGACTGTCTGCGCGAGCTGGTCGGGGTCCACGCCGATCTTGCGGGCCAGGGCCGCGACGGTGTCGCCTTCCATCAGATATCCGGCCCCCAGGAAGCCGCTCAAATTCCTGGTCCCGGGGTGAACCAACCCGAGGCCAAAATCCCTGATGAAGGCACGGTCGCAGATCATGAAAGCTGGTGTCGTTGACGCTGCCGACGCGTTCGAGCGCAGCATCGCTGCGACGAAGTCGTGGTAGGAGTCCGCTTCATTCACGAAGCGGCGCCCCGATTTGTTCACGGCCAGCAGTCCCGGCTTGGCCCGATCGAGCATGATGTGCGGGAAGACCGAGACATGGCCGTCGGCCTGCGCCATCACCGAGCTCGGCATCCACAAGGCCGGGCTTTCGAGGTCGCGCTCGATCACGGCGTTGGCACGCTCGGCCGCCAAAATGCCGTCTCCGGTGTTTGATGAGGACACAAGCGAAAAGCGCTGCGCCGCCTCCGGAAACAGCCGCTCCCGAAGCTCGCGGCTCCAGCCGATGCCGCCTGTCGCCAGCACCACGCCCTTGCGCGCACGTATGGCCATCTCTCCGGTCGGAGACGACAGCACGGCACCGACGATGTCGTCGCCTTCACAGATGATCTCGCGAAGTGCTGTCCCAAACCGCAAGTCGACGCCGGTGCGACGGACACTGTCGAACAGTCTCGCGACAAGCGCATTGCCCATGATCAGGCGCGTCCCGCGCTTGTAGCTCAGCCGATCCAGGGCATGGCGCGTGAGGAGGCTGACGACGTGCTTGAAGTGTGTCCAGTTGCGGAAGGGCGCCAGCAAGGGCGGAATGTCTGCCTTTCCGACCATCAGGCCGCCGAGAACCATGAACTCCCGGCGCGGCGGCCTGACCCGGGCAAAGTCTCGGCCCAGCCGGCGGCCGTCGAACGGAAGTGCCCCAAGGGCCCGCCCGCCGATCGCCGCGCCCGGCAGGTTCTTGTAGTCGGGGTGGACCGGGGGCGCCACGAATTGCACGCTCGTCTTCTGCTCGAGATAATCGAGCACGATCGGGCCTGCCTTCAGGAACATGTCCAGTCGTTCGTCCGTCGCGTGCGCGCCGAGCATCGCGGCGAGATAGGTGCGCGCGGCCTCGACCGTATCTGGCGTGCCCGCGCGCTGTCCCTGCCGGTTGCCCGGAATCCAGACGGTCCCGGCGGAGGTTGCGGTCGTGCCGCCCACCATGTCCGACTTTTCGCAAAGGATGACATCGAGTCCCTCGAGGGCGCTGACCAACGCGGCGGTCATGCCGGCCGCACCGGCGCCGACGACCAGCAGATCGGTCTCCACGTCGAAGGAGCGATCGCCTTGCGGCATTCGGAGCACCCTTCCCTCAGGACTTCGCGCGCGCCCTCTCGACCACGGCCTTGCCCGCCGCGAGTGCCCGGCGCGCCCGGGTTTCGGCATCGACGGTCTTCGCGAGCTGGACGGTCGGAACCTCGATGCTGATGGTGAGGTCGTCCGGTATCGCCCTCGTCAGTTCAACAAGGTCGATGCCGCCCTCGCCCGGAAACATCCGCTCCTCGCGCGCGGCATGGATGAGCTGCTCCGTCGTCGTCGGACGCTCAGTCGGACCGTCGCAGAGCTGCCAATAGTGCAGCCGATGTGCCGGGATGGTGCGGAGATCGGCAAGCGAGCTCTGCGATCGATCGAAATGCAGCGCATCGACCAGAATGCCGGCAGAGGGATGGTCGACATCGGCGACGATCCGCATCGCGGTCTTGAGGTCCGGAACGCTGGTCCAGGGCATGAATTCCAGGTCGGACGTCAGTCCGAACGCGGCAGCCGCCTCGCAAAACCGATGGTAGCGGTCCGAAAACCGCGTCAGATCCGGATCGTAGGCGGCGACGAGGATGTGCCGCGCGCCAAGACGCGCGCCCGTTTCGAAGAAGGGCGTGAAGGACGCGACATCGGTTTCCGGCCTGAACGCGACGACCTCGAGATCGGCAACGCTCACGCCCGTCGCCTGCAATCGCGCCAGCGTCTCCCGCAAGAGCGGTGCATCGTCCATCAGGCGGTAGGCAATTCCGCCCGGCGTTGCCGGCAGCAGCCTTAGCCCGACTTTCTCGTAGCCGCAGCGCGCCGCCAGCGCGATCATCTCGGGCGGCGCAAGCTCGAGCACGGTCAGGGCGGCGAGCGAGAAACTTGCCATCAGCCGAAATCCGCGATGCGGGCGTCGAGCGTAAACATGGTTTGATAGACTTCCGGCTCGCTCGCTCGCCCAAGAATGTCAGGCGCAATCGTGCGCGCCCGCTGCAAGGCGGCCTGTAGCGAGGCTTCATCGAGCGCCTCGATCAACAGAAGGCCCGAGAAGAAGCCCTCCTCCTTGCGCATGCCCTTTTCCGTCGTCGGCACCGATGTCCTCGCCTCGTCGGTTGCTCCGATCTGCACGGCGGCGACCCCGTCGCACGCGACCAGCGCCTCGGCCAATGTCATGGGGTTACCAGGCAGCTTCTCGATCCGGAGCGCCAGAATTGTGGCCCCCTCGCCCCGCCCTGCCCGCGCCAGCATGGCGCCGCCGCCCCGCAAGAAATTGCCAAGCCTTGGCATGATGCGCTGTGACCACGGCGTCGGCGCGTTGAGGCGTGCCAGATAGGCTTCGCCGTCGAGCACCTCGGGTGTTTCCAGCTCGTACAGGATGAAGAAGCGATTGATAGCGTCCCGCGTGGTGCAGAACACGCGCGATGCGAGAAACCCCTTCGTGGTCACGCGCTCCGTGGTGTGCTCGCGCGTCAGCCAGTGCCGGTAATCGGTCAGGTCCTGCGCTGCGACATCGCTCCAGATGGCGAGAAATCCCGATCCGCGCATCCCGCTCTCCTGAGGCTATGCCCGACCCGCGACCGCTAGCCCATGAAGGGCCGGCGGGATCGTGGCAGGCAATTGTCCGAGCTTTTGGACGGCCGCCAGCATCGCGGCGAGATAGCCGTACGGACCCAGGCCGCAGATCACGGCCGTGCAGGCACTCGACGTGATCGAGTGGCGGTGCAGCTCGTCGCGCGCGTGGATGTTGGAGATATGCAGCTCGATCTTCACGCCTTCAAAAATCTTGAGCGCATCGATCAGGGCGATCGAGGTGAAGGAATAGCCGGCCGGGTTGATGATGATCGCATCCGCGTTGCCATGAGCGGACTGGATCAGGCTGACGAGCTCGCCTTCCATGTTGGACTGATGGAACGCGATCGAGACGCCGAGCTGGTCGGCCAGCGCCCGGCAGCTCGCCTCGATTTCCTGCAGCGTCGTCCGGCCGTAGATATGCGGCTCCCTGATGCCGAGGAAATTGAGATTGGGCCCGTTGAGGATCATGATGTTAGCGGCCATTGCCCTGCTCCGTTCCATTGTATCCGATGCGACTAGCCGCCGAACCATCTTGCCGGGATCGTGACCAGCCCCGGGAACAATACCATTGCGAACAGGACGATCAGTTGCGCGATCATGAAGGGCCAGACGCCCTTGATGATGTCCTCCATGCTGATCCTGGAGACGCCGCAGACGACGTTGAGCACGATTCCGACCGGTGGCGTGATCAGGCCGATGGAATTGTTGATGATGAAGAGCACGCCGAAATAAACCGGGTCGATATGGGCCGCCTTGATGATCGGCATCAGGATCGGCGTCAGGATCAGGATGGTCGGCGTCATGTCGAGCGCCGTGCCCACGATCACGACCACGACCATGATCGCGAGCATCAGGATGGTGTTGTTGCCCATGAAGGGTTTTAAGAGATCGACCACCTGGGCGGAGATCTCGGACACCGTGATCAGCCAGGACGACACCAGCGCGGCGGCGACCAGGAACATGACGACGCTCGTCGTCACGGCCGACGACACCATCACCGCGTAAACTTCCGACCATTTCAGCTCGCGATAGATGCAGGTCGCGACGAACAGCGAATAGACGGCGACGACGACGCCGGCCTCGGTCGGCGTGAAGATGCCGAAGCGCAGGCCCACGATGATGATCCCGGGCAGCATCAACGCCCAGAAACCGTCGATGACGGCGTGCAGGATCTCGCGCAGCGAGGCCCGCGGCGGCGGCGTCAGGTTCTCCTTGCGCACGACCCAGTACCAGGCGGCGCAGAGGCCCAATCCGAGCAGCAGTCCCGGCACGATGCCGGCCAGAAACAGCTTGGAGATCGAGACGTTGGCGGCGACGCCGAAGATCACGAAGCCGATGCTGGGCGGGATGACCGGGCCGATGACGCCGCCGGCGGCGACGAGGCCCGCCGCGTAGGTCTTCTTGTGCCCCGCCGCCACCATCATCGGCACCAGCAGCGCCGCCAGCGCGGCGGCGTCGGCGGCCGCCGACCCCGACAGCGACGACAGGATGCAGGCCGCCATGATCGTGACGTAACCAAGCCCGCCGCGGAAATGACCGACCGCAACAAGGGCGACATTGACGATGCGTTTGGCCAGCCCGCCCTTGTTCATGATCTCGCCGGCGAGCATGAAGAAGGGAATCGCCATCAGCGGAAAGCTGTCGGCGCCGTTGATGACGTTCTGCGCCACGATCTGGGAGTCGAACATGTCGATCGTGCTCATCAGCGCGACGCCGCAGATGAGGAGCGCGAAGGCGATCGGCATGCCCAGCGCCATGGCGCCGAGCAGCGAGAAGGTGAAGACGGCGATCGTCATGTCACTGCTCCTCCGATTCCCGGACGGCCACCATGTCCTCCTCGCTCGCCTGCCCGCTGATCACGCGGTACAGATCGTAGAGAAGGATGATTGCGGTCGATGCGCCGAAGATCACGCCGACCGCGTAGAAGATGCCCATCGACAGACCGGTCGCCGGCGCGCGATCGTCGAGGTTGATGATGGTCTGCCGCCAGCTGCCGGAGAGCAGAAGCCAGTCGGCAAACAACATCAGGCAGTAATTGAGCACGAAGCAGATGCGCTTGCCGGAGGCCGGCAGCTTCCGGATCAGGGTGTCGACGCCGAGATGGGCGTGCTCGCGCATCGCGACGATGGCCCCGAGGAAGGTCAGCCAGACCAGCAGCCAGCGCGACAGTTCCTCGGAGATCGTGATGCCGGAGTTGAAGCCGTAACGCAGCACCACGTTGCCGAAGACCAGGACCACCATGACCGCAAGACATGCGGCAATGACGGCCTTCAGGAAGGTGCAATAGAGATCGAGAGCGCGCGCCATGCGTGACGTCCGGGCAAAGGAGGAGCGTGAGCCGGCCATGGGCCGGCTCGGCCGCCTGCGTTAACGAAGAGGTGGACTACTTCACGTCCTTGCGGATGCGCTCGACTTCGTCGTTGAAGAGCTTCACCGTCTCGGGGCGAAAGCCGGCAGAGATCTTGTCCGCGACCGGCTGCGACGTCTTGCGCATGCGCTCGGTCTCCTCGGGCGCGATCGCGTTGTACTGCATGCCCTTGGCCTGCAATTCCGCGAGCGCCTTTTCGGTCTGAGCGCGGGTCTGCTCCTTCTGGTAGCCGCGGCTCTCTGCATAGGCTTCGCGCATCAGGCGCTGCTCGGTCGGCGACAGCTTGTCCCAGAACGCCTTGCTCACCAGGATGATGTTCAGCGTGAAGGTGTGGTTGGTGGCGGAGACGTATTTCTGCACTTCGTAGAATTTGTTGGAGAGGATGACCGTGTAGGGATTCTCCTCGCCGTCGACGGTGCGGGTCTCCAGCGCCGAATACAGCTCGCCGAAGGCCATCGGGACCGGATTGGCTTTGAAGGCGCCGAAGGTCTCGAGATAGACCGGGTTCGGAATGACGCGCAGCTTGAGGCCGCTGAAATCCTCGAGCTTGGTGATGGGCCGTGTGCTGTTGGTGACGTTGCGGAAGCCGAGGCCCCAATAGCCGAGACCGATCAGGCCCTTCGACGGCAAGGTATCGAGCATCGCCGTGCCGAATTTTCCGGTCGCGAGCGCATCGGCCTGCTCGGTCGTGTTGAACAGGAACGGGAAATCGACGAGGCCGAACTCCGGAATGACGGTTGCGAGTGAGGTCGTGGAGGCCGACAGCATTTCCTGGGTGCCGCCGCGTAGCGCGGATTGCTGCTGCAATTCGTTGCCGAGTTGTGAGGCCGCGAACTCGCGGACCTTCATCTTGCCCCCGCTCTTCGCTAGCAGGATCTCGGCGAATTTCTGCACGCCAAAGCTGACGGGGTGATCGGTGTTGTTCAGGTGCCCCCACCTGATCGTCCGCTCCTGAATGTCATCGGCGGCGGATGCGCCGACTGTCAGCGCCACGCAGATCGCCGTCGCAGACAGCGCCCGTACCCACAAGCTCATCGTTACCTCCCTGGTCCCACGGGCACGAACGGCGGCTTAAGCGCTCATTTTCTCGTGCCCTCAGATTATTTACACATCATACATATATTTCCATGTCAAACGACATTATTGATTTCATATGATATTATTGTAGACGTCAGATATCGACGATCTGCTATAGTGCTGGCAACGTTGATGGTTCGCCTGCTCTTGCGCAGCGGGCGGTCCGGACAAGCGGGATCAGAAGGCATGACGGCACTCGAGGAACGGTCTTTGTCGGCGGGCGACAGCGGCTATCAGCGCATCCGCTCCGACATCATTTTCGGCGTGCTGACGCCCTCCGGGCGTCTCAAGCTCGATGCCATGAAGGAGGATTACGGCGTCAGCATCTCGACGCTGCGTGAGATCCTCAATCGCCTGACGTCGGAAGGTTTCGTGGTGGCCGAAGGCCAGCGCGGCTTCGAGGTGGCGCCGATCTCGATCCAGAACCTGCGCGAGCTCGCGGATCTGCGCATCCTGCTGGAGCATCACGCGATGGCCGAGTCGTTTCGGGCCGGTGACGTCGAGTGGGAGGGACGCGTGGTGTCGGCGCATCACAAGCTGGCCGCGACCGAGCGCACCGTCCTCAAGGAGGGCGACGATCCTGAGCTGCGCAAGCGCTACGACGGCGAATTCCACCAGGCGCTGATTTCGAGCTGCGGCTCGCGCGAGCTGATGCACACGCACGCGATCGTATTCGACAAATACTTCCGCTACGCGCTGCGCTATCGCGGCACCGAGACGATCAACCAGCACAAGGCGCTGCTGGAATGCGCGCTGAAGCGCGACATCAAGAGCGCGAGGACCGTGCTGAGCGAGCACATCAATGGCTGCGTCGCGCATGCCCTGTCGTCCTGGAAGGACGCCTGACCGCCCTCGCCTGCCCGCAAGATCAAATCGTCGACGCAGAAGAACGATCGATGCACGCCAACATTCCATTCTCCACGGCCAGGCTCGACGGCCTGCTCGACGATGCCGGCATCGACGTCCTGATCGTGACGTCGAAGCACAACATCCAGTACCTTCTCGGCGGGTACTATCATTTCCAGTTCGACTACATGGAAGCGATCGGCATCAGCCGGTATCTGCCCGTCTTCGTCTACGTGAAGGGCGACCTGGACAAGTCGGCTTACATCGCCAACCGCAACGAGCGGGACAGCATCCACAACAGAACCAGCGCCGGATACTGGATGCCGCCGGTCGTGTTCGGGTCGTCGACCTCGGTCGAGGCGATGACGCTCGCGCTTGGGCATATCAAGGCCATCGCGACGCGCACGCTTCGCGTCGGCGCGGAGCTGTCGTTCCTGCCGGCCGATGCCGCGGATGTGCTGCGCCGGGAGCTTCCCGATTGCCCGCTTGTCGAGGCGATGCGGCCGCTGGAGAAGCTGCGCTCGATCAAGACCGCGGCCGAGCTGGAAATTCTCCGCGAGGCGTCCGAGCGCGTGGTCGCGTCGATGATGGACGCGGCGAGCCTTACCCGCGCCGGACAGAGCAAGCGCGAAATCATCGATCATCTGCGCCGCGCGGAGCTGTCGCGCGACATGATCTTCGAATACGCGTTGGTGACGATGGGCACGAGCTTCAACCGGGCGCCGTCCGAGCAGCGCCTCGCGCCCGGCGATATCGTCTCGCTGGATTCAGGCGGAAATTACAAAGGCTATATCGGCGATCTCTGCCGGATGGCCGTGCACGGGACGCCGGACGGCGAGCTGGTCGATCTGCTCGACGAGATCGATTTGATCCAGCAGGCAGCCCGCGCGCCGATCCGCGCGGGTCTTGACGGCTGCGAGATCTACGCCGCCGCCACCGAGGCGCTGGCGCGATCGCCTCACGGCAAGCAGATGCATTTCGTCGCCCACGGTATGGGCATCGTCAGCCACGAAGCGCCGCGCCTGACAGCGAGCGGCCCCATTCCCTATCCCGCCGACGACGCGAACGCGCCACTGCAAGCCGGCATGGTCATCTCGATCGAAACCACGCTGCCCCACCCCCGACGGGGCTTCATCAAGCTCGAGGATACGATCGCCGTGACCCCGGATGGCTATCAGGCCTTTGGCGACGGTTCGCGCGGCTGGAACCGGATCCCGGCATGAGCGCGAATTCGATCTCCCCGCACAAGGTCGAGACCGCCGTCGCCAGCGCGGATATCCTGGGCGAGACGCCCTTGTGGTGCGACCGCTCCCGCAAGCTGTGGTGGATCGACATCGACGGCAGGCTGCATCAATCCTTCGACCCGGCGACGGGCGCGCATCATGTCACCTCCTACGAATGCCAATTCCTCGGCAGCCAGGCCCTGACGGCGGACGGTGCGCATCTGCTCGCGCAGGATTTGACCCTCCACCATCGCCAGACCGCGATCGAGGTCGAACGCGGCCTCGACAACCGTCTCAACGACGGCCGCGTCGACGCCCGTGGCCGCCTGTGGATCGGCACCATGGACAACCAGCTGCATCGCCCGAACGGCGCGCTTTATCGCGTGACCGGCGACGGCCAGGTCGCACGCATCTTCGACGGCGTCATCGTCACCAACGGGATTGCGTTCTCGCCCGACCATCGCACGCTCTATTTCACCGACACGCGGCGGTATCGCACCTTTGCGTTCGACTTCGATCTCGACGACGGCGTGATCCGAAACAGGCGCCTGTTTGCCGATTACAGCGCCTCGCAGGAGCGACCTGACGGCGCCTGCGTTGATGTGACCGGCGGGCTATGGACGGCATTCTTCTCGGGCGGCCGGGTGGTGCGCTATCGGCCGGACGGAACGATCGACACCGTCATCCCGCTGCCTGTGACCAATCCGACATGCCTGTGTTTTGGCGGCAGCGACCTCAAAACGCTGTACGTGACCACGGCCCGGAAATTCCTGGACCGGCAGCAGCTCAGCGTCGAGCCTCGGGCCGGTCATCTTCTCGCCATCCACGGCGTTGCGCAGGGTCTGCCGGAACACCGTTTCGGCTAGCGCAGCGGCAACAGCTCCAACTGGCTCTGCGCCTTCTTCACGGCCGCCGCAAACCAGCTCTGGCTCGGTGCCTCCTTAGCGAAGCACTTTGTGTAGGCGTCCATCGCCTGATCTTCCTTGGCCATGGAATCCTGCGGGACCTTTTTGGCCATCATCTGCTTCCAGACCTTCTCGCAAGCCGGGATCTCGGCCGTCTTCACCGCGTCGGTCGCTGCCAGGAAGAAGACCTTATCGCCCTGGATCGCGACCACGTCGATCTCGCGCGGCGGCCCCTTCAAATCGCCATTGCCACGGACGCCGAGGACGGCGACCGCAGCGCCCGCGGATGCGGGCTTGGTGATCGGTAGCTCCGCGTATTTGGCGAAGGCGGCGTCCTGGATCGCCTGATAGTAGAAGCGGTCCGACCTGAACGCGGCATCGATCTCCTGCGGCATGCCGTCCTTGCCGTGCTCGCGCAGCCAGTGCTTGAGCAGCGCGGTCGTGGTCACCACGGCCTGCTGCTTGTCGCCTTCGGTGGCGAAGCCGAGCCCGTCGAGATGGCCGAAGCCGATGTCTTCCCTGAACAGCGTGTCGACGTTCGACTTGCCCTCGGCCGGCAGCCCCTTGATCGTGACGGGACCGACCAGGCCGCGCAGTGCCCCGGTCAGCTCGTTAAGCGCCGCGTCGTGCTGCTTGAAGGTCTCGTCGCTCTCCTTGGCCTTCGAGAATTTCGCGATGTAGCGGTCGCGCAGATCGAGATAGTGCTGCTCGGGAGACGCCGCGTGTGCTGATGCGGCGAAGGCGAGCAGGCAGAGCAAGGCGAACGATCTCATTGCGATGTCCGGAAGGCTAAGGGCGATCTCCAGTCTTGGTGGCGTCGCCGGGCCGGAAGGTTCATCCCGACGCGGTGTCCTGCCCGGTCGAGAACCAATCCTTCACCATGGCTTGCGGGTTCGATTGAGCGCAGGGAACCCGGGAGGTAAAATCGGCTGCAGATTTTCAGCAGGTGCTGGACATCCCGGGGGCGACGTCCATGAGCGAATTGCGCGCTGCGACCAGGCAATCCACGGCCAGGACCGGGATCATCGAATTCGATGGCGCCAGGGGCACGGTGAGCATCCCCTGCACCATCGCGGACGTATCAGGCACCGGCGCGCGGCTGAAGCTCGACTGGTCGCTGTCGTTTCCGAAAGAAGCCACGCTGGTCTTTGCCGACGGCTTGCGAAAAACCTGCCGCGTCGCCTGGCAGCAGCGGCGGCTGATCGGCGTCGCCTTCGCCGATGGCGTCGCGAGCGCGGACGAACAGGCGCTCATGATGACCGAGAAAGAGCAGGCCCTGCACCGCCGCCATATTGGCGCGCAGCTCAAAGGCGCGCGCGAGGCGCGTGGCTATACCGAGGCCCAGATCGCCAACCTCGTCGGCGTCTCGCCCGAGTTCGTCTCGCGGGCCGAGAATGGCGAGATCAGCATCCCGCTCCACCAGCTCACCCACATGGCCGATTTGCTGCTGGTCGATCTCGACAGTCTCGTGGCAGGCCCGGCGTCCAGCGACGTCGAGCTGATGGCGGAGTGAGCGCACTGCCCCTGCGGGACAGCCCTGCTCTGCCGGTCCATGTGGGAAACGCCTTTTGCCTGCTGTAAGCTCGCACCCGCGTCAGTGTCGACGCGGGAGATGATCGTATGGCGGAGCCGGGTTTCGGTCGGTTCATGAAGGACCACCGGGAGTTTTTCAACGCGCTGGCCGATGAGGGATGGCGCTCGGTCCCTGGCTATGTCGGGGTCGAGGAAAAGATCCTGTCCGGTCGCTTCGATCACGCGGCACGGACGGGTGCGGTCACCCGCCTGTCGCGCTGGGCCGCCGGTGCCTCTGTGGGCCAGCCAGTCTCGCACGATTGGTGCGAGGAGGTCTTTCTGGTTTCGGGTACGCTGTCGATCGGCACCGCGTCACATGAAACGCAGTTGCTGGCGGCCGGCACCTATGCCGTGAGGCCGGCCCATGTCGAGCATGGACCGTCCTTCACCCGCGATGGCTGCCTCATGATCGAATTTCTCTACTATCCGCCGGCGGACTAGCGGTTTCCGCGAACGTCTGTTTTTCGGCTGGCTCTCCCGGGCGAGCCGAAGGCTCTGCCAATCACCGTTACAGGCTGGCGGCGAAGATATCCCATCGGCCCGGCAGGCCCTTGAATTCGTGCGAACCACGCGCGGCGAAGCTCAAACCCGCGCCGGCAACCAGATCAGTTACGACCCTTGAGACCAAAACCTCGTCAGCGTTCGAATGCCCCATGACGCGCGCTGCCGCGTGTACCGCAATCCCGCCGATGTCGCCGCCCCTGATCTCAATCTCACCTGTGTGAAGACCCGCTCGCACCGCCAGACCCAGTTGCTTCGAGGAATGACTGAAAGCTAGCGCGCAACGAACCGCGCGGCCGGGACCGTCGAATGTCGCCAGGATGCCATCACCTGTGCTTTTTATGAACGTGCCGCGATGCTGCTGGATGACGTCTTTTGCCAACTGATCATGCCGGTCCAGAACCTGTCGCCATTTCAGGTCTCCCATATTGGCAGCGTTGCGCGTGGAATCGACGATATCGGTGAAAAGCACGGTCGCCAAAACCCGCTCCCTGTCGCGCGATGAGCTTTCGCGGCTGCCCGTGATGAACTCTTCGACGTCTCCTAACAGGGTGTCGGCGTCACCGGAGCCCAGTATGTGATCACCATCCGGGTACTCGATATATTTGGCGTCGGGAATCTTCCTTGCGAGATTTCGTCCGGCTTGCACCGGAATGAGAGCGTCCGTCTCGCGGTGAAGGATCAATGTTGGTACTCGCACCACCGACAATATGGACTCGACGTCGATAGCGGCGTTCAGCAAGGAAAAGGACTTGAACGCCCCTGGGCTGGCAGACAGCCTTTCAAACTTGGCGAAATGTTTGACCGCCTCAGGGTTATGAGCCTCACTCGGATTGATAAGATTGATCAATCCCCCCGTTCCCCACGCCTTTGCACGTTCGGACACGAGCGCTGCGTAGTTCGCGACCTTTTGGGCCGGTGAGCTCGCAAAGCCGGCGTACAGAATGAGATGAGAGACGCGATCGGGGTATGTCGCGGCAAACAAGATGCTCATTGCCGAACCTTCGGAGATACCCATCAGGGCCGCGCGGGGCGAACCGATTTCATCCATGATGGCTCGAACGTCGTCCATGCGCTGTTCAAGCGAGGGAGCATCCGGCATTCTGTCGGAGAGGCCCTGGCCTCGCTTGTCAAAGGTGACGACCCGGGCGAAATGAGCCAGGCGCCGCAACGAGGTCGTGTATCCCGGGCCTTCATGCATGAACTCGACATGGGACACCATGCCGGGGACGATGATGAGATCGATCGGTCCTTCACCGATTGTTTGATATGCGATGTTGAGCTCCCCGCTTAGCGCGTAGCGGGTCACAGGCAATTCGAAATCGCTCATCGGGCGCCTCCACGACCGTCGTGGATGTTGCGCTCCCGCCAATGCCTGAGCAAGCCCCTACCACGCGGTCTGCAGACCTAGCCCTTGTGACAGCATGACCCGCTGCCGGCGTCCTTCTGCTCACCTGCAAGCACGCTGCGGCTGTTGCGGTCCGGCGGGATGTCGCCGGCGGCATTGGCCGCGAAGAAGCCGGTCGGCTTCAGCGTGAAGCCGGCATATTCGACCGGCATGATCGGAAAATCCTCGGGCTTGCAGATGTGGGTGTGGCCGAAAGAGTGCCACAGCACGATATCGGTATTCTCGATGTTGCGGTTCTGCGCGGCATAGCGCGGCAACCCATCGCCGCCGGCATGGTTGTTGGGATAATCGCCGCTGGCGTACTTTTCCGCCGCGTCGAAGGCCGTCACCCAAACATGCTTGGTCGCGAAGCCGCCGCGCCTTCGGACGTAGCTGCCCTCCTGGGCCAGCATCAGAGGGCTTGGATTAACCACGAGCTTGTAGGCCGGCGCGTTGCCGACCGAATTGGTCTCGTTGGGATTGCTGATCTTCCAGAACCGACCGGTCTCGCCATTGGCAATGGCGGCGGCATCGCGCTCACGTGACAGCACGCGCGTGGTGGCGTCGAACGCATTGCCGTGCGGATTGTCCGCCCCCCAGGGCCGCGGCACGAACTCGTGCTCGCTGACGGTGTTGCCGCCGCCGTCGAGATCCATGTGCATGCGCACGTTGAAGAAGTGCTGGTGCGTCGGGCCGCCGAGATTGTCGTCGACCATCCCGCCCCATTTGTACTTTTCGCCAGACGGTACGGCGGCGGTCTGGATGATGCCGGTGAGTTTTGTCTCTAACTGGATCGTGCCGTCCTGGTAGAGATACCAGTAGAAGCCGTAGTCGTAATTTCCGACGGTGGCGAAGAACGAAATCACGAGCCGCCGCGAGCGCCGCACCTCGAACAGGCCGTTGCGGAATTCGTAGTGCTTCCAAGCAATTCCGTAGTCTTCTTCATGCATGCAGATAGCGTTCTGCATGACGAAGGGTTTTCCATTGTTGTCGGCGGCCGGCACGTTGAAATAGTGGATGTTGCCGAGGCAGTCGCAGCCGAGCTCGAGCGCATTGGCGAGCATGCCGAGGCCGTATTCGCCGGCATCGAACGCCGACTTCCAGAAATGGTTCGCGCTGGGATCGGCGTAAGGCACCACCATCTCGGTGACGCTGGCGCGATGGATCAGCGACCGCTTGCGCGCGCCGTCCTGGTAGGCGAGCTGATGCAGCACCAGCCCTTCGCGCGGCGTGAAGCCGACGCGAAAACTCCATTTCTGCCAGTCGACCTTCCAGCCATCGACCTCAAAGCTCGCGCCCTCGGGCTGCTCGATATGCAGCGGCTTGATGTCGGTTCGCGTATTGGTGACTTCATGCGCGCCGTAATTCCGCTTCTTGCGCGGGATCGGCACGATCGGGTCCCCGTCAGTGAGGTCGAGCACTTTGCCGCTGATGAGGTCGACGACCGCGACCACGCCCTCGATCGGATGAGCATAGCCGTTGTCCTGGAGATGTTCGCGAAAGAAGCTGACAGCGCGGACGATGCGCGCGCCGCGCTCATACTCAAAGTCGAAGAAGCCCGAGGAGAACGGATCGACCTGAACCAGCTCGATGTCCTTGTCGGTGAGGCCACGCCGGTACATCGCATTTCGCCAGCCGGGATCGGCCTTGACCATGGCCTCGCACTTGATGATTTCCTCGAGCATCACCGACGGCTGCCCATAGGGCGCCTCCCGGTTCGGAATGACTTTTCGGGCGACGATCTCGTTGCGGGCGAGATCGACGATGTGTTCGATCGCCTCTCCTGTCGCGACATCGAGTGTCAGCGCGAACGCACGACGCGGCACGCCACCCGCGGCCAGCTCCTGCTTGGTCGGCTCTTCCAGCCGCACCGTTGGGAAGCGACAATTCTCCGGCGAGGCTGAGGCCGAACGCACCAGGGTGCAGGCCGCGGTGATCTCCTCGGCGGTCAGCGGGTCGAGCGGATGCGGCGTCGCGCTCTGCGCCTGCGATTTGGCTTTGACTGTATCGAGCATGGTGATGTCCAGAGATCAGCGCGGAGCGAGATGTGTGGTGATGGCGCGGTAGGCCGCGAACCAGCGTTGGTCGATCGGGACGTCCATCGCCTTGGGCTGCGTCGCGAGCTTGACGATGACGGTGTCCGTTTCGAGATCGACATAAAGGTGCTGGCCGTGGATGCCGATCGCGGTGAGCGCGTTGCGCGCCGGATCGATCGTGAACCATTTGCTGCGGTAGCGCGCGCCCGGGAAGAATTCCGCGAGGTCACCGTCAGCCCAGGCTTTGGGATCGCCGTTCTCGCGGATATCGTCGACCCACCAGCCCGGCACGACCTGCCGTCCCTCGACCACGCCGCGGTTGCGCATCATCTCGCCAAAGCGCAGCAGGTCGCGCGCGGTGACGGAGATACCGCCGGCGATGCGGCCCATGCCGTGGCTGTCGAGCGTGAGCGAGCCGTCCTCCTCGGCGCCCAGGGGCTGCCAGAGATATTCCGAGAGGATGCGATGGTAGGGCATGCCGCAGGCGCGCTCATAGACCCAGCCGAGCACCTCGGTGTTGGTCGAGACGTAGTGGAACACCTTGCCGTGCGGCTTGCCGGTGCCGCGGAGCGTCGCGAGATAGGCGCGCTGATGGCCGGGCTCGATACCCGGCGGTGGCACATCCCAGCCCGATGAGAAGCGGTACCGCGCGACGTCGCCGGCGGGGTCCTCGTAGTCTTCCTCGAATTGGATCGCGACGGCCATGTCGAGCAGGTTGCGCACGGTGCAGGTGCCGTAAACCGAAGTCTCGAGCTCCGGCACGTAGCGCACCACCCTCGCCTCCGGATCGACCAGGCCGCGCGCCGCCAGCACGCCGCCGAGCGTCCCGGCGATCGCCTTGCTGATCGAGCAGATCAGGTGCGGCGTGGTCACGCCCATGCCGTCGCCATACCATTCGTGGATCAACGTGCCTCGATGCATCACGAGCAGCGTGTCGGACTGGGTCTCGCGCAGCGTCGCCTCGATCGTGGTCGCCTTGCCGTCGGGCGCGGTGAAGCCGAGCTTTGCCAACTCGCGTGGTGCGCTGGGAATTGGCGTCGGATGCGCGGAGCGACGGATGTCGGCGGTCGGCAGCACTTCGCGAACGTGCGTGAAGCCCCAGCGGATCGCTGGAAAACTGCGCCAGTTGGCGCGGGTCACCTGGGCCTCCGGTGCGGGCGGGCTGCCGCGCATGATCTCGGTCGGTCGCATCTCGATCCCTCCGCAAGGCGCGATCCCAACCCCGGTGTCGGGAACGGCTGGGGAGGAAGACTGCACGGAAGGCCGCGCGGGGCGTTATCGAAATCCCGCAATATTTTGCTGGACTCGGACGCAGGGCGTGCCAGTCTTGGCGCAGTTCTTGCTGGTTTTCGTCTGACAAAATCTGACGTCCGATCATGGCCTTAAGCGCAACTCTTCCGATTCAGGACTCGGCTGCCAGCCTGCTTCAGGCTGATAGCACCGACGTCGACGAGCATTGCGCCAAGCTCGGCCGCTGGAGGCTGAGCTACGACCAGATCAGCGCCGGGGCGTTCCGGGGCAGCTTTACGCAACTGACCCTGCCCCGGCTTGAGGTGTTTCGCGAGATCACCAGCCAGCAAGTGCGCCAATACGGCCAGTTAGGTGCCGACAGTTTTGGCATCGGCCTGCCTTGGGACGGCGACGGCGAACTCAGCTGTAACGGAACCAGCGCGAGAGGCGCCCGCGTGCTCGCCAGCATCGATGCCGAGATCGACATGTGCACGCCGAGGGCCTTCGAGCTGCGCGGCGTCGTTGCCAGCACGGTGCTGATCGCGGAGCTTGCAGCCCGGCTCGATATCGAGTTGCCGCGCGCCGTCTGGCACCAGCTGCGGGTGATCGAGACGGCCGAAGCGCCTGTCGCGCGGCTGCGCGCCCATCTCGCCGCCATTCAGGAGACCATTACGATCGCGCCCGAGCGCCTTGACGATCCGGCCGCCCGGCAGGCGCTGGAAGACGCCCTCCTCGTCGAGATCATGGACATGCTGCCGACTGCACGCCCGAGCGATCCCGGCCGCAGTTCGGCGGCACGGAAGCGGACCGTGGATCGTGCCCGCGAGCTGATGCATGGCAGCGGTGAGCGCGCGCTGTCGCTGCTGGAGGTCTGCAAGGCGGTCGGCGCCAGCCCGCGCAAGCTCGGCTATTGCTTCCAGGAGGTGGTGGGCACCAGCCCGATGCACTATTGGCGCGCGATGCGGCTGAACCGCGTGCGGCGCGACCTCAAGCGCGGTACTGATGCGTCAATCTACGACGTCGCCGTGCAGCACGGCTTCTGGCACTTCAGCCAGTTCTCGCTCGACTACAAGCGCCACTTCGCAGAGCTGCCCTCGGAGACGCTGCGGCGCGCCAGGCTCGCGGCCTGACGCGCCTGCGCGAGCCTACCAGGTCGGAAGGTAGGTGCCCTTGAAGCGCGTCTCCAGGAACGCCTTCACCTGATCGGAGTGATAGGCCTCGATCAACTGCTTCACCCAGGGCTTGTCCTTGTCTTCTTCGCGGACGGCGAGGATGTTGACCCTGGGACCGTCCGGATTCTCCTGCGCAACCGCATCCTTTGACGGATTGAGGCCGGCCTGCACGGCGTAATTGTTGTTGATCGAGACCAGATCGACGTCCTGGAGCGCGCGCGGAAGCTGGGCCGCGTCGAGCTCGACGAAGCGGAGCTTCTTCGGGTTGTCGGTGATATCCGCAATCGTGGAGCTGACGTCGTTCGGGTTCTTCAGCTTGATCAGGCCGTGCAGCGCCAGGATCATCAGGCCGCGGGCGCCGTTGGAGGGATCGTTGGCGATGGCGACGCGGGCGCCTTCGGGCAGCTCAGCGAGCTTCTTGTATTTTTGCGAGTAGACGCCCTGCGGCGAGCCGATCGTGGTCGCGACCTTGACGATCTTCCAGCCGGTCTTCGAAATCTGGTTCTTCAGGTAAGGCTCGTGCTGAAACGAGTTGGCCTCGAGGTCCTTCAGTGCCAGCGCCTGGTTCGGGATCACATAGTCGGTGAACTCGACGACCTTGATGTCGAGGCCGCGCTCGGCGCCGACCTTCTTCACGACGTCCATGATCTCGGCGTGGGGACCGGCGGTCACGCCGACGCGAATGGTTTCGGCTCTCGCCGTGGTCGCAAGCAAGGCTGCAGCCGCAAGGGTTGCGAGAAAACGCATTGGTGTCTCCAGTTTCGAAAACGTTTGGATCAGCGATGCCGCAGCCGGCGGTTGACCCGGCGCGCCAGATAATCGCCTGCGCTCTGGACCAGCTGCACCAGCGCGATCAGCACGACCACGACGGCCAGCATCATCTCCGGCATGAAGCGCTGATAGCCGTAGCGGATGCCGAGATCGCCAAGTCCGCCGCCGCCGACGGCGCCGACCATGGCGGAGTAGCCGAGCAGGCTGACCACCGCGAGCGTCAGCGCCAGCAGCAGGCCGGGCAGCGCCTCGGGGATCAAGACCTTGAACACGATCTGGATCGGCGAGGCCCCGAACGAGGACGCGGTCTCGATCAGGCCGCCATCGACCTCGCGGATCGCGGCCTCGACGAGGCGCGCGATGAACGGCGTCGATGCAATCACCAGCGGGACGATCGCCGCGGTCGAGCCGATCGAGGTGCCGGCAATCAGCCGCGTGAACGGGATGATGGCAACGACGAGGATGATGAAGGGCGTCGAGCGCGTCGCATTGACGACGATGCCGAGCACGCGATTGACGGCGGGAGCCGCGAACAGCTCGCCCTTCCGGCTGGTCGCAAGGAAGACGCCGAGCGGCAGGCCGAAGGCGGTGCCGAGCAGCGCCGCAATGCCGACCATGTAGAGGCTCTCGCCCGTGGCCTGGATAATCAGGTTGATGAGTTCAGGCGACATAGCCGAGACGCTCCGCCGAGAATTGATATTGAGACAGCCAGGCCAGCGTGCGCGCCGCAGCGCTGTCTCCGCCGGGAATGCCGAGCACCAGCGATCCCACATGCTGGCCGCCGATCTCGTCGATGCGCGCCGAGAGCAGCGAGACGTCGAGGCCGAGCTCGCGGGCAAGCCGCGCGATCAGCGTGTCTCCCGCCCCTGCCCCGCGCACCTGGACGCGGATCACGGCGTGGCTGCCCGGCTCCTGCACGATCCGGCTGGCCAGAGAGACCGGCAGGCTGTCGCCGGTCACCTCGGCCAGGAAGGACTGGGTGATCGGATGTTTGGGATGGGTGAAGATATCCGCGACGTGGCCGCTCTCGACGACGTGGCCGGCATCGAGCACGACGACTTCCTTGGCGAGCTGGCGCACGACGGACATTTCATGGGTGATCAGCACGATGGTCACGCCGAGCTCGCGGTTGATGTTCGCAAGCAGATCGAGGATCGCGCGCGTGGTCTGCGGATCGAGCGCGGAGGTCGCCTCGTCCGACAGCAGCACGCTCGGCCGCGTCGCCAGCGCGCGGGCAATGCCGACGCGCTGCTTCTGGCCACCGGAAAGTTCCGAGGGGTAACGGTCGTGCTTGTCGGCGATCCCGACGAGGTCGAGCAGCTCGGCCACACGAGCCTTGATGTCGGCCTTGGACCAGCCGGCGATCTCCAGCGGCAGCGCGATGTTATCGGCCGCGGTGCGCGACGACAGCAGGTTGAAGTGCTGGAAGATCATGCCGATCGAGCGCTGCGCGAGCCGCAAGTCCCGCCCGGTGAGCGCCGAGATGTCCTTGCCATCGACGACGACGCGGCCCGTGGTCGGCTTCTCCAGCCCGTTGATCAGCCGAACCAGGCTCGACTTGCCGGCGCCGGAGCGGCCGATCACGCCGGTGATGGAACCACGCGCGATCGCGAAATCGATGCCTTCCAGCGCATTGACGCCGGGCTTGCCGCGATAGGCCGGATAGGTCTTCGAGATGTCGGCGAAACGGACCATGGCTTCCGGTTCAGCCGCGGTGTCCTTGATCTCGACCGGCTCTCCGATCACCAGCGATGGGTGCGCATTCATGGAAGCGACTTTCATGCACGATATTTAGCTCGCCCGCCCGAGAGGCGCACGAGAACCAGGTCGCCATCCAAGCGACGGAGGGTGGAACAGTGGCAGGTGCCGAACGGCGACGCTGCACTGCAGCACACCATCGCCTTTTCCAGTCTTTCTTGCAATTTCAGATATTTGCTGGCGATTGGGCGAAGTTTTCCCAATCCCCCGACTGGGAAGAAAATTCGTCTGCCGGGGGTATCAGCCTGCGGCCGGGCTCACCGGACCATTTGCAGCCAGGGCAGCACGATCAGCAGCAGCCCGGCGAAATAGAGCACTCCGAAGATCAGGCCAAAGCCCCAGAACTGCCCCTTCCCGATATAGCCGCTGCCGTAATACATCGGCGCCGGACCCGTGGCGTAAGGCGAGATCACGCCCATCAGGCCGAGCGAGTACATGCAGAGCATCGCCAGCGTCGTCACCGGCAGATCGGCGATACCGGAACCGACCGCGAGCACGACGGGCAGCACGGCAGCGGCATGCGAGGTGATGCTCGAGAAGAAATAGTGGATCCAGAAGAACAGCGCGACCAGCAGGATCATCGCGGTCGACGGCGTGAGGCCTGCGAGCGGTTTGGCGAATTCGTTCGCAAACCATTTGATGAAGCCGATCTCGTTGAGGCCCGAGGCCAGCGTGAGCAGCGAGGTGAAATAGAAGAACACCTCCCACGCGCTCTTCTCGCTGACGATGTCGGCGAACTCGATCACGCCGGTCACCAGCATCAGCGAGATCACGATGAACACGACGGTCGTGGCATTGACGAAGTTCGAGCCGAGCACGGGCACATGGATGTCCGGGCTCGAGCCCGCGATCCACAGGAACATCGCGAGGATGATCAGCGCCAGCATGATCCACTCGTTGCGCGACATCGGGCCCATCTCCGCGAGCTCGTTCGCGGCCCAATCGGAGATCTCGGGGCTGTGCTTCACCTCCGGCCGGCAGATCGCGTAGCTGAGCAGCGGCACGAGGATCATCAGCAGAATGCCGAGCGGCGCGAAGCCGATGAACCACTGGCCCCAGCTCACTTCGACACCGACCGTCTTCTTGGCGATGGCGAGCGCCGCCGCGTTCGGCGCCAGTGCGGTGAAGAACAGCGAGCTGGTGATCGCGGTCGCCGCGAACGCGGTCCACATCACGTAGGTGCCGATCTTGCCGGCGGTCGGCCCCGGCTCGGAGCCGTAGATGCGCGGGATGTTGCTGATGATGGGATAGACGATGCCGCCGCTGCGCGCGGTGTTGGACGGCGTCGCGGGGGCAAGCAGGAAGTCGGACATCGCGACCGCGTAGCCGAGGCCGAGCGTGTTGCGTCCCAGGCGCCGCACGAGCACCAGTGCGATGCGCCGGCCGAGCTGGCTCTTGCGATAGCCGATCGAGAACACGAAGGCGCCGACGATCAGCCACACCGTGCTCTCGGCGAATCCTGCCAGCATCCAGCGCAGCGATTTGCCGGGATCGGGATCGACATAGCCGCCGACGCCTGCGACCGTCAGCCCGATCAGGCCGACCGCGCCGACCGGCATCGATTCCAGGATCAGCCCGGTGATGACGGCCGCGAACACTGCAAAATAGTGCCACTGATTGACGTTGAGGCCCGCCGGAACCGGCCACAGATAGATCGCGAGCCATACCACCAGCGGCGCAATCAGCTTCCAGCGATGCATTCTCGGTCCCTCCCGCGGCGTGCGCGGGATCGTTGACCGAGCCGCTGCCGCCAAAGCCTGTTACGGCACAGATCGGCGGGCGATTCAATGCCTGCGCGAAGCCGGCTAGCCGTCTGTCCCCGTCTTGGCGAGCGGCGCCATCAGGGAGCGGCGGTCGGACTCCACGACCCGGTTACGGCCCTGCCCCTTGGCCTGGTACAGCGCCGTGTCGGCCGCTGCCACCAGCATGTCGCCCTTCGGCACGTGCAGCGGCGTCACGGCAAGGCCGATCGACGCCGTGATGTTGCGCAATGGCGCGCCGTTGGGGATGTCGACATGCATTGCACGGACCGCATCGAGCACGGCATTGGCGCGTGACATGGCCGCGTCGATATCGGCGCCCGGCATCAGCACCAGGAATTCCTCGCCGCCGAAGCGGCCGACGATGTCGGTCTTGCGGATGGTCTTCTCGAGCACCGCGCCGAGCTCGCGCAGCACCGCATCGCCGGACTCGTGGCCGAAGGTGTCGTTGATCTTCTTGAAATGGTCGACGTCGATGATCAAGAGCGCCATCGTCTCGCCGGTGCGCATCGCCCGGCCGGATTCTCGCGCCAGCGCGTCCTCGAGGAAGCGGCGGTTGTAGAGGCCGGTGAGCTGGTCGCGGATGGCCTGGCTGCGCAACTGCTCGCGGAGCTGGAGGTTGGCGAGCGCCAGCGAAATCTGCTCGGCAAGCATCGTCGCAAGCTGGTCCGTGCCGGCGGCAAAGCAAGCATTGCCGGCTTCACGATAGAGCACGCCGAGCAGCGTGTTCTGTGCAACCAGGGGCTCGCAAACATAAGTGCCGACGCCGGCCTCGCAGCAGGCATGACCGCAGACGAGCCCCTGGCTCGCCTCGGAGACCGGGAATTTGGTGCCGCGGCGCAGTGCCCAGCAATCTTCCAGCGCAAACGCCTGCGATGTCGCGGCCACCTCGCCCCAGCGCGGCCCGCGTGTGACGCCGTCACGGGCGTCGTTCATCAGGTACAGCGCGCCCGCCTCCTCCGGAAACAGGAAGCCGGCATAGGTTTCGACCGCGGCAAAAACCTCGTCCGGCTTCTGGCAGGACTGCAGCAGGCCGGAAAGCTCGGTCAGCAGCGCGATTTCCTTGGTACGGATCTCGGCCGCCTTGAGCGATGAGGTCAGCCGGGCGTTGGTGTCCTGGAGTTGTCTCGCGTGATCGGCGCGTTCGGCTTCGAGCGCGATGAGCTTGCCGAACAGGCGGCGGGAGCGCAGCCAGATGCCGGCGACCAGCGCAATCAGCAGCGCGATCACAATGCCGCTGGCGAGAACCAAATCAGGCGCGATTTGCGTATCGGCGGCGAGCATGTCCGCAATTCCTTAACCACGAGCGCCCACCTCCGGGCGGAACATGCGGGGTGGATATCGTGAGGCCATTGAGAATGGGTTTGCGGCGCATCCCTCCTGTGCAAAGCGGTAAAGAAAGCGTTGGCTACCTTCCCTTAAACTTAGGCTTGCGCCGCGTCAGGAACGCCTCGACGCCCTCCTGGTGGTCCTCGCTGAGGCTCGCCAGCGCGAACTGGTCGAGATCCATGTGGCTGGCGAGATCGTCCAGCGCGTGCGCGAGCCGGTTGACGGTCAGTTTTGTCATGGCGACCGAGAGCGGCGGCTGGGCGGCCACCTTGCGCGCCAGCTCCATGGCGGCATCGAAGGCATGGCCGGGATCGACGACCTGCTCGACCAGGCCCCACTGATAGGCCTCGTCGGCGGAGATGCGCTCGCCGGCGAGGATCACCGCCTGCTTGGTACGGGCCGGTCCAATCAGATGCAGCATGCGCGGGATGCTCTGCCAGCTCATGTTCATGCCGAGCCCGATCTCGGGCACGCGCAGATGCGCATCGCCGCCCATCACGCGGAAGTCGAGTGCGACCGCAAGCGCCACGCCGCCGCCGACGCAAAAGCCTTCGATCGCCGCGATCGTGATCTGCTCCATCTCCTGCCATGCGTGCGTCAGGCGCGGTCCGAGCTTGAGATGCCGTCGCAGCGCGCCGAGATCCATCTCCTTGCGCGAGCGCCCTTCGGCGTCCTTCAAATCGAAGCCGGCGCTGAACGCCCCCGAATTGCCGGTCAGCACCACGACGGACGTCGCCGCGTCATCCTCGAAGGAGCGCGCCGCTGCGGTGAGCTGGCGCAGCGCCTCCGGCGACAGCGCATTGATGCCGTCATGACGGTCGAACCGCACAACCGCGATCCGCCCGTCGGGGCCGAGGCCCCTCTCGATCTTGACGAAGTCTTTCATGGGGCGCCTCCAAAGCTGATTTTCGATGATGTTAGCCCACAAACGACGTCACGAATATGGGACCGATCGCGCTGCAACGAAGGCTCGACAGGCAGGGACCATGCGCTTAATCTTTCGCGCCATGAGCCACGATCACGACCACCATCATCACCACGATCACGACCACTCGGAATTGTCGGAGACCGAGCTGCGCGTGCGCGCGCTCGAGACGATTCTGACCGAAAAGGGTTACGTCGAGCCGGCCGCGCTCGATGCCATCATCCAGGCCTATGAGACCAAGATCGGCCCGCACAACGGTGCGCGCGTCGTCGCCAAGGCCTGGACCGATCCGGCATTCAAGAAGGCACTGCTGGAGGACGGCAGCAAGGCGATCGGCACGCTCGGCCATGTCAGCCGCGTCGGGGACCATCTCGTCGTGGTCGAGAACACGCCGCAGCGGCACAACATGGTCGTGTGCACGCTGTGCTCCTGCTACCCCTGGGAAATGCTCGGGCTGCCGCCGGTCTGGTACAAGGCCTCGCCCTATCGCTCGCGCGCGGTGAAAGATCCGCGCGGCGTGCTCGCCGATTTCGACGTGACGCTGCCGAAGGACATCGAAATCCGGGTCTGGGATTCCACCGCGGAGACGCGCTTCCTGGTGCTGCCGATGCGGCCCGCAGGCACCGAGGGCTGGAGCGAGGAACAGCTCGCCGACCTCGTCACCCGCGACTCCATGATCGGCACGGGCTTCCCCAAGACGCCCGGAGCGCCGTCGTGAACGGCGTCCACGACATGGGCGGCATGGACGGGTTCGGCAAGGTCGAGCCCGAGCCGAACGAGCCTGTTTTCCACGAGGAGTGGGAGTCCCGCGTGCTGGCGATGGTGCGCGCGATGGGCGCGGCCGGCGCCTTCAACATCGACACCTCGCGCTTCTATCGCGAGACGCTGCCGCCGCATGTCTACCTCTCGAGCTCCTACTACAAGAAGTGGTTCCTCGGGCTCGAGGAGATGCTGATCGAGAAGGGCTACCTCACCCGCGAAGAGGTCGCCGCCGGTCATGCGATGCAGCCCGGCAAGGCGCTCAAGCATGGCAAGTTCGACCTCGCCAATGTCGAGCGCATCATGGTGCGCGGCAAGTTCGCCCGCCCTGCCCCCGCGGCCGCCAAATTCAACATCGGCGATCGCGTCCGTGCGAAGAACATCCACCCGACCACGCACACGCGGCTGCCGCGCTATGTGCGCGGGCATGTGGGTGTGGTCGAGCTGAACCATGGCTGCCACGTGTTTCCGGATTCCGCGGCGATGGAGCTTGGTGAGAATCCGCAGTGGCTCTACACCGTCGTATTCGACGGCCGCGACCTCTGGGGCGCGGATGGTGATCCGACGCTGAAAGTCTCGATCGACGCGTTCGAGCCTTATCTGGATCCGGCGTAATGAGCAGCAAGGCCGCTGCCGCTGCGACGGCAGCCATTCCGAGCATTCCGCGCGATGACGACGGCCCGGTGTTCCGCGCGCCCTGGGAAGCACACGCCTTCGCGATGGCGCTGACGCTGCACGACCGCGGCGTGTTCACCTGGCCGGAATGGGCCGCAGCCTTGGCCGATGAGATCAAGCGCGCGCAGGCCGCCGGAGATCCCGATACGGGCGAGACCTATTATCTGCACTGGCTCGCCACCCTGGAGGGGCTCGTCGCCCGCAAGGGCGTGGCGTCGATCGACACGATGCATCGCTATCGCAATGCCTGGGATCACGCCGCCGATCGCACCCCGCATGGCAAGCCGATCGAGCTGCGGGACGAGGATTTTGGCTAGCTAGTGCCTCGCTCTCATGTCCCGGACGCGCTGCAGCGTGCAACGCTGCGGCGCAGAGCCGGGACCCAGAAAGCCACAGAGCATCCTACACAGACATGGGCCCCGGCTCTGCAGCGCACCGCTGAAGTAGCGCTGCGCCGCGTCCGGGGCACGAGAGGAGTCTGGCGAGGCAACTACCTCCCCGCCACAAACTCACGCCATCCCTTCGCGCGCAGGCTGCACGCCGGGCACTCGCCGCAGCCATAGCCCCAATCGTGCTGCGCGCCGCGTTCGCCGAGATAGCAGGTGTGCGACTGCTCGCGGATGAGATCGACGAGCCCCGCGCCGCCGAGGTCATGCGCCAGCTTCCACGTCGCCGCCTTGTCGATCCACATCAGCGGCGTATGCAACTCGAACTTGCGGGCCATGCCGAGCGAGAGCGCGGCCTGCATCGCGCGGATGGTGTCGTCGCGGCAATCGGGATAGCCGGAATAGTCGGTCTCGCACATGCCGCCGACGATGTGGGTGATGCCCCGGCGATACGCCAGCGCTGCGGCGAACGTCAAAAACACCAGATTGCGGCCGGGCACGAAGGTATTCGGCAGGCCGTCAGCGCCCATCGCGATTGCGACGTCGCGCGTCAGCGCGGTCTCAGACACGGCGGCCAGCGTCGGGATCGACAGCGTATGGCTCTCGCCGAGCTTGGCGGCCCAATCGGCACGCAAGCCCTTGATGCCGTCGAACAGCCGGTCGCGGCAATCGAGCTCGACGGCGTGGCGTTGCCCGTAGTCGAACCCCAGCGTTTCCACGCGCGCGAAGCGGCTGAGCGCCCAGGCAAGGCTGGTGGTGGAATCCTGGCCGCCGGAAAACAGCACCAGCGCGGTTTGTGATGAAAATGCGTCGCTCATGGGCTTCAATTAATCCACATCGCCGACGCCAGCAATGCAGGAACACGCAGGAGCCTCGCACCAAAGAGCCCATCCATTGCCGCCTTATGCTCGCTCTGGTAGTGTGCTAACATTGCCACACGATCCAATGGATGGAAGACCGTATGGGCTATTTTGAGGGGGTGACTAGTAGCAGTTTCAAGATCACGGAGGATGGTCGCCGGCTGTTCTTTCCATGGGGGACGCTGGGCCGGGGATACGTTCTTCGCTCGGAGGAGGATTATCGGCGCCTCCTCGCCCAAGTGAAGGCCTTCATGGTGGTTTCGTTCGCGCTCATCCTCGTGCCCAACTTGCTTCGCGCCTATGTCCTTGCCGCAACGTTGACGATTGTCCCGATTGGATTCTACGGGGTATGGATGTGGCTGTTGCTGCGCCGATTAGAGGTTGCTGACGAGCGACTGTCCTTCCAGGAAAGCATGACATCCCAGGCCCGCGCTCACGGCGCCGCGGTGCTCTGGCTAATGGCAGTCGGCTCGCTGCTACTCGCGCTCGGTGGGTTATTCCTGCTGATCACGAAGCACGAGAAGCTGCTTGGGTCCGCCGCCACTGCTTTCTTCGGCCTTTGCGCAGTGGCTTTCGTTTTCATGCTCATTCTTAGAAGTCGGACGGCCGACGCCTAGTTGCAGCTCGTCGGTGGAAATCGAGCCGATTCCTGCCCGTCCCGCTGTGATCGGGCGGACGGTTTTGGCATAAAGCCGGAAACACGCAACTCCGGTGCCCAATGACCCCTTCCCGCGACATTTCCCGCCTGATCGAGATCATGGCCGCGCTGCGCACGCCGGTGACCGGCTGCCCCTGGGACCTCGAGCAGGATTTTTCGACGATCGCGCCCTACACGATCGAGGAGGCCTATGAGGTGGTCGACGCGATCGACCGCAACGATCTCGACGACCTCAGAGAGGAGCTCGGCGACCTCCTGTTGCAGGTCGTGTTCCACGCCCAGATGGCCTCCGAGCAGAACGCCTTTGCCTTCGGTGATGTCGTCGAGGCGATCACGCGAAAAATGATCCGGCGTCATCCCCATGTCTTCGCCGACAAGGAGGGCAATCTCGCCTCCTCCCATGTCAAGGAAGTCTGGGATCGCATCAAGGCCGAAGAGAAGGCCGAACGCGCTGCGCGCCGTCCGCCGGAGGCAACGCCGCCGCACAAATCTCTGCTGTCGGGCGTCAAGGCCGGCCAGCCCGCGCTGACCCGCGCCATGGAGCTGCAGCGCAAGGCCTCCACCGTCGGCTTCGACTGGAACGATCCGCGCGCGGTGCTGCAAAAGATCCGTGAGGAAGCGGACGAGATCGAGGCCGCGCTGGATCGGAACGACAAGCAGGAGATCGCGGAGGAAACCGGCGACCTCATGTTCGCCCTCGTCAACCTCGCCCGCCATGTCGATGCCGATCCGGAAGCCGCATTGCGTGCGACCAACGCAAAATTCGAAAAGCGCTTTGCCTATATCGAACGCGCACTGGAGGCGCAGGGGCGCACGCTGGAGCAGGCCTCGCTGGCGGAGATGGACGCGCTGTGGAACGAGGCAAAGGGTGAAGCGGCATCGGAGGGATAAAAGGCGGTCCGCCGCTAGCCTTGCGGCATTCACCGCATGCAGCTCCGCCCAACCGGCGCGATTTGATACAGACAAAGGTCAGTCCCCTTTCCTGAATGCAGCGATGCCGCCCTGCCAGAGCGTAAAGTCCGGCTCGGGGCTTGGTGGATCACCCGTCTTTCAAGCCATCAAATCGTCACGACCGACAGTCTAGAGTTGAACGGCGAAGCCAGCGCAGCCGTAACCCATGGCAGGTGAGTGCGATGCCACTGAAGAGCTATTCGGTCCTCAAGGGACGCCCGATCGCGATGCGTTTCGGCACCGGCCAGTCGCCGCACTACCAGGTCCATATCGTGGCCGACAACGCGGACTTCCGCATCGCCGTCAATGTGCAGTCAGCCGACGGAAGCGAAGTCGAATTCCTGGTGCGGTCGCCCTTTGTCCATCCGATCACCGATCAACTCGCGGCGCTGCCGCAAGGGCTGCATGCGCAACCGCCGAAACCGGGCGGGGTCGCGCTCGACTTCATTCGCGGCAATCTGATGCAGCCGCAGGAAATGACTCCGCTGCCGCTGTCTGCGCCTGGACCGGATAACGACCTCAACGAGAAGCTCAACCAGTTCGTCCAGCGCGCACTCTCGGACGAGAGCGCGATAATGTACGCATTCGGCGACACATGGGGACCGGAGACGAAGGCGGACAATTATTTCGGCTTCCGTCCGGGCCGCGGCATTCACGACATCCATATGAACCAGGGAAACCCGATCGGAAGCTTCTCGGCCGACAACGGCCCGTGGCAGGACGGCGGACTCGTATTCGAATTCCCCAATCAAAAGCTTTGGACCGCGGTCTTCCTCAAATTCCAGACGCAGGCCTGGCACACCGACGACAAGACCGGTGATCCAATCGATCTCGGTGGAGGCACGCCGACGCCGCCGCCAGATCCGACGACACCTCCGACCGGGCAACTGCCGGATGGTCTCGTGCGCGTCATCGCGGCACTCGTCAACGCCGTGAAGACGCCCGAGCGGGAGGTCGTCACGCTGCTCAATACGGCCGATCGCGACATCGATCTCACCGGCTGGATGCTGGCCGACAAGCAGAAGAACAAGATGGTCCTGTCAGGGACAATCGCGGCCGGGGGCACGCTCGCCGTCGTCGTGCAGGCGCCGATGCAATTGTCGAACCAGGGTGGCATCATTTCGTTGCTGGACGCGAATGGTGTCAAGATCCACGGCGTCGCCTATACCAAGGCGCAAGCGAAAACCCCGGGGCTGACCATTCCGTTCTAGGGCTCGCAGTCACAGGTCTCGACGTTCGACTTGGCATTTTGGTCGTCGGATCGCCCGGAAGCGGTTACTTATGGGGCGAGGACGAGGACTAGTCTCAAGTTCGAGGGCATTGTGGACATCAGGCAAGACGATCCGAAGGCGGCACATGTCGCCGATTTGTTGGCGCATCATCTGAGAGAGCTGCAGAGCGTCATGGGTGAACACGCGCAGGCACTCGACGCGAGCGGTCTTTCGGCTGCGTCAGTGACGTTCTGGACCGCCTGGCAGGACGGCACGCTGGCCGGCTTCGGTGCCCTGAAGCAGTTCGATGCGACACATGGCGAAGTGAAGTCGATGCGCGCCGCGCCGACCGCGCGGCGGACCGGTGCCGGGCGCATGATTTTGAACCACATCATTGCCGAGGGGCGTAAGCGCGGATATGCGCGTCTCAGCCTGGAGACTGGCACCGCGCTGCTGCATGAACCTGCGATCGCGCTCTACCGCAGCGCCGGCTTCGTCTCATGTGCACCGTTCGCCGACTATCAGGCGAGCCCGCACAACCAGTTCATGAGCCTCGATCTGTCCAAATAGTTCACTTCACACTCCGCTGTCGTCCTGGCGAAAGCCAGGACCCATTACCCCAGCGAGTGGTTTGGCGAAGGCTCGTAGTTACACGTAGATTGGTACTCAGACCGCTCTACCTCGATAGATCACGCGGTATGGGTCCTGGCTTTCGCCAGGACGACTACGGGGCCGACAGACGCGGCACGGCATCGAACCTGTTCACCACGATATCCCGCTTGGTCTCGTCCACGCGCACGGTCATGTCGAAGCGGCCGTCATGCAGCTCCTTGGCCAGCACCTCGGAATTGCGGTGCAGCCAGGAGATGCCGGCGCCGTCGGCGGCGTCGATCGAGAGATCGAGCGTTGTGCGCTTGGCGGCGAGGCGTTCCTCGATGGCGCTCAGCAGCGCATCGATCCCCTCGCCTGACACGGCGGAGACCAGCATGGCCGGGTGATCCTCAGGCCGGCGCGCCGCGATATTCAACAGCTCTTCGCGCTGTTCGGAATCGTAGCGGTCGATCTTGTTCCAGACCTCGATGATGCGGCCGGAGTCATCCGGATTGATACCGAGCTGGCGCAGCACGGCGTCGACGTCGCTCTGCTGCGCCTCAGCGTCTTCATGAGAGATGTCGCGGACATGCAGGATGACGTCGGCTTCCAGCACCTCCTCGAGCGTGGCGCGGAAGGCGGCGACGAGCTGCGTCGGCAGATTGGAGATGAAGCCAACGGTGTCCGACAACATCGCCTTGCCGCCATGCGGCAGCGTCAGCGCGCGCAAGGTGGGATCGAGCGTTGCGAACAGCATGTCGGCGGCCTGCACGTCGGCGCGGGTCAGGCGGTTGAACAGCGTCGATTTGCCGGCATTGGTGTAGCCGACCAGCGCAACCACGCGATACGGCACGCGCTGGCGGCCGGCGCGATGCAGCCGCCGCGTCGCCTGCACCTTCTTCAGCTCGCCCTCGAGTTTGGAGATGCGTTCCTGGATCAGGCGGCGGTCGGCCTCGATCTGCGTCTCGCCCGGACCGCCCATGAAGCCGAAACCGCCGCGCTGGCGTTCGAGATGGGTCCAGGAGCGCACCAGGCGCGAGCGCTGGTAGTTGAGATGGGCGAGTTCGACCTGAAGCGAGCCTTCCTTGGTCTTGGCGCGGCGGCCGAAGATTTCGAGAATGAGTCCGGTGCGGTCGAGCACCTTGGCGTGCAACTCCTTCTCGAGATTGCGCTGCTGGATGGGCGCGAGCGCGCAATCCATCACCACGAGCTCGGCCTCGAGGCTCTTGGCCAGCGCTGCGATCTCCTCGACCTTGCCCTTGCCGATATAGGTCGCGGGCCGGATCTGGCTGATCGGCGCGATGATCGCATCCGCAATGACGAGATCGATGGCGCGCGCGAGGCCGGCGGCTTCGTCGAGCCGCGCCTCGGCATCGCGCTGGATATGACTCTCCGATTGCGCGTCGGCACCGCCTGCGCGCACCCGCAAATAGGGGCCGATGACAAGCACCCGCCCCGTCTGCTTAGCCCCTGCCGACCGCGGACGATCGGCATCCCCGTCGAAATTCCGGGGTTCCAATCAGAGCACTCTCAAGCCGGCTGATCCTCGCCGCCTTCGAACAGCTGGATCGGAGCGCCCGGCATGATGGTCGAGATCGCATGCTTGTAGACGAGCTGCGAATGACCGTCGCGCCGAAGCAGCAAACAGAAATTGTCGAACCAGGTCACGATGCCCTGGAGCTTCACTCCGTTGACCAGAAAGATCGTCAGTGGCGTTTTGGTTTTGCGAACGTGATTGAGGAAGGTGTCCTGCAGGTTTTGTGCGCGGTCTGCCGCCATTGTTTTTTTCTCGCTTTGAGTTTCTTTTTATTGCGCCGGTTGCGACCCTGTTTTCAAAATTTGGGCCTTCTTCCGGTTGCCGTTCCTCATGAGATCCCCCTCGGAGGAACAGCCCCTTGATTAGAGGACAGGTCGGCTTATTAGGCAAGCCGCTTGACGCGGCAGGGCCCGTCCATTTTCTCCGAAAAACTACGGAAATAGATGATTTTTCTCGCTTATCCCCGGGGCGTCCGGCGTCAGCCCACGCCGAGCGCCTTCAACTTCCGGTGCAACGCCGAACGTTCCATGCCAACAAACTCGGCCGTACGAGAAATATTTCCTGAAAAACGACTGATCTGGGCAATCAAATAGTCGCGCTCGAATACTTCGCGGGCCTCGCGGAGCGGCAGGCCCATGATGTGCTCGCCATTGTTGCTGGTCGGCATCGCCGGCACCATCGAGCCGACGTCCTGCGGGAGCATATCGGCGGTGATGATCACCTCCGGTCCGCCTGCGGCCAGAATCATGACTCTTTCAACATTGTTGCGGAGCTGGCGCACATTGCCCGGCCAGACATGCGATTGCAGCACGGCCATCGCATCCTGCCCGATCTGCCGTTTGGGCAGGCCGCTGCCGGCCGAGATCTGCTCCATGAAATAGTCGATCAGCTCCGGAATGTCCTCGCGCCGCTCCGAGAGCGCGGGCACGCGGATCGGCACCACCGAGAGCCGATGATAGAGGTCCTCGCGGAAATGGCCGGCGGCGATCTCCTCTTCGAGATTGCGCGCGGTCGAGGAGATGATGCGGACGTCGACCTGCACCTTGGCGGTGCCGCCGACGCGCTGGAACGACTGCTCGACCAGCACGCGCAAGATCTTGTTCTGGGTCTCGCGCGGCATGTCCGCGATCTCGTCGATGAACAGCGTGCCGCCATGGGCCTCTTCGAGCGCGCCCGGCTTGCGCGGCTGCTCGCCGTTGGACTGCTCGACGCCGAACAGCTCGTGCTCCATGCGCTCGGGCGTGATCGCGGCGGCGTTGATGACGACGAAGGGGCCATCGGCGCGGCCTGAGGCCGTATGCAGCGTGCGCGCGGTCAGCTCCTTGCCGGCGCCGGCGGGGCCGACGATCAGGATGCGGCTGTTGGCCTTCGCGGCGCGCTCGATGGTCTGGCGCAACTGGTTCATGCTCGGCGAGCGGCCGACGAGCTGGCTGGCGCTCGGTGCGAGCTGCTTCAGCTCCTTGACCTCGCGCTTGAGCCGCGAGTTCTCCAGTGCGCGGTTGGCGACCAGGATCAGGCGATCGGCCTTGAACGGCTTCTCGATGAAATCATAGGCGCCGCGCTTGATCGCCGCGACCGCGGTCTCGATGTTGCCGTGGCCCGAGATCATCACCACAGGCAGATCGGCATTGTCCTTCTTGACCTGCTCGAGCAGTTGCAGGCCGTCGAGCTTGGAGCCCTGCAGCCAGATGTCGAGGAATACGAGGTGCGGCCGGCGATTGGCGATTTCGGCCAAAGCCGAGTCGCTGTCGCGCGCGGTGCGGGTGACGAATCCCTCGTCCTCGAGGATGCCCGCAACGAGATCCCGAATATCGGCCTCATCATCGACAATCAGAATTTCACTTGCCATGGGTCGCGCCTGTCTTGTCAGCTGCCTGTTGAGGCTTCGATTTTCGTTGAATCATTGGTCTTTTCAGCGGGCTCTTTGGTTTCGGCCGCCGGCTCTTTTGTTTCGTGCGCCGCGACGGAAGCCGCAGCCGTTTCCTTGATATCCGCCGTGGCTCCGGCCCTAGCCGCTGTCTCGGCCGGGTCCTTCGCCGGTTCTTTGACGGCCGGCGCCTGCACGGCTCCCTCGGCCTTCTTGGCCTCGCCGGAGATCGCAAAGCGCATCCGCATCCAGGCACCGCGCTGGCCTTCGCGGAAGTCGGAGGCGTCCTTCAGCTCGATGCGGCCGCCATGGTCTTCCAGCACGCGGCCGACGATGGCAAGGCCAAGGCCGGTGCCCTTGGCGCGCGTCGTCACATAGGGCTCGAGCAACCGCGAGCGCGCGACCTTGGGCAGTCCGATGCCGTTGTCGATCACGTCGATCAGCACGTCCTCGCCCTCGCGCGACACCACGACGTCGATGCGGCCCTTGCCGCCGTCCTTGCCGAGCTCTTCCGGCGGGACCTGCTCGATCGCCTCGGTCGCATTCTTGACGATGTTGGTGACCGCCTGCGAGATCAGCCGCCGGTCGAACTGGGCGCGCAGCGGATCGTCCTTGAACTCGGCCTCGATATCGAGCTCGGGATGGGCGACCTTCATCAGGAAGACCGCCTGCCGCACGGTGTCGGCGACGTCCTCGCCTTCCATCACGGGCTTCGGCATCCGCGCAAAGCGCGAGAACTCGTCGACCATGCGGCGGATGTCGTCGACCTGGCGCACGATGGTGTCGGTGCACTGGTCGAAGATCTGCTTGTCCTTGGCCTCGGTGATGTCCTTGCCGAACTTGCGGCGGATGCGCTCCGCGGAGAGCTGGATCGGCGTCAGCGGGTTCTTGATCTCGTGGGCGATGCGGCGCGCGACATCGCCCCAGGCCGAGGTGCGCTGCGCCGAGACCAGCTCGGTGATGTCGTCGAGCGTGATGATGTAGCTGTCGTGCGGCTGGTTCTTCTCGGCGCTGACCCGCACCGAAAGGTTTCGCTCGGTGCCATCGCGCGTGATGGTGATCTGGCCCTGTACCAGGCGCTGGGTCCCTTCCCGCGACGTCTTCATCATCTCGTCGAGCTCGGGCAGCACGTCGGAGAGCGGATGGCCGAGTGTTTCGGCCTCGGAATGACCGATCAGCTTCTCGGCTGAGCGGTTGAGAATGCCGACGCTGCCCGAGGTGTCGACGCCGATGATGCCGGCACTCGCCGAAGACAGCACGGCTTCGATGAAGCGGCGGCGGCTGTCGATGAGGTCGCTGGCATTGACGAGCTCGTCGCGCTGGCTGCGCAGTTCCTGCGTCATCTTGTTGAAGGTCTCGCCGAGCTGGGCGAGATCGCCCTCCGATTGATGCACGGGCACCTTCACATGGAGATCGCCGGTCGAAACCGTGTGGGCCGCGTTCATCAGCCGCCGGATCGGCGCCACCAGCGAGTTGGCGAAGTTGAGGCCGATCAGCACCGAGGCCATCAGAATGGTCAACGCGATCACCGCGAACATCAGCGCGAACGCCACCTGGATGCCGAGCCGGCGCGACTCGATCTGGGCGTACTCGGCGACGCTGATCTCGGTCTGCTTGAGCTGACTGACGACCTTCGGATCGAGCGGGCGGGCGACGTACAGGAACGTGTCGCTGAAGGCGCGCAGGCGGATCACCGCGGCGACATAGCTCGCATCCGGCAGCACCGCGATCTCGGGCTCATTCTCGTTGACGTTACTGAGGAAGTCCGGCGCCGGCGGCGAATAGGCCAGCCGCATGCCGGTGTCGGCGGACTCCAGGATATTGGTGTTCTTGTCGATGATCATCGCGCCCGGCAGGTTGCGGGAGCCGGCGCTGGCGGTCAGCAGCTCGCGGAACGACCGCCGATCCTGGTCGTAGAGCGGCCTTGCATGGGCGATGTCATTGGCCATGCCGAGAATGTCGCCGCGGATCAATTGCGCATGGTCCTGCATGTAGGCCCGCGCGATATCCAGCGAGTTCTGGATGACTTCCTTGGTCGGCCCCGAGAACAGCCGGTCGAGGCCGCGTTCGAGGGTGACGTTGGCGACGACGGAAACGAGCACCGCCGGCAGGACGGCGACGATCGAGAACAGGCTGACGATCTGGACATGCAGGCGCGCCGCCGCCCGGCCCCGCCGCCGCGCCAGGATCAGCTGCCAAAGCTCGCGCACGATGATGCCGACCAGCAGCAGGATCGTGCCCGCATTGATCAGGTAGAACGACCGGACCACCTCCGGCGTCGGATCGATCCTGGTAAGGCCGGTCAGGACGAGGAAGGTCAGGAGGCCCGACAACAGCGCCAGCGCCACCGCAAACGGCACCAGCCAGCGTCGCACCGACCAACGCCGGGGCTCTTCCGCTGGGGCCGTGTCAAAGGATGCGGCCGAGGTATCTGCGCTGGTCATTCCGGCAATGGGGTGCTGAAAACGGGTCCGCTACGAGCGGCTACTGATGTATTCGTACCACATTGTTGCCGAATTGCGACAATTCCGCGGCGTCTCACCCGCGGCGGACGGGCGCATCCACAGGCGGATGCTGGTCAATTCCCCCGGAACAGAATCGGGCCGTTCCGGCTTGACCCGGCATGGACAGGATATTTCTCGCGATAATGGTGTCGGCCGTGCTGCTGCTGATCGTGGCGTCGGACCTGCTGGTCAATGGCCCCAGCAGGCAGGACCAGACAGCGGAGATGGCCAACATGCAGCCGGTCGTCGCGCGCCTGATCCGATAGGTGCGACGCCGCGCCCTGCGGCCGAATGACAAATTCGAACGTTCCAGCGGAACATTTCGGCCCGATTCGGACTTCTGCTCACCGCGTCAGCCACACAGGCCAGCGCGATCCGGACAGGCTCAGCTCACCTTTGGTAGGGGGAGCTGAGCCACTCCGCGCGAATTGAGCGTTGGCCGCGAGGACTAACCCCCGCTCCGATACACCTGGATATCGAGATCCCGGATCTTCTTCCGCAGCGTGTTGCGGTTGAGACCGAGCAGGTCTGCGGCCCGGATCTGGTTGCCGCGGGTGGCGGCGAGCGCGGCCGTCAGCAGCGGCACCTCGATCTCCTTGAGGATGCGGTGATAGAGGCCCGGCGGCGGCACGCCGTTCGGGAAGCCCTGGAAGTGCGATGACAGATAGGCCTCCACCGCGCCGCCGAGATTGTCGACGCCCTGCTGGACCGCCGCGCCCGGGCTGACCGTGGGCGGCGCCAGCTCGCCGTCGATGACGGAGCCGGTGATCACGTCCTGCGGATAGAGCGCGGCGAGGCGCCGGGCGAGGTTTTCCAGCTCGCGTACGTTGCCGGGCCAGCGGTGCTGCTTCATCCGCTCCAGCGCCAGCGCGTCGAGCTTCTTTGGCGGCAATCCGTCCTTCTCGGCGAGCGAGAAGAAGTGACGCACGAGATCGGGCAGATCCTCGATACGCTCGCGCAGCGGCGGCAGGCGCAGCGGCACGACGTTGAGGCGGAAGAACAGATCCTCGCGGAACAGCCCCTGCTGGATCAGCACGCGCAGATCCTTGTTGGAGGCCGCGACGATGCGCACGTCGGTCTTGATCGGCGTGCGGCCGCCGACCGTGGTGTATTCGCCCTGCTGCAGCACGCGCAGCAGGCGGGTCTGCGCCTCCATCGGCATGTCGCCGATTTCGTCGAGGAACAGCGTGCCGCCCTCGGCCTGCTCGAACCGGCCTGATGCACGCGTGTTGGCGCCGGTGAAGGCGCCGCGCTCATGGCCGAACAGCTCGGATTCAATCAGGTCGCGCGGGATCGCCGCCATGTTGACCGCGACGAACGGGCCGTTGCGGCGCTTGCCGTAATCGTGCAGCGCGCGCGCCACCAGCTCCTTGCCGGTGCCGGATTCGCCCGTGATCATGACGGTGAGGTCGGTCTGCATCAGCCGCGCGAGCACGCGGTAGATTTCCTGCATCGCCGGCGAACGGCCGACCAGCGGGATCGCCTCCATCTCGGCATCCTCGTCCGGCGTCGCGACCCGCTCCTTGGGCTCGGCGAGTGCGCGGCCGACGATCGCGATCAGCTCCTTCAGGTCGAAGGGCTTCGGCAGATACTCATAGGCGCCGCGCTCGGAGGCGCGGATCGCCGTCATGAAGGTGTTTTGCGCGCTCATGACGATGACCGGCAAATTCGGCCGCATCTTCTTGATCCGCGGCAACAGGTCGAAGGCGTTTTCGTCCGGCATCACCACGTCGGTGATGACGAGATCGCCCTCCCCCTGGCTGACCCAGCGCCACAGCGTCGCGGCATTGCCGGTCAGCCTGACTTCATACCCGGCCCGGGAAAGTGCCTGGTTGAGAACCGTGCGGATGGCGGTGTCGTCATCAGCTACGAGAATGCTACCTGCGGGCATCGTTAATCCTCATTTTGCCCCCTGTGATGCAGACGACGACTTCCCGGCAGAGCCGTCGCGACTGCTGTGATCAGCGTGTTTGACCGATGTGGAATACATCGGCATCAGCACGCGGAAGGTGGTCTTGCGCGGCTGAGACTCGCATTCGATGATGCCCCCGTGATCGCCCACGATCTTCGCGACCAGCGCGAGACCGAGGCCAGAGCCGGTCTGCTTGGTGGTCACGAAGGGGTCGAACAGATTGGGCAGAAGGTCGTCCGGCACGCCTGGTCCATTGTCCCTCACGCAGAATTCCAGCGGCAGGGATACCCGGGATTTTTGACCGGGGACTGACAGGCGCACGCCGGGGCGGAACGCGGTGGTGAGCTGGATCTCGGCGTCGGGGACGTCGATCAGCGCTTCGGCGGCATTCTTCACCAGATTGAGGAACACCTGGATCAGCTGGTCCTGGTTCGCAAGCACGGGCGGCAGCGAGGGATCGTAGTCCTCGATGAAGCGGATGTTGCGGGCAAAGCCCGACTGCGCCAGCCGCTTCACGTGGTCGAGCACCGAATGAATGTTGACAGGACCGCGCACCACCGGCCGCTCGTCGCCGAACACCTCCATGCGGTCGACCAGCGTCACGATGCGGTCGGCCTCGTCGCAGATCAGGCGCGTCAGCATGCGGTCTTCGGAGGACGCCTGCTGCTCCAGCAGTTGCGCCGCGCCGCGGATGCCGGAGAGCGGATTTTTGATCTCGTGCGCCAGCATCGCGGCCAGCGCGATCACCGAACGGGCGGCGCTGCGATGCGTGAGCTGCCGGTCCATCTTGTCGGCGATGGAGCGCTCCTGGAGCATCACCACGATGTGGCCGGGCCGCTCGGTCAGCGGCGCGACATGCAGATCGACCTGGCGGTCGCCGCCCATGCGCGGCGTGCCGAGATCGACCTTGTATTCGTTGACCGGCGAATTCGACGAGCGCACCTGATCGATCAGCGCGAGCAAGGGGCTGCCGAACGGCACCAGCTCTTTCAGAGCCTGCCGCTTCAGGAACTGCGTCGAGATATCGAAGAAGGCTTCGGTCGCGATATTGGCGGCGACGATCTTGCCGTCCGGCCCGATCATCAGCACGGGGTTGGGCAAGGCGTCCAGGATCGCGTCGCTCTCGGACGGAAGCGGCCGGCGATAGTCAGCGGCTGAGCTCATGCAGCGGCGCTCCATGCGAAATCGTCGAAGGCATCCTGCAGCGACTGGTGGACGAGGCCCGGATCTTCGGATGTGAGGATCTTCTGGCGCCAGGCCTTCAGCGTCTCGATCGGCGCGCCGCTCGCGTCTGCCGCGACATCGAGCGCCCAGCCGAGATGCTTGCGCGCATGCTTGAGGCCAACACGCAGGCCATAGAGCGCGCAGACGCCCTCATAGAGCGTACGGACATAATGCAGCTGCGTTGCGAGCGACGGCGTTGCTTCAGCTGCGCCGCCGTTCAGGCGCCGGCCGATCTCGCCGGGCAGCCAGGGCTGGCCCTGCGCGCCGCGGCCGATCATCACGGCATCGGCGCCGGAGGCCTGAAGCGCCGCGAGCGCCTTCTCGTAAGTGGTGATGTCGCCGTTGACGACGAGCGGAATGGAGATGGCCTCGCGCACCGCGCGGATCGCATCCCAATCGGCCTCGCCCTTGTAGAACTGGCAGCGCGTGCGGCCATGCACGGTGACGAGCTTGATGCCGGCAGCCTCCGCGCGACGAGCGAGCTCCGGCGCGTTGCGGGTGCGGTCGTCCCAGCCGAGCCGCATCTTCAGCGTCACCGGGACTTTCACGGCTGATATCGTCGCCTCGATCAGGCTGACGGCGTGATCGAGATCGCGCATCAGGGCCGAGCCGGACTGGCCGCCGGTGACGTGGCGGGCCGGGCAGCCCATGTTGATATCGATGATGTCGGCGCCCTCGGCTTCGGCGATCCGGGCGCCCTCCGCCATCCAATGCGCCTCGCAACCGGCGAGCTGGACCACATGCGGCCCGACCCCGGTTGCTTCGCAGCGCAACCGCGACATCCGGTGCCCATTGGCGAGCTCATCGCTGGCGGTCATTTCGGAGACGACCAGACCCGCCCCAAGCTCAGCGGCCAACCGCCGGACGGGTGAGTCCGTCACTCCCGACATCGGTGCCAGGAAGACCGGGGTGGCGATTTCAATTTCGCCTATTTTCAACGGCTTAGAGCCTGATCTTGCCGAGCCGGTCACAGGGGTCTCGTTGAGTGGACAGGGCCTCATCGCGCCTGCCATGGCCTATCTTGCGCACAATTCTTGTGCAGTCAAGCGTCATGCCTACAGTTTAGACAGTTCTGCAAATCTTTCAAGTGCAGTGCAGCAAAATGCTGAATCCCACAATCCGGGGAAACCCCCTTTTTTTGCGGGCCTGCCGTGCTAGAGGCATGCCGGCAATCACCCCACGCCCGACGCATCCCCTAACAGCTGAATATTTGAGTCCTATGGCGAAATCACAGCGCACCGCAGTTGTTCTTGTCGCGGCCGGTCGTGGCCTGCGCGCAGGCGCCGGCGGGCCGAAGCAATATCGTGAGATCGGCGGCGTGCCGGTGATCTACCGCGCCATGGAAGCCTTCAGCACCCATGCCGACGTATTCGCGGTGCAGCCGGTGGTGAACCCGGATGACAGCGCCATGTTCACGGCAGCGGTCGCAGGTCTGAAGCACGAGGCACCCACCAATGGCGGCACGACGCGCCAGGCCTCGGTGCTCGCCGGCCTCGAAGCGCTGGCAAAGCACGAGCCCGACATCGTCCTGATTCACGACGCCGCGCGCCCCTTCGTCTCGGCTGGCGTGATCTCGCGGGCGATCGAGGCGGCAAGCCGCACGGGTGCGGCGATCCCCGTCGTCCCCGTCACCGACACGATCAAGGTCACGGGCGCGGACGGCAATGTCGAGGACACGCCCGACCGGGCTTCCTTGCGAATCGCGCAGACGCCGCAATCCTTTCGTTTCGACGTCATCCTCGAAGCGCATCGTCGCGCGGCAAAGGATGGACGAAGCGATTTCACCGATGATGCCGCGATCGCCGAATGGGCGGGATTGACGGTTGCGACCTTTGAAGGCGATGTTGCCAATATGAAGCTCACCACTCCCGAAGATTTCGTGCGCGAGGAAGCGCGCCTGGCCAGCCTGCTCGGCGACATCAGGACCGGCACGGGCTATGACGTGCATGCCTTCGGCGAAGGCGACCACCTCATGCTCTGCGGCGTGCGCGTGCCGCACACGAAGGGCTTCCTGGCCCATTCCGACGGTGACGTCGGCCTGCATGCGCTGGTCGACGCGATCCTCGGCGCGCTCGCCGACGGCGACATCGGCTCGCACTTCCCGCCGAGCGATGCGAAGTGGAAGGGCGCCTCCTCCGACCAGTTCCTGAAATACGCCATCGAGCGCGTCACGGCACGCGGCGGCCGCATCGCCAATCTCGAGGTCACCATGATCTGCGAGCGGCCGAAGATCGGCCCGTTGCGTGACGTCATGCGCGCGCGCATCGCCGAGATCTCCGGCGTCGATGTCTCCCGCGTCGCGGTGAAGGCGACGACCAGCGAGCGGCTCGGCTTCACCGGCCGCGAGGAAGGCATCGCGGCGACCGCGAGCGCCACCATCCGCCTGCCATTTAACGAAAAGACTTGGAGCGTCTAGGTCATGGCCGGCAGCGACGCACGCGCCCTCTCCCGCTCGCTGCTCGACCTCTGCCGGATGCGCAAGCTGACCATCGCGACCGCCGAGTCCTGTACCGGCGGCCTCGTTGCCGGCGCGCTGACCGACATCCCCGGCTCCTCTGACGTCATCGACCGCGGCTTCGTCACCTATTCCAACGACGCCAAGCGCGCGATGCTCGGCGTCGAGGCCGGCACGCTCACCAATTTCGGCGCCGTCAGCAAGGAGACCGCGACCGCAATGGCAGTCGGCGCGCTGGAGCGTGCCGGCGTCGACCTCGCGGTTGCCATCACTGGCATCGCCGGTCCCGGCGGCGCTACCCCGGGCAAGCCGGTCGGCCTCGTCCATTTTGCCGCCGCCGCGCGCGACGGCCGCATCATCCATCGCGAGCAGCGCTTCGGCGCGATCGGCCGCACCGCCGTGCGCCAGCGCTCGGTGGTCGAGGCGCTGCGCATGCTGATGGAGCTCGCCCGCGGCCCGCAAGCCGCTGCCAAGCCCCGCCGTGCCACCGCCGCGACGAGACTTCGTCCGCGCGTGACCCGCTCACCGCGCCGGCACGTCGTGAAGCGCAGGACGCCGCGGTCGCCGCGCGGGTGACGCGCCCTACGCAGCCGCGAGAGCACGCGTTGCTTGACCGCATCGGCATCCGACGGCTTCACCTTTGCACTCACGGTCAATTGCTCGCTGACGCGCGGGTCATCGCGCAGCTCCTGCAGGATCTGGTCGGATTGCTCCTGCAGCTGGTGCGCCCCTGCGCATCTTTGCCTCTGACTCCCGGGAATCGATCGGCAGGACTTCCGCGTCTAGGTCAGGTCCGATCCTTGCGAGGTTCGCGCGATCCGATGGATGACGGGAAGCTTCTGCTCGATCGCCTTCGCGAGCACAGTTCCGGTGGTCCGGCCGAGCTCCTTCGCGATCATCGTGATTGGCTTGGTCCCTGCAAGCTTCCTGAGTCGATTGAGGTCGTCGTCGCTCCACGACTGCTTCCAGCGCGCCATGTCTCCTGGTTCCGCTACACAAGCCCTGCGCCCGACTCGGAGTCTAATTGTCCCCCTCGCGAAATGCAGCCCGTCCTGATGTGCCATCCACGACAAGGGGTGTTCCGTCACTCCTCTGCATTTTGGCACAAACTGCACTTGTCACCGATCCTCATCGAGGCGTGAATCGACGGTTGGGTGCCAGCTAGCGGGCACTTCACAGCCCTCGCGTTGCCCGTCGGCAAAACACCCCACAAACGGGTCAATCCGCGCACGCGAAAAGATTCCGCTTTACCGAATTTCGGATTTGCAGTGGAGATCCGCCACCTCATCCCGGTCAGAGGGGCGGATCGCGATCGTCACGAATTTGGGGTGAGCCGTGGTGGACGCAGGTCGCATCGGCGCGAAGGGCATCGCAGGGCGGATAATCGTGAGCGAGAGCGTCGCGCGCACGACCGCACCCGGTCTTCCCTGCGCCCTCTGACAAAGAGGGTGATACAACGAGGCTAAGCTCGGGCACGAGCGGCTGCGAGGCTGCAGCATCATGTTTGCTTTTCAAATTGCACGCAAATTTGTCCAAATCGATCATCATGTGCGATGCAGCGGCGCGACCAAACGTCGTCGTCCCTAAGTGATCTTGCGTTGAAAAATATTGGCGCAATAATGCCGCTCTACGTTGCGATCCGGAATCAACCGGTCCAGCACACTGGAGGGCGACACCGTGTTCGCTCGCGACGCGGCTCTGGCCGCTGCACTTTTCACTTTGGCCGTCTTTGATGGTGCGGCCGCGCAAACGGCCAACCAGCCTCCTGATACCATGGCGGCGCGGGTGGAGGCCTGCACGCCCTGTCATGGCAACAAGGGCGAAGGCACCAGCGACGTCTATTTCCCGCGACTTGGCGGCAAGCCGGCCGGCTATCTCTACAACCAGCTCCTCGCCTTCCGCAGTGGCCGGCGCAAATACCCGCCGATGAACTATCTGCTGGAGTTTCTGCCCGATCCCTATCTGGAGGCGATGGCGGAATATTTTGCCAGCGAGCACCCGCCATTACCGCAGCCCGTGCCGAGCGAGGTCAGCAAGGAAGTCCTCGCGCAGGGCGAATTGCTCGCGACCAGCGGCGATGCCGGTCGTAATATACCGGCGTGTGTGAGCTGCCATGGTCCGGGACTCACGGGCATGCAGCCCGGCATCCCCGGCCTGCTCGGCTTGCGCGCCGCCTATGTCAGCGCCCAGCTCGGCGCATGGCGCTACGGCACCCGCACGGCGAAATCGCCCGACTGCATGCAGCTCGTTGCCGGCCACCTGACCGAGGCCGACGTCACCGCGGTCGCGGCCTGGCTTGCGACGCGCCCTGCCCCCGCAAATCCTGCACCCGTTGCGAAAGGCACCTACGCGTTGCCGTTCGGCTGCGGCAGCCAGCCCAACTGACGAGGCGGATGATGGGCTCGAAACTGTCGATCGCAATCCTCGCTCTCGCCGCGTTCACCACGCCGGCGTGGGCCCAGGATAAAACAAGCGACATCATCGCGCGCGGCGAATATCTCGCCCGTGCCGGCGATTGCACCGCCTGCCACACCGCGGCTGAGGGCCGCCTGTTCGCCGGCGGGCGCCCGATGCCGACCCCGTTCGGAACGATCTACACTTCCAACATCACGCCCGATCCGGAGACCGGCATCGGCAAGTGGAGTGCGGACGATTTTTACCGGACCATGCACAGCGGCCGCTTCCCGGATGGCGGGCTGATCTATCCGGCGATGCCGTTTGCCTCCTACACCAAAGTCACGCGCGCCGACAGCGACGCGATCTTCGCCTATCTGCGCTCGATTGCGCCGGTGAACCAGAAGAACAAGCCGCACGAGCTGCGCTTCCCCTATGACAACCGCCAGCTCATCCTGGGATGGCGCACGCTGTTCTTCAGCGAAGGCGAGTTCAAGCCCGATCCGACCAAATCGGCCGAATGGAATCGCGGCGCCTATCTGGTCGAAGGCCTCGGCCATTGCGGCATGTGCCATTCGCCGATCAACGCGCTCGGCGGCACCTCGCAGTCGGACGCCTTCAAGGGTGGCCTGATCCCGATGCAGAACTGGTACGCACCCTCGCTCACCTCGAACCGCGAGGCAGGTCTCGGCGACTGGAGCATCAAGGACATCACCGATCTGCTCCAGACCGGCGTCTCCGCGCGCGGCGTGGTCTACGGCCCGATGGCCGAGGTCGTGCACAACAGCCTGCAATACCTCAACGACGCCGACACCAAGGCGATGGCGGTGTATCTTAAGGGCATCGCGGAAGGCTCGTCGCCGCCGCCGACAAGCACGGCCTTGCCGAATACCGAGAGCAGCCTGCTGATCAGCCTCGGCAAGACCGTGTACGACAAGAACTGCGCGAGCTGTCACGGCGCGCAGGGCGAAGGCAAGCCGCCACACTGGCCGCCGCTTGCCAACAACCAGTCGATCGAGATGCAGTCGGCGGTCAATCCGATCCGCATGGTGCTCAATGGCGGCTATCCGCCCGGCACCAAGGGTAATCCGATGCCCTACGGCATGCCGCCCTTCGCGGGCCTCCTCTCCGACAACGAGGTCGCCGCCGTCGTCTCCTACATCCGCACCGCCTGGGGCAATCGCGGAACGCCGGTCTCGGCGCGCGAGGCCAACGAGCTGCGCTCCGCACCGCTGAACTGAGAGGCGTCATGTTCAACTCCGATCCGCCGACCAGCCCAGCCGCCGCCGACCAGGCCGTCGAGGAAGTGGTCGCGCAAGGCCCGTCAGGTGCCATCGTGCTGGCCGGCATCGCCACGGCCTGCGTGGTCGCGATGTGGCTTGCCTTCTATCTGTTCGTCTTCCTGCCGCGGGGACCGCTGCAATGAGCGCGGAGGACACGCATCGCAGCGTCGAGGTCGCGGCCCGCGTCGAGCGGCGCTGGGCCGCCATTGCCGTGATCATCATCGTGGGCATGGCGCTGCTGGCGGCGTTCGCCGGCATCCATCAGGCGACGATGCCGCAGCCGCGCGTCGAGACCACCGATCCGTCGCGGATTCATCTGTCCGGCGAGTTCGTCGAGAGCAATCTCGGCAGTGTGCTGGAGACCAACGGCAATGTCACCGTGCGCGCGATCGGCCAGCAATATTCCTTCACGCCGGCCTGCATCGTGGTGCCCGTGGATACGCCGATCACGCTGCGCGCCACCAGCGCCGACGTCGTGCACGGCATCCTGATCCAGGGCACCAACGTCAACACCATGCTGGTGCCGGGCTACGTCTCCGAGCAGCTGATGCGCTTTACGAGGACCGGCGATTATCTGATGCCCTGCCAGGAGTTCTGCTCCTTCGGCCATGAGGGCATGTGGGGCAAGGTCAAGGTGATCGACAAGACCGACTTCGCCAATCGCGCGAAATCCGGCGGGAGGCTGAGCTGTGTTGGTCAATAGGAAGCTCATTCTCGCCCATTTCTGGTTTGCTTTCGCCGTGTTCGGCGTGGCGCTGACGCTCGGCGCCTGGCAGATGTTCATCCGCAGCCCGATCGGCACCTGGCTTTCCAACCCCGAGCTCTATTACCGCTCGCTGACCGCGCACGGCACGGTGATGGGCTATGTGTTCCCGACACTGGTCGCGATGGGGTTTGGCTATGCCATCAGCGAGTCCGCGCTGGAGCAGCGCCTGGTCGGCGTGCGCTGGGCCTGGACCGGTTTCTGGCTGATCGTCCTCGGCAGCGTCATGGCGATGATCCCGATCGCGTTGGGGCGCGCCTCCGTGCTCTACACGTTTTATCCGCCGCTGATCGGCAATCTCTTCTACTATCTCGGCGTCGTGCTGGTCGTCGTCGGCTCATGGATCTGGGTCGCACTGATGTCGATCAACCTGCGCGTCTGGCGCAAGGCCCATCCCGGGGCGACGGTGCCGCTCGCGATGTATGCGAACGTCGCGGGCTCATATCTGTGGGCCTGGACCGCCGTCGGCGCCGCGCTTGAATTGCTGCTCCAGATCATCCCCGTCGCCGCAGGGCTGAAGAACACGATCGATGCCGGCCTCGCCCGTATCTTCTTCTCCTGGACGCTGCACGCCATCGTCTATTTCTGGCTGGTGCCGACCTACATCGCCTATTACACCATCGTGCCGCGCGCGATCGGCGGCCGGGTCTATTCCGACACCATGGCGCGGATCGCGTTCATCCTGTTCCTGGTGGTGGCGATGCCGATCGGCATACACCACACTTTTGCTGATCCGCAGGTCGGCGCCGGCTTCAAGTTCATCCATTCGGCCTTCACGGCGCTGGTGGCGCTGCCGACGCTGCTGACCGTCTTCACGATCTGCGCCTCGGTCGAGATCGCAGCACGCCTGCGCGGTGGCCGCGGCATGTTCGGCTGGATCAGGGCCCTGCCCTGGGACAATCCGATGATGCTGGCGCTGGCGTTCTCGTTCGTCATGCTCGGTTTCGGCGGCGCCGGCGGGCTCATCAACATGAGCTATCAGCTCGATGCGTCGATCCACAACACGCAGTGGATCACCGGCCATTTCCACCTGATCTTCGGCGGTGCCATCGTGATCATGTATTTTGCGATCGCCTATGATCTGTGGCCGCATCTCACCGGCCGCGAGCTGATCGACCTCCGCCTGATCCGCACTCAGCTCTGGTTTTGGTTCGTCGGCATGATCGTCACGACCTTCCCGTGGCATTGGGTCGGCATTCTCGGCATGCCGCGCCGCATGGCCTATTTCGACTTCGGCGATCCGGCCATCGCGCCGCAAGCGCTCTCGGTGACCTTCTCGGCGATCGGCGGCTTCATCCTCCTGACCTCCGGCATCATGTTCATCGTGATCCTCGCGCGAGGCATGCGTGCCCCGCAGGCTGACGCGGGCGCCTATCGCTTTGCGGTCGCGGTGCACCAACCGACGACCGTGCCGGTCGCTCTCAACACGCACGCGCTGTGGGTGGCGCTGATGATCGCGCTCACCATCACCAATTACGGCTACCCGATCCTCAACCTCGCGACCACGGCGGGCACCTCTGTGCCGGCCGTCTATGTGGGAGCGCAGTGATGAGCACCCGCGATCTCTTCACCTTCAACAATCCTCATTTCAAGCGGGGCGTCGGCATCACCGCCGCGATCCTGATCGTGACCGCGATCGCCGGCTTCATCGTGCTGCCCCTCGCCCAGCCCTGGGTTCAGTTTGCAAACGTCTGGGACGCGATCTGCAGCGCCGCCGGGGTGCCGCAGCGCGCGGCGAGCGTCACGGCCCCGGAGCAGGCAAAAGGCCTGTCGGAGGTCGTGCTGACCTCGCACACGCTGTCACGCCCGAGCCAGGAGGCGATCGGCCGCGGCGCCACGCTGGCGCAGCGTTGCGCGATCTGTCACGGCCCGACCGGCATCAGCCGCGCGGATTCGCCGAACCTCGCCGGCCAATATGCCGCCGTGATCTACAAGGAGCTGCACGATTTCCGCGCCGGCGCGCGCAGCAACGCCGTGATGTCACCCTTCGCCGTCAATCTGACGGACGATGAAATCGCCGACCTTTCGAACTATTACGCCTATCTGCCGCGGCTTCCGGCCTATCACCCGACACCGCAATTGCCCAAGCCCAACATCGTCATCTACGGCGCACCGCTGCGCGGCATCGCGCCCTGCGGCGCCTGCCATGGCAGCCTCGACAACAAGACCGGCAGCCCCTGGCTGGAGGGACAATCCGAGGCCTATTTGAAAGCGCAGCTCCAGGCGTTTGCCTCAGGCGAGCGTCGTAACGACATCAGCCAGCAGATGCGCAACATCGCCCGCGCGATGACGCCGCAGGAGATCGAAGCGGCCGCGGCGTATTACGCCTCGCAGCCGCCGGATGTGGTGAAGGCGGTGGATTGATCAGGACGACGCCAGCTTCGGCCGGCCGTAGACCGCATCGGCCCGCTTTTCGAACGCGGTGGAGAATCGCGCAAACGCGGCATCGAACATCGAGCCCATCAGCATCGCCAGCATGCGGCTCTTGAATTCATAGGCGAGGAAGAAGCCGACGTCGCAGACATCGTCGCCTTTGGGCTCGAACGTCCAGCGGTTTTCGAGATTGCTGAACGGACCTTGCAGATATTCGACCAGGATTTTCAGATTGGCGCGATCGAGTGTCACGCGGCTCGTGAAGGATTCCTTGACCAGCTTGAACGACACCGTCATGTCGGCGACGAGCACTTCGGTGCCGTCGGGTTTTGCCATGCGCTGACGGATCTTCAACGCGCTGCACAGCGGCACGAATTCCGGGTAGCGCTCGACGTCGGCGACCAGATCAAACATCTTGGGCGCGCTGTGATTGACACGGCGCTTGCTCGAAAATTTGGGCATAGCGGTTCAGCGGGCGTGAGCTGCCCGCGCGGCCTTCAGTCTCGCAAAGTCCTCACCGGCATGATGCGACGAACGGGTGAGCGGGCTCGCCGACACCATCAGGAAGCCCTTGGTGTAGGCAACTTTCTCGTAGGACGAGAACTCGTCCGGCGGCACGTAGCGCATCACGGCATGATGCTTGCGGGTCGGCTGGAGATATTGCCCGATGGTCAGGAAGTCGACGTCGGCCGAGCGCAGATCGTCCATCACCTGCTGCACCTCGTGGCGCTCCTCGCCGAGGCCGACCATGATGCCGGACTTGGTGAAGATGGTGGGATCGAGCTCCTTGACCCGCTGCAACAACCGGATCGAGTGGAAGTAGCGCGCGCCCGGCCGCACCGTCAGGTACCGCGACGGCACGGTCTCGAGATTGTGGTTGAAGACGTCGGGCCGCGCGGCCGCGACGACCTCCAGCGCGCCTTCCTTGCGCAGGAAGTCCGGCGTCAGGATCTCGATCGTGGTAGAGGGACAGGCGGCGCGGATCGCGCGGATGGTCTGGGCAAAATGCTCGGCGCCGCCGTCGGCGAGATCGTCACGGTCGACCGAGGTGATGACGACGTGGGCGAGGCCCAGCTTGGCGACGGCCTCGGCGACGTTCTGCGGCTCAGCCGCATCCAGCGCGTTGGGCAAGCCGGTCTTGACGTTGCAGAAGGCGCAGGCCCGAGTGCAGGTGTCCCCCATGATCATGAAGGTCGCGTGCTTCTTGTCCCAGCACTCGCCGATATTCGGGCAGCCCGCCTCCTCGCATACCGTGTGCAGGCCGTTGGCGCGCACGATGTTGCGGGTGTCGGCATAGCCGCGGGTATTGGGGGCGCGCACGCGGATCCAGTCCGGCTTCGGCGGCGAAGCGGAATCGGGGCGGTTCACCTTTTCGGGGTGGCGCGGGCGCAACGGGTTCGTGATGGTATCGACAATAACGACCATGATCTGTCCGGTCTGTTCAGGTCCTACCTAGTCGGTCTGGTTGCCTGCCGCAACCCGGCTCGCGCCTCTTCAGGGAACATGGCAGATATGGGCAATATCCTGCTCTGTTCTCAGGCGATTCTCACCTCGAATGGCTCCAACCTCGAAGACTTCCACACCGCGGCTTGGCAAGGCGCTGAAGCGTGCCTTTTTCGCGCGCAGCGTCCGCGAGGTCGCCCCCGATCTGATCGGGGCCACCATGCTGGTCGACGGCGTCGGCGGGATCATCGTCGAGGTCGAGGCCTATCATCATACCGAGCCTGCGGCACACTCCTACAACGGCCCGACGCCGCGGAACCAGATCATGTTCGGCCCGCCCGGCTTTGCCTATGTCTACCGTTCCTACGGCATCCATTGGTGCGTCAACTTCGTCTGCGAGGAGGAAGGCTCGGCCGCCGCCGTGCTGATCCGTGCGCTGGAACCGACGCATGGCCTCGCCGCAATGCGCCGCCGCCGCCACGCGGTCGATGTGCACGCGCTGTGCTCGGGCCCGGGTAAGCTGACCGAGGCGCTCGGGATCACCATCGCGCACAACACCCTGCCGCTGGACCGTCCGCCGATCGCGCTGCATGCGCGGACAGAGGATGTCGCGGTCGCAACCGGCATCCGGATCGGCATCACCAAGGCCGTCGAGCTGCCCTGGCGCTATGGCGTCAAGGGCTCGAAATTCCTCAGCAAGCCGTTCCCGAAATCGGTTTAGGACGCCTGCTTCAGCCGCTCCAGCGCCTCGAGCAGCTTGGCCTTGCGGGCCAGCGCCGCCTCGCGCTTTTCGCGCTCCTCCTCGACGACCTCTTCGGCCGCGTTGGCGACGAATTTCTCATTCGCCAGCTTCGACTCGGCGCGCTTGATGTCGGCGTCGGCCTTCGCGATCTCCTTGTCGAGACGCGTGCGCTCGGCGGCGAAATCGACCACGCCCTTCAACGGCAGCGCTGCCACCTCGCCACGCACAAGGAGCTGCACGGCGCCGTCAGGGGCTCGATCGGCGAAGGAGATGTCCGACAGCCGGGCCATGCGCTTGATGACGTCGGTCCAGCGCGGCGCACGCTCCCTGGTCTCGGCCGAGGCGCCGGCGAGCACAAGCGCCGTCAAGGTCGCCGGCGCAATGTTCATCTCGGCACGCACCGAGCGGATCTGCGTGATGAGGTCGATCACCCAGCCGATCTCGGCTTCCGCCTTGGGATCGCTGAAGTCGGCATGGTCGAAGATCGGCATGACAAAGGCAGGCGAGATCAGCGGATCGGTCGGTCCGGCCGCAGCCGCGAGCATCGCAAGCTGCTCCGGCGTCGGACCGGACGGCTTCAGCGGCCATGGCGCCAGCGCGAGCAGGCTATCGCGCTTGGCCGTCACCTCCCACAGCTCTTCGGTGATGAAGGGCATGAAGGGGTGCAGCAGCTTCAGGATCTCGTCCCGCGCCCAGGCGACCATGGCCCGGGTTTCGTCCTTCGCAGGGCTGTCCGGACCAAGCAGCACGGGCTTGGCGAGCTCGACATACCAGTCACAATAGACGTTCCAGACGAAGCGGTAGATCGCGCCGGCGGCATCGTTGAAGCGATAGGCTTCGATCGCCTCGGTCACCTCGCGCGTGGTGTGCGCGCTCTCATGCGCGATCCAGCGGTTCAGCGTCTCCTTGGCCTTCGCCGGCTCGAAACCTTCGGGCACGGCGCAATGGTTCATCTCGGCGAACCGGGACGCGTTCCAAAGCTTGGTTGCGAAATTGCGATAGCCCTCGACGCGGCTGGTGGCGAGCTTGATGTCGCGGCCCTGTGCCGCCATCGCGGCCAGCGTGAAGCGCAGCGCGTCCGCGCCGTATTCGTCGATCAGGTTGAGCGGATCGATGACGTTGCCCTTCGACTTCGACATCTTGGCGCCCTTCTCGTCACGGACGAGGGCGTGGATGTAGATGGTCGAGAACGGCACCTCCTTCATGAAGTGCAGGCCCATCATCATCATCCGGGCAACCCAGAAGAAGATGATGTCGAAGCCGGTCACCAGCGCGTTGGTCGGGTAGTAGCGCTTCACCTCGGGCGCGTCTTCGGGCCAGCCGAGCGTCGAGAACGGCCACAGCGCCGAGGAGAACCAGGTGTCGAGCACGTCCTCGTCCCGGGTGATGAAGCCTTCACGCTTGTTGCGGTCGAGCGCCATCTCGCGGCCCTGCTCGGCCGTGATGACTTCCTGCTCGACATAATAGCCAAGCGCGTGGCTGATCGCCTCCTCCTCGGTCTCCGCGACGAACACCTTGCCGTCGGGACCGTACCAGGCCGGGATCTGATGGCCCCACCAGAGCTGGCGCGAGATGCACCAGGGCTGGATGTTCTCCATCCACTCGAAATAGGTCTTTTCCCAGTTCTTCGGGACGAACGAGGTCTCGCCCGAACGCACCGCCGCGATCGCGGGCTTCGCGAGCGTCTTGGCGTCGACGTACCACTGATCGGTCAGGTACGGTTCGATCACGCTGTTGGAGCGGTCGCCATGCGGCACCATGTGGGTGTGCGGCTCGATGCGCTCGACGAAGCCGAAGCTCTCCAGCCGCTCGACGATGCGCTTGCGCGCAGCAAAGCGGTCGACCTTGTTGAACTCCTCGGCGAACTGCGAGGCGCCTTCCGGCAGGCCCTTCAGATAGTCCTCGTTGTCGACGAGATCGAGGCAGCCTTCCTTGTCGAGCACGCTGATGCGACGCAGGCCGTGGCGGTTGCCGACCTCGAAATCGTTGAAGTCGTGCGCCGGCGTCACCTTCACCGCGCCCGAGCCCTTTTCCGGATCGGAATAGTCGTCGGCGACGATCTTGATCTTGCGGCCGACCAGCGGCAGGACGACGTTCTTGCCGACCAGCTTCTGGTAGCGCTCATCCTCCGGATGCACCGCCACGCCGGTATCGCCGAGCATGGTCTCGGGCCGCGTCGTGGCGACCACGATGAAGGTCGTGGGATCCTCGGGATTGAACGTCTTGCCTTCGATCGGATAGCGCAGATACCAGAGGTGGCCCTTCACCTCGGTCTGCTGCACTTCGAGATCGGAGATCGCGGTCAAGAGCTTGGTGTCCCAGTTCACCAGCCGCTTGTCCTTGTAGATCAGGCCGTCGCGGTGCAGCTCGACGAACACCTTGATGACGGCCTTGGAAAGGCCCTCGTCCATGGTGAAGCGTTCGCGCGACCAGTCGCAGGAGGCGCCGAGACGCTTGAGCTGGTTGATGATGGTGTCGCCGCTCTCGGCCTTCCACTGCCAGACCCGCTCGAGAAACTTCTCGCGGCCCATCTCGCGACGGCCGGGCTGCTGGCGCTCCATCAGCTGCCGCTCGACCACCATCTGGGTGGCGATACCGGCATGGTCGGTCCCGGGTTGCCACAGCACGTCGCGGCCCCGCATGCGCTCAAAGCGGCACAGGATGTCCTGGAGCGTGTTGTTGAGGGCGTGGCCCATGTGCAGCGAGCCCGTCACGTTCGGCGGCGGGATCACGATGGTAAAGGGCACGGCGTCGCGGCGGTCGGGACGACCCGCCTTGAACGCAAGGCTGTCCTCCCACACGACGGACATGCGGGCTTCGATATCGGCGGGCTGGTAGTTTTTCTCGATCATGGGGCGCTAGAAAGCCGTGCGCGGGGTTCAAGTCAACGGAAAGCTCAGCGGCAAAAGGGCTTTCCGGCCCGACCGGCAGGTCGACTATGACGCAGGAGCAGGGCTTTATCGGGGCCGGGCGGCCCCGTTTAGCGGCCGCCGCGCGAGACCCGCTCGATTTCGGCCTTCACGATGCGTTCGACAAGGCCCGGCAGGTTGTCGTCGAGCCAGGATTTCAGCATCGGCCGCAGCATCTCCTTGACCAGATCCTCCAGCGTCCGCGCATTGCTGCTGAGCACCGTGTGGGCCAGTGAGTTGAAAGCGGATTCGACTGCCGAGACGGTCGACTGGGCGAGGATCGGCTGCTGCGGCGGCAGCGGCGGCGCGTCGAAATCCACCGGCGCATAGGACGGCGCGGGTGTCGAACGAGGCGGCGGCGCTTCGGCGAATTCGAGATCGTCGCGCGGCTCGACCCTGCGGAAGTTCGGCGGCGGCGGCGCCGGTGTCGGCTCCGGATCCATCGCCATCTCGTCGGTCAATTCGAGCACGTCGGGTTCGGGCTCGGGTTCAGGTTCCGGAGCACGAATCTCGGGCGCAGCCGTGGCCGTATCGAGCCCTGCCAGCAGCGCGTCGATGTCGTCCTGGCTATTGGGGCCAGCATCCGCTGCGGGCGCGGGAGGCGGTGGCGGCGCCGGAGCAGGCTTCGCAGCCGGAGGTGGTACGGGCTTCTCGGCAGCCGGTTTTGCCGGCGCGACCTTGGACGGCGGAATGTCGGCCATCGCCTGCGGCTTCGGTGCGGGAGCGGCGGGCGCCGGCGCGGGCTTGGCAGCCTCTGCCGGCGGCGGCTTCGCCTCATCGTCGGCAATGATGCGCCGGATCGAGGCCAGAATCTCCTCCATGGAGGGTTCTGTGACCTTTGCAGGCTGCGTCATCTCCGACTCCACATCATCAACGCCCTCGCATGCGTTGTTTTACACCAAGCACGACAGGATTGGCCGGTTCCGGATGTGTGCCCCGACATTTTCGTCGCGACAGCCAGACTTGTCCCCAGATCACGGCTCAACGTGAGGCGGCGCGCCCTGCCCCGTCACTCAAGCATTACGCATGCAACATTGGATGCGGGACGAATCGACCCGCAGCTTCTTGGCAAGGCTATGTCAGGGCTTTTGATGATTGCAAGCAAAGCACCGGTCGGACTCGTCTGTTTGCGAGGCCGACCGGAGGACTACGGGACTTAGCGTCCGTCAGGCGTGCGCACGCCGACCCAGCTGTCGCGGACCTGCTGGTAATGCACGCTCGGATCGTAGACGGTGGTGCTGAGGCCAAGCACCTGCGGTGCAAGGCGGCCGACCGCGCTGAGCACGGAGTAGGACGCGACCACGCGGTCGTGCTGCGCGGTGACGAGCGCGACGCGCGCGTTCACCAAAGCCTGCTGGGCATTGAGGACGTCGAGCGTGGTGCGCTGACCGGCCTTGGCCTCTTCGCGCACGCCGTTCAGCGCAATCTCGGACGCCGTGACCTGAGCCTGCGCCGATTGCACCTGCGCCTTGCCGGCTTCCAGCTGGCCCCAGGCCTGCACGACGTTGGCGCGGGTCTGGTCACGCGTCGTTTCGAGATTCAGGCGCTGCTGCGCCAGGTTCTCTTTCGATTGGCGGATCAGCGAGTATTCGGCGCCGCCTTGAAAGATCGGGATAGAAGCAGTCGCGATAGCGGACGCCGTATTGGTTCGGAAAACCGTCAGGGTCTGCTGATAACCCGTACTGACACCAGCCTGGACCGAGACTGTCGGCAGCAGCGCGCCTTCGTTGACCTTGACCTGAAGATAGTTGACGTCGATGCCGTACATCGCAGCGGTCACGCTGGGGTTTTCCACCAGGCTCAGGCTGACGGCGGTCGCGATCGTCCCGGGCAGGAAGCGATCGACCGGCGAGCCCGGGGCAAGGTTCGTCGGCTCGTTGCCGATGATCCGGCGGAAGTTCGCGCGCGTCGTCGTCAGATTCGATTCGGCGGTGAGGGCTTGGGTCTTGCCGGCGGCCAGCTGGGCTTCGGATTGCGCCACGTCCGTGCGCGTGACCTCGCCGACATTGAAGCGGTCGCGGGTTTGCTTGAGGGTCTGTTCGAGCACGCGCACGTTGCTGCGCTGGACTTCGAGGGTGGCCGCGTCCCGCAGGTAGTCCATGTAGCTCGTGGCAGCCTGCAGCAGGACCGTCTGCTCGAGCACACGCAACGCTTCGCGGGCACCCGAGACCTGGCTTTCCGCCGCGCGCGTCTTGTTGGCGGTCTGATTGCCGTTATAGAGCGTCTGGTTGACGGTCAGGCTGGCGCTGTTGGACTGAGGGATGCCATTGATCGTGGTGCCCTTCTGCAACGCCTGGATATCCTGATACTGATAACCGGTGCCGAGGGTCACATTGACCTTGGGACGATATCCCGACAGCGCCTGCGGCACGTTCTCGTCGGTCGAGCGCACCTGGGCGCGCTGTGCGTTGAGCTGCGGATTGTTCTGATAGGCGCGAACCAGCGCGGCCTCGATCGTATCCGCCAATGCAGGCACCGGCCCGGCAAGCGCCGCCAGGAGAACCGAAACCGCTGCTCCGGTGAAGAACTTCACCCCATGCATCCTTGAAAATCCGTTCATTCTCACGTCAGGCTCGTGCCCGCGAGCCTGGTTACCGTATCCAAGTGGAGTCGTTGCCCCGTAGCAACATAGGACGCGGCCGCGCGCAACGGAACTACCTGAGGGGAGTTCTCAGCGGAAACTCTTCACGTGCAGCATCCCGGCCACACTTCTGATTCAGAACGGGATTTTAACGGGGTTTCGGCGGTCAGAAGACGAAGGCGGCGGCCCGTTCCAGGCCCGGAAGCACCGGGGCGGCGGCGTCGAACAGCGGCCGATGGCCGAATTCGCCGTGGGTACGGGTCACGATCATGGCCCGCGACGGCCGGGATTCGGCCGAGACGCCCACCAGGCGCCCCCCTTCCCGGAGCTGGCCGAACAGCCCGTCCGGCGTCACTTCGGTCGCGCCGTTGAGGATGATCACATCATAGGGCGCGGCAGCCGGGTCGCCCTCGGCGCTGGCGGCGGCCTTGCAGGTGACGTTGCTGAGCCCGATTGCGGCGAAGGCATCCTTGGCTTTCGCGGCCAAAGCCGAATCGCTCTCCGTGGCCGTGACCTGGTGCGCAAGCTTCGCGGCAAGCGCGGCGAGGTAGCCGGTGGCACAGCCAACGACCAGCACGTTGTCGCCTTCGCCGATCTCGGCGGCCTGGAGCAGCTTGCCGATCAGCTGCGGCTTGATCAGGAAGCGCTTGGCGCCACCCTCGCTCACATCGAGATCGAGGTCGAGATAGGCCAGCGCCTGCCGGCTCGCCGGCACGAACGCCTCGCGCGGAACCGTGAGCATGGCATCGAGAATGCGGCGATCGGTGACGTCATTGGTGCGCACCTGGCCATCGACCATTTTTTGGCGCGCGGTCGAGAAACCGGACATTTGCGGACCCTGCAAGGCGGACGATGCCGCGGACGAAAGTTGGCGGCATATTTGGAGCAGGCTCCGCGAAAACGCAACACGTCCGTTGGCCGGTGAAGCAACGGCGATGCAACGCAGGTATCGGAGGCGAGATGCCCTATTCGATCGCGACGGCGAGCCGGCCGATCAGGGCCGCGACTTCGTCCAGCCGCGCCGAATCGGGGGTCTCGACCGCACGGGCGAGACAGGCCAGGCACTCATCGTCGCTCAATTCGGGAATGTCGGCCGGCAGAATCGAGGGGGCCAGGCGGGCGCGGTCGATCTGGATGTCGGGCATGGGAATCAGCTCCGTAAGAGTCCGGCCCGATCACGCTCGATTTGAATTAAGTCGATTTGGCGCCGTCGGCGTGGCTGCGGTGCCGCCGCCATACACATCCAGTTGATCGCGATTCTGCGGGGGCCAAGGCGGAACACCACTGAGAAATTGAGCGAGCAGCATCGTACGTCGCATCAGCGAGCGTCGGCAAACAATTGAAAATGAAGCGGAATTTGGCTCCCCGGGCTGGATTCGAACCAGCGACCATCCGATTAACAGTCGGATGCTCTACCGCTGAGCTACCGAGGAAAAGGCGAACCAGTCGTTCGCGCGCGGCTGCGTATAACAAAGCCGCTTGCGCTTGCAAAGGACGAATTCGCCATCCCTCGCAAAGCATCGAGGAAGGGCCTCTCCGGCCCCTCCCCTTGGCCATCCGGGCCGATATTACTCGGCGATGAAGGACGTGGTCTTGGTGCCGGGGTCGTAGCGCAGCCGAAGCGCGGTCATCTTGCAGAGGTTGACATTTTTCCAGAGCACAGACTCGTCATAGTTCTGCCAGTCGACGCGGATGTTCCAGACGCAGCCCTCGTCGTCCTCCTCGAACTCGACATAGGTCGAGGCCTGGTTCTGCAAAACCTTGTCCAGCTCGTTGTCCCATTCGTCCAAGCCATCGTCCGGCGCGTTGAAGCCGAGGAATTTGATGGCATAGCCGGTCTCGTTGACGACGGTGACGTTGCGGGCATCGGCGGCGAACGACGACGGAGTAGCTACGATCGCAAGTCCGATCGCGACCAGTCCAGACAGAAAAAACTTCATGTGAAATTCTCCGGATCGAAACAGGCTCCGGCGCCTGACGTCGATCGGCGCAGGCGCCGCGGCAACCGATGGCGTTGCCTGGGAGGGTTCGTCCGGAGCGAGATCGAGAGGTTCGATACGCCCTCAATCCACGCTCCGGCTCGTTGCGCGACGCGAGACGCGCAACGAGCCAGTTCTTATCGATTCGAATTCTCAGCAGCAATGAACCGGCATTCATAGATCGGCGGTGTTTGCTTTCTCCGGCGCAGGCACGGTCGCAGGCGCGACCGCAGCACCATTGGCCTTGCAGGTCACGGCGCCGACCAGCGCCTTCACCGGATCATCGCCCGGTGCAAAACCGCTCTGGCGCAGGATCTCGTCGATCATCGGACGCAGCGCGTGAACCTTGAGAAGCTCGCCGGCGAGCCCCTCACCGAAGCCGACGCCGCCCGCAGCGCCATTACCATTGCCGCCGAAAGCGCCGCCGGTGTGCAGGATGCGGACGTCCTTGAGGTTGGCGATCGGTCTGACCATCTCGGCCAGCGCCGACGGCATCGTCTCGATCCGCTTCTTGGCGATCTCGAAATCGATGACGTTGGCGCCGAGCTTGTTCTGCGCCTCGTTCTTCATGGTGATGACGGCAGCCTCGGCCTCACCGATGTTGCGGACGCCGACCGCCTTGATCTTGTTGGACTCGGCTTCGGCCGTGGCCAGCGTCTTGACGGCCTCGGCGCGGTCGAGCGATGCCTTCTTCTCGGCTTCGGCGGCGACGATCAGCTCGGTCGATTTGCGCTCGGCTTCCGTGCGCGCGGCGAGCACCTGGGTCAGGCGGGCGCGATCGGCGACCTCGACCGCGCGTGCGGTGACGACCTTTTCCTCTGCGGAGACGGCCAGCGCTTCCGCAGTCTTGGCTTCGGCCACGGCCTCCGAAGTCTGCTTGCTCTTGGACGCGATCTGGATCTCGTTCTCCTGGGTGGCGATCTGGATCTCGCGCTGGGCGTCGGTCTTGCGCTTGTTGATGGCGAGGTCCGACTCGATGACCGCGGTTTCCTTGACCTGCTTGGCTCCCGCCTCCTTTTCCGCGACGGCCCGATCGGTGTCGATGCGGGCATTCTCCTCGGTCAGGCGCGCGGTCTGCGTGGCGGTCGCGACTTCCGCGCGGGTGCTCGCGGTCTTGTTGGCGATGTCGCGCTCCTGCGACAGCTCGGCCTCCTTCTTGGTCCGCTCGATGGTCAGGGTCTGCTGCCGTGCCTCGAGGTCTTTCTGGGCGATCGCGACCTCGTTGTCGCGCACGATGGCGTTACGGTCGCGCCGGCGGGTTTCGGTAATGGTCTTCAGTTGGGTCAAACCTTCGGCGTCGAAGAAGTTTTCCGGATTGAAGAACTTGACGTCGGTCTGGTCCAGCTTAGTCAGGGACACCGACTCCAGTTCGAGGCCGTTCGACTTGACGTCGGACTCCACGGTCGATTGCACGTGCTTGACGAAGTCCGAACGCTTTTCCTGAAGTTCCAGAATGGTCATGGTCGCCGCGACCGAGCGCAGGCCGTCGACGAATTTGGCCTCGACCTGGTTGCGCAACGCTTCGGCATCGTTGGTCAGCGCACCCAGCGTCTGGCTCGCCAGCGCGATGCTCTCCTCGTCGGGCCGGACGCGGACGTAGAACTCAGCGACGATGTCGACGCGCAAACGGTCCTTGGTGATGAGCGATTCCCGCTCCTTGCGCTCGACGGTCAGCCGCAGCGTCTTCAGGTTGATGCTGCCATAGGAGTGAAAGATCGGCAGGATCATGGCGCCACCGTCGAGCACGACCTTCTTGCCGCCGAGGCCAGTGCGCACGAACGCCTCGTCGCGCGTGGCGCGCTTATAGAGGATGGTGAAGATGATCCCGAGGACAACGATCAGCGCGACGCCGATCATGGCCGGGACTGCGATGTCGAACATGACTTTCTCCGCTAATGGACTTGCTGGCTTAGAGTGGGTTTGGTCGGTTTGAGTTCATCGTCGGCCTTCACCGCGACGAAACGGGTGTCGACGCGATCAACCAGGAGGACGAGGGTCCCCTGCGGCAATGGCGCCGAGTCGGGTGCGGCGACCGCCAGTACAAAATGCCTGTTGCCGTGCACGTCGGCGACGCTGACGCGACCGGGCGGTCCCTGGTCGAGGGGACCAACCACGACCTCACCGACGCGGCCGACGAGATCGCCGAGGCCGACCGCATAGCTTTCGTCCTTGGGGATGATGCGCGCGATGCCGCTGCTGGCGGCGCGGACCAGTGGGACCGAGACGACGACCGCCGCGAGTGAAGCGATCGAGGCCGGCAAGGGACCGGCCACCATCCGCGCGACATCCTGGATCAGGAAACCGGTGATGGAAAAGGCGCCGAGCGCCAGCAGCAGGAAGATCAGCAGCGGCACGCCGCCGACATTCATCCAGGAGATGGCGTTGATCACGCCGTTGTCGCTGGGATGGCTGAAATCGACGCTGGTGCCGAGCATCTCGCTGAGCGAGGCTCCGACCAGCATCGTGACCACTTCGAGCGTGCCGACGATGAGGATCATGGCCGCGGCGATCGCGAACGGCCTGACCTCGGGCGACATGACGTGTTCGAGCAATGCGCTCATGACACGAACCTCAGGAGCGCGACTTCAACCGCGCGAGCCTCGCCGCAATCTCCTTGTTGCGATGCAACGCGCTGAGCTCGTCGATGTCGCTGGAATAAGGAATGCCCGGCGGCACGCCGGTGACGCGGGCCACTGCCCTGCCCGCGCGCAACGCCTTGCCCGCCGCGGACGTGCCGCCACGTTTGCGGGGCGAGGTCGAGGCCTGGTGGCTGGCCGCCGCCTCGCTCTTCTCCAGATCGACGCGCCGCTGCTCGGCATCCTGGAGCGCCGAGAGCACCGCACGCAGCGACGTCACGCATTGCTCGATCTTCTCGTTGTTCTCGTCGATGGCGCGGGAGAGCACCTCGAACTGCGCTTCCAGGTCCATCTGCCGCGCGATGCCGGCGCGGGCAAGATCGTCGCGGCCATCTGCGATCGCACCCTCAATCTTGGCGGCGAGATCGGTCATCTCGCGTTCGATCTCGGTGCGGCGCGCATTGAGGCGATATTCCTCGGCGCGCGCGGCCGCGAGCGCATCGCGCGCCTCGCTCTCGGCACGCTCGATCTCGCGGATGGCCTGGCCGACCACTTTCAGCTTGTTGTTGCCTTCCGCCTGCTCGATCGCGTCATAGGCGATGCCGGCGATCAGACGTCCGACCCGGGACAGGAAATTTTCGGGAGCGGCAGCGATGGTATCCATAGCGTTCTCCTCCTCTGGCAGACTGTTCGGCGTGACGCCGTAGTGAACCTCGAAACCGTCGTCGGTGCGGATCAGGTGCGCGGGCACGCTCTGGCCCCAGCCCTCCGCGTAGCCGGCGTAGTCGAAGGGCACGCTGAAGCGTCCCTGTACGGTCGATATCGAAATCGTGGCCGGGCCTTTGATCTTGGCGAGCTTGTCGTCGAGCGGCAGGCGGCGGCCTTGTGCCGCGCGATAGTCGGCGCGGTCGCGCAGGCCCAGCGTCACCAGCCGCGACGGCAGCGCGGTCTCCTTGCGGATCGGCTCATAGGCATGGGCATGCAGCAGCACGACGTTGGAGCCCACATTATGGGTCCGCGCGACCTCGTCGAGAATCTCCATCATGCGGTCATAGGCCTGGAACGTCGCCTCCATCGCGGCCTTGGCGGCCGGGTCAGGGGCTAGCCTGTAACGCAGCGCCGATGGCGCATGTCGGGGCGACGGGCTCATGGAAAGCACTAAAGCACCATTTTGGTGCTTTACAAGGGGGGAGCTCAATCACGTTCCACTGATCCTGATGCACTCGGAGGGTTAGTCGCTGTCGCCCGGGGCTGCGTTCAAGGCGCGCCATCACCTCTAAATCACCGCGGATCAAGACTTCTTGCACGCGCGGGTTGCAATTTTACGGAAAGTCCCTGCGGACCCGGAACAGGATGCGGTGTGGGCGCGGCCGTCTCCCAACCGTCACGCCCCCTCTGACCGGGGGTGAGGTGAAGGAGGAATGCGTCAAATCAGAATTTCCGTAAAGGCGAATATGTTGCCGGGCGTGGATTGACGGGGGCGCGGTGTGCTTTGCCCGACGGCCAACACGAGGGATGGTGTTTTGTACGGGACTGCGCCATCAATCCGGAACGGGACTGTCCTCAAGCGTCCGCCGACAGCGCGGTTCGAGACCGGGAAACCCATCGATGCCTCGTCCGCAACCGGCGACCAGCTCTCGCGCTCGAAGCGATCGGCTGCCCTGGTCGGTCGTAGCCAATGTCGTGCGCGGGCTGGTATGGGCACTGCTCGTCTGCATGACCTGGTCGCCGGCTCAGGCCGAGACCGCCAAGCTCCGGGTGGCGACCCGCATCGTGCCGCCCATGGTCGTCGAGAAGAACGGCACGCTGACCGGCTTCAGTATCGAGCTCTGGAACAGCATTGGCAGACAACTGAACCGCGAGACCGAATACGTCGTGTTGCCCGATGTGCGCGAATTGCTCGATGCCGTGGGACATGGACAGGCCGATCTCGCCATCGCAGCCATCTCGATCACGTCGGAGCGGGAAGACAGATTCGACTTCTCTCAGCCGATCATGAACTCCGGCCTGCAGATTCTTGTTCGCGGCACGGCCGTGAATGTCGAGGCCAATCCGCTGCGCGAGCTGGCGCAACTGTTCTTCTCGCGCACCCTGCTGGTCTGGCTCGGCATCGCGCTTCTCCTGATCCTCGTGCCGGCGCATCTGATGTTCCTGGTCGAGCGCACGCATCACAGCGGGATCATTCCAACCAGGAACTATTTCCCGGGAATCTTCCATGCGATGTTCTGGGCGGCAGGCACGCTGGCCACCCAGGCGGATCAAATGCCACGGCACTGGATGGCGCGGATCGTCGCCGTGCTGTGGATGTTCACGGGCGTCGTGTTCGTTGCCTTCTACACGGCGCAGCTGACGGCTTCACTGACCGTGCAACAGATCAAGGGACCGATTAACGGCCCGCAGGATCTCGTCGGCAAGACCGTCGGTACGACGCGAGGAAGCACCGCGACCGCCTATCTGAACGAGGTCAAGGCTCAGATGGTCGAGTTTGAGAAGGTCGACGACCTCTACAATGCCCTGTTGAACCACGAGATCGACGCGGTCGTGTTCGATGCACCCGCGCTGCTCTACTACACGACCCACGATGGCCGGGGATCGGCGCGGACCGTCGGCGAGGTGTTCCACAAGGAAGATTACGGCATCGTCTTTCCGACCGGCAGCCCGTTGCGCAAGCAGGTCAACGAAGCCCTGTTGGGGCTACGCGAGAGCGACAGGTACCAGAGGATCTATGAGGAATGGTTCGGCAAGCGCTAGATCGGCCTGCCGAAACGAGATCCAGTCGTGCGGGCCACGAGGCTCCGACAAATCAGATGATTTTGCTGCCAGACGAAACTGTTTCATAAATCTGACAGATATGATTCGACGACCTATCGGAATTGCGCCGGATATCCGCCATTCAACAGCTTCTCCGCAGCATATCAACAGGCCGGGCCTGACGGATTTGCGCTGACCGCACAAAGTACTTGCTGCGCACAAATCCACAGGGGGGCCGTCAGCCGCCCGCCTGGTCGAACACGGTGCGGCAAGCCTCGCTCAAGCTTGAGCGGTTACGGCGCAGGCAGGCCGTGATGGCGCGGACGTTGGGGATTTCACCGGCGCAGAGCCGGTAGACGTCGGGGGTGCAGGCCCGGCGCTGCTCCGGCGTGCCCTGCTGCGCACTCGCGGCGGTGGCGAACAGCGTCAGGAACAGCCCGACCGTTGAGGCGCGACGCGCCCGGCTTCTCACACCCGCAAACCGCAAGAACCTCGCCTTCATGACCAGTCTCCTGTCTGCCCTGCTCGCCCGGCCTGCGTTGGCCGGTGTGGGCGTATGGGTAGGAGGAATAAATCGCGCCGGATGTGATCTCTTTCACACTGGCCGCTGCCTGGAGACGCCTAAAGTTCCATCCGGGGATCTCTGGGGATTTTTCAGGAATCGCTAACCAAACGGATCTCGATCGGCCGATCGTTAAAATGCGAACGATCGGGTCAATCGGGAAACAAACCGGCTTTGCGACAGTGCGCCATCCGCGTTCCGGAGGGTGTGATGAGCGAAGCCGAATTCAACTTGATGCTGGAAGCCGTCCGCGACGCCATGATCAATGAAGATTTCGCGCCCGCGCCGGAGGAGGAATTCGTGCCCCGCTCGTGGAGCTTTTTCGCGACGCCCAAGGCCGCGAATGACAATGAGGGTGCCTGGCCCCTCGTGCCCTTTCCGGACGGCTGGTACGCCGCCTGCTGAGACCTTCCGGCCCGACCTGATTGCGGGCCTCGGGGCCTGCTGCGATCAATTCTTGACGCTATCCTCGTCGTCCCGCTGCGCCCGGTCGGGTGCAGCCGGCGGGAAGATGCTGTCATAGATCGCGCGCGCCTCGGCAATGAGGCGGGCCCGCTCCAGCTCGGATTTCGGGATAAATCGGACGATCTCGCCCACGTGCTCTCCAGCGCTCGATTGTCGGGACTGCATCCCTTCGCAGATGCGAAGGTTGTGCCATCCGGCCTGAATCGAGGGTTTCCAGCAAGCCCCGGGCAAACCCGGTGGGCATGGCTCGGCCAGTTCCGTCCGCACCATCGGCGGAACGCGGCAAAACCAAAATTTATGCTGAAATATCAGAAGCTTGTGATGGAGGCCACGACCAGAATTGAACTGGTGTACACGGTTTTGCAGACCGTTGCGTAACCACTCCGCCACGTGGCCCCGTAAGGGCGGAGCAATATAGGGGATCAACGGCTTAGGCAACCCCGACCGGCCGGTTACACCTTGGCAGCCCCGAGGTATCTGGCAAGAATCTCCTCAGTCGTGCCCGCCGCGGTGATCCGCCCCTCCTCCAGCAGGATGGCGCGGTTGCAGCTGCTCTTGATCAGGTCGACGTCGTGCGAGGCCAGCACCAGGATGCCGGCGCGGGCCACGATCTCGTCGAGGCGCTGCCGCGCTTTTTTCCGGAAATGCTGGTCGCCGACGCCGATCCATTCGTCGAGCAGCACGATCTCGCCCTCGACGGCGGTGGCGACCGCAAAAATCAGGCGCAGCATCATGCCGCTGGAATAGGTCCGTAGCGGCAGGTCGAGCCGGTCGCCGAGCTCGGTGAATTCAGCGATCTCCGCGCGCCGCGCATCGATCTCGGTCCGCCGGGCACCGATCACCAGGCCGCGGCGCATGATGTTCTCGTAGCCGGTCGCCTCTTCGTCGAAGCCGGCCGACAGGTCGAACAGCGACAGGCAGCGGCCGAGCACGTCGATGCTGCCTGAGGTCGGATGGTAGATGCCGGCAAGGACCCGCAGCAGCGTTGTCTTGCCGGCGCCGTTGGCGCCGACGATGGCGACACGATCCCCGGCACGGATGTCGAGGTCGATGCCATCGAGCGCAGTGACGATGTGCGGACGGGCTGCCTCGCGGCGCAAGGTCACGGCGCGAACGAAGCGGCTGCGCAGCGAACGGTCGCGGAACGACAGCACCGGAAACGTGACCGAGACGTTGCGCAGCACGATATGGGCCGTGGTGCTCATCCCGCCCCTCACAGCCAATAGGCCACGCGGTGGCGGAATTTTGCGTAGCACCCCAGCCCGACGGCGGTGACGGCGATTGCGTAAGCCAGGCCGAGCAGCCATTGCTCCGCATCCATCGGCTGCGACAACAGCGGCCTGCGCACGAGATCGAGCAGCGTCGCGAACGGATTGACTCGCGTCAGCCAATGGAACGCGGTGCCGCGCACGCTGTCCTCGGTCCAGATCACTGGCGTGAGGAAGAAGATGAATTGCAGGCCGCTCACGATCGCGGATCCGATGTCGCGAAAGCGCGCGCAGAGCATGCCAAGCGCAACCGAGCCGCCGAGCAGCACGACGAGCAGGATCGCAAAGCCCGGCACGACGAGCAGCATGCTCGCGTGCAGCGGCCAGGGCATCACGATGTAGAGCAGGACGACGATGAGGAGATGATGGGCGAAGATCAGCACGTTGCGCGCGATCATCTGCAGCACGTGCACGATCAGCGGTGCCGGCACCGCCTTGATCAGATGGCCGGAGGCCACGAAGATGTTGGAACCTTCCTGCAGCGTCGTGGCGATCAGCGTCCAGACGATCAGGCCAACCGCGAAGGACGGCAGGAAGGCGGTGATATCCTGCTTGAACAGCGCGGCGTAGACCGTGCCGACACTGACGATCGTCGCCGCAAGCGTCAGCGTGATCCAGAGCGGCCCGATCACGGTACGCCGGTAGCGCAGCGAAATGTCCATTAGGGCGAGCGTGCCCCAACGATCGAACTGCGCTGCCTGGGCCAGGATCTCCTTCGCTGCGCTCTGAATTCGGCTGCCCCTTCTGCTCCGGCTCGGACGGTCTGTATCTGCCCGCTCCTGACAGGGCAATCAACCGTACGGACGAGATCGGCTCACATCAGGACCGTTTGCCGCGCCGGAAATCGCGTCGCCGGCCTTTCGGCGCCGGCTTTGGCGCCAGTTCCGGCATCTCGGCCTGAACTTCGCGGTAGCGCGTCAACAGCCGTTCAAAACTGGCGTTCAGCGTCTCGGCGATGTCGGGACGCCGCTCGAGGCCCGCCAGCAGCGTTGCGGCTGCCTCGATGGTCGACAGTCCGTCCTTGCGCGGCTCCTTGCGCAACCGCCCGTAGCGTGACGGGCGCTTCGGGTTGAGGATCACGCGTTGGCATTTCAGCATCCAGGGATTGCGCCACCACAACGCCTTGGCCTGGCTCCAGGTCCCGTCGAGCAGCACCACGCCTTCGAGCTTATTGAAGATGGCGCGCTGGTTGTCGGCGACCTCGCCCTTGCGGTTGAGCGCCACGATCTCGCTGTCCACATCGAGATCGGCGGCGCGGGACGAGCCGAGATAGAGCACGGCCCAATGCGAGGCGTTCTCGATGGGGTACCCGAGTGCCTTGGACAGGCTCGGCCAGGACAGGCCGACGCGAACCGTGGCATTCTCGAAGTGCTTGGCCAGCAGCCGCGCGGTCCCGAGCGCCCTGTCCTGCTCCTGCGGATGCTGGAGGATCAGGAGCGACAGCTCGTTCTCGATCGGTGTGACACTGTCGCAGATGCAGAGCGGCATCGGCTTTTGGCAATGCGGGCATTCGGGAATCGGCTCCGGCGCTGCGGCCGCGGTTTCAGCTGGGTTCGACATGTCGCCGCTATACGCTCGAAGCCGCGCTGCAACAACCTATTCCGCCGGCGCCGCGAGCGCTTGCGGCTCGGACCGCCGGCGCAGACGGTCGATCAGGAGGTAGATCACGGGCGTGGTGTAGAGCGTCAGGATCTGCGAGACGAACAAGCCGCCGATGATGGTGATGCCGAGCGGGCGGCGCAGCTCCGTGCCCGGCCCGGTCGCGACGACCAGCGGAATGCCGGCGAACAGCGCCGCCATGGTCGTCATCAGGATCGGGCGGAAGCGTGCCTGGCAGGCCTCGAAGATCGCTTCGGCAGACGACAGGCCACGCTGGCGTTCGGCATCGAGCGCGAAGTCGACCATCATGATGCCGTTCTTCTTGACGATGCCGATCAACAGGATGATGCCGACGAAGGCGATCACCGTCAGCGGCGTGTTGGTGATCTGGAGCGCGAGCAGCGCGCCGAGGCCGGCAGAAGGCAGCGTCGAGATGATCGTGAGCGGATGGGCCAAGCTCTCATAGAGCACGCCGAGCACGATATACATCGCGACCAGCGCACCGAGGATGAGCAGCGGCTGCCGGCCGCTGGTCTTGGCGAAATCGCCGGCGTTGCCGTCAAAGCTGCCGCGGATGCCTTCAGGCATGTGCAACTCGTCGACCGCGCGCTGGATGTTTTGCGTCGCGGCCTGAAGGTCGACGTCAGGCAACGTGTTGAACGACACCGTCGTCGAAGGCACCGACTGCGAATGATAGACCGCGAGCGCAGCCAGCCCGCGCTTCGCGTGGACCACGGCCGACAGGGGCACCTGCACGTCGCCCGAGCCGGCGACATAGATGCGATCGAGATTGGACGGATCGACCTGGAATTTCGGGTCGATCTCCAGCACGGTCATGTACTGGTTGCGCTGGGTGTAGATGATCGCGATCTGGCGCTGCGAGAAGGCGTTGTTCAGGGCGTTGTCGATGTCCTGAACCCTGACACCGAGCGCTGCAGCCTTCTGGCGGTCGATGTTCAGTGTCAGCTGGAGTCCGCCGGGATCGCGGTCGCTGGAAATGTCGGTGATGCCCTCGACCGTCTCCATGCGCTTGGCCACGATCGGTGCCCACTTCTGCAAGAGGTCGAGGTCGGTGCTCGAAAGCGTGTACTGGTAGTTGGAATCGCTCTGCCGACCGCCGGCGCGGACGTCCTGGGCGGCGAACATGAAGAGACGGATGCCGGGTACGGGGAAAAGTGCCTTCCGCAACCGGTCGATCACGATCTGGGTCGAGATATGATCGCGCTCCTCGGGCGGCTTCAGGCTGATGAACATGGTACCTCGGTTCGAGGTCGCTCCACCTGGTCCCCCCACTCCGCTGCCGACCGTGGAGCCGATGCCGGCCACGGCTGGATCCTGCATCACGATGTCGGCGAGGCGTTGCTGCAAGGTCAGCATCGACTGGAATGAGATATCAGCCGAGGCGCGCGTGGCACCAATGACGAAGCCGGAATCGTCGACCGGGAAATCGGATTTGGGAATCTTGATGTAGAGCGTTACAGTTAGACCAATGGTGGCAAAGAAGACCAGAAGCGTTAACAACGGAAATTCGAGCACAGCGCGTAAAGTGTGGGTATAAAAGGCGACGACACGCGATAGCAGACCTTCGATGATGCGATCGAACAGCGTCGCGGTCCCCGATGTTGTCTGCCGGATGTAATGGGCGCAGATCATCGGCGTCACGGTCAGCGATACCAGCGTCGAGACGACGATAGCGAAGGTCAGCGTCAATGAAAATTCACGCAGCAGGCGTCCCTGAATCCCGTTCATGAAAAGGAGCGGCGTGAACGCCGCGATCAGCGACAGGCTGATCGAAACGACCGTGAATCCGATCTGCTTGGCACCCTCCAGCGCCGCCTGCATCGGCCGCATGCCGTGCTCGAGATTGCGGAACATGTTCTCGATCATGACGATGGCGTCGTCGACCACGAAACCGACCGAGATCGCGAGCGCCATCAGCGACAGATTGTCGATCGAGAAGCCCGCGACCCACATCCCGGCACAGGTACCGGCCAGCGCCAGCGGCACCGAAATGCCGGCCGCGACCGTCGGCGTCACCCGGCGCAGGAACACGAACACGACGACCATCACCAGGACCGCGGTCGCGAGCAGCGTCCACTGCATGTCCATCACGCTGGCGCGGATCGTGGTGGTGCGGTCGACCAGCGTGGACACGTCGACGCCGGCCGGGATCCATTGCTTCAACTCGGGGACCAGCGCCTTCACCCGGTCGACGGTGTCGATGACGTTGGCGTCGCCCTGCTTGGTGATCTGGATCAGCACCGCCGGCTGCTTGTTGAACCAGGCGATGGAGCGCGCGTTGCGGACGCTGTCCTCGATGTCGGCGACGTCGGAGAGCCGGACGAAATTGCCGTTCGAACTCTTGATGACGATGTCACGGAATTCCTTGGCCGTGCGCATCTGCCTGTTCAGCGACAGCGTCTCGCTCTGGCGCTCGCCGTTGAAGATGCCGACGGGACCGAGCGGGTTGGCGTTGATGATGGCGGTCCGGACGTCGTCGGTCGCGATCCCCGCATTCGACAGCGCCACCGGATTGAGCTGGATCCGCACCGCCGGCTGGTCCGCGCCCGACACGGTCACATCGCCCACGCCCGGCACCTGCGAGATGCGCTGCGCCAGCACGGTATCGGCGACGTCGTAGATGGCGCTGGCGGACAGCGTCTTGGAGGTCAGCGCCAGCACGAAGACGGGGGCGCCTGCCGTATTCGCCTTGCGGAAGCGCGGCAGCGCCGGCAGGTCGCTGGGAAGGTCGACCAGCGCGGCGTTGATGGCGGCCTGCACGTCGCGCGCCGCCTTGTCGATGTTGCGGCCGATATCGAACTGGAGCTGGATGTTGGCCGTGCCGAGAGAGCTCGTCGACGTGATCTGGTTGATGCCTGCGATTTCGCCGAGCCGCCGTTCTAGCGGCGCAGCCACGGTCGCGGCCATCACGGAAGGGTCGGCACCGGGACGGCTCGCCGAGACGAAGATGGCGGGGAAGTCGACATTCGGGACCGAAGCAACCGGCAGGAACTCGTAGGCGACGCCCCCCAGCAGAAACAGCCCGATCGACAGCAGCGTGGTTGCGACGGGGCGGCGGATGAAGGGCTCCGAGATCGACGCCATCACTGCATCCCCTCGGTCGCGCCCGCCGTCGGCGGCGCGTCGGGCTCCGGCGGCGGCAGCGCCTGTTCGAGGCGGCGGTTGATGCGGTCGAGCGCGAGATAGATCACCGGCGTGGTGTAGAGCGTCAGCAGCTGGCTCAGCAGCAGGCCGCCGATGATGGAGATGCCGAGCGGGAAGCGCAGCTCTGCACCGGTGCCGCTCTCGATCGCCAGCGGCAGCGCGCCGAACAGCGCGGCCAGCGTCGTCATCATGATCGGGCGGAAGCGCAACAGACATGCCTGCACGATCGCCTCATGCGCCGGCATGCCCTGCCCGCGCTCGGCCTCCAGCGCGAAGTCGATCATCATGATCGCGTTCTTCTTGACGATGCCCATCAGCAGGATGATGCCGATCAGGCCGATGACCGAGAGATCCTGCCCGCACAGGATCAGCGCCAGGATGGCGCCGACGCCGGCCGAGGGCAGCGTCGAGAGAATCGTGATCGGGTGGATGTAGCTCTCGTAGAGCACGCCGAGCACGATGTAGATCGTGATCACGGCAGCAAGCAGCAGCCAGGGCTGGCCTGCGAGCGCCTTGGCGAATTCGGCGGCGTCGCCGGCATAGACGCCGACGATGCTGTTGGGCATTTCAATCCGGGTCTCGATCGCCTTCACCGCCTCGACGGCATCGCCGAGCGCGGCGCCCGGCGCGAGGTTGAAGGAGAGCGAGATCGCCGGGAATTGCGCCTGGTGCGAGATCGCCAGTGGCGCCGTGGTGCGCTTCAGCGTCGCCACCGCGTCGAGCGGGACCTGCGCGTTGGGCGCGCCGACCACCGAGCTGCTGGCCCCGCCCGGCAGATATAGCTTCGACAGGATCGAGGGATCGCGCTGGTACATCGGCAGCGCTTCCAGCACCACGCGGTACTGGTTTGCCTGGCCGTAGATGGTCGATATCTGCCGCTGCGCAAAGGCATCGTTGAGCGTGTCGGTGATGGCCTGCAGGCTGACGCCGAGCTGCCCGGCCCGGGTGCGGTCGACGTCGAGCTGCGCGCGCAGGCCGCCCTCCTGGGCCTCCGAGGAGACGTCACGGAACAGGGGATCGTGCCGCATCTCGTCGACGAGCTTCTTCGCCCATTCCGACACCAGCGTCGCATCGGTACCGGTCAGCGTGTACTGGTATTGCGACCGGCTCGACTGGGTCGAGATCTGCACGTCCTGCACAGGCTGGAAGTAGACGGTCATGCCGGGGATGCCGGCGACCTTCTCCTTCAGCCGGGCAATGACGACGCTGACATCGTCACGCCGCTCGCCGCGAGGCGTCAGGCTCATGACCAGGCGTCCGACATTGGTGGTCGGGTTGACCGAGCCCGCGCCGATCACCGAGACCACGCCGGTCACGTCGGGGTCGGCCTTGATGGCGTCGGCGATCTCGGCCTGCCGCTTCTGCATCTCTCCGAACGAGACATCGGGCCCCGCCTCCGTCACAGCCGTGATCGAGGCGGTGTCCTGGAGCGGCAAAAAGCCCTTCGGTGCGACGACATAGAGCACCAGCGTCGCGACCAGCGTGGCAAAGGTCACGACCAGCGTGGTGCGCTGGTGCCGCAACACCACGAGCAGCGTGCGGTGGTAGAAGTCGACGGTGCGGTCGATGAAGCGACTGATGGCAGCCAGCCCCGGCACCGCCAGCTCCTCATGGGCGTGCTTGAGCAGGCGCGAGCACATCATCGGCGTCAGCGTCAGCGACACCACCGCCGAGGTCACGACCGCGATCGTCAAGGTCAGCGCGAATTCGCGGAACATGCGGCCGACCAGGCCCGACATGAACAGCAGCGGGATGAACACCGCGATCAGCGACACCGTCAGCGAGGTCACGGTGAAGCCGATCTCGCTCGCGCCCTTGAGCGAGGCGGTCATTGCGCTGTCGCCATTCTCCATATGGCGAACGATGTTCTCGATCATGACGATGGCGTCGTCGACCACGAAGCCGGTGCCGATCGTGAGCGCCATCAGCGACAGATTGTCGAGGCTGAAGCCGGCAAAATACATGATGCCGAAGCTCGTGATCAGCGACAGCGGCAGCGCTACGCCCGCGATCAACGTGGCGCGCAGCGAGCGCAGGAACAAGAGCACCACCAGCGTCACCAGCACCACGCTGAGGATCAGCGTGAACTGCACGTCGTGGACGGAGGCGCGAATGGTGACGGTGCGGTCGGAGACGATGGTCAGGTGCACGCCGGCCGGTATGGCGCGCTGGACCTTCGGGATCTCGGCGCGGATCTGGCTGACGACGTCGATGACATTGGCGCCAGGCTGGCGCTGGATGTCGATGATGACGGCCGGCGTGCCCTGGTACCAGCCGCCGGTGCGATCATTCTCGAGCCCGTCGACGATCTGCGCGACGTCGCCGATCGTGACCGGCGAACCGTTGCGATAGGCGATGATGATCGGCCTGTAGGCGTCGGCGGCGGCGATCTGGTCGTTGGCCGCGATGATGTAGGATTGCTGGGCGCCGTCGAGGGAGCCCTTCGGCCCCGAGACGTTGGCGTTGGCAATCGCGTTGCGCAGATCCTCCATGGCGATGCCGTAGGCAGCCAGCCGCGCCAGATCCGCCTGGATGCGCACGGCCGGCTTCAGCCCGCCGAGCACGGAAACACGACCCACGCCGGAAATCTGGCTGAGCCGCTGCGCCAGCAGCGTGTCGGCGATATCGCTCATCGCGCGCAGCGAGATCGTATCCGAGCGCAGCGCCAGCGTCATCACGGGCGCATCCGCCGGGTTCACCTTGGCGTAGGTCGGCGGGTAAGGCAGCGTCTTGGGCAAGACGCCTGCGGCGGCGTTGATCGCGGCCTGCACGTCCTGCGTCGCGCCGTCGATGTCGCGGTTGAGATCGAACTGCAGCGAGATCTGGCTGACGCCGAACGAACTCGTCGAATTCATCGCCGTCAGCGACGGGATCTGCCCGAGCTGCCGCTCCAGCGGCGCGGTGATCAGCGAAGCGATCACGTCGGGACTCGCGCCCGGCAGCTGCGTCGACACCTGCACGGTCGGGAAATCGACCTGCGGCAACGCGGAGACCGGCAGCGCGAAATAGCCGAGCGCGCCGCCAATCAGCAGCGCAATACCGAGCAACGAGGTTGCGATCGGCCGGCGGATGAAGGGTTCTGAGACACCCATGAGATGCGCCTCGTCGTCAGTCCGACTTTGTCCGGGTCATGGCTGCTTTGCTCCAGCCCCCGATGCACTCGGACTTGCACTTGGACTTGGACTTGCTCCTGGCCCCGGTGCCGGTCCGGTCTGCCCCTTCTGGTCGCCTTCGCTGCTTTTCCGCTTGGCGCGGAATTCGCCGTCCTTGCCCGATCCGTCCTTCGGCCCGTCCTTGGCCTGACCGCCCTTCCCGTCCCCCTGAGGCGCGCGCGTGCGCTTGCGCGGGGCGAGATCGGCCGAGGGCGTCTGCTCATCGCGGCCGACGATCACCTTGGAGCCGTCGGACAGATTGGCAAAGCCCGTGGTCACGACCCGGTCGTTCGGCGAAAGGCCGCTCGCAATGACCGCGTCATGCTCATTCTGCTGCGTCACCGTCACCGGCTTGGCCGAGACGATGTCGCCCTCGCCGATGACATAGCTGAACGTGCCGATCGGTCCGCGCTGCACCGCCGATGTCGGCACCACCAGCGCCTGCGACAATGTCTCGACCTTGAGGCGGACATTGACGAACTGGCCGGGCCAGAGCTGGTAATTGGCGTTGGGGAATTCCGCCTTGAGCTTGAGCGTGCCGGTGGTCTGGTCGACCTGGTTGTCGATGCCGGTGAGCTTGCCGGTGTCGATCACGGTGACGCCGTCATTGCCGAACACGTCGACTGCAAGCGAGCCCTTCGCTGCGGCCGCATTGACGCGCATGATCTGCTGCTGCGGCAGGCTGAACCACACCGCGATCGGCTGCAATTGCGTGATGACGACGAGGCCGGTGGTGTCGGCGGCGTGGATGATGTTGCCCTGGTCGACCTGGCGCAGGCCGGCCCGGCCCGACAGCGGCGCCACGATCTTGGTGTAGCTCAGCGTCGCCGCCGCGTTGTCGATCGCGGCCTGGTCAGCCTTGACCAGCGCCTCGGTCTGGGCGACCGCGGCGCGCTGGGTGTCGGCCTGCTGCTTCGAGCCGGCATTGGAGGCCGCGAGCTGCTCGTAGCGCGTCAGGTCGATGCGCTGGTTGGCGAGCTGGGCTTCGTCCTGCGCCTTCTTGGCGACGGCCTGGTCATAGGTCGCCTGGTAGAGCGCCGGGTCGATCTCGCCGAGCACGTCGCCCTTCTTGACGTCCTGGCCTTCGGTGAACTTCACGGCAATCAGCTTGCCGTCGACCTGCGAGCGAACGGTGACGGTGTTGAGCGCGCGGATCGCGCCGACCCCGTCGAGATAGACCGGCACGTCCTGGACCATGGGTGTCGCCGCCAGCACGGGCACCGGCAGATCGGGCCGCTGTTGGCCTCGACCGCCGGCCGCCTGTTGCGGCTTCTGCTGCATCACGGTCCAGCCGAGATAGCCGAGGCCGCCGAGGATCGCGAGCGTGATCAGGGTCATGACGAAGCCGCGGCCGCGCGACTTTTTCGCCGTCCCCTGTTTCGCGTTGTCCTTCGTTTCCGGCTTAAAGAGCATTGACCGGTTTCTCCATTCGCGGCTCCCAGCCGCCGCCAAGCGCCTGATACAGGCTGACAATGGCAAGAAGGCGTGCGAGCTGCGCCTGCGCCAGGGTGTCTTCGGCCTGGAACAGCGTCAGTTGGGTGTTGAGCACGGTGACGATATCGGCCGTGCCGGCGCGCAGTTGCTGCTCCGCAAGGTCGAAGGCGCGCCGCGAGGCGTTGACGACATCGCGCTGCAATTGCAGCTTGATCGTGGTCTGCTTGATCGAGAACAGCGCATTGTCGACGTCGGTGAAGGCCTGAACGATGGTCTTGCGGTAAGTCTGCAGCAGCTCTTCCTGCCGCGCTTTCGCGTACTCGAAATTGCCAAGGATCTTGCCGCCGTCGAAGATCGGCTGGGTCGCGCTGCCGACCAGCTGGAAGAACGCTGCGTGCGGCTGGAACAGCGAGACGAGCGCCGAGCTCTGATAGCCGCCATTGCCGGTGAGCTGGATGGTCGGGAAGAACTGCGCACGCGCATTGCCGATATTGGCGGTGGCCGAGGCGAGCTGCGCCTCCTGCCGGCGGATGTCCGGCCGCTGGGTCAGGAGCTCGGACGGCAGGCCGGGCGTGACCCGCGGGATCGCGATCCGGTCCAGCGAGCCGCCCGCGAGGCGCACGCTCTCCGGCGGACGCGACACCAGCACCGCCAGCGCATTGGTGTTCTGGTCGAGGGTCTGGCGCAGCGGTGGCACCAGCGCCTTCTGGTTGGCCAGCACGCTCTCCTGCTGGGCGACGTCGAGATCGGTGCCGGTGCCGGCTTTGCGGCGTTCCCGGATGGCATCGAGGATGCGCTGGGCGCTGGCGATGTTGCGCTGGGCGGTGCGCAGGCGGTCCTGCGAGGACAGCACCTGGAAATAGGCATTGGCGACGGCTGCGAGCGTCGTCAGCGCGACGGTGTCGCGGTCGAACCGGCTGGCATTGGCGGTCTCCTCCGCCGTCTGCAACGCGTCGCGGTTCTGGCCCCAGAAATCGAGCTGGTAGCTGGCACTCAGCGACGCGGAATAGTTGACGACTTCACGGCCGCCATTGGTAAGGCCCGACGCGCTCGAGCCGGACGTGCGCGAATACGTCTCCGAACCGCTTCCCGACAGGCTGGGCAGCAATGCCGCACCCGCCTGGCGCGCCTGGGCGTCGGCCTCCACGATCCGCGAGACCGCGGCCGCGATGTCGAGGTTGACGGTCTGCGCCTCCTCCATCAGCTGCGTCAGTTCGGTCGAGCGGAAGCCGCGCCACCAATCCAGCGTCGGCGGCGCATCCGCCTTCCCGGCGTATTTGTACTGCGTGGGGACATCGAGCGCGGGATCGGGAAGGTCCTGGGTGAGGACGCAGGCGCCCGAGCTCGAAGCCAGGCACACCACGGCGACCGCACGCAGCGTTCGCGACGCAGACCCGAGGAATTGCCGCTTCGCGACGGCCGGAACCCGCTGTGTCACATCCACCCCCTGCCAGGCAGATCACGCCGCCACCGCGCGGCCGGATTAGCCGATTCGCGGGCGGGCGGCTGGAGGCCTTTCTGTAGCTCGATCACAGCGTGATGCTTTCTGCGGAACCTGAATTTCATCCTAGCCGGGTGCGGAACTGCGGGACAGTCCCGCACCTGCGAAAAGCACGCCCGATCACAGCCGGTTCGAGACAACGAAAATACAAAAAGCTACTGTCCCGCAGGGACTTTTTGATTTGCCGTGCCACTCCGAAGCGCGTTCAAGCTTACCAAGATTTCATGTGATATTGCGGCCACACTGGCCGCGAGACCAGCGAACGCCGCCTTTGCTCCACTGAAACCTGCACCGCAACGCACCGTAGCTTGCTTCACACGAGGCAGGGACACTTTCACACATGCGCATCGCGGTCATCGGAACGGGCATCGCCGGCAACGCGGCGGCCTGGACGCTTTCGCAGCGCTATCCAGTGACCGTCTATGACCGCGAGCTACGCCCAGGCGGCCACAGCCACACCGTCACCATCGACTACAAGGGCACGCCGGTCGCGGTCGACATCGGCTTCATCGTCTACAACGAGCTCAACTATCCCGACCTGACCGCAATGTTCGCCCATCTCGGCGTCGAGACGGTGGCGAGCTGCATGAGCTTTGCCGTCTCAGCCGACCGCGGCCGGTTCGAATGGCGCGGCGGCGGCAATGACTGGCGGGAGACGGCGGCAGGCCTGTTTGCGCAGGCTGGCAACCTGCTCTCTCCGTCCTACCTGCGGATGCTCACGGAGATCCCGACATTCGGTCGGCAAAGTATCGACGATTTGCGCAACGGCCGCCTGAGCGGGCTGACACTCGGCGACTACGTCCAGCAACGGCGTTTCTCCAAACGGCTGCTGACCGACTATCTCGCACCGATGGGCGCCGCGATCTGGTCCGCGCCTGCGAACGAGATGCTCGACTTTCCGGCCGAGAACTTTGTCACCTTTTTCGACAATCATCGCCTGCTGCACTACGACCGCCCGGTCTGGCGCACGGTCAAGGGCGGCAGCCGGCGCTATGTCGAGCGGCTGCAGGCCGGGTTCAAGGATCGCGTCCGGCTCGGCTGCGCGGTCACGTCGGTCGAGCGAAGCCCTCATGGCGTCGTCGTCCATGACAGCCATGGTGGGTGCGAGACATTCGATCACGTGGTGATCGCCACCCACAGCGACCAGGCGCTCGCGATGTTGTCCGACGCAGACCCGCGCGAGCGCGACATCCTCGGTGCCATCCGCTATTCCCCGAACAGGGTCTATCTCCATCGTGACGTCAGGCTGATGCCGAAGCGCCGGCATGCCTGGGCGTCGTGGAATTTCCTGCGCTGGCAGCGCGAGGGAGATGCGACGAACGACGTCGCGGTGACCTACTGGATGAACAACCTCCAGGGCATCGATCCCGACATGCCGCTGTTCGTCAGCCTCAACCCGCCGTTCGAGCCCGCGCCCGAGCTCACCTTCGGCCATTACCTCTGCGAGCATCCGCAGTACAATGCGGCGGCCTTCGCCGCGCAGAAGCGGCTTGGCGAAATCCAGGGGACGCAGCACACCTGGTTCTGCGGCGCCTGGACCGGCTATGGCTTTCACGAGGATGGCCTGCGCTCGGGCCTTGGCGTCGCCGAGGCTCTCGGGGCGACTGCGTCCTGGCGCGCGGCACCAGTCGAGCTCGCGGAGGCCGCGGAGTAGCGCGATGGAGACGAGAGCCCTTCCCGCCACCGATGCCGCTGCGCTCTATTTCGGCGACGTCATGCATGCGCGGCTGAAGCCGATGGGCCATCGCTTCAGCTACCGCGTTATGAGCCTGCTGATTGATCTCGACCGGCTTGGCGAGGCCGACCGGCAGACGGCGCTGTTCGGCGTCAACCGCGCTGCGCTCTACAGTTTTCACGAGAAAGACCACGGCCCGCGCGACGGCTCCTCGCTGCGCACCTATGCGGAGGGCCGCGCGGCCGCACACGGCATCGACCTCGGTGGCGGCCGGGTCGAGCTGCTCTGTTATCCCCGCCTGCTCGGCTACGGCTTCAGCCCGCTCTCGGTCTACTTCTGCTATCGCGCAGATGGCCAACTGGCGCTGATGATCTACGAGGTGCGCAACACGTTTGGTGAGATTCATCCATACATCCTGCCGGTGCAGCCGGGTGAATGGACCGATGCGGGCCTGCGGCAGCAGCAGGACAAACTGTTCTACGTCTCACCCTTCATGCCGATGGCAATGCGCTACCATTTTCGTGTGTTGCCACCGTCCGACACGGTCAAGCTGCGCATTCTGGAGACCGACCGCGACGGCCCGCTGCTCGCGGCGACCTTCAGCGGTCGCCGCCGCGCCCTGACGTCCGCCGCCCTGCTGCGGTCGTTCGTTGCGTTGCCGCTCGTCAGCCTCAAGGTGATGGCGGCGATCCACTGGGAGGCGCTGCGGCTTTGGCTGAAGGGTGTCCGGCTGGTGCCACGGCCGAATGCCGCAGAGCAGCGTAACGGCGAAACCACCTTGGCGCACGACAAAGTGCATCCCTATATTGCTGATAGCTGACCGGTTGCGGGGCGCGCGCGGGTCCAGCGATAGAAGCGGGATAGGCGCGCTCGGCTCGCGGTCGGACAGTATCCGTTCAGTTGATGGATTTTCCGATGTCGAATGCCATCTCGGTGACGCCCGACGACGTCGAAACAGTGTTTGCCGACCTGCCGCGCATCGTCCGCCTTGCGCTGGCCTTCGGGGCGCGACTGCGGCGCGGTACGCTCGACGTCACGCTGCCCGACGGGCGCCTGATCCGGCTGGGCGGAAACGAGCCGGGCCCGAAGGCTGCGATGCGCCTCCACAATTACAGCGTCGCCGCGCGGCTGATCAATAGCGGCGATATCGGCATCGCGGAAGCCTATCTGGCCGGCGATTGGGATACGCCGGACCTGACGCAGTTTCTCTACCTGTTCTGCGTCAACCACGATCTGATCCAGGCGATGCTGCGTGACAAGCCGCTGATGCGGTTCGTCCAGATGGTGCAGCACTGGTTCAACCGCAACACCCGCCGCCAGGCGAGGCGCAACATCCACGCCCATTACGACATCGGCAATGCGTTCTACTCGGCATGGCTCGATCCGAGCATGACCTATTCCTCGGCCCTGTACGACGAGACCACCACGGACCTCACGGCCGCGCAGACCAACAAATATCGGCGCCTCGCCGAAGCGCTCGACTTGAAGCCCGGCCAGAAGCTGCTCGAGATCGGCTGCGGTTGGGGCGGCTTCGCCGAGTTCGCCGCCAAGACGTTTGGCGCGCGCGTCGTCGGCCTCACGATCTCGACCGAGCAGCGCGACTTCGCGCGCAAGCGCATCCACGAAGCGGGCCTCGCGGAGAAGGTCGAGATCCGGCTGCAGGATTATCGCGACGAGCGGGATCGCTACGACCGGATCGCCTCGATCGAGATGATCGAGGCGGTCGGCGAGCAGTTCTGGCCGCGCTATTTCGCCCAGCTGCGCGACCGGCTGCTGCCGGGCGGGCTGGCCGGCATCCAGGCCATCACGATCCAGGACAAGCTTTTCCAGGGCTACCGGCGCGAGGTGGACTTCATCCAGCGCTATGTGTTTCCCGGCGGCATGTTGCCCTCGCCCGCGGTGCTGAAGTCGCTCGGGGACCGGTTCAACGTCCCCGTCATCGGCGAGCGCATCTTCGGGCAAGATTATGCCAAGACGCTTGCCACCTGGCGAAATAACTTTCGCGCGGCCTGGCCGGGCTTGGTCCCGCTGGGCTTCGACGACCGGTTCCGGCGGCTGTGGGAGTACTATCTCGCCTATTGCGAGGCCGGATTCCTGTCCGGCAATATCGACGTCCGGCAGGTCATCTTCGCAAAGCAGCAATAAGAGTTTGCGCCCTCGCCTTGCAAGGGGTCGCTTGTAAGCCCGGCAACCCTACTTTAGGGTCTGGTGACTTCTCGCATCCAGCCGGTAATTGCCTGACATGACCATCAAAAACGACGTTGTCGACGCCATCGGCAACACCCCGCTCATCAAGCTCAAGCGCGCGTCCGAACTGACCGGCTGCACCATTCTCGGCAAGGCCGAGTTCATGAATCCCGGCCAGTCGGTCAAGGACCGCGCCGGCAAATGGATGATCCAGGAAGCCGAGAAGCGCGGCGAACTGAAGCCGGGCGGTCTCGTGGTGGAAGCGACCGCCGGCAACACCGGCATCGGTCTTGCGGTGGTGGCGAGCGCGCGGGGCTATCGCACGCTGATCGTGATCCCGGAGACGCAGAGCCAGGAGAAGAAGGATTTTCTGAAGCTGTGCGGCGCCGAGCTGCTGGAATCGCCGGCATTGCCCTACTCAAATCCGAACAACTACCAGCATGTCGGCCGTCGTCTTGCCGACGAGCTGCGCAAGACCGAGCCGAACGGCGTGCTGTTCGCCGACCAGTGGAACAATCTCGACAACGCCAAGGCACATTACGACTCGACCGGTCCCGAAATCTGGCAGCAGACCGGCGGCAAGATCGACGGCTTCGTCTGCTCGGTCGGCAGCGGCGGCACGCTCGCCGGCATCAGCCGTTTTCTGAAAGAGAAGAACAAGGATATCCGGATCGCCTGCGCCGATCCGCACGGCGCTGGCATGTTTGAATACTTCAGGACCGGCGAGGCCAAGGCAACGCCCGGCGACTCCATCACGGAAGGCATCGGGCTCGGCCGGAAAACCGCGATCGTCGAGAGCGCCAAGGTCGACGACGCCTATCTCATTCCCGATGCGGAAGCCGTCACGATGATCTACGAGCTGCTGCAGCACGAAGGCCTTTGCCTCGGCGGGTCCACCGGCATCAACATCGTCGGTGCAATGCGGCTAGCCAAGCAGCTTGGCCCCGGCAAAACCATCGTCACCATTCTCTGCGATTCCGGCAGCCGCTATCAGTCGAAGCTGTTCAACGCCGACTTCATGCGGGCCAAGAACCTGCCGGTGCCGGAATGGCTGGAGAAGCGCAGCAACATCAAGCTGCCGTTCGTCTAGGGTCGGGATGGCGGCGACCGCTCGCTTCAGGTGTAGCGGTCGCGGCTCGGCCAGAACAACAGCGCCAGCGTCAGCACGAGATTGGCAATGCTGCCGACGACCGTGCCGGTGTGCTCCTGGCCAAGCGCATAGGCCGGAAACTTCATCGCAACGACGTAGTCGACGATCATCAACGCGATCCAGGCCGGGACGACGCAGACCGGGTCCCAGCCGATGTCGCGGAAGCGCATCGAGTACAGTTCGATCGTCGCAATTGCGAAGAACGCCATCGCCGCGATGATTCCCCCGTTCTTTAGGAGATCATCGGGGCGGATATTGGCCGAATTGACGTTGCGCAGCACCGACATCGCGACCACGAAGCAGATCGCAGTCATCACCACCGCGAGCACGAGCGTGGCGAGGAAGAACTGCAAACGCCCCAGGCGGGTATTGAGGCCGAATACGAGGTCCAGCACGAGCGCCTCCGTTTTCAGGCCATAGGTGCAGAAAGAACTTTCGGACGCGTGAAGCGGCGGACGCGCAACCGTGGATATGGTTGAGGAGAGATTACGAAGCTCCGACGAGGTCGAGCCCAGGTTTGCCAAGGTTGAGGACGGAGGGTGGGCATGGCGCAAGGGCGCCTTTGCCCATCCTACGAGATCAGCGCAGGATCTGGCTCAGGAACAGTTTCGTTCGGGCGTGCTGGGGCGTGGCGAAGAATTCGTTCGGCGTGTTGGCCTCGATGATCTGGCCGGCATCCATGAACACCACGCGGTTGGCGACCTCCTTGGCAAAGCCCATCTCGTGGGTGACGACCAGCATGGTCATGCCCTCATCGGCCAGGTCGACCATGGTGTCGAGGACCTCCTTGACCATCTCGGGGTCGAGCGCCGAGGTCGGCTCGTCGAACAGCATCACCTTCGGGTTCATGGTGAGCGCGCGCGCGATCGCGACGCGCTGCTGCTGCCCGCCGGACATCTGCCCCGGAAACTTGTTGGCCTGGTGCGGGATCTTGACCCGCTCCAGGAATTTCATCGCGGTCTCCTCGGCGTCCTTCTTGGGGATGTTGCGGACCCAGATCGGCGCCAGCGTGCAATTGTCCAGCACGGTGAGGTGCGGGAACAGATTGAAGCTCTGGAACACCATGCCGACTTCGCGGCGCACCGCATCGACATGCTTGAGGTTCGGCCCGAGTTCGATGCCGTCGACGACGATCTCGCCCTCCTGGAATTCCTCGAGCGCATTGATGCAGCGGATCAGTGTCGATTTGCCGGACCCCGAGGGGCCGCAGATCACGATGCGCTCGCCCTTGTTGACCTCGAGGTCGATGTCGCGCAGCACGTGAAATTCGCCGTACCATTTGTTGAGGCCGGAAATGTTGACGATGGGATCTGCGGTCATGGTGAGCTCGATCAGTTGCGGCGGTGGGCGTTGAGGCGGCGCTCGACGAAGAGCGAGTAGCGGGACATTCCAAAGCAGAAGATGAAGTAGATGATCCCGGCGAAGGCAAAGCCGGTGAACAAGGTCGAGGGCGTCGACCATTTGGGGTCGGCGAACGAGGCACGCAGCGAACCCAGCAGATCGAACAGCGCGACGATCGACACCAGCGAGGTATCCTTGAACAGCGAGATGAAGCTGTTGACGAGGTTCGGGATGACGTGCCGCAGCGCCTGCGGCAGCACGATCAGCGACGTGGTCTTCCACCAGGACAGCCCGAGCGCCGCCGCTGCCTCCCCCTGCCCGCGCGGGATCGCAGCAAGGCCGCCGCGGACGTTCTCGGCCTGGTAGGCGCCCGTGAACAGCGCGATGCCGATCAGCGCGCGCACCAGGCCGTCGACGGTGAAATTGCCCGGCAGGAACAGCGGCAGCATGTAGGTGGCGAAGAACAGCACCGTGACCAGTGGCACGCCACGCCAGAACTCGATGAACGCGATCGAGAAGATCCGGATCAGCGGGATGGAGGCGCGCCGACCGAGGGCCAGCGCGATGCCGATCGGCAGCGAGGTGACGATGCCGGTCACGGAGACCACCAGCGTCACCAGGAGACCGCCCCAGAGATTGGTCGCGACGATCGGCAGACCGCCGCGGTCGAGCCCCATCAGCTTGATAACGATTGCGATGGTGACGAAGGTGGCGATGCTCGAGGCGAGCGCGCGCCATCCCGTGCGCATGCCGCCACTGAGGACAAAGGCGATCAACGAGACGAACGCCGTCGTGATGGCAAAATCGAGCCAGACCGACTGCCCTGACGCCTGGATCTGGTCGCGCAGCCAGGTCAACGGGAAGATCAGCCAATGAATCGCGGTGCCAGCCAGCACGATGAGATTGCCGACAACCCACAGCAGCGGCGCGATCGCCGATGTCTTGCTCAGGCTGAGCAGCACCTGCCCGGCGCTGACGATGCTGTCGTCGAACAGTTCCAGCAGGCCGGCAGTCCAGCTCAGGCCGAAGCCGCTGATGCCGCCGCCATGCAACAGGAAGAACGCGACGACCGGAAAGGCGAAGAAGAACAGGCTGGCGTTGAGGCCTTTGGCCGGCAGGCGCGGGATCAGCAGCGGCAGCAGCAGCGCGGCCGCCAGGATCAGCGTGAGATTGACCCGCCAGCGCTCGGCTTCCGGATAGAAGCCGTAGATCAGCTGCGGCAGCTTGGCCTGGATGTAGGGCCAGCAGGCGCCGACGGTGAATCCGGCGTTCTCAGCGAGGCAAGCCGTCCGATCCTGGCCGCTCCAGACCGCATCGACGATCAGGAACCTGACGGATGGAATGATGGTGAACCAGAGCAGCAGCGCGCCCAGGATCGTCAGGAGAATGTTGGTCGGCGAATTGAACAGGCGGGTGCGCAGCAGGCCGACAAAACCGGTGGTCTTCACCGGCGCGGGCCGCTCGGCGACCAGGTCATCGCGGACGAAGGATGACGCGGTGATGTCGGTCATGCGCCGAGACTCCGGCTGAGGCGCCAACTGTAGACGCTCATGACGGCGCTGGTGATGAGCGAGATCAGGAGGTAGACGCCCATCGTCGTGGTGATGATCTCGATCGCTTGGCCGGTCTGGCTGAGCGACGTGCCGGCCCACACCGAGAAGAGATCCGGATAGCCGATCGCGACCGCCAGCGAGGAATTCTTGGTGAGGTTGAGGTACTGGTTGGTCAGCGGCGGCACGATCACGCGCATCGCCTGTGGCACCACGATCAGCCGCAGTGTGGTGCCACGGCTGAGGCCGAGCGAGGCCCCCGCCTCCATCTGGCCGGCGTGGACGGACAGGATACCGGCGCGCACGATCTCGGCGATAAAAGCCGCAGTGTAAGTCGACAGCGCCAGAGTCAGCGCTACGAATTCCGGGATGATGCGCGCGCCGCCGGCGAAATTGAATCCCTTGAGTTGCGGCAGCTCGACCGTAAACGGCAGACCGAACACCAGCATCGTCACAAGCGGCAGCCCAATGACGAGGCCCAGCGCGTAAGGCCAGATGCGGATCATCTGCCCGCGCTGGAACAGCGCTCGTCGCGCGTAGACGCGCAAGGCCAGCGCCGCCAAGATGCCCAAGGCCAGCGCCGCCAGGAACGGCTCCAGACCGGCCTGGCCGATCGGCTGCGGAATGACGAGACCGCGATTGCTGATGAAGGCGATGCCGAGAAACGAGATGCTCTGTCGCGGATTGGGCAGCGCCGCCAACACCGCCAGGTACCAGAACAGGATCTGGAACAGCAGCGGCAGGTTGCGGATGATCTCGACATAGATCTCGCCGACGCGCGACACCAGCCAGTTCGGCGACAGCCGGCACAGCGCGACGATGAAGCCGATCACCGTGGAGAACACGATGCCGACCACAGAGACGACGAACGTGTTTAATAGGCCGACCACGAACACCCGCAGGAACGTGTCGGAGCCGGTATAGGAGATCAGGGTCTGGTTGACGTCGAAGCCGGCGTTGTTCGAAAGGAAACCGAAGCCGGTGGCAATGTGCTGGTTCTCGACGTTGGTGCGCGCGTTCGAGATGATCTCGTAGGCGATCCAGCCCAGCACCGCCGCGAAGGCAAACTGGACGGCGACGCCGTTCCAGCCTGCCTTGCCACCCAGAAGGCGCCTGATCTTCAGGGCGATCTGGAGCGGCGGTTTACGAGCCTCGGTGCTCATTGCCGTGTGCCGACCGATCGGGCGGAATCAGCGGATCGGCGGCGCGTACTGAAGACCACCCTTGTTCCAGAGATTGTTCAGACCGCGGTTGATGGCGAGCGGCGAGCCGGCGCCGACGTTGCGATCGAACACTTCGCCGTAATTGCCGACGGCCTTGACGATGCGGATCACCCAGTCCTTGGTCAGGCCGAGCTGTTCGCCGAAATTGCCGTCGGTGCCGAGCACGCGCTTCAGCTCCGGATTTTCCATTTTGGCTTTCTCGTCGACGTTCTTCGAGGTCACGCCGAGCTCTTCGGCGGTGATCATGGCGAACAGCGTCCATTTCACGATGTCGAACCACTGGTCATCGCCATGGCGCACCATCGGTCCGAGCGGCTCCTTCGAGATGATCTCCGGCAGAACCATATGGTCGTTGGGATTGGCGAGCTTCAGACGGTTGGCGTAGAGGCCCGACTGGTCGGTGGTGAAGACGTCGCAGCGGCCGGCCTCGTAGGCCTTGACGGTTTCGTCGTTGGTGCCGAACGCGATCACCTCGTACTTCATGTTGTTGGCCTTGAAGTAGTCGGCGAGGTTCTGCTCGGTGGTGGTGCCGGTCTGCACGCAGACCGAGGCACTGTTCAGTTCCAGTGCGGAATTCACCTTGAGCGACTTCTTCACCATGAAGCCCTGCCCGTCATAATAGGTCACGCCGGTGAAGTTGGCGCCGAGCGAGGTGTCGCGCGAGATGGTCCAGGTGGTGTTGCGCGAGAGCACGTCGATCTCGCCGGACTGCAGCGCGGTAAAGCGGTCCTTGGCCGAGGTCGGCACGTATTTGACTTTGGTCGGATCGTTGAAGATCGCAGCCGCAATGGCGCGGCAGACATCGACGTCGAGGCCGGTCCAGTTGCCCTTGTCGTCGGGCGAGGAGAAGCCGGGCAGGCCCTGGCTGACGCCGCAGGACAGTGTGCCCCGATCCTTGACGGTCTTGAGCGTTTGCGCGTCGGCGGCCTGGGCAGAGAGGCCGGCGGCGAGAGCAAGAGAGAGAGCCAGGGTTACGCGTTTCATGGGCTTCAAGCCTTTCAAAGTCATCTCAACGTCAGGAACGGTGTCTCTGCCAAGACTTTCCCTGCACAAAGGGCAGCCTTGCAAGAGTCATGCTGGAATACCTTGCCGAACACTCGCCGATGCTGGGAGGCCATACCTTAAATCCTCGCCGCGGGCGCCCGCCGTTGTGGCTGTGGCGCAAGGTCCGGTCAGACGATGGATCGAAGGTCGCGGCAGGCCCCTCAACATGCGGCGACTGAATAGCACCTGCGCATCACAGAACGACTGGCGAGCCGGGTCAAGGGGTTGACGGGACTCTTCTGTGTTCTGTTATTAACGTCAGCGGCCTCCAGGCCGCCCCGACCGCGCGATCCGCGCCGGCGGAAACGCTTTTTTGAAAGCAGTCGCATGGATTCCTCGCACCCCGCACAGCAGCACGCCGAAACCCGGCTGGTCACCTCCGGCCGCGACACCAAGGCGCAGAAGGGGTTCGTCAATCCACCTGTGTTCCACGGCTCGACCGTGCTCTATCCGACCGCCGAGGACCTGCACGCCCATCGCGGCGAGTTTACTTATGGCCGGCACGGCAGCCCGACCACCCGGGCGTTCCAGGACACGCTGATGGCGCTGGAGGGGCCGCAATGCGCCGGCGTCGGCATCGTCCCGTCAGGCCTGTCGGCGATCTCGACCACCCTGCTCGCGGTCTTGAAGACCGGCGACCACATCCTGGTCTGTGACAATGTCTATCGTCCCACGCGCAATTTCTGCAACGGCATGCTGGCCCGCCTCGGCATCGAGACCACCTATTTCGATTCGCTGATCGGCGCCGGCATCGAGAAGCTGTTCAAGCCCAACACCCGCGCTGTGCTGGTCGAGGCGCCCGGCTCGCAATCGTTCGAGATGCCGGATATCCGCGCCATCGCTCACGTCGCCCATGCGCGCGATGCGCTCGTCATCGACGACAACACCTGGGCCACGCCGCTCTATCACCGCTCGCTCGAGCAGGGCGTCGACATCAGCATGCAGGCCGCCACGAAATATATCGGCGGCCATTCCGACATCATGTTCGGCACGATCTCGGCCAACGCCAGGACCTGGCCGCAGATTACCGAAGGCATCCGCCTGCTCGGCGTCTGCGCCGGTCCCGACGACGTCTTCCTTGCGCTGCGCGGCCTGCGCACGCTGTCGGTGCGGCTCGCGCAGCATCATCGCTCGGGCCTCGACATGGCGCGCTGGCTCGCTGGCCGCCCTGAGGTCGCTCGCGTCCTGCATCCGGGGCTCGAGACCGATCCGGGCCATGCCATCTGGAAGCGCGACTTCACCGGCGCCTCCGGCCTGTTCAGCATCGTGCTGAAGCCGGCGCCGCAGACGGCCGTCGACACCATGCTCAACACACTCAAACTGTTCGGCATGGGCTTTTCCTGGGGCGGCTTCGAGAGCCTCGCGATTCCCTTCGACTGCAACGACTATCGTACGGCGACGAAATGGGCGCCCGGTGGCCCGACACTGCGCCTGCATATCGGGCTGGAGAGCACCGACGATCTCAAGGCCGATCTCGATCGCGGCTTCGCTGCCCTCAAAGCGGCAATGTGAGCCTGCTCACGAGGCATCTCGCCTGCGGACGCGCCAGAGCGCGCCGCGGCGGGAACGAGCAAGGACCGCAGGCGTTAACGCCGACGCGCCAACAAAGGGTTTGATCCGCTGGCGTTTGGCGCTAGCCTGAATCCCTTCGACTCTCATCCGGACACGGAGCATGGGAACGTTGGTTCTGCTCGATCTGATGGGCGGCGTGGCGTTGCTGCTGTGGGGCCTGCACATGGTCCAGAGCGGCATCCTGCGCGCCTTTGGCCCCGATCTGCGACGCCTGCTCGGCAAGGCGCTCGGCAATCGCTTCAGCGCGTTTGCAGCCGGGCTGGGACTCACCGCACTGCTTCAGAGCAGCACGGCGACCGCGCTCCTCACCAGCTCCTTTGCCGCGGAGGGCCTGCTCAGCCTCGTCGCCGCGCTCGCCATCATGCTGGGGGCCAATGTCGGCACGACGCTGATCGTGCAGGCATTGTCGTTCAACATTGCAGCGGTCGCGCCCGTGCTGTTCGTGCTCGGCCTCGTCGCCTTCCGCTCCGGCCCGCGCTCGCGGATCAAGGACATCGGCCGAATCGCAATCGGCCTCGGATTGATGCTGCTGTCGCTGCACATCCTGCTCGACACGCTGGCGCCGGCGGAGAACGCACCCGGTGTGCGCGTCGTGATGTCGGCGATCACAGGCGACCCCGTTCTGTGCATCATCGTCGCCGGGCTTCTGACCTGGGCCGTGCATTCGAGCGTCGCCAGCGTGCTGCTGATCATGTCGCTGGCCTACTCGCAATTCATCACGCCCGATGCGGCGCTGGCGCTGGTGCTCGGGGCCAATCTCGGCAGCGCCGTCAACCCCGTGTTCGAAGGCGCAAAGCGCGACGATCCCGCGAGCTATCGCCTGCCGGTCGGCAATCTCGTCAACCGCGTCATCGGCATTGCGCTGGTGCTGCCGTTCCTGGGCACGATCGCGGGTCACATGCATGCCTGGCAGCCCGATCTCGCCAAGATGATCGCCGCGTTCCACATCGCCTTCAACGTCGGCACGGCCGTCATCTTCATCGGCCTGCTCGACCCAATGTCGCGCCTGCTGACCCGGCTCCTGCCCGATCGCGTGCAGGAAACCGATCCCGCGCGGCCGCGCTATCTCGACGAGACCGCACTCGAGAGCCCCTCGCTCGCGCTTGCGGACGCCGCCCGCGAGACGTTGCGCATGGGCGATCTGGTCGAAACCATGCTGCGCAAGGTCATGGCCGCGATGATGACCGGCGACCGCTCGCTGGTCGACCAGGTCTCGAAGACGGACAATGTCGTCGACAGTCTCGACGAGGCCATCAAGCTCTACGTCACCAAGCTGACCCGCGGCAGCCTCGATGAAAGCGAAGGCCGGCGTGCGATGGAGATCATCTCCTTCGCCATCAACCTCGAGCATATCGGCGACATCATCGACAAGAATTTGAGCGAGCTCGCCACCAAGAAGATCAAGCGGCGCTTCCAGTTCTCGGCTGAAGGCGCCGAGGAACTCGCCGCGTTCCACAAGCGTACGATGGATTCGCTGCGGATCGCCTTCGGCGTGTTCATGTCGGGCGACGCCAATGAGGCCCGCAAGCTGTTGGTGGAAAAGACCGCGCTGAAGAACACCGAGCTCGCGGCCGTGGAGCGCCATCTCGATCGCCTGCGCGAGGGCCGCCCCGAGACCATCGAGACCACGTCGCTGCACCTGGACGTGCTGCGCGATCTGCGCCGCATCCATTCGCATATCTGCTCGGTCGCCTATCCCGTGTTGGATGCTGCGGGCCAGCCCTATCGCCGGACCGAGGCGGAGACGGCCGCCCTGCCCGCCTCAGGCGCCACGGCGCTGCCGCGCCAGGGCTAAGACGCGGCGCGCGGTTTGACTTGCGTGATGGCGACGCCGGAGATCGCGAGCAGCCCGCCGATGATCAGCTTTGGCGTCATGCGCTCGCCCAGGAACAACACGCTCGACATCAGCGCAAACACCGGAAGCAGCAGGCCGAAGGGCGCGACGCGCCCCATCGAGCAACGCCCGATCAGCCAGAACCAGAGGCCGAAGCCGACAATGCCGCCGATGAAGATCGTGTAGGCGAGCGCCAGCCAGCCGCGTCCGTCGGCGGTGGCGAGGCTCGCCATTTGCCCATATTCGAGCAGCAGCGACATCACCAAGACCTGCGGCACCGTCAGCAGCGACGACCAGCCCATCAGCATCAGGGGATCGAACGGGCCGTAGCGTTTGGTCAGGACGTTGGACACCGCGAACGCAAAAGCGGCACCAACGACGAGCAGCAGCGGCAGAGCGTTTCCCGAAAACCCAGGCCCGGCTGCCAACACAACCACGCCGACGAACGCCAGCACCACGCCGGCGGAGGCGATGAGCGACGGCCTTTCCGCGAGCAGCGGCCAGGCCAACAGGACGGTGAACGGCGGGGCGAGTTGATAGGCGACGGCCGACAAGCTTCCCGAACCGAGCCCAAGGCCAACATAGAACAGCCCGAAGTTCAGCCCGCCAAGGAAAACCGAAATGGCGGCGACAGGACCGAACTGTTGGCGCGTCGGCCTCTTGACGAACGGAACAAGCAGCAGCGCGATGGCCAGGAAGCGCAGTGCGAGGAAGAAGAGCGGCGGAAACTCCCTGACGCCGACCTTGATGGCTACAAACTGGTAGCCCCAGAGCAACGGGACGGCGACCGCGCAGATGATCTGAATGGCGGACATGGCATCGTTGTTTTCAAGACCGTTCGGTCTAGATATCGGCGTGCGAACAGCGGAAGCGTCCATGGTTGATCTACCTGATGAAACGGTCGAGAAAAGCGTCAACGGTGGCTTGCGAAATGATCCGTGTCGGTGCCGTCTTACCGACCACCCGCAGGCCCTCGACGAAACAGACGAGAATTCGGGCGGCACTCGACGGCTCGACTCCATCGGCCAGTTGGCCCGCTGCCTTCGCACGGGAAAGTGCACCAGCCACCCGAGCCTCCATGGCCTTGAAAAAGCTCCCGATGCGACGATCAACGTCGACATCACGGCCAGCCAGTTCCATGGCTGTGGCTACCAGCAAGCATCCGCGCCGACCATTGGCACCGCTGTTGCGGTCAACGTAGCCGGCAAGGTAGGCCCTCAAGCCGTCGACAGGGTCTCCGCAAGGATCGAACTCGATATCCATCCGTGTCATTGCATCGGCAATGTAGCGATCAAGCGCACGCAGGAAGAGCGAGTGCTTGTCACCGAAAGCGGCGTAAAGACTGCCACGCGAGAGCTTCGTCGCACGAAGAAGGTCCGGCAGCGCCGTGGCGTGATAGCCGCGCGACCAGAACACACCCATCGCGCGTTCGACAGCGGCTTCCGTGTCGAAACTCCGGGGACGGCCACGGGGCAGTTGGACTGGGGTTGGGCGGCGCATGGCCGGAATATGAACCGATCGGTCTTGAAATCGCAAGAGCCGATTGGGATCACATCTCACACGATTTCGGGAGAAGTCCGGAACCTGGTGCTGGATCAGCGCTCCAGCGTCCTCGACGTGCGGCCGCGGTTCTTGATGATCAACATGATGTTGCGGATGTAGATGATCGTCGCCAGCGCCTGCCCGAGGATGATGACGGGCTCGCGCTTCACGACGCCGTAGACCAGCGTCATCAACCCGCCGCCCATCGAGCAGAACCAGAACGCCATCGGCACCACGCTGTTGCCGGCGCGCTCGCTCGCGATCCATTGCACCAGGAAGCGGGCGGTGAAGAACAATTGCGCGACCAGGCCGAAGGCGAGCCAGAAATCGAACTTGGCGACGAAGACGTCGTAGAGATAGTTGCTCAGCGCCTGGCCATATTGGATGATCATGCGTTCACCTCAGTCACCTCTGGCGTCGGCTTCTTGCGGCGGATCAGCCACCACACGCCGGCGAGATCCATGATCCCGATCCACAGCCGGTCGAAGAAGCCGTAATTGGACACGCCGGAATGGCGCGGCCGGTCGATCACGTCGACATAGGCGATGTCAAAACCTTCGCGGCGAACCAATGCCGGCAGGAAACGATGCAGCCCGTCGAAATAGGGCATGGTCAGGAAGACGTCGCGCCGGAATGCTTTCAACCCGCAACCGGTGTCGCGCGTGCCGTCCTTCAGGATGCCATTGCGGATGCCGTTTGCTACGCGCGATTGGAATTTCTTGAAACCGGTGTCCTTGCGGCCAACGCGTTGTCCCGCGGCAAGCCCGACATTCGCGCTCCTCTCGACCGCCGCGATCAGGTCCGGCAGGAAGGCTGGATTGTTCTGGCCGTCGCCATCGAGCGTCGCCACGATCGTGCCACGGGCCGCGCGCACGCCGCTGCGCACCGCCGCCGACTGGCCGCCCGACCTGGCATGACGCAACTGCCGCAGATTGTCCCGCTGAGTCATGATCGACGCGAGCCGCTCGCCGGTCGCATCGGTCGAGCCGTCGTTGACATAAATGATTTCATAGGCCCAGCGGCCATCGAGCGCGGCCGTGATCTCCTCGATCAGGGGCGCAATGTTGTCGACTTCGTTGCGCACGGGGACGACGATGGAAACCGAAGGCTGGGACGACGACAAATCGAAGCTCGTGGTTGGAATTGGCCTGCGACCTGGGGAACCGGCAGCCCCGGGAAGCAGCCGCTTTTATGGGGCAGATGCCCCGCGGGCAACCCTTTTGAGGCGCCCGGGAAGCGGTCCCGGAAGCGGCACGATGGTGCCGTCGGCGCGGATGGCAAAAGCGAGCCGGCGCGCCGCAAACCAGTAGCGGACGGCCATGGTGCTGACCATGCCGACCAGCGCACCGGCCGTGACGTCACTCGGGTGATGCGCCAGCAGCACCAGGCGCGTCAGTATGATCACGATTGCGTAAGTGAACATGAACACGCGCAGGCGCGGCCAGAGCGCCGAAACCGCAAAGGCCAGTGCGAACGCCGTCGCCGCATGCCCCGACGGCAGGCTGGCATAAGCCCCCGTCCCCTCGAACGGGATGAAGTTGAACGGATCGGCCTTGCCGCCGACGAACGGACGGCCGCGGCCAATGAGATATTTCAGGCCATCGGTGACGAACGTGGACAGGGCAACGGACAGAAACAGATATTGCAGCCGGGTGCCGAAGCCGAGCATTAGCGCGCGGCGTGTGCCGTGCATCGCGGCGGCAACGAGCGCCAATACGATGAGCGCGACCCCCAGCACGGAGAGCACATTCTCGTCCTTGCCGAAATCGGTGAGGATGCGGATCGGCCAGAGCGCCGGCGTACCGCGTGCCGGCATCAGCTGGATCTCGGTCCGATCGAACGCGACCATCAGCACGACGATCAAGGCGGCCCCCGCCGCACTGAGCCACAGCGAATGCCGCGCCAGTTTTCGTGCAGCCGCGGCGCGGCGCGAATGCGACGGCGTGCGCACGAGCTGCGCCAGCGCGTGTCCCGCCACCCCGAACAGCTGCACAGGGTAGCTTGCGCGCGGCGCGACGGTGGTCGTTACAGGCATCTTATTCGGTGCCCTCGGAGCGGAAGATCGAAATCGAGATCGCGCGTCCCTGCGAGAAATTATAGCCGTCGATGCGCGTGCCGACCTTGTAGCGCAGCCCGATCGCCTCGGCGCGTTGCACGAAGCTGCGCTCTGACTTCTGCTCGATCAATGCAAACCGGCAGCTTCCCTGCCTGAGGAAATCGGCGGCTCCCGATCCGTCGGTCAGCAGCGTCTGGGTGCCCGTCAGGAACACGAGGCTCGGCTCGTGATAGCCGGCCGACGCCGCCTTCGGCCCGACGCAGGTGACGTTGCGCAGCGCCCGCGCGACCTCGATGCTCGGAAACAGCGGCGTGAGCGACGGCAGCACGATGCCGTAGACCACGACCGCCAGCATCAGCGCCGCGACCAGCGCGTTGAGCACCGAGCGTTCGGCACGGTTGTTGTCGTACAGCCACCAGGCGAACAGGCCGAAGATCAGCGAGGCCGCGATGAACGGCCAGGCCACGAAGGCCGGCTGCCGCGTCAGCATGACAGCCCCGACCACCGCGATGATCGAGCCGCCCGCGGGGATCGCGAACCACCAGGCCGAGCCGCGCGCCAGCCAGGAGCGCGACAGCACATTCCGCTCCAGCGCACCGACGGTCAGGATCGCAATCGCGGGATAGAGCGGCAGCACGTAATGCGGCAGCTTGGTCAGCACCGCCTCGAACACGATCCAGGACGGGATCAGCCAGGCCAGCAGGAACTGCGCGCCGGGTTCGCGCCGCGCCCGCCACACCGCAGGCGCCGCCATCGCTGCCAGCGGCGCGCCCGGCCAGAAGGTGATCCAGAACAGCGCCAGGTACAGTCCGGGCGGCGCGCCATGGGATTCCTGCGCGCCGATCTTGCTCAGCATGTCGCCACCGACGGAATCGGCGAAGAAGGCATCGCCCGCGCGCCAGAAGATCGCGACGAACCAGGGCAGCACCAGCACCAGCATCCACATCAGGCCCCAGACCGGGCGCAGCTTCCACAGCCAGGAGGAATCGCGGTCCTGGATCGCGAGCGCGATGATCGTCAGGCCCGCGAACATCAGGATCAGCGGCCCCTTGATCAGGATACCCACGGCCAGCGCGGTCCAGAAGATCGCGGGCCAGCTCCAGGGCGGATGGGTTTCGTCCTCGGCGCGCTGCCAGGACAGATAGGCGCGCGACATCGCGCCCATTGCGGCAACTACGCAGAACAGCAGCATCGCGTCGGTCTTGGCGAGCCGCGCCTCGACGCCGAGCAGCACGGAGGAGCACACCAGAAGGCCGGCAAGAACCGCGGCGCGCCGCGTGACGAAGCCGAGCGCCGCCCAATAGGTCATCAGCACGGCGCCGATCGCCCCCAGCAGCGACGGCAGCCGATAGACCCAGATCCGGAGTTCGGCCTTCGGCAGCTTCAACGCGGTGGCGACTTCGACAGCGGCGGATTGCAACCAGTAGATGCCGACGGGTTTCTTGTAGCGCACGTCCTCCTGGAAGCGGATGTCGACATAGTCGCCGCTCTCGACCATCTGCTTGGTGGCCTGGGCAAAGCGTGCCTCGTCGCGATCGACCGGCGGAATGGTGAAGAAGCCGGGCAGGAACAGCAGCAGCGCGCACACCGCGAGGAAGGCCACAGCGCGGGCGTGGCTGGCGGTGACAAAGTCGAGCATCAGCACGAGCCGACTGCCCGGATTTACGGGCGTTTTCGGCTCTCGGGGCGCTCCAAAACGGGGCGTGGGATAGGTCTCGGCCATTGGTTCCGCTTACGCTGAAACCGCCATCGCCACAACCGCTTAAGGCAAGGTCATTGAATTCGAATGACAACTGTGTCCGCGGCGCCAGTGGCGTCGATCACGGTCAGCCGTGCAAAGCCCGGGCCGGGTGGATCAATCAGGCGCTGGCGGCGCCCGTCGATCTCGCCGAGCGCCGTACCGTTGACCATGACAGTCATCGGCAATACCCCGCCGGCGACCTTCACGGGCATGGCGGCAGCCTCGGCTCCGGCCGAGCGATCCACGTCGATCCGGGAGCCATTGAGCGGGAACTGGATATGGAGCGCCTGCTCGCCCCCGGTCCGCACGAGTTCCCCGACGGGGCGGAACCGCTTCAGTGGCAACGGCAACTTCGCGTTGCTGGCGACCAGGGTTCCCTTGGGCGGCTTGGGCAGCGGGGTCAGCGTCTTGCCGGTGCGGGCGAAGGCGTCGAACAGGATGGGCGCCGCCGCGATGCGGCCGATCAGGCCGGGAACCGGGGCGCCATCGGGCCGGCCCACCCAGACGCCGATGGTCATGCGGCCGTCGAACCCGACCGACCAGGCATCGCGATAGCCGTAGGAGGTTCCGGTCTTGAAGGCGATGCGGTTGTGGGCGGCGTTTTCCGGCGGTGGGGTTCCCAGGAGCACGTTGCCGACCTGCCAGGCCGCGACGGGGTCCAGCAGCCGCAGCGGCTCGCGGTCATCGGCGGCCGTCATGACCTCGCGCAACGGCCTGGTGGTGCCGAGCCGGGCGAAGCCCGCATAGAGCTGAACAAGATCCTGCAGCGTCACGCCGACGCCACCGAGCCCCATGGCGAGCCCCGGTGCCTCGTCCTTGGGCAGCACGAGATTGCCGCCGGCCTGGCGCAGCCGCGAGGCCAGTCGGCTCGAGCCGACGCGGTCCAGCAGCACGATCGCCGGCACGTTCAGCGACAGCTGCAGCGCCTTCTTCACCGGCACCGTGCCCTGGAACGTCATGTCGAAATTTTCCGGTGCGTAGGAGCCGAAGCGGACCGGGCGGTCGTCGATCAGACTGTCGGGGTGAACAAAACCGTCCTCGAAGGCGAGCCCATAGATGAACGGTTTCAGCGTCGAGCCCGGCGAGCGAATGGCGCGGGTCATGTCGACCTGCCCTGCCCGGCTCTCATCGAAATAATCGGCCGAGCCGACGCGCGCGAGCACGTCGCCGCTCTCATTGTCGACCACGATGATGCCGACCGAGATGTTCGGTCCCAGCGCAATGGCACGATCGCGCGCCAAGGGCTCCAGCACCCTCTGGAGATTACAATCCAGCGTCAGCTTGATGACCGGCGCGTCCTTGACCGTTGCGAGCGCGCTGTCGGAGGCATGCGGCGCCAGGATCGGCATTGGCTTGCGCAGCTTCGGCACAGGCGCGGACTTGGCCTGCTTTGCATCGTCCACACTGACCACATGCTCCTCGACCATGCGGTCGAGCACGCGATCGCGGGCGATACGCGCCGCTTCGGGATAGCGGTCGAGCCGCCGCGTCTCCGGCGATTGGGGCAGCGCGACCAGCAGCGCTGCTTCCGCCAGCGACAGCCGCTTCGGCTCCTTGCCGAGATAGGCAATGGACGCAGCGCGAATGCCCTCGAGATTGCCGCCATAGGGCGCCAGCGCGAGATAGAGGTTGAGGATCTCGTCCTTGCTCAGTGTCCGCTCCAGCTCGATCGCGCGCACGATCTGGTGCAGTTTGGCGTAGAGCGAACGCTGCCGCCTTGGCTCCATCAGCCGCGCCAGCTGCATCGAGATGGTCGAGCCGCCGGACACGATGTGCCCGCGCGTCGAGAGCTGCAGCGCGGCGCGGCCCAGCGCTAGCGGATCGATCCCATCATGGCTGTAGAAGCGCTGGTCCTCATAGGCGAACAGCAGCTTCAGATAGGTCGGATCGACATTGGCTTTGGCATCGACCGGCAGCCGCCATCGCCCGTCGGTCATGGCATAGGCGCGCAGCAGTTTGCCGTTGCGGTCGACGACGGTGGTGGAGACACGGCGCGCTTCGTCGAACGGGAGAGGACCGAGGGAATAGACCCAGCCGACGAAGCCGATGATGGCGAGGATGAACGCGAGCGCGGCGATAGAGAGGACACGATGTCCCCTGCCCCGCACGCCGTCATGGCCGGGCTTGTCCCGGCCATCCACGTTCTTGCTCAGCGCCTCGCTCATCTCACGCCTCACTTCGCCGCCCGCACCTCGACCGTGCCGGTACCCGTGCGGCCATAGCGCGAGGGATTGTACATGTCCTCGACATAGGCCTGCGGCAGCACGTATTTGCCGGGCGAAACGACGCGCACGACGTAGGCGACGGTGAAGACCGCCTTGGAGTCCGAGGCGCGATCCACGGCCGCCGTGAAGCGGTCATCGCGGAACTCGGTATCCTCCGGCTCCTGGCCGTCCTCGATCCAGTCCAGCGTGCCGCTGTCACCCGACGACACCAGTTTTGGATTGTCGATCTCCAGGCCTGCCGGCAGATAGTCCGACACCATGATGTGGCCGTACTCGGGCTTCGCTTCCGTAATCTTCAACACCACGGCGAAGCGATCGTTCTGCTTGACCTTGCTGATATCGGCGGGCTTGCCGTCGAGCGTGAAGTAGTTGCGCTCGATCTTGAAGCCGTTCGACGCGGCCGGCTCTGGCGTGATCGGCGAGCCCGACACCGAGATCACCGCCTGCACGGGCGCATCGCCGGTGTTGGTGATCTTCAGCGGCTTGCCGGTCAGCGTATCCGCCTTGTAGCTGCGATAGAGCGCGGTCTTGACGCTCTGGCCGTCGACCTCGAGCGAGAGGTTCTCCTTGGCCAAGGCGCGGGCCGCCAGCACCAGCCACGCATTCTCCTGCGTCGAGGTGTAGGGCGTGAGCCCGCGCGCGGTCTCGACCCGTGCCACCGCCTGCGTCAGCGTTGCCTTGGGCGCGTTGCCTTCGCTCGCGAGCGAGACGAGAGCCGCAGCATCGCGCAGCTGCGAGCCGTAATCGGTGCGGCCGAATTCCAGCACCGGCTTTGGCGCGAGGCTGTCGAGGGCTGCGCCATAGACCCGCTCCGCGCGGTTGCGATCGCCGACCAGCGCCAGCGCTGCCGCGAGCTGAGACTTCGCAATCGGGGTTGCGAGGTTACTCAGTTTGGTGTCGGCGAGATAACGGAGATCGCCGATGGGAGCAGCGCCGTTGCGGGCCAGCACATAGAGGCCGTAGGCGAGATCGCGCCCGCCATCCTTCTCCGGCTCATTGCCGTTGACGACGGAGTTGCGGATACGATCCAGCGCGTTCTTGAACAGCACGTCCGGCACCACAAAGCCCTTTTCGCGGGCGCGGGTCAGGAAGTCCGTCACGTATGCATCGAGCCACGCGTCGTCACCTCCGGCCGACCACAGACCGAACGAGCCATTGGATCCCTGACGGGCCAATAACCGCTCGATGGCGTCGCGGATGCGCTGGTCGACCTCGGTGTCCATGGCCAGATGCGCGCCGGCCGCAAGATCGTTGACGTAGAGCAGCGGCATGGCGCGGCTCGTGATCTGCTCCGAGCAGCCATAGGGATAGCGGTCGAGCGCCTTGAGGATCGTCGCCGCATCGAGCGCCGTCGACAGGCTCGCCGAAACCGAGACGCTGCCGGTGCCCGGCACGAGGTCGGAGAACATGTCCGAGGTCAGCGTCAGGCTCTCGCCCTTCGCCAACGTCCGGATCGAGCGCCGCGCCAGCACCTGCGTTGCCGCCTTGACGTCGAGCGCATAGTGGCGCGCCAGCGTCGGGCCATTCGGCCCCTTGATGTCGACGTCGAGCGTCGCCGATCCCGCCGCGGTCGCGTCGATCGCGAGCGCGAACGAGTTGCGCTGCTTGGCGGCGAGCTTGACGGTGGTGGCGGGATTGCCGGTCATCTTCACCGGACCGCCCGTCTTGACGTTGATGACGTAGTCGCCGGCCTGGCCCTCGACGTTGTCGATCTCGAGATTAACCGTGCCATGGTCGCCGTTGAGCAGGAAGCGCGGCAGGGTCGTGGTCAGCACCACGGGATCGCGGATCACGACGTCGGTGTTGGCGCGGCCGAGCTTGGTCGCGGTCCACGCCACTGCCATCACGCGCGCCGTGCCGGCGAACTCCGGAATGTCGAAGCTCACTTCGGCGGTGCCGTCGGCACCGACGGTGACGATGCCCGAGTAGAGAGCCAGCGGCTTCTGCGCAGGCGGCGAACCCTGCAGTTCGGCCGCGCCGGCGTCACCGCCGGATTTGATCTGGCCGCGCGTACCCGACATGCCGTCAATCAGCTGCCCATAGAGATCGCGGATCTCCGCGCTCAGGCGGCGCTGGCCGAGATAATAATCATCCGGCGCCGGCGGCTTGTAGTTGGTGAGGTTGAGGATACCGACATCGACCGCAGCGATGACGATTTTCGCGTCCTCGCCCGGATTGAGTCCGTCGAGCCTGACCGGGATCTTCAGCTTCGCGTTGGGCCGGATCAGCGCCGGCGGCGTCAGCTTGACCTGGAGCGTGCGGCTCTGCTTGTCGATGCCGAACCATTTCAGGCCGATCGCGCGGCCCGGCATGCGCTGGGCCGCCGCGTCGAGCGGACGGCGCAGCGTCGCCACCACGTAAGCGCCGGTGCCCCAGTCCTTGCCGACCGGGAGTTTGACCTGCGCGGTGCCTTCCTTGACGTCGATGGTCTGCGTCGTCAGCAGGCGATCGCCGAGCACGTTGACGGTGAGCTTGCCGGCGGAACGGACATTGACCGACACGGTCATGGTGTCGCCGGACGCATATTGCGGCTTGTCGATCGAGGTCTCCAGCAGATCCGGCGTATCGGCGCTGCCGTCGGAATACCAGCCGACGTCGAACTGCACCGAGGTGACGGGGCCGTCGGCATCGTTCGACTTCACATCGAGCCGGTAGCGGCCGGGCTGGGGCGCGAGCGAAATCCGGGACGGCTTGTCGGCGGCGATGGTGACGTCACCATCGGCCACGCGCGAGGTCGACTTGACCGGCTCGTACTCCCAATAATTGTTCTGGCGGTACCATTGGTAGCGCGACTCCATCCTCAGGAGCTCGTAGCGCAGCCCGTCGCGGGGAAGCGTCTTGCCCTCGGGAGAAACGAACACGATGTCGAACTCGGCCTTGTCGCCCTCCGCCACGTTCTTGTCGCCGAACAGCGGCTTGATGCCGATCAGCGCGGTCGCGGGTGCGACCGGCAGCACCAGCTTGCGCTCGACGGCGCGCCCGCCCGTCTCGACCATGCGGACGAAGATCTGCGCCTCCTGCGGACGGGTCGAGGCCGGCTGCTTCTCCAGCGTCACCGGGAAGGTCGCCACGCCATTGGCGTCGGCCTCGGGCAGGTTCTCCAGCGGTGTGCGCTCGTTCGAGGTGGTCTGCTCGTCATCGACGCCGAACTGGTAGCCGGCAAAGCCCGGCCGCTCCGAAGCCGGCGCAATCAGCATGTCGCCTTCGAGCTGAAGGCCCGACGCCGGCGCGCCATAGAGGAAATGACCGTCCGCCTTGAGCTCCACAGGAGCGTTAGCTTTGATCAGCTTGTCCTTGGCGGACAAATCAAATTCGATCCGATCGGGGACGTAGTCCTCGACCATGAAGGTGGTCTCGCCAACCGAAGATCCCTTCGGATCGGTGAAGGCGCGCACCCGCCAGGTGCCTGTCGGAACGGCCGAGTTCAGCGGCACGGATAGCGTCCGGCCGCCGGCACCTTGGTCAGCCAGCACGGCGCGACGGTATTCGACACCGTCGGGACGCTCGATCACCAGGGTCAGCGGCCCGCCATTGACGGCATTGCCCTGCCCGTCGCGCAGCAGCGCAGTCAGATAGACCGTCTCGCTGGAGCGGTAGACGCCGCGCTCGGCATAGACGAAGGCGTCGGCGCCCGATGGCACCACGCGACCCGCGACACCGCGGTCGGACAGATCAAAGGCCGAGGTCTTGAGGCTGAGGAACGCGTAATCGGCCTTCTCGCCGGTGACGGTCAGCATCGCCGGCGACAGGCCGCCCTCGCCGCGCGCGAGCCCCGCCTCGAACAACACATGGCCGGACTCGTCGGTCTTGCGCGTCGCCAAAATTTCGTTGTTGCGTGCGACCAGCCGCACCTCGGCTTTGCCGACCGGATCGGTCGAGGCCAGCGAATTGACGAACACATGGATGCCGTCATTACCGGAATAGGCCGTGACGCCGAGATCCGAAACGATGAACCATTGGGTGGCGAGCTGGTTGTCGTCGTCGCTGCCCGGGCCCTTGGCCGCCGCCGTCATCACATAGACGCCGGGCTGGAGCTCACCCAGCGCCTGGTCGACCGGAAACGCGGTGATGACGTCCTGGTTCAGTGTCATCGCGGTCGCAAGCTCGCCGGACCAGACTTTTACGCCGCGCTCGTCGCCGAGATCGCCAAGCTGGTACTTCGACAGCGTCTTCTGGAAGTCGCTGTCGACCACGGTGTTGATCAGGTTGCGATCGCCGATCCGGAACACGTTGATGTTCACCGCGGGCGTGTTGACGCTGACCACGGGAATGCCGCGCTGGCCGGTGCGCGGCAACACGTAGGCGCGGCTGGTGAAGCGCACGAACGGCTTGCGGTCGCGCACATAGATGTTGAACTCGGCCGATTTCGGCAGGCCCTCCTTCACGGTCGACGGCAGGCCGGCGCGGAGATTGATATTGTAACGTTCGCCGTGCTTCAGCCCATCGACGCAAAGCTGCTTGCCTTCGGCCGACAGCGCCGGCTTGTCCTGGCCGGCAAGCGCCAGGAACGGCGCGAAATCGGTGCGCTTGGCCAGCTCTTCCGAGAACTGGAAGCAGGCGCGCGGGCTCGCCGAATCCGAGTCCACGGTATAGTCGAGCAGCCGGAAGCCGTGCTCGTCGCGCAGTTTCTCGTAGCTGCCGCGAACGTCCGCGACCTCGCGCATGTCCAGCGACAGCCGCAGGGCATCCAGTGCCGGCCGCCACAGCTTGCGCTCGGACAGCGATTTGCCGAGCACGGCGAGCGCATCGGCCTCCTCGCCCGGATTGCCGGCGCGCTGGTAGGCGATGTAGGCGGCGGTCGAGGCGCGCTCCAGCAGGAAGGTCTGCTCGCTCGAGCTCTTCGGCGTGATCTGGAAGATCACCTTTGCGAGCCGCAGCCAGTTGCCGGCGTCGTCAGGTGTGACCGCGGCGATCTGGCCGAGGACCGAGAGCCCGGTGCGGTAGTCGTTGCGCTTGAAGGCGGCATCCGCGTCGGTGCGCAAGGTCGCCCCGGTTTTGGCGACCGGCCCCGCCTCGCTCTTGATCTGCGCCTCCAGCTTGATGGCGGAATCAGCGAGATCGTCGCGCTTGAACGCCTTATCCGCCGCGTGTGCGGCGCTCAGGCCAAGCGCCAGCGCGGCGCAGATTGTGACGGCGCGAACCAGACCGATCATGTAGGGACTCCCGGAAATCGCGGACGAACGCCGCGGGCGCATAAAATGCGCGGAAAGGTGACAGACTCATGGCGATGGAACCAGAGGTGCAAAACGTCGCATTCGCCATGGCAAGGCACGCCCAGAGGAGACCGATCGCGCTATCGCCGCGCACGCCGTCCTGTGGCGCAGCAATATCGGACCAGTCGTCCGGCAGCCGTGTCCCGGAAGCTCATCAGCGCCCCCGGCGATGTGATCCATCGTCCAGTACGCTGCCGCTCAACCCGGCACCCTGACACTCCGCCGTTCCGCTTTGTCGCGCCATCGAGGAAAACGGTTCGGTTCAGGCTTGGCGAAACACCAGATTTTTCATATTGGCATGCTATATGACAGCCAGCCCCCCTAGACCGGGTGGCCCAGGACGGTCCCATAGCTCAACTGGATAGAGTAGCGGATTTCTACTCCGCGGGTTGCAGGTTCGAGTCCTGCTGGGATCGCCAGCCTCAGTTTTGCTGGCGCGCGCCGGCGTTCATCATTAACGCGCGCGTCGACGCGCCATAACACATCCGTCATCTTTCACGAACGCGTGGGCACCCTCGCCTCGGCCTTTGAACCGCGCAGGTGCGCCCTATCTATGCGCGGCGGGCGACCTGCGCCCGGTTAGGACGATCGATGCCGCGAGCCGAATTGACGAGAATGGGGATTGCCTGTGCTGTGGCGATCGTCGCGATGTCGTTTCTCGTGCTCGACGCAGTCGTGGACGTCAACTCCGGCGCGATCGCAAAGCGGATCGAGATGGCGCAGGCGTCCATTGCGGATGCCGCCATGAGCCAGCATCAGCTCGCCTCCGCCGTTCACGCCTGGACGCGTCGAGGCCACCAGAAAGAGCCGTCGGCGGTGGAGTGATTCCAACTTCGGCCTGAACTCGGCTCCGCACGGTCGAGCGCTCCGATTGTTCACGGTTCGACTCCGCTCCGTTCCCAAAATACGAATCATCACCACAGAATGCGGCACGACGCATGTCTTAACGACACGTTTCGCAAGCCACGACCAACACGCATCGATCGGGTCGTTCTTTCGACAAAATGCAACCGCTGCGCGGGAACGAGATCGCGATCGGCACGTTGATGCGACGAAACAGAGTGGTGCCGACCTGCCAGCCCCGGTCGGCTTTGAAGGGCCCCGTGCTTGTCCCCCCGAGCACGGGGCTTTCTCATGACGGGTGCCAAGAGACTCGAATGGCAAGACTCGAATGCCAATATCCCGAATCGGGCGCAGCTGTCCGTTAGACGAAAATCAGCTTTGTCGCTCGTCGTCGCGCCGATCGCGAGCGAGCTGATGCCAGGCCAGGGCCAGTTCGATCAGTCGTTGCCGATCGGGCCCTTCGGACGCCGCGGCGCGCTTCATCGCCGCCTCGGCTTCATGCTGGGGGTCGTACTTGGTACACATGCGGCCAAGTTTAACCGTCCGATCTGGACAAGTGCGTGGCAATTTCGTCCGTATGATTGCGGAGGACGAAAGTCGCACCGGCGTGCGCGTTTCCGCACGATGGTACCGCGACGAATCTGTCGTTGCGACCGGGAGCTGCGCGGGCTCGCTTCTCGCAGACGATGTCACGTCAAAAGCGCGAAGACGGGCGCGAAACCCGATTGCGCTGATCTTCGTATTTTCCTCATTCTGCAAACAGCCGGCCCCGTCGACGGGTTCACGTTCGGAGTCGGTTGCGACGGATATTGTCCGCTCGGCAACAGCGTGTTGCCTCACGGCGCCGCGCGCACAAACCGGTGAGGCCCGGCTTTCATTCCGGCGATCTGTGAAGTGCATCACAGCCGAGTTCCGGCGCGTTCGCTAAACAGCGTCTTAAGCGCCGCAAGAACGCGACACAGGAAGGATGGCTGTTCGCCTCATGACACACAAGGCCGAAGCCGCAGCACGGGCTCACGCATCATCGCGCAAGACCGACCTGTTCGGTCTCTCCCTCCTCGCCGCCATCGTCCTGGTGATGACAATCTGGATCGGCGGCCTGGTCTGGGCCGCGATGGCGTTCCTGACCTGGCTGGTCTCCTGAGCGCAACGCGGTCGCACGCCTTGGTTGTGCGTCCCAGCAACGTTGTCAGACCTCGTCTCCCGATGGAAGCAAACGCAAATGAGGCGGGCACCGGGCCCGCCTCATTCGTGTTGGATTACGCTTTGAGAGGTTCAGTAGCAGGCGCGCGGATCGGTCTGCACATACTGGCCGCTCGGATAGCGGTAATAGCAATTGCCCTGAGCGAGATAGTAACCGGGGCGCGATGCGGCGGTGGCGCCGGCGATCGCCCCGGTTGCGCCGCCGATCACGGCGCCTGCGGCCGCACCCGTGGCGTTGCCGGAAATCAGGCCGCCAAGCACGCCGCCGACGATGGCTCCGCCGAGCGCGCTCGCGCCGGGATCTGCCGGCGGCGGTGGAGGCGGCGGTTCATAGGCGACCGGCGGACCGGGCGGCGCGTAGGCCACCGGCACATCGTCGATATAGTCCTCGGAAATGTAGGCGGGCGGGCCGTCCATCCGCTGGGGATAATAGTACCAGACGCCGCCGACATCCCACCACCAGCCGGAGCGGCCGTTGTGGACCTCGTGGCGCCAGCGTCCACCGTCCCAGGCAAGGTTGCCGCGATAGGCATGTCCGCCCCAATCACGCGCCGGCGCGGGGCCGCGTGCCATGTAGCGGCCGGGTCCCGGCGGCGGGCCACCGGCATTGCGCGGTCCGGGACCATGCGGGCCGGGAGCGGCTGCTGGCCCTGCTCCTGGGGCCGGAGCCATGTGGGCCTGACCGCCGGGCTGAGGCCCGGGGTGCACGGCCTGCTGCGGCGGAGGACCCTTGCGCATGTTCTGATTGGCCGGGGGTGGACCACCTGCGCCCTGCCCTGGCGGCTGGCCGGGGCCCCTCGGCGCGGCGTCCTGCGCTTGCGCGGACAGTGCCAGCAACGACATGGCCGAAACCATGGGAATGATGATCTTCATGCGGCTGGACGCACTCATGCGTGCTTACCCCTCAACTTTCGCAATTGCCGTGGTCCACGCGCGATAGACGATTCGGGTCGCGCCTGGGTGATGCCGACGGACATGACTGACCTGTCAAACTGACCTGACAGGCCGGCTATGTCCCGTTACAAATGTTTAAGATCACGGCAATTTTTCGTCCGGACGCGTCCAGCAAGACCGGCCTAGCGGGCCGGCTCGATCACATTGCAATTGCTCCGCCCCGACATCAGGCAATCCTGCAGCTTGCTGGCAGCCGTGAGGTCGCGGGCAAGCCACAGCCCGACACCGAGGATCACAGCGGCGATGATCAGCCCGGCGATGGCACCACGACGGTTGTCACCGGATTGGGGATTTGCCGGCGCACTGGGCTTCTTGGTGGTGTCAGGCTTGGAGTCAGGCTCGGACATGGGGACCTATCGCGCTCGGTGAGGCCCTTTATCACCTCTGCGACGTCGCGTCACATCCTGCGCTCCGCATCGCCACTCAGCCCCGCGTTGCCCTCCGCGCCTCCTTGCGCAAGGTCTCGACCGCCGGGATGGCCTGCTGCGCGCGCGGCGCACAGCTCGTCAGGATGAACGCGGTCTGGGTGCACTCCCATGCGCCCCCCAGAACGGTGCTCTCGATGGGGTGCGGGCGGGCAAGCAACAGCACCGTACCCACAACTGCCGCTGTGGCGACCGTGACTGCAAGGGCTTTCAGGCTTAGCCGGAAATAGATCATGCCCATGCTCCGTCTCGTATTGGGGCGGACGCTAGGCGCCGCCGCTGGGTGCCCTTATGAAGGGCATCACAATTCGGCAGTTTTTCCGGGCTACGAAGGATCGGCTGGGTAAGCGATTTTCGTTGACCTGATCGGCTGCGATTATGGGTGGCTTCACGGCGCACGGCGATGTACACGCTTCTGCGTCGTGTGGTGCCTGCTTGTGCCCAGCCGACGTACCAACAGGCAGTGATGTAGGATCGAAAGCGAGGAAGACAAGGCTCGTCGATGAGTGGATTCAGGGAACCCGGGTTTGCAGACCGGCAAAAGGCGGCGCAGGACGCACGCAAAAATCTTTTAAACAAATTCAAGTCGCAGCCGGGGCACGACGATCCCGCGGTCGCGGCGAAGCGTGCCGAGCGCGAGGCACTCGCAGCCAAGCGCGCCGAGGTGAAGGCCGCTCGCGAGGCTGAAAAGGCCGAGCAGAAGCGCGTCGCGGAAGAGGCTGCTGCCGCCGAAGCGGCGCGCATCGCCCGCGAAGCCGAAGAGGCGGTCGCCAGACAGGCCGAACTCGAAGCCGAGCAAAAGGCCAAGCGCGACGCCCGTTACGCGGCCCGCAAGGCCAAGCGGAAGTAACTCTCAACAAGATTTGACCTGAAGCGGATGTGCTTCAGGTCGAATCCTGACGGCGCTACCAGCTCCGTCCGCGCGAACGCGTGCGCACGATGGCAGGCCATCGACCGAGCCTGGATCAGCGCATGCCGGGCTCGCCTCGCGAGGGTGCCCGGCATGACGGCATGAGATCAGTTCTTCTTCATCATCCCGTCGTCTTTCTTCATCCCATCCTTCGACATCGTATCCTTCTTCATGCCGTCGTCCTTGGACATGGTGTCCTTCTTCATGCCGTCCTTGGACATCGTGTCCTTTTTCATCATGCCGTCGTCCTTGCCCATCTTGTCCTGGGCGAAAGCGGCGGGCGACAGCGCGAGGCCCAGCGAGAGAACGGCAGCCGAGACGCCGAGCGCAATGCGGGTGCGAATGGTCATGAGACATAATCCCTTCGAGATGGTGTTCGTCAGCGACTTGTGCCGCGACACAATCTCGACGGTTCGACGCGCCTGCTTGTTACGCGACGTTGCGATTTTTTCTCACACCGTCCGGCGGACCTGCGCGAACGTCGTCTGTCAACAACGGGAATAGCGGGACCCGGCGTGTGCAGCGCAGCAAGGTCAACACTTGCCGCGGCATTCGGTCTCGAACTATCAGATGAGAGAAGTTCAGGGCAAAGACCGGCTAAGATGGGCCTTCGCGCCGGTCTCATGACCGCCCAAATCACGTCAAACAAGAGCCGTTCAAAGAACCGTCAAGGGGATACTCCATGTTCACGCGTCGTCACCTGCTCGCGACCGCTGTCGCAGCACCCGCCATTCTCCGCTTCGGCATCGGCACCGCGCATGCCGCGACCACGCTGAAGATCTCGCATCAATTCCCCGGTGGCACCATCGACAAGGGCGATTTCCGCGACCGGCTCTGCCGCATGTTCGCCGCCGAAGTCAGTAAGCGCAGCAACGGCGACATCGCGGCCGAGATCTATCCGAACTCCTCGCTGATCAAGACCAACGCGCAGTTCTCCGCGATGCGCAAGGGCGCGCTCGACATCTCGCTGTATCCGATGCCCTACGCCGGCGGTGAATTGCCGGAGACAAATATCGGCCTGATGCCCGGCCTCGTCACCACCTACGACCAGGGCATGCGCTGGAAGAAGGAGCCGGTCGGCAAGGCGCTGACCGACTTCCTCGCCGACAAGGGCATCATCCTCCTGAGCTGGGTGTGGCAGGCCGGCGGCGTCGCCAGCCGCTCCAAGCCGATCGTGGCCCCGGAGGATGCCAAGGGCATGAAGGTGCGCGGCGGTTCGCGCGAGATGGACATGGTGCTGCAGACCGCCGGCGCCTCGGTGCTGTCGGTGCCCTCGAACGAAATCTACGCCGCGATGCAGACCGGCGCCTGCGACGCCGGTATCACCTCCTCCACCAGCCTGATCTCGTTCCGTCTCGAAGAGGTCGCGAAGTCGCTGACCTCGGGTGCGGGCGCATCCTACTGGTTCATGCTCGAGCCGCTGATGATGTCGAAGGCGATCTTCGACAAGCTGCCGAAGAACCAGCAGGACATTCTGGTCACTGTGGGCGCAGAGCTCGAAACCTTCGGCCGCAAGGGCGCGCAGGATGACGACGTCGAGGTCGCCAAGGTCTACGAAAAGGCCGGCGCCAAGGTCTCGGCGCTCGATGCCGCGACGGTCGGCAAGTGGCGCGACATCGCCCGCGACACCGCGTGGAAGGATTACGGCGCCAAGACCGCGACCGCTGCGAACCTGCTCAAGCTCGCCTCCGACGTCGCTGCATGAGCCACGGTCCGCTGACGGATCGTGACGACACGGCGAATGCTGCCGCAAGGACCGGCCTTGCGGCGGCGCTCGATCGCGGCCTCGCCATCCTCAACCGCATCATCGTCGCGTTCGCCGCGGTCGCGCTGATCGCCGCGTGCGCCATCCTGAGCTACAGCGTGCTGAGCCGCGCGCTGTTCAAGGCCGCGAATTACTGGCAGGACGAGGCCGCCGTATTCCTGCTGGTCGGCGCCACCTTCATGACGGCGGCCTATGTGCAGCAGAACCGCGGCCATATCGGCATCGAGGCCTTCGTTGGCCTGCTGTCGCCGCTGGCGAACCGAGTCAGGCTCTGGCTGGTTGATGTCGCCACGCTGCTGTTCTGTGGTTTCTTCACCTGGAAGTCGTGGACGCTGGCCCATGAGGCCTACGTCGATGGCCAGGTCTCGAACTCGATGTGGTCGCCGCCGCTCGCCATTCCCTATTCACTGATGGCGCTCGGCATGAGCCTGCTGTGCATTCAGATCCTCGTGCAGCTGGCGCTGCCGTTCGCGGGAGCCAAGCGTCCATGAGCGTTTTCGGTATCGGTATCGCTTACGGGATCGCGACGCTGCTCGTGATGTTTTCGGGCATGCCGATCGCGTTCGCGCTCGGCGCGGTCGCGGTCGTGTTCATGGGCATCTACATGCCTGCCGCGTCGCTCGATACCGTGACGCAGAATGTCTACGAGGAGATGGCCTCGATCACGCTGCTGTCGATCCCGCTTTTCATCCTGAAGGGTGCGGCGATCGGCAAATCGCGCGCCGGCCAGGATCTCTATTCGGCGCTGCATGCCTGGCTGCATCGCGTGCCCGGCGGCCTCGGCGTTGCCAACGTCTTCGCCTGCGCGCTGTTCGCGGCGATGGCGGGCTCGAGCCCAGCGACCTGTTCGGCGATCGGCTCGGCCGGCATCCCCGAGATGCGCAAGCGTGGCTATTCCGGCGGTTTTGCTGCCGGCATCATCGCCGCCGGCGGCACGCTCGGCATCCTGCTGCCGCCGTCGATCACCATGATCCTGTTTGCGGTCGCCGCGGAAAAATCGCTGGGGCGTCTGTTCCTGGCCGGCATTGGCCCCGGGCTGCTGCTGGTCTCGCTGTTCGGCGCCTATGCCGTGATCCGCTTCCGTCAGGAATATGCGGCAGCGGAGGCGGCCTACAAGAATGGCGGTCCCGAAGCTGCGATCCTGGCCCGCGACGAATACACGCTCGCCGAACGCTTCAGCGTGTTGCCACGCGTGATCCCGTTCGTGCTGCTGCTGACCGGTGTCATGGCGGCACTTTATGGCGGCTTTGCCACGCCGTCGGAGACGGCAGGCCTCGGCGGCCTTCTGGCGCTGGGCCTGATCGCGGCGATCTATGGCGTGTGGCGGCCGGACGACCTCGGCCCGATCATGAAATCGACCATCCGGGAATCGACCATGCTGATGATGATCATCGGCATGTCGCTGCTTTATTCTTACGTGATGAGCTATCTGCACATCTCGCAATCGGTCGCCGAATCCGTCGTCGCGATGCATCTGCCGCGCTGGGGGCTGCTGTTTGCGATCCTCGTCATGGTCGTCGTCCTCGGCTTCTTCCTGCCGCCGGTCTCGATCATTCTGATGACCGCGCCGATCATCCTGCCGCCCCTGCGCGCCGCGAATTTCGACATCATCTGGTTCGGCGTGGTCATGACCATCGTGATGGAGATGGGGCTGATCCATCCGCCCGTCGGCCTCAACATCTTCGTCATCCGCAACGTCGCGCCGGACATTTCACTCAGCGAGGTGATCTGGGGCACGCTGCCCTTCGTGCTGCTGATGATGGGCGCCGTACTGCTGCTGTGCCTCGTGCCGGAGATCTCGACCTGGTTGCCGGACCTGGTGATGGGGCCGGACGGAAGCCGGTAGAAGCAGAACAGGTGCCGTAGGGTGGGCAAAGGCGCACAGCGCCGTGCCCACGATCTCGTCATGATCGAAACAGGTGATGGGCACGCTACGCTTTGCCCACCCTACGGCACCTACGAACTGGCCCGCTTCTTCTTCGCATTCAGCGCCGTCGCCACCCGGCTCACCGGCGGCTTGCCCAGCACGACGCTCATCGCGTTGGTCGCCGCCAGCAGCCTCTCCATGTCGACGCCCGTTCTCACGCCCATGCCCTCGAGCATGTAGACGACGTCCTCGGTCGCGACATTGCCCGTGGCGCCCGGCGCATAGGGACAGCCGCCCAGCCCTCCGGCGGCCGCGTCGATGACGCGGACCCCCTCCTCCAGGCCGGCGTAGAGATTGGCGAGCGCCTGGCCATAGGTGTCGTGGAAATGCATCGCGAGTTTTGACGCGGGTATGTTGGCGCCGACCGCGCGCAGCATCTCCCTGGCCTTGTCAGGCGTGCCGACGCCGATGGTGTCGCCGAGCGAGATCTCGTAGCAGCCGAGATCCCAGAGCGTGCTGGCGAGATCGGCAACCGCCTTCGGCTTGATCTCGCCGTCGAAGGGACAGCCAAGCACGCAGGAGATATAGCCGCGCACCGGGATGCCGTCCGCCTTGGCGCGGACCAGCACCGGTTTGAACCGCTCGATGGACTCCGCAACCGAGCAGTTGATGTTGGCGCGCGAAAAACCTTCGGAGGCTGCGGCGAACACGGAGACCACCTTCGCGCCGGCGGCGCGCGCCGCGTCATAGCCCTTCTCGTTCGGCACCAGCACGTGGAATTCGGCGTTCTTCACATGGGCAACGCCGCGCAGCACGGCGTCGGAGCTCGCCATCTGCGGGATCGCCTTGGGCGAGACGAAGGCGCCGACCTCGACCGTATCGAGCCCGGCCGCGACCAACGCCTCGATGAAGGCGATGCGAGCCTCGACACTGACGGGCGTCTTCTCGTTCTGGAGGCCGTCGCGCGGCCCCATTTCGATGATGCGGACAGGATCGCTCATGTCACTCCTCTGAAGCCTCGACCACGGCGAGCTCGACGCCTTCCTGGACGATATCGCCGACCTTGCACTTGATCAACTTCAGCACGCCGGCATAGGGCGCGCGCAGCGTCTGCTCCATTTTCATGACTTCCAGTGTCAGGATCGGCGCGCCCTTCTCGAGCTTCGCACCCTCCTCGGCCAGCACGGCGACGACCGTGCCCGGCAACGGGGCCGCGATCTTGTCCGCACCGGTCTGCTCCTCGCTCTCGCCGCCGAACGGGTCAACCCAGTGCAGGTCGAAGCGGCCGTTGCGCGTACGCAGGTACAGCTCATGGCCGTCGATCACGGCCGCGACGGAGGATTTCACGCCGTCGAGCGTCAGGTCGAATCCGCCATCCTTCGGCGCAACCGTGAACGCCAGCTCGCGCTCGCCGATCACCAGCGTCGATGGTCCGCTGCCGTAGTTCAGATTGATCTTCTGCTCGGTCCCATGGCCGACACGGAAGGCAAAGCTGCGCTGGCGCCGGCCGACCGGCATCCAGCCGAAGGTCTGCCAGGGCGAGTTTGCCCCACCCTGCGCTACTTGCCGTTCCTCGTTGACGATCGCGGCGACCGCGGCACACAGCTCGAGCTCGCCGGGCGCCGGCGCAGCCGAGGTCAGGGCCGCCAGCTCGCGCTCGATGAATCCGGTGTCGATCGCGTTGGCCCGCACCTTTGGGTGCGTGATCAGCGCCGACAGGAACGGGATGTTGGTGACGATCCCGCGGACGTCCGACTCTTCCAGACCACGGTTGAGCCGGTCGATCGCAACATCGCGCGTCGGCGCCCACGCGATCATCTTTGCGAGCATGGCGTCGTAATACGGCGACACCGTATCGCCCTCGCGATAGCCGGCGTCGATGCGCAAGCCGCCGGTCTCCGCGGGCAACCGCCAGGTCGAGATCCTACCAACCGACGGCATGAAGTTCTTGGTCGGGTTCTCGGCATAAACACGCGCTTCGACGGCGTGGCCGTTGAGCTTGATCTCGTCCTGCTTCAGCGGCAGCGCCTCGCCGAAAGCGACGCGCAGCTGCCATTCGACGAGGTCGACCCCTGATATCAGCTCGGTCACGGGGTGCTCGACCTGGAGACGCGTGTTCATCTCGATGAAGAACACGTCCTTGCCGTCGGAGACGAACTCGATGGTCCCGGCGCCCACGTAGTTCACCGCGCCCGCCGCCTTTCGCGCGGCGGCACAGACCGTTTCGCGCTGCGCAGGATTGAGTGTCGGCGACGGCGCTTCCTCGATCACCTTCTGGTGCCGGCGCTGCAAGGTGCATTCGCGCTCGAACAGCGACAGCAGATTGCCGTGGCTGTCGCCGATGATCTGCACCTCGATATGCCTGGGATTGTCGACATATTTTTCGATCAGCATGCGGTCGTCGCCGAACGCGGCCTTGGCCTCGCGCTTGGCGCTGACGATCGCCGGCCCAAGCTCCGCCGCCGAGCGCACGATTCGCATGCCGCGGCCGCCGCCGCCGGCCGACGCCTTCACCAGGATCGGGAAACCGACCTTCTCGGCCGCCTTCGCCAGCGTCGCATCGTCCTGCGCGTCGCCGTGATAGCCGGGCACCAGCGGCACGCCGGCCTTCTCCATCAGCGCCTTGGAGCCGGACTTCGAGCCCATCGCCGTCATCATCTCGGCCGTGGGCCCGACGAAAACGAGCCCTGCATCGAGGCAGGCCTGCGCGAACTCGGCATTCTCCGACAGGAAGCCGTAGCCGGGATGCACGGCCTCGGCGCCGGTCTTGCGCGCGGCCTCGATCAGCCGCTCGACATTGAGATAGCTGTCGCGGGCCCGCGCGGGACCAAGCAGGACGGCCTCATCCGCAAGCGCGACATGCATCGCGTCGCGGTCGGCCTCGGAATAGACCGCGACCGTGCGCAGGCCCATGGCACGCGCGGTGCGGATGACGCGGCAGGCGATCTCGCCGCGGTTGGCGATCAGGAGCGTGCGAAAACGGCGGTAGAGCTTTGAGCGGTCCATCGCATCACATCCTGAACAGGCCGAATTTCGTCGGTTCGATCGGCGCGTTCGACGCCGCCGAGAGGCCGAGGCCGAGCACGAGCCGCGTGTCGGCTGGATCAAGCACGCCGTCGTCCCACAGACGCGCGGTCGCGTAATAAGGGTGCCCCTGGCTCTCATATTGCGCGCGGATCGGCTCGCGGAACTTGTCTTCCTCCTGCTTCGACCAGCTATCGCCCTTGGCCTCGATGTTGTCGCGGCGGACCTGGCTCAGCACCATCGAGGCCTGCTCGCCACCCATCACCGAGATGCGCGCGTTCGGCCACATCCAGAGGAAACGCGGCGCGTAGGCGCGGCCGCACATGCCGTAATTGCCGGCGCCGTAAGAGCCGCCGATCACCACGGTGAATTTCGGCACCGAGGCGGTCGCAACCGCCGTGACGAGCTTGGCGCCGTCGCGCGCGATGCCGCCGGCCTCGTATTTCTTGCCGACCATGAAGCCGGTGATGTTCTGCAAGAACACCAGGGGAATGCCGCGCTGGCAGCACAGCTCGATGAAATGCGCGCCCTTCAGCGAGCTTTCGCTGAAGAGAATGCCGTTGTTGGCGATGATACCGACCGGATAGCCCCAGATGTGGGCGAAACCGCATACCAGCGTGGTGCCGTAGAGCTTCTTGAACTCGTCGAACTCGGAACCGTCGACCACGCGCGCAATGATGTCGCGCACGTCAAACGGCTTGCGGCCGTCCACGGGCACCACGCCGTAGATCTCCTCGGCCGCGAACAGCGGATCGCGCGGCGGATGCATGTTCAGGTTCGGCCGCGCGGATGGCTTCAACGTGCCGACGATGCGTCGGGCAATGCCGATCGCGTGTGCATCGTTCTGGGCGTAATGATCGGTCACGCCAGACTGCCGCGAATGCACGTCGGCGCCGCCGAGTTCCTCGGCGCTCACGACCTCGCCGGTCGCGGCCTTCACCAGCGGCGGGCCGCCGAGGAAGATGGTGCCTTGGTTGCGCACGATGATGCTCTCGTCCGACATCGCCGGCACGTAGGCGCCGCCGGCCGTGCAGGAGCCCATCACGATCGCGATCTGCGGAATACCCTGGGACGACATCTGCGCCTGGTTGTAGAAGATGCGGCCGAAGTGGCGTTCGTCCGGAAAGATCTCGTCCTGCAGCGGCAGGAAGGCGCCGCCGGAATCGACCATGTAGACGCAGGGCAGATTGTTCTGCCGCGCGATGTCCTGCGCGCGCAGATGCTTCTTCACGGTCATGGGATAATAGGTGCCGCCCTTGATGGTGGCGTCGTTGGCGACGATCACGCATTCGCGTCCCGAGATACGCCCCACGCCGGTGACGATGCTCGCCGAATGCACGTCGCCGCCATAGAGGCCGTGGGCCGCGAGCGGCGACAGCTCCAGGAACGAGGTCCCGGGATCGACCAGCAGATCGACGCGCTCGCGCGCCAGCATCTTGCCGCGCGACGTGTGGCGGTTGCGCGAGGCCTCGCCGCCGCCACCGGCGACCTGGCTGAGTTTTTCGCGCAAGTCCGCGACGAGGCCGCGCATGGCCTCCGCATTGCGCGCAAAATCGGATGAGGATGGATCGATGCTGGAATGGAGCGGCATGAGGTCCCGCGTTTCTGGTGACGTAATTACGAAGGGTTTAGGTGGTTTCCGCCATCAGCTCACGGCCGATCAGCATGCGGCGCACTTCGGAGGTGCCCGCGCCGATCTCGTAGAGCTTGGCGTCGCGCCAGAGCCGGCCGACCGGAAACTCGGACGTATAGCCGACGCCGCCGAGCGCCTGGATCGCTTCGCCCGCCATCCACGTCGCCTTCTCGGCCGAATACAGGATCGCGGCCGCAGCGTCCTTGCGCAGCGTACGCGCGTGGTTGGCGCGGTCACAGGCCTTGCCCACGGCGTAGACATAGGCGCGCGTCGCCTGCCAGGTCGAATACATGTCGGCGAGCTTGCCCTGCATCAGCTGGAAATCGCCGATCGGCTGGCCGAACTGCTTTCGTTCGTGCATGTAGGGCACCACCGCGTCCATGCAGGCCGCCATGATCCCGAGCGGGCCGCCGGAGAGCACCGCGCGCTCGTAATCGAGGCCGGACATCAGAACCTTGACGCCCTCGCCCACATTGCCGAGCACGTTCTCCGCCGGCACCTCGCAATCGTCGAAGAACAGCGGATAGGTGTTGGAGCCGCGCATGCCGAGCTTGTCGAGATGCTGGCCATGGGTGAAACCCTTGAAGCCTTTCTCGATCAGGAAGGCGGTCATGCCGCGCGGGCCGGCCTCCGGATCGGTCTTGGCGTAGACCACCAGCACGTCGGCATCGCCGCCATTGGTGATCCACATCTTCGAGCCGTTGAGCACATAGCGGTCGCCGCGCTTGTCGGCGCGCAGCTTCATCGAGACGACGTCGGAGCCGGCGCCGGGCTCGGACATCGCGAGCGCGCCGACGAACTCGCCGGAGATCAGTTTCGGCAGATAGCGCTCGCGCTGCGCATCATTGCCGTTGCGGCGGATCTGGTTGACGCAGAGATTGGAGTGCGCGCCGTAAGACAAGCCAACGGCCGCCGAACCGCGCGAAATCTCCTCCATGGCGACGACATGAGCGAGATAGCCCATGTTGGAGCCGCCATATTGCTCCGGCGCGGTCATGCCGAGCAGCCCGAGGTCGCCAAACCGCTTCCAGAGGTCGGCCGGGAACAGGTTTGCTTTCTCGACCTCAGCCGCGCGCGGCGCCACCTCTGCTTCCACAAAGGCGCGCACGGTGTCGCGCAGCATGCTGATGTCTTCGCCCAGATCGAAGTCGATGCTCGGGATGTTCAAGGCGAGTCCTCCAAGATTCTTATCGGCCCCGAACCTACCCCCGCCCGGGCGCCGTGGCGGTCGAAAAGGTTGCATTTTCCGCCAAGTTTGGCGAGGATTTTCCAAAGGATCGTCCATGCCCTTTCAGCCCGCAACCGCCACGCCCCGCCGCGCCATGACCCCCGCCGCCTTCGTGCGCGGTGTGGTTGCGGCCTATGCCCGCTATGGGCGGGACCCGGCCGAGGCGTTGAGCAAGGGGCAGGTTCTCCCCGACCTCGTCAAATCCGGGGATGGGCGGGTGACGGCCGCCCAGTTCGAGGCGTTGGCTGGCCATGCCATGCGTGAGCTCGACGACGAGGCACTCGGCTGGTTCTCACGCCGGCTCCCTTTCGGCACTTACGGCATGCTGTGCCGTGCCTCGATCACCGCGCCCAATCTCGAGGTCGCGCTCAAGCGCTGGTGCCGGCATCATCGCCTGCTGACCGAGGACGTGCTGTTCGAGCTCTCGGTCGCCGAAGAGACGGCGACCGTCTCGATCCGCGAGCAGCACGAGCTCGGCGCATTGCGTGAGTTCTGCCTCGTCACCCTGCTCCGCTACGTGCTCGGCTTCTCCTGCTGGGCGATCGATTCCACGATCGCGCTGCGCGCGGCGGAATTCCCCTACGCCGAGCCCGACCATGTCTCGGTCTATCCGACCATCTTCTGCAAGACCGTCCGCTTCGGCGCGGACCGCGCCAGCATCGTCTTCGACAGGCATTATCTCTCGCTGCCGCTGACCCGCAATGCGGCCGATCTCGACAGCATGCTCAAGGGTGCGTTGCGGCTGACCGTGCTGCCCTATCGGCCCTATCGCCGCGACCGGCTCCTGGTCGAGCGTGTCCGGCGCGTGCTGCGCGAGGCGCGCGGCCGCATTCTGGGCGCGGAAGACGTCGCAAGCGAGCTCGCGCTCTCCACCCGCACCATGCATCGTCGCCTGCGCGAAGAAGCCACCTCGCTGCGCGACCTCAAGGAGGAAGCAAAGCTCGAACTCGCCAAGCAGGAGCTGATGCGCGGCCGCACCCCGATCAAGCGGATCGCGGAGATCGCCGGCTTCCGCAACGAAAAGAGCTTTTCGCGGGCTTTCCGCACCTGGACCGGTGCCAGCCCGCGCGAGTTTCGCGGCCGGTATCGCTGACGCGCGGCAGCTATCCCGCCGGCGCCGCAGCCGCGATCTCCTCCACCGGCAGCGGCACGTCCTTGGCGACACCCAGCACCGGAAAGCTGCGTACGTTCCTCACGTTCGGCATGGCGGCGAAATGCAGCAGCTGCTGGCGCATGCTCTCGACGCTCGGCGCCACGCATTTGAGGAGATAGTCGGTGTCACCCGAAATGCGCCAGCACTGCTGGATGCGCGGGATCGCTGATATCGATCCCTCGAACGCCTCCAGCACCGGCTGGGCCTGGCTGCCGAGCTGGATCGAGATGAACGACACCACCTCATAGCCGAGTAGTCGCTCGTCGATGACGGCACGCACCGCGCGGATCACGCCGCGGCTGAACAGCGATTTGAGCCGCCGCAGGCAGTTCGGCGCGGACACGCCGACGCGCAGCGCCAGCTCGTTGTTGCGAACCCGCCCGTCCTGCTGCAGCTCGGATAAGATCTTCAGATCGACGCCGTCGAGCTGGTCACGCCCCGCCATCCCCCACCCCGTCATGGTCCCGTCATGCGGACCAGCGAAGCACGCGGCGGAATGGGTGCCAAGGGCTCCCAAGGGCTCCCCGCGGAGGCGGCCGAAGCCGCCGCGCCTCAGTGCGTCCAGGGCTCGCCGCGGCGGAAGGAGAAATTGTCGGCGTAGGCGACCTGGCGGTGCAGCGATTCCTTCGGCTCGATCACCTGGTAGGCAATGCCTTTGCGCTCGCAATAGGCCACCGCCTCGTCCTTGGTGTGGAAACGCAGCGTGATCTGCTGCTTCATGTCGCCGGACGAGGTCCAGCCCATCAGCGGCTCGACCGCGCGCGGCTGCTCCGGCTCGTAATCGAGCTGCCATTCCTTGGTCTTGGACCGGCCGGATTGCATCGCGTTCTTGGCGGGCTTGAAAATGCGTGCGGTCATTGGCGGTCCGGCCTCTTCGTCTTTTCGTTCGATTTTAATGCGTCACGGTAGCGATTGGTGGAAACCGCGGGCATAGTATAGAGACACCTTTCGGGAACTGATCGGTGATTCCGGGCCCCGGGTCCCTCACCGACGGGTATAGTCATTATGCTGCACTGTGACAATTGCGTACCCGCCGACCGCCCGGGAATCCCGCCCGGCGGCCAAGCCTTGACAACATCTGCCGCGCCGACATCAGCGTATCCGTCCCCTTCGAAAGCTCCCGTCGCATGGCCTTTCTGAACATCAACGCCACGCTGCCCGAGAAGGGCCGCGACCTCAGGCTCGACCTGTTTCGCGGCATCGCCAACTGGGCGATCTTCCTCGACCACATCCCCGACAACGTCGTGAACTGGATCACGACGCGCAACTACGGCTTTTCGGACGCGGCCGACCTGTTCGTCTTCATCTCCGGCTATACGGCCTCGTTCGTCTATGCCCGCATGATGCTGGAGCGCGGCTTCATCGTCGGCGCCACCCGCCTCACCAAGCGGGTCTGGCAGCTCTACGTGGCCCACATCATCCTGTTCGTGATCTATATCGCCTCGATCAGCTATCTGGCGCTGCGCTTTGGCGATTCCGAGATGATCAACGAGTTCAACGTCGCCGGCCTCGTCGACAACGCCACCGAGACGCTGCGCCAGGGCCTGTTCCTGCGCTTCAAGCCGCTCAATCTCGACGTGCTGCCGCTCTACATCGTGCTGATGGGCCTGTTTCCGCCGGTGCTGTGGTTCATGCTGCGCAAGCCCGACCTGACGATGGTGCTCTCCATCGTCTTGTGGCTGACCGCGCGTCACTTCAGCCTGAACCTGAGCGCCTATCCGGCCGGCCAGTGGTACTTCAACCCCTATTGCTGGCAGGTGCTGTTCGTGTTCGGCGCCTGGTGTGCGATGGGCGGCGCGCGCCGCTCGGGCTGGCTGATCAACTCGCCGATCACGCTGTGGCTCTGTCTCGGCTATCTCGCGTTTGCGCTGGTGATGACCATGGCCGGCCGCTTCCCCACCTTCGGCGGCATGTTCCCGGAATGGCTGTTCTCGACGTTCAATCCGAACGACAAGACCAACCTCGCGCCCTACCGCTTCATCCACTTCGCCGTGATCGTGATCCTGGTGATCCGCTTCGTGCCGAAGGACTGGCCGGGCCTGGAGTGGAAGATCTTCGATCCGGTGATCGTCTGCGGCCAGCAATCGCTCGCCGTGTTCTGCGTCGGCGTCTTCCTGTCCTTCGTCGGCCATTTCGAGCTGTCGATGAGCTCGGGTTCGCTGTTCGCGCAGCTCTTCGTCTCCATCGCGGGCATCGCGATCATGACGACGGTCGCCTATTACATCTCGTGGTCGAAACGGCAGGACAAGCCGCTGAAACCGCCGCCGGCGAAGCCCGCGGCCGCCCCGACCGCAAAGGCCGCCTGAGACGCTTGGCTGTTGAAGCCCTGGCTGTTGAAGCTTTGGCGGCGGAAGCTCAGGCTGCCGCCTCGCCATCATATTCGGTGAACTTCTTGTAGATCCAGTCGCGCCCGTCGTGACGACGCCAGACCTTGCCGTAGACGAGCTGCCCGTTGATCGAGCGGCGCGGCACGATCACGGTCCAGAGGTGCCAGATCTCGGTCCAGTTCGACCGTTGGCGGGGTGTTTTGGAGGTGAGATCGAAAGCCATGGCAGACAACTCGTGCGAAACGAAACGCCGCGACGAATGTGACCTCGTGTGAGCCGCTGATGGCGGCGCCGTCGCGTGCCGGGACGCGTTTGATACCAGTCGTCACAACGGCCGCAACGACGGCCCGTGCTTAACCTAACCGATTAACCCTTACTTGCCGGGGACAGCCCGCGTTGCCGGTTGAAACAGGTGCCTATCTTTCCTAAGATGCATGCGCGATTTGAGAATGAGTGCGCCGTTTCCGAAACGCTCATCTGGTTGATTTCAAAACTCGGACTGAATTTTTCAAACGACTGACTGCAGGTCGATGATCATGAATTTGCAATTCGCGCATTTGCTTCTGGCGATGGTTTCATCGCCCCCGACACCGGTTGCCCGGCCCCCCCACGACAGACCGACGCGAGCTGCCAACGACAATTATCCGGTCTGGCCGCTGATCCCGTTTCCGGCGGGCTGGTACGCCTCGGGCTGAGCCCAAAAAGCGCAACGCCGCGCAAGCGGAATATTATCGCTTGGCGGCGTCCGTTTAGGCATTGGGCGCTGAAATCCCCAACACTGATATGTCTGTGGCGACGGCCAAAGGTTCGACGAAGCTTTGGTAATTTTGCGCCGGTTAAGCCGTTTTGATTCCGGAAAAAATCGCGCAGAGATGGCGGCCTGCGAATAACGAACGCCAAGCGTTCAACGTCGCGCCCGACCGTGCCTTTGGCCCCGCGGTCGATCGCGACTCACACCCCGCTGCTCGCAGCCGCGGCGGTGTTGGCGCCGGAGCTCAGGGCACCCTGCGAATTGTAGGTCTGTCCCGGCTGGTTGCCCTGGCCGGCCTGCGAGCTGGCGGGCGTTGTCTCCACCTCGGTCGTGCCATCGGAATAAGTGATCGTCGTCGTCGTCATCCCGTTCGCGGTGGTCGAGACCTCGCTGACGACCGTCTTGGACGAGCTGCCGCTGCCGCCCGATCCGGAGCTGCCGCCGGCCGACTGCGAGGACGAGGTCGACGAAGTCGCTGAGGTCGATGACGTCGACGACGTGGATGATGTTGCCGAGGTGGACGACGTCGACGACGTCGACGATTTCGACGAGGACGACGTTGCGGCGCTCGAGGGGGTTGCCGTCACTGCGGCGGCGGAAGAAGCGATTGCACTGATCGACATGAAGACCTCGCCTGAAGGGACCTGCGGGCGCAGCATCGATTGCGGGCCCTGTTCTCCCCTTCAACGCGGGGAAGGCGCGAAGCAGGCGCACCAAGCGCGAAAAAAGCGCCGACGCTTCTGCATCTCCGCGCCTCAGACAGCAACCAATCGCCGCGCCACGAGTTGCAGGTGCTTCCCTCCTGTCCGGATGGCTCGCGACCAGCCCGCTGTCGGCTCCCGCTCGCCATGAATGGACAGTCATCCCGTCTCACGTCCGTGTGAGTTGGAGCGCGGCTGGTGAATTTTCGCGAGCAAACGGAGACCAATGAACAGCAGGCCGTCGGCCAAGGGGATGCTGTGAGCCAGATTGATACGACCGAAAAACTGCCCGAGGCAGAAGAGCCCCGGGCATCGCTGTTTGCGTTGTGCGGGCTCGGGATCGCTGGGATCGTGATGGTGGGCTGGATCTGCACGCTGGGCTGGCTGGCCTGGCGCCTGGCCGACTGGCTCCTGTCCTAGGCCCGAACGGACCACCGCGATCGCGGCGGCCGCTCTCTCCCCATTCCGTCAGTAGTGATAATTCACGCCGATGGTCGCGGCATGGATCGTGTCCTTGAGATGGGCCACGGTGATGCCTTCGGTCGGACTCATGAGCTGGATCGGGCCCTTCGTGCCGAAGTCGTGGTAGTTGTATTCGACATTGGCGGACCAGCACGGCGCAAACGCCCATTCCACGCCCGCACCCAATGTCCAGCCAGTCCGCATGACGGACGCGCTCGGATCGACTGCAAGACCGGTGGCCGGACTGACATAGGCATCATCGATCTTCTCGTGAGTCCAGGCGACGCCGCCGCGCCCGTAGAACAGCCAGCCTGAGCCATAAGCGTAGCCGAACCGTGCAGTGATCGAGGCGAGAAAATCGTTCTTGAGACCGAACTGCGACGGCGCGACGAGGTTTCCAAGCGCAGGAAATCTGACATTGCTGGCGTGCTGGCTCGACAGGCTCGACCATGCGGCCCGGCCTTCTGCGCCGACAACCCAGTTGGATGCGAATTGATGGTCGCAGCCAGCCTGGCCGCCGCCGACAAAACCACCCGCGCCGAAATCCACCGTCCCACCGGCGCTGTTGATCGTGCGATCCTCGCTCGCACCGCCGCCGAGATGACCGCCGATATAGCAACCGGTCCAGTTGAAGGTGAGCGCCGCCAGTGCAGGCGCTTGCGACGCATAGTCAGCCGCGGATGCCGTCGTCGCAGACAGAGCGAGAAGCACCGCACCACAGAGAGTTCTAAACATGTCCCGTCATCCCAATTGCACGCGCAGAGGTAAAGCACGTGAGGCTGACGCGGAGGTTGTGTCGCGGACAAGTTGTCGCGGCAATTTTGCCGGATCAACTACGCGCAACTCGCGCGCGAACACCAGGCGATCGCGACGGCCGAGATCTACAGCATCTTGGCGGAGCGCGATCAATGAAGCGCCGGCGCAGAACTGCACAGGAAGCGCGACCGGCAGCGGCCAATGACGCCCCCCGGCTCACGCCGACGAAGACGGTTGATGATCTTTCTTCAGCCTGCGCCGGCCCTAGTCCTGCTCTTTGCCTTTCGGGGTGAGCGGCGGGACGTAATGCCGATTTAGCGCCCGCATCTTTGCTAATTGGCGCCGCTCTTGGCAGCCTTGGACGACTGCTTCACAGCCGGCTTGGCCGGCGCTGCCGACTTCTTCGACGCATCATCGCCACGGGCAGTTCCCCACGGGTCGACCGGCTTCTGGTCCGGAACACTGTTGAGGGAGCGTTGATAGGCGCGCACAGCCCGAGCATCATCTTCCTTCTGCGTCGCCGTCTTCGCCTTGGGCTCTTCGCCAGGCCCTAGAACATGCTCCTCCGCCAGCGCGGGGGCGATCATCAGGGCAAGCAAGACGGTGACGGCGATTTTGTGCATCGAGAAACTCCCCGTTCTGCGACGAGAATAGCACCACGCCGATTGCGGTAGCAATGCAGCCGAGCGTGAGTTGGGTATGACGTTGATCGTACGATGCGCGCGCTAGATCTACTACTGCGCGTCGTGGGTGTGCAAAAAGCGGAATCCCCAGCCGTCCTTCAGCGAGCTCTTCGAGCAGTATCCAAACGGTTTCGGCGGCGTGCGATAACCCGCAGCTGCAATTGCTTCACGGGCGCCGGTACCCATCCAGATTTTCCAGGCGCCGGTGGCTGGATCAACTGCGAAGGCATGAAAGACGGGAGTTTCATTCGGCATTGTGGCGGCCGATCGATCTTGGGCGATTTGCCCGTACATCGCTCGGTAGAGATTGGTAAGGCCTTGCAGCGCGGCCTGCATCCGCGACAGATCTCCAGCGACGCGGCCGGCCTCGCATTCGGCCAGAAGTTTTGCGCGCTGAACCTGAGCCAAATTGACTCACCCCCTGCCCGGCTCTTCCCAATTCGATTTTCTGGGAAGATAGAGGCCAGGAAGTCACGTCTAAGTCATTGAAATCGCTGGTCGGGGCAGCTGGATTCGAACCAACGACCTGCAGTACCCAAAACTGCCGCGCTACCAGGCTGCGCTATACCCCGAATGTCTGGCGAGCCCCGTCGATACACGCTTCCCCAAGCGCCAGCAAGCTTACTAATGCCAGCAAGCTCGCTAAGCGGCACCAAGCGTCCAACCTGCCCCCAAGACGGCCATCGCCGGACTCATCGGACCTATTTGCTGCCGAACAGGGGATGGCCGACGCGATCGCCGGGACGGATGCCGTATTTCTGCGCTGTTCCCGCCACCACCTCGAGGACGGCCCGGGCGGGACCTTTCGACGAAATGATCTTGGTCGAGAGCGGCTCGGTATTCTCGGCGATGCGCAGGATGCGCCCGTCGGCACGAATGAAGATCATGTCGAGCGAGACATAGGTGTTCTTCATCCACATCGAGACTTCCTGCTCGGGATTGAAGTCGAACAGCATGCCTTTGCCGTCGGCCAATTCCTTGCGGTACATCAGACCGGTCTGCTTCTCCTCGTCGGTGGTCGCCATCTCCACCGAGAACACCTGCACGCCGTTCTTGGTGACGATCTCGAGCGGCTGGAAGCTGGCGGCGCCGGCGGGCGCGCTTGCGACGGCAAAGCCGGCAACGACGAGAACGGCGGCAAGCCAGCCCCTGGCGAGGGACCAGACAGTGGTTCGATCAAGCTTCATGGGATGGCACTCGGGACGGGCGCTGGGGCGTGGGACTGCGACATCCTTACGCGGCGATCGTGACAAAAGCCAGAAGCGCGCGACCCCGGGGCCGCGCGCTTCTGCTCACGAATACGAAATGGGACGCCGCTAGTGCGACTGGAGCCCCGGCGAGCCGGTCTCCGGATGGATCTCGGCAGCCATCATGCCCTTGGAGCCCGGCCCAAAGCGGACCAGCACATACTGGCCCGGCCGCAGCTCGGTCATGCCGAAGCGGCGCAGCGTCTCCATGTGGACGAAGATGTCGGGGGTGCCCTCACCGCAGGTCAGGAAGCCGAACCCGCGCAGCCGGTTGAACCATTTGACCTGGGCCCGCTCGAGCCCGCTGGTCGCGGTCACCGTGACGTGGGTGCGCGGCGGCAGCATCTGCGCCGGATGGATCGCGGTCGACTCGTCCATCGAAACGACGCGGAAGGCCTGATAGCCCTTGGCGCGCTGGATGCACTCGACGACGATCCGGGCCCCCTCGTACGCGGTCTGGAAGCCGTCGCGCCTGAGCACGGTGACGTGCAGCAGCACGTCGGGCCATCCATTGTCGGGAACGATGAAGCCGTAGCCCTTTGAGGCGTCGAACCATTTGATGACGCCATGAACCTCGACGAGGTTGGCGCTGCCCTCACCTAGCCCGGTGAAGGGACTGAGCGCGCTATCGCGACCAGCGCCGTGCTCGCCCGGCACTGGAACTCCCAGCTTCTTGGACTCAAATCCGTCCGACGACCCCATAACCCCGGACCCCACACATGCCATGCAACCCGCCTCAATGGCGGCGTCGAATCACGCGTCTTTAGAGAACCTTCAGAGAATCTTCTCAATCGACGCGACGCGAATCTTTCGAATCAAAAGATAACACTCCCGGTTGCGAGGCATAGATAAAAAAGAGATTCGCCGGAACCTATGAACAGCTTGCACAGCCGCGAATCAAATTGATGCCTCAATTTGCGACAAAGGGCCCGAGTGCTTCGCCGATGTCGTGACGGATGACGAGGTCGGCGATGTCGTCCTGCTCGGTCGGCTCGCGATTGATGATCACCAAACGTGCACCGGCGTTCTTCGCCATCATCGGAAAGCCCGCCGCCGGCCACACCACGAGCGAGGAACCGATCGCGATGAAGAGATCGCAGGCCTGCGACAACTCGGTCGCGCGCTGCATTTCATCCTCGGGCATCGCCTGACCGAATGAGATCGTTGCGGTTTTCACCGGCTCGTCGCATGCGGTGCAGTTGGGTGCGCCGCCGTCCTCGTCGAAGCGGCGCTTCACCCAGTCGAGCGAATAGTCCTGCCCACATCCGATGCAGCGCGCGTAAGTGGTATTGCCGTGCAGTTCAATCACGCGATCGGCGGCGAAGCCCGAGGCCTGGTGCAGATTGTCGATGTTCTGGGTGATGACCGCGGGGATCTTGCCGGCGCGATGCAGCGAGGCGAGCGCGCGATGGCCGCGGCCGGGTTTCGCTGCGGCGAACACCTCCTCCATCGCAAAACGCCGCCGCCAGGATTCATCGCGCGCCTCTTGGCTCGCAACGAACTCATCGAACGGGATCGGACGGTTGCGGGTCCAAATTCCACCCGGCGATCGGAAGTCGGGGATGCCGCATTCGGTCGAGATGCCGGCGCCGGTGAACGGCACGATGATCTTGGCGCTTGCGATCATGTCGCCGAGTCGTTCGACACCGCTCTGAAGGTCCGATGCAATCACTCGCCGCCTCCTGATTTGCCGTCGCGCTAGCTGCAACATCTGCAAGCGACAAGATTGTTGACGCTGTTATCCACCGCCGCGCAAGCCGTGAACGGCGATAGGGCGGCAATTTTTTCCGACCATCGCATATCACAATCCTGCAATGCCTCCTCCCCATTGACGCCCCAATCAGAAGCGCCAATGCATGTGTTGACGCGACTCAATGTGATTGCGGCGGCAGTGCTTGAGTTCAGAAGTGCACATACTCAAGTCGTGGGGATTTGACATGACCGAAGACGAACAACGCAAGATCCGCGAACGCGAAGAAATTGCCGCTCGTGTCGCCGCGTTCCGTGCCACCCAGGAAAAATTCAAACGCGAGCGCGAGGAGTATTTTGTCTCGACGCTCGAGAACGCCCGCAAGGTGGAACGCCCCTCGCTCTGGCCGTAATATCGCGCAATTTCGCGCGAGACCTGCGCACACGAAAAAAAGCCCGGAGCATCGCTCCGGGCTTTTTCGATTCCTCAGCCGTTACCAGTGACGGTAATAATGGCGGTGCCGATAGTACGGCCCATCGCCGTAGTAGCCGTACGGACCGGGGCTATAATAGGCCGGGCCGCCATAATAGCCGTAGCCCGGGCCATAGTAGCCATACGGATGGGATGCCGCGATCGCGCCGGCGGTGATCGCACCGGCGGCCAGACCGAACGCCAGACCCGGGCCGATGCCGCGCGCCTGCGCAGGTGCTGCAACCGCGGTCGCGCCGACGGCCGCGACGGTGGCAAGGACTGCGAGTGTCTTCTTCATGATCTCCTCCTTCGCATCTCGCAGGGACAACGCGGACCACACGCGATGGTTCGGCCTTCGTGGAACCGCACGCCACGAAAAAAAGTTGGCCACCGAAGGAACGATATCGGGAGTTGCGGATTGGACATGCAAGTGCGGAAGCCTCCGCCATCCGGGTCGAGGCGACAGCACGAAAGACCCCGTCAGCATCTCCGCGGTGCTGGCGGGGTTTTCCGTTTCGAACGACAAAAATGGCAGCAGAGATCAAGCGCTGCCGGCGGGGCGGAGGTCGAGGAGGAGAGATTGCCGATATCCGCTTTGCTGGCCCGCATCCGCAGGCTTGTTCCCAAATCCAACGCGCAGCATTACGACGAGATCGTGCGCAACTTCGGCGTCGGCGCGCTGCGCCCGCCGCCGACGCCGATGAGCGACGGCGAGCTCGCGCGCGCCATTGCCGAGTTCCTCAAGGCATCGCCCTCGGCGGAATCGGTTGCGGCGCTCGGGCGGCGGCTCGATCCGACCTCGCCGCTCTGATTTCCTTGAAGCAAGCCTCTGGGCCAATCGGGAACAAGGACGTCCCGCACACGTTGAGGTAGTCTTCCCGCAAGAGAAGAAGAGGCTCGTCATGCCTGCCTGGCTCGAAGTCCTGCTCAACCTGTCCGGCTATGCCGGCTTCGTGGCGCTTGCGACACGCGGCGCCGCATGCCCGCGCGATTCCGCCGACGGTGAGGCCTATAACGGCAAGCGTTAGTTCGCGTGCGGCGCCTAATGTGCCTGCGGCGCTTAATGTGCCTGCGGCGCTTGGCCCGCGGTGCGCACCAACCGGTCGGCCTTGACCGCGACGCGAATGTCTTCGTCCTGCGGCCGCAGCGAAAAGCTGATCACCACGAAGGCGAGACAGAACAGCGTGCCGACGACGGCGACGCGGCGATAGGTCTGGCGGTCGCCCTGATAAAATGACGGTTCTAAAAACGGTGTCATGAATTGGTTCTTGGCAAAATCGGTTTTCTTGTTGTCGTTGCCAGACACCTATCCCAACGCGCGGCAAGCGCAACGCGATTGGGCTTTTAACCTAACCGAATAGGGTTATCGCGATCGCTGCAAGCTTTCGTTAGGAGATGGCGGAGCGCCTCACGCCTCCGCCAGCCACTTCAGCGAGGCGCGAAAGCCGAGGCTGCGATGGCCGGCGACCAGCACGGTGCCATATACCTCGGCCCCCTCCTCGGTGAACGTTCCCGAAAAACCACTGGTTGCCTCCGCACCGGCGAAGAGCGGCCTCACCAGCGGATCGGCGAACGGCGAATGCTGGTTGGTGGCGAGCTCGCCCTTCCAGGTGCCGTTGCCGACGGTGTAGGAGCCGTGCGACCAGAAGTAAGGTCCGCCGCCGAGCAGCACGCCATCGCGCAAGATCAGCACGCCGCTGTCGCGGCCCTTCACGCCATCGAGCATGTGGATATGGATGGAGTAGAGCCCGTTCTTCATCGATGCGCCCTCCGTCCACCGGACGATAGCGCGGCGCATGGGAGGCGTCGACCGGCTTTGTTCCGGCTTCGCCGCCATTTCGTTCTCGAAGAACGAATCGGAATCGACGAAATCGTCCCCGGCCAACTCTTAACGATCCGTTTGCATGCAAACGAGCTCGACATCACGACGGACGCGCGATCAGACGCGCAGTCACATCGGATTGTCGTCGCTTCACGCCGAGACCACTCAGGCCGCGCGTTTCGCCTCGCCCCTCTCCGAACTGCCCTTCTCCGAGAAACATTCCAGGATCTGGATGCGGAGTTCTTCCGCGGCCGGGCCCTCGACCTTCCTGAGCTGGTTCCAGAGCCGGATCACTTCGCGCTGTTTCTCGACGGTCATGAGTCACCTCCAAAGCAGGTGATTCACTAGAACAAAATGAGAACAAAAAGTCCAGTCCTCGCGCGAAATTTCCTGTGATGTCGCGTTGAACCTTTTCGGCGCGCCACGGACCTATGGATGCTGGGGATTTCAGCGCCCAGTCAGATGCCGGCGCCGCGATGGACGATCATACTCCGTCACCGCGGCGCTGTTGCTTTTTGGATTTTCAACCTTAAGTTAGACACACTGCTGACGGCCAGGCGCTGAAATCCCAACGCCGTCAGCAAGAGAGCCCCGTGCGCAAGCGCGGGGTTTTTCTTTTGAAAATCGGGTGGTGACCTGCGGGGAAGTTGGAGGGATCGACGCGCACGATCACGTCTTTGCGCGATGAACTTTTTCAGCGCTGGCGCGTCTAATCAATGAAGCTTCCCCCAAGCTTCACCCCCCATCAGAAAACCCCGCTTCCCCCAGGCGGGGTTTTCCCCTTTTTGGTCGGCATCACGTCGCCCGCCGGCACGCAGACGACGCGCTGGCGCCGGATCAGACCGAGTCCTTGGCCACCTTCAGCGGCGAAGCCTTGACCGACTTGCTCGCCGGCTTCGCAGCGAACTGCATCGGCTCCTTGGTGAAGGGATTGACGCCCATGCGGGCTTCGGTCGCAGGCTTGTTGACGACCGACATCTTCACGAAACCGGGAATAACGAACTCACCGGACTCGTTGAGCTCCTTGTAGCCGACGGTCGCCATGTACTCGATGACCGACTTCACGTCGTTCTTCGCAAGCTGCGTGCCTTCCGCAATTGCATCGATCAATTGGGTCTTGGTCATCTTTGCCATGTCTGGACTTCCTCTGAATTGGGTGCGCACGAGCTGCGTCGTGGCTTTATCCGGGAAGCGGTAAAACCACGCGGGCCACGCGTCTGTTCATGCCTGTCGGCCACGAAGCAGCCGGGCTTAGAACCCATTGAGGCCGAAAACGCAAGCCGCAGTTCAGACCGAGTTCCGTAATGTTTCCGCCGGGACATTCCCCGCGTGCGGCGACGACAAATCGAATTCCGCAGCATCCCTAGAGAGTTCGCCAAGCTTTTCGCGAACCGTGCGGACGCATCCGCGCTCGCGCGCGACTAGGTCTCCTGAGACACACTGCTGAGATATTTGGCCGGCGGCTTGCCGAGCGCCTTCCTGAACATCGTGATGAACGCCGTGACCGATTCATAGCCGAGATCGGCGGAGACCTGCTGCACGCTCGCGCCTGCAGCAAGCTCCCTGATCGCGACGATCAGATGCAGTTGCTGACGCCAGCGTCCAAACGTCAGCCCCGTCTCCTTGGCGACGAGCCGCGCAAGACTGCTCTCGCTGAGCGCGACATGATCGGCCCATTCCGAAAGCGTGCGACGGTCCGCCGGATTGTCCGCCAGGGCAGTCGCGATGCGTTTCAACCGCGGCTCGCGCGAGAGCGGCAGATGCAATTGCTGCACGGGCATGCGCGGCAACTCGCCGAGCAGCACGCCGATCAGGCGCTCCCGCCTCGCCTCGTCATGCTGCGCGCCGTCGGACAGCGCGACGATCAACTCGCGCAGCAATGGCGAGATCGAAATGGTGCAGCAGCGATCGGGCAGACCGACCAGTTCCGCCTCGATATAGACGAAGAACAGACGCGCATTCGCCGTCGCGCGATTGCTGTGCGGCATGTCGCCGGGAATCCAGACCGCGCAATGCGGCGGCACCATCCACAGCCCGCTCGGAACGCGGCAGGTCACGCCGCCGCCGAGCGACACCACGAGCTGTCCTTTGCGATGGCTGTGGTCGGGCACCTCGCCTTTGGTCCCGCCGGCATCGACGCGCACGGCAATGACCGGCGCGGCACGGTCGTCCACGTCGAGGTCGAGCCAGGGATACTGGAGCGGGTATTGGAGCTTCTGTCGGATCATTGACGTTTTTTAGCGATCAATTGAAATTATACACAGATTCATCCATCCGGAAAGCCGCTAGATCTCGGCTCGCCCCCAACTAAGGAGTTGCGACCGTGCATGGCTCGATGATCTCCAAAGCAGCCCAGTCGGGCCGAACCATTCGCACGCAAGCAGGCCTCGTGCGCGGCGAGCCACGCGACGCCGAAGGCGTGCTCGCGTTCAGAGGCATCCCCTACGCAGCAGCTCCGGTCGGGCCGTTGCGCTGGCGCGCGCCGCAGCCGCCGGCGCCGTGGAGTGGCGTGCGCGATGCGCTGGCCTTTGGCCCGGCATCGCTCTCGTCGCTCGAGAATGATCCGCGCCCAGGACCGCGCGATGAAGATTGCCTCACCCTCAATGTCTGGACCGCGGCGCAAGAGGCTGACGAGAAGCGCCCCGTGATGGTGTGGATCCACGGCGGCGGCTTTCAGTTCGGCTCCTCGGCAAATCCCGCCACCGACGGAAGCCGCCTGGCTGCCAAGGGGGTCGTCGTCGTCAGCTTCAACTATCGCCTCGGCGTCTTCGGCTTTCTGGCCCATCCCGATCTCGATGCCCAGGCACCTTCAGGCAATTTCGGCCTGCAGGATCAACTCGCCGCATTGCGCTGGGTCAAAGCCAACATCGCCGCGTTCGGCGGTGACCCCGGCAACGTCACCCTGTTCGGCGAATCCGCCGGCGCCATGGCCGTCGGGATTCTGATGGCGTCGCCGCTGGCACGCGGGCTGTTCCACAAGGCCATCGGCGAGAGCGGCGCCTTCTGGGATGGCCGGCGCGGGCCGCTGCAAACTTTCAATGAGGCTCGCGCCCGCGGCCTCGCCTTCGCGCGTAGGCAAGGCGATGCCTCAATCGCGGCGTTGCGCGCAATGCCGGCCGAACAGTTGATTGCAGCCGCGCCCTGGAACTTTGAACGCGACCACGTCAGCCAGGCGTTCTCGGCGAGTATTGATCGTTACGTCGTGCCTGACGTGCCCGCGCGACGTTTTCTGCGCGGCGAACAGATGCACATTCCCCTGCTGGCCGGCTGGAACAGCGCGGAGGAATTCCCCTTCATGTCGCAATCCCTGCCCCATCATTCCGCGCAAGCCTTCCGCGCTGCCGCCGAAGAGATGTTCGGCACGGAGCGGCTGGCGGATTTCCTGACACTCTATCCCGCCGACACCGACGCACGCGCAAAAGCATCCGCCGCCGCGCTCACGGGCGACATGGTGATCGGCGAGCAATGCTGGCAGTGGCTGCGGCTACATCGGGCAAGCACCCGCGCCCCCGTCTACGGCTACCACTTCAACTACACCTCGCCCTACACGCCGATCGCCTCGCACGTCACCGAAATCCCCTTCGTGTTCGGCACGCTGACGCCGCAACGGGTGATCGGCAGCACCACACCGCCGGCGAAAGCCGACCGCGCACTCTCGGAGACGATGATGGACTATTGGGTGAACTTCGCGACCTCAGGCGATCCCAACGGACCCGGCCTGCCCTCCTGGCCGGCCTACGACGCGGGCGATGTCGTGCAGATCCTCGGCAACACCATCGAAGCCCGCCGCAATCCGCACGCCGATCGCTTCCGCTTCCTTGGCCGTTTTCGAGATGAAGGCGTGCTCCCGATGCGCTGGCGCCATTGAAGTCGCGCAAGAAGGCTCCGCGTTCCCGTCGCGGAGTTTTCCACACGAGGCGTCACCTCATCGTGAAACTTTCATCTCGATGGGTGTTGTTCAGACTCTGGTAACCCAACGCCGCCACTCTCCAAATCAGTCTTGTTGCGTTGGAGTACCCCCACAGTGCTGAATTTTGACGAGCTGCGTGAACTCGCAGCCGATGTTCGCGTCTTTGTCGATGTCGCCGAAGACAAGGCCGAGGCGCTCAGAACCGTTATCAGGGCCTACGACGTGGTGCTGGCGATCTTCCCGTCCGGAGACGGCATGGGTCTCCACGTCATCAAGGGCAAAGAGATCCTGGACAAAATCGCCAAGTCGCGCGCGCACGCGACCTACAGCCACACGGCCATCGCGGTTCCCGATCTCGAGCACGCCGAAGTGCTGAAACTGCTGACGATGCCGGCCCAGGTTGCGCAACGGATCGCAGCTTAGGAACACTCGGCTGTCGCGCGGAGTGACTCATCTCCAGACCAGGAGATCGTCATGAGCGTTGAAGGCAAGGCCAAGCCGTCCATGGCGATGCCATGGGCGGCTTTCGCGCAACTAGCGCGGCGTGACCTGCGGCACGCTCGGCCGCCCCACCACGGCAGGTTTTTTCCTGAGTCTGGCCCGCAAGTGGAAGAACAACTCGACGGCGAGCTCGAACATGGCGGTGACGTAAAAATCCATCACGCCTTCCTCAGCATGATCGCCCCAACGCAGCCGCCCAAGGCCAGGATAATGAAAAGCGGAGCGCTGAGATACCCGCCGCGCGCAGCCTGAAGGCCGGCGAGAACAAACAAGATGATCGTGGCATATCGCATGACACACTCCTTTCGTCGGAGCGTGCCGATATCGGCGCGCCCGCTCCGTAACCGGCGTCACGCTTGTGGGCAACAGATGCCACGAACATGCGTGAGGCGCTTCACACGCGGAACGGGTAATTTGCGTTAGGCTCAGGCTGCATCACGAGGGGAGTCCGGAGTGCTCGAGCATGTCAGCCAGATCACATCGCGCCAGGAAAGAGTGGACAAACCATAGGTCAGCGCACAGGGCCATCATGCGCCGCACCTTCGGGATCGATCTCTATGTGATGGTGAGCGGGCTGCTCGGCCTGCTTGGCGCCTCCTACGGGATCTGGATCGTCCTGTCCCAGGCTTACAGCTGACGGCTGCGAGAGCAAGACGACTGCCGCGCCGCTCAGCGGAGCCGATTGAGCCGCGAGCAGCGTGATCGTCTTCGCGACGTCCCCAAATTTCAATGCCCCCACACGGCAGCAGCGACGCCGATCCCGATAAAACCGAGACCGATGATGACAGGCGCGAACTCGGCGGCATCAGCCACGCCGAACAATTTGGCGATGACGGTCCCGATCGCACTCAGGACGATGTCGAAGATCAAGCCGAGCAAGGCGTCGAGCATGGCCGCTTATCCCGTCTTGCCGTACTTCATGGCGTGCACCGCGTCACCGACGGCGCCGCCCACGACCAGCGCAGCGAAGAGAGGCCAGCCTGCAGACGCGACCAGGATCGTCGCCAAACGCGCATCCTCGCCCGGACGCTTGTAGGCATCGAAGCCGGCGAAAAAGACCACCGCGATCAGGAAGCTGATCAGATATCGTTTGAACCATGACACGGCGAAATGCCCTCGTTTCCAGGCATTCGTCGCCCTGAGCGCCATCCCGGTTCATCAGGCCGACTGTCGGCCCCCTCGCCGGCCGGTTCTTGCAGCAGACCACGCATGCGTGGCCTTGCCTCGCCGTGGCTTTGCCGGGGCGACGAGACGGGCTAGCATCTCCTGCAACCCAGGGGTGCCGCACCAACCGGCACTGAAAAAAGGGAGGTCATCATGACGACGCGCCGCGCCCTGCGCTTTCTGCTGCTGCCGCTCGCTTTCGCGGGCACGCTGAGCGTCGGCTCCGCCGCCGAGCTCAATCCCGCCGCCGTCACCTTTAAATTGCCGGACCAGATCCCCTGGGGCCCGGTTGACGCGCGCGGCGCGCAATCGGCCGTGGTGGTCGGCAATCCCGACAAGCCCGGCTTCTACATGGTCTACAACAAGTGGACCAAGGGCAACCATTTCAGCCGCCCGCACTTCCATCCGAACGACCGCTACATCGTGGTCCTGCAAGGCACCTGGTGGGTCGGCTCAGGCCCGAAATTCGACCCTGACAACGGCACCGTGCCGATGCCCGCAGGCAGCTTCGTCACCCACACCGGCAAGCAGGTGCATTGGGACGGCGCCAAGGACGAGGACGCCGTGCTGCTGATCATGGGCGAAGGCCCGGCGACAGCGACCGCGGCGGAGGAGAAGTAGATCCCGACGTGCTTCATCACGCACACGGAGAGGACATCCGATAATTTCAAGCCTATTGCTTGATATAGCCCTTGGCCTTCATCCAGGCGGCCGCCAAATTGGGCCAGTCGGAGACCGGCAGTTGGCGCGCGTCGCGGATACCGAAGCCGTGGCCGCCTTCCGCGAAGGTGTGGAGCTCGCTGGACACACCCGCCTTCTGCAGCGCGTCGTGATAGTGCATGCTGTTCTCAGGCGGCACCACGGGATCGTCCTTCGCGACCACGATGAATGTCGGAGGCGCCTCTTTGGTGACGTGCAGGTCCGCCGAATAGTCCCTGATCAGGTCCGGCGACGGATCCTTGCCGAGCAAATTGGTGCGCGATTCCAGATGGGTCAGCTTGTCGTCCATCGACACCACCGGATAGAGCAGCAGCAGGAAATCCGGACGAGCGGACAGGCTGTCGGCCGCATCCACGGGTTCGTACACCTTCTTGGCGAACTGGGCGCCGAGGCTTGCCGCCATGTGGCCCGCCGCGGATGCACCGAGGAAGCCGATCCTGTCGGGCTGAAGGCCCCACTCCCCGGCATTCTGCCGCACCACGCGGATCGCACGCTGCGCGTCCTGCAAGGGAACATCCTTGCCGTCGACATGGCCTTCCGCCGGCAAGCGGTATTGCATCAGCAGCACCGTCACGCCGTAGGGATTGAGCCAGCGCGCCATCTCCGCGGCTTCCTTGTCGAGCACGATGCGCGAATAGGCACCTCCGGGAGCCACGATGACCGCGGTGCCGCTGGGCTTGTCCGGCACGAAGGCGGTGAGATTGGGCCTGGTGATGCCGGTGACGATACGATCAGGCCAGTAAGCCACCTTGCTGCGCTCGGTGACCGTGAGTTGTGCCGGCGATTTCTCCGACCCCGGCCCCACGCCGCCCGGCCATATCTCGATGACGTCGCGCGTTTTCAACGGCGCCGCACAAACCGAGCCTGCCGCCATCATGCTCGCTGCCATCAAGGCCGCCACCCCTGCCGTCAAACTGTTCTTGAACATGTCGTAGCCCACCACAGGTTCGTTGGTATGAGCGTTGAATCTATTTGACGTTGCCATCCATAGATTTACGGTGACAGTGCGCTCAACTCACACTCGTGCTGCCATCGGAGTCAAGCGCACCGTCACCGCAATTCGGGAAACCACAGCGGCGGCACCTTCTGTTACCGGACTGTCATTGTCCGATGCTAGCGCTGCGCGTCTTTTCAGAAGGAACCAGCTGATGCGCCTCATGCTTCCCGTCGTCGCCGCTGCCGTGCTGGCAATTTCCGCCCCGGCTTTGGCCGTTGACCAGACCGTGCTTGGCGCGGGCAACGCGGCGGCAGGAGAGCTCGCCGCCCGTTCGCCGCTGGTGACATCAGCTCTGGCGCGCATCGAGCAGGTCATCGCCACCATCGACGACGCCAAGCTGAAGGCCGCGACCCGCGACGCCCTGTTCAACCCGAACACCTGCGTCACCCATCGCGCTAACCTCACTGCCTCCGACAAGGACAAGATTATCGCCGAGCTGACCAGCCAAGGGCTGATCAACGAGGCCAACGGCAAGGCATTCCCGGGCGGCGCGGTGACCGGCGTGTTTCCGCCGCTGCGCGACGACGGCACCGCCTGCCCGCATTTGCCGATGGCCTGGGGAGCTGCACCCGGCGGCGCATTCGCCGGCCACCACTCCTATCCCGGCGGCCTGCCGGTGCATGAATCGTTCAACCTGGCGAGTGCCATCAGCCTCAGCGAGAACTATCGCCTCACCGTTGGCCTGACCGGCGAGGACGGTCTGCCGCGGGTGGCGCCGCTGCCGGGTTCGCGCGACGCGGTCAACCGCTCCGATCTCGTCATGAACAACGACGCCATCATCGCCGCCCCGATGTTGCACGACTGGGCCAAGCCGATCGTGTTCCAGTGGAATGCCGACGGCAGCGAGTTCGCCGAGTTCAACTTCGGCGGCAATGGCGAGACCGACGCGGATGGCGCCAAGGGCGACAGCCGCACCGGCGCCCATCACATTCTCGGCGTCGCTGAATCCATGGCGCGCGACCTGCCCGCGCCGTTCATCGTGATCCAGGCCTCAGCCCACACCGCGCCGACGCTCGGCAAGGAATACATGGCGGTGAACTGGCTGCGCGCTGCGGCGATCATTGCCCATGTCGACCCGATCGCACGCGGCTATCTGGTGAAGGATGCCGACGGCCATTTCCGCCTGCCACCGGCACGCACCACCGACAACATCGACTTCCTCGCCGCCAAAATCGGCAACCTCTCGGCCGAGACCGTGATCCACAATCTGTCGGATGCGGACTACATCTTCACAGGCCCGGCGGTGACGGCGTCAGTGGCGATCCTCACCAAGCTCGCGCCCGACTACGGCTTCGACCCCGCGGATGCCGCGAAGTTCAACAACGGCTTCCGCAACCCGGCGCTGTCGTACCTCAGCGCCGAGCGGATTCTGATCCGCTACAACCACGACGGCCTGACCGGCGTGCGGCGCGATCTCGACGCGCTGAAGAAAGCGAAGGCGATCTGAGGCAGGCCGGTCCTTTGCGGGCGCCAGCTTAGGCCGGGCCCCTCGGCAATGACGGTGATAGAGGGGCACGCTCGCTCAACACGTCATTGCGAGCGGCTTGTCCGCCATAGCTCGAAGAGCGACGGCGGAAGCGAAGCAATCCGGGCTTGGCCCCTAGATTACGCCGACCGTGCGCTAAGGCTCCACGCGTTTCGGTGACAATGCACTCAACTCACTCATGCCGCCGCAAGGGGCGAACGGCGAGCGCGCTGCGCCGCTGGACTGCACCTGCCGAATGACACAAGATAGTTCAGTGTCGGTGCACCACATCGTCCGGCGGTCAGCGTGAGTTCAATGCACCGCAATAAAAATCAGAAAACGGCAGGGAAGAACAATGCAGCGAAAAAGCAATGTGGCGCTTGATGGTGCGATGGCTTGCCTGGCTCTGGTCGCGGCCATCATGGTCGTTGCGATCTCGCCGGCAAGCGCCGACGATTCAGCCAACCTATCACCTGCACTCAAATGCGCCGACCTGACCGGCTGGAAGATGCCGGGATCGACGACATTGATCACCAAGGCCGAAATGGTGCCGGAGGCGCCGCCGGGGACCGTGCAGCCGTCGCCGCCCGCGCCGGCCACCGTATCGGTGGCGCTGCCGCCGAACTGCCGCGCGGATGGCGTGATCGATCAGCGCGTGGGGGTCGAGGGCAAGTCCTACGCGATCGGCTTTGCCATCGCCCTGCCCGATCGCTGGAACGGCCGGTTCTTGTTTCAGGGCGGCGGCGGTTTGAACGGCTCGATCCGGCCGCCGCTGGGTTACCAGGCGGCCGGCGAGGTGCCGGCGCTGGCGCGCGGCTTTGCCGTGGTCTCGACCGATAGCGGTCATCAGGGCGCGGTGTTCGATGCCTCTTTCCTGAAGGACCAGGAAGCCGCGCTCAACTTCGCCAATTCATCCGTCGGCAAGGTGACGATTGCCGCCAAGGCGATCGTCGCGCATTACTATGGCCAGCCCGCCAAACGTTCCTATTTTACGGGGTGCTCGACCGGGGGCCGCGAGGGCATGCTGGCATCGGCGCGCTATCCCGAACAGTTCGACGGCATCGTCGCTGGCGCGCCTGCGATGCGCACCGGTAACTCCAATATCGGTCTCGCCTGGGCCAACGCTGCCTTCAGCCAGGTCGCGCCGAAAGATGCGTCCGGCAAGCCGGAGCCCGCCAAGACTTTTTCCGCGGGCGAGCGAAAGCTGATCACGAACGCGATCCTCGAGGCCTGCGACGCCAGAGACGGCGTCAAGGATGGCCTGATCTTCGACCGCAAGGCCTGTCAATTCGATCCCGCGGTCCTCACCTGCACGGGCGACAAGACGGATGGCAAGACAGATTCTTGCCTGGCGCCGCCGCAGGTCGATGCCCTCCGGAAAGCTTTTGCCGGACCGAAGAATTCACGCGGCGCGCAGGTCTACCCGCCGTTCCCGTGGGACAGCGGCGTCGCAGCCGAAGGCGTTTCCATTCCCGGCATCCTGACATCAGGCGCGCTCAGTCCGGTCGGACCGCCTGTTTGGGACCGCATCGACGTCGATCAACTCGAAGACCGGGTCAACGCGAGCGGGCTCGATCGCCTCACCAACACCGCCTACTGGACCAACCTGTCGAGCTATTTCGGCCATGGCGGCAAGCTGCTGTTTTACCACGGTGTGAGCGATCCCTGGTTCTCGGCTGAAGACACCGTGAATTACTACGAGCGCATGGCGGCGGATTCCGGCGGCATGGAGATGGTGCGGGAGACATCGAGCCGCGCCTTCCTGGTGCCCGGCATGGGTCACTGCTCGAGCGGCGCAACGCTCGATCGTTTCGATCTCCTCAGCGCGGTCGTGAACTGGGTGGAAGACGGCAAGGCGCCCGATGCGGCGGTGGCGACGGGACCAGCCTTCCCCGGCCGCAGTCGGCCGCTTTGCGCCTATCCGCAACACGCACAGTACAAGGGGCAAGGCGATCCGGAGAGCGCGGAGAGTTTTGAGTGCAAGTAGGCAGATGGCGGGCTATTCACCGCTGCTCGGTGGCGATGCGCAAACCCAAAGCAATCAGGACAGTTCCAGTCACGCCCTCCACGAGGCGACGTACGGTCGGCCGCTGAAGCGCATGCCGCACCTTGTGGATCGCTGCGGCATAAAATGCGAGCCAGACGAAGGTCATCCCTGCAAACACAATTCCAAGAACGAGCAGTGTCGCAAAGGTCGAACCACCTGTCGGCGCGAACTGCGGAAGCAGGCTTGTGAAGAAAACAGCCATCTTGGGATTGCCGAGATCACTGATGAGCCCCTGCCTGAAGGCGATCCAGGGGCTTACGCGGCCATGCGCGTGGTTCTCCATCGCGCTGTCGGAACCTTGCTCCGGTGGCCAAAGGGCTTCGTACAACGCGATGATGCCCAGATAGATGAGATAAGCGGCCCCCAGATACTTGATCGCAAGAAACAGTGGCGCCGAGGCCACCAGGAGAGCAGCAAGCCCGACGCTGGTCGCCAGCGCCCAGACCATCTGCCCCACTGCGATGCCAGCCGCAGTGCAAATCCCGCCAGTCTGCCCTGCTAAGAGAGTGCTGCGGATTGTCGTGGCCGTGTCGGGCCCCGGCGTGACAATGACGATGATCGACGTCCCGATGAATGCAAGAAACGATAACATGCCGCGCCGCTCCTCCAAGTTGCCGTCGTATAATACGCTCTGCCGCGGTTCTGATGCTCCGGAATTACGACGGCAGTGCACTCGTAGCTCCCGCGTCGAAGCCCTCAAGGTGACGACGAGATACCATATTAACGACTGGCCCCCAGTTGTGCGGGGGTCTTTTTCACGGCGAGGCTTTGAGAAATGCACCTATCGCAGTAGCAATACTACTGCACCCCAAGACAACGCCTTTGGGCGATTCCGCAATTCTCCGCACGATTAGCTCTGCGCAGAACACAACACATTCCATGATTGTGATCACCAACAGCGGAAGTGTCGTAATCGCTGAAAACGTGAATAGCGTCATAGTGAATGGAAACGCCCAATCAAGGAAAATACTAAATCCCGTACTCAATGGCGGGTTGCTCATCACACCGCCAAGAGCGAGATAAGTTGCATACAGGAAGAGAGTGATCGCAATAGCAAAATAGCCGATCGCCCAAATGGGCGCTGTTCGTGAAGATCTACTGAGAATATGGCGCTGCATCAACCATCCAGTCATGCAGCCGGAGAGCGCGCCAACCGCTAGTTGGCCAATTGAGCGCAACGCTTCAGACACCCAGTCGAAGTCCGAAGGATCGACAGTACCTCGTAAAAACAGAGCGAATGCGCTCGCGATCGATATGCCGGAAAACCAGATCCGAAAGCTTGGCCGCAACAGCCAGCCGATGAGAGAAAATTTTTTTGCGTCAGAGAGCCAATCCCAGACACGGAGCGTCCAATTATCAAGCTTCGATTTTTGCGCTTCGCTAAGAAAAATGTCGAGAAGTCCGAGAGCCCCCGTCAGGACACCCGAAACGATTAGAACGGTTGCCACGCCAGCCACCTCGCTACCTGAGGTTAGCATACACTAAAACTGCTGGTCGAGAAGCTAACAGCCGCAGCTCTGATACCGCAGTCGTCGTGGAGAAGACGGTGACAGTGGGCTCAATCCCGACGGTCGCCCTCCTCGGCTTGCGGCCTCGGTCCACGTCTCGTCCTGAGCAGCCACTCCCGTGCGATTTGCCTATCCTCCGATGTGATCGCATGTCCTGTCGAGAGCACGTGATGTGTCACGACAGCACCCGCACGCGTCAATCTCTCGGCCAACCTCAAACCGTCACCGCGCGATCGGCGCGCATCATCCCGTCCATCGATGATCAGGACGGGCGTTCCCTGCATCATCGCCGGCAGTTCACGCGACAATGGCGACAGCGGTCGAAACAGAATGGCTCCACCGAGCAGCCCGGGCCTGGTCAGAAGCAGCGCGGCGGCCATGATCGCGCCGTTCGAAAAACCCACTGCGATCGGTGCCGTGAACCCGTGATGCGCGCGACACGCATCAAGGAAATTGGCCAGCTTTGAAGCGCGCTCGGCTAGATCAGCTCCATCGATCGAGCGGTCCGGATGTCGATGGAAGAATGCGAAGCCGCCCTCGATGTCTACGGTTCCCCGGACACTGAGGGTCGACATCCCGGGAGCCAGGTCTCGGGCCAACGGCAGCAGGTCAAGTTCGGTGCCGCCGGTGCCGTGGAGCAGCAGAAGTGGTGCGTCGATGGGATCGGCTCCTGGGGCAAAGAGGTGAAATATCTCGCTCATGCGGCCAGTATGAGTGATCCGAGTTACGGCGGTAGTGCACGCATCATCGCCACGCGGCCGCCGAACCGACGGTGTGAATTGAGTGCACTGTCACCGTAATTCCGGTGTCAATTTAGTGCACTGTCCCCGAAATTTCCACGGCCCACAAGGATTCTGGGCAAGAGCCTATTACTTTAAGCCCAGCTGCCGGCAAATGGGTTGGATGGTGGTGAGTGCGTCAGCCGCATACAGCACTTTCACTCCCACCATGTAAGACCCGTCTGGGCAATCTGCCTCACCTCCATTTCGCGCAGCGATAGCCGGAGGGTTTGTGACAGTGCTGCCCCACTTATTCTCCTGGAGAGCCAGAATCGCCCGATAGGAAGCACTTGCCTTTTCATACTGTGCGTTCAGCGCAAATCCAGCTACCACCGCGCCGACAAGGAGTCCCCCGATCGCGATCAATACACGGATGCTCGCTTCAGCGTCGCCAAGTGCCTTCCATACTTCCCTCACGCCCATGCTCACCCCCTGAGGCTACAGGCATCTATTTTACGCACGGGAAAGCTGCTATTGGCAACGTTTCAACCGCGATATTTGATCATGCTAAACCTTTCAACGGAAGAACAACTCAAAGCCCTTGTCGACGATGTGGTGAAGGAGAGCCTTCACATCGAATACAAGGCCTCAGATGCTGTTGATAAGCGGGACGACCGAAAGAAGAAGGAAATAGCCCGCGATGTTTCGGCCTTCGCCAACGCTGATGGCGGACAGATCATCTATGGCATGAAAGAGAACAAAGACCAGGAGCCTGACGGTCTCGACGCCGGCCTTGACCCACGGGAATACCCAGAAAGTTGGTTCGAGCAAATCCTTCAACAGCACGTGATGCCCCCGCTCAAAGCACGTCCTTACCATGTCCCCTTATCGAGCGGCCGCGTTGCTGTGGTGATCGACATACAGGCATCGAGCGGAGAGCCTCACCAAACTGATGGTCGGTACTATCGGCGCCACAACTTCAACAGACTCCCGATGGAGCACTACGAAGTAAAGCAGATGTTCTATCGGACCACGACACCGGATCTATTTGCAGAACTGTCCTTATCTCGCGGCGACAACACCGAAATAGCCTATAACTTTCAGGAAGAGTACACCCAACCCATTTCTATCGGTGTCGTTCTCGCCAACAAAAGTGCTCAACCAGCTTTTTACTCTGTTTTACAGATTGGAGTTCACACCAGTTTGGCATTGCTGCCCGCCGACCCTTGGAATCAGACTGGAATTGAAGGCGAAGGGATCGCAGCGCGCAGATGGCTAACGCGATCAATTTCCTCGCCACCTTCGTTGCCAATATTCAAGGAGGTCGATCAACGGCTATCTTCTATCATGTTTAGACTTCAGGCTCGCGTCTTAGGTGGGGCCAATCGCTTCCCGGTCACCGTCAAGATCATGAGCCCAGGCTTTTTGAGTGAAGTTGAATGGACATTGCACCAGGAAGGTCAGCATCTCCGAATACAGCGGCCCGGCCACCTGTTATCGCGCTAGCTGACGAACGCTGACTCTAGCGGAGTTCCTATGGACGAAGCAGTAAGCACCCAATTGGACCGCAACTTATGGCGCTACATGAGCTTTACCAAGTTTCTGTGGCTCATCCAGAACCGGAAACTGTGGTTCTCGCGCGCAGACAAGCTTAACGACCCATGGGAGCTTGCCCTCGCCGGCGATCAGCTCGAACACGTCATCCTACGTAGGCCTATTCGGTCGCTCCAAAGTGATGTTATTGAAGAGCCAATCCTAGATCGCGCCCGCCGCATCAATAAGCTATGGCGGGAGACGACCTACATCAGTTGCTGGTCGAGCTCTGACCACGAGTCTTACGCTCTCTGGCGGATCTTCTGCGGCTCAACTGACGGTGTGGCCATCTGCGCACCAAGTTACAACCTCACCCGCGCCTTCCAGGGTGTCAGTTGGTATCCCGTCACTTACGATGCCCCGGGCACCGAGATAAGAACGCCCAGCCCAACGGGACTCGCTACAAGAAAGCGGCTTATGTTCCAATATGAGCGCGAAGTTCGGGCCATCATCACAGATGGAATGATCGGTACACCCGTTACGTGGCACGAGTTCGGCTGCACATGCGACTTTGATCCCGAGTTGTTAATAAGCTCAATAGCCGTGCACCCGGAAGCCGACAGTACCTTGATGGATGCCGTCGTTCGTGTCGTGAGAGATTATACCCCAAAGCTGTCCGACAATGTCGCGTGGTCGAAGATGCGAGAGCCGCCGCCTCTGCTCAAGTGACTAAAATTACGGTGACAGTGCACTAAACTCCACGCATCATCACCGCACGGCCGCCCAACAAGACATTGCGAATTAAGTGCACTGTCACCGTAATTCCTACCGGTCTCCCAAAGCATTCCCCTGAGAGTTACGGTGAAAGTGCACTCAACTCACTCGCGCTGCCACTGGGGATAGGTGCACTGGCACCTCCCTAGTTGTGCAGGCACGGCCGCGTGATCTTTGGCGGCTTTGAAAATACGAAAGCGGTCATCGCTATATCTCGCCGCCGTCGATCCCATGCTTGATACGCTGTTTCCAGGTAGATGAAGCATTCGCGGACATAATCGCCATATGCCTCCTGCTCTTTAAGCAGCGAAACACCGAGATATCGTGGATGGTTCATAACCCGTGTGATTGGACCAACATGGTTTGCGGCCAATTGCTCTAGGTTCACGAAAAATAGGCCATCGTTACTTGTCCAGCCCCATTGGCAATGGGCATATTGGTTTCGCAGATCACGGCACCAATCCAAATCGGCCAGACATTCTTTCATATCAGCTTCCAGCCCGGCATCAGCGAACGCCGGCAGCAGAGTCTGGCGGGCTAGCTTGATGCGCTTCTCTGCGGGCATCCGTTCGAACAGGCGTTTAACTGGAAGGTCGATGTGTCGTTCGACTGCGACGAGACAGGACAACAGGCCAACTTCAAGCTCACCGTATCCCACTAATATCTTCCCGATGATCTTCCCCTGCTCTTCGGCCTGACCAGGCTCGAAACATGGCATTAACGGCATCACCGGCTTCCTATCTGGACGGCTGGATTACGGTGACAGTGCTGGACTGCCCCCCTTGGGTGAGACACGGTAATTGCAGTGAACAGTGGGGGTGGTCACATGACCACTCACTTCCGTAAGCGCAATCCCACAAACAGAACTACGATCAAAAACGCAGCAACAATTCCCGTCGTTCCTTGCGCACTCAGGCTCAAGAACCCCAGCGTGACTTCAAGTTTATCCACGACACAGCTCTCCTTTCAGAAAATTCTGAAGAGCGAATCGTTCTTGTCAGGGGGCTTAAGTAAGGAGGCACAGATTCCAAATTTGAGCAACGCACCGTCAGAGCTAAAATAAATACACAAATAACTTCAAGTACTTACGTCATTAGAGGAATCGAGCAGTCGGCAATTTTCCAAACGCTTGTCACCGCTATGTCGATAAAGCTTTTGAATCTATTCGTTTTTTGTGTCTCGTTTCGAAGGGTAACGTGACTAGATCCGTGACATCCATAGAAGCGCGCGGGACAGGGCCTCAAGGTCCTTCAACATCGCCACCCGAGCTTATGCCCACCGTGTCCTAACAGTTTCCGAATTGGCTACGCGCTTGCGCTTTTATGCGAGAGATCGAAGCTCGCCTTTGACCGTTGCTGGCAATCTTACCAGCAATCGCAAGAACGGGAGCACCCGGACCATCGTAAATAATCTCAGCCTCATGTGGCGAGACGATTTGCAGGACGATCAAATGATTGCAGTCCCCACGGAATGCGACGCTGCGACCGGCTGTAATCTTAATCTCGACATCACCACGAGTTTCGCACCTTGCATCATGACCTTTGTTGGATGGGGGATAGAGATCAAACTTGAATATCTCTTGTGCGACGACTTCGCCAAGCGATCCGACTAAATGCCCATCCGGTGTAAACGGACGTCCCGGATATCGCTCCTCCAACTCTGCGACCGCTTCGTAGATTTGCGCAATCGCGCTCGGCAGTTGCACACGCATTCCAGGCTTCATGATGTTCCTCCCGTTCTAGGCTTAGCCCGATGCGTCGCTTTCAAAACTAGACTACGCCCGGGCTCCCCTCACGCACATTCTCCCCCTCCCCCGCCCCCTGCCCCTCGCCCCCATTTCCTGCTATCTCCTCCCTCGCCATCCCGGCCCAAAGCAAAACCCCATCCATCCAAGGGAGCAACAACCATGCGTTATCTCCACACCATGCTGCGCGTGCGCAATCTCGATGTCGCGCTGAAGTTTTACCAGGATGCGCTGGGGCTGAAGGAGGTGCGGCGGATCGAGAACGACAAGGGGCGCTTCACGCTCGTGTTCCTGTGCTCGGCCGACGATCTCGAGGCGCTGAAGACGCAGCCGCAGACGCGCGGCGCGCCGTTGGTCGAACTCACCTATAACTGGGACGAGGAGACGTATGGCGAGGACCGGTTCTTCGGCCATCTCGCCTATGAGGTCGACGACATCTACGCCACCTGCGCGAAGCTGCAAAAGGCCGGCGTCACCATCAACCGGCCGCCGCGCGACGGCAACATGGCCTTCGTCCGCTCGCCCGACCTGCACTCGATCGAGATCCTGCAGAAGGGCGAGCCGAAGGCGCCGGCCGAGCCGTGGGCGTCGATGCCGAATACCGGCCACTGGTAAGGCTTTTACCGTAGGAACCAGCGCCCACCCGGCGCGTTCTCCCTTCAACAAAGCGATTGGAGGAGGACGCAATGGGACGAGGAATATTGCTGTGGCTGCTGGGTGTGCCTATCCCGGTGATCATTCTGTTGTGGCTGTTCTTCGGTCATTGATGTCAGCGCAAACGCAATTTGCGTTTGTCGCGCGCGTGCAGCCTCAGTGCTACGGAAAGCTCCGCCCCCGGCGGAGCTTTTTGCATGAGGGGCTCACGGCAATGCGCATCGCTCCAGGCTGCGAATTCCGCTATCACCCGCGCGACGTCAAAAAACGCTGCGGGAGGATTTCATGTCGGACCAAAAACTGACGATCTGGGGCCGCGCCAATTCGGTCAACGTGCAGAAGGTGCTGTGGTGCCTGACCGAGCTCTCCCTGCCCTACGAGCGCATCGACGCCGGCATGGCCTACGGCAAGACCCGCGAGGCCGGCTATCTCGCGATGAACCCCAATGCGCGCGTGCCGACGCTGGTCGAGGGCGATTATGCGCTGTGGGAATCCAATTCGATCATGCGCTATCTCTGCATGGCGCATGGGCGCGGCACGCCGATCTATCCGGAGCCGCCGAAGAAGCGCGCCGGCGTCGACCGCTGGCTCGACTGGACGCTGTCGATGGTGCAGCCGGTCGATCGTCCGGTGTTCTGGGGCATCGTGCGCACGCCGCCCGCCGAGCGCGACATGATCAAGATCCAGAGGGATGCCGATGCGGCCGCCGAGGTCTGGGCCATCGCGGACCACCATCTGGCCTCGCGGACCTTCATCGAAGGCGACCAGTTCACGATCGCCGATATCGCGATCGGTTGCTACGCACGGCGCTGGCTCGGCGTCGAGGGGATCACCCGTCCGGCGCAGCCGAACCTGACGCGGTGGCTCGCCGCGCTCGCCAAGCGGCCCGGATTTGCGCAGCACGTAGCGCCGCCGATGTCGTGAGCCGCTGACGCGGCTTAAGCCGTGGTGAGAGCACGTTGAATCGCGCGGGCCGCGCAAACAGCCCGCATCCGACGTCTCTCTTGACGGCTACTGTGCATGGGGTTGTTTTCGCGTTTTTGTTGAGGGCGCGTCAGCGCCAGCCGCGCTCGACCATCACGACGACCACGATCAGCACCAGCGTGACCACCGCGGTGGCGAGCTTGGCGGTCCATGAGAGCCCGCGTCCGACCCACCACAACAGCGCGCAATACATCAGCGCGGGGACGAGCAGATCGAGCCGCAGCAGGTCCTGAGACATCTGTCCCTCAGCGCCCGGTCACGGTGTCGACCCTGACCGAGCCGCCGATCTTCACGCAGGTGCCCTCGACCATCATGAAGCCCCGGCCATAGGCGGCGCAGGCATTGGCCTTGCTGGCAGCCCCCGTGGCGCTCCTCAGCGGCAGGGTCTTGCCCGACTGGGGCTGCTCGGTCGGCGGCAGGCGCAGGGTCTCGGCTCCGGCTGCGGAGGTCGTCGCGAGAGCGATCAGGACGAGGACGGAAAGGCGCATGCCCGCCTTGTAACCCGGACCCGGGCCTGGCGCTATCGGGCGGCCGTCAGAGGAACTTGATGCCGGCCGACTTGCCGCGGCGCCAGACCACCTGGCAGTTCCGTCCGGTCCGGGCATCGCGCGCAAACGCCATCCGGATCACGCCCGGCAGCTGGCTCGCATCCTCGTCCAGCGTGATCTTGGCGCCGGAGGCCGAGATGTCCTGGACCAGGCAGTGCCGCGCCGCGAATCCGCCCTCGAGCGTGATCCAGGCGTGCTGCGACAGCATTTTGCGGGCTGCGCGCTTCTTGGGCTGTGGCATCGGCGAAAGATATCTCCCGCCCCAGCGCTAGCCCAGGGAACCCTAAGAAACGGTTGAAATCGCCGCCCGCATGATCCCGGGGCGGGCTATCCACCGGGCCCAAAAGAGCGTTCCGGAACGGCTTGCCCACGGGCCGAAAGGCCACTATACGTTCGCCCGCTGCAAGCCGCCGGGCACGACTCGGACCGGCCAGCGGGCCTGTCGCCACATGCGGCCCGGCCTTGCGTTTGCTCCCTTCGTCTATCGGTTAGGACGCCACCCTTTCACGGTGGAGAGAGCGGTTCGATTCCGCTAGGGAGCGCCAAGCAGCAGCCCCCATCCCTCACCGCTCGCCCAGGAAGCTCTCGCGCAACTTCGTGCAGGCGAGCCCGACGGTATAGACGTGGATCCCCTCGATCACGCAATGGTCCGGATGGAGCGCCAGCAGCCCGATCGAATTGTCCTCGTTCAGTTCCCACGGTGAGCGGACGATGACGCAGGGATAGTCCGCGGCGAGCTTGGCGTAGCTGGTGGCGCGAAAATTGGTCTTCAGGACGTGCGTGTAGGTGTTGTGGTCCAGCAGGGCGACCGCGAAGGCGTGCTCATAGGCGACCGAGAACCTCTCCCGCATCGCCTGGTCGCCCCAGAGCTGCAAGGTCATGTCCCAGCCATGGTTCATGTCGTTCTCCGGCGCTCCCACGAACATGCCGGAGACGTTGGCGCAGGCCGGCCCCGCCGCGACCACGGCTTTCGAGAGCCTGGCCCCGATCGCATTCGAGGCAGAGGCCTGCAGCGCGACTGTCCTCGCGTCGATCAGCGTCACCGCGGCCGTCACGGCACATAGGCCGCCCGCAAGCAGGCTCAGCGCCGCCGACGGGATCGCGGGGGCCAGGCGCCTGATCTGCACCACGACCAGGACGAGGACAACGCCCGTCAGGGCCCACGACGCCATCATGTAATGCAGCGCGAAATGCTTCGACGTCGCCACGAGGTAGGCCGCAAAGACCAGGGCGGCAGCGCTGAGCGTGAGGCTGACCGGATCGCGCCAGTCGCGCGTCCTGATGCACCAGGCCAGCGCCGCAGCAGCGGCTGCGATGTAGGCACCCGCCGCGAGCGGTCCGGCCGTGATGATCTCGCGCATGTTCGACCAGAACGTCGCGAAGTCGATGAATCCGGTCTCGCCCTCGCCGTAATGTCCCTTGTGGGTCGCGATTTGCACCAGCCATCCGAACCCGCGCGTGATCGTTCCGGGATTAAAGACGAGACTGAAGGCAACGAAGCCGATCGCCCCGGTGAGCAAGGCGGCGACGAACGCTCGCCGGTTTCTGAGCAGGCATACCGCGAACAGCGCCTGCGGCAGGTAGAGATATTTGGTCGCGAAGCCGAGCGCGAAAATCAATCCGGACACGACGCCGAGGCTGGTCGCCGGCGGTCGCGCGTCGAGCGCAGCCTTGAGCACGATCGCCATGCCGAACAGCGCGATCGCGACCATGAGGCTTTCCGGGGCGAGTACCGTCTGAAAATGAAACGCATCGGGATGAACGAACGCGCCCGCCTGAAACAGCATCGCGGCAATGGCACTGCGCGTGGACCGGCCGACGATGAGCCCGCCTGCCAGCAACGCACCCGAGAGCACCAGCGCCTCGCAAGTCCGCGCCGCGAAGGTGATCGCATCGTAGTGCTTGAGCCCGAACGCAACGATATCGTCAGGCCGGGCGACCAGGGCCCAGCCCCTGATGACCAACTCGACGAGCAGCGTCGTCGTCGTTCCCGGATGATCGAATTTCAGCGAGCCATATCCGGCCGCCGCCACCAGGCCGTTCATGGTGTAGGCCGATTCCGGATCAACCTGGACACCCCAGACCGCCTGCCAGGCCGAATAGAGCAACGTCGCCGCCAGATACAATATCGGCACGATCAGGATCAGCGCTGTTCTGACCCTCCCGCTCACGTGCGTGTCGGGAAAAGCGCGATCGGCTGACATCATCGGCATCGAACCGTGGCTTCCACGGCCTAGATCGCCTTGATCTTGAGAAAGGCGAAAGCCACCATCTTCAGCAGCATCCAGCCGTGACGAAACCTCGAGATCTGTGTTTCGCCATAAGTGCGTGCGGCATAGCGGATCGGAAGATCCACCGATTTCAGATTGAGCTTCGAGGCGCCGAAGATCAGGTCGAAATCGCCGAATGGATCGAAATCGCCGAAATAGGCCTTGCCGGCCTTCAGACGCTGATAGTCGCTCCGGCGCAGCACCTTGGTGCCGCACAGCGTGTCCGTATAGCGCTGGTTGAGCAGCCAGGAGAACAGATAGGAAAAGATCTTGTTGGCGATCAGGTTGAGGAAGCGCATCGCGCCCTCGTCCATGGGATAGACCAAGCGCGATCCGTTGACGAACTCACCCTTGCCCGACAGCAACGCCTCGACGAATTTCGGAATCTGTTCCGGCGGCATGGTCAGATCGGCATCCAGAATGATCAGCACGTCGCCGCGTGCCGCGTCGAACGCGGTGAAGACGGCGTCGGCCTTGCCCTTGCCCGGCTGGCGCATCACCTTGATGTCCCTGGAGGGATACGCCTGCTTGACCCGCTCCATCTCCTCGAAGGTGCCGTCCTGGCTGTGGCCTTCGATGAAGATGATCTCGATGTCGCGGCAGAAGTCGGGCATCCGCAGGACGGCCGGCTCGATATTACCGCGCTCGTTGCGCGCGGGCACCACGACGGTGGCGGAGCAAAACTCCTCCCTCGCCCTGCGGCTCGAGCGCGCGACCATATAGTGCCGCAGCGCCGCCTGGCGGATCCCCGGCAGCACGCTGACGAAACGATTGAGGAAGCGCCCGAGCCCGAACATCCGGACCGGCGACAGCACGCGCTGCTCGGACTTCACCGGATCGAAGTCCCCAAGTCTCGCGAGGCTGCGCAAGTCGGATGGCGACAGCACGTTCTGATCCGGCTGCGGCATTCGCAGGCCGACAAGCTCGGCCAATTTCAGCACGGGGTACCAGAGATGCGAGAAGTAGCCGATCACCAGCCGTGTATCCCGCGTGCACAGTGGATGCAGCTGGGCGATGAACTTCTGACAATCCTCCAGCGAACCGATCGTATCGAGGACGAGGATATAGTCGAACGGACCTTGCAGCGCTTCCAGCGTCGCGGGGTCTTCGGCATCGCCGACGACGAAGGTGAGATCGGAGTGGCGCTCCCGCGCGATCTCGATCTGCTTGCGGCAGAAATCTATTCCGACGCCATGCGATGGCGCGAGGCTCGCGAGCGTGTCGCCAACACCGCATCCGATCTCCAGGACGCGACTTCCCGCCGGGATCAAGAACCGGAGATAGCGTTCATCCTCGTCATGAAAGAAGCTGTTCTTCTCGCGCCAGGCCACGCGGTCCGTGGCGACGCTGTCGGCGTGATCGAGGATGCCTGCTTTTCGCGGAGACAGGCAGTCCGACGTGAGGGTCATGTCCATGACAGGACACAGGCCTCGTCACGCCTGCTCGAACGATAATCTATCGCGACATCAAACAACGCAGCGCGAGGCGCCACAGACACAAAAAAACACATAAAAACAGTTCCCCCGAACCTGCTGCTACTCAAGCGCAACTGCAGCGGGACTTCAACAGGAACGTCATTCGGCGGGCCAGAATTTAAGCCCCCAATCCGGCGACGATCGAATGCTGCCGAGCCGCGCCACATCGGCGCGAAGGTCAACGAGCGCGCTGCGGATTCCTCAGGTCGTCGTGAAAACCTCACGTCGCCGGTCGCGCCATTTTCGGCTTATCGCGATGAACGGCTCTTCGATGAACCGCTGGGATATCCACGCCATCGGCGTGGTCAAGATCACGCCGATGACAATGCTCAACAGGATCGACAGCAAGGGCCAGCCATCGATGGTGCTGATGCGAACCGCAACGGTCAAGCCGATGATGTGGAAGAGATAGAAGCTGTAGGATATCCGGCCGTAGAAGCCTAGCGCCGGATGATCCAGCCAACGAAAGCCGCGCTGCCGATCCCCAAACGCGATCAACGCAACCAGCAGCCCGGATGAACAGGCTTCGAGCAAGATGATCGGCGCGGTTTGCTTCTGCAGACCGCAATAAAGGAACAGGCCACCCGCCACGACAGCCACCACCATCTGCCGATCGCCGATACGTTCCTCGAGGCGGCGTCCCGAGAAGTGCAGCGCCGCGCCAAGCACGAAAGCATACAAGGGCGCGATGTTCGTGTAGCCGCCGAGCAGGTGCGCATATGGCCCGATGAACGACAAAGCGAACAGCACTGCGATCGCCGCGATCAGGACCCGCGAGCCAAATCGCCGTCCGCCCTGGAAAGCCAGAACGATGACCGGAGTTGCGAAACACTCCACCGTCATCGACCACATCGGCCCATTGATGTCGTGCCGGATCATCAGCGCATTCAGCATCACGTTGAACGGCGAAAAATCGGGTCCCAAGCCCAGATAGAACCCGAACGCCTCGTGAAGCGCGGCCAGCAGCAGCACGACCGCAATCGCCGCCGGAAATAGCCGGAGAATCCTGCGACGCACGAATACCGCGATGTCGTCGTTCCGAGCCAGCGAGCGCGACAGTACGAAGCCGCTCAGCACGAAGAAGAGCACCACCGGCGCCATGCCTGTGACATAGGTGTCGGTGAGGCGTCCGAATGCATGGTAGCCAACGACAGAAACCGCGGCCAGGCCGCGCAGCGACTCAAGTCTCGGCAGGAATTCGAGTTTTTGAATCACGCTCGTCCCGACATCCAGGGTCTGGATTTCGACGGCTTCTGATCTGGCCGCATCGGTTCGCACTTAGGCACAATACGGCACGCCATGGCAATCTATCGAAATGGGTCCGTCCGCGGACCGGCCTTGATCGCTCGGGAAATCGGGCACCCGAATGATGCGCCGGCAGAATCTGTCCTCCGGCATGAACCTCCCCGGCCCTCAACTCCTACCAATGTCCGAAGGAACCGCCTTTCCGACCGCGATGGCGTCACATCTTGAAGGACCGGGCTCGGCCCATGGAGCAACGCAAATCCACAGCGAACGGCCCGTCAGGCGCCCCACCGGCGCCGGCCTGGATGCAACGCACGTTGCCCTACTCGCCCGACCGGCGTGCCAAAATGCTGGAGCACATGGCGCGCGCCAGATCGGTGCCGTCGCCCCAAGCTGCGAGGGCGACGGAGCCGTCGCGCATGAGCGGTTGGGACCTTCTCCGCGACGCCTATGGCTGCGCCGTCCTGTCGGCGATCATCGCGTTCTTTTTGCAATCGCGCGTGCCGTTTTATCTCGGGGCGTTCATCTTCCTGACTGACGGCGAGCGCGTCGAAGGCGCCCTCGCGACGATGGGGATCCGGTTCGAGCCGGAAGCGATCGGGCCTGACATCGTCAAGGGCTTCGTCTCCCTGTTCGGATGGTTCGCACTGCTCGTGTCGTTGCGGGATTTCGTCCCCGGCTGGCTTGCGGCCTGGATGCCTCCGGCCGAACCGTCCTGGTCTCTCATCGCCGGCATTGCCTTTGCTTTCACCGTCGTCGAAGCGCTCGCGACGCGCGCAATGCGGCGCGTGTTGCCGTGGTTCGGGCTGGAGATCAACTCCAACGGCCTGACCTGGGCGGTGATGAAGCTCGCCCTTGCGCTTGGCGTGCTGGCGTTGCTCGCGCTGCACGGCCCTGCCTGAACGGCGCCATTCAGTTCGGGCGAAAAACCCGCGTCAGGTCTCCGTAAGCCGGTGCAGCTAGTTTCAAGGCGTCCGATTCACAGACCCCGCCAAACGGCAGGTGGCATTGCCACGCGGTGAGACATGAGCTCCTTGGAGCAGGCGAAGCTGCGACAGATCGCGATCGTGTCGCGCGCGTTGGCACGACAGGACGGCATCGACTATCGGCAAACCTCGAGGGACGAGCGGCATCAGTACCGGCGGGAGGCGATCATCACGCTGCTCGGCAACTGGACCCTCGATGACATCCGCCTCGCCGACGGCATCATCGCCAAATGCAGGAACGGCTGACAGCAAACGCGTGAGCCTCGATTGCTCCGCTTCCGTCGTCGCGCTTCGCGCGATTGCGGACAAGGCGGCCGCAATGACGTGGTTGTGAATGCGCGCGCCCGATAACCGGGACGTTTTGCCGCTTATCCCGGCACATTACCGACCTGCTCATTTACCGGAAATTTACCCCTGCTCCTGAGCGCCGGTATCATTTGCTTAGAATTTGACCGCTACCGTGGAATTACGGAAACAATCAGAAACACGAACTGGCACCCATGTCCGTCGCAGAGTTCCTCAGGCAGCGTGCCGTGGAAGTGAACGTGAGCGGCAGCTATTCGCTGCATCGCTGGTACGATTGCGATGGCAAGCTGCGAAACTTCGCCTGCCGCACCAAGCGCGTTTCACCCTTCCGCATGATCGTGGACGTGCCGGTCGTCGGCAAGATCGGCGAGCGCGTCACCTCCTACTTCCAGGATTTCGGCGAGTTCCAGTGCACCATCAGCGCGACGCTGAAATCGGGCTTCCTGATGGAGCTCGACATGACCCGCGCACGCCGCGCCTGGATGTCGGAAAAGCTGACCTGGCTCGAAAAGAAGCAGAAGGACGACAGCATCCAGGATCTGCGCCGTGACGCGCGCTTTGTCCCGCAGGCCTCACACACATTCCTGACGGTTGCCGACGGCAGCACCCATCCCTGCTTCATCATCGACGTCTCAACGGCCGGCGTCGCGATCTCCTGCGAATACGACCCGCCGATCGGGACCCCGCTTGCGGTCGGCGCCTGCGTTGGCCGCGTCATCCGTAAGTTCGACAATGGCTTTGCGGTGAAGTTCACCGAGAAGCAGCAGCGGGACGACCTCGTCCGCCTGGTCGTACGCCAGGCCGTGCCGCAGCCGGGCTAACGCCGGACAAACGAACCAGATTGCTGCCCTACCGCGGCCCCATTGCGGGATCAGCCTCTGAGGGGTCCGTGCCGCGTGCCGGGCATCATTGCAGGCTTGCGATCGGGGGACCGGATGGCAGTCGACAAGATCACAGTTGATAAGATCACTTGGGACAGGGTCGGCCGGGTCACCGAGCCCGGGCGCTACATGTACACGTTTGGATGGCTCACGATTACGGCCGGTGACCTCGATATCTGGAAACGGTATCCACAAGCCGCCTTCACGCTACTCGCCCACTATTCCGAGCCAGATGAGGCCGTCGGCGAGGAATTCCACCTCGGGGCCTTCGACATCACGCCCGACGCTCCAGCGCCGTTCACCACCCATTGAGGGCGGAAAGCGCAGGCTAGGGCCGCCTTTCGGGAACCGGCGATTCGAACCGGAGCAAGCCGTGCCCGGTGTGAGCCGCCGTTGCACCATGCGCAGGCCTTCTCGGGAACGCATGGCATGCGCGTTGCTTAATCAACGCCATGATCCATATTCCTCCCGCCGACCAGGCCTTCCTGCTGCTGCTCATCGTCTCCTGTCTTGGCACGTGCCTCATACGCGCCATCTGGGAGCTCGAGCAGCTGCGAGCCCGCCGGATCGCATCATCGCCTCGCCGACGCACCACGAAGCGTGATTAGGCGGTCTCATTGGCCGCACGTTGTCCGAACGAGGCCCATCCCGCCTCTGGACTCGCCGCGCGCGCACGTGCATCGTGAATCGAAGAAACCTGCACACTGCCTTGATCTGACTTATCAATCGCGATCCGCTGACCGGCGCGCAGCCGTTATAGTCGACGACGAGGTGGTTCTGTCATGCAATTGATTGCGCTCGTATTCTACACTTTGCGGCCCTGATGAACGCCGGCTGTCGTGCCTGTTAAGCTACGGGACAGCCGGCGCATGACAGATGGTCGCATCGGGAAACGTAGATAAGCGGACCAAGGGAACCTAATTTCGGCGCCGATGTATCTGATTGAAGCTTTACCCACCGTCATCGGGACAGCCGCCATCGCCCCGGCGCTGCTGATGCTGTGGCTTGTCATTGCCGCCGAGGAACGCCCCGGGCCGCCGGCCCAGGTCTGGACCGCGTTCCTGCTTGGCGCGGCCAGCATCTCGCTGCTGGGTCTCGCCCGGGCCCCCTTCGCCAAGATGGTTGCGGCGCCCGACAATCCCTGGACGGCGCTTGTCATGCATTCGGTCTTCGGCGTCGCGCTGCCCGAGGAGGCCGTGAAGGTGATCGCCATCGTGCTGATCTCCTCGACCAAGCGGCGGACCTTCGCCAACCCCATGGACACCGTGGTCTACGGCGCCGCCGTCGGCCTCGGCTTCGCGGCTTACGAGAACCTCGCCTACCTGGTGCAGCATGCCGAGATGTGGCGGTCGCTGGCGGCGCTGCGCAGCGTTCTCACCGTGCCGTTCCACGGCGCGCTCGGCATCATCGCGGGCGCCTATCTCACGATCGCCCGGGCCGGCACGGCGCTGGGCGCAAACCGCCATCACCGCGACTGGGCCCGTCTCTCCAGCCGGCTGCTGATTTTCGCGGGCCCGCTCGCACTGCACGCGGCGTTCGACTTCCCGCTGCTCACGCTCCAGCGCATGCCCGATCTCGATCCGACAATCCGGATGTGGCTGGGCGGGGCAAGCCTTCTGATCGGCTTCAGCTCGATCGCTTTTGCCATGCGCCTGGTGCGTCGCGTCGCGCGCCACCACGCGCCCCGCACCGATATCGCGCGGGAGCGGCTCAGCCAGCTGCGCCGGATGTGGGCGCTCTGGCTCGCCGGCGGCGGCGTCGGCTTCCTCGGCCTCGCTTTCGTGCTGACCTCGATCCATCACTGGCTCATCAACCCCGAGCGCAATCTGACGCTGGCCCTGATCCCGATCGGCTTCGTCTCGATCCTGCTCGGCCTTGCGCTGCTGGTGGTCACGACCGCGATCTACGTCCTCGGCCGCAACCGCATCCGCACCACTGGCGAGGGTTTTTCGTCAGCGCACGGCGGCGGTTGATCCGCGGGATGGCAAGCGTGGAATGTGCGTACTAGATTGGGCGCACGTCGTTCGATCCGGAGCTAGCCGATGACTTCGCCTGAGGAATTTTCGCGGCTGCAATCGGCAATGAGCCAGGCGGTAAAGGCGCATTGGAGGGCCTTTCTGTTCGAAGGCATTCTGCTCGCCGTTCTCGGCATCGCCGCGCTGATCCTGCCGCCGCTCGCCAGTCTCGCCATCACGATCCTTCTCGGCTGGATGTTCCTGGTCAGCGGCATCGGCGGATTGATCGTGACCTATTGGGCGCGCGCCACGCCGGGCTTCTGGTGGTCGCTGATCTCGGCGGCGCTGGCGGTGCTCGCCGGCATGCTGCTGTTGGCCCGCCCGATGCAGGCCGTGCTGACGCTGACCATCGTGCTCGGCGCCTATTTCCTCGCCGAGGGTGTCACCACCATCATGTACGCGCTGGAGCACCGCCGCGAGTTGAGCGGCCGCTGGTCGTGGCTGCTGATCTCAGGCCTCGTCGACATCGCGATCGCGTTCATGGTGATCGCGGGACTGCCGAGTTCGGCGGAATGGGCCATCGGCGTGCTGGTCGGCATCAACCTGTTGTTCGGCGGCGCCACCCTGATCGGCGTGGCCCTGGCGGCACGCAAAAGCAACACCTGAGCCGCCTCGTCGCACCGGCGCCGATTGGGGGGGTGACAACCCGCCAACGGCAAGCTATATGAGCGACCATGATCACCGTCGCCACCAGCTTTTATTGGTACTTTAGCTACGACAGCTCGCTGGCGGCAGGAGGATCGCGCTCAATCTGAAATATTGAAGCAAACGTCCGAACAGCCGCCAGACCTGGCGGCTTTTTTATTGGCCGGCAGGTTCTCAACATGACAGGAGCCCGCCGTGCTGAGCACGACCGACGATCTTCGTATCCGCGAACTGAAAGAGCTGAGCACGCCTGAGGACGTGATGCGGGAGGTCCCGCGCACCCTCACGGCCACCCGTGTGGTGATGGCGGCGCGCAACGCGATCCATGCCATCCTCAGCGGCCAGGACGACCGGCTTCTGGTCGTCGTCGGCCCCTGCTCGGTGCATGATCCCAAAGCCGCACTCGAATATGCCGAGCGCCTCGCCGCCCTGCGCGAGGATCTGGCCGACCAGCTCGAGATCGTGATGCGGGTCTATTTCGAGAAGCCGCGCACCACCGTCGGCTGGAAGGGCCTGATCAACGACCCCGATCTGGACGGCAGCTTCGACATCAACAAGGGCCTGCGGCTCGCACGCAACGTGCTCTCGGCCATCAACAATCTCGGCCTGCCCGCCGGCACTGAATTCCTCGACATGACGACGCCGCAATACATCGCCGACCTCGTCTCCTGGGCCGCGATCGGTGCGCGCACGACCGAAAGCCAGATCCATCGCGAGCTGGCCTCGGGACTGTCCTGCCCGGTCGGGTTCAAGAACGGTACCGACGGCAATGTGCGCATCGCAGCCGACGCCGTGAAGTCGGCCTCGCATCCGCATCATTTCATGGCGGTTACCAAGCTCGGCCGTTCGGCGATCGCCTCGACCGCGGGCAACGAGGACTGCCACATCATCCTGCGCGGCGGAGCCAAGCCGAACTACGATGCCGCAAGCGTCGCCGCGGCCTGCAACGACCTGGCGAAATCCGGCGTCGCGCCGCTGGTGATGGTGGATGCGAGCCACGCCAATTCGAGCAAGAAGCCGGAAAATCAGCCGCTGGTCACGGCCGATATCGCCGGCCAGATCTCGGGCGGCGAGAACCGCATCATGGGCGTGATGATCGAGAGCAATCTCGTCGCCGGCCGCCAGGACGTGGTGCCGGGTAAGCCCCTGACCTACGGCCAGAGCATCACCGACGGATGCATTGATTGGGCGACGACGGCAAATGTGCTCGAGCAGCTCGCCGATGCGGTCGAGATCCGGCGCAACACCGCGCGCGCCGGACTGCACGAGCGCTCCGCCTAAGCGGGGCCACAGGTGGGCGGGGCGATGCTGTTCGCGTCCTGCCCACCGCGCCGCGCCTGCGGCCTAGCAGCCGCGGCAGATGCTCTTGATCTTCTTGTCGAGCAGAGCGTCTTCCTTGTTCACGGGATTGTTCGGATCGCTCAGATTCTTCTCGTTCGGCACGTCGCCGGCGCGCGGCTGACGATGTCCGATAGGCGCCTGCGGCAACGTTCCGGACGTTGCGCCGCTTGACGTCGATGACCCCTTTGTGCCGGTCTGCGCCATCGCCGCACCGCCGAGCAAGACCACGAGCGATGCAGCCACCATGATCTTCTTCATGTCCGATCCTCCATTCCTCAAACCGGCGTTCTCTGACCGCTCAGGTCTCGGGCGGATAGAGATGGACGTCGCCGCAATAGTCGATGATACGATAGCGCGTTTCCGAGGCCGCATCACGTGCATCGGCTGCGGTATTTTGCTCCGCCAACACATAATTCGGCCCGACCGGCGACTTGCCGGCGCCGCCGGGAATGTCGATGACATAGTCCGGCTGACACAGCCCTGACACCCGCCCTCGCAACTGCCGCATTAAATCCTGCCCCTGCGCGAGCGTCGTTCGCAAATGCACGGTGCCCGGCGCGAGATCGCCGTGATGCAGATAATAGGGCTTGATCCGGCATTCGACGAAAGCTCGCATCAAATCCGACAAGGCCGCGACGGTGTCATTGACGCCGCGCAAAAGCACGGACTGGCTCACCAGGGGAATTCCGGAATCGACGAGCCGCGCGCAGGCGGCCCGTGCCGGCCCAGTCAATTCGCGCGCATGGTTGGCATGTACGGCAATCCAGGTGGTCGCGCCCTCGACCTTCAGCGCCGCAACCATCTCGTCGCTGATCCGCGCGGGATCGGCGACGGGCACGCGGGTGTGCAGACGGATGATCTTGACGTGATCGATGCCGGCAAGATCGGCCATGATCTCGCTCATCCGGCGCGGCGACAACATCAGCGGATCGCCGCCGGTCAGGATCACCTCCCAGATCTCGCTATGCGCGCGGATATAATCGATCGCGGCGCGGTAGGCACCGTCCGACAGAGCGTTCTCCTTGCCGGGTCCGACCATCTCGCGGCGGAAGCAGAAGCGGCAATAGACCGCGCAGACGTGAACGAGCTTGAACAGCACGCGATCGGGATAGCGATGTACGATGCCCTGGACCGGCGAGTGCGGGTGATCGCCGATCGGATCGGCGTTCTCGCCCGGTTGCGTCTCCAGCTCGGCGGCGGTCGGAACGAACTGCCGCGCGATCGGGTCTTCGGGATCCGATGTGTCGATCAGCTCGACCAGCGCCGGCGTGATCGCCACCGCATAGCGCGCAGCGACGCGCTCGAGCGCGGGCAGCGCCGTCGCAGGCGCGAGATCTGCAGCCACGAGCTCGGCCGGCTCACGCAAGGTGCGTGCAAGATTGGTCTTCGTCATTTTCCACTTAACGTTTCATTTGCAGGCGGTGTCCACACCACCTGATCAATCCGTGTTGCACCGCTCGCCAGCATCACCAGTCGGTCGAAGCCGAGCGCGACACCGCTCGCCTCCGGCATTTGGGCGACCGCAGCCAAGAAGTCTTCGTCCAGCGGATAGGCCTCGCCGTAGCGGCGCTGCTTCTCCGCCATGGATTCCGTGAAGCGCTTGCGCTGTTCCTCGGCGTCGGTCAATTCACCGAAGCCATTGGCGAGCTCGACGCCGCAGGCATAGATCTCGAACCGTTCCGCGACCCTCGGATCGTCCGCCTTGACCCGCGCCAGCGCCGCCTCTGGAGATGGGTATTCGAACAGAATGGTCAAACGCCCCTGCCCCAGATGCGGCTCGACATGCTCGACCAGGACCTTGCTGAAGATGTCAGACCAGGTGTCGTCCTCGGCGACGCGGACCTTGCCGGCGGCCGCCTGGGCGAGCGCCGCACGGTTACCCTCGTTGCCTGAAATTGTCGACAGCAGGTCGAGGCCGGCGAAGCGTTCGAAGGCGCCCGCGACCGTCAGCAGCTCCGGCTCGGCGAAGGGGTCCGCGGTCCGGCCCCGGAACGCGAAGGTCCGGATCCCGGTCGCTTGCGCAGCGTGGGCGATCACCACCACCGTGTCGGCCATGATGGCATCATAGGGGGCGCCCGCCCGGTACCATTCCAGCATGGTGAATTCGGGCAGATGCAGGTCGCCGCGTTCGCGGTCGCGGAACACCCGTGCGAACTCGAAAATCCGCGCCTCGCCGGCCGCCAGCAGCTTCTTGCAGGCGAATTCGGGCGATGTTCGCAGGTATCGGCTGATCCGGCTGCCATCGGGCCGGATGATCTCGGTCCGGGGGGCATGCAGATGGGTCTCATTGCCCGGCGAGACCTGGAGCACCGAGGTTTCGACCTCGACGAAGCCCTGCTCGGCGAAAAAGCCCCTGAGAGACCCGGTAATGGCCCCCCTGGCCTGGAGGAACGGCCGCCGGTCGAGGTGCCGGCTGGGCGCCCAGAACGGCGAAATCGGCTTGTCCCCAACCATTAACCGACCACCCCCTGAGCCAGCAAAGTGCTGGCATCCAACGGCAAAATCAGTATGTTGCGGCCCGAAACGGGCGCCGAGGTCTGATTTGAGGCCCCAAGTCCCCCATCGATTTGACCACGTCCTGGCCTGAGCCGGGCCAAGCAAGCAGGAAATATAGCTTTGAGAGTCATCGCCAGTTCTATTCGCAAGGGCAACGTGATCGAGCAAGACGGCAAGCTCTATGTCGTCGTGAGCGCCGAGAACATCCATCCCGGCAAGGGCACGCCGGTCAGCCAGATCGAAATGCGCCGAATCTCGGACGGGGTAAAGATCTCCGAGCGCTACAAGACCACCGATCAGGTCGAAAAGGCCACGATCGAAGAGCGCAACTTCACCTTCCTTTACGAAGACGGCGACGGCTTCCACTTCATGAACCCCGAGACCTACGACCAGGTCCAGGTCTCTAAGGACGTGGTCGGCGACGCGGCCGCCTATCTTCAGCCAGAGATGATGGTCAAGCTGTCGACCCACGACGTCAACGTGGTCTCGCTCGCGTTGCCGCAGCGCGTGACGCTGGAAGTGGTCGAGACCGAGCCCGTGACCAAGGGCCAGACCGCCTCGTCCTCCTACAAGCCCGCGGTGCTCTCCAACGGCATCCGCACCACCGTGCCGCCGCACATCGCCGTCGGCACCCGCATCGTGGTGATGACCGAAGACGGCTCCTACTCCGAGCGCGCCAAGGACTAGGCAAGGGATCGAGGATCGGACAGGTGCCGCCGGGGGGCGAGACAGTGGGTAGGAAGGCTTTCTGCTTCGTCTCGCTTTTTCTGGCGTCGCTTTCGCTCTCCTTGGCAACGCCGCTCGCCGCGGACGAATTCCGCAGCCCCTCACTCACAGCCCTGCGCGTCGATTGGCGCGCAGCGCTCGACCAGCTCCGCACCGAGATCAACAGCCGCCCACAGGTCGCAGGTGATTTCATCTTCGTGCCGCGCCGCTCGGTGCCGCGCTACGATCCGCGCGCCACGCCGGCGCTGGTGCAGCTCAACGCGGTCTCCTCGCTGTTCTTCACCGGCATTGCCCGCAGCTCCGTCCCCGTGCTGCTCCCGTTCGATGCCGCCGCCTACCTCGAGGCGCAACGCACCGGCGCACAGGCGCTGCCGCGCTACCAGGCCGACTTCAGCCCCGCCGACATGTTCGACGCCGGTCCCGCCGGCTACAGCGCGACGTTCTCGCTCGAGCCCGGCGCCGGCGACGGCATGCCGCCGCGCACCTTCGCAAAGCCCGTCGAGGTGCAGATCACCGGATCGGCGCTCGTCTATGACATCGCCGATCCTGCCGGCGGCAAGGGCGAGCCGGTCAAGCCGCTGGCGGCAATTTATCCGGACCTGCGCAAATTCATCCGCGAAGGCTATGTGCGCTACGCCTTCACGCGCTTCGGCGCCGCTTATGTGGTGTCGATCCAGTGCCTGGACAGCGTCGCGAAGCCGCGGCGGCTCGCCTGCAAGGAGGCCTATCCCGTTGCCGAGCGCTTCCTGAAGGCATTGCACGTCGCCGGCGGGCAGCGCACGCGGCCACTGATGGACGTTGCTTCCGATCTGATCGATCGCCCGGTCGCACGTTCGGCGGATTTCAGCTATCGGCCGAGCGGCGACATCATCCCGAACACCGGCTACCGCAAGCAGGGCGGCCATCCCGATCCGATGGCCTATGCGCAGATCCGCTTTCCGCTCGAGAAGGCGCCTGCCTTTGTGCATTCGCAGTCCTACGCCAAGCGCGACAAGGACGACCGCCCGACCGCCTATCCGTGGCGCGACAATTTCTGCGAGTCACGCAGCTTCGAAGTCTGGCAGTGCGGCGGCGGCTATGGCCACCAGGGCGAGGACATCCGCGCGGCCGACTGCCCCTCGCCGGGTGACGGCCGCGACCCCTGCGATCCCAAACAGCGCGGCGTCGTTGCCGTTCGCGACGCCACGGTGATCCGTGCCTCCAAGGATCAGGCCGCGACGCTCGAGGTCAACAGCCGCACCGAGCACATCCGCTTCCGCTACATGCACATGAATCCGCAGGCGTTGAACGCCGACGGCATTCTCAACGGCCGCATCGTCACCGAGGGCGAGAAGATCGGCGTGATCTCCAACTACCTTGACCACCCCGCCGGCACGTCGATGCACCTGCATTTCGACGTCCAGGTGTTCACCCGCGACGGCTGGATCTGGGTCAGCCCCTACGTCACGCTGGTTTCGGCCTATGAACGCCTGATCCGCGCCCGCGGCCGCGAGGTCGGGCCGGAGATCGCAAGCTCGCCGCAGCCGGTCGCACACGCGCTGCCCGAGGATGTGATCAAACCCGATCAGCGCGAGGGATCGAGCAGCGAAGAGAATTGACGCGCTGCTCGCGCCGGCCATGTGGCTCGGACGCGTGTGTTGATGACACGCCAATGACAGCCCTGCAGGCTTGGCCAAGCCTGATCCCGCCGGCTCCCCCATGACCTGATCTTCTCTGGCCCCAGACTTGCTTGGCGTCCGCAGCCAAACAGGATGAAGGGGAAGCTCATGCGTTATCTCACCACGGCGGCTATTCTCGCCGTCGCTTTCGCCATACCGGTTCAAGCGGAAGAATTGAGCGGCACGCTGAAGAAGATCAAGGACACCGGCGCGATCACCCTCGGGATACGCGACAGCGCGGTGCCCTTCAGCTACATCGACGACAAGCAGAAGATCGTCGGCTACGCCGTCGACATCTGCATGAAGATCGTCGACGAGATCAAGACCGAGCTCAAGCTGGACAAGCTCGAGGTCAACGAGACCATCGTCACCTCATCCACCCGCATTCCACTGATGGCGAACGGCACGGTCGATCTCGAGTGCGGCTCGACGACCAACAACGCCGACCGCCAAAAGCAGGTGTGGTTCACCAATACCCATTTTCTCACGGCGAGCCGTTTCGTGTCCAAGAAGGCGCTGAAGCTCGACCAGGTCGATGATCTCAAAGGAAAGGCGGTCGTCTCGGTCTCCGGCACGACCAACATCACCCAGCTCAACAAGGCCAACGCCGCCCGCTCGCTCGGCATCACCGTGATGAGCGCCAAGGACGTCCCAGAGGCCTTCCTGATGGTCGAGACCGACCGCGCCGTGGCCTTCGTCATGGACGACATCCAGCTTGCGGCCATGATCGCCTCGTCAAAGGATCCGTCGCTCTATGCCATCAGCACCGGCGCATTTTCCGATCCGGAGCCCTATGGCATCATGCTCCGCAAGGACGACGTGCCGTTCAAGGCAGTGGTCGATCGGGCCACGGCCAAGCTCTACAAAAGCCCCGAGATCGAGAAGATCTACAACAGGTGGTTCATGGAGTCGGTGCCCCCGCGCGGCCTCAACTTCCATGTCCCGATGCCGGCCTCGCTGAAGAAATCGTTCGAGAGCCCGTCGGACAATCCCGATCCTGCGTCTTACGGGGGCTGAGGACGGCTTGAGGACCCGGATGACGAAGGGTCATCCGGGTTACCGGCTTTACTCCAGAAACGTCGTCAGCTGCGCGCCCTCGTCAGCCACGAATACGGCGATCAGTTCAGCCGGCTCGGTGGTGCTGGCGTTGGCAGAGACCAGATGCGTCGCGCCCGGCGGCTCGAAGAAGGATTGGCCGACACCGAACGTCTCGACCGGGCCGCCGCCGAGCTGGGAGCGGATCTCGCCCTTGGTGATATAGGCCGTCACCGAGCCGGCATGCCGGTGCGGCCGCGAAAACCCGCCCGGACCGTAGAACACGCGCACGATGGTGACGCGCTTACCCGGTACGTTGGGCAATGCGTATGAGCCGATCGGCTCGATCTTGTCGAGCGGCGAGCTTTCCGCGGCGGTGGCGCAGAGCGGCGCCAGTGCGCCTGATACCTTGTCCATCGTCACCGGCAGCACCTTGCCGATCGCAAGCGCGCAGACGAGGCCGCCGACGACGGCCAGCGCCATCGAGCGCAATGGCACAGGGCGCGGCATGGTGACCAAATTCATTGCAGTCATGACAACCTCCCCTCGTTGCAATCAGGACGCCGCAGCATTCGCCGCGACCGGCCGCTTCGTTGGCGTCCAGCGATAGGCCGCACCAAATCGGTTCCAGACGTTGATCGAGGCGATTGCCGACGTCAGGTACATCAGCTCGGTCTCCGAGAATTCACGCTGTACCTCTACGTAAACCTCGTCGCCGAAGCCGTCGGGAAGCAAGGTCAACGCCTCGGCCCAGGCTAATGCCGCACGCTCTCGCGCCGAGTAGATCGGTGCCTCGCGCCAGACCGCGATCAGATGGAGCTTGTCCGCGGGTATGCCAAGCCGCTCCGAGAGTAGGATATGATGCTGCACACAGAACGCGCAACCATTGATCTGCGAGGCGCGCAGCTTGGCGAGCTCGAGCAGCTGCTTGTCGAGGCCGGCCTTGGCCGCAACCTTGCCCAGCGCCAGCACCAGATCATATGCGTCCGGAGCAATCCTCTTGAAATCCTCGTACTCGCTGCGGGCGTGTGACATTGCCGTTCACCTCGTGCTATTATAAGACTGCTTACATCTTATAAGAGCTCTTATATTATGCGCAAGTCGGCGACCATCACGAAATCGAAACCGGCGAAGGGATCCAGGCAGGAGGCTGCGGTGCACGTGCCCGCCCCCGGCGAAGGCAAGCGCGGCGAGCAAGGCTATCTCGGCTATCTCTTGCGTCAGGCCCACGCCGCGGTCCGGCTGAAGATGGAACGCACGCTGGCTGATCTCGGCGTGACCTCGCCGCAATTCGCCGTGCTGACCATGCTGAACGCCTATCCCGGACTCTCGGGCGCCGACGTCGCCCGCCTCACCTTCCTGACGCCGCAGACCGTCGGCGTCATCACCCGCAACCTCGAGCGCGACGGCGCGATCCTGATGACGCCGCATCCCGTCCACGGCCGCATTCAGCAATGGACGCTGACGCCGCGTGGCGCGACGCTGCTCAAGGCATGCCGGGACCGTGTGCTCGAACTGGAGAAGCGCCTGGTGACAGGGCTCGACGCCAAGGCTGAAGTCACCGTCCGCCGTTGGCTTGCGGGCGTCGCGGCCGATCTGCAGGACGAGGCCTAGTCGCCTCCTCCGTCGCCGCCGTCGCCATCCCCGAAATCGCCGAAGCCGAAGTCGCCGTCCCCCTGAATGCCGCGGCCGAAATTCTCCGCGATGATCATCATGACCACGACCAACAGCCCCGCGCCGAACGGCCAGGGATTGGAACGGATGATGTCGAACAGCTCCCGCATGCGCGCATGATACGCAGATGGAAACGAACCGACCGTAAAAGGACAGGCTTAAAGTTGGGGATTTGGGAAGCCGGCCTACCCACCCTTCAACACTTTCTTAACCTCGCCGTCGGGCCAGGTCCCGCCTGCCCGAATGACCCGGACGCGACTTCGGTCCGCAGCATTGACCAGCACGTGCGAACTGATCCGGTCGGTGCTCGGCTCCAGATGCAAATCCGTTTCGGGTTTCCAGCTCAGCGTCGCCGCGAGATCGCCTGGAAAAATTTGCCAGCACGATCCGTCGTCGAGCTCGACAACATGGCTTTCCGCGTGCGCGCGTATCTTCATTCCACCCCGAAATCTTGTTGGAGGTAGGCCCTGGCGTTCGGCCAGGGCCCGGCTCCGTCAATCGTTGTCGTGATGAATCACGGTCTTGCTGCGGTTGCCGAATTCATCTTCCTTCTTGATCACCGTGGTGCGGTCGGCGGGCGCGCGCTCCTTGATGACGGTGGTGCGATCACGATCACGATCGCGGTCGCGATATTCGTGGGACTCGCCGACCGTCACGCCGGCGCCGACCGGGCCGACATGAACACCGACTTCATCCGCGAGCGCAGGGGCCGCGATAGCCGTAACCATCGCAGCGGCGAACAGATACTTCCTCATCTCATCCTCCTCCAATGTCGTGCGGAGGGAATGCTGGACTGCGACACTTTGTTCCTGAGCACGTGACGCCGAAAGCCTGTTCCTCCTGTTCCGGGAACCGGCTCACAGGCGCCACGTTTCCAGCTACAATGGCCGTATGAAACATGCTGATTCCTCGGCCATCACCCGCCGCGCCGTGCTCCAATCCACGCTGAGCACAGCCGCTCTGCTTGCAGTCCCGACGAGCGTCTTCGCGTCGCCGCCGGGCTTCGATGATTGGCGCGAGGGTTTTCGCGCTCGCGCGATGGCCAAAGGCATTTCAGCCGCGACCTGGCAGCGTGCGATGGCGCGGGTCGAGCCCGACATGAGCGTCTTCAAGCAGATGCGCAACCAGCCCGAATTCCATGAGCAGGTCTGGCAATACATTAACCGCCGCGTCTCGGACTGGCGCATCATCAACGGCAAGATCGCACTCAAGAACAACGAGGCATTGCTTGCGCGGATCGAACGCGATTTCGGCGTCGAGCGCGGCACGCTGCTGGCGCTGTGGGGCGTGGAGTCCGCCTACGGCGATCCGCTGGTGCAGCAGAACCACATGACGCCGGTGTTTCCCTCGCTCGCCGCGCTCGCCTGGAACGAGCCGCGCCGCAAGGCCTATTGGGAGACCGAGCTGATCAATGCGCTGCGCATCGTCGACAAGGGCTGGAGCACGCCCGAGGAGATGCAGGGATCCTGGGCCGGCGCGATGGGCCATTCGCAATGGATGCCGGAGGTCTGGCTCAATGTCGGCATCGACTATGACGGCGACGGCAAGGTCTCCCCGTTCGGCAAGCCTGACGACGCGCTGGGGTCGACGGCAAAGTACCTCGTCAATCGCGGCAAATGGCATCGCGGCGAGCATTGGGGCTACGAGGTGCGCACCTCCGGCGAGATGAGCGGCAGCCGTACCTATGCGGCGTGGCAGGCGGCGGGCGTCACCCGCGCCGACGGCCAGCCATTCCCGCAGCCGAACGCATCAGCGCAGATGTGGACACCGGTCGCGGGCGGGCCGACGTTCCTGCTGGGGCCGAATTTCTATTCGGTGAAGAGCTACAATCCCTCGATGAACTATGCGCTCGCGATCTGCCATCTCGGCGACCGCTGCCTGGGTGCGCCGCCCTTCATTCAGCCCTTCCCCGGCTCCGAGCGCGTGCTCACGCTCGCCGAGGTGCAGGAGATGCAGACGCGGCTGACCAAGGCCGGCTTTGATACCGGCGGCACCGACGGCCGCGTCGGCAACGACACCATGAAGGCGATCAAGGATTTCCAGCAGCGCGCCGGGATCGCGCCCGCCGATGGCTACGGCGGGCTGAAGGTGCTGGCGAAGCTGCGGCAGGGATCGTAGACGGCCTCAGTGCCGGTACTGCGGCTCTTCCGCATCGAGCTGGCGCCGGATTGCAGCGAGGTGCAGCTGCGCGGATTCGGAATCGCCTTCGCGCATCTGGTTGTAGGTCGCGGCCGCAATCGCGGGATCGACCGGCAGAACTTTCCGTCCCGTCGACATCGCCAGCACCTGCACCTCGGCGGCACGCTCGAGGTAGTAGAGATCGTCCCAGGCTTCTGCGATCGTCGGCGCCAGCACCATCACGCCGTGATGCTTCATGAAGACGATGTCGGCATCGCCGACGGCCGACGCAATGCGCGCGCCTTCGCGGTTGTCGAGCGCGAGGCCGTTGTAATCGCGGTCGACCGCCGTGCGGCCGTAGAACTTCAGCGCGGTTTGCCCCGCCCAGATCAAGGGATCGCCCTCGGTCATCGACAACGCTGTGGCGTAGGGCATGTGGGTGTGGAACGCGACCTTGGCGCGCGGCAAGCGCTTGTGCATCTCGGCGTGGATGTAGAACGCGGTCGCCTCGGGCTCGCCTTCGCCATCGAGCACGTGGCCGTGGAAATCGCAGATCAGAAGCTTCGACGCCGTCAGCTCGCGGAAGGCGTAACCGTACGGATTGACCAGGAAGAGATCGTCATGGCCGGGCACCACGGCCGAGAAATGGTTGCAGATGCCCTCCTCGAAACCGTTGCGCGCGGCCATTCGGAAGCAGGCGGCGAGATCCTCGCGCGCTGTGCGGATCGCATCGGTCGCGAGGTCCGGCCGGTTCGAGCGAACGGCCGCGGGTGAGGAGGCATGAAGGCTATGCGCCATGGCGAAGGAGACCTCTATCAGGCATGAGACGGCCGCGTTTTACAGGGCCTGCGCCTGCGCGTCAGCCCCTGCGGCCGCCACCCTGCCCTGCGCCTCTCACGCCCGCCGTGGCACGCCGCCGGCGTTCATGCCGCCGTCGATCACGAGCTCGCTGCCGGTGACGTAACGCGAGGCATCCGAGGCCAGATAGAGCACGCCGGAGGCGATCTCCGCGGCCTGGCCTGCACGGGCAAGCGGGGTTGCGACCTTGGCGCGCTCCTCCGGATCAATCGGTGCATTCTGGCCGGCGCCGGAGGCCCCGGTCGGAATCTTACCCCAGATCGGCGTGTCGATGATGCCGGGATGCACCGAGTTGACGCGGATGCCATCGCCGGCCGCCGCGCATTCCATCGCGATCGATTTGGCGAACAGCCGTACGCCGCCCTTGGTCAGTGAATAGGCCGAGAGGCCCGGCGCGCCGCGTAGGCCCGCCAGCGACGACATCATGACAATCGAGCCGCCGCCGGTCTTGCGCATCAAGGGCAGACAATGCTTCACCGAGAGAAACACGCCGTCGAGATTGATCGCATTCTGCTTGCGCCAGTCCGAGAGCGTCATGTCGGTGATCGAGGGCACGGCAATGCCGATACCGGCATTGGAGACCATGATGTCGAGCCGGCCATAGCGCTTCGCGACCTCGGCGACGATCTCGATCCAGCGCTCCTCGCTGGTGACATCCTGCTCCAGGAAGATCGCCTTGCCGCCGGCTTTTGTCACTCGCGTGGCGAACTCGGGCCCGCGGAGCTCATCGATGTCGGTGATGACAACAGTCGCGCCTTCGCGCGCGAACAGCTCGACAATCGCCTCGCCAATGCCGGATGCACCGCCCGTGACCAGTGCGACCTTGCCCTCAACCTGTCCTGCCATGTTCACTCCCTTTCTTTTTGTTGTTTGAGGCCGTTTTGTCTTGCGCATGATCTTGTCGGAAAACCGCTTCGCACTTTTCCGGATCAGGCGCTACCTAATCACGGATGGCCCCTGGTCCGGTAGTGCGACGTCGATGACGCGAAACTGCACGCGCTCGGCGCCCTGATAGCGATCGACCGACAAGGAGCCCGCGACATGCAATTGCTGGCCGCGATTGGCGAGCAGTGCGTTGCCGAGCTTTTGCCCGACCGAGCGGAACGCGATGCCATTGACGATGGCGCCGTCGCCCGACTTGAAGCGTAAACGCAGATGCGCCTGCCCGACCTCGTCGGCAAAGACGAGCTGATGCGCCGGCAGCGCCAGCACGGCTTCCGGATTGCCGCTGCCGAACGGCCCTGCGCGATTGAGCGTGGTCGCAAGCTCCGTCGTCACTGCGCGCGCCGAGATCGCGCCGTCGATATAGAGCTCGTTGACATGGCGCGCCTCGGCGACGTCCTGCGCCAGCGCGTTTTCGAGATAGGCGCGGAATTCGGCGAGCTTCTCTTTCCGCAGCGTCACGCCCGCGGCCATCGCGTGACCGCCGCCCTTCAGCAGGATGCCGTCAGTGACCGCTTGCCGCACCACCTTGCCGAGATCGACACCGGCGATCGAGCGGCCCGAGCCGGTGCCGATACCGCCGGGTTCGAGGGCAATCGCGAAGGCGGGCCGCGAAAACTTCTCTTTCAGGCGCGATGCGACAAGGCCGACCACGCCGGGATGCCAGCCTTCGGACGCGGTGACGATCACGCCGAGCTTGTCCTCGAGCCCGATCGATGCGAGCGCTTCGGCTTCGGCCTGCGCTTCGGCCGCCTGCTCGATGACGCGGCGCTCGCTGTTGAGACGGTCGAGTTCGGCCGCGATACGCGCGGCTTCGACGCTGTCGGCCTCGAGCAACAGCCGCACGCCGAGATCAGCGCGGCCGATGCGGCCGCCGGCATTGACGCGTGGGCCCAGCATGAAGCCGAGATGCCAGGCTTCCGGCGGGCCATTCAGCCGCGCCACGTCCATCAGCGCGGTATGGCCGACATGGTCGCGCCGCCGCATCGCGATCAGTCCCTTGGCGACGAAGGCGCGGTTCAGGCCGATCAGTGGCGCCACGTCAGCGACGGTGCCGAGCGCGACGTGGTGCAGCATGCCGAGCAGATCGGGCTCGGGCATCTCCGCATTCCAGAAGCCGCGCTGGCGAAGCTCGCGATTGACGGCGACCAGCGTGACCAGCACGAGACCGACGGCGGCGAGATGGCCGAGGCCGGAGAGATCGTCGAGACGGTTCGGATTGACCAGGGCGTCGACCTCCGGCAGCTCCGTCCCGGCCTGGTGGTGGTCGATCACGACGACGGACATGCCGAGGCGTTTGGCTTCGGCGAGCGGCTCGATGCTGGTGGTGCCGCAATCGACGGTGACCAGCAGGGTTGCGCCCTTGGCCGCAAGGCCGCGAACCGCGTCGACGTTTGGGCCGTAGCCCTCAAAGATGCGGTCGGGAATGTGGATCAGCGGATCGAGCCCGCAATGGCGCAGGTGCCAGGCCAGCAGCGCCGCCGAGGTCGCGCCGTCGACGTCGTAATCGCCGAAGATCGCGACCTTCTCGCCCTTCGCCACGGCATCAGCAATCCGCTTCGCGGCGGCTTCCATCTCCGTCACCGTGAACGGGTCCGGCATGAGCTTTCGGATGGTCGGATCGAGGAAGTCGGCGACCGCGTCGATGTCGACACCGCGGCCGGCCAGCACCCGGGCCAGCAGTTCGGGCAGTTGGTGCTGCTGCACGATGGCAAGCGCCTTGGCCGCCCCGCGCGGATCGAGCCGGTCGCGCCAGAGCTTGTCGGTGAGCGAGCGCGCCACGCCCAGGAAGGCCTGGGGCATTTCAACGGGCAAGGCGGTGGCGGGCGGCGTCATAAGGGGAAGTCGGCTGTTGGGAGCTCGGGACCCGGACAAGCGCGGATGTCCGGTCACTGGGCTGGAAAGGATTGGCCGGCAATCCCTCGGAATTTGCAACGGCCGGACCGCACAAAGCGGTGGATTGCCGCTTTGCTGCGCTGACTGACTACCATTTAGGCATTCCGCAAAACAGCAAATTAAGCGGGCGTTAGGCGGAATCTTCGAAAAGGAATCTTATTCGATCTGTAAGCGATTGTTCCGGGTTCATTGCAGATCAGGCCTCATTGCCAAGGGAAGTGCCCGATGTCTGCTGCGCTGGGTCTGAAAACCAAGCCGACCACCACCGAACCCGCCGACGACGATTCCGACATCTCCGCGCTGATCAACCGCCTGACCGCGGAGGTCAACCAGATCGCGGTCGACAAGACCAAGTCGATCCAGCAGATCACCAACCAGATGAAGATGCTGGCGCTGAACGCGCTGATCGAGAGCTCGCGGGCCGGCGCGCAGGGCGCGGGCTTCGCGGTGGTGGCGCAGGAGGTCCGCGGTGTCGGCCAGCAGGTCGAGACCATCGCGCGCGAGCTCGAGACGCAGCTGACCAAACGCACCGGCGATCTCGTCGCCTCGATCGACCGCATGAGCCAGCGGTCGCGCGGCGAGCGGATGATGGATCTCTCCCTCAATGCGGTCGAGCTGATCGACCGCAACCTCTATGAGCGTACCTGCGACGTGCGCTGGTGGGCCACCGATTCCGCCGTGGTCGATTGCGCGGCCTCGCCTGCGCCGGCCGCAGTCAGCTACGCCTCGCAGCGCCTCGGCGTCATCCTCGGCGCCTACACCGTCTATCTCGACCTCTGGCTCTGCGACCTCGACGGCAACGTCATCGCCAACGGCCGCGCGGATCGCTTTCGTGTGGTCGGCCAGAACGTCGCCCACACCAAATGGTTTCGCGAGGCAAAGACCTTGCGCTCCGGCGACGACTATGTCGCCGGCGACATCGAGAACCAGCCGCTGCTCGGCAACGCGCAGGTCGCGACCTACTGCGCCAGCGTCCGCGCCGGCGGCCAGGCCAACGGCGCGCCGATCGGCGTGCTCGCCATCCATTTCGACTGGGAGCCGCAGGCGCGCGCGATCGTGCAAGGCGTGCGCGTCGGCGATGCCGACAAGGCCCGCGTGCTGCTGGTCGACTCGCATTTCCGCGTCATCGCCGCCTCCGACGGCCAAGGCATCCTGAGCGAACGCATCTCGATCTCGCTCAACGGCCAGCGCTCCGGCTTCTACCAGGACCGCTCCGGCGCGATGATCGCCTTCCATGCGACGCCGGGTTACGAGACCTATCGCGGGCTTGGCTGGTACGGCGTGATCGTCTGCGCGACGTGAGGCCGACGAAAACAACCCCATGCACAGTAGCGGGCGGGTTGTTTTCTTAGCGGTTTCTGTTTTCGATCTGGCGTGACGAAAGCGGCCCGCGATTTTTCGCGTGATGCCGTTTGACACGTCGGGCAAAACACCGGCATTCTGCGACGATGGCGTCGTTCGCGAGCGAGGCTGACGACTGGCGCGCCCCGCAATGTCCAAACCTCCGCTTTCCGACCCCGTCGCCCGCGCCACCTCCGACAGCACGGGAAGCGCCCCGCGTGACGGCTTTGCCGATCTCGTGCCTGAGCTCAGCGTCTCGAACATCCAAACCAGCCTGGCGTTCTGGCGAGACCTGCTCGGCTTCGACATCGCCTATGACCGCCCTGACGCCCGATTTGCCTATCTGGTCAGGGGCCGTTTGCAGGTGATGCTGTGCGAGCTGAACGGACGATGGGAGACGGCGGAGATGAAGCCGCCGTTCGGGCGCGGCATCAATTTTCAGATGGTCGTCGATCGCGTCGATCCGATCCTGCGCACGCTCGAAGGCGCGAAATGGCCGCTCTACGAGCGGCCGAACGAGGCCTGGTATCGGGTCGGCGATCGCGAAGTCGGGCAGCGTGAGTTTCTCGTGCAGGATCCCGATGGCTATTTGATCCGCCTGGTCGAACGCCTGGGGATACGCGCGCCGTCGTAGCCCCGACCGCGCTAGGCCCTGGCGACGCGCTCTCCGACCGTGTGCAATGCTGCACCTCCGAGCGTCTGCGACGGGCGCTCGCCGAACATCGCAAGGTAATATTGCGCGAACCGGCCGAGCTCGTAAAAGCCTTGCTCCATCGCGACGGCCGCTACGGTGGTCGAGCCGGGCGCGCTCTGGTGCAGGATCGAGTGAACGGCGCAGAGACGCTTGTGCCGAAGGAAGCTGACCGGACCGAGACCGAACACCTCCTGGAAGGCGCGGTGCAAGGTGCGGCGCGACACGGTTAGCGCCGCACAGATCTCCGACACATGCACCGGGCGGGAGCCGGCCTCATCGAGGTAGTCCTCAACCCTGCGGATCAGCCGTCGCGCCGAAGGCAACCAGCCGCCGTCGTCGGGCGGCAGCGACGACATGACGTTGGCCGCCATGCATTCGACGATCGATCGCTTCCAGAAATCCGCCGTCGACGGCGTCAGGCCAAGCTTGTTGGTGCCCAGATGCGACATGATCCGAACCAGGCGGCGCGATGCGATCGCGCCAGTCTCGAGGTCCGCCCGGAAATGGCCACGGCTGCGCCAGGTGTCGGGATCGCTCAGCCTCGTCTCGCCGCCGAACAAGGATGCGACTTCGTTGAGGTCGAGGCGCATCGCGGCATAAGCGGACCCGCCGTGAAAGACCCCGTCATGCTCGAGCAACGGCGGGATCACAAGCACGTCATTGAGCTGCATGTCGAACGACCAGTGCGCGACGCGGTCTTCGGCCGCCAGCAGCATTCCGATGATCAGCTTGTCGTCGCTGGAGACACGCTGTGTGCGCATACCTACATTGAACGTTCCGATGCTGAGCGAGAAATCGCCGATGCCGATATGGGACAACGTTCCGCGTAATCGCCCGCGGCCGAGTTGCATCACATCGACATGCGAACCGTGGACGGCCTGCTGAAGTCCTTCGAAACCGTCCAGCTTTTTCGAATCAACCAGAAGAAATTGCCCCATGGCTGAACCCTGTTGCTGAAGGGCGGCTATTCTGGGGCAGGCGAAAGTGAAGTACCACCCTAGCGCGAGTCCATGCGACAAAGTGATCTGGTGCTTTGATCTAAATCAATACTGTATTTGATGCGAGCTAAGTACCAGATCGCGCTGCGGATTGAGCGATTCGCGACATGGGTCATTAAGTCTCACCTGTCGCTCACACGTACTGGCACAAACTGCACATCACAGCTGCCAAATCTTCGGATACCGTTTGCAACCTTAGCGATTTCGACAGAACGCGCTCCGCAGATGGCGGAGCGCACGTGGCCGGTATTTGCCGCGTGCTGGACTACGTGCGCGCAAGGAAAGAGATGTTGACGCAATGAGGCGTCTTCCTCTCCCCGAGCGCCAAAAAAGAGGGGACCAGATAATGCGTCCAATGAGCCGGGGAACGTGCCGTCGTCTGCCAATGTCTACGCCTTAGCGTCAGGTGGGATACGCGTATCGGAGTGTCCACCATGCTGCGGGCGGATCTGGATCACTGCGAGTGGTTGCCGGATGACGTGAAGACCGGCGAGATGGTCTTCATTCCCGGCGGGACGTTTCGCATGGGATCCGACCATCATTATCCCGAGGAGGCGCCGAGCCATCGCGTCTCCGTCGATGGGTTCTGGATCGATCGCACGCCGGTCACCAACCGGCAGTTCAAGCAGTTCGTCAATACCACCGGCCATGTCACTGAGGCGCAGATCGTTCCCGACCCGAAGGATTATCCCGGCGCGCTGAAGGAGATGCTCTACGCGGGCTCGCTGGTGTTCTCGCCCCTGCCCCGCATCACCGACCTCAAGGACTGGAGCCAGTGGTGGTCGTTCATGCGCGGCGCCAACTGGCGCCATCCCTACGGCCCCGGCAGCAACATCAAGGGTCTCGACGACCATCCGGTCGTGCACGTCTCCTACAGCGATGCGTCGGCCTATGCGCGCTGGGCCGGCAAGGAGCTGCCGACGGAGGCCGAGTGGGAATTCGCGGCGCGCGGCGGCCTCGAGGGCGAGGAGTTCGCCTGGGGCGATGCACTTATGCCCGGCGGCAAGCATATGGCCAACATCTGGCAGGGTAACTTCCCTGTCCAGAATCTCGGCGAGGATGGGTTCGAGCGTACCTCGCCGGTCATGGCCTTCCCGCCGAATGGCTACGGCCTTCACGACATGATCGGTAATGTCTGGGAGTGGACCTCCGACTGGTGGTCGGCCAAGCACACGGCCGACGCCGCAAAGCCCTGCTGCATCCCGAGCAATCCCCGCGGCGGCCGTGAGGAGGCGAGCTTTGATCCATGTCAACCAGACATCCGCATCCCGCGCAAAGTCTTGAAGGGCGGCTCGCATCTTTGCGCGCCGAATTATTGCCGCCGCTATCGCCCTGCCGCGCGGCACGCTGAGCCCATCGATACCTCGACCAGCCACGTCGGTTTCAGATGCGTGGTGCGAGCGCCGCTTGCCAATCAACGCGAACAAGAAGGACGTCCGGCAACATAGGGAGCCAGGAATGAGTGGCGAATTGGAGAACAACAAAAACCAGTCGCGGGCTGACAAGTCGATCGATCGCAGAAACCTTCTTTTGGGAACATCCTCGCTCGTCGCGGCCGCGGCGCTGACCTCCGATGCATTCGCGCAGGCGGCTCCCGCTGCGTCATCGTCCAATTCGGGCAGTAAGCCGAATATTCTCTTCATCATGGGTGACGACATCGGCTGGTTCAATGTCAGCGCCTACAATTTGGGAATCATGGGCTATCGCACGCCCAATATCGACCGCATCGGAAAAGAAGGCGCTATCTTCACCGACTGGTACGGCCAGCAAAGCTGCACGGCGGGCCGCGCGGCCTTCATCACCGGGCAATCACCGATACGCACCGGCCTGACCAAGGTCGGTCTGCCCGGCGCAGAACTCGGGCTCGGACCGCTGGATCCAAGCGTCGCCGACGTCCTCAAGACTTACGGTTATGCCACCGGTCAGTTCGGCAAGAACCATCTCGGCGACCGCGACGAGCATCTGCCGACCGCGCACGGCTTCGATGAATTCTTCGGCAACCTCTACCATCTCAACGCCGAGGAGGAGCCGGAGAACCCCGACTATCCGAAGGATCCCGAGTTCCGCAAGAAGTTCGGGCCGCGCGGCGTGCTCAAGGCCACCAGCGACGGCAAGATCGAGAACACCGGACCGCTCAATACCAAGCGCATGGAAACCGTGGACGAGGAATTTCTCGAAGCGGCGAAGGATTTCATCAACCGCCAGCACCGGGCCAACAAGCCGTGGTTCTGCTACTTCAACTCGACCCGGATGCACATCTTCACGCATCTGAAGAAGGAGTCGCAGGGCAAGACCGGCCTCGGCACCTATCCCGACGGCATGGTGGAGCACGACGGCATGGTCGGAGAGCTGTTGAAGCTCGTGGATGATCTCGGCGTCGCCAACAACACCATCGTCGTCTACACCACCGATAACGGCGCCGAAGCCTTCACCTGGCCTGACGGTGGTACGACGCCGTTCAAGGGCGAGAAGGCCACCAACTGGGAAGGCGGCTTCCGGGTGCCATGCCTGATCCGTTGGCCGGGTGTCATCCAGCCGGGCAAGGTCATCAACGACGTCTGCTCGCATGAGGACTTCATCCCGACATTTGCTGCCGCCAACGGCGAGACCGACCTCGTTGAGAAGGTCAAGAAGGGGTACACGCTCAACGGCAAGACCTTCAAGGTCCAGCTCGATGGCATGAATCTGATGCCGTTCCTCAAAGGTGACGTCCCGAGGTCACCACGCGAAGAGTTCTTGTACTGGAGTGACGACGGCGACCTGATGGCCATTCGCGTGCGGGACTGGAAGATCACGTTCATGGAGCAGAACGTCGAGATCAATCCGAAGGAGCCGCTTGGTCCATGGATGGGGCAATTCAACAGGCTCCGCGCCCCCACCCTCTATAATTTGCGGACCGATCCGTTCGAGCGCGGTCCGACCAGCATCTACTACGCGGACTGGCATGCGCATCGGGCGTTCCTTCTCGTACCGGCCCAAGCCATCGTCGGGAAATACCTCGAGAGCTTCAAGGAATTTCCGCCACGCGCAAAGGCCGCGAGCTTCACGGTCAGCGACGCCATGGAGAAGATCTACGCGGCATCGAACAGGTGATGGCGGCTTTGAATGGACCGGCCGCGGCTTGCTGCGGCCGAAGTCCAGCGAGGAAGCATGGCAGATTTCAGCTCGGTTCAGCCCGTAGAAGCAAGGGTTAGCGCTCGTTCATCGGCGCGAGACGCGGTGCTCGATCTCAAGTCACGCATTGGCAAGTCCGTGCTTGGTCAGGATCGTCTCGTGGAGAGCATGCTGATTGGGCTGCTCGCCAACGGCAATATGCTGATCGAGAGCCTGCCAGGTCTCGCCAAGACCCGCGCAGTCAAGACGCTGGCAAAACATCTGGCCGCGGACTTGTCACGCGTGCAGTTCACCCCCGATCTGCTGCCATCGGACGTGACCGGCGCGGAAATCTACGTTCAGACCGACAAGGGCGGCCAGTTCGAGTTTCAGAAGGGCCCGATCTTCGCCAATCTGGTGCTGGCCGACGAGATCAACCGTGCCCCGGCCAAAGTGCAATCCGCGCTGCTCGAAGCCATGGAAGAGCGCCAGGTCACGGTCGCCGGCAAGACCTACAAGATGCCCGATCTGTTCATGGTGCTCGCGACCGAGAATCCGATCGAGCAGGAAGGCACCTACCCCCTCCCCGAAGCCCAGCTCGACCGCTTCCTGATGCATGTCGTCATCACCTATCCCGACGAGGCGACGGAAGCCGAAATCATCCGCCTCAACCGCGCGGAGAACGCACAGGCACCGAAGGATCACGCCGCCGCGCCGCCACCGATCCCGCAGCAGGAAATTCTCAATGCGCGCGGCGAGATCGACGGCATCTTCGTCTCTGATCTCGCCGAGAAGTACATGGTCGACGTCATCTCCGCGACGCGCTTCCCCAACCGTTATGGCGAGCCCCTGAGCAAATGGATCCAGGTCGGCGCAAGCCCTCGCGGCAGCCTCGCGCTCGACCGTTGTGCCCGTACCCGCGCATGGCTCGACGAGTACGACTTCGTGACACCCGACCATGTTCGCGCCGTCGTCCACGACTGCCTGAGGCACCGGATCATCCTCAGCTACGAGGCCGTGTCCCAGGGCGTCAGCCCCGACCAGGTGATCGACAAGATCACCGAGCTCGTCGCGGCAGCCTGAGGCCGACATGCCCGAGACATCAGCCAAACTGCCGGGAGCCAAACTGCCAGGTGTCTATGTCGATCTCGACGACCTGATCGCGCTCGAATATCGCGGACGCAAGGTCTCGTTCCTGCCGCGTCAGCCGGTCCACAGCCTGCTTTCGGGACGCTTTGCCTCACGCATGCGCGGCCGTGGCCTGAACTTCGAGGAAATCAGGGACTATCGCGCCGGCGACGACGTCCGCTCGATCGACTGGAAAGTGACGGCGCGCCTGCGCAAGCCGCATATCCGTGTCTTCAACGAAGAGCGTGACCGGCAAACGATCCTCGTGGTCGACCAGCGCCTGTCGATGTTCTTCGGCAGCCGACGCGCGATGAAATCGGTGACGGCCGCGGAGGCAGCCGCGATCGGCGCCTGGCGGGTGCTTGGCGTCGGCGACCGCATCGGCGGCGTGGTGTTCGGCGACCAGGGCATCACGGAGGTGACGGCGCGTCGCAGCCGGGCGACCGTGCTCCAGATCCTCGCCGCCGTCGTCGCGCAGAACCAGGCGCTCGGTGTCGGGCGCGGTCTCGTCTCCGCGCCGGCGATGCTCAATGCCGCGCTTGATCGTGCGCGGCGTCGCGCGCCACATGATGCGGCCGTGATCATCATCAGCGATTTCGATGGCGCCGACGAGACGACGCGGGGCATGGTCGCCGACATGGCGCGGCACAACGATGTGATCGCCGTGCTGGTCCATGATCCCCTGCAAAGCGATCTGCCGTCGTCGGCCACCATGACCGTGACCGACGGCGAATTGCAGATCAGGCTCGACGTCGGCCGTGACAGCGTTCGCGAAAATCTATCGCGAGCCACTCAGGATCGCCTCAAGGGTATCTTCGACTGGTCGCATGAACTCGGAATCCCGGTGCTGCCGCTCAGCGCCGCGGAGGACACCGCCGCACAACTTCGCCGCCTGCTCGGCGGCCTCTCGGCGCGCCATGGTGGTGGTACCCGCCACAACCGGACGGAGGCGGCCCTTGGCTGAAGCTCCATCCGCAACGGCAGATCCTGTCGCCGGCCTGATCGACGTCCCGCTGCCGCGTGAGGTGAGCCTCTGGCCACAAACCTGGGAGGCGCGGCTCGCGATTGGCCTGCTGCTGCTGGCGATGGTTGCGGCGGTGTGGCGCTATGTGCATCGACGCCGCGTTGACCGCTATCGCCGCGAAGCGCTCGCGGAGCTTTCGCGGATCGAGCATGCCGGCAATTCGGGGCCTTCGGAACTGCTGTCGAGGCTCACCGTGCTGGTGCGGCGCACGTCGCTGGCCGCCTTCCCGCGCGCTCAGGTCGCGCCCCTGATCGGGCCGGCATGGCTCTCTTTCCTCGATCGCAGCTATGGCGGCGAGGAGTTCTCTCGTGGCGTGGGCCGCCTGCTCGTGAGCGGTCCGTACCAGCAGATGCCGCCCGAACCGGCCGAGCTGCAATCGCTGCTTCGGCTCGTCCGCCTCTGGATCAGGGGGCACCATGCTTGAATTCGCCTGGCCATGGCTGCTTCTGTTGTTGCCGCTGCCAATCCTGGCGTGGTGGCTGTTGCCGCCCTACCGGGCGCGACAGGCCTCGATCCAGGTGCCGTTCTTCGACAGGCTGGCGGCCGCAACGGGACAGACGCCGCAGCAGGGCGCGGTCATCCTGGAACGCCGGGCCGTGCAGATGATCGCCGCCGTGGCGATCTGGACATTGCTGGTGATTGCGCTCGCGCGCCCGCAATGGGTCGGCGATGCCGTGACGCGGGACGTGTCCGCGCGCGACCTGATCCTGGCGATCGATATCTCGGGCTCGATGGACCAGAACGATTTCAAGGCCTCCGACGGCAAGCTGCTGACCCGTCTCGACGGCGTGAAGCGCGTGGTCAGTGATTTCATTGCCCGCCGCAAGGGCGACCGGGTCGCCCTCCTCCTGTTCGGCACCAAGGCCTATGTGCAGGTGCCGTTCACCCAGGACCTGCAAACGGCGCAGCAATTGCTCGATCAGGCCGCAGTCGGCATGGCCGGCCAGCAGACCGCGATCGGTGACACGATCGGCCTTGCCATCAAGACATTCGCGGCCAGCACGGCAAAACAAAAGCTGCTGGTTCTCCTGACCGACGGCAACGACACCGCGAGCCGCGTGCCGCCCGAACACGCCGCCGACATCGCCCATCAGAACGACGTCGCCGTCTACACGATCGGTGTCGGCGACCCCGCCGCTTCCGGCGAAAACCGCGTCGATCTCGGGGTCCTTCAGCGCGTCGCGACCACCACGGGCGGGCACTTCTTCAGAGCCGAGGATGGCGCCGAGCTGCAGGCGATCTACGCCGACATCGACCGGCTGGCGCCGGCGAAACTTCAGACCCTGTCGTGGCGGCCGAAGCTACCGCTGTTCCAGTGGCCGCTCGGCGCGGCCGTCATGCTTGGCCTGCTGCTGTGGCTCGCACTCCTGCTCGGCAGCGAGTGGCGCCGGATGAGGAGCGTCAGCCATGCATGACGCAACCATGATGTCCTTCCATCTGTTGCGGCCGCTCTGGTTGCTCGCGCTGATCCCGCTCGCTGTGGTGTTGGTCGTCCTGCTGCGCCGTCAAAGCGCGAGCGCGCAATGGGGCGGCGTGATCGCCCCCCATCTCCTCACGCACCTGATCGTGCGGCCGCAGCAGGGACGCCACGTCAATCCGCTCTATCTGGTGGCCGCCGCCATGACGCTCGGGATCGTCGCGCTGTCCGGACCGACCTGGCGGCGGGAGCTGCCGCCCTTTGTCGAGGACAAGGCGCCTCTGATGGTCGCACTCGCCGTCGGCTCCTCGATGGGCGGGACCGATATCGCGCCGTCGCGCCTCGAACGCGCCAAGCAGAAAGTCAGCGATCTGCTGGCGGCCCGCGCCGGTGCCCGGACCGGCCTTGTCGCCTATGCCGGCACCGCGCATCTTGTGATGCCACCGACCGATGACCGCGCCGTGATCGCGCCATTCCTGGCCGCGCTGTCTCCGGGCCTGATGCCCACGGACGGCAAGAACGTTGCTGCCGCAACCGCTCTTTCTGCCGAAGCGCTGGCGACCGAACCTGTCGCCGGAACCATCCTCCTTGTCGCCGACGATCTCGGCACTGCCGATGCGGCCGCCATGCGGCAAGCCGCCGGGCGCAACAGCCTCGTCGTCCTTGCGGTCAGCGCTGACGATTCTGCGCTGCCGGCCGGCATCGATGCCGTCAAGGTCAGCATCGACGGCTCCGACATTGCGCGGCTGGAGCGACGGATCGAGACACGCTTTCAGGCCGCGCAGGGTGATGCGTTCGGTACCCAATGGCGCGACGAAGGCTATTGGCTGCTGCCGCTGCTGGCGCTGCTGAGCCTGCTCTGGTTCCGGCGCGGCACGACCGTGGCCTGGATTTTGGCTCTCTGCATCGTCTCGCACGCGGCGCCGTCGCGCGCCGGGGGATCCTCGGGGTTCACCGGCCTGTGGCTGACGCCCGACCAGCAGGGACGGCTGGCGTTCGACCGCAGCGAGTATCGGGCTGCGCAAAATCTGTTCGCCGATCCGATCTGGCGCGGCATCTCGGCCTACCGCAGCTATGACTTCATCGCAGCCGCCGAGGAATTCGCGCGCGTCGATACGCTCGAGGGCAAATTCGCGCTTGGCAATGCCCAGGCGCAAAACCACGCCTATGAGAAGGCCCTGAAGACCTACGACGAGGTGTTGAAGGCGCAGCCCGCCAACGCCGCAGCAAAGACCAACCGCGCCATCGTTCAGGCGGCGCTGGACGCGGCGGAGGCGAAGCGCCGAAAGCAGGAGCAGGACGATTCCGCGCCGCCGGACGAGAAGGCCGACGAGACGCGCATCGATCCCAACCAGAAAGGCGGCAAGAGGATCACCGTCACGCCGCAGGACGTCACCACCGCAGGCGCGGCCGAAGCCTGGATGCGTCAGGTCCAGACCTCGCCGGCCGATTTCCTCAAGCTGAAATTCGCGATCCAGGACGCAGCGCCTGCGCAGCGAAAGGCCGCGCCATGAAACGATGGATCGGATCAGCCATGGTCTGGACCACCGCCGTGCTGCTGCTGCAATCGCACGCCTTCGCGCAGGAGCCGGTCGCCGCGGAGCCGATCGTGCAGGTGACGGCCGATCCGCCGCGCGTCGTGGTAGGGCAGCCCGTGACGCTGCGGATCGTCGTGCTCGCGCCCAACTACATGACGTCGCCGCCCGAACTGCCCGACTTCCAGGTCCGCAATGCCGTGACCAGGCAACTGCAGAGCGTCAATACCACCGAGCAGCGCGACGGCGTGTCCTATGCCGGCGTGCAGTACGAATATGCCATCTCGCCGCAAGAGCCCGGCACCTATGCGATTGCGGACCAGAGCGTCAGCATCAAATACGCCGCCGCCCCTCCCGCCACGCGTGAGCTGAGCGTCGCGCTGCCGCGTGTGTCGTTCGAGGCCTTCATTCCGGATGCGGCCGCCGCGCTTCGTCCGTTTGTGTCAGCCCAAAAGCTGGTTGCAGAACAGCAGATCAAACGTTCGTCCGACCCGCTCAGGGCCGGCGACGCCATCACCCTGACGGTCACGATCACCGCCGAGGGGACACCGGCGATGCTGCTGCCCCCGCTGCAATTTTCGGCGGTCGACGGCCTGCGGCTCTATCCGGCGCAGCCTCAGCTCGAGGACAAGACGCAGGCGCGTACCGACGTCATGACCGCGACCCGGATCGAGTCCGCGACCTATATGGTGGAACGACCCGGCACCTATGCGCTGCCCGCGATCGAGATCGGCTGGTGGAACGTCACCGGCGGCAAGGTCGAGCGGGTCCATCTCGACGGTGTGGCTTTCACCGTTGCCGCAACTCCCGGGATGACAGGCGAGCGGCCTGTCGGCCAATCGGGCGGCACTTGGAGCTGGGCCGGCATTCGCGACGTCCTCGCAGACCATTGGTTGATCGTCCTGCTCGCAGCCATCATCGCTGTGGGCCTCGGCCTGATAGCGCCGCGCGCGATCCGGCGAGCGAGCGCCGATCATCGACGACGCCGAGACGCCTATCGCCGGTCGGAGGCCTTTGCATTCCACCAGCTTCGCCGCGCGATCGGCCGCCGGGACGCAAGCCGGGCCTATTTCGCATTGCTCGATTGGTTGCCGCACCTCAAGGCCGCCCCGGACAACACCGCCGCGGCCTTTCGCGCGGCTGCAGCCGATCCGGCGCTCGACGCGCAGATCGAGGCGCTCGAGCGCACACTCTTTTGCAAGGGACGCAACGCCGCTCCCTGGTCGCCCAACGAGATGATGCGCCATCTGACCACGGCGCGCCGCAATCTGCGACCGCGCGAGAGGCACGGCCGCAGCAGAGGCCTCCCCTTATCCATCAATCCGGCCGGGCCTTCGTCCACGCCTGCGCATGACCGCAGGAGGCCCGCCAGATGAGCGAAGCACGTTGAGACCAGACAAGCACCAGAACGGAACTCGTCGTCACCAGCACAAACAACCCTTGAGTAACCGAGGAGCGTCAAATGAGCAGTAAAACGACCAGGCACGACACCAGCACGGATTCCGCCTCCGATACCGCGCGAGCCATTCATCGCCGGGCGGTTCTGCTCGGCACATCGTCGATCGTCGCGACGGCCGCGCTGACCTCACAGGCCGTTGCCCAGGCGCAGAAGGCTGCGCCGTCGCCAACACCCGCCGCGGCGCCGCCGAGCGGACGCAAGCCCAATATCCTCGTCATCTTCGGCGACGACATCGGCATTCCCCAGATCAGCGCCTACACCATGGGCATGATGGGCTACCGCACGCCCAACATCGACCGGATCGCGCGCGAAGGCGCGATCTTCACGGACTCCTACGGCCAGCAGAGCTGCACGGCCGGCCGCGCCTCCTTCATCCTCGGCCAGGAGCCGTTCCGGACCGGCCTGCTCACGATCGGCATGCCCGGCGATCCCCATGGCATCCAGGACTGGATGCCGACGATCGCGGACGTGCTGAAGACGCAAGGCTATGCCACCGGCCAGTTCGGCAAGAACCATCTCGGCGATCGCGACGAGCATCTGCCGACCAAGCACGGCTTCGACGAATTCTTCGGCAATCTCTATCACCTCAATGCGGAGGAAGAGCCGGAGGGCTATTTCTACCCAAAGGATCCGAATTTCCGGAAACAGTACGGCCCGCGCGGCGTGCTCAAGACATCGGCCGACGGCAAGATCGAGGACACCGGCCCTCTGAATACCGCGCGGATGCCGACGGTGGACGAGGAGTTTCTCGGCGGCGCCAAGGATTTCATCGGACGTCAGGCACGGGCCAACCGTCCGTTCTTCGTCTGGTTCAATTCAACGCGGATGCATGTCTTCACGCATCTGAAGGCGTCGTCGCTCGGCAAGACCGGCAAGGGTATGCATGCCGACGGCATGGTCGAGCATGACGGCATGGTCGGCGAACTGCTGCAGCAACTCGACGATCTCGGCATCGCCGACAACACGATCGTCCTCTACACCACGGACAACGGCGCCGAGCTCGCGCTGTGGCCCGACGGCGCGCAGACGCCGTTCCATGGCGAGAAAGGCACGACCTGGGAAGGCGGCATGCGCATTCCCATGATGGTCAGGTGGCCCGGCGTCGTGAAGCCCGGCACGCAATACAACGAGATCATCTCGCTGATCGACTGGTTCCCGACCCTCTGCGCCGCTGCCGGGATCCCGGACATCAAGGAGAAGATGAAGACCGGCTTCGCCGGCGCCGGCGGCAAAAGCTTCCGGGTTCATCTCGACGGCTACAACTTCATGCCGTTCTTCAAGGGAGAGACCACCACGCCGCCGCGGGACGCACTCTACTATTTCGACCAGGGCGGCAATCTCAACGCCATCAGGTGGAACGACTGGAAGCTGAGCTTCGCGACAGCCTCCAAGGGAAATATCGCGACCGCGACCCGCGAAATTCCCGCATGGTCGCTGATCGCGAACCTGCGCATGGACCCCTATGAGCGCGGCATGGAGGACGGCGGTGGAGCGATCGACTTTCTCGCCAGGAACATGTGGCTGATCGTGCCGGTGCAGGGGAAGATCAAGGAGTTCTTCTCCGACTTCGACCAGTTCCCCTATCAGGAAGGCAGCTCGCTGAACGCGAGCGGCATCAATTACGGCCTGCTTCGGCAGCAGGCGGCCTTGAAGCGGCTCAATGAGCTCGAACGCATGAAGCCGCAATAGCCGGAGCGAGGGATGGAAGGGGAGATGCAATGATGGCACGGCTCGCTGCTTTGCTGCTTGCATGCTTGGCCGGCATCGCCGCTGCGATGGCGCAGCCGGCTGATTCCCTGCCCTCCTGGAACGACGGCGCGGCGAAATCGGCGATTGCCGATTTCGTCGCGCGCGTCACGCGCGACGGCGGCCCGGACTTCGTGCCGCCCGCCGAGCGCATCGCCGTATTCGACAATGACGGCACGCTGTGGTGCGAGCAGCCGATCTATTTCCAGTTCGCGTTCGGGCTCGACCAAATCAAGGCGATGGCGCCGCAGCATCCGGAATGGAAGCAGCAGCAGCCGTTCAAGGCGTTCCTCACAGGCGACAAGGACGCCCTCGCCGCTCAGGGCCAAAAGGGAATGCTCACCCTGCTCGCGGTGGCGCACAGCGGCATGACGACGGACGCTTACGCCCGATCGGTCGGCGACTGGCTGGCGCAGGCCCGGCATCCGCGGTTCAACCGGACCTACGATGAGCTGATCTACCAGCCGATGGTGGAGCTGCTCGCCTATCTGCGCGCGAACGGTTTCAAGACCTTCATCGTCTCCGGCGGCGGCGTCGAGTTCATGCGGGTGTGGGCCGAGAAGGCCTACGGCATTCCGCCGGAGCAGGTCGTGGGCTCGTCCGGCGTCACGCAGTTCAAGATCGGCGCCGACGGCCTGCCGGTCCTGATGAAGCTGCCGAAGGTCGAGTTCATCGACGACGGCCCCGGCAAGCCGTCGGGCATCAACCGCTTCATCGGCCGCCGCCCGATCCTTGCCTTCGGCAATTCGGACGGCGACCAGCAGATGCTGCAATGGACCGCGGCCGGCTCCGGTGCGCGCTTCCTCGGCATCGTCCACCACACCGACGCCGCACGCGAATACGCCTACGACCGCCAGTCGAAGGTCGGAAAGCTCGACAAGGCCTGGGACGAGGCAGTGCAGCGCGGCTGGACCGTCGTCGACATGGCCAAGGATTGGAAGACGGTGTTCGCGTTCGAGCGCGGCAGCACGGGAGCGTCGCAATGACGGGAAACTGGCGATGGATCTGACGGGCAATAGGCAGAAGAGCAAGAAGAGGTACAAAATGTCTGAGCATACCGACGTGGCACGACTGGCAGGCTGCATTCTGGTCCTCGCCGGCGGCATAACGATAGCGCCGGCGACGCTATCGGCCGCCCCGCTTCAACCGACCGCGATCCAGCACGACGCCACGGCGTCGCCTGACCTCATCGAGGTCCGCGCGGCCGGTCGCCGCGGTGGTGCAGCGGTTGGCCCTCGTGGCGGTGCGGTCGTTCATCGCGGCGGGGCTGCCGTCGGTCCGCGTGGCGCGGCCTATCGCGGTACCACCGTCGTCAGAGGACCTCGGGGCAACGTCGCAGCTCGCAGCACGACGGCGGTCGCCGGACGTGGCGGCTGGGCACGGCCGGGCTGGTATGGCTGGCCGCGCGGCGGCGCAATTGCCGCGGGTGCGGCGATCGGCGTCGTGACAGCAGCAACGGCCGCCGCATGGGCCGGCGCAGCTCCCGCGCCCGGCATGTGCTGGTACTACACCGATCCGTCCCGCACCCAGGGCTTTTGGGACTATTGCCAGTGACGGCGGCGCGCCAATGACACCGGGGCGGCCATCATGAGCGGCTACGACATCTTTGCCTGGATCGTGCTGGTGATCCTGCTCGCTAGCGGCGTCGCCGTGATCTGCATCGCCGGATGGCTGCCCGGTCATATCGCCAAATCGCGCAACCATCCCTACGCACAGGCAGTGGCGGTCGCGGGCTGGATCACGCTGTTCTTCGGCTTCGCGCTATGGCCCCTCGCCTTCATCTGGGCCTATGTCGACGTGCCATCGCGCAAGGCAGGAGATGCGTGATGGCCATCGCGATCCTCAACATCTACCTCGTGCTGCTGTTCCTGCTGGTGCATTTCGGAGTCGTGCGCTTCAACCTGTTCTGGAAAGTATCACCGGCGATCGTGATGGTGCTGGTGCTGCTGGGCTTGCTGATCCCGATGGGCTGGGGCGCGCCGCAAGGCGCAGCGCTGGTGGTGCGCAACGCGGTCTCGATCGTGCCTGACGTCGCGGGCGAAGTGACCGACGTCCCCGTCGTCGCCAACGTGCCGCTGCGGTCCGGCGACGTGCTGTTCAAGATCGACCCGACACCTTACGCGGCACAAGTGAAGGCGATCAACGCCCAGTTCAAGCTCGCGAAGACACGGCTCGGCCAGATGACCGAGCTCTACGAGAAGGATTCCGGCCGCGGCTTCGACGTGGAGCAGCGCCAGTCCGAGGCCGACCAGCTCTCCGGCCAACTCGAGGCGGCGCAGTGGAATCTCGACAAGACGGTCGTGCGCGCGCCAGCCGACGGCTACGTCACCAACCTCGCGCTGCGCAAGGGCGCGCGGGTGGCTAATTTGCCGCTGTCGCCGGTGATGGCGTTCATCGACACCTCCTCGACCATCATCGGCGTCGAGATCAACCAGATCGATGCGCGTTACGTCGCGCCCGGCCAGGAGGTCGAGGCCACGTTCAAATTCGCACCCGGGCAAATCTTTAGCGGCAAGGTCGAGAGCGTGCTCCAGGCGATTGCGACCGGCCAGGCGCAGACCTCTGGAACGGCCGTGCTGCCGCAGACGATCGAGGCGGCGCCGTTCGTCGTCCGCGTCAGGCTCGACGATGCCGAGTTTGCCAAGCGCCTGCCCGCCGGCAGCGCCGGCACGGCCGCGATCTACACCGATCACGTCAAGCCGGCGCATATCGTTCGCCGCGTGGTGCTGCGCCAGCTTGCGATCCTGAATTACGTCAATCCGTTCTGAACGAGAGGACTCCATGAGAAGAGCCACGTTAATCGCATCGATCCTGCTCCTGACCGCCCCCCTCGCCTCCGCGCAATCGCCGGTACCGGTGACACCGCATAATTTTGCTCGCGCCGAAAGCGACATGTACTTCAGCAGGTTCGTCAAGGACGGCTCGTTTGGGAAGTTTGTCCATACGCGCGAGCCGGCGCCGATCGACAAGCAAGCCGTGATCCGGATCAACCGCGACACCGTCTACTCTCAAGGCGTGTTCGATCTCGATGCAGCTCCCGTCACCGTGACGATGCCGGATTCCGGGAAGCGCTTCATGTCGCTCCAGGTCATCGACGAGGATCATTATACGCATGACGTCTTCTACAAGCCGGGCAGTCACACGTTCACCCGAAAGGGCATCGGCACCCGCTATGTACTGTTGCTGGTCCGCACGCTGATCGATCCCAACGACGCCAACGACATCAATCAGGTCCATGCGCTTCAGGACCAGATCCGCGTCAAGCAGGACAGTCCCGGCAAGTTCGAGGTCCCGAGCTGGGATGAGGCCAGCCAAAAGAAGGTTCACGACGGCCTGGCACTGATGGGCTCGACCATGAAGGATTTCAAGGGCGCCTTCGGAGCGAAAGGACAGCTCGACCCCGTCAACCGCCTGATCGGCACGGCGACCGGCTGGGGCGGCAATCCCGACAAGGATGCGACCTATCTCGGCAATACGCCGGCCAAGAACGACGGCACTACGATCTACAAGCTCGATGTGAAGAACAACGTGCCCGTCGACGGCTTCTGGTCGGTCAGCGTCTACAACGCCGAAGGCTTCTTCGAGAAGAACGCACAGAACGCCTACACACTGAACAACATCACCGCGAAGAAGGAGTCCGACGGCTCGGTCGCGATCCAGTTCGGCGGCTGTGACGGCAAGATCCCGAACTGCCTGCCGATCACCAAGGGCTGGAATTACACCGTCCGACTCTATCGGCCGCGCGAGGAGATTCTGAACGGAAAGTGGAAGTTTCCGGAGCCACAGCCGGTGAGCGGGACATGACGCAATGGAGGTTGTGATGGGACGAGCGATCCTTGGCGCGGTCGCCATCATGCTGTCTGCATTGAATGCGCACGCGCAGAGCATCTCGCCTGACGACCTCACCGCGCGGAATATCCAGCGCCGCGCGGTCGAGGCGATGATCTGGAGCATGCCGGCGGTAAATACCGACCTCATGCTCCAGGCCATGCTCAAATCGACCAAGGCGAAGTCGAACGAAATCGTCTATTGGTCGAAGCCCGTGAACTGGAAGAACCAGACGCTGACGCCCAATCCGGATTCGATCTATTTCATGTCGTTCTGGAACGTGAAGGACGGACCCATCGTCGTCGAAATCCCGCCGGCGGACGGCGGCTCGATCGCCGGCAATATCGTGACACTCTGGCAGATGCCGCTGGAAGACACCGGCCCCGAAGGCGCCGACAAGGGTCAAGGCGGCAAATACCTGATCCTGCCACCCGGCTACAAGGGCGAGGTGCCCCAGGGGTTCATCGCGCTGCAGTCCGATGTCTACAGCGGGTTTGCACTGCTGCGCTCCAATCTCGCCGGCCATGGCGATGCCGATATCGCCAAGTCGGTTGCCTATGGCAAGCGCATCAAGGTGTATCCGCTCACGAACGCGCAGGAGCCACCGCCCACCAATTCCACCGATGCCTACGACGTCATGTACGACTCGACGATCGCCTACGATGCGAGCTTCTATCGCAGCCTCGACCACGTGGTGCAGAACGAGCCATGGCTGGATCGCGACCGCGCCATGATCGACCAGCTCGCGACCATCGGCATCGTCAAGGGCAAGCCGTTCAATCCGGACCAGAAGACCGTCGCGCTGCTCGATCAGGCGGCGCGCGAAGCGCACGCATTTCTGGCTCAGATCTACGACGCAGGCTTTCCTGTCCTTAACCCCGGCATTCGCTGGTTTCCGGCGGCCGTGCCGGAGATGGTGAAGGCGGCCAGTGGTGGCTACGGCGATCCGAATGCCTATCCGATCGACATGCGCGGCGTGACCTACACGCTCGGCTACACGGGTATCAAGCGGCTCGGGACGGCGCAATTCTATTTGATGGCGAACAAGGACAGGGACGGTCAGCCGTTCGAAGGCAGTGCCATCTATCGTTTGACCGTCCCGGCGAATGCGCCGGTCCGGAATTACTGGTCCGCCACCGTCTACGACCGTGAAACCCACGCCCTGGTGCGCAACATGCCGAGCGCCAGCCGCGCCTCGATCAGCCCCGGCCTCCCGAAAAACGCCGACGGCTCGGTCGATGTCTATTTCGGCCCGAAGGCGCCCGACGGCAAGGAAGCCAATTGGGTGCCGACCGACCCTGCCCGCAAGTTTGAGCTGCTGTTCCGGCTCTACGGGCCGGAAAAGCCGCTGTTCGATCACAGCTGGAAGCTGCCCGATGTCGAGCGGGTCGCGACCACGATCGGAGGCGCCACGAAATAGATGAGCCATGACGACGGCTTTGAGGGACGATCGGACTTGTTCGGGTGGATGACTTGATGGGACCAAGGAGACGCAACATGACGGGACATTTTCGGAAGACCACGCTTGCGGCGACGTTGGCGATGACGAGCTTAGCTGCCCAACCTGCCCTCGCCGATTCCGGCGGCGTCAGCTTCTGGCTGCCGGGCATCTTCGGCAGCCTCGCCGCCGTGCCGGCGTCGCCGGGGTGGGCCTATTCGACCATCTACATCCATCTCAACGAAAAAGCCGGCGGCGGGCAGAATTTTGTCACCAGCGGCGGCATTCCCGGCTCCGTCACCGCCGGCCTGAACGCGCATGCCGATGTGCTGGTCCAGGGCATCACCTACACCTCGGCGATGCCAGTGCTCGGCGGCCAGGCCGCCTTCACGCTGCTCACCGCCCCCGGCAACATCGGTGTCGGCATCGATGCGACGCTGACCGGCCCGCGTGGCAACGCCATTTCGGGCGGCGTCTCGGACAACCGCACCACGCTGACCGACGTGTTCTACCAGGGCACGCTGAAATGGAACCAGGGCGTCCACAATGAGATGGTCTACATCACCGGCAACATCCCGAGTGGGACTTACGACTCCACGCGGCTCGCCAATTTGAGCTTCGGCTTCCCCGCGGTCGACGCCGGCGCCGGCTACACCTATCTCGACCCCAAAAGCGGCCATGAGTTTTCGGTCGTCGGCGGGCTCACCTATAATTTCATGAACGGCGCGCTGCAGTACCAGAACGGCATCGATTTCCATGTCGACTGGGCCGCCTCGCAGTTCGTCAGCAAGACCGTCCATGTCGGCATCGCCGGCTATTTCTTCCAGCAGCTCACCGACGACAGCGGCCCCGGCGCCAAGCTCGGCGGCTTCCGCGGACAGGCGGTCGGCATCGGACCACAAATCGGCTTCATGATCCCGATGTCCGATGGCTATCAGGGCTATCTCAACGTCCGCGGCTACAAGGATCTCGAGGTCCAGAACCGGCCGAGCAGCTGGTCGACCTGGGTGACCTTCTCGCTCTCCCAGGCCGCTTCGCCGCCAGCCGCGACCAAGCCCATTGTTCGAAAGTATTGACGGAGGCGTCACGCAGCCGCAATGCCCGGAGATCAGACCAGAAAGCGCCCATTCAGCATCGGCTTTCAAACATCGATCATCACGGTGTTCGTGGCCGTCGTGCTGCTTGTCGGCCTGACCCTGGTCTATCTCAGCTTCGAGCGCGTGACCTCGATCACGCGCACGGCGGCGAGCGGCTTCATCGAGAAGGTCGCGCAACTCGGGTCCGACCATGTCGACGAACAGTTCAAAAATGTTCGCGACAATCTCGACATCCTGTCCGGCCTGACGCCGATCCAGGAAGCCGACATCGCGGACAATACGCGGCTCTATAGCTTGATGGCGGCGATGCTGCGCAACAACCCGCAGCTGTTCAACCTCTATGTCGGCTATGAGGACGGCTCGTTCATCGAGATGGATGTGATCGACCGCGCCAAGCCGGCGTTCCGCGCCAGCCTGAGGGTCGATCAGGACGCGGCGTTCCGGCTGGTCGTGATCTCGCGCACGGCCGGCGCCGCGCCGGTCACGCAATATCTGTCGGAGAACCTGATCCAGGTCGCCGAGGTCCCCGGCCCCACCGGCTACGATCCCCGGCAGCGGCCCTGGTATGTCGAGGCGTTCAAGAACGACAAGACGCTGCTGACCGGGCCCTACGTGTTCTATGCCACGGGCGAGCCCGGCTACACACTGCGAACGCCCCTGAAGGAAGGACGCCGCGGCGTCGTCGCCGGCGACGTGCTGCTGAACCGGTTCGAGGCTATGCTGGGGGAACAGAAGCTCGGCCAATCCGGGCTCGCGTTCCTGTTCAACGATGCCGAGCGCATCGTCGGCCATCCCGAGATGAGCCGGCTGATGGCGGAGATCCCGGAGCGGCAGGACGATCTGCCGCAAATTGGCGCGCTCAAGCTGCCCGCATTGGTCCCGATCATCCGGTCCTGGCGCAACGGCGGGCCAGCGCAGCAATTCTTCGCCGATGCGTCGGGCCGGACCTATGTCGCGGCGGTGCACCGGCTGGAGACGGCCGGCTCGGCCAATGTCCGACTCGCGATGATCGCGCCGCTCGACGAATTCTACGCCCAGATCATCGGCGAGCGCCGCGCGCTGTTCGCGCTGGCGCTGGCCTTCGTCGGCGCCACGCTGCCGTTCGCGTTCTGGCTGGGATCGCGGATGGCGCAGCCGCTGCGCAAGCTGGTCGAGGAAACCGACGCCATCCAGCGCTTCGACATCGCGGAGCGGCCGCGCATCCATTCCGCGATTGCCGAGATCGAGGAGCTCGGGCGCTCGGTCTTCACCATGCGCAGCGTGGTCAGTAGCTTTGCTAGCTTCATCCCGCGCCCGATCGTGCGGCAGCTCATCGAGACCGGCTCGTCGCTCCGCCTCGGCGGCAGCAGGCGCGAGGTCACGGTGCTGTTCACGGATGTCGCCGACTTCACCGCCAAGACCGAGCGGGCCGACCCGTCGCAGGTGATGATCTTCACCTCGCGCTATTTCGCAGCACTCTCGGACGAGATCATGCGGCACCGGGGTACGATCGACAAATACATTGGCGACGCCGTGATGGCGTTCTGGAACGCGCCCGCGGATGACCCTGATCACACCGCCAACGCCTGCCGCGCCGTGCTGGCATGCCTTACGGCAAACGAGGCCCTCAACAAGGAGTTCAGGCGCGAGGGCTGGCCGCCCTACGACACGCGTTACGGCCTGCATGTCGGAGATGCCGTGATCGGCAATGTCGGCTCCAGCGACCGGATGAACTACACCGCGCTCGGCGCCACCGTGAACCTGGCCTCGCGGCTGGAAGGCCTCAACAAGAACTACGGCACGCGCGTGCTGGTCAGCGCAGCGGTCCGTGCGCGCGTCGGCCATGCGTTCCTGTTGCGCAGCGTCGACAGCATCACGCCGAAGGGATTTGCCGAGCCGATCGAGGTCAGCGAGCTGCGCGGCGAGCTGGCGCAGGCGAGCGAAGCCGAGATCATCATGTGCCAGCGCTGGGACGAGGTGTTTGCCGCGATTGCGCAGGACGGCGCGGCCGACACCACCCTGGTCCGGCTCTCCGGCTTCCTGCACGACTACCCCAAGGACGGCATCGCGCAGTTTCACGCCCAGCGTTTTCGCGGCACCGCCCGCAATTCGGGAGCAGCGGCATGAGCGCCCGCCCCATCAACCGCCGGCGATTGCTGCTGAGCGGCGCGGCTGCAGCCGGCGCCTCGGCACTTGGGGTGCCCGCCATCGCACAGGCGCGCAGAAAAGTCCGGCTCGGCTATCTCCATGTGGTCGCCGTGGACGGGCATATCTGGACTGGCCTGGATCGCGGCTCGTTCGATCGGGAGGGCATCGATTTCGAGCTGCACGAGTTCAACACCGGGCCTGAAGTGTTCGAAGCGATGATGCGCGGAAAGACCGATGTCGCTTCGGCGGGCGGTGTCATCTCCAATTATCTCGCGCTCGGCCGCGGCCGGGGCTTTCTCATCAACGACATCGAGGTTGCGACCGCGCAGCTCTGGGTCCGGCCGTCGCTCGGGATCAACAAGTTCGCCGATCTCAGGGGCAAGCGGATCGCGACGACCATGAAGACCACGGCGCACATCTTTCTCGACCGCGCGCTGAAGGCCAACAACATCGCCCCATCCGAGGTGGAGATCGTCAACGCCAGCATGCCCGATGCCGTCAAGGCGTTCATCGCCGGCCAGGTACCGGCCGTGGCGCTGTGGGTGCCGTTCAATGTCGCCGTGCGTGAGGCGCTGCCTGACGCCGTGAAACTGGTGGACGCCTCCGCCTTCTATCCGCAATCCGCCGTGCTCGGCGGCTGGGCGGCGCGGCTGGATTATTATGCCGACAACAAAGAGGTCCTGAGCAGGATCATCCGCGCCTGGATCGACGCGAACGACCACATGGTGCGCAATCCGGCCGCTGCCACGGAGGCGCTCCAGGTCCACTACAAGTCATCACGCCCCCAGGACATCGCTGAAGCCTTCAAGGCGCAAAAGCTCTATTCCGCGCGCGAATGGCGGCGGCTCTATGCCGATGGCACCGTGCTGAAATGGTTGCAGCAGGCCAGCGACTTCTTCATGGCGGACGCCGGTGTCACCGGCGCACAGCGCGCGTCGGATTATTTTGATACGCAGCTCTATCTGGCGGCAACTGGATAGAGACCAGCAGCCGCAAAAGATCCCTCACCGCATTTTTCCTGGAACGCACGTCTCTCGCGCATATCCGGTAAGTTTTGTCCGTGACGGGCGAGAGCGTGCCCAGCAACTCTGTTAAGATGGATCTCGCCAACGCGAGAGCGTGAGCATCCGCTGGATTTGGTCAACTCACGTTCCCCAATGTCGAGGAGGCACGCCATGAAGTTCGTCGTGATCGGCGGAACCGGGCTGATCGGATCCCAGCTCGTTGCGAAGCTCAAGCAGCAAGGCCACGAGGTCATCGCGGCCTCACCGAAATCCGGCGTGAATGCCGTTACAGGGGAAGGTCTCAGCACAGTGCTGGCCGGCGCAGATGTCGTCGTCGACGTCGCCAATTCACCATCCTGGGAGCCTGCCGCCGTGCTCGAATTCTTCCAACGTTCGAGCCAGAACCTGGTCGCTGCCGAAGCCAAAGCTGGCGTCAAGCATCATGTCGCGCTGTCGATCGTGGGGACCGACCGTTCGCCCGACATCGCCTATTTCCGTGCCAAGCTCGCGCAGGAGACCGTCATCAAGGCCTCGCCGATCCCCTACTCGATCGTCCGCGCCACCCAGTTCTTCGAATTCCTCGGCGCCATCGGCGAAGCAGGTGTGATCGACGGCAAGATCGTCGTTCCCTCGGCGCTGTTCCAGCCGATCGCATCGGTCGACGTCGCAGATAGCCTTGCCGAGGTCGCAACGGGACGGCCCTTGAACGGCACGATCGACATCGCAGGTCCCGAGAAGGCGCCCTTCAATGAATTCGTCGCGCGGCGCCTGAAGGCAGCCGGTGACGGCCGCCAAGTGGTGGGGGACCGAAAGGCGCAGTATTATGGCGTCGCCATCGACGACACGACGCTCGTCCCGCTCGGCGAGGCGCGGCTCGGAAAGACGCCGCTCGCAACCTGGTTGACGGGCATCTAGAGATCTGGCGCCGGCATCATCCGCCCTCCACGAACGCCACCGGCGTCCCTTTCGCGACGCCGGCCGCGACGCGTTCGGCGTCCCAATTGGTGAGACGAACGCAGCCGTGCGATTGCCCCTTCGAGATATTTTGCGGCGACGGCGTGCCGTGGATGCCGTAGCCGTCGGCGGACAGGTTGATCCACATCGTGCCGACCGGATTGTTCGGGCCGGGCCTGATCTTGAAGGGTCTTCGCGCATGAACGCCCTTGAAATGATAGGCGGGATTGTAGCGGTAGGTCGGATTTGGATCGATCTCGGTGACCTTCAGCGTACCTGATGGCGACGGCTTCTCCTCGCTTCCGACGCTGGCGGGATAAAAACCGATCAGCGCGTTCGACTTGTCGAGCAGTTTGACGGTCTGCCGCTTCTTGTCGATCTCGACCCTGTCGGCCTTGGCAGGTGCAGCGCTCCCACCGTCGCTGGTGTCGACGACGGCGATGGTCTCGCCGGCACGGTCGAAGTGCCGCCCGGGGTTGAGCGCGGCGAGCAACTGTTCGCTCATGTGAAATTTCTCGGCCAATCCTTCGCGCGGACTGGTGTAGCCGAGCGTCGGAATGTCCTTCATCGCCTCCATCTTTGCTGGAAGCTTGCGTAGGAACGGGCCTGCGATGTCCTTGTCGGTGATGGTGTAGGTCGCCATAGGTGGCCGCGTGTCCGCCTGCAGCGCCTTCCAGACGTCATCCGTCAATTCATCCGAGTTCGGCAATTGCCGTGCTTCTGCATAGGCGCGCAGCGCCTTCCTGGCATTCTCGCCGAACCTGCCATCGATCTCGCCGGGCGAGAAATGGGCCCTGTCCAGCAGCACCTGCAGACGCACGCCCGCCGGGGTCGGCTTATCGTTCGACAGGGTCTTCTTCGATGGTTCAGCCGAACCGATCGCGGCCGCGTCCATCCCGGCGGCGAGCGCTGGCGCGGCCGCTAGGACAAGGAGTGCGACGGCGAAGGCAATTCTCACTGCCGCGTGCGGTACCTGCTCGGCCATGGTCCAACTCCGACGTGGCGAGGTTTGTCGGATCGGCAACTCGGCTCGACGGCAGAAGTTTCCAGTTATTCCCGGCCGAACGCGACCGTTGAGCTAGATCAAGTCTCACGTCCGACCTGACGGCAGGCTCGATGCATTCCCGTTGAGGACGGCGCATGAACCTGCTGCTCAAGGAAATCCGGCACAACCCACTGCTCTGGCTTCTGGTCTTCGTGCCCGTGGTGACCGTCCTCGCGCAGGTCAGGCCGGATGCTCATACCCTGCTGTTCGTGCTGGCCGTCATTGCCATCATCCCGCTCGCGAGCCTGCTCAGCCATGCCACTGAAGCGGTTGCCGAGAAGACCGGCGACGCGATCGGCGGGCTGTTGAATGCCACGCTTGGCAATCTGACCGAACTCATCATCGCGATCGCTGCGTTGCAGGCCGGTGAATACATGCTGGTGAAAGCCTCCATCGCGGGCGCGATTGTCACCAACTCGCTGTTCATGCTCGGCGCCTCCCTGCTGCTGGGAGGACTAAAATATCCGACGCAGGAGTACAACCGCGCCGGCGGCAGGCTCTATTCCGCATTGCTGCTGATGGCGACCATCGCCCTGCTCTCGCCCTCGGCCATCGCCGATCTCGACTTCGCCGGAGAGGAAAGCGCGGTGCAGCGGTTGAGCACCGCCTTGGCAATCCTGCTGATTGCGGCCTATGGCCTCAGCCTGGTGTTCTCGATGAAAACGCACAAGGAGCTGTTTGCCAGCGAGGATCACGGCGAAGCGGCCGGACCCGCGCTGCCGATCGGAATTGCCGTCCCGACCCTGCTGGTCGTAACCGTGCTCGTCGCGATCGTCAGCGAGATCTTCGTGGAATCCGTGCAGAAGGCGGCCGAAACGCTCGGCATGAGCCCGGCCTTCGTCGGCTTTGTTGTCGTCGCTCTAGTGGGAGCAGCGGCCGAGATGGCGGTGGCGTTCTCGGCGGCCCGTCACAACCGGCTCGACCTCAGCGTCAGCATCGCGCTTGGAAGCGCGTCCCAGATCGCCCTGTTCGTTGCTCCGGTCCTCGTGTTGTTGAGCTATATCGTCGGACCGCACCCGATGGATCTCCAATTCTGGCGCGGCGCGGTGACCATGGTGATGATTGCGACCGTGGTGACATGCTTCGTCACCAACAGCGGACGATCGGCATGGTTCATCGGCGCGCTCCTGCTGTTCATCTATGCCATCTTCGCCATGACGCTCTACATGATACCGCCCGGCTCGCACGGCCCGGTCTAGATCGTGGCCGGCTTAACGGCGCGATCCGGGACGCGGCACGTCAGCATGGCTGGCGTTGTTCGGAAATCCTCCCGGCGACCTTGATCTAGCGCAATGCGCGAGCCGCAGGCAGGCGCAACGCCATCCGCGGGCAGGAAACCGTGGAGCCAATCCATGACTTGTTTGCGTCCAAGAAATATTGCGATCGGGGCCTCAACCTTTGTGTGTGCCGCACTGCTGTCCTTTAGCTGGTCCGGACAAGGCGGCCCCGTATTGTCGATCGACAGCGCTCAGGCGCGTGTCGGCCGTCCGCTGACACCCGTCAGCGTCGCCGGCGTGGCACGGCGTCAGTATCGGCGGGGCAACTATGGCTACGGCGCCGCTGCCGTTGGAGCCGGCCTCGCCGGCGCAGCGGTCGTGGGCACGACGGCCGCCGTCGCCGCGGCCACCTCACCCTTCGGCGATCCCTACAACAACGGCTATTACGGCAACGGGCCGTATGTCGGCAATAATGCCCTTGCCGCCAATGCCTATTATGCCGGGCCGGCTGAGACCAGCCCGTTCTACCTGCAGCGCGCCTACTCCGGAAGCGCTCCGTGGTATGGCCACAACGGGTGGACTGACTACAAGGCGCGCAATGGCATCGTCTGCGATCCCGGCACCACGTTCAAAGGTGGTGACGGCCTGATGCACGTCTGTCAGTAGCGTCTCAGCGCTGCGGCAAGGGGCGGCTCAAGCGTCGCCCCTACGCCGCGCCGCCATCTCGGCCGCAAGCAGCACCGCCGCACGGCTGGCGCCGGTCGATGCGACGCCTTGGCCAGCGATGTCGTAAGCGGTGCCGTGCGCGGGCGTGCAGATCGGAAACGGAAAGCCGCCGAGCAAGGTGACGCCGCGATCGAACCCCATCAGCTTCATCGCGATCTGGCCCTGGTCGTGATACATCGTCAGCACCGCATCGAAGGCGCCGGCCTTGGCGCGCAGGAACACGGTGTCGGCCGGAAACGGTCCCTCCACGGCAATGCCGTCGCGCTGGCCCGCTTCCACCACCGGCGCGATGACATCGATCTCCTCACGGCCGAAATTGCCGCCGTCGCCGGCGTGCGGGTTGAGGCCTGCCACGGCAATCCGCGGCCGCGCAAAGCCGGCATTGCGCATGCAGGCATCAGTGAGTTTCAACGCGCGCTGGATGCGATCGCCGGAGAGCTTTGCAGCCACATCCTTGAGCGGAATGTGCGAGGTGACCCGCGCATTCCAGAGTTCGCCCAGCACGTTGAATTCGCTGGCCGGCGTCTTGAGCCCGGCGACCTCCGCGGAAAATGCAATCTCGTCGTCGTAGTCGGCGCGGGCATACCGCATCGCCTGCTTGTTGAAGGGCGTGAAGCAGACGGCGTCGACGCGGCCATCCCGGGCAAGCTCGAGCGCGTGGCGGTAGTTGGCAAGCGCGAACCTGCCGCCGGCAAGGGTCGCGGTTTTCGGTTCAACCTCCTTGGGGTCGAGATGGCCGAGATCGACGAACAGCGCCTCGCCTTTCGCCGCGCGAAAGTCGGCCCCCTGCTCCACCTTCGTCAGCTCCGGCGTGGCGCCGGCGACGCGTGCGCCCGCGTCGAAGATGCGACGATCGCCGATCACGACCAGGCGGCAGCGGCTGCGGATCTCGTCCAGCGCCACGAGCTTTGCCGTCAGCTCCGGGCTGATGCCGGCGGGATCTCCCATTGCCAGCGCAATGAGCGGCTTTGCGGTCATATGATCACCTTTTCTTGGGCGGGCGTCTCGGCAGTGGGCGAATTGGGTTTGCGGAAGGGCCGCGCCAGCTGCAGCACGAGCGGAAGCAGCAGCAGCGCGATGCCGCCCATGACCAGGCAGGTCACCAGCTTGTTGGCAAAGAAGATGCCGAGGGATCCCTTGGACATCAGCATCGACTGCCGGAACGCATCCTCCGCCTTGTCGCCGATGACGATGGCGAGCACCAGCGGTGCCAGTGGATAGAACAGTTTCTTGAAGAGATAGCCGACCACGCCGAAGCCGAGCATCATGACGACGTCGAGATAGGAGTTCGACACCGAATAGGCGCCGACGACGCAGATGATCACGATCAGCGGCGCGATGATCACGAAGGGAATTCGCATCAACGCGGCAAACACCGGCACGGTCAGCAGCACCAGCGCGACCGCGACGATGTTGCCGACATACATCGAGGCGATCAGGCCCCAGACGAAGTCCTTCTGGTCGACAAACAGCATAGGCCCGGGATTGAGGCCCCAGATCATCAGCCCGCCCATCATCACGGCCGCGGTGGCCGAGCCGGGAATGCCGAGCGATAGCATCGGCAGCAGTGCGCTGGTGCCGGCGGCGTGGTCGGCGGTCTCCGGCGAGATGATGCCTTCGACCTCGCCCGTGCCGAAATAGCGGCCGCGACGCGAGAAGCGGCGGGCGATGCCGTAACTCATGAAGGATGCCGCGGTCGGGCCACCCGGCGTGATCCCCATCCAGCAGCCGATCGCGGCGCTCCGCAGCAGCGCAACGCCGTGCCGCGGCAGGCGGCTGACGGCGCGAAACACCTCGCGCCAGTCGATCCTGGAGGAGACCGCGCGCGCATGAAATTCCTCCTCGACCGCGACCAGCAGCTCGCCGATGCCGAACAGGCCCATCACCGCGACGACGAAGTTCACGCCCTTGACCAGCTCGTCCACGCCCATGGTGAGGCGGACGCTTCCGGACACGGTGTCGATGCCGATGGCGGCGATGGCAAAGCCGATGGCGAGCGCCACCACGGTCTTGATCGGCGCCGCGCCGCCCATGCCGACGAAGCTCGCGAAAGCCAGGAAATAGACCGCAAAATATTCCGGCGGTCCGAAGGCAAGCGCGACCTGCGCCACCCATGACGCCAGGAAGGTGATCAGGATGACGCCAACGAGCGCGCCAAACGCCGCCGAGCCGAAGGCGGTGGCGAGCGCGGTGGTCGGCCGGCCATCCCGCGCCATCGGATAGCCGTCGAAAGTGGTCGCGACCGAGGACGGCTCGCCCGGGATGTTGAAGAGGATCGAGGTCACGGATCCCCCGAACAGCGCGCCCCAATACATGCTGGAGAGCAGGATGATCGCCGACACCGGCTGCATGCCGAAGGTCAGCGGCAGCAGCAGCGACACCCCGTTCGGCGCACCCAGCCCCGGCAGCACGCCGACGAGAATGCCGAGCAGAACGCCGACCACCATCAGCGCCAGATGCGGCACGGTGACCGCGATGGTGAAGCCGTGGAAGAGCTCTGAGAGATTGTCCATCGCCCTCCCCTTAGAAACCGAGGGCCGCAGCGAGCGCACCGTGCGGCAGGCTCACCTGGAACATGCGCTCGAACACGACGTAGAGCGCGAGCGCCGTTGCCGCCGCCGTCACCGCCGAACGCACCACGGATTGGTGCCGAGGGATCGCGAGCACCGCGAACACGTAAGCCGCCGACGCCAGATACATCCCGAGCAGCGGGATGGCGGCAACGAAGATCGCGGCCGGCACGAACAGTCCCGCCAGCCGCCGCAGCTCAACGGACGTGATCGCGATGGGAACGCTGGCAAGCGTCGCGGCCGGCACGACGCCGCGCGCCAGATTGTAGAGGCTGCCGGCGACGATGATGATGCCGGTCAGAAACGGGAACGTGCCGGAATCCACGCCCGCGCTCGACCAGCCGATACCGTTGTCCAGACTCTGGACCACCACCGCAACGCCAAAACTGCCGGTGAGGATCGCGGTCGCGAGTTCGAGGGCGCGGCGCGAGATCATCGAAGGCTCCCTTGTGGCATCGGACAGCGGCCGGCTAAGACGCCCACGTCTTTGCCCAGCATTCGCTGTCGTCCCTGCGAACGCAGGGACCCATAACCCCAGGGAGTAGTTTGACGCGGACTTGACGTCACATCCACCCGGGTACGACGACCAACACTCCTCGACGGATCACGCGGTATGGGTCCCTGCGTTCGCAGGGACGACAGCGGAGCTGGTGGGTAAGCCCTGCTTCCATCAAAGCTGATGCAACAGCCCCGCCTCACTTGACCAGCCAGCCCTGCTCGCTTGCAACCTGCCTGAGGTGCTCGAGATCCTCCTTGATGAATTTGTCGAAGTCCGCCCCGGTGAGGAACGTGTCGATCTGCGAGCTCTTGTCGATGTAGTCCTTCCACTCCGGCGTCGCCTGCACCTTTTTCATGAGATCGACATAATAGGCGGCCTGCTCCGGCGTGACCTTGCCGGGCAACCAGACCGTCCGCGGCTGCTCATATTGCTTGATGTCGAGACCCTGTTCGGCACAGGTCGGCACGTCGCCCCAGCCTTCGGTGGCCGTGACCTTGGCGCCTTGCGGCAGCCGCTTCGGACTGAAGACACACAGCGGGCGCTGCGTGCCACCGCGCCACTGCCCAATGCTTTCGCTGGGATTGTTGACGTGGGAATCCAGATGTCCGCCGGCAAGCTGCACGGCGGTTTCGGCACCGCTCTTGAAGGGGATGTAGGTCAGCTTCACATGGCCGGCCTTCTCGATCATGCGGGTCAGGACCTCGTCGGTGTCCTTGGACTGCGCACCGCCCATCTTGAAGTCGCCGGTTGCCGCAGCCTTCAGGTAATCGCCCGCCGTCTTGTAGGGCGCGTCCTGCTTGACCCAGAGCAGGAATTCGTCCTGCGCCATCGCCGCGATCGGGGTGAGGTCGGTGTAGTTGAAGGCGACCTTGGAGACGAGCGGCTGCTGCCAGGCGTTCGAGGTCCCGAAGATCACCTTGTAGGGATCGCCGGCAGAAGCCTTGCCGTAGACATAGCCTTCGGCGCCGCTGCCGCCGGCCTTGTTGACGACGACGATCGGCTGGTCCGTCAGCTTGTACTTGGTGATGATGTTCTGCACCGCACGGGCGATGTTGTCGGTGCCGCCGCCAGGACCTGCGGTCGCCACGAACTCGATCGGCTTCTGCGGCTGCCAGGCAGCAAACGCCGGCGCAATGCCTGCGAACACGGCTGCACTGACGGACAACATGAAGAGAGACGTCCCACGCATGATTTCCTCCAACTGATTTTTTCTGTTTTGTTTGATCAGCCGTCTCGACGTCCGCTCAGGCGACGCGCTCCCTGCGGTCCCCTGAAGCCGAAACGATTGCGCCTTCTTGTTCGAGCGCTTCGATTTGCTTTTGATCGAACCCGTGCTCGGCGAGCACCTCGCGCGTATGTTCGCCATAGATGGGCGCGCCGGACACAACCTTGCCCGGCGTTTCCGAGAACTTGACCGGCAACCCGATCGTCTTGACCGGGCCGAGCGTGGAATGCTCGACCTCGACAACCATCTCGCGCGCCAGCGTCTGCGGATCGCCGAGCGCCTCCAGCATGTCGTGCACGGGGCCGCAGGGCACGCCCTTCTCGTCCAGCGCCGCGAGCCAGTGCGCCCGCGTTTGCGTGCGGAAGCGCTCGCTCAGGACGGCTTCGAGCTCCTTCAAATTCGCCATACGGTCGGCGCCGTTGACGAAGCGCGGATCGGAGGCCAGCTCGCTCGCGCCGAGCGCCTCCAGCATCAACAGCCAGTGCTTCTTGTTGGCCCCGCCGACCACCAGCCAGCCGTCGGCGGCTTCGAACGCCTGGTAAGGCGCGTTCAGCGGATGGGCCGAACCCATCGCGCGCGGCGCGGTGCCGGCGGCGAGCGCGATGGTCGATTGCCAATAGGTCTGCACCAGCGCCGCCTCGTAGAGCGAGGTCTCGACCCACTGCCCCTCGCCGGTCTTGAGACGGTGGGTGTAGGCGGCAAGGATCCCCATGCTCGCGAGCAGGCCGGCGGTGATGTCCGAGAGCGGCGGGCCGCATTTCACCGGCGGGCCATCGGGGCGTTCGCCAGTAAAGCTCATGATGCCGCTCATTGCTTGTGCGACCAGGTCAAACCCACGACGGTGTTTGTAGGGACCGGTGCGACCGAAGCCTGACAGCGAGCAATAGATCAGCGCCGGAAATTTTTCGTGCAGCTCTTCATAGCCGAACCCAAGACGCTCCATCGCGCCCGGCGCAAAATTCTCGACCAGCACATCGGCGTCCGCGATCAGGCGACGCAGCACCTCCTTGCCGCCGTCGGTTTTCAGATCCAGCACGATGCCGCGCTTGTTGCGGTTCATCATCAGGAACGAGGCCGCCTCGTCGCCGATCCTGGGCGGCACCGAATGGCGGGTGTCGTCGCCGTTCGGCCATTTCTCGATCTTGATGACGTCGGCGCCCATGTCGGCGAGCATCAGGGTGCAGGTCGGCCCCGCCATGACGTGGGTGAGATCGATGACCTTGAGGCCGGCGAGCGGGCCGGAACGACGTGAGGCGGATTGCGATCGATCGCTTGGCATCGGGGCGTCCTATTGACCGCGCCACTGCGGGGAGCGCTTGTTGAGGAAAGCATCGAGCCCTTCGCGAAAATCCTGGCTCGTGTAGCACATCAGGATGAGGTCTTCGCCCTCGTCCCGCGTCAGGCGCTTTTGCAGGCGGGCCACCGCCTGCTTGGTCGCATTCAGCGTCAGCGGTGCATGGCTGGCGACGAGGCGCGCGAGCTCGTCGGCACGCCTGTCGAGCGCCGGAAGATCCTCGACGACCTCGCCGAGCAGCCCGACCTGGGCTGCCTCCGCCGCATCGACAAGGCGCGCGGTGAAGATCAAATCCTTGACCCGCGCAGCCCCGATCAGGGCCGTGAGACGGCTGACATTGGACATCGACAGGCAATTGCCGAGCGTGCGGGCGATCGGAAAGCCGATTTTCGTGCTGCGTGTGCCGATGCGCAGATCGCACGCCGCGGCGATGCCCGCCCCGCCGCCGGTGCAGAAACCGTTGATCGCCGCGATCGTCGGCACCCGGCATTGCTCGAGCGTGGTCAGCACCCGGTCGATCCGGTTCTCGTAGTCGATGGAGTCCTGTGGCGTCTTGAATTCGCGGAACTGGTTGATGTCGGTGCCCGAGGCGAAGGCCTTGTCGCCGGCCCCGCGCAGCACCAGCACCTTGATGGAGCGATCGTCGTTGGCCTGCTCGCAAATGGCGGCGAGCCGCTCGTACATGGCGAAGGTGAAGGCGTTGCGCGCCTGCGGGCGGTTGAAGGTGATCCGCCCGATGCCGTCGTTGCATTCAAAAACGAGGTCGTCCGCCGCTACGGCCTGGTCCATTTCCTCGATCCCTGCTGTTTTTTGTATTTTTGAATGCAAAAATTGAGAATTTCAAGATATAATTGCCAGACTTTGGTCTACTGGCTCATTTTTGCATTCAAATTGGGGATTATTCCATGCTGCATGAGGAGGTCGTCGGCCGTATCCGCGACATTCTGCTCGACGGCGAGATCCCGCCGGGCGCGCGAATTCCCGAGCGCGAACTGTGCGAGCGGCTCGACATCTCGCGCACGCCGTTGCGCGAGGCGCTCAAGGTGCTCGCTGCCGAGGGCCTCGTGCAGCTCCTGCCCCATCGCGGCTCGCGCGCGGCAAAACTGACCGACAAGGACATGCGCGACCTCTTCGAGGTCTGCCAGGGCCTCGAAGCATTGGCCGGCGAGCTTGCCTGCGAACGCATCAGCGATCGCGAGATCGCGGAGATCGCGGCTGCGCACGCAGCGATGGTGCAGCATTATCGCGAAGGCGATCTGATCCAGTATTACCGCGGTAACCGCGCCATCCACGAGGGGATCGTCAATGCGGCCGGCAATCCCGTGCTGACCGGGCTCTACGCATCCGTCACCGCACGCATCCGCCGCGCACGCTATGTGACGCCGATGACGCCGCAACGCTGGGCGTTCGCCGTCAGCGAGCACGAAGCCATCCTGAACGCGCTCCAGCGCCGCGACGGCGCCGGGCTCTCCCATATCTTGCGCGCGCATCTGCGGCACAAGCGGGAAGAAGTGTTGCAGGCGGGCTATGCGGAGACGGAGGTGAGCGAGCCCACGCTGAAGATCGCGTAAGGCGGCGCCGCCTTCCGGCTCATTCCGATCAGCGGCAATCGTCGTCGTCGCGGTCGCAGGCACCGTCACGGTCGTCCGCATCACGGCCCAGGCCAGTCTCCGGTGTAAACGACACGCCGCGGAGCGCTTCGGCGAAGCGCGCGGTGCGCACCGTGCTGAACGTTTCGTTTGCCGGCAGCGCGGTCGCGGCGAGCTTGTCCTTGATCATGACAAGCTTGTTCGGATCGGCGCCCTGATCGCCGCCACCACTCACAGTGGAGGTGATCGCCCAGATCGATGCCGTGCCGTCGGTATTGACGCGTCCGGTGATGTTGCGCAGCCCGTCAGTCGCCGGCGACCACGGCAGCCCGGTCGCAGCGTTGTTGCCGGTCGGATAGTCGCGAACGGTATAGGGAACGCCGAGGCCAAGACCCGCCTGCAGCGTGTAGCTCAGCTTCCAGGTCTTGGCCGCGTCGTCGAACACCCATTTCTGCAAGCCCGCTCCGGTCTGGGCCGCAGCGACGGTGTAGGTGTTGGTCACGGCGCTGTACGTATTGGTGCCGTCGCCTTCGTCGGCGACATAGAGAGTCTTGGCATCCGCGAACCAGATCCCGAACGGGAACGAGGTCGCGGTCTTCGCGAGATTGGTCGGGAAACCCTTGAGCACGCACATATTGTAAGGCGTGACGCCAAGCGTCTGGAGCTTCGTTGCATCGTAGTAGATCGGAGTCGTCGGCAGCTTCGCCGATGGGCTCGGCAGACCGACGCCATTGGGGCACGCCAGCGGCTTGCCATTGGCGTCGAAGCCCGATGTGTCGATGAAGTACACCGTGTTGATGCCGTTGCCGCCGCTCCCCTTGGTCACGTAGATCACGTCGTTGAACACGGTCAGGCCGCGGAAGTTGGTGTCCTTGCCAACCTTGTCAGCCTTCAGGCTCAACTGTGTGACATTGAAGCTCCCGACCGGCGTCGGCAGGCCCGGATCGGGTTGATCGACGAGCGGGGTCTTCGCAGATGTCATGATCTGCGCGCCCGCACCGATGATCACGCCGTTCGGCTGAGGATTGCCGCCGTTGCCGGCATTGCCGGTGGTGTAGAACACATTGGCACCGGCCCGGTCGTTCAGGATCGCAGCGCGGCCGTTGTTGCCGCTATAGGCGTTGGTCTTGGTGAAACGGAAGCGGCCATGCTCGTCGACCGTCGCGATCACGCGTGAATACGCTGATGTCACCGGATTGGTCGAATCGACGACATCGGGCGTGTTGGAGTTCGACACGTCGATCGCGTCGACTGGTGCGAGGTAACCCATAAACGATACGCTGTGGCGATCGATCGAGAGGTTCAGCCCGATCTCGGACTTCGACGAGAAGCTCGTCACCATCTGGTCCCTGTTCGCGGTGACGCCGTGCTGGCCGCTGTTCGGCACTTCGAGCGAATGGATGCGATGGCCGTTCAGGCGCAGCTCGTCGAGCACGATCTTGGCCGTGATACCGAAGGAGGCATCGACGAGATCGTTGCTGAACACCATCGGATAAATGCCGTCCGCGGTCGCCGTGGCGCAATTCGGCGCCACGCAGTTCGGCGGCAATTGGGTGACGCCGGCCGTGATGTTCGAAGCCTTGTTGTCATAGACCGCTCGGCTGAGGAGCAGATGGCCCGGCCGGAAATGGAAATCGTCCTGGTCGGCGCGCGCCGGCACACTGGCGAGCGCAGTCGACGCGAGCAAGCCAGCCACAAACACAGTCCGCGGAATCACCGCGAACACGCGCAATCCTTTGACAGCCATCGGCGTTTTCCCAAATTTGTGATTTTTGCAAGACGGGCAGCACGCCCACGTCGCGCTTCATTCCGCGCGCAGTCTGCGAGCGGACTGTTACAGGAATGCGAATGAGATGCGACGCTCCTCGGCTTCCGCTCGCGGCGCGCGAACGGTAAGAGGCTGAGCGTGAAGAAGGGGCTTGTGGATTATGCGGGGCGCCCGGCCTAGCAGCCGAGCTGGTCGGCGACGCCGCCGAAATCCCTGGCCACGATGTCCCATTGGCCGGTGGCTTCAAAATCGATCTTCTGCAACGGGCCGTACTCGGTCGGACGCGCCACGAAGGCGGTCTTCAAGCCGTAGCTCTGGGCCGCCTTGAGATCGTAATTGTGGGCAGCGACCATCATGACCTCTTCCGGCTTGAGGCAGAGCAGCTTGGCCGCGCCGAGATAGGTCTCGGGATCGGGCTTGTAGTGCTCGAACAGCTCGGCCGACATCACGAGGTCCCACGGCAGCTTCGCAAACTTCGCCATGTTGGTGAGCAGCGCGACATTGCCGTTGGACAGCGGCGAGATCACGAACCTGGTCTTGAGCCGCGTCAGGCCGGCGACGCTGTCCGGCCAGGGGTGCAGGCGATGCCAGCCCTTGGTGAGATAATCCAGATCGGCCTCGGTGAGGCCCTTGATCGCGAACTGCTCGACCAGCTTCTCCAGCGAGCGGCGGTGCAGATCGTCGAGCATGACATAGCCGCGCTCGGGATGCTTGCGCACGTCGTCCATCGAGGCCGAGTACACGGCGCGCCAGCCGTCGACCAGAGCGGTCCAGTCGGTGCTGATGCCGCGGCCCTTCCCCCACCACATGAAGTCCGTGATCAGGCTGGTGCGCCAGTCGACGACGGTGCCGAACACGTCGAAGACGAGAGCTTTGACGGCGGAGAGATCGGACATGGGCGCTTCCCTGTATGTTGCTTGTTCTTGGTCATTCCGGGATGCGCCGCGCGGCGCAGGCCCGGAATGAGGGTCGCGTGTCGTCAGCCTAGTCGAGGTGGAACTTGGCGAGCTCGCGGTGCTCGGCCTTGATGTAGCGCACGGTGCCGGTGACGGAGCGCATCACCACCGTCTCGGTCTCGATCACGCCGTCCTTGCGGAATTTCACGCCCGACAGCAGAGAACCGGTCGTGACGCCGGTCGCGGCGAACAGGCAGTCGCCGCGCGCCATGTCCTCGATGCCGTAGATCATCTTGGGATCGTTGACGCCCATCTTGGCGGCGCGCTCGATCTTCTCGCCGGAATCGAGGATCAGGCGGCACTGCATCTGGCCGCCGATGCAACGCAGCGCCACCGCCGCGAGCACGCCTTCCGGCGCGCCGCCGGTGCCGAGATACATGTCGACGCCGGTGTTGTCGGGATCGGCGCAGTGGATCACGCCGGCGACGTCGCCGTCGGTGATGAGGCGCACGGCAGCACCAGTCGAGCGCACGCTCTCGATGATGCTGGCATGACGCGGACGATCGAGCACGAGGACGGTGATGCCGTCAGGCTGGACGCCCTTGGCCTTGGCGAGACGGCGGACGTTCTCGGCCGGCGTCGCATCGAGTTCGACGACGCCCTTGGCGTAGCCGGGGCCGACCGCGAGCTTCTGCATGTAGACGTCGGGGGCGTGCAGCAGCGTGCCGCCGTCGGCCATCGCCATGGTGGCGATCGAGCCCGGCATGTTCTTGGCGCACAGCGTGGTGCCTTCGAGCGGGTCGACCGCGATATCGACTTCCGGACCAGCGTTCACGCCAACCTTCTCGCCGATGAAGAGCATCGGCGCCTCGTCGCGCTCGCCCTCGCCGATCACGATGGTGCCCTGGATCGGCAGCTTGTTGAGCTCGCGGCGCATCGCATCGACGGCGGCCTGGTCGGCGGCCTTCTCCTGCCCGTGCCCGCGCAGCCGCGCCGACGACACCGCGGCCCGCTCCGTGACGCGCACGATCTCCAGCGTGAGAATGCGCTCGAGCAATGCTTGCGGCGGCACTGAAATATGGGTCGACATCGGCTAACTCCTTCGAAACGTTTGGGACGGAAATCTCCGTCCGCATCAACTCGTAACACCCACAGTTCGTTCGAACCGTGTCAGTTCTTCTCGATTCTAATGACCTGCGGCCGTCCGCTGATCACCTTGTCCTTCTGCACGGCCGCGAGCGCGCGGCGCACCGCGTCCTCGTGCGTGGCATAGGTGATCAGGATGACGGGCACGGGGACCGCCTTGCCGTCGGCCGGAGCAGCGCCGCCATTGGGATGACGCTGCACGATCGACTCGATCGATATCTTCTGCTCCGCGAGCCGGGTCGCAATCGCAGCCGCGGTGCCCGGGAAATCGCGCGCCAGGAGGCGGATGTAATAGCCGCCCTCGTGCCGCTCCATCGGCGCCTTCTTGGTGTCGCGCAGCTGCGCGATCGGCCGGCCGAACGGATTGGCGCGGATGCCGCGTGCGACGTCGGCGATATCCGCGACCACGGCGGACGCGGTCGCAGCACCGCCCGCACCGGGGCCAACCAGCGTAATCGGCGGAATGCCCTCGCCATCGACGGTGACCGCATTGGTGACACCCATCACCTGCGCGATCGAAGAGGTTTTTGGAACCATGGTCGGATGCACGCGCTGCTCGATGCCCTTGGCGGTGCGAACGGCAACACCGAGCAGCTTGAGCCGGTAACCGAGATCGTCAGCGGCGCGCAGATCTTCCGGCGCGATGGAGGAGATACCTTCGACATACACCGCGCTTTGAGCAACTTTCGTGCCGAAAGCGAGGCTGGCGAGAATGGCAAGCTTTTGCGCGGTATCGTGGCCGTCGACGTCGAAGGACGGGTTCGCCTCGGCATAGCCGAGCCGCTGCGCATCCTTGAGGCACTCGGCAAACGACAGGCCCTCCTGCTCCATCCGGGTCAGGATGTAATTGCAGGTGCCGTTGAGGATGCCATAGACGCGGTTGATGCCGGTTCCCGCAAGACCTTCACGTAACGTCTTGATGACAGGAATCGCGGCGCCGACCGCTGCCTCGAAATTCAGCGCACCGCCATGCTTTTCGGCGGCTTTTGCCAGTTTGATCCCGTGCTTGGCCAGGAGTGCCTTGTTCGCGGTGACGACGGATTTGCCGGCCGTCAGCGCGGCTTCGACCGCGGACAGCGCGGGATCGCCGGCGCCGCCCATCAGCTCGACGAAACAGTCGATGCCGGGATGCGTGGCGAGCGCCAACGGATCCTTGGCCCATTCGACGCCGCGCAGATCGATGCTGCGCTTCTTGGCCTTCGAGCGCGCGGTGACGGCGACGACGCGGATGCCGCGACCGCTGCGGCCCGCGAGCACGCGCGCCTGCGTTTCAATCAAACGGACAACTTCGGCGCCCACGGTGCCGAGCCCCGCTATGCCCACTTTCAGGGGTGCAACCATGATGCCTAGGAAAACCTGTCGAAGAGAACTTGAAGAGAATTAGCGCCGATTGGCGAGCGGAACGACGTTGTGCAACGTTTCGATGCCGCTTTCAAGGAAGCGGCGCACGCCGCGCGCCGCCTGCCTGATCCGTTGCTCGTTTTCCACCATGGCGATGCGGACATATCCTTCGCCATGCTCGCCGAAGCCGACGCCGGGCGAGACCGCGACGCCGGATTTCTCCACCATCAGGGTCGCGAACTGCATGCTGCCGACGCTGCGGAAGGCTTCGGGCAGCGGCACCCAGGCGAACATCGAGGCCTCCGGCGGCGGAATCTCCCAGCCGGCGCGGCCGAACGATTCCACCAGCGCATCGCGGCGCTTGCGATAGGTGTCGCGCATCTCCTTGATGCAGTCGTCAGGGCCGTTCAGCGCCGCGGTCGCAGCGACCTGCACCGGCGTGAATGCGCCATAGTCGAGGTAGGATTTGACGCGGGCGAGTGCCGCGATCACGCGGTCATTGCCGACCGCAAAGCCCATGCGCCAGCCGGCCATCGAATAGGTCTTCGACATCGAGGTGAACTCGACGGTGACGTCGATCGCGCCGGGCACCTGGAGCACCGAGGGCGGCGGGTTGCTCTCGTCGAAATAGACCTCGGCATAAGCGAGGTCGGACAGGATCAGGATCTCATGCTTCTTCGCGAAGGCGACGAGGTCCTTGTAGAAATCGAGGCTCGCGACATAGGCGGTCGGGTTCGAGGGATAGCAGACCACGAGCGCGAGCGGCTTCGGGATCGAATGCACGATCGCCCGCTCCACCGCCTCGAAGAATTGCGGCGTCGGCTCCGACGGCACCGAGCGGATCACGCCGCCCGCCATCAAAAAGCCGAAGGCGTGAATCGGGTAGCTCGGGTTCGGGCAGAGGATGACGTCGCCCGGCGCGGTGATCGCCTGGGCCACATTGGCAAACCCCTCCTTCGATCCCAGCGTCGCCACGACCTGGGTGTCGGGGTTGAGCTTCACGCCGAAGCGGCGCTCGTAATAAGCGGCCTGGGCCCGGCGCAGGCCGGGGATGCCGCGGGAGGCCGAGTAGCGGTCGGTGCGCGGCTTGCCGAGCGTCTCCTTGAGCTTCTCCAGCACATGCGGCGGCGCCGGCAGATCCGGGTTGCCCATGCCGAGATCGATGATATCGGCACCGGCATTCCGCGCGGCCGCCTTGGCCCGATTGACCTGCTCGAACACGTAAGGCGGAAGGCGGCGGATGCGGTAAAAATCGTCCATGGCTCTCTGGGCTCCGGGCAACCGGTCAGGATAGAATCGATGGGCGATGACCACCCTTCGAGGAGATCTCGCCATGCACACAAAAATTGCTCAAAATCAAATACTTGGAGCAATTTTCGGCGACAAGGACTGAACTCCTTCGCCCTGACTCTCGGCTGAATTGAAGTCTTTTTAGCACGGAGTGGCGGGGGCGCCAGCGATTACCTTGCGCGCCCTGCGATGGCCGTCCCGCGCCGAATCGGCGGAGCTTACTTGGCGTCCTTGGCGGCGACGGCCTGGCGGTCGCGGGCGGCCGCAAGCTCGGCCTCGATCTTGGCGCGCTGCTCTGGCGGGATGATCGCCTGATCACGATCCGGCGGCAGATCGTGCACCGGCAGATAGGCCCCGGGCTCCTTGGGATGAGCCGGCGTGTCGGCGGCCGACATGTCCGCGAGCTGACTCGAACAGCCGCCCAGCGCGAGCGCCGCCATCAGCAGCACGCAGCCGGCAAGCCGCGACTTTTGCAGGTCCCACAACGCAAACACCTGGGAATTCCCCTACTCGTCCCATGCGAGGCTGTGGGAGCTTATCCCAACAACCTGCCCAAGCTCAAACCATTGCTGCCCACAAATGGTACGAGCGAGAAATCATCCAAGGCCCACACCAGGAGAGGTGCACTGCGATTGTGACAAAAGCAAGAAGCCTTGTCGCAGTGCAGCACATCTTCCGCGCGTGTTTAACGCAAAACCAGCGAGCTTCGCGGTGACGAATAGGGAATGAATCGTTACTGTCGCCTTCATGAGTAGCGCCACGACCGACACGCCCAAATCCGGGACCAACTCCGAAACGAAGTTCGATGCGGAAGCCTTCGCGATGAATGTCGCGCGGGCCATGGAGAGCGGCGGCAAGGCGCTCGCCGCGTATCTGAAGCCGCGCGAAACCGGCGAGGTGCAGGACCGTCCGCCGGCCGAGCTCACCGAGGTCGTGAAGACCTTCACGTCGGTCGCCGAATACTGGCTGTCGGACCAGTCGCGGTCGTCCGACCTCCAGACCAAGCTCGCCAAGGACTATCTCGATCTCTGGGGCTCGGCCGCACGGCGGATGGCCGGCCAGGAGGCCGAGCCCGCGATCGCGCCCTCGCCGCGCGACAAGCGCTTTGCCGATCCGGAATGGAAGTCGAACCAGTTCTTCGATTTCATGATGCAGCTCTATCTGCTCACGACCAAATGGGCACAAGAGCTGGTGCACGATGCCGAGGGGCTCGATCCGCAGACGCGGCGCAAGGCCGAGTTCTACATGCAGCAGGTCACCAACGCGATCTCGCCGTCGAACTTCGTGCTGACCAATCCGGAAGTGCTGCGCGAGACGGTCGCCAGCAGCGGCGAGAACCTCGCGCGCGGCCTGACGATGCTGGCGGAGGACATCGCCGCCGGCAAGGGCATGCTGAAGATCCGCCAGTCCAATCCGGACAACCTCGTCGTCGGCGTCAACATGGCGACGACGCCGGGCAAGGTGATCTACCAGAACGAGATGATGCAGCTGATCCAGTATTCTCCGACCACGGAGAAAGTGCTGCGCACGCCGCTGCTGATCGTGCCGCCCTGGATCAACAAGTTCTACATCCTCGATCTCAAGCCGGAGAAATCCTACATCAAGTGGTGCGTCGACCAGGGCATCACCGTGTTCGTGATCTCGTGGGTCAATCCCGACAAGAAGCTCGGCGCCAAGAGCTGGGAAGACTACATGAAGGAAGGCCCGCTCACGGCGATGGACGTGATCGAGCGCATCACCGGCGAGATGAAGGTGCACACCGCCGGCTATTGCGTCGGCGGCACCATGCTCGCGACCACGCTGGCATGGCTCGCCGAGAAGCGGCGCCAGCGCGTGACCTCGGCGACGTTCTTTGCCGCCCAGGTCGACTTCACCCATGCCGGCGATCTCCTGGTGTTCGTCGACGAGGGCCAGATCACGGCGCTCGAGCAGGACATGAAGGCGTCCGGCGTGCTCGAAGGCTCCAAGATGGCGATGGCCTTCAACATGCTGCGCTCCAACGACCTGATCTGGTCCTACGTGGTCAGCAACTATCTCAAGGGCCAGCAGCCGAGCGCGTTCGACCTGCTGCACTGGAATTCCGACGCCACGCGGATGACCCAGGCGAACCATTCCTATTACTTGCGCAACTGCTATCTGGAGAACCGGCTGTCGACCGGCACGATGGTGCTCGACAACACCCTGCTCGATCTCTCCAAGGTCATGGTGCCCGTCTACAACCTCGCCACGCGCGAGGATCACATCGCGCCGGCGGAATCGGTGCTGTACGGCTCGCAATTCTTCGGCGGTCCCGTGAAATACGTGCTGTCCGGCTCCGGCCATATCGCCGGCGTCGTCAATCCGCCGGTCTCGAACAAGTATCAGTACTGGACCAACGACAACATCAAGGACGTCAACGTCGCCCAGTGGATGAAGGGCGCGGTGGAGCACAAGGGCTCCTGGTGGCCGGATTGGCGCGAATGGCTCGGCGGGCTCGATCCGGAGGAAGTGCCAGCGCGCAGCGTCGGTACCGAGGCGCAGCCGCCGATCGAGGACGCTCCGGGCAGCTATGTCAGGGTTCGCGCATAGCGCAATGCCGCGCGCTTTCGTATAAGCTCACGACATCGATTTGGAGGGGACCGGGTTATGACGCGCGAATTGTTCTGGCTGACGTGCACGGTGATCCTGACCGGGATCCTCTGGATTCCCTACACCATCAACCGCTGCCAGATTCGGGGCCTCGGCGGCGCGATGGCCAATCCCTCGCGCGGCGACAAGCCGCAGTCGGAGTGGGCGAACCGCCTGATGTTCGCGCATGACAATGCAGTCGAGAACCTCGTGCTGTTCGCCCCGCTGGTGCTGATCCTGAACGCGATCGACTATTCCTCGAAATGGACGGTGCTCGCCTGCGTGGTCTATTTCTGGTCGCGCGTCGCGCATCTGATCGTCTATGCCCTCGGCGTCCCCGTGTTCCGCACGCTGGCCTTCACCGTCGGCTTCCTCGCGCAGGCCGTGCTGGCGCTGGCGATCTTCAAGATCTTCTGACTGCGCACCCCGCATGCGGGGCGATGCCTGGCGAAGGCTTCAGGCCTGCCGCACCCTGACGGCTGTCCGCCATCAACCGCAGCTGTTGCCGAAAGATGACAGTGCGGCAAAAACCGACTGGCGCGACAGATTGCCCGTACAGGTTGTCACCCATCCACAGCAAAATTCACGCATCGCAATTGATTGATTCGGAACAGACATGAACCGGAAAATGATTTTCGCACTCGGCGCGGTTTCGCTCGCCGCCATCGCGACGCAAGCCAACGCTGCCGACCTCGCTGCCCGCCCCTACACCAAGGCGCCGCCGATGATCGCCACCGTCTATGACTGGAGCGGCTTCTACATCGGCGCCAACGGCGGCTATGGCTCCTCGCACAATTGCTGGAACGGAACCGCCGGCTTCCCGGTCGGCATCGCCGAAGGCTGTCATGATGCGACGGGCGCCGTCGCCGGCGGCCAGATCGGCTATCGCTGGCAGAGCAGTGCCTTCGTGTTTGGCCTCGAAGCGCAGGGTGACTGGGCCGATCTCTCGGGCCGGAATACCAGCGCCGTGCTCGGCGTCGCGAACCGCACCCATATCGACGCCTTCGGGCTGTTCACCGGCCAGGTCGGCTACGCCTGGAACAATGCGCTGCTCTATGTAAAGGGCGGCGCCGCGGTCACCAGCAATCAGTACCGCGGCATCGGCACAGGCGGTCTTGCCGGGGCCGAGTTCGATGGTGCCAACGAGACCCGCTGGGGCGGCACGGTCGGCGTCGGCTTCGAGTACGGTTTTGCCCCGAACTGGTCGGTCGGCCTCGAATACGATCACCTGTTCATGGGCCGCCACGACGTCACGCTCACGGCCAACGGCGCGCTCGCGCCGGTCGGCTCGTTCTCGCGCACCGATAGCATTCGTCAGGATGTCGACCTGATCACGGCCCGCATCAACTACAAGTTCGGCGGCCCGGTCATCGCCAAGTACTGAGGTCTGGAGTCCCGCACGCAGCGCATCACTCAAGAAGTCCTGCTCTGCGTGCGGCGAACAACGCCCTACTCCTCCGGCAGCCCCAGCATCAGCCGCATGTTCTGCACGGCTGCGCCCGAGGCGCCCTTGCCGAGATTGTCCAGCCGCGCGACCAGCACCGCCTGGTGATACTTGTCGCTGGCGAAGACGTAGAGCTCGAGCATGTTGGTCTCGTTGAGCGCTTCCGGTTCGAGCCGGCCGCCCTTGCTCGCTTCATTCTGGAGCGGCATCGCCGAGACGTATTTCGAACCCGCGTAGCGCTTGGCGAGCGCGGCCTGCAGGTCGGCGCCGCTGGGCTTGCCCGGCAGCGTGTCGAGCTGGAGCGGGACCGAGACCAGCATGCCCTGCCGATAATTGCCGACCGAGGGAATGAAGATCGGCCGCCGCGTCAGGTTCGAATAGAGCTGCAGCTCCGGCAGATGCTTGTGCTCGAAGCCAAGGCCATAGAGCTCGAAGGACGGTGCGCTGCCGTCTTCAAAGCTCGCGATCATCGACTTGCCGCCGCCGGAATAGCCGCTCACCGCGTTGACGCTGATGGGATAGTCAGGTGGCAACAGGCCGGCATCGACGATCGGCCGCAGCAGCGCGATGCCGCCGGTCGGATAGCAGCCGGGATTGGAAACTTTCTTCGCGGCCTTGATCCTGCTGGCCTGGTCCGGGGCGAGCTCCGGAAAGCCGTAGGCCCAGTCCGGCGCAACCCGGTAGGCGGTCGAGGCGTCGAGCACCTTCGGGCCCGAGGCGCCCATGCTGTCGATCAGCGCGACCGTTTCCCTGGCGGCATCATCGGGCAGGCAGAGGATGACGAGATCCACCTCCTCCATCAGCGCCTTCTTGGCCGCGGGATCCTTGCGCTTGTCGTCGGCGATGGTCTTCACCACGACGTCGTTCTGCAGCTTGAGCCGCTCATTGATGCCGAGCCCGGTCGTGCCGGAGCCGCCGTCGACGAAGACGGTGGCAGGCTTTGTCGTTGCAGCGCTGCTCGAGGCCTGTTTGGCGTCGACTTCAGAAAGACTCATGGCACGCTCCTTTCGAGCTTGTTCGTATCACCGTCGGCGCCTCGCCTTATGGAAACAGCGCGATCTGCTCCAGCCCCGCGGTCTCAGGAAATCCGAACATCAGGTTCATGTTCTGGATCGCCTGACCGGCCGAACCCTTCACCAGATTGTCGAGCGTCGAAAGCACGATCGCCCGATCCTTGATGCGGTCGGCAACGACGCCGATCTGGACATAGTTGGAGCCGCGCACGTTCTGCGTCTGTGGCAGCACGCCCTTTGGGGCGACATGCACGAACGGCTCGTTCGCGTACGCATTCTGCAGTGCCGCCCGCAAATCGTCGGGCGTTGCACCGTTGAGCTTGACGTAGGAGGTACAGAATTCGCCCCGCGCCATCGGAATCAGATGCGGCGTGAAATTCACCGTCACCGCAGAGCCCGCAGCGAGGCTGATCTCCTGCTCGATTTCAGGCGCATGCCGGTGAGTGCCGACCGAATAGGGCGACAGCCCCTCGCCCGCTTCGCTGAACAGCGTGTTCTGCTTCAGCCCGCGACCGGCTCCGGTGAGGCCCGATTTCGCGTCAATGATGATGTCATCAACGTCGATCAGCCTGGCCTTCGCCAGCGGAACCAACGCCAGCAACGCCGCGGTCGGATAACAGCCGGGACAGGCGACCAGCCGCGCCGAAGCGATCTTCTCCCGGTAGAATTCGGTCAACCCATAGACCGCTTCACCTTGCAGTTCGAGCGCGCGGTGCTCATGGCCGTACCACTGCGCGTAGGTGTCCTTGTTGCGCAGGCGAAAATCCGCGGACATATCGAGGATCTTGATCTTCGGATTGGCCTTGAGCACGGCCGCGATGATCTCTTGCGTGGTGCCGTGCGGCAGCCCGCAGAGCACTGCGTCGAGCTTGGTCCAGTCGACCTTCTCCCACTCCACGAGCCTTGGCAGGTCGAGCATGAAGAAGTGCGGAAACACTTCACTCATGGCCTTGCCGGCATGGGTGTTGGCGGTGAGCGCGGTGATCTCGGCATTCGGGTGCCGCGCCAGCAGGCGCACCGCGTCGGCTCCGGTGTAGCCGGACGCGCCGAGAATGCCGATCTTCTTCTTCGTGCTCATCACACGCCCCCTTCAGGCGCAAGCGCTTGTTGTGCTTGTATCGCATCTGTTGCGAAGGCCAACGGTCTCGCTTCGCGCATCAGGCTTGCGATCGCGCGCGAGTCCGCATCCGCCTGCGAGCCCAGCGCATCGGCGATCGCCATATAGTCGGCATCGGACTTGTGCTGGTTGAGCTTGAAGCTGCCTTCGACCTCTTCGACCGTCATCACCAGACCCACGATCCCCTTCTTCATCGTCTCGAGCCGGCCCGCCGTCATCTTGGCCGACGTCCACGGCTTCTTTGGCAGCAGCCAGTTCTCGAAGATGTCGCTGAGCGTGTCGATCTGCAGCGCCAACTCATCGTCCGACAACAGCCTGACAGCTCCGCTCAAATGCACCGACTGGTAGAGCCAGGTCGGCACCTGATCCGGCGAGACGTACCAGTCGGGCGATACGTAGGCATCGGGGCCGTTGACCGCGAGCAGCCAGGACGTCGCCCCATCCGCAAGCTTTACCAGCGGATTGTGACGGGCGACATGAAAGGCGGCCTGCGGCGTGCCGTCGGCGGAATAGGTCAGATAGAACGGCAGCGGCGACGCGATCGGCTTATGGCCATCGAAGGCGCAGATGGTGCCGAAACCGCGCTCGCCTGCGAATTTCAGGCTCGCGGCGCGGTCCGGCTTGAAAAAGGGTGGCGTGTACATCGTGGTCTCCTGCTGGGCCTCCTTGCGGGCCGCCGGATCAGATCGCGCTGACAGGAGAGAGAATGCCGCGGATCGGATCCAGCGGCAAAGACGATGATCTCAAACGCGATCGACCGCCCAAACCGCTAAAGAGCGGCGGCGGCGACGGGCGAACAGGATGGTCGCGGCGTTGATCATGGCGCGCGGCTATAGGGCGAGATGCGGTTTCCGTCAAGGTTCGCGGCGTCAGATCACCCGCCAGAGCCATTCCATGATCTTCGCGATCACGTCGCCGAACAGCAGGAGTGCCGCCGACCAGACCAGCGCCGAGACGAAATTGGCGGCCTGGAAGCTCCAGTACGGCATTTCGAAAATGCCGGCGGCAAGCGGCACGGAGGCGCGCAAGGGGCCGAAGAAGCGGCCGATGAAGATGCTGGGCACGCCCCAGGTGCGTACGAAGGCCTCGCCCTTGGGCAGAAGTTCCGGATAGCGCGAGAGCGGCCACATCTGTGCGACCCGCTCCTTGTAACGAAAACCGAACCAGTAGGAGACCCAGTCGCCCAGCGCGGCACCAATGCCTCCGGCGATCCAGACCGGATAAAAGCTGATGCCGCTCACCCCGATCAGGGCGCCGATGGCGACCAGCGCGCCCCAGGCCGGGATCAGCAGCGAGATGAAGGCCAGCGATTCCCCGAACGCCAGCAGGAACACGATCGGAGCAGCCCAAGCCTGGTGATGGCGCACGAAATCGGCCAGTGCGTGCGCGTACTGCTCCATTCCAGAATAGCCTTCCCGCCCCGCCTCGAGGTCCTGTCAGATGGAAAAGACTGGTAAGCCAAGGGGTTGTGTGACATCAAGTCACAAAAACCGGCTATGGCCGGACAGCAGCGTCAAATTGCCGGGACTTGGTTGGCTTGCGGCGTAAAATCGCCGGCATTAGCTCCCACCCACAGCGTCCGGCCGGCGCTGCGGTAACCTTTCGGGGCCAGAAGTGGCATAGTCGGCCTAATCGATTCGCCGCTTGCGCGGCCCTCAAAACGCATCAAGATATATGTCCAAGCAGTTGAAAACAAAAAGCAAAGACGATTTGTTCGACGGCAATGAGCCGAAGGGGCGCGCGACCGCCGCGAAGGCAGCGCCACGCGCGAGCGGTGGCGAGGCCGATTACACGGCCGCCGACATCGAGGTGCTCGAGGGCCTGGAACCGGTCCGGCGCCGGCCCGGCATGTATATCGGCGGCACCGATGAGAAGGCGCTGCATCACCTGTTCGCCGAAGTCATCGACAACTCGATGGACGAAGCACTGGCCGGGCACGCGACCTTCATCGGCGTCGAGCTTTCGGCAGACGGCTTCCTCACCGTCACCGACAATGGTCGCGGCATCCCGATCGATCCGCATCCGAAGTTCCCGAAGAAGTCGGCGCTTGAAGTCATCATGTGCACGCTGCATTCGGGCGGCAAGTTCGACAGCAAGGTCTACGAGACCTCGGGCGGTCTGCACGGCGTCGGCATCTCCGTCGTGAACGCCCTCTCCTCGCGGCTCGAGGTCGAGGTCGCGCGCAGCCAGAAGCTCTACCGCATGAATTTCGAGCGCGGCCACCCCAAGGGCAAGCTCGAGGATCTCGGCAAGGTCAACAACCGCCGCGGCACGCGCGTGCGGTTCAAGCCCGACACCGACATCTTCGGCGCCAAGGCCGCGTTCAAGCCGCAGCGCCTGTTCAAGATGACGCGCTCGAAGGCGTATCTGTTCGGCGGCGTCGAAATCCGCTGGAATTGCGCGCCCGAGCTGCTCAAGGGCGTCGAGGACGTGCCGGCGGAAGCGACCTTCCACTTCCCCGGCGGCCTCAAGGATTATCTGGCCGCGGCGATCCACGCCGACACGCTGGTGCATCCCGACATCTTCTCCGGCAAGTCGGGCCGCAACGGCGCACATGGCGCCTGCGAATGGGCCGTGGCCTGGACTGCGGATGCGGACGGCTTCCTGTCCTCCTACACCAACACCGTGCCGACGCCCGATGGCGGCACGCACGAATCCGGCCTGCGCAGCGCGCTGTTGCGCGGCCTGAAGGATCACGCCGAGCGCGTCGGCCAGGGCAAGCGTGCCTCGTCCATCACCTCGGAAGACGTGATGGTGGGCGCCGCCGTGATGCTGTCGGTGTTCGTGCGCGAGCCTGAATTCCAGGGCCAGACCAAGGATCGTCTCGCCACTGCCGAGGCGCAGCGGATCGTCGAACAGGCGATGAAGGATCCGTTCGACCATTGGCTGTCGGGCAATCCGAACATGGCCAACCGGCTGCTCGACTTCGTGATCGACCGCGCTGAAGAGCGGCTGCGCCGTCGTCAGGAAAAGGAGACGGCGCGCAAGACGGCCGGCAAGAAGCTGCGCCTGCCCGGCAAGCTCGCCGACTGCACGGACGCCGGCACCGAAGGCTCAGAGCTTTTCATCGTCGAGGGTGACTCGGCAGGCGGCAGCGCCAAGCAGGCGCGCGATCGCAAGACGCAAGCCGTGCTGCCGTTGCGCGGAAAAATCCTCAACGTCGCCTCCGCAGGCAAGGACAAGCTGACGGCGAACGCCCAGCTCTCCGACCTCGTGCAGGCGATCGGCTGCGGCCAGCTCCTGCAGTATCGCGAAGAGGATCTGCGCTATCAGCGCATCATCATCATGACCGACGCCGACGTCGACGGCGCGCACATCGCTTCGCTGCTGATCACCTTCTTCTACCGGCAGATGCCGAAACTGATCGACGAAGGACATCTCTTCCTCGCCGTGCCACCGCTCTACAAGCTGACCCACGGCCAGAAGTCGGTCTACGCGCGCGACGACAAGCACAAGGAAGAGCTGATCAAGAGCGCGTTCAACGCCAACGCCAAGGTCGAGGTGAATCGCTTCAAAGGCCTCGGCGAGATGATGCCGGCGCAGCTCAAGGAAACCACCATGGATCCGGTCAAGCGGACGCTGCTCAAGGTGGTCCTGCTGCCCGACGACCGCGACACCACGGCCGACTCGGTCGAGCGCCTGATGGGCACCAAGGCCGAGGCACGTTTCGCCTTCATCTCCGACAAGGCCGAGTTCGCCAGCGACGAGCTGCTCGACGTCTGAGACGGCGGTTCCCGCTGAAAAGCCCCGGCCGACGCCGGGGCTTTTTCATTTGCGGAGACGGTGCAGCCCCTTGCCGACGATCGATCCGCGAGATTCGCATCCCCGAATGCGCGACTCGGCCAGCGACTCACGGTGGCCAGACGGCAAGCCAAGGGCTGAGGCAGGATTGCCTCCGTTTCGGACAAAGGCGAATTCCTAACGAAAACCTACCGAAACGGGAGGCGCCGGAATTCGCGTAATGAATTGAAATTACATGGTTTTTCTGAAACCGAGCAAGACCGCCCTTAAACCCGGCTGGCGGGCGTTTTCCGGCAACTGTGCCTGCCCTGCAACAGCATTTCGGAGAGAACCGTCTATAGTCCGGGCATCAGATCACACGGACTTCAGAGCGCTCGCGCCTGCTACGGACCAAGGTTGGGGATTTTATCATGAAGAAGATTGCACTCGCACTGACCGCGGTCGCGGCGATGACCGGTTCGGCCTCGGCGGCCGACCTTGCTGCCCGTCCCTACGTCAAGGCTCCGGTGGTTGCCCCGGTTGCCAGCTGGACCGGCTTCTACGTGTTCGGCGGTGGCGGCGGCGGTCTCTCGAACTCCGACCAGTCCGTCCAGTCGACCGTCGGCGCTGTTCCGCTGACCATCACCCAGCGTCAGGGTGGTTCGGGTTGGTTCGGCACCGTCGGCGCCGGCTACGACTGGCAGTTCAGCGGCACCTGGGTCGCCGGCGTGTTCGCTGACGGTCAGTTCGGCAGCATCCGCTCCACCGTGCAGGATCCGCTCCTCGGCCTCACTGGCAGCCAGAAGCTGGAAGACTCCTGGGCCGCTGGTGTGCGCCTCGGCTGGCTGGTCGCTCCGAACGTTCTCTCCTACGTCAACGGCGGTTACTCCGGCGCTCACTTCGGCAGCACCAACTTCACGACCCTGGCTGGCGGCCCGACCGCTGTCCACCTGAACGGCTACAACCGCAACGGCTTCTTCGTCGGCGGCGGCGTCGAGAACAGCCTGAACATCTTCGGCATCTCCTCCCCCGGTTGGTTCATGAAGACCGAGTACCGTTCGGCCTTCTACAACGCCAAGACCCAGGACGAGATCTCGAACGTCACCAACCTGCCGACCGGCGTCAACAGCATCCGCGCCAACAGCTGGAACCAGACGATCTCGACCTCGCTGGTCTACCGCTTCAATTGGACCGGCCCGGTCGTCGCCAAGTACTGAGCCGAAAAGTACTGAGCTGAACTTCACTTCAGACGTCAAAGCCCCGGCATCGCCGGGGCTTTTTCGTTTTGAGGCCCTAGCGCGCGACGCTCGCCTTCAGCGACCGGTAAGCGTCGACCAGCCGGGCTTCGATGGCGGCCCAGTCGGACTCCGTGATCCCCTCACCGCGCGCATCGCGGTATGCCATCGCTTCGGCCCGCGCGACGCCGAACCGCCTGATCCCGGCATCCTCTGCGCTGCCGCCGTATGTCAGCGCCGTCACGCGCGCAATGGTCAGGCCATAGTCCTGCGGACCAACCGCCTCGCGGCGCGCCTGCCACCAGTCGAGCTCCAGGCGCGCGGCCGCCTCCACCTCGAACGTCACGGGCGCGGCCGTTGCGACATCGCGGTAGTACGCCACGAGCGCCGGCAGGGCCGCATCGGCTTCCCGGCGTGACCGGGTCGGCTGGAACGCCCGGGCCGCCTCGGCAGCGCTCAGCGCGACATGCAGGCTCTTGAACGGCGAGAAGCCGAACTGCGTCCGCGTGGACTCATAGAGATGGTAGGACAGCGCGACATAGCGCTTGTCGTAATAGTCGCGCCACATCGCCGTCTCGAGACGCGCCATTTCGGCTGGATCGAACGCCCGCAGATCCGCGTCCCGCGGAATGGCGGCATAGGCCGCGACAAGGACGGCTGCAGCAGCGACGCCCAGAATGGTCTTGCGCACGGACATGCATCCTTCCCGCGGCCCTGCGTCCGCGGCCATTGTATCCCAACCGAAGCTACGGCTAGTCTCGCGGGAAGTTTTCGCGACCTCCGGCGATCGTTTTTGCCGGGGGTTGCGACAGAAGCAGTCGAATGGGGAGGAATGCATGCGCAGATTTCTGCTGATCGCAGGCCTGTTTGCCCTCGCCGTCGGGCTGCTCTGGATCGGACAAGGCACCGGCACGGTCGCCTGGCCCCGATCGAGCTTCATGGTCAACCAGCTGCAATGGGCCGGCTATGGCGCCGCCATGGCGGGCTTCGGGCTGGTGCTGATCTGGCAAAGCAACCAATAGAAGAAACCAGGAAGTGAAATCATGACATCCAACCGGTTCGATCTCCGCGGCAAGGTCGCGATCGTCACAGGGGGCAATGGCGGCATCGGGCTCGGCCTCGCGCACGGGCTTGCGGACGCCGGCGCCGATATTGCCGTGGTCGGACGCAATGAGACCAAGTCGGCTGCGGCCGTTGCCGATCTCAAGGCGCGCGGCGTCAAGGCGATTTCCGTTACCACCGACGTGACCGACAAAGCCGCGGTCGCCGCGATGATCGACCGCGTCGTCAAGGATCTCGGCCGCATCGACATCCTGATCAACAACGCCGGCATGAGCATCCGCAAGCCGCCGCATGAGCTCGAGCTCGACGAGTGGAACAAGGTGATCGACACCAACCTCACCAGCGCCTTCGTTTGCTCGAAGCTGGCCTATCCGGCGCTGAAGGCGTCAGGCAACGGCAAGGTGATCAACATCGGCTCGATGATGTCGATCTTCGGTGCGAGCTTCGCGACCGCCTATGCGGCGAGCAAGGGCGGCATCGTGCAATACACGCGCGCCTGCGCCAATGCCTGGGCGCCGGACAACATTCAGGTCAATGCCATCCTGCCGGGCTGGATCGACACCGATCTCACCCGCGGCGCGCGGAAGCAGGTGTCGGGCCTGCACGAGCGCGTGCTGGCGCGTACGCCTGCGGGGCGCTGGGGCGATATCGACGACTTCGCCGGCATCGCGGTGTTCCTCGCCTCATCAGCCTCGAACTTCGTCACGGGCACCGCGATTCCCGTCGATGGCGGCTTCTCCGTGATGGCGTAAGCCAACTCTCCGATCATGAAAAAAGCCCCGGCTCGCGCCGGGGCTTTGCATCAAGTCATACGCGGGAGAAACTCAGTATTTCGCGACGACAGCCGTGGAACCGAAGCGGTAGTTCACGCCGACGCGCACCGCATCAACCACATGATTGAAACGATAGGTCGCCGAGTCGGTGGGGAAGTTGACCGGATCGAACATCGTCACGTTCGATCGACCGAGATCCACGTGCAGATATTCTCCCCTAACCGTCCAATTGGGCGCGAAGCCCCACTCCACACCGGCGCCAGCAGCCCACCCGACCCGGGTGCTGCTGTCGCTGCCTGCGAAATTGCCGGAAGTCGCAGGCGTGAAGAGATTGGTGACACTGGTCCTGACGCCACCGTAGGCAAGACCACCCGTTGCGTAGAAGAGAACCGGACCAGTCGTGACACCAACGCGACCACGCAGAGTTCCGAACCAATCGATATGGTCGCGGCCGGTTGAAACGCTCGGAACGATGCCTCCGCCCCCCGGGAAAATCACCGTCGAGGTGCGACCGATATCCGCGCCTTGGATGTCGGTTTCCACGCCAACCAGCCAGTTGGCCATCTGCCAGTTGTAGCCGACCTGCCCGCCACCAAAACCACCTTCGTGCTTGGCACCGAGGAAGCTCGGGGTGCCCCCCGCAGTCACCGCTCCCGTAAAGGGCGGCGTGAACGCGACCAAGCTTCCTGTGGACGTGGTGTCAAATGCCCAGCCACCGTTTACGCCGGCATACCAGCCGGTCCAGCTGTAGATCGGTGCAGGCGGTGGCAGAGCCTTCACGGCCATATCGGCTGCGGAAGCAGCGCCCATGGTGGCAATTGAGAGCAGCGAAGCAGTGGCGAACGCCCATCCGAAATATCTCTTCATAACCAAATCCCCAATGCGCAAAAATAATCAGATCAACATTTATGGACAGCTGTTCACTCAAACCCAGCCCAAATGTCGTACCCGCCTGGTTTCTCGGCCATTTCGCTTCGGGGCGTTGCCCTCCTGCTACATAAATATGGAAGCGATCCTTCCCTACTGCGGGTTTGTGCACAGCCAAACGGCCATATTCCGCAGGCAGCGCCGCCCCATGCCCGCACTCCCGTTGGGTGCGACTCGCATTCAAGTCGACACAAAAAAAGCCCCGGCCGAAGCCGGGGCTTTGAATTTTTGGCAGTGATCGTTTCTTGTCTTCCTAATCGTTCGTTGCGTCGAACTTCGTTGCTCAGTAGCGGGCGATGACGGGGGCGTCGAACTTGTAGCTGGCGCGGACGACGGCCCACTGAATGTCACGCGGCTTGGCATCGAAGGTGTAGTTCCCCGAGGTGCCGCCGAGCTGATAGGTCTGGCTGCCGAAGGCCGCGTAGTTGTACTCGAGGCCGACGATCCAGTTGCGGGTGATGCCGTATTCCCAGCCGGCGCCCACGGTCCAGCCGTTGGCCCAGTGGGTCTGACCGCCCGAACCCGTCGCCGGGCCGACCGTGTCGCTCACCGACAGGCGGTTGTTGACGCCGGCATAGCCGCCCTTGATGTAGAACAGGTTGTTCTGAACCGCGAAGCCGGCGCGACCGACGACGGTCGCAAGCACGTTCGCACGCCAGGTGAAGACGTCGTCGCCCGCGCCGAACGCGGTGTTCACGACGGTGCCCTTGTTGTCGAGCCCGGAGATCGTGCCTTCCATGCCGAACACGTAGTTGTTGGCCTGCCAGTTGTAGCCGATCTGGGCGCCGCCCATGATGCCGGTACCGCGCTGACGATAGCCCTGGCCCGGCGTCAGATCGCCGAACGGCGCGCCGACGCCATTGTTGATGAACTGCTCATTGGTCCAGGCGCCACCGATGTGGCCGCCGACATAGAAGCCGGTCCAGTTGAACAGAGGTTCGATATAGGCGGGCGCCTTGGTGTAAGGACGCGCGGCGAGATCGGCGGCGGAAGCGGCGCCGGTCGAAACCAGAGCGGTCGTGCAGGCGAAGGCGGCAATCAATTTGTTACGCATGGTACATCCCGTGTCCTTTGACGGATGCACGCTCACACGCAGTTCTTACTCAAATTTGAATCAAGAAAGTTAAGACGCCGGATTGGCACTCCGCCCTCTTTGAATCCGGATGCGCTGTTGCAGGCACGCAACGCAAAGTGCGCGATTTAACGCGGCATTATCCCTACCAAATTCCTGCGTTACGACGCTGGCGCGGCCTTCGATCGCACATGCTCGGGCCGCACGCCGATCGCAAGGAAGCGCGCCGGAATCCCCTGAAGCCATGGCCAAGCGGAGATCAGGCGCAGCGGCAACGGCACCGTCAGCGGACGATCGCCGCCCTGAAGCGCGCCGCTGATGATGTGGTTCTGCACGATCACCTGCATCGCCTGCGTCATCTTCACGGGGAACGCGCGGCGACGCCGCACAGCATCGAGCGCATCTTCCGATGGGCAGCCGCGCGTCAGGTCGTCGGCGAGCAAATTGGCGGTCGCGACCGCATCCTGCACGGCAAGATTGACGCCGACGCCGCCCACCGGCGACATCGCATGCGCGGCGTCGCCGATGCAGAGCAGGCCAGGCCGCGTCCAGCGGCTCAAGCGATTGATCGCGACGGTGAGAAGCTTGACGTCGTCAAAACTCTTCACGTCGGCGACGCCCTGTCTGAGGACCGGTGCCATGCGAACGACGTCGTCGAGCAGCGCCTGCAATCCCCTCGCCTTCACCGCATCGTATTGCCCCTTGGCGATGACATAGGCGCATTGCCAGTAATCGCCGCGATCGAACGTGACCATCATCTTGCCGGGCTCGATCCGCGCAAAGAGGTTCTCGGTCTCGTCCGGCTTGCGGCCGGCGCGGAACCAGAGCACGTCCATCGGCGCGCCGATCTCCGCGACGCTGAGGCCCGCGCGCTCGCGCACCGTCGAATGCCGGCCGTCGCAGGCGATGGTGAGATCGGCCTCGATGTCGACGATGCCGTCGGGCGTCCTGGCGCGCACGCCGGCGATGGCATCGCCGTGGCGGATCAAGTCAACCGCCTCGGTGTTCATCAGCACCTCGAGCGAGGTGAAGCGCTTGCCCGCCTCGCGCAGGAAATTGAGAAAATCCCACTGCGGCATGAAGGCGATGAACGGGTACTTCGTGTTCAGCCGGCGGAGATCGGCGATCCGCACCTTGGTGCCGCCGAACAGGCCGTCCATGGTCTGCAAGCGTTGATGCGGCAGCTTGAGGAAACCGTCAATCAGGCCGAGCTCGTCCATCACCTGAAGCGTCGAGGGATGCACAGTGTCGCCGCGAAAGTCGCGGAAGAAATCGGCGTGCTTCTCCAGCACGACGACATCGACGCCGGCACGACCGAGGAGATAGCCGAGCATCATGCCGGCCGGTCCGCCGCCGACGATGCAGCAGCGGACTTTTCGGACACGCGCAGGTTGATCCTGTGTGACTGCTTCCATGACCCGACTCTCGCTGCTGCAATCGCTCAATCGATTGTAGCGCCAGCGGGCGTCGGGAGCATGTTCAATCTGCAACCGCTCAATTGTTGCTGCGGTTGGCCGTGCGGAAGCTTTTGACCTCGGACACGCTGCCGTCGCGGTAGGTCAATTCGACGGACATGAACTGCGTCGCGGGTGGCAGCTTTTCATAGAGCAGCATGCCGGCGGTGATTGCGGAGGGGTCTCTGAGATCGCAAGGCGGCATCTTCAGCACCTTGTCCGGCACCGCCGTGTCGATGCCGATCCGCACTTCGCGGATCGCACAACGGTATGAGACGAGATGCGTGTAATAGACCAGCAGCCCGTTGAACTGGCGGAACGACAGCCAGCTCGTCGCGGTCATGTCGAGGATCTTGCGTTGATCGCGGACCAGCGCCGCTTCGGGATCGAACTTGATCGGGAACGGGCCCTGCATGTCGCCGGAAGCATCGACATAACGGACCTCGATGGTGCCGGCCTGCGCGTCCGGGGGCAGCTCGATCGACGGGTTGGGCATCCGCTTGCGCGTGCGCGGATCGAGCGTATCCATGAAGCCGGTCTCGCGGAAATCACCGTTGCCGGCCATGCGCCAGGACACACCGAGGGTGGGATCGGCGAAGGAGAACGTCACGCTCCAGCCGCCATTGTGCCGGGAGAAGCTTGCGATCGGCGCGTTGGTGGTCTCCTCCTTCGGCACGCGCGGCACCGAGACCGGCGGCAGCGCCGCGACTTTCTGCGGCGGTGGATCGGCCGGCCGGGCGGCAGCATCCTTCGCGGTGCCGCTGAGGAAGACGTCATCGACCATCTGATCGAAATAGACCGGCACCTGCCTGTGCTTCACGGTATCGGCCATCTCGCTGACGAGACGGCGGGTGCGCTGCGCCACCTGCACCAGGTTCTCGCCGGGCTGCAGCAACTCCTTGGCGAAGGTGCGCGTGAACACCGAATTGGGATTGGCGTCGTCATTGGACAGACGATCGAGCGCGGTCTGGCGGGGACCGGCCGAGAACACCGAGAATACGCCTTCGGGCAGTTGCACCATCGGCGCCAACCCGCCACCGCCGGCGACTGCGCGCGTGCCTGAACGCTCGAACGGATTGTTGCGGCAGGCGTCGAACACCAGGATCGAGGTGCGCGCCTTCTTGTTCTGGAGCCGCTCGACGACACGATCGGCGAGAATGGAAGCGTCGCGCACCAGCTCTTCCTGGCCTTCAGTCGCCGCCGGCACATCGGTCGGCAGCAGATAGTTCTGGCCCGCGATCTCGAAACCGTGGCCGGCGTAGAAGAAGAACGCGGTGTCGCCGGGCTCGATCGCCCGGTCGAAGGCAAGCAGCGTCTCGGAGAATTGCTGGCGGTTCTGGTTTTCGGCAACCATCACCTGGAAGCCGAGCTGCTTCAGCGTATCGCCCATGGTGCGGGCATCGTTGACGGCCTTCAGGAGTTTGGGAACGTTCTTGTAGTCGTTGTTGCCGACGACGAGCGCGACACGCTTTTCGGCGTGCGCGGCACTCGCGAAACCGCCAAGGCTCGCGGCCAGGCCAAGCGCTGCCAAAATCCTGAAAACCCGACGCGTCATCGTGATAATCCCGTTGCAGAACGGCTCCCCGTTGGCTCCATGCGGAGCCTTACGCCGTTGATGTGATAGTCGGCCCAGCCGTAACGGCGGTTCAACCCGTTCGTCCCTGCAGTTCCATCATCTCGCCTATGGCAGATTCCCGCGGAATCTGCTCTTTCTTAGGCGGAATTCCGTTTGAGACGAGGGGCTGCCGTGTATCGCTGGTGCACTGACGAGGTCGAGCCTCACGACCGGTTCGATTTTTGGCGCGAGGTGCGCTCCAAGGGGCTGTTCGGGGTCACGGCTGAGCTCGAGCGCGAACAGCGCGCAGGCTTTTACGGGGAGTTCTCGCTGAGCCAGGTCGGCAATGGCGCCCTTGTGGAGCTGAAGGCCTCGTCCTACGCGGTCGAGCGCAGCCAGGCCGACATCGGCTACGCGCCGGGTGACGCCATCTGCGTCTACCAGCAGCTCGGTGGCGGCGGTTGGTTCGGCGGCATGCGCTCCAGCGATTTCGCGATCGCCAATGGTGCCTTTGCCACCAGCCATACCGACCTGCCCTACCGCACGAGGCCGCTGGGCGATTCCGGTTTCCACCTGCGGATCCTGAAAATCCCCGTCAGCGGCCTTGCGACACAGGACAAGCGCACGCGCGAGCTTGCGCCCAAGGTTTTCAACGATCCCGCGCTCGCACCTCTGCTCGATGCCTGCTTTGCCGACCTCGGCGAGGCGGCCGCCAACGATGGTTCGTCCAGCGCCGTCCCGCTCGTGCAGGCCTTGGGGCATCTGGCGCTGATCGAGCGCGGCATCGTCAGACCGGGCAGCCGGCGCGGACAGGCCGCGCTCCGGACCGCCCGCCTCTCGCTGGCGCGGCGCCTGATCGCGCGTCATCTGCAAGACCCCGATCTGGCGCCGACGCGGGTGGCCGACCTGCTCGGCGTCTCTGTGCGGCATCTGCACATGCTGTTCGAAGTCGCCGATCGCAGCTTCTCCCAAACGGTGACGGAAGAGCGCCTGAAACAGAGCCGCCGCTTGATGCGCGAAGCGCCGGAGCGGCTGATCGCCGACATCGCCAGCGCCTGCGGTTTCGAGAGCCTGGCGACCTATTACCGGGTCTTCAACGCCGCCTACGGCATGGCGCCGGGCGATTTCCGGGCCCAGGCCGCAGGGGCGCGTTAACCACCGGGCCGGCTACCCGCATCGAAAAGCCCTGCCGCGCCCGGTATTTGGGCAAAAACCTGAGGGTTTTTAGGGCCTTCCCGCGCCTGCTCCATTGACTTTGGCCGATTCCGCCCTATGTTCCGGGTCGACGCGGCTCGGTATCGAAGAGCGATTCCTGAGCTTGGCGCTTTGTTCGCGTGAGTCAGCACCCCCAGCTTCTTTGAGAGCGCGCCGTTTCGGGGTGGAACGCGACAGCCTTTTTACCCTCGATTCCGAACGGCGGTTTCGACCAGAGGCTCAATGTCCTTTTCCAATCTCGGACTCTCCGAAAAAGTCCTCGCCGCAGTGGCGGCCACCGGTTACACCACCCCCACCCCCATTCAGGAACAGGCGATCCCCCACGTCCTCGCACGCAAGGACGTGCTCGGCATCGCCCAGACCGGCACCGGCAAGACCGCAGCCTTCGTGCTGCCGATGCTCACCATCCTTGAAAAGGGTCGCGCCCGCGCACGCATGCCGCGCACGCTGATCCTGGAGCCGACCCGCGAGCTCGCAGCCCAGGTGAAGGAAAACTTCGACCGCTACGGCGCCGGCCAGAAACTCAACGTCGCCCTGCTGATCGGCGGCGTCTCCTTCGGCGACCAGGATGCCAAGCTGATGCGCGGCGTCGACGTGCTGATCGCCACCCCGGGCCGGCTGCTCGACCATACCGAACGCGGCGGCCTGCTGCTCACCGGCGTCGAGTTGCTCGTCATCGACGAAGCCGACCGCATGCTGGACATGGGCTTCATCCCCGACATCGAGCGCATCTGCAAGCTCGTCCCGTTCACGCGGCAGACCCTGTTCTTCACCGCGACCATGCCGCCGGAAATCCGGCGCATCACCGAAGCCTTCCTGCACAACCCGCAGAAGGTGGAAGTCTCCAAGCCCGCCACCACCGCCGTCACCGTCACGCAGTCGCAAGTGCCTGCCGGGCGCGAGGCGCACGAGAAGCGCGAGCTGCTGCGCCGCCTGCTGCGCGAGGCCAAGGATCTCAAGAACGCGATCATCTTCTGCAATCGCAAGCGCGAAGTCGCGATCGTTCACAAGTCGCTTCAGAAGCACGGTTTCAGCGTCGGCGCGCTGCATGGCGACATGGACCAGCCGGCCCGCATGGCCGCGCTCGACCAGTTCCGCAAGGGTGAGCTTCCGCTCCTGGTCGCCTCCGACGTCGCCGCCCGCGGCCTCGACATTCCCGAGGTCAGCCACGTCTTCAATTTCGACGTTCCCCACCACGCCGATGACTACGTTCACCGCATCGGCCGCACCGGCCGCGCCGGTCGCACCGGCACCGCGATCTCGATCGTGACGCCGCTCGACCAGAAGTCGATGGTGGCGATCGAAAAGCTGATCGGCCAGAGCATTCCCCGCGCCGAAGACGATTACGAGGTGCATGCAGGGTCGGGCGAGCAGAGCGACCGTCCGCGCGAATCGCGCGGCCGCGATCGTGAACGTTCCCGCGGCGGACGCGGCAAGCCGCAGCGCGGTCGCGACCGTGAGCGCAGCCACGAGCCGCGCGAGGCGCGACACGCCTCCGAAGCAACGCCTTCGTCGGATGCAAGACCTGCTGCCGAAGCACGGCCCGCGCGCGAAGCGCGGCCTGCTCGCGAGGCAAGGCCTCCGCGCGAAGCCAGGCAATCCTCTGAGCCGCGTCATGGCGCGCGCCAGCAGGCCAACAATTCGCATGTGCCGTCGATCGGCCGCCCCGAGCCGCGCCGCCAGCGCGAAGCCGATACCGAGCCTGGCGATCACTCGCATCTTCCGGCCTTCCTGCTCCGACCGGTCCGCTCCCCCGCCGGGGCCTGACACCGCGATACACGCGTAAGTTGAACGGTCGCCCGTTTACCGACCGTTCATGATCGTCCGTTAGCCTACGAACATAATTTAAGCATTGCTGCGGTCGCTAGCGCACCGACCGCTGTGGGGTATGTTCTGTGGTCAAGGTTCTCGATGAACACGAACGCACGATGGCGTTCGCCGAGGTGGCGCTCGGTCAGATCCGGTCGCTGAAGCAGACCGCAATCCCCCGCAATTACGAGATCTGGTACGTCTACGCGACCGGCTACAATGCCCCGCTCAACAAGATCATCAACGAGACGCTGGCGCGCAACGGCAAGCTGACCGAAGCCGATCTCGAGCAGATCTACGACACCTATCTCTCCCACATCAAAACGACCGACCGCATCGACAAGGTCGGAGCACGCGTCATCGGCGAGATCGACGACGTCGTGGAGGTGCTGAGCGAAGCACTCGGAGTGACCAGCTCTTACGACGCGAGCCTGTCGGGCGCGGCGAAGGATCTGTCATTGGCCAAAAAGGCCGACCAGCTCCAATCGATCATCGAATCCCTGCTCCGTTCAACAAGCGACATGCGCGAGAGCAACAAGACGCTTGAAGATCGGCTCATCCTGGCAAAGAACGAGATCAGCAATCTCCAGCAGAGCCTGGAGGCGATCCGCGCTGAGAGCCTGACGGATCCGTTGACGGGTCTCGGCAACCGCAAATATTTCGACCGCATGATCGGCATGGCCGTGCAGAGCGCGCTCGCGAGCGGCGAGCCGCTGTCGCTGCTGCTGTTCGACATCGACCACTTCAAATCGTTCAACGATTCCTACGGCCACCTCACCGGCGACCAGGTGCTCCGGCTCGTCGGCCTGTCCCTGAAGCAGACCATCAAGGGCCAGGACATCACCGCGCGCTACGGCGGCGAGGAGTTCGCAGTCGTGCTGCCCAACACCGCGCTGCGCCAGGCTCTCACCGTCGCCGACCATATCCGCCGCGCCGTGATGGCGAAGGAATTGAAGAAGAAGTCGACCGGCGAGATCCTCGGCCGCGTCACCATCTCCGTCGGCGTCTCCATGCTGAAGCAGGGTGACGACACCGAGACGCTGATCGATCGTGCCGACGCCTGCCTCTACGCGGCCAAGCGCAACGGCCGCAACCGTGTGATCTGCGAAGTCGATCCCGAATACGCGGTCGAGACGCACAACCGGGTGGCCTGACGCGGGAGGCGTCCGCCGAGAGAGCCGGCTGCGCTTGACATTCCAACCTGACGAACGACATCTTCCTCGTCGCCTGAGCATCGAGGTCTTCTCGTCGTGCCCAATCCTCATGATTTTCACAAGCCGCAACCGTCCTACACCAAGGACGAGCTGCTGAGATCGAGCGAGGGCGGCTATTTCGGCCCGGGCAATGCGCAATTGCCGGCTCCGCCGATGCTGATGATGGACCGCATTACCGAGATCAGCCTGGACGGCGGCGAATTCCGCAAGGGCCATATCGTCGGCGAGCTCGACATTGCGCCGGAGCACTGGTTCTTCGATTGTCACTATCGCGGTGACGCGATGATGCCGGGAAGTCTCGGCCTGGATGCGATGTGGCAGATGGTCGGCTACTGGCTCGGCTGGTCGGGGTCACCAGGCAAGGGCCGCGCCATCGGCGTCGGCGAGGTCGAGGTCACGGGCGCCATCACGCCACAGACGCGATCCGTACGCTACGAGGTCGCCATGCGCATGGTCCGCCGCGGCAAGCTGGTGCTCGGGATTGCCGACGGGCGTGTGGTTGCGGACGGCGTGTGCGTCTTCACCGCGAAGGATATGAGGGTTGGTTTGACGAAAGCAGTGGACTGAGCCTCAGGTGCCGTAGGGTGGGCAAAGGCGCACCGCGCCGTGCCCACGAACTCGGCATGACTATTTCGAACCGTGGGCACGCTTCCGCCTTCGCTCTGCGAGCTACGGCGGACGAGTCGCTTTGCCCACCCTACGGATCGTCTTCTTGGCTGCCTTCTTGGCCGGCCTCTTCTTCGGCGCGACCTTCTTCGCTGCCGCCTTCTTCGGCCGCTTCCTGACCTTGGCACGCTGGGCGGCGGCAAGCGCCGCCCTCGCCCACTGCACAAAATCCTCGGAATCATCGAACAGGCGCGCCGGCAGCTCCCAATAGGAGTTCACCAGCACCGTCTTGGCACGGGTGGAATACTGGAACGGTTTTGAGCCTTCGGCTTCGAAGTCCGGGATTGTGATCTCGTCGGCCCGGAAGAACAGGCCGGCGCGCAAGGACAGCGCGAAGTTGATCCCGTCGACGGAAATGCCGTGGCCGGAGAACATTTTTCGCACGGTGACGGGACCGAAACTGGAAAACAGGTCGATCAGGAATTCGCGGTCCATGGCCAACTCTCTCCCCAGCGTCGTCCCCGCGAACGCGGGGACCCCAGCGCGAGCGCTTTGCGCTCGTCGCCATAACCTCAGGGAGGAGTTTAGCGAAGACTGTCAGTCGTGCCAGCTCTGGTACGGATATCTCACGGATCACGCCGTATGGGTCCCTGCGTTCGCAGGGACGACAGCGGAGTTATTGGCGCGAGCCGGGTTTACCCGTCGATCTTGGCCGGACGCAGCTCGACCGATTCGCCGCAGCCGCAGGCGGAGATCTGGTTGGGGTTGTTGAAGACGAACTGGGCCTGCATCTTGTCGGCCTTGTAGTCCATCTCGGTGCCGAGCAGGAACAGCACGGCCTTGGGGTCGACCAGGATCTTGACGCCCTTGTCCTCGACGACCTCATCGGTCGCGCGGATCTCGTGGGCGTATTCGACCGTGTAGGACTGGCCGGCGCAGCCGCCGTTCTTGACGCCGACGCGCAGGCCGACGATCTCGGAATCGGCGCGCTGGGTGAGTTCGGAGATGCGCTGGGCAGCGGCATCCGTCAACCGCATCACCTGCGGGCGGGGCCGCCGCGGCTTCGGAGTGGATGCTGGTGTCGAGCCGGACGAAATCTGTGTCATGTCAGTGATGTGGTCCGTTGCTGAACGAATTCAATGCCAGAGTTACGCGTCACCACATGTTGAGGACGAGGCGGGCCTCGTCGCTCATGCGTTCCGGCGACCAGGCCGGCTCCCAGACCACCTTGACGTCGACCACGCCGACGCCGGGAACGCTGGCGACCGCGTTCTCGACCATGGTCGGCAGCTCACCGGCGGCCGGGCAGTTCGGCGTCGTCAGCGTCATCTGCACGTCGACGGAACGATCGTCCTTGATCTCGACCTTGTAGATCAGGCCAAGCTCGTAGATGTCGGCCGGGATTTCCGGATCGAACACGGTCTTGAGGCCCGCGATGATCTCGGTGGTCAGGCGTTCGGTCTCCTCCGGCGGCAGCGCCGAATGAGTCTCCATCGGATTGGCTTTGATTTCGGCCGTGTCACTCATGCGAACAAATCCCGCGCCTTCAACAGCGCCTGTGCCAGATGATCGACTTCTTCCCGCGTATTATACATGCCGAACGAGGCGCGGCAGGTGGCGGTCACGTTGAACCGCTCTAAAAGCGGCATCACGCAATGGGTGCCGGCGCGGACCGCGATGCCCTGACGGTCGATCACGGTGGCGACGTCGTGGGCGTGCGCACCCTTCAGCTCGAAGGAGATCACAGGGCCCTTGCCGCGTGCCGTACCGATCAGCCTAAGCGAGTTGATCTCGCGCAGCTTCTCCTGGGCGTAAGCGGTGAGATCGGCCTCGTGTGCGGCGATGCGCTCCTTGCCGATCGAATTGACGTAATCGATGGCCGCGCCAAGGCCGACGGCCTCGACGATCGCCGGCGTGCCCGCCTCGAACTTGTGCGGGGGATCGCCATAGGTGACGATCTCGCGCGAGACCTCGCGGATCATCTCGCCGCCGCCATTGAAGGGGCGCATCGCGACGAGGTGGTCGTACTTGGCCCAGAGCACGCCGATGCCGGTCGGCCCGTACACCTTGTGGCCGGTGAAGACGTAGAAGTCGCAGCCGATGTCCTGAACGTCGACCGGCAAATGCACAGCGCCCTGGCTGCCGTCGACCAGCACGGGAATGCCGCGGGCATGCGCAATCTTCACGACGTCCTTGACCGGCACGATGGTGCCGAGCGCATTCGACATCTGCGTGATCGCGACCAGCTTGGTCTTCGACGTCAGCAGCTTCTCGAACTCGTCGATCAGGAAGTTGCCCTCATCATCGACCGGCGCCCACTTGATCACCGCGCCCTGACGTTCCCTGAGGAAATGCCAAGGCACGATGTTGGAGTGGTGCTCCATGATCGAGATGACGATCTCGTCGCCTTCCTTGATGTTCGGCCCGCCCCAGGACGAGGCGACCAGATTGATCGCCTCAGTCGCATTGCGGGTGAAGATCACTTCCTCGGTGCGGGCAGCGTTGATGAACTGCGCGGCCTTGGTGCGACCGCCCTCATAGGCTTCGGTCGCGGCATTGGCGAGGTAATGCAGGCCGCGGTGGACGTTGGCGTATTCGGACTGATAGGCCTGCGTCATGCGCTCCAGCACAGCGCTCGGCTTCTGCGCGGATGCCGCGTTGTCGAGATAGACCAGCGGCTTGCCGTAGACCTGCATGGCGAGCGCAGGAAAGTCCTGGCGCACCCGCGCGACGTCATAGGCACCGTTCTTGACCGCGGGATGCGTGCTCATTGGCGGCGCTCCAGCCAGCGCTCGGCAATGCCGATCACATGCTCGCGCAAATCATCGTCGGCGATCTGCTCGACTGCTTCGCCGACAAAGGCCTGGATCAGCAGCGCCTGGGCCTGCTTCTCGGGCAGGCCGCGCGCCTTCAAATAGAACAGCAGGCTGTCGTCCAGCGCGCCGGCAGTGGCGCCGTGGCCGCAGGAGACGTCGTCGGCAAAGATTTCCAGCTCCGGCTTGTTGTCGGCCTCGGCTTCGTCCGAGAGCAGCAGCGCGCGGGTCATCATCTTGCCGTCGGTCTTCTGCGCATCGGGACGAACGATGATGCGGCCCTGGAACACCGAATGGGCGCGATCGTCGATCACCGCACGGAAGACTTCACGGCTGACACAGTTCGGCACGGCGTGGTCGACGACCAGCGTGGTGTCGCCATGCTCGGTCTTCTGCAACAAGTTCACGCCGTTGGCGGAGAGCTCACTGCCCTCGCCTGCCAGCGTGATGAATCCCTGCAGGCGGCTGACCGCCGCGCCGGTCGTCATGTTGAAGAAGTTGAACTTCACATTGGCGCCGACGGTGACGAAATGCGACGAGACGTTCAGCGCGTCGGGCGCATCGTCCATCAGGCGGATATGCGCGACATCCGCATCGTCGCCGACCGTGACGAGCACGGCGTCATTGATCTGGTAGGCATTGGCGCCAGCGGCAACGAAGGTCTCGACGATGGTGGCGCGGGCGCCCTTCCCGATCGCGACCTGCGAACGGGTGAAGCTGGATGCGGAAGCGGCCGTCGCGATGTGGATGATCTGGATCGGTGCGGACAGTTGCGTACCGTCGGCAATCGACAGCACCACGCCATCGGTCGCCATCGCCGCGTTCAGCGCGATCACGGCGTCGGTGGACGCGGTCTTCAGCAGGCCCGCATCCTTCTCCAGCGTCTCCCGCGACGTCTTGAAGCCCGCTTCAGTGGCGAGCGCCTTGACGTCGGACAGATCGGCCGCGAACACGCCGTCGACCAGCACCAGCTTGCGGGCGCCGCCGATCGCATGCGCCTTCACGGCGTCCGCAGCACGCTTCAGAGCGGCCGCATCCGGCGCGGCTGCGAGCGGCAGCACCTCGCCGACCAGCGCGCGCAGGTCGGTGTATTTCCATTCCTCGATCCGGCGGTGCGGCAGGCCGAGACGCTCATAGGTCTCGAACGCCTCGCGGCGCGCTGCGATCACGGTCGGCGCACCCGGCAAACGGCCTTCGGCGCTGGTGAAGAGATCGCTCACCGCGCGGCCCTTTCCGGTCTTTGCCACAGCAACGTTCATTGCAACATTCCTTACGCGGCATCCTCGAATTGGGTGTAGCCGGACGCTTCCAGCTCGAGCGCCAATTCCTTGCCGCCGCTCTTCACGACGCGGCCCTTCGACATCACGTGCACGATGTCGGGCACGATGTAGTTGAGGAGGCGCTGATAGTGGGTGATGACGACCATCGCGCGCTTGGGCGAATGCAGCGCGTTGACGCCATCGGCCGCGATGCGCAGCGCGTCGATGTCGAGGCCGGAATCCATCTCGTCGAGGATGCAGAGGCTCGGCTCGAACAGCGCCATCTGCAGCACCTCGTTGCGCTTCTTCTCGCCGCCGGAGAAGCCGACATTGACGCCGCGCTTGAGCATGTCCTGCGGGATGTTCAGCGACTTCGAGACCTCGCGGACCTTCTTCAGGAAGTCAGGCGTCGAATATTCGCTCTCGCCGCGCGCTTTGCGCTGTGCGTTCAGCGCGGTGCGCAGGAAGGTCATGGTGGCGACGCCGGGGATCTCGACCGGATACTGGAACGCCAGGAACACGCCCTTGGCGGCGCGCTCGTCCGGCGACATCTCCAGCAGGTCCTCGCCCTTGAACAGGATCTGGCCGTCGGTGACCTCATAGCCGGGCTTGCCGGCGATGACGTGGGAGAGCGTCGACTTCCCGGAGCCGTTCGGCCCCATGATCGCGTGGATCTCGCCCTCGTTCACGGTCAGCGTCAGCCCGTGCAGGATCTCACGCTCCTCGACACGAACCTTCAGGTCTTTCACTTCAAGCAAAGCCATTATGTTTTTCCATCTATCCCCTCATCCTGAGGAGCGCCGAAGGCGCGTCTCGAAGGATTGAGGCCAACAATCTTTCCGTATCCATCCTTCGAGACGGCCGCTTGCGCGGCCTCCTCAGGATGAGGTCGGAGCTAGCCGACGCTGCCTTCAAGCGAGATCGAGATCAGCTTCTGCGCTTCCACCGCGAACTCCATCGGCAGTTGCTGCAGCACGTCCTTGACGAAGCCGTTGACGACGAGGCCGACGGCTTCTTCCTGGCTGAGGCCACGCTGGACGCAGTAGAACAACACGTCCTCGGAGATCTTCGACGTCGTCGCCTCGTGCTCGAACGTCGCCGACGAGTTCTTGGCTTCGATGTACGGCACGGTGTGCGCGCCGCATTTGTCGCCGATCAACAGGGAATCGCAGGCGGTGAAGTTGCGCGCGCCGGTCGCTTTCCGATGCGCAGTGACGAGACCGCGATAGGTGTTCTGCGACTTGCCGGCGGCGATGCCCTTGGAGATGATGCGGCTCGACGTGTTCTTGCCGAGGTGGATCATCTTGGTGCCCGAATCGACCTGCTGGAAGCCGTTCGAGATCGCGATCGAGTAGAACTCGCCGCGGGAATTGTCGCCGCGGAGAATGCAGCTCGGATACTTCCAGGTGATCGCCGAACCGGTCTCGACCTGGGTCCAGGAGATCTTGGAGTTGTTGCCGCGGCAGTCACCACGCTTGGTGACGAAGTTGTAGATGCCGCCCTTGCCTTCCGAATTGCCCGGGTACCAGTTCTGCACCGTCGAGTATTTGATCTCGGCGTCGTCATGCGCGACGAGCTCGACCACGGCGGCATGCAGCTGGTTCTCGTCGCGCTGCGGCGCGGTGCAGCCTTCGAGATAGCTGACGTAGGCGCCCTTGTCGGCGATGATCAGCGTGCGCTCGAACTGACCGGTGTTGCGCTCGTTGATGCGGAAATAGGTCGACAGCTCCATCGGGCAGCGCACGCCCGGCGGCACGTAGACGAACGAGCCGTCGGAGAACACCGCCGAGTTCAGCGTCGCATAGAAATTGTCGGACGTCGGAACCACCGAGCCCAGATACTTCTGCACCAACTCGGGATGTTCGCGGATGGCCTCCGAGATCGGCATGAAGATCACGCCGGCCTTCTTCAGCTCCGCCTTGAAGGTGGTCGCGACCGAAACCGAATCGAAGACCGCATCGACCGCAATCTTGCGGCGCGCCGGATCTTCCTCGCCAGGCTTGGGCTCGACGCCTTCGAGCATGGCGACTTCCCGCAGGGGAATGCCGAGCTTCTCGTAGGTCTTGAGAATCTCCGGATCGATCTCATCGAGCGAGGTGACCGTCTTCTTCGGCTTCGGCGCCGCGTAGTAATAAAGATCCTGGAAGTCGATCTTGGGATAGTCGACGCGCGCCCAGGTCGGCTCCGTCATGGTCAGCCAACGCCGATAGGCTTCGAGCCGCCACTGGAGCATCCAGGCGGGCTCGTTCTTCTTCTCGGAGATGAACCTGATGGTGTCTTCGGACAGCCCCTTGGGGGCCTTGTCGGACTCGATCTGGGTCTCAAACCCATAACGATACTGGTCGACGTCGATGCGCTTGACGCGCTCGACCGTCTCTTGGACGGCTGGCATTCTATCCTCCGCTCGCGGTTTCAAGGACCGCGGTGGATCAAACTCGGACGAGTATTACGATGTTTCTGTGCGGAAAGCACGGGCTTAGAACCGTTCAAGCCGTGTTTCATCGCTTAGCCTCTAAGTAGGGTATTACCGAGCTTTCGCCAAGCCTCTAACGCCCTATTGATGTCATCAGGTTGCGTGGACCAGCCCAGACTGAGGCGCACCGCTCCCTGGGCGACGGTGGCATCATACCCCATCGCCGAGAGCACGTGGGACGGCTGGACCTTGCCCGAGGAACACGCCGAACCGGAGGATACGGCGATGCCTTCGAGGTCGAAGCCGATCACGGCCGTCTCGGCCTTGAGCCCCGGCGCCGTGAACAAGACGGTATTCGGCAACCTCTTGCCATCTTCCGCGAAGATGGTCGCCCCAGCAATAGCCCGAAGGCCATTTCCCAAGCGATCTCTTAGGCTTGTCATCCGCTCCGCATCTTCCGGCAGAGCCTGAAGGGCGGCCTTCACCGCAGCCCCGAAACCGGAGATCCCGGCGACATTCTCGGTTCCCGCCCGCCGGCCGAGCTCCTGTCCGCCGCCCCGCAGCACCGGTTCCAACCCGGCCAGTCCCTCGGCCACGACCAGCGCGCCGACGCCCTTGGGACCGCCGATCTTGTGGCCAGAAAAGGTCGCAAGGTCCGCGCCTAGCGCGTTAATATTGAAAGCAATTTTGCCAAGGGCCTGGATCGCATCGACATGCAGGAGGCCGCCGGCCTCATGGACAATCGGCGCCGCCTCGGCGACAGGCTGGAGCGCCCCCGTCTCGTTGTTGGCCGCCATGATCGAGACCAGTGCGGGCGGACCATCAGCGAGCAGAGCCCGGAGATGGTCGAGGTCGACGACGCCTGAGCGCGTGACCCGGATCTGGCCAATGTCGTCGGCCGGAAACCGGCCGCCCGCCAGCACCGAGGCATGCTCGACCGCGGAAACCAGAAGTCGCCGCACCGGTTCGCCCGATCGGCTGCGCAAGCCGGGCGACAGCGCCAGCGCGTTAGCCTCGGTTCCGGCGGAGGTGAAAACCACGTTTCGCGGCAGCGCGCCGACGGCCGCCGCTAGCGTACCACGGGCGTCCTCGATCAGCCGCCGCGCCTCGCGTCCCTCGGCATGGACCGAGGACGGATTGCCGATCAGCTCGTAAGCGGCCAGCATCGCTGCGCGCGCCTCGGCGCGCAGCGGTGTGGTCGCATTCCAGTCGAGATAGACGCGGCTCGGCATGGCGCCCTCTTAGCACCTTTTGCCCCGGCGCCAATCGGCAGCCATCGCGCATCAGGCCGGCTGTTGCTGCGCAATTCGACCAACGGAACGGGGCTCCATCCGCAGTCCGAACAGCGGCCGCAGCCAGGCGATCCGGCGCGCGACCTCGTAGGTGACGAGACAGGCGAGCGCGGTGCCGACAATCACGATCGCAGCCTCACTTCCCGCAGACAGCCCGCTGCCTCGTAGCGCATGTGCGATCATGATGATCGCAGTCTGATGCACGATGTAATAGGGAAAGATCGCATCGGTGAGATAGCGCCGCGCAGGGCCATTAGCCTTCAGATGTCGCCGCGCAAAGCCGAGCACCGCCGCCATCGCCAGCCATTGGTAGCAGCCATAGACGGAGCTCGCGAACCATTTCGGCACCGACGAAGGCGCCAACAAGCCGGCATAGACAACGACGAAGATGGTGAAGCAGCCAGCCGCCACGGTGAGCGCTAGCCATCGTTGCCGCTCGTTGTCGCGCCAGATGCCATCCTGGCGGGCGAGCAGGAAGCCGATAAGGAACGCACTCGCGTAGTCCGCGTGATTGTACCAGTCACCGAACAGCGCATGAGTCGACGGGAAGATCGGCGAGAGAAACAGCCGCCAGGCTGCAAACAGCAGGCAGGGCAGCACCAGCAGCCATGGTCCGGCGAGGACGGCCGCCATCCTCTCACCCATCCAGTCGGCAGCCTTCGGCCACACCCACAGCACGCCAGCCAGCGCCATGGTGTAGACCCAGAGATAGACCACGAACCAGAGATGGTTCCAGGTCGGCTGCGCAATGCAGGGGTTCGGACAGAACTGCGCCCCGAACGCCAGATAATGGTGGACGTAATAATCAGCGAAACCTTGGAGATAAGAGGCTTGGGGATAGCCGAGGCTCTCGACGATCTGGAGATAGGATTGCGGCGGCACGATCACGAGCATGCCGAAGATCAGCGGGATCAGAAGCCGCGCCGATCGAGCACGGGCGAAGGCGGCCAAGCGAACTTTCCCCAGCATGAAGCGGCTGGCGACCCCGGAAACCAGGAACAGCAGCGACAGCCGCCAGGGATTGAGCACCAGCATCGCTGGCTCCAGCCAGGTCAGCCGGTGCTCGCTCTTGATGTGAAATCCCCAGGACACGTAGAGCATGCCGACGTGGTAGAAGATCAGCGACCCAAAGGCTAAAATCCGCACCCAATCCAGATCGATGCGTCGTTCCGAGTTTGCTGATTGCTGCGGTGTTGACATGGTGTTCTGCTCCTTGACGGCAAGACAAACGCGGTTTTCGGGCCATGGCTGACGGCCAAAATGCCCCCGAAACGGAGCGCGTCGAGACGGTTTGGGATCAGAACCGGGCGCGAGGGGACGAATCGTCCCCGGCCGGGACGAACGGTTGGCGCGGTGGGATCAGCGGCGGCGAGTGGACGACGTTCGCGACCATCGCACCCGTCGCGCTTGCCATCGGTATCGTCAATGCACTGTCAGGCGCACAGGACGCCGCCTGGCGTGGCGACAGCTCCGATGTCGGCCAGCGGTTGTTTTGGGAGCTGTCGAGCATCAGCGTCATCCTGCTGCTGGTGCCGATCCTGGCGCTGGCCGTTCGGCGCATGCGCGAGACGAAGGTCTTGGTGGCGCGGATCGGAATCGCTGCGGCCGCCCTGCTCGGCTTCTCGGCCCTCCACATCACCGGCATGGTGGGCTTGCGGAAACTCCTGCTTTGGCTCGCTGGAGGCACCTACGACTTCCACTTCTCGCTGGCGACGGTCCTGTACGAGTTCCGCAAGGATGCCGTCACCGCGCTCCTGCTGAGCGCAACGCTGTGGCTGATCGAAAGCCGGCGTGAGCTGAGGAAGGCCGCGCACGCGGCCGCAACCATGCCGGCCGCTCCGCAGGAGCACCCCTCATCCGATCTGATCTGGCTCCGGGACGGCACCAGCCGCATCCGCGTCGCGCCGCGTGACATCCTCTGGGTCGCCTCCGCCGGCAATTACATCGAATACATCCTCGCCAACGGCACCCAGCACCTGATCCGCGGTACGCTGGCTGCGACCGAAAGCGAGCTCGCCCGCTTCGCCATCGTGCGCGTGCACCGGACCCGGCTCGCCAACCTCGACCGCGTAAGCGGCGTGGAGTTCAAGCCATCAGGGGATTTCGAGCTCACATTCGACAACGGGCAAACGCTTGGGGGCAGCCGTCGTTACCGGCCCGCGGTCGCCGCGCTCGGAGGGCGCACGGCGCCCGTGTGAATCGCTCGCCAAATCGCCCGAACGATCGATAAACGGTCGTGATTCCAATCAGTTGCCGCCACGGATGCGGGACGGGCCATTGGCCCGATTCATCCCGGCCGCCTTGGGCATGACACCGCGATGGCCGGCTAAGTTCTTGAGCATATTGGCAGATGTCGAAGATGCTTGCTTTTAGCCCCGCCGCCTATGTTAGAACGCGCACCGTCAAGTCACCGCGCGCCATTTGCGCATCACCGCGAGGCGCACGCCTTCTCGTCCTTCCATTCGCGCTCTCGCCGGCGTCGCTGCCGATGAGGCCACAATCGGTTGATTGCGGAGAACCGTCTCTCCAGGACATCAATCAAGAGATCATCCATGCCTGAAGTCATTTTCACTGGCCCCGCCGGCCGTCTCGAAGGCCGCTATCACCCGGCCAAGCAGAAGAACGCGCCGATCGCGATGATCCTGCATCCGCATCCGCAGTTTCACGGCACGATGAACCATCAGATCGTGTACCAGTGCTACTACGCCTTCGCGCATCGCGGCTTCTCGGTGCTGCGCTTCAACTTCCGCGGCGTCGGCCGCAGCCAGGGCTCGTTCGACCACGGCACCGGCGAATTGTCGGATGCGGCGGCGGCTCTCGACTGGGCGCAGACCATCAATCCCGAGGCGCGCGCTTGCTGGGTCGCCGGCTTCTCCTTCGGCGCGTGGATCGGCATGCAGCTTCTGATGCGCCGCCCCGAGGTCGAAGGCTTCATCTCGATCGCGCCGCCCGCGAACCTTTACGACTTCTCGTTCCTTGCGCCCTGCCCGTCGTCGGGCCTGATCGTGCATGGCGAGAAGGATGCCGTGGTGCCGCCGAAGGACGTCAACACGCTGGTCGAGAAGCTGAAGACGCAGAAGGGCATCGTGATCGACCAGCAGGTCATCCCCGGCGCCAACCACTTCTTCGACGCCAAGCTCGAGCCGCTGATGGAAACCATCACGGCCTATCTCGACATGCGCCTCGCCAACGTGCGGTAAGCATGACATGGCCGCGTTTGTAGCCCTGCTGCGCGCGGTCAATGTCGGAGGCACCGGCAAGCTGCCGATGACCGAGCTCAAGGCGATGTGCGAAGAGCTCGGTTTCGGTGCCGTGCGCACCTACATCGCCAGCGGCAATGTGGTCTTCACCAGCCGCAAATCTGAAACCGCGATCAAGTCTGCGCTGGAAAAGCGCCTGCACGCCTATGCGGGCGCGCCGGTCGGCGTGCTCGTGCGCAGCGCGGCCGAGATGGCGCAAGTCGCGGCCGACAATCCGTTTCCAAAGATGGCACCGAACCGCACGGTTGCGATTTTCCTCGACAAGCCGCCGCCGGCAGACGCGCTTGCTGGCATTCGCGGTCAGAAGAACGAAGAGATCAAGCTCGGCCGCCGCGAGATCTACGTGCACTATGGCGACGGTATGGGAACGTCAAAGCTCGCGATCCCCGCCGCCAAGACCGGTACCGCACGCAACATGAACACCATCGCGACGCTAGCGAAGATGGCGGCAGAGCTCTAGGCCAGCTTGAGCGCGGCGATCCCCATCAAGACGAGCGCGATGCCCGCAAGCTTCATCGCGCTCAGCGTTTCGCCGAACAGCACCACGCCCATCATGAAGGTGCCCGCGGCGCCTATGCCGGTCCACACCGAATATGCGACGCCGACCTCGAGCACCTTCAAGGCACGCCCGAGCAGGAAGACGAAGGCGGCGAGCAGCACCAGCGACACGATGCTCCAACCGACGCGCGTGTAGCCTTCGGCATATTTCATCGAGATCGCCCAGCCCACATCGAGCGCGCCGGCGATCACCAGCATCAACCAGGCCAGAGATTGCGACATCGGCGTGGGCTCAGGCCGCGAGCTTGAGCAGATGCGCGTCGTGGCGCACGAGGAAGGCGCGCAGCAATTGCGGATAGTCTGCTCCGACCGCAGTGCGCACGCTCGGACGTTTCGCGAGCTCGCTCCGCCACGCGCGCACTTTCGGCACATCGCTGAAGATACCGTGCTCGGTCAGCTCGTCGAACAGGTCGAAATAGCGGAACACCGGCGCGAACACCGCATCGACCAGACTGAATGCCTCGCCGGCGAAATAAGGTCCCGCGCCAAGTGCGGCTTCGACGCGTGCGAATTTCGTCGCCAGCGCCTGGCGCTTGCTTTCGAACGTTGCGGGATCCGTCGTTGTCTCCAGCCCCCAGAGATCACCGAGGATCGCCGAGCCGAACTCCATCCAGGCCCGGTGCTCGGCCCGCTTCAGCGCATCGATCGGATGCAGCTTCGCGCCGGCTTGCGTCTCCTCGATGTACTCGCAGATCACGTTGCTCTCGAACAGCGCGACCTCGCCCTTGTCCGTCGTAACCACCAGCACCGGCACCTTGCCGAGCGGCGACAGTTTCAGGAACCAGTCGGGCTTGTTGGCGAGGTCGATGTCGACCCGCTCGAACGGCACGCCCTTCTCCTTGAGCGCGATCACCGCGCGCTGCACGTACGGACAAAGCTTGTGGCTGATCAGTTTGAGCGAAGCGGTCATGGCTAATCCCGGCGGTTGGATTCAACTGCACCCAAGATAGATGCACTTGCATGCAACCGTCAAGATCAATGCATCTGCATCAACCTACTGTGACCTCGGGCAGTCGCCTTTAGGGCCGCACGATCACCCCGCCCGTCATCGGCATCGGCACGCCCGTCGTGGCCGGGTAGGACAGCGGCAGGCCCTTGAGGCCGCGCGCGGCAAGGAAACCAAAGGCCTGCGCCTCGATCGCGTCGGAGGCCCAGCCCAGCGTCTCGGCGGCTTCGACGGTTGCCGCGCCGACCCGCTCCCGCAGCATCCGCAGCATGGTGAGGTTGCGGGCGCCGCCGCCGCAAATGATCCAGCTCCGCGGCCGCCGCGGCAGCAGCGGGATGATCCGGGCGATCGCGGCCGCGGTGAAGGCGGTGAGCGTCGCAGCCCCATCGGCCGGCTGGACATCGCCGAGCTTGAGCGCGGCGAAGTCGTTGCGGTCGAGCGATTTCGGCGGCGTGACTGCGAAGAACGGCAGCTCCAGCGCCCGCGCGATCCAGGCCTCGTCGGCCTTGCCCAGGGCTGCGAACTTGCCCTCGGCATCGAAGGCCTGGTTCATGGTGCGGTACATGAAATCGTCGAGCAGCGCGTTGCCGGGGCCGGTGTCGCAAGCAATCAGCGTGTCGTTGCCGTCGATATAGGTGATGTTGGAGACACCGCCGATATTGACCACGACGATCGGCCCTTCGCGCGCCAGCGAATTGGCTAGCGCCCGGTGGTAGACCGGCACGAGCGGCGCGCCCTGCCCGCCGGCCTCGACGTCGGCAGCGCGGAAGTCGTACATCACGGGAATATGGATGACCTTCGCCAGCGCCGGCGCATCGCCGATCTGCACCGTCAGGCGCCGCTCGGGCCGGTGCAGCACGGTCTGACCGTGGAAGCCGACGATGTCGATATCCTCCGGCTTCATCCGGTTCTGGGCGACGAACGCGGCAACCGCCTCGGCATGCGCCAGCGTGACGGCGCGCTCGGCCTCGGCCAGGATTCCCGGCCGGGCATCGCGTTGCGGCAAGTGTACTGCCTCGGACAGCGCCTGGCGCAGCAGATTGCGCTCGGCCGGGCTATAGGGCCGGTAGCCGGACGGTCCGAACGCTTTCACCTGTTTTCCGTCGGTTTCGATCAGAGCGACGTCCACCCCGTCCAGCGAGGTGCCGCTCATCAAACCGAGTGCCGTCAACATCATGGGATCAGCGTCCTCAAAACACCCCCTCCGGCATGCCGATCTTGTGCCAGAGGGACACATCTTATAATGCCACAGCGCCAAGTGGCGGGCGGCAATCGAGTTCCCATAGAAAGACGCTTAAATTGCGCCCGAAACAGTAAACCAAGAATTGTCAGGCACGCCGACAGATGACTGCATTTAAATCGGATTTCCTCAATACCCTGCAGGAACGTGGTTTTATCCACCAGTGCTCCGATTTCGAGGGGCTGGACGCGCTCGCCGCCAAGGGCGAGGCGATCGCCTATGTCGGCTACGATTGCACCGCTCCTTCGCTGCACATCGGCAACTACCTGACCATGATGCTGCTGCACTGGTTTCAGCAGTCCGGCAACAAGCCGATCACGCTGATGGGTGGCGGTACCACCATGGTGGGCGATCCCTCCGGCAAGGACGAGACGCGCGCGATCCGCACCGTCGCCGAGATCGAGGCCAACAAGGCCTCGATCCGCGGCGTGTTCGCAAAGGTGCTGCGCTACGGCGACGGCAAGAGCGACGCCGTCATGCTCGACAATGCGGAGTGGCTGACCAAGCTCAACTGGATCGAGATGCTGCGCGACGTCGGCCGGCATTTCTCGGTCAACCGCATGCTGACGATGGACTCCGTGCGCCTGCGCCTCGAGCGCGAGCAGGAGATGAGCTTCATCGAGTTCAACTACATGATCTGCCAGGCCTACGACTTCGTCGAATTGGCCAAGCGGACCGGCTGCCATTTGCAGATGGGCGGCTCGGACCAATGGGGCAACATCATCATGGGCGTCGATCTCGGCCGCCGGATGGGCACGCATCAGCTGTTCGCGCTGACCACGCCGCTGCTGACGACGGCATCGGGCGCCAAGATGGGCAAGACCGCGCAAGGCGCGGTGTGGCTCAACGCCGACCAGTTCAGCGCTTACGATTTCTGGCAATACTGGCGCAACACCGAGGACGCCGACGTCGCCAAATTCCTGAAACTGTTCACGACGCTGCCGATGAACGAGATCAAGAAGCTCGAGGCGCTCGGCGGCTCGGAGATCAACGAGGCCAAGAAGGTGCTCGCGACGGAGGCGACCGCGCTGCTGCATGGCCGCGACGCAGCAAACGAAGCGGCCGAAACCGCACGCCGTACTTTTGAGGAAGGCGCACTCGCCGAGAGCTTGCCGACAGTTGAAATTCCGCGCGGCGAGCTGGAGGCCGGCCTCGGCGTGCTCAACGCCTTCGTCAAGGCGGGCCTCGTCGCCTCCAATGGCGAGGCACGGCGTCAGATCAAAGGTGGCGGCCTGCGCGTCAACGACGAATCCGTCACCGACGAGAAGATGGCGCTGTCAGCGGCCAGTCTGACGCCGGAAGGCGTGATCAAGCTGTCCTTCGGCAAGAAGAAGCACGTCCTGCTCAAGCCTGCATAGGCGTATGAGCTTTTGATGCTTGTCAGGGCGCGCCGAAGCGCGCTCCCTGACGGCAATGGATCAGAAGACGCCCGGCGAACAGGGGAACATGCAGCAGGACGCGGTCCGAACCGCGCTCGTCGTGCTCGCGTTGTGCTTCACGCTGGCCGTGCTCGGCCGTGGCTTGAGCGAAAGCTTCACTGTCTTCCTCAAGCCGATCTCCGAAAATTTTGGTTGGGACCGCGCGCAGGTGGTTTCGATCTATTCGCTGACCTGGCTCATCAGCGGACTGACGGCGCCGCTGGTCGGCCGCCTGTTCGATCATTCCGGACCGCGCATCGTCTATGCGCTCGGCCTGTTGCTGCTCGGCTCCGCGTTCCTGATCGCAGGCCATGCGCAGGCGCTCTGGCAATTCCAGCTCTCGATCGGATTGTGCGTCGGTATCGGCGTTGCCTTCATCGGCAACGTGCCGAACTCGATCCTGCTCGGCCGCTGGTTCGGGCCAAAGCTGCCGACCGCGATGGCGGTGGTGTATTCGGCAATGGGCGGCGGCGTGCTGGCGCTGCTGCCGGCCTCGCAGCTCTTGATCGATCATCTCGGCTGGCGCGAGACCTATCAGGTCTATGGCTTCATCACACTCGGCCTGCTGCTACCGCTCATGCTGCTGCCGTGGCGGCTGTTCGCTTCGGGCTCGCCGCATGTTGCGAAGAAGACCGATCCCGATTTCGTCGACCACGGCTGGACGCTCGTGAGCGCGATGCGTCACCACGCGTTCTGGGCGCTGTTCTCGACCTTCTTCTTCACCGCGGTCGGCATGTACTGCATCGCAGCCCAGATCGTCGCCTATCTGATCGATGCCGGCTTCCCGCCGCTGCAGGCCGCGACCGCCTGGGGCTTTTCGGGTGTCGTGCTGGTGTTCGGCATGATCGGCGTCTCCGCGCTCGACGGGCTGATCGGACGCCGTCCCTCGGTGCTGCTGAGCTACGCGATCTCGATCCTCGGCATCGTCCTGCTCTGGCTGCTTCAGTATTATCCGAATGTCATCCTGCTCACCGGCTTCGTCGTCTGCTTCGGCAGCATGATGGGCTCGCGCGGGCCGCTGATCACGGCAACGGCGATGAAGATCTTCAGAGGCAAGCGGGTCGGCACCATCTTCGGCACGATCTCGATCGGCAGTGGACTCGGCTCGGCCTTCGGCTCCTGGAGCGGCGGCCTGATCCACGATGCCACCCACGGCTACAACGCGCTGCTCGTCTTCGCACTTGCAAACGTGGTCCTCGGGATGATCCCGTTCCTGATCGTGCCCGCCTTGCGGCGCTAGGTCTCCCAGAGGTAACCTGGATTCATACGCATCACCGGGGAACTACGGATAGGCACGACGCGTAGACGCTTAAAAAAGGCGGACGGCACGCGGCTGGAATCACCGCCTGCGGTGTTTTGTCCGACATGACAAAAATGTCAGCGCAAATTGACCTGGCGCAGCTTGCAGGGTGGAACCGAATGCGGTCCTAGTCGCAGCATTGGATGGAGGGCACAAACCAATGAACTTTCCCTATCTCTCTCGCTTTCAGCCGGTTCTCTTGAGCCTGTTTCGTTTCATCACTGGACTGCTGCTGTTCCAGTACGGTGTCGCCAAGCTGTTCAAGTTCCCGGTGCTCCCCTACTTCGCCGACATCCCGCCGCTGATCTATGTGGCCGGCACGCTCGAGCTGGTGCTCGGCGCGACGCTGATGCTCGGCCTGTTCACCCGCCTCACGGCTTTCATCCTGTCGGGTGAAATGGCCTTCGCCTACTTCATGGGCCATGTGATGAAGACCGGAACGCCAGTGCTCCTGCCGCTGCTCAATGGCGGCACCGCCGCGATCCTGTTCTGCTTCGCCTGTCTCTACATCTCGGCGGCCGGCGGCGGCTCGGTCAGCGTCGATGCGCTGATCGGCAAGGAGAGCGACGCACCAGGCGGCGCCTTCGCGCGGCGCTGACGCGCGTTCAATTCGCAAAACGAGGACGGCGCCGGCCATGGCCGGCGCCGTCTCAGCGAGAGCCCAGGACGTTCCAGATCAGAACGAGGGCCGCGACAAGCAGCACGGACATGATGAGGCGGTGAACGAATCGGTTCATTGCAGGTCCGGCCAGGTGCGATGACCACCAAAATCTGAGATCGACATCCTCCCGCAAAAATACGGACGCGCAACAGAGCGTGTCCATTTGCCTGCACCGTTGCGCATGGGTCTGCGAAGAGTCCCTCGCGCGGCAGGCCGCGGCGCGCCCAACTTCATGATTGGTAAGAACTTGATGTTACGGATGATGACAATAACAACCATTCCGTAGGGGCTGTGATGAAGCTGCTGAGCCATCTGAAGATCCGGACCAAGCTTGCCAGCATGGTCTGCCTCGCAGCTCTGACAGTTACGGCCATCATCGCGGTATCGACCGTCCTCAGCAAGAGCCGCATGATGGACGACCGGGTCCAGCAGATGAAGGCCGCGGTCGATCTGCTCCACGGCCTCGCACAGACTTTCCAGGATGACGCGGCCGCCGGCAAGATGACGGTGGACGACGCCAAGCTGCAGTTTCGCCAGCGTGCCCGCAACATGAAGTTCGGCGGCGGCCAAGGCTATCCTGTCGTCTACAATTCCGACACCTCGATCCTGGTCAACGGCGCCAATCCGCAGCTCGAAGGCAAGATCACAGGCGCGACGGATTCCAATGGCGTCCTGATTGCCGATGCTCAGCTCAACGCCGCCAGGCAGGCGCCGCAGGGCGGCGTGACATCCTATCTCTACCCTCGCCCCGGTCAGACCGAGCCCGTCCGCAAGACCGTGTTCGTCCGCCAGTTCACGCCCTGGAACGCCACGATCAGCTACGGCCTCTACGTCGACGATATCGACGCCGACGTGCGCGCGCTGACGCTCGAGCTCGCCGCGATCGGCGCCGGCCTGATGCTGCTGATGGCGACGCTGTCCTGGCTGATCGCCCGCGACGTGCTCAGCGCGCTCGACCGCCAGAAGACCCGGATGCAGGACATCGCCGACGGTGCCATCGACAAGCCGGTCGAGGAGACCGATCGCGGCGACGAGATCGGCCGCATGGCCGAGACGCTCGAAGTGTTGCGCCAGACCGCCCTGACGGCGCGTACGCTGGAAGCCGAACAGGTCGCGGCCAAGGCCCGCGGCGAGCAGGAAAAGCGCGACGCCTTGATCTCCCTCGCCGATCGCTTCGATGCGTCCGTCGGTCAGCTCGTGGGTCTGATGGCCTCGGGCTCCGGCGAGCTGGAAACCACGGCCAAGTCGATGTCGTCGACCGCCGAGGGCACCAACCGCCGCGCCGCCGTGGTCGGCTCGGCTGCGACCGAAGCCAGCCAACGCGTTCAGACGGTCGCCGCCGCCGCCGAAGAGCTCTCCTCCTCCATCACCGAAATCAGCCGTCAGGTCGCGCAATCGGCCGAAGTCACCGGCCGCGCGGTCGAGAGCGCACGCCACACCGACACCATCGTGCGCGCGCTCTCCGACGGCGCCCAACAGATCGAGCACGTCGCCGAACTGATCTCCAGCATCGCCGCGCAGACCAATCTGCTGGCACTCAATGCCACCATCGAGGCCGCACGCGCCGGTGAAGCCGGTCGCGGCTTCGCCGTCGTCGCCTCCGAAGTGAAATCGCTGGCGAGCCAGACTGCAGAGGCCACCCGCGAGATCGGTGACAAGATCGCCCAGATCCAGGGCGCAACCAAGGAAGCCGTCGATGCCATCGGCGGCATCACCGCCACCATCGAGGAGGTCAGCCGCATTGCCACCTCGATCGGGGCAGCGATCGAGGAGCAAGGTGCGGCCACCGCCGAGATCGCCCGCAGCGTCTCGCAGACCGCCGAGGCGACCAAGGAAGTCACCACCAATATCGGCGGCGTCAGCTCGGCGGCCAACGAGACCGGCAATGCCGCCGGCATGGTGCTCGCGGCCGCGTCGAACCTCTCCAAGCAGGCCGAGCAGCTTTCGGGCGAAGTCGGCACCTTCCTGGCGGGCGTGCGCGCGGCGTAAGTTGTATGGAAAACCCCGCGAAAGAGATCGTCATGCCCGGGCTCGTCCCGGGCATTTCCGTTCTATGATCGCGCGGAAGTCAATTGAGACGAGAGGCTTTGCGGCTAACGCCGCGCGACGCTGCAACCGCTCGACAGCGGCCTTGCCGATCCCGTCGAACTGTCGCCGGACTGCGACGACGGCAGTTCGTCGATCGGCATGTTCTGCTTGCCGGTGTTGAACTCGAAGATCTTGCGGAACACGCCTGGCACCATCGCGGAGATCGGATTGACCCGCATCACGGGAGCCGCAGGCGTGCCGACGACCTCGTAGGTGACACCGATCAGCCCTTCCTTATCGCCACCGCCCAGGAACAGCCCGAACAACGGGATCTGGCCGAAAATGTTGTTCACGCCATACATCGGCACGAAGGTGCCGCTCATGCAGACCTGGTTGCCGGGATAGTCGATCGAGCCCTCGATGGTGGCGCCGATCATCGGCCCCTTGACCAGGCCGTCGCGGACCGTGAGCGCGCCGTTCTGCCGGGTGAACTCTGCGCGCAAGGCGCTGAAGGAAACGCCACCGCCGCCCGGAGTGCCGTTCGGCGCACCTGCGGCGACGCGTTCGAGCTGCGCCTCGCCCTTCACCGTGAAGTCGCGCACGTTGATGAGGCCCTCGCGCGCCGTGGTCGCGTCCGATGTCGGCGGCTCCATCGCCACCACCATCTGGCCGCCGACGGCCTTGGTATAGGTGTCGGTGAATTTCAGCAGCGAGCCCGCGTCGTTGGTCTGGAGATAGATCACCTCGCGGCTGCCCTGCGCACGCCCGCCGCGCAGATCAGCCGCCACCGGTGTGTTCTGACCGATCCTGCCGCTCAGCGAGAACGCCTTGATGGCCCCGCTGCGCTTCGACATCTTGGCGTCGACGCTGCGCATCGTTTCGCCGTTGAATCCGGCGACCGTGCCGAGCTTCACATCGATATCGAAATCGACGTTCTTGAGCTTGCTCTTGCTGTCGTCCTTGGAATTGCCTGAGATCGCCGACTTCAGGAAGCCGCGACCGTCGAACACGTCGCCGCGCATCGTGCCACGGACCACGCCGTCCTGACCGCGCTCCACCTTCAGCGACGTCTTGTCGCCGTCGGACGGCGAATAGACCGGGAAGTTCGCATTCATGAGGTCGCCGTTCGGGTCGACTTCCAGCGAGCCCTTGATCGAGGCGCCGCCACCATCGATGACGATGTCCTCGAGCCGCGTCGATTGTGCCGTCGGCACCACCTTGAACGTCGCCTTGCTCGCTTTGCCCGGCAGCTTGACCCAACCGGGAAGGATGTTGTCGAGCTTGACCGAAGTCAGGTCCGCCTCGATGCCGAGCTTCGTCGTCTGCTCGGGCCCGCCGGCAATCTTGCCCGACACCTTGACCGGCACCGACCCGCTGACGGCCGGACTGAGATCGAAGCCAAGCCGCGCACGGCTGGCATCGTCCAGCGTCGTCTGCAGCTTGACGTCGGCATCGCCATCGGTCGCCTTGCGGTAGTCGAGCGAGGCCGCCTGCCCGTTGATCTTGACGTCGCCCTTGACCTGGTAGCCCTGGTTGTTGGCGACGATCTTGAGATTGTTGGCCTCGAGCTTCTGGTTCATCACCAGCTTGTCGGCGGCAAAGCCGTTGAGGTCGGCGGTGACGGCGTAGACGGTGTCCGCCTTGGTCAGCTCGCCCTTGACCGGCAAGCCGAGTTGGATGTTCGCCGTGAACGTGCCCTTGCTGGTGTTGGGATCGACGACGGTCGATGACAGATCGCTCAACCGGTCGTTGGACAGCATTTCGGCAGCGGCCGGCACCGGACCATCGACGCGGAAGCGCGTTCGCGAGGGCGACGGCTTCGGCGCCATGTCCGGCACCTCGAACGTGAAGTCGGAGATCGTGACCTTGCGACCTGCGGGCGTGTCGGCAACGCCCTGGCCGATATTCACGGTGGCGGTGCGTCCGGTGACATGCGCCTTCAGATCAGCGTCGTGTACCACCGGCATGCCGTCCACGGGGCGGACCGCGACGCCGCTCGCCACGATGTTGACCGACAGGCCGTCGTCGGGAATCGGCGGCCCCTTGCGCGGAAGGTTGCGCGTCGGCGAGTTGATGCCGATCTCGATGCGCTGAAGCGTGCCGCGCTCGATCCGCTCGATCACCCATTGGCGCAACTCGGGCACCACCAGCGTCGGCCACATCCGCTTCATGGCCGAGGCCGACATCGGCGTTCCCGCAAAGCCGAGCGTCAGGCGCGGCTCGCCGGAATAGTCGATCGCGCCGGTGCCGGCGACACCGATCTCGCCGTTGGAGATGTCGGCCTGCGTCAGCAGCATGCGCTTGTGATCGGTGTCGAAGCGGAATCCGATCGCGATGCGGTTGAAGACGAGCGGCGGCTCGTTGTCGATGCCGCCGAGCAGGATCGAGCCGCCGCTGAAGCCGAGCTGCCAGTCATTGGTGGTGCCGTTCGGCGGCTCGAGATGGGCGAGCAGTGTCAGGCGATTGGCGCCGGAGAGGATCTTGAACGGTGCGACCAGCACCCGCCGTCCCGCATCCCATTCGACGTTGATCTCGGCCGAGTCGATCGCCATGGGATAGTCGGGCGTGTCGGTGTCGATGATGTTGCCCGCACCGATCGTGACCTTGCCGCGGAAGAACGTCGGCACGCCGTCGCGGCCGAGCTCACCCTTGAGCTCGCCGGTCAGAGGCAGGTCGGCCGTATAGGTGAAGTCCTTGACGCGCAGCGCCAGCAGGATGTTGGCGGTCGACACCTTGTCCGCGCGGATATCGATCGAGCGCACGCCATTCTCGCTTGGTCCGATCGTGGTGCGCAGCGACCACGGGCGCGCGCCCTCTTCGCCGAAGCTGAGCGCGACGCCGCCATGGCTCGGCCGGCGCAGGCTGAGCGTGATGTTCTCAAACGTCCATTTGCTGCCGCGCTGCTGATCGTCGACGATCAGATTGCCGTTCTTGAGACCGATCTCGTTGAGGTTCTGGCCGTCGAGGCCGGTCAAGCTCAAGCTGTCGAGCCAGTCGAGGCCCTGAAGAATTCCACTCTGCGCGGCAGGTTGAGCTGCGGCCTGGGACGCGTCCGGAGTTGCAGGCGCCATCCCGAACGGCGGCGGCGGAACGCCGTTGCGCGGGAATGTCGGCGGCAGGCCCGCTTCTTTCTTGGACGCGACGCCGGTTGCGAGCGGCTTCGCCGTGTCGCCGGCGGACACCGTGACCGTCCCGTCAGGTGCGATCCGGATCGCGAGCTCGGCATCGACGAGGTTGAGGCTTTCGGCGCGCAGGTGCCCGGTGAGAAGTGCTGCCCCCGACAGCCGCACCTCGGCCTTCGGTGCGCTGGCGACGATGGCATGGTCGTGATCGCGGACGATGATGTCGCGGATGCGCACGGCAATCCGGACCCGCCCGGCGCGCTCGATCTGGGTGCCGCCGACCTCCACGGTATTGCCGTGGCCGATATTGTCCTCGATGGCAGCGGCGAGCCAGGGCGTCGCCATATCGAGGTTGATGGGACCGGCGCCCAGCCGCCACCACAGCGCGCCAAAACAACCGACGAAGATGACGATCAATGCGCCGAGGACGACGGACATCCGGCGCAGCCAGCGTCCGCTCGGCAGCGCCCGCCGAAACAAAGAGAAACCGTCACCGACGCGAAAGCGCGAGTTGGAACGCGACAACAGGCGGCGCGCGCGATGTCCCGCTTCCTCTTCCTGGTCTTGATCCCAGTCGTCCTCGTGCCATTCCGGCTGCTCGTGATGGCCGCCGTGCCGATCGAACTCCCGATTGTGATCCTGGGGCGACGTATTCCTAGCCATTGCCTCTCGATACAGGCGCCCGTCGTAGGATTGAGCGCCGCCGGGACCGCAGCCGTCGACGGGAATCGACGCTCCCCGCCCCGGCATTGCCGCCATACCTCGAATGTTCCTGCTGTTCGTCATTTCGCCCCGGGAGCGCGTTCAACGAGCAGTGGGGTGGTGCGTGGAATTCCTTGTAACCATACTCCGTCGCCGCCAAAATTGCCCAGCCGAGGGCGCGAATCCGGCACACCGGACGAGAGCTGCAATACCGCTTTGGTTGACCCGCCGAAAGCGACGAAAGGAAGGCGTATGTCCAAGAAATCCCGAAAGAAATCGTCCAAAACGCCCTCCGGCAGTTCGACCGCTAAAAAGAAGCCCCTGAAAACACGGGCATCGACTCAAGCAAGTGGCGCGAAAACACAGCCGGCATCGGCAAGCAAATCAGGCAAAGCAACCGCCAAGGCAGCATCGCATAAGGCCGCATCGAAACGGTTAAAATCTTCTGAAAAGGCCTCTAAGCCTTCCGCGTCGGCGTCGGCCGCTTCGGCAAAACCCGCGTCGGCAAAGTCTCTGGCCGAGGGCCAGAAGGCGCCCGCCTTCCGCCTCCCTCGCGACGGCGGCAACGTCGTGACCCTCCAGGACTATGCCGGCCAGAAGCTCGTCCTGTTCTTCTACCCCCGCGCCGACACGCCGGGCTGCACCCGCGAGGCGATCGACTTCACCCGACTGAAGGACGACTTCGCGGCTGCCGGCACCGCCGTGCTGGGTATTTCGGCCGATCCGTTAAAGGCCCAGGAGAAGTTCCGCGACAAGCACAGCCTCGGCGTCCCCCTGATCTCGGACGAACAGCACGAGATGCTGGAGGCGTATGGCGCCTGGGGCGAAAAATCCATGTATGGCAGGAGCTTCCTCGGGATTCTTCGCACCACGGTGCTGATCGGATCCGACGGCAAGGTGGCCAAGATCTGGCGCAACGTGCGGGTCGATGGCCACGCCGACGAGGTGCTGCTCGCGGCAAGAAGTCTTTAACCAGCCCGTTAAAATCGAGCGTTCCCGTTTCCGGAAAATTAACCATGACCGGCCCAGATTGCTGCGGCAATTAGGCCGTAAGGAACCGTTCCGACCGGCGCGGGAGTGCCGATGTCGAAAAGTTCTGCCCAATTCTCGCAGTACCCCCAGCATCATCCCCACGACCACGGACGTGCCTTCCATCGCCGTCCTGCCGCCGCTGCGGCAGCCGCCGCGATTCCCCTGCCCGATGCCGATGACGCCTACACCATCGTGCATCACGGCAAGCAGGTTCGCCTCGGGCCTGTCGTGTTCTGGATCGTGGTCGGCACCGTCGTGCTGCTCGGCCTGTGGTCGGCGGCGACCGCCACCTATTTCGCTTTCCGCGACGACGTTCTGACCCGGCTGATCGCCCGCCAGGCCGAGATGCAATACGCCTATGAGGATCGCATCGCCGAGTTGCGCGCCAAGGTCGACCGCACCACCAGCCGGCAATTGCTCGACCAGGAGCAGTTCGACCAGAAGCTCGACCAGATCATGAAGCGCCAGACGGCGCTGGAGTCCCGGGCGACGGCGCTGGGGGCCATGCCCGACGTCACCGGATCGATTCCCCGTTCGACGCCGCAGCGTGGTGACGCGAACCAGACGACGCAAGGCACGCCAAAGCCGTCGCCGATCAGCGACACCGTGATCTTCGTGGCGCCGCCCGACCGCGAAGCGCGGCTCGAATCGCGTGCGCCGGCCGCGATCGCCCCGCCGGTCAATCAATTCGCCAAGAACCAGGGCTTTGACAACGTCCTGGTCCGGCTGACGACCTCGCTCGATCAGGTCGAGCGCCGCCAGGTTGCCGCGCTCAGCGCCGTCGAGGAAGGCATGGATTCGCGGATGCGGCGGTTGCGCGGCGTGGTCAGCGATCTCGGCCTGAACATGGCCACTCTCGAGGCGGCGGTGCCGCGCGCCGCGATGGGCGGCCCGTTCGTGCCGGTCAAGCTCACGGCCAATGCGGGCCCGTTCGAGAAGCAGCTCTATCGCATCAGCACCACCCGCGCCGAGATGGACCGGCTCAACCGCACGCTGGCGCAGGTGCCCTATCGCAAGCCTGTCGTCGGCGAGGTCGAATTCACCTCCGGCTTCGGCGTGCGCAGCGATCCCTTCCTCGGCCGGCCCGCGATGCATACCGGACTCGATTTCCGTGCCGCGACCGGCGATCCCGCGCGCGTCACCGCCAACGGCAAGGTGGTCTCGGCCGGCTGGTCCGGTGGTTATGGCCGCATGGTCGAGGTCGATCACGGCAACGGGCTCTCGACCCGCTACGGCCATCTCTCCGAGATCAACGTCAAGGTCGGCGAGATCGTGAAGATCGGCCAGGTCATCGGCCTGGTCGGCTCGACGGGACGTTCAACGGGGCCGCATCTGCACTACGAAACCCGCATCGATGGCGAAGCCGTCGACCCGCAGAAGTTTTTGCGCGCCGGCGTACGGCTCAGCGCGGGCTAAGTCTGTCGGCCCCCCGCCGCGCCGATAGGCCTCGAACCGAGAAATCACAGCATTCACGAGCAATCCGTGCGATCTGCCCGGCCAACGGATCGACGATGTCCGTACGCGTCACGGCAAAATACCTGATCTGCGGGATGGGCGGCGACGTTCTGATCGTACGCAATAGACCGATCTCGATCTCATGCCGGAAATACTGCTCGGTCAGAAAGGTGATGCCGAGCCCGGCCACGGCCAGCGCCGAGAGCACGCTGAGACTGTTGCACTTGACGACGCGATTGAGCTTGATGCCGCTCGCGCCCAGCCAATCCAGGACGAGCTTCTGCAAGCCTGATCCTTCTCCCTGGGTGAGGATCGGATATTGCGCGATCTCCTCGAGCGCGGCCTCGTTGGACTTCGGCCCGACGCCAGGTGCCGACATCCATTGCAACGTGACGCTGTCGAGCGGCAGTGCGTTGAAATCGGCGCTGGCCGGCGGATCAAGACCAATGACAAGATCCAGGCGGCGATCGGCGAGCTTGTCGAGAAGCACGACACTGGATTCGACTTCGGGCTCCGGAATGACCGCCGGATAGGCCTCCTTCATGGCCACGATCAGTTTCGGGAGCCAGGTCAGCGCCACGAGCTCGGTGACACCGAACCGGAAGGCACCGCTGAAAGCCAGCGGCCCTGCTGCGACCTGGCGCATTCGCGCCTCGAGCTGCAACAGCTCAGCCGCGAGCTCGATCAGATTTTCGCCGCTGCGCGTCAGGCTGATCGTTCGACTGTTGCGATCGAACAGCGTGCTCCCGATCGCAGCTTCCAACTCGGCGATGCGCTTGGAAATGGTCGATTGCGCCAGGTTGAGCCGCTCCGCGGCGTCAACCACCCCGCCCAATTCGGCAATCCAGTAGAAGGCTTCGACCTGCTTCAGTGTCAGGCTCACCATGGCTTCGCCCCCATCAATCGAAAAAAGTGATCAAATACGTAGAAAAATATTCACTTTTCTTCAAGTCAACCGCAGGGCAGGCTTCACGCGAAATCTGCGCTCCGGCGCACAGCCCATCGGTTTTGCCCCATGCTCCTGCCCGGCCATCGACTGCTTCCCTCGCCGCCCTCGGTCCCGCCTGCAATCATCGCCGACTTTGCCACGGCACAGGTCGCGATCGTGTCCGACAACATGAACCGGCTGTACGGCACGCGCGCGCTCCGCCCGTTCCATGGCAACGCCCGGCTGATCGGTACGGCGATCACCGTCAAGACGCGGGCCGGCGACAATTTCATGCTGCACAAGGCGTATGAGCTGCTCCGGCCGGGCGACGTGCTCGTGGTCGATGGTGGTGGCGATCTCAACCAGGCCCTGGTCGGCGAGATCATGATGACGCGCGCCAAGGCGATGGGAGTCGCCGGCTTCGTCATCGACGGCGCCATCCGCGATGTCGCCGCGTTCGCCGAGTCTGGCTTTCCCTGCTTCGCGCGCGGTGTCACGCATCGCGGTCCGTACAAATCGGGCCCCGGAGAGATCAACGTGCCGGTCTCGATCGACGGCATGGTGGTGATGCCGGGCGACGTCATTCTCGGCGATGAGGATGGTGTCGTGGCCTTCGAGCGATCCGTTGCCCCGGAGCTGCTCGACCGGGTCAGACAGCAGGAAGTGCGCGAGGCCGGCGCGTTGGCCGCCATCCGCGAGGGCCGTCTCGACAATTCCTACATCGGCACCGGAAACTCTCCTGCCCAAGGGGCAACGTCATGAGCAGCACTAGCGCCATCGCCCTCGCCCCGAGGGTTCAACGCATCAAGCCGTCACCGAGCATGGTCGCGCGGGAACGAGTCCGGCAGCTCCACGCGGAGGGCCGTGACGTCATCGATCTCACCGCCGGCGAGCCTGATCTGGATACGCCGAAGCATATCCGTGACGCGGCTACAGCCGCGCTCGAAGCGGGAGAGACGCGCTACACACCGGTCAACGGAACGCCGGCACTGCGCAAGGCGATCATCGCAAAGCTCGCCCGCGAAAACGGCGTCCACTATGCCATGAACGAGATCTCCGTTGGCGGCGGCGCCAAGCAGGTCATCTACAACGCACTCGCCGCCACGCTCGGAGCCGGCGATGAAGTGATTATCCCCGCCCCCTATTGGGTCTCGTACCCCGACATGGTCGAGGCTTGCGACGGCACACCGGTGATCGTGAGCTGCGGCGAGAACGCACGCTTCAAGCTGTCGGCCGAGGCTCTCGAGAAAGCAATCACGCCACGGACGCGCTGGCTCATCCTGAATTCCCCGTGCAATCCCACCGGTGCGTTCTATTCCGCCGCCGAGTTGACCGCGCTGACCGAAGTGCTGCTGCGCCACCCTCAAGTCGCGGTCATGACCGACGACATTTACGAGCACATCCGCTTCGATGGCGGGGCAACTCCATGCATCGTTGCCGCTGAGCCTCGGCTAAGGACACGGTCCCTGTTGGTCAACGGCGTCTCCAAGACCTATGCCATGACTGGCTTCCGGCTCGGCTACGGCGCGGGACCCGCAGAGCTCATCTCGGCCATGAACACGATCCAGTCGCAGTCGACGTCCTGCACGTCGGCGATCAGCCAGGCAGCGGCGACCGCCGCACTGGACGGCGATCAAGGCTTCGTCGCGGAGGCTCGCGAGATGTATCGCCGTCGCCGCGATCGTGCGGTCGCCATGCTCAACGACATTCCCGGCCTCTCTTGCCTTCCGCCCGACGGCGCCTTCTACGTGTTTCCATCTTGCGCCGGCCTGATCGGGAAAACCACGCCCGAGGGCAAGGTCCTGAAGACGGATCTGGATGTCGTGATGCACTTCCTCGATGCCGCCGGCGTCGCCGTGATCGATGGAACGGCCTACGGCATGCCATCCTACCTGCGAATGTCGATCGCGACCTCGTTGCCCAAGATCGAGGAAGCCTGCACGCGGCTCGCGCGAACCTGTGCGGCCTTGCGCTAACCGCCGAAGGACGAAGGAGAGAGCCATGAGATTATCAAAGGTCGCCGCCGCCGGACTCCTGATCCTCACAGGCGTTGTCAGCGCGGCAAAGGCAGACGAGCTCGCGGACGTGAAGAGCCGCGGCAAGCTGGTCTGTGGGACGCTCGGCACGGCCGAGCCGTTCAGCTTCCAGGACCCGAAGACGCGGGAGATCGTCGGATACGACGTCGACATGTGCCGCAAGGTCGCAGAGTCGCTCGTGTCGCGCTCGAGCTCAAGCCGATGGCCGTCGAGGCCCGCATCCCCGAGCTGTTGCAGGGTCGGGTCGACATCCTCGCCGCCAATCTCGGCTGGACCAAGGAACGCGCGCAACAGATCGACTACAGCTATTCGTACTTCGTCAGCGAGCAGAAGGTTCTCGTGTCCGCCGATTCCGGCATCGCCACCCTCGAGCAATTATCGGGCAAGCGGGTCAGCGCGCTCAAGGGATCGTCTTCGGAACAGGGCGTCAGGCGTGTCATACCGACGGCAGAGACCGTGACCTTTCAGGATTCATCCTCGGCGTTCCTCGCGGTCGTTCAGGGAAAGGTCGACGGCTTTTGCGCTTCCGAGTTGATCCTGGTGAAGCTCCGTAAACAGGCGCAGGCATCCGCCCCGATGTCGATCGTCGAAAAGTCGGTCTTCGTCGAACCGTGGGGACTCGGCGTCCGCAAGGGTGAGGCCGCCTTCAAGGACCAGGTCAACAAGGTGCTGACCGAGCTGGATGCGTCCGGAGAGGCCGGCAAGATTTTTGCAAAATGGTTCGGCCCGGATACCGTCTATGGAATGAAGCTCGATTTCAAGATCGAGGAGATCAAGGGCTGACCCCCTCGCCACCGCGCGAAACCGAACATCGGGAGTGCATGATTTAACGATGGGCTATGTCTTCGACCCGGCCGCGGTCCTGACCGGCCAATATCTGGACTGGTTCATCTGGGGACTGGCGACGACGATCGCGCTGACCGTGGCTGCCTGGCTGCTCGGAATGACGATCGGGATCATCCTGACGCTGGTCCGCATGCTTCCGTTCAGGCCGCTCGAATGGCTGGTCGCTGGTTACGTCGAATATCATCGCAACGTTCCGCTGCTGGTTCAGATCCTGGTCTGGTATTTCGGCGTCCCGCAACTGTTGCCTCGCGCCATCCGCATGTGGGTCAATAGCCACCACAGCGAGTTCCTCCTCGCGATGGTGGCCCTGGGCCTCGCCAGCGCTGCCTATATCACTGAGGATTTGCGCAGCGGTATTCGCTCGATCCCGAAGACACAGTACGAAGCGGCACGCTCGATCGGGTTCAACTACCTCCAGGCGATGAGCTACGTGATCCTGCCGCAGGCGCTGCGCATTGTGATCCCGCCTCTGATCAACCAGACCCTGCTTCTGTTCAAGAACACCAGCCTCGCCATGGCGATCGGCGTCGGCGAACTGACCTATCGCACGCGTGAGGTCGACAGCTACACGTTCAAGACGTTCGAAGCGTTTGCGGTCGCGACCATTCTTTATCTTGCGATTTCCTTCGCCATCATGGCGCTCGGCAGCTTCGCCGACCGGCGCCTGAAACTCGAGATCCGCTGATGCTGAAGATCCTCGAGGACAACTGGCTTCTATTTCTGATCGGGCAATATCCGCACGGCCCCGTCGGTGGCCTCGCCATGACGCTATTCCTCGCGATGGCTGGTCTATCTCTCAGCTTTCCCGTCGCAATTGCGCTCGCGCTGGCGCGTCTCAGTACGCGTCGTTGGCTTCGCGGACCGGCCACCGCCGTGGTTTACGTCGTGCGCGGCCTGCCGCTGATCATGTTCATCTTCTGGACCTATTTCGCGCTGCCGCTGTTGACCGGACATACGGTCGGAGGCGTCGAGACGCTGCTCTTCGCGCTTGTCGTCTACGAGGCGAGCTACCTGTCGGAGATCATCCGGGCCGGGATTGAAGGCCTGCCGAAAGGCCAGGCTGAGGCGGCAAAGGCGCTTGGCCTCGGCTACTTTCCGACCACCTTCAAGGTCATCCTGCCGCAAGTCCTGCACAACATGATGCCAAGCCTCGTCAGCCAGTTCGTCTCCACGATCAAGGAGACCTCGCTCGGCTATGTCATCAGCGCCAACGAGGTGACCTTTGCGGCGAGCCAGGTGAACAATCAGCTCATGACCCAACCGTTCGAGGTATATGGCTTGCTGGCGCTGACCTATTTCACACTGTGCTTCACCCTGACATCGGCAGCGCGCTGGCTAGAACGCCGGCTGGCCGCCGAGCGCGGTGGGCTCGGCGTTCAGCCGGCGTGAGGGCTGTCATGATCCGCTTCGAGGCCGTCGAAAAATGGTTTGGCCGGCACCAGGTGCTAGCCGGCGTGACGGGCGAGGTGAAACGCGGCGAGGTCGTCACGCTGCTTGGGTCATCGGGCTCCGGCAAATCGACGCTCATCCGCGCGGTGACGCGCCTGGAAGCCATTCAAGGTGGACAAGTGCTATTCGAGGGTGTGGACGTCGCCGGGCGTGGCGTCGATATCAACCGTTTGCGCCAGCGCGTCGGCTTCGTATTCCAGGCGTTCAACCTGTTTCCACATCTCACTGTGCTCGGCAACATCACGCTGGGGCTGGAGCGTCTCCGAAACATGCGCAAGGCGGCGGCCAGAGAACGCGCCATGACTGAGCTCGACCGCGTCGGGCTGGTCGACAAGGCTGACGCCTTGCCCTCGCGCCTGTCCGGCGGGCAGCGGCAACGCGTCGCGATCGCACGCGCACTCGCGATGGATCCGGACGTCATGCTGTTCGACGAGCCCACCAGCGCGCTCGATCCGGAAATGGTCAACGAGGTGCTGCGGGTGATGAGGACGCTGGCGCAGAATGGCATGACGATGGTCGTCGTCACGCACGAGATCGGCTTTGCGCGCGAAGTCGCGGACACCGTCTGGTTTCTGGACAAGGGCCAGATCGTCGAAAGCGGTCCACCGGCCGATGTCCTCGATGCTCCCCGTCACGACCGGCTGCGCGCGTTCCTCTCCAGAGCGCGTTAAGGCGCTCCTCCCTAGCGCCGACCGCCGCCGCCCATCCCGCCTCCGGGACTTCCGAAGCCGCCACCACCCATTCCGCCGCCGGGGCCCATCGGGCCTCCACCGGGCGTGCCAAAACCACCGGGGCCTGAGGGGCCGCCTGCTCCCGACGGCGCCGAGCCAGGATTGCCAGCGGGACCGGATCCAGGCGCAGTCGACCCACCGGGCGGGCTGTTACCCGGGCTCGGGGCGCCGCGATCCGGATGCATGATCGAACCGCCGGGCGACCGGCCGGGATTGTTGCCGCCGGGCTGAGGCGCGCCGGGTCCCGGGCCGATCGCTTGCGTCGACTCCACCTGAAGCCCGCGCGAGCGATCGAACACGCCATTGACCACCATGCGCGCTTCGCCCGCCGCCGGCCCGAAGCGTGAGCTGTCGCGGGCCACCAAGCCGGAGCCGAGTTGCAGGCTGGAGCCTGCGCGCTGCACATAGGCCTCGATCGAGAGCCGGCTCGCGCCGACGAGATCCGAGAAATCGTCGATGCGCGTGCGCGCGGCCTGCATCGCGCCCTGGCGCGCGCTGCCCTCGATCTGGACGCGCTGGCCGACCAGCAAGGGATCGACGCCGGCGAGCTTCAGCCCGCCAATATGCAATCCGTTGGGTCCGCGCTCGACCAGCCCCGTGACGCGCTCAGTTGCGTCCTTCCGCGGCTCGACCAGGCTTGCAACGATCACGCCGTCGGTCCGGCGCAGGCCGTAGACGGCGACCTGGGTGCCGGCGCGAAGCTTGCTCTCCTTGCTGCCGGCGACGATCTTCTGACCCAACACCGTCAGCTCATTGCCCTTGACCTGCTCGATCGGCCCGGAGACCTCGCTCGCGATCGCGATGTTGCGGGTGACGAGCGTACCGTCGGCCTGCCGCGTCGCGACCACGCGGGCAAGCTGGCCGATGCGCAAGCTGCTCGGGCTCGCCGCCTCGCCATCGATACGCACCGGCACGTCGCTCGCATAGGTGACGCGCTCGCCATTGACGTAGATGCTGCCGAAACGCTGGATCACGCCGACGATACCGGTGCCGCCGATGCCGTGATCGTCACCGCGCGTGATTCCGGTGCCGCCGATGCCCTGGTCCGTGCCGCGCTTGACCTGCGCGCGCGCGATAGCCGTTCCGGCGAGCCAGAATCCGGTCAGCAGCAGTCGGCGGGAGATCAGCGGCGGCCGGCTCATCAGGAGCTGCCCTCCTTGCCGTTCTCCTTGCCACCGTCCTTGTTGGCGTCCTTGGTTTCGCCCTCCTCATCGGCGTCTTCGCTGTAGATGTAGATGCCGAAATTCCAGCGCGCGTCGCCGCCCTTGTCCTTGGCAAGCGCGCGATTGGCCTCGCGATTGGCGGTCTTCAGCGCATCCATCGCAAGCTCGCGCGAGCGCGCCTCGAGACGCCTCGCAAGCTTCGGCGAGATGTTGTTGTAATGCACCGCGCGTTCGAGGAAGCGCGGCGCCGGCCCCGACACGTTCTCGGCGGCGGCTGCGATATGGTCGTGCAGATTGCGGCCGAGATAGTGCCATTTGCTGTCGTCCGCGCCACTCGGGACGAAAGCCGCCTCCACCAGCTCGATCTCGTCGGCCGCGTTGATGGTGACGAGCTGACGGTCGACCCATTCGTCGAGCACCGCGCGCGGGCGCACATCCTTGGTGACGGAGGCGACGAGCTGCTCGAAGGACGGCGCGTCGCCCTCGGCCGTGCGCGGCAATGCCAGCGGCTCGCCGCGCGCATCGGTGAATTCAGGCGCGGCGAGCCAGCGCGCGATCACCGCGCTCGTCAGAGACAGCGCCGCCGGCGTCTCATGCACCGGTGCGCCGGCGCCGCGCAGCCGCGCCACCTCCTTGCGGTGGATGCCGGTGAGCAGGCTAACGCGGCTGTCGGTCTGCTCTTTGCCCTCGAGCGCGAAATCATGCTCGGCAACGTTGACGAAGAGCTCGCGGAGCAGCTGCGCCAGGGCCGGAAAGGTCATGCCGCTGCGGATACAGAGCCGCACGAGCGGGCGCAGCAGCCGCGCCAGCGGCGCGTGCAGCTTTGCGGCGGCATTCGGCTCTGGCGCCGCCGCTTTGGGCCCGGACTTGGCATTCATGTCTGAATTGTACCCGTGACATACGTGGGACACAATCCCACATTTTCCCATTTTGCGATTGACGTGGTAAATTTTCCCACATATACGAAACGCCACTGAGGGCGCGACGTAAAGGGACAGACACCCATGGCTGACCGCTTGGTCTGCAATTCCAGTTCACTGCGTGCCGTGCCGTTTCCCGAGCGGAGCCGTACGGCTGCAATCGAGCCGATCCTGCCGGCGCTGCTGCGCGGCGTGATCTTCATCTTGGTGCTATCCGCACCGTTCGTCGCAGCACTGCTCGCCGGCTGACACCACCATGCATCACACCAGCTCTCCCCCGCGCCGTCCGTCGGTGCTGCACATCTTCAAGATCTACTATCCCGACCTGTTCGGCGGCACGCTCACGGTGATCCGTGACATCTGCGCCAGCCTGAAGGACACCTTCGCCTCCGCCGTGCTGACCTGCTCGCAATCGGCCGACCGGCGCGAGATCGTCGTCAACGACGTTCCGGTCGAGCGCGTCCGCTCGTTCGGCAATGTGATGTCGCTGCCGGCCGCGCCCGCCTATCCCTGGCGGCTGTGGCAGAAGATCGCGGAGCACGATCTGCTGGCGCTGCATGCGCCCTTCCCGCTCGCCGACCTCGTCTTCGCCCTCGGCTTCGGCCGCAACCGGCCGCTGGTGGTGCACTGGCACGCCGACATCGTCACCCATTCGGGCCTGCGCTGGCTCATCGAGCCGCTGATGCGACGGACGCTGCGCCGCGCCAAGGCAATCATCGTCTCCGACGGCGTTCTGATCGAAGAGACGCCGCTGCTGCGGGAATTCGAGGACAAGTGCCATGTCGTGCCGTTCGGCATCGACACCAGCGTCTATGACTGGCCGAAGATCGAGCCACACCATGTCAACGATCGCGGCCGCCTCGTGCTCGCCTGCGGCCGTCTCGTGCCCTACAAGGGCTACGACGTGCTGATCCGCGCCGCCGTCAATCGCAAGTTCGAGGCCTGGATCATCGGCGAAGGTGCCGAGCGGCCCCGGCTCGAGCAGCTGATCAGCGAGCTTGGTGTCGGCGACCGCGTTCGCCTGCTCGGCTCTGTCACTGATTCCGAGCGCATCAAGCTGATGTGCCTTGCCGACGTCTTCGTGATGCCGTCCGTGACCAATGCCGAGACCTTCGGCCTCTCCCAGCTCGAAGCCATGGCCGCCGGCCGCCCCGTGGTGAACACGGCGCTCGACACCGCGGTGCCGCGCGTCGCCCGTCACGGCATGGAGGGAATCACGGTGCCGCCGGGCGACGCCGAGAAACTCGGTGAAGCCATCGACGCTCTGATCAGCGATCCCGAGCGCCGCCGCCGCCTGGGGCTTTCGGCCCGGGCCCGCGCCGTCAGCCGCTATTCCGCCACCGCCTTCAAGGAAGGCATGGAATCCGTCTACCGCAACGCCGTCACCGCTCCCTCCAATGAGATCGTCCCCGTCGCCGAGGCGCCGCAGCCAACGGGCTGGCTTGATAGCCTGCGAATTGCAGCAGCGCTGGCCTGGTCCGACATGCGCCACCGCTATGTACGCTCGCTGCTCGGTCCGTTCTGGATGTCGCTACAGATGGCGATCGTGGTCGCGGTGCTCGGCTCGGTGATCGGCCAGATGTCGAACGCCGACATGCTGGCGCGGCTGCCGATGCTGGCCCTGTCGATGACGGCCTGGACCTTCCTCAACAGCGTGGTGCTCGATTCGACCACGGCGCTGCAGAACTCCGCGAGCCTGATCCGCGACCGGGCGCTGCCGCCGGTGATCTTCCTTCTGCAATGCACGTTCCGCCAGGGCCTGTTCGCCCTGCATAATGCCTGCGTCCCGCTCCTGCTCTGGCTGCTGCTCACGCCGCACGATCTCTCCGGCGCGCTCGCGGCGCTCCCGGGCCTGTCGCTGTTCGTGATCTGCACCTTCGGCCTGAGCCTCGTGCTCGGCGCGCTGGCGACGCGGTATCGCGACCTCAAGCCGATCATCGAATCGACGCTGATGCTCGCCTTCCTCGCTTCGCCCGTGATCTGGTCTTCGGACATCATCAATCACCGTTCGACCGTGATGCGGCTCAATCCGCTGACCCATCTGTTCGCGGTGTGGCGCGAGCCGCTTGTGGGCGGCCATGTCGATGCGACCAGCATCATCTATGTCCTGGTCGCGTTGGCGCTGCTGCTCTCTGCCAGCGTGCTGACGCTGGTCCATTTGCGCAAAGCCGCCTTCTGGATCTGACCGATGGCCTCGATCAGCCTGCACGATGTCTGTCTCGATTATCCCCTCTACGGCGCCTACGACTTCTCACTGAAGCGGCGTCTGCTCGGTCACCTCATCCGCGAGAAGGGCGAGATGCGGATCATCCGTGCCGTCGACAATGTCACGATCGAGGCCGAGGCCGGCGCGCGCATCGGGCTTGCCGGTCCCAACGGCTCGGGCAAGTCGACGCTGCTGCGGTTGATCGCCGGGGTCTATCCGCCGAGCAGCGGGCGCGTCGCGGTCAAAGGTAATGTCGTGCCCTTGCTCGGCCTCAATGCCGGTGTGAACCTCGACTTCGTCGCCGAGGACAACATCGCGCTGTTGCTGCGGATCAGCGGCCGCAAGCCGACCCGCGCCGTGATCGACGAGATCTGGGCCTTCACCGAGCTCGAAGAGCGCATGCAGCGGCTGCCGTTGCGGATGTTCTCCTCGGGCATGCTGATGCGCGTCCTGTTCGCGACCGCGACCGCCTTTCCGGCCGACATCCTCCTGCTCGACGAATGGCTGAGCGTGGTCGACGAGCACTTTGCCGAGAAGGCCGAGCAGCGGCTGCAGAATTTGGTCTCGCAGGCCGCGATCGTGATCATCGCCTCGCACGACCAGCCGCTGCTGCGGCGCACCTGCACCAGCATCATCAACCTCGACCACGGCCGTATCGCCTCGACCATCACGGTCGAGCCGCCGTCGCCCCTGTCTTTCGAGCTCCGCGAGAAACGCGCATGAAGCAGAATATCCTTGTCGTCTCCGAGGCGCTCGGCGAACCCAACCACAAGCGCGGCATCTTTCATTTCACCCGCGAATTGATGCGCTCGCTGGCCGCCGAGGGCCACGAGCTCACCCTGCTGGTCGAGACCACCCGGCGTTACCGCAAGCTGCGCCGGCGCGAGCGGCGCACGAGATTGTTCCCCACGCAGTCGCGCAACATCGAGTTGCTCTCGCTCTATCGCTTCCTCGACGAGGTCAACATGGCCGAGCCGCTGGCGCGCAACGGCCTGCGGCGCACGCTCGACTGGCTGCGCCACAAGGTCACCATGTCGGTGTCATGGGACTATACTCTCTGCTTCCTGCGCGCGATCGGCCTGCGCGGCCTGCACGCGCGGCTGATCGAGAACAAGACCTCGGCTCTCGAATATATCCCGCCGGATCTGCGTCACCTCGAACTGTTCCGCGACTTCCATCTCGAGCCCGGATTCTACAGCTATCAGGACTCCTCGGCCTTCTTGTTGCTGCCGCCGCCGCGGATCGACGCGCGCGACTATGACGTCATCGTCATCGACACGCCGACACGGGTCTCGGTGAAGCGCAGACCGGATGCCAAGGTGATCTGCGTCGTGCACGATCTGCTGCCGCTCACCGATCTCAAGCTCAGCGACGTCGCGACGCGGCTTTTCCTGTCGCGGCTGCTCACCAGCCTGCGTCAGGCCGACGAGCTCGCCTTCGTTTCAAACTATAGCATGATGCGGTTCAGGGAGCTGTTACCGCAATTTGCGCACCTGCCGGCGCGGGTCGTGTATCCCCGCACCCGGTTCGACGCCCCGGATGTCCTGCACCTCCCAGCCCCGTCGGGGCGTCCGGGGCGGCCGAGCTTTGTCGTCATCGTCTCGAACGAGCCGCGCAAGAACGTCGCGACCGTCATTCGCGCGTTCCGCAGCATCCCCCAGGCCGACCTGGTGGTGATCGGCCTGGCCGGCCAGATCAGCAAGATGCGCAATCTTCCGCCAAACATTCGTTTCGCCGGCTATGTCGACGAGCAGGAGAAGGCTGCCCTGATCGCGGAGGCGCACGGCCTGATCATGCCGAGTTTCGCCGAAGGTTTTGGCGTCCCGATCATCGAGTCGCTCGCTGCCAATACGCCCGTGCTCTGCTCCGACATCGCCGTGTTCCGCGAAGTCGCGGGCGAGCTCGCCGACTATTTCGATCCGTTCGCGACCGAGTCGATCGTGGCCTCCGTCACCCGCGTGCTGGCGCGGCAGGAGGAATGTCGTGGCCGAATCCGGGCGCGCCGCTCCGAGCTTGCCGAACGCTTCGGCTACCAGACCCAGGCCCGCGATTTCCTCGGGCAATATCTGGCCCCGGAACGCCCCGTCGCGGCGCAACGGGCATGACCGCCCAATCGGTGGCGTACGGGGGTCACGCCACCGCCCGCACCGCGCGCGGCTCGGCTGCATGGACCCAGGCCGCCGATGGGCTCGCTGCATTGATCGCGGCGTCGCTGCCGTGGTCGACCACGGCGCCTTCAATCTTCGTCGGTCTGTGGCTGCTCGCGGTGACGCCCACCATCGACTGGCGGGACTATGCCCGCAGGCTTGCGCAGCCTGCCTACGCCCTGCCCTTCATCATCCTGCTGCTCGCGCTTCTGGGGATGCTGTGGTCGGACGGCGCCTGGACCGACCGGCTGCACGCGTTCAAGCCGGTTGCAAAGCTCGTGCTGATTCCGCCGCTGCTCTATCATTTCAGCCGATCGGAGCGCGGCTTCCATGTTTGCGCAGCCTTTCTCGCCTCCTGCGCACTGCTTGCGATGTTCTCCTGGGTCGTGTTGCTCGATCCCGCCTTGAAGCTGACCGCGACGGCGTCGGCCGGTGTTCCCGTCAAGAACTACATCGACCAGAGCCAGGAGTTCACGTTGTGCGCCTTCGCGCTCGCGCTGCCGGCGCTGAGCTTCTGGCGCAGCGGAAGCATACTGGCGACGGCCGCGTGCCTTGCGCTGATCCTGCTGTTTCTGACCAACATGGTGTTCGTCGCCTCCGCCCGCACGGCACTGCTTTGTGTCGCGGTCCTGCTGGTGCTGTTCGCCTGGCGGCATCTGAGCCGGCGCGCGGCATTGTGGCTGCTCACGGGCGCAGTGGCCGCAAGCGCGCTAGCCTGGGCAGCATCGCCCTATCTGCGCCAGCGCATTTCCGACATTGCCTTGGAATATCAGCACGGGCACGAGGACATCAGCCACGCCTCGACCGCGCAGCGCCTGACCTATTGGCGCAAATCGGTCGCCTCCTACGCCGAGGCGCCGCTGTTTGGCCACGGCACCGGGTCGATCAAGCGCCAGTTCGAGCGCGCAGCCTCAGGCGAGAGCAGCCTTGATTCCGAGGTCGTCAGCAACCCGCACAACCAGACCCTGCACGTCGCGGTGCAGTGGGGACTGCTGGGCGTCATCCTGCTCTACGCCCTGTGGATCGCCCATCTGCGCCTGTTCACGGGCGAAGGTCTTGCCGCCTGGATCGGCCTCGTTATCGTCGTGCAAAACATCACGAGCTCGCTTCTCAACTCGCATCTCGCCGATTTTCACGAGGGCTGGATCTATGTGCTCGGCGTCGGCGTCACCGGCGGAATGGTCCTGAAGGCGAAAGCCAGAACTTCCATTCCGTTCGAATCGGAACGGAAGTTCTAGACTCCTTGACGCGTTTCTTGACGCGAACCGGTGCCCACTTCGCTGGAAAACGCTCCATTAGCCAGCCCCGACTACTGGCTGCGCTCGTGGCCGACCTCGCCGGTGATGACATCGCCGAACATCTCCCAGGCCTGCCCGTTGAAGCGCATCAGCTGCATCTGCTCGATCGGGAAATAGTCGTCGGCCGACGTGTTGACCATGATGCCGGGCAGCATCAGGTCGGTGTGGAAATTCTTCAGGCTTGCGGCCTGCTTCATGACGTTGTCGCGCGTGAGATTGTCGCCGCACTGCTTCAGGACCTGTAGCATCGCCTCGGCCTGCACGTAGCCGTAGACGTTGTTGGCATTGGCCTTGTCGCCGTCCGGATAGTACTTGTCCATGAATTCGCGCCATTTCACGACCGCGGGATCCTTGTCCCAGGTCGGATCTGTCGGCTCCTTCAGATAGATGGTCGAGATGATGTCCTTGGAATAGTCGAGGCCGGCCGGTTTCAAGACCGAGGCGACCGAGGTCGCGGTGTTGGCTAGGAAGAATTTTGGTTTCCAGCCGAGTTCGCCGACCTTCCGGATCGCCTGCGCCGACCCCTTCGGCGCGGCCCATGAGAAGAAGATGTCGGCACCGGAATCATGCAAGGCGACGATCTGCGAGTCGATCGAGGGATCGCTGACCTCGTAGGATTTGTCGGCGATGATCATGTTGGCCTTGTCGCCGAGCCCGTCCTTCAGGCCCTTGAACTGGTCCTTGCCGGCGTCGTCGTTCTGCCAGAACACGGCGATCTTGCCGTTCGGGAAATTGTCGCGGATGTACTTTGCGTAGATCCGCCCCTCGCTCTGGTAATTCGGCTGAAAGCCCATGGTCCACGGAAAGTTCTTGGGATCGCCGAACTTGGTGCCGCCGGAGGCGACGAACAGCTGCGGCACCTTCTTGGCGTTCATGTATTTCATGATGGCCGAGTTCGAGGGCGTGCCGAGCGCCTGGAAGATCAGCAGCACCTCATCGCTCTCGACCAGCTTGCGCGCCTGCTCGATCGCCTTCGGCGGCGAATAAGCATCGTCATAGCTGATGAAGTTGATCTTGCGGCCGTTGATGCCGCCCTGATCGTTGATCATCCGAAAGAACGCGGCCTCGGTCTTGCCGATCACGCCATAGGACGACGCCGGTCCACTGTAAGGCATGATGTTGCCGATCTTGATTTCGGTGTCGCTGGCGCCGGGATCGTATTTCTTCTGCGCCGAGGCCGGCGTCGTGACGAGCACTCCGGCAGCAAGCATGGCGAGGGCAGCAAGGTTTTCGCGACGACCCGGCATCGTTCTCTCCCCTATGTTTTGTCGTTCTTATTGTGAGGGAGTGTCGCAAGCAGCCTTGCCGCTGGCAAGCGGCGGATTTTCCGTGCGATGAAACGATGCCAATACTGCAGATGCGGAACTGCAACCGATCGAGTGCGGCAGCGCACCGAACGCATCGACAAGCCCGTCGTGAGGGCGTGAGTGCCGATGGAAAGCCCTCGCCTCACGAGCAAGGCTCGTTAGATTTCGATCAGAATTTTTCCGACCGTCCTTCCGCTCTCCTGGGCTTCGTGAGCCTCGGAAATCCGTTCGAGCGGCAGTTTCATCGCAATCCCGGGATTGTAGGCTCCCGACGCCACGCAGGCCGAGACCTCGTCAATCGCCTGTTGGAATGCCGATTGTGGGATCGAATAGAAGAACACAAACCGAAACGCGTAGCCGCCGAACATCGTCGCAAGGAACGGCAGGGACAGCTTGGCTTGCGGGTTCTCGGTAGCGTAGGCCGTGACCACGCCGCTCGGCGCCAGACAGGCGATGTCGATTTCGATATTCGATGCAAGATCGACATCGACGATGCGGTCAACGCCGCTGCCCGTGCTGCGTTTGACGGCTTCGGACACATTCTCTTCGTGCCGGTTGATGATGAGATCGGCCCCAGCCGCTGCAGCGACCTTTGCCTGCTCTTCGCGGCTGACCGTTGCGCTAACCCAAGCTCCGGCCCACTTGGCGAGCAGGATCGCCGCCGTTCCGACTGCTCCAGCCCCACCTTGAACCAGCACACGCTTGCCACGCAAGTCGCCGTCCGCAAACAAGCAGCGGTGCGCCGTAACCGCCGGAATTCCCAGGCACGCGCCCGTTTCAAAAGGCACGTTGACCGGCAGGGGCACTGCGTGTGCGGAAGGTACGACAACGTAGTCAGCGGACGACCCGAATGCCTTTCCGGTTTGCGCCTTGTAGAGCCACACCCTCTCGCCGATGCGCTTCTCGGAAACGCCAAATCCAACCTTGTCGATCGTACCTGCGCCATCCTGATGCGGCACGATACGGGGAAACGGCATCGGCATTCCGGCAAAGCCCATACGGGTCTTGATATCGGAAGGATTGAGTCCCGATACAGCGACCTTCACCCGCACCTCTCCCGGCTGCGGTTCCGGATCGGGAAGAGCATCGACGTGCAAGACGCTTCGGGCAGGCCCCTGACGATCAAAAAACGCAGCTTTCATTGCAATCTCGCCTCATGAGTTCATTTCGGAAAACTATGAACTACAGACGCATTATTGCAAGTAGGCAATAATTCTGCCTATAAGGGTAAAAAGTAGCCTATTGGAGTTTTCGCTGTGAAAAGCGCCTATAATTGTTCGGTCGAAGTCACCGTCGATGTCGCAGGCGGCAAGTGGAAGCCGATCGTCATTTATCACCTTCTGAACGGCCCGCAGCGCTTTGGCGAACTCAGGCGGATGGTAGGCAATCCCGCTCAGCGCTCGATCACTCTTCAGCTTAGACAGCTCGAGCAGGATGGAATCATCGAACGCAAGGTCTTTGCGGAGGTCCCGCCTCGCGTCGAATATTCGCTGACCGAGTTCGGGAAGACCCTCGCTCCCGTTCTCAAAGCCATGAAGGAATGGGGCGACACCTTCATGGCCAAAGCGAAGAACTCATCAAAACGGAAAAGCACTTTGGCAACTGGTGAATGATCGACGCAGGCTTGGCTGTGATTTCCTCGCCGCGACATCATGTTCATCTGGCCGATATCGGCATGAAGCGTACGCGTCCGTCGATCACGAGCAGCGCGCTGCCGATGACGACGGCGCCGGCGATCTCGCGCGCGGAAATCGGCTCACCCAGCACCAGCCATCCCAGCAGGATCGCGGTGACGGGAATGAGCAGCGTCACCAGCATGACGTTGCTCGCGCCCGAGCGTCGTATGATCTGAAAGAATACGATGTAGGCGAGCGCTGTCGAGAGCGCGGCGAGACCGAGGACCGCAAGCCAGGTCAACACGCCCGGTATCGGCAGCCGCCACGGCTGCTCCGCCGCGCCGGCGACGACAGCCATCATCACCGTCGACGCCATCAGCTGAAACGTGGCCGTTCCCAGTGGTGGCGAGTCCTTCAGGAGCCGCCGCGCGGCGAGCGCCGCAAAGCCATAGCTGAGCGCGCCGCCGAGACAGAGGAGGATGCCAAACCCCTGCGCCGTGCGCGTCTCGATGCCCCATCCGCGCAGGATGACCACGCCGGCGAGCCCAAGCGCCACGCCGGCGACCCGCCGCGCCTGCAATGCCTCTTCACCCGCGGCGGCCATCACCAGTACCGTGAACAGCGGCGTGGTGGCATTGAGGATGGAGGCGAGCCCGCTCGGAATGAAGGTTTGGCCGATCACGATCAGCGAGAACGGAATGACGTTGTTGAGCAAGCCGATCGCAAAGAACGGCTTCCAGCCCCTGACGCCCTTCGGGAAGCTGATCCCCTGCATGCGAAGCAGCGGGAGCAGCATGGCTGCGCCAAGCGCGACGCGGAGCAGCACGAGTGTCAGCGGCGGCAATTCCCGCAACGCCGCACCATTGAAGAAGAATGACCCGCCCCAGAGGATCGAGAGGACGGCGAGCAGCGACCAGTCTCGCGCATCGATCCTGATATCGTTCGGCGGCATGGGTTTCATCTCGGCGGTCGACCTAGTTCAAGCCAACGGATAATGCCACCCGATTTCCGACAAGACGCGGCTCACAAGCGCGAACGAGCGTCGCCCGCGATATCTGCAACCACCGCCCCGATCACCAGCGCACCGCCAATCAGCGCATGCACGGCGGGGACCTCGCCAAACCCCACCCAGATCCAGAACGCCATCAATGGCGTCTCCAGCGTGGCGATCAGGGAGGCCTGCCCTGACGGCAGCAGGCGCGAGCCGAGCATGTAGAAGGTCAGGCCGAGCGCGACCTGGAGGCAGCCGAACATCGCGAGGATCGCGAGGCCGCCGACATGGGCGATATCGTGCGCGAATGGCAGGCTGACGATGCTGCCGATGAAGTTCGACAGTGCTGCCGCCGCGACCATCGACGTCTCGCGATGGCGCCGGACGACGACCGTCATGGCCGAGATCGCAAGCACCATCAGGCAGCTCAGGGCCACGCCGCCGATATCGGCGCCCGCCCTGATGCCGCCGACCGTGATGACGACGCCGGAAAAGGCGACGAGGCTCGCGATCAGGGTGCGCCACGTCGCGGATTCGCCAAGCCACAGCCATGCCAGTGCAGCCGCAACGAACGGCTGGGTCGCGATCAGCACCGCGACATTCATGACATCAGTCATCTGCAGCGCGGGGATGAACGAGATCATGCCGACAGCGGACAGCGAGGCGACGAGCAAGCCCCCGCGTCCGGGCACCACCAATTGCCGTAGCGCGCCCGGCCCCTGCATCAGGACGAGAAGGACCGTGATCAGGCTGCCGCCAAACAGGCCGCGCCAGAACAGGATGGTCCAGGGATCAAACGGCAGCAGTCGCGTGAAGAACGGCGCCGTGCTCCAGGCAATTGCCGCTGCGGCGACAAGGGCAATGCCGAGACCGCGCTCCGATCGAGGCTGCCCCATGTCGAAATTCCCAGTTAGGACGGCTTCTTCGGCCGCGACACCAGCTCGATCATCTTGCCTTCGTCGTCATTGGGCATCGCGGCCTTGGCTAGCGCGTATGCATCGACCGCGGCACGCGAGACCAGCGGCTTGTCGGCCAGCAGGCTCTCGGCGAGTTTCACGGCGTAGGCGGCATCCTTGTGCCGCAGCGCGGCCGTGAAGGTCGCGCCGCTGAAATCGCGGGCGACCATGCGCTTGGAGTGGCGCTGCACCTGCGGACTGGCGGCGACGCCGGCCTGGATCGACTCCAGCACCAGATTCATCTCGAGCCCGGCCTGCTCGGCGATCGCGAGGCCCTCGGCAAGGCCAGCGATCTGGATCGCGCCCATGAGATTGTTGATGAGCTTGTAGACCGTGCCGGAGCCGACAGCACCGAAATGCCGGATGGTCGAGCCGATCGGTTCGAGGAACGGGCGCGCGCGCTCGAGGTCGGCCGCATCGGCGCCGGCCAGCAGCGTCAGCTTTCCGCTTGCTGCCGCATCCGGCAATCCCGTCACGGGGCAGTCGATATAGATCAGCCCGCGCGCATTGAGCTCGCGGCCCATCTCGCGCGCATGGTCATAGGAAACGGTGGAGCACTCGATCGCTATGGTGCCGGCCTTTGCCGTCTTGGCTGCCCCGTTCGGTCCGAGCCAGACCGCGCGCGAGGCTTCGTCGTCGGCGACCATGGTCACCACGGCATCGGCGTCGATCGCGGCATCCTCGGGCGAGGTCGCCCAATGCGCACCACGCGCGATCAGGTCTTCCGCTTTTGCCTTGCTGCGATTCCACAGCGCCACCGTAAAGCCGGCATCGAGATAGCGGCCGGCCATGCCATGGCCCATCCGCCCCAACCCGATGAAGGCAACACGGGGCATGATCAATCCACGTCCTCGATGTCAGCGCCGGTGGTCCCGAACGCGCGCTGCGCAAGCGTCGCGGCCATGAAGTCGTCGAGCTCGCCGTTGAGGACGCCCGAGGTGTCGGAGGTCTGCACGCCCGTGCGCAGGTCCTTCACCATCTGATAGGGCTGCAGCACGTAGGAGCGGATCTGGTGACCCCAGCCGATGTCGGTCTTGGCGGCCTGGTCGGCGGCGGCCTTCTGCTCGCGCTTCTTCAGTTCGATCTCGTAAAGGCGCGCGCGCAGCATGTCCCAGGCCTGCGCCCGGTTCTTGTGCTGGGAGCGGCCGGCCTGGCAGACCACGGCAACGCCGGTCGGGATGTGCGTCAGGCGCACCGCGGATTCGGTCTTGTTGACGTGCTGGCCGCCGGCGCCGCCCGACCGCATCGTGTCGGTGCGGACGTCGGATTCCTTGATGTCGATCTTGATGCTGTCGTCGATGACCGGAAACACCTGCACGCTCGAGAACGAGGTGTGCCGGCGCGCGTTGGAATCGAACGGCGAGATGCGGACAAGACGATGCACGCCCGCCTCGGTCTTCAGCCAGCCATAGGCGTTGTGGCCGGAGACCTGGATGGTCGCCGACTTGATGCCGGCCTCTTCGCCCTCGGACTCTTCGAGGTACTCGACCTTGAAGCCGTGCGTTTCGGCCCAGCGCGTGTACATGCGCAAGAGCATCTGCGCCCAGTCCTGGCTCTCGGTGCCACCGGCACCGGCATGGACTTCGAGATAGGAATCGAAGCGGTCGGCTTCGCCCGACAGCAGCGCCTCGAGCTCGCGCCGCGCCACTTCCTTCTTCAGGTTCTTCAGTGCGGCTTCGGCCTCGGCCACGACGCCGGCATCGCCCTCGGCCTCGCCGAGCTCGATCATGCCGATGTCGTCTTCGAGCTGCTGCTCGACCTTGCCGATGCCCGAGAGCGAGTCCTCAAGCGAGGTCCGCTCCTGCATCAGCTTCTGGGCTTTCTGGGGATCGTTCCAGAGGTTGGGATCTTCTGCGAGCTTGTTCAGCTCAGCGAGGCGCGCCGTCGATTTCTCGACGTCAAAGATGCCTCCTCAGCAGCCCGACTGACTGCTTGATCTCTTCTACCAACCGTTCGATTTCGGCGCGCATGTCGTTCTCTGGTCTCGCGGAGCTGGTCCGCGTTTGATTTGCAACGGGGATGTAACGGCGGCGGCGCCAAAGCGCAACCGCCCGCCTCGCCCGGATCAGGCGTTAACGGCTACCACAGCCCACCGGTGCCCGGCCGGATCAGGAAGCCGGAATCCGGCTGCTGCTGCGACGACGGCATGCCGCCGCGCCCGTCTGCGTCGGCGACCCCGATGACCGAGTAATTGTCCGGCGGCGCCGTGCCCGGCTTGAAGGCTTCGAGGATGGTTCCGCCGGTTTCGCCGGGGCCGGCGCGCATGCCGGTCTTGGAGACGACGCGGATCAGCTTGATGCCGGCCGGCACCTTGAACGGAACCGCGGGCTTGTCGGCGAGCGCAAGCTTGAGGAAATCGCGCGCGATCGGAGCCGCCAGATGGCCGCCGGTCGCAGCGTTGCCTTTGCCGAGCGGACGCGGCTTGTCATAGCCCATGTAGATCGCCACCGCGACGTCAGGCGAGAAGCCGACGAACCAGGCGTCCTTGGCCTCGTTGGTGGTACCGGTCTTGCCGGCGATCGGCTTGCCGACTTCCTTCACGACGGTCGCCGTACCGGCCTGGACCACGCCTTCCATCAGCTCGGTGATCTGATAGGCGGTCATCGAATCCAGCACCTGCTCGCGGCGGTCGATCAGCTGCGGCTCGTTCTGGTTCTTCCAGCCGCCGGGCGCGTCGCAGCCGCGGCATTCGCGCTGGTCGTGCTTGAAGATGGTGTGGCCGTAGCGATCCTGGATACGATCGATCAAGGTCGGCTTCACGCGGCGGCCGCCATTGGCGAGCATCGAGTAGGCCGTGACCATGCGCATCGCCGTGGTCTCGCCGGCGCCGAGCGCGTAGGAGAGATAATTCGGCAGCTCGTCATAGACGCCGAACCGGCGGGCATATTCGCCGATCAGGGGCATGCCGATGTCCTGCGCGAGGCGCACCGTCACCGTGTTGAGCGATTGCCGCAGCGCGTTCCGCAGCGTCACCGGCCCCTGATATTTGTTCGACGAGAAGTTTTCGGGCCGCCACACACCGGCGCCCTGGCCCTGGTCGATTTCGATCGGCGCGTCGAGCACGACGGTCGACGGCGTGTAGCCGTTGTCGAGCGCGGCCGAATAGACGATCGGCTTGAACGACGAACCCGGCTGCCGGTAGGCCTGCGTGGCACGGTTGAACTGGCTCTGGTCAAACGAGAAGCCGCCGACCATCGCGAGCACGCGGCCGGTCCAGGGGTCCATCACCACCATCGCGCCCGACACTTCGGGGATCTGGCGCAGACGGTATTGCCCTTCGACGGGTTGGCCTTCCTTGCTGTAGAGCGGGTCGGCATAGATGACGTCACCGGGCTGCAGCACCTGCGCCACCGACGTCGCCGCCCTGCCCTTCGCAGCTCCTGAGGCCGCCTTCGCCCATTTGACGCCGTCGAGCGTGACCAGGCCGGTCTCGCGCTGCTTGCTGACGGCGCCGCCGAGCTCGCGGTTGGGCTGGAAACCGATCCGCGCCGACTGGTCGCTGGTCTCCAGCACCACCGCCATGCGCCACGGCGAGATGTCGGAGAGCGACTTGATCTCGGCGAGCTTCACGCCCCAGTCGCCCGAAATATCGAGCTTGCTGATGGCGCCGCGATAGCCCTGCTGCTCGTCATAGTTCACGAGGCCGGCGACCATGGTTTTGCGCGCCATGACCTGGATCTTCGGATCGAGCGTGGTGCGGACCGACAGGCCGCCCTCATACAACTTCTTCTCGCCGTAGCGCTCGAAGATGTCGCGGCGGACTTCCTCGGCGAAATACTCGCCGGCGAAGGTGTGGGCACCGTTGGAGCGGTTGGTGACGGCCAGCGGCTCCTTGCGCGCCTTCTCGGCGTCGGCCTGTTTGATCCAGCCGTTCTCCTGGAGGCGGTCGATCACATAGTTGCGGCGCTCGATGGCGCGATCGCGGTTACGCACCGGATGCAGCGTCGCCGGCATCTTCGGCAGCGCGGCGAGGTAGGAGGCTTCCGCCACGGTGAGCTCGTTCACCGACTTGTCGAAATAGACCAGCGAAGCGGCGGCAATGCCGTAGGCGCCGAGACCGAGATAGATTTCGTTCAGATACAGCTCGAGGATCTTGTCCTTCGAATAGGTCTTCTCGATGCGCATCGCGAGCAAGGCTTCCTTGATCTTGCGCGAGAACGAGACCTCGTTGGTGAGAAGGAAGTTCTTGGCGACCTGCTGGGTGATCGTGGACGCACCCTGCGGACGGCGGTTGGAGCCGAAGTTCTGGAGATAGAGCACGCCAGCGCGCGCCATGCCGGTGTAGTCGATGCCGCCATGCTCGTAGAAATTCTTGTCTTCGGCGGCGAGGAACGCGTTGATCACAAGCTTCGGCACCGCCTGGATCGGCAGATAAAGCCGCCGCTCCTTGGCGTATTCGCCGAGCAGCGAACCGTCGACCGCGTGCACGCGGGTCATCACCGGCGGCTCGTAATCCTGAAGCTGAGAGTAGTCGGGCAAGTCCTTGGAGAAATGCCAGATCAGGCCTGCCACGGCACCGACGCCAACAAGGAACATCACCGTTCCCGCGGCGAACAGGAAGCCCATGAACCGCACAAGCAAGCGCATTATGTGTTTATCCGTTCAATCTCGGGATCAGCCCAAGGCGCCCAAATAAGGCGCCCCAAACGGACGCCATCCTCACGTCGCGAATTCACCGGCCTATTCAATACCATCGATGCCGGACCGAAAGACGCTTGCCGAACGGGATTCTGATCGATTCCGGAACCCCCTGCATCGTTTTTATAAAGCGTCCGCTGTGGCCAAACTAGGGCTTAACGTCGGAACCGGCATTCCCTGATTAATTGCTGGCCCCCGCCGTCGCCATCCGCTTGGCCAGGAACGTGTCGATCGCCTGGGCCATCGAGCCGACAGCCTTGGACCGCCAGCCCTCGGACACGAGGTGCTCGAGGTCGCCCTTGTTGGAGACGTAGCCGATCTCGACCAGCACCGAGGGCACGTCGGGAGCTTTCAGCACCCTGAAGCCGGCCGACTTCAGGGGATGCTTGTGCATCCGCACGGTCGACTTCATTTCGCCCATCAGCAAATGGGCAAAACGGTTTGAAAAGGTGCGGGTTTCCCGCTGGGTCAGGTCGATCAGGATGTCGGCGACATCGGTCGGCTCTTCCGCGAGATTGAAGCCGGCGATCGCGTCCGCACGGTTTTCGGCGTCCGCCAGCCGCTGAGCCTCGGCGTCGGAGGCCTTGTCCGAGAGCGTGTAGATCGTGGCGCCCTGCGCATCGCCCTCGGCCTTCGGCAGCGCGTCGGCGTGGATCGAGACGAACAGCGCGGCATTCAGGTTGCGGGCGATTTTGGACCGGTCATTGAGCGGAATGAAGGTGTCGTCGTCCCGCGTCATGACCACACGGTATTTGCCTGCTTTTTCCAGCCGATCGCGCAGCGCCAGGCCAAAGGCGAGCACGAGGTTCTTCTCGCTCTCACCGCTCGACTGGGTGCCGTTGTCGATACCGCCGTGGCCGGGATCGATCACGACGACCGGCCGGCCGTCGGAGGGCTTTTGCGGCGCCGCGTCGGGCGCGGCAGGAACCGTTGCCGGCGGCGCGGTGGCGATAGTCGGTCGCAGCTCGGGGCGATTCTCCGGGGCGGGCGTCTGCACGAAAGCCGCGCGGTCGACCTCCTCCAGCTCGAGCACCAGCCGGGCCGGCTGGCCGTTGGCCGCCTCGAGCACGTAGGAATTGGTGATCTTGGCGGGCCCGGTCAGGTCGAACACGATTCGGGAGCCGCCGGGCATCACGAGCCCGTAGCGGAAGGCCTTGACCAGCCCTCGCCCGGCCCCCGAGCCCGGAGCCAGCTGAAAATTCACCTGGGGAACGTCGACCACGACGCGGTAAGGGTCGGCGAGCGTCGTGACGCGGAAGCTGACGGTCTGGTCGAGGTCGAGAATGAAGCGGGTCTGCTTGCCGTCGCCGGCCAGGCGTGCAGCCGTGGCAATCGGAAAATTCGCCGTCGCAACAGCGGGTTGCGATGGGCTCTCGGCCGCGCTCAACCGCGAGGAATCGGCGCATGGCAATGCTGCGGCGCACAGCAGCGCGAAACCCAGCAAAACCCGTTGATTTGTGCGGCTCGCCACCGAATCCGTGCCTCCGAGCAGCCCTCTTTAACGCAATAGAACCACAGGGTTAATCGATCCTTAATGACGAAAACGCGAAACTCTTCGACTGTGACCGGCGTGCGACGCTCCCTTGCACGGATGACCCATTCCTCGTATGTACGGATTGCTGACGGCCAATAATTTCCGGTTGTGTCGCATTCAGCCTCCCGGTGCAGCGCCGGAACTCCCAAGGTTTGGGAATTCCAGTGTTTTTCTGTTCTCCTCTAAGACCAGCGCGGTGCGCGGCAGCGAGGTGGAACAGGGCAAGCCCCGGCGGCGGACGGTTTCCGGTTACCACACTGTTTCCGGGACAGTTTTGACAGCGACGCGGCCAGTTACCCGGTCCCTTAATCCCAAGGGGGCGGTTCGTGATCCCAGGGCGAGCGCGCACGCGCCATGCCTGGCCAGCAGCAACTGATTAGGGGCGGCCCCGCCGCCCAATGTTTCATACGGGCCGACGCTTGATGCGCCAGACTGTGCCGACGAATTCTGAAGGACCTTTCGCGACGCTGCGGAGTGACACTCCCGCGCGCCGCTTCGGCCCTGAAGCTTCCGATTCGGCGAGGCGCGAGAGACGGCGTTTCGGCCTTCCCCTCACCCCCGAATCAGGTGGACCGTCGCGTCACCCGGCAGCGCTCTTCGCGCCCACGGTCGATCGCGCCCGCCGCCGCCAAGAGTTAAGACATGCCCAACAAGATGTTGATCGATGCCACCCACCCGGAAGAGACCCGGGTCGTCGTGGTCCGCGGCAATCGCGTCGAAGAGTTTGACTTCGAGACCGCGCAACGCAAGCAACTGCGCGGGAATATCTACCTCGCCAAGGTCACAAGGGTCGAACCCTCGCTCCAGGCCGCTTTCGTTGAATATGGCGGCAACCGCCACGGCTTCCTTGCCTTCAGCGAAATCCATCCCGACTATTACCAGATCCCGGTCGCCGACCGGCAGGCGCTGATCGAGGCCGAAGAGCAGGCCCATCGCGAAGCCGAGGAAGAGAGCGAGAACCGTTCCCACGGCCGCCGCCGCTCGCGCCACCGCAACGCCCGCCGCCGCGGTCATGGCGAGCGCGTCCGCAGCGACATCGTCGAGGTTCTCGACGCCGGCGCCGATCCCGCGGCCCAGCCGGTCGAGGGCCAGGCCCTGCACGCCGAGGGCGCGCCGCATGAGGGCGAGCACCTGCACGCCGATGCCGAGCATCACGGCGAGCACGAAGGTCACGACCACGATCATCATGACCATGATCACGACGATCACGGGCATGACGATCATGAGCACGATGATCATCATCACGCCCATGATGACGAGCACCACGCTCACGATCATGACGACCATGGTCATGACCACGCGCACGATCATCACGACCATGATCATGCCGACGAGACGCCCGCGCCTGTCGCAGCGGTCGGCGCCGAGCCCGTGGTTGCGGCCGAGACCGTCGCCGAGCCGCAGGAGGCCGCCGCCTCCGAAACGCATGCCGAGGCTCTCGCCGAAGCCGTGATCTCCGTCACCGAGCCCGCCGATGCCGTCTACGCCGCCGGCGAGCCCACCGAAGCTCCGCATCAGGACGCGGAAGCCAGGGCCGACGAAGACGACGAGGACGATGAAGACGGCGAGGAAGCCGAAGAGGAGCACGTCGAATCCGTCGGCGGTGACGACGTTCTCGAGGAGGTGCCGGAGCGCACCTTCCGTCCGCGCCGCCAGTACAAGATCCAGGAAGTCATCAAGCGCCGCCAGGTGATGCTGGTGCAGGTGGTCAAGGAAGAGCGCGGCAACAAGGGCGCGGCGCTGACGACCTACCTGTCGCTCGCCGGCCGCTATGCCGTTCTGATGCCGAACACCGCCCGTGGCGGCGGCATCAGCCGCAAGATCACCAGCGCCCAGGACCGTTCCCGCCTGAAGGAAGTGGTGCAGGATCTCGACGTGCCCGAGGGCATGGGCATCATCCTGCGCACCGCGGGTGCCGCCCGCACCAAGCCCGAGATCAAGCGCGACTTCGAGTACCTGATCCGGATGTGGGAGACGGTGCGCGACCTGACGCTGAAGTCGCAGGCCCCGACGCTGGTCTACGAGGAAGGCTCGCTGATCAAGCGCTCGCTGCGCGACCTCTACAACAAGGAGATCGACGAGATCTCGGTCGCCGGTGACTCCGGCTACCGCGAAGCCCGCGACTTCATGAAGATGCTGATGCCCGCCAATGTCAGCGCGGTCAGGCAGTATCGCGACGGCCAGCCGTTGTTCTCGCGCATGGGCGTCGAGAGCCAGCTGGATGCGATGTTCTCGCCGACCGTGCAATTGCGCTCCGGCGGTTACATCGTGATCAACCAGACCGAGGCGCTGGTCTCGATCGACGTCAACTCCGGACGATCGACGCGCGAGCATCATATCGAGGACACCGCGCTCAAGACCAATCTGGAAGCGGCCGAAGAGGTCGCCCGCCAGCTCCGCCTGCGCGACCTCGCCGGCCTGATCGTCATCGACTTCATCGACATGGACGAGAAGCGCAACAACCGTGCGGTCGAGCGCAAGCTGTCCGACTGCCTGCGACAGGATCGCGCGCGCATCCAGGTCGGACGCATCTCGCATTTCGGCCTGCTCGAGATGTCGCGCCAGCGCATCCGCGCCAGCGTGCTTGAATCCTCGACCGATCCCTGCCCGCATTGCGGCGGCACCGGCCATGTCCGCTCGGTGTCCTCGGTGGCGCTGCAGCTGCTGCGCGGCCTCGAAGAGATCCTGATGAAGGGCGCGACCCACAACCTCGTGGTCCGCACCCGCACCGACGTCGCGCTCTATGTGCTGAACCACAAGCGCGGTCATCTGCGCGATCTCGAAAACGGCTTCAAGGTCTCGCTGTCTGTTATCGCCGACCCCAGCGTCTCGGGACCGCAAGCCTATGTCATCGACCGCGGCGAGCAGGTGCATACGCTCGAAGCCGCCAAGGCGCTGCTCGCTGCGCAGGCGGCCGCAAGCCCGCCGCCGTTGGTCGAAGAGGCCTTTGACGACGAGGAATTCGACGCGGAGCTGGAATCCGAGGTCGAGAGCGAGGAAACCGAAGGTCTCTCCGAAGAGCAGGCCACAGGCGATGCCACGCCTGAGCAGGACGGCCAGCGCCGCAAGCGTCGCCGCCGTCGGCGTGGCCGCGGCGGTCAGCGCGACGGTGAGGCACGCGAGGATGGTGCTCCCGCTTCTCCCGAGGGGGCCGTAGCGGCCGGCGAAGGCGAAGAGGATGCCGACACCGAGCAGGACGGCGAGGAAGGCGAGGAGCAGGCCGCCCGTGGCGAGCAGCAGGGCAGCGGCGAGCGCCGGCGCCGGCGTGGTCGCAGGGGCGGACGTCGTCGGCGCGGTAACGGCGAGGAAGGTCTCGCCGGCTCCATCGGCGACGAGCTCGGCGGCAATCCGCCGTCGGAAGCGACCGACGCGGTCGCCGATTTCGACAGCTCCGGCAGCGAGACAGCTCCGTCGATTACGCATTCGGAGCACATCGCGCCGGTTGAGACGTCTCAGCCCGAGTTTCAGTTGCAGGCCCCGGTTGAAACACCGGTGCAGCACGAACCTCCTGCCGCCGTTGTGGAGGAAGAGCCCGCAGTCGACGACAAGGCCGCACGACGCCGCTCCACCGTTCGCGAGAAGGTGAGCTTCCTGTCGAGCAGCCCGAGCGAGCCCGCGACCCCGGTTGCGGCCGCGCCGGAGCCGGTGGCTCCGCCTGCGCCCGAACCGGCAAGCGAGACGCCGGCGGCGCCGCGTCGCGCCGGCTGGTGGTCGCGCCGTTTCGGCGGCGGCGAATAGAGCGAAACACCCGAATAAAAAAACGCCCGGCCTGGCCGGGCGTTTTTCATTTTATGCCTGGGGCTGACGATTACGATGGCAGTTCGTCATCACCGAGCGGCGCCACCTCGCGCGACGCGATCTGGCGAAGCTGGTCGTAGAGGTCCGGCGCCTCGCTGGTGCAGAGACAGACGCCCGTGGCGGACGGTGCCTCGCTGGCGTTGAGGTAGGCGTGGCCCATGGTGCTGTCGAGATAGATACCGTCGCCCGCGCCAAGGATCTCCGGCGCATAGAACTCGGTGTGAACAGCGACGCGTCCGCTCGTCACCAGAAAATACTCTTCGCCGGCATGGCGCAGCAGCGGACCGAATTCGTCCAGCGAGCGTGCGCGGACCTCGGCCACGATCGGCACCATGCGTTTGCCGATCAGGTCGGTGCATTGATAGGTGTAGGTGTAGAATTTCGTGTTGATCAGCTGCCCCTGCCCGGCCCGGCTGATGCTACGCCGCGCGGTGACCGGCCGCCCCTGCGCGGGCGCTGCGACCGCCGGATTGAACAGCTCCGCGATCTCCATCTTCAAGCCGGAAGTGAGCTGCAGCAGCTTGTCGTAGGTCAGCGACATCAGGCCGTTCTCGACCTTCGACAGGGTCGACAGCGCCATGCCCGTCCGCTCCGCCACCTGCTTGAGCGTCAGGCCGCGCGCCTGACGCGCAGCCTTGAGACACTGGCCGAGCTGGGAGTTGGCACTTTCGGGCGTGGTGATCTCGCTCATGCAGCATCTCTATCACGCCGCCGGGAAAAAGGTATTGGCCGATCCGTCTAATCTTTTCGACTCAATCCGCCACATAATACCTCTCCGAGCTACCTCTCGGGCACGCAAGCCACGATTTGTGCATGAAATGCCTCGGTTGGCGAATATTGGTGCGTTGTACATACTTTCCGATATGCTAAATCGTTTTCATATTTTGAAAGGGCCTGGCGTTGTCCGAACTTTGCGACAAAAGTGCCGTCGAGCTGCGCCGCCTGCTGGCCGCACGGGCGATATCGCCCGTCGAGCTGCTCGACGCCTGCCTGTCCCGCATCGCCACCACCAACGCCGCCGTCAATGCGATCGTGACGCTCGACGAGCCGGGTGCACGCGCCGCCGCAAAGAAGGCTGAGGCCGCGATCCTGCGCGGCGAGGACCATGGCGCGCTGCACGGGCTTCCCGTCCTGATCAAGGATACGCAAGACACCGCCGGCATGCGCTCGACCTACGGCAGTCCCCTGTTGCGCGACAATGTCCCGGCCGCCGACCAGGGCTCGGTGGCGCGGCTGCGTGCGGCGGGCGCCATCATCTTCGGCAAGACCAACACGCCGGAATGGGCGGCGGGCGGCAACACCCGCAATCCTGTTTTCGGTGCGACCGGCAATCCCTTCGATCCCTCGCGCTCGGCGGCGGGCTCCTCCGGCGGATCGGCGGTTGCGCTTGCGTGCGGCATGGCACCGCTCGCCTCGGGCTCCGACACCGGCGGATCCCTGCGCAATCCCGCGGGCTATGCCGGCATCGTCGGGATGCGCCCCTCCTACGGCCTGGTGGCGAGCGAAAAGCGCGCCTTCGGCTGGTCCAACCTGTCGACCGACGGACCGATGGCCCGCAATGTCGCCGATACCGCGCTGATGCTCTCGGTGATGGCGAGCGACGATGCCCGCGATCCGCTCGCCTACACGCTTCCCGACGAGCCCCTGCGCGGACGCGCCGAGCGCTGGGCCGCGCCGCGTCCCGCGGAACTTGGCAGGCTACGCCTCGCCTTCACCGAAGATTTTGGTTTTGCGCCGACCGAGCAGGCCATCCGCCGCGTCTTCCGCGATCGCGTCAACAAGCTTGCCCCGCTGTTCGCCGAGAGCCGCGAGGCGACGCCTGACTGCACCGGCGCCGACGATGCCTTCGCCGTGCTGCGCGCCGGCCTGTTCCTGGCGATGCACGGCAAGAACTACAAGGAGCGGCCGGAGATGCTCGGCCCCAATGTTCGCGCCAATGTCGAGGAAGGCCTGAGCTACACGCTGGAAGATCACGGCCGCGCCGCGACGACGCAGACGCGGATCTATCGCGCCTGTCAAAGCTTCTTCGAAACCTGCGACGTGCTGATCAGCCCGACGATCACGCTCAGCCCGCGGCCGTGGTCGGAGCTCTATCCCGCCGAGATCGACGGCGTGCCGACGAAATCCTACTTCCACTGGCTCGCGCTCGCCTATGCCGTCACGCTTCCCGGCCATCCCGCGATCAGCGTTCCGCTCGGCGTCGATGAAGCCGGGCTGCCCTTCGGCCTGCAGATCGTCGGCCCGCGCGGTGGCGATGCCATCGTGCTGTCGGTCGCCGCGAGCATCGAGGCTGCGTTCGCGGGCGATCCACAACTGTGCCGGCCTGTTCCCGACCTCGCACGGCTTGCCGCAGCGCCGCCGCTGTCGTCGACGCCCGGTTTCCTCACCTGGGAATAGAGCCCGGGAATAGATCAACAAGCAGGCATGACCGCCGGGTCGCCGGCAAAGCGGAGAGCAGCATGGCCGAATTGTCGAACCGCAAGACCGGCATCGTCGCCTTCGTCCTGCTCTATGTCGCCTACTGCATCTCCTACATCGACCGCGCGGCGATCTCGCTGGCGCTGGCGCAGATCGGCAAGGACTTCAATCTCCAGGCTGCCGATCTCGGCATCGTCATCAGCGCGTTCTTCCTGGGTTATGCCGCGATGCAGGTGCCGGGCGGATGGCTCTCCGATCGCTTCGGCTCGAAATATGTGGTGATCGTCACCATCGTGATGTGGTCGCTGTTCACGGCCTTCACCAGCATCGCCTGGTCGCTGACCTCGCTGATCGCCATCCGCTTCATCTTCGGCATCGCCGAGGGCGGATTTCCGCCGGCGAGCATCCGTGCCATCGCGGAGCTGTTCAAGAAGGATAGTCGGCCGAAAATGTCCGCGCTGCTGCTGTCGTCGAACTATGCCGGCAGCATGATCGCGCCGCTGATCATGGCGCCGCTGATCCTCTGGCTCGGCTGGCGTCACGCCTTCAATACCATCGGCATCGCCGGCGTCCTGTTCGCGGTGATCTATTTCGTCTTCGTTCCGCATCTCGCGCGTATCGGCGTGGGGCCGGTGACGGCGAAGCCGCGGGCGCCGATGCGCGAGCTGATGAAGAATCCGCTGCTGTGGCAGCTGATGGTGGTGTGGTTCGGCCTGAGCTGCGTCAACAAGGGCCTGGATTCCTGGATGCCGCTCTATCTGCTCCAGCAGCGCGGCCTCGATCTCAAGACCGTCGGCGTGGTGGCGCCGATCCCGTTTGTGATGGCGACGATCGCGACTGCGATCGGTGGCTGGGTGATGACCACGTTCTTTTCCGAGCGCGAGAAATATCTGCTGATCGGCAGCTCCGCGTTGACCGGCATCTTCCTCTACGCCATGTACAAGGCGGAGACGATCACGGTGCTGATCGTCTATCAGTCGCTGGTCTACTTCTTCAAATCCTTCGTGCTGGCCGCGGTGGTTGCGCTTCCGACCAAGCTGCTCCGCGACGACCAGATCGGATCGGGCGTCGGCATGGTCAATCTCGGCGGCCAAAGCGCAGGCTTTGTCGCACCGGCGGCGATTGGCTTCATCGTGACCGGGACCGGATCGTTTGACGCGGCCTTCGGCTTCCTGGTGGCAATGACCGCGCTGTCCGTGATCGTCGCCGCCACCATCAACACGGCGCAGCCCAGGCTCACGCCGAAGCCGGCCTGACAGGAGTATTCCGCCAATGCAAAGCGCAATCATTCTCGGCGGCGGCATGGTGGGCGTCGGCGCCGCCTTGCATTTGAGGCAACGCGGCTGGACCGTCACCCTGGTCGACCGCAGGGAGCCCGGCCGCGAGACCAGCTACGGCAACGCCGGGATGATCCAGGCGGAGGCGGTGCGGCCCTATCCGATGCCGCGCGATCTCGCCTCGCTCGTGAAGATCGCGACCGGCCGCACCAACGACGTGCGCTACAGCTTGTCCTCGCTGCATCGCCACGTCGAGCCCCTGCTCCGCTATTGGTGGCATTCGGCACCGAAGCGGCATCGCGAGGCGATCGCCGCCTGGGCGCAGCTGATCGCCTATGCGACCCCCGAGCACGACATCCTCATCCGCGAGGCCCATGCCGACAATCTGATCCGCCGCGCCGGTTATCGCGCGCTGTTTCGCGATGCTGCCGCGCTCGACCAGTCGATCAAGGCCGCGGAAGAAGACCGCCGCGAGTTCGGCGTGAATTTTCGCGTGCTTTCGGGCAGCGAGTTGACCAAGGCCGAGCCGATCCTGCGCGATGACCTTCCCGGCGCGATCCATTGGCTCGATACCTGGACCGTGTCCGATCCCGGCGCGCTGGTGACGGCCTACGCCAATCTGTTCGAGCGGCTCGGCGGCACCATCGTGCTCGGTGATGCGCAGTCGCTGCAGCAGACCGCGACCGGATGGTCGGTCAACACCGACAACGGCCGCATCGATGCCGCCAACGCCGTCGTGACGCTCGGGCCGTGGTCGCCCGACCTGTTGCACAAGTTCGGCTACCGGATCCCGCTGGTGCGCAAGCGCGGCTACCACATGCACTACACTGGCGGCGCCTCGCTCGATCTGCCGCTGGTCGACAAGGGCCAGGGCTACGCCATGGGGCCGATGGCCAAGGGCATCCGCATCACCACCGGCGCGGAGCTCACGGGCCCGGATGCGCTGGCAACCCCGGTGCAACTCGCCAGTGCCGAAGCTTCCGCCCGCGAACTGATCGACCTTGGCAAGCGCGCCGAGCCGGAGCCATGGTTCGGCACCCGCCCGTGCACGCCCGACATGGTACCCGTGCTCGGTCGTGCCCCGCGCCACCCCGGCCTCTGGATGAATTTCGGCCACGGCCACCAGGGCTTTACGCTCGGCCCCGCCACCGGACGCCTGCTCGCGGAGATGATGAACGGCGAGACGCCGTCAATCGATCCGACGCCGTACCGGCCGGAGCGGTTCTAGCTCTCCGCTTTCGCGGCGAGCACCGAGAGCGCAGCCGTCAGGCGCATCAGCGGATCGTCCCATTCGCGGGGGCGGCGTTGGCGAAACAGGCGCATGGTCGGATACCACGGGCTGTCCTCGCGATCGCGCAGCCAGCGCCAGTCGAGCGCGTAAGGCGTCAGCATCCACACCGGACGTCCGAGCGCACCGGCCAGATGCGCAACCGACGTGTCGACGGCGACGACGAGATCGAGCGCGGCCACGGCCGCGGCCGTGTCGGCGAAATCGCCGAGCGCGGGCGCGAGATCGATGATGTCGTCGCCGAGCCCCGCCAGCACCGCACCGTCTTCCGCGCGCGGCTCCTTTTGCAGGCTGTAGAGCTGCACGCCCGGCATCACGAGCCGCGGCAGGACCGCCCGGGCCGACAGGGAGCGCTGCGCATCGCCTTTGTGCTTGGGATTGCCGGCCCAGACCACGCCGACCTTCACTCGCGTCTCCTGACCGAGTGCAGTTCGCCAGCGCGAAAGCTTCTCGGGATCCGGATGCAGGTACGGGACGTCGGCAGGCAGATTATCGAGCGTGGTGCCGAACAGGCGTGGCAGGCTCATCAGCGGCACTTGCAGATCGAACGGCGGCAGCGCCTCGCCGCGTGGGATCACGGTGACATCGGGCAATTGCCGCAGCAGCGAGGCGAGCGCGGGCTGCACCTGCAGGATGATCCTGCCGCCCTTCCCTGTCACCATCGGCAGATAGCGCACGAAATGCAGGGCATCGCCGAGGCCGTATTCGGCGAAGACCAGCAAGGTGCGCCCCTCGAGCGGCTCGCCCTGCCATTCCGGCTCACTGAAAGTCGGATCGCCATCCGACAGCGTCTTGCACTTGCGGCGCCACCGATAGGCATCGAACCCCTCGGTGAAATGGCCGTTCATCAGCAGGAAATGCGCGTGGTTGTATTGCGCGAGCGGCTGCTCCGGATCGAGCGCAACCGCGCGGGCCGAGACCGTGAGCGCCTCGTCGATCTCGCCGGCGTTGCGCAGTGCGACGGCGAGATTGGCGTGGCCCTTGGCATAGGACGGATCGGTCGCGATCGCGCAGCGATGCGCGGCGACGGCATCGATGACGCGCTGCTGCTTCTCGAAGATGATGCCGAGATTGGTGTAGGCCGGCGCGTGATCGTGCTTGAGCCGCAGCGCGTGCTCGCAGGCCGCAACGGCGTCGTCGAGTTCGCCGAGATCGGAGAGGCAGGCGCCGAGATTGGTGGCGATCATATGATCCGTGGGATCGCGCGCGAATGCTTGCCGGTAGATCCCGGCGGCCTCCTGCAAATGACGGGCTTCATGCAGCACGAGACCAAGCAGGCGCAGCGCCGCGACATTGTCGGGCGCGCGTTCGACGGCGCGGCGATACTGGACGATGGCCTCTTCGAGCAATCCTTGCCGATAGAGCGCCGCGCCGAGATTGCAGATCAGGCCGGCATCGTCGGGATCGAGTTGGAGCGCGCGGCGATAGGCGGCCACGGCATCGCCCAACCTGTTCTGGTCCGCAAGCACGTTGCCGAGATTGAGCCAGACGCCGCGGAAGGCGGGCTCGCGCGCGATCACGGCGCGGTAGGCGTCCTCCGCCTCGATCAGCCGCCCCTGCCCGGCGAGCGCGACGGCGAGGTTGAAGCACGCGCGCGTCAGATGCGCATCGAGCGCGATTGCGCGGCGATAGGCGGTCTCGGCCTCGCCGAAGCGCGACAGTTCGCCCAGTGCCACGCCGAGCTTGTTGTGCAGGCCGGCGTCATCGGGCCGCCCGCGCAGCGCGCGCTGGAATGCGGCCACGGCGCCCTCGTGCTCGCCCTTCACGGCCAGCGCATCGCCGAGCGTGACCAGCGCCGGCGCGTGGTCGGGATCGATATTGAAGACCCGGTTGAGCAGTGCGGCGCCGTCGGCGGCACGGTCGGTGACGAAGGCCGCGACGGCCGCCAGATGCAGCGCCGGCACATGGTCCGGCTCCGCCTTCAGGACCTCGGTGCAGAGCGCCTCCGCCTGATCCGGCCGACCGGCCGCAAAATGCTCCGCCGCCGCCAGCACGATCCGATTAACCGCCGCCTCGCCCACGATACCACCGCCCCCCGAGATCAGAGATGCCAGTTAAACGCGCGAGGCCGCGGATTCCGTCAGTCGATATGCGTGGCGAGAACTTTTCTGATGCGCTCGGCGTCCTCCGGCGTCGCCGGGTTGTAGACGACCATGCCGAGATCGGGCCGGCCGTCGACCGAGAAGGCCGAATATTCGAACGCGACCGGGCCGAGCACGGGATGGCGCAGATGCTTGACGCCCTCGCCATAGCTGCGGACGTCATTGTCGGCCCACAGCTTCGCGAATTCGGGGCTGAGACGGCACATCTCGTCGACGAATTCGGCGACATGCGAGACCGCGCCGGCGCGCGCCGCATCGGCCCGGAACGCCGCGACCACGAAGCGCGCCACGCTGTCCCAATCATATTGCGCAGCCCGGATGTTGGGCTCGCTGAAGATCAGCCGCAGGATGTTGCGCCGTTCGGGCGGGAGTTTTGAATAGTCGGTCAGCACCAGCCTCGCCGCGCGATTCCAGGCAACGACATCCCAGATCGCGGTCCTGATGATGGCGGGGCTGGTCTCGAGCGCGTCGAGCACGCGCTGAAGCCGCGGCGACACGCCCTCACGCGCCTGGTAGCGGACTTCGGGCGGACGGCCGAGCCCGATCAAAAACAGATGCTCGCGCTCGACGTCGGTCAGCATCAGCGCGGCCGAGATCCGGTCGAGCACGTCGGCTGACGGCGCGCCGCCGCGGCCCTGCTCCAGCCAGGTGTACCAGGTCGGGCTGATATTGGCCCGCTGCGCCACCTCCTCGCGCCGCAGCCCCGGCGTCCGCCGGCGGCTGCCGCCAAAGCCGAAGGCCGCCGCGTCGAGCCGGGTACGGCGGTCTTTCAAATAGGTCCCGAGCAGGTTCTCGCTGGTGGTCTCGCTCATCCTGTTAGCTATTATACCCTGATAACGTCACTACTTTACCCGGATAATTGTAGCGCAGATGCTGCCCTCCACCAACCCTGGAGAAACTGCTCATGCGTGTATTCGTCACTGGCGCCACCGGCTTCGTCGGCTCTGCCGTCGTCGCCGACCTGATCGCCGCCGGCCATAACGTCACCGGCCTTGCCCGCTCCGATGCGGGTGCCGCATCGCTCGCCGCGATGGGGGCGACAGTCCACCGCGGCTCGCTGGAGGACCACGCCTCCTTGCGCAGCGGCGCGGCCGGCTCCGACGGCGTGCTGCACCTCGGCTTCAACCACGACTTCTCGAAATTCCAAGACAATTGCGAGCTCGACCGCCGCGCCATCCTGGCGCTCGGCGCGGAGCTCAAGGGCTCCGCGCGCCCGCTGATCGTCACCTCCGGCGTGGCGCTGCTCGCGCCCGGACGGCTCGCCACGGAGGATGACGAGTCGGCACGCGGCTTCCCACGTGTCTCGGAAGCGACCGCGCTGTCGCTGGACGGCGTTCGTGCCGCCGTGGTTCGGCTGCCACCGACGACCCATGGCGAAGGTGACCACGGCTTTGTCCCGATCCTGATCAACCTCGCGCGCCAGAAGGGCGTCGCGGCCTATATCGGCGACGGCATGAATCGCTGGCCGGCCGGGCATCGCTTCGATGCCGCGCGCGTCTACAGGCTCGCGCTCGAGCAAGGCGCAACCGCGCCGCGCTATCACGCGATCGCGGAGGAAGGCATCCCGTTCAGGACGATTGCGGAGGTGATCGGCAAAAGGCTCGGCGTGCCCGTGGTCTCGAAATCGCCCGACGAAGCGGAAGCGCATTTCGGCTGGTTCGCGCGGTTTGCCGCCGTCGACGTTCCGTCATCGAGTGCGAAGACGCGCGCATTGCTTGGCTGGGCGCCAAAAGAAATCGGGCTGATCGAGGATCTCGACCAGCCCTATTACTTCAAGGTCTGACGGCGCCACGCCGCCAGATGTAGTCAGTGGATCAGTCCGTCGTGACCGCGGTCTCGAGGTCGGTCGGATCGATCTGCTGGCTCAGCCGCGCATTGAGCTTGTCGCGATCGAGCTCGCCCTCCCACCAGGCGACGATCACGCAGGCCACGCCGTTGCCGCAGAGATTGGTCAGCGCGCGGCACTCGCTCATGAACTTGTCGATGCCGAGCACGATCGCCATGCCCGGCACGAGCCGCGGATCGACCACCGCGAGCGTCGCCGCCAGCGTGATGAAGCCCGCGCCGGTGATGCCGGAGGCGCCCTTCGAGGTCAGCATCGCCACCACCAGGATGGTGAGCTGCTGACCGAAGGTCAGATCGAAGCCGAGCGCCTGCGCGATGAACAGCGTCGCCAGCGTCATGTAGATGTTGGTGCCGTCGAGGTTGAACGAATAACCCGTGGGCACCACGAGGCCGACCACCGACTTCGAGCAGCCGAGCCGTTCGAGCTTCTCCATCAAGGACGGCAGCGCGCTCTCGGACGACGAGGTGCCGAGCACGATCAGCAGCTCGTCCTTGATGTAGGCGAGGAACCTGAAGATCGAGAACCCGGCGATCCGCGCGATGATGCCGAGCACGACGAACACGAACAATGCGGCAGTGAGGTAGAACGTCGCGATCAGGCCCATCAGATTGAGGATCGCGCCCGTGCCGAACTTGCCGATGGTGTAGGCCATCGCGCCGAAGGCGCCGACCGGCGCTGCGCGCATCACGATCGAGATGACGCCGAACACCGCATGCGCGGCATCGTCGATGAAGCTGCGGATGACATGGCCGCGCTCGCCGAGCCCCATGATGGCGAAGCCGAACAGCACCGAGAACAGCAGCACCTGGAGGATCTCGCCTTGCGCGAAGGCGCCGACGACCGTGTCGGGAATGATGTGCAGGATGAAGTCGACCGACCTCTGGCCTTCGGCCTGCTTGGCGTAATTGGCGACGGCCTGCGCGTTGGCGGCGGCACTGCCGAAGCCTGCGCCCGGCTTCACGACGTTGCCGATGATGAGGCCGATGACGAGCGCGAAGGTCGAGACGACCTCGAAATAGACCAGCGCCTTGACGCCGATGCGTCCGACCTTCTTGGCGTCCTGGATGTGGGCGATGCCGGAGACCACGGTGCAGAAGATGATCGGCGCGATCACCATCTTGATCAGCTTGATGAAGCCGTCGCCGAGCGCTTTGATCCAGTCGTTGGTGGCGACCGTCGGCCAGAGCCAGCCGACGATGGCGCCGAGCACGATGGCGATCAGCACCTGGACGTAGAGAACTTTATACCACGGCTTGGCTGCGCTCGGTGCGGCCGGCGCGCCGCTCATTGTTGTCGTTGTCATTGTTTTTTCCTCCCCCCTCAAAATTCAGAGCCAGCCAAGATCAACTTGGCCGGCCCTGTCAATTGGAACATTCCGTATGATGAAATCTAGCCGCGGCGGTCGACGATCCGGCGCACTGCTGGCATCAGCGCAGCGCCCAGCGCGTTCTTGACCACCGAGGCCGCAATGAACGGCGCGACGCCGACGGCCCAAGCCTTGTCCGCGCCAAGGCCGATGCCGTAGGCCAACCAGCCGAAACCGGCGATGAAAATGACGACATGGCCGACGGCCATTGCCGCAAAGAGCAGCACGACGTTGCGATCCCAGCCCCGTTCGGCGAACCAGCCGATGACGACGGCAGCCAGCACGAAGCCATAGAGATAACCGGCGGTCGGGCCGACCAGCGGTGCAATTCCACCGACCGGACCGGCGAATACCGGTAACCCCATCGCGCCCTCGGCGAGGTAGGCGATCATGGTTGCGCTGCCAAGGCGCCAGCCATAGGCCGCGCCGATCATCAGCACGACCAGGGTCTGCAACGTCATGGGCACGTAAGGCAGCGGCAGATTCACCTTGGCCGACAACGCCATCAGCGCGGAGCCGAGCGCGACCAGGACGACGGCGCGCAAGGCGCCGACGGTCTCACCCGGTCGGGTCGGCCACATCACTGCGGCAAGAGGAGAATGCGTGGCGGCGGACTGGACGGTTCGGTCAGACAAGATGCACTCCGGAAGGCTGTTCGAAACTGGCGGCTATTTAAGCCAGTGAGCGATCCGGTCAACTGCCTCCCGCATCTCCGCAGCCGAACGTGCATAGGAGAATCGGATGAACGAGCGTCCGTGGATCGGATCGAAATCGACCCCCGGTGTCGCGGCGACGTGGGCCTTCTCCAGCATCTGCTTGGCGAAGTCGAAACTGTCGGACGTGAAGTCCGAGACGTCGGCATAGAGATAGAACGCGCCGTCCGCGGGCAGAAACTTGGCTAGCCCCGCCTTGGGCAATCCCTCGATCAGGATGCGCCGGTTCTCCTGATAGCCGTGCTTGATCTCCTCCATCTCGGCAGCGCCATCAAAGGCGGCTTCGGCCGCGATTTGCGACAATGACGGCACCGAGATCGAGAGGTTCTGCTGCAGCCGCTCGATCGGGCGCACCAGGATCTCGGGCACGACCATCCAGCCGACGCGCCAGCCTGTCATGCAAAAATACTTCGAGAACGAGTTGATCACGAGTGCGTGCGGAGACAGCTCGGCCGCCGTCACCGCCGGAAACGCGTAGTCGAGCCCGTGATAGATCTCGTCGGAGATGAAGCGGATGCCGGCGTCCTCGGAGGCCGCGATCAGCCCGGCGAGCGCCTCCCGCGACATCATCGTGCCCGTCGGATTGGCGGGGCTGCCGACCAGCACGCCCTTGAGCGGCGCCTTGCGATGGGCGGCGAGCAGCGCCTCGCCGGTCAGCGCGTGACGCGTCTCGTTGGTGGTCTCGATCAGCACCGGCTCGCAGCCGAGCGCAGTGAGGATGTGACGGTACGGCGGATAGCCCGGCACCGTGACGGCGACGCGATCGCCGGGTTCGAACATCGACAGGAAGGCGAGGATGAACCCGCCGGAGGAGCCCGTGGTCACCACGATTCGCTCCGGGCTGACGGTGCAGCCATGGGCATCGCGATAATGCCGCGCGATGCGCTCGCGCAAGGACGGGATGCCGAGCGCCGAGGTGTAGTCGATCCGCCCGGTTTGAAGCGCAGCCTGCGCCGCCGCGATCGCGGTCTTCGGCGCCCCGGCCGCGGGCTGGCCAACCTCCATGTGAATGACATGACCACCGGCCGCCTCGATCCGGGCCGCCGCGGCCATCACGTCCATCACCATGAACGGGGGAACATCACTGCGGCGGGAGGGCTCGAGCCACTGCCCCACCCGGTTCCTCAATATCGCATCGTGCATCGATATCTGCTATTTCGCTGGCGAACCGGGCCATTCGGTCCGGAAAACAGGGCACTTGCGCCCCAGACTAGCCGCATTATACGGCTCATAAGGGCATATCGCGTATCCGGTCCGCCGCCAATCGACAAAACCAATCACAAGAGCTGCATTCCAAGTTCGCTCGCCAAGTTCGCTCGCCAAGTCCGATCGCCAAGTCCGCTTGCAAAGCCCGTTTGACCCAGACCGTTTGATGTTGCTCCAGATCGAATTGCGCAAGAAGGCCTCCGCCCTCACCGCCCTCGTCACGGCAGCTGCGATCGCGCTGCTGCCGGTGCCGGCAACGCAGGCGCAGGAAGGCCGCGGACCGCCGGTCCTGCGCGACACCGAAACCGAGCAGCTGCTGCGCGAATACACGCGCCCGATCCTGCGCGTTGCCGGTCTGGAGAAGCAGAACATCCAGATGGTGATCATCAACGACAGCACGTTCAACGCGTTCGTTGCCGATGGCCGCCGCATCTTCGTCAATTACGGCGCGATCCTCCAGTCCGAGACGCCGAACCAGCTGATCGGCGTGCTCGCGCACGAGACCGGGCATCTGGCCGGCGGCCATCTGTCCAAGCTGCGCGAGCAGCTCGCCAGTGCCCAGACCCAGATGATCATCGCCATGCTGCTTGGCGCAGGTGCCCTTGCGGCTGGCGCCAGCCGCGGCGGCGGCAGCGGCAATAACGGCCTCGCCAATGCCGGTGCCGCTGCGATCGCCGGACCGCAGGAGATGATCCGCCGTTCGCTGTTGTCCTACCAGCGCCAGCAGGAAGAGAACGCCGACCGCGCCGGCGTGAAATTCCTGACCGCGACCCAGCAATCGCCGAAAGGCATGTACGAGACCTTCAAGCGCTTCACCAGCGAGAGCCTGTTCGCGGCACGCGGCGCCGATCCCTATCTGCAGTCGCACCCGATGCCCGCCGAGCGCGTCGCAGCGCTCCAGGAGTTTGCCAGCAGCAGTCCGTATTGGGACAAGAAGGACGATCCCGCGCTGCAGCTCCGCCACGACATGGTGCGCGCCAAGATCTCCGCCTTCATGGAGCGCCCCGAGACCGTCTACCGCCGCTATCCCCTGACCAATGACAGCTTGCCGGCGCGTTATGCCCGCGCCATCAGCACCTATCTGCACGGCGACCTGCGCAGCGCGCTGACCCAGATCGACGCGCTGATCGCGGTGCAGCCGAACAACCCGTACTTCTACGAGGTCCGCGGCCAGGCCCTGCTGGAAAGCGGCAAGCCGGCCGACGCGGTCGCCCCCCTGCGCAAGGCTGTCGCACTCTCGAACAATGGGGCCCTCATCGAGATGTTACTTGGGCAGGCTCTGGTTGGAACCGATAATAAGGCCTACACGGACGACGCCATCAAGATTCTCCGTGCCGCGGTGGCGCGCGAGCCCGAGGCGCCGATCGGCTACACCCAGCTCGCGATGGCCTATGGCCGGAAGGGAGACTATGCCGAGGCGGATCTCGCCTCCGCCCAGGCCGCGTATCTGCGCGGCGACAACAAGACCGCTCGCGAGCTCGCCACGCGCGCGAAAACCCGTTTCGCCGTCGGCACGCCCGGATGGGTCAAGGCCGACGACATCGTGGCGTCGAAGCCGCCGCGCAACTAGCCTGATCACGACATCCGCCACGTTGACGTCACGACACTCCGATTAAGTCCGCCGGGACGTTCTTTTCGAAACCTGCTCTGGATAAGAGGATTTGCCAATGCCTTCGCTGCGCCTGCTTGCTCCCGCGCTGTTTGCGCTCGCCATCTTCGGCGCAACGGGACCGGCTTCGGCCGACAGCTTCTCGGATGCCCAGCGCACCGACATCGAGGCGATCATCAAGAACTACCTCGTCAGCCATCCCGAAGTGCTCGAAGAGGCCATGACCGAGCTCAGCAAGCGCCAGGCTGATGCCGAAACCAAGAAGCACGAAGCCAGCATCACGCAGAATTCGGATGCGATCTTCAACTCGCCGCGGCAGGTCGTGCTCGGCAACAAGGACGGCGATGTCACCTTCGTCGAATTCTTCGATTACAATTGCGGCTACTGCAAGCGCGCGATGAGCGACATGCTCGACCTGATGAAGGCCGATCCCAAGCTGAAGGTCGTCCTGAAGGAGTTTCCGGTGCTGAGCCAGGGCTCGGTCGAGGCCGCGCAGGTTGCGGTCGCCGTGCGCATGCAGGATCCCTCCGGCAAGAAATATCTCGACTTCCACCAGAAGCTGCTCGGCGGTCGCGGCGCGGCCGACAAGGCACGCGCGCTCCAGGCGGCCAAGGAAGCCGGCCTCGACACCGCGAAGATCGAGAAGGACATCGCGAGCCCCGAGGTGCGCGCCACCATCGAGGAGAACTTCAAGCTCGCCGAGGCGATGGGCATGAACGGCACGCCAAGCTACGTGATCGGCAAGCAGATCGTGGTCGGCGCCGTCGGGCTCGACGGTCTCAAGGAAAAGATCGGCGTCGCACGCTGCGGCAAGGCGACCTGCTGACAATCATCCTGCAATTCGCAGACGCGACAAGGCCGGCTGAAAAGCCGGCCTTTTTCGTTGGCCGCTTCTCTGCATGAATCCCGGCGCGAATCCGGCACGCGCGTTCATCTCGCGTTTAGGAAACAAATACCTTGGAACAGCAGATGTTCCGGAACAAGTGACACCTCCTCCCGTTGTCGGCGCGGGCAATGACGCAGAATAAACACGTGAGGAGAAACTCGATGTCGAACCGCTTTATGATCTCGGTCGCCGCGCTTGCACTCGTCGCCGGCACCGGTCTGGCGAACGCACAAGGCACCATGAAGAACGACAACGGCGGCGCCGGCGCGCAGCCGATGCAGCAGTCGCAGCCGTCCGGCGGCGCCGCCGAACACGGCACGATGGGCAAGGAATCCGCAAGCCCGCAGAAGGGCACGGTCGGTCAGGCCGGTGGCTCCATGAAGCCTGGTGAAGAGAAGTCAGGCGCGATGGAGAAGTCGGGCGCCGCGGAGAAATCCGGCGGCATGGAAAAGTCCGGCGCGATGAACAAGAACGCGGCCGACGAGAAGGCCGGTGCGGCGAAGGGTGACCACACCCAGAGCGCGCAGGACAAGGCGACGCAGGACAAGTCGAAGAGCATGAGCTCTGACTCGACGACCAAGTCCGACAGCAAGAACATGAAGGCCGAGGACAACAAGGCCGGCGGCGCCGCCAAGAGCAACAATGCCGAGAACCGTCCGGCTGCGACCGACAGCAAGTCGCAGACCACGACCGGCAACGCCGCCACCTCGGCGACCGCTGCGCCGCCGGCGGAGAAGCGGACCGAGATCTCCACCGCGATCAAGTCGACCAAGATCGAAGAGACCACCAACGTCAACTTCAACATCTCGGTCGGCACCGCCATTCCGGCGGGCGTTCGTTTCCACCCGCTCCCGGCCCGGATCGTCGAGATCTACCCGGAATGGCGCGGCTATGAGGTGATCTTCGTGCACGGCGAGTACATCATTGTCCGGCCGCAGACGCGTGAGATCGTCTACATCATCGAAGGCTAAGCCGGATCGCTGAAGCCAGAGTGAGCCCCTGCCGAGCCATCGGCAGGGGCTTTTGGCCTATCGGGCGGTCTGCCCCGCCGGGGCCTGCCGCAAGCCATCCTTTGGACTGGTTAACAAGCAATTTCCGTAGTTTCCGCACAGGTTTTTGCACACTGGATGAGGGGCCTGAAGTCGATCGGGAGGCCCTTCAAGGCTTCCCCTGGGTCACTTTGTTACCTATAACCCCGCCACGCCGAAACACCTTTGCCGGGACAGGAATGGCCGAACCAGCAACCGACACGATCCTCGTTCTCAACGGACCGAACCTCAACATGTTGGGGACGCGGGAGCCCGAGAAGTATGGCCACGCGACGCTTGCCGACGTCGAGGCGCTGTGCCGGGAGACGGCCGCGACCTTCGGCCTCAAGGCTGATTGCCGTCAATCCAACCGCGAAGGCGAGCTGATCGACTTCATCCACGAGGCGCATGCCCGCAAGATGAAGGGCATCATCATCAACGCCGGCGGTTATTCGCACACCTCGATCGCGCTGCACGACGCACTGCTCGCGGTGCAAATCCCGACCGTCGAAGTGCATGTGACCAACATCCACGCCCGCGAGAGCTTCCGCCACCACTCCTACACCGCGCGCGCGGCCTTCGCCTCGCTGTGCGGTTTCGGCATCGAGGGCTACCGCCTCGCCATCCAGGGCCTTGCCGCCAAAGTCGGCATCAAGCCCAAAGCCTGACGCTCCCTCCTCACACAGAACATTCGGATCAAAGAACATGGCGCGCCAGCCAGACGACAAAGCAGCCGCAAAGTTTTCCAGCGAGGATTCCGCACTCGTCCGCGAGCTCGCTCTGCTGCTCGATGAGACCAGCCTCACCGAGATCGAGATCGAGCGCGCCGGCCTGCGCCTGCGCGTCGCCCGCAACATCAGCGTCGCCGCGACCATGCCCGTTCCGGTGGCGCATGCGGCCCCTGCGCCGGTCGCTCTTGCGGCTGCCGCACCTGCGGCTGCCGCGTCCGACCTGTCGAAGCATCCGGGCGCCGTGACCTCGCCGATGGTCGGCACTGCCTATTGGGCGCCGGAGCCCGGCGCCAAGCCGTTCGTCGAGGTCGGCTCGAAGGTCTCGGTCGGCCAGACCCTGCTGATCATCGAAGCGATGAAGACCATGAACCAGATTCCCTCGACGCGCGCCGGTACGGTGACGCAGATCCTGGTCGAAGACGGCCAGCCGGTCGAATTCGGCGAGCCGCTGGTTATCATTGAATAAGCGAGTGGCGAATTTCGCCCGCTGAGGGACCATGTTCGACAAGATCCTCATAGCCAATCGCGGCGAGATCGCCCTTCGCATCCTGCGGGCCTGCAAGGAGCTCGGGATCGCGACCGTCGCCGTGCACTCCACCGCCGACGCCGACGCCATGCATGTGCGCCTGTCGGACGAAAGCGTCTGCATCGGGCCGCCGCCGTCCAAGGACAGTTACCTCAACGTGCCCGCGCTGCTCGCGGCCTGCGAGATCACCGGCGCGGACGCCGTGCATCCCGGCTACGGCTTCCTGTCGGAGAATGCGCGCTTCGCCGAGATCCTCGGCGAGCACAATCTGCAATTCATCGGCCCCAAAGCCGAGCACATCCGCCTGATGGGCGACAAGATCGAGGCCAAGAAGACCGCCAAGAAGCTCGGCATCCCCGTGGTGCCCGGCTCGGACGGTGCGGTTGGTCCCAACGACGATGCGATGGCGATCGCCAGGAAGATCGGCTTTCCGGTGCTGGTGAAGGCGGCTGCCGGCGGCGGTGGCCGCGGCATGAAGGTCGCGCAGACCGAGGCGGATCTCCAGATCGCGCTGTCGACCGCGGCCAACGAGGCCAAGTCCGCCTTCGGAGACGCCTCCGTCTATCTCGAGAAATACCTGCAGAAGCCGCGCCACATCGAGATCCAGATTCTCGGCGACGGCCGCGGCGGCGCGATCCATCTCGGCGAGCGCGACTGCTCGCTGCAGCGCCGCCACCAGAAGGTCTGGGAAGAAGGCCCCTCGCCCGTGTTGGCCGCCGCTGCGCGCGCCAAGATCGGCGAGACCTGTGCAAAGGCGATGCGCGAGATGAAATATCTCGGCGTCGGCACCATCGAGTTCCTGTTCGAGGACGGCGAGTTCTACTTCATCGAGATGAACACGCGCATCCAGGTCGAGCATCCCGTCACCGAGAGCATCACCGACATCGATCTCGTGCTGGAGCAGATCCGCATCGCCGCCGGCGGCGAGCTGCCGGCCAAGCAGAGCGAGATCCAGATCATCGGCCACGCCATCGAGTGCCGCATCAACGCCGAGAACCCGCAGACCTTCCGCCCTTCGCCGGGCCGCATCACGCAATATCACCCGCCGGGCGGGCTCGGTGTCCGCATCGATTCCGCGGTCTATCAGGGCTACACGATCCCGCCCTATTACGATTCCCTCGTCGGCAAGCTGATCGTCCACGGCAAGACCCGCGCCGAATGTCTGATGCGGCTGCGCCGGGCACTGGACGAGATGGTGGTGGACGGGATCGAGACCACGCTGCCGCTGTTCCGCGACCTGGTGCGCCAGGACGACATCATCAACGGCGACTACCACATCCACTGGCTGGAGCAGTATCTGGCCGGTAAGACGGAACCCAGCGCGAAATAATCTTCTCTGCCGTGGAACCCTTTGGTCCCAATCGCATTATGGACGGTTGGGGACAGTTCCAAGGGGGCGTTTTGAACTCCGCGACAGCTAACAAGGCAAGACCGTCGTGACGGCTGGGGAACAGCGGCGGCGCGCATTCTGGCAGATCCTGCTGTTCGCGGCAGGACTCCTGGTGCTGACCGTGATCAGCGCCGGCTCCGTCTACCTCGTCAACGAAGCCCGAGACGACAGCAAATGGGTGGTTCACACCCTCGAGGTGGAGAACCAGATCAATGGTCTGCTGCTCGAAGTCCGGCGCGCGGAGAGCGCCCTGCGCGGTTATCTCCTAACGCTGGGACCAGAATTCCAGGGCGACCACGAGAAGGCCGTCGCAGCAATCATTCCTGCGCTTGACCGTGTCACCCGCCTCATTGGCGACAATCCTGCGCAGCGCGACAGTATCGAGAAACTGAGCGCGGCGATCGAGATCCGTCTCGGCCAATTCGGACGCGAGATCGACTTCATCAGGCAGGGCCAGCAGGCCCAAGCCACAGCGCTGGCTCGCGAGGCGGCCGACGGCAACACGACCGCCACCATCGGCAGCGTCGCGGCCGCCATGATCGCAGAGGAGGAGCGACTGTTCCGCCTCCGTTCGGCGAACGCCAACCGCAGCCAGACGCTCGCTGCATCGATGACCGGTATCGGCTCGGGTCTCGTCGTGCTGCTAGCGATCATCTCGGTCTGGCTGGTGCGGCGCTCTGCCCGCGCCCGCGACGACGCGGAAACACGGCTTCGCGACTCCAATCTCAATCTGGAGGCCACTGTCGACGAGCGCACGGCCGACCTGCGCGAAGCCAACGACGAGATCCAGCGCTTTGCCTATATCGTGAGCCATGACCTGCGCTCGCCGCTGGTCAACATCATGGGCTTCACCAGCGAGCTCGAGGAATTGGGCAAGGACATCTTTCGACGGATCGGAGGTCTCACGGGCACGCCGGCCGGCGGCCCGCCCGTCGATGTCGCGGAGATTCCGCTGGACGGCCCCGACAAGCAGATGTCGGCGGATTTTTCTGAAGCCCTCGGCTTCATCAAATCCTCGATCGCCCGGATGGACCGGCTGATCTCGGCGATCCTCAACCTCACCCGCGAGGGCCGGCGTGAGTTCCAGCCGGAGAAGATCGATACGCGCGACTTCATCGAGGCCATCGTCTCGTCGGTGGCACATCAGGCGGCAGAGGCGCAGGCCGAGATCCATATCGAGCCGCTGCCGAATATCGTCAGCGACCGCCTTGCGCTGGAGCAGATCTTCTCCAATCTGATCGACAACGCGATTAAGTATCTGAAGAACGGGGTGCCCGGCGAGATCAGAATTCGCGGGCGCACCAAGCTCGGCTACGCTATCTTCGAAATCAGCGATAACGGCCGCGGTATCGACGCTAGGGATCATCAGCGGATTTTCGACCTGTTCCGCCGTGCGGGAACCCAGGACAAGCCCGGTCAGGGTATCGGTCTTGCCCATGTGCGTGCACTTGTGCGCCGCCTCGGCGGCACGATGTCGGTATCGTCGGAACTGAACGCGGGCAGCACTTTTACGATCACGCTGCCCATCTCGTGGAACGCCAGTAACCGGAACGCTGACAAATGACACTGCCCGTCACCATCATCATGATCGAGGACGACGAGGGCCACGCCCGGCTGATCGAGCGCAATATCCGCCGCTCCGGGGTCAACAATGAAATCGTGTCGTTCGCCAACGGCACCGAGGCGATGAAGCACCTGTTCGGCGCCGACGGCAGCGGGCTGGTCCAGAAGGGCAACGCGCTCCTGATCCTGCTCGACCTCAACCTGCCCGATATGAGCGGGATCGACATCCTGAAGCAGATCAAGGAAAACAAATATCTCAAGGCCTCGCCGGTGGTGGTGCTGACCACGACTGACGACAGCCATGAGATCAAGCGCTGCTACGAGCTCGGCTGCAACGTCTACATCACCAAACCCGTCAACTACGAGAATTTCGCCAATGCCATCCGGCAGCTCGGCCTGTTCTTCTCGGTCATCCAGGTCCCGCCCGCCGCCTCATGAACCAACAGCGCACGCCTACACTGCTTTACATCGATGACGACGACGCGCTTGCGCGCCTGGTCGATCGCGGCCTGACGCGGCGCGGCTACAAGGTCATCCATGCCGCGAGCGGCGAGGAAGGCCTGGAGCGCATCCGTAACGCAAGCAGTCAAGGCTGCATCGATGTGGTGGCGCTCGATCAGTACATGCCCGGTCTCGACGGGCTCGAGACGCTCGAGCAGGTCATGGCGATCCCGGACGCCCCGCCGGTGGTGTTCGTCACGGCCTCGCAGGATTCCAGCATCGCGGTGACCGCGCTCAAGGCCGGTGCGGCCGACTATCTGGTCAAGGACGTCAAGGGCGACTTCATCCCGCTCCTGCATGTCGCGGCCGAAGGCGCGCTGCGCCAGGCCGAGTTGCAGCGCGCCCGCGAGGAGGCTGAAGCCGAGATCCACGCCTCGCGCGACCGCTACGCCGCACTTGCCGCCGAACGCGAGTTGTTGCTGCGCGAGGTCAATCACCGCGTCGGCAATTCGCTCCAAATCATCGCCTCGCTGTTGCACCTGCAGGCGAGCTCCGCCGCGCAGGACGAGGTCAAGGCCGCGCTCACCAACGCGATGGGTCGCGTCGCCGCCGTCGCCCAGGTGCACCGCCGCCTCTACACCTCGCAGGACCTGAAGAGCGTCGTGCTCAACCAGTATCTGGACTCCCTGCTCGAGGATCTCCGCCGCTCGGCCGAAGGTAACCGGATGTCGCGCCTGACGGTGAAGGCGGAAGCCATCGAGATCGACCCGGACCGCGCCGTCGCCGTCGGCATCATCGTCAACGAGCTGGTGATGAACGCGGTGAAATACGCCTATCCCGACGGCGCCGGGCCCATTCATGTCGAGCTGAGCTCGCAAGGCGACGATCTCCTGCTGTCGATCACCGACGACGGCGTCGGCGACAACGTCAAGGCCGATCCGCGCTCCACCGGCATGGGCCAGCGCATCGTCGCGGCGATGGCCAGCAAGCTCGATGCCACCGTCGAGCGCGATCCCGCCCATTCCGGAACCCGCATCATCCTGCGGTTCCAGCGCACGCCCGCGCCCCCCGGCAAGGCGAACACCGCCGCGGCGGGCTGATCCGCACATCCGGAATTGCCCCCCATCGCACGCGCATCGCGATCCTGCTATGGTCGGACGCTATGACTTCGCGCGACTCCGCCTCGTCTGAAATCACGCCGGCCGTGCTGCTGCGCGCCTATGCCTGCGGCATCTTTCCGATGGCCGAGAGTGCCGACGACCCGACCCTGTTCTGGGTCGAACCGGAAATGCGCGGCGTGATCCCGCTCGACGGCTTTCGCGTCTCGTCGCGACTGGCCCGCACGGTGCGCTCGGATGCGTTTCGCGTCACCGTCAACACCGCGTTCAAGGCGACCATTGCCGGCTGCGCCGCGCCGCAGGCCGGGCGCGAGGATACCTGGATCAATAAGCGCATCCGCGACCTCTATGGCGGCCTCTACGAGCTCGGCCATTGCCACAGCGTCGAGGCCTGGCAGGGCGACGACCTCGTCGGCGGCCTCTATGGCGTGAGCCTGGGGCGTGCCTTCTTCGGCGAGAGCATGTTTCACACCGCGCGCGATGCCTCGAAGGTCGCGCTGGTGCATCTGGTCGCGCGTCTGATCCATGGCGGCTTCGAGCTGCTCGACACGCAATATGTCACCGAGCATCTCAAGAGTTTTGGCGCGGCCGAGATCTCGCGGCGGCGCTACACCGCGCTGCTCGACAAGGCGCTCGCCGGTGAGCCCGGCGATTTCCTGAAACTGTCTGCGGGGGATGCGATCCCGGGCGCACGCGCGCTCGAGATCGTCGCCTCGCGGCAATAAATCAGGTTTATCGGCTACCGAACCCGGGGATACCAAAGAGGCCCGGCCGCTGCTCCGGCGGCGGAGGTGGCGGCGGCGCCGGCTGCTGCTGGATCGGCGGCAGGGGCTGCGGCGGACGCTGCTGCACGGCCTGTTTTGGCGCGGCCTTCTTCTGCGCCGGAGGCGGTGGCGGCGGCGCAGGCTTGGTCGCGGGATCGGGCGCTGCGGTCGCAATGGTCTGCTGCGGCTCTTTGCAGTCGGTGAGCCAGATGTCGTAGATCGGGTGCTCGACGCCGTGCAGGCCGGGGCTTGCGGCATACATCCAGCCGGAGAAGATCCGCTTCACCTCGCCCTGCAAGGTGATCTCGTCGACCTCGACGAATGCGTCGGTGTTGGCGGCTTCCGTGGCGGGCCGCGTGTAGCACGCGTCGGTCTTCACCCGCAGCGCGCCGAACTGCACGGTCTCGCCGATATCCTCGTCGAAATTGATGATGCGCCCGGTGATCTTGTCGAGGCCGGAGAACGTCGCCTTCTTGTTCACGATCTTCTGCGCCGGCGGCTCGGTGACGACCTCGTCGCCCGGCTGGAGGCTTGCCGGCGCCTGAGGCACGGCGCCCTGCTGGGTCCCGCCCTTCTGCTGCGGCTGGCGCTGGCCGGGAGCTCCCGGAACAGCGGCGCCCGGCTGAGCAGGCGCGCCCGGCGGCGCCACAGCGACGGCCGGCGGCTGGTTCTGCGGGGCGACGGGGCTGCCTGGCGGCGGCGCCAGCGGCTGGGTCTCGACCGGCCCCGGCATGGCATTGCCCTGGCGCGGCATCGGACGCGACGGCAGCACGCGGCCCTGCGGCGGCAGCTCGGGCACCTCTTCGTCGTCGTCGGGGGTCGGCTGCGGTTGCGGCTGTCCGCCGCGCGGGATGGTCCCCGGCGGCCGCAATGGTGGCGGATCGGAGAAGATCGTGCCGATCTGCGCCTGCGCGGGCGTCGCCACCGTCAAAGCGGTAGCGGCCAAAAGCGCCGCAAGACCTGTCAGGGTAATGGTTCGAAACATAATCTCGCGCGGCTTCAACAGCGAATCGGGCTTATTCGACATTCTACAGGGGATACCGCCGCTCGCAGGCCATCCGGTTAACACGGCGAATACGGCGGGGAAAGGGCGGCATCCCTGCCCTGCCCGCCGCCGGCTGGCCATCCCGGCCTCCGGATGGGATAGTCGGCCGCCTCCCCCCGAGGCGGAACGCGGGCATCGCCCCCCGAAAATGACGTCCACCGATCACCAGAACCTCTGGGGTACCTGCCCATGCCCGTCGTGCTCGATCCCGATGCCGCCGCCGTCTACAAGGCTTTCCAGGAGGCCGGCCGCCCCGCCTACGAGACGCTGACCGCCGCGGAGGCGCGCGCCTACTACGCGCAGGCTCGCTTTGCCACCAACCCCGAGCCGCCGGAGCTTGCGCGGGTCGCGCCGCTGTCGATCCCGGCGCCGCACGGGACCATCCCCGCCCGCATCTACGTGCCGAAAGAGCCGCGCCTCAAGGACGGGCTGGCGCCCGCGCTGGTGTTCTTCCATGGCGGCGGCTGGGTGATCGGCGATCTCGACAGCCATGACGTCGTCTGCCGGCAACTCGCCGACGCCGGCGCCCTGATGGTGATCGCGGTCGATTACCGCCTCGCACCCGAGCACAAATTTCCCGCCGCCACCGACGACGCGATCACCGCGACCAAATGGATTGCGGCGAACGCGCGCGAGCTGGGCATCGATGCTTCGCGCCTCTCGATCGGCGGCGACAGCGCCGGCGGCAATCTCGCAGCCGTCGTCGCGCTGGCCGCGCGTGACGGCGATGGCCCCGCGCTCACCGGCCAGGTGCTGATCTATCCGGCGGTCGATTTCGCCATGACGCACGGTTCGCACAGCGAGCCCGAGACCAGCGTCCTGCTGACGCATTCGGTAATCCGCTGGTTCCGCGACCATTATCTCAACGGCGCGGCCGGCATTCACGACTGGCGCGCCTCGCCCGCGCGCGCCGAGACCTTGGCTGGACTGCCGCCGGCCTATGTGCTCACGGCTGGCGCCGATCCCCTGCGCGACGAGGGCGACGAATACGCCGCGCGCCTCAAGCAGGCCGGCGTGGGCGTCACATACAAGCACTTCCCCGGCCAGTTCCACGGCTTCTTCACCATGGGCAAATTGCTGCAACAGGCCAATGTCGCGGTGAGCGAGATCGGCGCATGGCTGAAGGCATTGGGTTGAGAACGTCGTCATCCGAATGTCGTCTGCGCTCAAAACCGTCTTTGCCCTTCCCCTCCGCGGCCTGACCTGGCTCGGCGGCCAGGGCACGCGCGCGGTGGCCGCCGTCGTGTTCATTGCCGCCGCCGTGCCGCCGCTCGGCGCGCTGCTGCGGCCCTACGTCACCGAGGCGATCCTCGTCCTGCTCTGCATCTCCTTCATGCGGGTCGATCTCGCGGCGCTCTACAGCCACCTGCGCCGGCCCGCGCTGGTGGCAACCGCCACCGCGTGGACGACGATCGGCGTGCCGCTGATCGTCGGACTGATCGCGCATGCGAGCGGGCTCACCGAGCGTGCGCCCGGCCTGTCGCTGGCGCTGATGCTGCAGAGCATGGCCTCGCCGATGATGGCCTCTCCGGCGTTGGCCGCGCTGATGGGCCTCGACGCCACGCTGGTGCTGATCACGCTGGTGACCGCAACCGCGATCGTGCCCTTCACCGCGTCGCTGTTCGCGAGCCTTTTCCTCGGCGGCATGCTGGCCATCTCGCCGCTCACACTCGGGCTGAAGCTGCTCGGCATCCTCGCGGCATCGCTGCTGGGCGCCACCATGATCCGATGGGTCTTCGGTGCCGAGGCGATCCAGCGCCACAAGCAGCCGATCGACGGCTTCAACATCATCATCCTCCTGATCTTCGCGTCCGCGATCATGGGCGATGTCGTGAGCGACCTGATGGCGCGGCCGGTCTTCACGATCAGCCTCGCAGCCCTGTCGTTCGCGATCTATTTCACCCTGCTCGCCGTCACGACCTTGCTGTTCCGCCGCATCGGCTATGAGCGCGCACTGGCGCTCGGGCTGATGGTGTCACAGCGCAATCTCGGCCTGATGCTCGCCGCGACCGCCGGCGCGCTGCCGGCCACGACCTGGCTCTATTTCGCGATGACGCAGTTTCCGATCCATCTGTCGCCGTACATGCTGACGCCGATCGCGCGGCGGCTGGCGACGCGAGGAACCGGCGCGACGGCCGCAGGCAGCACCAGCTAGCGCGCTCTCATGTCAGCGCGCCGGCAGGCTTTGATGCCCTGAAAATATAGCGGTTGGTGCTGAAGAAATATTGTCCCGTCCCGGTCGGGCGCTCGAATTCGCCGTGCCATGCATTGAGATCGTCGGCTGAAACGTCGTTCGTGCGGCTGACGAAATCCCGGATCCCCTGGGCCAGTCCCTTGCTGTAGCTATCGTCATCGTACCGCAAATTCAAAATCGGAAAGACGGATGCTCCGTCCAGATGAAATCCGGCATTGATCAGTCTGAAGGCCATCGATCTGGGGAGACGCGGATGGGCACAATGTGCTTCCCATGATGTCATGACGGCGGCCATGCGCTCGCGGTTGTCAGAATGCCACACCACGGCGTCCCAATCCGTTGCGACAAAAACCGTTCGGCCGCCCGGCTTCAGGACGCGAAACGCTTCCCTGAGCACGCGGTCGACATCAGGGACGTACTCGGCGACCTGAGTGCACACGACGGCGTCAAATGATGCATCGGGCTGGCCCAACTCCGTCGCGTTGCCGATGGCATATGAAATCCAGTCCGAAGCCTTCTGCCGGTTGCAGACGGCGATCAGGTCGGTCGACACATCGATACCGACGACAGCGCCATGAAGCCCAACGATCTGCGCCATGGTTTCGCAGAGATAGCCCGGACCGCATCCGATATCGAGAACGCGCTCGCCGGCAGAGAGATTGAGGTGCCGGATTGTGTCCGCGCGCTGGGCCTTCACATCGTCGGTGAGATAGATTCTCTGGAGCCGTTTCGCGTTCTCATTGCTGTACTCCATCCCGCTCATCGTCGCCTCCTCGGTCGCGTGGCAAGTGAGAGTCGCTACCCCGCCCGCGCCGCGCGCCGCAGCGCCTGAGGGGGCTGGCCGAAGGCGCGGATGAAGGCGCGGCGCATGCGCTCGGGATCGCCGAAGCCGGTCGCCTCTGCCACGAGCTCGATCGCCTCGCGCGAGGACTGCACGCGCTCGCGCGCAACCTCGATCCGCAGCCGCTCGATCGCCTTCGACGGCGTTGTGCCGGTCTCGGCGGCAAAGGCGCGGGCGAAATGCCGCGCGCTCATGCCGGCGCGATCGGCGAGGTTTTCGACCGTCAGCGGTGTGTCGAGATTTTCCCGCGCCCACGACAGCAGCGCACCGAACCGGCCGTTCGGCGTCTTCAATTCCAGCAGCGACGAGAATTGCGACTGGCCGCCGCTGCGGCGATGGTACAGCACGAGCTGGCGCGCGGTCGCCTGCGCGATCTCCTCGCCATGGTCTTCGGTGACCATCGCGAGCGCGAGGTCGATGCCGGCGCTGATGCCCGCCGACGTCCAGACCTGGCCGTCGCGGGTGAAGATCTGGTCCGGCTCGAACTTGATCTTGGGATAGCGCGCGACGAAATCGCGCGTGCGGCCCCAATGCGTCGTGGCGCGGCGGCCGTCGAGCAGGCCGGCCTCCGCGAGCACATAGGCGCCCGAGCAGACGCTGGCGATCCGCACGCCGCGCTTCGCCAGCCGCTGCACGAAGGCGAGCGTTGTCGGACAGCGCGCCGCCGCCGACACGCCCGCGCCGCCCGCCACGACCAACGTCGTGATCGCATTCGTCGATTTGAAATCGCGCGCCATCATCTCGACGCCGGAGGACGAGCGCACCGGACCCGCGGTCATCGCCAGCACGCGCAGCGCAAGCGGCTTGTCGCCGGCGCGTGCCGCGATCTCGAATACCGAGATCGGGCCGGCCGCATCGAGCAGCTGAAAATCCGGGAAGATCAGGATGCCGATCATGCTCATGTCCGAAAGTGAGGGAAATACGCCATTTTGGACAGAAGGGCATCATGCCAATTTGCCGGCGTCAAGCACTTCATTGGAGGCTCTCATGACGGCACCGCTTCAGATCGGCCTTTTGGTGTTCCCGCGCGTCACCCAACTCGACTTCACCGGCCCGTTGCAGGTGTTTTCATCCGTCCCCGGCGCGACCGTGCACCTGATCTGGAAGACGCTGGATCCCGTGCCAAGCGATTCCGTGCTGATGCTGACGCCGACGGTGACATTCGCCGATTGCCCGCAACTCGACGTGATCTGCATTCCCGGCGGCTTCGGCACCGACGCTCTCCTCAATGACGAGGAGACCCTCGACTTCGTGCGCAAGCAGGCTGAGGGCGCCAAATTCGTCACGTCGGTCTGCACGGGATCGCTGGTGCTGGGCGCGGCCGGGCTCTTGAAGGGCTACAATGCCGCCACCCATTGGAGTGCGATGGAGATGCTGTCGCTGTTCGGCGCGACGCCGACCAAGACGCGCGTCTGCGTCGATCGAAATCGCGTGACCGGCGGCGGTGTCACCGCAGGCATCGATTTCGCTTTAACGCTGGTCTCGCTGCTGGTCGATCGCACCACCGCGGAAGCCATTCAACTTCGCCTCGAGTATAATCCCGCCCCGCCGTTCAATGCCGGCTCGCCCGATACTGCGCCGGCAGACGTGCTCGCGCTGATGAAAGAGCGGGTCGCGCCATTCCAAGCGCGGCGCTTGGAGGCTGCCAAGCGTGCAGCCGAGCGGATGATGTAGCGCGGCTCTCGTGTCCCGGACGCGCTGCAGCGCCCTTGCGCTGCTGCGCAGAGCCAGGACCCAGCAGCGACACGGCAAGCGGACCCTAGCCCAACAGAAAGAGGCCGCCCGGTTTCCCGAGCGGCCCTTCCTGTCTCACGGCGGCGCACATTCTCATCGGGCGATTTCGGAACTACCAGACCGGGGGCCTATCTCCCGATCGAGTCCTTCCTCGGCGGCCGCTGCATCTCGGGACAGTCGCGAACTGTTGCCCGAACCGAACGCGATGGTCTCCCATCTCCGTAAGATGGGTTCATTGAGCCGCATCGCTGGCGCAGGCGCAACGGCCACGCAGCTGGCATCCCCGCTGATCCCGTTGTCCACAGCGGCGTGATGCGGATGCGCGTGCATCCAAACCGATGATGGAGAGCGCCTGGGACTAGCCAGGCGTCCAGGGCTGGTAGTCGCCGGTCGCCTTGGGGCGCTTGCCGCCGGCGAGCGTCGAGCCGGACGGACGGTAGGCCTTGGCCGTCCCCGTCGGATTCGGCTGGTGCGGCTTCTGCCATTCGCGCGGCTGGTAGTTCTCTTCGGTCGGCGGCACGTCGACGACGTGATGCATCCAGCCATGCCAACCCGTCGGGATCCGGCTGGCTTCGGCATAGCCGTTGTAGATCACCCAGCGCCGCTCGAAGCCGAGCGTCGGGTCGATCTTGCCACCGGCCGTCCGATAGTAGCGGTTGCCCTGCTCGTCCTCACCGACCAGCTCCCCGAACCGCGAGGTCCAGAGTTGGGTGCCAAAGGTCTGGCCGTTCCACCAGGTGAAGAGCTTCAGGAAGAATTGTTTCATGCGGCAAGGGCCCTGCTTCGTGGGGTCCTGATGCCATCCGGACGGCCAAATGTCCAGTTCGCCCGGTGCGGCCGTGCCCAGCCCAAACGCGGTGACACGGGGCGGCCCTGCCTGCCGCAAATCGGTCGCGATCCATTCATGCCGGGTACAGCGGCGCCGTGAAAACCTGCCGCTCATGCGCAAACCGGCGTGATCCCAGGAACCGTAGCCCGTTCAAGGGATTTGCTTCCGGGAAAGGAGTTTTGAACATGAACAGTCTGAGAGTTTTGAGTGCGGCCGCGGCGCTGGCACTGGTTCTTCCGATGGCGACCCCGAGCTTCGCCCAGGGCCCCGGCGGCCACGGTGGCGGACATGTCGGCGGTGGTGGCGGCGGTGCTCATTTCGGCGGTGGCGGCGGCGGCGCCCGCATGGGCGGCGGCGGCTTTGCCGGTGGCGGCCCCCGGATCGGTGGCGGCGGCGGCAATTTCGCGGCCGGTGCGGCTGTGCGCCCCAGTGCGGGCCCCGCCTTTAGCGGTGGTGGCGGCCGCAACTTCGCAGCGACCGGAGGCCAATGGAACGGCGGCGGCGGCAACTGGCACGGTGGCGGCTGGCGTCGTCACGGCGGCTTCTGGCCGGGAGTCGCAGCCGGTGCGGCGATCGGCGCGCTGGGCTCGTCCTACGCCTATTACGGCGACGGCCCGTATTACGGCGATGGCTATTACGACAACAGCTACTATGACGACGGTGCGACGGTGGCCGTGGTGCCCGACAGCGGCGGCGATTCGTCGGCCTATTGTGCCCAGCGCTACCGGTCCTACGACCCGGCGTCCGGCACCTATCTCGGCTATGACGGCCTGCGTCATCCCTGCCCGTAACGCGGCCTGAAGATCATCATCCCTGAGCGGCGCCGACCAACGGCGCCGCTCTCATTTGTGTTGGCCGCCCCTCGGCGTATTTCCGGTCTCTGACACGGATTGAGCGACCATCACGCTGCGGTCGTGAAACCAGAAGCCGGCGAACAGGACGATGAGAACGATTGCGTAGCCCGCGCATGAGCAGCGCGCCCATCGCCGATACGTCCTGCGATCATCCGCGCTCAGATCTTGCACGTCTTGTCGCGAACGCAGTCCATCAAGCCCGAGCCGGGTCATCGCAGAACCTCCGCAGATCATGGTTCTGCAGTAATTCGACCTGCCCACACGCGTCATCATCCCGTCGGGTGACATATGCGCCACACGTCTCCAGAACGGTTCAATGACGGAGCAGCTTTCGCGGATCGTGCGGATTTGCCTCAACCTGTCATTGAAATCCGACGAAATTCGCCTGCCACCCGGAACCCGCAGAGGCGCTATGCATTGCGACGTGCATACCTATGTAGGTCCAATCCAAAATTGACCCAGCGCACGATTCGCCTATATCACCAATCACTGTGGGGACTTCGATCTACTAGGAAGGGTCATGCCGCGTATTCTCGTGGTCGATGACGATCCGATGGTCGGCGCGACCATCGAGGTCCTCCTCCTGCGCCAGGGCTTCGACGTCACGCTCACCGACGGCGGCGAAACGGGGCTTGCTGCGCTGGAAGCGCAGACGTTTGATGTGATGCTGGTTGATATCTTCATGCCGCATATGCGCGGCTTCGAATCGATCCGCATCTTTCACGAGCGTGCGCCGGCGATTCCGTTGATCGCCATGTCGGGCTACGCCTTCGCCTCATCCGCCTCGCCCTCCCCGGACTTCCTCCGCATGGCGCTCGAACTCGGCGCATCGCGCTGCCTGCGCAAGCCGTTCACGCCCGAGACGCTGTTGACGACCATCCGGGAATGCCTTGGCGAGAGCGCGCCGCCGAAGGACCAGAAAGAAGCACCTTGATCCCTTCGCAGCGCGTCATTCTCGGTGCTGGACTTGCCATCCTCCTGCTCATCACCGCCGCCTCGATCGGGCTCGACGTCAAGTCGCGGTCGGACGCTGCGTGGGTCAATCACACCGCCGAGGTGCTGAAGAAGATCTCCGACGTGCACCTGCTGGTTCGCCGCGCGGAAAGCGCGCTACGCGGCTATGAGATCTACCGCACGGCAGGCTTCATCGACGAATTCCAGGCTGCCCGCGGCCAGATCGCACCGGCGCTCGGCGACCTCAAGCTCGCGATCCGCGACAATGCCGACCAGGTGGCGCTGATGGAGGCTACGGAGCCACTCATCCTTCGGCGCATCGAGGTCGCAGCCGAGTCGCTTCGGCTGCGCACCAATGGCGACATTGAGGGCTCCAACGCGCTGAGAGACCGCGGCGAAGGACGCGGCCTGATGGAGACGCTCACGGGAAATCTGGATCGGCTGGCCGCGAGCGAAGAGAAGCTACGCGCCACTCGCGAAGCGGCCTCGCGCCGGACCGGCATCGTGCTGCTCGGCATCGACGTCATTGGCGCGCTGGTGATCCTGCTGCTCGTCACCATCCTCTTGCGCGAGAGCCGGCGTACCACCGTGCAGCTCCAGAGCTCACTGCTGGAAACCACCGCGGCCAATCAGCAACTCGAGGCCGCCGTGGCGGAGCGCACCGAGCACCTCGTCACCGCCCATGACGAGCTGCGCCTGTCGGTCAACGTGCTGCAGAGCACGTTCCGCAGCATGGCCGAGGCCGTGCTGGTGATCGACACCGAGGGCAACGTCCTTTTGTCCAATCCGGCCGCGGAGCACATACTGCTGCACCGCACCGGCACGAACCTGCGCAATCTGCGCGCGCTATCCGATGTGTTCCACGGCGACGGCGTCACGCCGCTCGAGTCCGACGGACTGCCGTCCGTGCGCGTGCTGCGCGGCGACGCGTTCGAAAATCTGGAGATGATCGTCCGCCCGCACAGCGGCAACAACGCGCGCCATCTGATGGTCAGCGGCCGGCCGATGCGGGACGGACAGGGCAACATCTCCGGCGCCGTGCTGGTCTATCACGATGCGACCTCCTCGCGCGAAACCGAGCGGCAGCTACACCAGTCGCAAAAGCTCGACTCGATCGGCAAGCTGACCGGCGGCGTCGCGCACGACTTCAACAACATGCTGACCGTGATCTCGGGCAATACCGAGACGCTGGTGGCGAGCCTGAAGGAGCAGCCCGAGCTGCAGCGCACCGCGCGCCTGATCGACGACGCCGCCGAGCGCTGCGCCGAGCTGATCCAGCATCTGCTGGCCTTCGCGCGAAAACAGCCGTTGCAGCCGCGCGACGTCGAGATCAACGCCGCCATCACCGACATCGCAAAGCTGCTGCGTCCCACCCTCGGCGAGCAGATCCAGATCGAGACCGTGCTGGAACAGGGACCGATGACCTCGCACATCGATCCGTCGCGCCTGACCAATGCCGTGCTCAACATGGCGATCAACGCCCGCGACGCCATGCCGAACGGCGGCAAGCTCCTGCTCGAGACCCACCGCGTCGTGCTGGACGAGGCTTACGCGCAGGCCAACGCCGACGTGCGGCCCGGCCCCTACGTCATGCTCGCCGTCAGCGATACCGGCACGGGCATGCCGCAGAGCGTGCAGGACATGGCGTTCGAGCCGTTCTTCACCACCAAGGAGGTCGGCAAGGGATCGGGCCTCGGGCTCTCCATGGTCTACGGCTTCGTCAAGCAGTCCGGCGGCCACATCAAGATCTACAGCGAGCAAGGTCACGGCACCACGATCAAGCTCTATCTGCCGCCCGGCGAAGGCACGACGGAAGCGGCCGCAGCAATCGCCCCGCAGGCCGAAGGCGGCGCCGAGACCATCTTTGTGGTCGAGGACGACGTGCTGGTGCGCAACTTCGTTACTGCGCAGCTGCAGAGCCTCGGCTACAGGACGGTGGCCGCCGGCGACAGCCGCGCCGCGCTGCAACTGATCGAGGCCGGCCAGGCCTTCGATCTGCTCTTCACCGACGTCGTCATCCCCGGCGGCATGAGCGGCCGCGAGCTCGCCGACGAAGTGGCGAAACGACGCCCGGGCGTCAAAGTGCTCTACACCTCCGGCTACACCGACAACGCTATCGTCCACCACGGCAAGCTCGACGACGGCGTGATGCTGCTGACCAAGCCGTACCGGAGAAACCAGCTCGCCGAGATGATCAGGAAGGCATTGAGTGGTGGCGGGATGGCGGCGAGCTAGCGCGTCGCCAACGGGAGGATTGCTTGAAGAGAGCTGCTGCTTATCTCAGGCGAAACAAGATCATCATCTGCCCTGTCTCGGAGACCACGGACGGAGTGGGCATGACCTGCACACCGGTCTTCAATCTGGAGGCGAGCGATGTCGTGGGCGCAGGCAAGGCACTACTGGACGCGTTGCAGTATTCGCGCGAGGGGATTCCACACCCTTCACGAGCGGAATGGGGCAATTTGTTTGAGCCTATTCTAAGCGCCGCCGGGGTGGGATCTTGGAGTTCATTTGTGCGATCCGCAAAGGAAGTTGCCGTTAAATTTGGGACCAACCGTGTTGTTTACATTCCCACCAGAAACCTTGGTTCAAGGAATGGCTTCGTTGCTCTCCCGGAACGGGAGCGATCGAGTGCTCCGACGGTTGCAGAAGTTGGGCCTGCGCTTCTAGCTGCGTTCGCTGACGCTGAATAGCGATCAGCGCGTCGCCAATAGCACCGCGGCGAGCGTAAAGATCAGCCCGGCGATCTGCCCTGCCCCGAGCGGCTCGTGCAGCGCGAGTTCCGACGCGACCACGCCAATCACTGACACCGCGATCGTCCTGATCGCGGCGACCGAGGCAGGCAGGCGGGCGGGCGGGCGAGCGCTGCGAACAAGCTGACGTAGGCGATACAAAACTGCCAGCTCGCCGAAATGATCCGGAAGGCGTTGAACGGCGGGGGGATGGCGGCCGGCTAGCGCGTGGACTGCCCGGAGGCGCGCAGCAGTTACGCAAATGTGGGACCGCGCGCACTAGCGCAGGATGCGAGTTCCGCTTGTCTTGTTGAGCCGCCGTGGCTCGCCCGGATCCGCGCCGGAGGTGTTCCGAAACCGCGCAATGCAACGAGTAAGGCCGTTTTGATTCCGATCGGGCCGGTCTCAAGCAAAAATCAAGCGCATCTCAAGGACAAATCGTCTCACCACCCCCATCTCCGAGCATGCTCCCGGCGACAAATGTTGGAGCCGGCGTCGCGACAGTCCGCTTGCGGAGCGCGATACCGATCGCAGTCACCAGATGCACACAGCTAGGATCCTGGTCTGCGGCCGGAACTGACGGCGCAGCTTTCCACAGGTGCTCGGATGAAAAGACGCGAGTTCATCTCGTTGATTGGTGGAGGACTGGTCTGGCCCGCGATCGCACGGGCGCAGGACGGAGCCAAGCTGCATCGCATCTTCTGGGTCTCGACCGAGTCCGAACCGGATCCCTTCCTGGACGGCTTTCGCGATGGAATGCGCGCGCTGGGATACGTCGAGGGCAAGACCGTAACCTTCGAGACGCACTATGCCCCTGGAAATCCGCAGGCACTGCGCAAGATCGTCTCCGATTTGCAGCGGAAGGATATCGACCTAGTGGTCTCGAGCGGTCCGGCGACACGCGTCATGACTGGGGTCACCGACGTGCCCGTGCTGTTTGCGTTGAGCGGTGACCCCGTCGCTTTGGGTGTGGTGAAGAGCCTTGCTCACCCCGGCACCAATTTCACCGGCAGCACATTCCTGTCGCTCGAGCTGGCAGGAAAGCGCATTGAGCTGCTCAAGGACATTTATCCAAAGCTGCGAAAACTGGCGGTCTTCTCGAACACGGATCATCCGGGAGAGCCACTGGAATGGCGTGCGACTTTGGAGTCGTGCCGGAATCTCGGCATCGAGGCAGCCTACGTTCCGTTCTGTGGCGCTCGCGAAATCGAGAATGGGTTGACCGCTGCCGGAAACGTGGACGCGGATGCTCTCCTCGTGTTTCCCGATGTTGTGACGCTGGTGCATCGTGCGAAGATTGCGGAGCTTGCAATCGCGCGCCGGCTGCCTTCGATGTTTGGCTGGTCTGAATATTGTGACGCTGGAGGTCTCCTGAGTTACGGCGCAAACCAGCGCACGACCTACTTTCGGCTTGCCACGTATGCCGATCGCATCCTGCGCGGTGAAAATCCGTCAGATCTTCCGGTGATGCGCCCCGAGAAGTTCGAACTGGCAGTCAATCTGAAGACAGCCAGGCTTCTGGGCATCGACCTGGACGTGTCGTCGATCCTGTTTCGGGCCAGCAAGGTGATCTCCTGAGAGCATTGATGACCGACGGTGCTGCGCAGTCCTCTTCGTGTACGATGCCCCCGCGTCGCTCGCTGTTCTGCAAGTATTTCGCGACGTTGTTTGTCGCTGCCGTCGTGCCTTTGATACTGGGCGCGGCCGTCGAGGCGTCGTTCGGTTACCGAGACCAGCGCCGCCAGATCAGCGCGGTGCTGCACGCCGATGCTCGCGCGGCGTCCGACAGGATCGAGGCGTTCACCGACGGCATACGGGATCAACTGGGTTGGATGGTGCAGCTTCCCTGGTCTGCCGGGGACGATGCGCAACATAAGATCGACGCCTTGCGCCTTCTCCAGCAGGTGCCTGCAATCGTTTCGGTTTCGCTTCTGGATGAGGCCGGCACTGAACGGATTTTTGTTTCCAGGCTGCATCTGAACAGGACCGGGCGCGGCATTGATATGTCCGCTGATCCCGCTGCTCTCGGCGCACGCGCCAACAAGGTCTGGTACGGACCGGTTCAGTACCAGCGGGATTCAGAGCCCTATATGAGGATCGCGGTTGCCGGGAGCCTGCCGGCTGCGGGGGTCGTGATCGCCGAAGTCAATCTGAAGCTGATCTGGGATGTCATCGCCGCCATTCGAATTGGCGAGACCGGCTACGCCATTGTTGTCGATGACTCCGGTCATCTGATCGCCCATCCCGACATCAGTCTGGTTCTGCGCGGCCGCGCCAGCTCGGGCAGTTTCGGCCGGATCAAGCATCTCGTTGGCGCGTCGAGCGGAGCCGCGGTGATAACCGGGGACCAAGGCAAGCCGGTGGTGGCGCTGTCCGTTCTAGCCGCCGATGTGGGATGGACGGTGATCGCGATGCAGCCGGTCTCGGAAGCTTTTGCATCAATTCACGCGGCGTTGTGGCGCTCGTCAATTCTGATTGCCTTTGGTGTTCTTGTCGCGCTGGCGCTCGCCTATTGGCGCGCGCACAGAATGTCCGGCCCGATCAAGCAACTGGAAGAGGGCGTGGAGCGGATCAGAACCGGACAATTCGAGCATCGCATCAGGATCTTCAGCGGTGACGAGTTGCAGCAACTGGCGCTGCGCTTCAATGAAATGGCTTCTGAACTGGCGATCTCGCAACAGAAATCTGCGCGGATCGAACGGCTGAAGCAGTTCCTGCCATCGCAGGTCGCCGAATTGGTCGAGCATTCTCACGAACTGCTCGAAGGACAGCGACGTGAAGTCGCCGTCATTTTTGGCGACTTGCGCGGCTTCACGGCGTTCTCCACGCGCAATGAACCTGATGTCATCATGGCCGTCATGCGCGAGTACTACGAGGCCGTTGGTGCCGTGACGACTCGTCACGAGGCAACGCTCATCGGCTTTGATGGGGACGGAGTCATGCTCCTCGTCAATGCCCCGGTCGCATGCGAACAGCCGGCAACCCAAGCGGTCCGACTCGCGATCGACCTGCAAACGACGGTGCAGTCCCTTGCCGGCAAATGGTGCGACGCCGGCCACGCGATCGGCTTTGGCGTGGGCGTTGCGATGGGACCGGCAACGGTAGGAACGGTTGGTTATAACGGTCGGCTGGACTACACGGCGATGGGAGCCGTGGTGAATTTGGCGTCGCGGCTCTGCAATCTCGCGAAGGACGCGCAGATCCTGGCTGATCCCACGATCGCTGAAAGGGTAAGGGATAGCGTTCCGTTGGCATCGCTCGGACAGCGACACATCAAAGGCTACGACCAGGCCCTCGAAGTCTTTGCCGTCGCACCTGCCGACCTGCCGTTGAAGCCGCCGGGCTCGGGACAACGCCGGCGAGAGAAAGAGCCTCAGGACCACTGATACCCCGGCGTCCGGACGGCTAGCGCGAAATGATCCGGAAGGCGTTGAACGTCGGCGGGATGGCGGCGGGCTGACGCGTCGCTGATCGAGGTCATTTGCTATCGTGATGCGTTGGCGTCCGCTGAGGAGGCCTTGGTTGGCGCGACTGTCTGACGCCCGCGAGCGGCGATCAGTGCGGCCTTGATGCGTTGCTGCTCGGCGACGTCCATGAGCGGCGCCTTGCGCGCCGGCGGCAAATCGTGGACTGCAAGATAACCGCTCTTGTCGGTCGCTTTTCCGCCCTCGGCGAGGGAGGCCTGTGCATCGAGCGGATTGCGTAGGCCAGCGGCGCCACCCGGGGTCGTCGCGCAACCTCCAAGCCCCAATCCGATGACGACCGGCAGCACAACAAACCGCATGACACCGCGCATGCCAAGCGCGGCCGGCAGACGACCGGCCTGCCCCCGTACCAAGGTGCAGTTGCCGGTCGCAGGTCGAGAGTAGCTACGCAACAACATGGCTCTGTCGAGTTGAAATGGGCGACTGGCGCGATCGCGAGCCGGGCGTCTGAGGCAGATCACCCGGCTCGGCAATAATTCTGGTCACCAAACCGCATCGAGGATGTTGGACAGGGCCTGCCGGCCTCCGCTCAGCACCGCTCCAGGTGCATCCATCACGCGCTCCAGAACCCCGGGCCTGGCATAAGACAGCCTATCCTGTCGCTTGGTCGCGTTGGCCGGCTCGGCGACGGCAACATTCGGAGCTGGCGCCGGGCCGTAGATCACCGGCGGGGGTCCGCCCCAGGAAGGGGTCACGTCAGCCGCACTCGATCTCCAATTCCGATAGTCGACGTCGCCCCGTAGCTGGCCGAGCAATTTGGGCTTCTCGGCCGGCGCCGTGGAAGCGAGGCGCACCAACCTCTGGCGCCCGGCGGATTCGACCTTGGCCTTAGCTTCCTTTTTCTGTTCAGCCGGGATGCCCGCGACCTTCGCCGGCGCCCGGTTGGTATCGATGTCGCGGTTCGAGCTCTCACGTGCCGGCTCCGCAGATGCCTTCTCGGCCTTCGGCTCCGTCGTCGTCGTCAGGATATCGCGCGCTTCCGAGACACCAGTCTCGGGTTCGGCCGCACGCGTGCTGGGCGGGGACGTGGCTTCGTCGACCGGCTCATTGCGTTCCGCGGATATGGCTGCCGCACGCGGCTGCGCGGTGGAATCTGCTTCGGCTCCATCGGCTGGATCACGGCGAATGTCCTGACTGACCGCTGCCACATCGGGGCTGGATGCCGCCGGCTCTCCGCGCGACATGGACAAACCGCCGACGATCGCAAGCAGGAGCAATGCGTCCAGGAAACGAAAACGAGACCTGCGAAACCTCGGCATCTCAAAGGCGAGCCTGCGCGGAACGTACCTGAAGGCCGGCACGCGCGCACGCGGCCCGGCTGCGGCCGGTCGAACGAGCGAACGGCTCGCGTTCTCCTGCACCACAGGCATGTCGAGTTCGGCGTCCGGCGGCGTGCGAGACGCATCCGGCAAGACAACTTCCGGCACGGTCACTTCCGACATGACCGCGGGAGCAGCGAGCAGCTCGCGCGGCTCAGATCCAGGCTTGGATTCAATGGACGCGAGAAGCGCATGCACACGACTGGGATCGCGAAACTCGTCGTCATTCGACACGATGACGCCGCTCCCATCGACCGGACGCTGGTAGCGGGCGCGTCCTGAGCCAAGGAGGTGCCCGAGCGCCCTGAAGATGGGAAGCCACCAGCGCCGGCCCGGCGCGACCTCTGGGATGACTGACTCCGTATTGTGCATAATCTCGCCTCGACTGACGCGCTGAGCTGAACGTAACGGCAGCATTTGGGGTCGAAGCTGCGGCGTCTTTTCTGTCGAAATTTGTCCGCGCCGTGGCGGTATGTGTAGAGATATTAGCGCCCCGCCCTGCGACCTTCCCGCGGCGTAAACAGCCGCTCCAACCTCAGGCGGCTGTAACGGTCGGCGTGAAGAGATAGCCGCCGAGGCGAATGGTCTTGATCAGCGTCGGCTCTCGCACGTTCGGCTCGATCTTCTGACGAACGCGGCTGACGTGAACGTCGATGCTGCGCAGGAATGGCCCCGCCAAACCGGCGTGCGTCAGCGAAAGGAGTTCTTCGCGCTTCAGCACCCGACCCGGATTGGCGCAGAAGGCAAGCAGGATGTCGAACTCCGCCGTGGTCATGGGCATCTCGACACTGTCGGGATCGTGAAGCTTGCGCTGCACCGGATCGACCCTCCAGCCTGCGAAGGTCATGCTGGCAGGCTGCCGGGCAACGCGGTTGGCGTAGGAGGCCCGGCGCAGGAGACTCCTGATGCGCGCCAGAAACTCGCGCGAGCTGAACGGCTTGGTGACGTAGTCATCGGCACCGAGCTCCAGGCCGACGATGCGATCGACATCGTCGCTGAGTGCCGTCAGCATCATGATTGGAACCGTTCCGGTCGAGCGCAGCCGGCGGCAGATGCTGAAGCCGTCTTCCCCCGGCAACATCCCGTCCAGGACGATCAGATCGAAGTCGCCGCGCCGCAGGACGTGATCCATCTCCGCGCCAGATCCGACGACGGAGGCAACGAGGTTCGCCTCGGTGAGCAGCTCGGCCAGCATGCGCGCGATGTCCCGGTCGTCCTCGACGAGGAGGATCCTGGCCGGCACCGAACAGTCGGTGCAATCGGACGCGGTGGTAGCTTCCATCGCCCGGCCAATATCAGACTGCGGCTTTAAAAACAAGTCGACCGGTCGGTTTTTATTGCGCCCATTTGCAGCGCTCGCGGCCTCGCAGACCACTTACCGCGTCGCCAGCACCACCGCGGCGAGCGTAAAGATCAGCCCGGCGATCTGCCCTGCCCCGAGCGGCTCGTGCAGCGCCAGCGCGGACGCCACCACGCCGATGACCGGCACGGCCATCGTCCCGATCGCCGCGACCGAGGCCGGCAACCGTGCCAATGCTGCGAACCAGCTCACATAGGCGATGCAGAACTGCACCACGGTCGAATAGACCAGCAGCAGCCAGCCGATTGGTGTCACCTTGTCCAGATGCGTGGTCTCGATCAGGAGGCCGACGATCGAGATCGGCAGGCAGCCGATCCCGATCTGCCAGGCCGCGGCCGTGATCGGCGGCAGGTGGATCGGGTACTTCTTGGAGAAGACCGTGCCGACGGCAAAGCCGATCGCGCCGCACAGCGCCATGATGATGCCGGGCGCCTTCTCGGCGCTGGCGGCGATGCCGTTGCCGCCCATGATCGAGGCGAGGCCGGCAAAGGCCATCACCAGCCCGAGCGTGCGCAGCAAGGTCGGCCGCTCTCCCAGCACGGGCCAGGCAATCAGCGAGGCCCAGACCGGCATGGTGTAGGCGATCAGCGCCGCCTCGCTCGCCGGCAGCCACAGCAGCGCCAGCCCCATCAGCACCATCCAGCCGGTGACGTTGAGGGTGGCGGCGGTGACCAGCCGCGGCCAGATCTGGGGCGCGACTTTCAGGCTGTCGCCGCGAACCAGGGCGAGCGCGGCCAGCAGCACCGCGCCGAGCACGCCGGTGACGCCGCGCAAGGTGAGCGGCGGCAGTTCGCCAAGCAGGAACTTTGTCACCGGCCAGTTGAAGCCCCAGCCGATCGAGGTGATCGCGAGGAACATCAGGCCGGCCGGGGCGATGCGCGGTCGCGCATCCCGGCGAGTCGAATCAAGCATGTGGGCAGTCCGGCAAAATCGAGGTCAGCTTGGCGCGGATTCGCAGGCGCGACCACCGCCTCGGCGGGCATGCCTGCCCTCTCCTTCCGTACCACTACGTGAGTCCCGCTGACGCAATCCCGTTGCCCAAAAATATACCTGCCCTGTGAACAGCGGGATGAAGGGTCCGTATCGTCACGGGATGCAAATTTTTTCGGTTGGGAATCCCTGAGGACTCACTGATACTTGGCTCAACAACAGGTGAGGGCTTGCCCCCTGTTATCCCCCGCAATCCACCATATTTAGTATTTGATTCAGGAACTCGCACTAGTTCTTGACGGGCGCAACGGAGAGTCCTAGCTTTCGGTCCGTTCGGCGCGAGTGAGTTTGCGTCCCGCCGGCACTCCCCCAAAGGGTCTCGCAAATCGCCACTCCGCCAGCCAGCCAAAGGCAGCGGGAAAGGGCTTGTCTGCCCGCGATAAGCGGACTTTTCGGGCGCCAGAACGGGCCGGCAACAGGCTCGGAAGGCATCAGTAGACGTTGTGACGATGTGGGGCGTTTGAACGCATGTCGGGCTCATCCCCTTGGGGGCGGATGTGTCTGGACATGCCGGCGGATGAGAGGTGCATGCACCCGACATCCCCGGGAGAAACTGGGCCGGATCCACCGGCTGAACTGCGGTGCCCAAGGGCCGATCTGGCCTGGGTGGAAACGCGAAACGAAATAGCGACCCGGACGCCTTCAACGAGAGGCGGATCCGGTCAAAGATAAGGACGGGGCAAGACCATGCGGATTGAGCGGCGCCACACCACTTCGGGACAGTCACCTTATGCGGGAATCGAATTCCGCCTGACCACGTCGGAGATCAGGAATCCCGACGGCTCGGTCGTGTTCAAAATGGACGGCGTCGAGGTCCCGACCGAATGGTCGCAGGTCGCCTCCGACGTGCTCGCCCAAAAATATTTCCGCAAGGCCGGCGTCGCCGCGCGCCTGAAGAAGGTCGAGGAAGAGTCCGTCCCCTCCTTCCTGTGGCGCTCCGTGCCCGACACCGAGGCCCTTGCCGCTCTGCCCGAGAAGGAGCGCTATGTCAGCGAGCTCTCGTCCAAGCAGGTGTTCGATCGTCTCGCCGGCTGCTGGACCTATTGGGGCTGGAAGGGCGGCTACTTCACGTCGGACGAAGACGCCCAGACGTTCTACGACGAGCTCCGCTACATGCTCGCCATGCAGATGGTCGCGCCGAACTCGCCGCAATGGTTCAACACCGGCCTGCATTGGGCCTATGGCATCGACGGCCCCGGCCAGGGCCACTATTACGTCGACCCCTTCACCGGCAAGCTGACCAAGTCCAAGTCGGCCTACGAGCATCCGCAGCCGCATGCCTGCTTTATCCAGGGCGTCGGTGACGACCTCGTCAACGAAGGCGGCATCATGGACCTCTGGGTCCGCGAAGCCCGCCTGTTCAAATACGGCTCCGGCACCGGCTCCAACTTCTCGCGCCTGCGCGGCGAAGGCGAGAAGCTGTCGGGTGGCGGCCGCTCGTCCGGCCTGATGAGCTTCCTCAAGATCGGCGACCGCGCTGCCGGCGCGATCAAGTCGGGCGGCACCACGCGTCGCGCCGCCAAGATGGTCGTCGTCGACGTCGATCACCCCGATATCGAGACCTATATCGACTGGAAGGTGAAGGAGGAGCAGAAGGTTGCCGCTCTCGTCACCGGCTCCAAGATCAACCAGAAGCACCTCAAGCTGGTGCTGAAGGCCTGCGTGAACTGCGAAGGCTCGGGCGACGATTGCTTCGACCCCGAGAAGAACCCAGCGCTCCGCCGGGAAATCAAGCTGGCTCGTCGCTCGCTTGTTCCCGATAACTACATCAAGCGCGTCATCCAATTTGCAAAACAGGGCTACAAGGACATCCAGTTCGACGTCTACGACACCGACTGGGATTCGGAAGCCTACCTCACGGTGTCCGGCCAGAACTCCAACAACTCGGTCTCGCTGAAGGACGACTTCCTGCGCGCTGTCGAAACCGATGGCGACTGGAACCTGAACGCCCGCACCTCCAAGAAGGTGACGAAGACGCTGAAGGCGCGCGACCTCTGGGAGAAGATCGGCTACGCCGCCTGGGCGTCGGCCGACCCGGGCCTGCACTTCAACACCACCATGAACGACTGGCACACCTGCAAGGCGTCCGGCGACATCCGCGCGTCGAACCCGTGCTCGGAATACATGTTCCTGGACGACACCGCCTGCAACCTGGCGTCCGCCAACCTGCTCACCTTCTACAACACCGAGACCAAGCAGTTCGACGTCAAGGGCTACGAGCATCTCTGCCAGCTCTGGACCATCGTGCTCGAAATCTCCGTGATGATGGCGCAGTTCCCGTCGCGCGCGATCGCCGAACTCTCCTACGAGTTCCGCACGCTCGGCCTCGGCTATGCCAACATCGGCGGCCTGCTGATGACCATGGGCCTCTCTTACGACTCCAAGGAAGGCCGCGCGCTCTGCGGCGCGCTGACCGCTGTGATGACCGGCATCACCTACAAGACCTCGGCCGAAATCGCGGCCGAGCTCGGCACCTTCCCCGGTTACAAGAAGAACGCCGCGCACATGCTGCGCGTCATCCGCAACCACCGCCGCGCCGCGCATGGCGAGGCCTCCGGCTACGAGGCCCTCTCCGTCAACCCGGTGCCGCTCGACCACGCCTCGTGCCCGCAACAGGACATCATCGCGCACGCGAGGGCGGCCTGGGATGCGGCGCTCGAGCTCGGCGAGAAGCACGGCTATCGCAACGCCCAGACCACGGTGATCGCGCCGACCGGCACGATCGGCCTGGTGATGGATTGCGACACCACCGGCATCGAGCCCGACTTCGCCCTGGTGAAGTTCAAGAAGCTCGCCGGCGGCGGCTACTTCAAGATCATCAACCGCGCGGTCCCCGCAGCGCTGCGCGCGCTCGGCTATCGCGAGAGCGAGATCGCGGAGATCGAGGCCTACGCCGTCGGCCATGGCTCGCTGTCCAACGCGCCCGGCATCAACGCCTCGACGCTGAAGGCCAAGGGCTTCACGGACGAAGCCATCGCCAAGGTCGAAAAGGCGCTTCCGACCGCCTTCGACATCAAGTTCGCCTTCAACAAGTGGACCTTTGGCGAGGATTTCATCCGCGACCAGCTCGGCATCGGCGCTGAAGCCATCGCGGCTCCGGGCTTCGACCTGCTCCAGGCCGTGGGCTTCACCAAGCGCGAGATCGAGGCCGCCAACGTCCACATCTGCGGCGCGATGACGGTGGAAGGTGCGCCGCACCTGAAGGCCGAGCACTACGCCGTGTTCGACTGCGCCAATCCCTGCGGCAAGATCGGCAAGCGCTATCTGTCGGTCGAGAGCCACATCCGCATGATGGCGGCGGCGCAGCCCTTCATCTCGGGTGCGATCTCCAAGACCATCAACATGCCGAACGACGCCACGGTGGAGGACTGCAAGTCCGCCTACATGCTGTCGTGGAAGCTCGCGCTGAAGGCCAACGCGCTCTATCGCGACGGCTCCAAGCTCAGCCAGCCGCTCAACTCGCAGCTCATCAGCGATGATGAGGACGAGGACGATGCGGTCGAGACGCTCTACGAGAAGCCGATGGCGGCACGTGCCACCCAGGTCTCGGAAAAGATCGTCGAGAAGCTGGTCGAGCGCATCATCGTGATGCGCGAGCGCGAGAAGATGCCGGATCGCCGCAAGGGCTACACCCAGAAGGCGGTCGTCGGCGGCCACAAGGTCTATCTCCGCACCGGCGAATATGACGACGGCCGTCTCGGCGAGATCTTCATCGACATGCATAAGGAAGGCGCGGCGCTCCGCTCCTTCATCAACAACTTCGCCATCGCCGTGTCGCTCGGTCTGCAATACGGCGTGCCGCTCGACGAATATGTCGACGCCTTCACCTTCACCCGCTTCGAGCCGGCGGGCCCCGTGCAGGGCAACGACAGCATCAAGTACGCGACCTCGATCCTCGACTACGTCTTCCGCGAGCTCGCGGTGAGCTACATGTCGCGCTTCGATCTCGCCCATGTCGATCCGACCGAGTCGAATTTCGACGCGCTCGGCAAGGGCGTGGAGGAAGGCAAGGAGCCGGACGAGACCCATCACGCCACCAAGCTGGTGTCGCGCGGCCTCACCCGCTCCCGCACCGACAATCTCGTGGTGATGCGCGGCGGCTCGGCCGCGGTCGCCTCCGGCAGCGACAACGCGCCCGCCGGCGGCAGCAAGGTCACCGCTCTTGCCGGACACGGCGCGAGCGCACGGGTCGGCGATGTCCTGGAAGGCGCGGTCGCGCTGAAGCAGGAAGTCAGCCACGACCTCTCCCCCACGGAGAAGCTCGAGGCCCTGCAGTGGAGCAAGGCCGGCAGCGCGGCCACGACGGCCGCCCCCAGCAAGGCCGAGCGCCGCGCGGAAGCCAAGGCCAAGGGCTACGAAGGCGAGATGTGCTCAGAGTGCGGCAACTTCACGCTGGTGCGGAACGGCACCTGCATGAAGTGCGATACTTGCGGCAGCACGACGGGGTGTTCGTGAGGGGGTAGCTCTTCACGACGATCGTTAGACCCGGGCTTATCCCGGAAGAAGGGCGGCCGAGAGGCCGCCCTTCTTTATTTGCGCACGGCGGCGGGAACGCCCTGTAGCCCGGATGTCGCTCACGCTCCACCCGGGCCGTTCGCTGTTCACCGCTCATCGTTCGCCACCGCATTTCGACGCGCTTGTCGTGCAGCTTGCCTCGCCGCCCTTCTCGCAACCCAGCGCGCGCGAAACTGTGTCGCGGCACGAAAGGTCCGCGGGGCGATGACCTGAACTGCCAATGAGGCGATCCCAGCGACCACCCCTTTGACCACGTCGAAAGCGAAATCGGGTCCAAAATACTCCCACATGACCCTGCGTCCTTCTTGCGAAGGCTCCGCCGGGCTGGAGTGGGCAGATTGCGAACATAAGAAAGGCCCCGTCCTCACCGGCGGGGCCTCAAGACAACTCCTGCACGCCTTGTTCAGCGCACGCGAAATCTCTCGGTACACCCGCTCATGGTGGACTCGATGATCCAGTTGCAAAGCATGGCCGTGCGATGAAAAACGCCCATAGCGATGACCCAGTCGTTGCGGAATGCGGAGGCGCCAAGTGCGCAATACCAAGCGTGCGCACGAGGGGCCGTTTGGCCGCAGATAAACAGACAGGACGGCCGCCGTCTGTGGACCAATTCACAATTGCGGTACGACTTTTTTTGGGCGCTGTGCGATTTGGCCCAACCGCTGCGGCGGCCAGACATTCGCACAGTCGGCCAGCCCGTAGGATGGGTAGAGCACTTGCGAAACCCATCATTCCACGACGAACATTGATGGGTTTCGCTTCGCTCTATCCATCCTACGAGCTACTACCGCTCCCGCATCACGGCATCTCGGACATCGACACGTTGGCCGCGATTCCGCTCAGCTCGCGCACTGGCGCCGCAATCTCCTCATTGGGGGACTCGCCGACCGAGATTTCCGTCATTCTGCGTTTGACCTCTTCACATGTCTTGCGGACGTCCTCCGTGAAGAGCGCGCATTCTTCGATGCGCTTGAATATCTTGCGTCCCTCTGCACGATAGCCCGCGGCCGTTTCGCGCATGAAGGCAATCGCATCATGGACCTGGGCCGTCAGCACCTCGCATTTTTGCGCGGCGTCGATCAACTCGGTGCCCATGGCCTCGATCTCTCTTGCAGCGGATTCATAGTCGCGAATGACCGCCTCTGCACTGAGCGCGCCGACGCGCGTGACGCCCTCGGTGTGCTCGACGTAATCAGGCAGAGCAACTGAAGCGATCGAGCTTCCGTGGCGGATCGATGAAATGTCCGCCTCGAGTTGAACCAGGTTCACTCCTTCGTGCCTGCGCAATTGTCCGACACTTGCCATGATTGACCCTCCCAATACGCACCCCGCACCCCAAACGGCACTCAGTGTATGACGTGGATAAGTGGCATTGCTAACCCAATCTATCGTTGACAGTCTCAACTTTGCCATTTTTCTCCGCCTGCCAACGCGGCACGCGGGGATGATGGGTGTCACAAGCGTTCAACCACCCGTATTTGCGGTTCGCGAAGATGATGGGAATTGCGATGACAGCCCGTAGGATGGGTAGAGCACTTGCGAAACCCATCATTCCACGACGGACATTGATGGGTTTCGCTTCGCTCTACCCATCCTACGAGCTAAACTCCCAACCTTACCGGCATGGGTTCCGACGGGCCCGGTAGAAGCGGAGTCGAGTTATGCCCAAACCGGAAAGCTTCCCGATCGAGAAGATCTTCGTTCCCACGAAGCAGAAGAAAGCGATCAGGCTCGAGAGCGTCGCGGAGATCGCGGAAAGCATTCTGGACATCGGACAACAGGCCCCCATTTCCGTTCGGCTCGACGGAGACCGCCTCGTTCTGGTCGAGGGACTGCATCGGCTCGAAGCCTGCAAGGCGCTCGGCGAGACAACCATTCTCGGTGTCCTGGTCCCGGCCGAGCTTGCTCAACACAAGGCCCTGCTGTCCGACGGACCCGAAGTCGAGGCGGAGCGCCTCAAGATGGCGCGATTGAAACAGTTGCGCCTCGAGAGGGAAGCCGCAGAGGCATCGACGGCTGCCGCGAAGCGTGTCAACGCAACGGAAGCGCCGCGCACCCGTTCGACGCAAGGCGCCCGCGACAATCCGAAGGCATCACCGGGCCGGACTGCGAAAGCGCCACCGAAATCATTGTCGGCCTGGATCACGCAGCAAAAGGGCAGCGGCGGCCGCTATTGATTGCGGGCTCCGAATTGCGGTGACAGTGCACCGAGCCCGCCACAATTTCTCCTTCGCACGCGCGTTGTGTTGGACGACGGTGAGGCCTATCCTTCCCTAAGATCGGACTGCCGCACTGCCATTAGCGCCCGACTGGATGGAGCGTGCATCGGTGCCTGAAGCGGACGACCCCAAACCCGATCCCCAAAAGCCTGAGGCCCCCAAGCCGAGCGAGGGGCGCGCCGATGGCGGGTTGGCGCGAGCCCTTGACCAGATCAAGAGCGCAGAGGAAGACCTCGCGCGGCTGGACCGGCTGGTTTCCGGAATGGAACGCGGCGGCGAAAGCTCGCGGGCCTCGCAGGCAAGCGGCGGTACGAAGGCGGCCAAACCTCTCGAGGCCAAGACTCCCGAGAACAAGCCTCCCGAGGACAAGCCTCGCAGGGACATCGTGCCGGCACGAGCTAGCACGGTTCGCCATCAAGGCCTGAGGGGAGATCGGCCCATGCTGCGTGCTTTGGTTATCCTCGTGCTCGCGATCGGCCTTCTCGGTGCCGCCTTCGCTTCGCAATATCGCGATGAGGCCAAATCGTTCAGCAAGTCGATCATGGCGCGATGGGCGCCGCCCGCTGCCGGTCAACCGCCACGCGCGTCCGCGGTCGAAAGTCCGGCGCAACCGCCGGCCGTGCAACTGGCTGCCGCGGATGGGCCAACGCCCGTGCCGGCGCCGCCGCCCGGCAAGGAACCGGAAATCGCTCCAAAAGCTGACGCTTCAAGACCTGACGCTTCAAGACCTGACGCTGCAAAAGCCGACGCGCCAAAAACGGACGCGCCAAGAACCGGCGCCCAGGCACCCGACACATCATCTTCCGATCTTGCGCAATCGCTCAAGACCATCACCAGCGAGCTTGCGAGCATCAACGGAAAGCTCGAGCAACTGAAAAGCCGCAGCGAGCAGACGCTGCGCGAGCAGGCCGACACCATTCAGCAGCTCAAGGCGGCGCAGGAGAAGGATGCAGCCGACAATGCGCGCCTCGCCGCGCAGGTCCAGGCGCTGCAGACGCAACTGCCGGCTGCACCCGCGTCTGCTCCCGCATCTGCATCCGCGAAACCCGTCGTGCGGAGCGTGGTGAGCAACGACACGGCTGCGCCCGCACGGCCGCACGTGCAAGCGGCCGCACCGCCCCGGCGGCCCAGGCCTTCGCCGCGAGGACACTGGATGCCCCCGCCCTATATGATGGATCCTTACGGCGATGCGGATTGGTGAGCTCGCGTTCACGGCCATCAGCCCTGGTGCTATGCTACACACGACCCATGCCAAGCAAGAGCAAGCGCCTCCTCCCTCGCCTTAGCGTCCGGCGGGGTACCCGGTGGGTGCGAAAGACGTTCGCGCGAGCGCCGCGAATGGTTCGGATCGCCTGCACGGCAGCGATCCTGCTTGCGGCCGCAGCGCTCCTGAACCTCACCTATCACGTCATCCGCAAGCCGACAGAGCTGTTCGTCCTCATCGGCAATTCCCTCGACAAGGAGCCGGCCGAAAACTGGCGCCAATACGGCGCGCTGTTTCGCACCTACTCCACCGCGACGATCACGCCCGAATTGCTGGCGGCCCTCGCGCAGGTCGAGAGTTCGGGCAATCCGGTGGCGCGCACCTATTGGCGCTGGCGATGGAGCATCAATCCGCTCGCGATCTACCGGCCCGCCTCCTCCGCCGTCGGCCTCTACCAGATGACCGATCCGGCACTGAGCGACGCCGCGCGGTTCTGTGTGCGCGGCAATGTGGTGACTGACAACGGCTGCGGTTCGACCTTCCTCTACACCCGCGCGATCCCGAGCCACGCGATCGAGCTCGCCTCGGTGTATCTGGATCGCCAGGTGGCTGACGTCCTCGCCCGCGCCGGCGATGTGAAGGCCACGGCGCAGCAAAAACAGGACCTCGCCGCCTTCATCCATCTTTGCGGCGGAGGTCCCGCCACCGCCTATGCGCGCCGCCACTTTCAGATGATCGCCACTGAGCGCTGCGGCGATCATCTCGTTGCAAGCTATGTCTCGCGGGTCAACACAATGAAGCGGCAGTTTCAGCGGCTTGCGGCGGATGACGACAATTGACGCGTAGGATGGGTAGAGCTCTTGCGAAACCCATCATTCCACGACGGCACTTGATGGGTTTCGCTTTCGCTCTACCCATCCTACGGACAGCCTCCGCGGATACAAAGGTGCGCTGTGCTTATCCACCCTGCACGCCCGCCTACCTCGCCACGCCTACCACCATCGTCCTGTTACCCGTTCTGGCCCGGACGCCGAGCAGCAAAGACCTCCTTGGCGGCGAACAGGCCGTTGAGCGCTGCAGGAAAGCCCGCATAGACAGCCATCTGCATGATGACCTCGGTGATTTCGTCCTTGGTCAGCCCGACATTCAGCCCCGCCGCGATATGGACTTTCAGTTGAGGTGTCGCGGTACCCATCGCCGTCAGCGCTGCGATGGTTGCGACTTCGCGGGCGCGCAGGTCGAGGCCGGGGCGGCAATAAATGTCGCCAAACGGAAACTCGAAAATATAGTTTGCGAAATCGGGAGCGATATCCGCCAGCGCAGCAATGACGTTGTGGCCAGCTTCGCCGTCGATGTCAGCGAGCGCCCGCTTGCCGCGTTCCAGCCGGCTTTCGCCGACGCTCGGGGATTGATGCTTCATATTCTCTCATCCTCTTGTCCTCGCCGGTGTATCCGGCGATTTTGGTGTCGAGGACGAAAAGGCAGGCCTGCAGATCGGCCACTTGGGCGCGAACTTTTTCGCGATGCTGTTCGAGCAAGGCGCAGCGTTCCGCTTCCGTGCCGACGCCACGCTCCCGCAAGGCTGCATAATGCAGCATGTCCCGAATAGGCATTCCGGTTGTCTTGAGACGGCCGAGAAATTCTATCCAGGTCAGGATCGATGCGTCGTACTCGCGTTGGCCCGATTGGTCCCGCTCAGCGTGGGGAAGCAACCCGATCCGCTCATAGTATCGGATGGTGTGGGTCGACAGTCCCGAACGTTTTGCCAGTCCACCAATCTTCATGAACGCCCTTCTTTCGTCACGACGCACGGGAAGCTACCGGTTAGAGCGCACTCTAAGTCAATAGGGAAAATGCGCCGGTCGGCGAGGCACCAGAACCAGTGTCGCAGGATGGGTAGAGCACGTGCGAAACCCATCAATCACGGCGGCGCTTGATGGGTTTCGCTTTTGCTGTCGGCTACCTCGCCACGCCGACCACAGCCGCCGCCATCTTCCTGTTGCCCTCGACGCTGAGATGACGGCCGTCGGGACCGACGCTGCCCGGCTGCCGCCAGACCGACATGTAGGTTCCCCAGACGTCGACGACGCGGATGCCGCGGGCCTTCAACTGGCTCTTGATGGCCGCGATGTTCTCCATGGCTTTGACCGGGCTCATATTGTGCCTGACGTCATTGGCCGGGTTGTCGCAGAGGATGACGAGCTTGGTCCCTGCCGGAACGGCGCTCGGCGTACGGGCAAGCGTCTGATCGGTGGTCTCGCCCCACACGCCGGCATTGACGACATGAACCTGAGATCCCTTGGCGCGCAGCAAGCCTTCCAGCACGGCCGGCCACATCTCGGATTCGGAGACGTTGCCGTGGACCGCGCTGTGGCCGAGCGCCACGATCTGCGCGGACGCAGGATTGACGGTGGCAACGACGATGGCCGCAACGGCAAGGAAGAACATTCGCAAACTCGAACGATTCATGGCGCCCTCCAATGATTTTTCAAAATAGCGTCGATCGGGGCCGAATGAATGCCCCGACGAGATCAGCAACCCATGTTCGCCAGTCCGCGCGCGTTTGGCAACTCTCCTTCCGGATATCCGGCCTTGGAGAGCGTAGCCCGTAGGATGGGTAGAGGTCTTGCGAAACCCATCATTCCGCGACGGCTGTTGATGGGTTTTGCTTCGCTCTGCCCATCCTACGGCTTCTACGGGTGCCGATCAGACCGTCGCCTCCGTATCCGGCACGGACCCCTTCCCGCCGTCTGCGGCTCGCTGCCGGCTTCCGGCCATAAAGATGTCGTGCACCAGACCGAGCTTCCCGAGTCCCAAAATGATCAGGCCGTTGATGTCGATCTCGTACCAGGCGTGCGAGAGATAGGCATCGCGCGGAAAGCGATGATGGTTGTTGTGCAGACCTTCGCCGAAGGTGAGGATCGTCGTCACCAGCTCGTTGGTGGTGCCGTCGTTGAGCTCATAGCGGCGATAGCCCCAGCGGCCATCGCTATGGCAGACCGAGTTGACCAGCGACGTCGCCATGGTCATGAGGTAGCTGCGGAACAGGCCGGAGAACAGCACGCAGCCGATCATCGTGTGCACGCCGCCGAAGGCATAGCCGATGCCGCCGGGAATGATCAGCGCCGACAGCGCGTACCAGTACCAGCGCGTCCGCGTGAAGAACATCGCGATCGGGTCGGCCAGAATATCCCGGGCATAGTATTCGGCATCGGTGGTGGCGCGGTCCCACACCCAATTGCCTTGCGCGTGCCCCATCCCCTTGGCGAAGGAGGCGATGCGATAACCGTCGCCGTCATAATAGGGGCTGTGGACGTCGCCGGGCTTGTCGGAGTGAAGGTGGTGCCGCCGGTGGTTGCTCACCCATTTGAGGATCGAGCCCTGCACCGCCATCGTGGCGATCGCAGCGAGGATCGCCCGCATCACCGGACCCGCCCGATAACTTCGATGCACGAAGTAGCGGTGCATGAAACCGATACCCATCGTGGTCAGCATGAACATGCCGGCGAAGACCGAAATCTCCACCCGGCCGATCCCATACGTGAAGGCCCAGATCAGCGCGCCGATCGAGCCTCCGATCATCAGGGCGAACGAGATGTAGGAATCGCGAAATTTCGCGTCGACCACCGGGCCATCGACCAGCACGCCGGGCGGCATTTTCGGGGCCGCGGATTGCTCCGATGCCACGCGCTCAATAACGGTCATTCCAGCCGATCCATTCCTAGAAAATCGTCGCTTTCGCAACGCAAGGTATAGACGGGGGGAATGTCAGGCAAGGCCGGGGGAGCGCGGAGCCGGAACCCGAATCGGACGTGGTTAGCAGGTGTGGCCGGGATGGCGCGTCAGCGTCGATGCCGTAGGGTGGGCAAAGGCGCAAAGCGCCGTCCCCACGATCTCATTGATGCGGATAGAACAGGTGGGCACGCTCCGCTTTGCCCACCCTACGAAAGCCAAGAATTGCTGCGCACTACCACCAATACGGCCAGCGCCATCCCTCGTAACGAACATATGACGGCACGATCGGCGGGCCATAGGGATCGACGCGGTCGTCTTCGGGCCGATAACGATAGCGCGGAACGACATTGTAATCCCACGGCGTTGGCCGCAGCACGGGCGCCGTGACGATGAGCCTCTCTTGCGGTGCGCGAACGACGACGGCCTTCCGCGTCTTGGCCTCGGCACCTGACATCCCGAGGCTGCACAGCACTACGGCCGTTCCGAGCGCACACGCGACAGTCTTGATCTTCATGCGTTGGTCTCCTTGCCCGGCAAGAGTGCAAAAGGACGCAAAGCAAGGCAAGCGAATTTCGATCACGACTTGGTAGCGGCGCAGCCCGTAGGATGGGTAGAGCGTCAGCGAAACCCATCATTCCACGACGACACTTGATGGGTTTCGCTGACGCTCTACCCATCCTACGCGGCCACGAAGCCGTAGGGTGGGCAAAGGCGCACTTGCGCCATGCCCACCACCTCTCTCCGTCACAAAAAGTCCGTGGGCACGCTTTCGCTTTGCCCACCCTACGAGACATTCGCTTCCGTGAAGCCGCGCTCCGCCTACCCCGCCCGTTGCGGCGCGTTGATATCCTTCAGGCTCGCATCGCCCTGATGGACTGCGAGAATGTTGATGCCGAGCCCGAACGGCTTGTAGCCGTTGTCGGCGAGCCATCGCTCGAGTTGCGGGATGTCCGTCTTGATCTTCTCGATCAGCAGCACCGGGTGATATTTGTTGATGGTCTCCCGGGCGCCGCTCAGCGCCTCCATCTCCATGCCCTCGATATCGATCTTGATGAAATCGACGCGCGGCAGATTGAGCTCGTCCAGCGTCATCTTCCGGACCAGAACGGTGTTGTCGGTATAATTGATCTGCTGGCCGATGAACTCATTGTTCGGACGCTGCTGCAATTCCAGGCTGCCGAAGCTGGACGGCGTAAAATAGTCCGGATTCGGGATTTGCAGCGTACCGGCTTCGGACGATACGGCCGCGTGCACGGCCAGCGCATTGAAGCAATTGTTGATGGCGATGTTGCCGGCGAGCGCATAGTAGATCCGCTCCTGCGCCTCGATCGCGATCACCGAGCCCCAGCCCGTCATTGCGGACGCCCATTCGATCGTGTGCACGCCGATATTGGCGCCGCAGTCGATCGCGATCACGCCGTCGCCGTGGTGCTTGCGCCGCAAGGCCAGCAACTCGAGCGCGACCTTGACTTCGCCGGGATCGAAGGCGGCGCCCTCGAGGAGCTGAAACCCGACACCGTAGCCGCGGTCAGGGGCGACCATGCGATAGTCGAATCGATTGACGATCATCGTCCCATGGCTGGTCGAAGCCATGACAAAGGCCAGCTTTTGCCCCGCGATCGGCATTGCAGAATCTCCCCCTCAGAATAGACGCCTCTATCCCAACGCCAGCTTACGCGAAGCTTATCTAATTCCATGGATCCAGATACGTAGGATGGGTAGAGCCCTTGCGAAACCCATCATCCCACAACAGCTATTTGATGGGTTTCGCGTCGCTCTACCCATCCTACGCAGCGAGCCAGGCGCTCGCACCGGTGCCTTGCGGCCAACAGGATCACCTCATGACCAAAGTTCTCCGTATCGCGGCCTTCTCCGACGGCAACACTGGCGGCAATCCCGCCGGTGTCTGGATCGGCGAGGTGTTGCCGGATGCAGCGGCGATGCAGGCAATCGCAGCCGAGGTCGGCTTTTCGGAGACGGCCTTTGCCGCACCCGAGGGCGAGGCATGGCGCGTGCGCTACTTTTCGCCGGCGATGGAGGTGCCGTTCTGCGGCCACGCCACCATCGCGCTCGGTGCGGCGCTTGCGCATCGCTACGGCGATCGCAGCTTTGGGCTGCATCTGAACGATGCCGACATTTCCGTCTCGGGGCAGCGCGACGGCACCACCATCGCAGCCGCGCTGCAGTCGCCGCCGACACGCAGCACGCCGCTCGATGCGTCGCTGCGGGATGCGTTGCTGGATCTGTTCGGTTACGCCAGCGGCGATCTCGACCAGAAACTGAGCCCTGCGAAAATTCACGGCGGCGCCGATCATGCCCTGCTGGCGTTGCGATCGCGCGAGGCGCTCGCGCGCATGAATTATGAGTTCGAACGGGGCCGCGCGCTGATGGAGCAAGCGGGCCTGGTCACCATCGCCCTGGTGACGGTGGAAACGCCGCGGCTGTTTCATGTTCGCAATGCCTTTGCCGCCGGCGGCGTGGTCGAGGATCCCGCGACGGGTGCGGCCGCCGCAGCGTTCGCAGGTTATCTGCGCGACATCGGCTGGCCGCACGGCGGCGCCATCGACATCGTCCAGGGCGAAGACATGGGCGCGCGCTCGCTGATCCGCGCGGAGATCGGCGCGGCCAAGGGCAGCTCGATCCGGGTGTCGGGCACGGCGCGGTTCATGGAGGGGTAGTGCGTCGGGGTGCAGCCCTCAACCATCGCAGCTGCCCACCCTGCCATGATGCACCTGTTTTGCCCGACGGGTCAAATGTTATTCCGATTCGCCGAAATTCAAAACCCGCGAGCATTTCTACTGTGCATGGGGTTGTTTTCGTTAAAATTGATCTGCATCAAGACCGCCGAGGCGTTTCCCTTCCAGGATCGAGACCAGCATGAATGATTCCACACATTGTCCCACCTGCCAGTCGGAGCACGCCTATCAGGATCGCGATCTCTGGATCTGCCCGGAGTGCGGTCATGAATGGAGCGCCGCGGCGGGTGCGGAAGCGGCTGCACCTGATGAAGGCGGCGTGCGCGACGCCCATGGCAATGCGCTCAGCGATGGCGACAGCGTCATCGTGATGAAGGACCTCAAGGTCAAGGGCTCGTCCTCGGTCGTCAAGGGCGGCACCAAGGTCCGCAACATCCGTCTCCAGGACGCCACCGACGGCCACAACATCGCCTGCAAGATCGACGGCATCGGCGCCATGAACCTGAAGTCGGAGTTCGTAAGGAAGGCCTAACCCGCCCCACCGCTCGGCAACGCGTCATACCCCTGCGCGCTGAACGCACACCGCGATAGGCGAACCCACCCGATGCAGCTAGGATGACACGCAAGGGCACGCAGCCCGGCTGCATCATGAGGGGGTTCCGTCCATGTCGAAGAAGCCGTCACTCGACCACGACTATCATCCGAAAAAGGATCGGCTCGAGATCACGATCAAGCACTACGCCCTGGACAAGAAGTCCGATCGCGAGGGGCTGATCAAGCACATCCTGCACCGGCTCGAGAAGTCACCGGCGCTGGCGAAGGCGACCGTCAAAAAAGCAAAGAAGAAGCCCGGCAAGCTGCCGAAATCCCCGGTCAAGGGATCGCGGCTGGTCCAGGTCGGCGATTAGAGTAGCTTCGCACGCGCGGCCTTGTGAGGCGCTTCACAAGCGCCGCACCTCCCCTGTGGTAACTTGCCGCATACTTTACAACCATAGGGAGGTCGTCATGCATTTCCGTCAGTTCATCCTGGCCGCGTCGCTCGTCGTGGCCCCGATCGCGTTCGTCGGCAGCGCACCGGCGAACGCGGCACAGACCTGTCGCTGCACCGACATCGTCTTCCCGAGCGGCGCCTGCTCCCGCTATGGCAACTGCACCACGCTCGAAATGGTCGTCCCCGGCGGCGAGCCCAAGCCGATCCGCAGCCTGAAGGCATGCCCGGCGAAATCCCAACTGCTGGTCTGCGATTTCAACAGCTGCACCGTCACCTGCAGCCCGCCGGCGAAGAGCGGCTAGTCGCGGCGCCCTCTATCTCTCCCGTGACGCGAGATGGAATTCGCAAGCACCGGCGCGAGCCCTGCAGCCGCGCCGGCGAATGCCGTTTGCTTGCCGGTGTGTCAAATTCACTACATTCGGCCGAGACAACTTGAGGTATTTTCGCAGGTGTTTTGATCCGGAAGTTGGAATTGCCTCATGAAAAGACTGACGCTCGCGGCGGGCCTGACAATCATTGGACTGACCGGCGCCCAGGCGGCCGATCTGGCTGCCCGGCCCTATGTCAAGGCTCCGCCGATCGCTGCGGTCTACGACTGGACCGGATTCTATGTTGGCGGCAATGTCGGTTATGGCTGGGGTGAAAATACTGATCCCCGTCTCAGCCTCGTCAATCCCGGCAACGCAGGAAACATCACGACGTTTCTGACCACCGGCTTTCCGGGCTTCGTCAGCGGAAATCAATTCCCGAACCTCAACCCGAATGGCGTGTTTGGCGGGCTTCAGTTCGGTTACGACAAGCAGTTCGGCCAATGGGTGGTCGGCGCCGTCACGGACATTCAAGCCGCGGATTTTCGCGCCAGTCGCCTGGTGACGACTTCGGCGGTGACCACGGCCGCGAACGCCGACGAAAGCCTGTCGGCCAAGATCAACTGGTTCGGCACCTTGCGCGGAAAGGTCGGCTACGCCGCCAATGATTGGCTGTTCTACGGCACCGGCGGCCTTGCCTACGGCCGGACGGAAAGCAGCATTGGATTTGCGTGTACCCCGGGCGGCGTTGCTTGCGCCGGCATCAATTTCGTCGGGAGCGCTGCCGAGACCCGCGTGGGCTGGAGCGCCGGTGCGGGCGTCTCGAAAGCCTTCGGAAACTGGAACGTCGGGCTCGAGTACCTTCATGTCGATCTCGGGCGCTCGTCGGTCACGGCCGTCGATACGACGGGCCTCGCGCCCACGACGACGATCACGCAAGGCCAGCGCTTTGTCGTCGACACGGCACGTCTGACGCTCAACTACAAGTTCGGCAGCACGCCGCTCGTCGCCAAATACTGAGCTGGCCGCGCCTCAGCTCTGTCGCTGCGCCAGATAGAACCCGCACAGCACCGTGACGAGCCCGGCGGCCTGCAGCGCCGTCGGCGGCTCGCCGAGCAGCAGCCATCCGGTGAGCAGCGTCAGCGCCGGCACACAGGCCGGAAACACCGCCGCGCGCGCGACACCGAGGCGCTGCACCGAGACCGCAAACAGATAGAGCGCGGCAGGACCGGCGAGCACGCCCTGCGCCAGCGCCTGGATCGCATTCTCGGTGATGCCGATCGCGGCGACGTGGGCGAGACCGACGGTCGCGATGTAGATCGGCAGCAGCAGCAGCGACAGCACGTTGATGACGAGCGCGGCCGACACCGCCGAAACGCGCCAGTGGCGCAGCAGCGCGCCGAAGCCGGCGAACATCAGGCCGGTCAGCACGAAGATCAGATCGCCCTGCACGCCGTCGATGCCGATATGGCCGATCGATTCCGCGCCGATCACGCCGAGCCCGCCGACGATCACGATCGCACCGGCCAATCGCGAGGCGGAGATCCGCTCCTTCAGGAACAGCGCAGCCAGCAACAGGCCACCGAGCGTCGCGCAGGACGGCTGGATCACGCTGCCATGGCCGAGCGGCACGAACAGGAACCCGGTGTAGGAGATCAGCGACATCACGGGGCCGCCGAGCACCATCAGCGCAAGCCCCCTCGCCCAGCCGATGCCGCAGAGATCGGAGACGCCGGCGCGCAGCACCAGCGGCAGGAAGGCGATGCCCGACCAGACGTAGCGATGCACCAGGAGATCGACCGGCGTGAAGCCGACCTTCAGCCCGTGCCGCGTGCCGGCAAAGCCGAGCGCCCAGAACAGCGCAGCCGACAGCCCGCAGACGACGCCGATTAGCGCTTGCGTCGCATCGTTCGTTTGAGTGAGAGCGTCAGCGCCGCTCGTTCGCTGATCCATGGGCCCAAGCCTTATGTCAGTGCGCCGATCGGCTCAACCCACGCGGCTGCAGGGCTGGCACGCGGTGATCCAATCATCGTGCCTCCTCGCCGAAGACCATGCGCCATCCCTTGCGCGTATCCATGTATTCCCTGACCTCGCGGATGCGATTGCCGGCCACCGTGAACACGAAGCAGTAGTCGTTCTCGTAAGCCTTGCCACCGGCGAGCGTCGCACGCATCCGTTCCTCCACGATGACGGTGTCACCGTCGGCATAGACGCCGCGAAAGGCGATATCGATCCCGGAGAACATCTTGTGCATCTCCTGCGCGATGAAGCGCGCGATCTGCTCGGCGCCGACCATGTGGTCGGTGTGGTCGAGCGCGACGGCCGTGGCGTTGCCCTTTGGCGCGATCCACTCGGCATCCTCCGTGAACAGCGCCGCGATGCGCTCGATGTCGCGCGACGAAAAGGTTTTCCAGGCGGCGATCACGATGTCCTTCGGGCTGGTCACGGCGCGCTCCCTCGCTTGCGTTGATGTGAGGATGCGCCTTCTAGGCCGCGAGAAGGTCCGCGGCTCGCCACAATCGGACTCGGTCATCCCGCGGCACTTTCGTCAGCGCCGGCATGCGCTATCATCCATCGATGCTGAGCTTCGAGACCTGCAACGCCGCGCGGCTGCGCCGCGATCCCCGCTATGACGGCCGGTTCTTCACGGCGGTGAAGACAACGGGGATCTATTGCCGGCCGGTCTGCCCCGCCAAGCATCCGTTGACGCGCAACGTGGCCTACTACCCGACCGCAGCGGCGGCGGAGGCTGCCGGCTTTCGGCCCTGCCTGCGTTGCCGTCCCGAGACCGCGCCGTTCTGTCCGGCCTGGAACGGCACGCGTTCGACGGTCGCGCGCGCCATGAAGCTCATCGACGAAGGTGCGCTCGACGCGGCCTCGGTGGTGACGCTTGCGACGCGGCTCGGCATCTCATCGCGTCATCTGGCGCGGCTGTTCGAGCGCCACGTCGGCGCGACGCCACAGCAGCTTGCCAAGACGCTTCGCGTCCAGCGCGCCAAGCGCCTGCTCGATGCGGGCGAGCACACCATGACGGACATCGCGTTTCAGTCCGGCTTCGGCAGCCTGCGGCGCTTCAACGCCGCCTTCGCCGAGCTCTATGGCCGTTCGCCATCAAGCTTGCGCGCAGTACGGAGAGTGTGATCGCTCAGAAGAAGCCGGGGCTGAGATCGAGGCCATAAGTCAGGCTCAGCACGAACACGAACAGCGCGGCGGCTGCGAACATCGCGACGTGCCGGACGATGAATTCGCGCGGCGAATTGGCGACAACAACGGCTTTCTGCGCAACAGGCATGACGGACTCCATTATGAAAAACGATTCTTGGCCGCCAATATGCGGCGTCCGCATCAAGCGCCGCGATCTGCAAAACAAGTATTAAGGAGATCACACTCGTTTTGAACGCCGGTACACAAGTCGCGCGTTGCGAGGAATTTTTCTGCCGAAAGATTCTCAGTCAGCGCATCAACGCACTGCATGAGATGGAACGCGCCTACGGTGAGCAATCACTTCATCGCGACGACATGCATTACAGCCGCGAACAAAAAAATGGCCGGGACTAGCCCGGCCATGACGTCGTGAAGGTTCTGTCACCAGCCTCTCGGCCGGGTGCAATGTCGGTCTTACCGGGCGGAACCCACGGTCGCAGTCTTCAGCTTGCGCGGCGTCAGCACCGCGGCCTGAAGCGCCGTCACGCTGGTGGCGGGCGCCGTCACCTGCTGCTCGACATGGGCGGCGCCGAGCACGCGAACCTGCACGGGCGAGGCCGGAATGCCGTTGGCCTCATAGGCCGGCAGCTCGGCGGCGAAGGTGGCAGTCGTGCCCGCAAGAGCGAGGACAGCGGCTGCGATCGACAAAGTCTTCTTGTTCATGGTGATGCTCCAAAGAGAAGTTCGGAGCACATGTAAGGCTGATTTGCTGCATTGCGACATGCATTGCTGCAACGCAATATCGCGCGTCGCGCATGGCGATATGTTTAACGCGCCGGACGCCTTGGGCGAATCGCCTCGCTGCGAGGGCTTATACGGAAGTAATACTGGATTGCTTCGCTTAGCCCGCAAAAGGGAGGCGACAACGCCTTATTTCAAGGCAGTCGCCAATGCTTGCAATTTTGCGACGAGATTGGTGCCGAGCGCATAAATGACTTCAATGATCGCGAGCGCAATGCCCGCTGCAATCAGGCCGTATTCGATCGCTGTGGCACCTGATTCATCGGCCACGAATTCAGCCAACAAGCATTTCAATTTCACAAGCATATCCTTCCCAGATCTGCCGGACGTTGCCGGCACGCGAGCAATGCAGCATCACAATCCAAGATTGAGTAAATCTGGATAATTCAATTTGATCGGCATTCGGGGCCGATTTTGCCTGTTCCTCCCACTGTAAAGCTGCTGGAACCGCGCGGGAACCAAAGTTGCAATCGGGCAACACTCGCGCGAAAAGCCCTTTCCAGGGGTTTTGCGCCATTGCACCGCCACATCGTCCCTCGAACAATTGACGCGCCGCGTGCTTGGCTGTGCAATCTGGTTCGCTCACGAACCTTGGAGGCAGGGATCATGAATGATCGGCGGTCTCTTCTTGTGGCGGTCTCGTGCCCCTCGGCCGTGATGGTCGGCTGGCTGGCGCTGTCCCTCTCCGCCTATGCCCCTGCTTTGATCGAGAACAGCGGCGCCAATGCAGCCGCCGTCTCCCGCGCCAAAGATCTCACCCGTATCGAACTTGCCGACATCCCGCGCGCGGCGACGATCGATGATGGCATCGCGCTGACCGCCGACATCGCCGCCGCCGCGGCTGCTACACCCAGCGTGGCGCTGGTCGAAGCAACTCCGCCCGAGACGCCCGCCCCCGCCGTCCAGCTCGCCTCGGCCGATCCGACCGACATCGTGCCTGCGGCTTCGCCCGCGCCTCAGGTCGCACCTGAGCCCGCGGCCGCCGCCAGCGAGGCTGCCGCTGTCATCAGCGAAGCCGCTCCCGTCGCCGGCGAGGCCAAAGCTGAAGTTGATACCAAGGCTGAAGTTGAGGCCAAGGCCAAGGCTGAAGAGACCAAGGCTGCGGACAAGGCTGAAGTTGAGCCCGCGCCCGCGCCCAACATCAAGCTTGCATCCGCCGATCCCGGTGATGTCGTGCCGCAGGAAACGCTGTCGCCCGCGGCGATCGCGAGCGGGCCCGTCACCGAAAGCAAGTCGTCGCCGCCGGCCGATACGGTGGCCGTGCTCGATGAATGCTTCGCGATGGATGCCTGCATCGACCGCTATCTCTGGGCGCTTTATCAGCGCACGCCAAAGGAAGACTCGATCAAGGTCGAGGACCGCCGCGCCGTCACCATCAAGCGCAGGGGCAAGATGGTCACGGTGATGCGCAGCTTCACGAAACTCGTCGACGAGGATTTTGCCTGGAAGGATCCGAAGGCGGCCGACCGCGCCAAGATGGCGCTGATGGATTACGTCATCGGCGGCATGGACAAGAGCTTCAAGCAGAAGCTGTTTCGCATGCTGCTCGCGGCCGAAGCCGCCGGCCTCTCGCCGGGGATCACCAGCGCGTTCCGTGACGATTATCGTCAGGAGATTGCAAGCGGCCTGAAGGCAGCCTCCAACCGCTCCTATCACGGCGGCAGTCTTCGCGGCGGCTACGGTCACGGCATGGCGGCCGACATCGTCTCGACCGCGGGCAACAACCGCGCGCAGCGCTGGGTCTCGACCGAAGTGTTGTGGAAGTGGGTGGATGCCAACGGCAAGGCGCTCGGCATCGGCCGGCCCTATCTCGGTCGCGATCCGCCGCATGTCGGCCCGATCGACGGTCAGGAATATATCTCGAAGCGCGGCGGTTCGACCGACCGCAAGGAAGCCGCCAACACCCGATCGAAGAAAGCGCGCGCGGTGGCCAGCGCGAGGCCGCCGAAGTCCCAGGCCGCGCGGGAGCAGAAGAGCTCGGCAAGATCGCAGAAGTCGGCACAGTCCGCCGCGAAGCGAACGACGTGAGCGGTCGCTCAGTTCTCTGAGGCCGGCAACGGGACGAGACGCATCTCGGCCGATCCTGCCTGCTCGGTGCGAACGAGCACAGCGAAGATGGTCTCGACCGCAAGCCGCACTGCCGCCTCGATTGGCGTCCCCTTGGCCAGGTGCGCCGCGATCAGGCCGGTGAGGAGATCGCCGGTGCCATAGGGGCGGATCGGGAGGCGCGGCGTCGCAAAGCGCGACAATTGTCCATCAGCACACAGGATCGTCTCGACCTGCCCCTTGGGCGTGTCGGCGAGCGTGCAGCCGGTGGCAACGACGTCGATCCGGCGTTGTCCCGCCAGGGCAGCCGCTGCAGCACGCAGGCTATCCGTGTCTGCGATCTTGGCGCCGGAGAGCAGCTCGAGCTCGAACTGGTTCGGCGTGATCAAATGTGCGGCCGGCAACAAGCGATGCCGCACCACGTCCAAAATGCCGTCGGCGACATACACACGGCCGTCGTCGCCGATCACGGGATCGCAGAGATAGACGAGCTTCGAATTGCGCGACAGCGCTCGCTCGACGAAATCGGCGACGACGACGGCGTTGTCGGGCGAGCCGAGATAGCCGGTGACGAGCACGGCCGCCTCGTCGACAAGGTCCCGCTCCTCGACACCTCGCAACAGATCGGCGACCAGCTCGGCGTCGAGTACCCGCCCTCGCACGGTCGGATAGCGCGGATGGTTCGACAGCAGCGTCGTCGGCACCGCAGCGACGTTGACGCCCTCCGCCTGCATCGCGTGGACCGCCGCGCTGTTGCCGACATGGCCGTGGACCACCTGGCTTTGAATCGAGATGACGAGCATGCAGAGGTCCGTAGGGTCAAAAGCGCGATGTGGCAAGCGTCGCGCGGATCACGAAAATTCGTACCCGAGCCCCGGCCGTAGCGCTTGCATCTTCCGCGCCAGCCTCCGGTGCCCGGTCTCCTCCGACCGCCCCAAATGATCGGCGACCGCGACATGGTCCGCGTCGCTTTTATGCTGGTTGAGCTTGGCCTGCCCTTCGATCTGATCGACCACGAGATCGACGACGCGGATCGCAGCCAGCATGCTCTCGCGCTTGCCCGGATCCATCTGCTGGAGGTCCCAGGGCTGTTTCGGCAGCCGCGCCTCGGCAACCGCCAGCAGCGCATCGCCATGACCACGGTTCTCATCGTGCCCGCGCAGATGCATCACACCCGACAGATGCACCGCCTCGTAAAGCCAGGTCGAGACATTGTCGGGCGAGGCGTACCAATCGTTGGAGATGTAGGCATCGTCGCCGGCGACGATCAGCAGGAAGCGCCTGACGCCGTCGGCCAGCTCGACCAGCGGGTTTTTTGCCGTGAAATGGATCTGCACGATCGCGCGCCCATCGCGCTCGACCAGCACGAACGGCACGTGCGAGGCGCGCGGGCCGTTCGCATCCGCCGCCACGATCACGCCGAAGCCGCGCCTTGACGCAAATTCCAGAGCGCGCTGCTGCTCGATGCGGAACTGGGGCCGAAGGACATGCATGGCGCGGCACTCGGGCTGGACGACGGGCGATGGAAAGCTAACCCATGATCCCACGAAATCCGAAACGATATTGGGCCGCAAAACGCAGATGTCAGGAATGACTTCCGCGGCCTGCAAGCTGATCGAGGTAGGCGCAGAACATGTCGGCCAGACCGTCGGCGTGGCGCGCGATCTCGGCCTCGCTGCGCGGCGCTTCCGAGAACCGCTTGCCGACTTCCGCCAGCGTCGTCTTGATCAGCTCCCCGGCAAGCTCGCGCGTCGCCTCCGAGGCCTGTGGCAGCGCCTCGCGCATGAAGACTGCGACGATGCCCTCGCCGGCCGCGCGCGCCGCCTCGGCCTCGGGCGCATCGCGATAGAGCGGCGCGGCATCACTCAGCGCGCCGCGGATCGCCGCCTCCTCGCATTCGGAACGTATGAAGGCGTGCACCAGCGCGCGCAGACGCACGAAGGGTGGCTTCGTCTGGTCCGCCAAAATGCCGCGCAGGAGCTCGCTCGTGCTTCGCCACTCGTCGCTCTGCAGGCGGAACAGGATCGCCGCCTTGTTCGGAAAATATTGGTAGAGCGATCCGACGCTCACCCCGGCCCTATCAGCCACCCGCGCAGTGGTGAAACGCTGCGCCCCTTCCTTCGCCAGAACCTGAACAGCGGCATCGAGGATGGCCGCGACCAGCTCGTTGGAGCGGGTCTGCTGCGGCTGTTTTCGTGAGGAAACTGAACGACTTCGACGATCGGCCACGGTCCACCCGGGGGAATGCGAATAGGAAATGCGACGAATTAGTCGTATTTCAATCCGCACGCAAGCCCACGCCTTGCCGCGAACTCTGGAGACACCGAATGACCACCCCGACCATCACCTCGCTTGCGCCGCTGCTGGATCGCCTATTCGACCAGGACGAAGCCGCACGCGGCGCGACACGAGCCGCCTTCGCCGACGTGACCGACGCCGACCGCGCGCGGATGATGCAGAGCAAGACCGATTACCGCGACCTCTACGCACGCCTGAGGGACGCGCCGCTCGCCGTCTCGCGCGAGACGGGCAGCCTGCTCTACATGCTGGCGCGCAGCTCGCGCGCGAAGATGATCGTCGAGTTCGGCACCTCGTTCGGTATATCGACCCTGCATCTGGCCGCAGGGTTGCGCGACAATGGCGGGGGAAGGCTCATTACCAGCGAATTCGAGCCGTCCAAGGTAGCGCGGGCGCGGGAAAATCTCAGAGACGGCGGGCTGATCGATCTCGTCGAAATCCGCGAAGGCGATGCGCTGAAGACGCTCGGCAAGGATTTGCCCGATCAGATTGATCTCGTGCTGCTCGATGGCGCCAAGGCGCTCTACCCGGAGATCCTCGATCTGGTCGAAGATCGTCTGAAGCCCGGCGCGATCATCGTCGCCGACAACGCCGATTTCAGCCCGGACTATCTCGCGCGCGTCCGCAATCCGGGCAGCGGCTACATATCCACGCCCTTCGCCGGGCACGTCGAACTCACCGTGCGGGTCAACTAGCGCCGCATCGAACGGCTCACGACGGTTTGAAGCCGCTGCGCGATTTGTCGCGCGGCGGCTTCCCGTCGTAGCCCCGGGCTCATCGCTCCCTGTCGCAGGCTCGTCACTCACACGTGATATCCGCTCCCGACAAAAGCCAGATTACGCGTGCTAAACATACCTACCGCGCGGTATCTTTCGCGCGCCAGGCCCGAGATCGTCATGACGTCCGCTTTCACCTCCTATGCCGCGCTTGCCCTCGCCATCGTGTTCGAGGTGACGGCGTCCGCCTTCCTGCAGCAGTCCGCGCAGTTCACGCGGCCCTGGCCGACGCTGGCGATGGTGCTGTTCTACGTGGCCTCGTTCTACGCGCTGTCGGTCGCGATCCGCGTCATCCCCCTGAGCATCGCCTATGCGATCTGGGGCGGGATCGGCATCATCCTGACTGCCACCGTCTCCTTCGTGCTGTTCCGCCAGATGCTGGACGCCGCAGCCTTCGTCGGCATCGGACTGATCGTCTCGGGGGTCGTGGTGATCAACCTGTTCTCGCAGACGACAGCGCATTGATGCCGGCGAGCGCCTATACCCGCGCCAAGCAGCCCGAGCAGGTGCGGCGCGCCCTGCTGGACCACGCCGCAGCGATCGCCATGGACCACGGCGTCTCCGGTGTCACGGTGCAAGCGGTGGCAGCGGCGGCCGGCGTCACCAAAGGCGGGCTGTTCCACCATTTCGGAAGCAAGCAGGCGCTGATCGAGGGCCTGTTCGCCGATCTGCTCGCCCGCGTTGATGCCGAGATCGACGCCGCCATCGAAGCGGATCCCAAGCCGCGCGGCAGTTTTACGCGCGCCTATGTCAATGCGGTGTTCACCGGCAAGGCGTTCGGCTTCGCCACGCCCTGGGCGGCGTTGAGCATGGTGGTCGTCACCGACCCCTCACTGCGCAAGCTCTGGAACGACTGGATGAAGGCGCGCCTCAAACGCCACCGCGCCACCGATGCGACGCCTGAGCTGCAGATCGTACGTCTGGCCGCAGACGGCGCCTGGCTGTCCTTTGTCACGACGGGACAGACCCGCATGAACGCCGATCTGCGCGCCGTGCACGACCGCCTGATCGCGCAGACCTATCGGCGCGTCTAGCCCAGCCGACTACTGGCTCTGCGCCGGCTTGGGCGGATGCGGCTTGGATCGGGGTGACTTTGCGCCAGGCTTCGCCGGAGCAACGGGAGGCGGCGTGTCGACCGACACCAGATAGGCTGCGAGCGCCTTGGCCGAGTCGGGACCGGCCGAATAATGGTCCTGCAGGAACCAGGACAGCGTCAGGGTGTAGCGCCCTTTCGCCAGCCCCCGCGGACTGCGGTGGCAGGCCGTGCAACCGTCGGCGAACAGCTTTTCAGCCGATTTGCCGGCGTCGAGATTTTGCGCGAAGGCAAACGGCGCCGTCAGCGCGATCGCAGCTGCGGCCACGGTCCCAAGAATCACCAGAGGCGCAATGACTTCGCGCCCCGGTCGAATGTGCGATCTCAATGTCGTCCCCTAGCCCGCGCCTTGCGATCACGCCGCCAGCAACTGATCGAACTCCGGCGGCGCGTAGGCCTTGCCGTCCTGATCGGTGATGACGACCCGCCACCCTTCGCTCGCCCAAACCTTCGCCTTCGCCACGATGAGCAACCGGCTTTCACGGGCAAAACTGTACTTCTCATTGTCGCGTTCTGCGACCATTTTATAGGCCAATGCTTGTCCCCTTGCGGTTGCCCTGCACCCGTTCCGTCGTGGCAGCGGGCTTTGGCGGCAATTCGCCGGGAGCGTGGCAATTTGGTGCCGTCCGCGGCAGCATTGTGCGCCGGCACCGGTTCCAGCAGCGCGACGGAGGTCCATACGCCGCATCATCAATGAGATTCTGCTTGCCGGGGGCTTGTTCGCGGCCGTGCCGCGCAACCGCGCAGACCTGGATCCGCGACGGCCGAGTGCTGTACAACCCCTATGCGGTGCAGAGCCGCCAGCCGGCGCCGGCCCATCGCCGCCGCGACGGAACCGATAATGCCGAGCCGATCCGCTCAGTGAACGCGGATCACGTGTGGACGGCCGAGATCGATCAGGCCCTGCACAGCCGATAAACGGTCGTCCAGGGCAGCTATGGTGAGCAACAGATTGTTGCGGCGCTCGTCGAGCAGCCCCATCTCGGCGCCGGAGAGCTTTGTGCTCGTCCGCTCCTTGTGGATGCCATCGAGAGATTTGCGCAAGCCCGCAATCAAGCTGGCCAATTGCCTCGCCTCCTTGGTCATCGACCGTTTCGCGACATTTTGGCGGCGCGAGTCCGCCTGGCTCTGTCTCATCTACATCCTCCCGTGCCCCGCTGCCCCGAGTGGATGCTTACACCTTTGAGTACACATATTACGATCGATGAAATCTGCCCGCGAAGAACTTTCTTAAATTGTACGCGCACGGAACCCGAACAACCCAAGCAAAAAGCCCGGCGCGAAGGCCGGGCTTTTCTTTTCAATGTCACTGGTGCTTCTGCGGACCACCACCGGGCCCGCCGCCATGCGGCGCGGCGTTGACGCGCGGCGCGCCACCGCCGCCGCCACCGGGATGCGGCATCGCAGGCGCAGGTGCAGCCGCACGCGGTGCCGGCATCTGCGCGTGGGCGTTCATCGGCGCGCCATGGCTGATATTCGGCTGAGCGACGTGCGGCATCGCGGGCCGGGGCGCCGGTGCGGCCGACACACGCGGCGCTTCATGTGCACGCGCCATCGGCTGCGCGCGTATCGCAGCGCGGCTTGCCGCCTGTTCGTGCATCATCCGCGCCTGCGCATCACGGGGATTGCGGCCTTGCACCGCAGTCCGCTCGTTGACGAAACGCTGGCTCCGTTCGGCGCGATTCCGATCGACGCCGATTGCAGCCTCGCGCTTGGCGATCGTCGCATCATGCCGCGCCGTCGCGGCATCGCGGCCGGAGACCGCAACATTGCCCTTGCCATGCGCGTCGCGGCCGAGCGCAACCGCAGCGTCACGCGTCGCGGCGCGTCCGATCCGAGCGGCGTGCGGATCGATCGCCATCCGCGTCGCAAAGCGCTCATGCGACGTCCAGTAGTTATTCCAGTAGGCGTGGCGGCGATACCAGGGGCGGCCCTCGTAGTAGCTCGACCAGTACGAGCTCAGCACGAACGGGACGACGGGCACGTCAACCTCGTCGGCATAGTCGGGCAGATAGACGTAGTGATTGCGGTAGAGATATTCGAGATATTGCGACGACACCCAGCCGCGGTCGTCGGAGAAGCTCACATCGCACCAGGCATTGCCGCGCAGGCAACCGTGGATGTTGACGCGGGCGCCCTCGGGGACGCGATCGACAAGCGGAAAGCCCGCACCCGGGCCGGCGCGCAGACCGGTCGAGACGGTGACGATTCCCGGCGCGGCCAATGCGGCCGTCGGCGCGAGCAGCAATGCAGCAACTAAAGCGGTTCTCAGTCTCATGGCGAAGTCCTCCTCTGAGAGGCGGAACGCGCGAGCGGAATGAAGCGTTCCGTGCGCCGACGCCGTATCAGCCAAAAGATTGAGAGGCGCGCTGCGCCCGCGGTTCAATATTCATCCGCCATTCATCGGCGCAGCACGTGTCAGTTCACCTGCAACATGAAGCCATCGAAATACGCCGCGAGCGCCGCAAAATCATTGAGCGGCAGCACCTGCGCGACGTATTGATCGGGCCGCACCACGACCATGCAGCCGGCCTTCCGATCGATGCCGCGCATGTCGAACACGTCGTGTCCGCTCTTGAGGTCCGGACAAAACATCTTTTCGTAGTCGAGCAAGCCGTAGCGCCCTTTCCGCGGCAGCAGCAGCGTCGGCATCGCCTCGATCGCGAGTGCGCGATGATCCTGCTGAAACACCGCGCGCAGATCGATCACGGCATCGATGTCGGCACCGGCCGGCGTGTACCGCTTGAGCGGCGATTCCCTGGCTTCCGTGAGGAAACTGCACAGCGCGCGAATGGCGGAGCCTGGCGCAGCCGGATCTTCGGCGCCGGAGAACGCATAGATCCGGAAACGACCATCCGCCTGCGCCGCGTGGCCGAGATGCACGGGCTTGGCGTCGCCAAGCCGTATGACCGGCGCCGAATGGAAGCGTTTGCCGATGACGAGGCCTCGCGCGAGATGCTGATGCGAGCGTGCGCCGGTGAGCAGTGACGGCGTGTAGTGCGTCGCCGTGCCCGCGGTGTAGCGGCCGTGCCTGACGAAATAGTCCTGCGTCTTCGCCGCATCGCCACCGCCGGCTTTCGCTGCGGAGGCGAGAATCCCGGACCATTCACGATCGAAATCGATCAGCTCCTTCGCGACCGCCTGCCGCTCGGCCGAATAGGAATGAAGCAGGCTCGGCGCACTCTGCTTCCGCAGCACGGCGGCGAGCTTCCAGCCGAGGTTGAACGCGTCCTGCATCGAGACGTTCATGCCCTGCCCGGCCTTCGGGCTGTGGGTATGACAGGCATCGCCGGCGATGAAGATGCGCGGCAGCCGCGTGTCGATCTCGGTTTCCGGCACGTCGTCGAACTTGTCGGTCAGGCGCTGGCCGATCTCGTAGACCGACCACCAGGCGATCTCCTTCACCTCGAGCGTATGCGGCTTCAGGATCCGCTGCGCTTTGGCAATCACGTCTTCGGCCGTGATGTTGCGGTTGGCAACGCGCTCGCCGATGTCGAGCTTTGCCAGCTCGACATAGAGGCGGACCATGTAGCCGCCCTCGCGCGGAATGATGAGAAGACTGCCGTCCTTCGACGACTGGATCAGCACCTTGAAACGGATGTCGGGAAAATCGGTCACCGCCAGCACGTCCATCACGCCCCAGGCATGGTTGGCGGAATCGCCATGCAGCTCGCGGCCGATCGACTTGCGCACCGTGCTGCGCGCGCCGTCGCAACCGACAACGTAGCGCGCCTTGATCGTCTCGACCTTGCCCTCGTTCGCGGCATCGACGCGTTCGAGGCGCACCGTCACGGCATGGTCGGCCGGCCCGGCGGCTGGATCGACCTGGAGGTCGAGCAGACGCCTTCCGTAATGGGGCTCGAGCTTGGCCGGCGACTTTCGCATGACGTCGAGGAAACCGTCATGGATGCGTGCCTGGTTGAGGATCACGTGCGGGAATTCCGACAGCCCGTCCTCGACGTCCTGCACCCGGCCGCTGCGGACGATCTTCTCGGGCACCTGCCCGTCCGGCTTCCAGAACGTCGTCTCGTTGACCCAATAGGCCTCCTTCAGCACGCGCTCGCTGAAACCGTAGGCGTGGAACATCTCCAGGGTGCGGCAGGCGATGCCGTCGGCCTGGCCGACCGCGAGCCGGCCCGGCTTCTGCTCGACGATGCAGGTCTTGATATCAGGGAATTGTGCGAGCTGGGCCGCGAGCGTCAGGCCCGCTGGGCCACAGCCGACGATGAGGACATCGACTTCATCAGGCACGGCGCCGACAGCGCCCGAGGCCTGGATGCGCTCGACGGGATCGGCGATCTCGGGGTCGCCCGGCTGGAATCCATTGAGATGGAATTGCATGAGCACCTCTCCCGTTGACGTCTTGTTGGATATTGCTCAGTATGCTGACTATCAGTATACTTGTCAATAATCATCCACCGTCCCTGTCCCTGCCCGCACGGAGAATTCGGTGAAAGACAACAACGACATGCCCGGCCATCTGGCGCGCCGGTTCCAGCAGATCGCGGTCGCCGTGTTTCTCGCCGAGGTCGGCGAAGCCGGCTTCGACCTCACCCCGGTGCAATACGCGGCGCTTGCGACCATCAAGGCCAATCCGGGGCTCGACCAGGTCACGCTCGCGGGACTGATCGCCTATGACCGCACCACCATCACCGGCGTGGTCGATCGCCTCGTGCAGAAAGGCCTCACTGAGCGGCGCGCCAGCAGCCGCGACCGCCGCGCCCGCGAGCTCGAGATCACCGACGAGGGCCGCCGCACGCTGCGCAAGATCACGCCCGCGGTCGAATCTGCGCAACAGATCATGCTGCGCGGCCTCAGCGCCAAGGAAGGCGAGGACTTGATGCGGCTGCTACGCAAGGCCATCGCCGCCGGCAATGAGCTCAGCCGTGCTCCGCTGCGTGATGCGCAAGCATGACCCCGTAGTTTTGTACGTATTTGTCGCAGACTCGCGAAACCTGGAGCTAACCTTCGGCTGTTACGGTCGGCATCAATTCTGCGCTTAACGCGCGATTAACTTTGCCGGTTTGGAGCTTCGGATGTTCAGGGTCGTCATTGCCGCCACGGTCATCGCGCTGTCCACCGGGCATGCGTTCGCGAATGGGCATGGCGGCGGCGGCGGCGAAGCCCCGGCCGCGCCGAAAGTCGAGGCGGTGCCCGCACCTGCGCGCTACGTTCTGACCAAGCAGGGCCCCAAGCTCGTCGACCTCAAGGGCATGACGCTCTACTTCTATGAGCGCGACACCAGCGGCAAGACATCGAGCTGTAACGGCAAATGCGCGGAGGCCTGGATTCCGCTGGCTGCTCCCGCGAATGCGCAGGCGACCGGCGACTTCACGCCGATCACCCGCAATGACGGCAGCAAGATGTGGGCGTTCCGCTACCGTCCGCTCTACACGTCGGTGGCCGACAAGGCGCCGGGCGAAGCCAATGGCACCGCCACGACGTTGCAATGGCGCGTCGCCCGGCCCGAGGATTAAGGCGCGAACGGCGCACGTCCATCAGTGCCTGAAGTGCCCACAAGCTTCGCATGGGCCGCGGAATCGGCCGAGGCGTAGTTCACCTCCGGATTCCAGTGCAGCACCGAGTACGCGACCAGTCCGGCGAAGATTGATCCGTAGAAGCCAACGGCAACCAAGCGCCAGTTGCGGACAATGCGACGGTCGCCCTCATTCAATTGATCAAGAAATTTTTGCATGATGCCTCCAATGGCAACGAGCCATTGAGACATAGCGCAACCGGCGCCTGGCGCCTGTGAAGCAGTTCACCTTTGCAACCGCCTGGTCGTCGCTCGACGCTGTCCCGACCTTCAAGCTTCGGTGATGCGGCTGACGTGACAGGTCAGATCAGCTGTCTCACCCGCGCCAGTTCGGTCCTGCATTCATCTGCGCACTTTGTCCAGGCGGTAGCACCACGACGGTTGCGTTGAGCTTCACCCGATCGAACAGATCGATTACGTCCTCATTGCGCATCCGGATGCAGCCCGACGAGATCGCCTGCCCGATATACTCCGGCTGGTTGGTGCCGTGGATGCGGTAGAGCGTGTCCTTGTTGCCGGTGTAGAGATAGATGCCCCGCGCGCCCAGCGGATTGGCGGGACCACCGGCCACGCGCGACGGATACGGCCCGAGTCGCGCCTGGATCTCTGCCGTCGGCACCCAGTCTGGCCATTCCGCCAGACGACCGACACGCGCGACGCCCGAGAAGGCCATCGCCTCTTCGCCGACCGCGACGCCGTAGCGGATCGCCTTGCCGTCGGGCAGTACGTAATAGAGATAGCGCGCATCGGTATCGACCAGGATCGTGCCCGGCTGCTCCTTGCGCGGATAATCCACGATGTGGCGGAGATATTGCTCAGGCACGTTCGCCTGGGCGTAAGGCGTGTGCGCCAGCAACTGACGGTCGCGCGGCGTCATGCTCGCATCCGTCGATGGCGAGAGCGTCGTCTGCATGCAGCCACCGAGCGGCAGCAGGGCGAGAACGAATAAAGCGAATAGAGATTTTGGCACCGCCGGCCCCCGATAGCGGATAGCAGCGCCCCCAGCGCAGTAAGAATGCTGCCCAAATCGTGCTGAAAACAAGGCAATGCGGAACACGTGCCCGTGTTCGGCACGGCTGGTTCCATCACCACAAACGACAGAAGACCGTCGCGATGTCTCCATCGCCTTGCCTTGCTTTGGTCAAACCCGGCTGGACTCGTGCGACATCAGGCCAACCCCAGGATTTGGTTGAGCTCACGCAACAGATCGGCTCGCGCGAATGCGGACGACCAAGGGGTCAAAGGAGCTGCGATGCTCGCAACGTTGAACAGCCGGCAGATCGTCGACGAGATCGTGAAGGACACGGTCAGCAACAACGATCCGCACGATGCCGTCCAGATTTCACATGACGTGGTGCGGGCTTCGCGCGTGACCGGCGAAGCGCCCACGCTGGCACCCGAGTTCACCGCCCGTCCGGAGCCAAAATTCGCGCCGGAGCCCAAAATTCATCCGGAGCCGAAATTCATCCCGGTCCTGGAGCCGCAAGCGGCAACGCCGTCGGTCGACACCGCCGTGCGCGTCACGGCCAGCGATAGTCGGGGCCGGCCGAAGCGATCGACCGCCGGCAGGTGGTTGCGCGGCGCGTTCCTCACATCCCTGTTGGCCGGCGGCAGCGCCGCCGCGACCATCGGCTGGGAGAAGCACGGCGACACTGCGAAGCAGATGCTTGCCGAATGGACACCGGTCTTGCAGTCGCTGCTGCCTTCGACGTCGAAGACAGCGCCGGTCGCAACCGCGCAGGCCGCGCCGCCCGCCGCACAGGATCAGGCCACCGCCACCGACCAACCTGCGGCGACGCCCGCAGCACCGGTTGTCGCCGCCGCCGCCGCGCCCGCCCCGACACAGGCCGATGCCTCGCAAACAGTGGAGTCCATGACGCGCGACATCGCCGCGATGGCGCAGCAGATCGAGCAGCTCAAGGCCAACATCGCCGAGTTGAAAACAAGTCAGGAGCAGATGGTCCGCGAGATGGCGAAGTCATCGGCGCCAAAGCCGGTCGCCGAGACAAAACCGCCGATCGATCCGCGTGCGCGCGTGTCTGCGCTGCAGCCGCGCCCTTCGGCGCCGATGCCGCCGGTTCGCAAGCCGAAGCCGATCGTGTCGCATAGCTACGCGCCGGCTTATTCGCCGCCGCCGATCGCGCCCCCGCCGCCGCCGTCACAGGCTGCCGCGGTCCCGCCGCCGGTGGCAGCACCGGTCGCGACGACGCAAGCCGTTGCCGATGATGACGGACCTGTCGTGCGTCCGCCGATGCCGGTGCACTAGCGCCGCATCAAACGACCAACGCAGGCTGGCTGACTCGATGCGATGATGTGAGTCCGTGCAACTACGGTGATGCGCCAACGCGCAGAAAGAGAAAAGGCCGTCGGGATCTATGCCGCCGGCCTTCTCTTGCAGCTGCCGGTTCCCGGAGCCCGGTTCTGCTGCAATTCCATGCCTTATGATCACGCCGACATATTTAATAAAATCTTAAAGCGCTGGAGCCTTGCACATCATTTCTGCGCCATAAGCGCAGAGATTGCGCGATCCGATCATCGGATAAATATCGACTCAGTGGTACGATCTCTCATGTTTCGAAGCCGTCCGTTTGAAGGCTTCTTTTGGAAATTTGGATCGTCACACCGGGGAATTCGGATGCCGTACTATTCCTTCGATCTCGTGGTTGGTGAAGAGTTCAAGAACCAGGGTGGAATCATCCTCGAAGACATCGAGGTTGCCTCCGATCGCGCCGTTCAGCTCGCCACCGAGCTGTCGCAGGTGAAGCCGGAGCTGCAGCGGAAAGGTTGCTCGGTGCGCGTCACCGATCGCGATCACAACGAGGTCTATCGCACGCCGCTCGATCCCGTGCCGGCCTGGCGTCGCTAGCTAGTCGTCCAGCACCGGCGCTTCGAACCAGTTCGTCAGCGACAAGCCGCCGTCGACGACGAAGGCCGCGCCGGTGACGTAGCCTGATAGCTTGTTCGAGAGCACGGTCAGTGCCATCGGCACGAGGTCGTCGGCCTCGCCGAGACGCCCGAGCGGAATGTGTCGCGCCAGCGAAGCATCCGCAACGAACCCTCCGGCCGCGATCGCACCCGGCACCAGCGCGTTGACGCGGATGTGGTGACGACCGAAGGTCTTTGCGAGCTCCTTCACCAGCATCGCCATCCCCGCCTTTGCCGTCGAGTAGTGCGGCAGGTTGCGCGGCGTGCCGGCGTGCAGCGAGGTGAGAAACAGGAACGAGCCGGGCCGTTTCGCCGCGATCAGCCGTTTTGCGATTTCGCGCGCCAGATGAAAGCCGGCATCGAGATTGACGGCGTGCATCTCCTGCCAGGTCCGGCGATCGACCGCGAGCGCATGATCGGCCTCGCGCCGCGGCGGCGAGGCGCTGTGCACGAAATGCGTGACCTCGCCAAGCGCCGCATCGGCGGCCGCAAGCAATTCGTCGCACGCCTCGAGCCGGGCGAGATCGCCGACCCAGGGCCGCGCCAGATCAGGCGACCCGCTCGCGTCAATGGCGGCCTTGACCCGCTCCGCGCTGACATCGGCAAAGAGCGTCCGCACGCCCTCGCCGACCAAGCCCTGCGCGATCGCGCGGCCGATACCGTTGCCCGCACCGGTGACGAGTGCCCTGTCGCGTGCGGGATCGAACGGTGTGCTGAACAGGCTCATGTCGCTCTCCGGGGGCAAGGTCGGGCCCAATCTAGCGTGCCCCACAAACAGGCGACAATCAGCCCCGGCGACCATTGCGAAGCGGCCCGCCGGACGCTAGCCTCCCCAAAAAACGAGGAGGATCCAAGGATGCGCTACCCGTTCCTGATGGCAGGCCTGTTGCTGCTCGCCGCGCCCGCCCAGGCAGCTGACGACCATACGCGCTCGAACTATGTGACGATGGTCTTGCAGGCCTTCGCCGCCAAGGTCGAATGCCCGAACACGGACGTCGCCTATCAGGATCTGGTGCAGAAGGCGCAGCAGATGCAGCTTCCCGATGGCACCACCGAGCAGGTGCGCAAGGCCATTGCCTGGATGCACACCGGCGGCAAGATGGGCGAGAAGCAGTCCGACGACATCATGGCGGAGGTCGCGGTCGCAACCCAGACGACGGACCTCGACCAGCGCCGGCTCGGCATGACCAGCTGGTGCGAAAAGCAGAAGACCAACCTTGCCGGCTTGATCCGAAACAAGGGCGGTTAACCGGCTTTTCCCGCACCGTTAAGCACGCCGCGACGGAACCCTCGTCGCGGCCCATAATCGTCACATTCCTGGCCAGCATGCGAGGCGTCTTCAAACTGGAGAACCCCATGCGGATCACTCATCTCGTCTTCGCCGGCCTGCTCGCGGCGAGCGCCGTGCTGACAGCGCCCGCGCTGGCGAAGAATTCCGATTCCCGGAAGGGCGAGGATAAGGCGACCTCGTCATCGTGCAGCGCCTATCAGCAGGCGGCGGACGGATCCTGGGAGCAGCTCCCCTGCAAGGAGACCGGCGAGCGGGCGCAGCCGCAGACTCAGCACAAGCCGGCAACGCAAGGTGCCGAGCAAGACGAACGCTAGACCAACCCGACAGAGCGGGAACCGGGCGGCCTTGACCGGGTTGTCGGCTTGCCGCGGTGCATAGTCCAGCTAAGGTGCCGTGGGCAGGGCTGAGGATCAGCCGCTGGAAACGCCAACCCCGCGAGCGCTTGTGGATTCGATCGAGTTTGAGGACCTGCAACGCCGCCTGAAGGCGCTTGAGGAGGAAAACGCACGCCTCAAGGCCCAGGGCATCGCCGTTGTCGGCGAGCGAAAAAGGGCGGAGTCTGCGCTCGCTGAAAGCGAGGAGCGCTACCGGACGCTGTTCAACTCGATCGACGAAGGCTTTTGCATCATCGAGTTCTTCGACGGTCCACACGGCCCGCTCAGCGATTACATCCATGTCGAGGCCAATCCCGCCTACACCCAGCATGCGGGCATTCCGAACGTGGTCGGCCAGAAGGTCCGCGAGATGGTCCCGGCCGAAGCCGGCGGCTGGGTGGAGCTCTATGGCGGTGTCCTGCGTACCGGTGTACCGATCCGCTTCGAGCGCGAGCTGGTCGCCACAGGGCGCCACCTCGAGCTCGCCGCCTTCCGGGTCGAGCCGGCCAGCCGCAAGCAGGTTGCGGTGCTGTTCCAGGACATCACGCCGCGCAAGCGCGCCGAGCGGGATCTGCAGCAGCTCAACGAGACGTTGGAGGCGCGCGTGGTCGCGGCGCTGGCCGAACGCAAAGTGTTTGCCGACCTCGTCGAGGGCACCGACGCCTACGTCCAGGTCGTAGATCCCGATTTCCGCTGGCTCGCCATCAACGGCGCATCCGCGCGCGAATTCCACCGCATCTTCGGCGTGTTGCCCAAGGTCGGTGACAACATGCTTGAAGTGCTTAAGGACCAGCCGGAGCATCTCGACGTCGTCCGCGCGGTCTGGTCGCGAGCGCTGGCCGGCGAGACCTTCGTCGAGATCGCCGAGTTCGGCGAGCCCGGCCGCGCACGACGCTTCTACGAGATGCGGTTCAATTGCCTGCGCGACGGCAACGGCAAGCTGCTCGGCGCCTACCAATATTCCTACGACGTCACCGAGCGCCTGAAGGAGCAGGAACGGCTTCGCGATGCCGAGGAGGCGCTGCGCCAGTCACAGAAGATGGAAGCGGTCGGCCAGCTCACCGGCGGCATTGCGCACGACTTCAACAATCTGCTCACCGGCATCACCGGCTCGCTGGAGCTGTTGCAGACGCGGCTCGGCCAGGGCCGCGTCAAGGAGATCGACCGCTATGTGACCGCGGCGCAAGGCGCGGCCCGGCGCGCAGCCGCCCTCACCCACCGTTTGCTGGCCTTCTCGCGACGGCAGACGCTCGATCCGAGGCCCACCGACCTCAACCGGCTGGTGATGGGCATGGAGGAATTGATCCGCCGCACCGTCGGTCCCGAAATCGCGCTGGAGGTCGTCACCGCAGGCGGATTGTGGGCGACGCTGATCGATGCCTCGCAGCTCGAAAATGCGCTGCTCAACCTCTGCATCAATGCGCGTGACGCGATGCCGGAGGGCGGCCGCATCACCATCGAGACCGCCAATCGCTGGCTCGATGAACATGGCGCGGGCGAACGCGATCTCGAACCCGGGCAATACGTCTCGCTTTGTGTCACCGACACCGGCACGGGCATGGCCGCCGATGTGATCGAGCGCGCCTTCGATCCGTTCTTCACCACGAAGCCCATGGGCCAAGGTACAGGCCTCGGTCTCTCCATGGTCTATGGTTTCGTGCGGCAGTCCGGCGGACAGGTCCGCATCTATTCCGAGGTCGGACAAGGCACCACGATGTGCCTCTATCTGCCGCGCCATTACGGCCACGAGGCAGACAAGCCGTCAGCACTCGCCACCAAGAGCCCGGTACGCCCGCAGGCAAGCCACACCATCCTGATCGTCGACGACGAACCCTCGATCCGCATGCTGCTCACGGACGCGCTGGAAGAGATCGGCTTTGATGTCATCGAAGCGCATGACGGCCCAACCGGACTGAAGATTCTGCAATCAGATGCGACCATCGACCTGCTCATCACCGATGTCGGCCTGCCCGGCGGCATGAACGGTCGCCAGCTCGCGGATGCCGGGCGCGCGACCAAGCCGGCGTTGAAGGTTCTGTTCATCACCGGCTATGCGGAGAACGCGATCATCGGCAACGGCCAGCTCACGCCCGGCATGCAGGTGCTGACCAAGCCGTTCGTGGTCGAGGCGCTGGCGGGCCGCGTGCTCGATATAATCAAGGACGGAACCGGACCAAGCTGACGAATCCGGTTCCGGCGCATCAACTAACGGCCGGACCGCGCATGATCTTCATGGCATCGGCGATGTGGCGCCATTCCTTGGCTTCGTCGGCCTCGCCACGGCCCTCGCAGGCCTGCGCCTGTTCGGCAGCCTTCGCAATCGCAGCGAAACCATGCCGTTCCAGCATCTGCCGGGCGACGGTGTGAACCTGGACCTCGGACATCATGGGCGCTTCTCCCGGTTTGGCCCGCGGCGCATCGCTCGCGCGCGTCCAGCGGGCCTCTGACAACGATGAAGGCGTGGGTCCCGTTCCGCACGCTACCGATCACATCGGCAGGCCCAGGAACTTGAACGGCTCGGCCTCGCGGAAGCTGGCGGTCGCATCGCCCGCAAATGTGTGATCCTGGTCCGGGCCGAGATCGAGCTTCTTCACCTTTCCGGTCTGCGGCGAGAAATCGACCTTCTTGAGATCGACCCAGAACGTGTTCGGCGTCAGCACCGACTCGAAGAAATAGAGTTTTCGCTGGTGGTCGGCGACAGTGCGCCAGCGCGTCGACGAGATGTTCGGTTCGTCCGGCGTGTTGATGCCGAAAGGCACGGAGGTATTGCGGATCACGCTGAAGACGCTGGCGAGCGCGCGGTCGGGATTCTCGTCCTTCGGGATCGCGTTGACGTAGAACGAGGCGCGCGCGAACCGGTCGGAAGCGCGGTTGGTGCCGGGCAAGAACACCGTGCCGCCGATCTGCTTCCAATAGGCGTTGAGCGCGAGTTGCTCGTCGAAGGTCGGCGAATTCGTCATCACCTGGTATTGCCGGCCGTGATGGATGACTTGCTTGCCGGCGATATATTCGACGATGGCGCTGTCGCCGGTCGCATCCGAGATCGACAGGTGCAGCGTCGCGAGCCGCTTCTCGCCCGGCACGTTGTCGGTGACGATCGTGAACGGCTCCTTCGCGAGCACGTCGACCGCCTCTTGCACGGTGGCGAAATTGTCGAGCACATATTGCGCCCATGCCGCGATGGTGAGGCCCGGCTTGCTCTGGTCGAACTTGGGGTATTCCGACTCCACCAGCCACAGCACGTTGGCCATCAGGCCGGCCTCGTTGAGCCCATCGGTGGTCGAGATGTCGTAGCCCGAGGCGATCACGCTGCCGTATTTCGAGGTCCATTTGAGCGAGTTGGACCCCACTTCGCCGGTTCGGGCCATGCCGCGCGGAAAGATCCAGAGATTGGTGGCAACATCGCTCTTCCAGTCCATGGAGCGCGCCGTGATCACCTGATTGCTTGCGCCGTGATAGACGAAACGCGTGCAGGCCAGCGAGACCGATGGCGCGGCCGCGATCGCTGCGGCGAGCGCCACGGCCATGATGCGTTGATGGATCGGCTGTCCCGACGGCATGGCGCATTCCCTTCCTGAACCAGCAGGACGCGCAACGCCCTGCAATGACAATCCAGCGTCGAGACGGAATCGGGCGAAACCGTGGTTCCCGGCATGCACGCAAGACAAAGGCGGCCCGCCGTGCCCGGCGGACCGCCTTCTCACCCACCCCAAAGTCTGCGGTCGCGTCCCCTACGCGACAGCCACTTTCTTACGCTCGATATCGTTGGGCACCTCGATGTCGACTTCGAGGGTCGAGACCTCGTCGCCGCGCTCGAGCCGCACGATGACCTTGGTCGGATCCAGCGTCACGTGCTTGGACACGACGGCGAGAATTTCCTCGCGCAGCACGCCGAGCAGATCGGGCTGGCCACGCAGTCCGCGTTCATGGGCAAGCAGGATCTGCAACCGTTCGCGAGCGACGGGTGCGGACGCCTTGTTGCCGCGGAGAAGCCGAAGCAGACCCATGCTCATGCAGCCCTCCGTCGCAGCAGACGATCCATGAAGCCCTTGCGCTCGGTCGGCACATGCATGGCGACAGTGTCGCCGCACAGCCGCCGCGCCGCGTCGATATAGGCCCGTGCGGGTGCGCCGTGGGCGTTCGACAGCGTCACCGGCGTGCCGACGTTGGAGGCCTTCAGCACGTCCTGGCTCTCGGGGATGATGCCGAGCAGAGGCGTTGCGAGGATCTCCAGGATGTCGTCGATGGTGAGCATCTCGCCGCGCGCCGCGCGCGAAGGATCGTAGCGGGTGATGAGGATGTGCTTCTCGACGCGCTCGCCCTTCTCGGCCCGCACGGTCTTGGAATCGAGCATGCCGATGATGCGGTCGGAATCGCGCACCGAGGAAACTTCCGGATTGGTGACGATCACGGCCTCGTCGGCGAAGCGCATCGCCATGGAGGCGCCGCGCTCGATGCCGGCCGGGCTGTCGCAGATCACCCAGTCGAAACGGCTGCGCAGGTCGGCGATGACCTTGCCCACGCCCTCTTCCGTCAGCGCGTCCTTGTCGCGGGTTTGCGAGGCCGGCAGCAGCCAGAGGTTCTCCAGCCGCTTGTCCTTGATCAGCGCCTGCGGCAGCTTGGCCACGCCCTGCACCACGTTGATGAGGTCGAACACCACGCGGCGTTCGGCGCCCATCACGAGGTCGAGGTTGCGTAGGCCGACGTCGAAATCGACGACGACGACCTTGTCGCCGCGTTGCGCGAGCGCAGCCCCTAGCGCGGCGGTCGTGGTCGTCTTGCCGACGCCGCCCTTGCCTGATGTCACGACCAGTACCTTACTCATCTGAAATGTCTCCTTTGCTGGTCAGTTCAGTGCTGTAATTCGCATGGTATTCCCCTGCAGCCAGGCCTGCGCCGGCTTGCCGCGCAAGTCGGCGTCGATATCGTCGGCGGTCTGGTAAAATCCATCGATTGCAAGCAGTTCAGCCTCGATCTTCTGGCAATAGATGCGCGCGCTGGTGTGACCGTTCACGCCCGCCATGGCGCGGCCGCGGAGCGCGCCGTAGATGTGGATGGAACCGCCGGCGACGACTTCGGCGCCCGAGCCGACCGAGCCCAGAATGGTGACGTCGCCCTCGGGAAAGATCACGGTCTGGCCGGAGCGCACCGGGGCCTCGAGCAGCAGCGAGGTCGGCTTGGTCTCGACCTTCGCCTCCGGCTTCTTGGGCGCGCTGGGTTCGATCACGCAGCTTCGCCCGCCCGAGAGCAGCGGCGGCATGGACGGCGTCAGCCGCGCCTCCTCCACACCCTCGATACCGAGCACGCGGATGTTGCGGTCCTGCAGGCTGGTGAGGAGATGACCGATGCCGGACTGGCTGAGATCGACCGAGGACAGATCGACCACCACGGGCCGACCGGCGAAGAAGCCCGGCGAACGCGCGATGGTGGTGTCGATCTCCTGGAGCCAGTCCTGGATCGGAACCGTCGGCACGAACACGAAGGCCACGTAGGAGCGCCCGCGCAGGCGCACCATTTGGCGTTGGATTTTTGCTTCAGCCTCCATGGCGGCCGACTCGTTCCCAGTTATTGAATGGTTAACGATGCCGCCGATATGGTTAACGGCCGGTTAATTTCTCCTTGGAAGGGGTACGTGGGCGGATTTGGCTAGCGATGGGCCTCGCCCCTGGCCCGCCTCTGCTGGCAATCGTGTCGCACGCCGTTCGCGCTCTATTGGCACAAACTGCATAGCTGGTTCGCCGGCATCGACCTACTCTCCCCGCGAGCTCTTCTCGCCAAGCGCGTCGCCCCGCGGCTCGCAACATTCGGCTGTCGTGGAGAGAACATCATGCCGACGATGCATCGGCCGGGCGAAGCCCGGCGAGCACGGGTCATTCGTCCATTGCTGTCGCTTCTCGCCGCGGCCCTGATTGGCGCGCACATCACCCCGGCTCTTGCCGACCAACCGGCAAGGATCATCGGACTTCCCGCGGTCCCCGTCTGGACCGGCGATTTCGACGGGATGAAGGACCGCAAGCTCGTCCGCATCCTGGTGCCCTTCAGCAGGACGTCGTTCTTTCTCGACAAGGGCGAAGCCTTCGGCTTCGAAGCCGAGCTTGGTCAGGAGTTCGAGACCTGGCTGAACAAGCGCTACGGGAAGAAGCCCTATCACATCAACGTGGTCTTCATACCAACGCCGCGCGATCGATTGTTCGACGAACTACGAGCGGGCAAGGGTGACATCGCCGCCGGCAATCTCACCATCACTGCGGAGCGCGCCAGCATCGTCGATTTCGCAGCGCCTTGGGCGACGAACGTCAAGGAAGTCCTTGTGACGGGACCCGCGGCACCAGCCATCGCAGGGCTCGACGATCTCGCCGCAACCGGCGTGGCAACGAGGCTCTCCAGCAGCTATTTCACGCATCTGAAGGCGATCAACGAACAGCGCAAGCAGTCGGGAAAAGCGCCGATCAAGCTCGATGCCGCCGACGAAAATCTTCAGGACGAGGATTTGCTTGAAATGGTGGGTGGCGGCCTGCTGCCGTGGGTGGTCGTCGATCGTCACAAGGCGGTTGCCTGGTCGGGACTGCTTAGGGGACTCAAGGTCCGGGAGGACATCACGATCAACGACGGCGGAGAGCTGGCCTGGGCCATACGAAAGGACAGCCCGCTCCTGACCAAGGAGCTCAACGAGTTCGTCGCCGGCCACCGGCTCGGAACGGAGTTCGGCAACAACCTCAAAGCGCGTTACGTGACCAACGCCAAGGCCATCAAGAATGCGATTGCCGACGCCGGAAAGCTCCAGGCGCTGGTCGCGGCATTCACGGAGTATGGCGGTCGATACGCTATCGATCCGATGCTGCTCGCCGCACAAGGCTACCAGGAGTCTGGCTTCGACCAGAAGATGCGAAACAGCTCCGGCGCGGTCGGCATCATGCAGATCAAGCCGAGCACGGCGCACGAGAAGCAGATTGCCATCAACGATGTCACCTCACGTGCGGAGGACAACATCCACGCTGGCGCAAAATATCTCCGCTTCCTTGCCGACACCTATATCGCCGAGCCCGCCGTCGAGGCCCGCGAACAGGTGTTGATGGCGCTCGCGGCCTACAACGCGGGCCCCGGCAATCTGAAGAAATTTCGCGATTTTGCCAGTAAGCATGGCCTCGACCGAAACCGCTGGTTCGGCAACGTCGAGAACGGAGCGGCGGCGATCGTCGGGCAGGAGACGGTCGGCTATATCGGCAATATCTACAAATACTACGTCGTCTACGCGGCCCAGATCAAAGCGAACGAGAAGGCCGCGAAGACCGACGCCGTGGCCAAGCCGTAGCCCTACTTCTTCACCTTGCTCGCATCCATCTTGATCGCGGGATCCAGCATCCCGGTCGAGAACGCCGTCGTCACGTCGAACGGCTTTTCCATGCCCAGATACGTTTGGACCAGCTCGTAATCCTTCTTCATCCGCTCGCCGTCGATCCAGCCGAGACCCTTGGTGGTCGTGAACTCGTCGGTCATCAGATATTTGATGCGCTCCCACTGGCGCTCCTGGTTCTCCTTGTCGAGACCGGAGACCTGGTCGAGCAGCGCCTTCAGGCACGGCGCGACGTCGGCGACGCAGGCCGCAAAGGCGTTTTGCGAGATGCGCACGAACGCCTCGACCAGCTTCGGATTCTTCTGGAGATAGGCGCCGTTGACGATCAGCGAATTGCCGTAGGGGTTGAGGCCGATGTCCTTCCAGTTGACGTAGCCGAGGTCCTGCCCGAACTCGATCACCTTCAGATCGTGCTCGTTGTAGAAATCGCTGATGATGTCGACGGTGTGGCTCTTCAGCGCGGCGATCTTCGCGGTCGGCCCGATATTGACGAAGCTGACGGAGTCGGGCGCGAGGCCTGCGGCCTTGGCGAAGGCCGGCCACATCACGCGCGAGGCGTCGCCGGGCGGATTGCCGATCTTGTGGCCGGCGAAATCCTTTACGCCGTTCACGCCGTAGCTCTTCAGCCAGTAGAACGTCTGGCCGGTGTTGGCGTAGATGCTCATCAGCGCGACGTCGTCGGCGCCCTTGCTCTTGGCGACCAGCATGGTGGCGAGATCGGCGATGCCGAACGGCGAGCCGCCGGAGCCGACCTTGGCGGCGGATACGCCGGAGCCCTTGCCGACCTCGATGGTCAGGTTGATGCCGGCCTTCTCGTACCAGCCCTGCGCCTTGGCGTAATAGAACGGCGAATGGTCGGCGGTCGGCGTCCAGTTCAGGATCAGGTTGACCGCCTCGCCCGCGCTCGCCGGCATTGCCGGCAACCCCAGCGCCAGAGCCACAAAAGCCGCCTGCAAACGTTTCATCGTCTGTCTCCCCGTTGCCGCGACCCGGCTTGTCGCTCTCCCCGTGTGAGGCTACCAATGCAACAAGCCCGCCCTCAACTTGTCAACTGTTTGGTTGGAAATGCCCGCAAAACGATCAGGCGACACCGTGCCGCAGCGCCGCGACCCCGTCGCCACCCGCAAGAAGCTGCTCACCGCGGCGCGCCTGGAGTTCGCCCGGCACGGTTTTGCGGGCGCCCGCGTCGACGAGATCGCGGAGCGCGCCGGCGTCAACAAGCAGCTGGTCTACCACTATTTCGGCGACAAGGACGCGCTCTACCTCGCCGTGCTGGAATGGGTCTACGAGGACATCCGCGAGCAGGAGCGCAAGCTCAATCTCGAGGGCCTGCCGCCGGACAAGGCGATCCGCCGGCTGATCGAGGCCTCGTTCGATCATTTGGCGGAAAACCCCGATTTCATCGTGCTTCTGAACGACGAGAACCGCGGCGGCGCCCGCCACGTCCGCGGCTCGACGCGGCTGGAGGCGATGCATTCGCCGCTGGTGAAGAGCGTCTCCCACATCCTGCACGAAGGCGTGCGCGCCGGATTGTTCCGCAAGGGGATCGACCCGGTCCAGCTCTACATCTCCATCGCCGGCTTGAGCTATTTCTTCTTCTCCAACACGCCGACGCTGTCGGCGATCTTCGGCAAGGACCTGTCGAGCCGCACCGCCCGCCGCGCCCGCCGCCGGCATGTCGCCGATCTCGTGCTGCAGTCGCTCCGGCCGTAATCAACCAACTGGTTGAAACTTGGCGCCGGGACGGTTAAGCTCGGCGTTGCGGCAGTGAGGCCGAGGCGACAGGGAGCAGACGGTGGCAGGTGGCGGAGCCAGCAGTCCAGCGCGCAGCGTTGCGATCGTCCTGATCGTGCATCTGGCCGTGCTCGTGCTCTGGCAGGTCGCGGTCGATGCCTTCCACGTGCCGAAATTCATCCTGCCCTCGCCGCTCGCAACCGTGCAGACGCTGGGAACTGCCAGCTATGCCTGGGGCGCCAACACGCTGGTGACGGCGGTCGAGATCCTCGGCGGCTTCGCGCTCGGCGCTTTCGTCGGCGTCGCGCTTGCGGTGATCTTCAGCTGGGCGCCGCTGCTCAGCCTCGCGCTGCTGCCGCTGTTCGTCACGCTGAACATGATCCCGAAGGTCGCGCTCGGTCCGCTCTTCATCGTCTGGTTCTCCTACGGCATCCTGCCGAACATCCTGATCGCCTTCAGCATCTGCTTCTTCCCGATTCTGCTCACCACCGCGCGCGGCCTGCGCGAGGTCGAGCCGGACCTGCTCGATCTCGTCAAATCGCTGCGCGGCTCGCGCTGGACGCTGTTTCGCAAGATCCAGTTGCCGGGCTCGCTGCCATATGTGTTCTCCGGCATGAAGGTCGGCGCCATCCTCGCGGTCGCCGGTGCGATCGTCGGCGAGTTCATCGCCTCCGAGCGCGGGCTCGGCTACCTCATGATCCAGGTGCAGTCGTCGCTCGACACGCCCGCGATGGTGATGGCCGTCGTGCTGCTGACACTGCTCGGCGTCGCCCTCTACGGCCTGGTGCTCGTGCTCGAACGCATGTTCGTCGTGGGCGATGCAAGACAAACTTGAAAACGGCAAACCTGAAAACGGCAAACTTGAAGGACCAATCGATATGCTCCTCACCCGCCAGACGCTGCCGAAGACGATCCCTGATATCGCGGCCCTCGACGATCTCCTCTGCCGTCCGACGCAGGCGTTGATCGACGATCTCAAAAGGGTCGAAGGCGACATCATGATCCTCGGCGTTGCCGGCAAGATGGGGCCGACGCTGGCGGGGCTAGCGAAAGCCGCCGCCCCCGACCGCCGCGTCATCGGCGTCGCCCGCTTCAGCGACGCCAGTGTCAAGGACTGGCTGCAGGCGCGCGGCGTCGAGACCATCAATTGCGACCTGCTCGATGACGCCGCGATCGAGGCGCTGCCGAAGGCGCCCAACATCATCTTCATGGCCGGCCGCAAGTTCGGCGCCGAGGGCGATCTGTCGCTGACCTGGGCGATGAACGCGCATGTGCCGGCGCTGGTGGCGCAGGCCTTCCCGTCGTCGCGGATCGTGGCGTTCTCGACCGGCTGCGTCTATCCGTTCGTCGGCGTCGACGGCAAAGGCTCGACCGAGGACATGGCGCCGAACCCGCCCGGCGAATACGCCCAGTCCTGCGTCGGTCGCGAGCGCATGTTCGAGTATTTTTCGCACAAATTCGCAACACCGGGCCGGCTGTTCCGGCTCAATTACGCGATCGACATGCGCTACGGCGTGCTGCACGACATCGCGACAAAAGTGCTGACGGGCACATCGATCGACGTCAGCCTCGGCCACGTCAATTTCATCTGGCAGGGCGATGCATCCGCGCAGGCGCTGCGGTGCCTGGCGCATTGCACGGCGCCGACCACGCCGATCAATGTCAGCGGCCACGAGATTCTGGCGGTGCGCGATCTCGCACAGAAATTCGGCGCCCGCTTCGGCCGCGCGCCGGTGCTGACAGGCAAGGAAGAACCGACGGCGTGGCTGACTGACACGTCGAAAGCCGTGGAGCTGCTCGGCCTGCCGGTCGTCGACACCGAGCAGCTGATCGCCTGGACCGCCGACTGGGTCTCCCGCGCCATGCCGAGCCTCGGCAAGCCAACCAAATACGAGGTGCGCGATGGCCGCTACTGACGGGCCTCCCGTCATCAAGCTCGGCCTGGATGATGCCATGGCCGGGCTCGTGCTCTCGACGGAAGCGCACTGGAACCAGACGGAGGAGGACTGGCGCATTTTCCTGCGCGACGGCGTCGTGTTCGGCATCCGCACCGGCATACTGCTGGTCGCGACCGCCGCGCTGCTGCCCTATTCCGGCAACAACGCCTGGATCAGCATGGTGCTGGTGACGGCAAGCCATCGCCGCCGCGGCCTCGCCACGCGCCTCGTCGATGCCTGCCTGGAAACCGCGCGCAAGAACGGCCTGACCAGCTGGCTTGATGCCACGCCAGACGGGGTTGCGGTCTACGGGCCGCTCGGCTTCACGCCGACGCTGCAATTGCGGCGGATGAAGCTCGCGACACCCGCGCGGGCCGCAGCGCCACACTTGTCATCCGCGAGCATCGATGCGCTTCGCGCGCGCGACCGGCGGGCCACCGGGCTCGATCGCACTGCGCTGCTGTCAGCCTTCGCGCAGCGCTCCGGCTCGCGCATCGTCTCGGCCAACGGAGCCATCGCACTGGTGCGCGACGGCCGGACCGCCCGCCACATCGGCCCGTTATTCGCCGACAATGCCGCGGCAGCGCTGGCGCTGGTTCATGCGATCGTACGCTCCGAGACCGGCCCACTCCTGCTCGACGCGGTCGCGCCGCAGGCTGCGTTCCTCGAAGGATTGACCGCATCGGGCTGGACCATCGAGCGCCCGTTCCAGCGCATGCGGTTCGGCCCCGCCACCACCGCGAGCGAAGAAATGCCATTCGCCGTCGCCGGCCCCGAATTCGGATAGGACATCATGCACCACAGCCAGATCAACGCCGACGTCCGCAAGCTCATTGCCGAGGGTACCGTGCTCCCGGCGCATCCGCTCGCGCTCACCGCCGAGCGCCAGCTCGACAAGAAACATCAGCGCGCCTTGACGCGCTACTACATCGACGCCGGCTCCGGCGGCCTTGCCGTCGGCGTGCACACCACCCAATTCGCGATCCGCGACGTCGGCCTCTACCGCCCCGTGCTCGAGCTCGCCGCAGAGACCGCCGCGACCTGGACCAAGCGTCCGCTGGCCATGGTCGCGGGCCTCGCCGGCCCGACCGCACAGGCCGTCACCGAAGCCCGCACCGCGCGCGGCATCGGCTATCACGCGGGCCTGCTCAGCCTCGCCGCGATGAAGAGCGCCTCCGAGGACGAGATCATCGCGCACTGCACCGCCGTTGCTTCCGAGATCCCGCTCGTCGGCTTCTACCTTCAGCCGGCGGTCGGCGGCGTCATCCTGTCGAGCCGGTTCTGGCAGCGCTTTGCCTCGATCGACAACGTGATCGCGATCAAGATCGCACCGTTCAACCGCTACCGCACGCTCGACGTGCTGCGCGGCGTCGCGGCCGCCGGTGCGCTCGATCGCGTCGCGCTCTACACGGGTAACGACGATCACATCCTGCTCGACCTGATGCTGCCGTTCGACTTGCGCGACAAGGGCGTCACCACGCGCACTTATTTCAAGGGTGGCCTGCTGGGCCACTGGTCGGTCTGGACGGCGAGCGCAATACAGCAGTTCGAACGCTGCAAGCAGGCGCGGCACAAGGACAGCGTGCCGGCCGACCTGCTCGCACTCGATGCCCGCGTCACCGATTGCAACAGCGCCTTCTTCGACGTCGCCAACAATTTTCACGGCTGCATCGCCGGCTGTCACGAGGTGCTGCGGCGCCAGGGCCTGATGCAGGGCCTGTGGTGCCTCGATCCGAACGAGGGTCTGAGCTCCGGCCAGAAGGACGAGATCGATCGCGTCACACGCGAGCACGCTGATCTGAGCGACGATGCCTTTGTGGCCGACAATCTGAGCAATTGGCTGGCATGAGCTCAAAACCCTTCATCAGCCTGCAAGGCGTCCGAAAGGTCTATCGCAGCGGCGGCACCGAGTTCCTCGCGGTGTCCGACGTGACCATGGACGTGCAGGAAGGTGAGCTGGTTTCGCTGGTCGGTCCGTCCGGCTGCGGCAAGACCACGGTGATGAAGATCCTGGCCGGCCTGCACGGTGCCGACGGCGGCACGGTGACGATCGGCAATGCCGAGAGCCCGTTCGATCCGACCCGGGACATCGGCATGGTGTTCCAGCAGGCTCTGCTGCTGAAATGGCGCACCATCCTCGACAATGTGCTGTTACCGGCCGAGATCGTCGGACTGCCGATCAAGGCCGCGCGCGAGCGGGCGCGCGACCTGCTCAACCTCGTCGGCCTTGCCGGCTATGAACAGAAATATCCGCGAGAGCTCTCCGGCGGCATGCAGCAACGCACCGCGATCGCGCGCGCCTTCATCCACGATCCGAAGCTGATCCTGATGGACGAGCCGTTCGGCGCGCTGGACGCGCTGACACGCGAGCAGATGAATCTCGAGATGCTGCGGATCTGGCGGGAGAGCGGCAAGACCATCATCTTCGTCACACACTCCATCCAGGAGGCCGTGTTCTTGTCCTCCCACTGCGCCGTGCTGACTGCGGGTCCCGCCAAGATGGCCGACTACTTCCCGATCGACCTGCCCTTCCCGCGCGATCTTCCGCTCAAGACGACTGATGCGTTCGGCGCCTATGCGCGGCGGATCTACGCGAAACTCGGGCTGGGCTCCTCCTGAGACGAACGCTCAAAATTCTCCGCCGACGCCGAGATAGGCCGTGTGCTCGGTGCCGCCGCCATTGCCATAGCCACCCACGACGGTGAACGGCATGGCGGTGTTGAGGCGATGGGCGAAACCAACACCGAAGCCGCCCTCGCCGTGAAACGTGGAGCCGCGGACCTGCCAGATGGTCTTGCCCGGTGCGGACGGCATCGGCGCGCTGGCGGCCGCAACAGCGGCAGCGATACCGCGCCGCGCTTCGGTCAGATTATTGCCGATCTGCGCCTGGAGCGAGCCGATCTGCGACTGAAATCCGGAGGTGATGCCGGAGAGTTGGCTCATGTTGACGGCATCGGTCGGATTGATGCCGGCGGCGACATTGGTCAGGCGCCGCTCGTTGCCGGCCGTACCGAACGACACGGTGTTGGCGGCGGTTGCGACCGAGCCGGCGCCGATCGCGACGGAATTGGCTGCCTGTGCCACGGCGTTCATCCCGAGCGCCATCGCGTTGACGCCATTTGCCTGCGCGTTGCTGCCGAGCGACGTGCCGCCGGTGTTCGCGATGGCCGACGCGCCGAGCGCGGTGGCGCCGGCTCCATTGGCGTTGGCCGACGTGCCGAGCGAGACCGTGCCCTCACCGGTGGCAGAGGCGAAGGTGCCGACCGCGGTCGCCGCGTTGCCGGTGGCGCCGGCGTTGGCGCCGAGCGCGACTGCGAAAGTGCCGGTCGCGTTGCTGCTGTCGCCGATGGCGACGGCACGGGTGCCGAGCGCGTTACTGCTTTCTCCATAGGCCGTGGCCGCGCCACCATTGGCCTTGCTGTTGGCGCCGGTCGCCGTTGCGCGTTCGCCCGTGGCGATGCTGTTCTGGCCCGTCGCGGTCGCAAAGGTGCCATTGGCGAGGCTGCCGGCGCCGGTTGCGGTGGCGCTGTCGCCGAGGGCGCTGCTGCCCTCGCCGGTTGCGGTTGCCGCCGCCCCGAACGCGGAGCTATGGGCGCCCGTCGCCGTGGCGGTTGCACCACTCGCGATGGCGGAGCCACCGAACGCAGCGGAATCGGCGCCGATGGCGGAGGCGTGTGTACCGGCAGCCGTGGCGCCTGTGCCGGTTGCGGTGGAATTGTCACCAAAGGCGCTGGCCGATAGTCCGGTTGCCGTGGTGCCGATACCGATCGCGGTCGCGTTATCGCCGGTCGCGTTGGACAAGCCGCCGATGGCAACCGCGGTGTTGCCGCTTGCACTAGCCGAGTAGCCATAGGCAGCGGCGAATATCCCCTGTGTCGTCGCGCTCGGCCCGACCGCCGTGGCGAAGCCGGATGGCGCGTTGTTGACGCCGCCGCCGGCCGCGTAGTCGGCAGCCATTGCGGATCCGGTGTGAAGGAATGTGGTCGCGAGAAGGATCGCCAAACAAAAGACGATCGGGCGCCTAGCGGTCCCTAAAATGCTGTTCCGTGAGGCCATTTTCGACTCCATTCCCTGTTGCGCAAGGTCTGGAGGAATGGCGAAATTCGCACATCAACCGTAAGGTTGAGAAACGCCGGGCGGCGTCCCTGCCTATCGTTTTCCGGCAGGATGTTGCAGCAATGCATCGCATTCCAGAGCGGGGCGCGGCATGAACACCGCGCCCAACCGGTTCGGCTCAGCCCTTGCGCATCTTGCTGAGCAGATAGTTGTCGTAATAGTTCTCCGCGATCTGCGTGTAGAACAGCAGTTCCTTCTGATACGCGTCGTGGCTTTCCTTGGTGCGCTTGAACAGGTCGCTCTTGGCGGCGAGCTCGTTCAGATGCTCCTGGGTCGCGTTGTAGCTGGCTTCCATCACCGGCTGCGGGAACGCCTTCAGCTCCGCGCCGTTCGCGATCAGCCGCTTCAACGCCGCCGGGTTCACGCTGTCGTACTTCTCGAGCATCCAGGCGCCGGCCGCGGACGCGGCCTGGTTGACGATGGCCTGATACTGCTTCGGCAGGCTCGCCCACTTCTCGTCATTGACGATCATGTGCAGCATGGCGCCGCCTTCCCACCAGCCGGGGAAATAGTAGTACTTGGCGACCTTCTGGAAGCCGAGCTTCTCGTCGTCATAGGGACCGACGAATTCGACCGCGTCGAGCGAGCCCTTCTCCAGCGCCGCATAGATGTCGCCGCCCGCGAGCTGCTGCGGCACGACACCGAGCCGCGCCAGCACGTGGCCACCCATGCCGGCGATGCGGAATTTCAGGCCCTTGAGATCGTCGACGGTCTTGATCTCCTTGCGAAACCAGCCGCCCATCTGGGTGCCGGAATTGCCGCAGAGAATGGCGTGCGTCTTGAACGGCTTCAGCGCCTCGTTGGTCAGCTCGGCGCCGCCGCCAAAGTACCACCAGGACTCCTGGTGGCGATGGTTCATGCCGAACGGCGCGCCGGTGGCGTAGGCCAGCGCCGGCTCCTTGCCGATGTAGAAGTAGAGCGGCGTCTGCGCCATCTCGACGGTGTTGACGCTGACGGCATCGAGCGCCTGCAGACCGGGGACGAGCTCGCCGGCGGCAAAGGTCTGGATCTGGAATTTGTTGTCGGTGGCTTCAGCGACGTATTTCGCGAAGGTCTGCGCCGTGCCGTAGATGGTGTCGAGCGACTTCGGGAAGCTCGAGGTCAGGCGCCATTTGATCTCGGGCGCGCTTTGCGCGATCGCAGGGGCCGCAACCAGCGTCGTCGCGCCGGCGACCGCGCCGCCCGTGAGAAATGTACGGCGTTTCATGTCGGGGTCTCTCCCTCTCAGTCAGGCTTGAATTGGGTGGCGTAAGCCACGGTCGTCGCGGACCGTTTGCCCGTTCCCGCCACCCAGTTCAAGCCATGATAAAGGAGGGGCGCCCTGCCCAATCAGCGCTGCCGCGGCGTGCCGCCGCGGTCAGGCGTCCCCGACAAAGACCGACAGAGCCTGTCGCAATTCCTTGTAGGCGCGCGGGCCGATCTTGGCCGCGAGCGCCTTGTCGCTTTCGGCCGCCGCGGGCCTCAGCCGGCCCAGCAGCGCCGTGCCGGCCTCGGTCAAATAGAGCACGTAATAACGGCGGTTGATCGCCGACGCCGTGCGCCGGACCAGGCCCCGGCCCTCCAGATGATCCACCAGCCTGCCGAGCCCGGCCCGCTCGATCGACAGAAGCTGCGCGACCGCCAGCTGGTTGACGCCGGGATTGGCGTCGATCACGCAGAGCACGGAAAATTGGGCGGGACTGATCTCGAAGGCCGCCAACTGACGGCTGAATTCCTTGAAGATCCAGAGCTGCGCCCGGCGAATGGAATAGCCGAGCAGTTGCGAGAGGTCGCCGAGGGCAAGCGGTTTCGCTTTGGCCGTTTTCGTGCCGGATACGACGCGCGGCGCCGGTCGCGACGGCTTTGTCACGCGCGCCGCCCGCTGTGGTCGCGCGATCCGCTTCCTGATCCGTGCCTTGCCTGGCTGCATCGACGTGCATCTTTCGCAAAGCCGGTGCAAGCGCATCCGGCTGCATCTCGAGGATTCGGACAGCGAGTCTAACGCAACGCGGTCGGATCGAGAAGCCGCGCGGACTATCGCGGCGGCGCGTACAGCTTCTACGACAGGTTGCACAGCAATATCGCGCAATGCGTCATGTTGACACGGCAACATGGCTCGCCTAAGGATCGTGAAAGCCTGCCGCACCGCGAGCGGGTTCAAGGGGAGCGAACGTCCGTGCCGTCATCAGGGGTGGGCACCGATCCGCATGCCATGGCGCATCGCGGCGGAGCGGTTTTGCGCGTGAATGAAACTGCGTCGCGGCGCATCGCCGGCGGACGCGCATCTCTCCCCACAACGATTCAGAAAACGTCTCCGACCACCCGACACCTCGCCGGTTCGCGATGCGTCGCGTGCATTCGTTCAATCATCAACGTTGAAAATGGGAGGGCATGACATGAAACGATTTTTCCTCGCCTCGACGATCGTCGCCACGTGGGCGTCGCTCGGCCCGCAGGCAACGGCACACGGGCTGCCGCCGAGCGGCGTGGCCCCGCGCTCGTCCTGCACCGCCCTCACCGGGCTCACTCTGCCGAACACGCAGATCCTGAGCGCGACGCAGAAATCCGGCTATTGCAACGTGGTCGGCATCATCAACAAGCGCGTCTCCACGCAAGACCCCGATCATTTCACCTACGGCATCGGCTTTGCGCTCAATCTGCCCAACACCTGGCATGGCCGCTTCGAGATGATGGGCGGCGGCGGCACCGACGGCAGCCTCAATGCCGACCCGCAAGGTGCGGCCGGCGTCGAGCTCGGCCAGGGCTGGGCGGTGGCGGCCGACGACGGCGGCCACGAGGACAGCGCGACCAACGTGGTCGGCGGCCATCAGGACGACGACGCCAATGCCGGCGGCTCCGCGCATTTCGCGATCGATGCGCAGGCACGCCGCGACTACGGCTATAACGGCATCGAGAAGACCGCGACCACCGCCAAGCAGATCATCTCCTATTTCTACGGCCTCGAGACCGTCTATTCCTACATCATGGGCTGCTCGAACGGCGGCCGCGACGCGATGGTCGCCTCGCAACGATCGCCCTGGCTGTTCGACGGCGTGATCTCGCAAAACCCGGGCTTCAACCTGCCGCAGGCGGGCCTCGCCGAAGCCTGGAACGAGCAGGTGCTCGGCACGCTGTCGACCAGCAAGGACGTCAACGGCCAGCCCTATATTCCCGACACGTTCCCGCAGCAGGACCTTCAGGTGGCATCGGCTGCGATCCTGAGCGCCTGCGACGCACTCGACGGCCTCGTTGACGGCATCATCGACAATTACCACGCATGTACGGCGAAGAAGGTGTATCCGGCACTCGCGAGCTACACCTGCGGCACCGGCTCGCACGGCAGCACGCCGCACGGCGGCACTTGCCTGACCAGCGCGCAGGTCGATGCGCTGAAGAAGATCTACACCGGACCGGTCAATTCAAAGGGCGAGCGGCTCTATTCGAACTGGTTCTGGGATGCCGGCATCTGGACGCCGCCGACCGCGCCGGGCGCGGGCTGGCAATTCTGGAATGTCGTCACTGCTCCGGTGCCTGGCGTCAACACCGCGATCAATCTGACGCTCGGTGCCGGCGCGATCCCGATGATCTTCCAGACGCCGCCCGTCGTCACGCCCGTCAACGGACCGACCGGCCAGGAAGCCTTCGTGTTCAAATTCAACTTCGACACGGATGCGCCGAAGATCTTCACGAAGACCGCGGCCTATCCTGAGAGTTCGATGGACTTCATGGCGGCGGTCGCAACCGATTTGCGTCCGTTCAGGTCGCGCGGCGGCAAGCTGATCATCTCGTCCTCGGTCAATGACGGCATCTTCTCCGGCGCCGCGATCGCCCGCTGGTATCGCAAGATGAACCAGCGCATGGACAATCACGCGACTGATTTCGCGCGGCTGTTCATGGTGCCCAACATGGCCCATTGCGGCGGCGGCGCGGCGACCACCAGCTTCGCCACCAACGAGCTCAAGGCGATCACGGACTGGGTCGAGAACGGCATCGCGCCGGAACGGATCATCGCGGCCAATACCAACACCACCTCGCCCTACCCGACCGGCGGCGTGTTCGATCCGCGCATTGCCCAGAACTTTCCGACCGGAGGCACGCGGCCGCTCTGCGTCTATCCCAGGATTCCCGCGTACAAGGGCAGCGGCCTGACCAGCGATGCGACAAGCTTTGCGTGCGTCGATCCCGGCTTCGGCCGAGGCGGCGACCACGACTTCCACGACGATGACGACGGCCACGGCGGCGACGGGCACTGACGTTCTGGTGCCCCGGACGCAGCGCAGCGCTTCCCTGGCGATGCGAACATCGTCCAGTTCAGCGGTGCGCTGCAGAGCCGGGGCCCACGCTTCCGCTGGCCCTGTGATTTCTGGGTCCCGGCTCTGCGCAGCAGCGTTGCACGCTGCGGCGCGTCCGGGACACGACCAGACCTCACGCGGCCTTGGCCTCCTCGTACACGCCCGCGATGAAGTCGCCGAATGTCGGCGCAAGCGGCAGGACGTAGCCCCAATTGTCGGACATCGCCTCGGCGAGCGTCCACGGCTTCTCATATTCGGCGACCTCGTGATCGATGAACCAGATCTTGCCGAAATGCGCCTGGTCGATCGTCATGCAGATCGGATTGCCGCCGTGATCGCTCATGATCCACAGGAGTTCATCGACGGTCGGCCATTGCGGCGTCTCACGCGTCCGCGCCAGCGAGCATTCATCGCTCCGCAATCCCAGCACCTCCTGGATCGCGCCGGCCCAATGCCCTTGCGGCCAGTTGAACTCGGCCGAGCCCTGGAAATAACCGCCGGCGCAGGCCAGCAGGAACTGGCGATAGTCATCCGGCAGGCGACACCCCAGCACCGTCTCGAACGATGCGAGCGCGGCTTCGGTCGGCGGCTCACCTGCGGCGCTATCGACGCCCGCGATGAATTTAGCGATGTCCATGCATTCTCTCCTCGGCGCGTGCGCGCGCCATGGCTTCGTCGCAGCAGCGGAGAAGCCGGTTCGAGGAGAAGAATGTTCGCTTAGAGCAGCTTCGCGCTCACGAACAGCGCGCGCACCGCGTTGGTCGCCTGCACCACGAGGATGGCATTTTCGGCGGCCCCCTCCAGCGCCTGGACGGCATCGTCGTGCAGCGAGCGGAATTCCATCCACTCGACCGATTTGAAGTTGGTGAGGAATTGATAGGCCTGGCCGACGGTCGCGATCGCCAGCGTGTCACCGTTCAGCTTGATCTTGAACGTCGTGCGCAGCGGGGTCTCGGAGCTTGCTGGATCACTCATGGGCTGCTTCTGGACGACAACGGCTTAACGAAGGGAAAACGGCAGCCCCACCGTCTGACGAATGTCAGGAATCGGTGCTGGCGCGCTGCGCGACAGTTGCCGGGCTGCCCAGGCGCGGCACCACGACCAGGCGGTTGAACTCGCCATTGTCATAGGCCTTCATGAAGCGATCGTAGTCCTTGATCGAGACACAGCCGTTGGAATCACCACGCGGTCCGAGCATGTAGGTGTGGGTGAGCAGGCCGACGCGGCCGAGTGCGCTGGTGCCGTCGGTCGGCGTCAAGCGCAACGCGCGGACGCCGTGGAACAGTTTTTCGCGGGGCTTCAGATCGTAGGTCGCAGGTGGGGTCGCGCCGACCATGCGCTGGTCGACATGCTGGGGGTCATCCATCAGCGCGCCCATGCCCGAATGGGCCTCAAGCGCGACGCCGCTCGGCAAATAGAGCGCCTTGGCCGAGATGTCATAGACCGCCGTCCGTGAATCGTAGCCGAGCGCCGCCAGATCCGGCGCCTTGGCGAACAGGCCGCTGTCAGGCGTCAGAGAAGCCAGCTTGATCTTGTCGGTGAACTTTTCGAAGAAGTTGCGGTTGTCGACCCTGGGATTGGTGTCGGCATAGGACTGGCTCGAGGCGATCTGCGCGGAGAAGTCCGCCTGGACCGGCCGCGAACGCGGCATGGGAACGGCGTCGGCGCGCTGCGAGGGCTTTGTCGTCTCTTCGGCAGCAGGCTGCTGGTCGTTGTCGGCCAGGGTCGAACGCCAGTCATCGCCCTGGAGCTTCTGGGCGAGCATCGCCTTGGCATCGCGCAGCTTGAGCTGGACCGCACTCAGGGCGGAGCGCTCCATCGTCCGCAGGCCGAGCTCACGGGCGGGCGGATTGCCGGACAGCGAGGCGAAACGATCGTCGAACGAAGGAGAATTGGCCGGCGGCAGCGCGGCGGTGACCAGCGGGGTCGAATCGCCGATATCCGCGACCCACGCGGCGGCGCCGAGCGCCAGCGCGACGGCAGCCATAGACAGCAGTATTGCCTCGGCTCGCCCAATTCGGCGGCGCGGCAACAGCCTCTCGGCGCTTGCGCGGTCGGAAACCATTAGATCCCCAAATCGACCCCCGGGGGACCCAACCCCCACCCGGAGACTCTATACCAGCTACCACATTGGGAGCCAAAAGTTAGGCATAATCGCGGCCGTCAGGACCCCGTAAGGTATCCAATGACCGATCCTTTCGATCTAGAGCGCTTCCTCAGGGCCCAGGACCCGGTTTTTCGCGACGTTCTGGGGGAGCTGGGCCAAGGCCGGAAGCGGACTCACTGGATGTGGTTCGTCTTCCCGCAGGTCGCCGGCCTCGGCTTCAGCGCCATGTCGCAGCGCTACGCCATCGGCTCGCGCGCCGAGGCAGCGGCCTACCTCGCCCACCCCGTGCTCGGCCCGCGCCTGATCGAATGCACCCGCCTCGTGCTTGCCGTCGACGGGCGGACCATCAACGCGATCCTCGGCGCACCTGACGATGCCAAATTCCGCTCGTCGATGACGCTGTTCGATGCGATCTCCGAAGAGCCCGTTTTCGACGAGGCGCTCGCCAAATATTTCGGCGGCGAGCGCGACGATGCAACGCTGGAGATCCTGTCGAAACGCGACCGGCAACAGTAAGCGTCCGAGATCAGCGCCCCTGGAAGACGGCTGCGCGGCGCTCGATGAAGGACTGGATGCCCTCCTTCGCGTCGGCGCTGGACAGCACGCGATCGCGGATTTTCGGGATGTAGGCGATCGCAGCCGCCTCGCCGCCTTCGATATATTTCGCCGCCGCCTCCTTGGTCACCTGGATGCCGAGCGGCGCGTTGCGCGCGATGATGGCGGCAAGTGCCATCGCCCGCGCGACCTGTTCGCCGGGGGCCACGACCTCCTGGACCAGCCCGATCGCCTGAGCGCGCTCGGCGGAAAACTCGTCGCACAGGAACAGATGATACATCGCATCGCCCCAGCCGGCGCGCGAGAGAAAGCGGAAATGCGCGCCACCCAAGGGCGCAATTCCGCGCTTGGCCTCCATCTGGCAGAAGCGCGCATCAGAAGCCGCGACCACGATATCGCCGGCGAGCATCAGCTCGATGCCGATGGTGAAGACGATGCCCTGCACGGCGGTGACAACGGGTTTGCGACAGCGCTTGGCAAGACCGAACGGATCAACATTGCCCTCCTTCATGTTCATGTTGCGCTTCTCCGCGGTCGGACCGAAGAATTTCGGCATGTCGAGACCTGCGGTGAAATCCCTGCCCTCGGCGCAGATCACGCCGACACGATAGGCCTCGTTGTCGTGCAGTTCGGTGAGCGCATCGGACAGTTGCTCCATCATCGCCGGCGTGAACGCGTTCTTCTTCGCGACATTGTCGATGATGATCTTGAAGACGTGGTCGTGCACCTCGGTGCGGATCTGACCTTCGGATGTCATGGCGGGTCTCCCTGATGCTGCCGGCGCGGCTTCTCTGCCCGCACCCCTCGAATATGACGCACGTCATATTTGAGCTTGCCCTCGACTATGTCAACTGTCATATTCGCGGCATGACCACCACACGCGACAAAATGATCGCCGGCGCGGCCGACCTGATGAGCCGCCGCGGCGTCAATGCCACCAGCATGCGCGACGTCGTCCACTACACGGCGACGCCGCGCGGCTCGATCAGCCATCATTTTCCGGAGGGAAAGCGGCAGTTGATCACCGAAGCCGTGACCTTCGCCGGCAAGGCAGTGTCGATTCCCCTGGAGAAGGCCATGAGCGAACGCGGCGTGATCGGCGGCTTGAGGGCTTTCGCCGCATCCTGGCGTCGCCGGCTGGAAGCGACCGGCTTCGAGGCCGGCTGTCCGGTGCTCGCCGTCGCCGTCGACCGCTATGTCGGCGAAGCCTCCGACAAGGACGACGAGACGGCGCAGCAGCAACTGCTCGACCTCGCCGACGGCGTGTTCGCCGATTGGCGGCGGATCATGCACGCGGCCTTGCTGCGCGAAGGGCTGGCCGCGGACCGCGCGGAACGGCTCGCAACGCTCGTCGTCGCCTCGATCGAGGGCACCGTTGCGCTGTGCCGCGCAAGCCGCAGCGCGGACGCGCTCGATCAGGTTCAGGAGGAGCTGGAGACAGTCCTGTCCGCCGCCCTCGCCCGCACCACCAGATAGATTGGATAGGCACCGATGGATGTGTCCCGGCAACGCGAGCTCGCCCGCCACCTCGCCGATTTGCGTCGCAACGCCCGGCAGCGAAGCGGCCTCGATGAGCGGCTTGTGCCGCCGGATGCCGACACCGCGTATCGCATTGCGCGCATGGTCGAAGAGGAATTGGGCTGGGACGTCGTCGGCTGGAAGATCGCCGGCATGAAGCCCGGGCTGCAACGCCAGCTTCGCACCTCCTCGCCGATCTATGGGCGCGTGTTCGCGCCGCTGATCAAGGCCTCGCCCGCGCGCGTCGAGCACGCCCGGCAATGCAGCCCGATTCCGGAAGTGGAGTACCAGGTGCGCCTCGGCGCCGATCTGCCGCCCCGCGCGCAGCCATATGCGATCGACGAGGTCGGCGATGCCGTTGCGTCCCTGCATCCGGGCATCGAACTCGCCGAGTGCCGGTTCGTCCACGACGCGGCGTTTCCGCCGATGCCGGCGATCCTGGCTGACGGCGCGGGCTCGGGAACGATCGTGCTTGGCGACCCCATCGCCGACTGGCGCAGCCGCGACGTCGCGGCCCAGGAGGTCGTGCTCACTTGCAACGGCGTCGAGAGGCGCCGCGGCAGCGCAGCGGAGGCAATCGACCATCCGCTGGTGCCACTGACCTGGCTCGCCAACGAACTGTCGCGGACCGGCATCGGTCTCAAGGCCGGGCAGACGATCAGCACCGGCACGCTGACGGGCATGCTGCGACCGAAGGCGGGCGAGACCTATGTCGCCGATTTCGGTCCGTTCGGAACCGTGAGTGCAGCCTACACCTAGCCGAATGGACGCATGCAGGTGAAGCATGCCGGGCGGCAGCGTAAACCGGCGATTAAGACGGCGCCCCTATCGTTCGCGCAGAATTTTTTTCTCCACCTGCGCAATTGCCGGACGAATCATGAAAATCGGTACGCTGCTGACCACCGCCATCGTCTCGCTCTCGACCGTCGGCGGCGGCCTCGCCGTCTACGTCGCGGTCACGAAATACCAGACGATGGACAGGATCGCCGAGGCGCAGGGCCGGCTCGCGATCGTCCGCGCCGTCAGCGACATCCCGCGCTATCTCAATCCCGAGCGCGGCTTCGCCACCAACATCATGTACGGACCGGCGACCGTCGACCCCGCGCAGCTCACCGAGCATGACAAGCTGCGCAAGCAGACCGACGGCGCGCGCGACAAGATGAACGCGCTGCGCAAGGAGCTGCCCGGCTCCTTCGACGACGGCAACGCGATCGGCAGCAACATCGACGGCATCAATTCGAAATTCACCGCACTGCGCGACGCCATCGACAAGGCGATCGCAGGACCGGCGGATGTACGCAAGGACGCCGCCAAGAAGATCGTCGCCGACAATGCCGTGCTCAACGCGGGCGTGACCGCGCTGCTCAACGAGCAGGTCCGCCGCATGGCGATCCTCAACGGCGATGCCTATCGCCAGTCCAACTACGCCAACATCGCCATGACGCTGCGCGACATCGGCGGCCTCAATTCCAGCGTGCACAAGAACCTTGTCGGCGCCAAGAAGGTCGCCAACGATTCCGAGAAAGCCGATATGGCCCGCATGCAGGGCCGCAACGACCAGATCGTGATGTCGCTGATGGAACTGCGCGGCAATCCGGCAACGCCATCCAACGTCGCCGCGGCGCTCGAGACGATGAATGCGAGCTATGTCGAGGAATTCGGCCGCGAGATGAAGCTCGTCAAGGACGGCGCGCTCAGCGGCAAGTACGAGCACGATGTCGAGACCTTCTACGTGGCTTCCCAGAAAGGCCTCGGCTCGATCATCGGCGTCCGCGACGCCTTCTACGACAACGCCGAGCAGATCCTCTCCGGCGCCTCCGCCGCCGCGCGCACCAGCTTCACGATCGCGCTCGTCGGTCTCCTCGCCGTGCTGATCGCCAGCGCCGGCCTCATCGTGATGGTCCGCCGCCGCGTCTGCGCGCCGATCGTCAGCTTGACGACCCGGATGTCGCGGCTCGCCGACGGCGAGGTCGCGCAGGAGATCCCCGGCGCCGAGCGCTCCGACGAGATCGGGGCGATGGCCGCGGCCGTCCAGGTGTTCAAGGACAACATGATCCGAGCCGACCGGCTCGCGGCCGAGAAGCAGGCCGAGAACGACGGCAAGATGCGCCGCGCCCAGGCGCTCGACGAGCTGACCCGCGCCTTCGAGGCCAAGGTCACCGAGCTCGTCGGCGGCCTGTCGCAGGCCTCCTCCACCATGGAGACCACGGCGCAGTCGATGACCTCGACGGCCGCCCAGACCAACAGCCAGGCCGCGGTCGTGGCCGCCGCCTCCGAGCAGACCTCGACCAACGTGCAGACGGTCGCAAGCGCCACGGAAGAGCTGACCTCCTCGATCGCCGAGATCGGCCGTCAGGTCGCGCAATCGACCGAGATCGCGGCCCGCGCCGTCGACAACGCCCGCCGTACCGGCGACACCGCACGCGCTCTCGCCGAGGGCGCGCAGAAGATCGGCGACGTCGTCACGCTAATCCAGAGCATCGCCGAACAGACCAATTTGCTGGCGCTCAACGCCACCATCGAGGCCGCCCGCGCCGGCGACGCCGGCCGCGGCTTTGCCGTCGTGGCATCCGAGGTGAAATCGCTGGCCGGCCAGACCGCCAAGGCCACCACCGAGATCTCCGAACAGATCAATGCGATCCAGTCCGCCAGCGACGAGACCGTCACTGCGATCCGCAACGTCGCCGACGTCATCGCCGAGATCGACCAGATCGGCACCGCGATTGCGGCCGCGATCGAGCAACAGGGGTCGGCGACCAGGGAGATCTCCCGCAGCGTCCAGGAAGCCGCCCGCGGCACTCAGGAGGTCAACACCAACATCACGGGCGTGCAGCGCGCCGCCGACGACACCGGTGCAGCCGCCCAGGAAGTGCTTGGCGCCGCCGAACAGCTCTCGACGCAGTCGCGCGATCTCGCCGGCCAGTTCGACCGCTTCCTCGGCGAAGTCAGGGCGGCTTAGAGACGCGCGCAGTTCAATACGGCGGCGCCTTGCGCGCGCGCTGGGCCTTGGCCGCTTCGATCCACCACAAGAGATCGTCGGCGAAGCGCGGGAACGAGCGTTCCAGCGCCTTGCCGCCGTCGCCGATCGGCTCGCTCTCGGCCGACAGTGTCTGGGCGATCGGACCGACGCCGATGGTGCTCGAGATCACCACCATGCCCATTTCCGACAGCGTGCCGTGCCACGCGGTCGAAGCACGCGCGCCGGACAGCCTGCCGGCGGAATAGCTCACGATCGCGGCCGGCCGCCAGAACCACTCTTCGAGGAAATGGTCGGTGAGATTCTTCAGGCCGGGCTGAATGCCCCAATTATATTCGCCGGTGACGAAGACGAAACCGTCGGCGCCGCGGATCTGGCCGGCGAGCTTCTCCAGCGCCTCGGGCGCCGTACCCTTTGGGTGCTCCTTGTACATGCGGTCGAGCATCGGCAGGCCGATCGCCTTGGCGTCGATGAACTCGACGTCTTCGCCACGCTTGCGCAGGCGATCGATGACGAAATTCGCCAGGCGGATGCCCATGCGGTCGGCCCGGTAGGAACCGTAGAGGACGAGGATGCGATTGCTCATGGCCGGCAGGCTAACACGAAACCGGACTCCGGTCCCAACCCCTTATCGCCTGCGGCCGCGCTCCAACGTTTCCGACGGCGTCTCGCCGAACTGATCGCGATAACTGCGGGAGAAATCGCTGAGGTGCCAGAAGCCGAACGCGAGCGCGACGGCCTTGACGCTGTCGGCACCGGCAAGCAGCCGCTGGCGCACCAGCCACAGGCGGCGCAGGCGCAGATAGCGATGCAGGCTCATGCCGCGATAGCGGCGCACGACATCGTGCAAGGTTCGGACGGAGAGATCGAGCTTGCGCGCGACCTCCTCGCTGTAGATCGGCTGCGAGAGGTCGTCTGACAACAGCGCGCGGATGTCCTGGAACAGCTTGAACTGCCGCTCGTCATTCGGCCGCTGGGTCCAGCGCGCCTGCACGATGTCGGCGAACGCGGCATCGACCGCAGCGAGCAGGGATTCCTTCATTGCCGCCGCCTTCAACGGCACCTCGGCTGGATCGATCGGCTCGGCCGCAGCCGCCAGCACTTCCCCGACCACCTTCCGCAGCCAGTTCAGCGCCGACGGACTGGTCTCGAATATCTTGAAGCTGGAGTTCGTCACGGGCCAGCCGCGATCCTTCACCTCGGGCCGGAACACGACCGAGGCGATCTGCCGCTGCACTTCCTCGATCGTGTTGTAGGCCGCCCCGCTGCTGCCGATGACGATGACGGCGCGGTCGCGCTGCGCGCCGTTGAAGCGGATCGGGATTTCGAGCTCGTCCATCGCGAAGCCCACCGCCGTGCAATCGGCAACGAGCTGCGCGTCCACGACGCGCGGAAATGACCGCGTCATGTTCACGTCGCAGCCGGGCAATTGCAGAATGATCTGCTCGGCCGCAATGCTTCGCACGAACGGCGTGAACTCGTAATCCAGGCCGCGGATCGAACTGCGAAACTCGTCGACGTCGGAGAAGCGAAATATCTTTGGCGCCAGCGCTGGCGCAGCATCACTGTTGTTCATGACAAATAAAAAACCGCACCAGGAAACGGCGCGTGTCCGGCAATACGCCGATCTGAATTCCTCCTGTGAACCCCCATTCGCGCGAAGGACTCATCCGAGCCCCTCTCGCTCAGTTGGCGAGTGTCCGGCGCAAAGGACAAGCGGAGCGTTCGCCTCCTGCCAAATTTCGATAGCGTTTCCAGCGCAGTAGGCGGTGCGCAGATACCCCGGGAGGGCGAGGGCTAAATTTCAAATTAACGCATCTCTGGCGGAATGAGGGGCGTTAGTTCGTCGAAGTTTATTTGAGTACAGGCCCCTGCCATGATGGCAAATTCGCCTGCTGATATTTTGGTCGAATTGGAAGCGGCTGTCGCAACGTGTCCGCTTGACCGTTGCGCTCGCATCCTTTCCGGCATTTTGCAGTTGCTCACTGGCAGCCGCGACCGATCTCAGGAACTGCTCTGCGGCGTGGTCGATGGCGTTCTGCTGCGCCTGACGGAACGGGTCGAGGTCGGCGTGCTGATTGAGCTCACCACGACGCTTGCCGACCTCAAGGTCGCACCGCCACGGACATTGCGGCGCCTTGCCTCCCACGACAACGCGGACGTCGCATGTCCCGTGCTGCAGAGATCGCAGGCACTTGCCACGGCCGATCTGGCGGCGATCGCCGCCTCATGCGGCGAGCGGCACCAACGCGCCATCGCGGCGCGTGACTGCATCGAGCCTGATGTGACCGAGGCACTGATCAAGCGCGGCGCGCATCTCTTTCATGCGCTGATTAAGAACCCTGGAACAAAATTCTCCGAGGCAGCTTACGCCACCCTCGCCGGGGCCGACCAGGACGGCGAGATTGCGAAAGCGCTGGTGCTGCGGCCGGGTACCCCCGACCTGATCGTGCGGAAGCTGCTCTCGACCGCACCCGCCAAACCGGCGCCCGTCCGGGCAGCCCCCGCCAAGCCCAATGCCTCCGCCGTCGCTCCCGTGCAGGCAGTCGTCGCGGCCCCGCCAAAGCCGCCCTCCTCCGCCGACTATGCAAGCGCCAGACCCGAGATCGTTGCGTTAAGCCGCGTCGGCAAGCTCAACGATTCCACCGTGAATCGCTTCGCGATCCGCGGCGAGACCGCCAATCTCTTCACCGCCCTGTCGGTGCTGTCGGGCGCGCCGATCGAGATCGTCGAACATGTCATGAGCGATGACGATTGCGAGGGCCTGGTGATGGCCTGCCGGGCGTCGCGCCTGAACTGGGCGACCACGCTCGCGATCTTGAGCAATCGCAACGGCCCCCGGCTCTCCTTTGCCCAGCGCGAACGCGCGCAGCTGATGTTCGAAACGCTTCTCTTGTCGACCAGCCAATGGACGGTGCGCTGGGGGGAAATCGCAGCAAGCGCCAACACAGGCGATCCGGGACATCGCGGCGCAAAAATGGGGGTTAGCCGATGAAGTTCGATGGCCGCAAGGACTCTCGTGTGAAAATGGACCACCGGCAACCCGTCAATTTGATGGGTTCGGACGGCACCTGGCGGCGCAGTTGCGTCCTGCTCGATGTATCGAACACCGGCGCCAAGATCGAGGTCGAGGGCACACTCGACGTACTGCAAGCCAAGGAATTTTTCTTGGTGCTGTCGTCGACGGGGCTGGCGTATCGGCGCTGCGAGCTGGTCTGGATCGATGGCACAATGGCCGGCGTTCACTTCATCAATGGCGATACAAAGAAAAAGCTGACGAGTGCGAAGGCGGACGTCGCACCGGCCAAGTAGGCCAACCGGTTCAAGAGATCATCACGCTCGTTCAATTCCAGTACCTCAGTAAAGTCCATGTCACCCGTGCAGAACGCGCGACCCATCACCAGCCCCATCAAAGGCGACGGCGGCATCCGAACGGCGCAATCGGCACGCCCCTTCGTGCATGTGCTGGCGGATTCCTCCGACAAATTGTCAGGCATCTGTTCGGCTCTCGAACAGCAATTCGCCGTTGCGGGCGAACGGCTCGACGCGGAAGCCAAGCTGTCTCAGGCGCCGTTCGCCATCGTCATCCGCGCGGAGTTGCGCGACGTCGACAATATCGCGGCGATCAAGAAACGGTCCGCCAGGCTGGCAAAGGCCGCCAAGCGCATCTTCCTCGTCGAGCACTCCTCGCATGTCTGCATCTCGCAAGCCTATGCGCTCGGCGCGACGCTCGTGCTTCCCGGTCCGCTCAACAAGACCAAGCTGCTGGCGGCACTGGCCGATCCGGTCGAGCCGGCCGCGGACTCATCGGGCGGTTCGCCCCGGCCGGACAACGCCGTCGAGACAGCTGCCACCGCCATCGCATCGATGTTCACGGCCGTGACACTTGGCCAGCCCCTTGACGTCAACGGCACCAAGGAAGCCGGACGCCAGATTGCCGACCGCATCACCGAGCATGGCCTGACGGAATGGCTCACGACGGTACGGCGCCACCATGAGGGAACCTATCAGCACTGCTTGCTCGTGACCGGCGTTGCCATCGACTTCGGACTCAGTCTCGGCGTCGGACGAATGGATCTGGAGCGCATGTACACGGCCGCCATGTTCCACGACATCGGCAAGGCGCAGATCCCGCTTGCGATCCTCGACAAACCCGGCCGCCTCGATCCCGAGGAACGCACCATGATCGAAACCCACCCGACGGCGGGTTACGAGTTCCTGAAGGATCACGAGCAGATCACGCCGGAAATTCTCGATGCCGTCCGGCATCACCATGAATATCTCGATGGCAGCGGCTATCCGGATGCGCTAGCCGGCGAGAGCATCAACGATATCGTGCGTATTCTCACGATCTCGGACATCTTCGCCGCGCTGATCGAGCACCGGCACTACAAGCCGACGATGCCGCGCAACGAGGCCTATCAAATTCTCTGCGGCATGACCGGAAAGCTGGAAAAGGCGCTGGTCACATCCTTCAAGGAGGTCGCACTCTCACGCTGAGCGCGCGCCCAACAACCTGAAGGACGACGGCGATTCATCCCGATCTCAACGCGCTTTAATGCGTAGCGCGGTATTTGATGCGGCGCGGAATTGAACGAGAGGCCAACCCTTCGGCAAGCAGCTTCATATCCTCGCGCCGGCCACTGCGAACCAGCCTGCTGAACTCTTCAGGAGTGAAGGGAAGGCTGGGATCATCATCGATCGGACCACGCACCCGCGGGCCGAAGAACCATCGAACCAGGCTAGCCAGCCGCCGCATGTCAATTCCCTCGCGCCAGCAACAAACCTTTGAGTCCGCGTATTGTTCCTCCTGCACGGAAGAGATTGCAAGAGGCCGTAACGAGTCCGCACGAAAAATTTCGTGACGGAATAATCGCCTCCGACCTCTCGATGTCAGTCGGCGAAACCGACGTAGCGGACGAACTCGTCATTACCCTCGCGATCCGAACGAACGGCATTCGCGGCAAAGTTGTCGTCGGGATAGCCCATCGCAACGCAGGTCATGATGACTTCGTCTTCCGGGATCTTTGCGACTTCGCGCACGATGTCGGAGCGCATGATGCCCTGCCCGTTGATGACAGAGCCGAGCCCGCGGTCCCAGGCTGCCAGCACGATGCCGTAACAGAGTGCGCCGAGATCGAAATGACAGACGGCGCCGGGATCGAGCACGCGGTCATAGGTGAGCACCAGCGAGACCGGCGCGTCGAACTGGCGGAAGCCGCGCAGCACCCAATCCTGCCGCATCGGTTTGTCGTCGCGCGCAATCCCCATCGCGCCGAACAGCTTCTTGGCGATGTCGACCTGGCGGCTACGATGGATGCCCTGATACTCGCCATGGCTGATGATGTCGCGCTTGACCTTTGCGCCCCCGATCATCTCCTCCATGTTGCGGCGGCGCACTTTCTTCTAGCGGCGCGCCGGTCAGCACGTGAACATGCCAGGGCTGGGTGTTCATCGACGACGGTGCGCGCTTGGCGCTCTCGATGATCGCTTCGACCACGGCGCGGGATACCTGCCGCTGCTTGAAGCCGCGCACGCTGCGGCGCGACTGGACCAGCGTTTCGAATTCCACCTCAGGACCTCCCTGCCCGTTCATTCATCTGCATGACATCTGCAACACGTCTCCGGTTGCCGATGCGGCGCGCGAAATCTATGATACCCCGCAAGCAAGACCAAAAACCCTGTAAGGACCCTACCATGGCCGCGCCGCTCGATCCCGTCATCGCCCAGATCATTCCGCTGCTGCCGCTGCGCGATCCCACGACGATGACGCCACAGAGCGCCCGCGATTCCTTGCGTGCACTGGCTGCCTCACGTGCCGCCGTCCCGCCGCCGCCCGTCGACGCCGTGCAGGATATCAAGGTGAAGGGCGGCGCCGGCCCGCTCGATGCACGCGTTTATCGCGTCGGCAGTGCGCCCGCGCCCACCGTTGTGTTCTTCCACGGCGGCGGCTGGGTTGCGGGTGACCTCGAGACCCACGACCGACAGGCGCGCAATCTTGCGATCGAGACCGGCGCGGTCGTGGTCTCCGTCGACTATCGTCGCCCGCCGGAGACACGCTTTCCCGGCGCCTTCGACGACGCCTTCAATGCTGCGAGCGACGTGTTCAACCGCGTTGCGGAATTTGGTGGGGATGCCAGGCGTCTTGGCGTTGCCGGTGACAGTGCCGGTGGCAATCTGGCGGCCGCCACTGCGATCGCCTGCCGCGATTCCGGCATCAAGCTCGCCGCGCAGCTCCTGGTCTATCCCGTCACCGATGTCGTGGGCTCCTATGCCGACGCGCGCGAGAACGCGCGCTTTCCGTCGCGCGCCGAAAATGCAGATGGCTACTTCCTCTCGCGTGCCGTCATGGAGTGGTTCGCCGGCCATTATCTCGCCGATGCCGGTCACGCCGCCGACTGGCGGGTCTCGCCGCTGCGTGCCGCCTCGCTCGCAGGCCTCGCCCCCGCGATCGTGACCACCGCCTGGTACGACCCGCTCCGCGACGAAGGCACAGCCTATGCGCGGGCGCTGGAGACGGCCGGCGTACGGGTGAAGCATCACGAGGGCGCCGGCCTGATCCATGGCTATTTCGGGCTCGGGGACGCCTCCGATGTCGCCCGTGCCGAAGCACAGCGTGCACGCGCCGACTTCAAGGCCTTGCTCGCGCGCGGGGTCTGATCGCGTTGCGGCCCGGCGGATTCGAATTGCGACCTCATCTGGTCCGTATCGTCAGCCTGATCGCAGCCCTGCTGCTGTCGATACACGCCGTCGCGGCCGCGCCCCAGACCGTCTATTTCCGCAGCGCCGACGACCGCACGGCGCTCACCGCCTATCTGTTCCAGCCGGGCACGCCCGGCCCCTGGCCCGCCATCGTCATGCTGCACGGGCGCGGCGGACCGTACTCCAGCAATGACAATGAAGATTGCACCTTCGTTGGCGCCGGCACCACCTCACCCTGCAATGCGAACACCTTGTCGAAGCGTCATGCGATGTGGGGTGAATATTGGTCGGCGCGCGGCTACCTCGCTTTGCTGCCGGACAGTTTTGGCCCGCGCGGCAAGGCCTATGGCTTTGGCCGCTTCACCCATGGCGACCCCGACCGCGCCGACGTCAACGAAACCGACGTGCGCCCGCTCGACGCCGAAGGCGCGCTCGCTTATCTGCGCGGCCGCAGCGACGTCCTCGCCGGCCGGATCTATCTGCAAGGCTGGTCCAATGGCGGCAGCACCGCGCTGAACGTGATGATCCGGCAAGCAAGCCAGCAGGGCAATCCGCCGGGCTATCGCGGCGCACTGGTGTTTTATCCGGGCTGCGGACAGACCGCCCTGCTCGCATCGACCATCTCGACCACGGCGCCGATCGCGATGTTCCTGGGCGCCGACGACGAGGAGGTCTCGCCCGCGATCTGCCAGCGCGTCGCCGAGCGCTCACGGCAGGCGGGCAGCCCCGTCGACGTCACCCTCTATCCCGGCGCCACGCATGATTTCGACGAGCCGTCGTCGCGGCGGCAATCCGCGCTGGGCAATCAGGCGGCCATGAACGATGCCCTCGTCAGGGCCGCCGGCATCCTCGACCGCTGGAAAAAATGAAGCGAGGACCGATACCGCACCGCGATCCTGCTTGATTGCGCCACGATTCCGCGCTCCAATTCGCAGCGCCATCTTTTTGGTTTAGGGAGACACCCATGATGAAGCGAATTTTCCTGGCTGCGATCGTTGCCACCTTTGCAGCAGGCTCGGCCCTTGCCGACGACACCTGCGAGAGCAAGGCGGTCGGCAAGGACGGCAAGGCGCTCGCCGGAGCGGCCAAGACCTCGTTCATGAAGAAGTGCAAGGAAGACGCCTGCACGCCCAAGGCCGTCGGCTCCGACGGCAAGGCGCTCGCCGGCGCCGCCAAGAACAGCTTCATGAAGAAGTGCGAGATGGGCGCGTAAGGCGCTACGAATTCGCTGCCGCTTTAGCGGGCAGTCAGCAAACGAACTCCGTCATGGCCGGGCAGAAGCGCGTCTTCGCGCTTCTGCCCGGGCATGACGACAAGCCGCCTCCCCGCGCGAGCCGCGCACCGCAATCAAATCATCCCTCGACATTACAACCCTAGACAGACGCCGTCGGCTGACGGATCATGGCGTGCTGAGCGAAATGGGGCGCATCGACCAGGCTTTCCAGGAAAGGGACGTCAAGATGTGGCAACTTCGAGTGCATCATCCGATCATGGCGACAGTGAGCTTGCTGTTCGCGCTGCTCATCAACTTTGACGTCGCGAACGCGAGGGGCGTCGGTCTGCCCAACGTCATGGTTCTGGCAACCGGCGGCACCATCGCCGGCACCGGGGCAAGCAGTACGACCGTGGTCGGTTACACCGCGGCCACGGTGGGCATCGAGACCCTGCTGAACGCGGTACCCGAACTGAAGACGGTGGCCAACGTCAAGGGCGAGCAGGTTTTCCAGATCGCCAGCGAGAACATGAACAATGACTACTGGCTGAAGCTTGCCAAGCGCGTCAACACGCTGCTCGCGCAGGACGACGTCGACGGGATCGTCATCACGCACGGCACCGATACGATCGAGGAGACCAGCTATTTCCTGGATCTCGTGGTCAAGAGCAAGAAGCCCGTCGTCATCGTCGGCGCGATGCGGCCGTCGACCGCGATCAGCGCGGACGGACCGATCAACCTGTTCAATGCGGTGATCCTCGCAGGCAGTGAGGAGGCGGTCGGCAAGGGCGTGCTGGTTGCTCTCAACGATCAGATCAATGCGGCGCGCGAGGTCACCAAGAACAACACCTCCACGGCCGACACTTTCCGCACGCCTGAGCTCGGCTTTCTCGGCTACATGCAGGGAAACAGGCCGTACTTCTATCGTCAATCGACGCGCCGGCATACGGCCGATTCCGAATTTGACGTGTCCAACCTCGATACGCTGCCGCAGGTCGATATCGTCTACGGTTATGCCAACATGAACCGGGTCGCGGTCGACGCATTCGTCGCCGCCGGGGCCAAGGGGATCGTGCATGCCGGCGTGGGCGACGGCAGCCTCGCCCGGCCCGCGGTCGAGCCGGCTCTCGACGAGGCGCGCAAGAAGGGTGTCGTGATCGTTCGCAGCAGCCGCGTCGGCAACGGCATCGTCGCGCGTAATGGCGAGGCCAAGGACGACGAACACGACTTCGTCGTCTCGGATACGCTCAATCCGCAAAAGGCGCGCATCTTGCTGATGCTGGCGCTGACCAAGACGACCGACACCAAGGAAATCCAGCGGATGTTCTACGCGTATTAGAGCATCCGAAGCGCGGTCGCCGTAGCGCGACTTACGGACGCTCCACGACTTCGTCATGGCCGGGCTTGTCCTGGACATGACGGGGAGAAACGGCCCTACTCCCGCTTGAAGCGGTAGTCGAACGCGGCGCCGAGCGGCTTGATCAGGCCGACCGTCGGCGCCGGAAAGTGGATCGGCAGGATCAGCGTATCGGTGTCCGCGACCGAGGCGAAAAATTTCCGTCGCGACACCGCCGACTGCTTTGCATCCCAATCGGGTTTCGCCGACCAGTCCGGCTCGCGGCACTGGATCTGGTGATGCATGAGGTCGCCGGCGACCACCGCGCGCTGGCCCTTCGACAAGATATTCACGCAGCAATGGCAGGGCGAATGCCCGGGCGTCGGGGTCAGCGTCACGGTGTCGTCGAGCGCATAATCGTCGTCGACCAGCAGCGCCTGCCCCGCCTCGACGATTGGCAGACAATTGTCACGAAACACCGTGCCGGGAGGGTTGTTGCCTTTGGCATTCTCGGCCTCCCAGGCCGCGTACTCGCCCTTGTGGAAGACGTATTTCGCGTTCGGGAATGTCGGCACCCAGCGACCGTCGCGCAAGGTGGTGTTCCAGCCGGTGTGATCGATGTGCAGATGCGTGCAGAAGACGTAGTCGATCTGCTCGAAGCCAATGCCGAGCGCGAACAATTCGTTGCGCCAGCGCTCCTTGCCGGGAAAGTCGAACGGCGGCGGATGGCCCTTGTCCTCGCCGGTGCAGGTGTCGACCAGGATGGTGTAGCGTGGCGTGCGCACGACGAAGGTCTGATAGGTGATGACCATCATGCCGCGCGCGGGGTCGAACACCTCCGGCTCCATCGTCGGCAGATGGTGCTTGAACACGCCGTCGTCATAAGCCGGGAAAAAATCTTGCGGCCGCCGCCACGGCCCTTCCCGCTCGATCACCGCATCGATGGTGATGTCGCCGATCCTCAACTGCTTCACGCGCCTCTCCTGATTTTTCTCAAGCGTAACGAACGGGTTCGCAGCGTTCAAGGCGCCTAAGCGCAGGCCTGCGTTGCCGAGTTCCCCTCGCGCGCGCGACTGAGGTTGGGTTGGACTCTTGCGACAACATCCTCGCGCCGACGCGCATGCGTCGCTCAAGCGTCACACGCGCGTCGTCGGCCGCACTCGATACTCCACGTGTCATTCCAGGTGAAACGCGCACAGATTGCGCGAAGCAAAACACGGGGCTGCACGTGGACAAGAAGAAAGTTTTCTCGCTGATTTCGTCGCTCTCGCTCGCGGCATCGCTGGCCGGCACTGTGATGCCTGCCCATGCCGACGAGGATAACGGCCGCGACCGCGGTTCCGACAATTCGCGTGACCACGATCACGGCAGGCACCACGGGCATCGCTCGCCGCCGGTGGTGCTGATCTCGCTCGACGGGGCCAAGCCCGATTTCATTCAGCAATTCATCGCGGAAGGCGTGCTGCCGCGCGACGGCGGGCTGGCGCGACTGAGCCGCCATGGCGCGATTGCCGTGCAGAACATCACGGCCTCGCCCTCGCTCACCGCGGTCTCGCATATCGAGATCGCGACCGGCTCGACCGCCGTTCACAACGACATCCCCTCCAACACCTTCCAGGCGATCGTCGGGCCAGCCACCTCGAGCCTCAGCGGTTTCGCCGCGCCGATCGGCGGCTATCGCGAGAGCCCGCTCGGCCCCACGTCACGGCCGACGGCCTCGCCGCTGTGGGTGCAGTTGCGCCAACAGGGCAAGAAAGTCGTCACCGCGACCTGGCCGGGGGGCGACGGCGCCGACATCTCGATCAACGGCACCGTGGTGCAACCGGCCCAGCCGATCCGCGTCACCGACTACACCGTGCCGTTCGGCGCCTTCGGCGGGCTCGGCGCCCAGGGCTTTTCGCTGGCCCGGACCGACTTCACCCCTGATGCGGCGGTGGCCACGGCGCTGCAGGCGGCCGGCCGCTTCTCGTTCAGCCCGGTGCTGGCGACGACAAATCCGATCGAGAGCTTCTCCTGCGCGTCGGCCTCGACCGCAACCTGCACCAGCGCGGCGACGCTCGACCTCAAATACGCGATCCGCGTTGCCGCACTCGACACCACCAACGACAACGTCGCGAACTACGACACGCTGGTGTTCTTCGACGCCACGCGCGGCATCACGGCAGGACCGTTCGCGCCGCCGGCGACTGGACCTGCCTATGTCAAGTTCGGCGGCGAGAACGCGCCTTTCTTTTTCGACGGCAGCGGGGCGAAGGTTGGCGCTGCGTACTTCGTCTCGCAGCTCGCGCCTGATCTCTCGGTGGTGCGCTTTGCCCGCTACGGCGCCAACTACATTCCGCGCAACGCGCCGGTGCTGGCCGATGTCGACGACATCAACAACAGCATCGGGTTCTGGCGCCCGCAGGCCGATTTCCGCATTCCGGAGCGGCTGAGCCCGGGCTTCACCAACTTCCCCGATGTCGAGATCGAGGCGATGTTCGAGGACATGGTGAAAACCTTCGTGCGCTACCAGGCCGAGATCGGCGAGCGCGCGATCCAGAACCATCCCGACGCCGACCTCGTGATGGTCTATATCGAGCAGCCCGACGGCTCCGAGCACCAGTTCCTGCTCACCGATCCCCGTCAGGGTACCAACCCGAAGGACCCGAACTCGATCGGCGCCAACCAGGATCCGGCCAAGGTCGCGCGCTACGCCTCCTATATCCGCTTCGCCTATCAGACCGCCGACAAGGCGGTGAAGCGGATCGCCGATGCGGCCGGCCCCGACAGCAACGTCATCGTCGTGTCCGACCACGGTTTTGCGCCGTTCCACACCTCGGTCAGCATGACCAACATCCTGAAGAACGCCAGCATCGACACCTCCAAGGTAGCGATCCGCACCTCAGGTCCCGCAGCCAACATCTACATCAACCTGCAACAGCGCGAGCAAGGCGGCACCGTCGATCCCGCCACCTACCAGGCGCTGCTGGCGCAGATCACCGCGGCCGTGCAGAACGCGGTCGACCCCAACCCGAAATTCAACGGCTCGCTCGACAACGGGAAGATCTTCACCGTGGTCGAGACCCGTCCCGCGCAATGCGAGGCCGGGCTCGGGCAGTGCACCAGCAAGACCATCGGCCAGGACTTTGGCGATGTGTTCGCGCTGATGGCGCCGGGCTACAATTTCGACGGCATCCAGAACCCCGGCGTCGCCCGCCTCGGCGATGCCGCATTCAGCGCGGCCACCACCGCGCTGTCGATGCCCAATTTCTACGGGGCCCACGGCCACGATCCCAAGCTGCCGGTGATGAGCGCGACCTTCATCGCCTCCGGCCCCGGCATCCGCGACAACACCACGATCCGCCGCATGCACAATCTCGACGTCGCCCCGACCATCATGCAGATCCTGGGCGTCAGGCCGCACGGTGTCGATGGCGAAGTGCTGAACGAGATCTTGCGGTAGCGATTGAGAGCGACACGGATGGGCGCCGATCGGCGCCCATCCCGGCTAGCTCCGCAGCCCCGGCGCTTCCTGCCCGGTCCGCGCGACGTATTCCGTGTAGCCGCCACCGTACTGGTGGATGCCTTCCGGCGTCAGCTCCAGCACGCGGTTCGACAAGGTCGCCAGGAAGTGGCGGTCATGCGAGACGAACAGCATGGTGCCTTCGAAATCGGCCAGCGCCGTGATCAGCATTTCCTTGGTGGCGAGATCGAGATGGTTGGTCGGCTCGTCCAGCACCAAAAAATTCGGCGGGTCGAACAGCATCTTCGCCATCACCAGCCGCGCCTTCTCGCCGCCTGACAGCACGCGGCAACGCTTCTCGACGTCGTCGCCGGAGAAGCCGAAGCAGCCGGCGAGCGCGCGCAAGGACCCCTGCCCCGCAGTCGGAAACTGGTCTTCCAGCGACTGGAACACGGTGCGCTCGCCGTCGAGCAGATCCATCGCGTGCTGGGCGAAATAGCCCATCTTGACGCTGCCGCCGACCGCCACCGTACCCTGGTCCGGCTCGCTTGCGCCGGCAATCAGCTTGAGCAGCGTCGACTTGCCGGCGCCGTTGACGCCCATCACGCACCAGCGCTCCCTGCGCCGGATCATGAAATCCAGCCCGTCATAGATGCGCTTGCTGCCATAGCCCTTGTGGACACCCTTGAGCGCAACGACGTCCTCGCCCGATCGCGGCGCCGGCAGGAAGTCGAACGCAATCGACTGGCGGCGGCGCGGCGGCTCGACCCGCTCGATCTTGTCGAGCTTCTTGACCCGGCTCTGGACCTGGGCGGCGTGCGAGGCGCGCGCCTTGAAGCGCTCGATGAACTTGATCTCCTTGGCGAGCATCGCCTGCTGGCGCTCGAACTGCGCCTGCTGCTGCTTCTCGTTCAGCGCACGCTGCTGCTCGTAGAACTCGTAATTGCCGGTATAGGTCGTCAGCGAGCCGGAATCGATCTCGACCACTTTCGAGATCACGCGGTTGATGAACTCGCGGTCATGCGAGGTCATCAGCAGCGTGCCTTCGTAATCGTGCAGAAATTTTTCCAGCCAGATCAGGCTTTCCAAATCAAGGTGGTTGCTCGGCTCGTCGAGCAGCATGACGTCGGGACGCATCAGCAGAATGCGGGCCAGCGCCACGCGCATCTTCCAGCCGCCGGAGAGTTTTCCGACGTCGCCGTCCATCATCTCCTGGCTGAAGCCGAGGCCGGACAGCGCTTCGCGCGCACGGCCGTCGAGCGCGTAGCCGTCGAGCTCCTCGAAGGCGTGCTGCACCTCGCCATAGCGGGCGATGATCTCGTCCATCTGGTCGGCCTTGTCGGGGTCGGCCATGTCGGCTTCGAGCTGGCGCAGCTCGGCTGCGACCTCGCTGACGGGACCGGCGCCATTCATCACCTCGGCCACGGCGCTGCGACCGGACATCTCGCCGACGTCCTGATTGAAATAGCCGATGGTGATGCCGCGATCGGTCGAGACCTGCCCTTCGTCGGGCAACTCTTCGCCGGCGATCATCCGGAACAGGGTGGTCTTTCCGGCCCCGTTCGGGCCGACGAGGCCGATCTTCTCGCCCTTATTAAGGGCGGCGGAGGCTTCGATGAACAGGATCTGGTGGCCGGCTTGCTTGCTGACGTTGTCGAGGCGGATCATGAGGTCTTTTGGGGGAATTATTGCGTTGCGGCGTAATAGGCCATGCGGGCCGCCAAAGGAAGCCCGGCCGGGCCCGGGTTTTGTTCCCTCCTGACAAATCCTTAGCAATTTTCGGCCAAAAGCGCGGGTGGCGACGCCCAGCGATTCCGACGGGCGTCCGTAGAGCTGAGATGTGACCCGGGGGACGACCGATGAGAACTCGCTTTGGCCTGGCCATGGCCGCCGTACTGATGCTCGGCGGCAGCGCCGCAACCGCCCAGACCCTGCCCGACTACATGGCGCCGATCTCCGGCAAGACCAACGCCGCGCCGGGCGACGTCGCCACCAGGGACGTGCTTGCGCTGAACACGGCGATGTTCGAGCTCTATGGCGATGCTGCCAAGGTGTTCCAGAAGAACATCCTCGACAAGCACCCTGTCATCCTCGGCCTGTTCTCCGGCGCCGGCGGACGGCTGATCCTCTATAGGCCGGGCCAGCCGCCGCTCGACGCACCGCAGGTGCCGATCGTCTATCAGCTGCTGAAATCGGTCGGCCACAGCACCATGGCGCTGGCCGAGGTGGTCGGCCCCTATGTCGACAATCCCGACAACAAATCCTGGCGCGGCGCGATGCTGGCCTTCCGCAGCCGGATGCAGTCGGCGCTGGACAGCCTCGACGCCACGCCGATGCAGGCCGACTGGCGCGACAACAACCGCACCATCCTGAAGAACAACATCGCCTTCATGGACGAGTGCCTTGCGAGCGGCGTCATTCCGTTCGCCAGGCTGGAGGCTTTCGGCAAGCAGCAGGCCCCGTTCCTCGCCAGGAACGTCGCATGGGCGGCCCAGACCCAGGTCGCGCACTGGATGGGCGTGCTGGCCGACTGGAAGGCGCAGCTCGGCCCCGACTGGGAGAAGACCTATGCCGCCAGCAACACCATCTACGTCGCGCGGCAGAACAACGTGATCTTCAGCGTGCTCGCCCAGTTCTTCGGCCCCGACGCCATCAACACGCGCCTGCTGCTGATCGAGACGGTCTCGTTCACCACGACGCCGGCGGACATGCTGGAATCGCTGACGCGGATCATCGCCGATCGCTCGGTCGGCGCACTGTTCTTCGGCAACTATCATCTGATGGACTACGAGCTGATGGGAGGCGACGCGCGCGCCGCGATCATCACCGAAACAGCAAAGCGCGGCATGACGCCGTTCCTGCCGCCGCTGGTCCCGTTCGGCTCCAAGCAATGGCCGACCCTGGTCACGCCCGGCCCCGGGCCCGCGACCATCGCCGACCTCAAATAGGGCTTGATGTTGCGCCGGATGAGAGGCGGCTGCGTTCGCCGCAGCCGCCTTCACCTCTCGTAAACGGCCGCCCTGTTCTATTCGCCCATGGGCGAATCATGACAGCCTCACGCCAGCGTTGGCGCGTAGCTGTGGTCGCGATGCCGTCAGCATCGTGAGCCCCGAAAGACCTTGTACAAGGATGAGATCATGCGGCCTTCGCGACGCGAGTTCGTGAAGTGGTTATCGGCAGGCGGCATCTCGGTCAGCCTGTCGCACCTTGCGACGGCGGCGAACGCGCCCTTTGCGTCACACGAGACGCTGCCTGGCCGCGGACATTTCAATCCAGCAACAAAAGGCGCAGGCCGCGTCGACGGCGTCGCCAAAGTCACCGGCGCAAAGCTCTACGCCTCTGATTTCCGCGCCAACGATATGCCCGGCTGGCCGCAGACCACCTCGCACGCGATTCTGGTGCGCGCCAATGACGCCACCCATGTTTATACCGGCATGGACCTCGCCCGCCTGTCGGGACCGCTGAAGCCGTCCGTCGTCGTCACCGCCAGCGATCTCGACCGCATCGGCACAGAGGTGCCGGAATTCTATGCCGGCGATCTGTTCTGCCCGCTCGGCAAGACGCCGCTTTATCTCGGCCAGCCGGTCGCGCTGCTGATCTTCGAGAAGTTCGACGCCTACGATCAGGCGCGCCTCGTGCTGCGTGACGGCACCTTCGTCAAGTTCGGCGAGGAAACCGGCCCGGTGATCGCGCCCGATTACGGCTCCTATCGTTTCACCCGCGTCGCCGGCCCCTCGCCCGACAAGCCCGACGTCTATTCGCCGATCCAGGCCGGCTGGGTCTCGCCCAAGAAGGTGCAGAACGCCGCACTGCCGGTGTGGTCGCCGCTCGCCAAGGACATGCCGGCCGGCTACGTCAAGGCGGCCAGGCTCGGCGACCAGATCCGCAGCGAGCTCGCCGCGGACAACGCCTCTCTCCTCGTGCTCGACCGCGAGTTCGAGACGCAGTCGGTCGACCCGATGTTCCTGGAGCCGGAGTGCGGGCTCGCCTGGTACGCCGGCAAAGGCGGCAATCTCGAGCTGGTGCTCGGCGTGCAGTCGCCTTATGAGGCCGCGGAGTCGCTGGCGCATCTGCTCGGCAAAGCGCGCGCGCCTTACAAGCCCTCGCATATCAACGCGCAGTTCGCCCATGTCGGCGGCGGCTTTGGCGGCCGCGACCATACGCCGTTCATCCTGTACGTCGCGCTCGCCGCGATCTGCTTCCCGGGCAAGCCAGTGCGGCTCGCGCATGATCGCTACCAGCAATTCCAGGGCGGCATCAAACGCCACCCGATCAAGATGCGCTCGCGGATCGGCATCGACCGTCCGACCGGCCTGATCAAGGCCTTCGCCGCCGATCACGTGCTCGACGGCGGCGGCCTTCAGAATTTCTCCGCCAACGTCGCGGTGGTCGCCGCGACCGGCGCGATCGGCATCTACGACATCCCCAAGGTCGACGTCACCACGATCGCGCTGCATTCGCGCGGCGTCACCGCCGGCTCGATGCGCGGCTACGGCACGCTGCAGACCATGACCGCGCTCGAAGCGCTGATCGACGAAGCGGCAAGCGAGCTCAAGCTCGACCCGATCGAATTCCGCCGCCGCAATGCACTGAAGCAGAACGGCCGGACCATGACCGGCAATCCCTACATCGTCTCGGTACGCACGCCCGAGATTCTCGACAAGCTCGAGAAGCACTCGATCTGGCAGCAGCGCGCCGAGCTCAGGCAAACCTCGGGCGATCGGCTGGTCGGCACGGGTGTGGCCTGCGTCACCAAGGATTATGGCTCCGGCGCGGACTGCTCGCTCGGCCGCGTCGAGCTCGGCGCCGACGGCAAGATCGCGATCTTCTGCGACCATGTCGAGATGGGCAACGGCATCGGCACGGCGCTGGCGAACCGGGTCGCCGTCCATCTCGGCGCCATCGCCGACGAGGTCTCGGTCGCCCGCGTCGACAGCTACGACGTGCTCGGCCTCGTCACTTCGGGCGATCCCTACACGATGGACCAGAAGACCCAGGATGCGGCGGAACGCAATCCGCGCTGGGTGCCCTCGATCTCCTCGGCGACATCGGCCTCGATCGGCGCCCATGTCGGCACGCACTCCTCGGCGGAAGCTGCCCGCGTGATCTTCCGCTTCGGCCTGTGGCCCGCGGCGCTGGAGCTGTGGCGCATTCCCAGGACCGATCCGCGCGCCAAACAATGGGCCAATGCGAGCTGGCAGAACGGCCAGCTCACCATGCCCGGCCTCGAACCGCTGGCGCTGCCGGCGCTTGCCGCGACCGCACATGCGCGCGGCTTCGTCACCGGCGCGGTCGCGCATAGTTTTTCGCGCTGGGCCTGGTCGCGGGCGCGCTTCCCCCTGTTCGGCGAGCAATACCGCGCCGAGATCGACGCGCTCGCGATCCGCCGCGGCAATGACAAATTCGAACGGATCAACCGCATCAGCGTCAAATTTCCGCCGACCGACAACAACCGCATCGGCACCGCCTACACCTCGATGTGCGGCACGCTCGTCCGCGTCGAGATCGAACGTGCCTCCGGCGCGCTTCGCATCGCCAAGGCCTATAGCGTGTTCGAATGCGGCACGGCGCTGGTGCCTGAGGTGGTGATGGGCCAGTCGCATGGCGGCTTCGCCATGGGTGTCGGCTACGCGCTGTTGGAAACGCTGCCGCCGTTCGAAGGCGGCCCCGGCAACGGCGAGTGGAATCTCGGCCGCTACCTCGTCGCGCGCGGCTCCGACCTGCCCTTGCGCGACCTCGAGATCGAGATGCTGAAGCCGCTCACCCCGGACGAAGCGCCGAAAGGCATGGCCGAAGTCGTGATGATCCCGATCGTGCCGGCGCTGATCAACGCCATCCACGACGCCACCGGCCACCGTTTCCGCGCGCTGCCGGTGACTGCAAACCTCCTGAAGGGAGTGCTCGCGTGACGACCCTCAGCCTCACCATCAATGGCCAGAAACATGGCCCGATGGATGTCCGCGACGATCTCTCGATGAACGATTTTCTGCGCGAGATGCTCGGCATGACCGGCACCAAGTTCGGCTGCGGCGCCGCGCAATGCCTGAGCTGCGCCATCATCGTCGACGAGCCGGATGGCACGAGCTACACCAGCCCGACCTGCGTCGCGCCGGCGGTGAATTTCGACGGCAAGTCGATCCGCACCGTGGAAGGTCACGCCAGGGACGGCCAGCTCTCGGCCCTGCAGCAGGCTTTCATCGATCACTTCGCCTTCCAGTGCGGCTATTGCACCGCCGGCTTCCTCAATGAGGGCCAGGTGCTGCTCGAACGCCTGTCGCGCGCGCCTGTCGCCCGCGAGGCACTGGAGCAGACCATTGCGGATGCGCTCGACGGGCATCTCTGCCGTTGCACCGGCTACATCAAATATCACGAGGCGGTGCGCGACGTGATCCTCGCCGATTCCAGTCGCTATCTCGTCGCCACCAAATGAGTGCGCAAGGGATGATCACCACGCGCATCAAGATCATGGCCGCGATGGCGGCGCTGACGAGCAGCCTGTGCGCCGGCTACGCCGCGTCCGATACGGCGAGCCACGGCCTCGCCTCGCCCGAAAGCTTTGCGAACATCGCAGACACAGAAAAACGCTCGGCCGCGATCTTCACCGAGCTCGGCAAGGTGCTGACGCATCCACGCTGCACCAACTGCCATCCGGCCGGCGACAGCCCGCGCCAGGGCGACAATCCCCGCCTCCATCAGCCGCCGGTGACGCGCGGCGCCGACGGGCACGGCCTCGAGGCGATGCGCTGTCACACCTGCCACCAGAAGGCCAATTTCGAGCCCGGCCGCATTCCCGGCCATCCCGAATGGCACCTCGCCCCGCGCGAGATGGCCTGGGAAGGCAAGACGGTCGGCGAGATCTGCGAGCAGATCAGAGACCCCTTGCGCAACGGCGGCCGCAAAGTGGAAGCGCTGATCGACCACATCGGCAAGGACACCCTCGTCGGCTGGGCCTGGAAGCCCGGCTTCGGCCGCGCGCCTGCACCGGGCACACAGGAGCAGGCCGGCGCATTGGTGGAGGCCTGGGTGAAGACGGGAGCGGCGTGCCCGGCGCCGTGATCGGGCGTGGGCGTTCTTGAACGTCGGCTTCCGGGTTAAGGCGGAAGCCCCTCTTGGCCGGCACCGAGGACTAATGCCAGCGGCGGTTCTTTTCGCCGGGCTGCATCTCGGCTAGGATTTCGCGCATGCCGCTCACTAGCCCGATACGGCCTTATGATCCAAGGTGGCCGCTGGAATATGCGAACGAGGAAGCGCGCCTGCGACCTATCTTCGGGCCAACTCTGGTGGAAATCCATCACGTTGGAAGCACCGCCGTGCCCGAACTAGCCGCGAAAGGCGAAATCGACATACTTGCGGTGATCACTCTCGACGGAGCGGTCGAAGATTGGACCCGATCGTTTGAAGAGTTGGGCTATCGACGCGGAGGCGATCTTTCTCGGGGCCATCATTTCTTCAAACGCGATGTCGCCGGTGTCCGAACTCACAAGCTGCATATCTGCCGGGAAGGTCACGCGCAAATCGACAGAATGTTGCGATTTCGAGAGCACCTGCGACGACACCCAGCGGATCGAATGAGATACCAAGAACTAAAGCTTGAACTGGAACTGGCAAATGCGGGAGGCATCCAAGAGTATCTCGCCGCGAAAGAGCCGTTCATCAGCAAAATTCTGACTGGCCTCGATTGAGTGAGTTTGGCGTCTCCGTATGAATTTCGGAGCCGCGAAGCGCACCAACACCATGTCGCCTGTTGGCCCGCGGACGAAGATGGATGTGACGTTCGGCACGACCGTAATCGGGGCCAGACCGGACATCGCGCTCCCGCGGCCACACCGACGTGTTTCTGACCCAAAGCCGACACGGGGCAAGGCATCCCCGTTGAAACCCCGCGTTACCCGATGAGGGGTTCCTTTGATCGACCAATTTTGTTGCCCGCTTTCGGCCCTTAGTCGTCTCTAGGCTACTTAGAGCACCGCCCATTTAAACCAATGGAAATGGGTATCCAGGGCGACAGCTAAGTTACCTAACGAAACGATGATGCCGACAATCGCAACCACAGTTGGCAGATTGCCAATATCGTAAGTTTTGTCGGTGCTTCCAGCTGTGGTCTTGACACGCAACAAGGTGGATTCGGGCATTCTGAAATCCTCTCCTGATGGTTGAATTAGTCGCTGGCACATCAGCGGTACTCGGGCGTGCAGTCTCGTTCAATATAGCGGCATTACCCTTAAGGTAGATATCGTCTCAAGTTCTCGTGAAGGTTGCTTCATCACGCAAAGCGTTCTGCGTGATCCTTTACAGCCTCTCAGCTCTTAACCTACGCTTTGAGCTTGGGGCCCCGGCAAATGCTATCGCCGAACAAGAACATCACATGTCGAAGTCTGTTATTGGGCCAAGGCCGACATCCAGACGCTAGGCTTTAATGTCGTCTTTTGACGACAAAGCGGACGCGACGACTTTGTGAGCAGATGCCATCAGCTTGAGCGAGGCGGGCGGCCGCAAGCTGCGCTCCTCTGTCAGCGACGCCCCCAGCATCGCCGCTGTCCGACGTGCATGCCCCGGAGGATACAGCCGCCATGAAGCAACACGCCACTCTAGCAAATCCAATCACAACGGGAGAGAATGACCGTCAGAGCGGATGACGGACGAGACGTTGATGGATTCCCCGCAAGCCGGCCCCTTTGCACCATTCGAGTGGATGCTCTCGGCACGCTATCTGCGCGCCCGCCGCAAGGAAGGGTTTGTCTCCGTCATCGCCGGGTTTTCGTTTCTCGGCATCATGCTCGGGGTCGCCACCCTGATCATCGTCATGGCGGTGATGAACGGCTTTCGCACAGAACTTCTCGGCAAGATCCTCGGGTTCAACGGGCATCTTGTGGTGCAGCCGCTCGAAACGCCGTTGACGGACTGGAAGGATGTCGCCGAGCGCATCGGCCAGGCGCAGGGTGTCCGGTTGGCGGTCCCGGTCGTCGACGGCCCTGCGCTGGCATCGTCGTCCAACGCCTCCGGCGTCCTGGTGCGCGGCATTCGGGCGGCTGACCTCAACGAGCTGCCCTCGATCGCCGGCGGCATCAAGCATGGGTCGCTTGAGCATTTTGACGAGGGCCAGGGCGTCGCCATCGGTCAGGGCCTTGCCGATCAACTCTCCGCCCATGTCGGTGACGGCATCACGATCGTTGCACAGCGCGGCGCAGTCACCCCGATGGGCATGATGCCGCGCGTCAAGAAATATCAAGTGGCGGCGATATTCGAGGTTGGGATGTCCGAATACGACGCAGGTGTCATCTTCATGCCGATCACCGAAGCGCAGGCTTTCTTCAATCGCAATCAGGATGTCACCGCGATCGAGGTGTTTACGGCCAATCCCGATCGGATCGACCTGTTTCGCAAGACGGTCGCGGAAGCGGCTGGTCGACCGGTCTTCCTGGTCGACTGGCGGCAGCGCAATGCAACCTTCTTTGGCGCGCTCGAGGTCGAGCGCAACGTGATGTTTCTGATCCTGAGCCTGATCGTTCTGGTGGCCGCACTGAACATCGTGTCCGGCCTGATCATGCTGGTGAAAGACAAGGGCAGCGACATCGCCATCCTCAGGACCATGGGCGCCTCGCAAGGCGCGATCATGCGGACCTTCATGATAACAGGCGCTTCGATCGGGGTGGCGGGAACGCTGGTCGGCTTCGCCGTCGGACTCCTCGTCTGCGCCAATATCGAACAGATCCGACAGATCATGTCTTGGCTGACGCGCACCGACCTATTTCCGCCGAAGCTTTATTTTCTGTCCAAGCTGCCGGCAGAAATCGATCTCGTCGAGACCGCAGCAGTCGTGACCATGGCACTGACCCTGTCGTTTCTCGCGACGCTCTACCCATCGTGGCGCGCTGCGCGGCTCGACCCCGTCGAGGCGCTGCGACAGGGAGGATAGTTCGTAGGATGGGTTGAGCCCTTGCGAAACCCATCGCTATCGTCTTGTGATGGCATTCCGTCATGACCGCGTACCACCCCGGTCAAGCATACTCTTCGTTTCACCGTCGCGCCGAACTTGGTCACGATCCGATGGACTGGGCGGGCGATCAGCCTGAAGGCGGTCTTCGCCATGGCGAGAGGCGTCAGGTTGGCGATGGGTTTCGCAAGGGCTCAACCCATCCTACGAGCTGGGTGAAGACGGGAGCGGCGTGCCCGGCGCCGTGATGGGGCGTGGCGGCGAGTCACCATGCGTCGGCTTCCTAGAGGCCACGTGAAAATCGCAGCATCAACGGCTTATGATCCGGAACGTATTCCTCGCGGGTCAGTATTTCGATTCGAGGCAACGTAGTCGATCTCGCCATACGAGATCCCGATATCCATAAGCTCTCGATCACTTAGATTATAAAGATCGTGCCGCAGCCGCTCCCATTTCCGCCACTCTTGAAAAGCGTCCCAACAATTCTTGAGAGCGCTGACATTGCCTTGCTGTGCTGTCGTCTGGACCAAGCCCGCTGTCTGGTAAAACGTGTTCATTGCAGCATCCTCGGGTGCCTTGTTTCCACCCAGGCAAGTTGCCAGGATCCGACCCGGCACGCTTAATCTGTCGCTTACATTTTCCTTACGGGCAGCTTATTCTCCGTCCTCCAAATGTTGCCGGGCCTAACCGGGGACGGCTTAAGGGATTTCGCGTCGTGCGCTATCTCTTCGAAGACTACGAACTGGATTCCGGCCGCCGCGAGCTATACCGCGATACAAAAGTCGTCGCCCTGACGCCACAAGCCTTTGACCTGCTTGACTACCTCATCCGCAACCGCGAGCGCGTCGTCTGCAAGGACGATCTTATCGCAGCCATTTGGAAGGGGCGATGCGTGTCGGATGCCGCGCTGACGACCCGGCTGAATGCCGCTCGCTCCGCGATTGGCGATTCCGGGGAGAAGCAGCGGTTGATCAAGACGCTGCCGAGGAAAGGCTATCGCTTTATCGGCACTGTGCAAGAAGCTCACAACGCTTCCACAGGGGTAGTAACCGAAATCCAAGGAGAAACGGCCAAGGGTGCCCTCACGCTTCCCGACATACCGTCGCTAGCCGTTCTCCCGTTTATTAACCTGAGTTCCGATCCAGAGCAGGAGTATTTCGCCGAAGGCATGGTCGAGGACATCATTACCGGCCTCTCACGATCCAAATCGCTGTTCGTCATCGCGCGACAATCCACTTTTACCTACAAGGGCAAGACTGTCGACGTCAGGCAGGTCGGACGCGAGCTAGGAGTTCGATATGTACTCGAAGGCAGTGTGCGCAAATCCAACGACCGAGTTCGCATTATCGGGCAGCTGATCGAGGCCACGACGGGTGCCCATCTTTGGGCAGACCGTTTCGACAGCCAACTCAATGACATCTTCGATCTGCAGGACCAAGTGACGAGCAGCGTGATTAGCGCACTCTTTCCGCACTTGGAGCGTGCCGAGATAGAACGCGCAAAGCGCAAGCCAACCGAAAATCTTCAGGCCTACGACTACTATCTTCGTTCACTCTCGAGCTTCTATCAATTCACCCGCGAGCAAAACATTGAAGCCCTCAGACTGACCCGGCTTGCAGTCAAGATCGATCCCGGATTGGCGGTAGCACACGCGCTTGGTGCTTATTGCTACCTGCAACGCAAGGTCTTCGGCTGGACGGTTGATGCGGATCAGGAACGAAATGATACCCGACTGTTTGCAAGGCGCGCGATTGAACTCGATAAGGACGATCCAACCGTACTCGTAAGGGTTGGGCAGGCAATTGCCGCCGTACTATATGAGATCGACGAAGGCGTTGCCCTCGTCTTCCGAGCGCATGAACTTAACCCAAGCCTGGCTCTCGCACAGTATACGATCGGCTGGGACCACATTCGCCGCGGCAACGTAGAGGCGGCACTTAAGCAGTTCCATGCCGGGGGGCGCTTAAGCCCCATGGATCCGTTTATTTTTTTGATGCAGACCGGAATAGCGTTCGCGCATTTCTTGGCAGATCGATACGAAGACGGGACATCATGGGCCAAGTCGGCTGTGTTGCACCGGCCTAACTATCTAAACGCACAATTTATTCTAGCGGCATGCCACGCAATGTCCGGACGTGTCGAGGAAGCCCGGATGATCAGTGCACGCCTAGTCGAAGCGAGGCCGGCGCTGCGCATCTCCACACTCATTCCCAAGCTCGCCCAATTTTACATCCCGGAACACCTCGAACGGATCAATCGGGCTTGCCACATCGCAGGCCTCCCCCCATGAACGCGTGCGCCCGGTCACTTGAGCCCCCTGCTCGCACACCGATGAGGCGCGAGGGTAAGTACGCGCGAACGTCCGCTTCGGGGCCTAGAGCGGCAGTCGCCGCGTCTAGTGGTCGTCGGCGGCTTGTGATCCGAAGCGGACATCGTTGCGTCGCGAGAGTCGCGCTGCGCGGCGACAGTCATGCCACCAATGGTACAGCAGTCAATGCCATTCAAGCCGTTCCACGCGCGCCTGCCGTCTGTCGCGCCGCGTTCTCTTGTCCGAGAGCTGCTTCCAGCCGCGAGATGTTTTCCTGAAGGCGGTGGTTGTTTTCCAGGAGGCGCCGGCTGGTCAGGACGAGGATATAATAGCCGAATTGCTGATCATTCTGGAAATAGATTTCAAGCAGCCTTTCATAAGTTATGGCCAGGACTTCGCCGTTTTCCATGCACTCGACCGTCGCGGTTCGTCGGTTATTGGGCATGAGAAAGCCAAGCTCTCCCATGAGACGCCCTGGCGGAAGCTCGACGCCGATTTCTTTGGCGAGAAACTTCCCGGTGACGGTCAGAAACATTTCCGTAGCGGCATCCCCCTTCCTGAAAAGTATGTCGCCTCGGCGATATCTACGTTCGGTCATGAATGGCTTCAGCCATTCCATCGACCTGTCACCCTGCGTCGCGTTACGCGCCTTCTTGACGAGCTTGAGCAGTTGACGGAGGCGAACGGCATTGACTGGCAACAGCAGCAGATAGAGCAGCAAGCTGGCGACGCTCCCAGAAAGCACGCAAGAAATTGCGAAGAATGTGCAGCCGACCATATTCGCGACCCGCAGCGGGACCATTCTTTGCATGAGCAAAGTAGCGACAAAGAAGATGGCGCCAACCAAGGCGAACATGTTGGCGAGCGTGATATTGGTCAACACAATTTCAATCAGCCGATCAAACAGCGCGTCGTAGGTAAGGTTGTTGGGATCAAGTCCCATTTGAACGAGAATCTTTGCGAGCCTGAGATTGTCCGCCGCTGTATCAAGAATGCGGTCCAGAATTGTCGAAAGATCTGCATTGGAATTCATCGGATCACCCCTATGCAAACAGTCGGTTGGGTCGGAGTTCGCGAATACCGACGGTCTAAGTCGGACAAGCACGACCGGTATTGATCCACGTTCCATATTACCCGGCGCGATTGTTTTCGGCGATCACAGGCGCGTGGCCAGTAGCGTGTCAACGCTCCGACCGTGCACGGCTCCGGCTGCCCTCAACCCGCGATACATAAGCTCGCTCCTCCCCTGGCTGAACTGGGCTCAGAGCGCCGCGATGTCTGCTAGCTGAAGTAGATCGGAACAAGGGCATGAAAGGACAAGGTCAGATTTTGGGCCCGCCGCTGACGTCAGCCCAGAGCGCGAGCGTGTCCGCTTCCGACAGGTGACCCGACCAAGTTCATGCTGGCCAACGAGGGCGGCCTTTGACCCAAGGCGGACCTACCAGCCTCTTGACGGATGCTGAGAGCCATGGCGCAACTAGATTGGAAAAGTGCCTCGGTGCCACCCCATACATGATGCTGACAGTTCTAGACGCAGAACTTTTGATCAAGCAGCACTTGGGCGACACGCCAAGAGCTGATCACTCGCGCTTTGTGGCCCACATTCTGCGCATGCTTGCGCCGAGCTTTTCCGCCTCAGCTGACTTTTGGGAGGTCGTTGGCCTGTGCCATGATCTGGATTACTTTCATACATCGGGGAATTGGAGCCAGCACGGTCTGTTAACAGTCCGCTGGCTCGGCGACAGCCTTCCTGCTGAGGCACAGAATGCCATCGCTTCGCACGATCATCGCGCTGGCATTCAGGCGGACACTACGCTCGCCGACATGCTGAAAGCGGCGGATGCTATTGCTATCATTGACGAGAGATTGGGGCGGAGCACGCTCTGTAGTACGGATCGCTCAAAGCCTTACGAGGCCCTGCGCCGCCAGCTTGGGGATCGCTCTTATTTGAGCGACATCTTGGAGAGACACTCTGAAAAGCACCGCATTAGTTTTGACCGCTTACTCGAAATCGTTGCCCTTGCACCGGAGCAATAGGGTTCGGTGGAAACTCCAATTGCAGAACTTCCAAGGTCTGCTGTTGGGCCCAGAGCCGACCTTCGGCACTTACTCTGGCGAAGTCCGCAAGTGACTCGACGCGGACAACGAGGATGGCTCGAAGGTTTCGAGCCATCCAGTGGGCGGCGTGGATTAGTGGCGGCTTTCGGCGACGCGCTTTTCGCCGGGCAACTTGCCTCCGGCCAGCAGGCTGGTGCAAATCCACCGGGATTCTCTGGGTTGCGCGCCAAGAAGAGCCTTGGTCTCTACGCACTGCGCGTAAGTGTTGTAGCTGAGCGTGTCCGTGCACGTTGACGAGAAATTGCTACCGTCAATCGCTCCGCCCGTCCCGCCTCCGGCAGCCATGCTACATCCAACCCAGGGAGCGTTGCCGACCCTGTAACTGGTTTCGCAGCCACCGTTACAGCTGCTGGCAGATCGCTCCAGCCTGGCGATCTTCCCCAAGACCGTATTCGGCCCGAATACCGGCCCTTGAGCGGTCGATGAACCGGTCGCCCGGTGGTGGTGGGAAGTCACGGTCGTTCGCCCTTGCCTCGGCACAACAGTCGTTCTTGCCTTCGGCGCTTCGACCGAGACGGTGGGAAGCGAGGAGCTTGGTGTGGGTTGTGACATTGCCGTGCTGCTGCACAGCAAGACAGCCGACAAGGTAACGATGACGGACGGCACGGCGAAGCCAAATGACGGTCGCATAGGGTACCTCCCAAATTCGGGACGGAAATGCCGTCCCCACAGCTAAGAGTTGTATCACAGCATACAGATACCGGCAATTTCGGAGGGTGCAGGACGATCTGCGCCATCGACATGGGGCTACAGAACGTCGCCCGCACCGTTGCGGGGTCGGCGTCCGGCCCAAGGCCAACATCCAAACGCACGGCTCGAACGTCGCCTTGCTCTAGCAGAGCAGACGCGACAGCCGATGAGACGCCCTACGCCCGCCGCATCAGCCTGAGCGATGCCGCCAGCCGCAGACTGCGCTTGCCGGCGAGCGCGATGCCTTCGAGCTCGCCGCTGTCTTGCGTGCAGGTGCCCGAAAAACCGATCCCGACCTCGTAGCCGCCGAACACGGGATTGTCGCCCTTCGCCGGCGTGTGCTCCTGGTTGAGCATCTCGCCCTTCCAGCGGCCGTCCGCCGACGAATAGGCGCCGAGATAGTAGAAGAACGCATCGCCGCCGAGGATGCGGCCGTCGATCAGCAGCATCACGCCGGAGAGCCCGGCATCGACGCCGTCGAGCGCGCGCAGGCTCATTCCGTAGAGGCCGTTGGCGATGCCGCCCTGCCCGATCGTGCCGCGGGGCGGCAGCGCCTCGTCCTCATCGAGGCGGGTCAGGTTGGCCCAGAAATGACCGCCCGGCATGGTGTCCGCGCTGCCCTCCAGGCGGATCTGGTTGCCGACCTGCTTGCCGCGCGCGCCGATCGTTGCGACGTCGGCGCCCATCAGCGGCTTGTAATGGGGGTCCTCGTTGTGGCGCTCGGTGATCACCTCGGCAACGATCTCGCCGTCCCGCTCGGAATAGGTGCCGAGATGCGCGAAGGCGGAATTGCCCCCTAACATCTTGCCGTCGTGCAGGCACATGATGCTGCGCCCGAAGGCCTCGTGGATGCCGTATTCAACCTTGTAGAGCCCGTCGAGCAAAGTCATGAACCCGCAAAAAATAAAAGGAATCGCGGGCTACCTAGCACCGTCGCCGCACCGAAGCCATCCGGCTTTTCCGCGCAGGCTGCGCGCGGAGCCGGTCGTGCCATGATGCCATCATGCGCCTGTTTTGCCCGACGGAGCAAGCAAATTTCGTAAAATCCGCATCCGACCGTTTGGTTCGGCTATTCGGGTGTTTCGTCAGCCCCCTGGCTACTGTGCATGGGGTTGTTTTCGCCTTTCGAACCCGCAAGTGCCTGCGCGCGACCAAGCGGCATGGACCCGATTGAACCCTCAGCCGACGAGCAGATCGCAGCCTTCATCGCCAGCGCTGCGAAGCAGCCGCTGCTCGATGCCGCATTCGAACTCTGGCGCTGGCGCTACCGATTGAATTCGATCAAGGGGCGCCCGACCGCCGAAGAGGTGCGCATCAATCGCACGCTTTCACCGGAGCAGATCGGTGCGAAATATCGCCACGATCGCGACCGCGCCCATGAGGGGCCGATGTTCGGTTATCTCAAGCGCGCCCATCCGCATGCCGGCGACGATGCGATCCGGCAGGCCATCATCACCGCCGTCAAGTTCGAGGGCGCGGCCGAAGCGCATTTCAAGTGGGACGGCGATTTCTGGGCTTGCGTCGTGCGCGCGGTGGCACAGGCGGCTGCGCAATATCCCGGCTTCCTCGAGACAACCTATCGCGACGCCCGCAACAATCTCGCCTACTACATGAAGTGAGCCAAAGCGTTTTCGAGCGAAGGAAAACGCGTCAAGCAAGACTCTAGAAGCACAGCGTGGTGACGAGCTTGCCTTGCTTGTCCTTGATCGCGTAAGGGCAGCGCAGCCGCTCCAGCGCCTTCTTGGCGTCCTCGTCGCCGAGCGCGGCCGCGCGCTCGTAATAGGCCTTTGCGGCATCCTTGTCCTTCGGACCGCCGCGGCCGCCCTCGGCGAAGGCCCCCATCCGCTCCAGCGCGCCGGGATGGTTTTGCGCGGCCGCCTTCTCGAACAGCGCGCGTGCCGCAACGTCGTCCTTCTCGCCGCCATTGCCGTTGGCAAGCATCAGGCCGAGCTGGTACTGCGCCTCCGCATTGGTCTCGGCGGCCTTGCCGAGCAGCGTGCGTGCCTGCGCCGGATCGGCGGGCACGCCACCGCCGGCGTTGCCGAGCGCCGCGAGATTGGAGACGCCGCGGGGATTGCCGGCCTGCGCCGCCTTCTCGAACAGCTTTCGCGCCTGTGGCTCGTCCCTGGCCACGCCGGAGCCGGTGCCGTAGGCGACGCCGAGCTCGACCATCGCAGCGCTCGAGCCCTTGTCGGCCGCCTTGCGCCAGGCCGCGATCGCCTCGGCCGTCTGCCGGTTGGCGGCATAGGCACGGCCGAGCGCGAACATCGCGCGGCGCGACGAGGATGCCGCCTGCTTGCAGAATTTGATCGCGGTTGCGACGTCGGAGGCCGCGATCTCAGACACGCCCTTGACGTCAGCCGGCTTGTCGGGATCGCTTGGATCGGCGGCGACGCGATCGCACAGGACGAGGTCGGCCGATTGCGCATGGGCAGCGACAGGCACGACGAGCGCGACGAGGACGGCAAAGAGATGGATCCGCATGGCCATCACGTTGCGTTGACGCCCCGGCGATTTCAAGGCTCGAGTCCTGATTGGCGCAAGACGGGCACGACCTGCGGCGATGCCAGATAGCGCAGCAACGCCTCGGCGCCTTCGGCCTGCTTCGCATCCACCATGCGGCCTGCGGAAAACACCGCCGGCGTCTGCAAATCATGCGGGACCGGGCCGATCACCTCGATGCCCTCGACCTGCTTCAGCTCGCTGATCTGCTGCACGGCCAGATCCGCCTCGCCGCTGACGAGCCGCTCCGCGGTAAAGCCCTGTTCGACGATGGTGGCCTTGGCGTTGATCTCGGCGGCGATGCCCATCCGCACGATCAGCTGGGCGAAGTAGACGCCGCTTGCGCCGAGCCGTGAATAGGCGACCGACCGGGCCGCGAGCAGCGTCTTGCGCAGCGCGGCTTCATCGGCGATGCCGGGATGCGGCGCGCCGGTCCGCACGGCGAGACCGACATAGGAGCGCGCGAGGTCGGCTGCGCTGTCCGCGATCACCCGGCCCTCGCCGATCATTTCGTCGAGCCCTTCGCGCGTGAGGATCACGAGGTCGGCGGCCTCGCCGGCACGCAAGCGCTTGAGCAGCGCCAGCGTCGGCGCGAAGTCGGCATCGACGTGAATGCCGCTCGCCGCCTCGAAGGCGGAGGACAGGCTGCGCATCGCGCCCATCAGGCCGAGCGTCGAGAGCATGCGAATTTTTTCCATGGGCACTTTCCTGGTGCGATCAGGCGCGATGCATCAGCTTCAGCGCCGCGGTCAGGCGCAAGCTGCGCTTGCCGGCCAGCGCGGTTGCTTCCAGCACCGCCTCGTCGCCGTCATAGCTGCCGGAGAAGCCGATGCCGACCTCGTGGCCGCCGAAGATCGGATCGTCCTTGGCGGGCGTGTGCTCCTGGTTGAGGATCTGGCCCTTCCAGCGGCCGTTCGCGGCAGTGTAGCTGCCGAGGTAATAGAACGAGGCATCGCCGCCGAGGATGCGGCCCCGGTTGAGCAGCATCACACCGGTCAGTCCGCCGTCGACACCGTCGAGCATGCGCAGATGGATCGAGTAGAGGCCATCGGCGATCCCGGCCTCGCCGACGCCGCCGGCGATCGGCACCTCGTCCTCCGTGATCGGCGTCATCAGCGACTGAAAGGGCACGCCGGGCAGCTCCTTCAGCTCGCCCTTGAAGCGGTAGAGATCGCCGTCGGCAAAACCCTTCGCGATCAGCGTCGCATCGTCGGTGCCGGCCATGGCGCGGTAGTTCGGATCGGGGTTGTGGCGGACGGTCTTGATGACGATGTCGACGCCACCTGCGGTCTTCTCGTAGGTGCCGATATGGGCGAACGCCGAATTGCCACCGAGCATCTTGCCGTTGCCGGCATGCATCACGCTCCGGCCGACCCTGTCGCCGAGCTGAAATCGCACCTTATAGAAGCCTTCAAACACCAGCCGTGTCCCCGGCCCCGCGCGCATCCTGCGCCCACTCTAGCCCGGTTTGGGCTGCGATGGACAGGCTCAAGGCCGGCATGGCCGCCAGACCCACAACGAGCGCTGTCATCGGCAAGCACTGTCATCGAAATGCAAAAATCCGCCGGAGCCTTTTGAGCTCCGGCGGATTTGAAAGCCAACCCGGGCCAGCCCCCCAGCCCGGGCCTGGAGGATGCTTAAGCCGCGGCCTTCTTGTCAGCCGGGACGGACGCGATCGTCTTCAGGATCTGCGAAGCGATCTGGTATGGGTCGCCTTGCGAGTTCGGACGACGGTCTTCCAGATAGCCCTTGTAACCGTTGTTGACGAAGGAGTGCGGAACGCGGATCGACGCGCCACGATCGGCCACGCCGTAGCTGAACTTGTTCCACGGCGCGGTCTCGTGCTTGCCGGTCAGACGCTTGTCGTTGTCCGGGCCGTAGACGGCGATGTGGTCCATCAGGTTCTTGTCGAACGCGGCCATCAGCGCCTCGAAGTACTCCTTGCCGCCGACCGTACGCATGTACTCGGTCGAGAAGTTGGCGTGCATGCCGGAGCCGTTCCAGTCGGTGTCGCCGAGCGGCTTGCAGTGGAACTCGATGTCGATGCCGTACTTTTCGGTCAGGCGCAGCATCAGGTAGCGGGCCATCCACATTTCGTCAGCGGCCTTCTTGGAGCCCTTGCCGAAGATCTGGAATTCCCACTGGCCCTTCGCGACTTCCGCGTTGATGCCTTCATGGTTGATGCCGGCAGCCAGGCAGAGGTCGAGATGCTCTTCGACGATCTTGCGGGCGACGTCGCCGACGTTGGAGAAGCCGACGCCGGTGTAGTACGGGCCCTGCGGCGCCGGATAACCGGAGGCCGGGAAGCCGAGCGGACGGCCGTCCTTGTAGAAGAAGTATTCCTGCTCGAAGCCGAACCAGGCGCCGGCGTCGTCGAGGATGGTGGCGCGCTTGTTGGAGGCGTGCGGGGTCTTGCCATCGGGCATCATGACTTCGCACATCACCAGCACGCCGTTGGTGCGGGCGCCGTCCGGGAACACCGCGACCGGCTTCAGCACGCAATCCGAGCTGTGGCCTTCGGCCTGCTGGGTGGAGGAGCCATCGAAGCCCCAGAGCGGAAGCTGCTCGAGCGTCGGGAACGACGCGAATTCCTTGATCTGAGTTTTGCCGCGCAAGTTCGGAGTCGGCGTATATCCGTCGAGCCAGATGTACTCGAGCTTATACTTGGTCATTGAGCCTCTCTGTAGATGATGCGAAAGGTGGGGTTGAGAGCCCCGCACGTTTGTACCCGGCCATCATCGGCCGGTGCCTTATAAGCATTTTGCGTGCCAAAAGGCCGCAGCGCGGGAGGTTTTCCACCGCGACCGGAACCGGCCCGGCGGCGGCAAACCGTCCACAGCAGCGTGCGGCATAGGCGCGCACCTTCGCGTGAAGCTGCACTGCAAAAATCCCGCGGAAAACGCCTGATTCTGGAGCAGGCAGGCCCCAGCTGAAGGTTGCCGATGAAACGCGCATCAACGTCCGGCAACTTTCGTAAAGCCCCCACCCCCTGCCCAGCAACCTTTGGAATGGCCTAGGCGTTAGTCATCGACACGGTGCCTTAGGGGGTGCAGACCATCACCTGCCTACAAATTGAGCGGAAACTGATTTCCTTTTCAGCACTTTGCATTTCGGAGTGCCGGGCCGATATGGGGATTCCAGTAACCACAATCGAACGAGTCGGGCGCACCATGGAGGCCAAGGCGCTTCGACCCAGGAGCAATCGCATGATGAACAATGGACTGAGTCAGGGATCTGCGAAGATCTATCAATTCCCCGCTGGGGGCCGCGCGGCTCTCGCCGGACGCCGCTATGGCGAGACCCGCTTTCCCGCCGATCACGCTTCGCTTCCCGCGAACGTCTCGATCTGCAGCGACAGCTGGTACCACCAGGACGCGGTCGACGAAGCAAAGCCCAAATGGGAACGCTAATGCCAGCATCTGGTTTGAGACCGACGCGCTCCTCCAAGCGCGCAGCGGAAGTTTGAAAAGGGTCGAAACAACGAGGTTTCGACCCTTTTTGATTCCAGACCTGATTAGCGTCAGATCACCGCGCAGGCCGTCGCCGGCCGCTTCAGATGCTTGACCGTGGTCGCCCCGGTCTTGCCAATCCTCAACGTGATGCCCGCTCCCGAATAGCGCACCCCCGAAAGAGCCAACCGCTTGGCAAGCGTCGCCGGTTCGCCGTCGATCTGGAGGAATGCGCGCTTGTCGCCGTCATAAAACGCAACAATGAACTGCGTACCATCGGCGCAGCGGTAGTTCCGGAATGTCTGCGCGTCGGCCTGCCGCGCCCCGGAAATTGCGGCCGTCAGCATGCTGATCCCCAAAAGAATGGCCTTGTGTCGGCCCATGATCGCCCCCTGTAATGGTCCGTCGGCAACATAACAAAAGCAGCTCCGATGTCAGACTCCCCTGCCCGTCACCTCGCCTTGCACGGCGCCAGCAATTTTCGCGACCTCGGCGGTTACGCCACCAGCGACGGCCGTACCACGCGCTGGCGCCACATTTTCCGCTCCAATCATCTCGGCCAGCTCACCGCTGAAGACATCGCGATCGTCCGCGCACTCGGCGTCAGAAGCGCGTTCGACTTCCGCGGCGTCGAGGAGCGTGCGGCCGGCGTCTGCGTCGTCAACGAGATCACTGTGCATTCGCTTCCGATCGAGCCGACGGTCGTGGCCTCACTGCGCACCGAGCTCGCCAGGGGCACGCTGACTGCGCCCGTCGCGCTCGAGCTGATGCGCGAGTCCTATCGCAACTATGTCCGCCACAACACGCACAGCTTCCGCATGCTGTTCGGCCATCTCCTGCAGGACCGCGCTCCGCTCGTGATCCACTGTACCGCCGGCAAGGATCGCACCGGCTTTGCCAGCGCACTGATCCTGCATGCGCTCGGCGTGCCCGAGGCGATCATTGCAGAGGATTACCTGCTGACCAATCGCCACTACAAGCGCGACGTGTCGAGCGTCTCCGATCTGCCCGCCGACGTCCTCGACGCGATCGGCTCGGTCAACGCTTCCTATCTCGACGCCGCCTTCGATGCCGTCAGCGGCGAGTACGGCGATGTCGAAACTTACCTGCGCGACGGAATCAAGCTCGGGGCAGCGGAGCGGACCGCGCTGAAGGAGCGCTACCTTCAGCCGTGACCGACGACAAGCGCCTCACGCTGTCGGAGTTGCGGCCTTGATGATGGAATTGGTCAGCGCGAGCGATACCTGCATGGTACTCCAATTGCTCTGATGCAGCTTCAGGTCATCCTCCGGATCGAGCAGCTGCTCGAACGAGACCTTGTTGTAGACGTGCCAGTGGCGCATGAGCGCCCAACGCTGGAACAGGTTGACCTCGGCGTCCTCCGCTGCGGTTCGGATCGCCGAAACCATCTTCTCCGCGAGATCGGCGTTGTCGTCGTACAGCATGGCCGTCACATATTGCGGGTCGATCAGGATGACATCCATGGTCGGGTGATTGCGCAGGAGGGCCAATCCCCTGGTGATGCTCGCGACCACTTCGTCGAAATTGAACTCCTTCTGGCGAAAGACCGCGTTGGTCCCGACCTGCCAGAGCACCAGAGATGGATTGTCAGCGAAGATATCGTCGTCGAACCGAGGCACTTCCAATGTCGCTTCCTGGCCACCCTGGCCGCGGTTGAACACGTCGATCCGGATGTTCGGATGGGGATCGTCATCCTTGTAGTGTTTTCTCAAATACAGCTCGAGCCGCGCGGGATAGGGAACGACATTGCGAAGTCCCGCAGTCGAGGACGACCCCATCGCCACCACGCGCACGGGGCCTCGTCGACCCAACGCCGCCCGGAAATTCTCCAGCGGACGCTTCAATTCAACGATCTCTGGAGGATTATCGAGAGTCGGCAAGTCATCAGACATGAAACGCCCTCCGTCGCCGCCTAAAGTTGCATTTATAGCCCAGCCTTGATGCCGCCGCCATTGCAAGTCCAATTCCCCTCACGCAATAGTCGGCGCGAAGCGAGACGACGGAGAGTATCGTGCAGGGAAAAATCATTGTCGTGACCGGCGCGCTCGGCGCGCTTGGCAAGGTGGTCGCCGACATCGCGCAATCACGCGGCGCGCGGATCGCCGGCATCGACCATGCGCCCTCTCAAATGTCTGCGACGACCGAGCGCATCGAGATCGGCGGCGTCGACCTCTCCGACGCGGCGCAGGCGAAGACGGCGGTGGACGCTGCCGCGAAGCACTTCGGCGGACTGGACGCCTTGGTCAACATCGCCGGCGGCTTTGCCTTTGAAACCGTGGGTGACGGCGACATCAAGACCTGGCACCGCATGCATGCGCTGAACGTGCTGACGGCGCTCAACGCCTCGCACGCGGCGTTGCCGCATTTGGCCACCTCGAAGGCAGGCCGCATCGTCAATATCGGCGCCATGGGCGCGCTGCAGGCGGGCTCGGGCATGGGTCCCTACGCGGCGTCGAAGGCCGGCGTGCACCGCCTCACCGAAGCGCTCGCCAACGAATGGAAGGGCAAGGTCACCGTGAACGCGGTGCTGCCGTCGATCATCGACACCAAGACCAACCGCGCCGACATGCCGAAAGCCGACTTCGCCAAATGGGTGACACCGCAGGAGCTTGCCGAGGTGATCCTGTTCCTCGTGAGCGACGCCGCGAGCGGCGTCACCGGCGCGCTCATTCCGGTGAGCGGACGGGTCTGATCAATCCGGCACAAGCAGGCGCAGATTGCCCTTGAAACGGATGCTCTGCTTGCCGGCGAGCGCCATGCCTTCGCCGTAGGCGGTCTCATCGGTATAGGTGCCACTGAAGCCGATGGTCACGACCCTGCGGCCCCACACCGGGCGCTCATCGAACGAAGGCGAATGCTCCTCGTTGGTCAGCTCGCCCTTCCATCTGCCATCGGCGGACGTGTAGCTGCCATAGGCAAAGAAAAAGGAATCGCCGCCACGCATGGTGCCGTCACGCAGCACCATGACACCCTGATTGCCGCCCTGGACGCCATCCAGCATCTCGATCCGGATATGATAGAGCCCGTTCCTGATCGTCATCGTCGCGCCCGCCTGTTCCCCGCGCAGGGGTATAGCTGGCTTGACAGCGTCCGGGCAAATGGCCGGCAGCCCGAGTTGGATCCGGGCTAAACTGGCCGCAACTGATTCTCCGATCGGAAACTCGCCTTGGAAACCGAGCTCTATCTCCCCGTGAAACGCTTCCTCGAAGAGCTCGGCTTCTCCGTGAAGGGCGAGATCGGCGGTTGCGATCTCGTGGGGCTGAGCGCCGGCGATCCGCCGGTGGTGGTGATCGGCGAGCTCAAGCTCGCCTTCAATCTCGAGCTTATCCTGCAGGCGGTCGATCGCGCGCCGGCGGGTGACGAGGTCTGGATCGCCGCAAAGATGTCGATCCGCGGCAAGGGTCGCGAGAGCGACGCGCGCTATCGCAATCTATGTCGGCGCCTCGGCTTCGGTATGCTCGGGGTGACCGACAATGGCCAGGTCGAGGTGCTGGTGAAGCCGCCGACAGCCGCCCCGCGCCGCGAACCAAAGACGCGCTCCCGGCTCGTAGCCGAACATCAGCGCCGCCAAGGCGATCCCGTGCTCGGCGGCAGCACGCGCGCGCCAATCATGACGGCCTACCGGCAACAGGCGCTGGCCTGCGCATCGCAGCTCGCCGCAGGCCCGCGGGCCGTGCGCGAATTGCGCGAACGCTGTCCCGATGCCGGCAAAATTCTCCTGCACAACGTCTATGGCTGGTTCGAACGCGCCGAGCGCGGGATCTATCGGCTGACCGAGGCCGGCCACACCGCGCTGAAGCGCTGGCCGCAGACACCGGTCAAGACCATCGCGCGCGAAGCATCCCTGCCCTAGCGGCCATCACTGTGGAGAACGGCATGATCGTGGTGACTGGCAGTGTGACGGTCCGGCCCGAGGCGTTCGAGGAGGCGCGCCGCCTCAGCCTCGAACACGTCCATCGTTCGCGCCTGGAGCCCGGCTGCATCTCACATGCGGTGCATGTCGACTGCGAGAACCCGCTCAGGCTGGTGTTCTTCGAGCAATGGGCTGACCGGGCCGCGCTTGCGGCCCATTTTGCGGTACCTGCGTCCGGCGATTTCGTACGGGCCCTGCGCTCACTCGCCACCTGGGCGACGACGCTCGAACTTTACGACGCCAGCAAGCTCGAAAAGCTTTGAGTGCATAGCTGAGATGCCACACCAAATTCATATTGCAATGCAACATGGGTCGCACTAGGTATCCCGGCATCAAAACGAGGCCGTTATGAGCGCAGACTGGAATACCAAATATGGCACGCGGCGCGTGCGCCACGATCCGCCCACCCTGGACGAGGCGATCTTCGCCGCCGTCGGCATCACCGACGATCAGGAGCAGCAGGCAGAGATCGCTGCCTCGCTGATGGGGATGCCGCTGGACGTCGTTCAGGCCGAGGTGAAGAAGCAGGCCCGCACCAACAGCCGTATCACCGCGACCCGCGTGATCGCCGGCGAACAAGGTGCGCAGCGCTCCGTCGTGGTCGAACGCCGCGTCGTCCGCCGCTTCGGCAACGACAAGCGCACCGGCACCTGAGCACTCATTCCCTTGCTTCAATCGAAAAGCGGGCCGGCCTTGCCGGTCCGCTTTTTGATTCAGACCTTTAATTCCAGGCCTTTCGATCTCAGGCGGCGCGATTACCGTACATGCTGGAGATCAGCTTCCAGCAGGTCGAATTGAAGTTGAGAATCGCGCGACCGGCCTTGAACGGCGCCGCTGCGAGATCAGCGAGCTCGGCCTCGGGCGTCTTGCCAAGATCGATCGTGCCGGTGGATTCACCGTGGCGAAACTGCAGATGCGCGCCGAATTTCTTGGCGAGCGCCCGCATGGCGTGATTCTCCGCGCCGGTGGTGATGCGCAGGCTCTTGTAGCCCTTCCAGCGCGCTTCCGCGATCAGGCGGCTGAACAACACGGTGCCGACGTTCTGGCGGCGAGCGGAGGCTTCCACGCTGAAGGCGACTTCGGGCAACGAATCGCCCTCCGGCGGATGCAGCTCGGCTGCACCACGGACCACGCCATCGACGATATAGGCGACGATCACGGTGCCATCTTCGGCGCAGCGGGCGGCGTAACGCTCGATGAAGCTGTCGTCGAGAAACCCGTTGAAACGGTCATGCCGGCTTGCGGCATCAAGCCTCAGCAGGTGATCGCGCAACAGCGGCAATTCTTCCTGCTGGATCAGGGTCCGCACATAGCCCGGGGCGGTGCGGACGGTGTCTTCAAGTACCACGTCAAAACTCCTCTTGGTGTCCCTCGAGGAGGCGTTCGAATCCCTAGGCCTCCAATATTGTGCGTCGCAACAAGCTTTTCAAGACGGGAACCTGCTCAAGTTTGAGGCAGCGGAAGCGACTAATTCGTTAACAAAATCAAAGCCCCGTAGTCTTACAGGACGAGCTGTGTCTGGGTCACGATGGCGACCAGCTTGCCGTCCTCGGTCTCCAGCCGGGTGGTCCAGACCTGGGTCCGTCGGCCCCGGTGGACCGGGGTGGCGGTGGCGATAACGGTGGTTCCCTCCTTGGCACCGCCGATGAAGTTGGTCTTGCTCTCCAGCGTGGTCGTGCCCTTGGCGTCCTCCGGCAGGTTGATCACGGTCGCCGCCGCGCCGACGGAATCGGCGAACGCCATCACCGCGCCGCCATGGACGGTGTGATGCAGCGTGCAGAGATCGGGCCGCACCGTCATTCGCGCCACCACGCGATCCTTCTCGGCCTCGACGAACTCGACGCCCTTGAGCTCGGCGAACGGCATCTTCATCGCTTTAAGTTTCTCGAGCGGCGTCATCAGATCTCCTCCCAATTCGTTGTTGTCTCAGCGTGAATGGCTTCGCGGGGCAAAGCAATGACGTCGGAGGTCATGGTTGCCGTGACATCGGACCTGCCATTCGGGCATATGCTCCTCCCATGCGCCACTTCCCGCCCCGCCGCATCGTCTGCCTGACCGAAGAGACGGTGGAAACGCTCTATCTGCTCGGCGAGCAGGACCGCATCGTTGGCGTCTCCGGCTATGCCGTCCGCCCACCGCAGGTCCGACGCGAGAAGCCGCGGGTCTCCGCATTCGTCTCTGCGGACATGCCCAAGGTGCTGGCGCTGGAACCCGAGCTCGTTCTGGCCTTCTCCGATCTCCAGGCCGACATCGTCGCCGACCTCGTCCGTGCCGGCATCGACGTCCATGTCTTCAATCAGCGCGACGTCGCCGGAATCCTGGCGATGATCCGGACGCTTGGCGCATTGGTGGGTGCCGCGGCGCGCGCCGACGAACTCGCCCAAGGTTTTGATCGCCGCCTCGCGGCGATCGCCGCAACGCCCCGCCCCTCGTCGCGGCCAAAAGTCTATTTTGAGGAATGGGACGATCCACTGATTTCCGGAATCGGATGGGTCTCCGAACTGATCGAGATCGCTGGCGGCAAGGATGTGTTTCCGGAGCTGCGCGCCTGCCAGGCGGCGAAGGATCGCATCGTCTCAGCGACTGCAGTGCGCCAGGCCGCGCCCGACGTGATCCTCGCGTCCTGGTGCGGCAAGAAGGTCGTGCCTGCCCGCATCAAGCAACGTGACGCCTGGAGCGAGATTCCGGCTGTCCGGGACGATCGCATTGTCGAGATCAAGTCACCAATCATCCTGCAGCCAGGGCCGGCAGCGTTGACGGATGGGCTGGATGCGATCGTGACGGCGCTGTGGGGCTGATATCACGTCACCGCATTGACGACCTGGTACTCCGGCCGCCGCCACACCTCGCCTACAATCACCTCTTCGATGATCTCGGCCGCGCGGATGATCTCGCTCTCACCAATGTAGAGCGGCGTGATGCCGAACCGCATGATGTCAGGCGCGCGGAAATCACCGATGAGGCCGCGGGCGATCACGGCCTGCATCGCGGCGTAGCCGCCCTCGAAGGCGAATGAGACTTGCGAGCCACGGCGCTCGTGCGCGCGCGGGGTCACGAGCTTCAGAGACGGACAGCGGCGTTCGACTTCGGCAATCAGGAGATCGCCGAGCGCCAGCGAACGCGCGCGGACATCCGCGATATCAACCCGATCCCAGATGTCGAGCGAAGCCTCCAGCGCCGCCATCGCCAGCACCGGCGGTGTACCCACGCGCATGCGCTCGACGCCGCCGGCGGCCGCATAACCGAGCTCGAACGCGAAGGGCTTTGCGTGTCCCATCCACCCCGACAGCGCGGCGCGCGCGCCGTCGGCATGGCGCGGCGCGACGTAAAGGAACGCCGGCGCGCCCGGGCCGGCATTGATATATTTGTAGGTGCAGCCGGCCGCAAAATCGACGCCGCAACCGGCAAGATCGACCGGGAGCGCGCCGGCCGAATGGGCGAGATCCCAGACCGTGACAATGCCGAGCGCCTGCGCTTTTGCCGTCAGCCCGGCCATGTCGTGGCGGCGACCGGTGCGGTAGTCGACCTCGGTGATGTAAAGCACCGCGATCTCTTCCGACAGCGCAGCCTCGACCTCCTCGGGCGCCACCAGGCGCAATTGATGGCCGCGCCCGAGCGTCGCGATCAGCCCCTCGGCCATGTAGAGATCGGTCGGGAAATTGCCGGTGTCCGACAAGACAACCTTGCGCGACGCGTTCATGTCGAGCGCGGCGGCGAGCGCCTGATAGACCTTGAGCGACAGCGTGTCACCGACCATCACCGACCCCGCCTCCGCGCCGATCAGCCGCGCGATGCGGTCGCCGACATGGCGCGGCTGGGCATACCAGCCGGCGGTGTTCCAGGCGCGGATCAGCTCGTTGCCCCACTCGGTCGTGATCACGCGGCTGACGCGCTCGGCAACGCCCAATGGCAATGCGCCGAGCGAATTGCCATCGAGATAGATCACCCCGTCGGGCAGATGGAAAAGCGCTTTGGTGTCGTGATAGACGCGATATTTGGTCATGGGGATTTCTACAGAATCGTGCGGACGCGCCAGAGCTCGGGAAACAGCTCGACCTCCAGCATGCGCTTAAGGTAGCTGACGCCACCGGTGCCGCCGGTGCCGCGCTTGAAGCCGATGACGCGCTCGACCGTCGTGACGTGGTTAAAGCGCCAGCGCCGGAAATAATCCTCGAAATCGACCAGCTTCTCGGCGAGTTCGTAGAGCATCCAATGCGTCTCCGGCGCCTCGTAGACGATACGCCACGCCTGCAGCACGCCCTCGCTGAAGCTGTGGGTTTCGCGGACGTCGCGCGCCAAGACAGTCGCAGGCATCTTGAGCCCGTTGCGGTCCGCCAGCCGCAGCACCTCGTCATAGAGGCTCGGCGTCGCGAGCTCGGCTTCGAGGAGCCTGGTCGTTTCAGCATCGTGCGCGTGCGGCTTCAGCATGGCGTGGTTGCGGTTGCCGAGCAAGAATTCGATCAGCCGGTACTGGCGCGACTGGAAGCCCGAGGACTGGCCGAGCTGGGACCGAAAGCGCGTATATTCGCTGGGCGTCATCGTGCGCAGCACGTCCCAGGCGTTGTTGAGCTGCTCGAAGATACGCGACATCCGCGCCAGCATCTTCATGGCGGGAGCGACCTCGTCCTTGGCAATGGCGCGACGCGCTGCACTGAGTTCATGGATGGCAAGGCGCATCCAGAGCTCCGTGGTCTGATGCTGGATGATGAACAGCATCTCGTCGTGCGCTTCCGACAGCGGATGCTGCGCGCCGAGGATCGCGTCCAGCGACAGATAATCGCCATAGGACATGCGCCGGGCGAAATCCGTCTCGGCGCCTTCTTTTGCGGGATCGTAATCGCTGGACGTCATGACAGGCCCTTTCGATCGATCATCCCTGCCTCCGTCAGTCGAGGCCGATCAGGCGCGCGGTGATCGGCGACGATGGATCCTTGAGCGCATCGATCACGGTAAAATGGTTGAGCCCGGGATCGACGACGAGGTGGGTCGGTACGTCGAAGCCGGTCCAGACATTGGCCAGCAGATCGGACTGGCGAATGAATTCCGGGCGCTCGCTGCCGCCGACCCAGGCGGTGACAGGCGAATGCCCGCGCGGCAGGTGCAGCGCCGCGCTTTCGAGCGTCGCCTCGTCCATGGTCATGCGCAGCGTCTCGTTCATCTTCGTCTTGAGCAGCGGACGCAGATCGTGCAGGCCGCTGATCGAGAGCGTGCCCGCAATGCGGTTATAGACGGCCGGCTCGAGCCGGCTGTCGTCGCAGAGCATGCGCGTGACGAGATGGCCGCCGGCGGAATGGCCGGCGAGCCGGATCGGCCCTGCGACCAGCGACGCCGCTTTCGCGATCGCGGCTGATATCTCCGCGGTGATGTCGGAGATGCGCGCTGCCGGCGTCAGCGTGTAGCTCGGTAGCGCGACCGTCCAGCCGTGGTGCCGCGCGCCTTCGGCCAGATCCGTCCAGGTCGACTTGTCGAACCGCATCCAGTAGCCGCCGTGCACGAACACGACGAGGCCCTTGCTGTCGCCCTCGGGCAGGATCAGGTCAAAACGTTGGCGTTCGCCTGAGCCGTAGGCGATGTCGGGACGAAAGGCCTTCAGCCCGGTGCGGTAGGCCGCCGCCCGCTCCGCCCATTGCGCCGGCATCTTGTCCGAGCCCGGGATATGGGCCGAATTGGCGTAAGCATCATCCCAATCGCGCATTGTGACTCCCGGGGACTCGTCCAGCGAACCTGCGGACAGTCTGCCACCGCTGAGGGCGGCATCCTAGTCTTTATTTTAAGCTTAAAGGATTTGGATGAGCCATTGTTTCGGGCAGATGCTACTCCGGCCGAGACACCGTAGGGTGGGCAAAGCGAAGCGTGCCCACGATCTTGGTCATGTCCGAGACGACGCGTTGGCACGGCGCTGACGCGCCTTTGCCCACCCTACGAGAGCTGTGACTGAGGCTCTCGCTAGGCCTTCTCCACTCCGCACCATTCCGCGATGAACAGCGCCATCGCCCTGGTGGTCTTCTTCAGCGAGTCCAGATCGACATATTCGTTGAAGCCGTGCATCTCGCCGCCGCTGGCGCCAAAGCACAGGCTGGGGATGCCGTAATTGAGTCCATAGAAACGCGTGTCGGTGAGCGCGGTGAAGACGAGATCCTCGACCGCGCCGCCATAGACCTTGTTGAAGGCCTTGCCGAATGCAGCTTCCGGCGCGGCGGAATCGGTCAGCTCATAGCCTTCCGACAGGAAGCCCGACCATTCGACCTCCGGCGGATTGTTGGCGAGGAAGCGATGGTTGCGCGAGGCGGCGGCAACGCAGGCCATGATCTCCTTCTGGTGATCGGCCACCGACCAGCCCGGCAGGATCGCGATGCGGCAATCGACGTCGCACCAGGCCGGCACGCTGGAGGCCCAGTCACCACCCTTGATGATGCCGGGATTGAAGTTGATGGGATGGTTGAGCGTCTTGAAGTGGCGGTCGGCCTTGGCGCGCTCGTTCCACTCGATCTCGAGCTTCTGCAGCGCGTGGACGAGGTGATAAGCCGCCATGATCGCATTCGATCCGGAGCCGGCAAAGGCGACATGGGTCGGATGGCCCTTTACCCGCAGGCGAAACCAGATCACGCCGACCTGAGAACGCACCATTCTGCCGGCGGTGGGCTCGGGGATGAAGCAGGCATCGGCCCGGTAGCCGCGCTGAAGCGTCGACAGTGCGCCGACGCCGGTGCTCTCCTCCTCGATCACCGACTGAAAGTGAATCCGCGCGGTCGGCTTGAGGCCGGCCGCCTTGATCGCATCCAGCGCATAGAGCGCGCCGATGGTCCCCGACTTCATGTCGCAGGCGCCGCGACCGAACATTTTGCCGTCCTTGATGACGGGCGAGAACGGCGGTGTGTCCCACAATTCCAGCGGCCCCGCGGGCACGACGTCGCAGTGCCCCTGGAGGATCAGCGATTTGCCGGCCTCGGTCGTCGGGCGATAGGTGCCGACCACCGTGCGCGCCTTGGAGAAATCATGCTCGATCGGGCCGAAGCCACGCAGATCCTTGAGGTCGTCGACATTGATGTGCCAATCGTCGACCTCGTAACCGCGCGCACGCAGGAGGTCGCCGATCATGTCCTGGCACGGCCCCTCCGCCCCGCGGGTCGAAGGGATCGCGACGAAATCTCGGGTGGTCGCAAGCTGGGCTTCGAAGCCGGCATCGACGGCGTCAAGAATCCTCTGCTGCGTCTCGGCATTCATCAGGCAACTCCGGGCATCCAGTTGGTCAAGGGTGCGCGCAAGCTAGCCGATTTCAGCCGTTCGGGTACTCCACAAAATAAGCATCCCGCAATGCATCTTCGAGCGGCCGGCCTTCGGAATAGCCGTTCAGCGTCGCCGGCCGGCTCACGCCGTCGAGCAGCCGCGGGCATGGTTCCGGCGCGCCGAGAACGGTGCGAACCGGAATGCGCTCGGCATAGATCGGCAATTCGTAGTCCTCGTCGTCGTCCGCGACACCCTTGGCGCGGACCTTTGCCGAGGCTTCCTCGATCTCCATCGCGATGAAGGAGGTCGCCTTGATCTCCTGGGTGTTGCTGGCACGCAGGCTCGCGGTGCGATCCGGAAAGAAGCGGTCGACCATCGCGACCACGGCGCGCTCCTTCTCCTGCGCGTCGGTGACAAGATAGGCTGTGCCGAACGCCATCACCGCGCGGTAATCGGCGGAGTGATTGAAGCCGCAGCGCGCCAGCACGAGGCTGTCGAGATGGGCGACCGTCAGGCACACCCGCTCGCCCCTGGTCTGGTTGCGCAGCATGCGGCTCGCGCTCGAGCCGTGCCAATAGAGCTTGGTCCCCTCGCGCCAGAAGAAGGTCGGCGTGCAGTAGGGCTGGCCGTCGATGACATAGGAGACGTGGCACATCATCGACGAATCCAGGATGCGGTGAACCGTCTCGTGATCGTAGAAGCCGCGATCGTGCCGGCGCTTCACCTGGTTGCGCGCTGACGTCGGATAGGAATTTTGGCTCTCGGTCTGGCTCACGGCCGCTCCTCATCAGAACTGGAAGAATTCCAGGCTAGTTGTAGCGGCGCATTTGGTCTGCGATAGTGCCAATTCCATGCAAAAAATTCCGACCAATTCTATCGCCCCGGCCAAAGCGGAGCTGCCGCTCGATCTCACCGGGACGCACATCACCGCCGGCGCCTCCTCGGCGCATCGGCTGTACCAGGCGCTGTGCGAGATGATCGTCTCGGGCCTCGTCAAACCCGGCGAGCCGCTACCGCCGTCGCGCACGCTGGCCACGCAGACCGGATTTCGGCGCAATGCGGTCGTCGCGGCTTACGAACGCCTGATCGCCGACGGGTTTGCGCAAGCCACCGTCGGCTCCGGCACGTTCGTCGCTGCGCGCATCCCGGCGCGCGCCGCAATATCGAAGAAGCCGAAGGTGATCGTGGAGGCGCCGAAGCAAGGCGCGCTCTCGCTCGGCTGCACCCATATCGACGAGCGCGCGGTACAACGCTTTCGCGCCTTCGTCGGCCGGCGCATGCGCGCCTTTGGTAGCGAACACCTGCATTACGGCGATCCGCGTGGCAGCCGCGAGCTGCGCGTCGCGATCGCGGACCATCTGCTCTCGGCGCGGGGGCTACGCTGCGACCCCGACCAGATCATGCTCACATCGGGCACGCTGCATACGCTACGCATCGTTCTCGGCGCGATCCTGAAGACAAACGATCAGGTCTGGTGCGAGGACCCCGGCTATCCCATCGCACGCAGGACCATCGCACAATGCGGCTATCGCACCGTGCCCATTCCCGTCGACGCCCACGGCCTGCAAGTCGCCAGGGGCCGCGCCGCCGCCCCGGCCGCGCGCGCGGCCTATGTGACGCCGTCGCATCAGTTTCCGCTGGGCGTGCAGATGTCGATGCCGCGGCGGCTCGAGCTGCTCGACTGGGCGAAGCAGGCCGGCGCGTTCGTGTTCGAGGACGATTACGACAGCGAGTTTCGCTATGACGGCGCGCCGCTGATGTCGCTCGCCGGCATCGATCACCTCCAGCGCGTGATCTACATGGGCACGTTCGCCAAGACGCTGTTTCCAGGTCTGCGCATCGGCTATTGCGCGCTGCCCGAACGCCTGATCGGCGACGTCACCGCCGCACGCGCCGCGCTCGACCGTTTTCCGGGAACGCTGATGGAGGGCGCGGTCGCCGACATGCTCAATTCTGGCGCGTTTGCCGCAAACTTGAAGCGTGTACGAAAACTCTATCGCGAGGCCCGCGATGCACTGGCCGAAACGCTCGAGGCCGCATCGGACGGCGCGCTGTCGGTCCCGGTGCCGTCGCAGGGCCTGCACCTCGTGGCGCAGTTCGGTCTGTCGATCCCACCAGCCGTCGCGGCCGAAGCGAAGCAGGCGGCCGGCGCCGAGGGCTGGCTGCTCGCCGACACCTACGCGCGGGCGCGTCCGCTACCCGGTTTCGTGCTCGGATTTTCGGGACACGCGGTTCCACACCTCGTCGCCTCTGCCGAGCGGCTCGCGCGGGAAGCGCGGGCCGCCTTGCGCAACAAAGGCAAGGTCGGCCGGCGCGCGTGACAAAGGTTCACTATGAGAATCGTGTGCCGCTCCCTAGATTGCGGCATCGACGCCGGAACCACTGATCATGTCACTCCGCTACCCAGTCCGCCTTTCGCTCCTGATCTCAGCCGCGCTCGCGACGACGGCGCACGCAGCCACGGTCGGCCGCGAGCAGGACATCGTGGATCTCAAGCTGGGTCAGCGCGTGATGGTGGATGACGGAACCTGCCCGGCTGGACAGGTCAAGGAAGTGCGCGGTTCGAAGATGAGCGACAAGGGCGTCGTGCGAACCAGTTCCTGCGTGGCGCGGTACGGTCCGAAATCGAAGTAGCCCTACGACTTCGCCGGGTCGAACATGCACTGCAGGGTCGGCTTGGCGATCTTGGTGAAGGTCGCGCCGATTTCGCTTTGCTTGGCTGCCGGCACCCAATCGGTCTCGATCGTGGGAACACCGGTCTCGCTGATGCCGCGCAGCAGCGCCTCGCGCAGGTCGCGATCTTCGACGACAGCCGCGGCATGGTCGTGCAGGCAGCCGCAAACCTCTTCCGGATGCTCCCAGCGTCCGAGCATGCGCGGGGCACATTGCCGCACGAATTCGGTGCGCGGATCCGGCAACCGGTTCGGCGCGCGCACCTGCGCCTGGACGGAACTGACCGCCAGTAGGGAGAGGACTGCTGCAGCGCAGAGACGAAGGTGCATGATGGCTTTTGCCGGTTTATTTTCTTGTTGCTGATCAGAAACGCGCGGCCAGAACGATCGGCTGCGGCGCCGTGGTCGTCACCGGCGAGCCGCTGTATTGGAAGGTACCGATACCAGGCAGATTACCGTCCGGCGCACCGGCGAACGAGGAACCGGCGAGCACGAAGCCGAAAGCAAGGATGAAGCTGAGCGCGCGCATGGATCTGTCCCCGAATCGCGTGGCCGGCGGTGTGCCGTCGTCGTTGTGACGCTGATAACCATCCGCGGTTTCTTCCGTGATGCGCCCAAAGCCCAAAATGGTTTCGTTCCAGGTGAGAATTGTTTCGTCGCCCGCGCACGGACGAAACAATTCTCGAAAAACATCAATCATTTCAGATGGAGCGCGCGACGGTTTGAACCTGCCTGGGAGCCGCCACCCACGTCGGTTGAAGTGACGTGGTCACATCCGCGACGTCAGCGCTTCACATGCATTTTACGGTTCTCTGCTGAAAGGAACCGAAACGAAGGCCGGTCCCACCGATGAACCCGCAGTTCGCCGGGCGCGGCCGAAGCCTTCGAAAACTGAAAGCCCGTCAACCGGGCGCATGTAAGGAATTGCCATCATGATGGCGCAAGATCGCGCAACGGCGCGCGACGCGGCCGAACGGACCGACCGCGCTCAACGCAACGCTTCGCCGGGAGCGATGGCCCTGCAATCGGGCCGCGGCTACGAGGCCGCGCCACAGGCGTTCGTACGGCTGAGCGGCTCGCACCTTGCGAAACCGCGCGCGAGCCGCGATCACATCATTGAGTGAACGCTAACGCGTCACTGAGTGAACAAGTCGTCACTGAGTGAAGAAGTCGCCGCACTTCTGGACGTTCGCGTCGGCCGGCCCCCACGGCATGATCGGCACCGTCGAGGTCGAGTTCTTCGGCGATCCCTCGATCAGCTTGTCCGAATAGACCATGTAGACCAGGACGTTGCGCTTGGCGTCGCAGCCACGGACGATCTGCATCTTCTTGAAGAAGAGCGAGCGTCGCTTGCGGAACATGTCGTCGCCCTGCTCCATCTTGTCCTTGAACTTGATCGGGCCGATCTGGCGGCAGGCGAGCGAGACGTCGGAAACCTCCTCGGCAAGACCGAGCCAGCCCTTGAAACCGCCCTTTTCCGGTACTGTGAAATGGCAGGCCACACCCTCGACCTCGGGGTCGTCGAGGCCATAGGTCGCGAGCTTGTCATTCGGGCTCATCCATTTGAACACGGTGGAGCGGCGGAAGATTAGATCCGGCTCGTCGGCAGCTTGCGCGGACGCTGCCGGCACGGCCATAGCCAGAAGCAATAAAGCGAGGCCTTTCAAGCGGATGCCTGAAAGACCGAGGAAACGAGATGACATGAAGTTCTCCGGTAACAAGTCCCGGCAATGTAGGTATGGGGTGATCGTTCAGGAAGATGATGGCAGCCGGCCGCGGCCGTCGTTTACCGCTCTGTGAGGCTTTTTTGCTACGTCCAGAACAAAAGTAGCCGAGGGCAGAACTGCTGTACTGGTGAACGCATATCCCCTCTGCGAGACTAATGTCTGATTTGGATTATGGATTCGAGGAATGACTAGCGTGAACGGGTCCCGTTTTGCTGCCGCGCCGGTGCGGCTGTGGCAGTTTGCCATTCTGACGGCCGCGGGGGCGATCGGTACGACCAGCCAGGCAGAAGCCGCGTTCTATTACACACCGGACTATTCGGGCACGTCCTACTACTCCCAGCCAGAGCGACATACCGAGGGACCGCGACAGAAGCCGCAGAAGCGCGGCGCGGGAGCGGGCAAGAAAGAAACCCTCGCCGAGAAGGAGGCCGGCGCGAAGCCGCAGGGTCCGCTCGTGATCGTCGTCTCGATCGACCGGCAGAAGGTGACGATTTACGACTCCAAGGGCGTGTTCGCGGAGTCGCCGGTGTCGACCGGCATGAAGGGCCACTCGACGCCGATGGGCGTGTTCAGCGTCATCCAGAAGCACAAATTCCACCACTCCAACATCTATAGCGGCGCGCCGATGCCGTACATGCAGCGGATCACCTGGTCCGGTGTCGCCATGCATGCCGGCGTGCTGCCGGGCTATCCGGCCTCGCACGGCTGCATCCGCATGCCGATGGCGTTCGCGGTGAAGATGTGGAACTGGACCAAGATGGGCGCGCGCGTGATCGTCGCGCCCGGCCAGATGACGCCGCAGAACTTCTCGCATCCGATGCTCGCCTCGCTGCGCGTCCCGCCGCAGCCGGCCGCAAGCCTCGAACCGACAACGAGCGTCGGCGACAAGGCGGACAAGGGCGCGCCCGAGACCAAGGTCACGGACGCCAAGCCCGCCGGGACGAAGTCTCCTGAGACGAAGACCGCGAGCGCCGACAGCGTGCTCGAGCTGCGCTCCAGCGTCGGCCATACCGTGATGTCGGATGTGACCACCGGCAATGCACCGGTCCGCGAGGAAGCCGCCAAGACCGAGACAACGACGGACGCCAAGTCCACCGAGGCCTCCGAGCCGGCCAGGCAGCCCGACGCGGCGAGCACCGACGCAAAGCCTGCAGAAGCTCCCAAGACGACATCGGACGAGAAGCCGGCTGACTCCGTCGAGGCTGCGAAGTCCGACGCGCCGAAGGCGGAAACTGCGCCTGCCGAAACGGCAAAGTCCGAACCGACCAAATCCGAGCCGACCAAGCCCGAGCCGGGCAAGGCTGACGCTGCAGCGACCGAGAAGAAGCCCGACGCGGCGGTGACCGCAACGGCGCCGGCGCAAGCCGCCTCGCCGGACGCAAAGAAAGATCAGACCCGCGTCGCCGATCCCGCGCCGTCCGTGAAGCCGGACCTGCCGAAGCGGACCGGCCAGATCGCGGTGTTCATCAGCCGCAAGGATTCCAAGCTCTACGTGCGGCAGAACTTTGCGCCGCTGTTCGACGTGCCCGTGACGATTGCGGCAAGCGACCGCCCGCTCGGCACGCATGTCTTCACCGCCGACGTCGACAAGACCGATTCCAACGCGCTGCATTGGTCCGTGGTGTCGCTGCCCGTCGCCGTCCGCGCCGCTTCGCGCGAGGACGATGGACACGTTACGCGCCGCCAGCGTGGCGCCGCCGTGATCCCCGTCGCCGCAAAGCCGGTGATCACGCCGGACAGCCCGGCCGAGGCACTGGATCGCATCACGATCCCCGCCGACACCATGGCGAAGATCAACGAGATGCTCACCACCGGCGGCTCGGTGATCGTCTCCGACCAGGGCATCAATCAGGGCGAGACCGGCGAAGGTACCGACTTCATCGTCCGCCTGTACTAGAGCGTTTTCAAGCGAAGCGGATGCCGGTTCGCGTAAAGAAAACGCGTCAAAATAAGAGCCGGACACCGCATCAGATAACGCGGTGTTGAGCAGGCCCGCCGTCTCGCCGGAGTAGACTGCGCGCCGGATCACATCCGGGGGACGCCGCCATGTTGAACCGCAGAGCCGTTCTCACCACAGCGCTTCTCGCAGCAGCCACATCGGCTACGCGCGTGCAGGCCGATGGCGGCATGAGCCGTATCTCCGCTTACGCATTCTCGTTCCCCGCGTTGTCCGGCGACGACATTCGCCTCGCCGCCTTCACCGGCAAGCCTGTGCTGGTGGTGAACACCGCTTCGCTGTGCGGCTACACCCCGCAATATGCCGGGCTGCAGGAGCTCTGGAGCGAGTTTCGCGAGCGCGGGCTCACCGTGATCGGCGTGCCCTCCAACGATTTCGGCGGCCAGGAGCCCGGCGGCACCAGCGAGATCTCGGAGACCGCGCACCACCAATACGGCGTTACCTTCCCCATCACCGCCAAGGCCATCGTGGTCGGGGCGAAGGCGCATCCGTTCTACAGATGGGCGGCCGAGGCACGGCCGAAGGAGGTCCCGAAGTGGAACTTCCACAAGTACCTGATCGGCCGCGACGGCTACATCGCCGAGGTGTTTCCGTCGGCTGTCGAGCCCGCCGACACGCGCATCAAGACGGCGATCGCCAGAACCCTGGCTGACAGTTGAGTCATCCCCGCTCAAACAGGCCTCTCGAACTGGTCTGGGCACAATTGGGGCGAAGCGCCAAACAGCCGTTGCCATGGCGACGGGGCACCATCTAGGCTAGGATGATCAGGGGCAGGATGGGTTTTGCCGGAGGCGAAAAGCCACGGCGGAACAACGGGATCAATCTCGAGGACAACACCATGCGTGTGGCGGCAGGACTGATTTTGGCAAGCGCGATGTCTGTTGCGCTGACAGGCGCGGCATGGTCGCAGACCCCGGCCGCGAAACCCGCAGCCGCGACTCAGGCCGCCCCCGCGGCAGCACCGGCCGCTGCTCCGGCACCCGCTGCAGCCCCTGCCGCAGCGCCCGCGCCGCAAACCGCCGCCTTCCCGCCCCCGCCGCAACAGGCGCCGCAGCCGGCGCGCGCGGCCTGCAACAATCCGAATGCGCTGGGCGTCGCCCGCACCGTGGAGATCGACACCACAGGCGGTCCCGGCTTCGGCTTCGAGCATTTCAAGGAGCTCGACTTCCTGCGCGACAAGGAGGTCGTCCTGACCTTCGACGACGGTCCCTGGCCGCACAACACGCCCGCCGTGCTGAAGGCGCTCGCCGAGCAGTGCACCACCGGCATCTTCTTCTCGATCGGCAAGCACGCCACCTACGAGCCTGAGATCCTGAAGCAGGTCTATGCGGCCGGCCACACCGTCGGCACCCACACCTGGTCGCACGCCAACCTCAACAACAAGAAGCTGACCGAGGCGCAGCGCAAGGAAGAGATCGAGAAGGGCATCAGCGCCGTGAAATGGGCGCTCGGCGGCATTTCGCCCGCGGCGTTCTTCCGCTTCCCGGCGCTGCAACACCCGCCGGAGATGGTCACCTATCTCGGCAACCGCAACGTCGCGATCTTCTCCTGCGACATCGACTCCTTCGACTTCAAGGCCTCCAAGCCTGAGAAGGTGATCGAGACCGTGATGAAGGGGCTCGAGAAGAAGGGCAAGGGCATCATCCTGATGCACGACTTCCAGAAGCACACGGCGGAAGCCCTGCCCGAGTTGCTGAACCGCCTCAAGGCCGGCGGCTACAAGGTAGTGGCAATGCGTGCCAAGGCGCCGGTCGCCTCGCTCCCCGAATACGACCAGGACCTGATGAAGGACGTCAAGCTGCCGACGGTGAGCACGCGCCCGGTCAATTCCGTGGTGACGACCGTTTCCGAATAGACGTCGCTTGTCGTTCCATTTCGAAGGCTACGTCATCGTCTCGGCGGACGGCATGCTTGCCGACGCCAGCGGCGTCATGCCCGACAGCCTGAAGTTCGCAGGCGACAAGCTGTTCTTCGAGCAGGCGCTCGATGGCGCGGCGCTGATCGTGCACGGCCGCAACTCACATGAGGGGCAGCCGAACTCGCCCCAGCGCAAGCGGCTGATCACCACCCGCAAGATCAAGGCCCTCACCGTCGATCCGGAGATGCCGAACGCGACGCTGTGGAATCCGGATCATGCGAGCTTCGAGGAGGCTTGCGCGTTCGCCGATGTCGCCTCGGGACGGATCGCGGTCATCGGCGGCCCCGACGTGTTCGAGATGTTCATGGAGCGCTACGACACGTTCTGGCTGTCGGAAGCCCCGCATGTGCGGTTGCCCGGCGGCGAAGGTTGCTTCGTCGACGTCCCCAAGCGGACGCCGCATGAGGTGCTGTCGTCGCATGGGATGAAGCCGGGCACGCCTTATCTGCTCGACGCCGCCCATGATGTGACGGTCACGCCATGGCGGCCGGCGCGAAGCTCCGTCTAAAACGCGCGAAACAACCCCATGCACAGTACAGGTATCCGGTATTTTGATACCTTCATCCAATGGACGGGCTAGCCGCGCATAACCCTCACGGCCGAACGGGCCTGGCCAGGCTGCAAGCCTCGAGCTCAGCGCGCACGTTCCGGAGGACGCTGGTCCAATCGCCGGGCTGACTTTGCCGGAATTGCCGCAGGCTCGGATACCAAGGGCTGTCGTCGCGGTCGAGTTGCCACCGCCAGCACCGATCGAAGCGATTGAGCAGCCAGACCGGGCGACCAAGCGCGCCGGCCAGATGCGCCACGCCCGTATCGACAGCGATGACCAGATCCAGTGCCTCGATCAGCGCCGCGGTCTCGCCGAAGTCATGCAGATCGTCCGTCCAGTCGTGCATGGACAGACCCGGCGGCGGCGACTGGCTGGCCCCTGGCCCCTTTTGCAGAGAGACGAAACTCACCCCCGGCAGATCCGCAAGCTCCGAAAATCGTTCGAGCGGAACGGAGCGTCGGCGGTCGCCGCTCATGGTCTGATTGCCGGCCCAGACCAGGCCGACCCGCAGCCCATCGAGCTGCCCGACCCGCTCGCGCCAGGCCGCCACGCGCTGCGGCTCGGCGCGGAGATAGGGTGCCTCGCGCGGGATGGTGTCGAGCGTGGTGCCAAGGACCCGCGGCAGGCTCAACAGCGGACAATGCAGATCGAATGGCGGCAGCGGATCGCCATTCGCGACGATGCGCTCGATTCCCGACAGCCCGGTCAGGAGCGTCATCAGTGGCCGCTGAACCTCGAGAACGACCCGCCGCCCCGCAGCAATGGCCGGCACGAAGCGACAGAACTGGAGCGTGTCGCCCAGGCCCTGCTCCGCATGCAGCAGCAGGACCCGATCACCGATATCGCCTCCATCCCAGAGCGGCTGGCTGAAACCGCGCAGATGCGGCTTCTTCGTCTCCTGCTTCCATCGCCATTCATATTCCCGCCAGCCTTCGTCGAACTGGCCGGCCAACAACAGCGTGATCCCGAGGTTGAAATGGGCGTCGGCATAGTCCGGCCTTTGCGCCACAGCCGCACGCAAGCTCTGAATGGCTTCATCGGTCCGCCCGAGATCGTAAAGGAGCGTGCCGAGATTGTTGAGCGCCTCCGGCCAGTTCGGATTGCGATCGAGCGCGGTCCGGTAGCAAGGCTCCGCTTCGCGGAAACGACCGGCCTCACGAAGCGCGTTGCCCAGGGTCAATTGCGCCGGAGCATAGTCCGGCTTCAGACGCACAGCTTCCCTGCAGCATGCTTCCGCCTCTTCCAGCCGCCCCCGCAGACGCAGCAAGTCACCGCGATTGTTCAAGGCCTCGGCGAAATTCGGCCGGAGCTTGCAGGCTTCGCGAAGATTGAGCTCGGCCTCGTCGAGGCGCCTCAATTTGAGGAGAAGACCACCAAGATTGTTATGGGCCTCCGCGAATGCCGGATTGAGGCGCAGCGCCTCGCGATAGCAACGCTCGCATTCCTCGAAGGCGGCAAGATCGAACAGCACAGCCCCGAGATTGCAATGGGCCTCCGCAAAATCCGGCCTTTGCCGCAGCACCTGCCGAAACTCGCTGATCGCATCATCGAATTGCTTCCGTCTCACCAGCAGATTGGCGAGATGGAAACGGGCATCGACCTGAGTACGAACCGCGGCGAGGTCGAGGCCAACGGGATGTCGCAACACGAGCCGGTACTGCGCCTCCTCGCTTGCGAGATCCCCGCATTCACCCAGCAGGAGGCCAAGCTGAATGTGCGTGTCCAGATTGCCGGGCTGATGCAGCAGCGCTTCCCGGTAGCTCGCGACGGCCTCGCCCTTGCGTCCGAGCGCGCGCAGAGCAACAGCCATGTTGCTGTGATAGGCGCTGTTGCGAGGCTGCAGCTTGACGGCACGACTGAAGAGATCGAGCGCCCTCTCGGGGTGACCTGTCTGGAGCGAAGCAACGCCGAGGAGGAAAATTACGTCCGCGTGATCCGGCGCGGATGCCAGGATCTGCCGATAAACCGCCTCTGCCTGCGGCAAGCGCCCTGCGCGATGGTGCGCGAGACCGGCCTCGAGCGAGACAGCAACTGACGACGCTTCGGCATACATTACGATGGGCCCTATCATCGACGCGATGACTCGTTCCCAATCATTTTGCGGCAACGACCTTGCGTGAAGCTGGAAGCCACACGACGTCATCGCCACGCCTTGCCGTCGGGTGGGTTAGCCGCTCCAAAAACCGCGGCCGTAGGGTGGGCAAAGCGGAGCGTGCCCACCACGTCATGATGGTGGGCACGGCGCTTCGCGCCTTTGCCCACCCTACGAGATTACAAGATTACCGGACCTACACGTCTCCGTAGGCCGTCTCGGCCGAGCGCGTGGCGCGGCCATAGCCCATGATCATGAAGAGCGCGCCGATGATCGAGAGATTCTTCAGCGCGTCGACCAGCATCTTGGCGTTGTCCGGCGCCGCCTGATTCCAGAAATCGTAGAACAGGACGGTCGACACCACCATGTAGATGATCATCAGCATCGCAAAGAAGCGCGCGCCGAAGTTCAGCGCGATCATCAGGCCTGCGATGATCTCGAGCCCGCCGAGCGCGATCGCCAGAAGCTGCGGGGTGGTCATCGCGGTCGCCGTCTCGACCTGCTTGGCATAGGGCGCGATCACGTCAGGCACCACGACCTTGGTGGCGATGAAATCGGCGGTGGCCTGGATGGCAAAGAGCTTGGTCGCGCCCGTGTAGATGAACAGCACGGCGAACAGGATTCGCCCGAAAGTCACGAACGCTGGCATGGTCGGCCTCTTGGCTCAGGCTTTTTGAAATCGGAACTTGGACGCAAGGACCGCGCGATTATGGAGAGTCGTGGGCCGGTTTACAAACGGGGAAATGGAAAACTGCGAGCAATTCAAATCTGGCCGCACGATCGGTGCCCCTTCTCCCCTTGCGGGAGAAGGTGGCGCGAAGCGCCGGATGAGGGGTATCCATCCCCGAGTTCAATCGTGAGAGATGACACGCGGATAGATATCCCTCACCCGTCTCGCCGCTGCGCGGCGAGCCACCCTCTCCCGCAAGGGGAGAGGGAAAGATCGCGCCCCTTACGTGAACAACGTCGGCTGCTGCCGGGCCGCGCGCTCCTGCGCTTCGACCACGGCGACCGCCGTCATGTTGAGGATGCCGCGCGCGGTCACCGAGGGCGTGAGGATGTGGGCGGGACGCGCCGGGCCGATCAGGATCGGGCCGACGGGCAGCGCATCCGCCAGCGACTTGATCATCTGATAGGCCACGTTGGCGGTGTCCAGCGTCGGCATGATCAGGATGTTGGCCTCGCCCTCCAGCTTGGAGTGCGGCAGCACCATTTTTCGCGCTGCAGCCGACAGCGCGGTGTCGCCCTGCATCTCGCCGTCGGCCTCGATCTCCGGATGCTTTTCCTTCAGCAACTGCGTGGCGCGGCGCATCTTGCGCGACGAGTCGGTGTCGTAGCTGCCGAAATCGGAGTGCGAGACGAACGCGATCTTCGGCTTGATGTTGAAGCGCTGGACGTGGACGGCGGCGAGCGAGGCGATCTCGGCGAGCTCTTCGGCGCTCGGATTGGGCCGCACCTGGGTGTCGGCGATGAAGAAGGCCCCCTTGCTGGTGATCAGCAGCGCCAGCGCGGCATAGTCGCTGACCCCCGGCACGAAACCGATGATCTCGCGGACATGCCGCAGATGGCTCATATAGCGGCCCTCGACGCCGCAGAGCATGGCATCCGCCTCCCCGCGCGTCACCGCCAACGCCGCGATCACGGTGTTGTTGGTGCGCACCACCGTGCGCGCGGCATCCGGCGTCACGCCGCGGCGGCCGGCGACCTCGACATAGGACTGCACGTAGGAGCGGTAGCGCGGATCGTCCTCGGGATTGACGAGGTCAAAATCCTTGCCGGCGCGGATCTGGAGGCCGAAACGCTTGATGCGGGCTTCCACCACCGAGGGACGACCGACCAGGATCGGCCGCGCCAGCTTCTCTTCCAGCACCACCTGGGTGGCACGCAGCACGCGCTCGTCCTCGCCTTCGGCGTAGATCAAGCGCACCGGCTGGGTCTTGGCCTTGGCGAACATCGGCTTCATGACGAGGCCGGAGCGGAAGGCGAAGCGCTCGAGCAGCGCGGTGTATTCGTCGAAATTGGTGATCGGCCGCGTTGCGACGCCCGATTCCATCGCCGCCTTCGCCACGGCCGGCGCAATGCGCAGGATCAGCCGCGGATCAAACGGGCTCGGGATCAGCGAGCCCGGACCAAAGCCCTGCGTCTCGCCGGTGTCAAAACCCTGCGCCACCGCATCCGACGGCGCCTCACGCGCGAGCTGCGCGATGGCCTCCACGGCGGCGTGCTTCATCTCCTCGTTGATGGCGCTGGCACCGACATCGAGCGCGCCGCGGAAGATGAAGGGGAAGCAGAGGACGTTGTTGACCTGGTTCGGGTAGTCGGAGCGGCCGGTGCAGATCATCGCGTCGGGGCGCACCTTGCGCGCCTCCTCCGGCATGATCTCCGGCGTCGGGTTGGCGAGCGCCATGATCAGCGGCTTCTCGCCCATCGCCTTGGCCATCTCGGGCTTGAGCACGCCCGGAGCCGATAGCCCGATGAAGATGTCGGCGCCGCCGATGACATCACCCAGCGTGCGCTTGTCGGTCTTCTGTGCATAGACCGCCTTCCAGCGATCCATCGTGGTGTTGCGGCCCTCGTGCACGAGGCCGTCGATATCGCAGACCCAGATGTTCTTGCGCTGCGCGCCCATCGAGACCAGCAGGTTGAGCGTGGCGATGGCCGCCGCCCCTGCCCCCGACGCCACGATCTTGACCTCCGAGAGCTTCTTGCCGTTCAGGCGCAGGCCGTTGGTGATGGCGGCGGCGACGATGATCGCGGTGCCGTGCTGGTCGTCATGGAAGACCGGGATCTTCATGCGCTCCTTCAGCTGCGCCTCGATCTCGAAACATTCCGGCCCGCGGATGTCTTCCAGATTGATGCCGCCGAAGGTCGGCTCGAGCGCCGCCACGGTCTCGACCACGCGCTCGATGGTGTCGGCCGCGATCTCGATGTCGAACACGTCGATGCCGGCGAATTTCTTGAACAGGACGGCCTTGCCTTCCATCACCGGCTTGGACGCCAGCGGGCCGATGTTGCCAAGGCCGAGCACGGCGGTGCCGTTGGAGACCACGGCGACCAGATTGGCGCGGGTCGTCAGGGTCGCGGCTTCCGCCGGGTTCTTGGCGATCTCGGTGCAGGCCGCCGCAACGCCCGGAGAATAGGCAAGCGCCAGGTCGCGCTGGTTGGCGAGCGGCTTGCTCGCCTGGATCTCGAGCTTTCCGGGGCGCGGCAGACGGTGATAGGCCAGCGCCGCCTGGTGGAGATCATCAGAATAGGACGACATGCGGTCTCTGCCTCGCGTTATCCGGTCTCAATCATTCATCAACCTCGGCCGGTTCGCCGCAGTGCACACGGAATTTCCGGCTCGTGGAAACCGCGATGAAGCACGGCCGACGCCTCGGTGGCAACATCCGATTGCAATCCCATTAGCAGATCACACGCTCAAATATTTGACAGCGCTAGCTTTCCCTAGACCTCGCGACGTTTCCCGAATATGGCAGGTTGCGCAGCGCACAACGAGCAACTGGAGCTGGGAATGAAGCGGATCCTGATCGGCCTGGTCGCAATCGCGGTGCTCGCCGCCGGCGGATGGTTCGGCTTCAACCTCTACGCCAAACATCGCGCCACCGCCGAAATCGAGGCGGCCTTCGAGCTGATCCGGGCCGGCGGCAACAAGGCGAGCCATGGCAAGGTCGCCTTCGATCTCGTGACCCGTACGCTGACCGTCGAGGACATCGCGGTCGAGCACACCGCGCAACCGCCGGCCACCGTCAAGATCGCGGGCATCAAGGCGGTTGGCATCAGGCAGATCGACGACAGCAAGGCCGCGGCCGACAGCATCGAGCTGTCGGACACTGAGATCAGATACAGCAGCGTCATGGGCGAGAGGAAGCTGAACGCTATCTACAAGGTCCCGCAGCTTACGGCACGCGACTTTTCCAGTGCGGTTCGTATTCAGGGTTCGCCGGCGTCGGACTCGTTGATCGATCTGTACCGATTTGTTCTGGATCAGCTCGTCAACGTCACCGCATCTTCGATCGCGGCACCGACCATCGCCGTCACTGTCAACCCCGAAACAGGCAGGCCGGGCAGCGGCGGCACCGAGGTCACCTATTCCGGCGTGACGATGCTGAATATCAACCGCGGGAAAGTCGATGCCGCCAAGGTTGACCGCACCGTTCACGTCGTGGACCTGCAACAGCCGGGCAAACCCGATAAGCTTACCCTCGAGCTCTTGAACACGACCACCGACGATTTCGATGCAACGGCATTGGCCGCCGCCCTGGACCCCAAGAGGGTCGATGATGACAGCTATTATCGGATCTACAGGCAGATCTCGGCGGGGCCCTATACGATCACATCCGCGCAAGGGATACGCGCGCAGATCGACAGGATCAGCATCAATGACATCGCCCTGCAACCCTCTAAAATCCAGCGGGTCGAACTCCAGGCATTTATGAGGGACCATTCGACGCCTCCGAGCCCGACAGAGACACGGCGGGCGCTGGAGGCGTTCGCCGTGATGTTCGAGGGCGTGCGTGTCGCCGGTATCGACGTCGGCAAAGTGTCGGTCGGCATGCCGCAAGGAACGGCGAACCTCAACGCGATCAGATACGCAAACGATGAGATTGCACTAGAGGGCCTCGATGCGCCCTCGCCGCAGGGCCAGGTCAGGATGGAGCGCTTTGCGCTGAAGTCCTTCAGCATGGCCAACCTCATGCGGTGGACGGCGCAGTTTTCCAATATTGCGCGGAAGCCCACGCCCGACCAGTTTCTCGACGTGTTCCGTGTGCTCGCCGGCGCTGAGATCAAGGGCGTGACTGCGCCGTTCAAGACCACCAAGAAGCTGGTCACGATCGACACGCTGAGCCTTGACTGGGGTCAGCTGGTTGGCGCGATTCCGAGCAAGGCGCATGTGGTGGCCAAATTCGTAACACCCACCGATCCATCCGAGCCAAAGCAGCTTCCGTTGATTGCCGCCGGAATCGACAAGCTCGCGATCGACCTCGATCTCGGCGCGGCGTGGACAGAGCCGTCCAGCAGCTTCGCCGTCACGCCGGCGACGCTCGACATCGGAGGGATCGCAAAAGCGCAATTGCGCGTCGCGCTCGGAAACGTGCCGCGCGACGTGTTTTCGACCGATCCCGCCCAGCTCATGGGTCAGGCGGCCCGGATCGAGGCTGGCGCGCTCGAGCTCTCGCTGCGCGACAATGGCGGCGTCGATCTCGTCGTGACGCAGTTTGCGCGCATGCAGAACGTCAGCCGCGACGCCGCGCGTCAAGCGCTCGTCGAGAGCATCAAGGCCAACCGCGAGCAAGTTGTTTCCGCCAATCCGGACGCGAGCGCGGCCGTGGACGCCATCGCAAGCTTCGTCGAGACGCCGGGCCAGACGTTGTCCATCAAGCTCACCCCGCGCGCCAAGGCGCCGCTGATGCAATTGATGCAGCTCTTGCAGACCGACCCGCAGAGCGCGCTGGCGCAATTCAGGATCGAGGCGTCGACGGGATTGTAGGGCGAGTGGTCTCGTGTCCCGGACGCGCTGCGGCACGCAGTGACGCTGCGCAGAGCCGGGACCCAGAAAGCTTCATACTAGCGGAGACGTGGGCCCCGGCTCTGCAGCGCACCGCTGAAGTAGCGCTGCTCTGCGTCCGGGGCACGAGACCGAAACTAGCTCCGCCTCACTTCTGCGGCAGGTTCACCTTCACATGCAGCTCGCGGAGCTGCTTGGTGGTGGCGTCCGACGGTGCGCCCATCAGGAGGTCCATGGCCTGCTGGTTCATCGGGAACAGCGAGATCTCGCGCAGATTGTTGGTGCCACAGAGCAGCATCACGATACGGTCGACGCCGGCGGCCATGCCGCCATGCGGCGGCGCGCCGTACTGGAAGGCGCGGTACATGCCGCCGAAGCGGTCGACCACTTCCTGCTCGCCGTAACCTGCGATCTCGAACGCCTTCACCATCGCTTCCGGCACGTGGTTGCGGATGCCGCCCGAGGCGATCTCGTAGCCGTTGCAGGTGATGTCGTACTGGAACGCCTTGATGGTCAGCGGGTCCTGGCCCTTCAACGCATCGAGACCACCCTGCGGCATCGAGAACGGGTTGTGCGAGAAGTCGACCTTCTTGTCGTCCTCGTTATACTCGTACATCGGGAAGTCGACGATCCAGGCGAGCTCGAACCGCTCCTTGTCGGTGAGGTTCAATTCCTCGCCGACCTTGTTGCGGGCGAGACCTGAAAACTTCCAGAACTTGTCGGGATCGCCCGCGACGAAGAAGGCGGCATCGCCTTCCTTCAAGCCAAGTTGGTCGCGGAGCGCAGCAGCGATCTGAGGTCCGACATTATTGGCGATCGGCCCACGGCCAATAGGATATCCCTGCTCGACGGGGAGCTGCTTATTAGTGCCGTCAGCTCCGACTTGAATCAGCGTGTCCGGTAAGCTCCACATGATGTAACCGAGGCCGGGCTGGCCCTCGCCCTGCGCCCAGGAGTTCATGCGATCGCAGAAGGCGCGGCTGCCGCCGCCCGGGGCCGGGATCGCCCAGACCTGGTTCTTCGGATCTTCGAGCATGCGCGCGAACACCTTGAAGCCGGAGCCGCGGAAATGCTCGGAGACGTCCTGCATCTCGATGGGGTTGCGCAGGTCCGGCTTGTCGCTGCCATATTTGCGCAGCGCCTCGGCGAACGGAATCCGCCGCCAGCCCTTGGTGACCGGCTTGCCCTTGGCGAACTCCTCGAACACGCCGGTGATGACGGGCTCCATCGCCGCGAACACGTCTTCCTGAGTCACAAAACTCATCTCGACGTCGAGCTGGTAGAACTCGCCCGGCAGACGATCGGCGCGCGGGTCCTCGTCGCGGAAGCAGGGCGCGATCTGGAAGTAGCGATCGAAGCCCGACATCATCAGCAGCTGCTTGTACTGCTGCGGCGCCTGCGGCAGCGCGTAGAACTTGCCGGGATGGATGCGTGACGGCACCAGGAAGTCGCGCGCGCCTTCCGGCGAGGACGCGGTCAGGATCGGCGTATTGAACTCGAAGAAGCCCTGCCCCTCCATGCGCCGGCGCATCGACTTGATGATCTCGACGCGCGTCATGATGTTCTGGTGCAGCTTCTCGCGGCGCAGGTCGAGGAAGCGGTACTTGAGGCGGATGTCTTCGGGATATTCCTGATCGCCGAACACCGGCAGCGGCAGGTCGCCGGCAGGTCCGAGCACCTCGATCTCGCTGACATAGACCTCGACATTGCCGGTCGGCAGGTCGTCATTGTCGGTGCCTTCGGGGCGGCGGCGGACCTTGCCGTCCATCTTGACCACGAATTCCGAGCGCAGCTTTTCGGCCTGCGCAAACGCCGGCGAGTCCGGGTCGACCACGCACTGGGTCAGTCCGTAATGGTCGCGCAAATCGATGAACAGCACGCCGCCATGGTCGCGCACGCGATGGACCCAGCCCGAGAGGCGAATGGTCTCGCCGATGTTGCTCTCGCGGAGCGCGCCGCATGTATGTGACCGGTAGCGATGCATGGTCGTCCCAAAATCAATGTCGGAGGATACGAATCGGACGGCCTGAAACGACCGGTCCGAGGTTGCGGCAGGGTTTACCCGACGAGGCCGGGGGCGGCAACCAAAGGAACGGGCTGTTTTGGGGCTGGAGGCGGCCATTTTTGGCCAATCCAGGCCCGAGCCTTTGCCGATCGGCGTTCGAGGCCTATCTTGAGGCCATGACAGTCCATTTCCCCTTCCAGAACTCCTATTCGGCGCTGCCGGACAGCTTCTTTGCCCGCGTCGCGCCGACCCCCGTGGCTGCGCCCCGGCTGATCAAGCTGAACCGGCCCCTGGCGGTCCAGCTCGGGCTCGATCCTGATCTGCTGGAGACGCCCGAGGGCGCCGAAATCCTGGCCGGAAAGACGGTTCCCCCTGGGGCCGACCCCATCGCCATGGCCTATGCCGGCCATCAGTTCGGGCATTTCGTGCCCCAGCTCGGCGACGGCCGCGCGATCCTGCTCGGCGAGGTCATCGACAAGGACGGCATCCGCCGCGACATCCAACTCAAGGGCTCGGGCCCCACCCCGTTTTCCCGCCGCGGCGATGGCCGCGCCGCGCTCGGACCAGTGCTGCGCGAATACATCGTCAGCGAGGCCATGTACGCGCTCGGTATTCCGACCACGCGTTCGCTGGCGGCCGTCATCACCGGCGAGCCCGTGATCCGCGAGACCGTGCTGCCCGGCGCGGTGCTGACGCGCGTGGCCTCGAGCCACATCCGGGTCGGCACCTTCCAGTTCTTCGCCGTCCGCCGCGACACCGATGCGATCCGCCGGCTCGCCGACCATGTCATTGTCAGGCACTATCCGGATCTGTTCCAAGCCGAGCGGCCCTATCACGCCCTGCTCGCCGGCGTCGTGGCGCGCCAGGCCGAACTCATCGCGCGCTGGCTGCTGGTCGGCTTCATCCACGGCGTGATGAACACCGACAACTCCTCCATCTCCGGCGAGACCATCGATTATGGCCCGTGCGCCTTCATGGACGCCTACAATCCTGCGCAGGTGTTTTCGTCGATCGACGAGATGGGCCGCTACGCCTATGCCAACCAGCCGCGCATCGGCTTGTGGAATCTGACGCGGCTCGCCGAATGCCTGCTGCCGCTGTTCTCCGACGACCAGGAGAAGGCGGTCGCGGAAGCCCAGGACATTCTCGGCGCCTTCTCGGAGACGTTCAGCGCCGCCTATCAGGCCGGCCTGCGCAAGAAGGTCGGCCTGTTTAGGGAGCACGACGGCGACGAGGCGCTGATCCAGGACCTGCTCGACGCCATGGCCAAGAACCAGGCCGACTTCACGCTGACGTTCCGCAAGCTCGGCGACGCCGCCGGCGATGACGGCACCGACGTCCGCGCGCAGTTCATGGAGCCCGCGGCCTTCGACGAGTGGGCCGGACGCTGGCGCGCCCGCATCGCGCTGGAGCCGCAGACCGCGGCCGAGCGGCAAGCCGCCATGCACGCCGTCAATCCAATCTTCATCCCGCGCAACCATCGCGTCGAGGCCGTGATCCAGGCTGCAGTGAATGACGACGATTACGCGCCGTTCGAGGAGCTGGTGAAGGTGCTGGCGAAGCCGTATCAGGATCAGCCGGAATTTGCCGCCTACGCCGATCCGCCGCTACCGGACCAGCGGGTGCTGCAGACGTTCTGCGGGACGTGACGACGGCCGCCGGCGCGCCGCTACCTCTAATTGGCTCAACGGTGGATTGCGCTTTCAGCTGATCCATCGCGCGCGTGCTCATGCTGTGGACGCGTCCCGACCTCGGGAACCGCTGTCATCAAACTGAAACACACGCGCTCTAACGGCCTGTCAGGGCCGTCTTGCCGGAGGCGCCCATCCTCCAACGATCCTGACAAGCGCCATGCCCTTCAAGTTCATCCACATCACCGACACGCATCTCGCGAACCCCGGGCTGAAGCTCTATGGCCTCGACCCGCGCGCGCGGCTGGATGCGGCGATCGCCGACATCAACGCGCACCAGTCGGACGCCGCCTTCGCGGTCGTGACCGGCGACCTCACCCATTGGGGCGAGGCTGAATCCTACGCCAATTTCGCCGATGCGATGGCGGCGCTGAAAATGCCGTACATCGCCATGGTCGGCAATCACGACAAGCGCGTCACCTGCCTCGACACCCTGAAGGCCGCGCCGCGCGACCCCAACGGTTTCGTGCAGGGCACGCGCACCACCGAGCACGGGCTGTTCGTGTTCCTGGATACGCTGGACGAGACTAGCCACGCCGGCGAGATGTGCGCCAGGCGCTTCGATTGGCTGGCGAAGACGCTGGGCGCAGCACCCGCCGATCAGCAGTTTGTCGTGTTCATGCATCATCCGCCCTTCCCGGTCGGCGTGCACGCGATGGACGAGATCGCGCTGAAGCAGAGCGCCGAATTCGCCGAGGTGATCTCGCCCTATCGCGCGCGGATCCGCCACCTCTTCTTCGGCCATGTGCACCGTCCGATCTTCGGCAGCTACGGCAAGATCCCGTTCTCGACGCTGCGCGGCACCAACCACCAGGTCTGGTTCGAGCTCGACGCCAACGTCACCGACCATCTGGCGAGCCACGAGCCACCGGCCTACGGCGTCGTGCTGATCGACGACCAAAACCTCGTCGTGCACAGCCACGACTTCCTCGACACCAGTCTGCGCTTTCCCTTCGAGCCCCCTGCGGGAATGGACGGCCGCGACTATGCGCTCAATTTCCCGGCGCGGTGACATGAGCCTCGCTGAGCCCGCGGCTCTTCCGGTCGCGGCTGCGGCGCCGCCGCGCCTGCATATCGCGACGCGGTTTTCAGCACGCCTCAAAGCCTCGCTGCCGGCCTATCTGCTGCTGCTGCCCTCGCTGATCTTCCTCGCGCTGTTCACCTACGGCGCGATGGGGCGCGTGCTGATCGATGCGCTCTATCAGCGCGCCACGCCGAAGGCGCCGCTGCGCTTCGTCGGCCTCGACAACATCGCCGCGGTGCTGGCGGACCCCGCCTTCACCGGCGCCGTCGTCAACAACCTCATCTACGCCGTCGGCACCGCGGTCCCGAGCATCGGGCTGGCGCTGCTGTTCGCGCTGGCGCTGGCGCGCACCAACGCCGTCACCAGCGCGCTGCGGGCTGCGCTGTTCCTGCCGGTGCTGATCCCGATGGTCGCGGCCTCGGCGCTGTTTCTCTTCATCTTCCTGCCCAATGTCGGCCTGCTCGACTACTACATCGGACGGCTGCTGCCGGTGCTGCCGAACTGGCTCGGCGATCCCGACATCGCGCTTTATGCGATCATGATCATCACGATCTGGAAGAACGCCGGCTATTACATGCTGTTCTTCCTCGCCGGCCTCCAGGCCGTGCCCGAAGACGTCATGGAAGCCGCGTATCTCGACGGCGCAGGTCCGTATCATAGGCTGCGCCACATCATCCTGCCGGAGCTCAAGCCGACCTTCCTGTTCGTCACCGTGATCGCCACACTCAACGCGGTGACGCAGGTCGACCATGTCTTCGTCATGACCAAGGGCGGACCGTCGAACGCCACCAACCTCGTGCTGTTCTACATCTACCAGCAGGCGGTCGAGCACTACGACATCGGCATGGCTTCAGCGGCAACGCTGCTGACCCTTGCCGCCCTCATGGTCCTCACCGCGCTGTCGTTCCGCACCATGGCGAACCGCGAGGGCGGCGCATGAAGCTGATCGACAAGCTCTACAAGGACGCCCCGCTCGCGACGCGGAACGAGATCACGCCAAAACTCGGCTTCCTGCTGACGATCCTGCTCGCGCTCGCCTGGCTGATCCCGTTCCTCTGGATGGGCGTGGCGACGCTGCGTCCGGCCTCCGACGGCATCAACCTGATGGCCGAGCTGATGCCGAGCCTGAAGCCGACGCTCGACAACATCAAGGATGCCTGGGAGATCGGCGACTTCCCGCGCTACTTCCTCAACACCACGATCATCTGCACCGGCATCCTGCTGGTGCAGTTCGTCACCATCACGCTCGCGGGCTTCGCGTTCGCGCGGCTCGACTTCGCCGGCAAGACGGTGATCTTCTACCTGTTCCTGATGCAGCTGATGCTGGTGCCGGTGCTGCTGATCGTGCCGAATTTGCGGCTCGTCGCCCAGCTCGGCCTCTACGACACGCTCGCGGGCGTGATGATGCCGTTCTTCGCCTCGGCCTTCGGCACCTTCCTGATGCGCCAGGCGTTCGAGGCGATTCCGACCGAACTGGAAGACGCAGCCCTGATCGACGGCGCCAGCCTGATCCAGCGCATCCGTCACATCTACATCCCGCTGTCGATCCCGAGCTTCTCGGCGTTCGCGATCATCTCCGTCACCAGCCACTGGAACGACTTCCTGTGGCCGCTGATGGTGATCAATTCGCCGGACAAGCGGCCGCTCACGGTTGGCCTCTCCGTCTTCACCGCGACCGCGGAAGGCACGCAGGCCTGGGGCACCATCGCCGCGGGCACACTGATGGTGATCGCGCCGCTGCTCATCACCTTCCTGATCTTCCAGAAGCGTTTCATCAGCTCTTTCGTCACCTCAGGCATCAAATAGGAGATTTGTCGATGCTGTTCTCCCGCAGGCTCATGCTCGGCCTTGCCATGGCAGGCTCTATGGCAGGCGCCCTCGCCGTCCCGGCGCTGGCCGGTGAAGGTCCGACCGAGATCGATCTGTTCTTCCCCGTTCCCGTCGACGGCAAGCTCGCCCGCGACATGGGCACGCTGATCAAGGAGTTCAACGAGACCCATCCCGAGGTCAAGGCGACCGCGGTCTACACCGGCTCCTATGACGACACGCTGATCAAGACGCGCGCCTCGATCAAGGCCGGCAAGCCGCCGGCCGCCGTGATCATGTCGGCGAACTTCCTGCTCGACATGCAGATCGAGAACGAACTCACCAATCTCGACAGCCTGATCGCCGCCGACGGCAGCACCAAGGACAAGTTCCTGGGCCAATTCTTCCCGGCGCTGCAAGGCAATGCGGTGATCGATCGCTCGGTCTACGGCGTGCCCTTCCACAATTCGACGCCGCTGCTCTACATCAATGCCGACAAGGCGAAGGAAGCCGGCCTCGATCCGAGCAAGCCGCCGCAGACCTGGGCCGAGCTCACCGACTGGGCCAAGAAGCTCACCAAGCGCGAGGGCGACAAGGTGACCCAATGGGGCATCGCGATCCCCTGCGCCTACGACTATTGCGGCTGGATGATGGAAACGCTCACCATGACCAATGGCGGGCGCTACTACAACGAGGAGTTCGGCGGCGAGGTCTACTACGATACGCCCTCGATGCTCGGCGCACTGACCTGGTGGAACGACCTCGTCAGCAAGCACAAGGTCCACCCGCCCGGCGCGACGCCCGGCCCTGCCGTCAGCACCTCCTTCATCTCCGGCAACGCCGCGATGATGATGCTGTCGACGGGCTCGCTGACCTATGTGCGCGAGAACGCCAAGTTCAACTACAAGGTCGCCTTCATCCCGCGCAACGTGCGCAACGCCGTGCCGATCGGCGGCGCTTCGCTGATCATTCCGGCCGGCGTCGAAGCCGACAAGCAGAAGGCCGCCTGGACGCTGATCAAGTGGATGACCTCGCCCGAGAAGAGCGCCTGGTGGAGCCGTGCGACGGGCTATTTCGCCCCCAACATGGCCGCCTACAAGACGCCTGACATGGTCGAGTTCCTGAACAAAAACCCGGACGCCAAGACCGCCGTCGAGCAGCTCGACGTCGCAAAGCCCTGGTTTGCGACCTACAAGACCGTGCCGGTGCGCAAGAACCTCGAGGACGAGGTGATGCTGGTCCTCAACGGCAAGAAGCAGCCGAAGGAGGCGCTCGTCGCCGCCCAGAAGGCCGCGGACGAGACGCTGAAGCCGTACAATGCCGAGACGTCGCTGAAGCTGCCGTAAGGCCTCCTGCAACGATAAACGAACATCGGCGCTCCGTCATGCGGGGCGCCGAATTCGTTTCCCCGGGTGTGCTCTTGTTCAGATCGTCACGACGATCTTGCCGAATTGCTCGTTCGACTCCAGGAAACGATGCGCCGCGACGATGTCCTCGAGCGGGAACGTTCGGGCGATGATCGGATTCAACGTGCCGTCCGCCAGCCCATCGAGGATGAAAGCCTTGGCCTGCGCAAGCCGCGCGGAATCGCGGGTGATCTCATGCACGAGGTAGCCGCGCAGGACCAGGCTCTTGGTCAGCACGTTGAAGAGCGGGAACGGCGTCGGCTCCGGGCTCAACCCGCCGTATTCGATCAAAATGCCGCCCGGCGACATCGCCGCGGTCAGCGGCTCGAACGCGCGCCCGCCGACCGCATCGAGCACCACACGGACGCCGTTTGGTCCGGCGATGTCCTCCAGCCGAGCGCCGATGTCCTCTTCGTCCGACGCAATAACGTGGGCAGCGCCGGCGTCGCGCAAGGCCTGCCGCTTGGTTGAGGTCCGCGTCAGGGCGACCGGAACGGCACCGACCCGGTTGGCGATCTGGACGGCCGCGAGCCCAACGCTGCTCGATGCCGCCGTGATGGCGACGACGTCCCCTCGCCCGAGGCCTGCGATATCGACCAGCGCGCCGTAAGCCGTGAGATATTGCATCCACACCGCCGCCGCCGTCTCGAAGCTCAGCCCTGGCGGATTCGTCACGACGAGTTGCGCTGGAAACGTCGCGAGCTCGGCATACGCCGGCCATCGCACCATCGACAGCGGCGGCACGATGCTGACGGCATCGCCCGGCGCGAAGCCGGAAACATCCTCGCCGACAGCCTCGACGAGGCCTGCCGCCTCCAGCCCAAGGCCGGACGGGAACGTCGCAGGCTCGATATAGGTCCCCCGCCGCAACAGGGCTTCCGCGCGGTTGAGGCCAAGCGCCTTGACCCGGATCTGCACCTCGCCCCGTGCCGGCGGCGCGACGTCGACGGACTCGATGCGCAGCACCTCGGGGCCGCCATGCCGGTGGAAACGAACGACGCGGACCATTGGATTCACTCCGAAACAATTGAACTGAATGGAGCTATGCCGCGCCCGCTGAAGCGGATAAATCGCAGAAACAAGCGAACAGTCGAAACCCGGAGTTTTCAATCATGGATCGCCTGACCAGCATGGCCGTATTCGTCAAGGCCGTCGATCTCGGCTCGTTCGCGGCCGCGGCCGACGCCTTCGAGATGTCCGGGCCGATGGTCGGCAAGCATGTGCGCTTCCTTGAAGAGCGCCTGAGCGTCCGCCTCCTCAACCGCACCACGCGCCGCCAGAGCCTGACTGACGCAGGGCAAGCCTATTACGAGCGCTGTCGTGCCGTCCTCATCGAGGCCGAGGCCGCCGACGCCGTCGTCGCCGACGAACAATCGGAGCCGCGCGGAAAACTGCGCGTGACCATGCCTGCCCTGCTGGGACGGCACTGCATCGCCCCCTTGCTGATGAAGCTCGCGCGAAAATATCCGCAGCTCGAGCTCGACCTCTCGTTCGGGGATCCGATCGCCGACATCATCGAGGCCGGTTATGACCTCGCGATCCGGACCGGCGATCTCGACGACCAGTCCGGCCTGATCACACGGCGCATCGCAAGCCAGCGCATGGTGGTGTGCGGCGCGAGGTCGTATTTGCGCGCCAACGGCAAGCCGAAGAAGATCGACGATCTCGCGGCACATCAGGCGATCATCTATCGCCGCTCCGGACGCGTCCGGCCGTGGCTATTTCCGCAAGCAGGCCAGCCGCCACGCGAGATCATGCCGGCCGGCCGGCTGCGTCTCGATGATCTCGAGGCCATCGCCGACGCCGCCGCGCAGGGCATGGGCCTGGCCTGGCTGCCCTCCTGGCTGGTCCGCGAGCGCCTCGACACCGGCACGCTGATCGGCCTCTTCAACGGACAGGACGAATTCCTCTACGACTGCCACGCGCTGTGGCCGCGCTCGCCCCGCATGCCGCCGAAGATCCGGGCCGCCGTGGATATCCTGGCTGCAGCCCTGCCGAAGCTCATGACGTGACCCACGGGCCCGCCCCCATTAACCCCCGTCCACCATCCGGCCCGCCCCGCCGCCGGTAACCATTTGAATTAACAGGGCGTCAACGCACCGCCGACAAATCTAACGGTGTTTCTGGAGATTTCCGCCGTGGATCTGCTGGTTTTCGAGTTCCTGGGATTGGCGCTGGTTGGCATGTGCCTGATCGTGGTGGCGCTGCCCTGCGCCCGCAAATCCTCGCACCGGATCCGCTACGAGTAGGAATTTTGACGGAAAAGAGCGCTTTCGGTCCGAATGCAAGGCTCGAATTCGCTTAGAGCCCCTTGACATCACAGCGCTTTCGGCAGAACGGCTGATGGCAAGTGTCATGGGCCGTTCATGGATTTGATTACCACCACCGCTGACCTCGCGGCTGCCTGCAGCCGGCTGGCCAAGCACCCCGTCATTACCGTCGATACCGAGTTCCTGCGCGAAACCACCTACTACCCGCTGTTGTGCGTGGTGCAGATGGCCAGCGCCGAGGAAGCGATCGTCATCGACACCCTGGCCGAGGGCATCGACCTCAAGCCGTTCTTCGAGCTGATGGCCAACGAGAGCGTGCTGAAGGTGTTCCACGCCGCGCGCCAGGACATCGAGATCATCTGGCACCAGGCCAACATCATCCCGCATCCGGTGTTCGACACCCAGGTCGCGGCCATGGTGCTCGGCTATGGCGACAGCATCGCCTATGACGCCCTGGTCGAGAAGGTCACCGGCCACCGGCCGGACAAGACCCACCGCTTCACCGACTGGTCGCGCCGGCCGCTGACCAAGGAGCAGATGCATTACGCGGTCTCCGACGTCACGCATCTGCGCGATGTGTTCGCAGCACTGGACGCCGATCTGAAGAAGCGCCGCCGCAGCGAATGGGTCTCCATCGAGATGGAGATCCTGACCTCACCCAAGACCTACGACTTCCACCCCGAGCGCGCCTGGGAACGGCTGAAGACGCGGGTTCGCAAGCCGAAGGACCTAGCCGTGCTGATGGAGGTCGCCGCCTGGCGCGAGCAGGAAGCCCAGAGCCGCGACGTGCCGCGCGGCCGCGTGCTGCGTGACGAGGCCATCAGCGACATCGCCACCCACGCGCCGAACACGCTGGAGAAGCTCGCCCATCTGCGCTCGGTGCCGAAGGGCTTTGAGAAGTCCAAATGGGGCGCGGACATCGTCGCCGCGGTCGAGCGCGGGCTGGCGCGGGATTTCTCGACGCTGCCGAAGCTGGAGAAGCCGCGCAACAACAATAATGGCGCGGCGACCGTCGAGCTGTTGAAGGTGCTGCTGCGCATGACCGCGGAGCGTCATGCGGTCGCGAGCAAGGTGATCGCGACCGTCGACGATCTCGAGGAGATCGCAGCCGACGACGAGGCCGACGTGCCGGCGCTCCGCGGCTGGCGCCGCGAGCTGTTCGGCGACAACGCGCTGAAGCTGAAGCGCGGCGAGCTGGCGCTTGCGATCGAGAAGGGTCGCGTGATCGGGGTTCAGCGGGCTTAGGCGGTTAAACCGTCATCCTGAGGTGCGCGCCATGCGCAGCATGGCGAGCCTCGAAGGATGCACGCCCCGCTGCGGCCAGTCGGGCCGTCGCCCTTCGAGGCTCGCCGAAGAGGCGAGCACCTCAGGGTGACGGGGACAGGCTGACTGACGAGCCCTACGCCTGCGGCAGCTTGGCCACTTCCGGCTTCATGTCATCCAGCACGCCAGTGATCGCCGCGATCAGCTCGTCGATCTGGGCCTTGGTGACGATCAGCGGCGGGCAGATGGCAATGGCGTCGAGCATGTTGCGCGAGATCACGCCGCGCTCCTGGAGCATGCGGCTCGCCATGCCGCCGACGGCGCCGGGCGTCGCGGCTGCGGTCTTGCGGCCCTTGTCGAGCACGAGCTCGAGCGCTGCGATCATGCCGACGCCGCGGACCTCGCCGACCAGCGGATGGCTGGTGAGCTCGCGCAGCTTGGCCTGCATGTAACCGCCGAGCTCGGCGGCGTGCGCGACCAGGCCGCGCTCCTCGATGATCTTGAGGTTTTCCAGCGCGATCGCCGAGCCGACCGGATGGCCGCCGGCGGTGAAACCGTGGCCGAGCACGCCGATCTTGTTGCTCTCATCTGCGATCGGCTCGAACATGCGGTCGTTCATGATGATCGCCGACAGCGGGAAGTAGCTGGAGGTGATCTGCTTGGAAACCACCATCGCGTCGGGCTTGATGCCGTAGGTCTCGCAGCCGAACATCTTGCCGGTGCGGCCGAAGCCGCAGATCACTTCGTCGGCGATCAGCAGGATGTCGTACTTCTTCAGCACCGCCTGGATCTTGTCCCAATAGGTCGCCGGCGGCACGACGACGCCGCCCGCCCCCATCACCGGCTCGCCGAAGAAGGCCGCGATCGTGTCGGGTCCCTCCTTCTGGATCAGCGCGTCGAGCTCCTCGGCCCGGCGCGTCGCAAAGGCTTCCTCGCTCTCGCCGGGCGCGCCGTCCTTGTAGAAATGCGGCGAGCCCGTATGCAGGATGTTCGGCAGCGGCAGGTCGAACGAACGGTGGTTGTTGGGCAGGCCCGTGAGGCTCGCCGACGCAATGGTGACGCCGTGATAGGCGCGCATGCGGCTGATGATCTTCTTGCGCTGGGGCTGGCCGAGCGCGTTCGAACGATAGGCGATCAGCTTGAGAACGGTGTCGTTCGCCTCCGAGCCGGAATTGGTGAAGAACACCTTGCTCATCGGCACCGGCGCGAGCGCGACCAGCTTCTCGGCGAGGTCGATCGAGGGCCCGTGCGATTTGGCCGAGAAGGTGTGATAGAACGGCAGCGCCTGCATCTGCTTGTGCGCGGCCTCGACCAGGCGCTTCTCGTTGAAGCCGAGCCCGACGCTCCAGAGGCCCGCCATCGCCTCGAAATAGCGCTTGCCCGACGCATCGAACACGTACGGCCCCTCGCCGCGCTCGATCACCAGCGGGCCTGCCTGCTGATGGGCCCGCGCGTTGGTGTAGGCGTGGAGCTGGTAGGCCACATCGCGGGCTTCTTGCGAATTGGGCAGGATGGACATTTGCAGGGATCCCTTAAGTCATGACGTCGCCGCTGCGGCCAACGCCATCGCTCGATTGTGAGATTACTTGGCTATTGCGACGACGCAAAACTTGCAACGCCAATTCGTCGGCAGCAAGCGCTCAGCAGCGATGCACAAAGCCGCACTCGAGACAGCGCTCAGGTCGCGCTGTCGTCATGTCCCTCTTGGTCGGCTGCGGCTTCCTTCACCTCGACCAGCGCCATCGAGAGCAGATAAACGGTCGTGGACAGGCCGATCCGGCGCGCCGCCTCGACGGCACGCGACAGATCGCTCGCCAGCTCCTTGAGTTCGTCCTCCCGAGACAATGTCCCACCCATCCATCCGCCGATCGCGTCTCTCTCAGACTGCGACGGCGCCGCTGGTTCTGATCAGTTCGGCGCTGGACTGGAGTGTAGCAAAGTTGGCGATGACATTCACCACCGACTGCTTGTAGGCGGCCGCCTCGGTTGTTCCCGGGTGCCGGCAGGCGACGGCATCGACGACCACTTGGTAGCGGTGGCTGCGGTGAAATCCCTCGACGGCGGTGGCCAGGATGGTTTCGTCGAGGGAAAAGCCCGTTACCACGCAGCCGACATTGCGGATGCTCGACATGTAATCGGCGAAACGCGACGAGCTGTAGGCCGACGGCAAGGGGTGCTCGAACGTCATCTCGCCCGGACGCGGCCTCGTTTCCGCGATCCAATCGGTCAGTCTGGATGACGGATTGAACCAGGCCGCCTGCGCGATGCGCTTCAAATGCATCACCGGCCAGAGGTTGCTGCGCCACAGCGTCAGCAGTTCCAGGCAGCGCAACGTTGTGGCGTCGCCGTCGAGAATGACGTGGCGGCGCCCGGGGGTCAGATATTCGACCTGGAGATCCGCGCAAACCAGGATCAACGGATCGTCGTGGACGGAGACCGGCATGGTTTTGCGCAGAGCTGCACCAGTTTCAGCGGTCGGCGAGCGCGAGGTCCCGCAGCGGCGACGTCACTGCCCGCCCCGCCGATGCGTCGAGCACGCCCGGCCGGTCCCAGTCGCCCTCCGGGCGGATGATGACGTAGGGATCGCTGTCCAGCGTGATGGCGTCCGGCCCCGGCTCGATCTCCAGCAGCATTTCCGTGTAGGAGAAATCCGAGAAGGTGATCTTGCGATTGTGGCCCAGCGGCTTGGCGCCGAAATGAGCCCAGAAATCGACCAGCCGATCCTGTGCCTGACCGTAGATCTTGCGGAACCCCTTGCGCTTCACATAGTCGACGCTGGCCTGCACCAGCTTGAACGAGATGCGCGAGCGCCGATATTGGTGACGCACCGCAAGCCGCTCGACCTTGGCGAAGTCGCCGAAGAAGCGCACCCGCAAACAACCCGCCGGCTCGTTGCCGATGTAGCCGATGAAATGAGCGGCAACCATGTCGTTGCCGTCGAACTCCTCATCGAACGGACAATCCTGCTCGGCGAGATAGACCGCGGAGCGAATGGCCGTGACCAGCATGAGGTCGCTCGGATCGCGCGCAAGGCGAACTGTGATCGCGCGGGAGTCAGGCTTGGCGAGGGGAATCCTAGTGCCGTGCATCTGAAAAACTCCTTGATTGGATGACCGCGCCCGGCATGAGCATCGGCTGCCGATGCCAGGGCCGCTCGTAACACCAGAGGTCGCGCTGGAAGCTCGAAATGGGCGTAAAGCCCGTAGCCTTCATGATTTCACGTCCGGCCACGGTTGACGGCTGCGCATAGCAGTCCGCGCCGCGAAACCTTATCTGCCGAAGATGCGCCGAGGCCTTGCCGAGACCGGCGATGCCGCGGCCGGTGGCCGCGATCGCCCAGATGTAGATCGCCGAAACATCCTCTTTCGCGGAAGCGAGGTAGTGCGTCTCGGGCGCGGTCAGACAGATATCGTCGAGCAGCAAGGCATCATGCCCGCGGTCATTGAGGAACAGGAAGGCCATGCCGCCGAGCAGATGGCCGTTCCGACTGAAGGTCAGGATGCTCTCGGGATCCCAGGCGAAATATGTCTCAAGCTCCATCGTCCCGATCTGCACGCCGGGCACCAGGCGGTGCGCCATTTCCGAAAGCGCTGCGATTTCTCCGAATTGCGCGCACCGGACATCCACCTCGGGGCTCAGCGGCAAGGCATCGAAATCATGCCTTGCGGCAAACGAGCCCCTTTCCATACTCATGTCGTCCCTCTATCGTTCAGGGGTTTTGTACGCCGCTATGGGGGGAAGCTTAGCGGCTGGAGATCAGGAGTATGCAGCAACAATTGCACCGGGGCGCTGCATTGATGCAGCACCATGAAGAAGCGCTAAATGCGTCCTGGGACGATTTGAAACTCTTTTTAGCTTGCGCGAAATTTAAAAGTTTCCGGAATGCAGCCGAAGAGCTCGGGCTGACCTCCACCACATTGATGCGCCGCATCGACCGGCTCGAAGAGAGCATCGGCTGCAAGCTCTTCCTGCGCGACCAGAGCGGGCTCACGCTCAGCGACGAAGGCACCTCGATGATCGCCGACGTCGCGCATATGGAGCGTCACGCCTTCAACGTCTTCCGCCGCGCCTCGCGGTCCTCGAACGACACCTCCGGCACGGTGCGCGTCGCAGTGACGGAAGGCCCCGGCAATTTCTGGATCCTGCCGCGACTGATCGATTTCCAGAAGACCTACCGCAAGATCACCGTCGACCTGCGTTGTGCGATGGAACAAGCCGACGTCGCGCGGCTGGAGTCGGACATCGCGATCCAGCTCGAGCCGCCAACCAATCCCGACCTGATCGTCGCCAAGCTCGGCCGGCTGCACATCTATCCCTTCGTCTCGCGGGACTATGCCGACCTCTACGGCGTGCCGGCGACGCTGGCCGAATTGTCGAGCCACCGCATCATCAAGCAGAGCGCGCCGCAGGTCGACGACGGCGCCTATGCCCGCGTGCTCGGGTTGAAATCGCTGGAAGGAATCGTCGGGATCAAGACCAACTCGTCGGTCGGCGCGCTCTACGCGGTCGAGCGCGGCGCCGGCATCGGCTTCCTGCCGACGGTGTCGATCGCGCTCGGTGCGCCGCTCGTCGCCGTCGACCTCGGCGTCAGCCACCATGCCGACCTCTGGCTGACCTATCACAAGGAGTTCCGCGCCTCCGAGCGGCACAAGATCGTGGTCGACTGGCTGAAGAAGATCTTCGATCCCAAGACCCACCCCTGCTTCCGCGACGAATTCATCCATCCGAACGCGCTGGTGCCGATGATGACGGCCGCGCGCGAAGGCTTTGGATTGTCCGGATACGTTGCCGCGACGCCGAAGTAAGCGCAGATCGTCGTTTTGCGCGTCACCACCGATATTCGAAGCCGACCGTGCCCTGATGCGATGTCAGCTCGTTGCGGAACTTGCCGTCGTAATTGACGTAGAGCCGCGCGGTGTTGGTCAGGCTGAGTGACGCGGAGGCGCCGGCGTCCATGCCGTATCGGCTTTCGCCGATGCCGGGGACGACGATGTTCTGGGTACCGAGGCTGACCTGGACCGAGCCCAGATCCTGGTAGAAATTGTCGACGAACTTGCCGTAGGCCGAGAGGTCCAGGATCTTCTGGTCGAAGATGAAGTAGCGCCCGATCTCGGCGCCGATCATGACGCGCGCACGCGCCAGCGCGCTCGAGCCGACGTTGAGCGGATCGAGTCCGCCCGCCTCCTGGAACGCCGCGCCGGTGGCCCGCACATATTCGAGCGCGCCCTTGGGAACGACGCGCATCTGGTCCTTGGTCCAGTAATAGCTGATCTCGGTCAGTGCCCCGTCGACCGCGGCGCGATAGCCCGCCGTGGCGAAGCCGAAGCCGGTGTCCCGGTTGGAGTGGACCTTGCCGAAACCGTGCACCAACGCAAAGGCCCAGGTCCACGGTCCCTTGTCGACAGAGCCGTTGAAGCCGATCTGGGTCAGGTCGAGCGTCGCCGACTGCAGCGCCAGCGGCACGTCGATATCGGTATGACTCTGGTCGACGGAGAAGCCGAGATTGACGCCCGGTGCGACCCGCGCACCGAAACCGGCGACGCCGCCGAACGTCTTACGCTTGTCGCCGACGAAATCGCCCTGCGGATCGGTCCGAAGCGAAATGCCGTAGCCCTCGTACCAGGTGCGGTAACGCGGATCCTCCGTGCTCGCCGAGGCTCCGCCGCCGCCGGGGTTGGTGCGGAAGGCGCGATTGACGCCGCCGGAGGCCTGGTTGCCGAGCCGCTCCAGGAAGTTCGAGCCGAGATTGAGCGCACTGTTGCCGGCCGACTGGTCGTAATTGGTCGCGGTCGGGACCGGCACCGGGGTCGGTGATGCCGTGGGCGTGGGGGTCGGCGTGGGCGTCGGACTTTGCGCCAGCACGGGCGTCACAGCCGACAGCATCACGACGAGCGCGAACGCCATAGCGATTGCCGTCACGATCCGGCGGACGCGGTCCAGCCCAATCATCTGCCGTGTCCCGGTAAGCTGCGAGGCGCAGCGCATGACGAAGAATCCCAAAGCAAAGTGGCGGCCCGCAAAAATACAATACGAACCGTGAGCGGGTGCGGCGATTTGTGCCGAACTGCCACGAGGGGTCAACCGGTTGGCACGCTATCGCAGGGGCGATTGCCCACGATTGTGGTTCCGGCGCCACAGGTCGCAAATTGCAGCGGGACATCTCCGGTGTGGTCTTGAAATTCGCGCGCGACTTGCTAGCGCGCGAATTTCGTGTTGGAATACTGCACACAATCGGAATTGGCCGCTCGGCTGTGCGTTTCGCGACAATGAGACTCGAACAGACTTCCGGAAGCCCGTTTGTGACGTGGCACGCGAAAAGCGGCCGCGTCTTTTTAGTATCTAGCGGAGGAGACTAACGATGCCACAAAAGGGCACCGTCAAATGGTTCAACCCGACCAAGGGTTATGGGTTCATCAAGCCGAACGGCAGCGATAAGGACGTGTTTGTCCACATCTCGGCCGTCGAGCGCGCCGGACTCTCGACCCTGAATGAGAATCAGGTGGTTGAATACGACCTCGTGGAGAACCGCGGCAAGTCGTCCGCGGAGAACCTCAAGGTCTCCTGATTTCTCTCAAAGCGATGCGCGAGAGATCATGACGATGCCCCCGGCTCTGCCGGGGGATTTTGTTTGGGGACGTCGAAAACGCGACCGCGATTCAGTGCGCCACCGGCGCAACCAGAAAATTCTCCGACGCTGAACTGCCCGCGGTCCTGCAGACATCGCCCTCGATCTTGACCTTGCCGGTCGCGAGCAGGCTCAGCGCAGCCGGATAGATGCGATGCTCGATTTCGAGGATGCGCTCCGACAGCGTCTCCGCCGTGTCGTGATCGCTCACGGGCACCGCGCCCTGCATCACGATCGGCCCCGCATCGGTCTCGGGGATGACGAAATGCACCGTCGCCCCGGACAGTTTGACGCCGGCGCGCAAGGCCTGGCCATGCGGGTCGAGGCCGGGGAAGGACGGCAACAGCGAGGGATGGATGTTGAGCATCCGTCCGTACCAGGTTCTGGCGAATTCGGCGGTGAACAGGCGCATGAAGCCGCCGAGGCAAATCAGCTCGATCCCGTGCTGGTCGAGGGCGGCCTGCAGCAACGCCTCGAAGCCGGCGCGGTCCTTGCCGAACGGCTTGCTCTCGATCACCAGCGTTTTCACGCCGGCCGCCTTGGCCCGTTCGAGCCCGAGCGCACCGGCCTTGTTCGAGATGACGAGCGATATCTCCGCCGGGAAATCCGCAGCAGAAGCGGCCTTGATCAGCGCGGACATGTTGGAACCGCGGCCGGAAATCAGGATGGCGACGCGGCGCTTCATCACAGCGCCAGATCGAGATGGCCGTTATAGACGACGCGATGCTCGCCCTCGGCCGGGATCACGGTGCCGAGCTGCGCCACGGTCTCGCCCGCGTCGGTGAAGACCCGCACGACCTCGTCGACCTTGTCGGGCTCGACGATCGCGATCATGCCGATGCCGCAGTTGAAGGTCCTGAGCATTTCGAGCTCGGCGATGCCGGCTTGCGCCGCCAGCCATTTGAACACCGGCAGCACCGGCAGGCGCGCCAGATCGATGCCGACGCCAAGATGTGCGGGCAGCACGCGCGGAATGTTGTCGGTGAAGCCGCCACCGGTGATGTGGGCGAGGCCCTTCACCGCGCCAGTCTCGCGGATCGCGCGCAGGCAGGATTTGACGTAGAGCCGCGTCGGCGTCAGCAGCGCGCCGCCGAGCGTCATGACCGGCGCGAACGGCGCCTGCGCCTCGAAGCCGAGGCCGGACTGTTCCACGATCTTGCGTACCAGCGAGAAGCCGTTGGAGTGCACGCCCGACGAAGCGAGACCGATCACGGCGTCGCCCGCGGCAATGTCCTTGCGCGGCAGCAGCGTGCCCCGCTCGGCAGCGCCGACGGCAAAGCCGCCGAGGTCATAGTCACCGTCCTTGTAGAGCCCGGGCATTTCGGCGGTCTCGCCGCCGATCAGAGCGCAGCCGGATTCGCGGCAGCCCTCGGCGACGCCAGCGACGATCGAGGCGGTGGCCTCGGGGTCGAGCTTGCCGCAGGCGAAATAGTCCAGGAAGAACAGCGGCTCGGCGCCCTGCACCACGAGGTCGTTGACGCTCATGGCGACGAGGTCGATGCCGATCCCGCCATGCAGGCCGGTCTCGATCGCGATCTTGACCTTGGTGCCGACACCGTCGGTGGCCGCGACCAGGACAGGATCCTTGAAACCGGCCGCCTTGAGGTCGAACAGGCCGCCGAATCCGCCGATCTCGGCGTCGGCGCCGGGCCGTGCGGTGGCGCGCACCATCGGCTTGATCAGGTCGACCAGGCGGTTGCCCGCGTCGATATCGACGCCTGAATCGGCGTATGTGAGGCCGTTTTTGCGGTCGGTCATGCCCGATTTCCAGTGGGTTTGCGGCTGGTTACGTCGAATTCCGGGGACGCGCAATGGCAAGCGTGGCGCCCCGCCCTATACTATGTAGAGATATCAACCGGTTCAGCCTCTTTGGAGGCCGGATTCGAGGTCAGACCGGGTGCCGGGAAGCGCCGCGTGAGTATTCCGAACATCATTACCCTGGGCCGCATCATGCTGGTCCCGATCATCGTCTGGGCCATCGTGTCGAGCCAAATGGAGGTGGCATTCGCCGTCTTCCTGGTCGCCGGCATCAGCGATGCCGTGGACGGCTTCCTGGCCAAGCGCTTCAACATGACCAGCGAGCTCGGCGCCCTGCTCGACCCGCTGGCCGACAAGGCGCTGCTGGTGTCGATCTACCTCGCGCTCGGCATCTGGGGCGACATTCCGCGCTGGATCGTGATCCTGGTGGTGTCGCGCGACATCATGATCGTCACCGCCGTGATCGTGTCCTGGCTGTTCGACAAGCCGGTCGAGATGAAGCCGTCGATGGTCTCCAAGCTCAACACCGCGGCCCAGGTGGCCTATGCGGCGCTGGTGCTGGCCTCGCTCGCCTTCGGCTTCAGGCCGGCACCGTATGATATAGTCCTGATGGGCTTCGTTACGGTGTTCACGCTGTCCTCCGTGTCGCTCTATCTCGTCGAGTGGTTGCGGCACATGAGCACGATCGAGGCCAAATGAGCCGGGACGCGGCCGCCCTGCAAAAGGCCAAAACCCGATCGAATAGGTCGAATCTCTTCAGACAAAGCCGGCGCGCCGGCACGGAGCAAAGCAAGCGTGGCAGGCCGCGTTCATCCCCGACAATTGGCGTTTTCGCTTCCCCATGCGGAGAGCCTCAGCCGGGACAATTTTCTCGAGGGCCCTGCCAACGCCGCCGGTCTCGCGCTGATCGACGGCTGGCCGGAATGGCCGAACCGGATCATGTGGCTCGCCGGCCCCGAAGGCTCGGGCAAGAGCCACCTCGCCGCGATCTGGGCCGAGGAGGCCGGCGCGCGCTCGACCACGGCCAATGCGCTGACCGCGGCCAGCGTCCCCGGCGCGCTCGCGACCGGCGCGCTGGTGGTCGAGGATCTCAAGGCCGGCGATCTCGACGAACGCGCCCTCTTCCATCTGATGAACCTCGCTCGCGAGGACGGCGCCTATGTGCTCTTCACCGGCCGTGAGGTGCCGGCGGCGATCGAGGTCGAGCTCCGCGACCTCCGCTCCCGGCTGCGGACGATTCCGGTGATTTCGCTGGCGCCGCCGGACGACCAGCTGTTCCGCGGCCTGATCGTCAAGTTCTGCGCCGACCGTCAGCTCTCTGTCGACGAAAGCGTGGTGAGCTACCTCGCGACCCGGCTGGAGCGGTCGTCGGCCGCCGCCCGGCGCGCCGTGGAATTGCTGGACGGCGAGGCGCTGCGGCTCGGCCGCCCCGTCACCCGGGCGCTCGCCGCCGAGCTGCTCCGGGACGCCTGACGGCCAGCCCCTGTCCCCTTGGCCCGCTTGACGCGGCGCGGCCGCGGAACATCAATGTCATCGAAACGTCATCGCACTAACACATGCTCCGGCCGGTTTTGCGCATAAGTCGCAAATTGGGGCGAACTGGATGGACCGACTTCTCATGGATTCCGCGCAAACTGTTGAAATAAAAGAGAAACCTACGGAAGCCGAGGGCCTGCCGGCGATCGCCTCGAGCCCTGAGCGATTCATCAACCGCGAACTCTCCTGGCTGCATTTCAACCGCCGTGTCCTGGAAGAATCGGTCAACGCCAGCCATCCCGTGCTGGAGCGGGTACGATTCCTGTCGATTTCCGCAAATAACCTCGACGAGTTCTTCATGGTCCGCGTCGCCGGCATCAAGGCGCAGGTGCGCGAGGGCATCGCCGAGCGCGCCCCCGACGGCCTGACGCCGTCCGAGCAGCTTGCGCTGATCAACCGAACCGTCTCGCAGCTCGCCTCCGACCAGCAGGCGATCTGGGCCGATTTGCGCGGCACGCTCGCCGGCGTCGGCATCGTGCTGGTCGATGGCAAGGACGTCAGCAAGGCGGAGCGGACCTGGCTCGAGGACTATTTCCTCAACAACGTGTTCCCGCTGCTGACGCCGCTGGCGATCGACCCAGCCCACCCCTTCCCGTTCATCCCGAGCCTCGGCTTCACCATCGCGCTGCAGCTCACGCGCGCCATCGACGGCAAGCAGATGAACGCGCTGATCCGCATGCCCGGCAAGATCGACCGCTTCATCCGTCTGCCGGGCGACGGCAAGGAGAGCAAGGTCGTACGCCTGATCTCGCTGGAGCAGGTGACCGGCCTTTTCATCAATCGCCTGTTCCCCGGCTACAATCTCCACGGCCAGGGCGCCTTCCGCATCATCCGCGACTCCGAGCTCGAAATCGAGGAAGAGGCCGAAGACCTCGTCCGCCTGTTCGAGACCGCGCTGAAGCGCCGCCGCCGCGGATCGGTGATCAGGCTCGAGATCGACGCCAAGATGCCGGAGCAGTTGCGCAGCTTCGTGCAGCACGCGCTCTCGGCGGCCGACGACGAGGTGTTCCTGGTCGACGGCGTGCTCGCCATGAACGAGCTTTCGCAACTGACAAGGCTCGACCGGCCCGACCTCGAATTCACCCCTTACGTGCCGCGCCATCCCGAGCGCGTGCGTGAGCATGGCGGCGACATCTTTGCCGCGATCCGGCAGAAGGACCTCGTGGTCCATCACCCCTACGAATCCTTCGACGTGGTGGTGCAGTTCCTGCAACAGGCCGCGCGCGATCCCGACGTCGTCGCGATCAAGCAGACGCTCTACCGCACCTCCAACAACTCTCCGATCGTGCGCGCGCTGGCCGAAGCGGCCGAGGCCGGCAAATCCGTCACCGCGCTGATCGAATTGAAGGCGCGCTTCGACGAAGAGGCCAACATCCGCTGGGCGCGCGACCTGGAACGCGCCGGCGTGCAGGTGGTCTACGGCTTCCTCGAATTGAAGACGCACGCAAAGCTTTCCATGGTGGTGCGCCGCGAGGGCGGCAGCCTCACCACTTACGTCCATACCGGCACCGGCAATTATCACCCGGTCACCGCGCGTATTTATACGGACCTCTCCTACTTCACGTCGGAACCGACCATCGGCCGCGACGCCGCGCGCGTGTTCAACTTCATCACGGGCTACGCTGCGCCGAGCGATCTGGAGAAGATGGCGGTGTCGCCGCTGACGCTGCGCAAGCGCATCATCGAGCACATCCAGGGCGAGACCGAGCACGCACGTCACGGCAAGCCCGGCGCGGTCTGGATGAAGATGAATGCGCTGGTCGACCCCGATATCATCGACGCGCTCTATGAGGCCTCACAGGCCGGCGTGCAGGTCGAGCTCGTGGTGCGCGGGATCTGCTGCCTGCGGCCCGGCATTCCCGGCCTTTCGGAGAACATCCGCGTCAAGTCGATCATCGGACGGTTCCTGGAACATGGTCGAATCTACTGCTTCGGCATGGGCCAGGGCCTGCCGAGCGCGAAAGCGGCTGTGTATATCTCGTCGGCCGATATGATGCCGCGCAACCTCGACCGCCGCGTCGAGGTGCTGTGTCCGCTGCAAAATCCCACGGTGCATCAGCAGGTTCTCGAACAGATCATGGTCGCGAATCTGAAGGACAATGAGCAGAGCTGGCAATTGTTGCCGGACGGGTCCTCAACGCGTATGAAGGCCGCGAAGGGCGAGGAGCCCTTCAACGTGCACAACTACTTCATGACAAATCCGAGTCTGTCTGGCCGTGGAAAGTCGCTCAAGGAATCCTCGCCGCGCCGTCTCACGCGCCGAAACGAACGCCATCAGTCCTGACCGGAGATCTTTGCCGTGAAACGGCCGCGCAAGCGTGGCGCTAGCGTCGCGGTCATCGACATCGGCTCCAACTCGGTTCGTCTCGTCGTCTACGAGGGACTGACACGCAGCCTGATTCCGATCTTCAACGAGAAGACGCTGTGCGGCCTCGGGCGTGAGGTGCAGAGCACGGGTCTGCTCGCGCCGGATGCCGTCGACAAGGCGCTGACCTCGCTGAAACGTTTTCGGGCGTTGTGCCGCGTGATGCAGGTCGGCCGCGTGTTCGCGATCGCGACCGCGGCCTGCCGCGACGCTTCCAACGGCCCCGACTTCATCGCGAAAGCCGAGCGCATCTGCGCCGTTAAAATCGAGATCCTGTCGGGACCGCGCGAAGCAAAACTGTCGGCGCTCGGCGTAATCTCGGGCATCCATCGTCCCGACGGCATCGTCGGCGATCTCGGCGGCGGCTCGCTCGAACTGATCGACGTACGCGGGAACAGCGTACGCAGCGGCGTGACACTGCCGCTCGGCGGCCTCGCGCTGCAGGACCTCGCCCACAAATCGCTCAAGCGCGCCGACCGCATCGTGCGCGAGGCGATCGACGAAGTTCCGCAGCTCGCCGCGGGTCGTGGCCGCACCTTCTATGCCGTCGGCGGCACCTGGCGTGCGCTCGCGCGCATCCACATCATCCAGAGCGGCTATCCGCTCCAGGTGATGCACGGCTATTCGATTCCCGCCGCTGAGGCGCTCGATTTCTCACGTCGCCTCCGGCGGCTTGCAGCCACCAACATGCTGGCCGACATCGAGGTCGTCGCGGATGCGCGGCGCCCTCTCCTCACCTACGCTGCGCTGGTGCTCGAGCACATCATCCGGGTCGCGAAGCCGAAGACCATCGTGTTCTCGACCTTCGGCGTGCGCGAGGGCCTGCTGCACGAGAAGCTGCCGGACTCCGAGCGCAACAAGGACGGCCTGATCTGTGCCGCCGAAGAGCTGAACCAGCTCTTGTCACGCTCGGCCAAGCACGCCCGCGAGCTGATTGCCTGGACCGATCGCCTCGCACGCGTGGTGAAGCTGCGCGAGACCGAGGAAGACCGCCGCCTGCGCCACACAGCCTGCCTTCTGTCCGACATCGGCTGGCGCGTCCATCCCGACCATCGGGGCGAGCAGACGTTGAGCCTCGTGGTCAACGCCAATTTCGGCGCGATTGATCACCGCGAGCGCGCCTTTGTCGGCCTGTCGGTGTTCTATCGCTATGCGGGCCTCAGCGAAGAGAACCAGCCGCCGCTGACCATGCAGGAATTGCTGACACCGGCGCAGCTCGAACGCGCCCGGCTCCTTGGGGCAGCGTTCCGTGTCGCGCATCTGATCTCAGCAGCGCGCCCGGGCGTCCTGCCCGCCACGCATTTCCGCAGCCAAGCGCGCAATCTGATGCTGGTGTTCGAGCACAGGCTCGGCGACCTCGTCGCCGACCGCGTCGGCAGCCGCTTCAAGCAGCTCGCCCGGCTGATCGGACGTTCGGGGTCGATCGTCCGGCGTTAGAAACTACTCCGCCGACGCCTTGGCGTGGTGCTCGGAGGCTTCGAGCGCGGCATGGCTCAGCCGGCGCCGGCGCCAGATCGCGCCGACCAGCAGCACGACGACAACGCCGAGCAAGGCGCAGAGATATTCGGCGCCACCGCCGCCATGGGCGAATTGCGGCGGGATGTGCAGAGTGCCGAGCATCTGGTCCAGCGAGGCGCCGAACGGACCCTCGGACAGCGAATGCAGCTTCGGCGCGATGCCCGGATCGGTGGCGATCACCTCGCCCGCGATCCAGCCGAGCAGCGCCGCACCGGCCCAGACCAGGATCGGCAGCTTCGACAGCAATGCCATGATCAGCGCCGCGCCCGCGACGATCAGGGGCACGCTGATGGCAAGGCCGAGCACCAAAAGCGGCACGCTGCCATTGGCGGCGGCCGCGACCGCGATGACATTGTCGAGGCTCATGACGATGTCGGCGACGACGACGATCTGCACCGCCTGCCACAGATGCGAGGCCGACTCGACGCCGTCCTCGTCCTCGTTTTCCGGCACCAGCAGCTTTGCCGCGATCACGATCAGTGCGAGGCCGCCGACCAGCTTGAGGTACGGCAGTTCCATCAGGCTGGCGACGATGCCGGTGAAGATGATCCGCAGCAGCACCGCAGCACCCGCACCGAGCACCATGCCCCAGAGCCGGTGCCGCGGCTTCAGGCCGCGGCAGGCAAGCGCGATCACCAGCGCGTTGTCGCCGGACAAAAGGATGTTGATCCAGATGATCTTGCCGACCGCAATCCAGAAGGTCGGTTCGGCCATCTCATTGCGGAACTGGGTGAAGAATGCCCCGATCGTGGCGGGATCGAAGATCTGCCAGAGCCAGTTCACAATAAGTCCTTTCGCCCCGTCGACTTAACTTATCGGCTGAAAGCTCAGCCGACGATCTCGTTGCCCGAGAAGAACTGCGCGATCTCGATCGCGGCGGTCTCCGGGGCGTCCGAGCCGTGGGCGGAGTTCTCGCCGATCGACTTTGCGTAGAGCTTGCGGATGGTGCCGTCGGCCGCCTTGGACGGGTCGGTCGCGCCCATGGCGTCGCGGTACTTGGCGATCGCACCCTCGGCTTCCAGCACCTGGACCACGACCGGGCCCGAGGTCATGAACTCGACCAGCTCGCCGAAGAACGGGCGGGCCTTGTGGACGGCGTAGAACGTCTCGGCCTGTTCCTTGGTCATGCGGATGCGCTTCTGCGCGACGATCCGCAGGCCCGCCTTCTCGATCACGGCGTTCACGGCGCCGGTCAGGTTACGCGCGGTCGCGTCGGGCTTGATGATCGAGAAAGTGCGTTCGATGGCCATGATCTTGTCCTTGAAGAGAAAAAGGGTGGTTTGGAGTTGCGGGGCTTATATCGGCGCCTTCGCGATCCGGCAAGCGACCGCCGGAACAGCCCACGGGCGCTTCGCCGCAGGGCCAGGCCGAGAGGCTGAGCCGAATTCCAACATGGATTACAACGATTTCACGCAGATGAACCCAATCTGAAGGCCCCATGAGGGTTTGGTTCAGCCTCGCTGGCCTAATGTCAGGTCCATCGAAACCAAAGCCTCCTCCCGAGGCGGATCGTTTCGGCGGCCTTTCCATCGACGCGATAGCCCCGCGCCGGCAGTTTTGAGGAGATCATCATGTTGAGGAAACTTTCGCTCGCTGCAGTCGCCGCGGTCGCGCTGGGTGCCGCGCTGGCTCCCACCTCCGCCTCCGCTCACTGGCATGGCGGCGGCTGGGGCTGGCACGGCGGTGGCGGCTGGCATCACGGCGGCTGGGGCTGGGGCGGACCGCGCTTCTACGCTGCCCCCGTCTCCTACGGTTATGGCGGCTGCTACGTGCGCCGGCTGGTCCCGACCCCCTGGGGGCCCCGCTGGCGGCTGATCAACCGCTGCTACTGAGCCCGACAGAACCTTCCTGAGGTGCCGTTCCCCCCCTGCGGTACCTTCCAAGAGAGGCCCCGGCGTTCCCCCCGCCGGGGCCTTGTCTTTGGGCAGATACGGCGAATTCATACAATTTTTACTAGAATGGCTGACGTCCCCAACAACCGGCGAAACCATTTTGGGGGCCAATGACTTGATACCGTGTCGTTACTTCGAACACACGGAACCCCGAGATGGCGGGCCTTTTTGCCAATGAGAGCGAACAGATCGATCGGCGCACCAGCCGCTCGATTTGCGATGCCGTAGGCGAGCGGCTTCAGCAAAGCCTTCGTCCCGACCCCCGGCTCCCGACACATCTCGAGCAGCTGATGGACGAGTTGAGGAAGCGCGAACGCGAGTCGCATTGACGAAAAAATCGGGTTGCGTTTGATCCCGCCTGCGGTGACAAGGCCGCATGCTCTCCATCACCGATCTCTCCATCCGCCTCGCCGGACGCCTTCTGATCGACAGTAGCTCCGTGCAGATCACGCCCGGCTCGCGCGTCGGCATGGTCGGGCGCAACGGCACCGGCAAATCGACGCTTTTCAAGGTGATCCGCGGCGAGCTGGCCGCCGAGCACGGCTCGGTGACCCTGCCGCCGCGTTGGCGGGTCGGCAGCCTGGCCCAGGAAGCGCCAAACGGCCCCGAAAGCCTGATCTCGGTCGTGCTCAAGGCCGACCTCGAGCGCGACGCGCTGCTTCACGAAGCCGAGAGCGCCACCGACCCGCACCGGATCGCCGAGATCCAGACCCGGCTCGTCGACATCGACGCGCATTCGGCCCCGAGCCGCGCCGCTGCGATCCTGTCCGGCCTCGGCTTTTCCGCCGCCGACCAGCTGCGTCCCTGCGCCGAATTCTCCGGCGGCTGGCGCATGCGCGTGGCGCTGGCGGCGACCCTGTTCGCGGCCCCGGACCTGCTGCTGCTCGACGAGCCCACCAACTATCTCGACCTCGAAGGCACGCTGTGGCTCGAGGATCACCTCGCGCATTATCCGCGCACGGTGATCGTGATCAGCCATGACCGCGACCTGCTGGAGAGCTCGGTCGACCAGATCCTGCATCTGGAGCGCGGCAAGCTCACGCTCTACAAGGGCACCTACTCCTCCTTCGAGGAGCAGCGCGCCGCGCGCGAGTTGCTCGATGCCAAGGCGGTCAAGCGCCAGGAGGCCGAGCGTGCCCGCCTGCAGGCCTTCGTCGATCGCTTCAAGGCCAAGGCCTCGAAAGCGCGCCAGGCCCAATCCCGCGTCAAAATGCTGGAGCGGCTGAAGCCGATCACGGCCCTGGTGACGGAGGACGTGCGCGAGATCACCTTCCCGGCGCCGGAGAAAATCCTGTCGCCGCCGATCATCGCCGTCGACAACGCCTCGGTCGGCTACGATCCGGCCACGCCGGTGCTGAGCCGCGTGACGCTGCGCATCGACAACGACGACCGCATTGCGCTGCTCGGCGCCAACGGCAACGGCAAGTCGACGCTCGTCAAGCTGCTCGCCGCGCGTCTCGCCCCCTTCTCCGGCAAGGTGACGCGCGCCGACAAGCTCTCGATCGCCTATTTCGCGCAGCATCAGCTCGACGAGCTGAACGAGGACGCTTCCGCCTACGATCACGTCCGCAAGCTGATGGGCGACGCGCCCGAGGCGAAGGTGCGCGCCCGCGCCGGCGCGATCGGCTTCTCCGGCAAGGCGGCCGACACCAAGGCCGGCAAACTGTCGGGCGGCGAGAAGGCGCGGCTGCTGCTGGGGCTCGCGACGTTCTACGGCCCCAACATGATCATCCTGGACGAGCCGACCAACCATCTCGACATCGACAGCCGCGCTGCGCTCGCCGAAGCCATCAACGAGTTTCCCGGCGCGATCATCATGGTCTCGCACGACCGCTATCTGATCGAGGCCTGCGCCGACCAGCTCTGGATCGTCGCCGACCGCACCGTGACCAATTACGACGGCGACCTCGACGAGTATCGCCGCCTGGTGCTGTCCTCGCGCAACGCCGAGCCTGCCCCGCGCGAGCGCAGCGCGCCCAGCGAGAAGCCGCAGCGCCCGAAATCGGACAATCGCGGCTCGCTGAAGAAGCGCATCGCGGAGGCCGAGAGCGAGATCGCGCGGGTCACCGAGATCATCACCAAGATCGATACGGCGCTCGCGCTGCCAGACATCTTCACGCGCGACCCCAAGCAGGCCGCGCAGCTCTCAAAGGCCCGCGCCAATGCGGCCGATGCGCTCGCGCGCGCGGAAGAGCAATGGCTCGAGGCAAGCGCGCAGTTCGGCGAGGCGGCGGGCTAGACTTGAAATCTTGAAAACAACCCCATGCACAGTAGCCGGTCCTTTGCCGGCGGCGCCCCCTTCCGATCACGCGACTATGGCACAAACTGCACATCTCAGCGCCATCGGTAAACGATAGCCTCCCCAGATCGACGAAAGCCGCATCCGCCTGCCAACGTCAGGTCAGAGCCTGACAGAAATACCTGGTCCGCGATGATCATCGAACCTGGAAGCACGGATGCCCCGATTGTTTCGATCCGGGAGGGTCTCGGCCGAAGAACCTGTCCTGCGGGCGCGACGATCTTCGTCGAGGGTGAAATCGGAACGATCGCCTACATCCTGCTTCGGGGCGACGTCACGATCTATCTCCGGTTCGGAACCGACCAGCAGCGCCTCGTCACCGAGCTCCAGCCCGGCCAGATGTTTGGCGTGCACGCCTTGATGGCGGGCGCGCAACGCGCCGCATCGGCCTATACCAGAAATGGTTGCGACCTGCTGGCGGTCAGCGAGAGCAGGCTCAAGCAGAAGCTCGATGAGGCCGACCCCTTCCTTCGATATTGGGTGGACTATCTGTCCAAGCGCATCATCGACCTGTCCACATAACGCGGCTCGTGAGGGTCCGCAGCCATGCATGCAGCAGATCGTACGCCACGCATCCCGATATTCGTGACCGTGCTCACGCTTTTCGTGCTCGCAGCGCTCCTGCTCGGAACCGCGCTCACGGTCACCAACTACCTCGAGACCCGCAGAGCAGCGATCAGGGCAGCCTCGGACAGCTTCAAGACGACAATCGATCGGATCAACGAACGGCGGCTGGGCTTCTTCGCTCCCGCGTTCCTGATCGCGGCCCAGCTCAGCGACGCGCCCGCGGTCCGGCAGATCGCGGGGCTGAAAGCTTCAATCGAGCCGCTGATCCTGACGAGCCTGGCGCTCAGTCCCCAGATTTCCTCGGCCTATGTCGGCTATGAAAATGGCGACTACTTTCAGGTCCTGTCCATCTCGGAGGCGGAAAGCTCCTTTGTCACGGCCTTGAGCGCACCTCCGACGACCCGGTTCGCGATACAGGAGATCAGCCACGATGAAGCCGGCCTGCGCACCGAGACCTGGCGGTTTCTCGATGCCGGCCGGCGTCAGGTCGGCACGCGCAACATTGCCGCCGATTATGATCCGCGCCTTCGCCCATGGTATCGCGATGCGAGGGCGCAGCCGCAGAATACCGTCCGGAACGTGCCCTACATCTTCGCCACCACATCGCAAGCCGGAATGACTCTCGCCAAGGCCTTCGAGGGCGGCGCCGTCGGCGTCGACATCACCATCGACCGATTGATGGCCTATGTGCGGTCCGTCCGCCTCAATGACAGCCATCGCTTTGTGGCCTTCGACGAGCAGAATCGGCTTCTGGCCCACTCCGATCCTAGCCAGATGTTCAAGCCATCCGGCGTCAATGGCGGCGACGCGATGCAGGTCGCCACCGTCGGCGAACTTTCCGATCCCGTCATTCAGGAAGCAGTACGACTATTCGAGCGGAACGGTCCGTTTCCCCTGGTCCGCTTTCATGCCGCGGGCGCGGACTTTCTCGCAACGGTCGTTCGCCAGGTCGCAAGGGACGGCGGCGTATTCTTCGTGCTCTATGCGGCGCCGCTTTCGGATTTCATGGGCACGTTGGCCGACGCCGCGGCGCGCAGCATCCCGCCTGCCCTTCTGATCTTCCTGCTGTCGCTGCCGGCGATCGCCTATCTCGCGCACTCGATTTCGCGGCCCGTCATGAAGCTCGCCGGCGAGGCGGATCTGATCCGGGCATTCAAGCTGGACGATCCGATCGGCTTCGGCTCGCGTGTCCGGGAACTCGATGTGCTGATCAGGTCGATGTCCGGGATGAAGAGCACGCTCCGCGAAGTGACGAAGTTCGTCCCGAAGGCGCTCGTGAGGGACATCCTGCAAAGCGAGACCGTTGTCGCGGTCGGCGGCGAGACCCGCAACGTCAGCATCATGTTCACGGATGTCCAGGATTTCACGTCGATGGCCGGTGTCACGCCCGCCAAGGATCTGATGGTGAACCTGTCGACATATTTCGAGGAACTCGCCTCAGTGGTCGTCAGCGAGCAAGGGACCGTCGACAAGTTCATTGGCGACGCCATCTTCTCCTTCTGGAATGCGCCGCTGCCGGTTGCCCACCATGAGCACGTGGCCTGTCGCACGGCGCTCAAGTGCCGGGCGGCGGCCCACCGCCTCGGCGAACGCTGGAAGGCAGACGGCCTTGCGCCGTGGCACACCCGTTTCGGGCTCCATGGCGGTGAAGCGATCCTGGGCAATGTCGGCTCGACCGACCGGATCGACTACACCGCCATCGGCGATACCGTGAATGTCGCCTCCCGGATCGAAGGCCTCAACAAATATTACGGCACCGAAATCCTGGCGAGCGCAGAGATCGCGGACCTATGCTCGGACGCGTTTCTGTTTCGTCGCGTCGACAGGATCCAGCCGAAGGGCGCGAAGACGTCACTCGACCTCTTCGAACTTCTTGGCGCCCTCGAGGGCCCGGAGGATTGCCGGGCAACGACTGACATGACGGACATCGTTCGCGATTGGCACCGCGTTTACGAGGCTTACGCCAGCCGGGATTGGATGCGTGCGTTCGAGGCCCTGGAGGCGTTTGCCCGCGCCCGTCCGGACGATATGCTGGCCGGAATCTACCTCGACCGCGTGGTCGGCTTCCTGCTCGAACCACCACCGGACGATTGGGATGGAACGATCCGATTTACCAGGAAGTGAGGCAGACCCTAGCGCTCCCGCATGATGTCGTGCCGGTAGCGCTGCAGCGGCGACAACAGGTAGCTCAGAATGGTGCGCGAGCCGGTCCTGATCTCGACCGTGACCGCCATGCCCGGGGTCAGGCTGACGAGGCGATCGTCCACCTGCATTTGCGTGCGGTCGAGCGCGATGGTTGCACTGTAGCTGAGCTCCTGCCCGCTGGGCTCGCTGCTGTCGTGCTGCGCGCCCGGCGCGCGGTCGCCACGCTCCGGCGGACGGTCGCGAATGATGGCGTCCTGCGAGACGCTCTCGACGCGGCCTTGCAGCAGGCCGTAGCGGGTGAAGTTGAAGGTGTCGATCTTGATCGCGGCGCCCTGCCCGGGCTCGACGAAGCCGATGTCACGGTTGGAGATCATCGCCTCGATCTCGAGCCGGGTGTCCGACGGCACGATCACGAGCAGCGACTGCGCCGGCGTGACCACACCGCCGACGGTGTGGACAGCAAGCTGCTGCACGACGCCGTCGACCGGTGACGTCAGTCGCTGAAGCTGGGTGCGCTGCTGCGCCTTGATCAGGTCGCGCGCAAGGCCATTGGCTTTCTGCTCGCTCTTGGCGAGCTCGTCGGACAGGCTCTTGCGATACTCGGCCACCGCCTGGATGCGGGTCTCCCTGATCGCGGCGACGGCGGACTCGGCTTCCTTCAGATGGCTGCGCTGGACCCCGAGCTCCTCCTGCTGCTCGATCTGGAGCTGGAGCGTCTCGTAATAGGTCAGCTTCGAGCCGATCTCCTTCTCCATCAGCGTCCTGCGGATATCGACGCGCTGCTCGGTCACCGGGAGCAAGGCACCGAGCTTGTGGATCGTCGCCGCGATCGTCTGCTGCTCGGCGTTCTTCTGCGCCTCCTGGCCGGCAAGCGCCGCGAGCTTGGCGCGGTGCTCGCCGACCTGGTTGGCGAGAAGTTGCTGCTGCGTCGCGACCAGCAAGGGATCGGCATCCGCGGGCGGGACCAGATTGGCGGGGCCATCTTCGCCGGCAGCCAGCGCCGCGCGCAGGCGCGCGCTGTTGAGCCGTTCGGCCATGAGGTCGTCGTGCAGATGGTCGCGCTCCGCGGCATTCACGGTCGGATCGAGCTCGATCAGCACGTCGCCGGATTTGACCGCCTGCCCGTCCTGCACATGGATGGCGCGCACCACGCCGGTCTCGAACGGCTGCACCACCTTGCTGCGGCCGCTCGACACCACCTTGCCGGTGGCGGACGCCACGATGTCGATCGTGCCCCAGGCCGACCAAGCCAGCACCACGCAAACCAGGGCCATCAGCGCAAACGCGATGGCGCGGCCGATCGGCGACGGCGGGGTTTCCGTGATCTCCAGCGCCGCCGGCAGGAACGCGGTTTCCGCGGCGCTCCGGTTCTTCGTAGTCCGGAACGGAACGACAGTCTGCTCCGGCTTTCGGGCCGGTGCGGTGCTAGCCGACCTCATGGAGTCCTCCCTGAAGCCGGTGCAGGTTGGCATAGCGGCCGCCACTCCTGATCAAGGCATCATGCGTGCCGTCCTCGACCAGACGGCCGCGCTCCAGCGTGAAGATGCGATCGGCGCCGCGGACGGTGGAGAGACGATGCGCGATGATCAGGACGGTGCGGCCCTTCGCGATGTCTTTCATGTTGTCGTGGATGATCCGCTCGCTTTCGTAGTCCAGCGCGCTGGTGGCTTCGTCGAAGATCAGGATGCGCGGATTGGTCACCAGCGCGCGGGCGATCGCGATGCGCTGACGCTGGCCGCCCGAGAGTGTCGAGCCGCGCTCGCCGACCACCGTGTCGTAGCCTTCGGGCAGTTCCAGAATGAAATCATGCGCGCCGGCGAGCCTTGCCGCCTCGATGATCCGGTCCATCGGCAAAGTCGGATCGGCGAGCGCGATGTTGTCGCGCACCGAGCGGTTGAACAGCATGTTCTCCTGCAGCACCACGCCGATCTGTCGCCGCAGCCAGGCCGGGTCGGTCATCACCAGGTCCATGCCGTCGATCAGGACGCGGCCGCCCTGCGGCAAATACAGCCGCTGCACCAGCTTTGCGAAGGTGCTCTTGCCGGACCCCGACGAGCCGACGATGCCGACGGTCTGCCCGGCCGGAATATCGAAGGAGACATCGTGCAGGATTTCCGGCCCGTCGAGCCGGTAGCGAAACGCGACGTGCTCGAACCGAATGTTGCCCCTAAGCGACGGCAGCCCGGCGCGGCCCGCGGAGTAAGCCGGCTCCGCGGCGCTGTTGAGGATGTCGCCGAGCCGGGCGATCGAGAGCCGCGCCTGATGGAAATCCTGCCAGACCTGCGCCAGCCGCAACACCGGCGCCGAGACGCGGCCCGCGAAGATGTTGAAGGCCACGAGCTCGCCGACAGTCAGGGCGTCGCCGATCACCAGCCGCGCGCCGACATAGAGGATGGCGGCGGTGACGACCTTGCTGACGAACTGCACGAGCTGGCTTGCGGTGTTGCCGAGGCTGGTGACACCAAAGCTCGCCGAGACGTAGCCGGCGAGCTGCTCTTCCCAGCGGCGCTGCATCTGCGGCTCGACCGCCATCGCCTTCAGCGTCTCGATGCCAGAGACGCTCTCGACCAGAAACGCCTGGTTCTCGGCGCCGCGGCGGAATTTCTCCTCCAGCCGGCGGCGAAACAGCGGCGTCGCGACCGCCGAGATCGCGATGTAGAACGGGAACGATCCGAGCACGATGCAGGTCATCAGCGGCGAATAGGCGAACATCACCGCCAGGAACACCGAGGTGAAGACCAGGTCGATGAGCAGCGTCAGCGACGATGAGGTGATGAAATTCCGGATGTTCTCGAGCTCGCGGACCCGCGCCACGGAATCGCCGACGCGCCTTGCCTGAAACCAGGCCATCGGCAACGCCAACAGATGATTGAACAGGCGCGCGCCCAGCTCGACGTCGATGCGGTTGGTCGTGTGCGAGAACAGGTAGTTGCGCAGGATTCCGAGCATGGTGTCGAACAGCGAGACGACCACGAGCCCGACGACGAGCACGTCGAGCGTCGACAGCGAACGGTGCACCAGCACCTTGTCGATCACGACCTGGAAGAACAGCGGCGACACCAGCGCAAACAGCTGGAGGAAGAACGAGGCCGCCACCACCTCCCCCAGCAGCCGCCGGTATTTGCCGATGGCGCCGACGAACCAGGTGATGTCGAAGCGGCGTCCGAGGTCGGATAACCCGGCGCGCCGGGTCATCAGGATCAATCCGCCGTCCCAGATCACAGCAAACTCGTCGCGCTCCATGAACACGGGCCGCTGCGTCGCCGGCGACTGCACCAGCAGCTTGTCGGCGGAGACTTTTGCGATGACCATGAAGCTGCCGTCACGCAACATCGCGATCGCCGGGAGCGGAGTGTCCGGCAGGCGGCTCCACTGCGTTCGATGGGTTCGCGCTTTCAAACCGAGGGATTTGGCGCAGCGGATGATGTCCGCTGCGCCAAAATGGGCCGTACCTTGCCGGTGCCAGAGCTGATCGCGGTCGGCCGCCACGCCTTGCAGGTGAAGCAAGGTCAGGAGCGCGTCCAGCCCCGTATCGGTCAAGACCGCGTGCGTCGTCATGGGCGTTCTCCAGGCCGGAGCGTCAGGCGTGCTGTGGCGGAGCCAGCGTCTGGGTCTGCGCGGTGTGCGGATCGGCCAGCGGCATCACGCCATGGCCGTCGCCTGCGGGAACGAAGCTCGCCGCCATGGCCTGGTTGAGCAGCATCGCGGCCGCCATCGCCCCGCCGTCCTGGATCAGGACGTTGTTGCCGGTGCCGCCATCGAGGACGTCCTGGCCGGGACCGCCGATCAGCACATCGTCACCCGCGCCACCGGTCAGCGTATCGTTTCCGGAGCCGCCGATCAGGACGTCATCGCCGTTGCCGCCATTGGCGACGAGCTGGATGCCGCCGTGCAGGCCGGTGGCGGTGATGACATCGTCGCCGTCGAGGCCGTTGATGACGAGCCTGTCGCCCGCACCGGCATCGGTGATGTTGATGTCCTGGCCAAGCCCGGACACCGTGATGATGCCGTCGTGCTCGGTCACCGTGATGACGTCGGCGCCACTGGTTCCGTTGATGGTCACGGTATCGGCGGCGCCGTCATTGGCGCCGAGGTCGAGATTGACCTGGTTCACGCCGGTGCCGGAGAGATCATTGACCGTGATGTTGTCGGCGCCGCCCAGCGCATTGAAGTCGATATGCTCGATGTTGTTCACGTCCATCGCGATGTTGGCGACATCGCGGGTGAACAGCACCCTGCCGCCATTGGCCGAGATGTTGATGTTCTCGCTGACATTGGCGCCGTTGAACAACAGCGTATCGGTGCCCTTGCCGCCTTCGACGGTGTCGCTGCCGTCGCCGGGATTCCAGACGAAGGTGTCGTCACCGGCGCCGAGATTGGCGACGTCGTTGCCGCGGCCGCCGTTCACGACGTCATTGCCGGCGCTGCCGGTGATAGTGTCGTTGCCGTCGCCGCCGTTGATGTTGAGGCTGAGGAGCTGTCCGGCCTTGATCGCGGAGGCGTCGATGACGTCGTTGCCACCTCCGCCGTTGACGGCGAGCACGTCGCCCGCGTCGGCATGCGCGATCGTGACCTGCGCGGCCAGGCCGTTGACGTCGATCGAGCCGCCCGAGGCGACGACCTTGATGGTGTCGTCGCCGGCGCTGCCGTTCACCGTCACGCGGTCCGCCGCGCCGTCGCCGCTCTGGCTGCCGGGGCTGGCGCTGAGGTCGATCGCGACCTGGGTGACGTCGGTGCCGGCGAGATCGTTGACCGTGATGTTGTCGGCACCGCCGGCAGCAGCGATCTGCACGTGCTCGACGCCGTTGATATCCATGACGACATTGCCGACATCGCGGGTGAGCAGCGCGCGGCTTCCATTCGCCGAGATCGACATGTTCTCGGCCACGTTGGAGCCGTTGAAGACCAGCGTATCCGTTCCCGTGCCGCCTTCGACGACGTCGCTGCCGTCACCGGGATTCCACGTGAAGATGTCGTCGCCCGCACCGAGCAGAGCCAAATCGTTGCCGCGGCCGCCGGTGACCTTGTCGTTGCCGTCGCCGCCGATCAGCGTGTCGTTGCCCTGGCTGCCGGTGATGGTGTCGTTCCCCGCACCGCCGTCAATGGTCAGGCCGATCACCGCAGCAAGCATCGACGCATCGATGACGTCGTTGCCGCCGAGCGCCTGGATCACCAGCCGGTCGTTGGGAGCCTCCGCATTGGCGATGGTCACGATCTCCGGCAGGCCCGTCACCGTGACCGTGGTGCCGGCGGCCGTGACCTGGATGTGCTGATTGCCGTTGGTGCCGTTGACGGTCACGGTGTCAGCCGCGCCGTCGCCTTGCGTGCCGCCGGGAACGGCTCCGAGATCGACCAGCACCTGCTTCACGCCGGTCCCGGTGAGATCGCCAACGGTGACGTTGTCGGCGCCGCCGCGCGCATCGAACTCGATCTCTTCGATGCTGTTGAGGTCCATCGTGATGTTGGCGACATCGCGGGTGAAGCGCACCCTGCTGCCATTGGCCGTGATGTTGATGTTCTCGGCGATGTTGGCGCCGTTGAACACGAGCTTGTCGTTGCCCGACCCGCCTTCCACGGCGTCGCTGCCGTCGCCGGGATTCCAGATGAAGGTGTCGTCACCGCTCCCGAGTTGGGCGACGTCGTTGCCGCGGCCGCCGTTGACGATGTCATTGCCGGAACCGCCGATCAGGAGATCGTTGCCGTCACCGCCGGTGATGGTGTCGTTGCCGGCGCCGCCATCGAGTGTCAGCGAGATCAGGCTGGCGAGCCCGTTTCCGGCCGTGATGACGTCGTCGCCGCCGCCGGCGTGCAGCACGAGATTCTCGGTCGTGCCGATATCGAGCGAAAATGGCGAGGTGCCCGTCCCGTCGAACCGCACGCGGGTGCCGTTCGCGGTGATCGTGAATGTCTCGGACGCATTGCTTCCGTTGATCTGCGCCGTGTCGTTGCCGTCGCCGCCTTCGAAGACGTTGCTGCCGCCGCCGGGATTCCAGATCATGAGGTCGTCGCCGGCCTCGCCGAACAGCTGGTTGTTGCCGCTGCCGCCGTCGAGCGTGTCGTTGCCCGCGCCACCGAACAGCAGATCGTTGCCGCCGCCGCCCTTGATCACATCATTGCCGGCCTGCCCGAACAGCAGATCGTTTCCCGAGCCGCCGGTGATCCTGTCATTGCCGTCGCCGCCGAAAATGTTCACCGCCGGCATCGCACCGTGGCTTTCGTCGACGGTGATCGTGTCGTCACCACCCTGACCGAAGACATCGATCGCGTTGGTGTTGGCCACGGTGGGATCGCCACCGACCGTCTTCACGTGCCCGTTATTGATCAGGATGTGGCCGGACGTGTCGCGGCCTATCACGAGGCCGTTATTGGCGCTGTCGCCGAAAATCGTGAGCTGCCCCGTAACCGGGGAAAAAACCGAGGTAATAGACATCCAAATATTCCTTCGATCGATCTAGCCCCTCCTCTCGATCCGTAGCAGCCGCCATCAAGACAATCTTGGAGCGTTGCTTGAGACGCGCGTGATTATTCTGGAGATTTCCTCCAGATTTGCGGCGGATGTGACGGCTCGCACATTGCGAGGGGCTCGATCACGTTTCACAACCGCGCGATTTTCCATCGGCGCGCGCGAGCAGCACGGGCGGCACATCGAAACCAAGCGCCTTGGCCGTCTTCAAATAATGACCAGTTCGTAGCGGCGCGGCGCCTGGATCGGCAGATCGTGCGGCGAAGCGCCTTTCAGAATGCGATCAATATAGTCGACGGATGCGCTGACCAATTCATCCCAGACGAATGTGTAGGACATCAGCGCCCCGCCATCGACGGCGCCCAGCACCGAATTCAAGGCGGGCACGTGAAAGCGGGCGCACTGGGCGACGATGTGATCGCGATGCCCGTTGGTGAAGAGTTCGGGAATCAAGAGCGGGCCGCTGTCCTGCGACCGCACAGTTCGACAAGAAGAGCTAGCGTCCGCGGACGATTCCGGAGAACGCCCTACTACCGCACAGGCCCGCGCATCGAGGCCGGTTGCCCCGGCAATTTCAGCTTTGGCGCAACTTCGGTCAGCTTGCCTCCGGCGAGCGCGAACACCTGCAAATCCTGGTCAATGTAATTGCCCACATAGAGATAATCGCTGCTCGGACCATAGACGACGCCCTCCGGCAGGCCACCAAGCGGCGCGCGAGAGATGACCGTCAGCTTGCCTCCCTCCCCGATCGACATCAGAGCCAACTCGCCGGTCTTGGTCTTGAACCAGTCGCTATCCTTGGCGGAGGTGCCGAGCAGCAGCGGCGCCGCCGCTGTCTTTCCATCTGGCGCGATGGCAAAGCCTTCTGGTCCAATGCCGGGGCTCATGACGTCGACCACGTGAGGATGCGGACCTGTCGCTTCGATGATCACCTCTGCGTCGACGTTGTTCTTCCCTGCACCGGTATTTGAGGCGATGGCGTATTTGCCATCCGGCGTGATGTCGATGTTGTAGGGGTTGATTGCCGACGGAATGTCCAGCGACTTGTCGTAGGTGACCTTGTCGCCATCGATGGACAGCACACCGATCTTGTTCACAAGATTCAGGCAAACGAAGGCGCGCTTGCCGTCCGGTGTGATAGCAACCGCCGCGGCCTGCTGCTCTACAGGCACTTCGGCAATCGCCTTGACCGTCGAACCCTGGATAGAGACAACAGAAACACTCTTGCCATCACGATTGGCAATCAGTGCGAGGTCGCCCTTTTTCGAGATCGACAGGCCGGACGGCTGTCGCCCGACGGTGACCGTATCGATCAACTTCGGCGGCTCCGCGGTGAGGTCGATCACGTACAATTTGTTATCCGGGACTGCTTTCCAGGCGTTGCCGTCCTGAACGTTAGTCACGGAATTCGCGACAAGGCCGAGCTTGCCGTCCGGCGTGATCTGCAGATTGGTCGGTGGCCCCAAAAGCGAATTGGTCAGTGGCAGGTTGGCGCGAATCCTGGGTTTGGCCGGGTCAGAAATGTCGACAACCAGCACAGCGTCGGTTGCCGGCGCGACGTTCACTTGGCCGTCGGCACCAAAGGTGACCTTGCTGTCAAGGCCGATCAGCATGTCATTGGTTCCGGCGATCGCCGAGCCAGTTGCGGCAAAGCAAACCACGCACGTCGCGCAAATTACATTGCGTAAGTCCATGATGCATTTTCTCCCCATCGGCTCGTTTTGATCGAGCTCCTCTTCTACCCTACCTCGCGGCCTCCATGGCGTGCAACCAGAACCGCGCCGTCGCGCGCGAATGGGACGATTCATCGAGCCGCGTGGGCCGTGCGATCAGGCAGCCGACTATTCGATCACGCGATCGGCGCGCGCGAGCAGCACCGGCGGCATCTCAACGCCAAGCGCCTTGGCCGTCTTCAAATTGACGACGAGCTCGTAGCGCAATGCTGCAATGAATTCGCGCCGCCGCATGCCCCAACCTCGCCCCTTGAATGCAGGGAGTGTAACTGTTCAAGCGTAACGTTTGATAGATGCCGGATGCATTTCCATCGGACATATCCGGGCTAGCAGAGTTTGCGGCGGCGCATCGCGCGTGGTTCGGCTCCATGCTACGGTGCATAGAGCGGCCTCTTCGGCCGAATGCAATTTCAAACAAGTTATTTTTTTGGGGAGGCCGAGATGTCGTCACCCGAACCGATCAAATTCACCGACGGCGCAGCTTACGAGCGCTTCATGGCGCCGTGGAGCCGATCGGCCGGGACTCTGTTCCTCGACTGGCTGGCGCCACGCTCCGGGCTGGCCTGGGTGGATGTCGGTGCGGGCAACGGCGCGTTCACTGAGCTCCTTCTTGCGAAGTCTGCTCCCTCATCCGTTTGCGCGATCGATCCCTCCGACGGACAAATCACGACTGCGCGCCAAAAGATATCGGCAAAGCTGGTCGAGTTTTCGATTGGCGATGCGATGGCGCTTCCCTACGTCCGCGACCGTTTCGACGTCGCGGTGATGGCGCTGGCGCTGTTCTTCGTGCCCGACGCCCGCAAGGGCGCCTCGGAAATGGTCCGCGTCACCAAGCCCGGCGGGATGGTCGCGTCCTACACCTGGGACATCGTGCGCGGCGGCTCACCCACCCAGCCCCTGTGGGAAGAAATGGACGGACTTGGCAAGCCGGCGATGCGCCCGCCGAGTGCAGACATATCACGTTTCGAAGCGCTGAAGGCGCTTTGGGCAGAGCTCGGTCTGCGCGATGTCGAAACCCGCGAATTGGTCGTCGAACGAACGTTTGCGAATTTCGATGACTACTGGCTATCGATGGTCGTCAGCAGCCCGGCCGGCGTATTGGGAAGGCTGTCGGAGACAGAGAGAGCGGAACTGCAACGCCGATTGCAGGCGCGACTACCGGCGAGCGCGACCCGTGAGATCACCGTTCATGCCTTCGCCACCGCGATCAAGGGACGGAAGGCAGCTTGATCATCTGGACGACCATGCGCGGCTGATCGCGGTGCCAGCCGCAGCCGACTTCAGTGCGAAAGACCGACGACGTATTACGTCGCCGCCTTCTTCTTCGCCTTCGGCTTGGTCGCCTTCGGGACGACCTGCGGTTCGGGCGAGCCCTCGATCGCGGAGAGGCGTCCGGACGTGAAGGTGTAGATGCCGGCGCGCGGACCCGTGGTCCAGGTCACCGTCGCGACGCGACGACCAGCCGCATCGCTGGAGAGATTGACGGTCGAGGGCGCGCCGATACCGCGCACCACGTCGCATTCGGTGTGGCCGAGCGCGACCGTGCCGCCCATCGGCGCAGGCGCCGTCGTCGACGCATTGGCGTCGGCAGGTCCGGGCGGCGGTGTCATGCCGGGGCATCCGCCATCGGCGCTGACGAGGTCTTCGGCGCCAACCGGCTTGTCGGGGGTCAGGGGCGGCGATTCGATCGAGATGTTCTTGATGAACAGGCGGCTCGGCTTGTTGAACCACTCGGCGTCCTTGGCGGACGCCAGCATGTCGGTTGCGCCCGAGCAGCCCGCCATCAGCGGCGCGACAGCGGCCAACGCAACTATGAGCGACTTTGGAAGCTTTTGATGTCGCACGATAAACTAAATTCCCCACGTCAAGGAGCGGCCCTAAGCGATTGTACCAACATCACTTTGCGGCACGAAGGTGGCCAAAGCCAGTCTGCCCGAGAAAGTCCAAATTATCATTAATTGCGCGGGGTCGCTAATTCCGACGCTGCCACCGGCCCCGTTCGTCCGCCTGCCAATAGGTGACCTCAAATCCGCGCGTCTTGCAATCCGTCCAGGTGCTGCGGGCCGCGGCGAGCGCGTCCGGATCGTCGCCGTTGAACAGCAGCACCATGCGCTCATAGGCCTGCGCGTCCTGGGGCAGCGCGGCATTATCCACGAGGAACCGGACATTGGCGCCGTTCGGGTTATCCGCCTCGATCGCCAGCACGATCGGCTGCTCGGCCACATCGTTCACCCGCCATGTCGCGTGCGGCAGGAAGGAATCGTCGCGATAGGTCCACAGATGCGCGTCGAGCGCATCGGCGCGCTCCGGCGAGGTCGACTGCACCACGACGCGCCAGCCGCGCTCGAGCGATTTCTCGAGAAGCGGCGGCAACACGTTCTCAACCGTCATGTTTTGCAGATGGTAGAACAGGACTTCAGTCATCTCGCGTTATTTGCGCTCGTAATGATCCGCCACCAGGCGATCGAGCAACCGGACGCCGTAGCCCGACCCCCAGCTCTGGTTGATGTCGGTCTTGGGCGCGCCCATTGCGGTGCCGGCGATGTCGAGATGCGCCCAGGGCGTGCCGTCGACGAAGCGCTGCAGGAACTGCGCCGCGGTGATCGAGCCGCCGTGACGGCCGCCGGTGTTCTTCATGTCGGCGAACTGGGAATCGATCAGCTTGTCGTATTCGGGGCCGAGCGGCAGGCGCCAGACCTTCTCGCCGCTCTCGATGCCCGCGGCGAGCAAGCGCTCGGCGAGCTCGTCATTGTTGGAGAACATGCCGGCATGATCGGTGCCGAGCGCGACCACGATCGCGCCGGTCAGGGTCGCCAGGTCCACCATGAATTTCGGCTTGGCCTTCTTGGCCACGTACCAGAGCACGTCGGCCAGCACGAGACGGCCCTCCGCGTCGGTGTTGATGATCTCGATGGTCTGGCCCGACATCGAGGTCACGATGTCGCCCGGCCGCTGCGCGTTGCCGTCGGGCATGTTCTCGACGAGGCCGATGGCGCCGACCACGTTGACCTTGGCTTTGCGCGCCGCGAGCGCATGCATCAGGCCGACGACGCAGGCCGCCCCACCCATATCGCCCTTCATGTCCTCCATGCTGCCGGCCGGCTTGATCGAGATGCCGCCGGTGTCGAAGCAGACGCCCTTGCCGACGAAGGCGACCGGCGCCTCGCCCTTCTTGCCGCCGTCCCAGCGCATGATCACGGTGCGGCTCGGACGCGCCGAGCCCTGGCCGACGCCGAGCAGCGCGCCCATGCCGAGCTTCTGCATCGCCTTGACGTCGAGCACCTCGATCTTGACGCCGAGCTTGCGCAGCTGACCGGCACGGCGCGCGAACTCCTCGGGGAAGAGCACGTTCGGCGGCTCGTTGACCAGATCGCGCGCGATGATGACGCCGTCGACGACCGCACCGGCCGAGGCAAAGGCCTTCTTCGCCGCGGCGGCATCGCCGACCGCCAGCGAGACGTCAGCGCGGAGCGCGCCCTCCTCGCCGTCCTTCTTTTTGGTCTTGTAGCGGTCGAACTTGTAGGCGCGCAGCCGCAGGCCCGACGCGATCGCGACCGCCTGCTCGCCGGTCATGGCGCCGGTTGCCAGTTCCGCCATGATGGTCATGGCGGTCGTTCCCGCCTTGAGCTTGCCGGCGGCGATGCCGCCGAATTTGAGGAAGTCGTTGCCCTTGAGGCTCGATGTCTTGCCGGTCCCGATCACGATCAGGCGCTCAACCTTCAGACCCTCGGGCGCCAGGATGTCCAGGGCGGAGCCGGTTTTGCCCTTGAATGAGGCGGCAGCCGCCGCCCGCTTCACGATCTCGGCAGCCCCGCCGAGCGCCTTGGCCGTTGCCGGGCCGACCTTCAGGTCATCGTCACAGAACACGATCAGGATGCCCCGGGCGGCACTGGTCAACGGGACGAAGCCGACCTTGATGGCATCGGACATGGGTAACTCCTCGAAAGAATGGGACTTTTGCCGATCAGCGGGTCCAACGGAAGGCCAGACCTGAACGGCGATTCACTCGTCTCGCCCCACTATGGGCGAGAAGCGCGGTCGCTGCCAAGCACCGCCCGTGGCCGGGACGCCACAATGAGGGAAATATTAACCATATATTGAGGGTGCCATGGGTCAGCCATTTTGTTGACGGATCAAAGGGATGGTAGTGAGAAAGTGAGGCTCCGGAAGAGCTGGCTGTCCGACCTTGGGGATCCCCTCGCGGGGATTGGTTGGACAGAAGGAATTCCGGCGCGCGCGTTGGGGCTTTGGTGGGATTCGTGCGGTAGCGCATGGGGTCAATCGACAGGTATATTTTCCGCACGACGCTGGCGTCGTTTGCGCTCGTCCTGGTCAGCCTCACCGGCGTGATCTGGATTACGCAGGCGTTGCGCGGCATCGACCTGATGACGAGCCAGGGTCAGACCATCATGACCTTCCTCGGCATCACCAGCCTCGTGATCCCGGCGCTGGTGCTGATCATCTCGCCGATCGCGCTGATGATCGCGATCTCGCACACGCTGAACAAGCTCGCCACCGATTCCGAGATCATCGTGATGAATGCCGCCGGCTTCTCGCCGTTCCGGCTGTTCTATCCGTTCTTCTACGCCACCTGCGTGGTGGCGCTGCTGGTCGCCTTCATCGCCGCCTATCTCGCGCCCGACGGCATGCGGCGGATCAAGCAGTGGGATGCCGAGATCACCGCCGACGTGCTCACCAACATCCTGCAGCCCGGTCGCTTCGCCCAGCTCGACAAGAACCTTACGATCCGGATTCGCGAGCGGCTGCCCGGCGGCATCCTCGCCGGCATCTTCATCGACGACCGCCGCGATCCCAATGAGCGCGTCTCGATCGTGGCCGAGCACGGCGAGGTCGTGAAGAACGAGAACGGATCGTTCCTGGTGCTCAAGGACGGCAATCTGCAGCGTTTCGAGGCGGGCAAGCGCGATCCTGCGCTGGTGGCTTTCGGCCGCTACGGCTTCGACATGTCGAAGTTCGGCAACCAGGGCCACGACGTCACCCTCGGCATCCGCGAGCGCTATCTGTGGGAGCTGTTCTCGCCGTCCGAGGACGACCCGGTCTACAAGCAAATCCCCGGACAGTTCCGCTCGGCGCTGCATGACAGCCTGCTCGCGCCGATCTATCCGTTCGCCTTCGCCGTCTTGACCTTCGCCTTCCTGGGGGCGCCGCGTACCACCCGCCAGAGCCGCAACTTCTCGATCGGCTCCTCGATCCTCGCCGTGTTCGGCCTGCGCATGGCCGGCTTCGCCTGCTCGGTCATGGCCGTGAAATCGTCGGGCCCGGTGCTGGCCCAGTACGTGATGGTGCTCGGGGCGATCGCCGTCGGGCTGTGGATGGTCATCGGCGGCATCGTGGTCGAGCCGCCGCCCGGCCTGATGGAAGCCATCAACAAATCGAACGCGCGGATCGCGCGGCTGTTCGGACGGCCGGCCGCCGCATGAGCATGCTCACCAACACGCTCGGGCGCTATTTTGCCGGCCGCTTCGTGGTCGCCGCACTCGGCGTGTTCGCGAGCATCTTCCTGCTGCTGGTGCTGGTCGACTACATCGAGATGGTGCGCAAGACCTCGGGGCTTGCGTCGGCGTCGGCGATCATGGTGGCCGAGACGTCGCTTTTCCGGGTGCCGCAATTGCTGGAGAAGCTGACACCGTTCTGCATGCTGATCGGCGCCATGACCTGCTATCTCGCCCTCTCCCGCCGGCTCGAGCTCGTGGTGGCGCGCGCCGCCGGCATCTCGGCCTGGCAGTTCATCTCGCCCGCGCTCGGCAGCGCGCTTCTGATCGGCGTGATCGCCACCGTCGCCTACAATCCGATGTCGGCGAACCTGCGCGAGCTGTCCAAGCGCATGGAAGCAGAGCTGTTCGGCTCGGCGCCCGGCGGCGGCATTCAGGACGCCTCGGGCTTCTGGCTCAACCAGGTGACCAGCGACGGCCAGACCATCATCAACGCCGCGCGCAGCGAACAGCAGGGCGTCCGGCTGACCGGGCTCACACTGTTCCGGTTTGACACAGAGCAGCACTTCAAGGAGCGGGTCGAGGCGCGCGAGGCGACGCTCGAGGCCGGCCACTGGCTGTTCAAGGGCGTGCGCCGCTTCTCGCTCGACGCCCCGCCGGTCGACCAGGCCAGCCTCGAGATTCCGACGACGTTGACCGAAGCGCAGGTCCGAAACAGCTTTTCCACACCCGAGACTGTGTCCTTTTGGCAACTACCGAGCTACATCCGCTCATCGGAGAGCTCGGGGTTCGCGACAGCCGGATATCGACTCCAGTATCACAAGCTGCTGGCACAGCCGTTTTTGCTCGCCGCCATGGTGATGCTCGCGGCTTCAGTGTCGCTGCGCTTCTTCCGGATGGGCGGCGTACAGAAGATGGTTTTGAGTGGCGTGGGCGCAGGCTTTCTGCTCTACGTTTTGTCGAAAGTGACTGAAGACTTGAGCAAGGCTGAGTTGATGCATCCGATCGCTGCGGCGTGGTTGCCCGTAGTGGTGGGCGGCCTCACCGGCTTTTTGGCCTTGTTGTACCAGGAGGACGGTTAGTGACTGCCGTCCGCAGAGGACTCGTGTCTGATTCGACGTTGCGCACCCCCGTGCGCGCGAACGGATACGGCTTGGCTGTCCGCAGGCTCGTCCTCGCCCTGATCGCGACCGCATCGTTCGCCGGCATGATCGATCTTGCCGCCGTGACGCCGGCTGCCGCCCAGAGCTACACCTACAATCCGCTGCCGCCGCGTCCGAAGCCGCCGAAGGCCGCCAATGACGGGCAGATGCTCGTGCAGGCGACCGAGGTCGATTACGACTACAACAATTCGCGCGTCTCGGCGGTCGGCAACGTCCAGCTGTTCTACAACGGCACCAGCGTCGAGGCCGACCGGGTCATCTACGACCAGAAGACCAAGCGGCTCCATGCCGAAGGCAACATCCGCATGACGGATGCCGACGGCAAGATCACCTATGCCGAGATCCTGGATCTCTCCGACGACTACCGCGACGGTTTCGTCGATTCGCTGCGCGTGGACACCGCCGACCAGACCCGCATGGCCGCGACCCGCGCCGACCGCTCCAGCGGCAACTACACGGTGTTCGAGAACGGCGTCTACACGGCCTGCGCGCCGTGTAAGGACGATCCGAAGAAGCCCCCGCTCTGGCAGGTCAAGGGTGCCCGCATCATCCACGACCAGCAGGAGAAGATGCTGTATTTCGAGACGGCGCAGCTCGAATTCTTCGGCGTGCCGCTCGCCTACATGCCCTATTTCTCGACGCCCGATCCGACCGTGAAGCGCAAGACCGGCTTCCTGATGCCGGGCTTCACCTCCTACACGGCGTTCGGCTACGGCGTCGAAGTCCCGTTCTACTGGGCGATCGCGCCCGACATGGATGCGACCTTCAGCCCGCGCATCACCTCCAAGCAGGGCGTGCTGTTCCAGGCCGAGTTCCGCCAGCGCCTGCTGGACGGTGCCTACCAGGTTCGCGTCTACGGCATCGACCAGCTCAACCCCGGCAATTTCGCCGGCCAGCCGGGCGATCGTCAGTTCCGCGGCGGCATCGAGACCAAGGGCCAGTTCGCGCTGAACGACAAATGGGTCTGGGGCTGGGACGGCGTCCTGCTCTCCGACTACTATTTCATGTCGGACTACCGCCTGTCGGCCTATCGCGATCCGCTCGGTTCGTTCCTGAACCTGCCGACGGATGCGCTGTCGCAGCTCTATCTGACCGGCGTCGGCAACCGCAGCTTCTTCGACGCGCGCACGATGTACTGGACGAGCTTCTCGGGTAACCAGCAGCAGGTCCCGGTCGTCTATCCCGTGATCGACTACTCGAACGTGCTCAACTATCCGATCTTCGGCGGCGAGGTCTCCTACAAGACCAACTTCGTCAATCTGACGCGTAACGACGCGGCGTTCGATCCGATCACGACGACGGCCAACACCAACGGCCTGTGCACGACGACCTCGGCCGATCCGCTCGCGCGCACACCGTCGCAGTGCCTGCTGCGCGGCTTCCCCGGCACCTACACCCGCCTGACGGCGGAGGCGCAGTGGCGCAAGTCCTTCACCGATCCGTTCGGCGAGATCTGGACGCCGTTCGCGATCCTGCGCGCCGACGCGATCAATTCCGACGTCTCCAACCAGCCGGGCGTGTCGAACTACCTGCCCGTCGGCAACACCCAGGCGTTCCGCCTGATGCCGACCGTCGGCCTCGAATATCGCTATCCCTTCATCAACGTTCAGCCCTGGGGCTCGACCACCATCGAGCCGATCGCGCAGATCATCATCCGCCCGAACGAGACCTATGCCGGCAAGCTCCCGAACGAGGATGCGCAGAGCATGGTGTTCGACGCCTCGAACCTGTTCAGCGTCGACAAGTTCTCCGGCTACGACCGCGTCGAAGGCGGCGGCCGCGCCAATGTCGGCGTGCAGGCGACCACGCAGTTCGACAAGGGCGGCGCCGTCAAGGTGCTGTTCGGCCAGTCCTACCAGCTGTTCGGCATGAACTCCTTCGCGGTGCAGGACTCCATCAACACCGGCATCAATTCCGGCCTCGACAAGCCGCGTTCGGATTACGTGGCGAGCGCCGCCTACTCGCCGAACAGCACCTATACGTTCAGCGTCCGCTCCCGCATGGACGAGCAGACCTGGAACATCCAGCGCTTCGAGGCGGAGGGCCGCGCCAACTTCAACCGCTGGTCGGTCAGCGTGATGTACGGCAATTACGCGCCGCAGCCGGAACTCGGCTACCTGACCCGCCGCGAGGGCATCCTGACGACCGGCTCGATCAAGGTCGCGACCAATTGGGTGGTGACGGGCTCGGCGCGCTGGGACCTCGAGGCCAACAAGATCAACCAATATGTGCTCGGCGCCGGCTATGTCGACGATTGCTTCGTGCTGGCGGCGAACTATGTAACTTCGTATAGCTATTCCGCGGGCACCACGCCGCCCGTGCTGAGCCACGCGTTCATGTTCCAGATCGGCCTGCGCACGCTGGCGACCTCGACCGGGTCCAGCTCGTCCGCCGGCTACCAGTGAACCCGTTTGAGTTGCCGGCCGCTTGTTCCCTCTCGCGGGATCATTGCGGCTGACATGCGAGCGACAAATATGACCACCCGATTGCCTGTCTTCCGTCTCCCCCTCTTCGTGCTGGGCGCTGTGCTGGCCTCCGTACTGGTTCTCGCCGGCGCACCTGCGCATGCGCAGAACATCGTCGTCATGGTCAACGGCGATCCCATCACCGATTTCGACATCGAGCAGCGCTCCAAGCTCGAGACGCTGACGACGCAGAAGCCGCAAAACCGGCAGGACATCATCAACACGTTGATCGACGACAAGATCAAGCTGAAGGAAGGCAAGAAATACGGCGTCGACCCCACCGCATCCGACGTCAACGGATCCTACGAGGGCATGGCGCAGCGCATGCGCATCTCGATCGATCAGCTCAGCAAATCGCTCGAGACCAAGGGCGTGCGCCCCGAAGCGCTCAAGAACCGCATGAAGGCCGAGATGGTCTGGACCAGCCTCGTGCGCGGCCGCTTCAAGGAGAAGCTGATCGTCGGCGAGAAGGACGTCGCCGACAAGGTGCGCGAAGGCGGCGACGAGAAGCTGCAGATCGAGGGCACCGAATACAAGATGCAGCCGATCGTGCTAATCGTGCCGCGCGGCTCGTCCGCCGCTTTCCAGGAGACGCGGATGAAGGAAGCCGAGCAGTATCGCTCGCGTGTCGGAAGCTGCGAGGAAGCCAATTCCCTGTTCCGTTCGACGCCGAACGCCACCATCCGCGACACCGTCACCAAGACCACGGCTGACCTGCCGGAGGCACTGCGCAAGGTTCTCGACGACACCGCGATCGGTCACCTCACGGCCCCTGAAGTGACCAAGGCCGGCATCGAGATGGTCGTGCTTTGCGCGCGCAAGCCGACCACGATCGATACGCCGAAGAAGCGCGAGATCCGCGAGAAGATGTATACGGAGAAGTACGAGAAGACCCAGAGGGCCTATCTCGACGAGCTCCGCAAGGCGGCGATGATCGAATATCGCAACCGCTGATGGCCGCTCCCGCAAAGCCCCTTGCACTGACGCTCGGAGAGCCCGCCGGCATCGGCCCCGACATCACCATCGCGGCCTGGCTCAGGCGCCGCGAGCTCGACCTTCCCGCCTTCTATTTGCTTGGCGACGAGGCGCTGATCGCGCAGCGCGCCAAGGCACTCGGCGCCGATATCAGGATCGCCGCGGTGAAGCCGGGCGAAGCCGAGACTGCCTTTGCGGACGCCCTGCCCGTGGCCGCGACCGGCGAGCGAGCGACCGCTGCGCCCGGCAAGCCCGACGCATCGAGCGCACCGGCAGCGCTTGCCTCGATCCGCCAGGCGGTCGACGACGTCCGCGCCGGCCACGCCAGCGCCGTCGTCACCAACCCGATCGCCAAGAGCGTGCTTTACCGCGCAGGCTTCCGTCATCCCGGCCACACCGAATTCCTTGCGGAGCTCGCGAGCCTCGATGGCCGCGTGCCGCAGCCGGTGATGATGCTGTGGTCGCCGCGGCTCGCCGTGGTGCCGGTAACGATCCACGTGTCCGTGCGGGACGCGCTCGCCCAGCTCACCAGCGATCTCATCGTCTCGACCGTGCGCATCGTTGCGACCGAGCTGAAATCCCGCTTCGGCATCGCCCGTCCCCGCATCGCGGTCTCCGGCCTCAATCCGCATGCCGGCGAGGACGGCTCGCTCGGCCATGAAGAGCAGACCGTGATTGCGCCGGCGCTCAAGCTCCTGCGCAATGACGGCGTCGACGCCAGGGGACCGCTCCCCGCCGACACCATGTTCCACGAGGCCGCGCGCAACACCTATGACTGCGCGGTCTGCATGTATCACGACCAGGCGCTGATCCCGATCAAGACGGTGGCGTTCGACGACGCCGTCAATGTCACGCTTGGCCTGCCCTTCATCCGCACCTCGCCCGATCACGGCACCGCCTTCGACATCGCCGGCACCGGCAAGGCCAATCCGGCCAGCCTGGTCGCCGCGCTCAAGCTTGCCAGCCGCATGGCGGCTGCAAACAGCTGATGAGCGCGATCGACGACCTCCCGCCGCTTCGCGAGGTCATTCGCCAGCACGCGCTGTCCGCCCGCAAGTCGCTGGGCCAGAACTTTCTGCTCGACCTCAATCTCACCGCGCGCATCGCGCGCGCAGCAGCGCCGCTGGACGACAGCACCATCGTCGAGATCGGCCCGGGCCCGGGCGGACTGACACGTGCGTTGCTCGCGCTCGGCGCCAGACGCGTCATCGCGATCGAGCACGACGAGCGCGCGATCCCGGCGCTGAACGATATTTCCGCGCGCTATCCCGGCCGGCTCGAGATCGTGCATGGCGATGCCATGACGTTTGATCCGCGCCCGCTGCTGGCAGGCGAGCGCGCGAAGATCGTCGCCAATCTGCCCTACAACATCGCGACCCAGCTCCTGATCAACTGGCTCACCACCGAGCCCTGGCCGCCCTGGTTCGACATGATGGTGCTGATGTTTCAGCGCGAGGTCGGCGAGCGCATCGTCGCGCGCGAGGACGAGGAGGCGTATGGCCGCCTCGGCGTGCTCGCCAACTGGCGCTGCGAGACCAAAATCCTGTTCGACATTTCGCCGTCCGCCTTCGTGCCGCCGCCGAAGGTCACGTCCTCCGTCGTGCGCCTGGTGCCGCGCGCGGAGCCTCTGCCCTGCGATCGCAAGATGCTCGAACAGGTCGCGGCCGCGGCGTTCGGCCAGCGCCGGAAAATGCTGCGCCAAAGCCTGAAATCGCTCGGTGTCGATCCCGCGCGACTTGCGGCAGCCGCCGGCGTCGATGCGACGCGGCGTGCCGAGACCATTCCCATCTCCGGCTTTGTTGCCATGGCGCGTGAATTGGCCGATATACGAGCCGAAACGTGAGAATGGAAATTCCGGAGGAAAGAAAATGGCGTTGATGCGTCGGCAGTCGCTGGTCAAGTTCGATGCGCCCCTGTGCGAGACCATCGTCGATACGCCCAAGCCGCAAGGCGCCGAAGTGCTGGTGCGCATCGAACGCTGCGGCCTCTGCCATTCCGATCTGCACATCCAGGACGGCTATGCCGATCTCGGCGGCGGCAAGAAGCTCGACACCACGCGCGGCATGACGCTGCCCTTCACGCTCGGCCACGAGATCGCCGGCGTCGTCGACGAAGTCGGCCCCGACGTGCCGGCGGGTCTCGTCGGAGCCAAGAAGGCGGTGTTTCCCTGGATCGGCTGCGGCCAGTGCCGCGACTGCAAGAACGGCGACGAGAACCTCTGCGCCAAGCAGCGCTTCCTCGGCGTCTCCATCGACGGCGGGTTCGCCACCCACGTGCTGGTGCCCGACGCAAAATATCTGCTCGACTACGATCCCCTGCCCGTCAACCAGGCCGCCACCCTGATGTGCTCCGGCGTCACCGCATACGGCGCGCTCAAGCGCCTGGTCGACCGTCCGCGTCAGCGTAATCTGCTGCTGATCGGTCTCGGCGGCGTCGGCATGATGGGCCTGTCGTTCGCGCAAGCGATGTTCAAGCAGCCGATCACGGTCGCCGATCTCTCGCCGGCCGCGCGCGAGACCGCGCTGAAGAACGGCGCAGCCAATGCCTACGATCCGTCCGAGCCCGACGTGATCAAGCGCATCCTGAAGGAGACCGACGGCGGTTTCGACGAGGTCGTCGATTTCGCCGGCAACGAGAAGTCGATGGCGTTCGCGGTCGCGGTTGCCGCGCGCGGCGGCAAGGTCGTGGTGTCCGGCCTGATGGGCGGCCAGTTCACGCTGCCGATGGTGCAATGGGTCTACAAACGCCTCACCGTCGAAGGTTTCATGGTCGGTACGCTCGCAGAGGCGCATGAGCTGATGGCGCTCGCCCGCGCCGGCAAGATCAAGCAGACGCCGATGCGCGAAGAGCCGATGGGCGATGTCCAGAAATGGATCGACGAGCTGCGCGCAGGCCACGTGGTCGGCCGCATCGTGCTGAAGAACTGAGTTTCGATCGGCGGCGGGACAGGCGTCTCGCCGCCGCTTTCGTTTGCGCGATTAACCCGGAATTCACGAAAGGCCCGGTTCCAAATAGGGGAACCTGCACGCTGACGACTATAATCCTCACCATCCCATTTCGGAATTCTGGTGTGAGCATGCAGACCATTCGCCGTTTCCTGGCCGACGAATCCGGCGCGACTGCGATCGAGTACGGTCTGATTGCCGCCGGCATCGCGCTGGCCATCATCGCGGTGGTCAACAATCTCGGCTCGACGCTGAAGCTGAAGTTCGGTTCGATCAGCTCGTCGCTGAAGTAGCGCGCACCTTTAGAATAGGCCTTGGTACGAAGCCCGACGCTCGGAACGGCTGCGGCTGCACTGCGTTGGCAGCGCATGACCATCCGCTGCACCGTCGAGAGCGCATTCTTCATCGCCTGGAGCTTCCTCGAGAAGAGCGGCGAACTCGGCCCGCCCGACAATTCCGCCAACATCATTCTCGATGCGATTGAAGCGCAGCTGAAAACCGGCGAGCGCCGGCCGCTGATGCTCGCCAACAGGGCGATCGACACATACAGGCATCAGAACCGCCTGTCGGCTGCGCGCGCGGCCCGCCTCGGCTGACGGCACGTGATGCCCTTGGCCCTTGGCCCCCGCCGGCCCGGCGGCGGCACCTTGTGTTCACTCCTGAACAGAGCGCCGGCTCCATTTCGAAATTCCGTAGTTCTCCGGCCAAGAACAAAGTTCGAGGCGTGGCGCCTGTGCAACGCAGGACGCTCTTCCGCGTTCGGCGCCACTTTTTCGATTTCCCGTAACCCCTTGTGTGCACTTTGGAACCGTCGGTTTCTGCCGGGAAACGTAGGGTTCTCCCCGGTGCCGATTCCCGGCAGGCAAGAGAAACAGTGTGACCGGCCGGCCCAATAACGAGCTCCTCCAGAAGCTCAGCACCCACGATTTCGAGCTGCTTGCTCCTCATTTGCAATCGGTCGAGCTGCCTTCGAGCCACATCCTGCATCATGCCGGCGACAGCATCGGCGCCGTCCACTTCCCGTGCGGCCCCACGTTCGTGTCGTTCGCGGTGCCGGTCGAGGACGACCGCGAGGTCGAAAGCCTGCTGGTCGGCCGCGAGGGTGCGGTCGGTCTCCCCGCCGGACGCGGCCCGTCGCTGGCCTATGCCCGCATCGTCGTGAAGGTGGGCGGCTCGGTGCTCCGCCTGCCGCTGCGCGCGTTCGAACAGGCGCAGCAGAGATCGGCGAGCCTGCACGATCTGTTCGCGCGCTACGCCGCCTGCCAGCTTGCGCAGCTGCTGCAGACCGCGGCCTGCAACGCCGCGCATTCGATCGAGCAGCGCGCGGCGAAATGGATCCTCGCGGCGCAGGAGCACCTCGGCGGCGACGAGATTCCCCTCACCCACGAGCAGCTCGCCGGTATGCTCGGGGTCTCGCGCAGCTATGCCAGCCGCGTCATCCAGATGCTCAAGGCAAGGCGCATCCTCGCAACGCGCCGCGGCGCCATCCTGATCCTCGACGGACCGGCGCTGCAGGCGAGCGCCTGCGCCTGCAACGTCACGGTGAAGAAGCATTTCCGCGAAGTGCTGGGTCACTCCTGACGGAGCGGCCGATCCGCGCGCGTCGGAACATATTCGACTGGCCCGCATTGCCGGGACATGCCGCGGTACTTTTTCCATTTCGAAGGCCAGCAACCTCACATCGACACCACAGGCGAGGCGCTCACCGACGACGAGGCCGCCTGGCGCGAAGCCGTCCGCCTCTCCCGCGACGTCGAGCACGCGCTGCGTCCCGGCGACAGCTGGACGCTCAGCGTGTTCGACGGCACCGACCCGGTGTTCGTGCTGGCGATGGTGACCCGGCGGTTTCGTTAACGCGTCGGCAGAAAGTTAACGTCCGCCGCCGCCCCGGTTCCGGGGGTGGACCCGGCCCGACTTGCCGAATTTCGATAGCCGGCTACACCCCGAAACTTGCGTCACACCAAAGCACAACTTGCATTAGGATGCGAACAGCCGTTCAATACCCGCATAAGCCGGCAGCACATTGCATCACCTTTGGTTTTGAGTGGAATGCGGACCTTTCTTATCATTCTGGGCATCTGGATCCTGATCAACGTCCTGTTCGTCGTGATCATGGTCCCGCCGCGCAAGCCACGGAAATCGAGTGAGCCTCGCGCGTCGAGCGGGCTCGCGCCCGTCCCGATCGGCCAAAATGCCTACGCCTACGACGAGGACGAAAAGGTCTCGCTGCGGCACACCATCATCGCCGTTGCGATGGGTGCGCTGTTCTCGCTGACGCCGCCTCTGCTGGAGGCCGTCGACGACATCAAGCGGATGATCGGCAAATACCGCAAACAGCGGCAGTACGCCGAACCGGCGAGCGACGAGCGATCCCTCGAGACGACCCCGAAAGAGCTCCGGGCGCGAGAAGGCCAGAGTTCGACCGGCGGATCGTCTTCTCCCGAGCAAGACAGTTCGAAGCACTGACGCTCCTCGCGGCTCCGTTCCCTATCACTTCAGACCCGGATTTTGGAACACGCGGCGCGTCCAGCGCGTTGGCGAACAGGAAACCACAGGGGGAGAAGCGACGACAGGAGACACGAGCTTGGTCAATCTCGGCAAATGGTACGATCCGATCTCGGAGCGTTGGATCGCACCGCGCGAACTTCACCCCGTCCCGACATCCCGCCACGCGAGCGAGAACCACGTGCTCGAACTCCAGAGGTCAGTCGAGATCCAGCGCATCTGGCGCACGGTGGTCGATTGCTGCGCACGCAACTGATGCTGCCGCGCCGGAGGCGTTGCTGTTATTCGCCATGAACGATCCCGCATCACCCGCAAGATCATCCGCAAGGCCGGTCGCGACCGCGATACGATATCTGTCGATCGCGGTGGGCTCCGCCTGCCTGTTGCTCGCAGCCATTTGCCTCGCCTTGGCGTGCCGCGTCTTCATCGAGTCCGGTCTGTTCGCGCAATCCTACGCGATGGTGTGTCTCATCAGCGCAGCGCTGGGATGTCTCGCGCTGATGTTGGCGCGGGCGTGGAAATAGGCTCCCGCCTCGAGCTCATCTCAAGGCCAGAGGTGCTTGCTTTCACAGCTGCCGCCATTGGCACAAAGTGCACATGTTATCCCCGCAGCCTTGAGCTAATCTCCCCTCGCTCCAGCGACTAGCCTCTCGCGACAGATTGCGGGTCACGAGTTTTCGCAAGGTGCTGCTCTTCGTCAGTTTGACGTCATCGCAACCAATCGCGTTGACGCAAACACGCGCCTGCATGGCTTGACCTTCGCGATCAGCTTGCGTGCAAGCGGGCGCATCCGGGGTCGTTCAGCAACACGGAGACCACCATGAGTAACGGCGCTCCCAAAAACATCAATTCCTCCCCCGATCAGAAGACCACGAACGAAACGTCCGCCATCAACCGGCGGAGTGTCCTGCTCGGATCGACGGCGATCGGAGCCATCGCTGCATTGTCCGCAGCGCCCGGGACAACCGCTCCGGCCTCGGCGCAGGGAGCGACGGCCACGCCATCCACAACGCCCGGCGCGCTGACGAAGAAGGGCTTCAATGGCGTCATCAAGCTGGACTCGCGCGATTCGACACCGGACTGGGGTCCCTTCACGCCGGCACGCGCGCCCGAAGGTTCGCCGAACATTCTGGTGATCCTCTACGACGACACCGGCCTGGCGGCATGGTCTCCGTTCGGCGGCGGCATCAACATGCCGACGCTGCAGAAGCTTGCCGACAATGGCCTGATGTATTCGCAATGGCACACCACCGCGCTGTGCTCGCCGACCCGCTCGACATTCCTGACCGGCCGCAACCACCATCTCAACGGCAATTCGTGCATCACGGAAGCCGCCCAGGGTTTCCCGGGCTGGAGCGGACGGATCCCGGACGAATGCGCCACCATCGGCCAGGTGCTCCAGGGCGCCGGCTGGAGCACGTTCTGGCTCGGCAAGAATCACAACGTGCCGGAGCAGGACATCGCCGCCGGCGCGACCCGTTCGCAATGGCCGCTGCAGAAAGGGTTCGATCGCTACTATGGCTTTCTCGGTGGTGAGACCAACCAGTGGTTCCCCGATCTGACCGAGGACAACAAATTCGTCGACGCACCTTATTCACCCGAAGAGGGTTATCACCTCTCCCGCGATCTGGTCGAGAACGCGCTCCAGATGATCCGCGACCAGAAGGCCAGCAATCCGTCGAAGCCGTGGTTCATGTGGCTTTGTCCTGGCGCCAACCACGCCCCGCATCATGCCCCCAAGGAGTATGTCGACAAGTACAAGGGCAAGTTCGACGACGGCTATGAAGCCTATCGCGACTGGGTGTTGCCGCGCATGATCGCGAAAGGATTGCTGCCGAAGGACACCAAGCTCACGCAGATCAATCCGCTGCCGCAGAACGTCGCGAACCAGCTCGACGCGGTGCGCCCGTGGAGTTCGCTCAGCGCCGACGAGAAGAAACTGTTCGCGCGCATGGCCGAGGTCTATGCCGGTTTCTCGGAATACACCGACGTGCAGATCGGGCGGCTGATCGACTATCTCCAGAAGAGCGGTCAACTCGACAATACGCTGGTGTTCTACTGCGCCGATAACGGCGCATCCGGTGAAGGCAGCCCGAACGGCTCGGTCAACGAGAACAAGTTCTTCAACAACTATCCGGACGAGATGGCCGAGAATATGAGATATCTCGATGTGCTCGGCAGCGTCGAGACCTACAACCACTACCCGACCGGATGGGCGACGGCGTTCTCGACCCCGTTCCAGATGTTCAAGCGCTATTCCGAATATGCCGGCGGCACCTGCTGCCCGCTCGTGATCTCCTGGCCGAAGGGGATCAAGGCCAAGGGCGAGATCCGCGACCAATATCACCACTCGACCGATATCGTTCCGACCATTCTCGATGTCTGCGGGCTCGACATGCCGAAAGTGTTCCGCGGCGTCGAGCAATATCCGATGTCGGGGGTTTCGATGCGCTACAGCTTCGACGCCAAGGACGCTCCCACGCAGAAGAAGCGGCAATATTACGCCATGCTCGGCACCCGCGGCATCTGGGAGGACGGCTGGAAGGCCGCGGCCCTGCACGCGCCCCTCACCGGCAAGGGGCATTTCGACCAGGACGATTGGGAGCTCTATCATGTCGACGTCGATCGATCGGAATCGGTCAACGTCGCCAAGCAGTATCCCGACAAGCTGAAAAGCCTCATCAAGGCCTGGTTCGAAGAGGCGGACAAGAATTTCGTGCTGCCACTCGACGACCGGACTCCGGCCGAGTTGCTCGGCATCGAACGGCCAAGCGAGGAAAAGCCCCGCACGCGTTACGTCTATTATCCCGGCACCTCGCCGGTCCCGGAAGGCGTTGCCGTCAATGTACGCGGCCGCTCCTACAAGATCGTCGCCGACGTCGAGATCAGCGATCCCGATGCAACAGGGGTGATCTTTGCGCACGGCTCCCGCTTCGGCGGGCACAGCCTATTCATCAAGGATCGCAAACTGAACTACGTGTACAATTTCCTCGGCATCAAGCCGGAGCAACGCTTCGTCTCCGGCGAGCTCAAGCCGGGCAAGTACACGCTTGGCATGGAGTTCGTCCGCGACAAGGCGGGCCCGAAGGGTGAATCCGTCGGCAAGACGACGCTCTACGTCAACGGGCAGTCCGTCGCCCAAGGCGACATGCGCACACAATCGGGGAAATTCACCCTTGCCGGCGACGGCCTTTGCGTCGGCTACGACAGCGGCGATGCCGTCAGCCAGGAGTACAAATCGCCGGGCACGTTCAAGGGCGGCACCATCCTCGGCGTCGGGGTCGACGTCAGTCCCGAAGTCTATCATGACTTGGAGAAGGAAGCCTCCCGGGCGATGTCGCGGGATTAAGAGCGGCTCTTTCCGTCATAGCGAGCGTTGCGAAGCAATCCAGAATCTTTCCGCCGCGGCGGTCTGGATTGCTTCGTCGTATCAGCGCAAGTCCGGGCAAAGGTTCGCCGCCAACCACCGCTCGCAAATATTCCACTTTACCGAATTGGTGTGCGGATGCCGGGTGCCGCCGGCGCCCGGGCCTTCCCTGCTGCATGCCATACGTCCCTGCACAGAATGTCACACCGCTTTTCGCTGGCGCGTCCGGCTGGTAGATTGACGCCATTGCTTTGGGGGTTTTTTGATGCACGCGCGGAATTTCAGTCGCGTCCTGGTGCTCGCAGCACTCGTCGCGGTGACGCTCGCCGTCGCGCTCCGACCGGCATCGGCCGAGAAGCGTATCGCGCTGGTGGTCGGCAACTCCGCCTACAAGAACATTACGCCGCTCGACAATCCGTCCAAGGACGCGAGCCTGATGGCGGAGACGCTCGGCACGCTCGGCTTTACCCTCGTCGGCGGCCGCGCCCAGCTCGATCTCGACAAGGGCGCGATGGACATCGCCGTGCAAAGCTTTGGCCGGCAGGTCCAGGGCGCCGATGTCGCGCTGTTCTATTATGCCGGCCACGGCGTGCAGGTCGCGGGCTCGAATTATCTCGTGCCGGTCGGCGCCAATCCGACGCGCGAGGCCGACGTCGATTTCCAGATGACCGACGTCAATCTGGTGCTGCGGCAGATGCAGGGCTCCGGCACGCGGCTCAATCTCGTCATCCTCGATGCCTGCCGCAACAACCCCTTTGGCTCGCGCGGCCTTCGATCCTCGGACGGCGGTCTTGCGCAAATGCGCGCGCCTGAAGGCACGTTGATCTCCTACGCGACGCAGCCCGGCAATGTCGCGCAGGATGGCAGCGACGGCCACAGTCCCTACACCAAGGCGCTGGCCGCGACGGTCCGCACCGCCGGCCTCGACGTGTTCCAGACCTTCAACCAGGTGGGGCTGGCCGTGAAGCGCGCCACCTCGGGCGCGCAGCAGCCCTGGGTGTCGTCCTCGCCGATCGACGGCACCTTCTACTTCGTCCCCCCGACGCAAACAGCGCCGCCGCAGGTCGCGGCGATGCAGCCCGATCCGCTGCCTGCGGACCGGCTGCGCGCCGATCCCGACCGTGTGCCGTTGCGCGACGCCGCGCTGCTCAGCGAATTGAACGAACGGCTCTACGAGCTCAATTTCGATCCCGACACGCCCGACGGGCTCACGCGCGCCATCACAAAGCTGCAGCAGCGGATTTCGATGCCGCCGACGGGCGAGCCGACCGAAGGCCTGCTGCTGCGGATGCGCAAGATGGAGGATCTCAAGCCATGGGGTTCGATCGTCTACGGCCCTGACGGCAACAAATGGGGCATCTCCTGGAACCATGCCTCACGGCGCGCGGCGGTGGCGGATGCGCGCGGCAATTGCGCCGGCGCGAAGTGCCCGATCGAGCTCTCCTTCTACGGCAAAAGCTGCGGCGCTTTCGCGATCTCGGACAAGTCGTGGTCGCTGGTCCAGCGCGACAGCGTGCAGCGCGCGAAGGATGCCGCGCTTGACGAATGCGGCAAGGCTGGCAAAGCTTGCCGTATTATTGGAAGCGTTTGTGCCGACGGCTCCGGTCGTTGATTTTACCGCCGATTTTTCATGACGATGGATTTCTGGCTCATGTCGAACACCGCGCGCCGCCATTTTGCCCTCGCCACATTTCTCCTCGCCCTCGCCGCTCCGTCAGCATTTGCGCAATCCGGCAGCGCCGGCGGCTCGATCGGCAACGACGAAAAATCGCTGTCCGGCTCGCGCCAGGATAGCTCTTCAGGCCGTTCCGCCGAACCCGCGCCCTCGGAACGCCGAAGCAAGCCGGCCGCTGACGAACAACGCTCGTCGTCTCGGCGCAGCGGCGGAGGTAGCAGCGGTGGTGGTGGCAGCTTCGACGGTGCCTGGGCTGTCACCAGTGTCGGCTGTGGCGGCACGTCCAGCGGCGCGACCGTCGTGACCTCGGGCCGCGTGATCGGCCAAGGCGTCAGCGGAACCGTCAGCGCGAATGGATCGGTGCACACGTTCGGACAAGGTGAAGGCGGCATCACCTATACCGGCGCTGGCCACCTGTCGGGACGCAGCGGTTCCGGCACTTTCCGCCGCTCCGACGGCTGCTCGGGAACCTGGACCGCGAGCAAGCAATAGCGCCGGCAAAAAGCCTGAATTCGCGGCGGAACGAACACCGCGCAGGCCCGATTCAAGCCACATCCTCTCCGGATTTGCGGCTCATTGCCACCTAACTCTTTGTTGAGAAAGGAAAGGTAACGAGTTGCGTCATGCGTAAACGGGAGACCAGGATGGGCAACCGCACCGCAAAGTTCATGTCCGCGCTAATCGGCAGCATCATTGCCGGCGCGCCGCTGGCTGCCGTTTCACAGAACGCGCCAAGCACATCCAGCGTCGCAAGCACACCCAGCGCCGCAAGCCCGGCGAATGCCGCGAGCGCAAGCACGGCGAATGCCGCAAGCGATTGCGTCGCCTCGCCAAAGGGTGTCGCGCCGCAGGGCCAGCACTGGTTCTATCGCGTCGAGCGCGGAACCAAGCGGCAATGCTGGTATCTGCGTGCCGAAGGCACCAAGGACGGTGCCAAGGAAGGTGCCAAGCCCATACAGAGCGCGCAGGCGACGACCGACACGCCGAGTGCAGCTCCAGCCGCGCCGTCATCGGTACAAAATGCGCGTGCTGAATACATTGCACAGCAGACCAGCCCCGCCGCGAGCGCGCCCGCGTCAGCGGCAACGCCGCAGGCTCCCGGCGCCAGTGATGCCAATGCGGCGCTGCCCTCCGTCGCCACGCGTTGGCCCGACGCCGCCCCCGCTTCGCCCGCACCGCAGCCATCAGCTGCAACCACTGCCGCACCTGCAGCAGCGCCCGTACAGCCGAGTGCGAAGCCAGCCGCCTCCCCGGTAACGCTCGCCGCGGCAGAGGCCCCCGCCGACAAGCCGACCGGATCGGTGCAGATGCTGCTGCTCGTCATCGGCGGCGCGCTGATGCTCGCCGGCCTCCTCGCCAGCGTGATTTATCGCTTCGCCGGTCGACGCGCGCGCGCCCGGGCGGCCGATCGCCGCGTGAACTGGGATCATCGGCAGGATGATGCCGACAGCCGTGCGCCCTGGCATGCCGAGCCGGCGCCGCGCGTCGTACGGCCGCTCCCGGTGGACTTCGACGCCATGCGTGCGGAAGCCCCGCAGATCGCTGCATTCTCAAGCGCCATCGGCCGGATCGCTGCGCAGGGCCGTTCCGTTGAGGTTGCGACAGCAGAGCCTGACGAGACAAAGCCTGACGAGACCGGGATCGACTATTTCGACGGCGAGTTCGAGATCGAGCCTCCGGCGCCGCAGCTCGCCGCCCACCGCGAAGAGCCGGCAGAGCAGAACGCGGACGCGCATGACGAACATGCGCGTGAAGCGGCCAGCGCCGCCGACATCGATATCATCACGGCGATGCTGGAGCGGCTGGCGACCGAAGGGCCGCGGCTGACGCAGCCTCGCCCTGAAGCCTTCCCTGCTAGCCTTGAAGCTGACCTTGCAGCCCTCGCACGAAGCTCACGAGGCCAGTCCGCCGCTCGCGCTTGAGGCGCTCGGCCTTCAGGATCGACTGCACCTCGGCGAAGGCGTCATCAACATTGTGGTTGATGACGATGTAATCGTACTCGGCCCAGTGGCTCATCTCGTGGCTGGCGCGGCTCATCCGCTTGCGGATCACCTCGTCCGAATCCTGCGCGCGCGAATGCAGCCGCTTCTCGAGATCGCCGGCTGACGGCGGCAGGATGAAGACGCTGACGACGTCCGCGCGTGCTTTCTCGCGCAACTGCTGCGTGCCCTGCCAGTCGATGTCGAACAGCACGTCCTGCCCCGCCGACAGCGCGGCCTCGACGGGCGCGCGCGGCGTGCCGTAGCTGTTGTCGAACACGGTGGCCCATTCCAGCAGCTCATCGCCCTTCACCATGGCGTCGAACCTGGGCTTGTCGACGAACAGATAGTCGCGGCCGTCGACCTCGCCGGGCCGCATCGACCGCGTCGTCGCCGACACCGACATGCGCAGACCGGGCATGCGGTCGATCAGCAGACGCGACAGCGTCGTCTTGCCCGCGCCCGATGGCGAGGACAGCACGAACATCAGCCCGCGCCGCTCGACACCGTCAGTTCCGTGACCGCCCGTCGTCATCGATCACTCCAGATTCTGGACCTGCTCGCGAAATTGCTCGACCACGTTCTTCATGGCGAGCCCGGTATTGGTCAGCTCGATGTCGTTCGACTTCGAGCAGCAGGTGTTGACCTCGCGGTGAAACTCCTGCGCCAGGAAATCGAGCTTGCGCCCGATCGGACCACCCTTGCCGATCAGCTCGCGCGCCTGTGCGATGTGGGAGGCGATGCGGTCGAGCTCCTCGCGGATGTCGGCCTTGGTCGCGATCAGGATGGCCTCCTGCATCAGGCGGTCGGAATCGAAACGGTCGGACGTGTCCAGCAGCGCGGCGATCTGCTCGGCGAGCTTCGCCTTGATCGCCTCGGGCTTGCGCCCCGGTGCGGCTTCCGCCCTCTTCGCCAGCTGCTCGACCTCATCGACCCGCTGGGTCAGGATCTGGCCGAGCGAGGTGCCCTCGCGCTTGCGCATCGCGACGAGTTCGTCGAGCGCCTTGTCGAAGGCGTCGGCCGCGGCAGCGCGTGCGGCCTTGTCCTCCTCCTCGTCGCCCTCGGGCTCGGCGACCTCGACGACGCCCTTGATGGCGAGCAAGCCGTCGACGCTAGGCGCGACCGCGTCGACCTTGCCGGCGATGACGGAGGCCGCCTTCAGCACGGCGTTGAGCACGTCCTCATTGACGCGGACGGTGGCGGCGGCATTGGCGCGCTTGACGTTGAGGTTGGCGTAGACGGTGCCGCGCGAGAGCAGCTCGCCGGCGCGCTTCTTGGCGTGGGCCTCGAGCTCGTCGAACCCCTGCGGCAGCCGCACCCGCAAGTCAAAGCCCTTGGCGTTGACCGACTTCAATTCCCATTCGAACGTATACGGCCCGCTTGCGCCGTGGCTTCGGGCAAAGCCGGTCATGGACGACAGCGCCATCAGGTCAAATTCTCCGACAAACATGGGATTCGCGAGGCCATCAGGCCACGCGAATCTTAAGACTATTTTGCGGGAAAGTGGAATCCGCAAAGTCCCGTAGGCAGGTCTGCGCAACGACCGAGGCTGGACCAGCCCTAGCGCTGGATGACCGGCGGCGACGGCTGCACGGCGCCCTGCCGCGCAGGCGCGGGAGTGGTGGCGGGCCGCGCCGGCGGCTTCTTCTGCTGGGTCGGCTTGGGCGTGGTCGCGGTCGGCGCCGTATCGGCAGCCGCAGGCGCCGCGGCGGCCGGCGCAGGTGCGTCCTCGGCAGGCTCGACCGTGTCGTTCTGGATCTGCTTCTCCATCGCGCGCAGCTTGGCGACGTTCTTCTGGTGCGCGTCGTAGGTCTCGGTAAAGGCGTGCCCGCCGCTGCCGTCCGCGACGAAGAAGAGATCGCGGGTGCGGGCCGGGTTGGCGGCCGCCTCCAGCGAGGCGCGGCCGGGGTTGGCGATCGGGCCCGGCGGCAGGCCCTCGATCACATAGGTGTTGTAGGGCGAAGGCTGCGTGATCTCGCTGCGCTTGATCGGGCGCCCCAGGGTGCCCTTGCCACCGACGAGGCCGTAGATGATGGTCGGATCGGACTGCAGCTTGATCTTCTGCTTCAGCCGATTGACGAACACGGCCGCGACCCGGCTGCGCTCGTCCGGCTTGCCGGTCTCCTTCTCGACGATCGAGGCGAGTGTCTCGAGCTGCTCCGGCGTCTTGACCGGAAGGTCCTGGCTGCGGCGCTCCCAGATCTCCGCGAGCACGCGCTTGTGCGCCTGCTGCATGCGCTGGATCACCTGGTCGCGCGGGGTCCCGCGCGGGAACTTGTAGGTCTCGGGCAGCAGCGTGCCTTCACGCGGCAATTCGCGCACGCTGCCGGTGAAGATGTCGTTGTCGGACAGCCGTGCCACGATCTGCTCGGAGGTCAGGCCTTCCGGAATCGTGACGGAATGCTGCACCACCTTGCCCTCGACGATGGTGGCGATGACGTCGCGCAGGGATGCGTTCTTCTGGAACGAATATTCACCCGGCTTCAGGTCCGAGCTCGCCTTCAGCGCAGCCACCGCCGCGATGAACACCCACGGATTGACGTCGGTCACGCTTTCCTTGTTTAGGGTCTCGGCGATGTCGCGCTTGCCCGCACGCTGCGGGATGTTGACGATCTTGTCTTCCTTCAGCGGCCCCGGCGCCTCGAGCACCTGCCGGCCGTAATAATAGGCGCCGCCCGCGCCGAGCATGGCGATCAGCAACAGGGTGATGATGGCGTTGCCGACCACGACAAAGGGATTGCGGGCCCGCTCCGAACGCCTCGGCGGCGGCGGGACCTGCTCGGGCTCGAGCGCTGCCCGCGGACTCCGGGGCGAAATGGGCGGCCTTTCACTCATCGAAGCAACCTGAATCCTGCCGGTTCAATCGCAGCCTGACAATCGCTTGCCGAGCCAAATGCACACGCCCACAGACATGACTATCGCCGAATACGGCAAAACGGTGGATTCGTCGCAAACACAAACTAATGGGTCAGGCGCCGGACGATGACCGAGGCATTGGTACCGCCGAAACCAAAAGAATTCGACAACGCGACATTCACCTCGCGCTGCTTCGCCTTGTGCGGCACGAGATCGATTGCGGTCTCCACCGACGGATGGTCCAGGTTGATGGTCGGCGGGACGATGTTATCGCGAATCGCAAGGATCGCGAAGATCGCCTCGATCGCGCCGGCCGCGCCGAGCAGATGGCCGGTCGACGATTTGGTCGAGGACATCGCAACCTTGGAGGCGGCATTGCCGAGCAGGCGCTCCACCGCGCCGAGCTCGATCTCGTCGCCGAGCGGCGTCGAGGTGCCGTGGGCGTTGATGTAGTCGAGATCGGATGCCGTGAGGCCGGCGCGCTTGAGCGCTGCCGACATGCTGCGGAAGCCGCCATCGCCATCGGGCGACGGCGACGTAATGTGATAGGCATCACCCGACAGACCGTAGCCGATCACCTCGGCGTAGATCCTGGCGCCGCGGCGCTGGGCGTGCTCGAGCTCCTCCAGGACGAGGACGCCGGCGCCCTCGCCCATGACGAAACCGTCGCGATCCTTGTCGTAGGGGCGCGAGGCCTTCTCGGGCGTGTCGTTGAAGCCGGTCGACAGCGCGCGTGCGGCGTTGAAGCCGGCAATACCGATGCGGCTGATCGGCGACTCCGCGCCACCGGCGACCATCACGTCGGCATCGCCGAGCGCGATCAGGCGGGCGGCGTCGCCAACGGCATGGGCACCGGTCGAGCAGGCCGTGACCACCGAATGGTTCGGTCCCTTCAGGCCATGCGCGATCGAAACGTAGCCGGATGCGAGATTGATCAGGCGGCCCGGAATGAAGAACGGCGACACCCGGCGCGGCCCGCGCTCCTTCAGCAGGATCGCGGTGTCGGCGATGCCGTTGAGGCCGCCGATGCCCGAGCCGATCATGGTGCCGGTCGCGCACTTGTCCTCTTCGGTCTCGGGATGCCAGTTCGCATCGTCGAGCGCCTGGCCGGCCGCGGCCATGCCGAAGATGATGAAGTCGTCGACCTTGCGCTGATCCTTCGGCTCCATCCACTTGTCGGGATTGAAGGTGTCGTTGCTGCCGTCGCCGCGCACGACCGTGCAGGCGTATTTGGTCTGCAGATCGGAGACATCGAAGCTCTCGATCCTGCGCGCACCGCTTTCGCCGTTGAGGATGCGTTTCCAGGTCGGCTCGACGCCGCAACCGAGTGGCGACACCATGCCGAGACCAGTGACGACAACCCGCCTCATATCCGAAAACTCCGCATCGAAAGATTCACGGCCAATAACAAGAAACCGGCTGACCGCTGCAAAGCGGCCCGTCCGGTTTCAATGTTGTCCCCGCGAAATGAAGAGCCTTAGCTCTTCGCGTTCTTCTCGAGAAACTTCGTGGCGTCGCCGACGGTGAGAATCGTCTCCGCGGCGTCATCCGGAATCTCGCACCCGAATTCTTCTTCGAACGCCATCACCAGTTCGACGGTGTCCAGACTGTCGGCGCCGAGGTCATCGATGAAGCTCGCTGCGTCGACAACCTTCTCGGGTTCAACACCAAGGTGTTCGACCACGATCTTCTTAACCCGCTCGCCAATGTCACTCATTGCATAACCTCGTGTTGTTCCCTGTAGACCCGACCCCCCGGGACGATACGAGCCGTCGTGGTCGTTGACTGCCTTCGCTTACGAACTTTGATTTGGCCCCACCTTAACCGGTAGAGGCCCGGCGAATGACGGCCAAGGCTCCGCATCGCCAATATACAGGGTTTCAAAAACCTGCAATGGCGTTCTTTGCCCATCCGTTGAAGGTCCGGTTATCATACTTCAACTGCCTTGACTACACGCCTCAATTCGCTCCGAAAACGGCCGTTTGCCGCATCCTGCCCCACCCATGTGGGCAGTGCGGAACGACGTCTCAGATCATGGCCATGCCGCCGTTGACGTGGATGGTCTGGCCGGTGACGTAGGCCGCTTCGTTCGAACTCAGGTAGACCGCGGCCGCCGCAATGTCCTCGGGCGTCCCCAGGCGGTTGGCCGGAACCTTGGTCAGAATCGTCTCGCGCTGCTTGTCGTTGAGCGCATCCGTCATCGGCGTCTTGATGAAGCCGGGTGCGATGCAATTCGCGGTCACGCCGCGCTTGGCGTATTCGGCGCCCAGCGTCTTGATCATGCCGATCAGGCCGGCCTTCGACGCGGTGTAGTTGCCCTGCCCGGGATTGCCGGTGACGCCGACCACCGAGGTAATGGCGATGATGCGGCCGAAGCGCTTGCGCATCATCAATTTGGTGGCGGCACGCGCCAGGCGGAAGGTCGAAGTCAAATTGATGTTGATGACCTCCTCCCAATCCTCGTCGCGAAGCTGAACGAACAGATTGTCACGCGTGATGCCGGCGTTGGCGACGAGAATGTCGACCTGGCCCATCGCAGCTTCCGCAGCCGGCACCAGCGCCTCGACCTCGTCGGCCTTGGAGAGATTGCAGGGCAGCACATGGGTGCGCTCGCCGAGCTTGCCGGCCAGCTCATCCAGCACGTCCTTGCGCGTTCCCGAGATCGCAACGGTGGCGCCCTGCGCATGCAGCGCCTGCGCGATCGCGCCGCCGATGCCGCCGGTCGCGCCGGTGACGAGCGCCTTCTTGCCAGTCAGATCGAACATCGAAAAATCCTCCAAAGCACGATCCGGAAAAGTGTGCAGCGGTTTTCCGGAAAGATCGTGCGTAAACTCAAGCCTGCTTCGCAGCGGCCAATGCATCCTTGGCGGCGGCAATGTCGTTCGGACCACCCACGGCAACGCCGACGGCGCCATCGGCGATGCGCTTGACGAGTCCCGTCAGCACCTTGCCCGCGCCGATCTCGAAGAAACGGGTGACGCCCTGCCCTGCCATATAGGCAACCGACTCGCGCCAGCGCACCGTGCCGGTAACCTGCTCGACCAGGCGGCGGCGGATCTCGTCGGGATCGGTGATGGCGCTTGCCAGCACGTTCGACACCAGCGGCGCAGCCGGCGCCTTGATCGTGACCTTGGACAACGCCTCAGCCATCGCGTCGGCGGCGGGCTGCATGAGCTTGCAATGGAACGGTGCGGACACCGGCAGCAACATGGCGCGCTTGGCGCCCTTGGTCTTGGCGATCTCGACGGCGCGGTCGACCGCGGCCTTGTCGCCGGAGACGACCACCTGGCCGCCACCATTGTCATTGGCCGCCTGACAGACCTGCCCCTGGGCCGCCTCCCTGGCGACCTCCATGGCCGCGTCGTAGTCGAGACCGAGCAGCGCGGCCATCGCGCCGGCGCCGACCGGCACAGCTTTTTGCATTGCGAGACCGCGGGTGCGAAGCAGCCGTGCTGTGTCCGAGATCGTCAGGCTGCCGGCCGCCGCCAGCGCCGAATATTCGCCGAGCGAGTGACCGGCAACGAACGCCGCATCCCGCCCCACGGAAAACCCGGCTTCAGCCTCCAGCACCCGCAGAGTGGCCACAGACACAGCCATCAGGGCCGGCTGGGCGTTCTCTGTGAGCTGAAGGGTTTCGGCCGGGCCATCCCAGATCGTGGCCGTCAGCTTCTCTCCAAGCGCGGCATCGACCTCGTCGAACACGGCACGCGCCGCCGGAAAGGCATCGGCCAAAGCCTTGCCCATACCAACTGCCTGGGAACCCTGCCCCGGAAATGTGAATGCTGCCGTCATCGGCGCTCCCTGGATCGCTCGAGCCGTGTGGTTCGAGAACCCGCAGCCGATGACGTCCGGCCCGAGCCTTGGTTCCCGACCATGCTCCGAAAGGGGCCGTAGACACTGTCCGGGGCTGGAATGTCAAGCCAAGATAGGAGCTTCGGCCTGCATTGGACTGGGGATTCGGCCTGTCAAAATCCGCCGGCCTTCTGGTCCGCACCGACCTCGGCGCCGGCTTGCGCACGGCGCGCATTGCTAACCAGTTGGCCCGGCCGGTCATCCCGGTTCGGCTTCGCCGTGGCGAGCCGCAGCACGGCTGCGTAGCCCGGCTGCACCTCCATCCGCTCGGCATGCCGGCTCTCGCTGAGCAGGCGATGCACCTTCGGCAGATTGTAGCAGGGCACGTAGAACAGCAGGTGATGCTCGAGGTGGTAGTTCACGTAATACGGCGCGATGAACAGGCGCTCGAGGACATTGGCATGCGTGGTGCGAGTGTTGCGCAAGGGATCGCTGCTGTCGGGCACGACGGCGTGCTCGGCGATGTTGCGGATGCGCGTGATGACCATCATCCAGGTCAGTAGCGGCACCAGCCAGAGCAGCGGATAGGCCCACCACACGCCGGCCGCAGCGAGGCTTGCGAACATCGCGGCATTGACGAGGCATTGCGGGCCGAGCTTCTCCCAGAAATGCCCGGCGCGCTGCCGCCACGGCCAGTCCTTCGGACCGAGCGCGTTGAGCAATTGCGCCTTGCGCTGCTGGTAGCCGGTCTGCCCGGTGATGTCGCGAATGAACTTGCGGCGATAGCTCAGCCTGGTGATCGGAAACGGCGCCGACAGCACCAGATCGGGATCATCCTCCTGCTGGGTGCGTGCATGATGCTGCAGGTGATAGCGCCGATAACTGCGTGTCTCGGCAAAGAGCGGATAGGCGCAAAACCACTGGCTCAGCGCGAGATTGGTCTTCTCGTCCGCGGACAGGCAGCCATGCGCGCCGTCATGCATCAGGATTGCGAGCCCGAGCTGACGCGAACCGATGATGGCGACGGCGAGAACGTAGGTGATCGGATTGGGCCACCAGGCGACCAGGGCGATTGCGCCAATGATCAGCGCCCAGGCATGCGCGATCATCGCGACGCCCTTCCAGGTCACGCGCCGGCGCACGTCGGCCAGTTGATCGTCGGTCAGGAAATCGCGGGCACGCATGCGAAGCGCCGTCATGACCTACCCCTCCTCGTTCGAATTGCTTGATGCGCCGCGCTCGTCGACGAGACGCAGGCGCGCGGTGTCAGCGCTGGATTTGGCCTGCTCGCCGAGCACGCGCAGCATCTCTTCGCAGAGTGCCTCGGGCGAGCGGCCCATGGCGTAGCCTTCGAGAATGACGCCGATCGCGACCGCCCAGAACCGCCGCGAGCTTTCGTCGGGCGCGCGCAGCGAGCGCCAGCCATGACGCGCCACCTGCCCCGCGTAAGCGCGTGCGCCTTCGCTGTGCAGGCGTTCGATGGTGCGCTCGACCAAAGGCGCCAGGTCCTGGCGCCGCCGCGTCAGGGTCAACGCTTCCGCGAAGAAGGCGATCGAATCGCTCGCCGTCACGGTCTCGGCCAGCGCGTAGGTGTACTCCCCGGGCGTGCGTGCCTTCAGGGCCGCCTGTTCGGTCGCGCGCGCCAGATACAGGAGATCGCGGCAGGCGCATTCGACGAACAGCGCCTCCTTGGTGCGGAAGTAATAGGTGATCTGGCTCGGGAACGCGTCCGCCGCTGCCGCGATATCGGTGATTGCGGTGCCCGACAGCCCCCGCTCCCGGAACAACGGGCTTGCGGCGTCCAGCAGCAGCGACCGCATCTTGCGCCCGGCCGAGCGCGTCGCCCGCGCCGCATGCTTGGGGTCGCCAGCCGCCTCAAATGGCTCTCCGAACGGCTCCTGGGCCGACTTTTCCACCATCGGATCCTCTCCCTGATTTATTTGTATGACATACAAACAAAGAAATCAAGGCTGATGTGGTATAAGAAGACCGGTCCCTAACACTCCGCACCGGGACGCTCCGGGCCGAAAATGCGGTCGCCAACCTTGCCAAGCCGGCCAAAATCCGTATAAGGCGCGCATCCGCAGACCCCGGCCGGGAGCTGAACGGACGGTCTCAGCAAATCATTCGTGATTTTGGTGTGGCAGGGCCAGTCGGCCCGTCGTCCCGTGTTTCCGCCTTCTGAGCTTAATCCCAGAGTCCTTTCCGAAGGTCTCTTAAGGGCTTGACGCCGGGCAATGCGCTAACACGAGGAAAGGACGACTATGGCTCTCTATGAGCATGTTTTTCTCGCGCGCCAAGACGCGAGCACGCAGCAGGTCGAAGAGCTGACTGCGCAGATGACCGGTATCGTCGAGGGTCTCGGCGGCAAGGTCACCAAGACCGAGAATTGGGGCGTTCGCTCCCTCACCTACCGCATGAACAAGAACCGCAAGGCGCACTTCGTGCTGCTCAACATCGACGCGCCCTCCGCGGCGATCGCCGAGATCGAGCGCCAGGAGCGCATCAGCGAAGACGTGATCCGCTATCTCAGCGTCCGCGTCGAAGAGCTCGAGGAAGGCCCGTCCGCGATGATGCGCAAGGCTGACCGCGATCGCGAGCGTGACGACCGTGGCGGCGGCTTCCGCGACCGTGAAGGCGGCGGCGGTTTCCGTGGCGACCGTGAAGGCGGTTTCCGTGGCGGCGATCGTGACGGTGGTGGCTTCCGCGGTGATCGCGGCCCGCGCCGTCCGCGCGACGAAGCTGAAACCACGACGGATGGGGAGTAAGACCAATGGCTGAAGCTGGTGCACGCCGTCCGTTTTTCCGTCGCCGCAAGAGCTGCCCGTTCACGGGCGCCAATGCTCCGAAGATCGACTACAAGGACTCCAAGCTGCTGATGCGTTACGTCTCCGAGCGCGGCAAGATCGTGCCGAGCCGCATCACCGCCGTGTCCGCGAAGAAGCAGCGTGAGCTCGCCCGCGCCATCAAGCGCGCGCGGTTCCTGGGCCTGCTGCCCTACGTCATTCGCTAAGACGAATTCGACCGGCGGCGATCACGCCGCCGGTCGCGACTTTTTGAACTCATAAGGCTTCCGGGTCGTCCGGTCGCCGATGGTTGGGGCAAAGCGCCTCTAACCGCTCGAAGGGAGCGGGACAGCTGATGATGGTATTTGGACTGATAGCCCTGATCGCCGGCGCTGCGTCGGCCCTGATGTTCGCCTCGATCGTGTCGGGCGCGCTGATCTCGCTCGTCCTGGTTTATCTCGCTCCGCTGCCGCTCATGCTCGCCGCAATCGCCTGGGGGCCGCTGTGCGGCGCCCTCGGCGGCCTCATCGCGACGCTCGTCATTGCCGGCGCGCTCAGCCCGCCCCTCGCCCTCGGTTACGGTCTCGCATTCGCGCTGCCGGCCTGGTGGCTTGGCCATCTCGCCATGCTGGGCAGGCCGATCGCCGGCGGCATCGCGGGCCAGGATGCGGCTTCGCCCCAGGTCGAATGGTACCCGCTTGGGCGCATCCTGCTCTGGATTGCGGCGCTGGCGACGCTGCTGACCGCGGGATCGCTGTATTCGCTGGGAAGCGATGCCTCGGCCATCAGCGATGCGATGCGCCGCGGCTTCGCCAAGATTCTTTCAATGGTGAGCGAGACGACCGTTACGGAGAGCGATCCGCGCGTCGGCCTGATGGTCGCGGTCATTCCGGTTCTGGTCGCGGCGTCGCAGATGGCGACGCTGACTTTGAACCTCTGGCTTGCCGCCAAGGTCGCGGCTGTTTCAGGTCGGCTGCATCGGCCGTGGCCGGACCTCAGCAGCACGAGCTTGCCGCCAATGACGCTGGTGGCCCTCTGTGTCGCGCTCGCGTTCAGCTTCTCCGGCGGAATGACCGGCATTCTCGCCGTCGTCGTCACGACCGTCCTGATGATGGCCTATGCGCTGGTCGGCTTTGCCGTTCTGCACACCATCACGCGCGACCTCGCCAATCGCGGAATTTGGCTCGCCACCGCCTACGCCATCGTTTTCATGTTCAGCGTGAGCCTCATCCTGCTGACCGCCCTTGGGCTCGCGGACGCCGTGTTCGGCTTCCGCGAGCGCTTCCTGCGCAACCGGCAACCGCCGCCATTGCCGACAACTTAAGTCCAACCCGAAAACTGAAAACCAGAGCACCTCAAAGGAGAACGAATATGGAAGTCATTTTGCTGGAACGCGTGAGCAAGCTTGGCCAGATGGGCGAAGTCGTGAAGGTTCGCGACGGCTATGCCCGCAATTTCCTGCTCAAGCGCGGCAAGGCGCTGCGCGCCACCGCCGACAACCGCGCCAAGTACGACGGCATGAAGGCCGACCTCGAAGCCCGCAACCTTGCCTCGAAGGGCGAGGCGTCCAAGGTCGCCGAGAAGATCCAGGGCAAGAACATCATCGTGATCCGTCAGGCGTCCGAAGCCGGCCAGCTGTTCGGCTCGGTCACGGTGCGTGACGTCGTTACGGCGTTCGAGGCCGACGGCGTTGCCCTCGAGCGTCCCCAGGTGCAGCTCGACGCACCGATCAAGACCATCGGCAAGCACTCGATCACCGTCGCGGTTCATCCCGAGGTCGAGGTCGAGGTCACCGTCACCGTCGCGCGCAGCCAGGATGAGGCCGAGCGCATCAACCGCGGCGAGGACATCTCCACCCGCAACGAGGACCGCGACGCGGCCGCCGAGGCGATTGCCGCCGCCGGCGAGTTCTTCGATCCGGAAGCCCAGCACGACGACGCCGAGCCGGCCCCGGCTGCGGAAGAGACCGAGAAGTAAGCCTCGCGCTCGCGCAAGGCTACGAAGCAGGGCTACGAAGCCCGGCTGCCTCAGGCAGCCGGGCTTTTCGTTTTGGACGCGACGTCCTCGTTCAGCATCGCGATCGAGGCGAGTGCCGTTGCCGTGTGCTTCTCGACACCGTCGCTGACGCAGAACACGTCGGCCGCGACCACGGAGACCTGACGGCCCGGCTTGATCACCCTTGCACGGCAGATCAACTTGTCGCCGACCGCGGGCGACAACAGATTGAGCTTGTATTCCGCCGTCAGCGCCGACTGTCCGCGCGAGGTCGCCGCCGCAATGGTCGTGGCATTGTCGACCAGGAAGGCCGTGACACCGCCGTGGAAGAAGCCGTGCTGCTGCAACAGCTCCGGCCGACGCTCGACCGCAATCGTGCAATTGCCCCGCGACAAGTCCGACAGCTCGGCACCGACGAGGTTCATGAAGCCCTGCCGGCCGACATTGGCGTGGATGCGCTCGGCTACGGCCACGAACTCGGGATCGGCTTCGTTGCTCATGTCGCCACTCCTTGCTTGGTGTTGACGCGCCCGGGCGGCACCAGCGCGCGGATGGCGCAGGCGATCAGCGTGTCGGCCTCGCCGCGCGGATCGGCGCGATCGCGCCCGGAGAGAAAGGCCCGGCAGAAGATCTGCGCGGGGCCGATCAGCTGACTGACGAACATCACGGATGTCATCGGCAGAAGCTCGCCGCTTGCGACCAGCGGCGCGCGCCAGCGCTCGATGCCTTCGGCGAGCCGTGCATTCTGCGCGCGCTGGGCGTCGCGGATGTCCTCGCCCCATTCGCTGCGCGAGATCTCGAAAAGATAGCGCGCCTCGCGGCGGCTCAGCACGACCCAGTCGAGATGGGCGCGGATCAGGCGATCGATGCCCTGCTCCGCTTCGAGCGCCTGATCGAGCGCGGCGAGCATCGCGGCGTGATAGTGCCGCAGCACGTCCAGGAACAGCGCACCGGCAAGCTCCTTCTTGGAGCCGAACACATGAAAGAAGCTGCCATTGGAGGCACGGGCCTTGGCGCGGATCGCGGCCACCGTTGCGCCCTCGAAGCCCGACCGGTCGAACACCGCGAGCCCCGCAGCCAATAGATCGTCGCGAACGCCGGATGACATCGCCGCCTCCTAGAGTATTACTCTAGAGCGTAACTCTAATGATGGTCAAGACGACGCGAAGGCCGCGCTGGGCGCGGCCTTCGTAGCTCGGCGGGATTGTCGGCTTAGCGCGAGATCGGCGGCGCCGGCGGACCGGAGGACTCGGCGGGCGCGGGCGACGCGGCCGCGGCGGGCGCAGACGGTGCCGGCTCTGACGGCTTGGCGGCCGGTTCGGCGCTGGGCGCGGGCTCGGCCGGTTTGGAGACGGCCGCTTCCGCCGGCTTGGGCGCGGCCGGTTCAGCCGGCTTGGCAGCCGCCGGCGGGGCCGGTGTGACCTGCGGCACCGGATCGGGGCGCAGAGCCGGCGTCTCGCTGCTGCTCGGCTCGACCTTGGCGCTTTCCGGCTTGGCCTCTGCAGGCTTCTCGGCCGGCTTGCCGCTGTCGGGCTTGGACTCGTCCCGACCAGAATCGACCTTGGCGCTCTCGCTCTTGGGTTCGGCCTTGGGTTCGGCTTTGGGCTCAGTCTTGGAATCGACCTTGGGCTCAACCTTCGGCGCGGCTGCGTCTTCCGTTTCCGGCTTGCCGCGCTTGCTCATCCGCTTGCCCTTGCGGCCTTCGGGCGGCTGTTCGGTGGCGGCCTCGGGCTTTGCGCCTTCCTTGACACCTTCCTTGGCGCCCTCTTCGCTCGGCCGCGCCGCGCGCTTCTGGCGGCCTTCAGGCGCCGGCCCAGCGGCACCCTCGCCCTCGGGCCTCGCGGCCTCCTGCGAGCGCTGGCGTCGGCCCTGGTGCTCAGGCGATTGCCCCGGAGCCGTATTGGCGTCCTTCTCCTTGGCGCCGTCCTTCTTCTCCTTGCCGTCCTTCCCGTCCTTGGCCTGATAGCGAGTATCGGTGGCACCATTGGAGATGAGGTAGGAGGCGAGCACGCCCGCCATGTCGGGGCTGGTGGTGTAGTGCTGCCGCAGGAAGCCCGGCAGCGAGCCCGGCGCGACCGTCTTCAACAGCCCTCGCGGGCTCTTATGGCAGGCGTTGCAGGTCTGCGCGAAAAGCTGGGATGGGGCCTTGCCGGCCTCGAGGTTCGTCGCCTGCGCCAGAACGGCATCGGAGGCGCCGAAGCCGATCAGAAACAGCACCGTGGCGAGGCTGAGCGCTCGGCTCGACATTCCCATCATCTCCATTGAAATCCGACAGATACGGCCGGCATTCGGCGCGGCGGCGGGTCACCTTTTAGCCGATTGCGCTGCGAATGGAAGCGCACTCAACAAGCATGTGAACACGCGATTTTCGAATATCGGGTTTGAACACAACGCAATAGCCGGGCGGGAATAGGCTGCCTGGACGTCCATGCGAACGCATTGGAACCAACGTGTCGTCCAAGCATCGGTGTGACGGCCGGGTCGTCGCATCTTTTCGGGTTCGCTCGAAAGGTTGGTGCCCCATGGACCGCTTGTTACGCAGGTTCTTGGCGAGGCCTCTATGAGCGGCGAGTTTGTCGTCGAGCGCGGCAACATAGCTGATGCTCTCGCGATCCTGCTCAATCAAGCCGACCTGTTGCCGCACTGGGCAAAGCCCTGGTGGCACGCTGAAGGCCTGGCGGGAAGGTTTCACGGCCCGGCGCGAGGAGGCCGTGCAGCTCTATGACGAGCGCTTCGCGCTGATGTGGGAGTTTTACCTCGCCGCCTGCGAGATGACGTTCCGGAAGCAGGGCATGATGTACTTCCAGCTTCAGCTCACCAAGCGTCAGGGCGTGGTCCCGATCACGCGCGACGATATCGCGCATGAGGAAGCCCAGCTGCGCGCCCGCGAAGGAGGCGCCAGGTCCAAGCTGAAGCTTGCTGGTGAATGAATTCTAATGACACAGGGTCGAAATCGGAGGAATCCGGCAAGAAGTCGGTAACGCTAGCTGGGCGCGCAATTCCGCGAGGGTTTCGGGCGCGACAGGCAGTCGCCGCTGCTCGGGCCGCGCGGCGTGCTCCATGGCCGCGATCAGCCCGGACAGCCAAAGCCGACTACCAGCCTCGCTTCGCCAAACCTGTAGCTGCCGTTCTGGCCGCATGGCTTGCCTCGTCTCCCTATTGGCAGGTTATGGGAGACAATCCCCTACCCGCCAGTCCTGTTCCCGAGGTACCCCGAAAGAATCCGGAGAGATGTGATCTGCTTCACATAAGTCTGTTTGGTCCTGGCCTAGATCGTCGCCATGAGCAAAGAGACCCAAACCTCATTCGACGTGCAGGACGACCTCCGCACCGATTACGCCCTGATCGCCACCGGCGTCGGCGCGGCCCTGGTTGCGCTGGTCTACCTCCTGCTGGTCTGAAACCCGCGCCGAAAGCGGCCAGCGTGCGTCATTTCGCGCGCTCTTCGATACGTCTGCGCCTCAATCCATAAGGTTCACGGCATCCGGATTTTTCCGTGATGCGGCCGCGGCCACGTCCAGCGCCGGGCGAGTTCCGCGAAAATCCGTCAAGCGCGGCGCTTGCTGCGACTGCTAATCATCCACCATTTTTAATGATCGGTTGATAGCGACGAGCTTTTGCTTCCGCTTCGGGCTGCGTCGGCGCTTTATCCCGGCCCCGCATCCGCCCAAGAAAATTGCTATCGCTCGACCATGGCCCTGACTGATTCGAACGTCCTCAAACTCGCGCCCGAGCCCGGAACTCCCGCTTATCGGAGCGCGCCACATAATATCGAGGCGGAACAGAGCCTTCTGGGCGCGATTCTGGTCAACAACGACGCCTTCTATCGGGTCTCCGACTTCCTGGAGCCGAAGCACTATTTCGAGCCGCTGCACCAGACCATCTTCGAGACCGCCGGCAGCCTGATCCGGATGGGCAAGATCGCCACGCCCGTGACGCTGAAGACGTTCCTGCCCGCCGACACCGACGTCGGCGGCATGACCATCGGCCAATATCTGGCGCGGCTCGCGGCCGAGGCGACCACCATCATCAACGCCCAGGACTATGGGCGCACGATCTACGATCTTGCACTGCGTCGCGACCTCATCGGCATCGGCGAAGACATGGTCAATGTCGCCTATGACGCGCCGGTCGATTTCGCACCGCGCGCGCAGATCGAGGACGCCGAGCGCCGCCTCTACGAGCTCGCCGAGTCCGGCCGTTACGACGGCGGCTTCCAGAAATTCTCGCAGGCGTTGGCGATCGCGGTCGACCTCGCGGCAAAGGCATTCCAGCGCGACGGAAAGCTGTCCGGCATCTCGACCGGCATGCGCGACCTCGACACCAAGATGGGCGGCCTGCAGCACTCCGACCTCATCATCGTGGCCGGACGCCCGGGCATGGGCAAGACGTCGCTGGCGACCAACATCGCCTACAACGTCGCCAAGGCCTATGTCGGCGAGCTTCAGGCCGACGGCACCATGAAGGCTGCCAATGGCGGCGTGATCGGCTTCTTCTCCTGCGAAATGTCGTCCGACCAGCTCGCCACGCGTATCGTGGCCGAGCGCACCGGCATTCCCTCTTCCCACATCCGCCGCGGCGGCATCTCGGAAGCCGATTTTGACAAGATCCGGGAGGTCTCGATCGAGCTGCAGTCGCTGCCCTTCTATGTCGACGCGACGGGCGGCTTGTCGATCGCGCAGCTGATGGCGCGCGCACGCCGGCTGAAGCGACAGAAGGGCCTCGACCTGCTCGTGATCGACTACATCCAGCTGCTCTCCGGCTCGGGCAAGCGCGCCAGCGACAGCCGCGTGCAGGAAATCACGGAGATCACGACGAGCCTGAAGGCACTGGCGAAGGAGCTCAACGTCCCCGTCATCGCGCTGTCGCAGCTCTCGCGTCAGGTGGAATCCCGCGACGACAAGCGACCGCAGCTCTCCGACTTGCGTGAATCCGGATCAATCGAGCAGGACGCCGACGTCGTGCTGTTCGTCTATCGCGAGGAATATTACCTCGCCATGAAGGAGCCGCGCCCGGGCACGCCTGAACACGAGAAGTGGCAGCTTGACATGAGTCTGGCGCACGGAAAGGCCGAAGTCATCATCGGCAAGCAGCGCCACGGCCCGACAGGAACCGTCGATCTGGCGTTCGAAGCTTCCGTCACGCGGTTCGGCGACCTCGCGCCGGACAGTCAACTGCCGGCTCGCAGCAGCAACGATTACTGAGTTCCTTGAACCGGACCAGCCTCTTGCGTAAAACGGCGTCATGACAATGGCGTCCGACCCGAACATGATCCAGCAATCCGGCCTTCTCTCCGCGGAGGCCAATCAGGCTGCCGCGCTCGCTGCCTTCGGCGGCGTGCTCACCGTCGATCTCGACGCCATCATCGCCAACTGGCGCAAGCTCGAGAAGACCGCCGTGCCGGCCGAGTGCTCGGCGGTGATCAAGGCCGACGCTTACGGCTGCGGCACCGCGCAGGTCGCGCAGGCGCTGAACAAGGCCGGCTGCAAGACCTTCTTCGTCGCCACCATCGAGGAGGCACGCACCGCCCGCGCGGCGGTGCCGGACGCGGCCATCTACGTGCTCGGCGGCTATTTCCAGAACACCGGCGAGCACTACGCCAAGATCAACTGCCGTCCCGTGATCGGCGACCTCAACGAGCTCGCCGAATGGGACGTGTTCTGCCGCCGCACCGGCTGGTCCGGGGGCGCCGCTGTGCACATCGACACCGGCATGAACCGGCTCGGGCTGACGCTCGCGGAAGCGCAGGCCATCATTCCCCGGATCAATGCCGGCGATCACGGCATCACGCTGGTGATGAGCCATCTGGTCTCGGCCGAGCAGCTCAACAGCCCCGTCAACGCCAAGCAGCTCGCTGCCTTCCGCGGCATCGCCAGCGAATTCTCCGGCGTGCCGGCGGCGCTCTCCAACTCCTCGGGCATCTTTCTCGGCGCGCCCTTCCAGTTCGACCTGGTCCGGCCGGGCGCAGCGCTCTACGGCGTCAATCCGACCCCGGAGGCCGACAATCCGATGCAGCCCGTGGTCGATCTCAAGGCGCGCATCGTGCAGATCCGCAACATCGAGCGCGGCGAGACCGTCGGTTACGGTGGCACCTGGTCCGCGCGTCGGCCGACCAAGCTCGCGATCATCGCGGTCGGTTACGCCGACGGCTATTTCCGCGCTGCAAGCTCCAATGACGGCACCCGCGGCGCCGAGGTGATCGTTGCCGGCAAGCGCTGCCCGGTGGCGGGCCGCGTCTCGATGGACCTGATCGCGATCGACATCACCGATCTGCCGCCGAACGCGGCGCGGCGCGGCCACATGGTGACGCTGCTCGGCGAGGGCATCACCGTCGACGAGCTCGCCCACCATTTCGGCACGATCGGTTACGAGGTGCTGACCAGCCTCGGCCACCGCTACGCCCGAGTCTACAAGGGCGGCGATGTCGTGGAGCCGCTCGCAAAACCGGAGCCGGAGCCTGCGCTGGCGACGGAACAGCCGCCCGCCCCGCCGCCACTCGAGCAGCCAGCGGCTCCGCCGCCGCTGCCGAGCTAGGACGCCTCTTACTTCTTCCGGCTATCCAGCGCCGCCTTGCAGGTCGCGCTGAGCTGGTCGCGCTTGGCGTTGAGGCAGGCGACGATCTTGCCACCACCGGGCGCGATGCCGGCGCAGAATTTGTCGTAATCCGCCTTGCAGGCGCCGCGCGGATCGGCCGATTGTGCCGAAGCGGCTCCGGAAAACGCGACGACGAATGCAATAGCGGCAAAGCTCAACTTGGTCATTGTATCTCCGGTGTCGGGACGTACGAGGCGATCAGCTCTACATGAAGATTGCGACATTCAACATCAACAACATCAACCGCCGCCTGCCCAACCTGCTCGCATGGATGCGCGCGGTGAAGCCGGATGTCGTTGCACTCCAAGAGTTGAAGGCAAGTGATGGCGAATTTCCGGCGGCCGCGATCGAAAAGGCCGGCTACGGCGCAGTCTGGCGCGGACAGAAGACCTGGAACGGCGTCGCCATCCTCGCCCGCAACGCCGAACCGGTGCTCACGCGCGACCGGCTGCCGGGGCGGCCCGACGACCACGAAGCGCGCTACATCGAGGCTGCCGTGCGCGGCGTCATCGTCACCAGCATCTACTTGCCGAACGGCAATCCGCAGCCCGGGCCGAAATTCGACTACAAGCTCGACTGGTTCGCGCGGCTGAAGCGCCACGCCAAAACCTTCCTCAAGCAGGATCTGCCCGTGGTGCTCGCCGGCGACTTCAACGTCGCGCCTGATGAGATCGACATCTATCCGACGCGCTCATGGGACAAGGATGCGCTGATCCAGCCGAAAAGCCGTGCGGCGTTCGCCTCGCTGGTCGAGCAAGGCTGGTGCGATGCGATCCGCGAGCTGCACGGAGACAAACGCATCTACACCTTCTGGGACTACAAGCGAAACCGCTGGCCGCGCGATGCGGGCTTACGGCTCGACCATCTGCTGCTCAGCCCTGCCCTCGTCTCGCGCCTGGCGAAGGCCGGCGTCGACAAGACGGTTCGCGGCGAGGATGGTGCGAGCGATCATGCTCCGACGTGGGTGGTGTTGAAGTAAGCGATGGCCCCGTAGGGTGGGCAAAGCGAAGCGTGCCCACGAAATTCGTCTACGGAAGCAGATGGTGGGCACGGCGCAAGTGCGCCTTTGCCCACCCTACGAGACCGTGCCAGATCACCGTCCGTAATACTCCTGCACCGTGTCCCATGCCGCCTTCTGCAGCAGTTGCACCGTCTCCGGATCGATCCCCATCGTGTAGGAATTGCCGATGGGCGAGCGGCCGATCAACGCAGCCAGCGTGACACAGGCCGCGAGATAGGTGCCGGCGGGGCTCGGGTGACGCTTGTCCGGCGCATAGAGATTGAGCTCCGGCTGCAGCTTGCGGACGCGCGCAAAAGCGAGCCCTGCGGGAATCACGAGCGCATCATTGGCATTGCCGGCGATCGTATAGGCCTCGGCCAGCGCTTCGGTCATTTCCGGCTTGTCGAGATAGGCCCAGGACATGAACAGCACCGGCCGCATGTCGTGAGCGCGAACGATCTCGCTGTCCTTCTTGGCGAAGGTGGTGAAGGCGTCCTTCAGCTGCGGATGGATCGGGCACTGGCTGCAATCCATCATCACGACGGCATCGAACTGCTTGCCGGGCTTGTTAAAGACGACGACGTTCTGGTCGTCGAAGGAATAGGCGCCGAGACCGCCCGGACGCAGCAGATTGTCCATGTCGTGCCAGTCGAGCCCGGAGCCGCCGATGGTGGCCATGGTGTTGCGATAGGCCGCCTTGTTGGCCTCATCCGCGGCCCGCTCCATGAAGGAGAGATGCCCGGGCATGCCGTTGTTGTAGTAGAAAAAGCTGTTGCCGACGAACAATGCGGCCTTCGGAAAGTCGGGTCCGAGCGTCGTGACCTTCGGTTTGGTTTGCGCTTGCGCATTGAAGCCGGCTGCAACGGCCAGACACATTGCGAGCATCACTCGCGCAAAAAGACGCATCATGGCTTCCTCCCCTTTTTATTGGGCCGGAACCAAATCAGCTTTTCAAAAGAGCCTCAAGAGGATGGGCGTGCGGGCAGATATGCGGGAGGCCGCCTACTCACCATAGATTTTTGCCGTCGATCATGTTGACCGGCACGGCCTCCAGGTCGAAATCGTCGAACAAGCGCGCATTCACCGCGACCTTGGGATTGTCGAAATCGGGCTTGCCATTCGACCAGTCCGGCGACTCCGAATAGGTGCCACAGCCGCAATTCGCGCAATAGTGATGTTTGACGGTGCGGCTGCCCCAGAGATAGGTCGCGACGTTGTCGGCGGGCGACAGCAGGCGAAACTGCGCCGGCGTGTAATAGGCCCACAGTGCGCCGCGCTTGGCGCAGAGCGAGCAGGTGCAACGCGTCACGCTCGAAGGCGCCTCTGTCACCTCGAACACCGTCTCACCGCAATGACAGCTTGCCTCGACCGGCATGATCCGCTCCCCGTTTTGTCAGGAGATGGTCATAGGCCGCCCCTGCTGCCAACATGCTGTCAGCAGCGGGAGAACTGGCCTGTCTCACTTTGTCGTCGCATGAACCGAGAGTTGGACCGGCCCTTTCGAGGCCTCGCAGCTTGCGCTCGCGACCCTCGGCAGCGCGAACGGCGGCAAGCTGTTGGTGTTGGCGATCACGATCCCGCCTTCCCCGGCCGCAATGATGTCGCTCGCCACATCCAAGGTGGCAAAGCCATTGATCTCGCCATGCGAAATGGTCGATGTGCCGGAATTGGCCGCGGCGGACGTCGATTTGGACTTGGTGACCGTGGTGAACGAGCCGGAGCCGGTCACATCCTTTCTGGCAGTCGCCAACACGCCGGTCAGTTCCCAGACATAACCGACGCCCTTGAAATCGATCGCCAGATGCACGTTGTCGCCGGCCGCGAACGACGCGCTCAGGACGGCAGTATCACCTTTGCCGAACAGTTTGTGGGCATCGGCCTCGAATTGACTGCAACTCGTCGTGATCGCGGTCCGGCGTTCGCGGTTCGGCGCATTGAACAGCAGCAGGGCTCCCACAAGGACAACGACCACCGCCAGCAATGCAATGGTCCGGGCTGCCCAATCTCGCCGCTTGATGTCACTCACATTGGTCTCCGACAGTTTGGGTGCCAGGCGCACGCGTCTGTCGGCGAACGAACTTGGAATTGCTACAGGAGCTGGCGCGGCATCATCCACCGTCTGTCGCCCCCACCGCGCGGCGGGTTCATGGCGACCGATGAGCGGTCACGCGGATGCCGCGCGACGTCTCAATTCGCAGACAGGCGCTTGGCGTTGGCGGCCACATGCTCGCGATAGCGCTGAACCACCGCCGCAGGCGTTGCGCCCGCGAGCAGGCACGCGAACGCTTCGAAGGCGGCCGCGACCTTCTCGCTGACCATCAGCACGGCTTCCTGCCCGGCAGCCTCATCGCCATGGCTGAGCTTCTCGCAGCGGAGCCGCACCACTTCGTTCGCCTCGACCGCAAGCATCGCACCCGCGTACCAGGGAAAGCCGTTGTCGGATCCGCCGAGCACCGCATGGCGGTCGAGCGCGGAGAAGGAATGGTGGTCAGGCATCACGGACCTCAAATTCTTTGAGCGACGCTCCGATCAATACGCTTCAAATTCTAAGGATCAGGCCCGGGAACCGGTCGGATTGGCGGCGGGCGCGACACCGGCGGTTAACTACGGCCGGGCCGGTAACCCCATTCGCGCGCTCCCCTTCCTCCGGCTAAACTCTGTCGATTCCCGGAGCACGCCCTTGGCTTTTCTCTTCGTCCTCAGCGTCGGCCTGATCGCAGGCACCATTTCCGGCATCGTCGGCACGGGCTCGTCGATCATGCTGATGCCCGTGCTGGTCTATGCCTACGGGCCGAAGGAGGCCGTGCCGATCATGGCGGTGGCTTCCGTCATGGCAAACTTTTCGCGCATTCTGGCGTGGTGGCGAGAAGTCGACTGGCGGGCCTGCCTGGCCTATTCCGTCACCGGCATTCCGGCCGCGGCGCTGGGCGCGCGGACGCTGCTCGCCCTGCCCTCGCACGCCGTCGATCTTGCCATCGGCATCTTCCTCATCGCAATGGTGCCGGTGCGGCACTGGCTGGCGCGACACGACCTCAAGGCCAATCTCTGGCATCTGGCGATCGGCGGCGCCGTCATCGGTTATCTCACCGGCATCGTGGTCTCGACCGGACCGCTCAGCGTGCCGCTGTTCCTGTTCTATGGCTTGTCCAAAGGCGCCTTTCTCGCCACCGAAGCCGCCGCCTCGCTTGGGCTCTACTTCGCCAAATCCGTGACGTTCGAACGCTTCGGAGCGCTGACACAGGACGTCTTCATCAAGGGCCTGATCGCAGGCTCCTCGCTGATGGCCGGCGCTTTCGTCGCCAAGCGCTTCGTCATGCACCTGAAACCCGAGATGTTCCGCATGGTGATGGATGCGATCATGATCGCAGCCGGGCTCTCGATGCTGTGGAATGCGACGCAGCCCTAGCCGTACCGCTCAGGCGGCGAATTCCGGCGCGATTGGCGGACTGTCTGCGAACAGACGATCCTCGCCGCCGCCGGTTTCCGCAAGGCCCCCCAGCACGGCATCGAGCGGCTGCGGCTTGTGGTACAGAAAACCCTGGCCGAGCCTCACGCCCATCTCGCGCATCGCCTGCGCCTGCTCGGCCCGTTCGATGCCTTCCGCGACCAAGGTGAGCCCCAGCGTCTCCGCGAGTGAGGCAATCACGCCGACGATCGCCTTGTCCTCGGCACTCTCGGGGATTTCGCGGATGAATGCCTTGTCGATCTTGACCTTGTCGAGCGGAAACCGACGCAGATGGGCGAGCGAGCTATAGCCCGTGCCGAAATCGTCGAGCGCAATGGTGGCGCCGAGGCGCCGCAGCCGGCGCAGCGTCTCGGATGCGCTGGCGATGTTGTTGATCAGCGATCCCTCGGTGATCTCGAGCTCGAGTGATGACGCCGCGACGCCGAGCCGCTCGCACGTCTCGCGCAGTTCGGCGGCGAGCGAATGGTCGGCCAATTCGGATGGGGGCAGATTGATCGCAATCCGGATCTGCGGCCTGGCTGCAGCTGCCAGGCGTTGCAGCGCGCGGCAGGCGTCGGTCAGCACGTAGCGTGTCAACCGCGCATTGTTGCCGCTGCGCTCGATCAGCGGCAGGAATTCACCGGGACCGATCACGCCATGCTCGGGATGACGCCAGCGAATGAGCGCCTCCAGGCCGATGACCTCCTGGGTCACCAGATCGACCTGGCTTTGATACCAGACCTCGAATTGCTGCTCGGCAAAGCCTGTGGGGATCGCAAGCTCGAGATCCCTGCGGCGGCGATAGTCGCGCTGGAGCGCTTCGTCGAGCACCGCGACGGTGCCGGGCGCCTTGCTCTTGGCGTGGTAGAGCGCGATGTCGGCGAGCGCCGGCAAGTGGGACAATTCAGGGTCGCCGGCACGGCGCACGGCAAGGCCGATGCTGGCACGCGGCACGACCTGCTTGTCATGCAGCAGGATCGGTTCAGAAATGGCGTCCAGCACTTGCCGCGCGAAGGCCTGCGCGGCCGCTTCATTGCTGACTTCCGGACGAATGACCACGAACTCGTCGCCGCCGAGCCGCGCGACCCAATCTTCCGGTTCGACCGTATCACGAAGCCGTTCGGAGATATGAACCAGGAACTTGTCGCCGGCGTCGTGACCGAAGGTGTCGTTGATGCCCTTGAAATCGTCGAGATCGATGAAGGAGAAGGCAATCAGTGCGTCCGGCGAGCCGGCATCCCTGCTCAAGGTCACGAGGCGCTCGGACAGTGAGCGGCGGTTGGGCAGGCCCGTGAGCGGATCGTGCGCGGCCATGTGGCCGAGCCGGTCGAGCGCGCCCGACGTCGTGTGCTGCATCGCGTTGAAGGCGCTCGCGAGCTGGCCGAATTCGTTCGACGATTTGACGTCGGCCGGATAGGCGCGACCGTCCTGCTTGCTGCGCTGGATCGCCGACATCATCGCGGCCAGCGGCTTGCCGATGAAGATGTTGGCAGAGATCCGCATCGCGATCACGGTCGCAAGCGTTCCGAGGAGGCCGACGACGAGAAGCAGTCCCAGCCTGCTGCCGGTGTCCACATAGAGCGTCGCATAGGAATAGGCGATCACGATGCGGCCGGCCTGAACGGCGATGTTGCCGTTGCGGTAGGCAATCGGACGCGAGACCTCGGTGAGCGCCTGGACCGCGGGCCGCGCCACCACGCGGGCGATCACGACGCCGGTGTCGTCGTAGACGGCGGCAGCCGCGATGGTCTCGTCGTGCATGATCTCGTTGAGCACGCCGGTGACCTGGTCGTAGCGCATCTTCCAGAGCGGCTCGGCGATCAGCTCGGCGCGGCTCTCGGCGACGCGGGCAATGCGGGCATCGAGCTGCCGGATCTGCGACCAGAAGCTCGAGACCTCGACGCCGGCCGACGCCAGCAGCTGCACCAACAGCAGCACCGGCACGGTGGCCCAGATCATCGCGCGGACGACGGAGCGCGATGCAGCCGGCCTGGTCGGAGCGTTCATGCCGTCAGCGTCCTGCATCATTCACCGGCGGCGCTTGGGGGCGACAGCGACGAAATCAGCGCATCCAGCGAGAAATCGTATTGGCCGCAACGTCCCGGCCTTGCCTTGAACCGCGCGAAGTCGATCCGGTCGAAGGCCCGGGTCTTGATCAGTGCGGCCACGGAGGCGAGATTGTCGCGCGTGATCGCCGACGTCTTGACCTCGATGTGCGGCGAGCTGGCTGCGAAGTCGCAACCATCGGCATAGTCGCGCAGCAGCACGATCGACCAGCCGCCGAGCAGGAAATGGCCGCCATCGGTCAGCAGCAGACGACCGGCCTTGATTTCGCGCAGCGCGTCCTCCGACCAGTTCAGGCCGACGACCTGGATATTCTGGCCGGGCTCAAGTCCCGCGGCGGCAGCCGCCTTGAGCGCACCAAGGGCCATCGGATCGTTGCCGGCCCAGATTCCTGCGGGACGGATGCCCTTGCGCGAAGCCCAGCTCAGATAGTTGGCCGCGACCTGTTCCGCTTCCGACTGGGTCCAATTGGCAAACAGCATCCGGTCCACGACGACGTCGGGCGCAGCCGCGACTGCGAGCTGGAGACCGGCATTGCGGGCAATCGAGGCCGGCGTGATCTCGTCACCGCCGATCCCGAGAAGATGGATTTTGCCATCGGGGCTTTGCCATTTTTCGTGACGCGCTGCGTCGATCAACGCATTCGCCATGCGCGCGCCCGCGGTCGCCAGATCGGTCGTGATGTCGCCGAGCCAGGTCTTGAGCTTGCTGCGCGGCGCTCCGAAACGCACCGCATCCTCGCCGATCAGCGTATTCGACAGCAGCAGCGTTTTCACGCCCGCGGCCTCGGCCGCCTCCAGGATCGGAACGGCGGCGGATTCCTCGTTCGAGAGAATGAGGAAGTCGGGCTTGTCGGCACGCGCGACCACGCCGAGGCCGAGCTCCTGCATGGTGCGATAATTGCGCTCGCTGCTCAGCACCTCGACATTGGCGTCGAGCTTGCGGCCGGCGGCCTGCATGGTCTGCGCGACCATGTCCCAGTAGACCTCACCGATCTTGCCCGGGCTCACGAAAACGATGTTGAGGGGTTTTGCATCAGCCGCAACAGCGTGGCCGGCTGGCGCGAGAACGCCAAGGGCCATGCTCACAGCGAGCAATATCCGTAGGACTGCCGTCATTCTTTTTAGCCACCCCGTCTTGTTCCGAAGCTGGACCCGCGTCCGCTAACATTTGGCAAAGTCCGGCGCGGCGCGGCGGCGTAGAGCTAACAAAGGGTGTATCGGCTGCACGGAATTGGGCTAATTGGAGCGCTCACGGGCGCCCGCGCAGCCCGCCGTTCCGTGCTATCAGCAAATCTGAAACCTCCGACTCACCATCCCATGGCCAAGAACACGCTTTCCTTCGTCTGCCAGAACTGCGGCGCGGCCTATAACCGCTGGCAGGGCAAGTGCGAGTCCTGCGGCGAATGGAATACGCTGGCCGAGGAGGACGCGACCGGCAGCGTCCCGGTCTCGATCCGCTCCAAGCGCAAGGGCCGCACGTTTGCGCTGGAGAGCCTCGCGGGCAAAAGCCCTGACGCGCCGCGCCTGTCCTCGGGGCTGACCGAGCTCGACCGCGTCACCGGCGGCGGCTTCGTGCGCGGCTCGGTGCTGCTGGTCGGCGGCGATCCCGGCATCGGCAAATCGACGCTGCTGACGCAGGCGACCAGCCTGATGGCGCGCGCCGGCCACCGCATCGTCTACATCTCCGGCGAAGAAGCCATCGCCCAGGTGCGGCTGCGCGCCGAACGGCTCGGGTTGTCGGATGCACCCGTGCAGCTCGCGGCCGAGACCTCGGTCGAGGACATCGTCTCGACATTGTCGGAGGGCGCCGTCCCGCGGCTGATCGTGATCGACTCGATCCAGACGATGTGGACCGACACGGTGGAATCCGCGCCCGGCACGGTCACCCAGGTGCGCGCCTCGGCGCAGGCCCTCATTCGGTTCGCCAAGAAGACCGGTGCGGCCATCATCCTGGTCGGCCACGTCACCAAGGACGGCCAGATCGCGGGCCCTCGCGTGGTCGAGCACATGGTCGATGCCGTGATGTCGTTCGAGGGTGAAGGCTCGCAGCAATTCCGCATCCTGCGCGCCGTCAAGAACCGCTTCGGTCCGACCGACGAGATCGGCGTGTTCGAGATGACCGGCCTCGGCCTGCGCGAGGTCACCAACCCTTCCGAGCTGTTCCTGTCCGAGCGTGACCTCGGCACCCCCGGCACCGCAGTCTTCGCGGGCATCGAGGGCACGCGGCCCGTTCTGGTCGAATTGCAGGCATTGGTGGCGCCGACCTCGCTCGGCACCCCGCGCCGCGCCGTGGTCGGCTGGGACCAGAGCCGGCTCTCGATGGTGCTGGCGGTGCTGGAAGCCCATTGCGGGGTCAAGCTGTCGGGCCACGACGTCTATCTGAACGTCGCGGGTGGCCTGCGCATCCACGAGCCGGCGGCCGATATGGCGGCTGCGGCCGCGCTGGTGTCCTCCCTGGTTAATGCGCAGTTACCCACCGATGCGGTCTATTTCGGCGAGATTTCGCTCTCCGGCGTCATCCGCCCGGTGGCGCAGACCCCGGCCCGGCTCAAGGAAGCGGTCAAGCTCGGCTTCAAGCGCGCCGTGCTGCCCGAATCGGCCCGCGGCGGTGAGGCCGGCGGTGATGCCGGGCTGACCCTGAACGCGGTCAACAGCCTCACCACGCTGGTCGCTGAAATCGCCGCCAAGGGCTCCCGCCGCGGCGATCAGAACCCGCCTGCGGAGAAAAATGCCACACCGGCAAGATTCCGCCGTGGAGAGGGGTAGCCGGAGGTGACGTCAAGCGTCCCCGCCGCTATACAGCCGTCACAAAAGCAGCATGGGATTGCGTGGTTACGGCCTTGCCGGGAACGTCGTCTGGCCTTCAGTTAGGGCGGCGGCCAAACACCGATTCGCTGAGCACCCTTTGAGAGTACGAGCGGACCAGACCAGCCGATGCCAGTTACACTCCTCGACCTGATCCTGCTCGGTGTGATGCTGATCTCGGGCCTGCTTGCGATGGTCCGCGGCTTCATGCGCGAAATCCTGTCGATCGCAGCCTGGGGCACGGCGGCGATCGTGACGCTGTACTCGTTCTCCAAGCTGCTGCCGACCGCCAAGACCTATTTCAACAACGACACCGTCGCCAGCGTGGTCGTGGTCGCCGGTGTGTTCGTCGGTACCCTGGTCGTGGTCTCCGTGATCACGGTCCGGATCTCCGACATGATCCTGGATTCGCGCATTGGCGCGCTGGACCGCACCCTCGGGTTCCTGTTCGGGCTCGCTCGCGGGCTCTTGATCGTCGTGGTGGCCTTCCTGTTCTTCACCTGGCTGGTGCCGGACAAGCAGCGCCCGGACTGGGTCTCGGGGGCAAAATCCCGTGTGGTGCTCCAGGGAACCGGGGATTGGCTGATGTCCCTCTTGCCGGATGACCCCGAGAACACCATCTTGAAGAGATTCAAGAAAAACAAACCAGATGATGATCAAGCTGATACCGAACAGCAGCCTTCGGGCACTGGAGACGGTTACAGTAAACCTGCTCGTGACAGCCTCAAGAAGCTGATCGAGAAACCTGCGGCGCGTTGATTGAGCCCTAAAGAGAGGCGCGGACGAGATGCGACACCCTGACCAGGACGCCCACACTGAACTCGATCCCGGCTCCGCCGCGCTAGAGCTTCAGGACGACCTGGACGGAGATACGGTCCGCGAGGAATGCGGCGTCTTCGGCATCTACGGACATCCTGAAGCTGCCGCCATCACGGCGCTCGGCCTCCACGCACTTCAACACCGCGGCCAGGAAGCCGCCGGCATCGTCTCCTACGACGGCAGCCGCTTCCACAGTGAACGCCGCCTCGGCCTCGTCGGCGACACCTTCTCCCGCCGCGAGGTGATCGACCGCCTGCCCGGCACCATGGCGGTCGGCCACGTGCGCTACGCCACGACCGGCGCCACCATCCTGCGCAACGTGCAACCGCTGTTCGCCGAGCTCAATGCCGGCGGCCTCGCGGTCGCCCACAACGGCAACCTCTCCAACGGCCTGACGCTGCGCCGCGAGCTCGTCAAGAACGGCGCGATGATGCAGTCGACCTCCGACACCGAGGTGATCCTGCACCTGGTGGCGCGCTCCCGGCGCAGCCGCTTCATCGAGCGCTATATCGACGCGCTGCGCGAGATCGAAGGCGCCTATGCGCTGGTCTCGCTCACCAACAAGAAGCTGGTCGGCGCGCGCGATCCCCGCGGCATCCGCCCGCTGGTGCTCGGCGAACTCGACGGCTGCCCGATCCTGACGTCGGAGACCTGCGCGCTCGACATCATCGGCGCGCGCTTCGTCCGCGACATCGAGCCCGGCGAAGTCATCGTGTTCGACGAGCACGGCCAGGACATCCACAAGCCGTTCCCGCCGATGGCGCCGCGCCCCTGCATCTTCGAATACATCTATTTCTCGCGTCCGGATTCCATCGTCCACGGGCGCTCGGTCTACGAGGTGCGCAAGGCCTTCGGCGCTCAGCTCGCGCGCGAGAGCCATGTGCCTGTCGACGTCGTGGTGCCGGTGCCGGATTCCGGCGTGCCCGCCGCGGTCGGCTACAGCCAGCATTCGGGCGTGCCGTTCGAGCTCGGCATCATCCGCAACCATTATGTCGGCCGCACCTTCATCCAGCCGACGCAGGCGATCCGCGAATCCGGCGTGCGCATGAAGCACTCGGCCAACCGTGCCGCGATCGAAGGCAAGCGCATCATCCTGATCGACGACTCCCTGGTGCGCGGCACCACGTCGAAGAAGATCGTGCGCATGATGCGCGATGCCGGCGCCAAGGAAGTGCACTTCCGCCTCGCCTCGCCGCCGATCCTCTATCCCGATTATTACGGCATCGATCTGCCGGACCGCGGCGGCCTCTTGGCCGCGACGCATTCGCTCGAGGAGATGCGCGAGCTCATCGGCGCCGACTCGCTCGCCTTCCTGTCGATCGACGGCATGTACCGCGCGATGGGCGAACCCGGCCGCGACCCCGCCAATCCGAAGTTTGCGGATCACTGCTTCACAGGCGTCTATCCGACCCACCTCACCGACCAGACCCAGACCGAGCCGCAACCGCGGCAGCTGTCGCTGCTGGCGGAGGCGAGCTGACGATGCCGGCGTGGTCGTTGTAGCCAACCTCAGGCGGCTATCTTGCAGCGACACGCCGTCGCTGGAAGCATTTTGGCCTGAAGGGCCATTCGGAATCTACATTTCTGCAATGGTCGGTCCGGCTGGCGGGCCGGGCGAAGAATCCTTCGGATTCACTCTTTGCACACCGGAATGGTTCGCGGAGAACATGAAGGACGCTCATGTCCCGGGAAGACACTTCCTCTTCGTCAAGGAATACGACTACCCAGCGCTCGAACAATATGTGCGTGGCTATTGCCAGAGGTGCATGGGCAACAGTTGGAAAGAGGTTGCCGAAAAGGTTGGCCTCCTTGGCTCCTGGGAATTCGAAAACTACGAACCTTGAGCCTGGTAGGCGGTCGGATTTTGTCTCGGCCGGGCTTGTCCCAGCCATCCACGCCTGTAAAACCCCGCCATGACCAAGCCCCTCGCTAACCGCATCGCTCTCGTCACCGGCGCCTCGCGCGGCATCGGCTTTGCCACGGCACTCGCGCTTTCCAAGGCCGGCGCGCACATTGTTGCCACCGCGCGCACGCAGGGCGGGCTCGAGGAGCTCGACGACGAGATCCGCAAAGTAGGCGGCAGTGGCGCTACGCTGGTGCCGCTGAACCTCACCGATTTCGACGGTATCGCGCGGCTTGGGGCAGGCCTGCACGAGCGCTATGGCAAGCTCGACATCCTCGTCGGCAATGCCGGCGTGCTCGGCCCCTCCTCGCCGGTCGGCCATATCGAGCTCAAGACGTTCAACGACGTCATGGCCGTCAACGTCTCCGCGAACTTCCAGCTGATCCGCTGCATGGAGCCGCTGCTCAAACAATCCGACGCCGGCCGCGCCGTGTTCATCACGTCTGGCGCCGCCAACAAGGCCACCGCCTATGTCAGCCCCTACGCTGCCTCCAAGGCCGCGCTGGAGACGCTGGCGCGTGCCTGGGCGCAGGAGACTGCGAACACGCCCCTGCGCGTCAACCTGTTCAATCCGGGCCCGATCCGCACCCGCATGCGCGCAACCCTGATGCCGGGCGAAGACCCGGCGACGCTGGACACGCCCGAGCAGGTCGCCGAGTTCATCGTCCCGATGTGCGCGCCCGACTGGACCGAGACCGGCAAGTTCTACGACTACAAGACCCGCAACCTGATGGGCTTCCGCGCGCCGGCCTGATTGACTCAAGCACCTCCCCGCGATTGACTGCGCGCGCTCAAGCGGCAGCAAGCCGCAAGCCAAAAAAGGGAGGTCGCCATGGCGTCATGGCATGATCGCGCAGGCTTCAACCGTGCGCTCGCACGCGTCTCTCACGCCGTCTCCATCCTGATTGCAGCCATCGCCATCGCGCTTCCGAACGTCGCCGCGGCCGGCGACGTCCCGACCTTCGCGGTCGATGCGTCCTGGCCGAAGCAGCTTCCGAACAACTGGATCATCGGCCAGATCGGCGGGATCACGGTGGACTGGCAGGGGCACATCTGGGTGATCCACCGTCCGCGCTCGCTGATCGACGGCGAGAAGGCCGCGACCCTCAATCCGCCGCGGGCAAAATGCTGCGTGCCCGCACCGCCCGTGCTGGAATTCGACGTCGACGGCAATCTGCTGCGGTCCTGGGGCGGGCCCGGCGACGGCTATGAATGGGTCGGCCGCGAGCACGGCATCGAGGTCGACGAGCGTGGCTTCGTCTGGATCGGCGGCAATGCCGACAATGACAGCGCGATCCTGAAGTTCACGCTCGACGGCAAATATCTCGGCCAGATCGGCAAGATCGCGCCGCGCACCAACAGCAACGACACGACGCAGCTCGGTCGTCCGGCGGAGATCGCGATCGACAAGGAGGCCAACGAACTCTACATCGCCGACGGCTACGGCAATCGCCGCGTCATCGTGTTCGACGCCACCACGCTCGCCTACAAGCGGCATTGGGGTGGCCACGGCAAGGCCCCGAACGACGACAAGCAACCGCCTTACGATCCGAGCGCCACGGCACAGGAGCAGTTCGGCAATCCCGTCCACTGCATCAAGATCGCCAATGACGGCCTCGTCTATGTCTGCGACCGCAGCCAGAACCGTATCGAGGTCTTCAAGAAGGACGGCACCTTCGTGAAGGAGTGGGTCTACGAGAAGGATAGCCGTGGTGACGGCGCAGTGTTCGATCTGGCGCTGTGGCCCGATCCAAAGCAGACCTACCTGTTGAATGCCGACGGCACCAACAACGAGATCCGCGTCATCCAGCGTGACGACGGCAGCGTGGTCGGCACCTTCGGCCACAGCGGCCGCAACGCCGGTCAGTTCGAACTGCTCCACGCCATGGCCGTCGACGCCAAGGGGAACGTTTATACCGGCGAGGTCGAGGGCAAGCGCATCCAGAAATTCAAGCTGATTTCGGACGCGCTGGAATAGCGCCTCAACGCATTTTGCCCAAAAGTTAACCGGCGGATGACGCTACGACGCAGTGTCATCCGGCTTTAGGCGCATTGCCGCCGTCCCTGGGACAGGCTACGGAATTTGCCGGAACAAGGCTCCGCAAGAGGGCTGTCCGAATATTTGACAATGGAGGAAACCTTTTATGACGACGACGTTCGCGCGCCGCACCGCGGTCCTTCTGGCCTGCGCCGCCTTCGGATTTTCATCATCAACCTACGCCCAGGACAAGACCGTCACGATCGGCGTGCTCAACGACATGTCCAGCCTCTACGCCGATATCGGCGGTCCCGGCTCCGTCGTGGCGGTGAAGATGGCGGTCGAGGATTCCGGCCTCGCCGCGAAGGGTTGGAAAATCGAGGTCGTCAGCGGCGACCACCAGAACAAGCCTGACGTCGGCGTCAACATCGCGCGGCAGTGGATCGACACCCAGAAGGTCGACATGATCACCGACACGCCGAACTCCGGCGTGGCGCTGGCGGTCAGCAACGTCGCCAAGGAAAAGAACGTCGTCCTGCTCAACAATGGCGGCGCCAGCGCCGACCTGACCGGCAAGGCCTGCAACGCCAACACCATCTCCTATACCTACGACACCTACATGCTTGCCACCGGCACCGGCAAGGCGCTGACCAAGGCCGGCGGCGATACCTGGTTCTTCCTGACCGCCGACTACGCCTTCGGCGCCGCGCTCGAGCGCGACACCAGCGCGGTCGTGACCGCGAACGGCGGCAAGGTGCTCGGCGGCGTCAAGCATCCGCTCAACACCTCCGACTTCTCGTCCTTCCTGCTGCAGGCGCAGAACTCGAAGGCGAAGATCGTCGGGCTTGCCAACGCCGGCGGCGACACCACAAACTCGATCAAGCAGGCGGCCGAATTCGGCATCGTCGAGGGCGGCCAGAAGCTCGCAGCGCTGCTGCTCTTCATCAACGACGTCCACTCGCTCGGCCTGAAGACCGCGCACGGCCTGACCTTCACCGAGTCCTTCTACTGGGACCTCAACGATGCCACGCGCACCTGGTCAAAGCGCTTCCAGGAAAAGACCGCCAACAAGGCGATGCCGTCGATGACCCAGGCCGGCAACTATGCCGGCGTGATACACTACCTCAAGGCGCTCGAGGCGCTCGGCGGCAATCCACATGACGGCGCCAAGGTCGTCGCCAAGATGAAGGAAATCCCGACCGACGATCCGCTGTTCGGCAAGGGTCCGCTCCGCGAGGACGGCCGCCGCATCATCCCGGCCTACCTGTTCGAGGTGAAGAAGCCCGAGGAGTCGAAGGGCCCGTGGGACTATTACAAGCTGGTCTCGACCATCTCGGCGGAAGACGCGGCCAAGCCGCTCAAGGACAGCGAGTGTCCGCTGGTGAAGAAGTAACCGCGTAGCTGTCGCAATGCTTTACGACGTCGTGCCCGGGCTCGTCCCGGGCATTTTCGTTTCAGACCAGGATTCGCTGCCGCAGGGTGGGCAAAGCGACTTGTCCGCCGTAGCTCGAAGAGCGAAGGCGGAAGCGTGCCCACGGCTTCTGGAAATCATGAACAGGCGGTGGCCACGGCGCTGACGCGCCTTTGCCCTCCCTACGAGACCGTCTTCGTTGCTGCCAGCGTCCGCACCGCGATGGCTACGCAAATCACCATCAACGTGGCTGCGAGCAGGAACGGTGCGCCGGGCAGATGCAACGGCGCGCTGCCGCCGATGAAATACGAAAACGTCAGCGTGAACAGGAAGGGACCGACGAGCTGCGCCACGCTCTGCACGCTCGAGGTCGCGCCCTGCAACTGGCCCTGCTGATCCGGCGCGACCAGCCGCGTCATCAGCGACTGCATCGCAGCGCCGGAGATACCCCAGAGGGACAGCACGGGAATGCCAAGCCAGGAGAGCGGTCCGGTCGGAGCCGCACCCAGGATCACGAAGCCGATCGCGCCACAGCACAGGCCCATCAACATCGCGTTGCGTTCGCCGAGCAGGCGCACGATGGGACCGATGGCGAGCCCCTGCACCACCATGGCGCAGACGCCCACCATCGCCAGTGTCAGTCCGACGGTCTTTGAATCCCACCCGTAGCGATAGGTCGCATAGAGCACGAAGGTCGATGGCAGCACGACATGCGCCACCTGGGCGATGAAATTGACGACCGACAGCGCCGCCAGCCCGGCGCTTGAACTCAAGAGGTGCAACGCGCCGACCGGATTGGCGCTCCTCCAGCGGAACGAGGCGCGCTTCTCCGGCGCCAGCGATTCCGGCAGGATCAGCAGGCCATAGAGCGCATTGGCAAAGCTCAAGCCTGCCGCCGCCCAGAACGGCAATCGTGGATCGATATCACCGAGCAGGCCGCCTACTGCCGGCCCCAGGATGAATCCTGCACCGAACGCAGCACCGATCTTACCGAACACCGCCGCGCGCCGCTCCGCCGGCGTGATGTCGGCGATATAGGCGAAGGCGGTCGAGATGCTGGCCGAGGTGATGCCGGAGATCACGCGGCCGACGAACAGCCAGGTCAGCGACGGCGCGAGCGCCATCAGCACGTAGTCGGCGGCGAGCCCGAAATTCGACAGCAGCACCACCGGCCGGCGCCCGAAGCGGTCCGACAGCGCGCCGAGCAGCGGAGAGAATACGAACTGCATCAGCGCCCAGGCCGTGCCGAACAGGCCGAAGATGCGGGCTGCATGCGCGGTGTCGTTGCCGACAAAACTCTCGATCAGCTTGGGCAGGATCGGCATGATCACGCCGAGCGCGAGCATGTCGAGCAGGATGGTGACGAAGATGAAGGCGACCGCCCCGCGCCGGACCGGCGCAGCGCCTTGCGCTATCGCCTCGCCGGCTTCGCCGCTCACGACGGCCGCTTGCGCTTGTGCGCGAAGGGATTGGCCTTCTCGCGCAGGGTGATGCGCACCGGCGTGCCCGGCAGATCGAAGGCCTCACGCATCGAGTTGACGAGGTAGCGCAGGTAAGACTGCGGCACGGCGTCCGCGCGCGAGCAGAACAGCACGAAGCTCGGCGGGCGCGCCTTGGTCTGGGTGATGTAGTTCAGCTTCAGCCGGCGGCCGGACACCGCGGGCGGCGGATTGGCCTGGATCGCCTGCTCGAACCAGCGATTGAGCGCCGAGGTCGGCACGCGCCTGTTCCAGAGCGCGTAGGCGTCCTGGATCGCCTGCATCAGGCGATCGATGCCCTCGCCCATCAGGCCGGAGACGGCGACGATCGGCACGCCCTTGAGCTGCGGCAGCCAATGATCGGCGTCGCGGCGCAGACCCGAAATCGCGCCGCCGCCCTTGGTCTCCATCAGGTCCCATTTGTTGACGGCGAGCACGACCGCGCGGCCCTCGCGCTCGATCAGATCGGTGATGCGCAGATCCTGCTCCTCGAAGCGGTTCTGCGAGTCCATCATCATCACGACGACTTCGGCGAAGCGCACGGCGCGCAGCGCATCGGCCACCGAGAGCTTCTCCAGCTTCTCCTCGATGCGCGAGCGCCGGCGAAGGCCCGCGGTGTCGAACACGCGAAAATCGCGGCCCTTCCAGTTGATCTCGACCGCGATGGAATCGCGCGTGGTGCCGGCCTCCGGGCTCGTCAGCAGGCGCTCCTCGCCGAGCAGATGGTTGATCAGCGTCGACTTGCCGGCATTGGGACGACCGACGATGGCAACCCGGATCGGGCGCGTCGCGGCCTCTTCCTCGGTCAGCGGCTCGTCGTCCTCGGCCTCATCCTCGTCGACGGGCTCCGGCATCAGCTTGGCGAGTTCGTCGTAAAGCTCGCCCATGCCCTCGCCGTGTTCGGCCGAGATCTGGATGGGATCGCCGAGACCAAGCGCAAAGGACTCCATCGCGCCGGCATCGCCGTGCTTGCCCTCGCTCTTGTTGGCGACCAGCAGCACCGGCTTGTTGGCCTTGCGGGCGAAATCGGCGAAGGCGCGATCTGTCGGCGTGAGGCCGATGCGGGCATCGATCACGAAGAACAGTGCATCGGCCTGGGCGATCGCCGCCTCGGTCTGCTCCTGCATCCTCGCCGTCAGCGAGCCCTTGGCGCCTTCGTCGAGGCCTGCGGTGTCGATGATGGTGAATTCGAGATCGCCGAGCCTGGCCTCGCCCTCGCGGCGGTCGCGGGTGACGCCTGGCAAATCATCGACAAGCGCGAGCTTCTGTCCCACCAGGCGGTTGAACAGCGTCGACTTGCCGACATTGGGCCGGCCGATGATGGCGATCGTAAAGGACATCAGTCATTCGTGCGCCGTCGAGATAGCGCCTGTCAAATCGGTGGAAAATATCAGCGCGAGAAACTGCCGCTGGGCATCGGCGCCGGGAAGGCTCCCTGCGTCTGCTGTTGCTGGGTGGTCTGCGCCGATTGCGCCGGCTGCTGTGCGGATTGATCCGGCGGCGGCGCGGTGGTGCGCTTGCGGACGATCTTCTGCTTGGGGGGCGGAGCGGCCGGCGCCGGTGCTGCCTCGGGCTGAGCCTCGCCGTCGACCTCACCGGCCGGCGCTTCAGCCGGTGCGGCTGCAGTCGCGGCCGGCTGCTTGGTCTTCTTACCCTTGGCGGATTTCGACGATTTGGCGGTCTCAGCCGGCGGCGGCTCGGCCGGCAACGCCGCGACGGCAGGCGCGTTCGGATCCTGCTGTTGCTGCGCGCCCTTGTACATGTCCTTCGGCACGCCCTGCTCCAGACCTGGCACGCCCTCGGGGAACACCGGCTTGCGCTCGCCCGGCAGCTTCTTCTTGGTGTCGAGGAAGTCGAGGAGATCGCTCGGATCGAAGCTGGAGCAACCGCCCAGGACGCCCGTGAAGGCGATCAGAACGGCGGCTGCGATCAAACGTGGCGTGCGGCGCATATCAGAATCTCGTCTGGGCTCTCGGGACCGTCGGCTCAGCTCTTGGCGACGGGCGGCAGCAAGGCCTGAAGCGCCTCGGCGCGCGAGCGCAGGCCCGGCGGCGATTCGCCGTCCTCGGCGATCGCGTCGACCCATTTGCGTGCCGCGGTCATGTCATTGTTGCGCCAGGCCGACAGCGCCAGCAATTCGCGGGCGCTGTGGCGGAAGGTCGATTTGGGCTCGGCAGAGGTTTCCAGCCGCTGCTGGATGTCGGCGTAGCTCGCGCTGTCCACCAGCAGGCCGGCCGCGCGAATCTTGGCAAGATCCCGCCATTCGCTGCCGACGCCGCTGTCGGCGGCGATGTCGTCATACATCTTGGCGGCAGCCTTGGGATCGCGGGCCGAGGCCTCGGCTGCGGCGCGGAGCCGCGCCAGGGTGCGGTAGCCGGACGGAGCCTTGGCAGCGAGATCGGCAAAGGCCGTCTCGGCCTCCGCGTGCTTGCCCTGCTCCGATAGCTCCACGGCCTTCTCGAAGGTCGCGCCGGCCTCGGCGGCCTTCTTGGCCTCGAGATACTGGTAGCCGCGCCAGCCGCCCACGGCCGCCACGACCAGCACCATCAGGGCGATGAAGTAGAGCGAATATTTGTCCCACAGCTTTTTGAGCTGCTCGCGACGTACTTCCTCGTCGACTTCGTCAAATAATTCAGACACTTATGCTAATCCCATGCCCGGCCGGGAGCGCGCGCCAGATCGTGCGCGTCTAAAGCCCGTCCCCACGTGGCGGCGGCGATACTCTATCGATATGGCGGTGGCAAGGCAAAGCAAGGCCGATCAAGGCGTTAACACGCGATCCGGGATATCCCGGTACCCCACCCGCCTCCATTCAGGCCCCGACCAGCAGCTCCCGCAGCTGGCGTTTCACCACCTTGCCGTTGGCGTTGCGCGGCAGAGGCTCCGCGGTGACCGTCATGGTCTCCGGCACCTTGTAGTCGGACAGGCGCTCGGCGCACCAGGCCTTCAAGTCGTCGGTGCCGACCTGGACGCGGGTGACCACGACCGCGTGGACGCGTTCGCCCAGCACCGGGCATGGCCTGGCGATGATCGCACTCTCGACCACGCCCGGGTGGCCGGCGAGCACGGATTCGACCTCGGCCGAATAGATCTTGAGGCCGCCGCGATTGATCATGTCCTTCTGCCGGTCGAAGACACGGACGAACCCTTCGGCGTCGACCGAGCCGAGATCGCCCGAATGCCAAAAGCCGGCAGTGAAACTTTCCGCTGTCGCCTTCGGGTTGTTCCAGTAGCCCTTGATGACGGAGGCGCTCTGGATCCAGAGCTCGCCGATCTCGCCGGGCGGCAGCTCGCGTCCCTCGGTCCCCATCGCGATGATCCGCGCGCCGGGACACGGCAGGCCGACGCTGTCGATATGGCTCTCCGTCAGCTCGCCCGGCATGATGGTGGACGGCGACGTGGTCTCGGTCGCGCCGTAGCAGTTCGCGAGCTTCAGGCCCGGAATCGTCGCCTTGAGCTTCTCGATCGTCGCAACCGGCATCGGCGCGCCGCCGAAACCACCGATGCGCCAGCTCGAGAGATCATAGCTGTCGAAATCCGGCTGGAGCAGGCAGAGATTGTACATCGCCGGCACCATCACCGTGTAGGTGACGCGCTCGCGCGCCGCGAGCTTGAGATAATCGGTAGCCTTGAACTCCGGCATGATGATCAGCGCGCCGCCGCAGCAGATCATCGTCGTGATATTGGCGACGACGCCCGTGACATGGCCGAGCGGGACGGCTGCGATCGAGCGGTCGACCTTCGTCAATTGCAGGCAGGACACGAACACCATCGAGGAATGCACGATGTTGCAATGGGCGAGCATCGCGCCCTTCGGCTTGCCCGTGGTGCCCGAGGTGTAGAGGATCATCGCGGTATCCTCCTCGTTCACTTCGACCGGTGCTATGGCCTGTGCGTTGTCGGCGAGCACCGCGAAGCGCGACAATTGCGGATCATTGTCGACGGCGACGCGATGAACGACATCAGGCACATCCTGTGCGTCCGGCAACCGCGCGGCGAGACCGGCTTCGTGGATCAGGATTTTGGCGCCGCAATCGGTGAGAACATAGGCAATCTCCGGCTTCTGCTGGCGCGTGCTGAGCAGCACGGTGACCAGCCCCTCATGCGCTGCGGCAAACAGCAGCAGCGGAAATTCGATGCGGTTGCCGAGCAGGATCGCGACGCGGTCGCCGCGCTGCAGGCCGAGCTTGCGAAAGCCCGATGCAATCCGCGCGGCCTGCTCCACCGCCTGTCGCCAGCTGAGGCGAACGTCACCGCAGACCAGCGCTTCGCCATCGCCGTTGCGCGCGGCAGCCTCCGCGATCATCGCCCAGAGACTAGCCGGCCGGTCGGTGAAGGCCGGGACCACCCGATCGCCAAAGCGCGCCTCGAACCGCATCGGCGGAATCTGAGATTGCGACCAGTCCATCGGAGGGTCCTCGTCTTGTTGCTTTTGTCACCTTCCGCACATGAGTACGGAGATGATGTCTTGCGCCGATCGGCTAGCCGCCCATGACGGGAACGCCGATCACAACAGGGTGGAACGCAAACGCCAGCGCCAGATAGGCGACGATACCGACCGCAACAGCGATCAGATCGTTGGTGACGCCGCCCACTGGAATCGGCGGGCCACCGGCATCCTTGCGATGCTTGAGCGAAATACGATCATAGACCCCCCACCCCAGAAACGAGCCGAACAGGATGATGGAGCCGAGATCGCCATTGGCGAGCAGATGGGCCGCCGCCCACAGCTTGATGCCGGCGAGCATCGGATGCTTCAGCGTCGCGTAGATGCGGCCCCGCAAATATGACGCGACCACCAGGATGACGGCAGGCAGCATCAGCGCGACCGTGATGTGCTTCATCGCCTTCGGCGGATACCAAACATCGATCCAGCCGGTCGCGCGATAATGGCCAAAGCCCCAGACGATCAGCGCCAGCCCCGCGAGCGAGACGACCGAATAGAGGATCTTGTAGGTCCCCTCACCCAGCCGCGCGATCGCCTGCGCGCGTGCCTCTCGTTTCGTTGTGAAAACATGGGCGGCGAAAAACAGCACCAGCCCCAGGATCATGACCAGCAGACCCACGACATCCTCCCCTCAACCAGCGCCCCCGGCCATGGCGTATCACCGATCGGCCGCCGGTCGCAACTGATGCGCTACTTGCCAGTCTCTCGATTATCGACATAGCGGATCGCGATCGGACGCCCGGCCAGGGCACCGCCGAGGCCGCTGGTGAAGTTCAACGGCAGGCAGGCGTTCAGCGATGAATTGATCGCGTTGAGATAGGCCGTCCTTGTGTCCGCCGGAACGCCTGCGGTCGCATATGTCAGGCGCGGCGGGCCGATCAGCCCCCCGGTCTTGTTAAAGCTGAAACGCACCGCCATCTGCATGCCCGCGCGGGCATTGTCCGATGGCGGCGACCAGCAGGTGCGCAGCTCGGCAAAGAGGTCGCCGATCGTATCGAGATCGTGATCCGGCCTCTGGTACTTGGCCCGATCAGCCTCTGACGGGACGCTCTCGATCGTGAGCTGGAGGTTCTGCCCGTAGGGATAGTCCATCTCGGGAATGCAGGGCCCGTGATCGAGCGGGCTGCAATAGGACGGCGTGCAGGGACGGCCGTCGAGCACACTGCACGGCTCGTGCGCAAACGGGATCGGATTGATCTGCCGGCGCTGCGCGTCGGCCGCGACGGTTGAGATCGCCAGAAGGAGAAAGACGAGGATGCCACGCCACATGATGCGCGCTCGCGATATCATGTAGACCAACGTGGCACCGCCGCAGCAAGCGTCAAGCCCGCGCGCGTTCACATGCTCGCGCTTAAGCCGCCGGGGTGCGCCCTACCCCTTCTTCTTGACGTCCTTGACGTTGGTGAACTCGATCCCCTCGGCGCGTTCCCTGGTGTAGCCGAGATAGAACTCGTTCCGTGCCAGATACACGGGATCGCCATCGACGTCGTCGGCGATGCTGGAGGTGTTGGAAGCAATGAAGGTGTCGAGCTTCTTGCGGTCCTCCGAGGAGACCCAGCGCGCGAGCTGGAACTCGCTGACCTCGAACTCGACCGGCAGCGAGTATTCCGCCTCGAGCCGTGCCTTGAGCACGTCGAGCTGCAGCGCGCCGACCACGCCGACCAGCGCCGGTGCGCCGTCGCGCGGACGGAACACCTGCACGACGCCCTCTTCCGACATCTGCTGAAGCGCTTCCTTCAGCTTCTTCGCCTTCATCGCGTCGGTGAGACGCACCCGGCGAACGATTTCGGGCGCGAAGCTCGGCACACCAACGAAGTTGAAATCCTCGCCCTCGGTCAGCGTGTCGCCGATGCGCAGCGTGCCGTGATTGGGAATGCCGACGACGTCGCCTGCAAAGGCCTCGTCCGCGACCGAACGGTCCTGGGCAAAGAAGAATTGCGGGCTCGACAGCGGCATGCTCTTGCCGGTGCGCACCAGCTTCGCCTTCATGCCGCGGCTGAGCTTGCCTGAGCACAGCCGCGCAAACGCGATGCGGTCGCGGTGGTTCGGATCCATGTTGGCCTGGATCTTGAACACGAAGGCGCTCATGCGCGGGTCGGTGGCTTCGACCTTGCGCTGGTCGCTGTCCTGCGCACGCGGTTCGGGCGCGAACTTGCCGAGGCCTTCCAGGAGATCGCCGACGCCGAAATTGCGCAGCGCGCTGCCGAAATAAACCGGCGTCAGATGGCCCTCGCGAAACGCGTCGAGCTCGAACGGCTTTGAGGCCTCGGTCACGAGCTCGAGCTCGTCCTTCACCCCGGAGACGTCGAGATTCGCATTGAGCTTGGCGAGCTCGGCGATCTCGATCTGCTGCGCAGCGCCCGTCTTGGCGCCGCCACCCTCGAGCAGGCGTACGCCGCCATTGACGACGTCGTAGGTGCCGAGGAAGTCGCGGCCGCGGCCGACCGGCCAGGTCATCGGCGTGGTGTCGAGCGCCAGTGTCTTTTCGATCTCGTCGAGCAGCTCGAAAACGTCGCGGCTCTCGCGATCCATTTTATTGATGAAGGTGATGATCGGGATGTCGCGCAGACGACAGACCTCGAACAGCTTGCGCGTCCGCGCCTCGATGCCCTTGGCCGCGTCGATCACCATGACGGCGGAATCGACCGCCGTGAGCGTACGATAGGTGTCTTCCGAAAAGTCTTCGTGGCCCGGCGTGTCCAGGAGGTTGAAGACCAGGCCTTCAAACTCGAAGGTCATGACCGAAGTCACGACCGAGATGCCGCGCTCGCGCTCGATCTTCATCCAGTCCGAGCGGGTGTTGCGCCGTTCGCCCTTGGCCTTGACCTGCCCGGCCAGATTGATGGCGCCGCCGAACAGCAGCAGCTTCTCGGTCAGCGTGGTCTTGCCGGCGTCCGGGTGCGAAATGATCGCAAACGTACGCCGCCGCGACACTTCTGCGGCAAGCGGGGAACGGGCCGGCGATTCGGCTGTGGTGGCGATGTCGGACATGGCGGGAGCGTTTGGCAGGGAAAATGGGCCCAATCAAGCCTCATTTGGTGATTGCGGAGCCCTTCGGCCAGCCCCATATCGGCTTCCGGGAGGACGACCTTCCTGCTCATCAGCATAGCAGCCTGCGGGGACGACCCTGCCTTGAATGGAGGGTCGTCATGGCCTGGAGCATCCTGTTCGTCGCCGGTCTTCTCGAGATCACCTGGGCGATTGGCCTGAAATATACCGAGGGCTTTACCAGGCTGGTTCCGTCCATCATCACGCTCGCGGCCATGGCCGGCAGCGTGATCCTGCTCGGTTTGGCGCTCAAGTCGCTGCCGGTCGGAACCGCCTATGCGGTCTGGACCGGGATCGGTGCAGTCGGCACCGCGACGCTCGGCATCATCCTGTTCGGCGAGCCCGCCACGGCCTTCCGGCTCGCCAGCATTGCCCTGATCGTCGCCGGCATCGCGGGGCTTAAATTCGTTACCTGAGGAAGAACTGGACCGCCCACCAGGAGAGTGCTGCGACGATGGCCGAGGCCGGGATCGTGATCACCCAGGCATAGACGATCGAGCTTGCCACGTTCCAGCGTACGGCCGAGACGCGCCGCGCGGCGCCGACGCCGACAATGGCGCCGGTGATGGTGTGAGTGGTCGAGACGGGAACGCCGAGGAAGGTGGCTATGAACAGGGTCGCCGCCCCGCCGGTCTCGGCGCAAAAACCCTGCATCGGCGTCAGCTTGGTGATGCGCAGCCCCATGGTGCGGACGATACGCCAGCCGCCCATCAACGTGCCCAGCGCCATCGCCGACTGGCAGGAGAGCACCACCCAGAACGGCACCGTGAATTCGCCGCCGAGATGGCCCTGCGAATAGAGCAGCACGGCAATGATGCCCATCGTCTTCTGCGCATCATTGCCGCCGTGCCCGAGCGAATAGAGCGAGGCGGAGGCGAATTGCAGGATGCGGAAGGCGCGGTCGACCGCGAACGGCGTCGAGCGCACCGAGAGCCAGGATACGACCGCAACCAGCATCATCGCGAGCAGGAAGCCGACCAGCGGCGACAGCACGATCGCCAGGACCGCCTTGGTCAGCCCGCTCCAGACCGCCGCCGAAATTCCGGCCTTGGCCATGCCGCCGCCGACGAGCCCGCCGATCAGCGCATGCGACGAGGAAGACGGGATGCCGAGCGCCCAGGTCACGAGATTCCAGACGATGGCGCCGACAAGCGCTGCAAAGATCACCTGGGCATCGACAATTGCGGGGTCGATGATACCGGTGCCGATGGTCTGCGCGACATGCAGGCCGAACACCATGAAGGCGACGAAATTGAAGAACGCAGCCCAGAACACCGCGAATTGCGGCCGCAGAACGCGGGTCGAAACGATGGTCGCGATCGAATTGGCGGCATCGTGCAGGCCGTTCAGGAAATCGAACAGCAGCGCGACGGCAATCAATCCGACCAGGACGGGAAGACCCAACGCAGCATCCACGGCGCGGCCCCTGCCCTAAACTTGCTCGATGACGATGCTGTTGATCTCGTTCGCGACGTCGTCGAAGCGATCGGCCACCTTTTCGAGGTGGTCGTAGATTTCGACGCCGACGATGAAGTCCATCGCACTGCCGTCGCGGTGCTTGAGGAACAGCTCCTTCAGCCCGATGTCATGGAGGTCGTCGACGCGGCCTTCGAGCTTGGTCAGCTCTTCAGTGATCGCGGTCAGCATCGCGACGTTGGGCCCGATCGACTGCATCAGCGGCAGCGCACGTCCGACCAGATTAGCGCACTCGATCAGGAGCGCGCCGATCTCGCGCATGGGCGGCTCGAAAGTGCGGACCTCGAACAGCATCACGGCTTTGGCAGTCTGCTGCATCTGGTCGATGGCATCGTCCATCGAGGTAATGAGGTTCTTGATGTCGCCGCGATCGAACGGCGTGATGAACGTGCGGCGCACCGCCGTCAGCACCTCACGGGTGATGTTGTCGGCATCGTTCTCGAACTGGTTGACACGCTGACAGTAGACCGGCGTCTCCTCGCCGCCGTTCAGCACGCCCTGAAGCGCGATCGCGCCCTGGATCACGGTCTGGGCATGACGGTCGAACAGGTCGAAGAAGCGTTCTTCCTTGGGCAGGAAAGCACGAAACCATCGCATCATGGGAATAGTCTACCGGCTGGACATGGCCCGACCCGAACGGATCGTCACAAAACTGTCATAGACCATTTTCGTTCCGCGCGCGTGTCATCTCACGCCCGCGGAGCCGGATCATCCACCGGATTTACGCACCAACGGAATTGGTGCGATATCAGTGATTTAGAGCGACCGCCGGAAGTAATGGGCAAATTCGCCGACGACACCACGGCGGAAGGTGAGCACGCAGATCACGAAGATCGAGCCCTGGATCACCGTCACCCACTGGCCGAAGCCGGCCAGATATTGCTGCATGGCGATGATCGCGAAGGCGCCGACCACGGGACCGAAGACGGTACCGAGACCGCCAACCAGCGTCATCAGCACGACTTCGCCCGACATCGACCAGTGCACGTCGGTGAGCGAGGCATTCTGCGCCACGAACACTTTCAGCGCGCCGGCAAAGCCCGCCAGCGTCCCCGACAGGACAAACGCCAGGAACTTGTACTGATCGGTCCTGTAGCCGAGCGAGATGGCGCGCGGCTCGTTCTCGCGGATCGACTTCAGGACCTCGCCGAACGGCGAGTTGATGATGCGATAGATCAGCAGGAAGCCCGCAAGGAAGCCAACCAGCACGACGTAATAGAGCACGGTCGGCTTCGACAGGTCGAGCACACCGAACATCCGCCCCTGCGGAATGCCCTGGATGCCGTCCTCGCCATGGGTGAACGGCGCCTGCAGATAGATGAAGTACAGAAGCTGCGACAGCGCCAGCGTGATCATCGAGAAATAGATGCCCTGGCGGCGGATCGAGATGTAGCCGGTGATGAGCGACAGCCCGAACGCGGCGGCTATGCCGACGAGGATGCCGAGTTCAGGCGGCAGCGCCCATACTTTCAGCGCGTGCGCGCTGCAATAGCCCGCGGTGCCCATGAACATCGCATGGCCAAACGACAACAGACCGCCATAGCCGATCAAGAGATTGAAGGCGCAGGCAAGCAGCGCAAAGCACAGCGCCTGCATCACGAAGAACGGATAGATGCCGCTGAAAGGCACCGAGGCCAGCAGCAGCGCCATCACCACGAAGACGATCATCTCGTCGCGCATCGCCCGCGGAGCTACCGGCAGCGTGTCGTCCGTCAAGGCTGTCATATCAGGCTGCCCTTCCCGTCAATCCCGTTGGCTTCACCAAGAGCACCAGCACCATCAGCACGAACACGACGGTGTTGGAGGCCTCGGGGTAGAAATATTTGGTCAGGCCCTCGATCACACCGAGCGCGAAGCCGGTGATGATGGAGCCCATGATCGATCCCATGCCGCCGATCACCACCACCGCAAAGACCACGATGATCAGGTCGGCGCCCATCAGCGGCCGCACCTGGTTGATCGGCGCCGAGAGCACGCCGGCGAGCGCGGCCAGGCCGACGCCCAATCCGTAAGTCAGCGTGATCATGCGCGGCACGTTGATTCCGAAGGCGCGCACGAGCGTCGGGTTTTCAGTGGCCGCGCGCAGATAAGCGCCGAGCCGCGTCTTCTCGATCAGGAACCAGGTCGCAAGACACACCACCAGCGAGAAGATGACCACCCAGCCGCGATAGATCGGCAGGAACATGAAGCCGAGATTCATGCCGCCCTTGAGCTGATCCGGAATGGCATAAGGCAGGCCGGAGGACCCGAAAAAATTCTGGAACACGCCCTGCACGATCAGCGCGATGCCGAAGGTCAGCAGCAGACCATAGAGATGGTCGAGCCCGGTCAGGAATTTCAGCATGGTCCGTTCCAGAATCATGCCGAAGATGCCGACGATGATCGGCGCCAGCAGCAGCGCCCACCAGTAGCTGATGCCGCCGAGGTTCAGCAGGAAATAGGCGACGAAGGCGCCCATCATGTAGAGCGCACCATGGGCGAAATTGATGATGTTGAGCATGCCGAAGATGACGGCGAGCCCGAGACTGAGCAGCGCGTAGAACGAGCCGTTGATCAGTCCCACCAGTAGCTGTGCGTAGAGAGCCTGCATCGATCCAGCACCCAGTCCCTTCGGCGTTCCCAAAGTAGCGCCCGCCGGTCATCGCCGGCGGGCTGTTGGTCTCACTTCTTAAGCAGCGCGCACTTGCTCTCGGAGAGCGGCGTGAAGGCCTGATCGCCCGGCACCGTGCCGACGAGCTTGTAGAAGTCCCACGGTCCCTTGGACTCGGAGGGCTTCTTCACCTCGAACAGATAGGCGTTGTGGATGGTGCGGCCGTTGGGCTGGATCTCACCCTTGCCGAACAGATCGTCTTCCGTCGGCATCGACTTCATCTTCTCGACGACCTTGACACCGTCATGAGGATTGCCGCCGAGCCCGTCCAGCGCCTTGAGATAGTGGCGCACGCCCGCATAGACACCCGCCTGCACCATGGTCGGCATCGCGCCGTTCTTCATTTTCTCCGAGAACCGCTTGGAGAAAGCCCGGGTCTGGTCGTTCATGTCCCAGTAGAAGGTCTCGGTGAAGTTCAGGCCCTGCGCGGTCTCCAGGCCGATCGCCTTGACGTCGGTGAGGAACAAGAGCAGCGCCGCGAGCTTCTGACCGCCCTTGACGATGCCGAACTCGGCCGCCTGCTTGATCGTATTGGTGGTGTCGCCGCCGGCATTGGCAAGGCCGATGATCTTGGCCTTGGAGGCCTGCGCCTGCAGCAGGAAGGACGAGAAGTCCGGCGTGTTGAGCGGATGCTTGACGCCGCCGACGACCTTGCCGCCGTTGGCGGTGATGACGGCGGTGGTGTCGCGCTCAAGCGCCGCACCGAAGGCGTAGTCCGCGGTCAGGAAGAACCAGGTGTCGCCGCCGGCCTTCACCAGGGCCTGGCCCGTGGTGTGGGCCAGCATGTAGGTGTCGTAGGTCCAGTGCACGGTGTTGGGCGAGCACTGCGCGTTGGTGAGATCGGAGGTCGCCGCGCCCGAATTGATGTAGACGCCGTTCTTTTCCTTCACGACGTTGTTGACCGCGAGCGCCACGCCGGAATTCGGCACGTCGACGATGATGTCGACCTTGTCGACGTCGAACCACTGCCTTGCGATGGCGGTGCCGATATCCGGCTTGTTCTGGTGATCGCCCGAGATGATGTCGATCTTCCAGCCCTTCGCGGCGAGGCCGGAATCTTCCACCGCCATCTGGGCTGCGAGCGTCGAGCCGGGCCCACCGAGGTCCGCATAGAGACCGGACTGATCGGACAGCGCGCCGATCTTGACCGTCTTGTCCTGCGCGAAAGCCGCGCCAGCGGTGGTAACGGCCAACGCCGTGCCGAGCAACAACGATGCAATCGACTTTTTCATGCTACTTCCCTCGTGAATCTTCTCGTGACCGTCCGACCTCTGGCCGGACTAGACGCCGAGATAGGTGTGGAGCTTGTCCATGTTGGCGGCAAGCTCCGCATTGGAAAATCCGTCAATGATCTTGCCGTGCTCGACGACGTAATAGCGGTCGGCAACGGTGGATGCGAACCGGAAGTTCTGCTCGACCAGAAGGATCGTGAAACCTTCCTTCTTCAGCCGCGCAATGGTGTGACCGATCTGCTGAATGATGACAGGCGCAAGACCTTCGGTCGGCTCGTCGAGCATCAGGAAGCTGGCGCCGGTGCGCAGGATGCGCGCGATTGCGAGCATCTGCTGCTCGCCGCCGGACAGCTTGGTACCCTGGCTGTTGAGCCGCTCCTTCAGGTTCGGAAACAGATCGAAGATCTGTTCGAGCGGCAGTCCGCCCGGGCGCACCACCGGCGGCAGCAATAAATTCTCCCGCACGTCGAGACTGGAGAAAATCCCCCGCTCTTCCGGGCAGAACGCGATGCCCATCCGCGCGATCTTGTCGGAGGTCGCGCGGATGATGTCCTGGTTGTTGAATTTGATCGAGCCGGCACGCTTGCCGATGATGCCCATGATCGACTTCAGCGTGGTGGTCTTGCCGGCGCCGTTGCGCCCCAGCAGCGTGACGACCTCGCCCGCGTTCACGTCGAAATTGATCCCGTGCAGGATGTGGGATTCGCCGTACCAGGCCTCCAAGTTCCGGACCTGGAGGATGTTACCGCCGGTTGCGGCCTTCGCCGGAGCTTCGGCCATTGCAGTCTCAGGCATGACCAGCTCCCAGATAGGCTTCCTTGACGCGCTCGTCCTTGGTGAGATCGGCGTAATTGCCCTGGGCGAGCACCTGCCCGCGCGTCAGCACGGTGATGATGTCGGAGAGATTGGCCACGACGCTCAAATTGTGCTCGACCATCAGGATGGTGTACTTCGCCGAGATACGCTTGATCAGCGCTGCGATCTTGTCGATGTCCTCGTGGCCCATGCCGGCCATCGGCTCGTCCAGCAGCATCATCTCCGGATCGAGCGCCAGCGTGGTCGCGATCTCGAGCGCGCGCTTGCGCCCGTAGGGCATCTCGACCGCCGGCGTATTGGCAAATTCGCTGAGGCCGACATCGTTCAACAATTCCAGCGCGCGGTTGTTGAAACGGTTGAGCACCGATTTCGAACGCCAGAAATCAAACGAGCTGCCGTGCTGACGCTGGAGCGCAACACGGACGTTTTCCAGCGCGGTCAGGTGCGGAAACACCGCCGAGATCTGGAACGAACGCACCAGCCCCAGGCGCGCAACATCGGCGGGTGCCATCGCGGTGATGTCCTGTCCCTTGTACAGGATTTTTCCGGCAGACGGTTTGAGGAACTTGGTCAGAAGATTGAAGCACGTCGTCTTGCCGGCGCCGTTCGGGCCGATCAACGCGTGAATACTCCCACGGCGGACCTTGAGCGCAACGTCGCGGACGGCGAAGAAGCCCGCGAACTCCTTGGTCAAGCCTTCCGTTTCGAGAATGAACTCATCGGCCAAACAGATTTCCCCCTGCCCGCGCAATACGCGTGGCTGTCCTTGTTACTTCGGCTTTCCGGAGGCCTTGGAGCCTTCCCGGAACGCCGCCTCCGGGCGCGGAATATGCCGGAGGTGACGGGGGTTAGGCAAGGCGGAAAGCTGAGCAGGTCAGGCCTCCGGCCGGGAGTCTTATGCTCCCTTAGTTGGAGGTTTTGTGATGTTGCGCCTGCCGGCCTTCCGGTTCGCAAGACACCGGTCATCAAGCCGTCGTTAACGGTCTTTGGTCCCGCGCGCCAGCCTTCATCAAAAATTTCCCCACCGTGGCGATCATGTGCGGGTTTCATTCGCCGGGAATATTGTTTTGGATTTCGCCAGCGCCGCTCCCTCCGTCGTCAAATCGATCAAGCAGCGTGACCTGCTCAACACGTGGCTGCGACTTTATGCGCGCCAGCAGGCTGCGCCGGCGATCTGGGAGTATCAGCCCGCGCGACTCGAGGAAGAGCTGTCCGATCTCATCTACTACACGGTGGACAATTCGCCGGCGACGCCTCGCCTGACCATTCAGAGCGAGGGCACACGGATTTCGCGCGCTTATGGCCATACCGGCAAGGGAATCCTGCTGGAGGATTATGTCGGGCCGCGGCTCGCGCCCTTCGTCATGCCGGTCTACCACGAATGCGTCGCCCGCGGCCTTCCGGTCTACAGCGTTGCCGAGGTCGACGACATCTACGGCCGCGTCGTCGCCTATGAACGGCTGTTGCTGCCCTTCCTGACCGACGACAAGGTCAGTCACGTCATCGCTTCGCTCAAGACCTTCTGCGAGGACGGCGGCTTCGAGATCAAGAATCTGCTGCGCGGAAATGACGCGCTGCCGCGGCCGAAACTGCGCACGGTGATCGACCGCGAACTGTTTCACCGCGCCCCCGGACGCATCGCCGCCGCTGACGTCGTCGAATTCGCCGATCAGCCCGGCGGTCCTGATATCACCGCCGAAATCATCGAGCTGAATTAGCTTTTGCGCGATTTGGCGCCGACTTCCTTGTCGTAGATATCAGGCTTGAAGCCGACCAGCAGCTTGCCGCCGATGTCGAGCACCGGCCGCTTGATCATCGATGGTTGCGCTAGCATCAAGGCCAGGGCCTTCTTCTCGGTCAGACCTTCCTTGTCGGCGTCCGGCAACTTCTTGAAGGTGGTGCCGGCGCGATTGAGCAACGTCTCCCAGCCGACCTTGTCGCTCCATTGCTTGAGCTTGTCCTTCTCGACGCCGGCGGCCTTGTAGTCGTGGAACTCGTAGGCGACGCCGTGACCGTCAAGCCAGGCGCGCGCCTTCTTCATGGTGTCGCAGTTCTTGATGCCGTAGATGATGTTGGGCAAGACGATCCTCGCGCATGCGTCGTGACGTGCTGTGGCGTTGTACGAAACTCCGGTTCGCGCGACAATATTGCCAAAGACGCTTTCGACCTCTTCCGAACGGACACATCATGCACGTGACCCACGATCCCGCGGCATCCGCCTCGCCGACCATCGACTTCAACACATTCCTCGCGGTCGATATCCGCGTCGGCACCATCGTCGACGCAAAGCCGTTTCCCGAGGCGCGCAAGCCGGCCTGGCGGCTTTGGATCGACTTCGGCCCGGCCATCGGCGTGCGCAAGAGCTCGGCGCAGATCACCGAGAACCATCCGCTCGAGACGTTGGTCGGACAGCAGGTCGCGGCCGTCGTCAATTTCCCGCCGCGCCAGATCGGGCCTGTCGTCTCGGAGGTGCTGACGCTCGGCTTCCCCGATGCCGACGGCAAGGTCGTGCTGATGCAGCCGAGCAAGCCGGTGCCGAACGGCGGGCGACTGTTCTAGCGGAATCGCCTTCGCGGACTCTCTCAGATCTCGTCCGGTTTCTTCGGCTCAATCGCCCGGACTTGACCGGAAACCGCCTTGCCATTAAAAATGACTGACTGATCGTTTTTTATTAAGGTAAGCTTCGTGGGAGCCATTTCTGGCTGCCTCCTAAAACGATCGCTCGGTCAGTTATTTACGGACGGGACGGATGCCCAAGATCAGCGACAAGAAGCGTGAAGACCGGCGCCAGCAGATCCTCGAAGCCGCGCTCGCCTGCTTCTCCGAAGACGGATTTCACCAGACCGGCATGGCCGATATCGTCAAGCGGTCCGGCCTGAGCCACGGCGCGGTCTATCTCTACTTCCAGAGCAAGGACGATCTGATCGAGGCGCTGGCCGACGACCGGCATCGCCGCGAGGCCGTCCTCAACTCGGTCGCGCAAGGCTCGGGCGATCCGATCGAAGGATTGCACGCGCTGGTGCGCGTCTACGCGCAATGGCTGACCGATCCCGCCGGCGAAGCGCGGCGCCGCGTCGGCATCCATGGCTGGGCCGAGGCGCTGCGCAACCGCCGCGTCCGCACCAGCGTTGTCGAAGGCATCGACATGCCGCGCGCGCTGATCGTGGCGCTGGTCGAACGCGGCCAGCACGACGGCCTGATCAAGCACGATCTCGGCGCCGATGCGATCTCGCGCGTGCTGGTGGCGATCTTCCAGGGCTTTGTGCTGCAAAAATGCTGGGGCGAGGATTTTGACGTCGCCGCCTGCATGGCGACTGTGACCGGCGTGATCGATGGCTTTCGTACGGCCAAGCCCGACATCAAGCGACGAACGAGGACGTGAACGATGTCGGCAATCCACGACCTCCTCGCCGGTGCCGGCGTCGGTCTCATCGGCGGACTGACCTCGGGCTTCATGGGCACGAGCCCGGGCGGCGGCCTCGTCATCTTCACGGTGCTGCTGCTCGGCGCCGAGCAGCACGTCGCCCAAGGAACCTCGCTGATCACGCAGGTCCCGCCGACAGGTCTCGCCGGCGTACGTCGTTACTGGCAAAGCGGCAATCACAGCCCGTTACTGTGGATTGTCTGGATCGGCGTCGGATTTCTGATCGGCGGCGCGGGCGGCGGCTACGCCGCGGCCGCCGTCTCCGACGCGGTGCTGCAATGGACCTACGTCGCCTACCTGGTCGCTCTCATCGCGCTTCTGATCCTGCGTCGTGACCGCAAGGACGGTAGCAGCCCCACCACTGATCAGGACCACCTGCCCTGGCTCCCCCTGCTGCTCATCGGCGTGCTTGCCGGCTTCTCCTCCGGTTTCATGGGCATCGGCGGCGGACTTGCGATCACGGTCGGCCTCGCCGCGGGCCTGCGCGTGCCGCAGCATCAGGCCCAACTCATCAGCCTCATCTTCTCGGTGATCCCGACCAACATTCCGGCCGCCTGGATCTACTGGAGCAAGGGACTGATGGTCGGCTGGCCGGCCATCATCGGCATTATCGCCGGCCTCTGGGTCGGCACCGATCTCGGCGCACGGGCGGCGAACGGCGCCAGCAAGGCGGTGCTGCGCCAGACGATGATCGCCCTCGTCGTGCTGATGGCGCTCTACATGACCTACAAGGCGCTGGGCTAGCTTCAAGGCCGCTTCGGAATATTCAATCCGCGCTCAACGGCCGGACGGGCTAGCCCGCGCTCAAGCCAGGCCGCGACCGACTTGAATTGGCTGAATGCGACGAGATCGCCGGCACCGTAAAAGCCGATGAGGTTGCGTACCCAGCCAAGCATGGAGATGTCGGCGATGGTGTAGTCGTCATCCATGAACCATTGCCGTCCGGCGAGATGCGTCTCCATCACGCCGAGCAGGCGCTTGGACTCGCCCACGTAACGCTCCAGCGGGCGCTTGTCCTCAAAATCCTTGCCGGCGAATTTGTTGAAGAAGCCGACCTGGCCGAACATCGGCCCGATGCCGCCCATCTGGAAGTGCACCCACTGGATCGCCTGGTAGCGCCGGGCGGCGTCCTGCGGCAGCAGCTTGCCGGTCTTCTCCGCGAGATATTGCAGAATCGCACCGGACTCGAACAGCGGCAGCGGCCTGCCGCCGGGACCGTTGGGATCGAGGATCGCCGGGATCTTGCCGTTGGGATTGAGCGAGAGGAATTCCGCCGTCTTCTGGTCGTCCTTGCCGAAGTCGACGAGATGAACCTCGTAAGGCAGCCCGATCTCCTCCAGCATGATCGAAACCTTGACGCCGTTCGGCGTCGGCAGCGAATAGAGCTGGAGCAACTCCGGATGCTTGGCAGGCCAGCGCTTGGTGATCGGAAATGCGGACAAATCGGACATCGGAACCCCGGCTTCATGCGTGAGATGGCGCTTAATCTAGGCGAGCCATCGAACGGCGCAAGGCCGGGTCATTCAGTCAAACTACAACGGCCGCAGCAAATGATTGGTGGCGTAGAGCGCTTCGCGCTGGGCGCGCTGCTCGATGAAGAGTTGCCCGGTGACGAGCAATGCTCCGGTGAAAACGAGCGCGAGCATCGCTGTCGCGAACTGGCTGGCATCATTCATCGCACGAGCTTCTCTCAATTCGGTTCGCACGGGGAACGCGCGCCGGCCATCGCCAGTTCCTCCATGGTTCAAATAATTTGCCTGTTTTTCCCGAGTTCGGCCTGCAGCCCGACGCCCTCAGTAATTGATCTCCATGCGCAGCCCGCGCGGATCGATCTCATCCCCGCCGACGCGCTGCCTGCTGTCCCGCGCCGCGACCGCGCAGGCGCAGGCATCGATGAGATCGTCGCGGCCAATGCCGGTGCCGTGCCGCTGCGTCAGCCATTTCGGCAAGCGCGTGAAGCCGCGCTGCGCCAGCAGCGCGATGCGTTGCTCGCGGCCTTGCGCCGATGTCTTCCTCGCAAGCCGGATACGCCCTGAGAGATTCCAGAAAATCAACTCCGGATGCGCTTCGCCGATTGTCGCTTGCCGCGACGGCGTCATGATCGCGTCGACGTCCCTGATCTTGTCCCTGATGTTCCAGAGCTGCGCCGAGACACCCCTGCCCTTGCCTTCGTGCTCCCAATAATGCCGATTGGCCGACGCCATGTCGGAAAATAACCAGAGATCGCGGCGGGCCCCGAGAAACACCGCCGGGCCCACCATTTCGCGTGCACGCAGATCGCATGTTCGATAGCCGGTCGGCTTCAACCCGATCGGCATATCGATCATCGTACGCGCATGCGGCATCGAGAGTAGGCGCGAAAGGCCCGGCGAATAATCGAAACCGTGATCGCCGCGATCATCGATCCACGCGGCGACCCAGCCGAAACGAAATCCGTCGAGACCGAGATAGTTGTTCACGCGTCCGGTCCCGCCTTCCACCAATACTCGCTCATCCAGCGCCCCGATGCCCCTCGAACAGCCGTTGTGCCAGCAGCGCATGGCCGAGCGTGCCGCCGGCGCGCACGGCGGCTGCGATCAGCGCAGCTTCCGCCACCTCTTCGCGCGAGGCACCGGCTTTCGCGGCCTGCGCCGTATGCACATCGAGGCAATAGGCACATTGCGTGGTGAGCGCGACGGCGAGCGAGATCAGCTCGCGATATTTCGGCGGGATCAATCCGTCGTGGCGCTCGACCGCGTGGTTGAACGCGAGGAACGCATTGGCCTCGATTGGCGCCAGCGCGACGAAGGCCGGGATCGACTTCAGATCGTCAGGGGTTTGATAATCGGTCATGGCTCACCTCGTCAGATATTCGCGCATCAGGGCGCGGGCGCGATGCAGGCGCGCTTTCACGGTCTGTCGCGTTGCGCCGAGCGCCTCGGCGATTTCATCGATGGTCATTTCCTTGACATCGCGCATCAGCGCGACATCGCGGTAATGCAGCGGCAGCGCCTCGAAGGCCGCGGCCACGTCGAGCCGCAGATCGGCCTCTGGGCGCGACAGCAGCGCGGCCTCCGCCTGGCTCTCGTCGATCGACCGGGCCAAACCCGCCTTGCGCGCGAGGCGCAGGCATTCGCGCCGGACCACGCTGAACAGCCACGCCGAAAATGCGAGCAGTGAACGGATCGCGCCGACATGCCGGCTCAGGATCCACAACGCTTCCTGCGCCGCGTCCTCGGCGTCCGCCGAATTGCGGCAGGTCGCGCGTGCGTAACGGCGGATATCCGGCTGTGCCGTCTCGAGCAGAACCGCGATCGCCTGGGGATCGCCGAGCCGGGCCGCCTCGAACAGGTTTGAAGAGATCGCCGCAGCACTCACGACACGCCTCCCCTGCCGATGCCGGCCATCGCGCACATCGGGCAATAGCCGACGAGGCCGGTCAGCGCGAAGCCGGCGCCGCCGAGCGCGACCAGCCATGCCGGCGCACCGGTGAGATGAACCAATGCCGCGATCGCTACGGCGATTCCGGCGACCACCCGCACCGCCTGGTGCAGGCCGCCGATATTCCTCCTGTAAAATGCCATCACATCCTCCAACACGAGCCGAGACGGAATGCCTCGACCGTGAAGAGGGCGCGATCGCGCAAAAGGATTCGCGGCTGCCTGCAATTTTTTTTGCGGTCAGCCTCCGACCGCTTGGTAGGCCAGGCGCTTGAACTCGAAGAAGAACGGATTCCAGAAGCCCATGTGGCGCTGCGCCATCAGGACGCCGGCGGTGTTGGCCTCAGGGCAGATCCACCAATGGGTGCCGGCAAGCCCGCCCCACTGGAATTCGCCCGTGGAATTCGGAGGATCGAATTGCGTCGGCGCGAAGGTCACGGCGCCGCCGAGGCCAAAGCCCTTGCCCGGCATCGGCCCAAGATTGGCAAAGCGGATGGTCTGGCCCGCCGGCAACTGGTTGGTCATCATCTGCCGCAGCGTCTCAGGCTTCAGCAGCGCCTCCGGTCCGGGCACCAGCGCACGCACCAGCGCGAGCATGTCCGGCAGCGTCGAGACCAGCCCACCACCGCCCGACAGCCGCGGGAACGGCCGTCGATAGGCCTGCGGGTAAGGCAGATCGTCGGCGCGGGTGAGGCCCGGCCTGGTCGGATCGAGCACGTCCGCGCCGGTGTAGTGCGCGACCAGTCTGCCCTGCTGCGCTTCGGGCACCGAGAAGCCGGTATCGGTCATGCCGAGCGGATCGAAGATGCGTGCCTTGAAGAAGGCGTCGAGAGGTTTTCCCGAGACGACCTCGACGACGCGACCGAGCACGTCGGTCGCCACCGAATATTCCCAGCTGGTACCGGGATGGTAGGACAGCGGAAGATCGGCAAGCTTGTCGATCATGTCGGTCAGAGGCGTCAACGGATTGAGCACGCGCGCATCGTTGTAGCCTTTGAACAGCACGGTGCCGGGATCGAAGATGCCGTAGCTGAGGCCCGAGGTGTGGGTCAGGAGGTGCCGGATCGTGATCGGGGTCTTCGCCGGCTCGACATCGGCGAGGCTCGAAGCCCCCTGCTTCAGCACCTTGCGATTGCCAAGCTGCGGCAGGAATTTCTCGATTGGATCATCGAGCCCGATGCGGCCCTCTTCGAGCAGCAGCATGATCGCGGAGGTGACGAAGATCTTGGTGTTGGAGAACGCGCGAAAGATATGGTCCGGCCGGAGCGCCGTCTTCGCCTCGCGATCGGCAAAGCCGACGCATTGCTGATCGACCACCTCGCGCCCGCGTAGCACTGCCCAGGACACGCCGGGGACGATCTCCTGATCGACGTAGCGCTGCATCGCTGTCCGCGCGGCGGAAAAATCTGTCGTTCTGGCATCCATGAGCCGGTCCCTTCCCGAGATGATGGCGATGGATATAGCAACGAATCGGCTGCGGGGAAGCCTGTTCGCGCAAGGCGCGGCCGGCGCCGTCAACACCCGCATTTTTGTTTCACCGCATGTTCGCCTCGGCGCGAGCAACACAACGAAAACGCCAGCAATCCCTACGGCAAGATCTCATTAAGCGCGCGACCTTTAGCCTCACACCCATGTTCAGCGTATCTTCAATTTCATCAAGGATGACCGGCAATGACCTCGATCTCCGCAACGACCACCAATTCCTACTCCCCACTCGACCGCCTTAAGAGCGAGCTCACCAAGGAAGTCTCGGCGGGCACCATCTCGTCGAGCGATGAATCCGCGCTGTCGTCCGCGCTCGACGATATCGACTCGGCGATGAAGAGCAGCGCATCCAGCGCCAGCTCCTCGTCGCCGCCCTCGGCCGACGAGATGCAGTCCAAGATCGACGACCTCATCCAGAACGAGGTGTCGAGCGGCAAGCTGACCAGCGACCAGGCCAGTGAGCTGAAGAACGTGTTCGCCAACACCTTCTCCGGCAGTGCCAATGGCGCCGGCGGACCGCCGCCACCGCCCGATGGCAGCAGCGATTCGTCGAGCACGAGCAGCACTGGCAGCACCGACTCGACCTCGTCGTCCGATTCCTCGTCCAGCTCGTCTTCGGCCACCACCGCAGAGCTGATGAAGGAGTTGATCTCGCTGCTCCAGAACGCAACCAGCCAGTCGACATCCTATGGCTCCAACGGCAACTCGGCGTCCTCCAACGCATCGAGCGCGCTGCTCGTCGACTACACGACCTAGGATGCGCGGCCCGGCGCAGGCCGCCGGGCCGTCATTCCTGCTTCATGAACGCCGTGACGTGCAGACGACGGCGGATGTGCATGCCCTGGCGCTGATAGAGCGCGATGGCGGACGTGTTGTGGGAGAATACGTGCAGGAACGGAATCTCGCCGCGCGCCTCGATCTGGCGCGCGACCGCGGCGAGCAGCGCCTGCGCATAGCCGCGCCCGCGATAGTCGGGATGAACGCAGACCGCGGTCATCTCGACGAACTTCCCCGGCTTCATCCGCTCGCCCGTCATCGCGACCAGCTCGCCGTCGACGCGAATGCCGAGGAACGTACCGAGCTCATGCGTTCGCAATGCAAACGGCCCGGGCTTGGTCAGCGCCGTCAGCGCCATCATCGCGGGAACGTCGGCCGCACCAAGCGTGACGATCTCGGCATCGCGCAACGGGCTATCCGCGGGCGAGCCGATCATCTGCTCGCCGGTTTCGGCCAACACGACCTTGAAGCCCGCGGGAACATCGACCGTATCAGGCGTGAACAGCGCGGCAACTTGTGAGCCGGACATGAGATCACCGAGCGCGGCAAAGCTTGCCGCCGACATGTCGACCATGTCGGCGAACGGCGTCATGTCCAGGGGATAGCGCAGCGCGCGCGGCCCGCCTTCGGCCAGATGCCGATGGCTCGTCGTCAGTGCGCTCCAGATCGGACGGTCCAGGAGCCGCACATCGCTGTCGGACACCGGCCTAGTCCTTGTCGAAGCTGACGATGACGGCGGCGTTGGCGATCAGGATGGGATCATTGGCCACTTCCGTGGCCGAGGGAATCTCCAGCCCGCCCTTGACCGCGGTGACGGTCACGGTGCCGTAGGGAAGCTCCTTCGCGACCGCCTCCTTGTCGACGGCCTCGGGATTGGGCACGCCGATGGTGACGTCGACGAACATGTCGTTCGCGGTCTTGTCGATCATCCGGAAGAAGCCGAGGCTCGAGTGCCGGATCGCATCCGACACCGCCCGCTTCGCTGCCTTGGTGGCGTCCCTGCCGTGAACGTCGACGCCCATGCCCATCTCGGTGATACAGCGAACGCGAGTCATGTTCATTCCTGCCGGTGCTGGAGTTCAGAGGGGCTGACCTTCCGCGATCCGCGCCTCCGGCACAAGCGCCTTTTCGCGCAGGAAATATGCGTTGCGGTCCTCCTCCTGCGCGTTCACGACCGCGCGAATTCTCAGCAAATCCTTGCGAGCGACCAGGCCGACCACGCGATGGCTGGCGCGATCGACCACCGGCAGGCGCCCGAGGTCGGAGGCGACCATGAGATCGGCGACCCGCCCCAGCACGTCGTCGGGATGCGCCACCACGACCGAAGTATCCGACACGACGTCGTCGAGCGTCGCCGCCTGATGATCACCCTCGGTGCGCCAGCGCAGCACGTCGGCGCGGGTCACCATGCCGTTCAGCCGTCCATCGGCGGCGACGACGGGATAGGATTTGTGACGGCGCTGATCCGAGGTGAAGAAAGCAACCGCCGCATCGATGGACATGTCGACCGGCAGCGTGTCGACCTTGGTGACCATGACATCGGCCGTGCGCATCAGCTCGAACGGATCGATCGCGTATTCGCGCGTGATGTGCTGGCCGCGGCGCGCGATCTTCTCGGTCAGGATCGAGCGCTTGAGCAACAGCACGGTGACGGCGTGCGCCGCGCCGGTCGCCGCCAGTAGCGGCAGCAGCATGTCGATATTGCCGGTCAGCTCGATCGCGAACATCACGCCGGTGAGCGGCGAGCGCATCGTACCGCCCATCATCGCGGCCATGCCGACCAGCGCCCAGAATGATGCGCCACCGGGCAGCACCAGTCCCTCCAACCAGCCGGCCGTGCCGCCGAGGATCAGCAGCGGCGCCAGCACGCCGCCCGAGGTACCCGAGCTGAGCGCGATCACCCAGATCGCGGACTTCACCAGCAGCAGCCGGATCGCCTCGTCGCGCACCATGTGACCGGACAACAGATCGGCAATGACGTCGTAGCCGACGCCGAGCGCGCGGGGATCAATCAGCCCGCCAAGGCCGACGACGAGGCCGCCGAGCATCGGCCACCACATCCAGTGCACCGGCAGATGGTCGAACAGGTCTTCGATCGCGTAGAGCAGCCGCGTCATCAGCCCGGATTGCAGGCCGGCGACGATGCCGACGCCGATCGCAGCCACGAGGCCCCACCAGGGCAGATCCGGCCGCTCCGCGAACGGAAACAGCGGTCCGGTCCCGAACAGCAGCGGGCGCCACGCCGCCGAGATCACCGCCCCCGTCACCACAGGCAGGAAGCTGCGCGGCTTCCATTCGAACAGCAGCAGCTCGACCGCGAGCAGCACCGCCGCGATCGGCGTGCCGAAGATCGCCGTCATGCCGGCGGCCGCGCCCGCGACCAGCAGCGTCTTGCGCTCGGCGGCGGTTAGATGAAAGCACTGGGCGAAGATCGATCCGATCGCGCCGCCCGTCATGATGATCGGTCCCTCGGCGCCGAACGGACCGCCGCTGCCGATCGACACCGCGGAGGACAACGGCTTCAGTATCGCGACCTTCGGCTGCATGCGGCTGCCACCGATCAGGATCGCCTCGATCGCCTCGGGAATACCGTGGCCGCGGATCTTCTCCGAGCCGAACCGCGCCATCAACCCGATCACGAGACCGCCCAGCGCCGGCGCCAGCACCATCCAGATCCCCGGATGGGCATTGGCCAGCGAGACATTCTCGGCGCTGACATGGCCGAACCAGACCAGATTGGTCACCAGCGCGATCAGCTTCAGCAGCACCCAGGCGGCCCCGGCACTGATGCTGCCGACCAGCAGCGCCATGCCGATCAGGACCAGCACGCGGCGGTCGGCGGTAAAATCTCCGGGCTTGCCGCGAGGCCGCGGGAGGCCGCCGGTCATGTCGGGGGTCTGGCGCATGGATGTCTCTTGTCGGGAGGATGCTTCGCGCCTGCCAATATATCGTAGAACGATATATATCAAGGAATGGCTGGTATGATCCTCCCGGCAACTTTCGAGAATTTTCTCCTATTTCTGCCGCGCGCGCAGCTCGTCGACCAGCACCCGCACGTTCTCCGAATAATCGATCGGAATCACGACCAAATGCACGCCGCCCTCCTTGAAGGCGGCATCGAGCGTCGGACCGAAGCTGTCGATACTGGCGATGCGGTGGCCCTTGGCGCCATAGGCCTTGGCGTAAAGCGCAAAGTCGGGATTGCCGAAGGTCATGCCGTAATCGGCGAAATGGTCGACGGCCTGTTTCCAGCGGATCATGCCGTAGGCGTTGTCCTCCAGCACCAGCACGACCAGATTGAGCTTGAGGCGGACGGCGGTTTCCATCTCCTGGCTGTTCATCATGAAGCCGCCGTCGCCGGCGACCGCGAGCACGCGGCGATCGGGATAAAGCATCGCGGCCATCATCGCCGACGGCAGGCCGGCCCCCATCGTCGCCAGCGCGTTGTCGAGCAGCAGCGTGTTGGCGACGCGGGTTCGGTAGTTGCGCGCGAACCAGATCTTGTACATGCCGTTGTCGAGCGCGACGATGCCGTTCTCGGGGATGACCTGGCGGATGTCGTGCACGATGCGCTGCGGCGTCGGCGGCCAGCGCGTCTCGGTGGCGCGGTCGGCGATGTGGTTGAGGATCTCCTCGCGCAACGGCAGCAGCGCCGCTGCCTGGGGCAGCTTGCCCTCGAGCCGGTCGGCCAGGAGCTCCAGGCTCGGGCCGACGTCGCCAATGACCTCGGCGTCGGGAAAATAGACCAGCTCGACGCTCGCCGACGTGTAGCTGACGTGAATGACCTTCGGGCCCGACGGCCCCATGATGAAGGGCGGCTTCTCGATCGGATCATGGCCGATCGCCACGATCAGGTCGGCGGCGTCGATCGCATCATGGACATAGTCGCGCTCTGACAGCGCCGCGGTGCCCATGTAGAGATTGGTGCCGCCGGGCACGGTGCCCTTCCCCATCTGCGTCGTGAAGAAGGGAATGCCGGTCCGCCGCACGAAGCTGGCGATGCCGTGGGTCGAGTGCGGCCGGCTGGTCGCAGCGCCCATCATCACCAGCGGGCGCTTGGCGGCCAGGATCATCTCGGCGGCACGGTCGAGCGCAGCGCGGTGCGCAACGGGGATTTCGATCGGATGAATCGGAATCACCGGGGTAGCAGCCACCTCATCACCCGCGATGTCCTCGGGCAATTCCAGATGCACCGGACCCGGCCGCTCCTCCATCGCCACCCGGAAGGCATCGCGGACCACGGTCGGGATCGAGGAGGCGCTGACGATCTGCCGCGACAGTTTCGTCAGCGGCTTCATGGTCGCAACCACGTCCACGATCTGGAAGCGTGCCTGCCGGCTGCTCATGATCGGCTTCTGCCCGGTGATGAGGATCATCGGCATCCCGCCGAGATGCGCATAGGCGGCACCGGTCGACAGGTTGAGCGCGCCCGGGCCAAGCGTGGAGAGGCAGACGCCGGGCTTGCCGGTCAACCGGCCGTGGGTCGCTGCCATGAAGGCGGCCGCTTGCTCATGGCGGGTCAGGACCAGCTCGATCTTCGAGGTGCGCAGCGATTCGACGAGGTCGAGGTTTTCCTCGCCGGGCACACCAAAAATTCGGTCGACGCCTTCGTTCTCGAGCGCCGCGACGAACAGGTCCGATCCTTTGACTTTGCGTTCCTGCTCGCTCATGTCGCCTCTCCAGTGACGATGTCCGCTCCTGCACACCGCAGGAACTCGGCACGCATCGTAACGGCGTGGCGTTCAGGCACAACTCACAATGCAGCTGGCTTGCCAGGGCGCACGAATTTTCTTCGTATCCATCGCTCTCATGGCGCAGCAACGCCTCTTGGCGTTGCTGCGCCCGTGGCACGAGACCATCGTTCAACGATGGCACACCAACGGAAGGTATTGTGGGCGGAGGACCTCACTTCACCTTCAGGCTTAGCTCCGTGCCGCCCTTGAGCGGCAGCGTCATCGACACGAAGCCGTTTTTGGGATCGCGGATGAAGGCGAGATAATCGGGTTCGGCATTGTCGTTCATGACATAGCCGCCGACGAGCAGCTGCGGCGCAACGATCTCGATCACTTCACGGGCGAGCGAGGGACCACCCTCGCCCGGCCATCCGTCGATCAGGACGAAATCGACGGGGCCTCCGAGATCGCGCAGCGTCGTGCGGGCGTCGCCTTCGCGGATCTCGGCATAGTCGGCCAACCCCGCCTCAGCGAGGTTACGCCTGGCGGCCTCGACCTTGGCCGGCACGATCTCCGAGCCGATCACCTTCCCGCCGCCATTGTCGCGCAAGGCGGCGGCGAAATAGAGCGTCGACATGCCGACCGAGGTCGCGAACTCCGCCACGCGTGTGGCGCGCAGGCCGCGGCACAGCAGGTAGATCAGCTCGCCTTGCTCGGGATGGATCGAAAAGCCCTGCTCGGCATAGGCGTGGGGATCGCGGCTGTTGAAAGAGCTGCGCGGTCCGCCGCCGGAGGGCCGCTGCCGCGCGCCCTGCAGGCGCGCGATCACGGCGTTGACGCGCGGATCCCGGATCGGGCTGTGCGGTTGATCAGTCATGTCCCGCTTTCCTCGTCACTTGCCGAGAATTTCCGCGGCTGCACGCTCCAGGATGCCGGCGATGCGACGCGCCTCGGCGGAGTCGCTGCCGTGCCTGGAACGCAGCGCGCGCTTGAGGTTGTGGCGGGCCCGATGCAGCTCGTCGGAGGCATCGGCATCGAGATCGCTGACGCCGGCAAAGGCCTCGCGCACCTCGTCCATGCGGCGCCCGATCCGTGACAGCGCCTGGAGGATCGCATCAGCGGTCCCACGCTGCTCGGCGAGATAGGCCTCACCCTGCGGCGTGATGCTGTAGAGTTTTCTGCCGCCATCCTGGGCGACGCTGGTGTGGCCGACCTCCTCGAGATAGATCAGCGCCGGATAGATCACGCCGGGGCTCGGCGTATAAAACCCCTCCGAACGCTCCTCGATGATCTTGATCAGCTCGTAGCCATGCGCGGGCTTTTCGGCGAGCAGCGCCAGGATCACGAGCTGAAGGTCCTGCGAGGACAGCCGCCGTGCGCCCGGAAACTCGTCGCCGCCGCGCCCGAAAAAGCCATGCCCGCCGCGGCCGAAGCGATGCCGCCCGCCGTGCCGGCCCACGGCGAAATGAGCGAAGTGCCCGAAGTGAAAGTCTCTGTGGTCTCGGTGTTTGCCAAACATATCTTACGTCTCCTTCTCAAAACATATCTTACGATATAGTTTGCGATAGTCGAGACGCAAATCACAGATCTGTGACCAATCGCTGGCCGGAAAGCCGCAACCGCCGGCCGCTACTCGGCAGCCTCGCTATGGGGAACGCCCTGCTCGACCTCGAGCTGGAGAATGTCGTTGAAGCGATTGAAGGCGCCGCACAGCGTGATGCGCCAGGTCAGTTCGACGATCTGCGCTTCCGAGAAGTGCATGCGCAGGCGGCCAAAGATCTCGTCGCGCGTCCTGTTCCAGTTGTTGGTGACGGCGATGGCGTATTCGACGACCAGCTTGTCGCGTTCATCGAGCTCGGGGTGATCCTTGTAGTCGATGAGGCGCGCGGCCCCCTCCTCCGACACACCCTGCACCGCGAGTTTTGGCGCGTGGTGGGAAACGCAGTAATCGCACTTGTTGAGCAGCGACACCGTGACCAGCGCCAGCTCGAGATGGCGCTTCGAGATCATGCCTTCGCTGGCGAGATCGACCAGCAGCGACCACATGTGCTTGAAGATCGGCGCGCGATGCGCCATCACACCGGCCTGGTTCTCGAACGCACCATAGGTCGTCATCTTGTCCCACAGGGGGCGCAGTGCTTCCGGCAGATCGTCCCTGGTCTTGATCGAAACACGCGACATGGCATTCCATCCTCGGTTGGAACATGCATGCTGCCACAAAGGTGCGCCGATGTCCGCTATTGCAATCGCATGACTCCCAAGACCTTCGAGGCCCGTTGCCTGCGCCTGCCCGCTGCTACCAAAGTGGTGCAGTGGGAAGGCACCTCCGTGTTCAAGGTCGGCGGCAAGATGTTCGCGCTGAGCGGCGGCTTTACCGCAAGCTACATGTTCAAGACCGCTGATATGGCCTATGCGATGCTGATCGAGCACGGTGTCGCGCGGCCGGCGCCCTATCTGGCACGGGCCAAATGGGTGCAGTTGGTGAGCAACAACGCGTTGGCGGATGCGGAACTGACGGCCTATCTCGCGCAGGCCCACGCCCTGATCGTGGCAAGGCTCACACGCAAATCGCGGAAGGCGCTGGGGCTGGACTAGAGCTTGGCCTCGCCAAAAATGCGTCCCACCCAGTCGAGGAAGACGCGCAGGCGCAGCGTGAGCTGGCGGTTCTGCGGATAGAGCGCCGACAGCGGCGTCGGTGATGGTGGATGGTTCGGCAGCACTTCGACCAGCGCGCCGCGGGCGAGATCATCTTCGAAACGATAGCGCGGCGCCTGCGCCAGCCCGAAGCCGAGCCGAGCCAGATCCGCCATCGTGTCGGAATTGTTCACCCTGATCCGGCTCGGCAGCACGATCTCGCGCAGGGCACCGCCCACGGAAAACTCGAGCGGCAGCACGTCGCCGGTTCGCGACGAGATGAAGCCGACCATCTGGTGGCCGTCGAGCGCATCCGGCGACGCGGGCGTGCCGTGCGCGGCGAGATAGGCGGGGCTCGCCACCGTCACCTCCGCGATCGAGCCGAGACGGCGCTGGATCATGCCGCTGTCTTCGGGCTGGCCGGACCGGATGACGCAGTCGACGCCCTCGCGCACGAGGTCGACGAGACGATCGCCCTGCCCGATCTGCAGCTCGATCAACGGATGGCGCGTCAAGAATTCAGGCAGGTTCGGCAGAATGAAGGTACGCGTCAGCAGCGGATGCGCATCGAACCGCAACAGGCCGCGCGGCTGGGCGTCGCGCATCGCGCTCTCCGCCTCCTCGACCTCCGCCAGGATCGCGACGCAGCGGCGATAATACTCCTCGCCGTCGAGCGTCGGCGTGACATGTCGCGTGGTGCGTTCGAGCAGGCGCACGCCGAGATGCGCCTCGAGGCCGCGCAGGACTTCGCTTGCGGTGGAGCGCGGCAGGCCGAGATCGGCCGCAGCAGCGGTGAAACTTCGCCTTTCCACGAGGCGGACGAACAGGCGCATGGTCTCGAAGCGGTCCATGGCCGATTGTTCAACATAGCCGCCAGGTGATGGCAAGAGCCGCGGGATGATCGCACGCGGAGCGATCGGCCGATCCCGGCACAGGCGGCCCGCGCGAAGCGCCGCCACTCTCCGCAACGTGATGATATGACGATCGTCCTCCTATTGGCGCGCTACTGCACCGCACCTAGCTAAGATGAAAGGTTCTTTCTGATGGAGATTTCCATGGCCAAGCCCAACACCGCATCCACGAAAAACCATCGCTACGAATTCGTACACGACGACGATACCGACTTCGTCTCTTATCAACGGCGCCGCGACGACGGCCTCTGGCAGACCGTTGCGACGTGGATGATTCCGCAGGTGACCTGCATCTAGAATGCGGCGCGCTCGTCCTTGATACTTGCGTCGGAGGCGAACATCGCCTCCGACTTTGACATCAGATCCGGGTCGCGGTTTCGATCAACGCTTATTCGCGCTGCCCGCCTGCGTGTTGCGCAGCAGATTGTCGCGCAGCCGGCTTACGGTCTTCTGCACCACCGGAAATTCGTCGCCGAGGCCCGTCGCATCGACCACGGATTCGCCGAGATCCTGCTCGATCAGCTTCCTTCCGGCCGGGGTCAGGCTGACCCGCACTTGCCGCTCATCCGCGGGATCGCGGTGGCGCTTGATGAAGCCCACCTGCTCCAGCTTTTTCAGGATCGGCGTCAGCGTGTTGGATTCCAGAAACAGTTTTTCGCCGAGCGCGCTGACCGTCAGCTCATCCTCGTCCGATAGCGCCACCATGGCGATGTACTGGGTGTAGGTCAGGCCGACCTTGTCCAGCAGCGGCTTGTAGGCACGGCCGAAGGCCAGATTGGCCGAATAGACGGCAAAGCACAGGAAATTCGAGAGTTTTCGGCCTTTGTCGGCGGTTTTGGGGGAACGGGCCATTGGAACCTCCGCAATTCGTGATCCGCAATCCATATAAATCGTATCCGATTAAATCGGAAGAGCTTGACCGGCGGACGCGCGAGGTTTATTTCGCATCGTACCCGATTGGATCGGACACGATCAAAATGGAAAGGACGATCGCCATGACCACCGCTGCAAAGGTTCTCTTCACCGGCAAGACCCACGTCACCGCAGGCCATCAGGGCGCTGCGCGCTCGCAGGACGGCCAACTCGACATCAAGCTGCCGCAGCCGCACCCGGCTGCGGAGAACCTGTTCGCCGCCGCATGGTCGGCCTGCTATCTCGGCGCCATCGGCCTCGCCGCCGCCCAGCGTAAGGTCAAGCTGCCGGAAGAGCCCTCGGTCGACACCGCGATCGATCTGAATAACGCCAACGGCGCCTTCTTCCTGCGCGCACGTCTCGACGTCCGCGTCCCCGGCGTCGATCGCGCAGTTGCGCAGGAGTTGATCGAGGCCGCGCACGGCATCTGCCCTTACTCCAAGGCCGTCCACGGCAACATCGAAGTGACCACCACCCTCGTCTGACACACCCCGACGCGGCCCGGCCGAAGAACGGCCGGGCGCGCGGCGCGGATCATCAATCCGGGAGCCGACCATGACCAACTCTTTCCTGCGAACCGTGCGCGTGCTTGCGAGTGCAGCCGTACTCGCGACCAACCTCGTCACGCTGCCTGCCGCGGCGGCCCAGCCGGCCGGCGTTACCCGCACCGACCTCCAGCGTCACGATCTCAGCGCGCCCGGCCGCGAGGCCGTCCAGGTGCGTGTCGATCTCGCCCCGGGCGTCGCGTTTGGCCGGCACAGCCATCCGGGCGAAGAGATCATCTATGTGCTGGCCGGCTCCATCGAATACGACCTCGACGGTAAACCGCCGGTGACGTTGAAGACCGGCGATGTCCTCTTCATCCCTGCCGGAACGATTCATGCCGCGAAGAACGCCGGCGACGTGTCCGCGAGCGAGCTTGCGACCTATATCGTCGAAAAGGACAAGCCCCTGCTGACGATCGCGAAGTGAACACGATTGACCAGGGCACGATATCTGACTAAAGTCAGATAATGCTCGATCCCGTCTCCCGCGTCCGCCGCTTCAACCGTGCCGTGACTTCCGCCGTCGGCGCGCTCGACAATTCATTCCTCGGGCGCGGCCGGCCGCTGGGCGCGGCGCGCGTGCTCAATGCGATCGGACAGGGACGCTCCGACGTCGGCGAGGCCCGCGACTATCTCGGCCTCGATTCCGGGCTGATGAGCCGGCTGTTGCGCAGCCTGGAAGATGAAGGCCTGATCGAAACACATCCGCACGAGGACGATGCGCGGCGCCGCGTGGCCAGCCTGACCCGCGCCGGCAAGCGCGAATTCGCAGCCTATGAAGCGCTGTCCAACACGCAGGCCGAAGGCTTTCTCGCCCGCAATGGGCAGCGCGAAGCACTGCTCGCGGCGATGGATCTGATTGCGTCTGCGCTGACGCGCGACCGTATCGCGCTTGCCGAGATGGATCCGCGCAGCGACGAGGCGCGCTATTGCCTCAGGGAATATTATGCCGAGCTCGGGCGCCGCTTCAAACAGGGATTTGACGTCTCGCTGTCGCGCGACCCCGATGCCAAGGACATGCGCCGGCCCCGCGGCAGCTTCATCGTCGCCATGTCGGATACGTTACCGATCGGCTGCGTCGGGTTGAAGGGAACCGATCATGGCTATGCCGAGATCAAGCGGCTGTGGGTCGCACCCGCCGCGCGCGGATTGGGCCTCGGCAAGCGCCTGATGGATGCCGCCGAGGATGCCGCGCGCACGCTCGGCATCGCGCTGCTGCGGCTCGACACCAACAGCGCGCTCTCCGAGGCCGGCCAGCTCTACCGCACCACCGGCTGGCGCGAAATCCCGCGCTTCAACGACGACCCGTATCCGGATCTGTTCTTCGAAAAACCCTTGTGAGCGGCACGCCGATTCCCCTGCTCCCGCGTTAGGCCCGGAGCCGCAGGAGCATCGCCATGACGCCAGCCGAACTCGCCGACATCTATCGCGACTACATCGCCTGCCTGAACCGGCAGGATTGGCCTGCACTCGGGCAATTTGTACATGACGAGGTCACCCACAATGCGTGGCCCCTCGGGCTCGCGGGTTATCGTGCCATGCTGGAGCGGGATTTTCGCGAGATCCCGGATCTGCATTTCAACATCAAGCTTCTGATCTCCGAACCGCCGCGCATTGCCAGCCGATTGAAATTCGATTGCAAACCGGTCGGAAACTTCCTCGGACTGGCCGTCAACGGCAAGCGCGTCTCCTTCTGCGAAAACGTGTTCTACGAATTCGACGACGGAAGGATCCGGCAGGTGTGGTCGCTCGTCGACAAGGCAGCAATCGAGGCGCAGCTCTGAGGCTGCGCCTCGATCCGCTCAGGCCGCCACTGGTGCCGGCGCGGGCTCGCTTTGCGGCTTCGGAAAGGGCCGGAACGTCATCGCCATCAGGAACGCGCCGAGACCCATCGCCCAGGAGCCGATATAGAGCCAGGCGTAGCTGGAAAACGCGTCGTAGATCATGCCGCCGGCGAGCGGGCCCGTTGCCATGCCGAGACTACCCGCCATCGCGGTGCCGCCGATCACGGTACCCATCATCTTGAGCGGAAAGTTCTCGCGGATGATCACCGCATAGAGCGGCATGGTGCCGGCATAGATGAAGCCGAACACCGTCGCCACCATGTAGAAGGTCGTGAGCTGATGGGCGAAGACATAGGCAAGCGCGCCGAAAGCTTGCGCGAGCAGGCCGCCGACCAGCACGCGCTTGGCGCCCAGGCGATCGCCCATCAGGCCGAATGCGATACGGCCGCCGAGACCCGCCAGTCCCTCGACACTGTAGATCGTCACCGCCGAGATCAGCGGGATGCCGCAACTGACGGCATAGCTGACGGTGTGAATGATCGGACCGGAATGCGTGGCGCAGCAGAAGAAATTGGTCGCGATCAGGATCAGGAATTGCGGCGAGCGCAGCGCTTCGCCCACCGTCATCTCGGATTGCGGGCCACCCGGCCCCGCTGCGCCGACCGGCGGATGCGCAAGCGCCGGCGGACGGCGGACCAAAAGCGCGACCGGGATCATGATGACGGCGACCACCAGCGACACGATCTGCATCGCGGTGCGCCAGTCGTGATGCGACACGAGCCAAGCCGCGAGCGGCGCCATCGTCATCGGCGCCACGCCCATGCCGGCCGACACCAGCGAGACCGCAAGGCCGCGATGGGTGTCGAACCAGCCGGTGACGGTCGCCATCATCGGCGCGAAGATCGCGGCGCAGGAAGCGCCGACCAAAAGGCCGAACACGAACTGGAACACGATCAGTGAGGTCGCGTGGCTCGCGGCGAACAGGCTCAGCGCCAACACGACCGATCCCGTCAGCACCACCGGCAGCGGACCAAACTTATCCGTCAACGAGCCCCAGGCCATGCTCGTGAAGGCCATCGCCAGAAAACCGATCGTCATCGCGCTGGAGATGCCGGTCACCGACCAGCCGGTGTCCTTGGCGATCGGCTGCAGGAACACCGGCAGCGAAAACATGCCGCCGATCGCGACGCAGCCAAGCAGGCCGCCGGCGGCGACGATCACCCAGCGATAAGAGGAAGAAGTCATTTTTGTCTCCCGTCAGGTCTGTCTGGGTGGAAGACGAATGGAAATGGGGAAAGCAGACAGGGCGACCCTACTTTATTTCGCAAGCTATCACGACTGCCGACAGCGCATGGTTCCGCGGCGGATGCCTCTGGTGCGCCCCGCGCACGCTGCCTATGTGCTGGCAGCAGATGTCAGGAAGTCATGCATGCCGAAAATCGACGTCGCCACCGTTCCGGCCCGCAAGGGCTCCGGTTATCCCGCGCCCTTCGACGCCCCTTGTGCGGAGCGCATCCGCAAGCGGCTCGGCAATGCCGGGGGCCTTTCCGATTTCGGCGTCAATCTGATGCGACTGCCGCCTGGCAACTGGTCGAGCCAGCGGCATTGGCATTCGCATGAGGACGAATTCGTCTATGTGCTCGAAGGCGAAGTGACCCTCGTCGAAGACGAATGCGAAACGGTGCTGCGCGCCGGCGACTGCGCGGCCTTCCCGAAAGACAGCGGCAACGGCCATCACATGATCAACCGGTCGGACGCGATTGCCGTCTATCTCGAGGTGGGCTCACGCGCGCCCGAGGACCTCACGACCTGCTCCGACATCGACATGATGAGCGCCAATTCCGATGGACGGTTCGTGCACAAGGACGGCACGCCCTATCCGGACAGGTAAGCCGAGAGCTTACAGGAAGTGCCTTTTCGAAAGCGAACCACCCGGCGATCCATTCGATCCAGCAGCATCGGATCACGGCGCCCCCCGCGCTTCCTCCACGACGCGCTTGAGGACCGGAAGGGTCGCTCGCCAATAGAAAGCGACATGCTTCGCCCCGGACTCCTCGCCGATTTCCCAGCCCGGGCCCTTCCGCACCGGTGATGGTGGCACGCTCTGTTCCACCGTCAAGATCGTCTCCGCGCCCTCGTCACCCTGCTTGGACTCGAGCGTCATGGTGACGGTCGAATAGCATTCCGCACGATCCGGCAGACCGGACACGCTGGACCAATAGGTGTATTGCAGCAGCGCGTGCGGCTGGACCTGAACGACCTGCCCTTTGTCCCGATAACGTCTCGGTCCGATGATCGCCTCGATCTCGATCAGGTCGCCGGTCTGCCAACCGGTCCTAAAGTGGGCATTGCGCCATTGGTCCCCGGCATCGCGACCGGTCAGGGCCGCCCACACATCCCGCGGTTCGGCTGCAATGCTGATCGACTGAAGCACCGTATGAAACGACACAGATTGACCTGCCCCTCATCTAGATCCGCGCATCAAATTCCATGAGTATCTGACGCCCTTCCGGCCAGTCGCCGAGATTGCTCCCGCCATTGATGTGGCCCCTCGCGCCGATGTTGACGAGATCGCTGCCCCACTGCCCTGCTCTTGCTTCCACATACCGCAGCGACGCGTAAGGGTCGTTGCTGCTGGCCACGATCAACGAGGGAAAACGAAGACGTTCTTCCGGTACGGATGCGAACGCGGCGGCCTCGACAGGAAACGCCGGAGACCGCGGATCGGGAACGGCAACCAGAAGCGCTCCCTTCACCGGCGCGGACATCTGTTTTTGCCAATGCGCAACGAGTAGGCAGGCCAGGCTGTGAGCCACGAGCACCGGCGGCGTTGTCGCCGCGCCGACGGCCCGATCCAGGGCCGCGATCCAGTCGACCAGATCAGGTTGCTCCCAACTGGCCGGAGCGAAACGGCGGATCGCAGGATCAGCCAGCTCCCAACGGCTTTGCCAATGGGCTTCGCCGGAGTTGCCAATGCCCGGCAAATGAATGAATTCCGTCACGCCTGACCTCTCGTCTTTCATCACGCTGGCGTGGAGCATGGCGATTTACAACCGCAGACGGAATTGGCATTCATCGGAAAGCGACGCACAATTCCGATAGATTAGAGGTCATGACGCGAAGCCAAGAGTTTCATCCCGTTCTCGATCCGACCGATATCGCGATCATCGAAACGCTGCAGGACGATGGCCGCATCAGCGTCTCGGAATTGGGCAGAAAGGTCGGCCTGTCCCAGCCGGCCACCTCGGAACGGCTGAAGCGGCTGGAGGAGCGCGGGATCATCAAGGCCTATCGCGCCGTCATCGATCCGGCCGCGGTCGGCCTCCACATGATGGCCATCATCCGGCTGCGGACGACGCACGAGCACATCAAGGCCTGCCTGAAGCAGTTTGCGGAGATGCCTGAGATCATCGAGGTCCTGAGGTTGACCGGAGAGGATTGCTTTCACCTCAAGGTGATGGTGCCCTCGCCGGCGGAGCTCGAGAGTATCGTCGATGCGATTGCCCGATATGGTTCGGTCACGACGGCGATCGTGCTGCGGAGCGAACCGCCGAAGCGTATCGGGCGTGAGCTGATCCAAAGGAGCTAGCGCAGGATTTGACAGTCCGATCGCATCACCCCTGCTGCATCCGCCTTGCGCGCCGCCGCCAGTCGCTCACGGTGAGCCATACGGCCGAGACCAGGAAGTAGAGCGCACCGACGCCGGCATAGCCCGCGACGTTTGCGATCGACGGGGACATCGGCGTCGTCGCCTGAAAGATGAAGAAGCCGCCGGCGAGCGCCGACTGACCGCCGCTGAGCACCATCGCCCATTGCGCGCCAAAACTTTTCCAGCGCCGGACCGCGGTCCCCAGCTGGAGCAAGCCGGACAGGATCGCCCAGGCGCCGAAGACGCCGAGCACCCCGTTCATGCTCGTTTGCAGGGCCACGATGACCGCGACTGATGTCGCGAGGCTGACCGCAACGTTCAGCGCCTGCGTACGATTTTGCGCGAGCCCGCCGCTGCGCAGAGCGTCCACGAAATTGGCCGCGGCGTCCCACGCCGGATAGAGCACGAGCAACGCGCCGGCGATCGCCGGAGACGACGATGCGACGGCAATCGCGGCAACGACCCAGGCAACGGAGAAGGCCGCGCGGAGGAAGTAATATTGCTTGAGCCATTGCTCGCGATCGTCACGAACGAGATCCGTTTGAAGATGAGCCATTGCTTTCATTCCTTTACCTACTAGTTGGTAGTTATTTTACGCAGCAAGACGCTCCGCCCCGATACCTGCGGGCGCCGCTGTCGTCTCGTCGATGTCCTCAGTGCTTCGTGGAGAGCCGCTCCAGCAGCGGCGCGGTGATCACACCGAACATCCTGGGATCGCCATAGGCACGTGCCGATAGCATCGCGCCATGAATGGTCGCCATGAACCCTTCAGCCTCGACCCGGGCCGCGCCGGAGAGTTTCAGCTGCCCCTTCCGCTTGCCGCGCTCCATCACCGACGTCAGCCAGGACGCCAGCGAACGGAAATGCGAGCGGACTTCGAGCGCCACCTCCTCCGGCAGGATCGGGAGTTCGCTGGCGAGCAGCGCGCAGACGCAGAAGGGCGCCGTTGCATCGCCGATGCACGCTTCCCAATACGCCACGTAGCCTTTGAGCTGCTCGCGCGGGTCCGGAACATTGCGCTCGAGCGCCGCCAGCCCTGCTTCGGCCTCCTCGCGATAGCGCGACACCAGGGTGCGGACCAGATCGACCTTGCTGGCGAAATGGTGGTGGATGCTCGGCTTGCGGATGCCGACGATGTCGGCGACGTCGGCATAGCTGAAGCCGTTGTAGCCGCCCGCGATGATCAACGTGCGGGCGCAAGCCAGGATGTCGGCGGCGGTCGAGGAAACATTGGTCATGACCCATGACTACCTACCAGTTGGTAGGGCGTCAAGCACCGGGTGCTTCACTCCCCCGTGAGTGGTAGGAGCCTCAAATGACTATTCGTCCGATCGTTCGCTACCCCGACCGCCGCCTCGCCATGCCCGCGCGGCCCGTCACCGCCTTCGACGATGGCTTGCGCGAGCTCGCAGCCGATCTGCTGGAGACGATGCGCGCCGCGCCCGGCATCGGCATCACGGCGCCGCATATCGGCGTGCCCTTGCGCGTTGTCGTGCTCGAGCTCGACGCCAAGGCGGGCCCGCAGACCTACGTCAATCCCGTGATCGAATGGGCCTCGCCCGAGATGATCCTGCACAAGGAAGGCAGCGTCTCGATGCCCGGCGTCAATAACGAGGTGCAGCGCCACGCCCGGGTGCGGATCGGCTACTGGGATCTCGACGGCAACGCGCAAAGCGAGGAGTCCGAGGCCTTGCGCGCCGTCTGCCATCAGCACGAGATCGACCAGCTCGACGGGATGTTCTGGATCCAGCGGCTGTCGCGGCTCAAACGCGAGCGGCTGGTGAAGAAGTTCGAGAAGATGGCGCGGACTTCGCCGATCCCGTAGGGCGGATTAGCGAGGCGTAATCCGCCATCCATCAGCGCGACGTGACGAGAGATGGCGGATTACGCCAGCGGACTGCGCTTCGCGCAGCCGCGGGCTAATCCGCCCTACAGAGCGCATTACTTCAGTGGCAGGAAAACGTCCGCGATGGCCTCATGCTCCGGCACCTCCGGGAACAGGCTGAGCCGCTGGCAGTAGATCGGGAAGTCGCGCGCTTCCTCGCCGCTGGCCGGAAGCCAGTCGCGATAGAGATAGGGCGCGGCGGGCTCCAGATTGTCGGTGAAGCCGACGACGCGCAGCACCGCGCAGCGTCCGCCGGGGATCTCGCCGGCCTTGATCTCTTCGCCATTCGGCTCGATCGGCTGGTCGGTCCCGACGCAGAGGTCGATGCTATATTCGTCCTGCTGCACCGGACGCCCCTCGGAGTTCCAGACATTGAAGGTCGGACTGGTCCTGGGGTGCAGGCCGGCGGCCTTGCGCCACGCGATGAACCGCCGGATCGTGTCACCAAGCGTCTCAGGACTTCCCCGATGCTCCAAGATCGCGACCCGCGTGGGGTGCACATCGCGGATCGTCACGTCATCAGTGGTAAAATTCTTCTGCATGAGCTTGCTCCTCGCGTTGTCGAGAGGCCCGAAGGCCGCAAGCCACGGCTCCCAGTCCGGCGATTTCCGGAACGACGACGGCGATTGCCCGAACCGTTGCCGAAAGGCGCGGGCGAAGGCGTCAGGCGCGTCGTAGCCGGCATCCATCGCGATGTCGGTGACATCGAGGCCGTCGACATAGGCCAGCTGATGCGACGCGCGCTTCAGCCTGGCCAGTTGGACATAGCGATGCACCGACAACCCGAAGGTCGCCGAAAACTGCCGGTGGAAGTGAAATTTCGAGAAGGCTGCGACGTCGCTCAACGTATCCAGGTCCAGATCCGTGTCGAGGTGCCGGTCGATATGATCGAGCACACGCCGCATCCGGGCCTGATAATTTCGCAATGCCGCCGTCATCGTCCCTCCTCCGTGGCGGCTTGAGTTAGGCGAAGATCGACGTGACGTGCTCGACCGATCTTGCGGTTCGGCAGAAACGTGTAGGATGGGTAGAGCGCAGCGAAACCCATCGGATTAATGTGGGTGAGCGATGATGGGTTTCGCTTCGCTCTACCCATCCTACAAGCCCCTACCCGCCCGCCATCAATTCCTTCGCCAGCGCCATATACGCCGGCAGCGTCACGGGATCATTCGCCGCATTGCCCGCGACGGGATGCGAGGCGTAGCGCGCGATCACCATCTCGGCCTTAGGATCGATGTAGATGCCCTGACCGTGAACGCCGCGCGCCATGTAGGCGCCGTGCGCGTTGTGCGTGACCCACCATTGATTGCGGTAGGACGCGCCGGGCAACGTGGTGTAGCCGGCCGGCTTGAATTTTTCGGGATCGCCGCCGCGCGCGATGTCCTCGACGACTTGTGACGGCACGATCTGGCGGCCGTTGAAGCCGCCATGGTTCCGGATGGTCTCGCCGAAGCGCGCGAGATCGCGCAGCGTGGTGGAGAGGCCGCCGCCGCCGCTCTCGGTGCCGATGCGGTCGACGTGATAATGCGCATCTTCCTCTGCACCCATCGGCTGCCAGATCCGCTCGGAGAGCAGATCGGACAGCGTCATGCCGCTGGCGCGCCTGATGATCCAGGCCAGCACGTCGGAATTGACGGTCTTGTAGGCAAACGCCTTGCCGTGCTCGCCCTGCTTCGTCTGCGCAATGAGGAAATCGAAAATGTTGGTGGCGCCGTCATAGTCCGGCGGGATCGGCGCCATGCCGTTGGCGCGCCGCAGGCCCCAGACGTGCGAATTCTTGTCGGTGTAGACTTCGGTGTATTCGAGCCCGGTGGTCATATCCATGGCCTCGTGCACGCGCGCATCACCAAATGCGCTCGCCTTCAGCTCCGGCACGTAGTCCGTAACAGGCGCCTGCGGATCGATCTTGCCCTCGGCGATCAAGATGCCGGCGAGCGTGCCGGTGAACGACTTCGTCACGGACATCGCGATATGCGGCTTGTGCGGCTTCAGCGCGCCGAAATAGCGCTCATAGATCAGCTTGCCCCGATGCAGCACCGCGATGCCGTCGGCATACGTCTCCTCCAGCATCTTCGCGAAGGTCATGGGACGTCCGTCCATCGTGGTCGAGGCGACCGCACCGATGTCCTGCTCCGCACACGGCAGCACGGAGGCAGGCCCCGCGCCGCGCCAGACATTCACCGTCGGCACCAGCTGGCGGATGTTGCTCCAGGCCCAGCGCAGCTCGGGGAAATTGCGGAAGGAGCCGTCCTGGAAGGTGATGAGGCGGTCGGGAGACGGCGGGAAGCCGCGCATGTAGCCGAGGGGTTCGGGGTCGGATTCTGCGGGGGGATTGGTGGACGGGACGGACATCAACACGGACTCCAGAGATGGCAGCCCCAATTCGTATCATGTGCGCGACCAGCGCACATCCAACGTTTGCGACGGGAGGACCGGCGGAAGAAGCGCAGTGCTGATAATCTTTCACCTATTGCTTGAAGCAATTTTCGCGGTGCCACTTTAGAAAATGCGGGTGCGGGCGATCCGATAGGCGCTGGGGCGCACTAGCACGGCCTGTCTTGTTGATCATCGATCGCACCCCGTCGACATCGTTGGTATGGCGCGAGATCAGAATCTCCAGATCGTCAGCGAGACTGATGAGGCCGCGATCAAACATCCAGTGCGCTGTACCTGAAAGAGCGATGCCATTGCTGATGACATCCGGCCCGTTGGCTTCAACAGGTCTTATATGAGCAGCGGCGACTTCCGCGCGCCCCATTCCATTGATGAGCTTCAAACCGGTAACTGCGCAGCGCTCATCGTAAGCGCGAAGCACGATGCGGCGAAAAACTCGATCGCGCAGAACTCTCGACACAGTTAAGTTGACGCGGTCGCGCTCCTGTTCGAATTGGAACGGCGCCTGCGTCTCATTGAGATCGAGCGGTCGGATATCGTCGTCACGCCGCGGCAGCAGCGGAGCATTCTCAGCAAGACCGAGTTCGCAAATTCTATTGAAATCGTCAGGCGAGATCGGACGGACCGCCGACTGAGCACGTCCCGAAATTCGTCCGTGCTCATTCAAGACACCGCGCTCAACGGGACCATTCGGCCCGTTGAAAGAAACCGTATTGGCAAAATCGAGATAACTTCCGGCCTCAATCAGAGCGAGATACATGCCCGCAGTCCCGGGGTCGGGAATAACTTGCTGAACCCGAGCAATCGCAAAATAGCCGCGCGTCTCGGTGACCTTGCTCGGTTCATAATAGATGATCCAGTCGCCGATGCAGGCTTCAACACGACGCAAGTACTGACTGGGAAACTGGTATCGTTCAGCGGGGCTGTCATCGTAGATCGAATCTGATCGATGGATGAATACCCCAAATCCCATGATCTAGGCGAAGCCGCCTGTGTTGAGCATTAGGGATCGATTCGGCACACCCCTACTCCCACTCAATCGTCCCAGGCGGCTTGCTCGTCACGTCATACACCACCCTATTCACGCCCTTCACCTCGTTGATGATGCGCGTTGCGGTCTCGCCCAGGAACTTCATGTCGAACTGGTAGAAGTCCGCGGTCATGCCGTCGGTTGAGGTCACGGCGCGGAGGCCCACAACGTAGTCGTAGGTGCGGCCGTCGCCCATGACGCCCACCGTCTTCACCGGGAGCAGCACCGCAAAAGCCTGCCAGATGTCGTCGTAGAGGCCGTGCTTGCGGATCTGGTCGATGTAGACGGCATCGGCCTTGCGCAGGATGTCGAGCTTGTCCTTCGTGATGTCGCCGGGGCAGCGGATGGCGAGGCCCGGGCCCGGGAACGGGTGACGGCCGACGAAGATCTCGGGCAGGCCGAGCTCGTAGCCGAGCTTGCGCACCTCGTCCTTGAACAACTCGCGCAAGGGCTCGACGAGCTTCATGTTCATGCGCTCGGGCAGACCGCCGACATTGTGGTGCGACTTGATCGTCACCGAGGGGCCGCCGGTGAAGGAGACGCTCTCGATCACGTCGGGGTAGAGCGTGCCCTGCGCCAGGAAGTCGGCGCCGCCGAGCCTCTTGGCTTCCTGCTCGAACACCTCGATGAAGAGCCGGCCGATGGTCTTGCGCTTCTTCTCGGGATCGGTGACGCCTTCGAGCTCGCCCAAAAACTGTTTTGAGGCATCCACGTGCACGAGCGGGATGTTGTAGTGGTGGCGGAACAGGTCGACGACAGTCTTGGCCTCATCAAGGCGCAGCATGCCGTGATCGACGAACACGCAGATGAGCTGGTCGCCAATGGCTTCATGAATCAGCACGGCCGCGACGGCTGAATCGACGCCGCCGGAGAGGCCGCAGATCACCTTGCCCTTGCCGACCTGGGCGCGGATCTTTGCGATCTCTTCCTCGCGGAAGGCGCGCATGGTCCAGTCGCCGGTGAGGCCGGCGATCTTGCGCACGAAGTTACGGATCAGCTTTGCGCCGTCGGGCGTGTGCACCACTTCGGGGTGGAACATCAGGCCATAGTACTTGCGCTTCTCGTCCTGGATGATCGCGAAGGGCGCGTTCGGCGAGGTGCCGGCAACGCTGAAGCCGGGCGGCATCTTGGTGATGCGATCGCCATGGCTCATCCAGACCTGGTTCTTGCTGCCCGACGACCAGACGTCCTCGAACAGCTGGCTGTCGGCCTTGACCTCGACATCGGCGCGGCCGAATTCACGGTGATGGCCGCCCTCGACCTCGCCGCCGAGCTGGGCCGCCATGGTCATTTGGCCGTAGCAGATGCCCATCACGGGCACGCCGGAGGCGAAGATCAGCTGCGGGGCGCGGGGGGAGCCTGCCTCATGCACCGACTCCGGGCCCCCGGAGAGAATCACCGCTTTCGGCTTCATCTCCTTGAAGGCTTCTTCGGCCTTGTTGAACGGGACGATCTCGCAATAAACGCCGTCCTCGCGCACGCGACGCGCAATCAGCTGCGTCACCTGGCTGCCGAAGTCGACGATGAGAATCTTGTCGTGCGCCGAGGCCACGGAGGGCGTCGACGCGGAGCGGTCGTTCTGTGCTGCTGTCATGGCCAGCAGATACGCGACCACGCCCCTGCCCGCAACCGCGCGGGCCGCGCGCCCACATTCTTCTTTGGGCATGGACAAATCAAAATAGGTAAGTATTATTGACCTATATGTGCCTCCACATCACAGACGGGCCGATCAGGGAGACCGCCCATGTCACAGCACCATCCGCCATCAACGCTTGCCGCGCTCGGCCGGACCTGGGTCGAGGCCTGGAATGCCCGCGATCTCGAGCGCGTGCTCACGCTTTACGACGACGCCGCCGTGATGACCTCGGACCGGATCCCGGTGATGGGATTTGACGCCAGTGGCACCGTGCGCGGCAAGGATGCCTTGCGGGCGTATTGGAGCAAGGCGCTCGGGCTGCTGCCGGAGCTGCACTTTTCGCTGATCGACGTGTTCGTGAGCCCGGATAGCGTGGTGGTGTTTTACGAGAACGAGCGGGGCAAGCGGATCTGCGAATATCTGCGGGTGAATGATGCGGGGCTGATCGTGCAGGGATCGGCTAATCATTTGCCGCATTGAGGGCTGTCGCATCGTCCACAACTGTCATGCCCCGGCTTGACCGGGGCATCCAGTACGCCGCAGCATCTCCGCATCACATCGCGGCCTCTGGAATACTGGATCGCCCGATCAAGTCGGGCGATGACAGCGCGTGTGAGGCACGATCACCGCTACACAAGGACCCCACCATGAAGCTCCCCACCTCACCCTTCACCGTCACCGACTGGAGCAAGGTCGAGGCCACCACGCATCCCGGGGAGACCGGGCACGCGCTATGGCGCACGCTCAACATCGGCGATCTCCGGGTGCGGATGGTGGAGTATTCGCCGGGCTATCTCGCCGATCATTGGTGCGACCGCGGCCACGTGCTGTACGTGCTCGCGGGCGAACTCGACAGCGAGCTGCGCGACGGGCGCAAGTTCAAGCTGACGCCGGGCATGAGCTACCAGGTCTCGGATTTCGGCGACGCCGCGCATCGCTCATCGACGGCGACGGGAGCTACTCTCTTCATCGTGGACTGACGGAACCGCTCGGTGTGCAGCGCAAAATAGCAAACTGCGCGGCGCTCGCTGTGGGCGCGTGCCGCCTTGAAGTTGCCCCAAAAAATCGCTAGATTGTGAACATCGATCCTTGGCCGAACGACTGGGCCGCTCCGTCTCATTTCAATGGGCGAGCACGTTTCAGGTATTTCTCCAAAATCGACCAACCGGGATGATGGGCGCAGTAATGTGCATTTGTCCCCCTGAGTGCATCGTCAATTGAAAGGAAATGACTATGGCAATGGGCACCGTGAAGTGGTTCAACAACCAAAAGGGCTTCGGCTTCATCCAGCCGGATGACGGCGCAAAGGACGTCTTCGTTCACATCAGCGCCGTCGAGCGCGCTGGTCTGAGCACCCTCAATGAGGGCCAGAAGGTCTCCTTCGACATCGTTGCGGACCGCCGCAGCGGCAAGTCCTCGGCCGACAACCTCCGCGCCGGCTAGTTGACCGCGACATTCGCGATCTGACCACGGACGTACCGGCAGATCGTTGAGTTCAGAGACCCCGCGACCGGGCTTCCGGTTCGCGGGGTTTTTGTTTGCGCTGTCATTCCGGGGCTCGCGAAGCGAGAGCCCGGAATCCATTGATCCGCGGAATCAGCCGCCCGATGGATTCCGGGCTCGCCCTTCGGGCGCCCCGGAATGACGGGCGAGCAAGATCAGCCGCCCTTTTTCAGAACGGACACGAAGAACCCGTCCGTCCCGGTCCGCCTTGGCGTCATCAGCCAGCCCTCGTCCGACTGCAGCGCGGCTTGCCCAAATGCCTCGGCCTTGTCCCAGAGCACGCTCGCGGTCTGCTCCGGCGGCACCACCGCGAATTCCGGATGCTTCGCGACGAAGGCCCTCACCTGCTCGCCGTTTTCCTCAGGCAAGACCGAGCAGGTGATGTAGGCGATGCGGCCGCCGGCCTTCACCAGCGGCACGGCGCGCTCCAGCACCTCGGCCTGGTCCTTCAAGCGAATCTCCAGCGCGCCCGGGCGCATGCGCCATTTGGCATCGGGATTGCGACGCCAGGTTCCGGTTCCCGTACACGGCGCGTCGATGACGACGAGGTCGGCGGTCGCGCGGATATCGGCGAGCGGATCGGCCTCGCCCTTGGGCGTGCGGACATCGGCATTGTGGACGCCGGCGCGCGACAGCCGCTCGTGGATCGGTGCGAGCTGACGCTTGTCGCTGTCGGTCGCGATCAGCCGGCCCTTGCCCTGCATCATCGCCGCCAGCGCCAGCGTCTTGCCGCCGGCGCCGGCGCAGAGATCGATCACCTGCTCGCCCGGTTTTGCCGCGGTGAGAAGGGCCGCAAGCTGCGATCCTTCATCCTGCACTTCAACGCCGCCCTTGATGAAGTCCTCTTCCGCCTGGATGCCGGGATTGCGCGCATCGGCCGAAAGCGCGATGCGCAGGCCATTTGGCGACCATTGCGTCGGTTTCGCATGAAGATGAGCAAGCGCCTTCAGCACCTTGTCGCGATTGGATTTTAGCGTGTTGACGCGCAGGTCGAGCGGCGCCCGGCTCGCCATCGCCACGGCCTCCGCCGCGCGGTCCTCGCCGAACACCTTGGCGAGATGGGAATCCAGCCATTCGGGGTAGTCGCCGGCGATCGCGGTGGGCGCATCTTTCAGGGACCGCGAGGCAAGTGCGGCCTCCTCGGCCGCCGTCAGCGGCTCGGGTGCAAACCGGCTGCCGTCGAACAAGGCAGCCATGGTGGCGGTGTCCATGTTCCGCTCGAGGCGGAGCATGCCGATCAGCCGCGCGCGGGCCGAATCGGAGCCCATCAGGAACGCGCTGGAGGAAAACCGGCGCAGCACGTCCCAGACCAGGCCGGCAATGGCAGCGCGGTCGCCGGAGCCGGCAAAGCGGTGCGCGGTGCCCCACTCCTTCAGCGCTTTCGCTGCGGGCACGCGGTCGCGTTCGATGGTGTCGATCAGTTCGATGGCTGCGGACAGCCGGGCTGCGGGCGTCATTTGAAGCTTTCAGATCAGGTCCGACGGCGCGATTTTAAGATCGCGCTCTAAGGGTTTGTTATTGCGCATGATCTTGTCGGAAAACCGGTGGCCACTTTTCCGGATCATGCGCGGGTCAGATCAGCAACAGAATTTTGAGTGCGAAGTAGATCCACATCGCCAGCAGCACCAGCACGCCGGCGAGCCAGACCGACGAGCGCCGGCCGAGATCGTTCGAGGTCACGAACACGCCGGCATGGGCAAAGCGCGTCACCACGAACACCCAGGACATCAGCACGATGAAGAGATCGGCGTGGCGGAGCGGCAGCGCCAGCGCGATCAGCGCATAGAACAGCACCGGCAGTTCGAACTGGTTGCGGTAGCAATTGGCGACCTGGGTGGCGCCCTTCGGCCAGTTCGGCTCGCCGAGCGCAATGTCGCGGATCTTGGTCTCGCCCGAGACCAGCGCATTCCGGCGCCCGAACACCATGCCGAGCAGGAGCGCGAAGGTGAGGCCGACCTGCACGAAGACCGGCAGCAGGACCATTTGAACAGACATCGGAACTTTCCCGTGAGGCGGCGTGCCGCAGCCCGTCATTAGCCGCGACTTCTGGCGCTGACAATCAACCAGTTGAACCGGCGTTCCCGCATCTGCGACCAACTGCCGGTCATTCAAGCGATTTTGGCCCCCTGGAGCCCGGCGAGAGAGCGCCAAGAGAGCAGCATGAACACCCTGCCCAGCCTTTGGACCGAATCCGCCGACGGCCAGCTCGGCATCTGGATGTCGGCGCTGGCCGGCATCGCGGCAGCACTCGCGGTCGCGCTGGCAATGACCGTGTATTTCCGGCTGGGATACCGGACCTGGCGCGACGTCGTCAGGCACGGCCTGGCCGTGCTCGCCGCCCTCGCCCTGCTCGCCTTTGCCGCCTACGACATGCGCCACGCCGCGCTCGCCTATCTCGGCCTCAACCCGTCCAAGCCCGCGGTCGAGTTCGAGATCCGCATGCCGCGCGAAACGCTCGCGGCGGTCACCGCCGACACCCAGATCGAATTGCACACCGACCGCAACCAGACCCTCGCTCTGGTCAACGGCGTCAGCGATCTCACCGACGGACGCGCGTTGCTGCGCGGCGCGGTCGCGCTCAACCATCGCACCGCCGACCGGATGCTGGTGGTGAACCTGCCCGGCAAGGGCACGTTCGAATTCCGCCTGCGCCTGCCCGCCGAGCCGCATCGCACCGAGCAGTTCGGCCCCTGGCATCTCGCCGACCGCATCGCCTCGCCGCTTGCAGGCGCCGTCGCGCCGCAGGACGACTACACGATCCGCTATCGCGTGCTTTAAACTTTGTTCGATCGCAGGTTTTGCGCGCGCGTCATCGTTCCGACGTTTGCGCCGGCGATACTTCGCCCATGTCCGAATTTCGCCTCACCCAGATTTCCGACACCCATCTCGGCCGGCGCTTTCCCGGCCTGATCGCGAACTTCCATCGCGTCAGCGAGCACATCACCGCTGGCAGGCCTGATCTCGTCATCAACACCGGCGATGTGTCCTTCGACGGTCCGACAAGCCGCGACGATATGCAGTTTGCAAAGGGCCTGCACGACGCGCTGCCCGTCGACTGCCGCTATGTTCCGGGCAATCACGACATCGGCGACAACCCCACCGCGATCGGGCCTGCGCCCAAGCCGCCGGTCGCGGAAGCACACCGCCAGCAGTTCCGCGACATCATCGGCGAGGATCATTGGTCGTTCGAGGCCGCGGGCTGGCGCTTCATCGGTCTCAACTCGCTCGCGATGAATTCAGGGCTCGCGTTCGAGGCCGAGCAGTTCGACTGGCTCGCTTCAGACATTTCGCGCGTGAACGGCAAACCGGTCGCGCTGTTCATCCACAAGCCGCTGTTTCTCAACCTGCCCGACGACCCGGAAACTCCTGAGACCTCGATCCGCTACGTACCGCAGCCGGCGCGCGCGCGGCTGATCGAGATGTTTGCGCATGTTGATCTCCGTCTGATCGCCAGCGGTCACGTGCACCAGCGTCGCGACTTCACGTTCCGCCACACGCGCCACGTCTGGGCCCCGTCGGCGGGCTTCAAGATCAACGACGCCCGGCAGGACCGGATCGCAATCAAGGAGACCGGCCTCGTCGAGTACCGCTTCGCCCCTGATAGCTTCGAAGTCCGCCACGTCCGCGCCGCCGGCCAGGTCGATGTCGATATCGAAGAGCTGTTCGCCCAGATGGGCGGCGAGCACTAGCTCAACGCGCGGGCACCCAGCTCTACCTAATTACCTCTCTGCTTCAAATTTGGCCTTGGGATGCTTGATTTTGCCTAATGACAACGTTGTCACCAACACATATCGTTCCCTTCAGCGGTCAAGAGCCGCGCGAGGGAGTAACGATGCAGCTTTTGTCCCGGTGGGATAACCAGCGCCTGTCCACGACAACGCGGGGCATTCCCGTGGTCGATGGCCTCGCTGCCGAGGACGTTGGCAGCCAAGGCTGGCTGCCGGCACGGGGCGACCTCGCACTGCCCGCCCTCACGCTCGATGAGACCGCCTTCGCCGCCAATCGCGACCTCTTCCTGCGTTGGTGCCGGAGCGCCGGCGTTGCCGTTGCGCCCCACGCCAAGACGCCGATGTCGCCGGAACTCGCACGCTCGCTGCGCGAGGCCGGCGCCTGGGGCACGACCGTTGCCAATATCCAGCAGGCCGCCGTGCTGCTTGGTCATGGCGAGCGGCGGCTGCTGCTGGCCAACGAAATCGGCGGGCTCGCGGCCGGCCGGCGGCTCGGCGCGCTGCTGAGCGCCTATCCCGATGTCGAGCTTCACGCTTTCGCCGATTCACCGGCCGCAGTCGCAGCGCTGGCCGAGGCGGCGCGCGTCGCTGACCGGCACGAGCTCTCGGTGCTGATCGAGCTCGGCGCAGGCCGCGCCGGCGCGCGCGATCGCATCGCGGTCGAGGCAACGATTGCCGCGGTGCTCGCCACCGATCGCCTCGTGCTCGGCGGCGTTGCTGCTTACGAAGGCGCGGTCGCGACACTCGATGCCGACGAGACCATGCAGGCGATTGCAGCGCTGATGGAGCGCACCATCGCGGCGTTCGCCATGGTCCGCGCCGCCGCCCCGCGCCTGCCGCTGCTCCTCAGCGCCGGCGGGTCCGCCTATTTCGATGTCGTGGCCCGCGCGCTCGCACCAGCCGCGCAGGCTGATGGCCATGCGACCGTCGTCCTGCGCTCCGGTGCGTTGTTCTTCGCCGATCACGGCATCTATGCCCGCGCCTTCGCAGAGCTCGACCGGCGTGGCGGTCTCGTCATCGACGGCACGCACCACTCCGCGGCGGAAAGCTTTCGTCCCGCGCTGACGCTCTGGGCCGAGGTCCTGTCGCGCCCCGAAGCCGGGCTTGCGATTGCCGGCTTCGGCATGCGCGACGCCTCGTTCGATCAGGGACTGCCGCAGCCGTTGCACATCTTTCGCGACGGCGTCGAACAGAAAGGACTTGTCGCAAGCGTGTCAGTCACGCGCCTCAACGACCAGCATGCGTTCCTGTCCATCGCGCCCGGTTGCCCGCTCGACGTCGGAGACGTCATCGCCTTCGGCATCTCGCATCCCTGCACCTGCCTCGATCGCTGGCGCGTGATTTTTGGCGTCGATGCCGCCGGCACCGTGACGCGCGCACTTCCCACCCAGTTCGGTTGAGCGGCTCATGAACTTCCTCCCGCTCTGGCGCTATCAGAACCAGCTCATCGACGGGGCCATCGTCACGCTCGAGCTGACGACGATCGCGGCGGTCGCCGGGCTCCTGATCGGCATTGCCGGCGCGGTTGCACTGAAGGGTCGCATCGCAGCGCTGCGCTGGCTGGTGCGCGGTTACATCGAGCTATTCCGCAACACGCCGTCGCTGATCCAGATCTTCATCATCTTTTTCGTGCTGCCGACCTTCGGCCTGAAGCTCCCGGCCTTCGAATCCGCCGCGGTCGCCCTCTCGCTCTATTTCGGTGCCTATTCTGTCGAGATCATCCGCTCGGGGCTCGACTCCATTCCGCGAAGCCAGGTCGAAGCGGGGCAATGCCTCGGGCTGTCCGGCTGGCAGGTGTTCCGCCACATCGTGTTGCCGCCGGCCCTGCGCAACGCCTATCCGGCCGTGACCAGCCAGTTCGTCCTGCTGCTGCTCGGCACCTCGCTCGCCTCGCAGGTCGCCGCCGACGAGCTGTTTCATGTCGCCGGCTTCATCGAGAGCCGCACCTATCGCAGCTTCGAGGTCTACGCGGTGATCTGCGTGGTCTATTTCGCGATGGCGATGGCGTTCAAGGCGCTGTTCGCCATCATCGCGGCGGCCGCCTTCCGCTGGCCGCGGCGAAGGTAGGGACGAAGCGATGCGATCCTTCACCCTCATCGATTTCGTCTCGCTGTTTTCGGCCCTGCGCTGGACCGTCGCGCTGGTCGCACTCGCGCTCACGTTCGGTGCGCCGTTGGCGCTCGGCCTCGCGCTCGGGCGCATCAGCCGCTTCAACGGCCTGCGCTGGACGATGGCGGCGCTGATCCAGGTGATCCAGAGCGTGCCGCTGCTCGGGCTGTTGTTCTTCTTCTATTTCGGCATGCCGGTTTTCCTCGGCATCCAGGTGCCCGCGATCGTCGCGGTCACCGTCGCCTACACGCTCTACACCGCCGCCTTCCTCGGCGAGATCTGGCGCGGCGGCCTCGAGGCGGTGAAGCAGGCGCAATGGGAGGCCGGTGCCTGCCTCGGCCTCTCCGCCTGGCAGCAGTTCCGCCACATCATCGCGCCGCAGGCGCTGCGGCTGTCGCTGCCGCCGACCGTCGGCTTCCTGGTGCAGCTGATCAAGGGCACCTCGCTCGCCTCGATCGTCGGCTTCGTCGAGCTTGCCCGCGCCGGACAAGTGGTGAGCGCGGCGACGTTCCAGCCGCTGCTCACCTACGCGCTCGTCGCCGCGATCTACTTTGCGCTGTGCCTGCCGCTCACGCTCTGGTCCCGCTCCTTGGAGGCCCGCCTCGATGGCTCTCGTTGAAATCCGCGACGTGCACAAGACATTCGGCAAGGTCGAGGTGCTCAAGGGCGTCTCGCTCGAAGTCGAGGAAGGCGAGATCGTCACGATCATCGGCCGCTCTGGCTCGGGCAAGTCGACGCTGCTCCGCTGCATCAACGCGCTGGAGAGCGTCGATTCCGGCGAGATCCGCGTCGAGGGCGAGAGGGTCCACGCCAAAATGCCCGACCTGAAGAAGTTTCGTCAGCGCGTCGGCATTGTGTTCCAGGCCTTCAACCTGTTTCCGCATCTGAAGGTCGAGCGCAACATCACGCTCGCCCCACTGCTCACCGGCCGCACCGACAAAGCGAAAGCACGTGCGCTGGCGCAGGACGTGCTGACCCGCGTCGGCCTCGCCGACAAGATCGACGCCTGGCCCGAGCAGCTCTCCGGCGGCCAGCAGCAGCGCGTCGCGATCGCACGCTGCCTCGCCATGGCCCCTCACCTCATGTTGTTCGACGAGGTGACCTCCGCGCTCGACCCCGAGCTTGTCGGTGAAGTCTTGAAGGTGATGGAGGCGATGGCCAGGCAAGGCATGACCATGATCCTGGTCACGCATGAGATGGGCTTTGCCCGCAACGTCGCCAACCGCATCGTCTTCATGCACCAGGGCCGCGTCTGGGAACAGGGACCGCCGGCAAAACTGTTCGCCAACCCCGAGACATCAGAGCTCGCAAGCTTCATCGCCTCGTCGAAATGAACATCAACCCATCCGCCACCAGGAGACCGTCATGAGACCACTGAAGTCCCTCTTTGCGATCGCAGCCACGGCTCTCGCCGTTCTCGCGGTACCGACCCTAGCGCAAGCCGACAAGCTCCAGGACGTACTCGGCTCCGGCAAGCTCCGCGTCGGCATCCTCACCGATGCCGCCCCCTGGGGCTTCAAGGACGATAAGGGCGAGATCGCGGGCCTCGACGCCGACCTCGCGCGGCTGATTGCCGCCGACATGGGCGTGAAGCTCGAGCTGGTCCCGGTGACGGGCGCGGCACGCATCCCGAGCCTGCTCTCGGACAAGATCGACATCCTGATCGCGGGCCTCGGCGCCACGCCCGAGCGCGCCCAGCAGGTGATGTTCTCGCAGCCCTATGCGGTGGTGAATCTCGGCGTCTATGGTGCCAAGTCGATTCCGGCCGCCACCGGCAAGAAGCCCGACAATCTGGAGGGGCGCACCGTCGCGGTCGCCAAGGGCACGACGCTCGACGTCTGGCTCACCGACAACGCGCCCAAGGTCAAGCTGGTGCGCTTCGAGGACACGCCGGCCGCGCTCGCCGCGTTCCTCGCGGGACAAGCCGATACCTTCGCCGAGAACAGCGCCATCGCGATCAAGGTGCAGGAGCAGAACCCGACCAAGGAGGTCGAGCTGAAATTCCTGATCCGTCAGTCGCCAGCCCATGTCGGCGTCCGTCAGGGCGAGCAGAACCTGCTCAACTGGATCAACACCGACATCTTCACCAACAAGCTCAGCGGCAAGCTCGGCGCGCTGCAACTGAAGTGGTTCAAGGAAGAACAGACGCTGCCGACGCTGTAAGAACGCAACGGCTCCCGCGGTGTGCGCGGGGGCCGCTTTCACGAGGAGAATTCGAAATGATCAAACGTTATGTCGTCGGCTCGCGCATGAGCCAGGCTGTCGCCGCCGGCGGCATGGTGCACATCGCAGGTCAAGTCGCGGATGACCGCAAGGCAGGCATCGTGTCGCAGACCCAGCAGGTGCTCGCCAAGATCGACGCGCTGCTGAAGGAAGCCGGCACCGACCGCTCCAGGCTGATCGCGGTCAACGTCTTTCTGCCGCACATCATCGACTTCGACTCCATGAACTCGGTCTACGATTCCTGGATCGATCCGGCCAATCCTCCGGCGCGCGCCTGCGTCGAGGCCCGCCTCGCCGATCCCGATCTGCGCGTCGAGATGACCGCGGTCGCCCTGCTCTAAACAGCACTTCTCTCAACCTTCGGCCGTCGTCGGCGACGACGCGGCCCCGAGGCCTCCCATGCATACCGGACTATTCCACGAGATCGATTTCGAGAAGGACCAGAAATGGTCCGGCCATCTCGGCATTCCCTTCTCGATCGATCGCTCTCCCTACTATCAGCTCAAGATCCCGATCTTCCGGATCAAGAACGGCGCCGGGCCAAAGCTGCTGCTGATGGCCGGCAATCACGGCGACGAGTACGAGGGCGAGATCACGCTGACACGGCTGTATCGCCGGGTCGATGCGAAAGCCATCAAGGGCGAGATCACCATTCTTCCGTTTGCCAATTGGCCTGCGGTGATGGCGGCGCGACGGCGCTCGCCGCTCGACGAGGGCAATCTCAACCGCGCCTTCCCGGGCGATGCCGCGGGCACGCCGACGTTCCGGCTCGCCCACTTCCTCGAGCACGAGTTGTTTCCCCGCCATGACGTCGTCTTCGACATCCATTCCGGCGGCACCTCGATGGCGCATGTGCCTTGCGCGCTGATCGAGCGGCAGGGACCGCCCGAGATGTTCGCCCACGCGCTGCGACTGATGGAAGGGCTCGGCATGCCCTTCGCCTTCGTCGCCGAGAACGGCGCGGCCGCACCGACCTCGATGGCCGCCGCCGCGCGCGCGGGTGCGATCGGGCTGTCGGGTGAATTCGGCGGCGGCGGCACCGTCACGCCGCAGACGATGGCGCTGACTGCGCGCGCCGTCGATCGCCTGCTGCTGGCGCTCGGCCTGGTTCAGGCGCCGATATTGGGGCCTCACGCGCCGGTCGAACGCGCCACCGAATTGCTGGCGCTGCAAAGCCACGCGCAGGCGGTGTTCGCGACACGCCGCGGCTGGTTCGAGCCGGCGGTCACGGTCGGCGCACGGGTCAAGGCAGGTGACATCGCCGGCTGGTATCATGATTTCGAGCGACCGGAGCTGGCGGAAGAGGTGCTGCGCTTCCCTGCCGACGGCATCGTGATCTCGCAGCGCCTGCACACCGACAGCCAGAGCGGCGACTGCCTGGTCCAGGTCGGCCGCGCGCTGTCGCGCGACGAGGTGGCGCGCTGAGCTTTGGAGAGCCACCGACTTCGACTAACTTCGGGAATCGATGACCGATCCGGCAAAGCCGACCTATGACGATGTGGTGCGCATTCCGGCGCCGCCCGGCCGCAGCAATGCGACCGGACGGCCGCCGCGCATCGAGGAGGTGGCGGAGCGCGCCGGCGTGTCGCCGATCACGGTGTCGCGGGTGCTGCGCCATCCCGAAAAGGTCAATCGCGACACCCGCGAGCGCATCCTCGAAGTGATCGAGGCGACCGGCTACGCCTCCAACCCGCATGCGCGCGCGCTGCGCTCAGGCCGATCGAACGTGGTCGTGGCCTTTGTCTCGAACATTCTGAGCCAGCAGTTCGGCCTCGCGGTCCGCAGCCTCGCCGCCACGCTCGAGCCGGAGGGCTTTGAGGTGCTGGTCGGCCAGACCTCCTACTCCTATGCCAAGGAGGTCGCGATGATCCAGTCGCTGCGCGGCATCCGGCCTGCGGCGGTGATGTTCACGGGCGTGATCGAGCTCGAGGAGAATCGCACAGCGCTTGCCGAGCTCGGCATTCCCGTGATCGAGACCTGGGCCTATCCGCGCGATCCCATCGACATGCTGGTCGGCCTGCCGAATGCGGATGCCGGCGCGATGGCAGCGCGTCGCCTGGCTGATGCCGGACATCGCCGCGTCGCCTTCATCGGTCGCACCATCGGCCGCGGTGCGCTTCGCCGCGATGGATTTCGCGCGGCCGCAGCCGGGCTTGGGCTCGAGATCGTCCACGAGATCGGCGTCGGCGAGATCACGGGCCTCGTCGACGGCCGCGCTGCCTTCACCACCCTGCTCGACCGCGGCGACCGCATCGATGCCGTGTTCTGCGCCAATGACCTGCTGGCGACCGGCGCACTGATCGAGGCTCGCGGCCGCGGCCTGTCGGTGCCACGCGATCTCGCCGTGCTCGGCTTCGGCGACAACGACGTTGCCGACCAGATCACGCCCGGCCTCACGACGATCTCGTTCGATGCCGCGGCGGTCGGGCGTATTGCGGGAGAACTGCTTCTGGCGCGCCTGTCCGGCACGCCGCTCGCTGCGCAGCGGCTCGCCGTCGACCTGTTCCTGGTCGAGCGCGGCAGCGTCTGATTCAGGCGACGCTCTTGAGGTCCTGTTGGATCGCAGCGAGCAGGGATTCCAGCGCGGCACTGCTCACCTGCCTCGCCTCAGCCATCTCGGGCTGAGCCTTGGCAGGCTGGACATGAGCGGGCTGCGCCGCCTTGACCGGACGCTTCGGGAATGGTGGCGGCGCCGGCATCGCGGGTTGCGTGAACGCGCCCTCGTCTTCGCTGTGCACGAACTTGCCATGGATCACGTCGTCGCGACGGCCCATGACGAACATGGTCGCCCAATAGCCGGCGGCCAAAAGGATTACGCAGAAAATACCGATCTCTAACATCGCAACACCCTAAATATGCGCGATGATTCAATGCCTTCGCCCGGGCGTCAATGAACCCTCGGTCACACAAGCGGGTTTTTGCGGGCAAGTGTTGCCAATCGGTAACGCTTTGTTAACCACCGGTGTCAGGGGGTGTGACACCGGTGCAACTATGAGACGCTCCAGGCCGACAGGAGGCGCTCCAGGCCCCTCGAGCTAGGCCTTATCCGGCCCGACCCGGACCAGCTGCTTGCCGAAATTGGCGCCCTTCAGCAGCCCGATGAAGGCGCCTGGGGCGCTCTCCAGACCCTCGGTGACGAACTCCTTGTACTTCACCTTGCCGTCGCGGACCCAGCCGGACATGTCGCGCAGGAAGTCGCCGTGGCGCGAGGCGAAGTCGGAGACGATGAAGCCGCGGAAGGTGAGCCGCTTGGTCAGCGTCGCGCGCATCATCGCGCCGGCCCATTTCGGCGGCTTCGACTCCGTATCATTGTAATGGGCGATCAGGCCGCATACCGGCACGCGCGCGAATTGATTGAGCAGCGGGAAGACCGCCTCGAACACCGCGCCGCCGACATTCTCGAAATAGACGTCGATCCCCTTCGGGCAGGCGTCCTTCAGCTTCGCGGCGAGATCAGGATCGCGGTGATCGATGCAGGCATCGAAACCGAGCTCCTTCACCACGTAGTCGCACTTGTCCTTGCCGCCGGCAATACCGACCGCGCGTGCGCCCTTGATCTTCGCGATCTGACCCACGGCCGAGCCGACGGCGCCGGAAGCGCCGGCGACGACGACGGTCTCGCCTTGTTGCGGCTTGCCGATGTCGAGCAGACCCGTATAGGCGGTCATGCCGGGCATGCCGAGCACACCGATCGAGGTCGAGATCGGACCGAGCTTGGGATCGACCTTGATGAGACCTTTGCCGTTCGAGATCGCGTGCGTCTGCCAGCCCGAGCGGATGCGCACGATGTCGCCTTTTGCGAAATCAGGATTGTTGGAGGCAGCGACCTCGCTGACCGCCTCGCCCTCCATCACGCCACCGACCGGCACCGGCGCAGCATAGGACGGCCCCTCGCTCATGCGGCCGCGCATATAGGGATCGAGCGACAGCCAGACCGTGCGCAGCAGCACCTCGCCCGCACCCGGCGTCGGCACTGCGAATTCCTCCAGGCGAAAATCGGACGATTTGGGTTCGCCGACGGGGCGCGCGGCGAGAACAATGCGTTTTGCTTGGGACATGATGGCTTCCTCCATATTTCTTTCGGCGTGGACGGAAGCGGAGGCCGCGCGGCGCGTCAATACAAAAGCGGTGGAGCCACACGCCCGCTGTCATCGCCCGACTTGATCGGGCGATCCAGTACTCCATGACAGCAGTGAGGGAGTCGATAAGCCGCGGCGTACTGGATGCCCCGGTCAAGCCGGGGCATGACAACGTGATTTGGGGACGCACGGGAGAACTAACGGCCCCCCTTTCTCGATCGCGCAATCGAGGAAGCAGTCATTCTTCCCTAGAATTTTAGGCGCCGGATTAAGGCCGTGATGAGCCCACCAGTCTAATCTGCATCACTACGATCGCCCCGCCTCTGCCGTGCGTCATTGGCGGGAAGCGGCTGCGATGCAGCAAGCAAAATGACGGTTGGAATGGGAATGACGTTGTTGAGGCAGCACCTCGGGCGAATGGGACTCGCAGCCCCGAAAAGCACGGCGTGGCAACTCACATTCGTCCCGGCTAGCTTACCGTTACTCCTCACCGTCGGCTCCACGCTCATTGCGTGGCTCGTAGGCGCGTCCCCTGACTTTCTTTTGGCGGCCGGCGGACTTGCCGCCTGGGTGCTCATCTTCCTGCCGACATGGATCGCACTGTTCATCAATCATCGCCGCGTCCACTACATATTCATGGTAAATTTCCTCAGCGTCCTGGTGTCTGCGCTCTGCTTTCTGGCGGACATGTCCGTCCTCAATTGGCCCGGCTCTGACGACTACTTTTGGTTAGCATTCCTGGAGTGGCTGATCATGCTGATCTGGTCGTTCATCGACCGCAAACGACCGGCTGCCCCGGAGCTCGATGGCTCCGCTTCGCCTGCCTCGACACTGACGCCGATCGGCACATGACCTCGCGTCGGTGGGGCGCTGCATTCTCCGCCGTCATGCCCGGGCTTGACCCCGGCATCCACGATGCCAGGACACAAGGCAAAACGTAGATGGCCGGGACAAGCCCGGCCATAAAGAAGGACAAAACGGAGAGCGACGACTAACCGCCACCCGGATAGTTCGGGGCTTCGCGGGTAATCGTCACGTCGTGGACGTGGCTTTCGCGCAGGCCCGCGCCGGTGATGCGGACGAAGTTCGCTTTCTCGTGCAGCTCCTTCATGTCCTTTGCGCCGACATAGCCCATTGCGGCACGGAGGCCACCGGCGAGCTGGTGCATGACGTTGCCGACCGGGCCCTTGTAGGGCACCTGGCCCTCGATGCCCTCAGGCACGAGCTTGAGCGCATCCTTGATATCCTGCTGGAAGTAGCGATCCGCCGAGCCGCGCGCCATCGCGCCGACCGAGCCCATGCCGCGATAGGCCTTGTAGGAACGGCCCTGCCACAGGAAGACTTCGCCGGGGGTCTCGTCGGTGCCGGCGAGCAGCGAGCCGACCATCGCGATGTCGGCACCAGCGGCGAGCGCCTTGGCGAGATCGCCGGAGAACTTGATGCCGCCGTCGGCGATGACGGGGATGTCCGACTTTTTGGCAGCCTCCACCGCATCCATGATCGCGGTGAGCTGCGGCACGCCGACGCCGGCGACGATGCGCGTGGTGCAGATCGAGCCCGGGCCGATGCCGACCTTGATGCAATCCGCGCCCGCATCGATCAGCGCCTGCGTCCCCTCTGCGGTCGCGACGTTGCCGGCGACGACCTGCACGGAGTTGGAGAGACGCTTGATGCGATTGACGGCGTGCAACACGTGGCGGGAGTGGCCGTGCGCGGTGTCGACGACGACGAGGTCGACACCGGCATCGATCAGCCGCTCGGTGCGCTCGAAGCCGGTGTCACCGACGGTGGTGGCCGCGGCAACGCGCAGGCGCCCCTGCGCGTCCTTGCAGGCGAGCGGATGGGCGACCGCCTTCTCCATGTCCTTCACGGTGATCAGGCCGACGCAGCGATATTGCTCATCGACCACGAGCAGCTTCTCGATGCGATGCTGGTGCAGCATCCGGCGCGCCTCGTCCTGGCTGACGTTCTCGCGCACCGTGACGAGCTTCTCATGCGTCATCAGCTCGGAGACTTTTTGCCGGCGGTCGGTGGCAAAGCGCACGTCGCGGTTGGTGAGGATGCCGACCAGCTTGCCCGGCGTCGACTTGCCGGCACCGGTCACGACGGGAATGCCGGAGATGCCGTGATCGCTCATCAGCTTGAGCGCTTCGTCGAGCGTGGCCTCGGGGCTGATGGTGAGCGGGTTCACCACCATGCCCGACTCGTAGCGCTTGACCTGCCGCACCTGGGCGGCCTGCCCTTCGGGATCGAAATTGCGGTGGATGACGCCGAGGCCGCCGGCCTGCGCCATGGCGATCGCCATGCGGGCCTCCGTGACGGTGTCCATGGCGGAGGCCATGATCGGGATGTTGAGCGGAATGGCGCGGGTGACGCGGGAGCGGATGTCGACTTCGCCTGGCATGACGTCCGACAGGCCCGGCTTCAACAGCACGTCGTCGAACGTAAAGGCTTCGCGAATGCCTTGTTGTACCGTGGCCATGTGCCAACTCCTTCCGCAGCCGTGCCGCAAATAAGTATGGATGAGCGCCGCCCTCGGCGTGCCTTGCGGCATCGCCGGAGAATCGGAGCCCATCGGTGGGGTTGACGCGGGTCGATAGCACGGCCGCGCGACGAATCAAAGTAAATCGGACCGCTGGCCAGCCATGCACAGGCTTTTTACGTAAATTCGGCGGGGATAGCCCGGCCGCGGCCCACCCTCCGTCATTCCCGGGGGGCACGACGAAGGCGCGAGCCCCGGAATGACGGAGGAAGGAGCGCAGGATTTAGGTGCTATGCGTTGATCCGCAATGGTCCCGGCCGCGCGGCGGTGATAAGCCGCAAGTCCACCCATTCTTCTGATTTTCATTAACAATCCGTCATGGTCGACAAGCAACGCATCATCCCGCTGATCGTGGCCACTGCGCTCTTCATGGAGAACATGGACTCCACGGTGATCGCCACCTCGCTGCCTGCGATCGCGGCCGATATCGGCTCCAGTCCGCTGACGCTGAAGCTCGCGATCACGTCCTACCTCCTGTCGCTCGCGGTGTTCATCCCGGCGAGCGGCTGGACCGCCGACAGATTCGGCGCGCGTCTGGTGTTCGCGATCGCGGTCGGCGTGTTCATGGTCGGCTCGGTCGGCTGCGCGCTCTCGACCTCGGTCACCGACTTCGTGTTCGCGCGCATCCTCCAGGGCATGGGCGGCGCGATGATGACGCCGGTCGGGCGTCTCGTGCTGCTGCGCTCTGTCGACAAGAGCGCGCTGGTCAACGCGATGGCCTGGGTGACGGTCCCTGCCTTGATAGGTCCGGTGATCGGCCCGCCGCTCGGCGGCTTCATCACCACCTACGCCTCGTGGCACTGGATCTTCCTGATCAACATTCCGATCGGGTTGCTCGGCATCTTCATGGCGCTGAAGTTCATCGATCCCATCAAGAGCGAGAATCGCGAGCCGTTCGATCTCTACGGCATGGTCCTGGCGGGCATCGGGCTTGCCGGCATCGCGTTCGGCCTGTCGGTGGCCGGCCTCAACCTGCTGCCCTGGAGCATCGTGGCGGCCCTGGTCGCGGGCGGCGCGATCTCGATGACGCTCTACGTCATCCATGCCCGGCGGACGGGATCGCCGGTGCTGGACTTTTCGCTGCTGAACCTGCCGACGCTGCGCGCGGCCGTGCTCGGCGGTTTCCTGTTCCGGCTCGGCATCGGCGCCCTGCCCTTCCTGCTGCCGCTGTTGATGCAGATCGGCTTCGGGCTGTCGCCATTCCATTCCGGCCTCGTCACCTTCGGCTCCTCGCTCGGTGCGATGGGCATGAAGACGCTGGCCGCGCGGATCATCCGCACCTTCGGTTTCCGCAACCTGATGACGGTGAACGCCATCATCAGCGCATTCTTCCTCGGCGTCTGCGCGTTGTTCACGGTGACGACGCCGCTGCTGATCATCCTGGTGATCCTGGTGGTCGGCGGCTTCTTCCGTTCGCTCGAGTTCACCGCGATCAACACGGTCGCCTATGCCGACGTCGAGAGCGCGCAGATGAGCCGCGCCACGACGCTGGTCAGCGTCAACCAGCAGCTCGCGGTCTCCGCCGGCGTCGCGGTCGGCGCCGCCTCGGTCGAGACCACGATGTGGCTCAGCCATGTCAGCGAGCTCAACGCCACCGTGTTCGCGCCGGCCTTCATCGTGGTGGGGCTGACCTCGGCGGTCTCGAGCTGGTTCTTCTGGCAGATGCCCGCCGATGCCGGCCACGAGATCTCCGGCCGCAAGGCGGTGGAGATCGCAAGCCGCAAGGGCGCAGCCAAGAGCGCGGCAACCGCCGCCGTCAAGGTCGCCACGGAAGACACGCAGGACATGCGGGATCAGCGGCTGGGGTAGTCCCTCTACTCGTCATTGCGAGTGAAGCGAAGCAATCCAGAATCGTTCCGCGGAAGCAGTCTGGATTGCTTCGTCGCAGGGGCTCCTCGCAATGACGGAGCCTGTCGCTACACAGTCGCCCCACCCCGAAACCCCGTCGCGAGCACGTAGCGCTCCGAGGAATCCTGACGGCTCGCGGCGGGCTTCACGTGACGTACCGTCGCAAAGTCGCGCTTGAGCTGGGCGAGCAGATCGGCGTCGGCGCCGCTCTGGAACGTCTTGGCCAGGAACGTGCCGCCGGGCTTGAGCACGTCGCAGGCAAACGCCGCCGCCGTCTCGACCAGGCCGACGATGCGGAGCTGGTCGGTCTTGCGGTGGCCTGTGGTGTTGGCGGCCATGTCGGACATCACGATATCGGCGCCGCCACCCAGCATCGTGGTCAGCTTGTTGGGTGCGTCGTTGTCCATGAAATCGAGCTGCGCGAAGTCGACACCGGGGATCTCCGGCATCTCCAGGAGGTCGATCGCGACGACCTTGCCCTTGCCGTCGACCGAGCCGACGCGCTTGGCCGCGATCTGGCTCCAGCCGCCGGGCGCCGCGCCGAGATCGACCACGGCCATGCCGGGCTTCAACAGGCGAAACTTGTCGTCGATCTCGAGCAGCTTGAACGCGGCGCGCGAGCGATAGCCCGCCGCCTTGGCCTTGGCGACATAGGGATCGTTGAGCTGCCGCTCCAGCCAGAGCTTTGACGACAATTTGCGCTTGCCGCCGGTCTTGACCTGGACGTGCAAGCGGCCGGTGGTGTCTTTCGCCATCTCACCAGCTCCTGAGCGCGCCGTCCTCGCGCATCATCTCGACCAGCATGCCCTCGCGCAGGCCACGGTCGGCGACGCGCAGGCGCGGCAGCGGGAAAGCACGGCGGATCGCATCGAGGATGGCGCAGCCGGCCAGCACGAGATCGGCGCGCTCGACGCTGATGCAATTGTTGTTGGCGCGATCCTCGTAGCTCATGCCGAGCAGCTTGTTGATGGTCGCGGTGATGTCGGTATCATTCATCCAGATGCTGTCGATGCGGCGGCGGTCGTAACGCGCGAGATTGAGATGGATGCCGGCGAGCGTGGTCACGGTGCCTGAGGTGCCGAGCAGATGCATGTCGGCGAGATCGCGGCCATGTTGTTCCGCGAACGGCGCGACATGGTTTGCGACCTCCTGCTCCATCGCAGCATAAATCTCCGGCGTCACGTCGCGGCCGCCGAACTGCTCGGCCAGCGTCACGACTCCCAACGGGATCGACATCCAGGCCTTGATGCGCGGCTCCGGATTGGCGGGGTCGCGCTCGATCCGCACCAGCTCGGTCGAGCCGCCGCCGATGTCGAACAGGATGGCGCCGCGTCCCTTCGGATCGACCAGTGGCGAGCAGCCGAGCATGGCGAGCGAGGCTTCGGTCTCGCGGTCGATGACCTCGAGCTCGATGCCTGTCTCGGCCGCGACGCGGCTGCGGAAACCCTCCGCGTTCGAGGCCGCGCGGCAGGCTTCGGTGGCGATCAGCCGCAGCCGCTTGGCCTTGCGCAGGTTGATCTTGTCCCGGCAGATGCTGAGCGCGGCGATGGCGCGATCGATCGCGGCCTCGCTGATCGAGCCGGTCGCCGAGACGCCCTCGCCGAGCCGAATGATGCGCGAGAAGGAATCGACCACGCGAAAGCCGTCGTGGGTCGGACAGGCGATCAGAAGCCTGCAATTGTTGGTGCCGAGGTCCAGCGCCGCGTAGACGCCGGTTCCCGCTTGCGCGGGGACGGCCGGTTCGGGGGCCAACGCCACCGCCGCCATCGACCCCTCGAGCTCACCGTGCGGCCCATGGCCGTCGCGGAGCCGCGTGTGGTCATTCATACAAACTGTCTTTCCGCGGCCGGTCGGGCCGGTCTGGAATTGATTTTTCGCCTGAAACATTAGCAGCGCGGCGGGTATGCGCAACAACGCATCACATGGGACCATGCCCATTCGTGCGTTGTCGTGAACGCGGTGGCGGGTTATTTCAATGGGGTCCGGTCCCCCCAGGCGCCCACAAAACGCGCAATTGCCGGCTTTTCAGGTCATTTCCATGCAAGAACACACGAAATCCTCGACGCTCGAAAACGCTATTGCACTGCAAAAATACGGCGTTGGTCAGCCGGTCCGCCGCAAGGAAGACGACACGCTGGTGCGCGGCAAGGGCCGCTACACCGACGATTTCAACCTGCCCGGCCAGGCCCATTGCGTGGTCGTCCGCTCGACCCATGCCCACGGCATCCTCCGCGGCATCGGCACCGAGGCCGCCAGGGCAATGCCGGGCGTACTGGGCGTATGGACCGGCAAGGACCTCGACGCGGCCGGCTACGGTCCCTTCACCTGCGGCCTGCCGCTGAAGAACCGCGACGGCTCGCCCCTGCTCCAGACCAACCGACAGCCGCTGGCAACCGACAAGGTCCGCTTCGTCGGCGACCCCGTCGCCTTCGTGGTGGCCGAGACGTTGGCGCAGGCGCGCGACGCGGCTGAAGCCGTCGAGCTCGATATCGAGCCGCTGCCGGCCGTGACCGATCCGGAGGAAGCCACCAAGCCCGGCGCGCCGCAGCTTTACGACCACATCCCGAACAACGTCGCGCTCGACTATCATTATGGCGACATGGAGAAGGTGAACGCCGCGTTCGCCAGCGCCGCCCATGTGACCAAGGTCGATATCGAGAACACCCGCGTTGCCGTGGTCTCGATGGAGCCGCGCGTCGGTCTTGCCTCCTACGACAAGGCGACCGAGCGCTACACCATCCAGATGCCGACGCAGGGCGTCGCGGGCAACCGCGCCAACCTCGCCAAGAACCTGAAGGTGCCGAACGAGAAGGTGCGCATCCTCACCGCCAATGTCGGCGGCTCATTCGGCATGAAGAACGTCAACTATCCCGAATACATGTGCATCCTGTACGCGGCGAAGGCGCTCGGACGTCCGGTGAAGTGGCTCGACGAGCGCTCCACCAGCTTCCTCTCCGACAGCCACGGCCGCGCGCAGCGCATCCATGCCGAGCTCGCGCTTGATGCCGAGGGTCACTTCCTCGCGGCAAAGCTCTCCGGCTACGGCAATCTCGGCGCCTACATCACCGGCGTTGCGCCCGGTCCGCTCTCGCTGAACACCGGCAAGAACTTTTCCAGCGTCTACCGCACGCCGCTGATGGGCATCGACATCAAGACGGTGCTGACCAACACCACGCTGATGGGCGCCTATCGCGGCGCCGGCCGTCCCGAAGCCAACTACTACATGGAGCGGCTGATCGACCGCGCCGCCGACGAGATGGGCATCAACCGGCTGACGATGCGCAAGCGCAACTTCATCAAGCCGAACCAGATGCCGTTCTCCGCCTCCTCGGGCGTCACCTATGACAGCGGCGACTTCCAGGCCGTGTTCACCAAGGCGCTCGAAATCTCCGACCACGAGAATTTCGCCAAGCGCAAGAAGGAGAGCAAAAAGGCCGGCAAGCTGCGCGGCATCGCCGTCGGCTCCTATCTCGAGGTCACCGCGCCGCCGAGCCCCGAGCTCGGCAAGATCGTGTTCGATCCCGATGGCTCGGTGCAGCTCATCACCGGCACGCTCGATTACGGCCAGGGCCACGCGACGCCGTTCGCGCAGGTGCTGAGCGCGCAGCTCGGTGTGCCCTTCGAGAGCGTGAAGCTCGTGCAGGGCGACAGCGACATCGTCCATACCGGCAACGGCACCGGCGGCTCGCGCTCGATTACGGCGAGCGGCCAGGCCATCGTCGGCGCGGCAAGGCTCGTCATCGAAAAGGGCAAGCGCGCCGCCGCGCACATGCTGGAGGCCTCGGAAGCCGACATCGAATTCGCCGACGGCGCCTTCACCATCGCCGGCACCGACCGCAGCATCGACATCATGGAGCTTGCCAAGAAGCTGCATGACGGCAAGGTGCCGGATGGCGTGCCTGACAGTCTCGACGTCGATCACACCAGCGATCCGGTCGCCTCGGCTTTCCCGAACGGCTGCCATGTCGCCGAGGTCGAGGTCGATCCGGATACGGGCGTGGTGCAGATCGTGCGCTACAGCGCCGTGAACGACTTCGGCACCGTGATCAACCCGATGCTGGTCGCGGGCCAGCTCCACGGCGGCGTCGTCCAGGGCATCGGTCAGGCGCTGATGGAACACGTCCGCTACGACGAGAGCGGCCAGCCAATCACAGGCTCGCTGATGGACTACGCGCTGCCCCGCGCGGAGGACGTGCCGTTCATGGAAGTCGGCGATCACCCGGTGCCGGCCAAGAGCAATCCCCTCGGTACCAAGGGCTGCGGCGAAGCCGGCTGTGCCGGCAGCCTGTCGACGGTGGTGAACGCGGTGGTCGATGCGCTGTCGGACTACGGCATCAAGCACATCGACATGCCGCTGACGCCGGAGCGGGTGTGGCGCGCGATCCAGGACGCGAAGGGCGCGGCGTAAGGCTGCCCTTCCGCCTCACAACAAATGCTGTCATCGCCCGGCTTGACCGGGCGATCCAGTATTCCAGAGACGGCGCGGCTTGAGCCGAGGGGCCGCGGCGTACTGGATGCCCCGGTCAAGCCGGGGCATGACAGCGATTTTGGAGCAGCAGGCTCGCTTCTTTCCCCGCTACGCCGCCGCCTGCTCCCGCGGCTGGTAGATCGCGGTGTGCTGGCAGTGCGCCAGCGGCGTTGTGCCGTTGGCGACGACAAGCGCGTCGAACTCGACGAAGCGGTGGCCCTTCTTCTCGTAATTCGCCGTGACCTTCGCCCGCGCGACGATCTCGTCGCCGGTGCGCGCGGGCGACAAGAGCTGCATGCGGCTGCCGACATGGATCCAGGGGCCGAGGATCGTATTGTCCACCAGCACGCGGTTCATGACGCGCTGGATCAGGCCGGGGTGACCGAGCCCCTCGCGCGCGAAAATCGGATCGGCCTCCCTGACATCGGCGAGGTAATCCGTCGCGTCCTGCCCGGCCCAACGGCGCGGCGTTGTGCCGAGCCATTTGCCGACCTCGAAGATATCAGGGCTGACCGGCCGGCGCTCGGCCACCGCGGGTACCTCGACGTAGTCGCTCAATGACACCGCGGGAGGGGCCGCAGGTAGCGACGCCGTACCGGTGGCGCAAAGCTCGGTACGGCTGAACACCTCGATCGTGAGCAGGCCGTTGTGCTCGGTCGCGTCGACATCGGCGGTCTCACCATCATAGACCGGCTTGATGAAGCGCGCCTCGACCAACCCGCGCGCGAGGAAATCGCGGCCCCAGCGCGCCACCGGCACGTGCATCATGTAGGCGAAGACGTCGACGCCCGGGACGAGGCCACCGGAAAAGCCGAAGCGGCGCGCCACCGTGTCGTCGTGCATCTTGTTTTCGGACTGTTTGGCGGTGTTGTAAGCCGCGACGCGGTAGGTTTCGAGCCGGTTCGGCATGGCGGGCTTTCCCCTCTATTTTTGTTCTTTCAGGGCCGATCGTACGGCCTGAGGAACCGGGGTCAATCCCCTCGCCTTTGGGGCCCGAATGAGGTACCACGCGGCGAATGACCGACACCCCCACCCGCATCTATGTCGACGCCGACGCCTGCCCGGTGAAAGACGAAATCTACCGCGTGGCGCTTCGCCACGGCGTGCCCGTGAGCGTGGTCGCCGGCAATTTTATTCGCGTGCCGCACGATCCCCTCATCGAGCGCATCGCCGCGGGCGCCGGGATGGACGCGGCCGACGACTGGATCGCAGAGCGCGCCAGGCCCGGCGACGTCGTCATCACCTCCGACATTCCGCTGGCGAGCCGCTGCGTCAAGGCGGGCGCCGACGTGATCGCGCCGAACGGCAAGCCGTTCACGGAGGAGTCGATCGGCATGACGCTGGCGGTGCGCAATCTCATGACGGATCTGCGCTCGGCCGGCGAAGTCACCGGCGGCCCGCGCTCGTTCTCCCCGCGCGACCGCTCCGCCTTCCTCTCGGCGCTCGACCAAACGCTGCGCCGGATCCAGCGCCGTCGTGCCGACCAAGCCGCCACGAGCCAAGGTTAGTCATGGCGCCGCCGCTGATCCAACTCAAAGACATCAAGCTGACCTTTGGCGGCACGCCGCTGCTGTCGGGCGTCGAGCTCAATGTCGCGCCATCCGAACGTGTCTGCCTGATCGGCCGCAACGGCTCCGGCAAGTCGACACTGCTGAAGATCGCGGCCGGTATCGTCGAGCCCGACGGCGGCACACGATTCGTGCAGCCCGGCGCAACGGTTCGCTATTTGCCGCAGGAGCCTGACTTCGGTGAGCACAGGACCCTGCTGGCCTATGTCGAGGCCGGGCTCGCGCCCGGCGACGATCCATACCAGGCGCGCTATCTGGTCGAGCAGCTCGGGCTGACCGGCGACGAGAACCCGGCCAACGTCTCCGGCGGCGAGGCCCGCCGCGCGGCGCTGGCGCGTGTGCTGGCGCCCTCGCCGGATATCCTGCTGCTGGACGAGCCGACCAACCATCTCGATCTCTCCACCATCGAATGGCTGGAAAAGGAGCTCGACGGTCGCCGCAGCGCGCTCGTCATCATCAGCCACGACCGCCGCTTCCTGACCAATCTCTCCCGCTCGACGGCCTGGCTCGACCGCGGCAAGATCAAGCAGATCGACCGCGGCTTCGCTTCGTTCGAGACCTGGCGTGACGAGGTGCTGGCGGAAGAAGAGCGCGACCAGCACAAGCTCGACCGCAAGATCGTCGACGAGGAGCACTGGCTGCGGCACGGCGTTTCCGGCCGCCGCAAGCGCAACGTCAAGCGGCTCGCCAATCTGCACACACTGCGCGACCAGCGTCGCAATTATCGCGGCACGGCCGGCACCGCCAGTCTCGCCGCAGCCGAGGCGGAGCAATCCGGCAAGCTGGTGATCGAGGCCAAGGGCATCAGCAAGGCCTTTGGCGACCGCGTGATCGTCGACAATTTCTCGACCCGCATCCAGCGCGGCGACCGGCTCGGCATCATCGGCCCGAACGGCGCCGGCAAGACCACGCTGGTCAATCTGCTGACCGGCGGCGGCGAGCCTGACACCGGCATCGTGAGGCTCGGCGCCAACCTCGAGACCGCCACACTTGATCAGCATCGCGAAAGCCTCGATCCGAAATCGACGCTGGCCGAGGCGCTGACCGGTGGTCGCGGCGACCAGATCATGGTCGGCGGCAAGCCCAAGCACGTCGTCGGCTATATGAAGGACTTCCTGTTCGCGCAGGAGCAGCGCGGCACGCCCGTTGAGGTGTTGTCAGGCGGCGAGCGCGGCCGGCTGATGCTGGCGCGCGCGCTGGCAAAACCATCGAACCTGCTGGTGCTGGACGAGCCGACCAACGATCTCGACCTCGAGACGCTCGACGTGCTCGAAGACATGCTCGGCGACTACGAGGGCACGGTCATCCTGATCAGCCATGACCGCGACTTCCTCGACCGCGTCGTCACCTCCGTGATCGCGCCCGAGGGCAACGGCAAGTGGATCGAATATGCCGGCGGCTATAGCGACATGCTGGCGCAGCGCGGCGCGGATTTGAAGCGCGACACCGCGAAGACGTCGGCGCCTGCGGAGAGGAAAGAGGAGCGCACTGCCGCTCCCGCCTCCACGTCGAAGCGGAAGCTGAGCTTCAACGAAAAACACGCGCTGGAAACGCTGCCGAAGAAGATGGAAACGTTGCACGCCGATATTGCCAAGCTGCAGCGTGTGCTCGACGATCCCAATCTCTATGCCAAGGATCGCAAGAAATTCGACGACACCTCCGCCGCGATCGCCAAGGCGCACGACGAATTGTCAAGCGCTGAAGAGCGCTGGCTGGAGCTCGAAATGTTGCGTGAAGAAATCGAGCAAGCCTGATCATGGATATCGTAGGATGGGGAGAGCGCAGCGAAACCCATCGCCTAACGCGAATTGGTTCTGATGGGTTTCGCTTCGCTCTACCCATCCCACAGGGCCGGAAATAGAGAGATCACATGACCACTCCCCTCGCCGCCAAAATCGCCCGCGAATATGGCACGCCCTGTGCGGTCATCGACATGGACAAGGTCGAGCGCAACATCGCGCGGATCCAGAAAGCCTGCGACGACGCCGGCGTCGCCAACCGCCCGCACATCAAGACGCACAAGAATCCGACCATTGCGAAGATGCAGGTCGCGGCCGGCGCCAAGGGTATCACCTGCCAGAAGATCGGCGAGGCCGAGATCATGGCCAATGCCGGCATCGACGACATCCTGATCAGCTACAATCTTCTGGGCGAAGAAAAGATGGCGCGGCTCGGCGCGCTGAATGCCAAGACCAACATGACGGTCGCCGCCGACAATTCGACCGTCGTTGCGGGCCTGCCGAAGGCAGCCGCGGCCTCGGGCCGTCCGCTTTCGGTCGTGGTCGAATGCGATACCGGCCGCAAGCGCGCGGGTGTCGAGACGCCGGCGGAGGCGATTGCACTCGCACGCGAGATCGCCGCGTCCAAGGGACTGCAGTTTGCCGGCTTCATGCTCTACCCGACCGAGACCGGCTGGGGCGATGCACAGAAATTCTTCGACGAGGCGCTGGCCGGCGTGCGGGCGCACGGGCTCGATGCCAAGATCGTCTCGACCGGCGGCACGCCAAATCTCGTCAACATCGGCAAGCTGAAGGGCGGCACCGAGCATCGCTTCGGTACCTACATCTACAACGACCGCATGCAGGTCGCCGCCGGCTCCGCCACCTGGGACGATTGCGCCCTGCACATCTATTCGACGGTGGTGAGCCGCGCCGCACCCGAGCGCGGCATTCTCGACGCCGGCTCGAAGACGCTCACGACCGATACCGGCGGCCTCGACGGCCACGGTCTGATCCTGGAGCACCCCGAAGCCAAGATCGCAAAATTCGCCGAGGAGCACGGCTTCCTCGACCTCTCCCGCAGCAACACCCGCCCGAACGTCGGCGACGTCGTCCGCATCGTGCCCAATCATGTTTGCGTCGTCGTCAACATGATGGACGAGGTGGTGATGGTCCGCGGCGACGAGATCATCGGCACGCTGCCGGTGGCGGCACGCGGGAAGCTGCGCTAGGCGCGAATGAGAGCCTGAAGCTCTCGGTCGAGCCCCTCGCGGAACAGATTGATCGGGCGGGTCAACCGCCCCGCCGGTGGACGATGCACGAGCCATGCGCGCACCGCGGGATTGAAGTCGCGCGCGGCGACCGGCTTGAGCTTGTCGCGAAACGCGCTGCGCTTCAGCGCAAGCGGCGTCACCAGCCCGACGCCAAGGCCACGTGACACCAGCGAGAGCCGAAGCTCGCTGTCGAGCGCTTCCACGGCGACGGTGAACGGCAGATGCTCGGCATCGAAGCGACGCTTGAGCGTGTCGCGAAATCCGCAGCCGTCCTGGTTGATCACCCATGAGAGCTGCGACAGGCGCTCGAGGTCGACGGTGCGCGGGATCTTCATCTCGCGCGCAACGACGAACACGACCGGCTGCGAACCGAGATCGTCGGCGACGAGATCGGCGGGCGGCGCGGCCCCGTCGGGCAGGCAGATCGCGGCCGCATCCAGTTCGTTGCGGCTGACCCGCTCGACCTGATTGGGCGACCAGCCGGAGACGACGCGCACGCTCAGCGCCGGAAACTCGGCACGCACCGCATCGAGCGGCCCGCTGAGTCCGGCCTCCGAGAGAAACGGCGTGAGGCCGAGCCGAAACTCGCCGCGCACCACGCCGTCCTTGGCGACGCCGGCCTTGAGATCATCCAGCATCCTGAGCAGGCGCCGACCCTGCTCATAGGCCTCGTGGCCTGCGGCCGTGGGCTTCAACGGTTTCGACAGGCGGTCCAACAACTGCGCGCCCAGCATCTCCTCGAGATTCTGGATGCGCCGGGTCACGCCAGGCTGAGTGAGGTTGAGGCGCGTCGAGGCGGCAACGATTGATCCGGTCTCGACCACAGCAACGAACGCGACGAGGTCATGGGTATTCATAAGCAACTCGCATATTCTTTATAGACTTAATTCAATTGTAGCATACTGATCGTCCCGCTTAAAGGGGACCCGCATTCAGCCCGCGAGGTCCCATGACCATCTCCGAAACCACCAAGCTCGTATCCCCGAAGAAACTCGCCGAGCGATCGCTGATCTGGCTCGGCGCCATCACCACCGGCGTCGTCGTCACCAATTTGTTCGCGCCGCAGATTCTCGTTGGACTGATCGGCCGGTCGCTGGCCATGACCGCCTGGCAGGCCGGCCTCGTCAGCACGCTCACCCTGCTCGGCTATGCGCTCGGCCTGCTGCTGCTGGTGCCACTGGTCGATCTCGTCGAGAACCGCCGCCTGATCCTGCGCACGCTCGGCTGCGCCATCCTCGCGGCGCTGGCAACTGCACTCGCGCCGACGCCAGTGCTGCTGCTGCTCGCAACCTTCGTCCTCGGCGCATCCTGCGCGGCGATCCAGATGATGGTTCCGCTCGTGGCCTCGATGGTCGCGCCCGAGCGCCGCGGTCAGGCCATTGGCGAAGTCATGAGCGGGCTGATGATCGGTATCCTGTTGTCGCGGCCTGCCGCGAGCCTGATCGCAGATCTCTGGAGCTGGCGTGCCTATTACCTCGCCTCGGCCATCCTGATGGCGCTGCTCGCCGGTGCGCTCGGCCGCTATCTGCCGATGCTGCAACCGGCGGCCCGCGTCGGCTACGGCGATCTGCTCCGCTCGTTCCCGAAACTGTTGCGGGAAGAACCCGTGCTGCGGGTGCGGGCCTGGACCGCGTCCCTGGTCATGGCGTCTTTCACCGCGTTCTGGTCCGCGGTCGCGCTGCGCCTGCCGGAGGTCCCGTTCACGCTCGATGCCAAGGGCATTGCCGCTTTCGCACTGATCGGCGTCGCGGGCGCCGCGGCGACACCGCTCGCCGGTCGCTGGGGCGACAAGGGCTGGGCACGCCCGCTGTTCTTCGCCGCACATCTGTGCATCATCGGCTCGCTCGCGCTCTGCGCCTGGGCGGGCGCGATCGAGTCCCGTATCGCGGCTCTCCTGGTGTTGAGCCTCGGCACCATCCTGCTCGATGTCGGTATCACCGCCGACCAGACGCTGGGCCGCCGCGCCGTCAATCTGTTGCGGCCGGAGGCGCGCGGCCGCATCAACGGCCTGTTCGTTGCGCTGTTCTTTGTCGGCGGTGGGGTCGGCTCCGCCGCGGCCTCGCTGGCCTGGAGTTTTGGCGGCTGGAGCGCGGTCTGTGTGGTCGCGGCGAGCTTTGGCGTGCTCGGCCTTCTCACCGATCTTTTGACCCGAACCGGCACGTCGTGATCAGGATGACGCAAGCCATCGCAACACGCCGCTGCCCGCGGCAGCGCCGGTCGCGAACGAGGCCTGCAGCAGATAACCGCCGGTCGGCGCTTCCCAGTCCAGCATCTCGCCGGCAGCGAATACGCCCGGGAGTTTACGCAGCATGAAGTGGCCGTCGAGCTCGTCGAAGGCGATCCCGCCCGCGGTGGAGATCGCGCGCTCGATCGGCGCCACGCCGGTGAGCTGAACCGGGATTGCGTTCACCAGATGCGCAAGCTCCGCCGGCGACAACGCCGCCAGCGGCCGGCCGGCCGCTATGGCCGCTTCCTGCATCAGGCCGATACCGACCGGCGACACTTGCGCCGCCTTGCGGAGAAAGTTCGCCAGCGATTGCTTGCCGCGCGTGCCCGACAGGCGCGTGGTCAGTGCCGCCTTGTCGAGATCGGGCCGCAAGGCGATCGTCAGCGTCGCCTGCCCGATCCCCAACACCGCCTCGCGCAGCTCCGCCGACAGCGCGTAGATCGCGCCGCCCTCGATGCCGCTGCGCGTGATCATGGCTTCGCCCCGAACCGTGTGCGCGCCGACCGTCAGCGCCACGCCCTTCAGAGGCTGGCCCTCGAATCGATCCCGAAACACATCGGACCATGCAACCGTGAAGCCGGAATTGGCCGGCCTGAGCCTGGAGATGGCAACGCCCTTCGCGGCGAGATATCCGGCCCAGGCGCCATCCGAGCCGAGCCTCGGCCAGCTCGCGCCACCGAGTGCGAGCACGGTTGCGCTCGGGGCGATGGCAAGCGGACCGTTGAGTGCGTGGAATTGGACCCGACCCTGCTCGTCCCACCCGGTCCAGCGATGGCGAAACGCAAATTGCACGCCGGCCGCATCGAGCCGACGCAGCCAGGCGCGCAGCAAGGGCGAGGCCTTGAACGTCTTTGGAAACACCCGGCCGCTGCTGCCGACGAAGGTCAGTTGCCCCAGAGCTGCGCTCCAATCGCGCAGCGCATCGGGCGGAAACGCTTCAACCGCGGCGCGCAAGTGCGGCATCGCCTCGCGGTAGCGGGGGAGGAAATCCGTGAGCGGCTCGCTGTGGGTGAGATTGAGGCCGCCGCGGCCGGCCATCAGAAATTTGCGGCCCGCCGACGGCATGGCGTCATAGACCGTGACGCGGGCGCCGCCCTGCGCCAGCACCTCCGCCGCCATCAGCCCAGCGGGACCGGCGCCGATGACAGCGATGTGGGTGTCGGGTGAGGTCATGACGGGAGTTTAAGGCCAGATTATCGCCCCACAAACACTGTCATTCCGGGGCGCGCGCAGCGCGAGCCCGGAATCCATTGGGCGGCAGAGTCAGTGGCACGATGCATTCCGGGCGCGCCCTTCGGGCGCCCCGGAATGACAGAGAATTAGAGCTTGATGCCCGCCCGTGCCGCGGCCTGCGCCACATACTTCTGCGTCTGCTCGAACGCGCCGGTCAACGCCTTGGCCTTCGACATGTCGCTGATCTCAGCGAAATGGGCGGCGACGGCGTCGGGGGTCCATTCGGACTCCGGAAGGTTGATGCCTTCGCTCTCCACAATCTTGATCACCGCGAAGGAGCCGGCGCCGGCACCCATGATGGTGCGGGTCGGCGCGTCCTCGCTCAGCATGTACTCGACCGCAGGCGTGATCGCGTTCGGCTTCATCAGTTGCAGCGCCTGCGGCGGCAGCAGCTCTTCGGTCATGCGGGTCGCCGCGGTCGGCGAGATGATGTTGACGCGGATGTTGGTCTTGCGGCCTTCTTCCGCGAGCACGTTCATCAGCCCGACCATGCCCGACTTCGCGGCGCCGTAATTGGCCTGGCCGAAATTGCCGTAGAGGCCGGAGGACGAGGTGGTCAGCACGATGCGACCGTAATTTCGATCGCGCATACCGGCCCAGACCGCCTTGCAGCAGTAGAAGGTGCCGACGAGGTGCACGTCGAGCACCTTCTGGAAATCGGCGGCTTCCATCTTGCCGAACGACTTGTCGCGCAGGATGCCGGCATTGGCGCACATGATGTCGACGCTGCCCCACTCCTTGGTGGCGCGCTCGACCATGGCGGTGACCTGCTCGAAATTGGAGACGTCGGCGCCGTCGGCCATCGCGGTGCCGCCAGCTTTGCGAATCTCCTCGACGACGGCTTCCGCCGGCGAGAGCGAGGCGCCGGTGCCGTCGCGCGCGCCGCCGAAATCGTTGACCACGACTTTCGCGCCGCGGCTGGCCAGGCCCAGCGCATGCGCCTTGCCGAGACCATTGCCCGCGCCGGTGACGATAGCGACGCGTCCGTCGAACCTGATTGCCATGAGATAAGATTCCCTATTCTTTCTTCCCTTCTCTCCTTGCGGGAGAAGGTGGCGCGCAGCGCCGGATGAGGGGTTGTGTCAGCTAGCGAGTTCGCGGAGAGAAACCCCTCACCCGCCTCGCTTCGCGAGGCACCCTCTCCCACAAGGGGAGAGGGTGAGATCGCGCTCTGGTCAGCTTTTGAGCAGCGATGCATGGCCGGGTCAAGCCCGGCCATGGCGGCTCGGCTCAGGCGAAATAGATCAGGCCGAGCCACTCCGCGACCAGCGCGGGCTTGTCCTCACCTTCGATCTCGACCGTCACGTTGGTGCGCGACTGCAACTCATTGGGCTTGCGCAGCTTGGCTTCCGCCAGCACGAAGCGGCCGCGGACGCGCTTGTCCGAGCGCACCGGCGAGATGAAGCGCAGCTTGTCGAAGCCGTAATTGACGCCCATCGTGGTGCCCGCAATCGCCGGCATCACTTCGTAGGACATCACCGACAGCATGGACATCGTCAGGAAGCCGTGTGCGATGGTGGTGCCGAACGCCGTCTCCGCCTTAGCCCTCTCGGGGTCGACATGGATGAACTGGTGATCCTCGGTGACGTCGGCGTAGGTGTCGATGCGGGGCTGGTCGATCAGGTGCCAGGACGATACGCCGATCTCCTTACCGACCATGGCCTGATAGGCCTCCAGCGTGATCGGCGGCTTCTTCCAGATTTCGTTCATGTCGCTTCAGGTCTCACTTCTTGTTTTCGGCAGCTCCGGAAAATCCTCCTCGCGGAATTCCCGGCCGCGCAGCGGATCGTTGCGATCATCGTCGCGTTCGAGCCGTCGTAGCTGCACGCGGCGGATTTTGCCAGAGATCGTCTTCGGCAGTTCGGTGACGATTTCGAGGCGACGGATACGCTTGAACGGCGCAAGCCGCGTGTGCAGGTGCTTGAAAATCGAGAGCGCCGTCTCCGGCGTCCGCTCCGCGCCCGAGGTCAGCAGCACGAAGGCCTTGGGGATCGCGAGCCGGATCGGATCCGGGCTCGGCACCACCGCGGCTTCCGCAACGAGTTCATGCTCGAGCAGCACGCTCTCCAGCTCGAACGGGCTGATGCGATAGTCCGATGATTTGAACACGTCGTCGGAGCGACCGACGAAGGTGAGATAGCCGTCCTCGTCGGCGAAAACGACGTCGCCGCTGCGATAGAGCGCGCCTTCGGCGCCCGAGAGCTTGCCGTCGTCGCCCTGATAGCCTTGCATCAGACCCGCCGGACGGTCGGCGCCGAGCAGCAGTGCCACCTCGCCTTCCTTGGCCGGATGGCCGTCGGCGTCGCTGACCTGCACACGATAGCCCGGCAGCGGCCGGCCCATCGAGCCGACCTTGATCCTTTGCCCCGGCGAGTTGCCGGCAAGCGCCGTGGTCTCGGTCTGGCCGTAGCCGTCGCGGATGGTGAGACCCCAGGCGGCCTGTACCTGATCGATCACTTCGGGATTGAGCGGCTCGCCCGCGCCGCAGACTTCGCGCAAGGCGACCTTGAAGGCCGAAAGATTCTCCTGAATGAACAGCCGCCAGACGGTCGGCGGCGCGCACAGCGTGGTGACGCCGCAGCGGCCGATGGTGGCAAGCAGACCCTTGGCATCGAAGCGCGGCTGGTTGACGACGAACACGGTCGCGCCCGCGTTCCACGGCGCGAAGAAGCAGCTCCAGGCGTGCTTGGCCCAACCGGGCGATGAAATATTGAGATGGATATCGCCGGGCTTCAGCCCGATCCAGTACATGGTCGAGAGATGGCCGACCGGATAGCTGCGCTGGCTGTGCAGCACGAGCTTTGGTTTTGCCGTCGTGCCTGAGGTGAAATAGAGCAGCATCGGGTCGTCGGCGCGGGTCGGGCCGTCCGGCGCAAGACCCTCAGAAGCTTTCGCCGTCTCGTCATAGGCAAGCCAGCCTTCGGAAGCGGCGCCGACCACGATGCGCACGATGTTCTCCGCACCGAGGCTTGCGAATTTCGCGACCTGATCTTCGGCGGCCACCACCGCCTTCGCCTTGCCGCGATCGAGCCGGTCGCGCAGCTCCTCGGCCGTGAGCAGCGTGGTCGCGGGAATCACAACGACGCCGAGCTTGATCGCCGCTAGCATCGTCTCCCACAGCGGAACCACGTTGCCGAGCAGCAGCAGGAGGTGATCACCGCGCTTCAGGCCCTGCGCGCGGAGGAAGTTGGCGACCTGGTTCGAGCGCTGTGAGAGCGCTGCGAAGGACAGCTTTGTCTGCTTGTCCTGTGCAGCATCGACAATCCAGAGCGCAGGCCTGTCCTTGGCTTCCGCATCTTTCGCCAGCTCATCGAACCAGTCGAGTGCCCAGTTGAAGGGAACCGGATCGGGCCAGCGGAAATCTCTGACCGCTGTCTCGTAATCAGTGCGATGAGCAAGAAGAAACGCGCGCGCGTCCTGAAATGTCGTCATTAAGTTTTCCCGGCTAGCCCCCTAACGTGCTTGATAATTCCGGAAAAATCCACCCCGCCCTGCCCCGCCTTGTCGAAGGCCTGGTAAATCTCCTGCGCATGCTGGCCGAGCGGCGTCGCGGCGCCTGCAGCCTTCGCGGCGTCCTGCGCCAGGGTCAGGTCCTTCACCATCAGCGCCGAGGCGAAACCGGGCTTGTAGTCGTTGTTGGCCGGCGAGGTCGGAACCGGACCCGGAACCGGGCAATAGGTCGTGAGCGACCAGCACTGGCCCGACGAGGTCGAGGCGACGTCGAACAGCGCCTGGTGTGAAAGCCCGAGCTTTTCTCCGAGCGCAAAGGCTTCGCTCACCGCGATCATGGAAATGCCGAGGATCATGTTGTTGCAGATCTTTGCGGCTTGGCCCGCGCCGGCGCCGCCGCAATGCACGATCTTCTTGCCCATCTTCTCCAGCACGGGCTTTGCCGCCGCGAAGGCGCCCTCCTCGCCGCCGCACATGAAAGTGAGCGTTGCGCCCTTGGCGCCGCCGGTGCCGCCGGAGACCGGTGCGTCGACCGAGAGCACGCCGTGCTTGGCGGCAAGCGCATGCGCCTGGCGCGCGCTTTCGACGTCGATGGTGGACGAGTCGATGATCAGCGCGCCCTTGGCCATGGCGGGCACCACCTCGTTCCAGACGCCGAGCACGTGCTTGCCTGCGGGGAGCATGGTGACGACGATGTCAGCGCCCTTCACTGCGCCCGACGCACTGTCGGCGATCCCGGCTCCATCGGCCTTGGCCTGATTGCGGGAGGCTTCGACGAGATCGAACGCCACCACCTTGTGGCCGGCCTTGACCAGATTGGCGGCCATCGGGCCGCCCATGTTGCCGAGACCGATGAATGCGATCGTGGCCATTGTCGTTTCCTCCGCTTGTAGCGTTGTCAGTTGAAATTCAGCTCGTCGACGCCGATCTCGGCGAGATACGGTGCCAGCATCTGCGGCGTCACATCCTCGATCCGCGGCGGCGACCAGGTCGGATTGCGGTCCTTGTCGATCACGGCCGCGCGCACGCCTTCGCGAAAGTCGTCGCTGCGGAACACCTCCAGCGCGGCGCGATATTCGCGCACCAGACACTCTTCCAGGCTCGACGCGGTGCGCGCCAGCCGCAGCAGTTTCAGCGTCACCACCATGCCGCGCGGCGACTTCTCGTTGAGCGTCTTCAGCGTCGCCAGTGCGAACTCGGAGCCGTCGCGCTTCAGGGCCGCAAAGATGTCTTCCATGCGGTCGAAGCCGAACAAGGCATCGATAACCGGCTCCTTTGCCGCAACCGGCCCAGCGGTTTCACCAGTCGCAAAGCCGTTGATGAGCTTGGTGACGTCTGCCGCTGTGACGCCGGCGCGAACCTTGGTCAGCGCCTCGCGCAGCGCCGGCCATTTGGCCGCCGGTACCACGGCATCCGCAAACTTGGCGTGGATCGCGTCGGGACCGTTCATGGTCTGGCCGGTGAGGCCGAAATAAGTGCCGATCTCGCCAGGCGAGCGCGACAACAGCCAGGTGCCGCCGACATCGGGGAAGAAGCCCAGCCCGACCTCGGGCATCGCGAGCCTGGTGCGATCAGTGACGACACGATGGCTGGCGTGGCCCGAAAGCCCGACGCCGCCGCCCATCACGAGGCCGTCCATGAACGCGACATAGGGTTTTGGGTACTTCGCGATCCGCGCATTCATGACGTATTCCTGGCGCCAGAACCGCGCGCCGAGGTCGCCGCCCTCGCGCGAGCTCTCCCAGAGGCCGCGGACGTCGCCGCCGGCGCAGAGGCCGCGTTCGCCAGAGCCTTCCAGAATGATCAATGCGACTTCAGGATCGGTCTCGAAGCGATCCAGCGCCGCGTCGATGCCCTCGGACATCTCCAGCGTCATGGCGTTGATCGCCTTCGGGCGATTGAGCCGGATTACGCCCGCCGCGCCCTCGCGGCGAACGATCAGATCGCCCTCTTCCACCGAACTCATCGCGCGCCCTCGATCAATTTGCGCGCCACGATCAGCCGCATGATTTCGTTGGTGCCTTCGAGGATCTGGTGCACGCGCAGATCGCGCACGATTTTCTCGATGCCGTATTCGCTGAGGTAGCCGTAGCCGCCGTGAAGCTGCAGCGCGTGGTTGGCGACCTCGAAACCGACATCGGTGCCGAAGCGCTTTGCCATCGCGCACAGCATGGTGGCGTCGGGATCTTTGCGGTCGAGCGCCGCCGCAGCACGCCACAGGAATGTGCGTGCGGCCTCGAGCTCGATCGCCATGTCAGCGAGCTTGAATTGCAGGGCCTGGAATTCGTCGAGCCGCTTTCCGAACGCCTTGCGCTCCTTCATGTAGGCCCGCGCCTTGTCGAGCGCCGTTTGGGCACCGCCGAGAGAACACGCCGTGATGTTGAGGCGGCCGCCGTCGAGGCCCGCCATCGCGATCTTGAAGCCGACGCCCTCCTCGCTCAAGCGATTAGCGACCGGCACGCGGGCGTTCTCGAACATCACCGCGCGGGTCGGCTGCGCGTTCCAGCCCATCTTGCGCTCATTGGCGCCGAAGGACACGCCCGGCGTCTTGCCGTCGATGACGAGGGTCGAGATGCCGCCGGGGCCGTCGCCGCCAGTGCGGACCATTGCAACCAGGAGATCGGTGCCGCCGGCACCGGAGATGAACTGCTTCTGGCCGTTGAGAACATAGTGATCGCCCTCGCGCACCGCGCGGGTGCGGAGCGCTGCTGCATCGGAGCCGGCGCCCGGCTCGGTCAGGCAATAGCTCGCGATCAGCTCCATGGTGCACAGCTTCGGCAACCATGTGTGGCGCTGGGTGTCGCTGCCGAACGCATCGATCATCCAGGACGCCATGTTGTGGATGGAGATGAAGGCCGAGGTCGTCGGACAGCCCGTCGCCAGCGCCTCAAAAATCAGCGCCGCGTCGAAGCGCGTCATGGCAGAGCCACCCACATCCTCGCGGATGTAGATGCCGCCCATGCCGAGCGTGGCGGCTTCGCGCATCACGTCGACGGGGAAATGCTTCTCCTCGTCCCAGCGCAGCGCGTGCGGCGCGATCTTCTCCGCCGCAAACGCCAACGCCATATCGCGAACCGCGACTTGATCCTCATTCAGGGCGAACTGCATGTCGAGCTCGCGCTGCTTGAGTTACTTCATCGTCGGGATCGAGAACTCCGCACCTTCCTTGACGCCGGATGGCCAGCGCGAAGTCACCGTCTTGGTCTTGGTGTAGAAGCGGATCGAGTCCGGGCCGTGCTGGTTGAGATCGCCGAAGCCGGACTTCTTCCAGCCGCCGAAGGTGTAATAGGCGATCGGCACCGGGATCGGCACGTTGATGCCGACCATGCCGACGTTGACCTTGGCTGCGAAGTCGCGGGCAGCGTCGCCGTCGCGGGTGAAAATGGCAACGCCGTTGCCGTAGTCATGGTCGGACGGCAGCGCCAGCGCTTCCTTGTAGTCGTGCGCGCGCACGACCGAGAGCACGGGGCCAAAGATCTCTTCCTTGTAGATCCGCATGTCCTTGGTGACGTTGTCGAACAGCGAACCACCAAGATAAAAGCCCTTCTCGTAGCCCTGCATCTTGAAGCCGCGGCCGTCGACGGCGAGCGTCGCGCCCTCCTTGAGGCCGATATCGATGTAGCCCTTGACCTTCTCGACCGCCTCGCGCGTCACCAGCGGACCGTAGTCGGCGGAGGGATCGATCGAGGTGCCGATCTTGAGCGACTCGACGCGCGGGATCAGCTTTTCCATGAGGCGGTCCGCGGTGGTCTTGCCGACGGGCACGGCGACCGAAACCGCCATGCAGCGCTCGCCGGCCGAGCCGTAGCCGGCGCCGATCAGCGCGTCGACCGCCTGATCCATGTCGGCGTCCGGCATGATGATGGCGTGGTTCTTGGCACCGCCGAAGCATTGGCAGCGCTTGCCGGTCTGGGCGGCGCGCTCATAGATGTACTGCGCGATCGGCGTCGAGCCGACGAAGCCCACGGCCTTGATATCGGGATCGTCGAGGATGGCGTCGACCGCTTCCTTGTCGCCGTTGACGACGTTGAGGATGCCGGCCGGCAGGCCCGCCTCGATCATCAGCTCGGCAAGCTTCATCGGCACGCCGGGATCACGCTCGGACGGCTTGAGGATGAATGCGTTGCCGCAGGCGATCGCGGGCGCGAATTTCCACATCGGGATCATCGCCGGAAAATTGAACGGCGTGATGCCGGCGACGACGCCTAGCGGCTGGCGCAGCGAATAGATGTCGATGCCGGGACCGGCGCCTTCGGTGTACTCGCCCTTCATCAGATGAGGGATGCCGCAGGCGAACTCGGCGACTTCGAGGCCGCGCTGGATGTCACCCTTGGCGTCGGGCACGGTCTTGCCGTGCTCGCGCGCGAGCAACTCGGCGAGCTTGTCGTAGTCGCGCTGCACCAGCTCGACGAATTTCGTCATGACGCGCGCGCGGCGCTGCGGGTTGGTCGCGGCCCATTCCGGCTGTGCTGCGCGGGCATTTTCCACGGCGGCGCGGACTTCAGCCTTTGACGCCAGCGCGACCTTGGCCTGGACGTCGCCCGTCATCGGCTCGAAAACGTCAGCCGTGCGGCCCGAGGTGCCCTTGACCTCCTTGCCACCGATGAAATGTCCGACTGCGCGCATGGAATGAACTCCTTGGTCCCGGTCTGATCGCTTTGACAAATCCTATCGACCTGCATTTTATAGGATTCAAGTCTGAGATAATGCACCATAGATGTGCGAAAATGCTGGATCAAGGTCACATCGATTGGGACGACTTTCGCTTCGTGCTGGCCATCGTGCGGGGCGGCTCGGTGTCGGCTGCGGCAAAACAGCTTGGCGTGGACCACGCCACGGTGATCCGCCGCGTCGACCGGTTGGAAAAGCACCTCTCGGCCAAGCTATTTGACCGCCGCAAGACCGGCTATCTCCTCACCGAGGCTGGCCAGCGCGTCGCCGATAGCGCCGAGGCGATGGAATCGACCATCGTCGCCAACCAGGAGCAGGTTGGCGGCTCGGTGGCGCGGCTGACCGGCACGGTGCGGATCGGTGCGCCCGACGGGTTCGGCACCGCTTTCCTGGCACCGCGGCTCGCGCCTTTTGCCGACCGCTATCCTGACCTCGATCTGCAACTTGTAGCCACCGCGCGACTGTTCAGTCTCTCCAAGCGCGAGGCTGATATCGCAATCAGCCTGACCATGCCGAAGGAAGGCCGCATCGTCGGCCGCAAGCTGCTGGATTATCGCCTCGGGCTCTATGCCGCCCCCACCTATCTCGATCGCTTCCCGAAGATCGCCTCGCGCGAGGTGCTGCCGCAGCATCGTTTCGTCGGCTACATCGAGGAGCTCCTGTTCACGCCGGAGCTCGACTATCTGCCGCAGGTATCCCCGCGCATCTCCGCGCGCTTCCGCAGCGCCAATCTGATCGCGCAACTCAATGCGACGCTGTCAGGCTTCGGCATAGCGGTGCTGCCGCATTTCATGGCGAGCGACTATCCGCAGCTTGTCGCGGTGCTGCCGGAAGAGATCTCGATCACGCGGACGTTCTGGATGCTGATGCACGCCGACAGCAAGGATCTCGCGCGGATCCGGGCGGTGGCGGATTACATCGGCGAGATCGTGGAGCGCGAGCGGGCGCTGTTTGCGGGGCGATAAAACACCGCTCTCATAGGGTGGGCAAAAGCGCGCCAGCGCCGTGCCCACGATCTTTCTCGAGCGGCGACAGATGGTGGGCACGCTCCGCTTTGCCCACCCTACGGTATCTCGCCTAGTTCTGCTTCTTCCTCGCCGGTGCAGACTTCGCAGGCTCACGGCGCGCGCCCTCCAGCGCGCTGTCCTTACCCGCCTTCAACACCTCATCCGACAGCTCACTGGAGCCCGCAATGCGCGCCAGCAGCATGGTGCCGGCCATCGTGGCCAGCGTGGCGATCGCCTGTTTGCGCGCGGCCTTGCGCGGCAAATTGGGGATGAAATCGGTCATCATCTCGACCATCTCGTCGAGCTTGCCGGAAAAGGCTTTTCGCGTCTTCGGGCTCTCGCGGGCGATCTCGGCGCCGAGCGCGGGGATCGAGCAGCCGTGGCCGGGATTATCGCGGTGAAGTGCGGAGAGATAGGTCTCGACGATCTGGGCGAGCTGCTTCTCGGGCGCGACCTGATCGGACTGCTTGCGCCAGTGCTCCATCGAGCGGTCCATGGCGTAGGCGAACGCCTCGATCACCAGCGCCTCGCGGGAATCGAAATGGGCGTAGAACCCGCCATGGGTCAGGCCCGCCTCTTTCATGAGGTCGGCAACACCGATGCCGTGGGCCCCCTTTTCGCGCAGTCGCACCGAGGCCTTCTTCACGATGCGGTCGTGGGTTTCCTGCTTGTGTTCCCGAGAATAGCGCATGCGGCTCTCATTGGATGTCGGAAGTCATCTCATAACACGGATATCGGTCCAGCGGCGCATTAATTCCCGGTAAAATTGTTGCCGATCATGGAAAAGGTTGCAGTTGCATGGACTGCGAGGGCGCCCTTGCCGTCGCGCACAAAGCCTTCGGTGTAGCTGGTCTGGCGCCCCAGCTTGATGATCTTGCCTTCGGCCGAGATCAGTCCCGAACGGACCGAGAGCGGACGCAGGAAGGTCATCTTCAGGTCGAGGGTAACCGACCCCTGCCCTGCCTCCAGCCGCGTCGAAATCGCGCAGCCCATGGCGGTGTCGAGGAGCGCCGCGGCGGTCGCCCCATGCAGGAGGCCGATGGTATTTTCGAGATCCTCGCGCGGCTCCAGTTCCATCACGATCCGGCCCGGCTCGACCACGGCCATGACGAAGCCGATCAGCTTCGCGAACGGCGGCGGGGGCAGTCGGCCATCACGGATGCCCAGCATGGCGTCGATGCCAGACAAGCCCATCGCCACCTTTGCAACGGGCGCAGGCACCTGCCAGTCCACCACGCGCTCGCGGCGCTGCGCCGGCGAAAAAAGGTCGAGTTGAGCGGAATCGGTCATGGGAGGCCTCTTTGTATGATCATCATCATACTATGCTGCGGACTTCCCGCTGGCAACTCCGTCCCCGCCGCTTGACAAGGGAGGCATTTCGGCCCGGAAGTAATTCCGACCGGTGCGCCTCGCGCCTGTCCACGAAACCTTCGAGATGCCACGATGGAAATGCTCAACAATCACTGCGGCGTGACGCGCGATGCGCGCGGCGTCGTCCATGTCGCGATCTGCAATGCCGGATCGCTCAACATTCTGGGCTCGCCCGTGACCGATGCGGTGCGCGAAGGCCTGCAACAACTCGCCACTGATCGCGGCATTCGAATCCTGGTGCTGCGCGGCCAAAGCGAAAAGAGCATGATCGGGGGCGCCGACATCAAGGAGATGGCGAAGCTCGACCAGAAATCGGCCGAGGCGTTCATCAGCCGCCTGCGTGACCTCTGCGAAGCCGTACGCCAATTCCCTGCCCCCGTGATCGCACGCATGCCCGGCTGGTGCCTCGGTGGCGGGCTCGAAGTGGCTGCCGCCTGCGACTTCCGTATCGCCACACATGATGCGCATTTCGGCATGCCCGAGGTTCGCGTCGGCATACCCTCGGTCATCCACGCTGCCCTGCTGCCGCGCCTGATCGGCTGGGCCCGCGCGCGCTGGCTGGTGATGACCGCGGAAAACATCGACGCGCCGACGGCGCTGGCCTGGGGCCTGATCGACAAGATCGCGCCGGCCGGCGGACTGGATGCCGAGATCGAGCACCTCGTGCACGCGCTGCTCGAATGCGGCCCCGAAGCGCTGCGATCGCAGAAGGCATTGCTGCGACAGTGGGAGGAACTGCCGCTGACGGAGTCGGTGAACCTCAGCGTCAAAGTCTTCGGCGAGTCATTCCTGACCGACGAGCCGACGCGGCTGATGCAGGCGTTCGTGAACCGGAAGCGGTGACCTGTCATCGGTGTCGTCCCGGCGAAGGCCGGGACCCATAACCACCGAATTCAATTTGACGAAGACTCCGAGTTACCATCTCGCCTCATCAACACTCGCTGCGGAGTATGGGTCCCGGCCTCCGCCGGGACGACTTGAGGGAATCTCATTCGAACCACGACAATTTCTCATGCCGGGCGCGGTTGCATTTTTTGCGCCGCATCATATGATGGCCATAATATCACTTGTCATCGCCAGGGAGTCTTGTCATGGCCGAAGCAGCCGATCCCGTCGTCATCGTCTCCGCCGCCCGCACCCCGCTCGGCCGCTTCATGGGCGAATTGTCGCCGCTCGCAGCGCATAAGCTCGGATCGCACGTGATCAATGCGGCGCTGGAACGCGCCAAGCTCGCGCCCGAGAAGGTCGACGAAGTCTTCATGGGCTGCGTGCTGCCGGCCGGCCAGGGGCAGGCGCCCGCGCGCCAGGCGGCACGTGGCGCCGGCCTGCCCGATGCCACCGGCGCGACCACCGTCAACAAGGTCTGCGGCTCCGGCATGAAGGCAACCATGCTGGCGCACGACATCATCCGCGCCGGTTCGGCCGAGATCGTCGTCTCCGGTGGCATGGAGAGCATGAGCAACGCGCCGTATCTGCTGGCCAAAGCACGCGGCGGCTATCGCGCCGGCCACGACCGCATCATCGACCACATGATGATGGACGGTCTGGAGGACGCGTACGAGACCGGCCGCTCCATGGGCGATTTCGGCGAAGCCACGGCCGAAGCCTACCAGTTCACCCGCAAGGACCAGGACGCCTACGCGATGGAAACGCTGAGCCGCGCGCGCAAGGCGGTCGAGGGCGGCGCGTTCAAGGCGGAGATCGCGCCGATCACACTGACCGAGAAGGCCGGGCCGCGCATCGTCGCCAATGACGAGCATCCGCTGAAGGTGGATCCCGCTAAAATTCCCGGACTGAAGCCGGCGTTCCGCGCCAATGGCACGATCACGCCCGCAGCCTCCTCCGCAAACGCCGACGGCGCCGCCGCGCTGGTCCTGACCAAGCGCTCGCTTGCCGATCGTAACGGGCTGCCTGCACTCGCCGAGATCAAGGGCCATGCCACGCATAGCCAGGAGCCGCAATGGTTCACCACGGCGCCGATCCCGGCGATCCGCAAGCTGCTCGACAAGGTCGGCTGGAGCGCCGGTGACGTCGACCTGTTCGAGATCAACGAAGCCTTCGCTGTCGTCGCGATGGCGGCGCAGCGCGATCTCGGCATTCCCCGCGAGAAGCTGAACATCAATGGCGGCGCCTGCGCACTCGGTCATCCCATCGGTGCCACCGGCGCCCGACTGATCGTGACGCTGTTGCATGCGCTCGAGGCCAACAACCTCAAGCGCGGCGTCGCGGCACTCTGTATCGGCGGCGGCGAAGCCACTGCAATCGCGGTGGAGCGTCTCGCGCACTAGCTGCCGCGACGTCCTGAATTGAGGGAAGTCTGTCATTTCAGACTTCCCGTTTCCGTGCCAGACTGCAACAATGACGCGGGCGTCCCGGAGCCCGCCAACCTGGATTGAGGGGCAATGATCTCGAACTGGCTTTCGGCCGCGCTCGGCCGTCGCAACATCCACTACGGTTGGGTGATGGTCGGCGTGACCTTCTTCGCCGCTCTGATCAGCGCCGGCACGGTCGGCGCGCCCGGCGTGTTCATCGTTCCCTTGCAGAAGGAGTTCGGCTGGAGCACGGCGGAGATCTCATCTGCGCTTTCAATCCGCTTCATCCTGTTTGGATTGATGGCACCGTTCGCAGCCGCCCTCCTCAACCGCTACGGTCTGCGCAATGTCACGCTGACCGCGCAGCTCATCGTCGTCTCGGCGCTGGTGGCCTCGCTCGGCATGACGCAGGTCTGGCAGCTCGTGGCGCTGTGGGGCGTGGTGATCGGCATCGGCACCGGCATGACCGCACTGGTGCTCGGCGCCACCATCGCGACGCGCTGGTTCGCGGCGCGGCGTGGCCTCGTTGTCGGCATCATGACCGCGAGCGTCGCCACCGGCCAACTCGTGTTCCTGCCGCTGCTGGCAAGCATGACCGAGCGTTACGGCTGGCGCCTGGCGCTCGGCTTCGTCTGTATCATGCTCGGCGTTTCCGCAGCGGCGGTCCTGCTCATCATGCGCGACCGGCCGAGCGATCTGGGCCTGCGTCCGTTCGGCGACGAAGGCACCGAGCCCCTGCCCGCGCCACCGGTGAACCACGGCTCGATCACGGGCGTGGCGCTCGGCACGCTGCGCGACGCCTCGAAGTCGAGCGCGTTCTGGATCTTGTTTGCGACCTTCTTCGTCTGCGGCGCCTCGACCAACGGCCTCGTGCAGGTGCATCTGATTCCGATGTGCCTCGACTTCGGCATCCCGCAGGTGCAGGCGGCGAGCCTGCTGGCAGCGATGGGCATCTTCGACTTTTTCGGCACCATCATGTCGGGCTGGCTGTCGGACCGCTATGACAATCGCTACCTGCTGTTCTGGTACTACGGTCTGCGCGGGCTCTCGCTGATCTTCCTGCCGTTCAGCGATTTCTCCTTCTACGGCCTGTCGATCTTCGCGATGTTCTACGGTCTCGACTGGATTGCCACAGTGCCGCCGACGGTGCGGCTGACCGCGCAGAAATTCGGACCCGAACGCGCCAATCTGGTGTTCGGCTGGATCTTCGCCGGCCACCAGCTCGGCGCCGGCACCGCCGCCTTCGGTGCGGGCCTGTCGCGGACGCTGCTGCAGAGCTACCTGCCCGCCTTCTTCGTGGCCGGCGCACTCTGCGTGTTCGCCTCGCTGATCGTGCTGGCACTGTCGCGACAGCCAAAACCGCAAGCAAAACCGGCGATGGCCTAGTACCGGAGCGTGGTGGTGACGCCGAACACGGCGGCGTCACCGATCCGCGACACGCCGGTCGGATCGTTCGGGTTCGGAATGCCGCCGGACGGCCTGCGCACATATTGGAAGTAAGGCGCGATCAGCCAGCCCGGCTTGATGTGCGCCTCATAGATAATTTCAAGCAGGCCCTCGCTGCTGCGCACCGGGCTCTGGATCCCGCTGAAGATCTGCGTGTCGACATCGAGGCTCCGGGCCGCCCCCGAGATCCGCATGTAGGCAAGCCCGATCCCGAACCGATCGAGCGGACGACCGGGCGTAAAGCCGACAAAGCCGACGCCGCCGTCAACATAGAGATCGATCAAATTGCGATCCGGCGGGCTGTAGGCGATGCGGCCGAACGCGGTAACGCCCGGTATCGACGCCGACACGGTCTTTTCGATTTCCGTCCCCGGCGGCCGCCAAAGCGCCTGCTCGACGACCGCGTAGATTCCGTAATTGCCGCGAAGCTTCGCGGGAATACCGGATCCAGTCGGGTCTGCGAGCGAGAAGCCGTCGGCGGTGAAGCGCTGGCTGTCGAAGTCGCCGAAATGATACCAGCCGCCGGGCGTGACGTTGCCGGCAAGCGTGCTTCCGCCGATGTCGACGTGATAGTCGAAATGGACCTGCCCGATGACCCACGGCGGATCATTGACACGAAGTGCGAGGCCGTGATTGTCACGCGTCTGCGGATCACCGTCGCCGGGGGCGGCCGGATTGCCGTTGAACACTGCGCCGAAGACGGTGACGTTGTCCGCGACCTGAGCCTTGAGCCGAATACCAGGCACCGCGATCGGCGGCGCCGGGCCGCCGGCCGGCAAATTGGTCGCCTTGATGGCGGGCCAGCCGAAGGTGCCGTTGATGAAGAGGTCGTCGGTCTGGCTGTCGAAGAACTCGACGTCGGCCGCCTGCTGGCCGGCCCTGATATTGAGGCGGTCGTTGAAGAAGCTCTGCTCGAAATAGGCGTTGTAGAGCCGCTGATCTGGCAGCGCCTCGATCTCGCTGATGGTGGCGAGATTTTGGATGTAGTTCCGGCTGAGCCCGCGACCGTAGATGATGTAGCCGTTGGCGTAGAAGCGTCCGCCGGTCCAGCCGACGAGCTTGTCGAGATCGGCATCGACCGACAGATCGAGCCGGCCGAAATGGATGGCGCCGCGCGAGACCCCGCCCGAGACATTGCCGATATTGTCGGCAATATAGGTCGCGCCGAAATTCAGTCCCTTGTTGGCGAGCCCGTCATGCCATTCGTTGAACCATTTCGGGAACAGCCAGTCGGCGGCGCTCTCGTCCTTGGCGCCGGCGAATGCGCTGGTGCTCGCGAACAGCACCACGGCGATCACGAGCGAGCGTCGCAACGCCAATGTTGGGGCAATCGCATTCACGGCCGACACCGTCTGGCCCGCGCTACTTCTTGAAAATGCCCGTGCGACGCATGAACAGATAGGCAAGGCCGATCGAGCTCACCATCAGCGCCGCCGCCCAGAGAAAACCCTCGTCCACGTCGGTGAGCGGCAGGCCCTTGGTGTTCATGCCGAAGATGCCGGTGATCAGCGTCGGCGGCAGCAGCAGCGTCGTCACGATCGAGAGCGTGTGGAGGTGGCGATTGCTCTCCTCCTCGTTCTTGAAGCGCAGCTCCTCCTCGAGCAGGCGGCTGCGCTCGCGCAGCTCGACGATGTCGTGGTCGAGCCCGTCGAGCCGCTGGGCGAGCTTGCCGGCCTGAATACGAAGCCCCGGCGACAGATGATCGGTGTTCTTCTGGTCGAGCCGGTGGAACAGTACGCGCAGGCCGGTGAGCTGACGATGCAGCCGCACGCAGGTCCGGCGCAAGCGCCCGAGCGTGCGGCGCATCTCCGGCTTGGCTTCATCGGCGAGGATGCGTTCCTCGATGCCGTCGATTTCCTGGCCGAGCTTGTCGGCCATCCGATCGAGCGTGTCGGCGACCTCGTCGACGATCTTTTCCAGGAGATGGGCGACGTTGTCGACGCGGTAGCCGCCTTCGAGCACGCGGCGCGTCGCATCCGCCGAGCAAAGCGCCTGGTGACGGCCGGAGACCAGGAGATGCTCGGTCATGGCGAAGCGCAGGAACGCGGTCTCTTCCGTTGCAGCATCGATGTCGCGAACCAGATCGGAGAACACGCCGTAGACGCAATGGTCGATGACGTGAAGCTGCTGGAACGTGTCGCTCGACAGCAAGAGATCGCGCGCCAGCGGCGGCAGCTGTGATGCTGCGATCCACGGCCGCACGCGACCATCTGTCAAATTGAAATGCAGCCAGAGCCGGCCATCATGGCTGAACTCGATCGGCTGGTCGATCGGCAGCGCCTCGGCGCTGCCGTCGCCATGCAAACGAAACGCCCATACCAGTCCAGGAATGACAGGCGCGACATCCGATGTCGCGCTGACAAGCATTGCCGGCTCGGCCATGCTGACCCCACATCATTGCAGCCCAATCCCGGGGGGCCGTTATTGGCCTCCTCCGGGTCCTCCGTGCAGTCAATTACGCCAGTGTTACAGTTTGATGATGGCGCGCCGCCCTATTCCGCGGCGAGCCCCGTCGCGGCCTGGGCTTCCTTGATGTAATCGTGCACGACGCGGCCGAACGGCAGTGTCAGGTCGGCGATGTAGTGATGCGCGCCGATGCAGCGGCGGACCGGGAAATCCGCAACCGGCGCGTTGACGTGCGGCACCAGATGCAGCCGGCCGGGACCCATCCAGGACCCCTTCGGCACGATGTCGATCAGGTTGATCGCGACGAGCTGGCAGACCTCGAGATGGCCGTCGACGCCGGGGATCATCTTCAAATTGATTTGCGTCTTCGACAGCGTGGCGCGGGTGAGATCGCCGTTGCCGGCCATGCTCTCGTGCTTGTAGCCCATCGTGCCCATGGCGACGAGCTGGCCGGCATATTCAAGCGTGCCCGTCAGTGTATCCTTGACGATCTCGAGTTTCGGGTGGGCGTACTTCTTCGGGAAGCCCCAGATCTCGCGGCCCGCCGCAATCGGCGGATCATCGTCGAGATACATCTGCGAGACGAAGTTGACCTCCTCGCCGTGCAGCCGCGCCGGGATCACGAGGCCGGATTCGGTGTAGCTGCCGAAGCCGGAGGAGTCCGGCATCTTGATCCATTCGTAGTGTACGATCGGCTGGTCGATCGGCTCCAGCGGCTCAGGCAGGCCGGCACGGATCAGGTCCGGGTCGGTCTCGTAGGTGATCACCAGGAATTCGCGGTTGACGAAGCGGTACGGGCCGGCCGGATAGCTCGGCCCGGCGGCCGGCATGGACGGAAGCCTCAGCACGTCTTCCCTGCGCATCGCTGTCTCCTCTGGTGATCCGGTAAGTTCCGACTTCACGCAGATTGCTAGCTGCCGTCATTGACTGCGATGTGACCGATTTCCGTCAGGGACACGACCTCCGGCCATTCCCGTCGCGGTTGACCTGCATGCAAAGGCGGCATCGGCCTGCTTTGTCATCACGCCGTCACCACCGGCCGCAATCGTCCGGCGAAGGCTGGAGGTATCGCCATGGACGCTCGCACGTCGCAACCGACACATCCATCAGCCGCCCGCGCGGGGCTGGCGGCCCGAACGCTGCGATCGCGTCGCGCTGGTCCTGCAGGGCGGCGGCGCGCTCGGCGCCTACCAGGCCGGCGTCTACCAGGCGCTGCACGAGGCCGGCATCGAGCCCGACTGGGTCACCGGCGTCTCGATCGGCGCGATCAACTCGTCCATCATCGCCGGCAACAAACCGGAGAAGCGGCTCGAAGCGCTGCGCATCTTCTGGGAGCGCATCACCAACCGCAAGATCTGGCACTACACGCCGGACGGCGACATCTTCCGCCAGTGGCGCAACCTCTACAGCTCCTGGATGACATCGGCGATGGGCCAGCCCGGCTTCTTCACGCCGCACCAGGTCAATCCCTGGTTCAGCCCGGTCGGCGCCAAGACCGCGACCAGCTACTACGACACGGCCGCGTTGAAGGCGACCTTGCTCGAGCTCGTCGATTTCGACCTCATCAACGAAAAGAAGATCCGCTTCGCAGTCGGCGCGGTGAACGTGCTCTCCGGCAACTTCATCTATTTCGACAACGCCCATGACGAGATCGAGCCGGAGCACATCATGGCCTCCGGCGCCCTGCCCCCGGCGCTGCCGATGGTGCGGATCGGCACCGATCATTTCTGGGACGGCGGCATCGTCTCCAACACGCCGCTGCAGCACCTGCTCGACCAGGAGGACGCGATCAATTCGCTGGTGTTCCAGGTCGACCTGTTCAGCGCGCGCGGTGTGCTGCCGCGCTCGATCCAGGACGTGATGGCCCGCCACAAGGACATCATGTATTCCTCGCGCACCCGCCATAACACCGACGTCTATCGGCGCACGCATAATCTCAAGGTGCTGCTCTACAAGGCCTTGGCGAAGATCCCGGACGAGCAGCTCTCCGACGAGGACCGCCAGCTGAAATCGAGCCTGCGCCGGATGCCGGAGATCGCGATCCTGCACCTGATCTACCAGCAGAAAGCCTACGAGGGCGATGCCAAGGACCACGAATTCTCGGGCACCTCGATGCGCGAGCACTGGACAAGCGGCTACGAGGACACCAAGCGCACGCTGAAGCGCCGCGACTGGATCAAGATGCCCGACGAAGGCATGGGGCTCGTCGTGCACGACGTGCACCGGGAGACGGAGAGCGCCTGACGGGCGCTCTCGACAAAACGTCGAAAACAACCCCATGCACAGTAGAGATCGTCCAAGAATTTAGATTCGCGACCACTAGCGCCCTGGCACGCGGTTTGACTCGTCGTTTGACACGTCGGGCAAAACACCTGCACAATGCCATCATTGCAAAATCGCACGACTGATCCGCTCTGCGCCAACGCGCGACGTGGCGAGCTTGCGCCCGGCGCCGTACATTGAGCGTTGAGAGCGTCAGACGGCAAGGTCAATCCGCGCGGTGCAGACAGTCACGATCCAATGTGCCGCCAGCTTCGCAATGACCTCGTCGATGCGCGGGAGACAATCATGATTCAAGTCGTACAGGCCTTCGACCGAAAAGAGATCACCGAGCTCGCCAGTGACGACGCTGCCGCATTGGACGCGAAGTTCGAGACCGCGCGAAAGCTGCTCGCGGACCGAAAGGCCTGGCTGAAAACCCATCAGCGGATCGCCATCCTCCACAAGCTCGCCGATCTCGTTGCCGAGAAGCGGCAGGATTTCGGCATCCTGATCGCACGGGAGGGCGGAAAGCCGCTCACGGACGCATTGATCGAGACCGACCGGGCGATCGACGGCATCCGCTCTGCGGCGGATTTTCTGCGAACCCGCGCCGGGGTCGAGATCCCCATGGGCCTGACGCCCGCAAGCGACGGCCGCCGGGCCTGGACCATCAAGGAGCCGATCGGCATCGTCGCGGCAATCTCCGCCTTCAATCATCCCCTCAACCTGATCGTTCACCAGGTCGCGCCGGCGATTGCGACCGGTTGCCCGGTGATCGTGAAGCCTGCGGGCACGACGCCGCTGTGCTGCGTGGAACTGGTGAAGCTTGTTCACAAGGCCGGCATGCCCGAAGGCTGGGTCCAGACGTTCCTCCCGGAAGATCAAAGCCTTCCGGAAAAATTTGCAACCGACCCGCGCGTCGCCTTCCTTAGCTTTATCGGATCGGCGCGTGTCGGCTGGCACCTGCGATCGGTCATCACACCCGGTGCGCGCTGCGCGCTGGAGCACGGCGGCGTCGCTCCCCTGATCATCGACCGCAGCGCCGATCTCGAGAAGATCATCGAGCCGGTCGTCAAGGGCGGATATTACCACGCCGGCCAGGTCTGCGTATCGGTCCAGCGGATCTATGTGCACTCATCGCTTCAGAGGGAATTCATCGACAGGATGGCCGCAAGGGTCGAGGCCCTGAAGGTGGGAGATCCGACGCGTCCCGAGACCGAGGTCGGACCGCTGATCACACCGCGGGAGGTCGAGCGTGTCGAAGGTTGGATCGCAGAGGCCACCTCTCGCGGAACGCGCCAGATCGGCGGCGGACGGCTGAGCGAGACGACCCTCAAGCCATCGATTCTCGTCTCGCCACCGCGCGACGCAAAAGTCTCCACCCTGGAAGTCTTCGGGCCGGTGACCTGCGTCTATCCGTTCGATCGCATCGACGATGCGATCGCAGAAGCCAATTCACTTCCGGTCTCGTTCCAGTCCGCGATCTTCACGCGCGATCTCGCCACGGCCCTCGATGCGGCGGAGCGCCTCGATGCGGCGGCAGTGATGATCAACGATCACACGGCCTTCCGCACCGACTGGATGCCCTTCGCGGGTCGTCGCGTATCGGGCCACGGCGTTGGAGGCATCCCTTATACGATGCACGAGATGACCGCGGAGAAGATGATCGTGTTCAAGTGAACGTGAACCCGCAGTCAGACGCGCAGGCCAGCACCTGCTCGCGCAGCGACCTAACAGGAAAAACCTAACTCTAGCGCGAGGCCATTCGCGACGCGTCCTCGCCGAGCTGCTGGCCCTGGGCGAGCCTCTGCCTGATCATTCCCATGACGGAGGTCACGTCCTCGAAGGCTCTGGAGTGCGCGTCATCGCCGCCCAGGTGCGTCAGGTCGAACACCGCGATCTTCTGCTGCGCAAGCGCGCTTCTGTACGGCTCGTCCTGCGGATTGAATTCGCCGAGACGGGCTGTGCCTCCGGCAAGGGACCTCGATATTTTCAGAGCGACATCATCCTGAGACAGGAACAGCCCGATGCGGGGACGCCGCGGTCCCGCCGCACTGATCTGGCTGATGAACTCGTCAAAGCCGATGTCGGGCGCGACAAGCGCGACATTCTTCAGCTTCGAGGGCGGTCCACCGTGCTGTGCCCTGTTCCGCAGCGCAGCGAGCGTCACCAGGCAGCCCATGGAGTGGCAGACGAACGTGATCTCCTTGATCGCCGGATTGGCGTTCACGCTGTCGACCAGTGCTGCCAGCGCCGCACCCGATTGTCCCGCGACCTTGCGGTCGTATTCGTAGGAGCCGAGGTTTCCGGCGCCCTGCGATGGCCACGAAAACAGGATGGGAATGACGGGAATCCGGCCGTCATGAACGAACTGGGCGTAGCGGTACACCGCGTCGTCAAAACGGTTGTTGAAGCCGTGAACGAAGACCATCGCCTTGTTGAGATGCCTGGCCTTTACCGCGTTGGTCATGGCAGCGTTGAATCCGGCGCGATCCAGATAGCCCGCCGATGCCGTGACGAACTCCTTGCGCGGATCGCCGGGGGGCGAGAGCGGCCACTGGATTTCACCCACCGTGCGCGATCCGTCCGGCGGAATCGACACGGTCACTTCTGCGAACGCCATCTCGCCGGACTGCTCGCGGCTGAACATCTCGCCGGGATCGCTGCCGGATCGCGTGCGCGTTGTTCCGATCAGGATCGGGACTCGGGAGGTTGCTTCAACGGCCTCGCTACTCGGGATCAGCACGCCTTGCAGGGGGCGCAACGTGCAGGAGGCGGAGGCCAGAACCGTCAACGCGACAGCAGCGACATGCAAAGACGCAACTGTACGGCGCCGCAGATACATCCCGCCCTCCTCCCGGCGTCCCCTTCCACGATCAGGAACAGTTTTGCACGTTCCTCTCGTCGGTCTCAACCATCGACGTGGCCAGCAGGCGCAACCTGTACCAAAATGGGCTGCGCGGAATTCCGCTTGATCCAGATCAATGTTCACTTGCGCCCGTCGTCAACGGCCGCAAATCGATGCGCTAGAACTTCGGCCCCAGGCCTCCCGCCCCGCCCGGCCCGCCACCGCCGCGCCCGCGCCGTCCGCCGCCGTCAGACGGCGGCGATGAGCCGCCTTTCAGTTCGGCAGCCGTGACCTTGCAGTCCGCGTTCGCGTCGTATTGGCCGATGAAGCGGCTTGGCTTGTCCACGAGCTCGGAGCGGCTCACCTTGCCGTCGCCATTGTCGTCGAAATAGCCGAGCTCCGCCTGGGCGAAGCTCCGCTCGGCGCGTCGGATGACGGGGAATTCCGACGCGCTCAGAAAGCCGTCGCGGTTCTTGTCGGCCAGCCGGAACAGCTGGTCCATGTATCGCTTCCATTCATCGCAGGTGTAGGTGCCGTCGTGGTCGTAGTCCCAGATCGGCGGCCCGTCAGGAAGAGGATCCGCGCGCGGCGGCGTCCCGCCTCCCGGGGGCATTTGTGCGCGAGGTTGACCGATGGAAGCGAGAAAGAATATCGCGGTGAGCAAATGCCTGACGGCCCGTGATGCGCGCACCGTCACTTCACGTCCTTGTTCAATTCGATCGCGACTTCCGACATCCAGGACCCCGGCGCCTCCATCAGGAACGACTGATGATTGGCCTTGGTCTGGATCGTCACCAGCGCAGCCACGGTGTTTCCTTCGATGCGCGCCTCGATCAAGCCGTCCTTGTTGGTGCCGGTGACCTTGCCGCCCTGCCGATACTCGTGCTCGAACCAGTTTCCGGACAGCTCGGTTCCGTTCTGATCGATGTTCGCGGACAGGACCATCTTGTACGCATCGCTCGCGCAGCGCAGGTCGAGGCTCACGGAACGTCCGGGCCTGGTGATGTCGTACGCCACCTTGCAGCGCACCTTCTCACGCGGGCCGTCCGATGGCTTCATCGAACCGGTGCCCGACCATGTGCCGCCCAGGCTGTCGAACACCGGCTCTGCGTGCACCGATGTGATGCTTGCGAGCATCAGGCAGGCCACGCCTGCGCCAAGACGTGTCGCCGAAGGTTTCAATCGCATCTGCCAATCCTGCTTGCGGGGTCGGGGCCCCTCCTAGGACGAGACAGCCGCAAGATGTTGGCGAACATGTTTGGAGATGTTGCCAAGATTGTCCCGGTGTGACCGATATTGCCGTTAGACTTCGCGGCCCAAACGTGGACACTGCCCTTAAAGCGCTTCGCGCGCGCAGTGCACACCAAGATGCGCCAGGGGAAACAAAATGCCGACTGCCTTCCCGTCACCCGTACCCGCCATTCCGACCGCACCTGTGACCGCAGAGCTACGCGACGCCCTGCGCGCGATCGTGGGCGATAAGGGATTTATCGAGGACGAGCACGCCAAGCAGCCGTTCGTCACGGACTGGCGGGGGCTGCTGGTGGGCGGCGCCGGGGCCGTCATACGTCCCGGCAGCACCGAGGAGGTCTCGAAAGTGGTCCGGCTATGCCACGACCACGGCGTCGCGATCGTGCCACAGGGCGGCAACACCGGGCTGATGGGCGCCGCCACGCCCTGGCCCGCCCATACCGGCATCGTGCTGTCGCTCGGCCGGATGAACCGCGTGCTGGACGTCGATCCCGTCGGCTATGCGATGACGGTGGAGGCCGGCTGCGTCTTGCAGACGCTGCAGGAGACCGCGGCCAGGCACGACAGGTTTCTGCCGCTGAGCCTTGGCGCCGAGGGCTCCTGCATGATCGGCGGCAATCTCTCGACCAACGCCGGCGGCGTGCAGGTGCTGCGCTACGGCAACGCGCGCAACCTCGTGTTCGGTCTCGAGGTCGTCCTGCCCAACGGCGACGTCTGGAACGGACTGCGTGCGCTGAAGAAGGACAACACCGGCTACGACCTCAAGCACCTCTTCATGGGCGCCGAGGGCACGCTCGGCATCATCACCAAGGCCGTCCTCAAGCTATGGCCGGCGCCGAAGGACGTCGCCACGGCGTGGCTGGCGGTCCGCGATCCGCGCGCGGCGCTGGAGATCCTCTCCGAAGCGCATGCGGCCTCCGAGGACAATGTCGGGTCCTGCGAGCTCTTGAGCCGCGCGGCCGTCGACCTCGTGATGCGCCACATTCCCGGCGTCCAGGACCCGCTCAAGGCGGACACACAATGGTACCTGCTGCTCGAATGGTCGTCCTCGCGCCCCCGGCAGGACGGGGCCACCGGCATGTCGGAGAAGCTCGAGCAGTTTCTCGCCGACCAGCTCGAGGCCGGTCGCGTGATCGACGCGGTGATCGCGCAGACCGTCAGCCAGTCGCGCAACATGTGGCGCATCCGTGAGGCCATGGCCGAGGCCTCCCGCGCCGAGGGACCGGGGATCAGCTACGACATGTCGGTGGCGATCTCAAAAATTCCGGAGTTCATCGACAAGGGGCTCAAGGCCGTGCTCGACATTCTCCCGAGCATTCGTCCCTATCCTCTGGGGCATATCGGCGACGGCAATCTGCACTTCTCGTTCATGGGGCCGAAGGGCATGGATCAGCAGACGCTGAACCAATACACCGCCGCGATCACGCGGGCCGTCAACGATATCATCACCTCGATGGGCGGCTCGATCTCGGCGGAGCATGGCATCGGCATCGAGAAGCTCGACGAGCTCAGCCATTACCGCTCGAAGACCGAGCTCGACATCATGCGCACCATCAAGCGCGCGCTCGACCCGCAGAACATCATGAATCCGGGGAAGGTGCTGCGGGTGTGATGACGTCCGAGCACCCTCCCCGTCGTCTCAAGCGCGCGGGTTGACGATGGTGTAGCCCCGCAATGAACGTGCATGCATGCGCGTGGCGTGACCGCCCGAATTGGCGTCATAGGCCATCCACATGTCGCCGCTGATGTGCTGCTCCAGAACGAAGACGTGCCCGCGGCGCGCCGCAACCATTCCCGGCGCCGGCGCCGTCCGCGGGAAACGCAGCCAATTGGCCGCGAGGTTCAATTCCGGCACGATACGGCCGAACACGTGCAGCGCCGCGCCACAGCCGCAGAAGGACGAAGGACAACCGGCCGGACGACCGCCAATGACGCGATCGCCACCGGACACGCTGATTGTCGTGGCGCGGCTTCCCGCGTCAGTCACCGTCATTTGGGTTGCCCGATAGGCTTGCAATGCCTGGCGGGGAGCCCGCTCGCGTCGCGCCTGCGGATACGAGAAGTCGCAGGGCATGGTGATGTTGCACCCGGGCGCTTGAAGATTGCGCGAGGGCCGCGCTTCCGAAGCAACTGAACTAACTGCAATTAAAAAACACGCAGAAATTACTAACTTCATCATTGCAGGACTCCGGTTGGAGGGCCCTGCCCCGGCGACGAGCTACAGATATCGGTTTGACCGAAATGGGCCTGAAGCGCGGCGAAAGATGGCCGGATTTGGGCGCCGCCGCCTCGGATGTGTTCCCGCTCGCCCCGATTGCGGCGACGCAATCCAGACGTGTCCGCGGTGAGAGGATCAATTGCGGCGCTTCCGCCTTCGCTCTCCGAGCTTGCGCGGACAGGACGCTGGCAATGACGGCGGGACGTTAGGGCCGGATCGTCATGTTCTCCGGCGGCCCTGCTTTTCGCAACGGCTCGGCCAGCCGCGCGAACTCGCACAACAGCGAGCGGGTCTTGCGCGGATCGATGATCTCCTCGACCCAGAATTTTTCGGCCGAGCGGAACGGCGAGCGCAGCTTGTTGAGCCGTTCCTGGATCTCGTTGAGCTTGGCTTCCTTGTCCTCGGCCGCGTCGATGTCGGCGCGGTAGGCGGCCTCGATGCCGCCTTCGAGCGGCAGCGAGCCCCAATAGGCCGACGGCCAGGCGTAACGGATCGAGAAGCGGTCGGCCGGCTGATGCACGACACCGGCGACGCCGAAGGCGTTGCGCAGGATCACGGTGCACCAGGGCACGGTGGTCTGGTTAACCGCGGCCATGGCGCGCACGCCGTGGCGGATGGTCGCCGCCTTCTCGGCGTCGAGACCGATCATGAAGCCGGGGCAATCCATGAGATAGACGATCGGCAGATGGAAGGTCTCGGCGAAGTCGACCCAGCGCACCACCTTCTGGCAGGCATCCGCCGTCCAGGAGCCGCCATAGTGAAAGCTGTCGCTGGCGAGCAGCATCACCGCCCTGCCCTCGAGCCGCGCAAGGCCCACGATGATCGGCTTGCCGAAATTGGAGGCGACCTCGAAGAACGAGCCCTTGTCGACGACCTGCTCGATGATCGGCCGCATCTTGTAGACCTGCTTGCGGTTGCGCGGCACCGCATTCATCAGCGCCTCTTCGCTGCGCTCCGGATTATCGATGCAGGGCAAGGTCGGCGGCAGCTCGTAGACCGATGACGGCAGGTAAGAGAGGAAGCGGCGCGCGCAGGCAAAGGCCTCCTCCTCGGTGTCGACGGCATGATCGACCGCGCCGGCGCGGGTCTGGATATCCGCGCCGCCGAGTTCTTCCTTCGAGAGGTTCTGCCCAAGCGCCTTCACCACCGGCGGACCGGCGACGAACATCGCGGACTTCCGCGTCATGATGGAATAATGGCTGGCGGCCAGACGCGCAGCGCCGAGCCCCGCAACCGAGCCGAGGCCCAGCGCGACCACCGGAACGCGCGACAAATTCTCCGTCGTGAAGCGATACCAGCGCGTGCCGCCGATGCCACCCGGCAGGTTCGCCGCACCCTTGGTCTCGATGGTCTTGACCGAGCCGCCGCCGCCGGAGCCCTCGATGATGCGCACGATCGGCAGACGGAGGTCGTGCGCCATCTCCTCCGCCATCAAGGGCTTTGCCGAGATCGACGCATCCGCCGAGCCGCCGCGCACCGTGAAATCGTCGCCGACGACAACCACGGTGCGGCCGTCGACGCGCGCGCGGCCGAACACGCAGTTCGCCGGCGTCACGGTCTTCAGCTCGCCTTTGGGATCGTACTCACCGATGCCGGAAACGGCACCGATCTCGTGGAAGCTGCCCTTGTCGATCAGTTTGTCGATGCGTTCCCGAACAGTCAGCCGGCCCTGGTCATGCTGTCGCTTGACCTTGTCAACGCCGCCCATCTCCCGCGCGAAGGCTTCGCGCCGGGCGAGCTCGTCGAGTTCCGGCTTCCAGTTCATTCACTCCCTCCGAATTGATCGGCTTGTTATTGTTGTGCACGGCCATTGCGACCGGTTTGCGCGAGATGCGGTTGTTGAAGGCGTCGCCTTCCGCGCCCTCCATCAGGCTGCCGAGCGAACGGCCGAGCGCGACCATCACCGGCGCGACTTCGGCGTGGAGACGCTGCTCGTCATACATCGCCGAGAGAAGGCCGATCGTGACGACCACGAAGGTCTGGTACTGCGGCGACCAGATCGGCACCGCCAGGCCATTGATGTGCGGGCTCCACAGGCCGCAGGCCGTGACATAGCCGCGCTCGCGCAGCGACTGCCGGTTGGCCTCGATGCGGGGCCTGAGGATCTTCGCCGCCTCGGGCGCTTCGCGCTCCATTTCGGCGATGTAGGCATCGCCGACTTCCGGCGACAAGGCCGCGGTGTAGGCCGCACCCGCAGCGGTCGAGGCCATCGAGATGCGGCTGCCGGTGCCCTCGTGCAGACCGAGTGCAGAGGCCGAGCGCGCGAACTGGAGATAAACGAGATGGAAGCGATCGGGCACGACGAAGCCGACGGTGCCCGGCAATTGGTCGGCGACTTCCTGCAGCCGCTGGCGAATCATGCTGCGCAGCTGCGCGCCCTTCATCATCGAGGCGCTCATCGCCACCGCGCTCGGCCCGATGCGATATTTCTGATCGCGCGGCAGGTAAACCAACTGCCCCATGCGCGTCAGCGTGTGCGTGAGCCGCGACACGGTGGAACGCGGCAGGCCGCAGCGATTTGAAATCTCGAGATTGCCGAGCCTGCTATCGTGGCCCTCGAAGCATCGCAACACGTCGAACGCGCGCGACACCACCTGGATGACATCACCTTCACCGGCATCGCCAGCGAGTGCACCTTGCCTACTCAACCGCTCCGAACGTCGTCCCATGATCCCTACCGTTTGTTCCGCTCTGCGGAATTAAATTCCACTTGTGAAAGACGCTACCTCAGGCATTTTGCGACGACAACAAAAAGGCGATGGCATGCCAGAAATAAAGATCGTCACTGAAGTTGCGGGACGTATCTGCGCAACGCCCGTGCAAGTTGGAGGAACCGTCGCGGATGGCGAAGACGTTGTGATCGTCGAGGCCATGAAGATGGAGATCCCGGTGTCCTCGCCTGCGGCCGGCACGCTCAAATCACTGCTCGTGAAGATCGATGACCTTGTCGCCGAAGGCCAAGCGATCGCTATCGTCGCGAGCTGAGCACGCGCCGCCGGCGGCTTCTCATCCGCGACAATCTGAAACAGATCATATGACGATCGTGCGCGGCGTCTTGCGTTCGGGCGTTACGGTGAAGCCTTGGCAAGCCGAACGGGTTGCGCATGTCAGGATTGCGTTGCACAAGGGTGGCGATGATAGCGCAACCGCCGCCCGCCGCCGCCTGGACCCGCTCGAAGCCGCCGCTGCTGCGGTTTCTCGACACATGCCTGAATGAGTTCTCCGCGGAGACCTCTGGCGCAGTTGCGGATTATATTCCCGAGCTGAGCAAGGCCGACCCTGCCTATTTCGGCATCAGCCTCGCCACGCTCGACGGCCATGTCTACGAAGTGGGCGACTCCAGGGTGCCCTTCACCATCCAGTCGATGTCAAAGCCGTTCGTGTTCGCGCTGGCGCTGGATCTTCTGGGTGCGGGCAAGGTCGAAAGCGCGATCGGCGTCGAGCCCTCGGGCGATCCCTTCAACTCGATCCGGCTCAATGCGGAGAATCATCCGTTCAACCCGATGGTCAATGCCGGCGCGATCGCCTGCACCGGACTGATCCATGCGAGCAAGGGCGCTGATGCTTTCGAGCAGATCCGGCTCGCCCTCAGCCGCTTTGCGGGGCGCGACCTCGCAGTTGATGAGGCGGTCTACACGTCCGAAAGTCAGACCGGCGACCGCAACCGCGCCATCGGCTATCTGCTCAAGACCAATGCGGTGATCTCGGACAACGTCGCCGGCGTGCTCGACGTCTATTTCCGCCAATGCGCGGTGCTGGTCACCGCGCGCGACATCGCGATCATGGCGGCGACGCTCGCCAATCGCGGCGTCAATCCGGTCACCGGCGATCAAGTGCTGACGCCGTACGCGATCTCGCGGACGTTGTCGGTGATGACCTCGTCAGGCATGTACGATTACGCCGGCGAGTGGATCTACCGGATCGGCATCCCCGCCAAGAGCGGCGTCGGCGGCGGCATCCTGGCCGCGCTCCCCGCCCGCCTCGGCCTTGGCAGCTACTCGCCAAGGCTCGACAAGCACGGCAACAGCGTGCGCGGCATCAAGGTCTGCGAGGCGCTGTCCTCGCACTACGATTTGCACATGCTCAACCGCAGCGATGACGCCCGCAACGCCGTCATCGCGGACTACGATATCGGCAAGAGCCCGTCACGCCGCGTCCGCCGCCAGCAGGAGCGCGACATCCTCGCCGCGCATGAAGAGGCCGTGCGGGTCATCGAGCTGGTCGGCACGCTGTCGCTCTCGGCGGTCGATTATGTCTCGCGCCGGCTGGCCGATCGACCGCGGCCGCAGTTCGTGATCTTCGATCTTCACCGCGTCACCTCCACCACGCGGGCCGGCGCGCGCCTTGTGGCCGAAGCCTTCGAGCAGCTCGCCGCGCTGAACGTCACCGTGGTGATTTCCGGCGTCCGTCGCGCCTCCAAGGAATGGGACAGCTTGCGGGAATGGACCGCGGAGCTGAAGAACGTTCGCGATTTCTACCTGCTCGATACCGCGATCGAATGGGCCGAAGACCAGATCGTCTACCGCTATGGCGGTTCGATCGATTTCCACGAGACCACCGAGCTGTCCGAACAGCCGCTGCTCGACGGCCTCAGCGCCGAGGAGCTGACGGACCTCGCCTCGATCTGCACGATCAAGACCTATCACTCCGGTGCAAAGATCATCACCGCAGGCGATCCTGCCGACGCCCTGTTCTTCCTGCGCAGCGGCGCCGTGCATGTCACCCTGCCCGATGGCGTCAGGCTTGCGACGCTGACCGCCGGCATGGCCTTCGGCGAGATGGCACTGATCGAGACCGCCCGCTCCGCCGACGTGTTCGCGGACATGGCGGCGACCGCCTTCGAAGTGTCGCTCAGGGATTTCGAGCGTTTTCGCCGGCAGCACCCGCGCGCCTCCGAGCGCATCATGCGTAACCTGGCGCAGCTCCTGGCCGATCGCCTGATCGTCGCCAACACCAAGGTCGATATTCTGACGTCGACGTAAGCGATCGCCTATCGGCTTGCCGCCTCGCTGATACGTCGCTTGATCTTGGCCGCGCTGGCCTTCAGCAATTCGGACGGCTGCTGGCCGGTCGCGGCGCACAGGCAGGCCCAGTAGTAGATGACATCGCCGAGCTCTTCGATCAGCCCCGCCTTGTCGAGCCAGTCGTCGCGCAGCAGCTTCTTGATGTGCTCGGCGACCTCGCCGGATTCACCGGCGAGGCCGAGCCCGAGATAGGACAGCCGTTCGTTCGAGGGATGCTCATCGACTTTCGCAACGGTCGCAGCCCAGGCCGCATATTCATCGATCGTCATGACCATCCCTCGCAAGCCTCGCTGTGGATCAGCCCACCACCTCGGTGACGGGCTGGAGATCGATCTCGAACGTCTCCAGGAACTTCGACGTCATGATGTAGAAGCCGACCGAGAGCTGCAGCTCGACGAGCGCTGCCGGCGTCAGCTTTGCGGCAATCACCTTGAAGGTCGCATCCGTCGGCTTCTTCAGCTTCACGATCTCGTCGGTGAAGGCGAGCGCGGCGCGCTGCGTCTCGTCGAAACAGGTCGCAGCCTGCCAGTTCTCCAACGCCTCGTTCTGCGCGTCGGTGACGCCGACGTTCTTGCCGATGCGCTTGTGCGCGACGATCTCGTAGGGCGCCTCGCACAGAATGCCGGTGCGCGTGATCGCGAGCTCGCGCACAATGGGATCGAGCTCGCCCTTGTGGCGGATCGCGCCGCCGAGGCGGCAATACTGTTCAAAATAGCTCGGCGAATGCGACATCATGCGGAAGATGTTGGCATTGCGGTTCTTGTCGAGGATTTCGCGGGTGCGGTCGGACGCCTTGGACGGGTCGCTGTAGTCGATGCGGGCCATGATCACCTTGGGTCTTGTTATCGTTTTTTGGACGACCCAAGACTATTCTTGCCCCGACGCAAGAGCAACATCATGCGGAGGACTTCGGCTCCGGAAATGCCGTCGGATCGGCAAAGCGCCTGACGATGTTGGTCACCAGCAGGGCCGCCACGTTGGCGTAGCCGTCGACCGGCAATGCGCCGATGAAATTCATCGAGCCGACCGAAAAGACCGCGCCGCCATTCGGCGTTTCGAAAAAGGTCAGGTCGGAGCGAATGATGTCCTCGCGCGACGCCGGCCAGGTATGGTCGTAGCGCTCTTCGTTGACGGGCTGATAGGTCGGATCATCAAGCACAGCGCGGCCGATAATGATCGCATGATGCGGCGTGCCGAGGCGCGTGTCCGCGCGGTCAAGCTCGTGACCGGCCGCGCCTCCGCCCATGAAGCCGCGCTCGCCAAGCCTGGCACCGGGGCTCGCCAGATCCTCGATCCCCTCGCGCATGAACGCGACGCGGGGATCGAGAATGCCGTCGAGGAAGGTGTAGGGGAAACCCTTGTATTCCCCTTGCGTGCTGAAGCCGACGCCGACCAGCGCCTGCGGCGGCCGGCCAAGCCGCCGCCAGAGGCCACCATAGGACCCATCGAACGCATGATAGCTCTCGCCGGGCAGCGTTTCCCAGAGTCGGATGCCGCCCTCGGCGCGCCGCAGCTCGAAAGCCCAGGTGCCTGTCGCGTGCGGCACCACTTTCCAGTAGAAGCCGTTGCCGCCGAGATACATGAAGCGGCCGCCATTGCCGACATAGCCACCGAGCGCATCGAGCGTCTCGTGCGTATGATATTCCGGATGCTGCCCGGTCAGGACGACCGAATATTTCGACAGCAGATCGACGCCTTCGGCATGGACGTCGTGATCGGTGATGACTTCGAAGTCGATGCCCTTGCAGGTCAAGAGATCGGTGATGGCGCTGTCGGCGGCGATCCAGTAGAGGCCGGAACCGTCATCGCTGGGATCGACCAGGTGGATCTGGTTGACGCGCTTGTCGATCAGCGGCCGGCGCATGGTCGACATCACCACGCCGCTGCCGTCCGAATGGAAATTGTAGGGCGAGACGCCGTATTCCGGATGACCATCCGGCGCCTGTGCCAGCGCGCCCCAGGCCAGCGAGCGCTCCGTGATCAGAGCCTGCCTGCCCTTCTTCTGATACTGGCTGTAGACGGTGTAACTGAAGGTCGGCGCGAGGAACGCCACCTTGGCCTGCGATCCCGGTATTTTGGCGCGGACATAGAAGACGATGTTGTCGCGCGCGCCGTCCTTTTCGAGGTGCAGCGCATAGACGCCGCTCGTCCAGTCCTCCGGCACGGTGAAGCTCAGCGACGGCTGCCAGCCGGAATCGCCGATATCATCATCGTGGAAATGGATCGCGCCCCAGAGTTTTGGCTCTTCCGTCCAGCGATGCGTCACTCCGCCAGTCCAGCGCGAGCCCGTCATCGCGCGCGTCGGCAAATTGACGCAGGTGCCGTGCGCCTTGGCTGCGCCGATATCTGTCGCCGTGTCGGTCGGAATGCCGATCGAAAAATCCCATTCGGCGATGGCCGGGGGCGCCGCGCCGGAGGCTTGCGCGGCGATGACGCCGTCAAGACCGGTGCTGCCGTCGGTGATGCGCGGCCGCTCGATCTTGCCATTGAAGTGATGGACTGCGCTCCGGCTTCCGCGCTCCGCGGCGATTGCCGCCGCGCCCGTGCCGGCCAACGCGGCCTTTGGCGCGCTCAGCGTTTTCGTCGCGCGCTCGTCGTGGTCGAGCCTGATCTGGCGTGGCGCCTGCGCGATCGCCAGCGATCCGGTCGCGGGATCGAACAGGCAGGCGATATCGTGCCAGGCACGCTCGGTGAGCGCGATATCGGTCTCGACCTCGACGGTGCCCTCACCGGTCACATGCCGGGCGAAAGCCCCCCTTTCACCGACGCCGAGCGTCAGCGAGCCGCCGGCGCCCGCAAAATTCAGCACGGCCTGCTTGCCCGCGGCGAGCAAGGTCGGCCAGACGGTCGCAGCGAAGGCGACCGGACCTGCCGGCAAAGTCAGCGCGGATACATCGACCCATGAGCCCTTGGCGATGGTCTGCTCGATCCCGTCGTGCTGGCCTTCGAGATCCCACTTCACCGGAATCTCGCGATAGCCGGGCCCCCTGGGGTTCGGGTCGCCGCAGATGATTTGTGCGATCCGCGCCAAATAGCGCCCGCCGCCTTTGACCGCGATCATGAACTTGATGTCGTCGCCGGGGCGCACGCTCCAGCGGTCCGCATAGCCGGTGATCGGAAGCATCGAAAATCCTTCTTCAGGCGCCGCGCACGTTCCAGAACAACGGCAGGCCCTTGAGCATGCCGGTGAGGCTCTTCTTGTACGCGGTCGGCTGATAGAAGACACCAAGCGGCACATAGGGAACATCGACAAAGCACTGCTTCTGCATCTCGATGCCGATCTTGGCCTGCGCGGCGGCATCGGGCGCTGCGAACCAGGAATCCCGGAGTTGCTCCAGCTTCTCGCTCCTGGCCCAGCCGAAGGTCGCCTTGTCACCGCTGCCGCGGATGAAGTTGTGGGCCGACGGATTCAGTTGCGTGACGCCGGCGGAATAGGTGCAGAAGGCGCTGTATCCGCCCTTGTCCGGCGTCTCGCGGTTGCCCATGCGGCGCAGCATCGAGCCCCAGTCCATCATGGCGTAATCGAGATTGAAGCCGAGCTTGCGGAACAGATCGGCGGCGACCTCGCTCATCTGTCCGATGACGGGGAAATCGCCCGGCGCCATCAACAGGACTTTCTCACCCTTGTAGCCGGCATCCTTGATCGCCTTGGCGGCGGCGGCGATGTCCCGCGGACCATTCAGCGCGTCCATGCCGGCATCGTTTGCCATGGCGCCACCGGGCGCGAAGAAGCCGACCTTGTCGCGCCAGAGGCTGGTATCGTCTCCCGCAACCGCGGACATGAACTCCTTCTGGCTGATGGCGGAGAGCACGGCGCGGCGGATGGCCGGGTTGTCGAAGGGCGGCTGCGTATGGTTGAAGCGCAGCACGCCGACATTGCCGATGGGATCGAGCAGTTCGACATTCAGCGCCTTGTTCGCCTTCAGCTTCGGCAACAAGTCGACGATGGGCTGATCCCACCAGTCGATCTCGCCCTGCTGAAGCGCGGCCGCGGCCGTCGCGGGATCCGGGATGACCTGCCACTCGACCCGGTCGAAATAAGCGACCTTCGGACCTGCAAGGAGGCTCGGCGTCCCCTCGGGACGCGGCACATAGCCGTCGAAACGCGAGTAAACGAGACGCGCGCCGGGCACGTGCTGATCGGCCTGGAATTTGAACGGACCGGAGCCGATCAGCTCCTTGACCGGCGTGACGCTGTCGGTCTGCGCCAGACGCTCCGGCATGATGAAGGCAATGATGGCACCGACCTTGCCGAGCGCCTCCGGCAGCAGCGGAAACGGCGACTTGAGCCGCCAGCGCACGGTCTTGTCATCAGGCGCAGAGACCTCATCGACCAGATTGAAGAGCGAATTGCCGAACGCATCGCGCGAGGCCCAGCGCTTCAGGCTCGCCACCACGTCGCGCCCGCGCACCGGCTCGCCGTCGTGGAATTTCAAGCCGTCGCGCAAGGTCATCGTCCAGAGCTTGCCGTCGTTCTCGACGGTGTGGCCGGCGACCATCTGCGGCTGAACCTGGAATTTCTCGTCGACGCCGTAGAGGGTATCCCAGATCAGGAAGCCATGATTCCGGTTGACCAGGCCGGTGGTGATCATCGGATCGAGAATGGCCGCATCGGCCTGCGGCACGAAGCGCAGCACGCGCGAGCCCTGCGCGCGGGCCAGCCGCGGCATCGGAAGGGTCGAACCCAGGGCGACGCCGAGACCGGCGCCCAGTGTGGATCGGAGCAGGTCTCGACGACGCATGTTTTGTCTCCTCAACGGATTACGAAGATGGACGGTTCTCGGCAAGCTTGGCTTCGGCGCCGGACAAGGTCCGCGCGAACAGGTCGAGCGCTTCGTCGACCCCGGCTTCGTCGATGATGAGCGGCGGACAGAACCCGATCGTATCGCCCATTGCGCGGATGATCAGGCCATTCTCGATCGCAAGCGCATCGAACATCGCGCCGACCTTCAACGCCGGATCGAACGCCCGCCGCATCGCGGGATCAGCGACCAGCTCGACCCCGATCATCAAGCCTTCGCCGCGAACCTGGCCGACGATGCGCGAATCCCGCGCGATCTGCTCCAGCCCGGCACGGAGCCTGCCGCCCATGCGGCGGACATGCGGCACGACGTCCATCTCGTGATAGATCTTCAGCGTCTCGAGCGCGATGGCCGCGCCGACCGGATGTCCGGAATTGGTGAAGCCGTGGCCGAACAGCTCGCCCCCCTTGTTCATTTCGGCAAGCGCATCCCGGATCGGACGTCCGAGCAGCACGGCTGACATCGGGAAGTAGGACGAGGTGATGCCTTTGGCGAGCGCCACCATGTCCGGCTTCATGCCGACCGTCTCACAGCCGAACCAGTTACCGGTGCGGCCGAAGCCGCAGACCACCTCGTCGCCGAGCACCAGGATGTCGTGACGGCGCAGCACCGCCTCGATCGCAGCGAAATATCCTCTCGGCGGCACGACGATGCCGCCGCCGGCGTTGATCGGCTCGGCGATGAAGCCAGCGATCGTATCGGGTCCCTCGGCCATGATCAGCGCTTCGAGATCGGCCGCAAGGCGAGCGACGAACGCCGCCTCGCTCTCGCCAGGCCTCGTGCCGCGATAGGCATCCGGGCAATGTGTATGCAGGAAGCCGTCGAGCGGGAGGCCGAATTCGCGGTGCATGCGGGGCAGACCGCACATCGAGGCCGCGACGATCGTCGAACCATGGAACCCGCGGTCGCGAGCGATGATCTTGCGCTTCCCCGGCTTGCCATGGACCGCGTGATAGACCCAGGCGAGCTTCACCATCGTCTCGGTGGCTTCCGAGCCCGACGTGGCGAAATAGGCCTGCGCATCCGGGATCGGCGAGATCTCGACCAGCTTCTCGGCGAGGTCGATCGTGTTGTCGGGCGTCTTGTGATTGAAGCTGTGATAGAATCCAAACTTGTCGTAGGCCGCGGCTGCGGCCGCCTTCAGCCGCGCCTCGGAAAAGCCGAGCGAGGTGCACCAGAGCCCGGCCATCGCTTCCAGATAACGCTTGCCGCTTGCGTCATAGACATGGACGCCCTCGCCGCGCGTCATGATCAGCGGTCCGATTTCTGCATGATGCAGAGGATTGGTCTGCGAGTGCAGATGGAACGCGATGTCGCGCGCCTCGGCTGAATTCAGTCTTCGGTCGGACACGCGCGGTTGCTCCGTCTTCCCGCCGGTGATGCAGATCCGGCGTCGGTTCGACCCAAATTGGTCAGGCCAAATTGGTCTGACCAGCTTGGCTTTCGCGCGGCAGCTTGTCAAACTCAAAAAAACAGCTGATGAGCACGAAGATGTTGCACGACCCTCCAACCAAACCTGAACGCAGCTTCGAGATCGTCGCGCGGCGCATTGCTGCAATGATCCAGACGAGTTACCGCATCGGCCAGCGCCTGCCGGCCGAGCGCGATCTCGCGAAGACTTTTGGCGTGTCGCGCCCGACGGTGCGCGAGGCCATCCTGTCGCTGGCGATGGCCGGGATGCTGAAGGTCCGCAGCAATAGCGGCGTCTATGTCATCAGTCGTCAGGAGGCGCCTGATGTGCATGTGCTCGAAGGCTTTGGGCCGTTCGAGAATCTGGAAGCGCGTCAGCTCATCGAGCCGCAGATCGCGGCGATCGCGGCGCAGCGCGCCTCGGAGGCCACCTTCGTGCAGCTTGCCGAAGCACTCGCCATGATGCGCTGGGAACACGCGCAGGGACGCGAGGCCGACACGTCGGACCACCGCTTCCACATGGTGCTGGCCGAGGCGACGGGAAACGGAGCACTGGTGTCGATCAGCGACTCCTTGTGGCGTGCGCAAACCGAGTCCGGCATCTGGCAGGAGATTCACAACCACATGCAGATGGAGGATTATCGTCCCATGTGGCTCAGGGATCACGAAGCCATCTTCGAAGCCGTTCAAGCGAGGAGCGCTCGCAAGGCGAGCCAGGCGATGACACGTCACCTCAACAATATCAGGGATGCGCTGATGGTGGCTTCGAAGGCCAAATCGATGGCCACACCGAAATCGTCCGGGAACTCTTCCAAGAAAATTCGATGAGACTTGTCGCGGTCGAGGAAAGGTTCCTCAAACTCTGCGCAGCGAGACCGCAGGAGCAACATCATCGAGTCAAAATGCCGCCGCATTGCTGATCGACCTTGGCACAGTCGATATTCGCCGCGTGGGGACTTGATTGCGGTGAGTACTCGAAGTGGGGTGTTCCGAGTAAAATAATTGGCCGTCGGGTGCGCGAGTAGCGCAACGATGAGTCACGCCCAAGTCTAGGGAGAAAACTGCATGAAGGAAGCCACCAAGGGGGCGGCCTCGGAAGCGCTCGCGCATATGCTGGCGGTGATGGCGATGCTCGTCATCGCCAGCATATTATTCTACGGGCGTTGAGTTAGCTTTTGACGGGCGTTGCGTTCGCGTTTTCCAGTTTTCGTCATTCCGGGGTGGCCCTCGCACAGGCCAGGCCCAGAATACCCGTTCCAGGCTCGGTCCCTTGGACCGCCCCCGAATGACGAAGCCCACTACGCCTTCTTCGCAAAGAACGGCACGAGCTTACCCGCAAACGGCTTGAAGCCGGCGATCACCTCGTCGCCAATGGCAAGATCATTCTCGCCATGGGCCATCATGCGAAATCCCTCGGCGCAATCGACCAGCAGGATGTTGTAGGGCACGTGCGCCCGCGTCTCGGGCGTCGCGGCGCGGCAGACCAGCGAGGTCGCGTAGACCCTGCCCTTGCCGCCGGCACGCGCTTCGTGCAGGTCTGACGCACCGCAGGCCGCGCAAAAGGCGCGGTGGAAATATTGCACATGGCCGCATGCGCTGCAGGTCTGAAAGGTGATGGCCTCTTCGCCCTTGGTCCAGTCCGCGATTCGCTCGCTCATCGCACCTGCTCCAGAAACATGCTGACATGGGACGACAGCACGCCGCCGTCGCCGTGCAGCAGCGCAATCGAGGCATCGCGAACCTGGCGATTCGCCGCCCGTCCCGTCATCTGCAGATGCGCCTCGACCAGATGCGCCATGGCGCCGCCGACACCGCAATGGCCGTAACTCAGGAGGCCGCCATGGGTGTTGAGCGGCATCGCGCCGTCACGGCCAAAATGGCCTGAGCGCACGCGTGCCGCCGCCTCGCCGCGGCCGGCCAGGCCGAGGTCTTCCAGCAGCATCGCGAGCGTGATGGTAAAACTGTCGTAGATCGCGGCGTAACGCACGTCGGAGATCGCAAGGCCGGTGGCCTCCCTGGCGCGCGCGATGGAGATTTCGGCGCCGAGCTCGCTCAAGCCGGGCGCAGCGGTGACGTGCTGATGGGTATGCGCCTGGGCGCAACCGCGGATGCGCACGCCCGCCTCGCCGGTCCGCTCGCGGCTGATGACGAAGGCTGCGCCGCCGTCAGACACCGGGCAGCAGTCGAGCAGCTTGAGCGGCATCGCCACCGGCTTCGAGGCCATGACGTCGGCGACCGTGATGGGATCGTGGAATTGAGCGCCGGGATGCGCGCAGGCATGCGCGCGCATCAGCACGGCGAATTCGGCGAGGTCCTGTTCGGTGACGCCGTATTCGTGCATATAGCGGGTGGCGACCAGACCGTAATAGGCGGGAATGGTCGGGCCCAGCGGCACCTCGTAGTCGGGATGACCGACCTGCGCCAGCGCCTGGATCGAGGCATCACGGCTCTGCCCGGTCAGGCGGTTCTCGCCGGCGACGACGAGCACGTTGCGGCAGACGCCGGCGTCAACGAGATGATGGGCGAGCATCGTCATCGCAAGTCCGGTGGCGCCGCCGACCTGCACGGCGTGCGCATAGGACGGCCGGATACCAAAATGTTCAGCGAACACCGTCGCCAGCATGATGTGCGGCGACACCGTTGAGTAACCGCAGAGGATGCCATCGATCTCCGCCCGCTTCAGCCCGGCATCGTCGAGCGCGGCTGAAGCAGCCTTGCTCATCAGGTCGAGCGAGGACGAACCTTCGTGCTTGCCGTAGGGCGTGAGGCCGACGCCGGTGATGAAGCTCATGATGCCCTCCTACTCCGGCACCGAGCGCGTGACGCCATCGCGAACCATGGCGGCGATGTCGTCGGCGGAGTAACCGATCTCGCGCAGGATCTCCGCACCATGCTCGTTGAGGCGTGGGGCGAGCCTGACAGGCTCGGCCTCGGTCTCCGACCAGGTGGCCGTGACCTTCATGCTGCGGATCGGGCCTTCGGTCGGATGGTTGACGACCGGGAAGAAGCCCGTCGCCTCCAGATGCTGGTCGTGCAGGATCGACGCGAGGTCGTGCATCGGCATCACGGGCACGTCGGCCCTGGTCAGCAGCTCGATCCACTCGGCCGTGGTGCGCGTCTCGAAGATGCGCGCGAGCTCGGCATAGACGACGTCGATATTGGCGGCACGGCCGGCGAAGGTTGCGAATTTGGGATCGGCGCGCAGGTCGTCGCGCCCCGTCGCCTTGAAGAAGTTCTCCCACTGCTTGTCGTTGTAGACGATGACGCTGAGATAGCCGTCGGAGGTCTTGTAGGGCCTGCGGTCGCGCGAGAGGTGGCGGGCATAGCCGCCCTTGTCGAGCGGCGGCTCGTAAGTGAGCCCGCCCATGTGATCGCCCATGACGAAGCCGGCCATGGTCTCGAACATCGGGATGTCGACGCGCTGGCCGCGGCCGGTGCGGTCGCGATGCACGAGGCTGGCGCAGATCGCGCCGACGGCGGTGAGGCCGACGATGCGGTCGACCAGCGCGTTCGGCACGTAGCGCGGCACGCCGTCGCCGGTCTGCGCCATCAGGGCGGGGAGCGCGGTGGCGCCCTGGATCAGATCGTCATAGGCGGGTTTTGCGGCATAGGGCCCGTCCTGACCGAAGCCGAACACGCCGGCATAGACGAGGCGCGGGTTGATCGCGGAGACGACATCATAACCAAGCTGAAGCCGCGCCATCGCCTGCGGGCGGACGTTGTAGACGAGAACGTCGGCATCCTTCAGCAGCCGCAGCACGGCCTCGCGTCCCGCAGGCTTCTTCAGGTCGAGGCAGATCGATCGCTTGCTGCGGTTGGTGTTGAGAAACACCGGGCCCATGCCGGTATGCCGCATCGGGCCGATCAGGCGGGTGACGTCGCCGTCGAGCGATTCCACCTTGATCACGTCGGCACCGTAATCGCCGAGCATCTGGGTCGCATAAGGCCCCATCAGCACGGTGGTCATGTCGACGACCTTGATGCCCTTCAGCGGCCCCATTCGTTCGCTCCCGATTGCGCAGGCTATGGATTCCTGTTTTGACGCGTTTTCTTTATGCGAACCGGCATCCACTTCGCTCGAAAACGCTACAGGCGCGGCCCCGCGATTTCGGTCCAGCTAAAGGCAGTGATGCAGCGCGCGCAAGGGCGGCCGGGGTATGGCCGCATGCGCGGTGCGACCCCTATTTCTTCTGGCGGGATTCGCGGATTTTCATGAGGCGATCGAGCTCGTCGTTCTGCTGGTTGATACGGTCGGCGATGCGCGACTCGTTCTGCTCGCCCGAGGCGGCCGCAGCCTGCTCGATCAGCTGGCGGATATTGTCTTCGAGGATCGCGATGCGATCGTTGAGGGCTTCAATAGAGAGTGAATCTTCGTAGGCATTGCTCATGATAGCTTTCTCTCAAATCAATCAGGAGCCGTAGGGTGGGCAAAGCGCAACGTGCCCACCATGATCTAACGCAAGGAAATGGTGGGCAAGGGGCTTGCGCGCCATTGCCCACCCTACGGGACTGGCTACTTCAGAGGTTCGAGGACCGAGACGTAGTTGGCGACGGCGGCGCCGCCCATGTTGAAGATGCCGCCGAGTTTTGCGTTCTTGAGCTGCATGCCCTCGGGCGCCTGGCCTGCGAGCTGCATCGCGGTCATCACGTGCATGGAGACGCCGGTGGCGCCGATCGGATGGCCCTTGGCCTTGAGGCCACCGGACGGATTGACCGGCAGCTTGCCGTCCTTGAGGGTCCAGCCTTCCTTGATGGCGCGGGCGCCCTGCCCCTTCGGCGTCAGGCCCATTGCTTCGTACTCGATCAGCTCGGCGACGGTGAAGCAGTCATGGGTCTCGACGAAGGAGAGATCGTTGAGCGTCACGCCGGCCTGCTCCAGCGCCCGCTGCCAGGCGACCGTGCAGCCTTCGAACTGGAGGATGTCGCGCTTGGACATCGGCAAGAAGTCCTGGGCGTGCGCGGTGGCGCGGAAGCCGATCGACTTGCCCATGCCCTTGGCAGTCTCGGCATCGGCCAGCACCAGCGCGGCCGCGCCGTCGGAGACCAGCGAGCAGTCGGTGCGCTTCAGGGGGCCGGCGACATACGGATTCTTCTCGCTCTCGGCGCGGCAGAAGTCGAAGCCAAAGTCCTTGCGCATCTGGGCGAAGGGATTGGCGACGCCGTTCTTGTGGTTCTTGGCCGCGATCAGCGCCAGCGCATCGGACTGGTCGCCGTATTTCTGGAAATAGGAGCTGGCGATCTTGCCGAACACGCCGGCGAAGCCGCCGACGGTGTCGCCGTCCTCGGGCAGATAGGACGCCTTGAGCAGGTTCTTGCCGATCTCCGGACCCGGGGTGCGGGTCATCTGCTCGACGCCGACAACCAGCACGATCTTGGCCACGCCCGCGGCAATCGCGCGCAGGCCCTGGTGCACTGCGGCAGAGCCAGTGGCGCAGGCGTTCTCGACGCGGGTCGCCGGCTTGAAACGCAGCTTCGGGTCGGCCTGAAGCACCAGTGAGGCGGTAAAATCCTGCGCCGAGAAGCCGGCGTTGAAATGGCCGAGCACGATCTCGTCGACATCGGAGGCCGAAATGCCGGCATCGGCCATCGCCTCGTTGGCGACGCGGGTGACGAGGCTTTCGACGGTTTCGGTGTCGAACTTGCCGAACGGCGTATGCGCCCATCCGACGATGCTGGCGGTCATGGTCTTTTCTCCCTGGCGGTCTCTTGCTGACCCAAGTCTTATCCTGACCTAAGTCTTAGCCCAGGGATGGCAAGACTTCACGCAGGTTTAAGGGCCTGGAGGGTGCGCTGGCAGATGGCAGTTATGCCGGCCCAGTTCCCGGCCTTGATCTCGGCTGTCGGGCACAGCCAGGAACCGCCGACCGCAACGACATTGGGCTCGGCGAGCCACGTCGCCGCGTTGGCCTCACCGACCCCGCCGGTCGGGCAGAACCGAACGTTCGGGAACGGCCCACCGAGCGAGCGCAGCCCCTTGATGCCGCCGGCCTGCTCCGCCGGAAAGAATTTTGCGACGTCGAATCCATGCGACAGCGCCATCATCAGCTCGGACGCCGTGGCGATGCCGGGCGCAAACGGCAAGGAGCTGTGCGCGGCGGCCTTGAGGAGATCGGGGGTCAGGCCCGGGCTGATGCCAAAGGCGACGCCGATCTTCTCCACACGGGTGAAGTCGGCCGGATTGAGAATGGTGCCGATGCCGACGACCGCGTCGGGGACTTCGGACATGATCGCCCGCGCCGCCTCGATCGCGATGGGGGTGCGCAGGGTCACCTCCAGCGTGCGAACGCCGCCGGCCACGAGGGCTTGCGCCAACGGCACGGCATCCTGAATGCGGTCGATGGTCAGGACGGGAATGACGGTCGCGGCCTTGAACAGCGCGACGAGGTGGTTCTGTTGGGCGGTCGTGGGCATCTCTGGGATCTTTTCGTTTTACTTGGTCGCTTGACGCGTGGTCGCCGGCCGGTGCCGCTTCTTCGGCGGCATGGCATAGCCCGGAATGATGGCGCCGGGATAGCAGATCACGAGGCTGGCGAGGCGATGGCCGGCCTGGGCGGCCTCGACCGGATCGGAACCGCCGAGCCGGGCCGCGATATAGGCCGCGGCAAAGCTGTCCCCGGCCGCCGTGGTGTCAACGACCGGCTTGGTCATTGGTTCGGCGTGGACCTCATAGGTCGCCCCGGGAAAGCGCAGCATGCTGACGGGCTCGGCCAGGCGGAACACCAGCTCGGGCGTCGGGATACGCGCCATCAGCTGTTCACGGCTTTCGCCGGGATAGAGCGCGAGCAGATCCTCGGTCGAGGTCAGCACGATGTCGGCGGCGGCAAACGCCGCGGCAAACACCTCGCGCGCGACGTCGCGGTCGGGCCAGCCGCGTGCGCGAAAATTCGTGTCGAACACGAAGCGGGTGCCGAGCAGCCGGGCGCGCTTGATCGCCGCGAACAGGCGGTCGCGTCCGGCGGCGTCGTAGATCGAGAGCGTGATCGCCGAGAGATAGACGATGTCGTAGCTCATCAGCGAGTTGAGCAGTTCGTCGGTCTCCGGCAGGCTCATCAGCTGCCGCGCCGCCGCACTGTCGCGCCAGTGAAAGAACTGGCGCTCGCCGTTGGCATCGAGCTGGATCATGTAGAGGCCGGGCAGCTTGCCCGGCAGCCGCACCACGCGCCGCGTGCCGACGCCCTCGGCATTCCAGGCCGTGATCATCTCCTCGCTCATGCCGTCGTCGCCGAGCGCGGTGAGATAGTCGACCTTGATCTCGAGCCGCGCCAGATAGACCGCCGTGTTGAGGGTGTCGCCGCCGAAGCCGCGCGAGAACAGGCCACCGCCCTGCCCGGCAGACTGGCCGGTGGACTGTCCACCTTGGGCCTGCCGGAGCTCGACCATGCATTCACCGATGCAAGCAACGCTCGCCATCGTCATGTCCACGCTGTTCATCTCCAACGATCAGGCGACGAAATTGCCGCCGAGTTCGTCGTCGATGTGGATGCGGATGATATCGTCGAAGGACTTCTCTTCGGTGGTGAAGCCGAGCTCGCGCGCCCGCTTCGCCTCGAAATTGCGCGGCCAGCCGCCGACGATGCCGACGATGAACGGATCGAGCTCATGCTTGATGCGCGCGGCGACCTTGTCGCCCGCGACCCGCCTGAGCGCGGCGATCTGCTCGCCGACCGTGGCCGAGAAGCCCGGCATTGTCAGGTTGCGACGCGGACCGACCTTGGCGAGGTCCATGGTGCCGGCATGAAGCAGGAAGCCGACGGCCGAGCGCGGCGTGGCGTGCCAGTGGCGGACGTCCTCGGAGACCGGGAGAACCGCTTCCTTGCCGGCGAGCGGTTCGCGCAGGATGTTGGAGAAGAAGCCCGATGCCGCTTTGTTGGGCAGGCCGGGACGGATGCAGATGGTCGGCAGGCGAATGCCGATGCCGTCGAGGAAGCCGCGGCGCGAATAATCTGCCAGCAGCAGCTCGCCGATCGCCTTCTGGGTGCCGTAGCTGAGCAGCGGCGTGTGGAAGAACTCGTCGCCGATCGCATCCGGGAACGGCGCGCCGAACACCGCGATCGAGGACGTGAACACGACGCGGGGCTTGTAGCCGCCACCGACGAGCCTGACAGCGTCAAGCAGCATCCGCGTGCCGTCGAGATTGATGCGGTAGCCCTTGTCGAAATCGAGCTCGGCCTCGCCCGAGACGATCGCGGCGAGATGGAAGATCACGTCGGGGCGGCCGGCGATCAGCTTCTCCGCGGCGCCTGGCACGGCGAAATCGCCCGAGACGGTCTCGACGGGGAAACCGGCCTTCTCCGGCTTCTTGGGCTCGACCACGTCGTGCATGGTCAGCTTGGTGATGTCGCTCTTGCCGAGCCGGCCGTCGCGCAAGAGACGTTCACACAATTTGCGGCCGACCATGCCGGCAGCACCCAGAACCAGAATGTGCAAGAGCCTACTCCTTCTTATTGGCCGGAACGCGCCGCCCTTGATCTACAGACGCGTTCCCAGGCAGGCCCCGCGATCATTCCTTCACGGCGCCGGTCATCGCCGACACATAGTACTCTACGAAGAAGGAATAAAGGATAACTACGGGGACCGAGCCGGTCAGGGCCGCCGCCATCAGGGCGCCCCAATGGTAGACGTCGCCATTCACGAGCTCGGTGATGGCGCCGACCGGAATCGTCTTGTTTTCCGACGAGGAGATGAAGGTCAGCGCGTAGATGAACTCGTTCCAGGACAACGTGAAGGCGAAGATGCCCGCCGAGATCACCCCCGGCAGCGACAGCGGCAGCGTGATCTTGGTCAGGATCTGCAGCCGGGTCGCCCCGTCGATCAGCGCGCATTCCTCGAGCTCGTACGGGATGGTGCGGAAATAGCCCATCAGCAGCCAGGTGCAGAACGGGATCAGGAAGGTCGGATAGGTCAGGATCAGCGCCAGATTGCCGTCAAACAGGCCGAGCTGGAACACGATCGCCGCCAGCGGAATGAACAGGATCGAGGGCGGGACGAGATAGCCGAGGAAGATCGCAAGGCCGACATAGCGCGAGCCCTTGTAGCGGAGGCGCTCGATCGCATAGGCCGCGCAGACGCTGGCGAACAACGAGATGAAGGTCGAGGACACCGAGACGATGACGGTGTTCCACATCCACAACGGATAGTCCGTGTCGAAGAACAGCTTCTTGATGTGCTCGAGCGTCGGATGCGCAATCAGGAACGGATTGTACTTCTCATAGTCGTACATCTCCGCGTCCGGCTTGAACGTCGTCACCGCCATCCAGTAGAACGGGAACAGCAGGAAGACGATGATGAGGCCGAGCGGAAGGTAGACGCGGAGGAACTTCCGCGGAAAACTTTCCAGATAGTCCATTCCGACGCTTTGGTCGTCCACGGTGGTCATGGTCAGTCCCTCCCGCCCTGCTGCCAGCGGGAGCGCTGAAGCCCGAAGAAGCTCAACAGGATTGCCGCGACCAGGAACGGGATCATCGCGTTCGAGATCGCCGCGCCCTCGCCGAGATTGCCGCCGGTGATGGCGCGCTGGAACGACAGCGTCGCCATCAGATGGGTCGCGTTGATCGGGCCGCCGCGCGTGATGGTGTAGATCAGCTGGAAGTCGGTGAACGTCATCAGCACCGAGAACGTCATCACCACCGCGATGATCGGCGACAGCATCGGCAGCGTGATGTGGCGGAAGCGCTGCAGGTTGGTAGCGCCATCGAGATTGGCGGCCTCGTAAAGCGACGGCGAGATCGTCTGCAATCCCGCCAGCAGCGTGATGGCCACGAAGGGGACGCCGCGCCAGATGTTGGCGAGCACCACCGACCAGCGCGCATTCCAGGGATCGCCGAGGAAGTCGATGTAGTGGGTCAACAGGCCCGCCTTGATCAGCAGCCAGGAGATGATCGAGAACTGGCTGTCATAGATCCACCAGAACGCGATCGCCGACAGCACGGTCGGCACCACGAAGGGCAACAGCACGATGGCGCGGACCATCGACTTGAACGGCAGCCGCTCGTTGAGCAGCAGGGCCAGGTAAAGTCCGACCGCGAATTTCACGATGCTCGCGAACACCGTGTAGAAAATGGTGTTGAACACCGACAGCCAGAACACGCTGTCCTTGGACAGCGAGACGAAGTTCTGGAAGCCGATGTAACGACCGACGCCGCCGATCTTGGTGTCGGTCATGCCGAGCCAGAATCCGAGCGCGAGCGGATAAGCCAGAAACAGGATCAGGATCGCGATCGCCGGCACCATGAACATGGCGCCGAGAAAATGCCGGCTTTCGAACGCCCTGCTCCACAAGCTGCTGCGCTTGACCTCCGCAGCGGCGGGCTCGGCGATAACGGCCATGTCGGACTCCCCTCAAAGAACGACAACGGCGGCGCCCAGCAAACCGGACGCCGCCGCCTGTGGCTGATCAGACCTGGTAGTAGCGCTTGGCACGCTCGGCAGCGCGCTTGGCTGCTTCCTGCGGCGTGGCCGAGCCGGATGCGGCTTCCGCGAACATGTCCACCACCACGAAGTCGCCCATGACGGCAGCCGAGGCGTAGCCGAGATCGCCGGCATAGCCGTTGTCGCGGCAGCGCTTCAGGCAGTCGCGATACGGCGTGATCTTGGGATCGGAGGTCCAGACCGGGTTGTCGTTATAGGCCGGGAGCGGCGGCGAGACGTAGCCGTTGGAGGCCACCTCCCACGCGTCGTAGTTCTCCTTGTCCATCATGAACTTGATGAACTCCTTGACCGCCTTCGGATACTTCGAGTGCTTGTAGCCGTAGTAGACCAGGACGTTCTGCTGCTCGGTCGACACGCCCACGGGGCCGATCGGCATCGGCGCGTGGTTCATATCCTTGGCGATCTCCTGCTGCTTCGGATCGGTCGAGTTCTTGCCGACGGTCCAGATCGAGATGCCGTTCAGGGTGAGGCTGAGCTCGCCGTTCAGGAACGCCTTGTTGTTGTTCGAGTCGTTCCACGACAGCACGCCCGGAATGAACGTCGCATAGAGCTGCTTGACGTATTCGATCGCGGCGATCGTCTCCGGCGAGTCGATCACGACCTCGTTCTTGTCGTTGACGACCTTGCCGCCGAACGCCCACAGCGCCCACTGGCACCAGCCGTTGGCGTCGCCCGTGGCGTGGCCGAGCGCGAAGCCGGCCGGCGTGTTGTTCTTCTTCAGCGCCTGGCACAGCTTGAGGAAGCCGTCGGTGTCCTTGGGGAATTCCTCGAAGCCCGCGGCCTTCACGTGGCTGATGCGGTAGTTGAGGCACCCGCCGGTCGCGCCCTGCGGGATGGCGATCCAGTTGTTGCCCTTCTTGCCGTAGCGCTCGGCCACCGGATACCAGCCGCCATATTGCTTGCCGAGATAGTCGGCGACGTCGGTCACGTCGATCAGCTTCTCGGGGAATTTGAAGGGATCGTCGAGCGTGCCGACGATGAGATCCGGACCGGCGCCGACATTGGCGGCGACCGCGGCCTTCGGGCGGATGTCTTCCCAGCTCTCGGCCTCGAGCTTGACCTTGATGCCGGTCTTTTCGGAGAACTTCTTGGTCTGCTCGGCGAACTTGTCGAACTCGGCCTGGATGAACTGCTTCCAGCGCAGCACGCGAATGGAGGCGTTCGGCTCCGGCGTGTTGGTCCACTCCGCAGCACGCACCGGGACGATCCCTGGGCCAGCGAGCAAAGCTGCGCCGCCCAGGCTGGCTTTAAGCACACTACGCCTGTCGAAATGGCTCATCGTTCTCTCCCTGAATTTTATATTTTGTATTTAGTCGTCTTACGTCACGAAACGCCGCTACATGCGCTTGCCGGTCGCCTCGTCGAACAGATGCACCAGCGCCGGATCGGGCTTCAGCTTGACCTTGTCGCCCGGGTTGAACTGGTGACGCTCGCGGAAAACCGCGACGACCTGCTCGCCACCGACCTTCGCAAATACCTGCGTCTCCGAACCGGTCGGCTCGACCACGACGATCTCGGCGTCGGCACCGTCATCGGCGATGGTGAAATGCTCGGGACGGACGCCATAGACCACAGGCTTGCCATCGGAGCCCGCCGGCGCGCTCTTGAGCGGCAGCCTGACGCCGTTCGGTCCCTCGAAGGTCGCAACGCCGTTGACGCGGACATGCCCCTTCAGGAAGTTCATCGCGGGCGAGCCGATGAAACCGGCGACGAACTGGTTTTCCGGCTTGTCGTAGAGCTCGAGCGGCGTGCCCATCTGCTCGACGATGCCGTCATGCATCACGACGATCTTGTCGGCCATGGTCATGGCCTCGATCTGGTCGTGGGTGACGTAGACGGTCGTGGTCTTGAGCCGCTGGTGCAGCTCCTTGATCTCGGTGCGCATGGCGACGCGCAGCTTGGCGTCGAGGTTCGACAAGGGCTCGTCAAACAGGAACACCTGGGGATCGCGCACGATGGCGCGGCCCATGGCGACGCGCTGGCGCTGGCCGCCGGAGAGCTGGCGCGGATAGCGCTCGAGCAACGGCGTCAGTGCGAGGATTTCGGCAGCGCGCTTGACGCGCTTGTTGATCTCGTCGGAGCCGGCGTTACGCAGCTTCAGCGAGAAGCCCATGTTTTCGCCGACCGTCATGTGCGGGTAGAGCGCGTAGTTCTGGAACACCATCGCAATGTCCCGCTCCTTCGGCTGGACATTGTTGACGACGCGGTCGCCGATCGAGATCGTGCCGGAGGTGATGTTCTCGAGGCCTGCGAGCATGCGCAGAAGCGTCGACTTGCCGCAGCCGGAAGGGCCAACCAGGACGACGAACTGGCCGTCCTCGATCGGAATCGAGACGCCGTGCAGGACTTCAAAATTGCCGAACGATTTCCGCACGTCGCGGATTTGCACAGACGACATCTAGGCTCCCTCCTCCGACTTAGACGACGCAACTGTGGCGCCGCCACCGTCTTGTTTTTTCTGAACTTCGCCGACCCGAAGCCCCTCTTAACAGGCGACATTGTCGGCAGTTTGTGCGGCTTTGGCAATTTGTCTTTGGTTAGTCGTTGCTGGTAGCGCTGTCAACGATCCTTTGTTTGCGGGAGTGGCTGTGTTAAGAGCAACAAATGGGACGAAAGCGCACCAAGTCGGGCAAGATTCGGTTGGCGGAAGTCGCCGAGCTCGCCGGCGTCAGCCCCATTACCGCCTCCCGCTTCTTCCGCAATCCCGAGGCGCTGTCGGTCGCCAAGCGGACGCGGGTCGAAAGCGCGGCCCGGGAGCTCGGCTATGTGCCCAACCTTGCGGCACGCGCGCTGGCCTCGCAGCGCACCGAGGTGATCGGTGTCTTGATTCCGTCACTGACCAACAACGTGTTCTCCGACGTGCTGCGCGGCATCTATGACGCCTCCGAAAGCAGCCGTTACTCGATCCAGCTGTCCAACACGCGTTACAGCATCCTCCAGGAGGAGAAGCTGTTGCGCCTGTTTCTGGCGCAGAAGCCGGCGGGACTGATCGTCACAGGCATCGACCAGACCACGGAATCGCGCGCGATGCTGGAGGCGGCCGACTGCCCGATCGTTCAGATCATGGAGATCGGGCCCAACCCGGTCGACATGATGATCGGCTTTTCCCATTATGATGCAGCGCGCGCGGCAATTGCACATTTGTTCGCGCAGGGCCACCGCAGGATCGGCTTCGTCGGCGCGCGCATGGACCCGCGGGTGCAGCGCCGGCTCGACGGCTATGTCGCGGCCATGAAGGACGCCGGCCTGTTCGACCAAAGACTGATCGTGACGACGGCGACGCCGACCTCGGTCACGCTCGGCGGCGCGCTGTTCGCCGATCTTCTCGCGCGCGAGCCCGGCATCGACTCGGTGTTCTGCGCCAATGACGACCTCGCGCTCGGCGTGCTGTTCGAATGCCGCCGACGGGACATCGCAGTCCCCGATCAGATCGCGATCGTCGGCTTCAACGACCTCGAATTCATGGCCTCCTCGGTGCCGACGCTGACGAGCGTCCGGACCAACCGCTACGAAATGGGCAGCGCTGCTGCCGCGATGCTGATCGAGGCGATCGAAGGCAAGCGTCCCGAGGAGCCCGTGCTCGATCTCGGCTTTACCGTGATCGAGCGGCAGAGTTCGCAGACGCAGCGGCTCGCGGCCGGCCCGCACACGCCGGAATGGGCGCCAGCCGTACAAAATGATAGCGTTACCAACGACCCATGAGTAGTATCGCTGCCATCAGGAAACGTTCGCCAGCAGGCGGGCCGTCACGACATGCTCGCGCTGCCGGGCATCGCACCGATCGGCATCCCGGACGCCGGCCCGTGCGTTTGCATTGAAGGAGAATCCAATGACAAAAAAGCCAACCAATGGGCATGCGCCCGCCGGTAACGGCACCCGCCGCCACCTTCGCTCGCAGGACTGGTTCAACAACCCGCATAATCCGGGCATGACCGCGCTCTACATGGAGCGCTATCTGAACTACGGCCTCACCCGCGCCGAGTTGCAGTCCGGCAAGCCGATCATCGGCATCGCCCAGACCGGCAACGACCTCTCCCCCTGCAACCGCCATCATATCGAGCTCGCGCATCGCGTCCGCGAAGGCATCCGCGAGGCCGGCGGCATTGCGATGGAATTCCCGACCCACCCGATCCAGGAGACCGGCAAGCGCCCGACCGCGGCGCTCGACCGCAACCTCGCCTATCTCGGCCTGGTCGAGATCCTCTACGGCTATCCGCTCGACGGCGTGGTGCTGACCACCGGCTGCGACAAGACCACGCCCGCCTTGATGATGGCGGCGGCGACCGTGAACCTGCCCGCGATCGTGCTGTCGGGCGGCCCGATGCTCAACGGCTGGCATGCCGGTGAGCGCACCGGCTCCGGCACCATCGTCTGGAAGTCGCGCGAGCGGCTCGCCGCAGGCGAGATCGACTACGAAGAGTTCATGGAGATCGTGGCGTCCTCGGCGCCTTCGGTCGGCCATTGCAACACCATGGGCACGGCCTCGACCATGAACGGCCTTGCCGAAGCGCTCGGCTTCTCGCTGCCGGGTTGCTCGGCGATTCCGGCCCCCTACCGCGAACGCGGCCAGATCGCCTACGAGACGGGCAAGCGCGCCGTCGAGATGGTCTGGGAAGACCTCAAGCCCTCGGACATCCTGACCCGCAAGGCGTTCGAGAACTGCATCGTGATCAATTCGGCGATCGGCGGCTCGACCAACGCACCGATCCACATCAATGCGCTCGCCCGGCATATCGGCGTGGAGCTGTCGATCGATGACTGGCAGAAATTCGGCCATGACGTGCCGCTGCTGGTCAACATGCAGCCGGCCGGCTTCTATCTCGGCGAGGAATTCCACCGCGCCGGTGGCGTGCCGGCCGTCGTGCGCGAATTGATGAAGCACAAGCGCATCCATGAGGACGCAGTCACGGTGAACGGCCGCGGCATCGGCGAGAACTGCAAGGATGCGCCGAAGCCCGACAACGACGTGATCTGGGCTTATGACAAGCCGCTGGTGAAGGACGCCGGCTTCCTGGTGCTGAAGGGCAATCTGTTCGATTCCGCGATCATGAAGACCTCCGTGATCTCCAAGGAATTCCGCGACCGCTATCTCGTCAACCCGAAGGATCTGAATGCCTTCGAGGGCCGCGCGATCGTGTTCGAGGGTCCGGAGGACTATCACGAGCGGATCGATGACGCCTCGCTCGACATCGACGAGCACTGCGTGCTGTTCATCCGCGGCACCGGCCCGATCGGCTATCCCGGCGGCGCGGAGGTCGTGAACATGCAGCCGCCGGCCGCCCTGATCAAACGCGGGATCCTGTCCCTGCCCTGCATCGGCGACGGTCGCCAGTCCGGCACGTCGGGCTCGCCGTCGATCCTGAACGCCTCGCCGGAAGCCGCCGCCAATGGCGGCCTTGCGATCCTCAAGACCGGCGACAAGGTGCGCATCGACCTCAACAAGGGCAGCGCCAACATCCTGATCTCGGACGACGAGTTGAAGAAGCGCCACGCCGAATTGAAGGCCAGCGGCGGCTTCAAGCACCCGGCGAACCAGACGCCTTGGCAGGAGATCTATCGCAACACCGTCGGCCAGCAATCGACCGGCGCCTGCATGGAGCTCGCCACGCGCTACCAGAACGTCGCCGCCGCGTTTGGCGTGCCGCGGGATAATCACTAACAGCGACACCGTCATTGCGAGGAGCGTAGCGACGAAGCAATCCAGACTGCCTCCGCGGCAAGATTCTGGATTGCTTCGCTTCGCTCGCAATGACGAGAAACGAACAGTCAAATTTTCAAGGTGAGGAGAACAAGAACATGGCAGACCGCCTCAAGGGTAAGCGCGCCGTCATCACGGCTGCAGCGGCAGGCATCGGGCGCGCATGCGCCCTCGCATTCGCGCGTGAAGGCGCAACCGTCATCGCCACCGACATCAACGAGGCCGGCATCGCGGGCCTGACCAAGGAAGGCATCGCCGAGGTCGCAAAGCTCGACGTCCGCAACACCGCCGACGTCAACGCCTTCGCCAAGCGCATCGGCAAGATCGACATCCTGCTCAACGCCGCCGGCTTCGTGCATCACGGCACCATCCTGGAGTGCTCGGAGGAGGATTTCGATTTCTCGTTCGACCTCAACGTCAAGTCGATGCACCGGACCATCAGGGCGTTCCTGCCCGACATGCTCGCGGGCGGCGGCGGCAGCATCGTCAACATCTCGTCCTGCGCGGCGCTGCGGCCGCCGGCGAACCGCTACGTCTACAGCTCCTCGAAGGCCGCCGTGTCGCTGCTGACCCGCGCAGTCGCGCTCGACTTCATCACCAAGGGCATCCGCTGCAACTCGATCTGCCCCGGCACGGTCGAGACCCCCTCGATGCTCGACCGCGCCGCAGCCCAGGGGCCGCAGGGCAAGGAGATGTTCATTTCCCGCCAGAAGATGGGCCGGCTCGGCACCGCCGACGAAATCGCCAACATGGCGATCTATCTCGGCAGCGACGAGAGCGCGTTCACCACCGGCGTCGACCTCGTCGTCGACGGCGGCTACATGCTCTGACGCCCGCAGGGATCACATCTCATGAACAAGATTGATCTCAACGGCCGCGTCGCCGTCGTCACGGGCGGCGCGCAGGGTTTTGGCCGCGCGATCACCGAGCGCTTCGTCGCCTCCGGTGCCAAGGTCGCTATCTGGGATTTCGATGCCGCGCTGGCCGAGAAGACGGCGAAGGAAATCGGCGACAGCGTCCGCGCGGTCAAGGTCGACGTCACCGACACCGCAGGCGTCGAGCAGGCGCGCGATGCCACGCTTGCCGCCTTCGGCAAGATCGACATCCTCGTCAACAATGCCGGCATCGCCGGCGTCAACAAGCCGGTGTGGGAGACCGATCTCGAGGAATGGCGCAAGGTGCTGCGCATCAACCTCGACGGCCCCTTCATCGTCTGCAAGGCGATCGTGCCCGTGATGCTCAAGCAGAAATACGGGCGGATCGTGAACATCGCCTCGATCGCCGGCAAGGAAGGCAATCCAAACGCCTCGCACTATTCGGCGTCGAAGGCCGGCCTGATCGCGCTGACGAAGTCACTCGGCAAGGAGCTCGCCGCCCATGACATTCTCGTGAATGCCGTGACGCCGGCGGCGGCGAAGACCGCGATCTTCGACCAGATGACGCAGCAGCATATCGATTTCATGCTGTCGAAAATTCCCAAAGCCCGCTTCGTCCTGGTGGAAGAGCTCGCCGCGATGGCCGCGTGGCTTGCATCCGAAGATTGTGCCTTCTCCACTGGCGCGGTCTTTGATATTTCCGGGGGACGGGCGACCTATTGAGAGCGTGATGGTCCGTCCAGGGAGGCGGACCATGCAGCTTGGGCGTCGGGATTTTGTGAAGTTCGCAGCCGGCGCGGGCGCGCTGCCGCTGCTGTCGCAACGCGCGCTGGCGCAGCTCGCGCCCAACCCGCCGAGCATCCGCCCGCCCTCGCCGGCCGAACGCACGGCAATGGGCCGGCTGGCGCAGAGCTTCATGGGCAAGTTCGACGTGCCGGGGCTCTCTTTTGCGATCGGCTATGCGGGTGCGATCGTCCACCAGGCCGCCTTCGGCGTCGCCGATCGCGAGCAGAATGAAGCAACGACGCCGCAACATCTGTTTCGCATCGCCAGCGTCAGCAAGATGATCACCTCGGTCACGCTGTTTCGGCTGATCGAGGAGAACCGCGTCAAGCTCACCGACCGCGTGTTCGGCCCCGGCGCGCTGCTCGGCACCGATTACGGCGCGCCGCCCTACTCGCCCGGCATCGACCAGATCACGCTCGAGCATCTCCTGACACATACCGGCGGCGGCTGGACCAACGACAACCGCGATCCCATGTTCACGCATCCGCACATGGACCACGCGCAGCTGATCACCTGGACGCTGGCCAATCGGCCGCTCGACCGTCCGCCGGGCCAGCACTACGCCTACTCGAATTTCGGCTATTGCGTGCTGGGCCGCGTGATCGAGAAGCTCACCGGCCAGCGCTATGCCGAACATGTCCGCACCGAGGTGCTCAACCGTTGCGGCGTCACCGATATGACCATCGCCGGCAACACAAGCGACCAGCGCCAGGCCGGCGAAGTCGCCTATTACTGCAAGGTCGAAAGTCCCTACGAGATGAACGTCCGCCGCATGGATTCCCATGGCGGCTGGATCGCGACGCCGACTGACCTCGTGCAGTTCCTGATGCATGTCGACGGTTATGCCCGGCCGGCGAACATCCTGCGGCCGCGCACCATCCAGGTCATGACCACGGCACCGAGCTACAGCCCGGACTATGCCAAGGGATTCTGCATCAACAGTTCAGGCAATTGGTGGCACAATGGCAGCCTGCCCGGCACCAGCACGATTGCGGTCAGAACCCATGGCGGCTTCTGCTGGGCCGCCTTCACCAACGTCAGCCGGCCGAACACCAAGATGGATGACGAACTCGATGAGCTCAACTGGAACATGGCGCGGCAAGTCAGCGAATGGCGGGTGGCATGATTAGAGAAGGTGGATGCCTGTGCGGCGCGGTGCGGTTCAAGGCGGAGGGCGAGCCGTTGAATGTGCGCATCTGCCATTGCCGCATGTGCCAGAAAGCGATGGGCTCGCCTTATTTCGTCCGCGCCCAGTTCGACCAGAAAGCGCTGACCGTTGAAGGCGACACCGGCCGTTACGCATCGTCCGAGGCCATCGAGCGCGTGTTCTGCAAGAACTGCGGCACCCGGCTGTTCTCCTGGCGGCGCAACGGCACACTGGCCGGCGTGGCGCTCGCGACCTTCGACGACCGCAATGCCTTCGCACCGACCGAGCACATCTGGGTCTCGGAAAAGCTCGCCTGGCTGAAGCTCGACGATGGCCTGAAACAATATGAGAGGACGATCCCGGCGTAAGGTCAGGGCCGGCTTGAAGCAGGCAAGCTGGCGGTCTCAACGCGCCGTCCTGTCGTCGTGGCCAGCCAGATTCCCGCAAACACCGCGACGATGCCGGCGGCGAGATTCCAGCGCAGCGGCTCGTTCAGCAGGAAGGCGCCAACCAGTGACGCCGTGATCGGATTGACCGTCACCGAGATCGCCACGCGCGTTGGCGTCGTCCGCTCCAGCGCGAAGGCCCAGAGATAGAAGGTCAGCGCCGCGCCGAAGGCGCCGAGGTAAAGCGCGGCGAGCCATTGCGGCGTGCCGAAATTTGCGACGGGCGCAAAACTGCCGCGGAAACACGAGAGCAGGACAAGGCAGACGGCGCCCGCTGCCATGCTCATGGTGGTGAAGGCGATCGGGCTGGAGCGCCGGATCAACGGCCTCGACCAGATGCCGTACAGCGCCATGCACAGCGCAGCCGCCATCATCAGGAGATCGCCGCGCCAGGCGCCCGACGGCGCCGAACCGAGGTCCGTGAGCAGCGCGACGGCAACGCCTGATGTTGCCACCACGATGCCGATCGATTTGCGCCAGCTCAGCGCCTCGCTGCCGAGCGCGGCGCCGATCACGAGCGTCAACAGCGGCAATGTCGACAGTGCGAGCGCGCCGCGCGCGGCTGTCGTGAAGATCAGCGATGCGTTGAACAGGATCGGAAACAGCGCGAAGAAGAGGATACCGAGCCCGACAGCAACAACCCAGTCGCCCCGCGACGGCCAGCGATCGCCACGCAGCCATGTCAGCGGCAGCAGCAGGAGAAAGCCGATCCCGAACCGGAACGAGCCGATCGCCAGCGGATCGATGCTGCCAACGAGATAGCGCGTCGCACCGATCGAGGTGCCGCCGAGCGCACTCGATAGCACCGCAGCCAGAACGCCAAGAATCTCGCCCACCATCCCTCCCGTCGAACGCCTTGACGAAGAGCATACGGGCCGTGCCCAAACTGGGAATGGAATTTCCGTCATGCTGGGATAAATTTTGGTCATGACCGTGCCCGATCTCGATCCCGATCTGCTGAGGGCTTTTCTCGCCGTCGCCGAGCATCGCTCGTTCACGCGCGCGGCCGATCAGCTCAACCGCACCCAGTCGGCGGTGAGCGTGCAGGTCAGGCGCCTCGAGGAGCGGCTCGGCGCAAAGCTGTTTCAGCGCAATCGGGCCGGAATCGTGCCGACCGCCGCGGGCGACGAGTTGCGGGCCTATGCGCAGCGCATCCTTGCGCTCCATGCCGAAGCAATCGGCGCGTTACGCGCACGCAAGCCGGAAGCCGTCATCCGCCTCGGCGTGATGGACGATTATGGCACGATCGTCATTCCGCCCCTGCTGGCGGGCTTCGCCAGGGAGCATCCGGCGGTGCGGGTCGAGATCGAGACCGGGCTGACCGCGACGATGCCGGCCCGGCTCGGCGAAGCCTATGACCTCGTCATCGCCATGCATCCGCAAGGGCGTGGCGACGGCGAGTTGTTGCGGCGCGAGCAGGCCGTCTGGGCGGCGGCCGCCACCTGCCGCGCCACGGCGGAGGACACTCTGCCCGTCGCGCTGTACCCGCCCGGTTGCCTGTTTCGCCAATGGGCCGCAGACGCGCTCGATCGCGCCGGCCGGCGGTGGCGGCTCGCCTTCGTCAGCCGGACGCTGGCGGCGGTGGAATCGATCGCGGCGGAGGGCCTTGCGATTACCGTGGTGAAGGCCGGCATCCTGCCGCCTCGGCTCCGCGCTCTCGGCGCACGCGACGGCCTGCCGCCGCTTCCCGCGGCCGACATCCGCTTCCACCGCGCGCGCAACCTGCCGCGCCCGGCGGCCCGGCTTGCCGATCATTTGCAGCGTGGCATTTCGGAACCGGCCATCCTATCTTGAGCCGAAGCGTTGCTGCACCGCCGGTCTGGCCAGGTCGTCTGCAAGGCGACGAGCAAAACCGGACGAGATGCAAATTGAACATTTCCCTCTATGACCTCTCGGTGTGGGTGCTGCCGCTGGTGCTTGCCATCACTTTCCACGAGGCGGCGCACGGCTTCGTCGCGCACCGCCTCGGCGACAACACCGCCTGGCAGCTCGGCCGCGTCAGCTTCAATCCGCTGCGCCATATCGACCCGTTCGGCACGCTGATCCTGCCGGCGATGCTGTTGTTTGCGCATTCGCCGTTCCTGTTCGGCTACGCCAAGCCGGTGCCGGTGAACTTTCGCAACCTCAACAATCCGAAGCTGGACATGGTCTGGGTCGCCCTGGCCGGCCCCGTCACCAACATCCTGCTGGCGCTGGTCGCGGGCCTCGCCCTGCACGCCCTGCCCCTGGCGCCCGCCAGTTCGGCGCAATGGATCTTCGACAACCTCAAGAATGCGCTGCTGATCAACGCCGTGCTGGCGGTCTTCAACATGATGCCGATCCCGCCGCTGGACGGCGGACGGGTCGCGGTCGGGCTGTTGCCGCGGCCGCTTGCCCTGCCCCTGTCACGGCTCGAGCCGTACGGCATGATGATCCTGATCGCGCTTCTGATCCTGCTGCCGCTTGCGGGTTCCCAGTTCGGTCTAAATCTTGATGTTATTTCAGCAATACTGCGAACGTTGACCGGTTATGTGATTCAAGCTGTTCTCTTCGCTACCGGCAATGCGTAGTTGAAGACACTCCCTTCAAGACCATGCACTTGAAGATCCCGGACTTGAAGATCCTGCACTTGAAGACAAAGCCGAAGGGCTAGAGGCCAACTTGGTCAAAGCTGCCGATATGCTGATCGCGCGACGCGCCGACACCCGTGCCCGCGCCGATTTCGCCACCTGGAAGATGATGGCCAAGCTGAATGGGTTGTCGGCGCTGCCTGCGGACGCACAGGGCTTCCTCGACGGCTATAAGAAGCTGCTGGAGCGGATGAGCGAGGGCGAGGCCGCCGAAGCCACCATCGCCGAGGTCTACAAATCCTACTATCTGGAGATGGGCGGCGCCGGGAACCCGCCCGATGTGCGTACCCGGGCGGCTGAGCCGGTGGCGGACAATGTTACCGCCTTCCGGCGCCCGGCCCCCAAGCCGAAGAAGGCCGCCATGTTCGGATCGGCGATGTTCGGTGGAACCGAGAAGCGCCCCCTCCCGGTGGCGCTGATCTTCGCCTGCCTGGTCGTGGTCTACGTCTCGATCAAGTTCTTCTGGCGCTGACGGTCTACTTTGACGGCTTCTTGAAATTCACCGGCAGGCTGAAGGCGAACTGATCGTCGGTCAGGTCGGCCGGCGGGACCGGCACGGGATCCGAACGGCGCACCATGGAGATGGCCTCGCTGTCGAAGGCGGGATCGCCGGAGGACTCGGCCACGTCGACTGACACGACATTGCCGCGTCGGTTCAGGACCAGGCTGAGCTTGACCGTCGTCGTCTTGCTCTTGTCCTTGGGATAGCGCTTGTGCAGCTCGAAATAGGCGCTGATCCGCTTGCCCCACTCGGCCGTCAGCTTGCGAAGGTCCTTGCCGATGCCCTGGTTGGGGGCAGCCGCCTTCTCGTCCTCGCGCGCGTCTTCGTTCAGCGCCTGCCTCGCCGATTCCTGGGCGTTCGGCATCTCCTCGACGGCCTGGGTTTCGACCTTGGCCACTTTCGTGGTGTCCTCGACCGGCTTCTTGGAGTCGTTCTCGGTGACGAGGCGGTCCGGGTCTTCGGCCTCCTGAGGTATTTCCTTCGGCAGATCGGTCTCGTGAACCTCGGCCTGCTGCTGCATCTGCTGCGGCTGGTACTGCGAGGCTTCGCTATCCGGGCCGGGAGGCAGATCCGTCTCGGGAAGCTTCGGCGAGGTCATCTCGACGGCGTATTCCGCGCCGTTGGCGCCGAGGCCATCGTCGCCGTCGTCGGCACGAAGGTTGGCGAGCGCCAGCGCAGCCCCGCCGAGATGCAGGCCAATCGCGGCGATCGCGGCCAGAATCCAGAGCCGCCGGGATGGTTTTGCGTCGATTACAGGGTCGGACATCGCGCTGCCGTCAGGGTTGGACCGCCCCCTGCGCCGGCCCAGCCGCCGCAGGAGGTGCTTCGAGCGCCACCAGCTTGATCCGAGAATAGCCGCCGGACCGCAGGATTTCCATGACGCCCATCAACTCGCCGTAGGGCACGGCCTTGTCGGCGCGCAGGAACACGTATTTGTCCTTGCTCATGTCGGCGATGGCGTCGAGCGAGCTGACAAGGTCGGTCCGCTTGACCGCGTTTTCGCCGATCGCGAGCGTCAGATCGGGCTTGATGCTGACATAGGTCGGCTTGTCCGGCTTCTTCTGCGGCGTCGCGCTCGAGGTCGGCAGGTCGATCGGCAGATCGACCGTCGACAAGGGAGCCGCGACCATGAAGATGATCAGCAGCACCAGGATGACGTCGATGAACGGCGTGACGTTGATGTCATGCGTTTCCGAGAAGTCGTCGTCGTCATCGTTGTCGGTGAGCGAGACAGCCATGGCCTACTCCGCCGCGCGCGAATGTGCGCTGCCGTGGCTGCGATCGAGATCACGCGACAACAGCCGCGCCGCCGCTCCCGAGGCGCGGCTGACGAGCTCGAGATAGCCCTTCGTCACGCGCGAGAAGTGATTGTAGATGATGACGGCCGGGATCGCCGCGACGAGGCCGATGGCGGTCGCGAGCAGTGCCTCGGCGATACCGGGAGCGACGACAGCGAGGTTCGTCGTCTGCGACTTCGAGATGCCGATGAAGCTGTTCATGATGCCCCAGACGGTACCGAACAGGCCGACGAAGGGCGACGTCGAGCCGATGGTGGCGAGGAAGCCCATGCCGATGCGAATGCGGCGCTGTTCGGCGCGCACGATCTCGGCGAAGCTCGAGGCCGCGCGCTCCTTGATGCCGGTGTCGCTGGAGAGGCCCGCCGACATCCGCGCCTCGCGCAGCGCTGCCGCCAGGAAGGACGGCAGGATGCCCTGCTTGGTGCCGAGCGCCATCTGGGCTTCCGCGAGCGAGCGCACCTCGGCGATCTTCTTCAGTGCCGAACGGAGCTTGGCGGACGCGACCGACAGCTCGATCGACTTCGCGATGAAGACGGTCCAGGTCACGAGCGAGGCGAAGGCAAGCCCGATCATCACCGCCTTCACGATGATGTCCGCCGACATGAACATCACCCAGGGCGACAATTCCTTCATGGCCGGCGCGATACCGGCCTTCGGCGCCGCCTCGGATGCGGGGGCGATGGTAGCCTCGGTCGCGCTGGGCGCGGCGGCCGCGGGCGCAGCCACCGCGGGGGCGGCCGTCGACGGCGCGGGCGCCGCAACATTCGGCTGTGCCGCAACTGCGGGAGCAGCCGGAGCCGGCTGGGCCGCCACGGGTGCCGGCGCCGCAACGGGCCGTGCCGGCGCGGCCGGCTGGGTTTGTGTCTGGGCAGAAACAGGAGCTGCGAGCCAGGTGGCCGTCAGCAGCACGGCTGCAGCGAAGCTTGCTTGGAAAGATGTGATCTTCATACTTCGGCCCAGTAGCGAATGAGGTTGTGATAGATACCCGTCAATTTGACCGTTTCGGGATCGTCACGCCCGAGCCGTGCCACCAGCGCCTGAATGGCGGTGTCGAGATCAAAGATCATGCTGCGAGCTTGATCGTCCCGTATCATGCTCTGGAGCCAGAAGAAAGACGCAACCCGCGCCCCCCTGGTCACCGGCGTGACCAGATGCAGGCTGGTCGAGGGATAGAGCACGCAGTCCCCGGCTGGCAACTTGACTTCGTGCGAGCCGTAGGTGTCCTCGATCACAAGTTCGCCACCGTCGTAATCCTCGGGCTCGCTCAGGAACAGCGTGACCGACAGATCCGTGCGGATGCGAAGGCCGGTCAGCCGGTCGCCGCGGATGGCGTTGTCGACATGCAGGCCGAAATGATGGCCGCTGTCCGCCGCATAGCGGTTGAACAGCGGCGGGAAGATCTGGAGCGGGATCGCGGCTGCCAGAAATCGCGGGTTCGCCGTCAACGCCGAGATGATGCGATGGCCGAGCTTGCGCGCGACCTCGCTATCCGGCGGCAACTGCTCGTTGCGCTTGACCATTGCTGACTGCGCGCCCGCGGTGGAACGGCCGTCTTCCCATTCGCTGGCGTCCATGATGCGGCGGAAATCCGCCACATCTTCCTTGCTCAGGACGCCGTCTATGCATGTCAGCATGGCACCTCGTTATCTCTCCATCAGTAGCGCGCCGAAAGGACCACATAGGCCGCGCGTCCCGGTGCTTCCAGCACGAAGGGCGCGGCGCTCTGGTACAACGCGTCGTAGTAGCGCTTGTCGAAGATGTTGTTGACGAACAGTTTGACCTGCCAGTTCTTGTTGATCTTCGCTTCGGCGAACGCGTCGAAGCGCCAGTAGCTCGGGATCGACGTGCCCTGGTTTGCAGCGAGCAACGTGCCGCCGTAGATCTCCGAGCGGTACACTGCTTGCCCCCCGAGTTCCCAGACATCGGTGAGCTGATATTTGGTCAACAAGCTGAAGGATTGGTGCGCAACGTTGGCAAGCTTGAGTCCGACGTTGGTCGGATAAAGCGCGATGTTGGGCGACGGCGCCAGCGACTTCGTAATCTCCGACTGCATCAGGACGAGGCCGCCGAATACGCTCCATCTGTCGGTGAGCTTGCCGCCGACACCGAGATCGATGCCGCGAATGCGGTAAGCTGCGCCTGCCGTGATACAAGACACCGTGCCGGTCGTGGCCGGGACGGTCACCGGGTAGGGACAGGTCGCGGTTGCCGTCGCCGCGGTGATGTTCTGCGCCTCGCGGGCATTTTCCTTGGTGGTCTGAAACAGCGCTGCCGTCAGCAAAAGATGACGGTCGAACAGCTCCCACTTCGTTCCGAGTTCGATCGCCTTGTTCTTCTCCGGCCCGAAAATCTGGTTCGTGCTGCCGTTGAGGAACGGTGAGAGACCGCCATAGGCGGTGCTGGTTCCGTCGAATTCCGCGCCAACTGGGTTTGCCGAGGTCGCATACGCTACATAGACGCTGCCGTTCGGAAGCGGCTTAAGTGTAAGACCCAGGTTGAAGTTTGGAATCAGGAATTCGGCGGACTGCGTGCCGAACTTGTTGACGCCGGAGACCGCTGTGTATCCCGACGTATTGATGCTGTAATTGTCGTAGCGGAAGCCGCCATTGAGGATCAGGAGATCGCGATAGTTCGCGCTATCCATGACATAGCCGCTAACGGTGTCGATGCCGATCTTGGTCGGCAGGCCCGCGACCGACGGGGTCGGGAACGACAAGAACGTGTTTTGGGGAAAGAACACGTTCGTGTTTGTCGGCGATCCGGATGCGCTTAAGGGAGTGCCGACCGTCTCGGTGGTGAGTCCAAGATATTTGTCGATCGATGATCTCTCACGATCGACTTCGATACCCGCCAGCGCGGTATGCTTGAAGCCGACTCCATCCTGGAATTTGTAAGTCGCCTCCGTCTGATTGGCGAGCACGTCGGTAACCTGAATACGACTCTGCGGGTTGGACGTCACCGTGGAGGCCGACAAGGGCGTGCCGATCACGGGCGATTCCGGCAGAGTTCCGATGTAGTTTTGGCTCGAGCTGGAAGCGCGGAACTTGTTGCTGACCATCAGATCGGGGGTGATCTGCACTTCCGCGTTGATCGTGCCGATGTCCTGACCGGTCCGGTAGAAGTCGCGGTTGATCTCGCCATACCAGTTTCTGCGGTTCGCACCGAAGTCCGGGAACGGACCGCCGGCAGTCGACGTCGCGCTGGGCCGGTAATACGGCACGCCGAAATCCGGACGGCCAGTCAGTTCGGTATGAATGTAGTCGGTCGTAATCTTGATCGCGTCGGTCGGCTTCCAAGTCGTAGCGACGAAGGCACCATCACGGTTGTCCGTGACGTAGTCGCGGCCAGCCACACCGGCATCCTGGAACAACCCACCTGCACGGATGGCAAAGGTTGGATCGACCACCTGGTTGACGTCGAGCACAACACGCTTGGTCCTGTCGGTGCCAAACGTGGTGTCCATGTTGTAGAAGCTCTTCTCCGTCACCGCCTGCTTGGTGACGATGTTGATCGCACCACCGGCAACACCGCGGCCCGCAAAGGTCGAGCCGGGGCCGCGCAAGATCTCGACCTGCTCGGTGAAGAAGTTCTCACGGACGCTGACGCCAGAATCGCGCACGCCGTCGATGAAGATGTCGTTGCGGGCGTCGAAACCGCGAATAAAGAAGCGGTCGCCGAAGGCGTTGCCGCCCTCGCCCGTGCCCAGGGTCACGCCAGCGGTGCTCAAAATCGCCTGCTTCAGCGTCGTGGCGTTCTTGTCCTCGAGCACTTCCTTGCTGAGCACGGTGATCGACTTCGGCGTATCGACCAGCTTCTCGGGAAACTTGCCGCCCGCCTGGACGTGGTCGACCTTGTAGGGTGCAGCGGGGTCTGCATACGGATTGCGATCGGGTGCCGGACCGTTCGCATCGACGACCGGGCCTGTTGCCGCCTGCTGGCGCTGCGCGGCGCGACGCAGCGCGTTGCGGGCACGGACCTGGTCGGGTGTCGGCTTTGCAGCGGTGGAGCGCGGACGTTCCTTGGGCGCATCGACGTTCACGGGAGGCAGATTGGTCTGTTGCGCCTGCGCGCCGGTCGAGACGGACGCGGCCGCAATCAGGCTCGCGACGGCAGACACGGTCTTGCCGGTCGCGCCATCGAGATTGCTGCCCAATGATTTCCGAACCGCGACCGAACGCAACGACCGCGGTGTTCTTGTAACGCCCATCACACGCCCCACTGTGCTTCTTCTGCTTCCAATAGTCGCGTTGCGACAACGCGACGCATTGGTGCTACCGAGCGTGTTCAGGGGGGTCAACGCGATCACAGCAACACTGGGCAACAAACCAGCCACTTCATAGCGATTCTAAACTTGTCTGCGCATTTCAGTTTGAACCGTTCTAAACTGAAGTTTGTAAGCGTTCTAAACTGGTACCAAGTTGCGGATGGCGCGCATCGTGGTCGATTGCAGGAGCGCAGGGACGCCTGCCGTGGCAGGCATCCCGTTTTTGGAACGGCGCAATCAGAACGTCATCAGAACTTGGCCGTCGTGACGATGTAGAACGCCCGCCCCGGCGCGACCGCGACGAACGGCACGGCGCTGCGATAGAGCGTGTCGTAGTAGAGCTTGTTGGTGAGGTTCTGGGCGTAGAACTTCATGGTCCAGTTCTTGTCGATCTTCTTCTCGACGAACGCATCGAAGCGCCAGTAGCTCGGCAGCTCGTTGCCGGTGTTGGCCGCGAACGTGCCGCCATAGACCTTGGAGCGATACACCGCCTGCCCGCCGACTTCCCAATCGCCGTCGAACTTGTACTTGGTCAGCATGCTGAACGACTGGTGGGCGACGTTGGCAAGCTGCAGGCCGAGGTTGGAGGCGATGTTGCTCTGCGTGACCTTGGACTGCATCAGCACCAGGCCGCCGAAGATGCTCCATCGATCGGTGATCTTGCCCTCGGCCTCGATGTCGATGCCCTGGATCTTGTAGGCCGCGCCCGAGGTGAGGAGGCCCGCAGCGTTGGTCTCGCGCGCATTGTCCTTCGTGGTCTGGAACAGCGCCGCAGAGACCAGCAGGTGACGATCGGCGAGTTCCCACTTGGTGCCGACCTCCGCCGCCTTGTTGCGTTCGGGCCCGAGCAGAACGGTCGTGTTGGCGGGAACGCCACCGTAATCGGTGCCGGTCGCGTCGAGCTCCGAGCCGAACGGATTGGCCGAGGTCGCGTAGGCCGCATAGATGCTGCCGATCGACATCGGCTTGTAGACCAGGCCGACGTTATAGTTGACCAGATCGGAGTTCATTTTCAGATAGGCCGCATTGGTCGACGAGCTCATGTTGTAGCCGTCGTAGCGGATGCCGCCATTGACGATGACGGTGTCCTGCCAGTTCGCGGTGTCCATGACATAGACACTGCTGGTGTTGACGCCATAGCGCGTCGGATTGCCCGTCAGCGTCGGTGTGCCGAAGCCACCGACGTAAGCGGACTGAGGGTTGTAGAGATTGATCCCCGAGAGAGCCCCGTTGCTCGTGAAGCCGGAGCCGGCCAGCTCCGATGCAAGACCCGAGTAACGATCGATCGAGATGTTCTCGTTGGTGTATTCGACGCCGAACACCGCGGTGTGCTTGATCCCGCCGGTGTCGAGCTTGAACGTGGCCTCGTTCTGGTTGGCCCACACGTCCACCGTCTGGTAGCGGCTCTGCGCGCTCGCCGTCGTGGTCCAGAGCAGCGGATTGATGTTGGTCGTCACCGGGTTCTGCGGCAGCGTGCCGATATAGTTCAGCAGCGAATGCTCGCCGCGCACCTTGCTGGTCAGCGTGATGGCTTCGTTGACCTTGTACTCCGCCGTCCCGGTGCCGAAATCCTGCCGCGCGGTCTGGAAGTCGCGGTTGAGGAAGCCGTACCAGGTCCCGCGCGGAATGCCGGCCGACGTCACCGGCACGTTGCCCTGCTTGTAATAAGGCACGCCGAAATCGGGCAGACCGCTGAGATCGGTGTGGACGTAGTTCGTCGTGATCTTGATGTCGTTGGTCGGGGTATACTTGGTCGACAGGAACGTGCCCCAGCGATCGTCGGTCACGTAGTTGCGGCCGGCGACATTGGCGTCCTGGAACAGGCCGCCGGTGCGCACCGAGAAGGTCGGATCGACGACCTGGTTGACGTCGAGCGTGACCCGCTTGGTCCGGTCGGTGCCGAACTCGGTATCCATCCGCTTGAAGTTGACGTCGCCGGCCTGCTTGGTGACGATATTGATGGCGCCGCCGGCGGTGCCGCGGCCGGCATAGGACGATGCCGGTCCGCGCAGGATCTCGATCTGCTCGGTGAAGAAGTTCTCGCGGATCGACACGGCGGGATCGCGGATGCCGTCGATGAAGACGTCGTTGCGCGCGTCGAAGCCGCGGATGAAGAAGCGGTCGCCGAAGGCGTTGCCGCCCTCGCCCGACCCCAGCGTCACGCCGGCGGTCGAGCGACCGATCTCCTTCAGCGTCGTCGCGTTCTTGTCCTCGAGCACTTCCTTGCTGAGCACCGTGATCGTCTTCGGCGTGTTCAGCATCGGCTCGGGAAACTTGCCGGAGGCCTGGACGTGGTCGACCTTGTAGGGCGCAGCCGGATCGGCATAGGGATTGCGATCCACTGCACCGGCCGGGGCCGGTGCCGCGGCGGCGGCCTGCTGCTGCGCCTGCTGGCGCTGCGCGGCGCGGCGAAGCGCGTTGCGTGCACGGACCTGCTCCGGCGTCGGCTTGGAGGCTGCCGGACGCGAACGCTCGACCGGCGCATCGACATTCACCGGCGGCAGGCTCGACTGCTGCGCCTGTGCGCCGCCCGAGACCGACGCCACTGCAATCAGGCCGGCGACGGCGGACACCGCCTTGCCGGAATTGCCATCGAGTTCAAACGAATTCCTTGCCGCGATCGCACGCAACGATCGCGGAGCCACCGCCAGCCCCATTCCAACGCACCCCAATTTATATTCGTCGATCCGCGACATGCGCGACGAACGATGAGGCGGTGCTATCGATCGCGAAAAATCAGGTCAATGCGAGGAGACGCGCGCGACCACTTGAATCGCTCTAGTTCAAATCGATTCTAAAATTTCGAATCCGAAACGATGAAATGTCGCGCGACATATTGAAGCAATCGGAAACAGCAGCACTTGTCGTCGCGCATCATTTTGCGCAGCCGTCAGTCACTGCTCGGCGGCTTCATCAACGAGAACAATTCGTCGATGGTGCGCTGCGCGGTCGCGCGCACACGATCGGTGTTGTCCATGCCGGCGATGTTGATGCCGTTGACGACGGCTTTGATCTCGTCGCGAAAGTCGGTGAGGAAGCGCAAGGGATCACGCTGCTCGTTGGCGACGCGCGCGATCAACCCCGTGATCAAGATCTGACACGCGATCAGCTTGCCGTTCAGCTCGTCCATCATGTGCTCCCGTTGTGGCGGGCCGATATGAACGACACTGATTTTCCTGACAACCGCAACGGCATGCCGCCGGTTTAGAACCATCCTAACTGCGATCAATCCGAAACATCGACGATGCGGCCAGCCGCGCGCAACGCCACGCGCGCATGGTTGGCCGCTCACGCGGTCCGCGAGCACTGCCCAACTTTTGCACTTTGTCGGTTCGCATCGGGAAAATGCAGCACTGCACACCGCTTCGCCACCCGGTTGCCTACGGGGTGCAAAGCTTTCCAATTGTTTAGGATTCCCATCCGATAGTGCTGTTTACACTGGAACTTGGCGTGTATTATACAACAGCGCCGGGAACTTGTTGCTGGCGCTGAAGTCGTTCCTTTGGGCATACAAGCCGATACAAATAGATATGAAAAAGTCACGGCCGATCCTGTGGATTGTCATCATCGCAGCTGTGGCCGGTGGCGGCTATTACGGCTGGCAGCGTTACTCGGCGGCTGAGGCCGGGAAAGCCCAGACCGCGCAGAAGGGCCCGCCGCGCGCGCCCGCCGTCCCCGTCAGCGTTGCGCCGGTCCAGAAGGCGGACTTCCCGGTCTACCTGACCGGCCTCGGCACGGTGCAGGGCTTCAACACCGTACAAGTCCGGACCCGGGTGGACGGCCAGATCGACAAGATCGCCTTCACCGAAGGTCAAATGGTCAACCAAGGCGATCTCCTGGTCGAGATCGATCCGCGCCCGTTCCAGGCCGCCCTCGATCAGGCCAAGGCCAAAAAATCGCAGGACGAGGCCAATCTCGCCAACGCCAATCTCGATCTGCAGCGCTACACCAAGCTCGGTGAATTCGCGACGCGGCAACAGACCGATACGCAACGCTCCACCGTTGCCCAGCTCACCGCCCAGATCGCCGCCGACGAAGCCGCGATCGCCAACGCCCAGACCCAGCTCGACTACACCCAGGTCAAGTCGCCGATCACCGGCGTCGCCGGCCTGCGCCAGGTCGACCTCGGCAACATCGTCAACGCCTCGAGCCAGACCGGCGTCGTCACCATCGCCCAGGTTGAGCCGATCACGGTGATCTTCACCGCGCCGGAAGACCAGCTGCCTTATATCAGCGAGGGCCAGAAGTCCGGCGAGCTCAAGGTGATCGCGTTCACCACCGACGGCAAGAAGACGCTGGCCGAGGGCAAGCTCGCCGTCATCAACAACCAGGTTGATACGACCAGCGGGACTATTCGGCTCAAGGCGGTGTTCGACAACAAGGAACACACGCTGTGGCCGGGGCAATCGGTGTCGACACGCCTGTTGGTGCGGACCCTGAAGGATGCGACCATCGTCCCCGATGACGCGGTGCTGCATTCGACCAACGGCCTCTACGCTTATACCGTCGGCCAGGACAACAAGGCCGAGGCACGCAAGATCAAGGTGAACTACTCCATCGACGGAAGTTCGGTCGTCGAGGAAGGTTTGAGCCCCGGTCAGCAAGTCATCACCGGCGGTCAGTATAAGGTGCAGCCCGGCAGCCTCGTTTCGACGGCCGTGGCGAGTTCGGATCCGGTTCAGAAAAGCAAGGTTCAGCAGGAATGACCGAAGGCGGGATTTCGGCACCTTTCATCCGTTATCCCATCGGCACATCGTTGCTGATGGCCGGCATTCTTTTTGTCGGTCTCGTCGCCTATCCGCTGCTGCCGGTCGCACCGCTGCCGCAGGTGGACTTTCCGACCATCCAGATCACGGCCAATCTGCCGGGCGGCAGCCCGGAGACGATGGCCTCGTCGGTCGCGCAGCCGCTGGAGCGCCAGTTCGCCCAGATTCCCGGCATCGCGCAGATGACCTCGACGAGCTATCTGGGCACGGCGTCGATCACCATCCAGTTCGACCTCAACCGCAGCATCGACGGCGCCGCCAACGACGTGCAGGGCGCCATCAACGCCGCCAGCGGCCAGTTGCCGAAGAACCTGCCCTCGCCGCCGACCTACCGCAAGGTGAACCCGGCGGACTCGCCGATCCTGCTGCTGTCGGCGACGTCGGACACGCTGCCGCTGACCACCGTCAGCGATTCGATTGACGCCCAGCTCGCCCAGCAGATCAGCCAGATCTCCGGCGTGGCGCAGGTGTTCATCGGCGGCCAGCAGAAGCCTTCGGTTCGCGTCCAGATCGATCCGGCGAAACTCGTGGCCAAGGGCCTGTCGCTCGAGGATGTGCGTAGCGCAATCGGCATCACCACTGTCGACAGCCCCAAGGGCAATATCGACGGTGAGAAGCGCGCCTACACGATCTACGCCAACGACCAATTGTTGCAGTCCAAGGACTGGAACGACGTCATTATCGCCTATCGCAACGGCGGTCCCCTGCGAATCAAGGACATCGGTCAGGCGGTGACCGGTCCTGAAGACGCCAAGCAGGCGGCCTGGGCCAACGGCAAACGCGGCGTGTTCCTGGTCGTGTTCAAGCAGCCGGGCGCCAACGTCATCGAGACCGTCGACCGGATCAAGGCGACCCTGCCCCGCCTCGTCGCGGCGATCCCGCCCGCGGTCAAGATCGAGGTCATCAGCGACCGCACCACCACCATCCGCGCCGCGGTCGAGGACGTGCAGTTCACGCTGCTCCTGACCATTGCGCTTGTGGTCATGGTCATCTTCGTCTTCCTGCGCAGCTTCTGGGCCACGGTGATTCCGACCATCACGGTTCCACTGGCGCTGTTAGGCGCCTGTGCGCTGATGTGGGTGTTCGGCTATTCGCTCGACAATCTGTCGCTGATGGCCCTCACCATCGCGGTCGGCTTCGTCGTCGACGACGCCATCGTGATGCTCGAGAACATCACGCGCTACATCGAGGAAGGCGAGAAGCCGCTCGCCGCCGCCTTCAGGGGTTCCAAGGAAATCGGCTTCACCATCGTGTCGATCTCGATCTCGCTGGTCGCGGTGCTGATCCCGCTGCTGCTGATGGGCGGCATCATCGGACGCCTGTTCCGCGAGTTCGCGGTCGTGCTGGCGATGACGATCTTCGTCTCGATGTTCGTGTCGCTGACCCTGACCCCGATGATGGCCTCGCGCTTCCTGCGTTCCCACAGCGAGGTCACCCACGGCAAGTTCTACCAGTGGAGCGAGAACGCGTTCGACGCTCTGCTGCGCGGGTATGAATACGTGCTCGACCACGCCATGGCCTGGCGGCGCACCACGCTCGTCATCTTCTTCGCCACGCTCGGTCTGTCGGTCTATCTCTTCATCCTGATCCCGAAGGGCTTCTTCCCGCAACAGGACGTCGGCCTGATCACCGCGACCTCGGAAGCCTCCCAGGACATCTCCTTCGCCGAAATGCAGCGCCGTCAGGTCGAGCTCGGCAAGATCGTGATGGAGGATCACGATATCGCATCGGTGGCAATGAACATCGGCGGCAGCGGCCGCGCCGGCAATAACGGCAACATGTTCATCACGCTGAAGCCGCGCAACGAGCGCGACGCATCCGCGCAACAGATCATCGCGCGGCTGCGTCCCAAGCTCGAGAAGGTGTCCGGCGCCCGCCTTTATATGCAGGCCGCCCAGGATGTCCGCCTCGGTGGCCGTCCGACACGTACGCAGTTCGAGTTCACCCTGCAGGACGCCGATCTCGGCGAGCTCAATTCGTGGGCGCCGAAGATTCTCGCCAAGATGCAGACGCTGCCGGAGTTGCGCGACGTCGCGACCGACCAGCAGACCCAGGGCACCACGGTCCAGCTCAAGATCAACCGCGACACCGCCTCGCGCTACGGCATCCAGCCGCAGCTGATCGACGACACGCTGTATGATGCGTTCGGCCAGCGCCAGGTCGCGCAGTACTTCACGCAGCTCAACAGCTATCACGTGATCCTGGAAATCCTGCCGGAGATGCAGGGCAATCTGGATTCGCTGAACAAGCTCTATCTGAAATCGCCGCTGACCGGCGACCAGGTGCCGCTGTCGACCTTTGCGACCTGGACCACCGATCCGGTCCGGTCGCTCTCGATCAGCCATCAGGGCCAGTTCCCGGCGATCACGATCAGCTTCAACCTCGCGCAGGGCGTTGCGCTCGGCCAGGCTACCGAAGCCGTCCAGAAGGCGATGGCCGACATGGGCGCGCCGGCAACGCTGAATTCGAGCTTCCAGGGCACGGCGCAGGCGTTCCAGCAATCGCTCGGCACCGTTCCGCTCCTGATCCTCGCGGCGCTGGTCGTGGTCTATCTGATCCTCGGCATCCTCTACGAGAGCTACATCCACCCGATCACGATTCTGTCGACCCTGCCCTCGGCCGGCGTCGGTGCGCTCGCGATCCTGATGGCGGCCGGCTTCGAGTTCAGCCTCATTGCCTTGATCGGCGTCATCCTGCTGATCGGCATCGTGAAGAAGAACGGCATCATGATGGTCGACTTCGCCATCGCCGCCGAACGCGACGGCAAGACGCCGGAGCAATCGATCCGCCAGGCCGCGCTGCTGCGCTTCCGCCCGATCATGATGACCACGATGGCAGCGCTGCTCGGCGGCGTGCCGCTGATGCTCGGCCACGGCACCGGCGCCGAGATCCGCCAGCCGCTCGGCTACGCCATGGTCGGCGGCCTGATCGTCAGCCAGGCGCTGACGCTGTTCACCACCCCGGTCGTCTATCTCTATCTCGACAAGTTCTCGAACCTGTTCAAGAGCCACTCGGCCGAGGACGACGGGCACGAGGCGACCGGGCACGGCACCGTCAAGGAAGCCGCCGAGTAAGCTTGCGCCGCGGCTTCCGCGACGCTACAGCGAGGCCCTCGGTTCACGCCAACGCGGTCTCGCCATGCCCATGCAATCCAGACTTGTCGCTCTCGCCGCCGCTGCCCTGTTGTCCACGGGTGCCGCGTATGCCCAGCAGGGCGCCAAGAAGAACGCAGCGTCCCCAACCCCGGCCGCGCAGGCGGCGCCCTCGCCCGCACCGACCCAGCCGCAGGCCGCTGAAGGCGCTCCGGCGCAGCCCGGCTGGATCGCACGCTGCACCAGCGCGAGCCGCGACGCGCCGCTCGAATGCGCGATCGAGCAGAACGCGGTCCTGACCAAGACCGGCCAGACCATCGTCCTGATCAACATCCGCATCGCGCCCGATACCCGCACGCCGGTCGCCCTGCTCCAGCTGCCGCTCGGCCTCAACCTGCCGATCGGCGCCAAGCTTCAGGTCGACGAGGGCAAGACGGTCGATCTCCAGATCCAGACCTGCGAGAACCGCGGCTGCTACGCCTCGACGCCGATCGCGCCCGACCTGCTTGCGAGCCTGAAGTCGGGCAAGCAATTGAAGGTCTCCTTCCAGAACATGGCGAAGGAAACGATCGCGATCCCGATGCCGCTGAACGACTTTGCGGCCGCTTACGACAAGATCAAGTAGGTCCGCCGACGTCGGTGGCTTGCACCGGGCGGCTTCCCGAGCCGCCCGTGCTGGATTACGCTGGTGCCGCAGCCGGATGTCCCGGCAACGGCGGTGGAGCATGACGCGAGAAAAGTCGGGCCTCGATCGGCTTGCTCTCTTGATCACCATCATTGGGGTGATCGGCGCCGCCACATGCGCACAGGCCCAATTGCAGTCGCCGCCGACGCCAACGGCCGAGCCGACCGTCCATGATGCGAGGGTGCGGCCACGCAACGACCAGACCGACGGCAATTTCTCGCAGACGCCCAATGCCGGCAAATCGTCGTCCACCTCCGATGTGAAGCGCATTCGCACGACGCGCGAACGCAACATGGACGCCCCTTTCGCGATTGGACCGCTGCAGCCGCCCCCAACCAAGCCGTAGCGACCCGTCTGCGGCGTCGCGCTTACTGCCGCGCCATCTGCGCATTGCCGACGGCCTCGCCGTCGAGCGTCTGGTCGTTGTGCATGGTGACGGTGACGCGCAGCAGCTTTCCCTCAAACTCGAACGGCGCCTCGTAGTGCGACACCGGGCTGCCGCGGTCGCGGCCGATGTCGAGGCCCGACCACGAGATCAGCGTATGGAATCCGAGCTGGGTCTGCAGCGAGCCGGCCTTCTCGCCATCGATCAACAGCGTGTAGTCGGTGACACCGGTGCGCGAGCCCTTGGCGGGCGGCTCCGTGCGGACGAGACGCTCGACATGAACGCCCAGCCGACGCGCACCGGAGCGAACCTGGCGGTCGGAGCGCACGATCTGATGGCTGCCGCCGATGTTGAGGTCGTGCACGAGATGGCCGTCCTTGACATAAAGGCTGTAGCCCGACGTCGCATCGCCATGCGAGATCAGCACGCCATCAGAGCCCACGTCGCCGATCTCGACATGCGCCTCGATCGTGTAGCTGCGGCTGCGCACATCGGGCGCGACGTCGGTCGGCACGTGGCCCATGCCGTGGTGGAAGACGAAGTGGTGGCGCGCGCCGTGGAAGCGCGCGGCGTTCTCGGCAAAGCGCGGCCCGAAACGGTCGTCGAGCGGCAGCACATTATGCTTCTCGGCCTCGCCCCACCATGTCGCGATCATCTGCGCCAGCCGCTCAGGCTCTTTCGTCGCAAGATCGTCGGTCTCGGAGAAATCGCGGTCGAGATGGAACAGCTCCCATTTGTCTTTCTCGAACGGCGTGCCGGGCGGATGGTAGGCGACCGCCTTCCAGCCGCCTTGCCAGAGCCCGCGATGGCCGAACATCTCGAAATATTGCGGCGAGCTTTTTGAAGGCGCGGACGCATCCGTGATCGAGCGCGCAAAGCTCTCGCCTTCGAGCGGCATCTGCGGGCAGCCGGCGATCTCGGATGGCGCGCCGATCCCGATCAACTCGAGCAGCGTCGGCGTCAGGTCGCAGGCGTGCACGAACTGGTGCCGCAGCTCGCCTCTGGCTGCAATCCGTTTCGGCCAGTTGATGACGAAGGGATCGCGGATGCCGCCGCCATGGGTGTTCTGCTTGTAGCGGCGCAGCGGCGTGTTGGAGGCCATGGCCCAGCCATGCGGGAAATTGCTGTGGGTGTCGAGTCCGCCGATCTCGTCGATGCGGGCGAGCTTCTCGGGAATCGGCTCCGGCTTGAAATTGAACGGCCCCATCGCGTTGACGAAACCGAGCGGGCCGCCCTCCTGGCTCGCGCCGTTGTCGGACATCACGATGATGACCGTGTTGTCGCGAATGTCAGCCGTCTCCAGGAACGAAACAAGGCGCGCGAGATGCCGGTCGGAATGGTCAAGCATGCCGGCGAAGGCCGCCTGTAGCCGCGTGAACACACGACGCTCGTCGATGGAGTGATCCTCCCAGGCCTTCACGCCGTCATTGCGATCAGGCATCCGCGTCTCCTGCGGCACCAGTCCCATCGCCTTCTGGCGCGCCAGCCGCCGCTCGCGCTCGACATCCCAGCCGTGAACGAATTCGGGATCGTAGCTGCGGATGATGTCGGCCGGCGCCTGATGCGGCGCATGACAGGCGCCGAGTGCGACCCAGGTCAGCCAGGGGATATCGGGCCGGTCGGCATGGTGATCGCCGATGAAGCGGATCGCCTGGTCGATCAGGTCCTCGGTCAGATGATAGCCGTCGGCGTAGGTGCCGGGAGGATCGATGTGCGTGTTGTCGGAGACGAGCTCGGGCGCATATTGGTCGGTCTCGGCGTCGAGAAAGCCGTAGAAGCGGTCGAAGCCGCGCCCCAGCGGCCAGCCGTCGAATGGGCCGGTCGCCCCGCTCTCGGTCAGCGGCGTGACGTGCCATTTTCCGACCATGTAATTGCGATAGCCGTGCACGCGCAGCATTTCGGCAAGCGTCCCCGCCTCGCGCGCGATCTTGCCGCGATAGCCGGGATAACCGGAGTCGAAATTGGCGAGGCACCCGACGCCGACCGAATGATGATTGCGCCCGGTGAGCAGCGCGGCGCGCGTCGTCGAGCACATCGCGGTGGTGTGGAAGCCCGAGTAGCGCAGCCCCTCCGCAGCGAGCCGATCGATGGTCGGCGTCTTGATGCTCGAGCCGTAGCAGCCGAAGTCGGAGAAGCCGACATCGTCGAACAGCACGACGAGAATGTTCGGCGCGCCCGCGGGCGGCTTCACGGCCTCCGGCCACCAGGGTTTCGACTCCGCAACCGTCTTGCCGACGGTGCCGCGAAACGGCGCGCCACTGCCTGCGCTCATCTGTTGCTCCCTGTCCCGGCCATCGCGGTTGACCCGCAGCTCGTCTCAATCTAAATTATAATCAGAATTATGATTATGATCTGGGGCGGATGCAAGCACGAACGCGACCATTTTCCGAGGCGCCTGGCTCCCGCGATTTCGACCTGCCGGGCGTCGCCCCGTCACGCCAGAGACGCAGCCGCGAGACGACGCTGGCGCTGCTGCGGGCCGGCGCCGATATGCTGCGGACGCGAAGCCTGGCCGAGCTCTCGATCGAGGCGCTCTGCACTGAAGTCGACGCCACGGTCGGCGCCTTCTACAGCCGCTTCGAGAGCAAGGAGGCCTATTTCAACGCGCTGATGGCGCTCGCCGCACGCGACGGCGAGCAGCGGCTCGGCGAAATCAGGCGGCCGTCGCCCGAGACCAATCTCGACAAGCTCTGCCATATCGTCGTCAGCGGCATCATCGGCTGGATGCGCCACCACGAGGGCGTGCTGCGTGCAGCGCTGCAGCATGACGACACTCGTCCGGACAAATGGACGCCATTCAAGGCACTGGCCAAGGCCACCACCGCGCGTGCCACCCCTCTCCTGCTGCCGGCCATGGGCAAGGGCCGCGCGGCCGCCAAGACCCGCGCCATCGCGTTCGGCTTCCAGGTGGTGCTGGGCACGCTGGTGAACGCGATCCTCAACGATCCCGGACCGCTGTCGCTTCGGTCAAAAGAGATCGAGACGCGGCTTGCAGGCTGCCTGTTGCTGCTGCTGCAGGCAGAGATCGATCAGTCCACGCCCAAATAAGCCTTCTGCACCTGCGGGTCCTCGGCCAATGCCGCGGCGGTACCGGACAGCACGCTCTTGCCGACCTGGAGGACGGTGGCGAAGTCGGAGACTTCCAGTGCGAGCTCGATCGATTGCTCGGCGAGCAGGATGGTCAGGCCTTCGCGATGCAGGCGACCAAACGTTTCGTACATGGACTCGACCACCGCCGGCGCAAGGCCAAGCGATGGCTCGTCCAGCATCAACAGCTTCGGGTCGCTCATCAGCGCCCGGCCGACCGCCAGCATCTGCCGCTCGCCGCCGGACATGGTGCCGGCACGCTGGTTGCGGCGTTCCTTCAGCCGCGGGAAGATCTCGTAGACGCGTTCAAGCAGTTCGGCCTGGCGCGATCTGTCGTGCAGCGGAGTCGCGCCGAGCATGAGGTTGTTCTCGACGCTCTGCTGCACGAACAGCCGCCAGCCCTCCGGCGACAGCGCCAGCCCCTTGCGCACGATCGCGAAGGCCCTCTCGCCGGCGATGTCCTCGCCGCGAAAGCTGATCGTGCCGGAATGCACGGGGATGAGGCCGGCGATCGCGTTCAGTGTCGTGGTCTTGCCGCCGCCATTGGAGCCGAGTAGCGCGACGACGCTGCCCTCAGGCACCTCCAGAGAGACGTCGGAGACGCCGATGAGGTCGCCATAGCGCACCTCGAGGTGCTCGATCCTGAGCAACGGTCCGCTCATAGGTCCGGCCCGCCCAACAGCTCGACCGGCGTGTGGCCGGCGGCCGCCTTCGCCGCGCGTTTGCCGAGATAGGCCTCGATCACGGCCGGGTTCGAGGTGACCTCGCGCGGCGAGCCGCGGGCAATCTCCTTGCCCTGGTGAAACACCATCACCCGGCTCGCGAGCGACATGATCACTTCCATGATGTGCTCGACGATGACGAGCGTGATGCCGGACCGATGGATGTCGCGGACGAGATCGATCGCAAGCTTCACCTCATGGGCGTTGAGGCCGGCCATGGCCTCATCGAGCAGCAACACCTTTGGCTCGGTCGCAAGAGCGCGGGCGATCTCCAGCCGCTTGCGGCCCGGCGTGCCGAGCGAGCGCGCCGGTGCATCCGCAAGCCGGCTCATGCCCACGCGCTCCAGCACGGCACGCGCCTTGGTCTCGGCTTCCTTGCGCTGCGCGGTGCGCAGGAATGCACCGATCATGACGTTTTCCAGCACCGTCATGCCTTCAAAGGTCTGCGGCACCTGGAAGGTGCGGGCAAGCCCGAGCCCGGCACGCAACTCCGGCGTGGCGTCGGTGATATCGCGCCCCTCGAACAGGACGCGGCCGGAAGTGGTCTTGAGATCGCCGGTCAGGCAATTGAAGAAGGTGGACTTGCCTGCGCCGTTCGGGCCGATCAGGCCGAGAATGTCGCCCTGCTCCAAGGTGACGGAGGCGTCGTCCACCGCCTTGAAGCTGCCGAACGCTTTGGTGATTCCGCGTGCTTCAAGGAGCATGGCTTGCTCCCGTGTCGGATGTTGGCTTCCTGCGCCGCGTGAACAGGCTGAGCAGGCCACCGGGCTGGAAGCGCGCGATCAGCACGATGATCGCGCCATAGACCACGAAGGTGAGGCCCGCCCCCTTGCCGCCAAGCCAGCTATTGGAAATCTCCTCCAGCGGCACCAGGATCGCCGCGCCCACCAATGGCCCGAACAGCAGCCCTGCCCCGCCGAGTGCTGCCATGATCAGGATTTTCACCGAGATCAGGATGCCGAGGCCTGACTCGGGATCGACAAAGCCGAACATCATCGCATAGAGCGCGCCGGCGACGCTGGTGAATGCCGCACTCAGCATGTAGGCGTAAAGCTTGGTGCGGCTGGCGGGTGCACCGAGCGAGCGCGCGGCGCGTTCGGAATCCTTGATCGCACGCAGGTAAAATCCCATCCGGCTGTTGGTCATCCACCAGGTGATGAACAGCGTGATCGCGAGGATGACGAGGAAGAGATAGTAGTACGGCAGCGACGACAGGAACGAGAGATCGAAGATGTTGCGCGGCACGGTCGGGCCCGAGAGGCCGACCGCCGCTCCCAGCCAATCGGTGTTGGTGACGATCAACCGCATGGTCTCGGCGACGGCGATTGTCGCCATGCTGAAGTAATGGCCCGACAGCCGTAGCGTCGGCACGCCGACGATCGCGGCAAGCGCGACCGCAATGACAATGCCGCCCGGAATTCCAAGCAACGGCGACAATCCGAACTTGGCGTAGGACCCCATCGCGGCATAGGCCCCGCAGCCGAAGAACACGACATGGCCGACCGAGACCTGGCCGGCATAGCCGCCGACGATATTCCAGGCCGACGCCGCGATCGCGTAGAGCAGCACCAGCGCGCCAAGGCGCTGCTGGAACGGCGAGGACAACAGCAGCGGATAGCTGATCGCAGCCGCGACGACGACCGAGAGCCAGATCAGGCGCCGCATCACATCTTCCCCATCAGGCCCTGTGGCCGGAACCAGAGGAAGAACAGGAACAGGACATAGACGACAATGTCCTTGTACACCGCGCCGATCAGATAGCCCGACAGTGACTCGATCACGCCGATCAACAGGCCCGCAACCAGCGCGCCGGGCACGCTGCCGAAGCCGCCAAGCGAGACCGTGACGAAGGCAACGATGCTGAGCGTCTCGCCGACTGTCGGTACGATGTAGAAGAAGTTCGCGATCAGCGCGCCGGCAAGGCCGGTGGCACCGGCCGCGATCGCCCAGGCGATCGCCTGCATGGTGTCGGGCCTGATCCCCATCAGCTGCGCCGCGGTCTGGTCCTCCGCCACCGCCAGCATCTTCGAGCCGAGCGAGGTGCGGGTCAGCAGCAGATGCAGACCGAGCGTCACCAGCAGCGCGACCACACCGGCCAGCAGCCGCGAGGCCTCGATGCGCAGACCCGCAAACGCATAGGTACCACCGACGATGTTCGGCGGCATCGACAGGAAGTTGGCGCCGAACCACCAGAACACGGAATAGCGCAGCAGCAGCGCGAGGCCGAAGGTGCCGAGGATCTGCGCCAGCATCGGCCCCTTCATGATGTCGCGGATCAGGGCGAAGTAGACGACGACGCCGACGGTTGCGAGCACCAGCGTTGCGAGCGGCGCACCCAGGATCGGTCCGCCGCCCATCAGGGTGTAGACGACATAGGCGACATACATGCCGAGCATGACGAAATCGCCATGCGCGAAATTGACGATGTTCATCATGCCCCATACCAGCGTGAGGCCTGACGAAAACAGGGCGTAGACGGCGCCGAGCAGCAGCCCGCCGACAATCACCTGCACGAGGACAAAGGACATGAGCCGCGTTGCTCTGATCAAATCAGTTTGGGACAGGCGGGGCTTTCGGCCCCGCCTTCAGCAATTTCACCAGCCCTTGTACGGCAGCACCGGCGGCTTCTCGGCATTGGCTTTAGGCCACACGGAGACGTAGTTCTCGCCGTCCTGAAGCTGGATGATGGCGCCGGACGCCAGGATGTTCTGGCCCTTGTCGTCGAACTTCACGCCCTTGTAGCCGATCATGAGCTGATCGGCCTTCAGCTCCGTCGCCTTCAACGCAGCCTGGACCTTTGCCGGATCGGTCGAGCCGGCGCGGTCGATGGCGTCGGCGAGCACGAAGAAGCCCTGCATCTGGCGAGCGACCGTGTCGTCCATCTCCTCGCCGCTCTTCTTCTTGTACATGTCAGCGATGACGGCCGACGCCGAGCCCTGCGGCCCAACGACCCAGGACGAGCGGTTGAAGACGCCCTGCGAGATCTTGCCGACCGCCTTGATGAAGGACGGGTCGGAATAGCCGGCGTCGTCGGCGAGCAGGATCGCCGGCTTGTAGTCGAGCGACTGCATGGTCTTGGCGAACAGGATCGCATCCGACGTGTAGCTGATCATGATGATCACGTCGGGCTTCTTGTCCTTGAGCTGGAGCACCTGGCCCTGTACGTCGGTGGCATTGACGGGATAGGCGACGTCGAGCGCGACCGGCTGCCCCTTCTCCTTGAAGGCGGCGCTGATCGTATTGGCGACCGAGGTGCCGTATTCGGTGTTGTCGTGGACCAGCGCGATCGCGTCGGTCTTGGCGCCGGTCGCCTTCAGGTCGGCGAGGAAATCAACGTAGATCTTGGCGAAATCCGTCGCGATCGGCGTAGTCCGGAAAAACCATTTGAAGCCGCGCTCGGTGAGATTGGCGGCTACCGATTCCGAATTGAGGAAGGGAACGCCGTATTTCTCGGCGATGGCGCTCGATGTCAGCGTCACGCCGGACTGATACGAGCCGAACACGGCCGCGACCTTGTCTTCCGTGATCAGGCGCAGCGCCTGGTTCTGTCCCGTCGCCGGGTTGCCCTGGTTGTCGGCGAAGACCGCCTCGATCTTGGCGCCGCCGAGGCCGGCAAGGCCGGCGTTCTTGGCCAGCGGCAGATTGCCGAGCTCGGGATGTGCGTTGTTGATGATGTCCATGGCGACTTCGATGGCCGCCTTGGCATGCGCGCCGATCGAGGCGGTGCCGCCGGACATCGGCATGATGACGCCGATCTTGACCACCTTGTCCTCGGCGCGCACGCCGGCCGCGAGCACAAGGGACATCGCGGCCGCGCAAAGCAGCCCCGTGACGTGCTTCAATGTCATGAAATCAGACCTCCCAAAGGGTTTCCCCAACCAAGGTTTTTTGGAAGCTGTGGCGGGCGCCCGCTTCCGTTTGATTATTCCTGGCGGCGAGAGGATGGCATGCCAGCGGAGTACCGGCAAGGTGAAACGGATTGCGACGATGTTGCACAAGGAAGCACCGATGACGCGGGCCCGGAAGGCGCGCGCTCTATCTGGCGTCGTCTATTGCACGCGAAACAACTGCTGCGGCGCGCCTGCTACCTAGGTGAGCCCGGCCTCCTTCAAGCTCGTCTTCAGATGGGCGATCCCCTTCCTGGCATAGGTCAGCGGGTGCGCCTTCTGCGGATCCTGCTCCGCCTCAACGACAACCCAACCGGAATAGCCTAGCAGCTCGCGGAAGACCGAGGGATAATCGATCATGCCGTCGCCGGGGACTGTGTAGACGCCGAGATCGCCGCCCCGCCCCAGCACCGCATCGAGAAAACTCCAATCCTCGCGGCGCGCCTGCTCCATCACCGCCCGGCGCACGTCCTTGGCGTGGACATGGCTGATGCGGGCGCGATAGCGCCGGGCCAGCGCGGCCGGGTCGGCGCCGCCCCACGTGGCGTGACCGGTGTCGAGCAGGAGATGAGCAGCATCACCAGTCGCCGCCATGAAGGCGTCGATATCATCGGCGCTTTCCACGATGGTGCCGATGTGATGATGGTAGACCAGCCTGACGCCCTCGGCGAGCGTACGCTCCGCGACATCCGTCATGCGGCGGCCGAACTCCGCCCAGTCGCCCGCCTTCATGACCGGACGCTGCGATAGCGGCTTGCTGCGATCGCCATGGATCGCATTCGAGGTCTCGGCGAAGACCAACACGGTCGATCCCATCGCCTTCAGCAGATCGAGGTGCGGACGCAGGTGCCGCATCTCCTCATCGGCATCGCGCCGCAAAAGTTCGGCCGAATACCAGCCGGATATGCAGGCCATGCCGAACGGCGCGAGCGCGGCCTTTAGCGCTCCCGGCTCGCGCGGAAATTTGTGGCCCAGCTCCATGCCCTCGAAGCCCGCCTCGCGCGCTTCGGCGAGGCAGGTCTCGAGCGACGTCTCGCCGCCGATCTCCTGCAGATCGTCGTTCGACCAGCCGATGGGGTTGGCGCCGATACGGATAGGCATGTCGTCCTCGCTTGATCAGTATTTGCGGCGCACGAGCGCCTCGACATAGTTGCGCCTTGCGGCTTCGACCTCGGTGCGTCCCGAAACCTCCGGCACCGCCACGTCCCACCAATGGCCGCCGGCATCGGTCGAGGGCATCGGGTCGGTATCGATCACGATGATGCTGGTCCGATCATGGCGGCGCGCCTCGTCGAAGGCCGCTTCCAACTCACCAATGCTCGCGACCTTGCGCGCGTTCGCCCCCATCGCGGCGGCGTGGGCTGCGAAATCGATCGCGGGCAGCGTCTCGTGACGGGCGTCGCGCAGGAGGTTGTTGAAGGGGGCACCGCCGGTCGCGTTCTGGAGCCGGTTGATGCAGCCGAAGCCGCGGTTGTCGAGCACGACGATGATGAGCTTGACACCGAGCATCACCGACGTCGCGATCTCGGAGTTCATCATCAGATAAGAGCCGTCGCCGACCATCACGATGACGTCGCGCGCGGGATCGGCGAGCTTGACGCCAAGACCGCCGGCGATCTCGTAGCCCATGCAGGAATAGCCGTATTCCATGTGGTAGCCGCCGGGCGCGCTCGCCTGCCAGAGCTTGTGCAGCTCGCCAGGCAAGCCACCGGCCGCGCAAAGCACGACATCGCTGGGCCGGCTCCGACGCTGAACGGCACCGATGACCTGCGCATCGCTCGGCAAGGCTTCGTTGCCGGCAGCTAGGTAGCGCGCTGCCGTTTCGAGCCAAGCCGTGCGGCCGCTTTTGGCCTGGCCGGTCCAACCGGCAGGCGCCGCCCAGCCCTGAAGTGCGGCGCCAAGCTCCGCCAGGCCGACCTTGGCATCGGCGACGAGTGGCTGCGCACGGTGTTTGCCGGCATCAAAGGGCTGCGTATTGAGACCGACAATCCGGCAGGCCGGATCGGCGAAGAGCGAGCGCGAGCCTGTGGTGAAATCCTGCAAGCGCGTGCCGATCGCAAGGACGAGATCGGCCTGCCGCGCCGCATCGTTGGCCGCGCCCGTGCCGGTCACGCCGATCGCGCCGAGATTGAGCGGATGGTCGTGAGGCAGCGCGCTCTTGCCGGCCTGCGTTTCCGCCACCGGGATGCCGTGCGCTGTGCAGAAGGCTGCGAGTTCGCCTTCCGCCTCGCTGTAGAGAACGCCACCGCCGGCGACGACGAGCGGGCGTTTCGCGGCTTTGAGCAGCGCTGCGGCCTGCGCCATTTGCGTCTCGTCGGCCCGCGCCCGGCGGGGATGCCAGACGCGTTCGGCGAAGAACCAGTCGGGATAGTCGAAGGCTTCCGTCTGCACGTCCTGGCAGAGCGCGAGCGTCACGGGCCCACATTCGGCAGGATCCGTCAGGACCTGCATCGCACGCTCGAAGGCGGGCATGATCTGCTCGGGCCGGGTGATGCGGTCGAAATAGCGCGAGACCGGCCGGAAGCAGTCATTGGCGGAGACAGTCCCGTCACCAAAATCCTCGATCTGCTGCAGCACGGGATCGGGGCGACGGCCGGCGAAGACATCGCCCGGCAGCAGCAGCACCGGCAGGCGATTGACGTGAGCGACCGCTGCGGCCGTCACCATGTTGGTCGCGCCTGGCCCGATCGAGCTCGTGACCGCCATCATGCGCCGGCGGCGTGACGCCTTGGCGAACGCGATCGCGGCATGCGCCATCGCCTGCTCGTTGTGCGCACGCAAGGTCGGCAGACGGTCGCGCGCGGCATACAGCGCCTCGCCGAGGCCAGCGACATTGCCATGCCCGAAGATCGCCCAGACGCCGGCGAAGAGCGGCTGATCCTGCCCGTCGATCACCGTTCGCTGCGCAGCCATCGCGGCGACGAGCGCCTGCGCCATGGTCAGCCCGATCGTCGCCATTACTCGCTCCCACTCAACCGCGCCACCCGGCTTGGGCAAGCTGGCGGAAATTGTTCCATCATCGCGCCGACCGCGCCTTCGTCGTCGTCCGATCTGACACGATGCCGTGACGCGGTTGACGACATCGAGAAGCGCACGCTCCGACCTTGACTAGGCGGCGCAGAGAATGGAATGCTTAATCCAATAGTCAAGCAAGACAAACAAAATATGCCACCTGAGGGAGCGCTTCCGTCTTAGACGGACATGATGATGACAATGCGGTTTGGACTTCTTGGCGCCGGCAGGATCGGGCGCATTCACGGCCTTAATGTCGCCGCGCGCGGCGATGCAAAGCTCGTCGCGGTGGCCGACGCCTCGCGCGAGGCCGCGTCCTCGCTGGCGCAGGCTGCAGGCGCGAAAGCGGCCGACACCGACGCGATCCTGAGCGATTCCGGCATCGACGCTATCCTGATCTGCACGCCGACCGACACGCATGCCGACCTCATCGAGGCCGCCGTCTCGGCCGGCAAGGCTGTGTTCTGCGAGAAGCCGGTCGACCTCGATTCGGGACGCATTCGCCGCTGTCTCGCCACGGTCGAGAAGACAGGCAAGCCGCTGATGATCGGCTTCAATCGCCGCTTCGATCCGAACTTCGCGGCTTTGGAGAAACGGCTGCGCCAGGGCGAGGCCGGAGAGATCGAGATCGTCAACATCATTTCGCGCGATCCCGGACCGCCGCCGGTCGAGTATGTGAAACGCTCGGGCGGTCTCTTCCGCGACATGATGATCCATGATTTCGACATGGCGCGCTTCCTGCTGGCGGAGGAGCCGGTCGAGGTCTTCGCGCTCGGCTCGGCGCTGGTGGACAAGGCCATCGGTGAGGCCGGCGACGTCGATACCGCCGCGGTGCTGATGAAGACGGCGAGCGGACGCATCGCGCAGATCTCGAATTCGCGCCGCGCCACTTACGGCTACGACCAGCGCGTGGAGGTGCATGGCTCGAAGGGAATGCTGAGGGCCGGCAACATCCACGAGACAACCGTCGAGATCGCCACCGGCGCAGGCTTCCGCGCCGATCCGGTGCAGAACTTCTTCCTCGAACGCTATGCCGCCGCGTATCGCGTCGAACTCGCGGCCTTCATCGAAGCTTGCGCCGGCAAGGCAGCGCCCTCTCCGACCGGTCTCGACGGACTGCGCGCCCAGATGCTGGCTGACGCAGCGACCGAATCGGCCCGGACTGGTCGCCCTGTCGCCATCGAGGCCGTCTGACCATGACCCCCGCCGAGCTCATGCTGCGGCGCTACGCGGCGCAGGGCCTCGTCGCCGAGGCGGGACGCATGGCGCTCGACTATTTCGGCCGCAAGGAAAGCCTCGGCGTCACGATGAAGGGGGCGCAGGATTGGCTCACCGTCGCCGACGGCGCCGTCGAGGATTTTTTGCGCGCACGGCTCAGAGAGCTTTTCCCTGGCGACACCGTGATCGGCGAGGAAGGCGGCGGCGAGGCCAGCGATGCGGTCTGGATCCTCGATCCGATCGACGGCACCTCGAACTTTGCGCGCGGCGACCGCAACTGGTGCATCTCCATGGGCTTCCTGCTGAACCGCGAGCCGACGATCGGCATCGTCGCGGCACCGGCGCTGGACGAGCTCTATGTCGCGCAACGTGGCCAGGGTGCGACGCTCAACGGGCAGCCGATCGCCGTCTCAGGCGCCGATGACATCCGCCGCGCTTATGTCGAACTGGGTTGGTCCGCCCGCATACCCTCGCAGCGCTATCTCGACATGATCGGCCGCGGTTATTCCGCCGGCTGCTCGATCAAGCGCGGGAGTTCAGGCACGCTGGGTCTCTGTCATGTCGCGAACGGGCGCACCGACGCCTATGCCGAGCTGCACATCAACGCCTGGGACGTCGCCGCCGGCATTGTGATCGTCGGCGAGGCCGGTGGCTGGGTCAACGACTTCTTCGCCGGAGACGGCATCAGCAAGGGCAATCCGATCCTGGGCTGTACGCCGGCGTTGGCGTCGCAGCTCAGCGACATCACGGGGATTTCCTAGCCGGCGCAAAGTCTATTGCGTCGCTGAATCCCGCTCATCACATGCCCGCAGCAGCGTCGTGAAGCCGCCATAGATCATGCGCTTGCCGTCGAACGGCATGTCGGAGCCCTTCAGCCGCGGATCGGCCATCACCTTGGCGTTGACGGCATCGCGGCTCGCGCGATCGCGGTAGACGATCCACGAGAACACCACGACCTCATCCTCCGTCGCCATCACCGCGCGCGGAAAGGATGTGAGCTCGCCATAAGGCACGTCATCGCCGATGCATTCGACATAGTCGAGCGCGCCGTGCTCCATCCACACCTCGCAAGCCGTGCGGGCCAGCGCCGTGTAGGCCTCGATCTTGTCCTTGCGCACCGCCAGCACGAAACCATCGACATAGGGCATCTCGGATCTCCTTGGGTTGTATGTCCCGAGGACGATCGGACGGACGCCGATCCGACTGGCGACGGCAACGGCCGGATGAGGCAAACCGTCGCGAGCCAGGCACGGCAGACGGCCGGGTCAGAGGCAATTCAGGCCTGTGGGAGGCGCCTTGAATGGCTGGGGAACCTGGATTCGAACCAAGACAAACAGAGTCAGAGTCTGTTGTGCTACCGTTACACCATTCCCCAACGGAATAGTCGAACAAATTCAATATCTTACTGATCTGTCCGACTGTGGCCGGAAGCGCGGTCTGCGCAAATCACGGCTCAGGCGTGCAGCCTTCTACCTGCTCGTCCCCGGACTGGCAAGCGCTGCGGTGGATGGATCGCCCCCTACTCCATCTTGATATTCGCGGCCTCGATCACCTTCTTCCACCGCTCGGTCTCGGAGGCGATGTAAGCGGCGAACGGCTCGGAATCGACGGCGACTGCGGTGGCGCCGAGCTCGGCCATCTTCTGCACCGTCTCAGGCTGCTGCATGTAGGCGCGGATCTCGGCCGAGAGCTTTTCGATGATCGGCTTCGGCGTGCTGGCCGGAACGAAGAAGCCGTGCCAGGCGACCGCCTCGAAGCCGGGGAGGAATTCGGCCACGGCGGGCACCTCCGGATCGAAGGCGGCGCGCTTCGGCGTTGCGGTTGCCAGCATCGCGAGCTGGCCGGTCTTCACCTGCGGCAGCAGCAGCGGCACGTTGTCGAAGGCGAGATCGATCTGGCCGCTCAACAGGTCCGTCAGCATCTGGCTCGAGCCCTTGTAGGGCACGTGCACCATCTTGGTGCCGGTCATCTGCTGAAACAATTCGCCTGCGAGATGCTGCGAGGTGCCGACGCCGGCCGAGCCGAACGAGACCTTGTCCGGGTTCGCCTTCAGATAGGCGATCAGCTCGGGCACGGTCCGCGCCTTGATCTTGTTGGGATTGACGACGAGCACGTTGGGCACGACGCTGATCTGGGCGACCGGCGCGAGATCCCTGTCCGGCTGGTAGCTGAGCTTCGGCCCGTACAGCGACGGATTGATCGCGAGCGCCGAGGTGCTGGCAAGACCGATCGTGATGCCATCGGGGGCCGACTTCGCCAGCCGCGTCACGCCGAGGATCGAGCCGGCGCCGCCGACATTCTCGACCACGAACGGCTTGCCGAGCTTCATCTGCAGATGGTTCGACACCATGCGCGCAAAGATGTCCGCGGTGCCGCCGGCGGCGAACGGCACGATCACCGTCACCTGCTTGGACGGATAACCATCCTGCGCACTCGCCGGCGACATCGCCAGCAGGATTGCCGAGGCAAGACCAAGCCACATCGATCTCATCGAAGTTTCCTCTACTTTTTTGAATGTTATTGATTGAGCGCCGCGCACGGCGGAGATGGCTAGAACGCGACCTCGTACATGTTGAGGATCGCATCCCGTCCCAAATCGCGCGGATTGTTGTCGAGCAGGCGGCGAATGGCGTGCGCCTCGTCGGCCATCAAGCCGAGATCGTCCTTTGGCACACCGAGCGCCGACAGCCGCATCTCCACACCGAGGTTCTTGCAGAAGGCGTAGGTCGCATCGAATGCGAGCCTCGGATCGTTCTGCTCCGGCAGACCGAGCGCTCCGAGCACCGCGACCGTCTTCGCCTCCACCGCCGGCATGTTGAACGCCAGCGTGTGCGGGAAGATCATCGCGCAGGCGAGACCGTGCGCGATGTGATGACGCGTGCCGAGCGGATAGGCCACGGCGTGGCCGGCAGTGGTGTTCACCGGCCCCAGGCAATAGCCGCCATAGAGCGAAGCCAGCGACAGACCGGCACGGGCCTCGCGATCGCCGCCATCGGCCACCGCGCGCTTGAGATAACGCCCGACCAGCCGCGCGCCTTCGAGCGCATAGAGGTCGATCGTCGGGTGCGCCTTGCGGCTGGTATAGGCCTCCACGCAATGCGCCAGCGCATCGACGCCGGTGGCAGCCGTGATCTCCTTCGGCACGGTCATCGTCAGATCGGGATCGACGATGGCGATATCGGCCAGCATGAAACGGCTCTGCACCGCCTGCTTGTTCTGGCTGACGGGATCGGTGACCAGCGCGCGGGTGCCGGCCTCGCTGCCGGTACCGGACGTGGTCGGGATCTGCATCAGCGCGACGCTGCGGCCGGCGACCTTCTCCGGCCCGACGATGTCGGCAAAGGGCACCTCAGACGTGCACATCACCGCGACCAGCTTGGCGAGATCCATCGCGCTGCCGCCGCCGAAGCCGACGACGAGATCGGGCTTGGCTTCTTTCGCCATCGCGACCGCCTTCTCGAGATTGGGCAGGTCCGGCTCCGGCTTGACCTCGCCGAACACTTTGACGGCGCCCGGCAGCGCCAGCGTGTCGACGCGGCGCGCGTTGAAGGGATCGGAGATCACCAGCGGCCGCCTGGCACCGATGCGCTCGGCGAAGCGCGCTGCAGCGGTGATGGTGCCGTTGCCAAACTCCAGGATGGTGGGGCGAAGGATTTCGATGGGCGTGAAGGCGTTGGTCATCGTGGGCTCGATCTCAGGACTTGGATGCGGTGCTGCCTGCGGACAGCCGCTCGGCATAATCGATGGCCTCGATCAGGCTGTGCTCGTTCGCGATACCCTTGCCGGCGATGTCGAAGGCGGTGCCGTGGTCGACGGAGGTGCGGATGATCGGCAGACCCAGCGTGATGTTGACGCCGGAGAGTTCCTGCCAGCGGCCCGTCGCGGGATCGACCTGGAAGCCGAGCAGCTTGACCGGAATGTGCCCCTGATCGTGATACATCGCGACCGCCGCATCGTACTGGCCGGCGCGCAGCTTGACGAAGATGGTGTCGCCGGGCACGGGACCGACGACGTCGAGACCGTCGGCGACCGCCTTCGCGATCGTCGGCGCCGAGACGTCGATATCCTGACGGCCGAACAGGCCACCCTCGCCGGCATGCGGATTGAGCGCGGCGATCGCGATCTTGGGCTTGGCAATGCCGAGCCGCAGCAGTGCATCGTTGGTGAGATCAATCACCATGCGCAGCCGCTCCGGCGTCAGACGTTTTGGCACGTCTTCCAGCGCGACATGGGTCGAGACGTGGCTGACACGCATGTTGCCGTGAGCGAGCAGCATCACCGAGCCGCGCACGCCGGTGAGATGCGCCAGCATCTCGGTATGGCCGGGGAAATGATAGCCGGCCTTGTTGAGGGCTTCCTTGTTCAGCGGCGCGGTTACGATGGCTCCGGTTCGGCCTGCCTGGGTCAGGCGCACGCCCTGCTCGATCGCCTTATAGGCAAAGCGGCCGCCATCGGCGCTGAGCACGCCTGGCTTGATCGGGTCGCCCTCGGCGTCGGCCTGCAAATAGCAGAGGTTCGGCCAGTCACGATCATCCGCGGTCACTTGCGGGATCGCAACGTCGCTGCCGAGCGCGGCCTTCGCACCGTCCAGCGCCGCGCCGCTGCCGATGATCAGCAGGCGCAGATCGCCGCGCGCGATCCGCTCCTTCAATCCCACACAGGCCTTGACGATAATCTCCGGTCCGATCCCGGCGGGATCGCCCATGGTGATGGCAAGATGACGAGAGGTCATGTCGGACTCCCCTGATTGAGCAAATGATTGTCCCGGAGCAGATCGCGCCAGAGATCGCGCGCGCCAAAGGCTCCGGATTTCGAGACGACATCGACGCCGGCCCAGCGGCCGCCTTGCAGCGTCGAGCGCGGCAAGCCCGGCACGATCCGCCCTGTCACCTGCAGCGCGTGCGCGCCGAGGGCAAGGCATACGGCCTTCAGCGTCTCTCCGCCAGCAACGATCAGGGTTCCCGGCGGATCGAGCGCCGTGATCAACGCCGTCAGCTCGCGCGCGATCCGTTGCGCGGCGTCGGCGCGCGACAGTCCTTCGGCCAGCGAGAATTTCACCAGCGCCACGCCGGCATCGGCCAGCTTGCGTTGAACGATAGCACTGCCCTCACCTTCGCCAAGCGCAACAGTGGCGTCGCCACATGCATCCAGCTGGGAGGCGGTGGCGGCCTGGTCCGAGCCGAACAGGCCCAGCACCGGGCGCTTCAATTTCGAAAGTGCATCTGCGCGTTGGCCACGCGCGAGGGCACCGGCCAGCCCGCCACTTCCGCACCACAGCACCGGCCCGGGCATTCGCCGCGCCATCTCGACGACGCGATCGAGATCGACGTCGCTCTCGGCGTCGAAGACCTGAACGCCGCCTTGCGCCAGCGTGTCGGCGTTGCCGCGCTGCGCCGCGATGCCATCCTGTCTCAGCTGATCCAGTAGATTGTCGCCGACGCGATGCCAGTCGCCATCCACGGTGCGCGCATATTGCTGGGCACCGACGGTGCGGCGTCCCTGATAGTCGAAGGCAGGCGCCACCACGCAGGACGTCCAGTGGCCGGTGCCGAGGCAGGCACCGAGCTCGGCTGCCCATGCGCCACGCAGCAGGCTGTCCACTTTCTTGTAGGCGATCGTGCTGCCCTGAAGCAGCGGTGCCAGCCGGCCGACGATCGCGACGCTTTCGGCTTTCGAACGTTCCCTCGTGCCGCTGTCGATGGCGAGGCTCGGGGAACCCGACGCCGTATCCTTCCAGATGACATCGAACGGTCCGCACAGGCCAACGAACTCCGCCGCGGTGTCGAGCGCGCCGGTCAAATCGTCGGCAAGCAGGCGGACGCTGGTCATCGTCATGCCGCTCCCGCGCCAAAGATCTTGCCGGGATTCATCAAGCCCTGCGGATCGAGCAATTGCTTGATGCCGCGCATCAGCTCGATGTCCAGGGGATCGGCGACGCGAGCAAGCCGGCCGCGATTGGTGATGCCGATGCCGTGCTCGGCGCTGATGGCCCCGCCCTGCGCCGCAGTCTCGTCATCGACGATCTCGTTGATCTCAGCCACCAGCGCCGCGGTCGCGGCCGGATCCTGGCAACGCGCACGGTCGATCAGCGCGATGACGTGGATGTTGCCGTCGCCGATATGGCCATGCATCACGACGTTCGCATGCGGCACGGCCGCCTTGATCCGGGCCTCGACATTGGCGACGAAGGCCGCCTGGCGCTCCAGCGGAACCACGCTGTCGTGCGACACCACATAGCCGCTGCGCTTGTTGCCTTCCGACACGCTGTGCCTGACGGCCCAGATCGCCTTCGCCTGCGCGAGGTTCGAGGCCAGGATCGCGTCTTCCGCGAGCCCTGCTTCCATCGCATCGGCAAGCACCGCCGCAAGAGGCTCGTTGAGGTCGACGCCCGCGAGCGTGTCAGTCAGCTCGACGATCAGATACCATGGTGTCGCCAGCGCGAAGGGAATGGTGACGTGCGGTACGGTCGCGGCGATCGCCTCGATCTGGGACCGCGACATGATCTCGAGGCTGCCGAGCCGGTCGCCGACGGCCCCGCGCAGGCGCGCCATGATCTCGAGCGCCTGCTCGACGCCTTGCAGTTTCAACAGCGCCAGCGCCGAGCTGCGCGGCGGCGCGAACAGTTTCAGCACGGCCGCGGTGACGATGCCGAGCGTGCCTTCCGCGCCGATGAAGAGCTGCTTGAGCGCATAGCCGGTGTTGTCCTTGCGCAGCGCTCGCAGGCCGTTGAAGACGCGCCCGTCGGGCAGCACGACCTCCAGGCCGAGCACGAGATCGCGCGTCGGCCCGTAGCGCAGCACGGCGGTGCCGCCGGCATTGGTCGAGATGTTGCCGCCGATCTGGCAGGAGCCCTCGGCACCCAGGCTCAAGGGAAAATAGCGATCGACGTCGCGGGCCGCACTCTGCACCTCGGCGAGGATGCAGCCGGCCTCCACCGTGATGGTGTTGGCGAGCGGGCTGACATCGCGCACGGTGCGCATGCGATCCAGCCGGATCACGACGTTGCCGGCAGCATCATCCGGCGTCGCAGCCCCGCACATCCCGGTGTTGCCGCCTTGCGGCACGATCGCGAGCTGCTTCTCGGCGCAATATCTGACCACGGACGCGACCTCGGCGGTCGACCCGGGCTTCACCACCGCAACCGCGCGGCCGCGATAACGCCCGCGCCAGTCCACCACATAGGGCTCCTGGTCAGACCCGGACGCAATGACGTGCTTGTCGCCGACGATGGCGGCGAGCCCGGTCAGCGCGTCCTGGAAAGAGTCGGACATCGGATCGCCTCGCCGTCCGCGTCCGCCTCAGGCGGCCGTCGCGAATGCCGCGGCATTCGCGAGCAGCTCTTTCACTTGAGCTGCCGGCAAGGTCTCCAGCGGCGGCCGCAGGCGCTGCCAGCCGGCGTGACCGGTGCGCTCGGCCATCAGGGCCTTCAGGGACGGCATCTGCGCGAAGCGCGAGACCAGCTCGCGCGCCTTCACGATGCGCGCCTGCGCAGCCGCCAGCTTGGCGTCGTCGTCGCTGTCCCGGAAATGCTTGAAGACATAGGCGAGATCGCGCGCGATGAGGTTCGAGGTCGCCGTAATGCAGCCTGCGCCACCCTTGCGCAGCAGCGGCAGCAGCAACGGGTCGGCGCCGGTCAGCACCGAAAAGCCGGGGAACCGCTCAACCATCGCGGTCATGTTGGCGAAGTCGCCCGAGGAATCCTTGATGCCGACGATGGTCGACGGATAGGCCGTGCGCAGCCGCTCGATCAGCGCGTGCGAGATCGGCTGCATCGACATCTGCGGGATGTGATAGAGCACGATCCTGAGGCGCTTATCGCCGATGCGCTGGATGATCTCGTTGTAGGCGGCATAGACGCCGTCATCGCTGACGTTCTTGTAGTAGAACGGCGGCAGCATCACCACGGTATCGACTCCAACCGACAGCGCATGGCGCGTCAGCGCGATGGTCTCGGTGAACGCGGCAACCCCGGTTCCCGGCAGCAGCTGGTTCGGCTTGATGCCGCCGGCGATCACGGCCTCCAGCAGCGCGGTGCGCTCGGAGACCGAGAAGGAGTTCGCCTCCCCCGTGGTGCCAAGCATCGCGATGGCATCGCAGCCTTCGTCCAGCAGGTAACGGCAATGCGCGATGAAGCGCGCGTGATCGGGCGCGAGCTCGGCATCGAGCGGCGTCAACGCGGCGGAGAACACGCCATGTGGGTGCAAGGGCTGGGGGTGCAGCGATGATGTCGACAAAGCTTCCTCCGATCGTCAGATCGATGTTGTTCGGAATGCGAACATTTGTTATAATCTGACCTGTTGGTAAGATCAGGCTGCCGCCGCGTCAAGGGCTGTGGCTGTCATGGCAGGGCATACAGGTATGGCCAAGGTCGAAAAGAAGCCGGCGAAGCGCGCACCGGAAGCTACACCGAAAAACCCCAGGGATCAGAATCCCAAGGATAAAAATCCCAAGAACTACGTTGCCTCGGTCGGCAAGGCCTTTGCCGTGCTCAAGAGTTTCACCAGCGAGGCCTTCGAACTGACGCTGAGTGAGGTTGCCGCACGCGCCGATCTCGATCGCGGCACGGCATTTCGGCTGATCCAGACCCTGATCGAACTCGGCTATCTCCAGGCCGTGCCGCAGAGCCGCCGGTTCCGTCTCGGCGTCGCCTGTCTCGACCTCGGCTACACCGTGCTGTCGCACGGATCGTTGCGTGCCCTCGTCGAGCCGCTGCTGCACGATCTCGTGCCCGAGGTCGGCGATGCGGCCTCGCTTGGCATCCTCGACGGCGGCGACGTGATTTATCTTGCGCGCGCCAGTGCGGGCCTCGACCGCTACAAGATGGATCGCCGGCCCGGCTCGCGCATCCCCGCCTACAGCGCCGCGCTCGGCCATGCCATGCTGGCGCATCTTCAGCGCGACGAGCAGATCGCGCGGCTGGAGTCACGCCCCCGCGTCAAGCTGTCGGAGCGAACGCTGACCGATCTCGATGCCCTGCTCGCACGGCTGGACCAGGTGAAGAAGAAAGGCCATGCCGTCTCCGACGGCGAGAACGCCTATGGCCTGCGCACGCTGGCGACGCCGATCCTCGACGCCCAGGGTTTTGTGATCGCGGGATTGAGCGTCACCGTGGATGCGATGCGCATGGACATGCCGACCTTTCGCGACCAGGCGCTGCCGAAGCTGACGCTGCTGACGGGCAAGGTGCAGGGCCTCGCGATCAAGTCGGGCCTGTTGAGCTGAGTGCGCTGTCGGCCGAAGCGCGGTCTCTGAAGATGGCTATTCCGGGACGAGCGTGGCAAGTCCGGCTTCGATGATGGTGATTTCCTCGTTCACCTGCGCGATGGAGTGCTGCGGGTCGACGCCAGTCACAGCTACCAGCTGACGCAGCAGATCCTGGCGATGCGCCAAAATATCCTCCAGCGCATGGCGATCGTTCAGCCGCACATAGCCCTCAACGATCAATTCAACGGAACGAGACATGATACTCTCAATACAAACTGATTTCTGATCTCGCGAAAATACCGCTCTGGCGCGCGGCTGCGGGGATGAAGTCGCGTCAACCTTGACAGGTAAGATTAATGGCCGTGCAACGCACCGCCTAAACAGCGATACGATCGAAATCTGCAGCGATCCGGACGTTCGGGAAGATCTTTGCCGCCTCGGCCAGGATCTCTCCGTCTTCATAGCGGCCCGACAGATGGGTCAGCACGAGCTGCCGGACGTTATTCGTGGCCGCGAACCGAGCCGCCTCCGCTGCGGTGAGATGGCCGTAATCTCGCGCCGTCGGTGCATCCCGATCCAGGAACGTCGCCTCGATCACCAGCAGGTCCGCCTCCGCGGCATGTGTCGAAAGCCCCTCGGTGGTCTCGGTGTCGCCGATCACGACCAGCTTCCTGGCCCCACCCGGCGGACCCAGAACATCCTCCGGATGGATCGTCCGGCCTCCTTCAATCGTGACCGGGCGACCTGCGGCAAGCTCGCCGCGCACGGGACCATCGGGCACACCGAGCGCCAAGAGGCGATCTGACAAGAGATGACGCCGCGCAGGGCTTTCAAAAACGAAGCCGAAACTGTCAGTGTTGCGATGACGGACCGGAAAGCAGCCGATGTTGAAGTCGCCGGCGTCGACGACGGGGCCTTCCGACAGCGGCGCGAACTGCACGGAGATCGGCGCCCGCCCCTCACCCCACAGCCCTGCAAGCATGCGGATGACGAGATCGAGCGTGCCCGGCCCGCCATGGATGGTCATGACATCGGAGGTCTGCCGCAGCCCCAATGTCGAGAACAGGCCGGGGATGCCGAGCACATGATCGAGGTGGCCGTGTGTCAGCAGAATGCGATCGAGCCGTCGAAAGCCCGCGCCGCTTCGCAGCAGCTGGCGCTGCGTGCCTTCGCCGCAATCGATCAGGATGCGATTGCCCGCGGCCTCGAGCAGAAGCGCCGGATGGTTGCGCTCCGCGGAAGGCACGCTTGCCGAAGTCCCGAGAAATGTCAGGGCGAACATTGCCTACTCTGGTGCGAAGTCGCTGGGCCGATCCACCCTTATACGGCCTGCGAGCTCAGAGCAGAAATTCCTTCATGGCGTCGAGAAACTGTCGCGGCGATTGCAGCTGCGGTACGTGGGCGCAACCCGCGAGGATCTTGAGTTCGGCGCGCGGAAGTCCCGCGGCCAACTCATGCGACATCGGCGGAGGCGTTGCCTCGTCATGCTCGCCGACCATCACAAGAACCGGAACTTTCACGCCGGCAAGCTCGGCGCGGAGATCGAGGCTCGCCAGGGCATCGCAGGCCGCGCGAAACACATCGGGATCCGTTCGCAGAAAAGCTGCACGACGGTCCTTCATCAGGTCGGGCTGCTGCTCCTGAAACTCGGGCGCAAACAGGCGCCGCATCGCGACGTCGGTGATGGCCTCCAGTCCCTTCTCCCGCGACACCCTCGCCATGTTGCGAAACGCCTCGCGGCCGGGCTCGGAGAACGCCGCACCGCTGTCGGCGAGGATGAGCCTGCTCGCGATCTCGGGATGCCGGATCGCCATCTGCAAGGCGACGAACCCGCCATAACCATTGCCGAGCACGATCGCCGGCGCGCCGCCCGCAGCATCCCGCACGGCCTCGGCCATCCGGTCGGCGACCGCAGCAAGACCGCCTTCCACGGCGCGTGACCGGCCGAACCCCGGGAGCTCCGGCACGATGGTCCGGAACGACGGCGCGAGCTCAGGCACAATCGCGTCGAAGCTCGCGCGATCCGACAACAACGAGTGAAAGAGAAACAGCGGCGGCCCCTCGCCCGATTGCGCGACGTTGACGGTCCCGTTGGCAAAAAGCCTGTCCATGTCGGTCTTTCCTCGGCTGCGTCGCTCGGAACACGCGTGACCGCGCGCCTCATCGGTCCGATTGATAAATCAATTCGGCGGGATTTCAAGCATTTAGACCTTGACGTGAAATATCAGGACTGAGAGATTATGGCCAAGGAGAATCCAGATTCCATGCTTTTGCGCGAAAATATCTATGATCTTCTGCGAGCTGATATTTTAGCTTGTCGCCTTGCTCCAGGCGATGAAATGCGCGAACAGGACCTGGCCGAACGCTACGAGGTGAGCCGCCAGCCTGTGCGGGACGCGCTTCTGCGGCTGCAGCGCGAGCACCTCGTCACCGTGCAGCCGCGCCAGGGCTATCGGGTCACGCCGATCTCGCTGTCGGACGCCCGCGATCTCTTGCGCTTCCGTCTTGCGCTGGAGCCGGCCTGTGTTGCCGAGGCGATCGAGAGCGCCCCCGACAGCGTGCTGAAATCGCTCGACGAATTCCGCCGCTTCGCCGGCAACCACGAAGACTTCATCGCCTACAATCGCGGCTTCCACACCGCGCTGGCGCATGCGTCCGGCAATCGCCGCATGGCAACCGCGCTGTGCGATCTGATCGGTCAGGCCGATCGGCTGGTCCGCGTCAGCATTTCCAACCTGAAGGGCCACGACCCGACGAAGCTTGTCGCCGAGCACGTCGCCCTGATCGACGCCATGCAGAGCCGCGAAACGCGAACCGCGGCCCGCATCATCAAGGCCCACATCGGGGCCACCGAAAAACGCGTCCTGCCGGCGCTCAAGCGTAACGCCGTCATCGTCGAGGAGAGGTCATCATGAACGTTCCGTCGAAACCCGCGTCGATCGACGTCGAAATCCACGGCAATTTCATTGATGGACGTGAAGTCGAAGCCGGCAACGGCGCGATGCTCGATGTTCGCAACCCCGCAACCGGCGACGTGATCGCCCGCATTCCCAACTCCACCGCCGAGGACATCGACCGCGCCATGAAGCGCGCGCGCGCCGCGTTCGAAGGCAAGGCCTGGGGCAGCATGGACACGCGCGCGCGGGCCAGGCTGGTCAACAAGCTCGCCGATGCGTTCGAGGCCAATCTCGACAGCCTGTACCGGCTCGAGACCCTCAACAACGGCCGCCCGATCAACGAGACCCGCACGCAGCTCTCCCGCCTACCCGACTTCTTCCGTTATTTCGCCGGCCTTGCGTTGTCCCGCCGCGACTCCGTGATCCCGGTCGAAGGCGCATACCTGAACTATACGCTCCGCACGCCGATCGGCGTCGTCGCGAATTGCACGCCGTTCAATCACCCGCTGATGATCCTGTGCAAGTCGCTCGCCGTGGTGCTGGCGACCGGATGCGTCACCGTGGTCAAGCCGTCCGAATACACGCCCCTGACGACGTTGAAGCTGGCGCAGATCTTCACCGAAGCGGGCCTGCCGCCCGGCGTCTTCAACATCGTGCTTGGGCTGGGCCAGAGCGCCGGCAAGATGCTGGCCGAACATGGCGACATCAACAAGCTGGTGCTCACCGGCGGGACCGAGGCCGGCCGCATCGCCGGCAGCGCGGCGGCGAAGGTGTTCGCGCATCAGACCATGGAGCTCGGCGGCAAGACGCCGGTGATGGTGTTCGACGATTTCGACGTCGATCGCGCCGTCAACTATGCCGCATTCGGCGCCTTCATCGGCGCCGGCCAGACCTGCGTCTGCGCCTCGCGCCATATCGTTCAGGCCTCGATCTACGATGAGTTCGTCGAGAAGCTGCAGGCCAAGACCCGCACGATCCGTATCGGCGATCCCTTCGATGCCAGCACGCAGCTCGGCCCCGTGATTTCGGCGCGGCAGCGCGATCGCGTTCTCGCCTATGCGGACTATGGCCACGCCGACGGCGCACGTCTCGTCACCGGCGGTGTTGCCGCAAAGGTGCCGGGCCATGACAACGGCTATTTCGTCGAGCCGACGGTGTTCGCCGACGTCACCTCCGACATGCGCATCTTCCAGGAGGAAGTGTTCGGTCCGTTCACGTCGGTAACGCCGTTCAAGGACGAGGCCGACGCGTTGCGGCTCGCGAACGACTCCCCATTCGGTCTCGCCGCGGCGATCCGCACCCGGGATGTCGCCCGCGCGCACCGCGTCGCCGCGTCGGTCAAGGCCGGCATCGTCTGGGTCAACGATCACCACCGGCTCGATCCGGCCTCGCCCTGGGGCGGCGTCGACGATTCCGGCATCGGCCGCGAATGCGGCACCGAGAGCTTTGACGACCATTTCAACACCAAGAGCGTGATGGTCGCGACGCATGAGCAGCCGTTCGACTGGTATCGCGACACGGCCAACCAGAAACGATTGAACTAGCAGAGACCAGAAGCGGCTGACCGCCCAAAGAAGGCGGGCCGCATCAACCAGAATGACAGTCAAGGGAGAGCGTATATGTCGACATCGGTGAACGCAGGCAGCCGTCTCGACCGGCTGCCGATCGGGCCATTCCACCGCCGCATCATGCTGCTGATCGGCATCGGCATGTTCTTCGACGGTTTCGACATCTACATCGCCGGCACCGTGCTCAGCGTAACGCTGAAATCAGGCTTTTCGACACTCTCCCAGAACGCGGCCTTCATCTCCGCGACCTTCGTCGGCATGATGCTGGGGTCGTTCGGCACCGGCTTTCTCGGCGATCGCTACGGACGCCGCTTTACCTATCAATTCAATTTGCTGCTTTTCGGCGTTGCCTCATTGGCCGCCGCGTTCTCGCCGAACATGGCCTTCCTGATTGCCTGCCGCTTCGTGATGGGCGTCGGCTTGGGGGCGGAGAACGTCGTCGGCTATTCGACGATGACGGAGTTCGTGCCTGCCCGCACCCGCGGCAAATGGCTCGGCTTCACCACTGTATGCGTCGTCACCGGATTGCCAGTGGCACTGCTGGTCGCCTCCGTGCTGGTGCCGCAATACGGCTGGCGCTCGATGTTCGTGCTCGGCGGCATCGGCGCGCTCGTCGTCTGGTACATGCGCAAGTCGCTGCCGGAATCGCCGCGCTGGCTCGAAGCTGTCGGGCGCACGGCGGAAGCGGAAGCGCTGATGCAGGCGATCGAGAAGGAAGCGGCGCAGGGCCAGCCCTTGCCTGCTCCCGCGCCCATCACATCCGCTCCGGTCGCGGCCGATCTCGGCACGCTGTTCACCGCGCCCTTGCTGTCTCGGATGATCGTCGGCTCGGTCTGCCTGATCACGATCAACACCCTGCTCTACGGTTTCGTGACCTGGCTGCCCGTGTTCTTCGTCAAGCAGGGCCTCTCGATCGCGACGTCGTTCGGTTATTCGCTGCTGATGGCGCTCGGCGCCCCGATCGGCTCGGCGATCGGCGCGTTGACCGCGGACCGCTGGGGCCGCAAGCCGACCATCATCGGCGCATCGCTGATCACGGTGGCGCTCGGCATCCTCTACCCCATGATCTCGGATCCGATCCTGCTGCCGGCCGTGGGCTTCGCGCTGACGGTGCCGATCTACGTCCTGGTCGCGCTTCTGTTCGGCATCTACATCCCCGAACTGTTTCCGACCGAGGTCCGCCTGCGCGCGTCGGGCATTGTCAACACGCTGGGACGCGGCGCCACGATCGTCACGCCGTTCCTCGTCGTCTCGCTGTTCGAGACGCGTGGCGTTGCCGGGGTGATGGTGCTGATGATCGGCCTCCTGGTGGTCCAGATCATCACGGTCTGGGGGCTCGGCATCGAGCCGCGGCATCGCAGTCTCGAGGAGCTGAAGGCCGAGGACTCCGCTGCGCCGGTGCTCAAGGAAGCCTCCTGACTCACTCCACGGCGTCATGGCCGGGCTTGTCCCGGCCATCCACGCAAAATTTCAGATTCGAACGTCTCCTGCCCCGATCGGCGGGCAGATCTGGTTCCCGTTACATCGCCTCCTCATCTCTCTTGCGGCATTGCATGCTTGATACCCGGATCGGCTCGCCGACACGATAAGATGCAAGGGAGTTCGTGATGACCGCAGATGCCGCTGACTTGAACTACGGCTCGATCGGCGCACTCCTCGGCGCCCTGCACGCGCGCAAGATCTCCGCGTCGGAACTGCTCGAACATACGATTGCGCGCATCGAGGCGCTGGACGGGCCGATCAACGCGATCATCGTTCGGGATTTCGATCGCGCCAGAGACGCCGCGCGCGCCGCCGATGCTGCGCTTGGCCGCGGCGAGCGGAAGCCGCTGCTCGGCATCCCCGTGACGTTGAAGGAGCCGTTCAACGTCGCCGGACTGCCGACGACATGGGGCTTTCCGCATTTCAGGGATTTTCAACCGGCCGAAGATGCTCTTCTGGTCGCGCGCTTGAAAGCGGCCGGCGCCATCATCATCGGCAAGACCAACATCCCGATCGGTTTGCGGGATTTCCAGAGCTACAACGAGATCTACGGGGCGACGCACAACCCGTGGGACCTCGGCCGGTCCCCCGGCGGCTCCTCGGGCGGATGCGGCGCAGCACTGGCCGCGGGCTTCGGTCCGCTCTCGATCGGCTCGGACATCGGCGGCTCGATCCGGGTGCCGGCGCATTTCTGCGGTGTGTTCGGACACAAGCCGAGCCTCGGCCTGGTGCCGCTGCGCGGATATAGTTTACCGCCGGCCACGCCCGTCCCGGGCCAGGGCGATCTGGCGGTCGTCGGGCCGATGGCGCGCACGGCCTCGGACCTCTCGTTGTCGCTCGACGTGATCGCCGGCCCCGATGAAATGCGCGATGGCGTCGGCTATCGCCTCGCGCTGCCTGCTCCGCGGCATGACCAGCTCAAGGATTTCAGAATCCTCGTGATTGACACGCATCCGTTGATGCCGACGGGAGACGCCGTACGTTCAACGATTGGACGGTTGGCGGACCGGCTCGGCAAGTCGGGCGCGCGGGTCGCGCGCGCCAGCGCGGCGCTGCCTGACCTCGCGGATTCCGCACGGCTCTACATGAAGCTGTTGAACGCAGCGAGAAGTCCGCGCCTCACGCCGGCCGCCCTCGCAGAAGCGCAAGGATTGGCCGCAGCACTTGCGCCCGACGACCGCAGCCTGCAGGCCGAGCGCGCACGCGGCTGGGGCATGATCCATCGTGAGTGGCTGGCGGCCGATGTGGCGCGCCTGCAACTGCAACAAAAGTGGCATGAGCTGTTCCGCGAGTTCGACGCGGTGATCTACCCCGCCGCCGCCGTGCCGGCCTTTCCGCACGACCATTCGGAGCCGTTCGACGCGCGGCAGCTGGATATCGATGGCAAGCTCTATGACTACTCTGATGCGTGCTTCATCTGGGCCGACCCCGCTTCCACTTGCGGACTGCCTGCAACCGCCGTTCCGATCGAGCGCACGGCTTCGGGCCTGCCGGTCGGCGTCCAGATCATCGGGCCTTACCTTGAGGACCGCACGACCATCGCGCTGGCGGGGCTGATCGAACGTGAGTTCGGCGGCTTCGTGCCGCCGCCGGCGCTGGCTGTGAGCTAGCCGAGATCGACGGTGTTATGAGCCTCTGTCGGCTGACTGCGCCTCGACCGCCTGCACCGCGACGGTCGCGACTTGCCGCAGTGCTTCACGGTCGGAGCCCGAAGACGCCATCACGCCCATGCCGACCGATACGGCCGACACATAGCGCGCAAGCGCGGCGGGATCGGACGTCGGCTTGAGATCGCCTTCCGCCTTGGCGCGCACAAAACGATCGCGCAGTTGGTCCTCGTTCTGAGCGCGGCGCGCGGCGAGCTCGAAGGGGACGTTTTCGGAGCCGGAGCCGGTGGCGATGCCACCTTGCACGAGCAGGCAGCCGGGCGGATTGGCGGGATCGGTCTGCTTTTCGGCGATGCCCATCAGCATCCGCTCGGCGACATCGCGGGCGGTCGGTGCGGCGACCACCTCGTCCATCCAGGCGCCCCGCAATTTGGTGTAGCGGTCCAGCGCGGCCTTCAGCAGGCCTTCCTTATTACCAAAGCACGCGTAGAGGCTCGGCGGGTTGATACCCATTGCCTCCGTCAGTTGGGCAATCGTGGCGCCCTCATAGCCATGGCGCCAAAACACTTCCATCGCCTGATCCAACGCCACTTCAGCGTCGAATTCGCGGGGGCGTCCCATGCCCATCTGCCTGTCTCCTTGGAATTAACGTTCCGCCGGAGGCTTAACGTCAAATCCTATCTATTTGTTCTACCTTTATATTTCTGCCGACTTCACATTCTTGCGGTAAGCGGCTACAATTTTCTTAGCGAACGGTACATAAGTATCTTGCGCTGCGATATCCAGCTCCACATCTGTAGTGAACACTACATTTCTGGAGCGCGCAAATGCCCCCCTCCCAAAACGCCTCTCGCCCTGGCCGTGTCCGCCGTCTTCTCGGCGGTGTCGCGATCGTGGGCGCCCTCGCGGTAGCCGGTTCGATCGCGACCGGCCACTATTTCCGTGCCGCGCAAGCGACCGCAACGGTGGCCGCCGCTGAGCAGGCCGTCTCCGTGACGGTCGCGATGATCGAACCAAAGCAGACCGTGCTGTGGGACGATTTCTCCGGCCGATTAGAGGCCATCAATCGGGTCGAACTTCGACCGCGCGTGGCCGGCGCGATCCTGTCGACCAACTTTACCGAGGGCGCGCTGGTGAAGGCCGGTGACGTCCTGTTCAAGATCGACCCCGCGCCTTACGAGGCCGAGGTCGATAAGGCCAACGCACAGCTCGAGGCCGCGAAGGCCCGCGTGGTGTTCACCCAGAGCGAACTCGAGCGCGGCGCACAGCTGGTTGGCAATGCCGTCGTCACGCGGCGTGACTACGACCAGCGCGACAACGCCAATCGCGAGGCCATCGCCAACGTGAAGGCGGCCGAAGCGACGCTCCAGACCGCAAAGCTCAATCTCGACTACACCGAGGTGCGCGCGCCCGTGGACGGCCGCGTCGGCAAGTTCGAGATCACCGTCGGAAATCTCGTCGCCGCCGGCACCGCCTCCCCGGTGCTGACCTCGCTGGTCTCGGTCAATCCGATCTATGCCTCCTTCGATGCGGATGAAGAGGTCGTGCTGCGCGCACTGAACTCGATCGCAGATAGCACCGGCAAGCGCGGCAATCTCGACCAGATCCCGGTCGAGATGGCGACCTCCGGCGGCCTCTCGGCCAAAGGCCATATCCAGCTCATCGACAACCAGGTCAACGGCCAGAGCGGCACGATCCGTGTCCGTGCGGTATTCCAGAACGAGGACGGGCGTCTCATTCCCGGCCAGTTCGCCCGCGTACGGATGGGGCAGCCGAAACAGCAGTCGCTGGTGATGATCGACGAGCGTGCGATCGGTACCGACCAGGACAAGAAGTTCGTGATGGCGGTCGGCGATGACAGTCGTGCGGTCTACCGGCCGATCACGCTTGGCGGCTCGGTCGACGGACTGCGCATCGTGACAGCGGGCCTCAAAACCGGCGATCGCATCGTCGTCAACGGCCTGCAGCGCGTACGGCCGGGCGCTCTCCTCAAGACCGAGGTCGCGGCGATGGGTGCGCGCGGCCAGCAGGCCTCTAACCACAGCAACCAGGACGTGGTGCAACGCTAGTTACCTCGTTCCGGGCCACGCGCCCGGAATGATGACGACTTAACGACCAAGACATCGCATCCCAATTCCGGGAGCGCGGCACAGCCCGCGTCCCGGAATACGGGAGAGCTGTCTCTCTTGCAGGGGCAAAGCCATGAATCTCTCGAAGTTCTTCATTGATCGTCCGATTTTCGCCGGCGTACTGTCGGTGCTGATTTTCCTCGCGGGCCTGATCTCGCTGTTCGCGATGCCGATCTCCGAATATCCGGATGTGGTGCCGCCCTCCGTCTTGGTGCGCGCGACCTATCCCGGCGCCAATCCCAAGGTGATCGCGGAAACGGTGGCCACGCCCATCGAGGAGCAGATCAACGGCGTCGAAGGCATGCTGTACATGTCGAGCCAGGCGACCACCGACGGCGCGATGACGCTGACGGTGACGTTCCGCCTCGGCACCGATCCCGACAAGGCAACACAGCTGGTGCAGAACCGCGTGCAACAGGCCGAGCCGCGCCTGCCCGCGGTGGTGCGCCAGCTCGGCATCATCACCAAGAAGTCGTCGCCAGACCTCACCATGGTCGTGCATCTGTTGTCGCCGAACAACCGCTACGACATGACGTATCTGCGCAACTATGCGGTGCTCAACGTCAAGGACCGCCTGGCGAGGATCGACGGCGTCGGTGACGTCCAGCTTTACGGTGCCGGCGACTATTCGATGCGGGTCTGGGTCGATCCGCAGAAGGCGGCCGAGCATGGGCTGACCGCCAGCGACATCGTCAAGGCGATCCAGGCGCAGAACGTCGAGGCGGCCGCCGGCGTGGTCGGCTCCTCTCCCAACGTCAAGGGCATCGACCTGCAGCTATCGGTCAACGCCGAGGGACGTCTGGCCAACGAAGAGCAGTTCGGCGACATCGTGGTCAAGACCGGCACCCGCGGCGAAGTCGTTCGCTTGCGCGACGTCGCGCGGGTCGAGCTCGGCGCATCCGAATACGGCCTGCGCTCGCTGCTCGACAACAAGCAGGCGGTTGCGATCCCGATCTTCCAGGCGCCCGGCTCCAACGCGCTGGAGATTTCCGACCACGTCCGCGCCACCATGGCCGAGATCAAGAAGAACATGCCGGAGGGCGTGTCCTACCAGATCGTCTACGATCCCACCCAGTTCGTGCGCTCGTCGATCGAGGCCGTGATCCACACGCTGCTCGAGGCGATCGCGCTGGTGGTGCTGGTCGTGATCCTGTTCCTGCAGACCTGGCGCGCCTCGATCATCCCGCTGCTCGCCGTGCCGGTCTCGATCGTCGGCACGTTTGCCGTGATGCATGTGTTCGGCTTCTCCATCAACGCGCTCAGCCTGTTCGGCCTCGTGCTCGCCATCGGCATCGTCGTCGACGACGCCATCGTCGTGGTCGAGAATGTCGAGCGCAACATCGAGGGCGGGCTGTCGCCGCGCGACGCCACCTATCAGGCGATGCGCGAGGTGTCCGGGCCGATCATCGCCATCGCGATGGTGCTGATCGCGGTGTTCGTGCCGCTGGCCTTCATTTCCGGCCTCACCGGGCAGTTCTACAAGCAGTTCGCGCTGACGATCGCGATCTCGACGGTGATCTCGGCCGTCAACTCATTGACGCTGTCGCCTGCCCTGTCGGCCCTGCTGCTCAAAGGTCGTAACGAGCCCAAGGACCGCCTGACGATCATCATGGAAAAGGGCCTCGGCTGGTTCTTCCGCCGCTTCAACCGCGCCTTCACCTACTCCTCCGAGAGCTACAGCGGCACCGTCACCAAGGTGATCTCCGGCAAGGCTGCGGTGATGGGGCTCTATGTGGTCCTGGTCGGTCTGACCGCCTTCCTGTTCCAGCAGGTGCCGAGCGGCTTTGTGCCGGGCCAGGACAAGCAATATCTGGTCGGCTTCTCGCGGCTGCCCGACGGAGCAACGCTCGACCGCACCGAAGAGGTGATCCGCAAGATGAGCGACATCGCGCTGACCCAGCCCGGTGTCGAGAGTTCTGTGGCCTTCCCGGGCCTGTCGATCTCCGGTTTCACCAATTCGTCCAACGCCGGCATCGTGTTCTCGACGCTGAAACCGTTCGACGAGCGCAAGGGCCCGGCACTGAGCGGCAATGCCATCGCCGCCGATCTGAACAAGAAATACTCCGGCATCCAGGAAGCCTTCATCGCCATGTTCCCGCCGCCGCCGGTCAACGGCCTCGGCACCATCGGTGGCTTCAAGCTCCAGATCGAGGATCGCGCCGGTCTCGGTTATGAGGCGCTGAACGAGGCGACCAAGGCGTTCATGGCGGCGATGCAGAAAGCGCCGGAGATCGCCGGCGTGTTCTCGAGCTTCCAGGTCAACGTGCCCCAGTTGTTCGCCGACATCGACCGCACCAAGGCGCTGCAGCTCGGCGTCCCCGTGACCGAGGTGTTCAACACGCTGCAGATTTACCTCGGGTCCTACTACGTCAACGACTTCAACAAATTTGGCCGTACCTACTCCGTCTATGTCCAAGCCGATGCGCCGTTCCGCGCACGCGCCGACGACATCAGGCAGCTGAAGGTGCGCTCATCCTCGGGCGACATGGTGCCGCTATCGGCGCTGCTCACGATCCGCCAGAGCGCGGGCCCTGAGCGCGCGATCCGCTACAACGGCTTCCTGTCGTCCGACATCAACGCGGCTGCTGCCCCCGGCTTCTCCTCCGGCCAGGCGCAGGAGGCTGCGACGCGGATCGCGGCGGAGACGCTGCCGCCGGGTTTTGCCTTCGAATGGACCGACCTGACTTATCAGGAGTTCATCGCCGGCAATTCCGGGCTCTGGGTGTTCCCGCTGGCGATCCTGCTGGTGTTCCTGGTGCTGGCGGCGCTCTACGAGAGCCTGACCCTGCCGCTCTCGATCATCATGATCGTGCCAATGGGTCTGCTGGCCGCGATGTTCGGCGTCTGGCTCTCGAAGGGCGACAACAACGTATTCACCCAGATCGGACTTATCGTTCTCGTGGGTCTCTCAGCCAAGAACGCGATCCTGATCGTCGAATTCGCGCGCGAGCTCGAATTCGCAGGTCGCACGCCGATCCGGGCCGCGATCGAGGCGAGCCGGCTGCGGTTGCGTCCGATCCTGATGACGTCGATGGCCTTCATCATGGGTGTGCTGCCGCTGGTGCTCTCGACCGGCGCCGGCTCGGAGATGCGACGCGCCATGGGCGTTGCCGTGTTCTCCGGCATGATCGGCGTCACCGTGTTCGGCCTGTTCCTGACGCCCGTGTTTTATGTGCTGCTGCGGACCGTCACCGGCATGAAGCCGCTGGTGCATCACGGCAGCGACATCAGCGCGGCTCCGGTTCAGGGCCTTAACCAAGAAGTCCCTGGCCACTAGATCAGGGAAATCCCCGATATCAGCAACAGAACGAGCACGGTCTTGCGAAAGACCGTCTCGTTCACCCGGTGAAAGGCAATCACACCGAGCGCGGATCCCGCGAACAGCGCCGGCAGGCTGACCGCGAGGTCGACGAAGACCTTTGACGACAGATCCTGATGCCCGACCAGCAGGATGATCGCAAAGACCTGCATCGCGGCGATGAACGGCTGCACCAGGCCGCGCTGCTCGCTCTTGGGCATACCACGCATGTCGCACCAGATCGTCGGGATCGCGCCGGGCATCGCGGTGAGCCCGCCGACGAGCCCTCCTCCGAAGCCGATCAACGCAACCCAGTGCCGGCCGACCGCCTCACCGGCCGTCACCAGCGTCGGCCGCAGCAGCATGTAGGCGGCATAGAGCGCAACGACCACACCAAAGCCGCGCCGAAGCAGATGCGTGTCGGTCGACTGCAACAGCGATACCGCAATGGGAACGCCGATCAGCCCACCGATGATCAGGAACAGGCTCCCCTCCCAGCGGATGCTGCGCCGGAGCGCCCACAGATTGGTCGCCTGCACGCCGATGCTGCAGGCCATCATCAGCGGCACGGCCTCCAGCGGCTGGAAGACCCGCAACAGGATCGCGCCCGCCACGGCCGAGAATGCGAATCCCGAGAGCCCTGAGACGAACGCTCCGGCGAATACGGCGGTGCTGAGGAGCAGCAGTGTCGTAATGTCAGGCACGGTCTGCCCTCCACTCAATCATAGGGGATCTGCGAGACCGGTGCGGCGGCGCTTTCTCCGCAGCTTGCAGGCTCGCGCGGAAACGACACCTGCATCGCATGCGCATGCGATCGTTCCAGCATGATGAGCCCTGCCAGTTGAAGGACGATGAGCGCGGCGGTGAGTGCCACTGCAACGATGTTGCCGTTACGCGCGCGCGAGACTGGCGTGGCTGACTCCGCGCTCGCGCGCATCAGATTGATCGGCATTTTCTGAAAATTCCTCTTTGCTGCAGACAAAATCGGCGTCATTCAAAGGCAATGTTTCGTGCTGCGTTTCCAGCAGGTGGCGGTAGCGCTGCAATACGCGCCGGGCTTCGATGGCACGCTGCTGATGCAGCGCTGCGACCATGCGATCGACGGCGTCGTGGAACTTCCCGACAAGGCTCCGTGCCGTTGTTCGCATGACGATCTCCTCTCAACCTGAAAGCGAGATTGATGGAATTCACCCTGAACCACTGTGAGTTGCTTCACACACGAATCGCACGCGACGAACAAGAACGCGTGTGTGCTCTCGTAGGAGAGAACGCAGCAAATCGCGTCACCCAAACGAATGACGCGCGATAACAATCTGATGATGAAATTGCGGGCGCGGTGCTGATGCTTTGTTCAGCGCTGACGATGCGTCAGTGCACCAGGGGGTTGGCAAAACCTGCCGCGAGCTTGACGAGGTCGGCCTGGCGGCTCGTACCGGTCTTGGCGAACACGCGATGCAGATGCGTCTTCACCGTCGTCTCGGCTATACCGAGCGCTTCGGCCGTCTCCGGCACGCCGCCGACGTCGACGATGGACTGCAGAACCCTGAGCTCCGCAGGCGTCAGCTCGAACGTACGGTCGAGCAGCCCGGTGCAGGAGCGCGCATCGAGCTTCGCCTTCCAGACGAACAGGGCGCCGATGGCACCACCGGCACGCCCCACATTCCCCTCGCGCAGAAGCGAGGGCAGCGCGACCACATGGGCGACATGATGCGATCCGTCGCTCGATGTCAGCAGAATATTGCGGTCCGCCGCCGCAGCTGCGGCGACCTCCGCCTCGTCACGAAAGACGTTGCGCAGCGCCGCGTTCGCGTCGGGCGATCTCGCCAGCAGGCGGCCATTGACCGACCGCAAGACGTCGTCCTCGTCCAGGATCGCGGCGGCCGCTGGATTGCTGTAGACGATGTTGCAGGCGGCATCGAGCAGGATCACGCCGGCACTCAATTGATCCACGACATCGGCAAGCGCGATGGCCTTCTGCTGCTTCCGCTCGACCGCGCGGTTGATCATCAAGGCGCGGCTGGCATGTGGAACAATGAGCTGCATGCGCGCACGCATCTTCGCGTCCAGCATCTCCCTGCCCGGGATCACCGTCATCAGCATCGGACACGGCGAACTCGCCTGTTCCAGCACCACATTCGCGACGTCGGCACAGCCTTGGGGGCGCAACCATTCCTGATAAAAGCGCCCGCGCCGATATTCGTCGAAATTCACGAGGTCGGGGATGTTGCGTACGTCGCCATAGCGCGGCAGCCTGGCGAGCGGGTCATGCTGCGCGTATTCGTCGGCATAGAGCTGGATGAAGTGCGGATCGACTCCGCAATAATAATGCGTCGATCCGGATTTGCTGACCTTGTCCTTTGAAATCAGGCCGCAGGCCCGGCTGCCGAAAAATCCGTTGAGCATGACGACGACATCGGACCACAACTCAGGATTGAGTCCGGCGTCATAGATGCTCTCGATCAACTCGGAATGTTCTGCGGTCAGCTGCATTGAAGCCAATAGTCCAGCGCGGATTTGAGACGTTGATGCCCTGCGGCTTTTCTATGGAGTCGGCCGAGACACCGATAGGTTCAACGGTTTCGCGCCAAATAACCGGCTAGTTGACAAGTGGATTGGAGAATCCGGCCGCGAGCTTGACGAGATCCGCCTGACGCGCGACGCCTGTCTTGGCGAACACGCGATGCAGATGCGTCTTCACCGTCGTCTCGGCTATACCGAGCGCGATGGACGTCTCCGGAACGCCGCCGACCTCGACAATCGACAGGAACACGCGCAGTTCCGCCGGCGTCAGATCGAAGGTCCGCGCGATCAGCTCGCCGTAGGCGTGCCCGCCAAGCGTGACCTTGCGCAGCAGCACCGCGCCGACGGCATCGGACGAGCGCTCGCTGCCGTTCCGCAGCACCGAGGACAACGGCAGGATATGCGCGACGTAGCGCTCGCCCTTCGGCGAAAGCAACGGAATCGCATGCCCTCCTGCGAGAAGCGAGGCGGCATCGCCGCGGGCCGCAAAAGCGTCCCGCAACGTCTGATTGGCCTCGGTGCCGCCAGTCACGAGCTGGCCGGCAACGATGCGGACCGCGTCGCCGGCTTCGAGCAGCGCGTAGCCGCTCGCATTGGCGTGCACCAGATGGCAGCAGGAATCGAGCAGGAAAATACCGGATGAGAGATTGTCCAGGACATCCGCGAGCGCCGTGGCCAGCGTCAGCTTCGAGCTGATCGCCCGGTTGACGAGCAGCGCGCGGCTGGCATGCGGCACGATCAGCGACATCCGGTGCTTCATTCCGGCGTCGACCATGCGCCGGCCCGAGAGCACCGTCATCATCACCGGGCAGTGCGCGTTCGATCTCTCGAGCACGACATTGGCGGCATCGTGAGAGCCCTGCGGCTGCATCCATTCCTGATAGAAACGCCCGCGGCGATATTCGTCGAAATTAACGAGATCGGGGATGCTGACGATCTGGCCGTGTGGCGGCAGGATCGCCAGCGGATCGAACTTGGAGTGGGTCTCGGAATACAGCTGGATGTAGTGCGGATCGGCTCCGCAATAATAGTGCGTGACACCGAACTTGCTGATCGAATCCTTCGAAAACAGCCCACAGGCCTGGCCACCGACGAAATCGCGGATACCCACGACGACGTCGTTCCAGAGCGAGGGGTCGAGACCGGCATCGTAGATGGACTCGACCAGATCGGGCAGCTTCCGAGCTCTCGGCATGGCGTTGAATGGCTTTGGATGAACAATGCCGGGCACAATATCACGATCGGGGCACCCCCTCATCCTCCGATCGGAGGATGGTGCCGGCCGGGCGGATGGAGCCCGGCCGGCGGGCATCGCGTTCAGGCCGCCAGGGCTGATGCCGGCTCAGAACGCGACGCGGAGGCCCCCTCTTGCGGTTCCAGTGCGGCTCTGGTCGGACATCACCATGCCCTCGACCGCGCCGAACACGGAGACGTTGGTCGTGGTGCGATAGTCGAGGCCGAAGCCTGCCACCGCGCCGACGGTGCTGCTTCTGCCCGGCGTCACGAAGGACAGATTTTGGCCGAGCAGCACCGTGTTGATGCCGGTGTCGCCCACGCGCTGGAGCGCGATCACGCCGCCGTGGATGTTGGCCTTGAGCTCGCCGCTGTCGAAGCGCGTCACCCGGGAGAGATCGACCTCTCCGCGTTCTTCGATATCCTGGAGCGTGCGGCTGCCGACCGATAGCCCTTGCGCAGAGCCGGCCTCGCTATAGCCGTCGAACCGGCCGGCGACGTAGCGCAGCCGCGCCGTCGGCGTCAGAAGGTAGCCATTGCCGATACCGAGCTTGTAGCCATAGGCGAGCTCGGGGCTGATGTACCAGCCGCGATAGCTGGCGGTTGCCGTCTCCATGCCGTTGGCCACGGCATTGTTGAGCACCAGCCGCCGCGATTTGTTGTCGGCATTGCCGCCCTGGATGGTGAAATCGAAGAATTGCGCGGCCCATTCGAAGCGGCTGTAGGCGCCCGCGAACACATAGTTGGTGTCCACCGACTGCGAGTTGAGATCGACCGAGAGGCCGCCTTGCCCGCCGCCGAGGAACGCGCCGACCAGCCAGTTCGGCTGCACTTTGCGATCGATGCCGATAGCGCCACCCCAGGCCGTCGAGGTCGCGCGCAGCGTTGCGGCGGTCTCGTCCTGGATGCGCTGGCCACCAAAGCTGTTGGCCCACACCGTGATCGGCGCCGGATCGGTCCACAGACTCTTCGGCGCCTTGGTGAAGGGTCCCGCCTGCGCGGTTTCGGGCGAGTAGGCCATTGCCATCATGTTGCTGCCTGCCGGCGCGGTGCCGCCATTGATGCGGCCCTGCACCAGCGAGGACACGCCGCCTGTAAAATCCATCAGCGTACGGTCGGTCTGCGCCAGCGCGGTTGGATCGAGGGTTGCGAGCGTCGTGCCGGAGACGACCGAGGGGCCATTGAAGCCGCCGCCTGACGTGATGATGTTGATGGTGCCGGCAAAGCGGTTGAAGGTCGGCAACTCGACGCTCGCCAAGGACGACACTTTGCTGCTCGGCGCGAGGTTGACGTTGACGACGTCATTGCCGAAGCCGAAATCGACCACACCGTTGATCTTCGAACCCGGCAGCAGCGTCAGCGTATCGGCCGCGTTCGACAGCCGGATCGCCACGCCGGACGTTGCGGTTATCGTGCCGGCGTTGACGATCGTGGCGGCGTCACGCGCGAGCACAGCCTGGTCTGTGCCCGCGATGCTGCCACCGGCCATGTTCGTCAGGCTGAGCGTGCTCGAGGCGACGATCCCTGACCTTCCGGTGATGAGCCCCGAATTGGCGATATCCGCCTGCCCGCCAGCGCTGATACCAGCCGATCCTCCAGTGATCGCCCCCGAATTGACAACGGTCAGAGTGCTCGTCGCCGAAATGGCGTAAAAGGTCGACGTCCGCAGAATGCCTGAATTTCGGACATCCGCCGTGGTGGCGTCGACGGCGTTACCGCCCGATCCTTCGACCACACCGGCATTGCTCAGCACGATGTTGTGCGCGCTGATGCCGAATTGCCCTCCGGAGATGAGTCCTCCCGACAGATTCTCGACCGTCGCATTGTTAGTAGCGCGGATCGCCTTTCCACCGTTCGAGCCCCCCTTGATCGTGCCGCTATTGCTGACGGTTGCGTCCGCTCCTGCAAACACCGCGATGGAATTGATATTCGTGGACTGAATCTTGCCGCCGTTGTTGTTGACGGTGACCGAACCCGACGGCGATCGGATCGCGTTGGCCTCACCCGTGATCGTGCCGGTGTTGTCAGTCACATTCACTGTTCCGGCCAAAATACCGACGCCGCCCGCGCTCAATGCGAGGATCTGTCCCGCATTGGAGACGGTCGCGACGATCGCATTGATCGCGGCCCCATTGACGTCGTCTGCCTGTATGATTCCGGCGCTGTCGTTCCTGACGGTTGCAGTGTTGGCAAGAACGCCCTGCGCTCCGGCCTCTATACGGCCGGTGTTCGAGGACACAACAACGATATTCGCCGCGATGGCCTGGCTTCCGCCCAAGAGCCCAGAAATCTCGCCGGAGTTGACGACTGTCGCAGTGCCTGGGCCAGATATTGCGACGCCGTCCGCTTCGATCTCGCCGGCGCTATTGTTGGTGATCGTCGCCATGCTCGTGAAGGAGATGCCGGCCGCACCGGCTCGGATGGTGCCGGTGTTACCGAGAGTCACTGTTTCCGCGCGAATTGCGATAGCTCCGGTGATGCCGTTGGTGTTGTTGACGACAGCGGTACCGGATGTATTGATCGCGATGCCGTTGATTGCCCCTGCGGAGATCGTACCATTGTTGTCGACCGTCGTAGCCGTCGTTGCGGTGATTCCAAACCGGTCGCCCTGAACCTGGCCATTTTGACTGGTGGACAGGTTGACGACGTTTGCCTGGATCGCGATGCCGCCTGCGGCGATCGCGTAGATGCTTCCTGAATTCTCAGTTTTCACATTCACCGTACCGAGGCTATTGACCCCAACAGCGTTGGTCCCGAATGCCTGAACGCGATCTCCGGTGTTCTTCAGATCGAGGTCGCCCAAGGCAGCAATTCCGGTGGCGCCATTCGACGCTGCGGTCCCGCCCAGGATGGCGCCAGCATTGTTGATCGAGCCCTGGTTGAGCGTGATGCCGGAGGTCGTGCCGTTCAGGAACGAGCCGGACGTCACGTTGATGGTGTTGCCGGTGTCGGTGGCCGATCCATAGCCGATCGTACCGTTGGCGTTGGTCGTCGTGCCGGAACAGGTAATAGTCGTGTTGTTGACCGGCGACGGCGGCGTGCACGCAGCTTCGGCGCGCCCGGTCATGATCCACGGCGCCAGCAGAAGTGCTGATGCCGGGACCCGCAGCAGGCGGCGGTTGACGGTTGCGAGAAGCCTTCGTTTCATCTTCATTCCCCAAGCGAGGCCTTCCGCCCAATGGGCGTGCAGACCTATTGCAACCAGCCTCCTCCCTTCGAAGGAGGCCGGCGCAGCGAACGTGAATCGCTGATCGCTAAGGTAGGAGGACAGTCAACATCCGACTTGGACGGACGCGACCGAGGTTCGGCTCAGAGCGAACTGACGCTCTTTCGCAAGCACTGATGCAGACTTGTGACACTGCCCACAGGCTCACGCCTGGTCCCAGCCTGCCTTCTCGGCATTCTCGGCCCAGACCGCGGCGCGATAGATCTCGCGGCCGCCATCGTCCCTGACGCGGATCCAGGCATCGCGATCGCGCAGATCATCGCGCCAGACGAAGAGGTGATTTGCCATCTCGTCGGCGACCGCGAAGGTCGCTCTCGCATGCTCGAACACCATGCCACCCGGATCGATCTTGACGACATTGCCGACCAGAAGGTCGAAGAAGAAGCGGCGCATCTCTACTCCACGCGCCAGAACACGTAATCGGCGGAATACGGCACGCTGCGATAGGTCCCCGCCTGCTGGCACGTGCCCCGGAGCACGCCACCTTGCGTGTTGATGCGCTGCACGTGGCTGGCGCCGAAAAACAGGCCGTCACCGCTCTGTGTGATCACTCCGAATTTGAGCCACGGCAGATCGTCGGCGCTGCGGCCTGCCGCCTGGGCGACAATCTTCGCCATCACAAAGCTGCCGTCCTTGTGCTCCCACATCAGTGTGCTGGCATCGACGGTGTCCCAATGCTGCGCGGCCGAGTGGCGCCCGACCGACTTGCCGCGATCGATCAGCGTCGCGGTCGGCTCCCGCACCTGCCAGACCAGCTGATTTGTGGGATCGCGCCGGCACTCGTAAATCTGCGCGCCCTCGGCATGAAGGACCGTGCCCGGAATCTCTCCGGGAACCCTGATCTCGTCCGGCGTCCCCGCCAAAGCCGACGCTCCACAGAGCACGCTCGCGACAACGGCACTACGTTTCAATAATCGCGCGATAGCCATGATTTCACGATCAAGGATCATGTGAAAAATTCCCGGCCCGGCCTAAAACTCGGCGGGCCGCTCAAATGCCCCGCGGATACGATCACTCCGCCGCGCCGCTCCTGACATCGCTCGGCGTGGCCCCGTAGGCCCGCCGGAAAGATCGGTTGAAGTAGGAGAGATCGCCGAAGCCGACGTCGTATGCGATCGAGGAGACCGGACGCTCCGCGAATTCCGGTTCCCGCAACATGCGATGGGCACGTTTCAGGCGTTGCTCGATCAGGAACGAGGAAAACGTCCTGCCGTCGGCCTCGAACAGGCGCTGCAGGTAGCGCGGCGTGACGCCGAGCTCCTGCGCGACGCCCGCGACCGAGATGTCCTGCCGCCAGCAATTGTTGACGATCAGGAATTTGGCCTTGCGCAGGCGGGCGGCCTTCGCGCCGCGCCGGCCGGCGCTTTCCCTGATGTCGTCGGTTGGACCGAGTACGAGCGCCAGCAGATCGTGCAAATGCCCGGCGCCGAGCTCGCGCAATGCAGGCGTCGCCAATGCGTGCTCCCGCACCAGCGAGGCGGCGTAGTCGACCAGCACCCTGATCTCCGCCTGCCGGTCCCTGATAACGCGCATCACAGCGTCATCGACGTCCATGATGATCGGCGCGAGCACCCGCCGCGGTACCCGCAGCGAGAAGCAGTCTCCTTCCACGAATCGTTCGAAAGTCGTGGCGTCCTCGGCGCTGGCCAGCACCGCGTCTCCGGGACCGAGCAGCAGATCCCGTCCCCGCCCCGTGACCCCGATGGTTCCCGAGCGATTGAACACGAACGCAAGACTGTCGTCGCCGTCGTCGACGACGAGCTGCCGGGAACGAACGAGCTTGGCACCAAACAGCGTACCGAGGAGCAAGTGCGCGTCGGGCAGTGAATGCGCCGTGAGATTTGCGATGATCGGTTCGCCATCGCGAATTTCGAGCTCTGCCTTCGCTGTGCCGCGGCAGTAGAAATCGCGCAGCGTGGTGACGCGTTCGCTTTCTGGAATGTCGCTCGAGGAGACCTTGAGAACGGAAACATCATTATTGCTGCTCACTGCAATCCCTCCAATCGACGAGCAGGCTCGGCCACGCGCTGTTGTTTCCTGCACTCGTATCCGGTGCCGCGCATTGTTGTGATGGCGCGCATTGCCTCTCGCATGTCAGAAAATGGCTATACGAAAATGTCAGATGACAAGCGTCATACGTTCGGAGGACGAGTGTCGCCTGGTCTTCACATTGGATTGAGATCGCGCAATTTCGCAGGCCGCGATGTGAATTGGATCACACGGTGTCGTCCGGGCCGATCGGCTGCACGAATGGAGCAGCGAAGCCCGCCGCGATCTTCACGAGGTCGGCCTGCCTGCCGGCGCCGGTCTTCTCGAACAGGCGGCCGAGATGCGTCTTCACCGTCGTCTCGGCAATTCCGAGCTTTGCCGCGATGTCGGGAACTCCGCCCAGCTCGACGATGGCCATCAGCACGCGCATTTCAGACGGTGTCAGCCGGAATACTGCAGCGATCGCATCCGTTGCAAGCTGGGGCACCATCGAGGCTTTTTGCAGGAACAGCACCGTGGCTGCAGCATCGCGATGCAGGCTACGCTGGGGCGTCAGCGAAAACGCGTAGGCCAGATAGTGCTGACCGTCGGCCGACGTCATCAGCTCGATCCTGCGGCGATCGGCAGACCCGGTTCCGCCACCGGCGACGGCATCAAAGAGACCGCGGAATATTTTGTCGGCCTGGGTGTTACGCGCGACGATGCGATCGCCGACGATCGCGAGCAGATTTCCGTCGGCGAGCATTTGCCGACACGACGCGTTGGCATGAACGACACGCCCGTCCGCATCGAACAGGCAGATCGCCGTGCTCAAGGCGTCGAGGACCTCCGCGAGGTCGGCCACGGTGTGGGAGCGCGCCCTGATCTGCCGACCCATGACGCGCGAGCGCTGGATGTGCGGCGCGAGCAGCCGCATGCGCTCGCGCATGGCGTCATCGACGGTTCCGCGTGACCGGCCGCGCATGACCTGCAGGATCGTGGTGCGCGCATGCGATCGCTCCAGCGTGACGGTCGCGAGGTCGACGGCGCCCTGCGGTTCCACCCACTCGCGATAGAAGCTCGTGGCCACGAAGTCCGAATAGGGCATGACGTCGGCCACGCCGATGGTCCGTTCGACGGGCAGTTCGAGATGGCGATCGAGCAAGGGATCGAGCTCGACATAGCGGTCCCGATAGAGTTCGCGGAAGCGGGACTCAGTTCCATAGTGCTGGTGGATTTCGATCGAGAGCCTGGCGGCGTCCCGCGACAGAATGGTCACGGCCGAGCCGCCGACAAAGCCGGCAACCTGTTCCAGGGCGGCGCTTCGCTGTGCAGGATCGACCGCCGCATCGTAGATCTCGCCGACGAGCGAGGAGAAACTGCTGGCCTCGAGGATCGTCATCGGCGGAGCAATGCGGTCTGGAGGCTGACGATGAAGACGGACCGGCCGATCGCCGTGGTCGACGACGAGAAAACGTCAGAAAAAAATGCTGGAATCTCGAACATCGTCCTTGCGTAACGTCAACCGCAGGGTGCGGCTTGGACGTTTTCGCCAAAGACTAGGATAAATGCGAACAGCCGGCGGGCTGTGTGCCGGGCATCACGTGCCCGCTCACCGCTTGCTCAATCAGCCGCGCCCAGGGCGCGCGGCACTTTATTTCCGGTTCTCCTCGCAGAATTTCAGCGCGGCGAGCGCCTCGCCGGCGCGCGGAATCTGCATCTCGATGCTGTCGTCGTCATCGTCCTCGAAATCGAGCGTGAGGCGCTTGGCTTTCGACAGGCGATCCATGATCGATTGATCATACTCGAAGATGCCGCGCACGGTGGTCCTGTCCATGACCTCCCACTTCGCCTTCGACATGATGTCGGCGTCGTCGGTGCCGACGTCGGCCTTCAGGATCTCGCCAACCTTGTCCCACTCCCAGCCGTCATAGATCATTACGATCACGATGGCCTTGTCGGAATAGGTGATGACGATGACGTAATCGCGGTTCTCGTCGTCCTTGTCCTTGTAGCCGCGGCTCGCGTTGCAATGGGTGTCCTGGGTGCGCTTCTCGATGGTCCAGTCGCCGACCTTGGACTGTTGCGCGGCGGCAGGCCCGGCGCTCAAGGCGCCGGCCAGCACTGCGGCGGCAAGAAGAGATCGTTTCATGTCAGCCTCCAGCAATTCCCCTGCTCAAGCTGACCATCTCTCTCCGCAAGCCGCAAGAGTTTCAACCGGCTCGATCCGGCCGCGCTAGGCGCGCCGCGGCACGATCGCGATCGGTGTGAAGGTGTAAACCTCCTCGCCGTTCTGGTTGAACATGGTCCATTTGACCAGCGCGATGCCCTGCGGCTTCGACTTCGACGGCGTCAGGCTCATGACCTCGCCGACCAGATGCAGGCGGTCATTCGGCCGCACCGGGATGGTCCAGCGCAGTCCGTCGACGCCGGCGCCGATCAGCGGATGCGGGCCGAACGGACGGGTCTGGATCGCGAGGTTCATGGCGATCGCCGCAGTGTGCCATCCCGACGCAGCCAGGCCGTTGAACAGGGTCTGCTTGGCGGCCTCGTGGTCCAGGTGCATCGGCTGCGGATCGAACTCGGCGGCAAACCGCTTGATGTCGGCCTCGGTGACCTCGACCTCGGGGGATTTGAAACGCATGCCGACGGTGAGATCGTCGAACCAGGCGACCTGTGCCATGATTTTGCCTCGAAGTATTGGCGACCGCGCGCGATGTACGCGACCGGGGGGAATAGACGCGTGTCGCATGTAGCGGTTTGACCGCTCGCAGGCCAGCCCCGGGTTCCCCGCGAAACCCCTTTCCCAAATCGACGAAACACGCCTGAAACAGATGGCCGCTTTACTGGTTATCAAAATCATACAGGGACGTGCGTCATGATCGAGCTGATCTCAGCCTTGCTTGCCCTCTGCGCAATCGGCGTGTTCGCTGCACATGCGTTGGATGCCTACCGCACCTCGCACTACTAGGGCGTCGCGCCGGTTTTGAAAGCTAGAACGGCCGCCGGTAAAAATGCTCTGAATGCGTTGTCGGCGGAAACCGGTTCGCCAGCGCCAGCGCGCCTTTCTCGTCCGTCTCGAGCGCGATCTTCTGCGCCAGCATCACGTCGCCCGGCACCAGGAAGCCTGACGGGACGAAGCACCACCCCATCGTCGCATTTCCGGCATTGTCGACCTCGTGGACGTTGGCGGCGGTGCCGTAGTGGATGCGATAGCGCTTGCCGCTGTCGCAACCGATGACATCGAAATGCCGGTGCTGCTCGAACTGTGCGCGCTGCTCTTCAGACAGCCATTCGGCCAGCAGCCGCCGCCCGCGCGCCTCGGGCGTATTCTCGCCGAAGAAGCGCCGGTAGAGCTCGCGGAGCGCGTGCAAACGCGCTCGCGCGGGCGCGCGAAGCCTGAAGACCGCGATCATCGGCCGTTCAGATCAACCGCCGACCAGGCGGGGATAGAACAGCGTTTCCTGCGCGGTCGGGTCGAACGATTTGATACGCGTGACTTCGCCGGGCCCGGTCCGGTACGCGGCGGTAAAGCCCGCACCCGTCAGCTCCCGAAAGCGTTGTTCGGCCCGCGCCAACGCTTCGGCATTTTCAGGATCAAACTCGTGGCGTGTATCGCCGGTCTGGTCCATCACGATCTGGGTAGCCATGTTGAGTTCTCCTCATGCCCAGCCCTGAACTTGATCTAAGCAAACCTCATGCCGTCGGTTCCTGAAAGCAACAACTTTCTCTCTTAAGCAGGTCACGCCTTGCGGAGTACCCTCAACGCGCTGCTGCCGCCCCGCCTCCCCCGTCGATCTGGCGTCCCATCAGTGCGATGGCCTTCTGATAGACGCCTGCCGCGTTCCAGGCCTGGATGGCGGCAAAATTCGGCTCACCCGGCTGGTAGCCGGCTCCCGCACGCCAGCCATTGGCCTTGAGGAAGTTCGCGGTCGAGCTCAGCGCGTTGGCGGCGACCTCGAGATTGCCGGTGCCGTAGGCCAGGATGTTCTTGGGCATGAACTGGGTCTGGCCGACCTCGCCATGCATGGAGCCGCGGGTGGATCCCGACAGCACGCCGCGATCGATCAGCTTCAGCGCAGCATAGAGCTGTTCTGTGAAGAATTCGGGACGGCGACAGTCATAGGCGAGCGTCGCGATCGACGAGAGCATGTTCTGGTTGCCGCGCTGGCTGCCGAAACCGGTCTCCATGCCCCAGATCGCGATCAACGGCCCCGGTGGCACGCCGTAGCGCTGCTCGATCGAGGCGAACATCGCCGCCTGCGACTGCTTCAGCGACCGGCCGCGCGCGACGATCGTGGTGGCACCGCGCTTGGCCAGAAACTGGTCGAGGGACAGTGAAAAACTGTGCTGGCTGCGATCGGCGCCGATGGTCGCGCTGGCGTAATTGGTCTGCATCAGCGCCGAGATCGCGGTCTGGCCGATGCCCTTGCCCTGCGCCTCCGCGCTGAACTCCCGCTTCCAGGCCTCGAAGCCGCCGGGTCCGTTGCCGCATTGCGCGGCATGGGCCGCGGAGGCCAGGGACAACAGCAGCGCGGCCGCGCCAATCGTCGCCGTCGCAACGGCCCTGCCCTTGATCATTCCGTGGTCCCTTCCTTCGACTTTACGCGACCGGCTCGCGCGCGGGCATGATCCTACGCCAGCCGCGCCCGCTCAAGCCCCGACCGATGCAATCAATGCAAGCAATGCGCTTGACATGAATCAAAGGCTTATCAATCGCCATCGATCCCGAGCAGGAAATCCACCATGATGCCTTGGTGCTGCCGGTACATGTCGGTGCCGGTCGCGGTCACGCAGCCGAGCGCCCGTGCCGCTGCAATGAAGGGTGAGATTTCGGGCTTGGTGATCACGCAGCCGCAATAGGCCGACGGCGCCAGCCGCGTGACATCGACCGGCAGCGGGTCGCCCTGCTTCATCCCGGCGGGTGTGGCATTGGCGACGAAGTCGAAACCTGCGGGATCGACAGTGCCTGCCCGCACGGGCGCTTTGCCGAGCCCGTTGAGCCGTCCGACCAGCGCGTCACGGCGCTCGGCCGCGCTGTCGTGAATCGCGAGCTCGCTGACGCCGGCCTCGACCAAGGCGAGCGCGATAGCCGAGCCGGCACCACCCGCGCCGACCAGCAGCGCCCGCATGCCGCGGGGATCGATCCCCTTCGCCCGCGCGGCGCCGACGAAGCCGAGACCGTCCACCATGTCGCCGTGCCATGAACCGTCGGCACGCCGGCGCATCAAATTGACGGTGCGCAGGAAGTGCGCACGTTCCGTCGTACTGGCGCAGGCCTGGTAGCAGGCGAATTTGTGCGGAATGGTCACGACGATGCCGTCGAGGTTCATCAATCGGCCCGCCACCGAGAGAAGCTCCGGCAGATCGGCGGTCGCAACCTGAACAGGAACGAGAATCCCGTCATGGCCGCGCGCCGCGAACTCGGCCGAGACTCCCGCAGGTGAACGCACCTGGGCGATGGGATCGCCGACGATGACGTAAAGCCGCGTCGCACCTGATGGCGCCGGGATCATGCCGGGACCTGGGTGCCGTCGGTCTTCGCGTCCGCTCCATAGATCAATTCCAATCCGTCCAGGCTGCCTTCCTTCCGCCATTTGGCGAGCAGCCGGAGGAAGGCCATCGGCCCGCGCCAATACTGGCTGTTGCGCGCCGCGATCGGATCGAACACCCCTTCATTGTTGTAATAGCCCGGCGTGCATTCGGCGAGGTAGGTCTGGCGGCCGACCGCGGCCTTCACCACTTCGTCGACCCAGGCATTCTCGGCGGCGAGCGTCGGCTCCAGCGTCCTCGCACCGCGCTTGCGCGCCTGATCGATGACATAGGCGATGTGCTGCGATTGCTCGTCGATGATGTGCGGAAAATTGGCGCTCTGGCCGGCCTGCACCGTCACGATCAGGAAGCAGTTCGGAAAGCCTCGGCTGTAGAAGCCGTGCATCGTCTTGACGCCATCGCGCCAGCGCTCGGACAGGCTGACGCCGTCGCGGCCATAGACCTCGAAGCCCATGCGCCGCGCATAGTCGGTGCCGACCTCGAAACCGCTGGCATAGATCAGGCAGTCGAGCTCGTAGGCCTTGCCGTCGACGACGACCGCATTCTCGGTGATGCGATCGACGCCCCTGCCCCCGGTGTCGACGAGATGCACGTTGGCGCGATTGAACGTGTCGAGATATTCGTCGTGAAAACACGGCCGCTTGCAGAACGCCTTGTACCAGGGTTTTAGCGCCGCCGCGGCTGCCTCGTCCTTGACCACGGCGTCGACGCGGGCCCGGATCTCCTCCATCTTGCGATAGTCGGCCTGCTCGATCACCTTCAGCGCCTCCTCCATCGAGGTCACCGGTTGTGGCTGACGACGCGGCGCCAGCAAGATCTCGCCGAGCAGGCCGGTCCAGCCGTCCTGCACCAGATCCTGCTCGAACGGCTCGCCCGAAATCACGGCGGTGAAATTGTCCATCCGCTCGCGCTGCCAGCCGGGTTTCAGCCCTTCAGCCCAGGATTGATCCGTCGGCCGGTCGTCGCGCACGCCGATCGCCGATGGCGTGCGCTGGAACACGAAAAGCTCCTTTGCCGAGCGGCCGAGATGCGGCACGCACTGCACGGCGGTGGCGCCGGTGCCGATGATGCCGACGCGCTTGCCGGCGAGACCATCGAGACCGCCCTCCGCGGTGCCGCCGGTGTAGGAATAGTCCCAGCGGCTGGTGTGAAAGCTGTGGCCCTTGAAGCTTTCGATGCCGGGAATGCCGGGCAGCTTCGGCCGGCTGAGCGGACCGCCGGCAAGGATGACGAAGCGTGCGTGGATGCGATCGCCGCGATCCGTCTCGACCAGCCAGCGTGCCTCGCCCTCCTTCCATTCCATTCGCGAGATGACCGTCTGGAACAGCGCGCGCTCGTAGAAGCCGAAGTGACGGCCGATGCGACGGGAGTGTTCGTAGATCTCCGGCGCGCGCGCATATTTGCGTACCGGCATGTAGCCGGTCTCTTCCAGCAGCGGCAGATAGATGTAGCTCTCGGTATCGCAGGCCGCACCCGGATAGCGATTCCAGTACCAGGTGCCGCCGAAATCGGCCGCCTTTTCCACGATGCGGAAATCAGTGATGCCAGCCGCACGCAGACGCGCACCACACAGCAAGCCGCCGAAGCCGCCGCCCACGATGACGACCTCAGTCTCTTCGCTGACGGGCTCGCGCGCAAATCCGGGATCGGCCCAGGGATCGTCGAGGTAGCGACCGAAATCGCCGGTCACCTCGACATATTGTGCCTTGCCTTCGCTGCGCAGACGCAGGTCGCGCTCATCGCGATAGCGCGCGCGGAGTGCGGCAATGTCGACCGTAGATTCGCCGGCTGTACCGGTCTTGTGTCTTTCCGCTGACATCGATTTCCTCCACGGCGAACGCAGCTTCGCCGACAGCTCATCGCACGTTAGCCCCGAAAAAGTGACGCATGCAATCTCATCCCTCGCTTTTTGCGTGAACGCCGCGGGACGTTCCGCTAACCTTCCGTGCAAATCACAAGCCTATGCCACGCAACGACGTCATTTCAGAACGTCACTGGCGATCCGGAGGGGACAATGCAGGGATTGATGATGGACATGCCGCTGCTGATCAGTGGCCTGATCCAGTATGCCGCCGACTATCACGGCGAGGCCGAGATCGTCGCGCGCGAAATCGAGGGCGATATCCATCGCTATACCTATGCAGACGCCCATCCGCGCATCAAGCGCATGGCGCTGGCGCTCAAGCGGCTCGGCATGAAGCAAGGCGATCGCGTCGGGACGCTGGCCTGGAATACCCATCGCCATTTCGAGATGTTCTACGCCGCGCCCGGCATGGGCTACGTGCTGCACACCGTCAATCCGCGGCTGTTTCCCGAACAGCTCGTCTACATCATCAATCACGCCGAAGATCGCATCCTCTTCGTCGATCGCGCCACGCTGCCGATTGTCGAGGCGATCGCGCCGCAGCTGACGGCGATCGAAGCCTACGTGGTCATGTCGTCGCGCGAGCGCATGCCCGAGACGAAGCTTGCGAACGTGCATTGCTACGAGGAGCTTCTCGACAAGGAGAGCGATACAGGTTTCGCCTGGCCGCTGTTCGACGAGAAATCCGCCTCCACCATCTGCTACACCTCGGGCACGACGGGCAATCCCAAGGGCGTGATCTATTCGCACCGCGCCGCGATCCTGCAGACCATGACGTGTTGCAGCTTCGACTTCCTCACCGGGCATGTCGAAGGCGTGCGCGAGGTGATGATGCCGATGGCGCCGCTGTTTCACGGCAATGGCTGGAACATGCCGTTCACGGCGCCCTATACCGGTTCGAAGCTGGTGTTGCCCGGCCGCAATTACGAGCCCGAAAAACTCTACGAGCTGCTCGAAGGCGAGAAAGTGACGCTGTCCGCGGGCGTGCCGAGTTTCTGGCTGATCCTGCTCGACTGGCTCGGCCGCACCGGCAACAGGTTTTCGACGCTACGTGCAACGCTGTCGTCGGGCTCGGCACCACCGCGCGCGATGGTCGAGAAGCTCAAACGTGACTACGCCGTCGACTATATCCAGGCGTGGGGCATGACTGAGGCCCTGGGTTGTTCGATGCCGGGCTTGCGGCCTGGGTCGGAGCATCTCAGCGACACCGAGAAATTCGATCGACGCCAGGTCTCTGGCCGCGCCTGCTTCGGCACCGCCTTGCGTATCGTCGATGATGGCGGTGTTGAGCTGCCGCGCGACGGCAAGACGGTCGGCCATCTGCGCGCCCGCGGCCCCTGGGTCGCCTCCGGCTACATGAAGCTGGAGGAAGGCCTCGATCGCGACGGCTGGCTGATCACCGGCGACATGGCCGTGATCGATCCGCAGGGCCACGTCACGCTGACCGACCGCTCCAAGGACGTGATCAAGTCCGGCGGCGAATGGATCTCCTCGATCCAGCTCGAGGACATCGCCCTGTCCCATCCCGATGTGCTGCAGGCCGCCGTGGTCGCCATCGCGCACGAGAAATGGCAGGAGCGCCCCCTGCTTCTGGTCGTCCGCAAGAAGGGCGCGACCGTCGACGGCAAGACCCTGCTCGACCATATGCGTCCCAGGATCGCGAGCTGGTGGATGCCGGATGCGGTCGAATTCCTCGACGAATTCCCGATGACCGGCACCGGCAAGGTGCTCAAATCTGCGCTGCGCGAGAAATTCAAGGCGTACCGCGTCGGATAGGTTTGGCCCCTCTCATTGCGCGATCATCTTCATCTTTTGGTAGATTCGCCGGCGATATATCCGAGGCATCGCTAACCCCTGATTGAGGACATCATGGCGTTTTCCGGATTGGGCCTGCATCTCGGCAATCTGTCCCGCCTGTCGAACGCGCAGACGCGTTCGATCAGCCCCGAGAATTTCACCGGCGAAAAGGGCAAGGGCGGCATGTCCGTCGACGGGCCCGCGGCGCCTCAGGCCCGAGACCTTGGGCAGGGTTGGAAGGTTTCGCCCTTTGTCGTGATCGAGCCCGGCGCGACGTTCACACTTGCCGATATCGAGGGCCAGGGCGCCATCCAGCAGATCTGGATGACACTGGCACGCGGACGGCTGCGCCATTCGATCCTGCGGGTCTACTGGGACGGCCAGGAGCATCCGAGCGTCGAATGCCCGGCCGGCGACTTCTTCGCCTGCGGATGGGAGGAGTTTGCGCAGGTGACGTCGCTCGCCGTCTGCGTCAATCCAGGCCGCGCCTTCAACTGCTATTGGGAAATGCCCTTCCGGAAGCGCGCACGGTTCACGATGGAGAACCGCAGCGAGGAAGCGCTGACCGTCTACTACCAGATCAACTACACGCTGACCGAAGTGCCCGAGGACTGCGCCTATTTCCACGCGCAATTCCGCCGCACCAATCCGCTGCCCTACAAGGAGGTCTACACCATCCTCGACGGCGTCAGCGGGCGCGGCCAGTATATCGGCACCTACATGGCCTGGGGCGTCAACAACAACGGCTGGTGGGGCGAAGGCGAGATCAAGTTCTTCATCGACGGCGACGGTGAATTCCCGACCATTTGCGGCACCGGCACCGAGGATTATTTCTGCGGTGCGTATAATTTCGATCCCTATGTGGCTCATTCCGGTCGCGGCGCCGTGCAGCAGTCGCGCTACCAGGAATTCACCACGCCCTATGCCGGCCTGCCGCAGGTGATCCGTCCCGACGGCGTCTACAAATCGCAGCAGCGCTTTGGCATGTATCGCTGGCACATCCCCGATCCCATCCGCTTCCAGAGCGACCTTCGCGTCACCATCCAGGCGCTGGGCTGGCGAACGGGCCTCAAGGAGGCGAAATACCTCCCGCTGCAGGACGACATCGCCTCCGTGGCGTTCTGGTACCAGACGCTGCCGGCCGCGCCGTTCCCGAAACTCGCCGACCCGGAATATCTCGAGATCGACTAGCCCGACGCCTGAGGAGGTCCAGCATGCTCTACCCGATGTCGCCAAAAGTCGTCGAGCTCAAGCGCAAGCTCGAGAGTTTCATGGACCGGCACATCTACCCGAACGAGGAGCGATTTTATCGCGAGGCGGAAGAGCTTGGGCCGTGGAAGGTCTATCCAATCGTCGAGGAGCTGAAGCCGCTCGCGCGCGCCGAGGGCCTCTGGAACCTGTTCCTGCCGGAGTCGAGCCGCGGCGCGGGCCTCACCAATCTCGAATACGCCCCGCTATGCGAGGTCATGGGCCGCTCGCATCTGGCGCCGGAGGTGTTCAACTGCTCGGCGCCGGACACCGGCAACATGGAAGTGCTGGAGCGCTACGGTACGGAGAAGGACAAGGAGCGCTGGCTGAAGCCATTGCTCGCAGGCGAAATCCGCTCCTGCTTCGCCATGACCGAGCCTGCGGTCGCCTCATCCGACGCGACCAACATCGAGAGCTCGATCGTGCGCGACGGCGACCATTACGTCATCAACGGGCGCAAATGGTACACGACCAACGCGACCGACCCGCGCTGCAAGATCTGCATCTTCATGGGCAAGACCGATCCTGACAATGCCGATCGCCACAAGCAGCAATCGATGATCCTGGTGCCGATGGACACGCCCGGCGTCGAGGTCAAGCGGCCCCTGCCCGTGTTCGGCTTCTACGGCGTACCCGACCGCGCCTCGGAGGTGATCTTCACCAATGTGCGGGTCCCCAAGGAGAACATGCTGCTCGGCGAAGGCCGCGGTTTCGAGATCGCGCAGGGCCGCCTCGGACCCGGCCGCATCCATCATTGCATGCGGCTGATCGGACTTGCCGAACGCACGCTGGAAAAGATGTGCCGGCGCGTGCGCAGCCGCGTCGCCTTCGGCAAGCCGGTCTCGGAGCAGACGGTAACCCAGGAGCGCATTGCCGAAGCCCGCATCATGATCGAGCAGGCCCGGCTGCTGACGCTGAACGCGGCTTACGCGATGGACACCGTCGGCAACAAGGTCGCGAAGGCCGAGATCGCGATGATCAAGGTCGCCGTGCCCAACATGGCCTGCCAGATCATCGACTGGGCGATCCAGGCTCACGGCGGCGGCGGCACCTCGAACGATTTTGGCTTGGCCCAGGCCTACGCCACCGCGCGCCTGCTGCGCCTCGCGGATGGGCCGGACGAGGTGCACCGGAACCAGATCGCGCGGTTCGAGCTGAAGAAGTATTCGAATATCTAGCCGGATGTTGCCGCGTCAGCACTGGAGTCCGTGCAACAGGATCGGCGACTAGTCGTCGCTTGGCGGCGATACTTTCCGGCCCGAAATCGCTTCGAGCATCGCTCCGAAAATGATGATCGGCAGATAGAACGCAAGCATGATCGTATTCCTCCTGCTGTGACAAACTTGGCCCGCAGGGCCAGGTTCCTCAAAGTGACGCTCGCCCCCTCGGCTCTTTTCGGCGCTTACCGAGCTACCGACGACACCGAGACACAGGCAAATTCAAGAACGCATCGCGTCAATCGCATGGGCGATCAGAACGACTGCACTCGCGGCAATGAAAAACACAAACAACCAGCTCACGTCCGCCTCCAATCCCGGAAGTGAACGCGCTCATCCATGCACAGTCAAAAACCATCGATCTGGAACCGCCATTCCGCGGCTCGCTGATGCTTCGCAGCAACAAATGCATCCGCTGTCGGCACTATCGGCAGAACGCCAGAACGAGCAACGCGCCGACGACGCAGGCTGCTAGGACTAAAAACCAAACGCCCATACAGATCCCCGACTCACACACGCGCGTCAGGATCAGCCTTACGATCAGGCATTGAAACGCTTGTTGCCGGTTTTCCCCAAGCCAAGCGTGATCATCTGCTCGCTGCGTTAGTCCAATACCTCCACGGTGGCCGAACGTCCGGCGACCAGCGACATCCCATCAGGCACCGAATCCAGCGCGATGCGCACCGGCACGCGCTGGGCGAGCCGCACCCAGCTGAAGGTCGGGTTGACGTTGGCGAGCAGGCTTGCGCCCTCGGCGCGGTCGCGATCCTCGATGCCGGCGGCGATGCTCTCGACATGACCTGAGAGCGTGCCCTTCTCGCCCATCAGGCGAACCTGCACCTTGTCGCCCACGCGGATGCGCGCGAGCTTCGTCTCCTCGAAATAGCCTTCCACGTGCAGCGTGTCGCTGTCGACCAGCGCCATCACGCCCTTCCCGGCGGTGACGTAAGCGCCGGGCCGCAGATCCATGTTGGTGATCACGCCGTTCACGGACGCCCGGACCTCGCTGCGATCGAGATTGAGCTGGGCGACCGCGCGGTCGGCAACCGCCGCATCGAAGGCCGCCTTGGCCTGGAGCTGGGTCGCCAGCACCTGCTCCTGCTTCTGCTGCGAGACGGCATCGGTCGTCAGCGTGCTGTAGCGCTTCAGATCGGCATTGGCCTGATCGAGCGTCGCCTGATGACCGGCCACCGACGCGTCTGCCTGCCGCAGCGCCAACGCGAACCGGTCGCGATCAATCTTGAACAGCACGTCGCCGCGATGGACCTTCTGGTTGTCCTTGACAAGCACGTCGGTGACGAAGCCGGAGACGTCAGGCGCGACCTGCACGACGTCGGCGCGCACACGGCCGTCACGCGTCCACGGCGACTCCATGTAATAGACCCAGAGCTCGCGACCCACGCCGAGCGCCACGACGACCACGATGACCGTGACCGCAAGCCGGCCGATCCAGGCAAAATTCCCCTTCATGAGAGATACTCCGAGAGATAGACGACGCCGCCGAGAAGGCAGACGAAAATCGCGAAATCGAATAGTGCGCGGTGCCAGACCAGCCGGTAGAGGTCGAAGCGCTGCATCAGCCGGCGCAGAATCGCACTCAGCACATAGGCGACGATGATCCAGAGCAGGAGCGCCGGCACGAGCACGCCATAGATGTCGATCACGTATCTCATGCCGCCACACTCGCATCTGCGCGCGGCCGATAGGCCGGCGCGTCCGGGAACAGGCCACGGCGGATGCCGACGAGGCCGATCAGCGCATCTTCCCGCGCGCTGTCATTGGGATCCTTCACCGCCTGGGCCAGCGCCCGGTCGACGCTGGCCAGGAGTTCGCGCGGCATTCCTCCGCCCGCATAGCTGCGGCAGGCGATGGCAAGCTGATCGAGCATGTCGTCGATCACCGAGATGGTCGATACCGCAAGCCCATAGCGCGCACGGCGCAAATCGATGATGTTGATGCCGATGCGGAGTTGCACGAGGCTGTCGGCGTCGCGCCGATCGCTCTCCGACAGGAAGGCGATGCGCTGCACCAGCAGCCCGAGCCGGTGCAGCATGAGACCCGCGAACTCCGCGCGGTCGCGTTTTCCGCGCCGCTCGGCGGCGACCGCGATCGTGATCCAGCTCGACAGCACCAGACGATTGGCGATCCACTCTGCGCCCACCCCGCGCGCGATCCGCGTCACGATCTCGGCGATGAGGACGCCGACGAAGAAGGCGACGGCGGAATTGGCGTAGGAGGCGAAATCCGCGATGTAGGTCGATTGCAGCGCAAGCAGCGTTGCGGTGTTGGCCGCGAGCGCCATGCCGGTGCCCGCCGTTGCCGGCCGCGCGATCAGGAAACCATAGAGCAGGAAGGTCGGCGCCAGCGCGACGACCAGAACCTCGATATGGGAGATCGCAGGCACCAGCGCGAACAGATAGATCGCAACCACCACGATGGCGACCAGAGACCACAGGCCGAAGCTGCGGATGAAGCGCGCCGGCTCGTCCTGGGCTGCGAAGAACGAACAGGCCACCGCCGCCATCATCGGTGCCGAGGCGCCGTCGGGCCAGCCCGTGCCGATCCAGAACGCGCAGCAGATCAGGATCGCCACGGCCGCGCCGGCCGCGGACCATAGCGCTAGGCCACGATCCCGGTGACGTACCGGCGCGGCGCCGGCTTCGGAATGGAAGGCCAGATCGAGCGTCGAGACGTTGCGATTCTCGGCGATCGCCTTGCTCAGCTCGCGGCAGTCGCGCGAGAGATCGACGAGCTCGCGCAGTCGCGACAGCAGGCTCGTGATGATGATCCGCTCCCAGGACGCGCTGTCATCGAGCACGGCCTGCCGCTCGGCGATCATGGCGCGACTCCCCTCGGCCGGCTGCCGTGCGCCGACGTCGCTGACGATCCATTGCGCCAGATCCTCCAGCAATCGCTTCAGTTCGGGTTGCCGGCGCAGGGCCTCCTCCCCGAGCGCCGCCAGCCGATCCTCCAGCGAGGCGATCACGGGCAGCAGCATCAGCATGCGCAGCCGGATTTCGCCGAGGCCGGTCACCGCGTTGCGATCGGTCAGCCGGTCATAGGCGAGATGGGTGGAGAGCGTGTCGATCTCGACGATATCGGTCGCAAGCTTGAGACGCTTGCCGCGGCGGGTTTCGTTGGTGCCCTCGCGCAGCAGGACGACCTGACTGAGGCGACGTGCATCCAGGAGCCAGGTATCGACACGTGCGGCGACCGCGGGCGCGACGCTGCGGGGAAACACGATGGTCGAGACCAGGCTGGCGCAGATGATACCCAGCGAGATTTCCTCGAGCCTTGCCACCGCAGTGTCGAAGATTGCACCGGGCTCGGACACCGAGGGAAAGCCGATCAGCGCGACGGTGTATCCGGCCAGCATGAAGACGTAGCTGCGCGGCGTGCCGTCGAGCAGCGAGAGATACAGGCAGAGCCCGACCCATAGCGCGATGGCGAGGCACAACAGCTCGGGCGCGTTGATGAGGTTCGGCACCAGCGCAACCGTCATGGTCGCGCCGACCAGCGTACCCATCACGCGGAAGAAGGCCTTCGAGCTGGTCGCGCCGGCAAGCGGCTGCGAGGTGATGTAGACGGTGGCCATCGCCCAATACGGCCGCGGCAGGTCCATCGCGAGCGCAATGACCAGCGCCAGCATCGACGCGGCAAACGTCTTCAATGCAAAAATGAGGTCCGCATGGCGGACCAGGAACGGCTCTTCCGCGCGCATGACTATTTCGCCTCTGGAAGCGCCTTTGCCTCAAGCAGGCTGGCCCGCCGCTCGATGCGCTGGAGCGTCTCGAAGGTTATCGCAAGTTCCTCCGGCGGGATATCTTTCAGCAGGCTCGCCCGTACGCGCCGCAAGATCCGGTTGGTCTCCTCGACCTTGGCCTCGCCCGCTTTCGTCAGATGGAGCGTTTTGGCACGCCGGTCGGTCGGGTCCTCGCGGCGCTCCACCAGGCCCTCGGCCTGGAGCAGATCGATCAGCCGCACCAGCGACGGCCCCTCGATGCCGAGCTCGTCGGCCAGGACGCCCTGACGGACGGTCTCGCCCTGCCGCGACAGCACCAGCAGCGGGATCGCCGTCGCATAGGACAGGCCGTGATCGGACAGCGCCTGATCCGATTCGCGCCGCCAGATGCGGGCAAGGCGCGTGATGAGCCGGCCGATTTCGCCGTGGATATAGCCTTGCGAGGGTGCCATGCAAATTAGATAGGACACGAACTATTAGCCTGCAACTATATAATCCTGTGTATCGGGATCGATCACGCAAACGCGAACGAGGACAACGCGATATGGGCCCGGGTTCCACGGCAGAGGCACGGCAGGCGATCGCGGGCGAGAGCGCGCTGTCGCTGGTCCCGACCTTCGTCGTCGTGGCCGTGGATGCCACGGGGATGGGCATCATCCTGCCGCTGCTGCCGTTCTATTCGCAGCGGCTCGGCGCCACGCCGTTCCTGATCGGCGCACTGATCTCGGTCTATGCCGTTTGCCAGCTGATCGCCGGTCCCGTGGTCGGCATTCTCTCGGACCGCTACGGACGGCGGAAGGTTCTCGTCGTCAGCCAGATCGGGACCCTGATCGGATTTGTCCTGCTCGCGCTGGCCGGCAACCTGACGCTGGTGTTCCTGGCGCGCATCATCGATGGCCTGACATCAGGCAACATCTCGGTCGCGCATGCCTATGCTGCCGAGCACAGCGCACCGGCGACGCGCAAGCAGGCGCTCGGCATGACCAGCGGCGCGATTGGAACCGGGCTGCTGCTGGGACCTGCGCTTTCGAGCTTCCTCGTCCATTACGGCCAGACTGCACCGGTGTGGGCTGCGGCGGCGCTCTCGCTCATCAGCATTCTCGCAACGATCGCCCTGCTTCCGCCCGACCATCCGGCGTCCGAACCGCTCTACCAGCATCGCGTGCCCGAGCCGACGCTGACCCGCAGCCTGTTCGGCATGCGCTACGCCTGGCGCCTGCTCGGCCTGTTGATCGTGTTCTTCTTCGTCAACTCGATGTTCCTGTCGCAGATCGGCCTGTTCCTGTCGGCGCGGTTCTCCTGGGACGGCCATCCCTTCGGCGCACGCGAGCTCGGCTGGATGTTCGCCTATGCCGGCTTCATCAACATGGTGGTCCAGGGCCTGCTGATCACGCGGGCGAACCTCGTCGCCTCCGACCGCAGCATCGTGATGGCGGCGTTCGCCTGCATGGGCCTCGGATTTGCCGGCCTCGCCGCCGGCAGCAACATCAGCCTGCTCGCACTCTATCTGACGCTGATCATCGTCGGCACCATGTTCGCCCGCAGCACGCTGACGGCGGAATTGTCGCGGTCGACCGCGATCAACCGGCAAGGCATGATCATGGGCCTCAACCAGTCGCTGATGTCGGGTGCAAATATCAGCGCCCCGCTTCTGAGCGGCGCGCTGATTGGTCACCGGTTGTTCGTCTCGTGGGCGCTTGCGATGGCCGCGATCGCGGTGGTCGGTGCGGCGCTCGCCGGCCAGCTGCTCGACACGCCGCGAACGCGCTAGCGCCCTCGCCTCACTTCACGAGATACACGTCTGAATCGGCGCTCGAGCTCGGGTTCTTGAAGGCATTGCGCAAGGCGGTCGACATCGGAACGTTGTAGTTGATGCCGTTCGGCGGCGTCGGGGATTCCAGCCACTTCCTGTAGAGCACCTCGATCTCGGGGCTTGCATAGAGCTCGGCGGTGGCGCGATCGGCCAGCGCTTTGAACGGGGCGTCCTCCCGCCGCAGCATGATCCCGAAGGGCTCAGCTTTCGCAAACGTCTCTTCGCTGATCATGAACAGGGCCGGCTCCTTCGAGCGCGCAATGGCGACGGCGAGCTGGACGTCGTCGAGCGCGTAGGCCTGCGCGCGGTCGGTCTCGAGCAGCAGGAACGCCTCGGCCTGATCCACGGCCGGCATGATTCTAATGCCGAGATTGCGTTCGGTATTGACCTTGGCGAGCTGGTTCAGATTGACCGAGCCTGCGACCGCGGTCACGGCTTTGCCCTTGAGATCGTCGATGGTGTTGATCTTGGCGGCCTTCTTGGCCGCAAAGCGCGTCGCGCTGAGGAAATGCGTGTTGGTGAAGGCGACCTGCTTCTGGCGGTCGGCATTGTTGGTGGTCGCCGAGCAGTGCAGGTCGAGCGTCCCGTTCACCATCAACGGGATGCGGTTCGACGACGTCACGGCGACAGTGTCGACGGCAATGTCGGGCATGCCAAGCTGCTTCTTCACGGCGTCGACGATCTTGAGGCAGATATCCATGGCGAAGCCCACCGGCTTCTGGTTGCCATCGAGATAGCTGAAGGGCACGGAGGCTTCCTGATAGCCCAGCGTGATCTTCTTGGTCTCCTTGATCTTCTGGAGCGTGCCCGACAGATCTTCGGCGGACGCTGCACCGGCAAGACAAGTGAAAGCCAAGAGAACGGCGGGTAGACGCATCGGGGGCTCCTGAAAGCGGGTTGCGCCTCCATGCCGGGCGCAATCGAGAAGTTGATAGCCCAGGCGCAGGCCTGCCGCCAGACCAGCCTGCGTCTATCAGCTATCACAGCTTTCGATATGGCGGCTGGCCCTTGGTCTCCGCTACATTGCTGCAGACGCGCGACCTCACCGACTACCATAGGTTCTCCAGCCAGATTCCTCGCCATGACCGTGCAGACCGCCTTCGACATGATCTTCCGCAACGCCCTGTTGCGATCATCCCCTGCGCCCGTCGATATCGGCGTGAAGAGCGGACGTATTGCCGCAATCGAACCCAGGTTGGCCTGCGAGGCGGTCGAGGTCGATGTCGGGGGGCGGCTGGCCCTGCCCGGCTTCGTCGACACCCACATCCATCTCGACAAGGCCTGCCTGCTCGAACGCTGCGGGCACATCCACGGCACGCTCAATGATGCCATCCGTGCCGTTTCGGCGATGAAGCGGGATTTCGGCGTCGACGATGTCTATGCACGCGGCGCAAAGGTGCTCGAGCGCGCCATCGTCCACGGCACGACGCGGATGCGTACCCATGTCGAGATCGACCCGCGCGTCGGTCTGCGCAGCTTCGAAGCGATCAAGAGGCTCAAGCGCGACTATGCCTGGGCGATCGATCTGTCGCTTTGCGTCTTCCCGCAGGAAGGCCTGACCAACGATCCCGGAGCTGAAGAGCTGCTGGTTCAGGCCTTGCGCGAGGGTGCCGATGCGATCGGCGGCTGCCCCTATCCGGACACCGATCCGAACGCGCATCTCGCACGCATCTTCGACCTCGCCCAGCAATTCGACCTCGACGTCGATCTCCATCTCGACTTCGATCTCGATCCCTCATGGTCGCATCTCGATGAGGTCTGCCGACAGACCGAACAGCGCAACTATGGTGGTCGCGTTGCGATCGGGCATGCCACGAAACTCTCGGCCTTGCCGCCGGAACGGCTGAAGGCGGCCATCGCGCAACTGGCAAAGGCCGGTGTTGCCGTCACCGTGCTGCCCGCGACCGATCTCTATTTGATGGGACGCGATGCCACCCACAACGCGCCGCGCGGGCTGACGCTCGCGCACAAGCTCGCCGGCGACGGTATCGTCTGCTCGGTCGCGACCAACAACGTGCTCAATCCCTTCACGCCGTTCGGCGATGCATCACTGCTGCGGATGGCGAACTTTTACGCCAATGTCGCCCACGCCGCCGTCGGCGACTTCGACACCTGCCTCGATCTCGTCACTGAACTGCCGGCGCGGCTGATGAACCTCGGGGATTACGGGATCGCGGTGGGCAAGCCCGCCGATCTCGTCGTGCTCGACACGCAGGACAGCCGCTTCGCCATCGCCGAGCTGCCGGATATCCTGATGGGGTTCAAGAACGGGCGGCAGACCTTTGAGCGGAAGCGAGCGACACTGTTTAATCCGACAAACTGAACCGCTCGTACAACTCCAATCGACCAACGGAGCAACCGGATGGCCTTCGACAAGATCTTTCTGAACGCCCGCTTCGACGGCGGGGCTCGCCATCACATCGCGGTCAAGGACGGGCGCATCGCCGCGATCATGCCTCCTGACGCGCCCACGGGCGATGGCGAGACGATCGATCTCGGCAACGCCCTCGTCGTTCCCGGCTTCGTCGAAGGCCACATACATCTCGACACCAGCTTCTATGGCGACGCCTGGCGCCCGCACAAGCCATGCACCAATGGCTTCAACGTGCACGAACGCGTCGCCTTCCAGGCCCAGAACATGGCGGCGGCCGCGCCGATGGACGTGCGGGCGCGCAACCAGCTCGATCTTTGCATCGCCCATGGCTCAACGCAGATGCGCAGCCACGTCATGGTCGACGGCTCGGTCGGCCTGAAGTCGCTGGAGACGATCTTGCGCGTGCGCGAGGAATATCGCGACCTGATCGATATCCAGCTCGTCGCGTTCCCTCAAAGCGGCATCCTGGCGAGCCCGGGCACACCGCAACTGCTGGACGAAGCCATCGGCCTCGGCGCGAACCTCGTGGGCGGGCTCGATCCCGCGAGTTTCGATCGCGATGTCGAGAAGCATCTCGACGTGGTGTTCGGCGTCGCCAGCAAGCACGGCGTGGACGTCGACATTCACCTGCACGACATGGGCACGCTCGGCGCCTTCGAGATCGAGCAGATCGCCGAGCGCACGCGTGCGCTCGGCATGGCGGGGCATGTCGCCATCAGCCACGCCTATGGGCTCGGCGATATCTCCGCAGATCAGCTCAAGACCGTCGCCGACATCCTCGCCCGTTCCGGCGTCGCGATCATGACGAATGCACCGGGCGCCCGCGCCTTCCCGCCGATCCTGGCGCTGCGCAACGCCGGCATCACCGTGTTCAGCGGCAACGACAACATCCGCGATTCCTGGTGGCCCTATGGCGACGGCGACATGCTGCGCCGGGCGACCACGCTCGGCTATCGCTCGGGCTTCAACATCGACGAGGAATTGCGCGTCGCTTTCGATGTCGTCACCGCGGCCGGTGCCAAGGCGTTGCGGCTCGAGGGCTACGGCCTGCGCGTCGGCGCCAAGGCGGACTTCGTGACGCTGAATGCGGAACACGTTCCGGAGGCTGTCGTCGCAGTGCCGCAGGGCCGCGCTGTTTACAAGGCAGGTATGCTCGTGGCGTCTAACGGTGTGGTTGTCGCGAAAAATCGCTGATCATCGTACCTTTCCGATCCGATTTTACCGCCGGTTTCCGCCGAATCCGAACCCGGTAGAATCCCGGACCGTAGCCCAACGCATTGCGGGAAAGGCGGCACTAACCATACTGGGACGTGCGCACTGACCGTCTGCGTTCTCTGGGGAAGTTATGGATATGTTCAGCGCATTCAGCAGCATTGATTATCAGTCTATTCGGGCCAATACGCCCGCCGAAACCGCGGTCAAGCGGCTCAATGGCATCGGTGAAGTCCTGTCGGGTCTCGACATCTCGGCCATCCATTCGCAGAACGACATGGCCCGCGCGCTGTGGACGCTCGACACCGCCGACAAGTGCATTCGCATGATCCTGACCGAGTTCAGGACCGAGCGCCCCAAGGACGTCGTCCGCGAAGCTACGAGCCTGATCGACTTGATCGAGGCCGCTCGCGACGAGATCTCTGGCTAGCGCGATGGCGGCAAAGTTCTGAGCTGAGCGCCGTACTCGGCTCTAACGTTTGATCTTCGCCAGAATTCGATCCGCCTCGGTGCGCCAATCCGCGCTCCGCGCAAATTCCTTCGTTCCCTTCACTCCGAACAGGCCCTCGTCGGCGAGATCGGCGACCCAGGCCTGACGCTCGGCCGTCCCCTGCGCCGACCACGGCGTCAGCCCCGCCTCGCGCACGGTCTCCGCGACCTCGCGTACCTCTTCGGCGCGCCGGCGGCCGTGCTCGATCACGCGCTGGAAGAAATAGGCGCCCTGCTTCTCCCAATTGATCGCGGGAAAGGTTTCCGTGAGCGACGCCAGCACCGCATCCTCGACACCATAGGCGCGCGCGGTGGTGAAGCTTTCGATGACCATGGCCTCGAGGCCCTTGATCATGATGCTGCGGCACATCTTCACGGCCGAGGACACACCGAGCTTGTCGCTCGCAACCTTCGCTGCGAAACCAATCGCGTTCAGCAACGGCTCGAGCTCCTTCGCGCCGGGACCGCCGAGCAGCAGCGGCACCTTGATCCGATAAGGCGGCACCGAGGTCATCACGGCGCCCTCGACGTAGCGCCCGGCCGCGCCATCGATCAACGCCGCCGCGCGCTGCTTGGCGCCCGGCGAGGCCGAGTTGAAGTCGAGAAACCAGGTGCCCTGGTTGATCGCCGCCGCGCAAGCCTTTGCGACCGGGACAGCCTGGCTCGCGGTGACGGCCGAGATGATGAAATCGGACTTCGCCGTGAGCTCGGCGTGGGATGCCGCGAGCGTCACACCGCATTTTGCCGCGTGCTCCTTCAGCGTAGCGCCCTGCTCGCCGCCAAGCTTGATGTCGTAAGCAGCGACCCTGATGTCCTGCTGGCGCAGATCCTCGGCCAGGATCCGGCCGACCTCGCCGTAGCCAACCAGCCCGATCTGCCACCGCTTCGGATCTGCCATCAGATCAGTCCTCGTGTCGTCGGGTCGAACAGCTCTTCGACTGCATAGCGGCGCGGGATCAGCGCCTGCTGGAATGCGTAGTCGACGATCAGCTCCAGCGATTTTCGGTTCGCCTCGATCCCGAACGGCACGAAGTCCGGCGTCGCCGCAGGCCCCATCTGTTCCTTGTTCCGCTTGAGCAGATCATAGACGCCTGTGACCACATCGGGGCGCGATTTCGCGAGGCTCTCGGTCACGACCACGAGATGATTGACCGGCACCACGCCGCGACGCGCATACCATGTCGCGGCCTCTGCGGCGGGATCGGGGAAGAGCGACTTCAGCTTGGGATTATCGGAGGTCTCGCCGAGAACGGCGTCGACCTCGCCGTCGAGCAGCATCTGCAGGACCTTCTTGTCCTTTGGCGCGCGCTCGGTGGTGTCGACATATTCGGCGACGTGCGGATCCTCGAACGTCACCCAGCGGATCTTGTCGAGATTGACGCCATAGTCGTTGGCGAGGATGCCCCTGATCCAGGCACCGGTCGTCGTCGTGAACGAGCGGATGCCGACGCGCTTGCCCTCGAGATCGGACGGTCCGAGCGTCCCCTTCGCGGGATTGTACAGCGCATGGGTATGCTGGAAACGGCCCATCATGGTCGCCGGCAGCAGCACCAGCGGCTTGCCGTGCGCCTTCGCCATCAGATAGGTGACGATCGCCATCTCGCAGACGTCAAACGCCTGCTCGCGCACCATCGACTTGAACGCCGCGTTGGTCGGTGTGTACTCGATGAAGTCGAGGTCAAACAGGTCGGAGCGGAGTTCGCCGCTCTTGACCGCCTTGACGTGAGGGTGACTGCCGAGCACGGCCTTCAGCTTGAGACGATCCATCCGCAGGTTTCCCTTCGCTTCAGACGTCTTCGGGGTTGTCGACGTAGACCAGCCCCGCCTTCGCCAGCGCCTCGCGCATGCTGTACATGTCGAGGCCGAGTTCGCCCGAGCCGAGGCGCTTGCGCTTGCCGCCCTCGTCGGCGTTGCGTTTCTTCGCCTTCTCCGCGACCTCGGCGGCATATCGCTTCGGTACCACGACGACGCCGTCGTCATCCGCGACGATGATGTCGCCGGGATCGACATTGACGCCGGCGCAGACGACGGGGACGTTGACCGAGCCGAGCGTGGCCTTGACCGTGCCCTTGGCTGAGACTGCGCGCGACCACACCGGAAAATTCATCTCGTGCAGCGCTTTGACGTCGCGGCAGCCGGCATCGATGATCAGCCCCTGCACGCCCCGCGCCTGCAACGAGGTCGCCAGCAGCTCGCCGAACATGCCATCGGTATTGTCGGTGGTGCAGCCGACGACGAGGATATCGCCCGTCTTGCACTGTTCGACCGCGACATGGATCATCCAGTTGTCGCCTGGCTGCGCCAGTACGGTGACGGCGGGCCCTGCGATCGACGCGCCCGCCCAGACGGGCCGCAGATAAGGCTTCATCAGGCCGACGCGGCCATAAGCCTCGTGCACGGTCGAGACGCCGTACTCCGCCATGCCGGCGGGATCGGCACGCTTGATGTTGCGAACGACGACGGGCTTCATGCCAGCTCCTCCGCAACCGTCGGGAACAGGCGCTGGTAGGCCTCGCCATAAGTCATGGGCACGCCGGTGTTACGGCTGCCCTGGATACCGCGATTGAGCGCGACGCGCTCGTAATAGCCCCAGAGGTGCTTTTGCGCGGCGAGGATCTGGAACGCCTCGTACTTCTCCTTCCAGACTTCGTCGATCTTGAGCAGCAGGTCCGGCTTGTAGTTGCACTGCTCGGGCTGGTGCGGCTCGAACAGGAACACCGGCGGCGCGGAATATTTGTACTGCGCACCGGGCTTGTGCCCCATGGCCTGCGCGACGACGCGGGTCTCCTGTGCGAAATGCGCCGCGTTCGGATGGTCGAAATTGTAGGGATCTTCCAGCGCGTGGGTCAGCACGAAGCTCGGATTGAGCTCGCGGTAGATGTCGACCATGCGGTCGAAATGCGCCTCGGTCAGCTTCAGCGGATAGTCGCCGCAGTCGAAGAACTCGATTTCGGCGCCCAGCAGCTTCGCCGCCCGCTCCGCCTCGTCCTTGCGGCCGGCCTTGACCGATTCCAGCGTCGCGCCCTTCTCCTTCCATGCGAACTGGCTCTCACCGCGCTCGCCGAAAGACATGCAGACGATCTTCATGCGATAGCCCTTCTTCGCATGCAGCGCGATGGCGCCACCGGCGCGCCAGACGAAATCGCCGGGATGGGCGGTAACCACGAGACCTGTTTTCATGGGAGAACTCCCCTCTTTCGTTCGTCAACATCATAGGCTGCCGGCGTCATGCCGGCAGCAATTTCATCAGGCCGCGGCAGCCGCGGGTTCCTCGCCGTCGAGCACACGCTTCAAGCGCTCGCCGTCGAGCGCACCTTCCCATTTGGCAATCGCGATGGTCGCGACCGCGTTCCCGATCAGATTGGTCGGCGTCAGCCCCTGCGACATCAGGCGATGGATGCCGAGCACCAGCGCGACGCTGGTCACGGGAATGGAGCCTGTCGCCGACAGCGTCGCCGCCAGCACGACGAAGGCCGCGCCCGCGATGCCCGCCGCGCCCTTGGAGGTCACGAGCAGGATCAGCAGCAGCTCGATCTGCTCGGCGAGCCCGAACGGCGTGTTGGTCGCCTGCGCCAGGAACACCGAAGCGGCGGCAAGGTAGAGACAAGTGCCGTCGAGATTGAAGGAATAGCCGGTCGGGATCACGAGCCCGACCACGCTCCTCTCGCAGCCCGCTTTCTCCAGCTTGGTCAGCATCCGCGGCAGCACCGTCTCGGACGAGGTGGTCGCGATGCAGATCAGCAGCTCCTCCCAGATGTAGCGGATCAGCTTGAGCAGCGAGAAACCGCAGAGCCGCGCGACGGGACCGAGCGCCACGATGATGAAAATAACGTAAGTAAGGTAGAACCCACCCAACAGCTTGCCGAGCGAAGCCAGCGATCCCACGCCGAATTTGCCGACAGTAAAGGCGATCGCGCCAAACGCGCCGATCGGCGCCGCCCACATCACGAAGCCGACCACGGCGAACACCATCTTGGCGGCGATGTCGATCAAGTGAACCAGCGGCGCGGCGCGTTCGCCGAGTTGCACCAGCGCAAAGCCGCAGAGCACCGAAATGAACAGCACCTGGAGGATATTGCCCTCGGCAAAGGCGCCGATGAAAGTCGCGGGCACGATGTTCATCAGGAACGGCACGAAGCCGATCACGGCGGTCTGCTTGACGTAAGGCTCGACCGTGCTCGCATTGATGCCGGCGGGATCGATGTTCATGCCGGCGCCGGGCTTGAGCACATTGACCGCGATGAGACCGATGATCAGCGCGATCGTGGTCATGATTTCGAAATAGATGATGGCCTTGACGGCGACGCGGCCCACCCGCGCCATGTCGGCCATATGGGCGATGCCATGAACGACGGTGCAGAAGATGATCGGCGCGATCAGCATCCGGATCGCCTTGATGAAGGCGTCCCCGAGCGGCTGCATCTTCGCGCCGGCTTCCGGATTGACGATGCCAAGCGCGATGCCGGCCGCCATGGCGATGAGCACCTGGATCCAGAGCTCCTTCCACCAGGCGCGCCCGCGCGGCTTGTCGATCGCCATCGCGGTCATTCGTCGAATCCAAACAGACGCGCGGGATTATCGACCAAAATCTTCTGCTGGAGTTCCGGCTCCGGCGCGAACAGCGGGATCAAGTCGACGAGATCGCCATCATTCGGCATCACCTTGACGTTGGGATGCGGCCAGTCGGTGCCCCAAATGATGCGACCGGGCGCGGTCTCGACGATCTTTCGCGCGAAAGGCACTGCATCGGTGAAGGGCGGGCCGGCGGTCGAGACCCGCTCCGAGCCACAGATCTTGACCCAGCATTTTTCGTCACGCTGCATCAGCTCGATCAGGATCCTGAACGGCAGCTGGTCGAGCCCGTCGGAGGCCTTGACCCGTCCCATATGGTCGATGGTGTAGCTTAGCGGCAGCCTTGTCAGCATGTCGGCATATTCGGGCAGGTCGATCGCATCGAAATGCAGGTCGATGTGCCAGCCGAGCGGCGCGACCATGGCGATGATGCGGTTGAACACGCGCTTGTCGGGGACGCCGCCGAGATGCCGGACGAAATTGAAGCGGCAGCCGCGGAAGCCGCCCTCGTGCAGCACGCGAAGCCCCTGCTCCGTGATCGTATCGTCGATATTGGCGACTGCACGATAGGCACCGTTGCTCTGCGCAATGGCGTCGAGCGCGACCGTGTTGTCGACGCCGTGCACGCTGGCATTGACGATGACCGCGCGCTCCACGCCAAGCTTGGCGTGCAGCGCCTTGAAGTCTTCAAGCGGCGCATCCGGCGGCGTGTAGGAGCGGTCAGGCGAATAGGGATATTTCGCACCGGGACCGAAGATATGACAATGCGCGTCGCAGGACAGCTTTGGCAGCTTGAACTTCGGCGTGCGGGTGTTCGGATCGGGCGGTGGAATGGTCGGCGTGTACATCATATTCATCAGCTGAACTTGAACAGGCGTGCGGGATTGTCGACCAGCAGCTTCTGCTGGATCGCCTTGTCCGGCGCGAAGAGAGGAATCAAATCGACGATCTCGCCGTCATTGGGCATGATCTTGACGTTGGGATGCGGCCAGTCGGTGCCCCAGATGACGCGGTCGGGCGCGTTGTCGATCAGCGCCTTCGCGAACGGCACGGCGTCGTGGAAGGGCTTGCCGGCGGCAGAAGCACGTTCGAGGCCGGTGATCTTGACCCAGCACTTCGCGTCCTTCTTCTGGAGATCGAGCAGCGCCGTGAAACCGGGATCGTCGAGCCCCTTCGCGGCCTGCACCGTGCCCATGTGATCGATCACGTAAGGCGCCGGCAGCGCGGTCAGGATCGGCGCGAATTCGGCGATCGTACCGGGCTCGAAATAGACGTCGATGTGCCAGCCGAGCTCGGCGACGCGATGCACGATGCGCTGGAACTTGTTCATGTCGCCGACGCCGCCGAGGCGCTTGAGAAAGGCGAAGCGGCAGCCGCAGATGCCGCCCTTGTCGAGCGCCGCCAGCTCCTTCTCGCTGATCTCGTCGCTGACGTTGGCGATGCCCTTGTAGGCACCTTCGCTCTGGGCGATCGCATCGGTGACAACGCGATTGTCGGTGCCGTGCACCGTGGCATTCACGATCACACAGCGCTCGACGCCGATTGCCTCGTGCACACTGCGGAACGTCTCCAGCGGGGCATCGGCGGTGTTGTAGGGGCGGCTCGAAGAGAAGGGATAACGGGACGCCGGCCCGAAGATGTGGGTGTGGCTGTCGCAGGATTTCGGCGGCAGCTTGAACGAGGGTGTCTTGGGATTTGGATCCGGCGGCGTGATCGTCGGCATCGCCTTGGGTTCAGCTTTGGGCTCCGCGCCTTGCGCACGTGCTTCGCCCGCGAGCGCGGCACCGGCCAGCCCGGTCAAGAGATGCAAGCACTCCCGCCTGTTCATTTCCCAAAACACCCCATCACATGTCCGCTTGCGAGCGGAAGCGCCGTTACGCGCCTCCCCTCGGGCGATTTCTTTCAAGTCTTGCTGCTTGCAACAGTCCGACGCCGCGCCGGCGCGGCCTGATCCAGGGCCGGCGCCTGAAACGCCGCAACGGTGGCCTGCACCAATTGCTCGATGGCATTGGCGGGATCGCTGCCGTCGGCCTCGCCGCGCGACAGGCGCGAGACACGATCCGGCGTCACCAGCGAATAATAAAGTGCGCCGAGCAGGAAGTGACTGCGCCAGACGATGTCGGTGCGCGGAATGTGCGGCAGGCTGTCGTGGATCGCGTCGATGAAGGCGTGGCTGGTATCGTCAAACGTCTGCGCGATGATTTTTCGCGCGACCTCGTTGCCCTCGGCCGACATCACGGCGCGCAGCCGCGTGAAACGCGCCCCGCCGCCGGCGAGATCGCTGCCGGAGGTGAAGGCCGGCACCACATAGGCCCGCACCACCGCTTCGAGCCGGTCCTGCAGATCGCGCACTCGCTTGGCGGCGGCGAGCAGCTCCGAGCGGCGGAGGTTCATCGGCCCGCAATGGCGCCGGTAGATCTCCAGCAGCAGACCGTCCTTGGTCTTGAAGTGGTAGGTCACGCTGCCGGGATTGGCCCCCGCGGCCTGTGCGATGTCGCGCACCGAGACGGCGTTGAAGCCGTTGGTGGCGAACAGCTCCTCGGCCGCGGCGAGGATCGCCTCGCGCATGTTCGGCTTGCGGGCCGTTTCCTTGCTGGTGGGCTTGCGTACCATGTGATTTGTACTATCGTACAAAAGATCAGGTCTCGTCAACAAAAACCACGGGCAACGTCCGGCAGCGGCTCGGAAGATCCACCGCACGGACGCGAATGCCCCTAGGGAGTGCTGAAGTATGCTGGGTTTGAACACGAAGATCGGCGCTTTGATGCTCGGCGCCGGTCTGCTGCTCGCGAGCGGCGTCGCGCAGGCCGCCGATAATTATCCGAGCAAGCCGGTCCACATCCTCGTGCCCTATGCCGCCGGCGGCGCGGTCGACGTGCTGGCCCGCACGCTCGGCCAGGCACTCGCAAAGACCTGGGGCCAGCAGCCCGTGGTCGACAACCGCCCCGGCGCGGGCGGCATCGTCGCCTCGCAAGCGCTGACGCAGGCCGCGCCCGACGGTTATACGTTGATCCTTGTCGCCAGCGGCCATCCGCTGAACCAGTTCATCTATCCGAGCGTGCCCTACGACACGTTCAAGGACTTTACTGCGATCAGCGAAGTCGCCTCCTCGCCGCTTGCGATCGTGGTGGCCAAGGACAGCCCCTACAAGACGCTCGGCGATCTCCTGGCCGCGGCAAAGAAGGATCCGGACAAGCTGTCCTACGGCATGTCCGGCAACGGCACCTCGGCGCATCTCGCCGGCGAACTTCTGAAATACATGTCTGGGACCAAGATCGTCGCAATCCCCTATAAGGGCGGCGCGCCGGCGCTGACCGCTGTCATCGCGGGCGAGATCCCGCTCAGCATCAATCCGCTCGCGGAAGCCATCGGCCAGCTCGAAGGCGGTCCGGTGCGCGCACTTGCAGTGACTTCCGCCGAGCGCTCCAAGGCACTGCCGGACGTTCCGACCGTCGCCGAGTCCGGCGTGCCCGGCTACGACGTCTCGGTCTGGTGGGGCGTGCTTGGACCCGCAAGAATGCCGCCGGAGATCGTGGCAAAACTCGAGACCGATCTGAAGGCGGCGCTAAGGGATCCGAACGTGCTCTCTACGCTCGGCAAGATCGGCGCAGCCCCCGTCGGCTCCTCCGCCAAGGATTTCGATGCCTACATGCACGCCGAGGCGACCAAATGGGAGCCGGTGCTGAAGGCTGCCGACATCCGCGCGCAGTGAGGTCCTGCACATGAGGACCACATTTGAGCGTATCACGCACGGCACCCTGCTCGCCTTCGCACTGGTCAGCCTGGTGGGCACGCCCGCGCGCGCCGACGGGGAAGCAAAACTGCTGGCGCCGAGCGGCACCTTGCGCGTCGGCATCTATCCGGGCAGCCCGACCTCGATGGTGACAGACGCGGCCGGCAAGCCGCACGGCCTCGCCTACGACCTCGGCGGCGAGCTGGCGAAGCGGCTCGGCGTCTCAATCGACTACGTCAGGTTTCAGCGCGTCGCCGATATCGTCACCGCGATCCACGACGGCCAGGTCGACTTCACCGTGACCAACGCCACCCCGGCCCGCGCCAATGAGGTCAGCTTCAGCCAGCCCGTACTGGCGATCGAGCTCGGCTTTCTCGTTCCCGCGAATTCGCCGATCGGCAAGGTCGAGGATATCGACAAGCCGGGCGTGAAGATCGGCGTCACCAAGGGCTCGACCTCCGAGCGCACCCTGCCGACGAAGTTCAGGAACGCAACCATCGTTCCCGCCGAAAGTGTCAAGGTCGCCATCGCCATGTTCGGCCGCGGCGAGATCGATCTCTACGCCACCAACAAGCCGACGCTGTTCGAAATGTCCGACCAGATGCCGGGCGCGAAAATCCTGGACGGCAATTGGGGTGCGGAGCACATGGCCATCGCAGTCCCCAAGGGACGCGAGGCCGCCCTTCCCCTGCTCAACCGCTTTGTGGCAGACGAGCAGTCGTCGGGCGCACTCGACGCGATTCAACAGCAGGCGGGCTTGCGCGGCGCAACCAGGGCGACGCGCGAATAGACCTCAATTCGCCGCCTTCTCCGCAGTCCGCCAGGCGATTTCCGGCGGATCGCGGAAGGCGAAGCGGACGAGATGCCGCTCGACAACGCCTTCGACCTGGACGAGGAGGTCCGCGTTCTCGGCCTCCGCCTTCAGCGTGAGCTTGTCGCCCGCAGCTTGCAGCCGGCACGTCCCCATCGAAAACGGGATCGTGCCCTGCTCCGGCGTGAACTCGACCGCAAGCTTGTGAGCGAAATGCTTGCAGAGCTGCTGCAGATAGATGCTCGCCCGCTCGGTGGTGATCTCAGCCACGGAATGATTCATGGGTATGCCCTTTCAGGCGAATGGTGTCCGACGCGCATCTTGCATCGCGATGTAGGCCGCAGGTATCTTGCCAGCAAGCTATTTGCCGCTAACGATGCCGTGAGGCGCTCGGACGATGTCACCATCCGCTCAGGAAAATCTACCAGGCGCCCGGCTGGGCCGGCGGACGAGCGACGGCCGCCCCGTCTGCGGAATTCGCCGCGGTGCTCGCCGGCACGGCGCCGAAGGCCTGCCGTGCCGAGGCTTGCTTGGTCGCGGTCCGGGCAGCAACGCCCGTCTTGGTCCGGCCGCTCGCGGCCCAGGCAGCCGGCGACGTGACGATCGCCGCCGTCGTCAGGGCCAGTATCAGGTATCGCGTCATCATCGCAGTCTCCATTTGGCAACAGCTCTCCCGCTCGCGCGCTGGCGTCCAGCACGGCGGCTCGTTCTCGACCAATTATCTTCCTAGAAAGACATATTCCGCAAATATCTTTCTAGCAAGACATCCACGGATGAACTTTACGTAAGGACACGGGCCCATGACCGAACCGCGCTATCCCGCGGACAAGCTCCTCGCCCTCAAGAAGAAGCATTGGCCGGAATCCGTCACGCCGGTCGGCGAGATGTTGGTGCGGGTCTATCGCCTGAACAGCCTGATGCGCGACGGCGTGGCCGAGCAGATCGCCGCGCATGATCTGTCGTTCATGGAGTTCGAGGTGCTGATCACGCTGCGCGGCGCCGCTCCGCCCCATGAGATGATCCCGACCGAGCTCTATCCGGCGATCCTGATCTCATCGGGCGGACTGACCAAGGTGCTCAACGCCCTGCAGCAGCGCGGCCTCATCACCCGCGCGGAGGACGCCGCGGACAAGCGCAGCAAACCGGTGCGACTGACCGCCAAGGGGCGAACGCTCGCCGAGCGCGTCATGGCGGAGGTTCTGCAAACGGGCGAGAGAATGGTTCTCGGCGGGCTTTCCGAAGCCGACGTCGAACGCGCAACGCGATTGCTGCACAAGCTGCTGACGACGCTGGAGCCTGCGCGCGACTAGTGCGCGCGGTTTCGAATTCGGCTATCAGTGATAGCCATGACCAGACGAACCGGCAGCGCCGATCTTCCTCTCCACACCGGGCGGGTTCCGCCATGGCTGGCGAGCCGTATGGCCTCGCTGGGAGCGATCGTGACGCAGGCGATCGTGCATCACTACGGCCGCGATGCATTCATGCAGCGGCTCTCGCATCCCTTCTGGTTCCAGTCGTTCGGCGCCGTGATGGGGATGGACTGGCACTCCTCCGGTATCACGACCTCCGTGATCGGCGCGCTGAAGCGCGGGCTCGGCCCGCTCCAGGACGAACTGGGCATCTATGTCTGCGGCGGCCGCGGCCAGCATTCGCGCAAGACGCCGGATGAGCTGTTGCAGCTCGGCGACCGCGTCGGCTTCGACGGCGTCAGCCTCACCCGCGCCAGCCGCCTGGTGGCGAAGGTCGATAGCGCCGCCGTGCAGGACGGCTTTGATCTCTATCTCCACGGCTTCTTCGTCACCGCCGACGGCAAGTGGACGGTGGTGCAGCAGGGCATGAACGGCGACAAGCGGCAGGCGCGCCGCTATCACTGGCACTCCGAGGCGCTGAAGAGTTTTGTCGACGCGCCCCACAGCGCGATCGACGGCCCGCAGCAAGGCGAGATCGTCAATCTCACCGACCATCGCGCCGATGTCTCGCGCAATGCGCAGCTCGACCTGCTCAGCGATCTCGGCCCCGATCGCATCCTCACCGAATTCGAGCGGCTCACCGGCACTGCGCCCGAACCGGCGCAAGCGATGCTGCCGCATCTGATCATGCCCGCCCATCATGACGTCCGGCCGAAGGACGTGTTCGCGCGCCGCCTGCATGGCACGCTGGCAGCCGCCGCCGAGCGCGGCCCGGTCGACTTCCCCGAGCTGCTGCTGACGCCGGGCGTCGGCGCGCGCACGGTGCGGTCGCTGGCGATGGTCGCCGAAGTCGTGCACGGCGCCCCCTATCGCTTCAAGGATCCGGCGCGCTTTTCGCTCGCCCATGGCGGCAAGGACCGGCATCCCTACCCCGTCCCGATCAAGGTCTATGACGAGACCATCCGCGTGCTGAAGGGCGCGATCCAGGGCGCCAAGCTCGGACGCGACGAGGAGATGCAGGCGATCAGGCGCCTCGACGACCAGGCGCGACGGCTGGAGCGGACGGCAACCGGGCCGTCGGTTGAGGCCTACATCGAGGGCGAACGCGCCGCCTCGCCCGATCTCGACGGCCGCTCGGTGTTCGGCTGGGAGCGCGATCTGCTCGCATCACGGAAATCGACGGGCTGACGCCGCTCACCGCCGTCGGCCACAACGGGCAGCTTTGCGATTGCGCGGAGCCCCGGCCGCTTGCGCCAATGGATCTGTGACGGATCGACGGCCAGCCCAAGCCGTGGCCAGCGCGTGAACAATGCCTGGAGCGCGCACGCGCCTTCGATCCGCGCCAGTTGATGGCCGAGGCAGAAATGGATTCCGGTGCCGAAGGAGATGTGCCGGTTGGGCTTTCGCGCGAGATCGAGCCGCTCCGGCTGGTCATGCACCGCCGGGTCCATGTTGGCGGCGGCGAGCATCACCATGACGCGGTCGCCTTTCTTCAGGCGCACGCCGCCGAGCTCGACATCCCGCCGCAGATAGCGCGGCTTCGAGAACTGCACCGGCGAGACGAAACGCAAGAATTCTTCCACCGCCAGCCCGGCACGGCTCCAATCCTCCTCCAGCCAGTCGCGCAGATCCGGATTCCTGAGCAGCTCGTAAACCGATCCGCTGATGAGATGCGTGGTGGTCTCCGAGCCCGCCGCGAGCAACAGGAACACCATGGAGACCATTTCGTCCGGCGTGATCTCGCCGCCTTCGCGCTCGACCTGGACCAGCTCGGCGATCAGGCCCTCGCCGCCCCGCTCGCGCGCGATCTGCAACTGCTGTTCGAGATAGAAGCGCATCTTGCGGAACGCGAGCAGCAGGCGAAAGAAGCTGACGACGTTCGTCAGTGACGACATCGCATTGGCCCAGGCGATGAAGCGCGGGCGATCGGTCATGGGCAGGCCGAGCAGCTCCGAGATCACCGAAAGCGGCAGGATGCGCGCGTAGCCCTGAACGAGATCGGCCGGACTGCCCTTCGCAAACAGCTCATCGGCCAGACCATCGGCGATGGCACGGATGCGCGGCTCCATCGCAACGATGGCGCGGCGGCGAAAGGCTTCGTCGACAATGCTCCGCAGCCTGGTGTGATCCGGCTCGTCCATCGTCAGCATGTTGTTGGCGATGGTCCTGACCAGCCCCGGCATCCACCAGCGCAGGCCGGCGACTTCGCCGTCTTCCTTGCGCAGCGTGAAGATCGTGCTGTCCTTCAGCACCTCTGCGGTCGCATCGTGGGTGGTGGTGATCCAGACGTCGCCGACAAGGGGAAAGCGCGTCGCGACGACAGGGCCGGCCGCCCGCAAGGCCGCGATGGCCTTGGGCGGGTCGCGAAAGAAAGCCTCGCTGGCGAAATCGAGGCGCGGTGCCATGGGATCACCGGAGTGGTTGGTGGCGCCTCAACCAGATGGTGAGCGACGCCGCAGGCGCAAGGGCTGGAACCGGCCCTGCCTGCGCAGCGGATCTAGCCCCGCCCCGGTGTGCGCGGGCCGGCCTTGCGCTGCTGCTGGTTGGTGTAGGCGTCCCAATGGCTCCAGCTGCCATTGCTCAGGCTTTGCATGTCGGTGCCGAGCGGACGGCGCGTACGCTTGTCGTGATCGGCAATCGCGCGCTCGGACTGCGCGATCTTGCGCTTGAGATCTCCGATCGCCTTCTGGGTCTGGCCGTCGCGCTTCGAGGACGCGATCTCGCCCATCGTGAAGCGCGCGGTCTCGAGCGCCTTCAACTCGGCGCGGTTCTTCTTCAACTGAACCCGGTGCCAGGCGATGTTGCTGTCGCTGTCCGCAACCATGTGGGAACTCCGCTGATTCGTTCCCACAGTGTATCAAGCGCCGAATCGGCGGGGCAACGCCCCCGCCGCGGCGAAAATACGGTGTTATTGTGCGGGTAGTCCCGGCTTAGCGCTCGGCAAAGGCCTTTTCGACCACGAACTGTGCGGGCTCGCCATGGTTGCCCTCGATGAAACCGCGCTCGCCGAGCAGCACGCGGGTGTCCGCCACCAGCGCCGGGCTGCCGCAGATCATGACACGGTCATGGGCCGCCTCGATCGCCGGCAGGCCGATATCGTCGAACAGCTTGCCGGAGGTGATGAGGTCGGTGATGCGGCCGCGGTTGCGGAAGGGATCGCGGGTCACGGTCGGGTAGTAGATCAGCTGGTTCTGGATGTACTCGCCGAGCATCTCGTCCTTCGGCAGATGTTCGGTGATCATCTCGCCATAGGCGAGTTCCTTCACATGCCGGCAGCCGTGCAGCAGCACGACCTTCTCGAACCGCTCATAGGTCTCGGGGTCCTTGATCACGCTCAGGAACGGCGCGAGGCCGGTGCCGGTGCCGATGAGGTAGAGGTTGCGGCCCGCTTCCAGATTGTCGATGACCAGCGTGCCGGTGGCCTTGCGGCTGACGATGATCTCGTCGCCTTGCTTCAGGTGCTGGAGCCGCGAGGTCAGCGGGCCGTCCGGCACCTTGATCGAGAAGAATTCGAGCGTGTCCTCGTAATTGGCGCTGGCGACGCTGTAGGCCCGCAGCAACGGCTTCTCGCCGACCTTGAGCCCGATCATGGTGAACTCGCCGTTGCGAAAACGGAAGGTCGGGCTGCGGGTGGTCTTGAAGGAGAACAGCGTGTCGGTCCAGTGGTGGACGCTCAAAACGCTTTCCTGATTGAAATTGCTCATCTCAGCTTCCCTGTCGCGTCAATTGCGGTTCCGAGGCCGGCAGCTATGCGTCGTTTGTACACGATCATTCGTATACTAATGAATAATCCTGCTTGATCCCGCGGTCAAGGCTGCCCAAGATCGAAAGCGTTGCAGTTAGGAATAAGGAGCCCCTTCCATGGCGCATGACGCACCCCAGGCCACCGGACCCTCGAAGCTCGTGATCCGCAATATCGGCCTGATCCTGTCCGGCGCGATGGAAAAGCCGATCCTGAATGGTGACACCATCGTCGCCGAGAACGGCAAGATCACCGCAATCGGCCGCTTCAAGGACCTCAACACCGACGACGCCACCACCATTGTCGAGGCCAATGGCACCACCGTCGCGCCGGGCCTGATCGACAGCCACGTCCACCCCGTCGCGGGCGACTGGACGCCGCGCCAGAACCAGATCGGCTGGATCGACAGCAACCTCCACGGCGGCGTCACCACGATGATTTCCGCCGGCGAGGTGCACATGCCCGGCCGGCCGCGCGACGTCGTCGGGCTGAAGGCCATGGCGATCTTCGCCCAGCGCGCATTCTGGAATCTGCGGCCCGGCGGCGTGAAGGTTCACGCCGGCGCACCCGTGATCGAATGCGAGATGGTCGAGGAGGATTTCAAGGAGCTGGCCGCGGCCGGCGTCAAGCTGCTCGGCGAAGTCGGCCTCGGCGGCGTCAAGGACGGCCCCACAGCGCGAAAAATGGTTGGCTGGGCGCGCAAATACGGCATCCAGAGCACCATCCACACCGGCGGCCCCTCGATCCCCGGCTCCGGCCTGATCGACAAGGACGTGGTGCTGGAGGCCGACACCGACGTGGTCGGCCATATCAACGGCGGCCACACGGCGCTGCCCGACGACCAGATCCGCTGCATCTGCGAGGGCTGCAAGCGCGGCCTCGAGCTCGTGCACAACGGCAATGAGCGCTCGGCGCTGTTCACGCTGCGCATCGCGCGCGAGATGGGCGACCTGCATCGCGTCATCCTCGGCACCGACGCGCCCGCCGGCTCCGGCGTGCAGCCGCTCGGCATCCTGCGCATGGTCTCGATGCTGTCCTCGCTCGGCGATCTGCCGGCCGAGATCGCGTTCTGCCTCGCCACCGGCAACACCGCGCGGATGCGGCAGCTCGATTGCGGCCTGATCGAGGTCGGCCGCTCCGCCGATTTCGTCATCATGGACAAGGCGCAGCACTCGCCCGGCAAGAACATCCTGGAGAGCGTCCAGCTCGGCGACCTCCCCGGCATCGGCATGACCATCATCGATGGCATCGTGCGCACGCAGCGCAGCCGCAATACACCGCCAGCTGGGAGAGTGCCGGAAGTGGTGGCGAAGTAGACACGGAAAACAGTGCCGTAGGGTGGGCAAAGCGAAGCGTGCCCACCACTGCACTTGCAAGTAAAAGATGGTGGGCACGGCGCTTTGCGCCTTTGCCCACCCTACGAGACCGTCACCGCAGCTTGTTCAGCAGCGCCATCAGCAGCTCGCGCTCTTTCGCATCGAGCGGGGCCAGCGTCTCGCGGGTGATCGCAATCGCGTTCGGCGCGAGCTTTTCCGCAAGCTGCTGACCGGCGCGCGTCAGGCTCACCAACAGGCGCCGCCCGTCCTCGGGATCCTGGCTGGTCTCGGTCAGGCCACGCGCGGTCAGGCGATCGATCACGCCCTTGATGGTGGCAACGTCCATCGCGGTCAGCCGCCCGAGCTGGTTCTGCGAGCACGGCCCGGTCTCGGCGAGCTTCGACAGCGCGGCCCACTGCGTCGGCGTCAGATTGGTGCCGATGTCGCGCGAGAAGATCGAGCTGTGGCGCTGCCAGACCTGGCGCAGGATGAAGCCGACCTGTTCGTCGAGCACGTAAGGCGGCTTGCCCTGCTTGACGCTCTTCTTCGCCGTGACGCTCCTCGCCATCCCTGCGCTGCCCTTCCCTTGCCCTTACAACGACAGATGCGCGTCGCGGATATCCGGACGCGCGTCGAGCTCGGCCATGGTCCCGCCAAAGCAGATGCGGCCGCGCTCGATGATATAGGCGCGATCGGAGATCAACCGCGCAAAGTGCAAATTCTGCTCGGAGACGACGATGCTGACGCCTTCCTTCTTCATGGTCAGGATGGCATCGACCATCTGCTCCACGATTTTTGGCGACAGGCCTTCCGAGGGCTCGTCCAGCAGCACCAGCGACGGATTGCCCATCAGCGTGCGCGCAATGGTCAACATCTGCTGCTCGCCGCCGCTCATGCGGCCGCCCGGGCGATTCTTCATCTCGCCGAGGTTCGGAAACAGCGTGAAGAGTTTTTCGCGATCCCAGTGAGGTGCATTCGGTCGCTTGGGCTGGCGGCCGACCTCGAGGTTCTCCTCCACCGTCAGATCGGTGAAGATGCGGCGCTCCTCCGGCACATAGCCGAGCCCCTCACGCACGATCTCGTGCGTCGGCTTCGCCGAGACATCCTTGCCTTCGAACATGATCCGGCCGGTTCGCTGCGCGACGAGCCCGACGATCGAACGAAAGGTCGTCGACTTGCCGGCGCCATTGCGCCCGAGCAGCGCCACCACCTCGCCCTCGCCGACCTCGAAACCGATGTCGAACAGGATATGCGCGGGGCCGTAATGACTGTTGAGGTCTTGCACCGTGAGCTTCATGCCGAGGCCCCTTCGCGATGGCCGCCCTCGTAAAGCAGACCCTCGCCGAGATAGATCGCCTGCACCTGCGGATTGCCGCGCACCTCGGCCGGCGAGCCTTCGGCAATCAGCGTCCCCCGATTCAGCACGATGATGCGGTCGGCATGCTCGAACACCACGTCCATGTCGTGCTCGGTGAAGAGCACGCCGATCGACTTTTCCCGCGCGATCTGCGCGGTGAGCCGCATCAGCTCGACACGCTCGCGCGGCGCCATGCCGGCGGTCGGCTCGTCCATCAGGAGCAGTTTTGGATCGTTGGCAAGCGCCACCGCGAGCTCGAGCCGCTTGAGGTCGCCATAGGCAAGCTCGCCGCAGGGACGATCGGCATAGCCGCCCATGCCGACCAGCTCGAGCAGGCGGCCGGCCTCGCCGCGGTCGACATTCGGCGCCGAACCCCAGAGATTGAACAGCTGCTTGCCGTGCGAGATCAGCGCGACCTGGACGTTCTCGCGCACGGTCATGGTGGCGAAAGTCGCCGTGATCTGGAAGGTGCGTCCAACGCCGAGCCGCCAGATCTCGCGCGGCTTCTTGCCGGTCGTCTCTTCACCCAGCAGGCGGACATGGCCGGTATCGGGCCGGTTCTGGCCGTTGAGCATGTCGAAGCACGTGCTCTTGCCCGCACCGTTCGGGCCGATCAGCGCCAGAATCTCGCCGGCGCGCAGCGAGAACGAGACGCCGCGCACGGCGTGGATGCCGCCGTAGGATTTGGTCAGGCCTTCGACCGCGAGAAGTGGGGGTGCGACGCTCATTCGGCGGACTCGATCGGCTTGGCCAACAGGGACGATCCCGGCGGCGATGACTTCCTGCGGCGCTGCGCCAGCATCTCCAGCATGCCGACGATGCCCTTGGGGAAGACGACCACGATCAGCACGATGAAGCCGCCGAGCACGAGCTTTGACAGATCGGTCTGGCTCACCAGCCAGATGTTGAGCGCCTTGTAGACGATGGCGCCGATCACCCCGCCCGACACCGTCTCGACGCCGCCGAGCAGCACCATGACCAGCGCATCGACCGAGAGCGAGATGCCGAGATTGTCGGGGAAGACACTGCCCTTGAGATAGGCGAACAGTGCGCCGCCGATGCCGGCGGTGGTGCCCGCGATGACGAACGCCGTCCATTGGATTCGCTTGGCGTTGATGCCGACCGCCTCGCTGCGCAGCAGCGAGTCACGCGTGGCGCGGAGCGCATAGCCGAATGGCGAAAACACCGCGATCCGCAGCGCAACGGTCACGAGCGCGGCGACGCCGAGCGCGAGCCAGTAGAAATGCGACGGGCTCGCCGCCCAGCTCGCAGGCCAGACACCGAGAATGCCGTTGTCACCGCCGGTCACGCTGACCCACTGGAACGCGATCGACCACACGATCTGCGCGAAGGCCAGCGTCAGCATCGCAAAATAGACGCCGGAGAGCTGCACGGCGAAGAAGCCGAACACGGCAGCCCCCATGCAACCAAGCAGCGGTCCAAGCAAGAGGCAGACGATCATTGGCAGCCCCGCCATCTTGGCGAGGAAGGCGACGCCATAGGCGCCGAGGCCGAAATAGGCCGCGTGGCCAAAGGACGCGAGGCCGCCGACCGACATCAGGAAGTGCAGGCTGACGGCGAAGATCACGAAGATCGCGATCTCCGAGCCGACGGTCAGCGCATAATTGCCGGCGAACAGCGGCAGCATGGCCGCGACGACCAGTGCTGCCAGCGAGGCGAGCCGCTCGTTCGATGTCAGCGGCCGCCAGGGATTGACGGTGAGACCCGGCGTCTTGCGCGCGGCCGCCTCCGGCTTGCCGAACAGGCCCCAGGGACGGACGATCAGCACCACGGCCATCACCAGAAAGACCAGGATGATGGAGATTTTCGGGAAGATGAGGATGCCGAAGGCGTTCAGCTCGGAGACCAGCACGGCCGCGACGAACGCGCCGACGATGCTGCCGAGGCCGCCGATGACGACCACGACGAAGACCTCGACGATGATGCGCAAATCCATGGCGTGATGCACGGCATCGCGCGGGATCTGGAGTGCGCCGCCGAGCGCCGCCAGGAAGACGCCGACGGCGAACACGCTCGTGAACAGCCATTTCTGGTTGACGCCGAGCGCCGCGACCATGTCACGGTCCTGCGTCGCGGCGCGCACCAGCACGCCCCAGCGCGTGCGCTGGAACAGCAGCCAGAGAATGCCGAGCACGACAGGCCCGAGCGCGATCAGGAACAGATCGTAGCTCGGGATGTTCTGGCCGAAGAAATCGACTGCACCCTTGAAGCCGGGCGCACGGCGGCCGACGAGATCGTCGGGACCCCAGATCAGCACCACGAGATCTTCGACCATCAGGGTCAGGCCGAATGTGCCGAGCAGCTGGAACAGTTCGGGGGCATGATAGATCCGCCGCAGCAGCACCATTTCGACGAGAACGCCGATCAGCGCCACCGCGAGCGCCGCCAACACCACCCCGCCCCAGAAACCGAACGCACCGGAGAAGCGCTCGGTCAGCGTGAAGGCGATGTAGGCGCCGATCATGTAGAAGGCGCCATGCGCGAAATTCACGATCCGCGTCACGCCAAAGATGATCGACAGGCCCGAGGCCACCAGAAACAGCGACGCTGCGCTGGCGAGACCGGTCAGAAACTGTACGACGTAAAAGGCCATCGGCGGTCCGGGTTAGGTCTGAATTTCACCTCTCCCCGCTCTTGCGGGGAGAGGTCGGATCGCCCTTGCGATCCGGGTGAGGGGCTCTCTCCACCATCGCGGAGCGTGGAGAGAGCCCCTCACCCCTACCCTCTCCCCGCGAAGGGCGGGGAGAGGGAGAAGTGAAGACGCATCAATCCTTCGGCCGCAGCTTCTCGACTTCGGCATCGCTCGGAAGATAGTCCGAGCCCTTCTTGTAGGAGAAGTCGACCATCACGCCCTTGCCGTCCTTCTGCGCGGTCTTGCCGACGAAGGCGCCCAGCGTCGACTGGTGGTCGATCTTGCGGAAGGTGATCTCGCCGAACGGCGACGGCATCGACAGGCCTTCAGCGGCTGCGATCATCTTGTCGGTGTCGGTCGAGCCGGCCTTGGCCAGGATGGCGGCAGCCGCCTTGATGGTCTGGTAGCCGACGATCGAGCCGAGACGCGGATAGTCGTTGTACTTGGCCTGGTAAGCCTTCAGGAACGCGTCGTGCTCGGGCGTCTTGATCGAGTACCAGGGATAGCCGGTGACGATCCAGCCATCCGGCGTCTCGTCCTTGAGCGGATCGAGATATTCCGGCTCGCCGGTCAGGAACGATACGACCTCGCGTCCCTTGAACAGACCGCGGGTGTTACCCTCGCGCACGAGCTTGACGAGATCGGGACCGAAGGTGACGTTGAGGATGGCTTCCGGATTGGCCTGCGCCACGGCCTGCACCACCGGACCCGCGTCGATCTTGCCCTGCGGCGGCCACTGTTCGTCGACCCACTGGATGTCAGGGCGCTTCTCCGACATCAACTTCTTGAACACCGCGACGGCCGACTGGCCGTATTCATAGTTCGGCGCGATGGTCGCCCAGCGCTTTGCGGGCAGCTTGCTGGCGGCTTCCACCAGCATCGCGGCTTGCATGTAGTTGGAAGGACGCAGGCGGAAGGTGTACTTGTTGCCCTTCGCCCAGGTCACGGCGTCCGTCAGCGGCTCGGCCGCGAGGAAGAAGACCTTCTTCTGGTTGGCGAAGTCAGAGACGGCGAGACCGATGTTGGACAGGAACGTGCCCGTCAGCATCGCGACGCCTTCGCTGGAGACGAGCTCATTGGCCGCGGTCTGCGCATCCGCCGGCTTGCCGCCGTCGTCCTTGGAGACGACGACGAGCTTCTTGCCGTTGATGCCGCCGGCCGCGTTGATCTCTTCGACGGCGAGCTGCCAGCCCTTGCGGTAGGGCTCGGTGAAGGACGGCAGCAGCGAGTAGCTGTTGATCTCGCCGATCTTGATGTCCTCTGCCATGGCAGAATGACCCATGCCGGCAGCCAGAAGCGCAAAGGCCGCGCCGACAAAATAATTTCTTGCTCGCATCCCAACCTCCAGTTTTGAACTTTATCTCTCGACCACGATCGTGCGGGAGAAGCTGTGCCCGCCCCTCCGAACCGTCCCTTATTTCAAACCGTCTTCGCCCTTGATCTCCGCGACCGTCAGCCCGCCGACGCGCGGCAGCGGACGGCCACTGTCGGTGACGGCGACGGCGACCATGATCTCGTTGGCGCGTGGCGCATCGTTGATCTGCACCTCCATGCCGTCGAAATGACTGCGCACGAAGGCCGCGTCCTTGTGGCCGAGCGGAATGTCCAGCGTCGTGCCGGGGCCGCTGCGCTTCTTCGACGACGGAATCAGCGCCGCCCCCTTGGTCAGGATCTTGCGCACCGGTGCGCCCATCTTGGGGTGGAGAATGGCGGCCGCATGTTCCAGCTCGCCGTTCTCGCCGACGGCGGCGGCCTTGCCGTAGCTCTGCGCCTTCGCACCATCGATGCCGAGTGCGGCGACCGCGCGCTTCGCCAGGAGATCACCAAGCTCCTCGCCGATCGCGATCAGCGGCGAAAGGTCCTCGACATATTTTCCGGCAAAGGGATTTTCGATCACGGCGATCGCGGCCGCGCGCCGGGTCGGCGGCGAGACCTGGCGGCCCATCTCCATCTGCGTCTCTTCGACGACGGTGACGATCTTGCGGATGATCGCGCTCATGTTTCGCTTCCCTGTTCAGGCACAGACCGCGTTCTCCAGCACAAGCGGGCGCGGTCGTTGCTCTTCTATATCCTTGGTTCCGATGACAAGCATATCACCACAAAGCCGCAGCACGGCCCCCTCGATCAGTCCGCGATCGAATAATTGCCGTGCACATTCCGCGCCAGATTCCAGCGCCTTGGCGATCTCTTCTTGCGACAATTCACCGACATCGCGGGTGACGAGACGCGCACCGAGATCGCTGTCGGGCTGAAGCTCGTTTGCGGGTTGGCGGATGATGGCGGGATGCCCGGGCAGATCGACGGCGTTGGCGATCACAGTCGCGGCTGCATCGGCCTGCGAGGCCGTCGCCGCCAGCACGGTCACGGCATCGGCGATGCCGAGTGAGAAGCTGCGGCCGTGGCGTCCACTGGTCGCGATACCGCGCACCGGGTCATCCGCATCGACCCTCATGGCGCGCATCACGCCGTCGCGGTCCGGCCGATCCATCAGCCCCACCGAAAAATGCTCGCCCTGACCGAGATGCAGGGCGATGTCGCCGCCATTGTTGACATAGACCCGGTCGAGCGACGCAGCGTCCAGCATCGCGCCGAGAATCTCTTCGGCCACGCTGCCCGCCACCGCGGCCATCGGCGTGATGAAGCCATCGGCGGCATAAGGCGCGACAGCGGCGTGCATGCGACGCGCGACCACGCCCTTCAGCGACGTCCGCCTCTCGGCAGCCGTCCGTAGCTCCGGCAGTTCCACGCAGAGCTCGTCGAGCAGACCGGTGAAGCGGCGCACTGCAGCCTCGTAAGCCGCGCGCACCTCGTGCTCGCGCCCCTTCGCCTCGACGATCAGATCAATCGGTCCATCCTGCAAATGCAGCCGCCGGCCATCAGACAGCAATGCGATTTGCGGGAGCCGTGTCATGCCCGCCGTCCCGGAATCGGGTTCTGCCAGGGCAACTGACGGACATCATCGCCGTCCCTCACCTCCGACAGTGGCTTCACGTAATCCATATGGCCGCCGAGCGCGGCATAGTCGGTCAATTTCATCGTGAATTCGATCGGCGCAACCAGCGCCGGCGTCGGCACATAACCGAATGCGCCTGCAGGCATCTGGGTCACGTCGACCATGTAGGTGATGCCGCCGCCAGGCCAGACATAGACCGGGGCGCCGCCGCTGGTGACGCGCGTCAGCGCGTCCTTCACCGAGCGCGTCAACCGCACCGGATTGTCGGTGACGCCGGCGCGCAACGAACCGCCGGCACCGGCCATGAACAGCACCGTGCACAGCGCCGGCTCGCAATTTTCCTGAATGCGCTCGACCGAGAATTTCAGGTCGGCGGGCATCTCCGTCTCGACCGGCTTCAAGGCTTCGTCGAGCACATAGTAGGAGGAGTGCTCGCCGGTCGTGGACACCATCAGCATCGAGAGGCCGGGCTTGGCCTCCTTGACGTCGAACGGCCCGAGGATCGCCAGCGGATCGGAGATGTTGGTGCCGCCCCAGCCCGTGCCGGGATCGGCGACCTGGAAATAGCGGCCGGGCGTCGAGCGCCGCCCCTTCATCTTGATGCCGGTGTCGGCGATGTCGAGCAGCTTGCCGGCCTGATGCTCGCTGAGCACGCCGGTGATATGGTCGTCGACCACCACGACTTCGTCGACCTTGCCGTGCCATTGCTTGGCGAACATGCCAATGGTCGCCGAGCCGCAGCCGACGCGCATGCGCTCTTCTTTGACGCCGTTGACGATCGGCGGCTGGCCGGCCTGCACCACCACGCTGGCGCCGCCGTCGATGGTGAGCTCCACCGCCTTGCAATTGGCGAGATCCATCAACGTGTCGCAGGTGACGCGGCCCTCCTTCTTGGAGCCGCCGGTCAGATGATGGACGCCGCCGAGCGACAACATCTGCGAGCCGTATTCGCTGGTGGTGACATGGCCGACCGCCTCGCCCTGCGCCCGCACGGTCGCGGTCTCCGGGCCGAGATAGCGGTCGGTGTCGATCTTCACCTTGATGCCGCAATAGGAGAAGATGCCCTCGGTGACGACGGTCACCATGTCGACGCCGTCGACCTCGGACGAGACGATGAAGGGCGCCGGCTTGTAATCCGGATAGGTCGTGCCCGCGCCGATCGCGGTCACGAAGGTCGAGGGCTCATGGACGAGCTTGCCGTCCCAGTCTTCGGTGCGGCTGAACGGCACCAGCTTGCCGCCCTGCGACACCGTGCGTTCGAGAATGATGTGCGGATCGACGCGGACAAGCTTGCCGTCGTGGTTGGCATAGCGGTCGCAGGCGCCCGCCGCGCCCGGCTTGATGTAGCACATCACCGGACAGGCATCGCAGCGGATCTTGTCGACGGCAGCGCTCGTTGTTTCCATCACCATGTCGAAGCCAGCAGACATTGCGGTTATCATTCGTATACGAACGATGTTGCGCGCGGTCCTGATAGCTGTCAAGCGGCGCCGCGCGCGAAAAGCCGCGCCTGCCGAATAAAACCTCATTTGCCTCTCGGCTTTGTCCACAAAGCGGGCACTTGCGCTGCACTGCGGCATGGCCGCTTGCACGTTTGTGTACAAACGGTATCGTCGCGACGTAGATTTCAAGCGATCTGGAATTTTTGCGATCGCAGGGTTTGGGAACGAGGATGACGCAGGCACCGATCCGCCTCACCGTGAACGGCAGGATCCACGACGTCGCGGCGGAGCGCCAGACGCCGCTGCTCTATGTGCTGCGCAATGATCTCGGACTCAACGGCCCGAAATACGGTTGCGGCCTGGGTGAATGCGGCACCTGTACTGTCCTGATCGACGGCACAGCCGCGCGCTCTTGCGTGATTCCGATCAGCGGCTGCGCCGGACGCGACATCGTGACGCTCGAAGGACTCGGCACGCGCGACAAGCCTGATGTCGTGCAGCAGGCCTTCATCGCCGAGCAGGCCGCGCAATGCGGCTACTGCCTCAACGGCATGATCATGACCACCAAGGCGCTGCTTGCGATCAACCCGCAGCCGACCGAGCAGGAAGCGCTCGCCGCGCTGCGCTACAATCTCTGCCGCTGCGGCACCCATGTCGAAATCCTGCGCGCCGTGATGCGCGCATCGGGCCAGCTCGCCGAGGCCCGTGATTGATGTCCTCCCCGCATCCGAACGGAGCTGAGCGCGGCTCGCTCGTCGTCGTCCGCACGGTGGACGAGGTCACATCAGAAACCTTCGTCCGCATTACCGCCGATGGATCGGTCACGGCCTATAATGGCCATGTCGATCTCGGCACCGGCATCCGCACCGCGCTCGGGCAGATCGTCGCCGAAGAGCTCGACGTGTCCTTTGCGCGCGTCGTCGTGGTTCTCGGCGACACGGCTGTGGTGCCGAACCAGGGCGCGACGATTGCGAGCGAGACCATCCAGATCACGGCCGTTCCCTTGCGCAAGGCCGCGGCACAAGCGCGGCACTTCTTGATCGCGCGCGCGGCCGAACGGCTGGAGCTGCCGGTCGAAGAGCTGACGATCGAGGACGGCCTCGTCCGCGGCCATAATCGCAGCGTCAGCTACGGCGAACTGATCGGCGGCGAAACCGTTCGCCTCGAGCTTGCCGATGATGTCACCGTCAAGGCGGTCGCCGATTACGCCATCGTCGGCCGATCGATGCCGCGCGTCGACCTTCCTGCCAAGGCGACGGGTGAGCTGACCTTCGTGCACGACATTCGCCTGCCAGGCATGCTGCACGGCCGCGTGGTGCGGCCGCCCTATTCCGGCGTCGATGCCGGCCCCTTCGTCGGCACCAGCCTGATCGCGGTCGACGAGTCCTCGGTGCGCGATATCCCCGGTCTCGTCGCCGTCGTGCGGATCGGCGATTTCGTCGGCGTCGTCGCCGAGCGCGAGGAGAACGCGATTCGCGCGGCCGAGCGGCTCGCGGTGAGCTGGAAGCCGACGCCTGAGCTCGCCGATCTCGCCGATGTCGAGACCGCGCTGCGCGCCCATCCGTCGACGCCGCGCACGCTGATCGACAAGGGCGACGTCGATGCGGCGATCGCCGGCGCTGCCAAGCCGATGCCGCGCACTTACGTCTGGCCGTATCAGATGCACGCCTCGATCGGTCCGTCCTGCGCGGTCGCCGACTTCCAGGACGGCAATGTCCGGGTCTGGTCCGGCACGCAGAACCCGCACGTGCTGCGCGCCGATCTCGCGCTGCTGATCGAACGTCCCGAGAGCGAGGTCGAGGTGATCCGGCTCGAGGCCGCCGGCTGCTATGGCCGCAACTGCGCGGACGACGTCACCGCCGACGCACTGCTGCTGTCGCGTGCCGTCGGCCGCCCCGTGCGCGTGCAGCTGACGCGCGAGCAGGAGCACGCCTGGGAGCCGAAGGGCACCGCACAGCTCATCGACGTCAATGGCGGCCTCGACGCTCAAGGCGGCATCGCCGGTTACGATCTCGCCACGCGCTATCCCTCGAACGCGGCACCGACGCTCGCGCTGCTGCTGACGGGACGAATTCCATCCGAGCCCACCGTGCTCCAGATGGGCGATCGCACCGCGATCCCGCCTTACGACTACGACCACATGCGCGTCGTCGCCCACGACATGGCGCCGATCGTGCGCGCGTCATGGTTCCGCGGTGTCTCGGCGCTGCCGAACACCTTTGCGCATGAATCCTATATCGACGAGGCCGCGACCGAGGCCGGCGTCGATCCCATCGAGTATCGGCTGCGTTACCTGAAGGACCAGCGCGCGGTCGATCTCGTCAACGCGGTGGCCGAACGCGCCGGCTGGACGCCGCGTCCGGTGCGCGAGGAGAAGGACGGCGATATCGTCCACGGCCGCGGCTTTGCCTATGCGCTCTATGTCCACAGCAAGTTTCCCGGCTATGGCGCGGCGTGGTCGGCCTGGGTCGCCGACGTCGCGGTGAACAAGTCCACCGGCGACGTCAGCGTCACCCGCGTCGTCGCGGGACAGGATTCCGGCCTGATGATCAATCCGGACGGCGTGCGCCACCAGATCCACGGCAACGTCATCCAGTCCACCAGCCGCGCGCTGATGGAGGAGGTCTCGTTCGAGCGCGGCGCAGTGGCGGCGCGCGAATGGGGCGCCTATCCGATCATCCCCTTCCCCGACGTGCCGAAGATCGACGTGCTGATGCTGCCGCGACAGGACCAGCCACCGCTCGGCGTCGGCGAGTCGGCCTCGGTGCCGAGCGCGGCGGCGATCGCGAACGCGATCTTCGATGCAACCGGCGTGCGCTTTCGCGAGCCGCCGTTCACGCCGGAGCGCATCCTGAAGGGGTTGCACGGTGAGGCGTCGCCCACACCTCAGGCCCTGCCCGCGCCCACCACGGCGCCAAAACCGTCGCGCATCCGGGAGAATCCCTTCGCCAAGCGCGCCGGAATTTTCGCGACGATCGCGGCCGTCTGCACCGCCGCAATCGGCATCGGCACGGCGCTGCTGCCAGGGCGGGCCATCGCGCCGATCGCGCGGCCCGATGCATCGGTCTATTCCGCCGCGACGATCGCCCGCGGTCAGCAGCTCGCAGCGCTCGGCAATTGCGCGGAATGCCACACCAGCCTCGGCGGCGTGCTCAACGCCGGCGGCCGCGCGCTTCCGACGCCGTTCGGCACCATCTACAGCACCAACATCACGCCCGACGTCGAGACCGGCATCGGCGACTGGTCCTATCACGCCTTCGAGCGCGCGATGCGCGAGGGGCTGCATCGCGACGGACGGCAACTCTATCCCGCCTTCCCGTACACGCACTTTTCGAAGACTGATGATGCCGACATGCAGGCGCTCTACGCCTATCTGATGGCGCAGCCCTCGGTGCGCGCAACGGCCCCTGCGAACACGCTCACCTTCCCGTTCAACCTTCGTCCGCTGCTCGCGGGCTGGAATGCGCTGTTCCACCAGACCAAGGCGTTCAAGCCCGACCCCGCCAAGTCGGAGGCCTGGAATCGCGGCGCCTATCTGGTCGAGAGCCTCGGCCATTGCAGCGCCTGCCATTCGCCGCGCAATGCGCTTGGCGCCGAGCAGCGCCGGGCCTATCTCGCCGGCGGCTTTGCCGAGGGCTGGGAGGCGCCGCCGCTGACATCGCTATCGCAGGCACCAATCCCCTGGAGCGAGGACGAGCTGTTCGCCTATTTGCGCACGGGACATTCGCGTTATCACGGCGTCGCTGCCGGCCCGATGGCGCCGATCGTCAGGGATCTCAAAGCGCTGCCCGATCCCGACATCCGCGCGATGGCGGTCTATCTCGGCTCGTTCAACGACATCGCGGCGGACGCGCCCGCGCTTGCGGCGAAGCTGGAGAGCACAACGCAAGTCACCGTCGCGTCCTCGACCGGCGCGCGGCTCTATCAGGGCGCCTGCGCGGTCTGCCACGAGGTCGGCGGCCTGCCGCTGTTCGGCAGCCGTCCCTCGCTCGCGCTCAACAGCAATCTGCACGGCACGACGCCGGACAATCTCGTGCAGGTGATCCTGCATGGCATCGCCGAGCCCGCCTCCAGCGATCTCGGCTACATGCCCGCGTTCAAGAACAGCATGAGCGACGCGCAGGTCGAGGCGCTCGTCGGCTTCCTGCGCGGGCAGTTTGCGCCGGACAAGCCGGCCTGGACCGGCGTCCGCGAGACGATCGCACGCGTGCGGGCGTCGGCGCATTAAAGCAGAAGGCGGTGGCTGGAAGCTCGCCCGTGGCCATCCTTCGAGACGCCCGCCTGCGGCGGGCCCTCAGGATGAGGGGCGGAGTGCGTAGCGGCAGTTCTACAAGACAAAGCTGCCCGTTAGCCTCATCCTGAGGAGGCTGCGAAGCAGCCATCTCGAAGGACGAGGCGCTTGCTCAGAGCCCGCCTGGCGCACATGCTTTAGCTCACCCGTGCTTCTTCGCGTCCACCGGCGGCGTGCCGTGGGTGTGGAAGGATTCGATGGTCTTCAACCCCCAGGCCTGGCCCTTCTTGCGCTCTTCTTCCGTCCACACGATCGGCTTCCAGTCCGGCGCGAGGATGAGGCGGGCGCCGGCATTGGCGACTTCGACGCGGTTGCCGCCGGGCTCGTAGACATAGAGGAAGAAGGTCTGCTGGATCGCGTGCTTGTGCGGGCCGGTCTCGATGTGCACCCCGTTCTCCAGGAAGATGTCTGCAGCGCGGAGAATCTCCTCGCGGCTGTCGAGCGCGTAGGTGACGTGGTGGAAACGGCCTCGCGTGCCGGAATGGTCGAGCGAATAGGCGAAGTCGTAGCTCTTGTTCGACATCGTCAGCCACATCGCAGCTTCGCGGCCGTCATTGAGCACGATCTGCTCGGTGAGGCGGCAACCGAGATAATTCTCGAAGAATTCGCGGTTGGCCTTGATGTCGACGGCGAGGCAGTTGAGGTGGTCGAGACGGCGAACATTGACGCCGCGCGCGGGAAAACGCTGTGCCTGGTTCTTGAGCGCAGGCTTCAGCTCCGGCGGTGCCTGATACCATTCGGTCTCGTAATAGAGCTCGACGATGTGGCCATCGGGGTCGCGGCAGCGGAAGGTCGGCCCCTGCCCCATGTCGCCGTCGATCCAGCCGATGTCGAAGCCCGAGCCCTTCAACGCGGCGACACGGCGCTCCAGCGCCTGCTGGCTGCGCGCGCGCAACGCCATGTGCTCCATGCCCGAGGTCTTCGACGCCGTCAGCTTGAGCGAATAGCGCTCGTAATCGTCCCAGCCGCGCAGGTAGACGGACTCGCCCTTCTGCCCGCTGACAGTCATGCCCATGACATCGACGAAGAATTTCAGGCTCTCGTCGGGCTTCGGCGTCAGCAGTTCCATGTGGCCGAGATGGGCGAGATCGAGGATCGGTTCGGGCTGCATGGGCTTCCTCCAGAAGCGTGGCGATCCGGTTCACGGGCATCGCGCAATCGGGCGCAGGGCGCAATCTTGATGGGTGCGCCCGGACGGCACTCGGCCACGGGCTCATTTGTACTAATGTACAAATGATTAGGTCCCGTCAACAAATCAACGCATGGCCCCTGCGGCTTGGACCTCGTTCCCATCGATGAACGGCGGTCCCCCGAACGGCCGACGGACTGCCCGAATGGTAAAATCTTCCTTAATCGAATTTGGTCGCAAGAGCCCAACAAAGCAGCATTTTCCGGCCGATTCCGTGCCCAAGTATGCATTGGGTACAATCCAGCCTGCCGAATTTCGGCACATTTAACGAAGCTGCCGCGCCTGCCGTTTAACCGTTTGTGCAGCCCCACCTCGCATAGTCAGGGGCAAACTCCTCGGACTTTCCAGGTTCATCCATCGTGACTTCCTTTGGACGCGTCATTTCGGTACGCGGATCGCTCGCCCGGGTCGGGCTTCTGGCGGCAAGCCAGATGCCGGTCTCGGAGGTTCGGGCCACCGTCGGCCGCTTCGTCAGCATCCGCTGCGCCAGCTCGGTCATCGTCGCCATGATCACCGAGGTGTCCTGCGAGAACTTGTCGAGCCCCGACTACATCGCCATCGCCTCGGTCGACCTGCTCGGCGAGATCCTCAATGCCGCCGACAAGGCCAAATTCCAGCGCGGCGTCACCAACTATCCCACCATCGGCGATGCGGTCGACCTGATCACCAGCCAGGAGCTGCGCACCATCTACGCGCCGACCGGCTCGGACCAGATCAATGTCGGCTTCCTCCAGCAGGACCGTTCCGTCGTCGCCTATGTCGATATCGAGGAAATGCTCTCCAAGCACTTTGCGGTGCTGGGGTCGACCGGCGTCGGTAAATCGACCGGCGTGTCGCTGCTGCTCAACGAGATCCTGAAAGCGCGGCCCAACCTGCGCATCTTCCTGCTCGACGTGCACAACGAATATGGCCGCTGCTTTGGCGACCGCGCGCTGGTGCTCAACCCGCGAAACCTGAAGCTGCCGTTCTGGCTGTTCAATTTCGAGGAAATCGTCGACGTGCTGTTCGGCGGCCGCGCCGGCGTGCCGGAGGAGCTCGACGTCCTCGCCGAAGTCATCCCGATGGCCAAGGGCATCTACACGCAATACCAGAACACCGATCGGCTCGGCCTGAAGCGCGTCGATCCCAAGCAGATCGGCTTCACCGTCGACACGCCGGTGCCGTATCGTCTGGTCGATCTGATCTCGCTGATCGACGAGCGCATGGGCAAGCTGGAGAACCGCTCTTCGCGCATCATCTATCACAAGCTGATCTCGCGCATCGAAGCCGTGAAGAACGATCCGCGCTACGCCTTCATGTTCGACAACGCCAATGTCGGCGGCGACACCATGGCCGAGGTGATCAGCCATCTGTTCCGCCTGCCTGCCAACGGCAAGCCGATGACGGTGATGCAGCTCGCCGGATTCCCGGCGGAGGTCATCGATTCCGTCGTCTCGGTGCTTTGCCGCATGGCGTTCGATTTCGGCCTGTGGAGCGACGGCGTCTCGCCGATGCTGTTCGTCTGCGAGGAAGCGCACCGTTACGCTTCCGCCGACCGCAATATCGGCTTCGGTCCGACCCGCAAGGCCGTCTCGCGCATTGCCAAGGAAGGCCGTAAATACGGCGTCTATCTCGGCCTGATCACGCAGCGTCCCGCCGAGCTCGACGCCACCATCATCTCCCAGTGCAACACGCTGTTCACGATGCGTCTTGCCAACGACCGCGACCAGGCACTGCTGCGCGCCGCGGTGTCGGACGCGGCCGCGAACCTGCTGTCCTTCGTGCCCTCGCTCGGCACCCGCGAGGTGCTGGCGTTCGGCGAAGGCGTCGCACTGCCGACGCGGTTGCGCTTCAAGGAGGTGCCGCCGCACCAACTGCCGCGCGGCGAAGCCACCATCGCGAGCGTGCCGTCGATCACGTCGGGTCACGACATGCATTTCGTCGGCGCGGTGCTCGAGCGCTGGCGCGGCGCGACCTCGCAGCGCGACGTCCCGAACGACCCGGTGTTCCAGGCGCCGACGGCCAAGACGCTGGCGCCGGCCGAGACACCGATGCTGCAGCCCTCGATGGGCCTCGATCCGGACCGCTTCTCGCTGCTGAAGAAACCGCTCAGGTAAGGCGTAGACATCGCTTCCGCGAATGCCGCTGTCATGCCCCGGCTTGACCGGGGCATCCAGTACGCCGCGGCCCTTCCGTATCACGCACCGTCTCGGATTACTGGATCGCCCGATTAAATCGGGCGATGACACCGAGTTTGTGGCACGCGCCCCGCGAAACGTCGCGACACATTGAGGCGGCCTCCCGCATCGACTATGGTTGCCGGCCCCAAGCCGGAACCATGCCCATGACAAAGCCCGCGCAACGCTTCCCCGCACCCGCTCTCGACACGCTCCCTGACGACATCCGCACCCGTCTCCTCGCCGTGCAGGAGAAGAGCGGCTTCGTACCCAACGTGTTTCTGACGCTGGCCTACCGGCCCGATGAGTTCCGCGCCTTCTTCGCCTATCACGACGCGCTGATGGAGAAGGACAGCGGCCTCACCAAGGCCGAGCGCGAGATGATCGTGGTGGCGACTTCGGCGGCCAACCAGTGCCAATATTGCGTGATCGCCCATGGCGCGATCCTGCGCATCCGCGCCAAGAATCCGCTGATCGCCGACCAGGTCGCGATCAATTACCGCAAGGCCGACATCACGCCGCGGCAAAAGGCGATGCTCGATTTCGCGATGAAGATCTCGGCCGACGCGCAACGGATATCCGAGGAGGATTTCGCAAGCCTCGCCCCGCACGGCTTCAGCGACGACGATATCTGGGACATCGCGGCGATCGCGGCCTTCTTCGCGCTGTCGAATCGTCTGGCGAATTTCACCGGCATGCGGCCGAATGACGAATTCTACCTGATGGGACGACTGCCCAAGACATGACGGAGCTCGACTGGACGGAAATCCTGCTGCGCCTCGGTGTCGCGACGCTTGCCGGCAGCGCGATCGGGCTCAACCGCGATCTGCATGGCAATCCGATCGGGTTGAAGACGCTCGGCATCGTCGGCCTCTCCACCGCGACCATAGTCCTGCTCGCGTTGCAGCTCGCCGAGCCCAGCAGAGTTGCCGATGCGACGAGCCGAGTCATCCAGGGCATCCTCATCGGCATTGGCTTCCTCGGCGCCGGCGTGATCGTCCACGAGAGCGATCGATTTCGCGTCCGCGGTCTGACCAGTGCCGCCTGCACCTTCCTTGCCGCATGCCTCGGCGTCGTCTGCGGCGCCGGACAGTGGAGGATCGTTGTGGTCGCGTTGGCGCTGGCCTTCGCTGTGCTCACGATCGGCCGCCGGATCGAGCACTGGGTGCACCGAATGCTCGGCGGCAAGGACGAGTCGCACGGGGATCACAGGCAAACGTAGCGCCCCTTGCTCAAATCTTCCGCTCGCATCTTGGTCAGAAGCGCTGATAATTGCCCCGAAGAATTCGGTGGTCGCTGGCTCGACGACCGTTCCGACCTGAGAGACATGATGGACAGCAGTGCTCACACTCCCGACGACGTCACGTTCGACTTCCGCGAGCTATCGGCGCGCGACAAGTACAAGCTGCTGATCGGCACCGTCGTACCGCGGCCGATCGCGCTGGTGACGACGGTTGATCCCGCAGGGAAGATCAACGCAGCGCCATTCAGCTTCTTCAATTGCCTGTCGGCCGATCCGCCGATCCTCGCGCTCGGCGTCGAGAACCATCCGGACATGCGGTTCAAGGACACCGGTCTCAACATCCGCCTGACCGAGGTCTTCACCGTCAACATCGTCTCGCACGCGATTGCCGAGGCGATGCATGTCTGCGCCGTGCCGTTCGCGCCGGAGCATGACGAGTTGAAGGCCGCTGGGCTAACCGCCATGCCGGGCAAGACCGTGGCGTCGCCCTGGATCAAGGAAGCGCCGGCCGCGTTCGAATGCCGCCGCCACATCACGCTCGAACTCGGCAAATCGCGTCAGATCATCATGGGCGAGATTCTGTTCGCGCATTACCATTCAGACGTCGTCGACGCCGAACGCCTGCACATCGACCCTGCCAGGCTCGATGCCATCGCCAGGCTCGGCGGCAGCACCTGCGCGACCATTCGCGATCGTTTCGACATGGAGACGCCGACGCTGGACGACTACTGGAGCCAGCGGCAGGCGTAGCACTGCTTCAGGCCTCCTCGACCTCGAGCGTGATCGACACCTTGAGACACGGGTCGTGCTGGCTTTCCCGGACATCCACGACGACATGATGGGCCGTGCCGGCAACGAACGCGTCGCGAGCTATGGACACGCCGGTGAGCACCGCCTCCTTGCGCGCGCCTTCCGCGTTGGCGAAGTCCTGCCCAGTCTCATCGCGAATGAAGCGGCCGTTCTCGTGGATGTCGAAATGAAATCGGGGCATCGGCGCCTCAAAGGGTTGGCGACTGGTGCAAATAACGGTCGTCGAAATCGGCGAGTTCCAAAAATTTCCGTTCGTCGAGCACGGTGGCGTGGCCCCGATGGAACTCGACGATCCCTTCCTGGCGCAATTGCTTGATGACGCGGTTGGCGTGAACTGCGGTAATCCCGAGCGCTTCGCCGATCTGCTCCTGGGTCAGCGGCATCTCGAAACTCGCCCCGTCGACGCGCCCGATGATCCTCAGGCGCTCGCGCAATTCGATCATGACATGGGCGAGCCGCGCCGGCGCAGGACGCTGGCCGACATTGACGATCCATTCGCGAAACATCGCGGCATCGATCAGCGTGTCGCGCCAGAACAGCTCGGCGACGACAGGCCTGCGGCGATGCAGCTTTTGCAGCGTCTCGTGGCTGATGAAGCCGAGCGTCGCCGGCGTCAGCGTCGACAAATCATGGTCCATCACGTGCAGGAACAGGCTCATCAGGTCCGGAATCTCGCCGGGGATGTGGAGCGAAAGGATCTGCCGCTTGCCGTTTGCGATCGTCTTGGAACGCGCGCAGAATCCGTCGGCGATCAGGCAGCAGTCGGTCGCGCGCTCGCCGTCGCGCACCACCGCCGTTTCGGCGGGGTACTGCCGCACCGAAATCGGAAGGGCTTCGATCTCGCTGATGTCCTCGTCCGCGATCGCGGACGAGATGCGCAGGCGCTTGATGAGCGCCGCGCGGATCGCGTCGCTGGGCACGTCGTTTGCTCCGGTCGTGGAGATGGAACTCATGGCGCCGCAGCGCCGTCGGGATAAAAACCCGCAATCCACCAGCCCGGTTCCAACAAAAGTTAAGGACGCGAATTGGCTGCACATGGTTGGCTTGGCGCTCGAAAGGGCAAACCATGACCAAAAAGCGCAACCGAACGCGTCCCGCCCTGTCCCTTCAGGAACGCCTGGACAAGTTCACACAGGACGCGCGTGCCGCGGCAAAGAAACTGCCGCCCGGCGCAGAGCGTCACGCGATGTTGCAGAAGGTCCGCGACGGCGAAGCCGCCTCCGAGATGGAGCGCGCGTTATCCTCACCCGCTCCGGAGGCTCCGAAATAATCGGCGCGGCCCGAGGCCGCAAAGCACGCCAATGCTAGTGCTTGTCCATCAGCGGAAGCGCCGGCGCGAAGCGCTCCGCGAAGGTCAGTGTCCTGGCCTGGTGGACTGCGGCAAACGAAGCCGAGATTCCGACCGAAGCCACCGCGAGCAAGGCAATTGCGAAAACCATACGGCGCATGTTCGCCTCCTGTGTGAGCTCGATACCCCTATTGGTGGGATGGCTCTGTTTCAGGACGGTTTCGTCGGCGCGGAAAATGATTTCGCTCAAGCGGCTGTGATCGGATTCGGCTTACCGGACCGCAAGTCGTAACCAACTCATAAGTATCGCTGTCGTTTTGCGGCCAGCACGAGCGGGGAATTTCACGCCCGCGATCACGATCATGAATCGCAAGACGGCCGCGACGAGCAGCATTTGCTCGATTGCAGAGTGTTCGAGGAATAGTCAGATGAAAATCGTCATCGAAAGGCTCAATGGTCTGTGGCACCTCATCGTCGGATCGAGTCGGATCCGCACGCCCTTCCTGGAAACCCAGGACCGCGCGCTGGTCGTCACTTACGCCCGGCGTGTCTACCCCGGCGCCAAGATCTTCCAGCGCGACTGATGCAAGCGGGCGCGCCTCAATCGTCCGATGCCGGGCCGCACCAGCCGGGCAGATAGACTGCGTCCTTGCTCTTGGCCGCGGCCAGAGCTTTCTCGAGCGCCTTGTCGAAATTGGCATCGACCGCCTTGCGCGTCAGCTTGCGGCGCAGGAAATCGGCCCACAGAAATTCGGAGAACGGCGTGGTGTCCTTGGCGAAGCCGCCCATGCGGCGGAGCTCGCCGGCAAGGCTGCGGAACGGATCGTCCTTGAGGTCGACGACCGATTTCGGCAGATCGCGGAAGGGGCGACGCTCGCCCTTGCTGTCGTAAGGATAGACCCAGCGCTTGTTGTCCATCACGCCCCAGAACGCCTCGCGCTCGACCATGCGGAGATCGCCGACAACCGTCACCAGCACCTGCTTGATGCCCTCGTCGTGCAGCGCGCGGCCGAGATGGTGATGGTCGATCACGTAGTAACGTCCGTCAGGTCCGTAGACGACAGGGATCATGTGGGTGCCGAGCAGATCGGACTGCTTCTTCTTGTCGTGCTCGCGCCAGCGCTTGCGCTTCTCCTTGACCTCGCGCATGCCGACCGTCATCTGCGTTGGTCGAAGCGACAGGATCGGCACCGGGTGCACTCTCGGCTCGCGTGCGTTGGGGGTCATGATCGAGGCCTCTCAGTTGGTTGCCAAAGCTTGTGGTTGCGAAGGCGGGTCAGGGTTCCCGATTATGCCATGGGCCCTGCGGCGGCAACATGCGTTCGCAGCGCCAGGCGCCATTGTCCAAGCGATTGTTGCAGCGCAACCCGCGGCCCTGACACCGGGATGACAAGCCGCTCCGACGCTCGTTCGCGGCGCGGAAGACGGCGGGCGAAAAATGCTCAGACGATGATAATGCGAATGCGCAATGCACGTGCGCGGTGAGAAGATTTTCTGCAACCCCTGTGTCGCCTATGCTATCTAAAAATCGCTGCTTCGGAGTAATCCCCGCCCCATGAAATCCCAGCGGCCCATAACCTCGGACGATGAGCACAGGGTGCTCCAGTTCAGGCCGCGCACGACGCCTTCCCCGGTGGTCCGCCGCGGCAGTGGCGTGGTCCAGCCGCTGCACGTGCATGCGGCCCCCGAACCGCTGGACCTGTCCCGCTACGAGCAGCCGCGCGAGCAGCCGGATGACTTCCGCCATCGCATGCTCGCCAACATCGCCGCGCTCGCCTTCACCATCGCGCTGACCGCGATCGGGATCTGGCTCGCCGTCAGCATCGCCGACCTCCGCCGGACCCAGGATTGCGTGATGATGGGCCGCCGGGACTGCGTCAAGATCACGACCCCGCACATCTAGGCCCGGCCCGGCCCCCGAAGCACCGTCCCCGGCGGAAACGGCTCCGGACCGGCATCCCCAGGCCTGTCCCCACCCCTGTCCGGCTCCATTGAACTCAGGGCGGCGCTCCGATATACGGGCTTCCGACCCGTCCAGAGGGGGGTTAGAGGGCGTCATTCGGGGCGCGACGCCCACCCACCGTGCCACTCTGGGATATCTGACAAATACCAGCAATATATCAAAGGCTTAGTGATGTCTTCCACATTCGATCAGGTCGCTACGATCATCGCTGAAACCTGCGACATCCCGCGCGACACGATCACGCCGGATAGCCATGCCATCGACGACCTCGGTATCGACAGCCTCGATTTCCTGGACATCGCGTTCGCGATCGACAAGCAGTTCGGCATCAAGCTGCCGCTGGAAAAGTGGACCCAGGAAGTCAACGACGGCAAGGCGACCACCGAGCAGTATTTCGTGCTGAAGAACCTGTGCGCGCGCATCGACGAACTGGTTGCCGCCAAGGGCGCGAGCGCCTAATCGGGCGGTCATGCAACTCGAATACTTCCACATGATCGATCGCATCGTCGACCTCAAGGTCGACGAGAAGACGATCGTCGTCGAGGCCCAGGTTCCCCAGGAGAGCACTGTCTTCGAGGGGCACTTCCCGGGCTATCCCTTGATGCCCGGCGTGCTGCTGATCGAATCGATGGCGCAGGCCTCGGGCTTTCTGCTGCTTGGCGTGCTCAAGTTCGAGCGCATGCCGATTCTCGCCGCGGTGAAGGAAGCCAAGGTGCGCGGTTCGGTGTTTCCGGGCGACCTGATGACCCTCGAGGCGAGCGTGGCCCATGAGGGCTCGGGCTATGCGATGACCGAGGCCAAGATCAGGGTCGGCGGCAAGCTGCGTGCGAATTCGACCCTCACCTTCACGCTGATTCCGTTCCCCAATGCGGATATGCGCGGATACATGGACGCGGTCGCAGCCCGCGTCGGCTTTCCGCAACAGGCCGTCTCGCCATGACTGACACCGCTTCGAAGCCCGGCCAGACGGAAGTCTGGATCACCGGCATTGGTCTTGCCACCTCGCTCGGCGAAGGTCTCGACGCCAACTGGGCCGCGCTGTCCGAGAAGCGCATCAATGTCGACGAAAAGGGCTTTGCGCCCTTCATCGTGCACCCGCTGCTGCCTGTTACCTTCGACAGCCAGATCCCCAAGAAGGGCGACCAGCGCCAGATGGAAGCCTGGCAGCGCATCGGCGTCTACGCCGCGGGCCTGGCGCTCGACTCGGCCGGCATCAAGGGCAACAAGGACATCCTGTCGAAAATCGACATGGTGGTCGCCGCCGGCGGCGGCGAGCGCGACCTCAACGTCGACACCGGCGTGCTCACCGCCGAGGCCAAGGGCGCCAATGCGCCGGGCTTCCTCAACGAGCGGCTGATGAGCGATCTCCGCCCGACGCTGTTCCTGGCGCAGCTCTCCAATCTGCTCGCCGGCAACATTGCCATCGTCAACGGTCTCGGCGGCACCTCGCGCACCTTCATGGGCGAAGAGGTTGCGGGCGCCGATGCCGCCCGCATCGCGCTGTCGCGCATCGCCTCGGGCGAGAGCGACATCGCGCTGGTCGGCGGCTCGCATAATGGCGAGCGCAAGGACCTCATGGTCCTCTACGAATTCGGTGACTTCAATCTGAAGGACAAGTTCGCTCCGGTGTGGGCACGCAAGGACCACGCCGGCTTCGCGCTCGGCTCGGCCGGCGCCTTCCTGGTGCTGGAATCGAAGCCACACGCGGAAGCGCGCGGCGCCAAACCGTACGCAAAACTGTCGAGCGTGGTGACGGATCTCGCCCGCCGCAAGCAATCCGGCGACATGGAAGCGACGCTGGAGAAGCTTTGGGACAAGCTGCCCAAGCGCGATGGCAAGGGCGCGATCATCTCGGGCGCGACCGGCGCGGAGCCGGCGACGTCGGAGGAGCGCGGCTTCCTGAAGAAGCACGGCGATTTCCCGGTGCGCGCGACCGGCACGATGTTCGGCCACACCATGGAAACGCAATTCCCGCTCGGCATTGCGCTCGCGGCGCTCTCGATCTCGCGCGGCGCGCTGTTCCCGCCGAACGATTCGACCGGGACCGAGGTTGAAATGCAGGGTGCGCCCACCCAGATCGTTGTGGTGGGAGCCGGACACTGGCGCGGCGAAGGCATGGCGCTGGTCGAGGCGATTGACTAGCTCTATCGGGGGACGATCGACATGACTGCACCACGCGACAAACTCGGGCGTCCCGTTGTCGTCGTTACCGGCATGGGCATCACGACCTCGCTCGGCGCCGGCAAGGCCGACAATTGGTCGAAGCTCGTCGCCGGCGAATCCGGCATCCGCACCATCACGCGCTTTCCGATCGACGGCCTGAAGACCACGATGGCCGGCACGGTCGACTTCGTCAGCGTCGATCCGTTCTCCTCCACCGGCCTGTCCGAGCGGATGGCTGAGCTCGTCACCCAGGAAGCCCTTGAGCAGGCCGGCATCGGCGCCAAGGGCGATTTCCCGGGTCCGCTCTTCCTCGCGGTCGCACCGGTCGAAGTCGAATGGCCGCAGCGCCGCGAGCTCGGCCGCGCCGTCGGCGCGCCCGACTTCAACTATGACGATCTGCTGCGCATCTCCGGCGGCGGCAAGTACAACGCCTATCATCACCGCTTCATGTTCGGCTCGGTCGCAGCCCACCTCGCCGAGACCTTCGGCACCAAGGGTTCGCCGATCTCGCTGTCGACGGCGTGCGCGTCCGGAGCCACCTCGATCCAGCTCGGTGTCGAAGCGATCCGTCGCGGCGAGACCGATGCCGCGCTGTGCGTCGCCACCGACGGCACCGTGAATCCGGAAGCGCTGGTGCGCTTCTCGCTGCTGTCGGCGCTGTCGACGCAGAACGATCCGCCGCAGGCGGCCTCCCGTCCCTTCTCCAAGAACCGCGACGGCTTTGTCATGGCCGAAGGCGCTGGCGCCCTGGTGCTGGAGAGCTACGAAGCGGCGACCGCGCGTGGCGCAAAGATCCTCGGCGTGATCGCCGGCTGCGGCGAGCTCACCGATTCCTTTCATCGCACCCGCTCGTCGCCCGACGGCAAGCCGATCATCGGCTGCATGAACAAGACGCTGGCCGATGCCGGCATGACGCCGGACCAGATCGACCACATCAACGCGCACGGCACCGCGACGCCTGAAAACGACAAGATGGAGTACAACACGACATCGGCCGTGTTCGGCGATCTCCTGCAGAAGATCCCGGTCACCTCCAACAAGTCGATGGTCGGCCACACCATCTCGGCCGCGGGCGCGGTCGAGGCGATCTTCTCGCTGCTCACGCTCGAGCATCAGCGCATTCCGCCGACCATCAACTACGACAATCCGGATCCCACGATCCTGTTCGACGTCGTCGGCAACAAGGCGCGCGACGCCCGCGTCACTGCGGTGATGTCGAACTCGTTCGGCTTCGGCGGCCAGAACGCCTCGCTGATCCTGACCCGCGAACCGGCCTGACCGGACGCATGGCGCTGCTTTCCCTCAGCACGAAGATTCGCGCGCGGAATGCAGCCAAATCGATCGGTGGCAGCCTCATCGGCGCCGCCACCGTCGGCATGCTCAAGACCACGCGTTATTTCGATCCGGTCAAGACCTCGGACTTTTTCGCGCGCGTCACTCAGAAGATCGGCCCGCGCCTGCGCGAACACCGCATCGGCCGCGCCAATCTCACCGCGGCGTTTCCGGAGAAGTCGCCGGAGGAGATCGAGCAGATCCTGATGGGCGTGTGGGACAATCTCGGCCGCGTCGGCGCCGAGTTCGCCCATATCGATCATGTCTGGGACTACGATCGCGCCCATCCGGAAAACAGCCGGATCGAGCTGCTGCCGCGCACCATCGAGCTGTACGACCAGATCAGGGACGACGGCAAGCCGGCGCTGATCTTCGCCTCGCATCTGGCCAACTGGGAATTGCCCGCGCTCGCCGCCCCCGCGCATGGGCTCGATGCCGCGATCCTCTACCGCCGGCCGAACATCGCCTCCGCCGACCGCATCATCCAGGAGATGCGCCAGGTCAACATGGGCACGCTGATCCCGGCGGGGCGCGATGCGCCGCTGCGGCTCGCGCAGGCGCTGCAGGATGGCAAGCACGTCGCCATGCTGATCGACCAGTATCTCACCGGAGGCGTCGAGGTCACCTTCTTCGGCCGCAAGACCCGCGCCAACCCGATGCTGGCGCGCCTGTTGCGCCAGGTCGAGTGCCCGATTCACGGCGTGCGCATCATCCGCCTGCCCGGCTTTCGCTTCCGCGCCGAACTGACGGAAGAGATTCCGCCGGTGCGCGACGCCGACGGCAAGATCGACATCCAGGGCACGACCCAGGCGATCACCAATGTGGTGGAAGGCTGGGTGCGCGAGCATCCCGAGCAATGGCTCTGGCTGCATCGGCGGTGGCGCTGACTTACTCCGTCATTGCGAGCGAAGCGAAGTAATCCAGACTGCAAGTTCCTCATCCTGAGGAGCCGCGTAGCGGCGCCTCGAAGGATGCAGGCCCGGCCGGTGGCCTCGCCCTTCGAGACGCGCGCAACAGCGCGCTCCTCAGGGTGAGGGTCCGGCTTTCCCAATGCCACGAAGCTCGGGACCGCTCACGATCCCGAGCCCCAGACTTCGGATCTCAACGCGTCGTTGCAGCGCGGACGGCGCGGAAGAACGAGTCCTGGCCCTTGACCGCGGCGTAGAGGTTGAGCCGGCCCCAGCCGTCCCAGGTGTTGCCGTCGAGCAGTGCGAAGCCGGCCGGCAGCGCCGTGGCCCGCAGGATCTCGGTCCGCTGCTGATCGGTGGCATAGGGGAAGCGGGTCAGCAGCAGCACCTGCGCCTGCACGGGGACGACCTCCGGCAACTTCATCGACGTCGCCAAAGCGAGCCCGTAGGTCATGCGATAGGTGTAGCCCCTCGCATCATCGGGATCGAGATTGCAGTCGGGCCCGTTGCGGTCGTCGCGGTCGCGATCCCGCCCGTCATGACGGTCGCCGCCGTCGTGATGGTCGTGATCGCCGTCGTGACCACCACCGATCCGCTTGAGGCAATCTTCCACCGTGCTCGTCCCGCACGACTGCGCCAGATATTTCTGGGTCTTGGTATGGGCCAGATAGATCGCATAGGCGGATGCGTTGGCGGAATTGGTCCAGTCCAGCCGGTTGCCATACGGGCCATAGAGCGCGGCGTAGATGTTGGTCGCGACGATCGCGGTCGCCTCGATGCGGCCGCCGATCACATCGAGCGGCGAATGCATGCCTGCGAAGATGCGATTGTTGCCGAGGTCGGAAGCGCGGACCAGGAGGCTCTCATATTGCTGCGGCACCAGGAAGGCCAGCCCGAGCGCCTGGTTGTAGGCAAGGTTGGTGTGGCCGCTGACGAAGGCGCCGTCGCCATAGGGGTTGGTGCCGTTCGCGATCTGCCAGAGCAGCGTCGGGACGTTGACCTTGGTGGAGAGCCGGAACGGACGGGGCGCCGTGCCGATGCCCGGGACGTAGTCGCCCGCCATGAACTGCGTCGGCGTGAAATTGCCCGCGGCGTCGTAGCTTCCGACATTGGGGACCGTGATCGAAGTGCCACCATGAGCGGCCACGAGCGCCGGCGTCGCGGTGAAGCCACGCACCCAGTTGACGGTGTTGTAATAGGCCACCGGGACGGCAAAGCTGCTGAAATAAGTGGGAACGACGAACTGCGCCGTGTCCGCATCCGTCAGGCCTGCCTTGTTGCTCACGGCATTGTAGTTGCCGTAACGCGAGTCGAGCGGGCTGATCACACCGGCGGTGATGGACGCGGGATTCACGACCGGTGTCGTGGAGCCCATGTAACGCTCGAACGTGCGCTTCGGCGGTTCGGTCGAGGCGTTGGCGCGGATGGTGTTGTTGAGGAAGTTTGCGGCATCGGCCAGCGGCGTCGCGCTGCCGTCGCCGAAGGTCGCAAAGCCGATGGTCGCGCTGTTGAGATAATTGATGCCGTGTGCGCTGGCATCATAGTCCTGCAGCGTGGTCAGCTGATACGAGGTCGGCGTCAGGCTCGCGGGCGGCGTCGCCGTCGTGGACGAGCCAATGCCCGTCATGAAGTACGAGGTCAGCGGGCCGAGGCCGTTGAGTACGCTGTAGGGCTGCGACGTCCGGTCGTCGTGAACCGCGGCCAGCGTCTGCGCCGGCGTCCGCTCCTGCGTCATCCTGATGACGGTCTGATAGTTCTGCTCCATCACACCCACACCGTTGCGCAGCTTGGGATCGGTGAGCATGAGACGGGCGTAGGAATCCAGCAGGTTGACGATCGTCGATCCGACCGACGCGGTGGAGCTGTTGGTGAAATTCACCGGCGGCGTCGACGGAATGGAATCAGCGCGCGCGGCGGCCGGCAACAGGGCAGCGCTGAGGGCCGCGTATTTCCAGAAGGTTGAGGATGGCGAGGACGTCATCTGAGCAGGCTCCAGATCCTGGCGTGCTGAATCCACCCGGCGCTTCTGCACACGGGTGAGGACGTGCTCGACGATCTGATGCCATCCCCGCGCCTGACGTATTTATCGATCATTACAGGACGATAACAATTATATCATATGATTATTCGCATGACGTCGAAATCGCGGGGCCCTGACATGAGGAGGCACGGGCGTCGCGCCCCTACTGGTCCGGCAATCCTGCGTCGACCTCGGCCTGCACGACGCGCTCCCAGGCTGCGATACAGATCGGACTTGCATTCTTCATCGGCGGCCAGACGCTGAGCCGCGTCGTGCCGGGCCGCAATTTCAGTCCTTCCGCAATCGCCGCCCTCGCCTCCTCGAACCGGCCCGTTCGCTGATAGGCGGCGGCGAGCAGGAAGTGCGAGCGGCCGGTCCCCGGCGTGATCGCGATCGAGCGCTGCAGCCACGGCAGCGCGTCCTCGTCGCGCCCCATCAAGACATACGCCATGCCTGCACCGAGCAGCCAGGTCCAGCGCGAGGCCGGCGGCGTGTCGTAACGATCGGCCTGCTGGAACATCGCGAGCGCATCGTCGAAGCGGCCGAGATAGACCTGCCCGAGGCCGATCAGATAGAGCGCAGACCCGTTCCACGGATCGAAGCTCAACGCCTTGGCGCAGGTGACGAGACTTTCGACGAAATGATTGGTGGCGCTGAGGAAGCGGCAGGAGGCCTCGAGCACGGGAATGGAATTCGGCTTCAATCGCAAGGCGCGCTCGAGCGTGGCATTGGCCGTCGCCTCGACCGCAACCGCCTCCTCCGGGCCGAACCAGACCATCTGGATGCCGCGCATCTGCAGCGACGCCAGCGCCACGGCGAGATCGACATTGTCGGGATCGTCGGTGAGCGCCTTCTGCAGCATCGTTTGTGCCGCGCCAAAACGCTCGCGCGTGGTCTGGTTGATCGAGGCGAGCGCCTGCTCGACGGCCACCTTGTCGCCGCCCGCCGACGATGTGCGGCGCGCCGATGACGCACTCGGCTCCAGAATTTCATTCAGCCGGCGCGCGAGCACATGGCCGACGCCTGCGGCGAGCCGCGTCTGAGCAAGCTGTGCGTCCATCGCCTCGGCGTTGACCGACACCGCGACCGCCGATTGAACCTCGCCGGTCGCAGCCTTGATGATGCGCGCCCGCAGCGTCCAGGATTGATCGGCGAGCTGCAACTCGCCGCGCAGTTCGTAATCGGATGATGTGGCTGGCGCGGCGACGCTTTCACCGCCCGGCACCGCCGCCGATCGCGGCGCCACCACGCTGATGTTCTGGATTTTGGCAAAACCGTCCGTCAGGCGGCCGGTGACCTCGGCGGCCATCACCGCGCCGCGGGAATCGTTGCTGGCATCAACGATCGGCATCACGACGATGCGCGGCGGCGTTCGTCCGAACAGCAGGTCCGGCTTCAGCACGGGCGCCGCCACCGCAAGCCCCATGACGATCGCACAGAGCCCGGCCACCACAGCGACGATGGCCTGCCGGCTCAAGCCGAAATTGGCGCGCTGCGGCCGCACAGGCGCCGCGACCATCTCGGCCGGCGGCTCAGGCTCAACCCCGCCCGTCGGAGCCAGCCGGGGCAGCTCGGACTGTGGCGTACCATCCGGCACCTCCACGACCTCCGCCGCCAGCAGGTAGCCGCCGCCGGAGGCGAGCTTGATCAGCTGCCGCCGCTCGTCGCCGAGCGCGGTGCGAAGCTCGCGAATGCACTGGAACAGGCTGTCCTCGCCGACATGCACGTTCGGCCAGACCGCCTCCATCAGCTCCTGCTTGCTCAGCACCCGGCCGCCGCTGGTCGCGAACAACCGCAGCATCTCGAAGGTCTTGGGCCGGAGCTTGATTGCAACGCCATCGGCTGAGCACAGCTCCGCGCGCTGCTGATCCAGCTCGAAGCCGGCGAAACGAAGCAACTGATCCCCCCAAGCCTCTCTCTGGCCGGCTCATATAGGGCAACTGTGTCGAAAAAGCCCGAAAAGTCTCCCTGAAACATAAATATCAGAAAGCTTCAGAAATGAGCCAACCCCTTATCAGGACACCACTCCCACCCCAGTGCGATGAATCCCGTCGAGGACTCGCGAGTGCCGGGGGACGTGGTGAGGACGGGGAAAGATTGTTTCAAAGCGACCCGCCGCCTGCGGGCCGCGCTGCTGACATCGTCGGCGCTGGCCTTGGCGTGGACGCTGCCGGCCACCCCTGCCCGCGCGCAGGATGCGACCTGGCTCGCCTCGCCCGGCACCAGCAAATATGACCGCGGCACCAACTGGAGCTCCGGCACGGTGCCATCGGGCACCGCCTTCTTCGGCGCGTCGAGCACCACCGGCCTCTCGATTCCATCCAATGACGGAGCCAACACGACGGACGTCGGCGGCTGGACGTTCAACGCCGGGGCGGGAAACTACAGCTTCGCCAACGGCCAGATCCTGAATTTCAACGGCGCCGGCATCGTCATCAATGGCGGCAGCGCCACCATCAACGCCATCGACGGAAGCATTAATTTCCTCAACGCCAGCTCGGCCGGCGGCGCCACCATCAACAACGACAATGCCACCAGCGCGGTGAATTTCTATAACACCAGCACGGCGGGCACCTCGACCATCACGACCTACGGCAGCGTGAATTTCTACGACGCCAGCACGGCTGGCAACGCCCACATCACCGTCAATTACAATGGCGATGATGGAGGGTGGCTGTTCTTCAACAACACGAGCTCGGCGGGCAGCGCCACCATCACCAACAACATGCACCTGTCCTTCAAGGACAGCAGTACAGCGGGCAGCGCGACCATCACCAACAACGGTGGCATGAATTTTTCCGGCGCCAGCACGGCTGGTGACGCGACCATCATCAACAATACGAACAGCCATCTGAGTTTCTCCGGCACCAGCACGGCCGGCAACGCTGCCATCATCAACACTGCCGGCACCGTCGATTTTTCCGCATCCACGGGCCCTGCCGGGGACGGCAAGCTCAGCGCCGGCTCGATTGCGGGCGCGGGCAATTTCTTTCTGGGCGCACGCGAGCTCACTGTCGGCGGCAACAATCAGAGCACCGAAGTGAGCGGCGTGATCAGCGACTGCGGCACGAGCCCGACCTGCTCCGCGGCGGGCGCGACCGGCGGTTCACTGGTGAAGACCGGCACCGGCACGCTGACGCTGTCGGGAGCGAACACCTATACCGGCGGCACCACGATCAATGGCGGCACGTTACAGCTCGGCAGTGCCAGCGGCGTCGGCGCCATTGTGGGGACCGTCAACGTTGGCGCCAGCGGCAGGTTTAGCGTCGTCAACGCAGACACCAGCGGCATCACTGGCATCTCCAACGACGGAACCACGATCTTCCAAAACGCAAACAGCGCTGGCTCGGCCAGCATCGCGAACACCGGCACCGTCAACTTCTACGACCGCAGCACGGCTGACAGTGCCAGCATCACCAACAACAACATCCTGGCCTTCAACAACTCGAGCACGGCGGGCAGCGCTGGCATCACCAACAACGGCCTTACGACTTTCCGCGACACCGGCACGGCCGGCAGCGCCACCATCACCAACAGCGGCAGCTTGATATTCTACGGCACGAGCACGGCGGGCAGTGCCGCCATCACCAACAACACCTATGGCCAGATCGGCTTCTACGACTCGAGCACGGCCGGAAACGCCAGCATCACCGGCGGCGACCGCACCATCATCGGCTTCTACAATTCGAGCACGGCTGGCAGCGCCACCATCAGCCTCAACGGCTATGCCGGCTCGTTGAGTTTCCACGGCACCAGCACGGCCGGCAGCGCCACCATCACCCTTGCAAGCACCAACAGCGCGTTATTCTACGACACCAGCACCGCTGGCAGCGCGACGATCAACAACGGCGGGCAGTTCTACTTCTACGGTTCGAGCACGGCCGGTCATGCTGGCATCACCAACACCAACTCAATCGATTTCAACCAAACCAGCACGGCGGGAAACGCAGCCATTGCCAACAACGGCGTGTTGACCTTCAGCGCCTCGAGTACCGCAGCAAGCGCAACCATCACCAATAATTTCGCGATGTTTTTTTATGGCGCCAGCACGGCGAGCAGCGCGACCATCAACAACGCCTATAATCTATCCTTCGATGGCACCAGCACGGCCGGCAATGCCGTCATCACCAACAACGGCAACGGGCTCTTCGGTTCCGTCGGAAACACTTATTTCGCGGGCAACGCGACCGCGGGCAATGCGCAGCTCATCAACAACGACCCGAACGCCGTGTTCGATTTTTCCGGCAGCTCCGGCCCGAACGGCGACAACAAGCTCAGCGCCGGCTCGATCGCCGGCAACGGCACCTTCTACCTCGGCGCCAATGCGCTGACAGTCGGCGGAAACAATCTGTCGACCACCGTCAGCGGCGTGATCGTGGACGGTGGCAACTTCGGCGGCGTCGGCGGCTCGCTGGTGAAGATCGGCACCGGCACGCTGACGCTAACGGGCGCCAACACCTATACCGGTGGCACCACCTTTGCCGGCGGAACGGTCAGCGTCGCCTCGGACGCCAATCTCGGCGACCTCGCGGGCGGCCTGACCTTCAACGGCGGCACCCTCCAAATATCAGGCACGACATTCAACACCACCGCACGCAGCATCAATCTGGGCGCCGGCGGCGGCACATTCGACATTGCGGACGCAACCAACAATTTCGTGCTCAGCCAGGATCTCAGCGGCGGCAGGCTGACCAAGTCCGGCGCCGGCACGCTGACCCTGACCGGCGCGGAAACTTTTTCCGGCGCCACGGTTTCCGCAGGCACGCTGGTGTTCAGCGGCAATGCCACGGCCGGCAACGCCGTCATCACCAACAGCGGCAATGTGCTGTTCGACGGCAATTCGACGCCCGGCAACGCGCAGCTCTCCAACGCCACATCCAGCGCCGTTTTCGACCTCTCGATGAGCACCGGCCCCAATGGCGACAACAAGCTCACCGCCGGCTCGCTCGCCGGAAGCGGTACGTTCGAGCTTGGCGGCAAGCAGTTGACGATTGGCAGCGACAATCTGTCGGCCAATGTCACCGGCGTGCTCGCTGACGGCGGATCGGGCGGCGGCACCGGCGCCTCACTGGTGAAGGTCGGTACGGGGCGGCAGACCCTGTCGGGCGTCAACACCTACACCGGCGCGACAACGATCGATGGCGGCACGCTGGCGGTGAACGGCGATATCACGGCGTCGAGCGGCGTCACCGTGAACAGCGGCGGCGCGCTCGGCGGCACCGGCATCGTCGGCAACACCATGATTGCAAGCGGCGGCGCGCTTGCGCCCGGCAACTCCATCGGCACGCTGACGGTGAGCGGCAATCTGACGTTCACGGCGGGCAGCTTCTACCAAATAGAGGCCTCGCCGACAGCCGCCGATCGCACCAATGTCACGGGGACGGCGACACTCACGGGCGCCATCGTGCAGGCGATCGCCTTGGCCGGCAGCTTCCGCGCGCAGACCTACACCATCCTGAACGCGACCGGCGGGTTCGGCGGCACGCAGTTCGCCGGGATCACCAGCAGCAGCTTCTCCCCCGGCGCGCGCAACCCGCACCTGACTTACGACGCCAACAACGTCTATCTCGTGCTCGATCCCGGCACGATCGTGCTGCCGGCGGGCACGGGCGCCAACCAGAGCAGCGTCGCTGGCGCCATCAACAAGGCGGTCGAGGGCGGCGCAACGCCGCCGGCCGGCTTCGACGCGCTGCTCAACATGGGCAACCCGCAGCTCAACCACGCGCTCGGCCAGGTCTCCGGCCAGCCCGGCGCGGCCAGCACGCAGGGCGCGTTCAGCGCGGCGCAGCAGTTCGTCAACATGCTCGATCCGCTTGGCGGCGGCACCGACGGCGAGCGCGGCGCGGCCGGTGACGGCGGGACGCTGGGCTACGCCGCCACCAGCCCGCGCGACGCCAGGGTGCGCGAGGCCTATGCCGCGGTGACGCCGCGCGAGGCGAGCGCAGATGTCATCGACCGCCGCTGGGGCGTGTGGGCCTCCGGCTATGGCGGCGCCAGCACGCTGAACGGCAACGCGGCATCAGGGTCGAGCACCACCACCAGCCGCATCTACGGCACCGTGGTCGGCGCCGATTATCGCGTCTCTCCAAACACGCTGCTCGGCCTCGCGCTCGGCGGCGCCGGCTACAATTTTTCGCTGTCCGACAACCTCGGCAGCGGCCGCGCCGATCTGTTCCAGGCCGGCCTCTATGCCCGCCACAGTTTCGGCCCGGCCTACATTTCCGCGGCCTTCGCCTATGGCTGGCAGGACGTCACCACCGATCGCACCGTGACGGTGTCAGGCACGGACAAGCTCACCGCGAACTTCAAGGCGAGCACCTTCTCAGGCCGCCTCGAAACCGGCAGGCGCTTCGCACCGATCCCCGCCTCCAGCTTTGGCGTCACGCCCTACGCGGCGGTGCAGGCGACAACCTTCCATCTCCCCGGCTACGGCGAGACCGCGCTCGTCGGCAGCAACCAGTTCGCACTGTCCTACACCTCGCAGGACACCACCAATGTCCGCACCGAACTCGGCGCCCGCACCGACCAGCGTATCCTGGTCAACGACGGCGTGCTCACGCTGCGCGGCCGGCTCGCCTGGGCGCACGACACCAACACCAACCGCCTCGTCAGCGCCGTCTTCCAGACGCTGCCCGGCGCCGCCTTCACGGTCAGCGGCGCGCAGCCGGCTGCGGACTCCGCATTGGTCGGCGGTCGCGCCGAGATGAAATGGCGCAATGGCCTGTCGCTCGCAGGCATGGTCGAGGGCGAGTTCTCGCAGAGCACGCAGACCTACACCGGCAAGGGCATGGTGCGTTATGAGTGGTAGACGGCACATCGGCTTCGCCGCGATCGTATTGATGGCTGCATTGCTGGCCACGCCGGCCCTCGCTCAAAGCATCACCGTTCCGGCCGGCAACACCAACACGATGTCCGGGCCGATCAGCGGCGCCGGCGATATCGTGCTCAATGGCGGCGGCACGCTGGTGCTGTCCGGCGCCAATACCTACACCGGCGGCACTATAATCTGTGGCACCACCTGCGGGGTCGCCGGCGGCAGCAGCGTGCTGCAAATCGGCGTCGATACGGTGGGTACGCCTGGCGCAATCACCTCGTCGGCGATCGGCACGGGCACGCTGACCTTCGACGGCGGCACGCTGCAGGCCGGCGGCAACTACACCATCGCCAATGCCACGCAGATCAACGCGACCGGCGCCACGATCGATTCCAACGGATACACCCTCACCTATTCCGGCAACATCGCCGACGCGGCAGGACAATCGGGCAGCCTGCTGCTCAAGACCACCAACGGGAACGTGATCCTGTCCGGCACCAACACCTATTCCGGCGGCACCACAATAGTCGGCGTCATCAACTTTGCCAGCGGCAAGGTGGTGGTGGCCAACGGCAGCGCGTTCGGCACCGGTACGGTCACCTTGCAAAACGTCTGGATCCAGACCAGCGGCACAAGCGACGTGACCTTCGCCAACAATTTCAAAATCGATCAGTCCACCAGCGGCAGCCTCCTCGACGCCAAAGGCAAGACGTTGACGATCTCCGGCAACATCACCGACGGCACCGGCGCCGGCAAGCTGATAATCGCGGATACTTCGTTCAATTTCAGCCAAGTGGTGTTCCTCGGTGCCAACACCTACACAGGTGGCACCACAATCAGCCTCGGGAACCTGGTGCTTGGCGATGCCACCCACACCGCGTCCATCACCGGCCAGGTCACCAACAACGCCTACTTCTATATCCGCAACGCCGATACCTCGGCGATCACGGCTCTGGCCAATAACGGCGACACGGAGTTCTCCGGCACGACGACCGCGGGCACGATGACCATCACCAACAAGGGTGGTGTCTCCTTCCTTAACGCGAGCAGCGCCGGGAACGCCACGATCAACAACTATTTCAGCAACGCGACCAACGATAATTATACTGGCAGCGTGACCTTCGGCACGTTCGGGGGCACCGATACCAGCAGCGCCGGCAACGCCAAGATCAACAACATCCATGGATACACCGCGTTTAACGCGGCGACCAATGCCGGGACTGCCACCATCATCAACACCTTCAGTGGCAACACCGTGTTTAATGATCAGTCGTCGGCGGCCGGAGCGACGATCACGAACAGTGATTATGGCACGACCTGGTTTCAGTTCTCTTCGACTGCAGGCAACGCCGTCATCACCAACACTTCCGGCGGCTCGACAAGCTTCTACAACAATGCAACCGGCGGCAACGCGCAATTCATCGCCGACGGCACCGGCTATGTCGACTTCAGCCAGAGCAGCGGCACGAACGGCGACGGCCGGATCACGGCCGGCTCGATCGCCGGCTCCGGCTTCTACTACATCGGGGGCGGCAACACGCTAGTGGTCGGCAGCAACAGCCTCTCGACGACGGTCAGCGGCGTGATCGCCAATCTCAATCCCGACCCATCGTGCGGCTGCGGCGCGGCGGGTCCGGCCAATCTGGAGAAGACTGGCAGCGGCACGCTGACGCTGTCCGGCGCCAACACCTATACCGGCACCACCGTCGTGAACGGTGGCATGCTCCAGGTCGACGGCTCGATCGCATCCTCGAGCCAGACCACGGTGAACGCCGGCGGTGCACTCTCCGGCACAGGCACCGTCGGCAATACGTTGATCGCCAGCGGCGGCATCCTGGTCGCCGGCAACGGCACGCCGGGCTCACGGTTGACAGTCGCGGGCAATCTCGCCTTCCAGTCGGGCGCGTTGTATCTCGTGACGGTCAACACGAACGCGGCGACGTCGGTCAACGTCTCCGGCACGGCATCGCTCAACGGCGGCGTCGGTGTGAGTGTGGCGCCCGGCAGCACGGTTCAAAAGCAATATACCATCGTATCGGCGAGCGGCGGCCGAACCGGGACATTCACCAGCCTCGCGGCAACAGGCGTACCGGCCGGTTGGGCTGCGAGCCTCAGCTATGATGCCACCCATGCCTATCTGAATTTCGCGCTCGACTATGGCATCCGGACCGACCTCAACACCAACCAGAAGACGATCGCGACCACGCTGCAAAACTTCTTCGACGCCAATGGCGGCATCAACGCCGCCTTTGTCGCGCGCTCCACAGGCAGCCTGACCCAACTCTCGGGCCAGGGCGCGACGGGATCGCAGCAGACCACGTTCGGCGCCATGAGCCAGTTCATGGGATTGCTGACCGATCCGTACACAGCCGGGCGCGATGGCGGCACCGGCGGCGCCAGCGCGGTGCCGTTCGCCGAGGAAAGCGCCTCGCTCGCAGACGCAGCGCGCAGCGGCGATGCGCGTGATGCCTTGGCCAGCATGCCGCGCAAGGCTCCCGGGGAGCCTGCCTTCGATCAGCGCTGGAACGTCTGGGCTGCGGCCTTTGGCGGCTCGCAGAGCACCAGCGGCAATGCCGTGCTGGGCTCGAACAGCACAACGAGCAGCCTCTACGGCACCGCTGTCGGCGCCGACTATCGCTTCTCGCCGAACACCATCGCCGGCTTCGCGCTCGCTGGCGGCGGCACCAGCTTCAACGTGAGCGGGCTCGGCGGGGGCCGCTCGGATCTGTTCCAGGCCGGCGCCTTCCTGCGCCACAATGTGGGCGCGGCCTACATCACCGCCGTGCTGGCCTATGGCTGGCAGGACGTCACCACCGATCGCACCGTGACGGCCGCTGGCATCGATCGCCTGCGCGCCGAGTTCAACGCCAATGCGTGGAGCGGCCGCATCGAGGGCGGTTATCGCTTCATCGCCCCCTGGACCAGTGGCGTTGGCCTCACGCCCTATGCCGCCGGCCAGGTCACGAGGTTCGACCTGCCCGCGTATGCAGAATCCGTCGTCTCCGGAAACAACACGTTCGCCCTCGCCTACGCGGCCAAGAGCGTGACCGACACGCGCAGTGAGCTTGGCTTGCGCACCGACAAATCCTTTGCCCTGCCGGACGGCATCCTCACGCTGCGCGGCCGCGCTGCCTGGGCGCACGATTTCAATCCCGATCGCAGCGTCGCCGCGACGTTCCAGACGTTGCCCGGCGCGAGCTTCGTCGTCGGCGGTGCACGACTGGCCGCAGATTCCGCCCTCACCACCGCCTCTGCGGAGATGAAATGGCTCAACGGCTGGTCGGCGTCGACAAGCTTCGAAGGCGAATTCTCCAGCGTGACGCGGTCGTACGCCGGCAAGGGCGTGGTGCGTTACGCGTGGTAGAGCGTCAGGCGCCGGCGAGCTCGGCGCGGCGAAGACTGACCTGGACGCCGACCTGGTTGATCGCATGAGCAATCGGCGGCGACGATTTCGCAACGGCGACCGTCACACTGTCCATCATGTCGAAGCGTCGCAGCAGTCCTGCAGCGATCGTCTCGCCGAGCGCTTCGAGGGTCTGGAATTTGCCGGACCCTGCAATCTGCACGGCCTCGTCGACGACGGCGTCATACCGCACCGACGAATCCAGATCGTCGCTAAGGTGGGTCCGGACCTCCTGCAGATCGGCAAAAATATCAAAACTGAATTTTTGTCCGAGCTTTCGCTCTTCCTCGAACAGACCGTGATAGCCGTAAGTCTGAAGTCCGGTGATTTTGATCGACGTCAGCATGGGCAGCTCCAGATGAAGCATTTTGATCGGGTTTGTCCCCCAATCGCCCAGGCGAGCGGCAGATACCCCGCGCTTCCCGATGGTGCTCCATCCGATGTCGCCAGTCACGCGAGGCCGTCAGCGATATCAGCTTTCCGCAATCCCGACAATGAACATCATCGTGCTGGGCTCGGCAGGCGGCAGGATATTGTTCTGCTCCTGTTTTGCCCGACGTGTCAAATGACCGGCAACTCGCACGCCGCGGTTCTACTGTGCATGGGGTTGTTTTGCGGAATCGCGTTGCGGAGCGGTCGCCGCAACGACTAGCGCCCGGTCTTCACCTTGGTCCAGAGCCGGTTGATGATCCGCTGGGTGGCGGGATCGCGGGCGGTGATGACGAACAGTTTTGCGAGCGTGGCGTCGTCCGGATAGATGTTCTTGTCACCCAGGATCTTCGGATCGACCAGCTTCTGGCTGGCGAGGTTGCCGTTGGCGTAGGACAGGAAGTCCGAGTTCTTGGCGGCGACGTCGGGGCGGTAGAGATAGTTGATCAGCTCGTAGGCTTCCTTGACGTTCTTGGCATCCGCGGGGATCGCGAGATTGTCGAAGAACATCTGCGCGCCCTCCTTCGGGATCGCGTAGCCGATCTCGACGCCGCTTTTGGCTTCCGCCGCGCGCGCGCGGGCCTGCATGATGTCGCCGGACCAGCCGACCACGAAGCAGATCTCGCCGGTCGCGAGCGCGCTCAGATATTCGGAGGAGTGAAATTTTCGTACGAACGGTCGGACCTTTGCGACGACATCGGCGGCCTTTTCGAGGTCGGCCTGCTTGGTCGAGTTCGGATCGAGCCCGAGATAGTTCAGCGCCGCCGGAAAGATGTCGTCGGCGGAGTCGAGCATGTGCACGCCGCAGTCTTTGAATTTTGCCAGGTTCTCCGGCTTGAAGACGATGTCCCAGCTGTCGATCTTCGCGTCGGGTCCGAGGATCTGCTTCAGCTTGGCGACGTTGTAGCCGATGCCCGTCGTGCCCCACATGTAGTTCGCGGCAAAGTCGTTGCCGGGATCGTAGGTCGAAAGATTCTTGGTCACCATCGGCCAGGCATGGCTAAGGTTCGGCAGCTTCGACTTGTCGAGCTTCTGGAAGATGTTCGCCTTGATCTGGCGCTGCAGGAAGTACGCCGTGGGCACCACGACGTCATAGCCGGACTTGCCGGCCATCAGGCGCGTCTCCAGCGTCTCGTTGGCGTCGAAGGTGTCGTAGACCACCTTGATGCCGGTCTCCTTGGTGAAGGCCTCGAGGACGTCGGGCGCCATGTAGTTCGACCAGTTGTAGAAGTTGACGACGCGCTCCTCGGCCCCTGCGGGAGGCGACATCAACGTCAGCGCTGCGGCGATTGCAAAACCAAGGCAAAGGCTGGAGCGGCTGACGTTCATCATCTCGGTCTACCTCTTGCGTCCGCGGATCGCGTCCGACAGCCGCTCCAGCGCGGTGTCGAGCGTCTGGTCCTTCTTGGCGAAGCAGAAGCGCACCACCGAGGTCACCGGGTCCTGCTCGTAGAACGCCGAGACTGGGATCGCCGCGACCTTGTAGTCCTTGACGATGCGCCAGCAGAACTCGGCATCGCTCTCGTTGAGCCCGAGCGGCGACAGGTCGACGGTGAGGAAGTAGGTGCCCTGCGACTTCAGCACGGGGAAGCCGAGGCTCTCCAGCCCCTTGGTCAGGCGGTCCCTGCTCCGGGTCAGATCCTTCCGCATCGACAGGAAGTACTCGTCCGGCTTGCCGAGGCCGTAGGCAACGGCGGCCTGCAGGTTCGGCGCGGTGGTGAAGGTCAGGAACTGGTGCACCTTGGCCGCGACGCGCAACAGCGGCGGCGCGGCGCAGACGAAGCCGATCTTCCAACCGGTCAGCGAGAAGATCTTGCCGGCCGAACCGACCTTGATGGTGCGGTCGCGCATGCCGGGGATGGTGATCAGCGGGATGTGCTTGTGCTCGTCGAAGGTGACGTGCTCCCAGACCTCGTCGCAGATCGCGATGACGTCGAACTCCTGGCAGTAGCGCGCCAGCAGCTCAAGGTCCTCGCGCGGATAGACCACCGCGGACGGATTCAGAGGATTGTTGAACAGCACCGCCTTGGTCTTTGAATTGAAGACGCTTTTCAGCATGTCCTCATTCAGCCGCCAATGCGGAGGCTCAAGACGTACGAGCCGCGGAATGCCGCCGGCCTGGCGGATGATCGGCAGGTAGGAATCATAGACCGGCTGGAAGCAGACCACCTCGTCGCCGGGCTGCACCACCGACAGGATCGCCGAGGTCAGCGCCTCGGTGCCGCCGGAGGTCACCATCACCTCGCTCATCGGATCGAGCTTGAGGCCGTGCCAGTGGCCGTAATGGGTCGCGATCGCCTGGCGCAGCTCCGGGATGCCCATCATCGACGGATACTGGTTGTAGCCGTTGAGCGAGGCGTCGGCGGCGGCGCGGCGGATGTCCTCGGGGCCGGGATCGTCAGGGAAGCCCTGGCCGAGATTGATGGCGTTGTTGTCGCGCGCGGCCTGCGACATCGCCTCGAAGATGGTGACGGGAAGGTCGGCGAAGACCTTGTTCAGCGAGGAGCTCTTGGTCGTCATCGCCGGGCTAGCCACCGACCTTGCTGGGAAGACCCGCCGCCTTCCAGCCGAGCATGCCGCCGGCCAGATGCTTGTTGTAAGGCAGGCCCGCCTCTTGCGCCGCGAGCGAGGCGGTCACCGAGCGCTTGCCCGAACGGCAGGCGAACACGACCTCCTTGCCTTGCGGATCCGGGATCGCCTTGGGATCGAAGGTCGAGAGCGGCACGACCACGCCGTAAGGGTAGGCCTCGGCCTCGACCTCGTTCGGCTCACGGACGTCGACGAGCAGATAGCGGCCCTCCGCGACACCCTTGGACACTTCCTCGGGGGTCAGATCCTGTACTTGATTTGCCACATCATCCTCCAACGTCGCAGCGCCGCCCGCCGGGGCGATCCCGGCCGGCGGCAACCTCGCCTCTCGGCATGCGAAAATCAAGCGCTACAAAGGCTTGAGCTGCCTTGCGCAAGTTAAAGCTAAATCGCAGCGACTTGAAGTGCGCTTTGAATCCGGGGCTAGATCGTCACCTGCGTACCGACCTCGACCACGCGGCCAGAGGGGATCTGGAAATAGTCGGTGGCGTCGTTGGCGGAGCGGCTGAGCGAGATGAACAGCCTATCCTGCCAGCGCGGCATGCCCGAATGGGCGGCGGGCTTGAGCGCCCTCCGCGACAGGAAGAACGAGGTCGACATGATGTCGAACTGCCAGCCGAGCTTGCGGGCGATCGCCAGCGCCTTCGGCACGTTGGGCGATTCCATGAAGCCGAACTTCAGCGTCACCTTGGAGAAGGTCGGTGAGATCTGCTCCAGCTTCACCCGCTCGGCCGGATCGATCCGCGGGGTCTGCGCGGTCTCGATGGTGAGAATGACATTCTTCTCGTGAAGCACTTTGTAGTGTTTCAGACTATGCATCAGCGCCGTCGGCGCGCTCAGGGGATCGCTGGTCAGGAACACGGCCGTGCCGGGCACCCGCTGCGGCGGTCGCTTCTCCAGCATCGCCACGAGGTCGGCCAGCGGGAATTCCAGCTTGCGCGACTTCTCGAACAGCAGCCGGCTGCCGCGCCGCCATGTGTACATCATGATGATCATGAGCGAGCCGAGCGCCAGCGGCACCCAACCGCCCTCGAACACCTTGAGCAAATTGGCGGCGAGGAAGGTCAGGTCGAGGAACAGGAACGGCGCGATCAGCGCGGCGGCCCACAGCGGCGACCACTTCCAGGCCTTCCAGATCACGACAAAGCCCATCATCCCGGTGACGACCATCGTGCCGGTCACAGAGATGCCGTAGGCCGAGGCGAGCGCGCTGGACGAGCGGAACAGCAGCACCATCATGATCACCGCGACCAGCAGCAGCTGGTTGATGCGCGGGATGAAGATCTGGCCGGAATGGGCTTCAGAGGTATGGCGAATTTCGAATCGGGGCAGCAGCCCGAGTTGGATCGCCTGGCGCGTCAGCGAATAGGCGCCGGTGATGACGGCCTGGCTCGCGATCACGGTGGCGGCCGTGGCCAGCACGACCATGCAGCCGCGGAAGATGCCTTGCGGGAACAGCTGGAAGAACGGGCTCTCGATCGCTCCGGGGTCGCCGAGCACGAGAGCGCCCTGCCCCAGATAGTTCAGCGCCAGCGACGGCAGCACGATGAACAGCCAAGCGGTCTGGATCGGCCGCTTGCCGAAATGGCCGAGGTCGGCATAGAGCGCCTCGGCGCCGGTCACGGCCAGGAACACGGCACCCAGCGTCACGAAGCCGATGATGCCGTGATGGAACATGAAGGACACGGCGTAGAACGGGTTCAGCGCCAGCAGCACCTGCGGCTGCGCGATGATCGGATGGATCGCGGCGATCGCAATCACCGCAAACCAGACGCACATCACGGGTCCGAAGAACGCCGCAACGCGGGCGGTGCCGCGCGACTGCACGGCAAACAGGAACACCAGGATCACCACCGTCAGCGGAACGATATAGGGCTCGAACCGCAGCGTGACGTCCTTCATGCCTTCCAGGGCCGACAGCACCGAGACCGCCGGCGTGATCACGGCGTCGCCGTAGAACAGGGCGCCGGAGATGATGCCGAGCAAGACGATGGTCGCCCCGCCGGTGCCGACCGCGCGCTGGGCCAGCGCCATCAGGGCCAGCGTGCCGCCCTCGCCGTTGTTGTCGGCGCGGAGCAGGATCACGACGTATTTGAGCGTCACCACGACGATCAGCGCCCACAGGATCAGCGACACCACGCCGAGAACGGCCGCCGGCGTCGGCGCGCCTTCCGCGCCTGAGGCCGCCATCACCGCCTCGCGGAACGCGTAGAGCGGGCTGGTGCCGATGTCGCCATAGACCACGCCGATACTGCCGAGCGTCAGCGCGCCGAAGCCGGCGGTGGTGTGGGCATCGCCATGCCCATTGGCCGCCGCCGTTTCCGGGGCGGGAACTGCTACGTCACTTGTCATGGGAGAGCCTAGTGGCCTCAAAATGCTTCACTGCACAACGGCGGAAGAGAGCGCGCGGCTTATAGTCCTGCGCTGCCGGCATAGCCTAGCCCGATTCTGGGCCCTTGGCATGCAAAATCCGCATAGGTCCGTCAATTGCGTCCCGATGGAGGTTTCAGATGGTGACTTGGGTTCCGACTTCAACCACCCGCCCCGTCGGAATCTGGAAATAGTCGGTGGCGTCATTGGCCGAGCGGCTGAGCGCGATGAACAGGTGGTCTTGCCAGAGCGGCATGCCCGACTGCGCCGACGCCTTCAGCGAGCGCCGCGACACGAAGAACGACGTCGACATGATGTCGAACTGCCAGCCCTGCTTGCGCGCGATCGCGAGCGCCTTGGGCACGTTCGGCTGCTCCATGTAGCCAAAGCGCAAGCGGACCTTGGAGAACTTCTCGCTGATCTTCTCCATCTTGAAGCGCTCGGAGAGATCGACCCGCGGCGTGTGCGCGGTCTCGATGGTCAGGATCACGTTGTGCTCGTGCAGCACCTTGTTGTGCTTGAGATTGTGCAACAGGGCGGTCGGCACGAAGGCGGGATCGCTGGTCAAGAACACCGCCGTGCCCTTGACGATGTGCGGCGGCCGCTTCTCCAGGCTGCGGATCAGATCGTCGAGCGGCACCTCGATCCGGCGCGTCTTCTGGATCAGGATCCCCGAGCCCCGCCTCCAGGTCCAGATCGTCCCCGCCATCGCCGCGCCGAACAGCAGCGGCACCCAGGCGCCTTCGAGCAGCTTCAGCAAATTGGCACTGAAGAAGGTCATGTCGACCATGACGAAGGGCAGGATCACGACCGCCGCGGTCGCAGCCTTCCAGTTCCACAATTTCCAGATCACCACGAAGCCCATGATGCCGTCGGCGACCATGGTGGTGGAGACCGCAATGCCGTAGGCCGAGGCCAGATTGCTGGGCGTGTGGAACAACAGCACCAGCAGCATCACGCCGATCAGCAGCAGCCGGTTGACGCGCGGCAGATAAATCTGGCCCGCATGAGTCTCGGAGGTGTAGCGCACCTCGAAGCGCGGCAAGAGGCCGAGCTGCACCGCCTGATAGACCAGCGAATAGGCGCCGGTGATCACCGCCTGGCTGGCAATGACGGTCGCGGCCGTTGCAAGACCGACCAGCGGCAGCACGAAGTGCTCGGGCACCATGCGATAGAAGGAGTGCTCGATCGCGCTTGGATCGGACAGCACCAGCGCCCCCTGCCCGAAATAATTGATCAGCAGCGCCGGCAGCACGAAGAACATCCAGGCCGACTGGATCGGCTTACGGCCGAAATGGCCGAGGTCGGCATACAGCGCCTCGCCACCGGTCACGGCGAGGAAGACCGCGCCGAGCGTCACCAGGCCGATCGTGCCGTGCGAGAGCAGGAATTGGAACGCATAGTAGGGATTGATCGCGGCCAGCACCGACGGATCGTCGGCGATGTGAATGACGCCCAGCACCGCCAGAACCGTGAACCAGACCACCATCACCGGCCCGAAGGCCGAGGCCACCAGCGCGGTCCCCTTGCTCTGGACCGCGAACAGCAGCACCAGGATCAGCACCGTCAGCGGCACGACATAATGCTCGAATGCCGGCGTCGCGAGCTTGAGGCCGTCGACCGCCGACAGCACCGAGATCGCCGGCGTGATCATGGAATCGCCGATGAACATCGACGCGCCGACCACACCGAGCGCGAGCAGAAACCAGCTCCGCCGCCCCAACGCGCGCTGGCCGAGCGCCATCAGCGAGAGCGTGCCGCCCTCGCCGTTGTTGTCGGCGCGCAGCAGCAGCAGCACGTATTTGGCGGTGACGACGATCAGCAGCGCCCACAGGATCAGCGAGAGCACGCCGAGCACCATGATCCGCGTCACCGGCTCGCCATGGGCCGCGCCCCTGACCGCCTCGTGGAACGCGTAAAGCGGCGAGGTGCCGATGTCGCCGAAAACGACACCGATGCTCCCGAGCGTGAGGGACCAAAAACCGGAGGTGACCGGCCCATCCTGGGTCTCAGTCGATGTGATGCTCGCCGTCATGAAGGTGGAAAACGCTTCGTCCCTGGAATTGATCCGGCGCCTTTTGACGCTTCCGGCGCGCCTGTCAATCGGCCCACCACCATAGCAGGCGCTGCGCGAGATGCTGTGACGGCGCGGCCACGTTCGTCGCCTTCGCGACGAATAGCCTCAGGTAAAATGGTAGCGCAAGGAATTTAGGGCTTCAAGTTCGGCGGCAGCGGCGGATCTTCACGCATCAGGGTGATGGTGACGCGGCGGTTCGCGGCGAGCGACGGATCATCCGGGAATAGCGGCTGCGTGTCCGCCTTGCCGGAGACGGCGAAGATATGGGACGGCGGCAAGCCCTCGCGCTCGAGGATCTGGCGCACGGCATTGGCGCGGTCGGCCGAGAGGTCGAAGGCGCCGTAATCGCTGCGGGTCGGGACGAAGCCGGCCGCGGTGTGGCCGGCGATGGAGACGCGCAGCGGGGTTGCCTTCAGCGGGATCGCGAGCTTCTCGATCAGGCGGCGGGTGCGGTCGTAGGGCACCTTGGAGCCGTCCGCGAACATCGAGCGGCCGTCCTGGTCGACGATCTCGAGATTGAGGCCCTGCTTGGTCTCCTCGAACATGATGTGCTTGGACATCTCGGTCAGTTCGGGCATGTCCTGCAACGCCTGGCGCAGCGAGGCGGCGGCGAGCGCGAAGTTGCGGTCGACCTTGATCTTGGCGCCGGACGTCTTGTCGCGATCCTCCTGGTCCGGCGTCGGCGTGTTGGAGGACTCCTCGGGCTGGATGTGGTCGACGTTCTTCAGCCGCGCGCGGGTCGGCAGGCCGTCGGATTCGATGATACCGGCGTAGCGCGCTTCGCTCTGGACGCCGAAGGCCTCGCGCATGGAGCCTGCGACGATCTTCAGCTTATTGGCGTCCTGTGTGGAGAACGCGACCAGCATCACGAAGAACGCCAGCAGCAAGGCCATCAGGTCCGCGAACGTCACGAACCAGCCATGGCCGCCGTGTGCTTCCTCGCGCTTTTTCTTTGCCATCGGTCAGATCCCCGGCGTCCGGCGGCGTTACGCCGGAACCGGCTCGCCTTCGGCGTGGCGGTGCTTCTCGGGCAGATAGGCCAGCAGCATTTCGCGCACCAAAGTCGGGCTCTTGGAGTCGCGGATCATGAGGATGCCGTCGATGATCAGCGTGCGATTGGTTTCCTCGTCGATCAGCTTGCCGTGCAGCTTGTCGGCGATCGGCAGGCAGAGCAGGTTCGCGACCAACGCACCGTAGAGAGTTGCGAGCAGAGCGGTCGCCATGAACGGGCCGAGCTTCGAGGGATCCGACATGTTCGAGAACATCTGCACCATACCGATCAGCGTTCCGATCATGCCGAACGCGGGGGCGCAATCGCCGACGGCGCGGTAGATCTTGCTGCCTTCGTTGAGGTGCAAAAGGAAATTGTCGCGGTCGCGTTCCAGATTGTCCCTGATGAAATCGAGGTCGTAGCCGTCGGCGACGTAGCGGATGCCTTTGGCGAGGAAGGGCTCGTCGGTCTCGACCTTTTCCAGGCCGACCGGACCCTGCTTGCGGGCGATCTCGGCGATGCGGGCAAGCTCGTCGACCAGGTCGTGCGCCGACAGCCGGCTCATCGTGAACGCGAACTTCATGCCGAGCGGCAAGCCGTGCGCCAGCGCCGAGAGCGGAAAGCGGATCATGGTCGCTGCGGCCGAGCCGCCGAAGATGATGATCGCAGCATGGTCGCTCATGAACATGCCGAGGTCGCCGCCCAGAAACACCATCGTGGCGATAACGACCAAACCGGCCACAAGACCGGCGCCCGTCATGATATCCATGGGAGACTCCAAAGCGAACGCAACAACGGCCATCCTGGCCGGTGGCGCGGTCCAACCCCGAACCGCATCGAAAACCCTAGAGCGCCGCCCTTAAAGCCGCGTAAAGGTTAAGTTCAGCCGATGCGACGGAGCGGCGCGACGCGCTGAACAAACGGCGGCTTTGCCGTTCCGCGACATCAATCTCAACGCTTTGCTAACCATAAATGAGGCGGGTCAGGTGACAGTCCCGTCAGCTCCCGGCTGAGCGCGCGCAGGCGCTTGCGCGCATCGGCATCATAGGCCTGCGGATTGGCGCGCGCCTCGCTCATGCCGTTGAAGAACAGGCCGCTCTTGCCCGCGACATCGTCGCCCTGGACGAGATGCAGGATCGCAGCACCACCCTGCTCCACCGTCGACATCGGCGTGATGCCGCCGGCTCGCACCATCGTCGTGTTCATGTAGGTCGCCGGATGCAACGAATTCGCGGTGATGCCGGCATCCCTGAGCTCGGCCGCGAGATCGATCGTGAACATGATCTGCGACAGCTTGCTCTGCGCATAGGCGCGCGAGCCGCTGTAGCCTTTCGTGATCATGACGTCGTCGAAGTCGATCGGATTCTGGCCGAGCGAGGCGACATTGACGATGCGCGACGGCGCGGCGGCCTTCAGCAACGGCAGCAGCAGATGGACCAGCAGAAAGCCCGAGAGATAGTTCACGGCAAAGCGCAGCTCATGACCGTCGCGGCTCTCCTGGCGCTGCGGCCCGTCGCTCTGCGAGCCGATGCCGGCATTGCTGACGAAAACATCGAGGCGTTGATGATCCCGCGTCACGGCCGCGGCGAGCTCGCGCGTGCCAGCCATCGACGACAGATCTGCCTGATAGAAAGTCGGCGCCGTATGGCCGGCCCTCACGATCTCGTCGATCAGCGCTTTTGCCCGCACCGCGTCGCGGCCATGGATCAGAACATGCGCACCCTCGGCGGCAAGGCGGTTCGCGACATAGCGCCCGACACCATCGGTCGAGCCCGTGATCAGAACCGTCTTGCCGCGCATGTCCATGGTGCTAGCCCGAGATTAGTGGATCTCCGCCGAGCGCTTCAGCGCGGCCTTGAGCTTCTCCAGCGAGAAGTCCGGGCTGCGCGCGATCTCGAGGATCGGCGTCTCGCGGCGGCCGCAGAGCTCGGCGGCCTCGGGGAGCTTCGCGGCGATGTCGAACGGGATCACGATGGCACCATGCTGGTCGGCGTGGATAAGATCGTCCGACTTCACGGTCATGCCGGCGACGCGTACCTCGCCGCCAAAGCTCTCGGCATGCACCCATGCATGCGACGGGCCGATCGAGCCGGCCAGCGCCTGGAAGCCCGGGGCCCATTGCGGGATGTCGCGGATCGAGCCGTCGGTGATGACGCCGAGGCAACCGAGCGCCTTGTGCACGTTGCTCTGCACCTCGCCCCAGAACGCACCGTAGCCGACGTCGGGACCGTCGATGTCCTGGATCACCGAGATGCGCGGACCGTGGCCGGTGCCGACATATTCGTAATATTCGATACGGCGCTTCGACTGTTCTTCGGCCGGCAGCGACGATTTCAACACCGAGCGGATCGCGACGGTGCGGGCGTAGCCGACGATCGGCGGCAAATCCGGGAACGGGCAGACCAGCTGCTTGGTGGTATAGCCGATCAAGCGGCGCTCGGGCGCCACGATCTCCATGGCGTTGCAGATCGTCGGCGTGTCATAGCGGCCCAGCGCTTCGAGGACGGAAGCAGGCAGCGGCCCGGTCGCAGAATTCGTCACGGCGTTATCTCCCAGATTGGCGGCCGCTGTTGGCGCGGTGCCGCCGGCACAGGGCGATATAGCCGAGATCGGGCCTCAACCCAACTCAGGGGCTCTCATGGCAGATATCCGCGTGCGTTCGCTCAGTGCAGCCGTCCGGGCCGGTCGTCGTCATGCGGCGGTTCGGACAGGCTGGCCATTGTCGGCGCCGACGGCGGCGACGAGACCTCGCCGCCCGCAGGCGCCACGGCTTCCGTCGCGCGGGCCTGATCGCGGTAGGATTTGTAGCCGAGCGGCAGGCCGAGCAGATAGAGCACCGTGCCCGCCGTGAGCACGTGCCAGGGATAGGCAATCAAGATCGCGATGAAGACGATCACCGCGACGAATGCCGGCAGCACGAGCTCAGGCGGCACGCGCATCCGCTTGGTCTTGCCGGAGAACACCGGCAGTCGCGAGACCATCAGGAAGGCGATCAGCAGCGTATAGGCGGCGGTCAATGCCGCGGGCGCGCGGCCAAGCTCGAGGAAGGCCACGTAGATCGGCAGCAGCACCGTGATCGCGCCGGCCGGCGCGGGCACGCCGGTGAAGAAATTGGCGGCGAAAGCCGGCTTGTTCGGATCGTCCATGGTGGCGTTGAAGCGCGCGAGCCGCAGGCCGCCGGAGATCGCAAACACCATGGCGGCGATCCAGCCGGCATTGCCGAGCTCGTGCAGCTGCCAGAAGTACAGCATCAGGCCGGGCGCGACACCGAAATTGACGAAATCGGCGAGGCTGTCCAGCTCGGCGCCGAACTTCGACTGGCCCTTGATCAGGCGCGCGACACGGCCGTCGATGCCGTCGAGCGCGGCCGCGAACACGATGGCGTAGACGGCGAGCGATATCCGCCCCTCGATCGAGAGCCGGATCGAGGTCAGGCCGGCGCAGATCGCCAGCAACGTGATGACGTTGGGCACCAGCATCCGCACCGGGATCGGGCGGAACCGCCGGCGACGAACATCGGGATCTCTGTAGTCGTAGGGCGTCATTGGCGCGTCCTCACCTGCAGGCGAGATATAGCAAGCCGTGCTCCCTTCCGCCATTGCGGCGGAAGGCCCCCGACAGCGGCCCGATGGTTAATTGGCGCGATAGGCGCGACCGGGGTCGTCACCGGTCAGATCGGCCAGGATGGTCTCGCCGGCGATCGCGGTCTGCCCTTCCGAGACCAGCGCCTTGGTGCCGACCGGCAGGTAGACGTCGAGCCGCGAGCCGAACCGGATCAGGCCGAACCGCTCACCAGCGCCGATCGCCTGCCCTTCCTTGACGAAGCAGACGATGCGCTTTGCGACCAGGCCCGCGATCTGGATCACGCCAATGCGGCCCTGCGGCGTCGAGATGACAAGCGAATTACGCTCATTGTCCTCGCTCGCCTTGTCGAGCTCGGCATTGATGAACAGGCCGGGCCGATAGGCGATGCGATCCACCCTGCCCGCTACGGGCGCGCGGTTCACATGGCAGTTGAACACGCTCATGAACACCGAAATGCGCGGCAGCGGCCGGTCGCCGAGCCCGAGCTCGGCCGGTGGCAGCGCCATGGTGATCATCGAGACGCGGCCGTCGGCGGGCGACACCACGAGCCCGTCGCGCACCGGCGTCACGCGCACGGGATCACGGAAGAACAGCGCGCACCACACGGTGATGATGGTGCCGATCCACCCCAGCGGCGACCACAGCCAGAACAGGACGAGGCTTGCCAGCGCAAAGCCGCCGATGAAGGGATAGCCCTCCTTGTGGATCGGCGGGATCTGACGCTGGATCGAATCGAGAATGGACATCGCTATCTGCCGCTCAGGGGTTGATGGCGCGGGTCGTCTCGCGCGGTGGGCCTGTTTAGGCCAGAGTTGGGACCGGAGACAAGCTCACTCAGCGGCCGCTTGCGCCGTCAGGGCGTCCTCGACCGGCGGCGGCTCCCGGTTGGGCGCCTCGCTGCTGTCGGCCATCCGGGCCAGTTTCTCGCGTGCGGCCTCGGCCTCGCGCTGCCTGTTCCACATGCTGGCGTAAAGACCGCCCTGTGCGAGCAGGCTGGCATGGGTGCCGCGCTCGGCGATGCGGCCCTGGTCCAGCACGATGATCTCGTCGGCATTGACAATGGTCGAAAGCCGATGGGCGATCACCAGCGAGGTGCGGTTCTTCGCCACGCGGTCGAGCGCGCCCTGGATCTCGTGCTCGGTATGGGTGTCGAGCGCCGAGGTCGCCTCGTCCAGAACCAGGATCGGCGGCGCCTTCAGCACCGTGCGCGCGATTGCGACGCGCTGCTTTTCGCCGCCGGACAGTTTCAGGCCGCGCTCGCCGACCTGGGTCTCGTAGCCCATCGGTGCCAGGCGGATGAAATGGTCGATCTGCGCCAGCCGCGCCGCCTCCTCGACCTCCTCGTCGCTGGCGTCCCAGCGGCCGTAGCGGATGTTGTAGCGGATGGTGTCGTTGAACAGCACCGTGTCCTGCGGCACCATGCCGATCGAGGCGCGCAAGCTCGCCTGCGTGACCTCGCGGATGTCCTGGCCATCGATCAGGATCTTGCCGCCGGAGACGTCGTAGAGGCGGAACAGCAGCCGCGAGATGGTCGACTTGCCGGCACCTGACGGGCCGACGATCGCCACCGTCTTGCCGGCCGGCACCTCGAAGCTGATGCCTTTCAGGATCGGCCGCGTCGGCTCATAGGCAAAGCGGACGTCCTCGAAACGCACGGTACCGGCGGAGACGGTCAGCGGCTGCGCGCCGGGTTCATCCTTGATCTCGGCCTCGCGGCCGATCACGCCGAACATCTTCTCGATGTCGATGATCGCCTGCTTGATCTCGCGATAGACCATGCCCATGAAATTCAGGGGCTGGTAGAGCTGGATCATCATTGCGTTGACCAGCACGAAATCGCCGACCGTGTTGGTGCCGTTGCGTACGCCGATCGCGCACATCAGCATGGTTGCGGTCAGGCCCAGCGTGAAGATCACGGCCTGCCCGGTGTTGAGCACCGCGAGTGAGGTGTAGGTGTGGATGCTCGCTTCCTCGTAGCGCGCGACCGACTTGTCGTAGCGCTGCGCTTCGCGGGCCTCGGCGCTGAAATATTTGACCGTCTCGTAGTTGAGCAGCGAGTCGATCGCCTTGGTGTTCGCCTCGGTGTCGGAATCGTTCATCTTGCGGCGGATGCCGATCCGCCACTCGGTCGCGATGTAGGTATAGTACATGTAGACCGTGACGGTGATCAGCGTCGCGGCCACGTAGCGCCAGTCGAACTGCCAGAGCAGCACGGCCATCAAGAGCGTGACCTCGACGATGGTCGGGATCAGCTGCAGGATCACCATGCGCACGATGACCTCGATGCCCTCGCGGCCGCGCTCGAGCACGCGCGTCAGGCCGCCGGTCTTGCGCTCGAGATGAAAGCGCAGCGACAGCTCGTGCATGTGGACGAAGGTGATGGTCGCGAGCTTGCGCACCGCGTGCATGGCAACGCGCGCGAAGATGCCGTCGCGCCATTGCGTCAGCACTGCCATCACGATGCGCATGACGCCGTAGCTCGCGGTCAGGAGCAGCGGCGACGCGACCACCCAGAGATGCCAGTTGGCAGCCTGCACCGGTGCGGTGTTGGCGCCGGTGAGCGCGTCGGTTGCCCATTTGAAGCTGAACGGCACCGTCAGCGTGATCAGCTTGGCGGCGAGCAGCAGCACCATCGACCAGACTACGCGCATCTTCAGGTCGTAACGGTCGCCCGGCCAGATATAGGGCCACAGATGCGCCAGCGTGCCCATCAGGGTGGCCCGCTCCAGCGGTCCGCCGGCAGGCTCGGGTACATCGGGGACGTCTGGCAGAGGTGGGCTCATCAAGAAACCTGGAGGCCGCCGGATGCGGGCGCGTTGCGATTAACTGTTTTCGCTCGTCATATAGAAGCTTCCGGGGGCCAGCGCACCCCGCCAGATGGCGAATCCTCGATTGTTTGTCGCCATTTACCGGTAGATTTCCGGGTGTCCCGAATCACCGATTGGACTTGACGCCCCTTCGCTGCAATGCATCATGGTACCAATGAGCACGATCAAAACCGTCTGTGTCTATTGCGGCTCCGGTCCCGGAACCAATCCCCACTTCACCGAAGGCGCCAAGGCGTTCGGCAAGGCGCTCGCCGAGAACAACATCCGCCTCGTCTATGGCGGCGGCTCGCTCGGCCTGATGGGCTCGGTCGCGACCTCCGTGCTCGATCACGGCGGCACCGTCACCGGCATCATTCCCGAGTTCCTGCGGAAGCGCGAGAACGCGCTGACCCGCGTGCAGGAAATGATCGTCACCCCCGACATGCACGAGCGCAAGCGGCTGATGTTCGAGCGCTCCGATGCCTTCGTGGCGCTGCCGGGCGGCGTCGGCACGCTGGAGGAGCTGGTCGAGCAATTGACCTGGAAGCAGCTTGGCCGTCACGCCAAGCCGGTGCTGCTCGCCAACATCGACAATTTCTGGGAGCCGCTGTTCTCGCTGCTGTCGCATATGCGCCAGACCGAGTTCATCCGCGCCGGCCTTTCGGTCGATATCCTCAAGGCCGATCGCGTCGAGGACATCTTGCCGAAGCTGAAATCCGCCGTGGCCCAGATCGCCGAGACGGAAAAGCAGCTCGCACCCGACGTGGCGCGCAAGCTGTAACGCCCTATTCGCTCGGAAACGTCACCGCTTCGATCCGGTTGCCATCGGGATCGGTGACGAAGGCTGCGTAATAGCGAACGCGGTCGTGCGGGCGAATACCCGGTGCGCCGTCCGAGGCGCCGCCGGTCGCAAGCGCGGCGGCGTGAAAAGCATCGACCTCGGCCGTTGTCTTCGCCCGCAGGCAGATATGCACGCCGCTCTCCGGAGCTACATGCGGCATCGCCTCGCGCAGATTGATCCAGAACTCCGGATAGGACTTGCCGAAGCCGACCGTCCGCGGCCGCGTGACGAGGCGCGTGAGCCCGAGGGTGGCGAGCGTGGCCTCGTAGAACTTTGCGGAGCGTTCGAGCTCGCTGACGCCGACGGAGATGTGGTCGATCATCGCCCTACTCCCTCCTCACCCTCCACTGTCATCGCCCGGCTCGACCGTGCGATCCAGTATTCCGAGACGCCCGAGAGCGACCGAGAAGCCACGGCGTACTGGATACCCCGCTTTCGCGGGGTATGACAGTCCTCGTGGATCCTACGCCGGCGCGCCCGACTTCACGAGCTTGTAGATCACCGAATCCATCAGCGCCTGGAACGAGGCATCGATGATGTTCGGGGACACGCCGACCGTGGTCCAGCGATCGCCGTTCTCGTCCTCGCTCTCGATCAGGACGCGCGTGACCGCGCCGGTGCCGCCGTTGAGGATACGGACGCGGTAGTCGATCAGCGTCAGGCCCTCGATGTACTTCTGATACTTGCCGAGGTCCTTGCGCAGCGCGACGTCGAGCGCGTTGACCGGGCCGTTACCCTCGGCTGCCGAGATCAGATGCTCGCCGGCGACGTCGACCTTCACCACGGCCAACGCGACGGTGACGCGCTCGCCAAGGGCGTTGTAGCGCTGCTCGACATTGACGTCGAACTGCTCGACCTCGAAATAATGCGGCACCTTGCCGAGCGTGCGGCGCGCCAGGAGATCGAACGAGGCGTTGGCCGATTCATAAGCGTAGCCCTGCGCCTCCCGCTCCTTCAATTCCTCGACCAGCCGGGTCAGCTTCGGATCGCTCTTCTCATAGGCGATGCCGGCGCGGTCGAGCTCGGCGATGACGTTGGAGCGGCCGGCCTGGTCCGAGACCAGCACCTTGCGGTGATTGCCGACGGTCTCCGGCAAGACGTGCTCATAGGTCTGCGGATCCTTCATCACCGCGGAGGCGTGAATGCCTGTCTTGGTGACGAAAGCGCTCTCTCCGACGTAAGCCGCGTGCCGGTTCGGCACGCGGTTGAGCATGTCGTCGAGCGTGCGCGAGACCTTGACCAGTGTCGCCAGCTTCTCCGGCGTGACGCTGATCTCGAAGGCGTCCGAAAACTCCTTCTTCAATTTCAGCGTCGGGATCAGCGAACACAAATTGGCGTTGCCGCAGCGCTCGCCGAGGCCGTTTAGCGTACCCTGGATCTGCCGCGCCCCGGCGCGAACCGCGGCGAGCGAATTCGCCACCGCCTGCTCGGTGTCGTTATGAGCGTGGATGCCGACGTGATCGCCGGGGATGTGCTTCGTGACCTCGGTGACGATGGCCTCGACCTCGTTGGGCATGGTGCCGCCATTGGTGTCGCACAACACCACCCAGCGTGCGCCGGCCTCATAGGCGGCCTTGGCACAGGCGAGCGCAAAGCTCGCATCTTCCTTGTAGCCGTCGAAGAAATGCTCGCAGTCGAGCATGACCTCGCGGCCGGCTGCCTTTGCGGCCGCGACGCTGTCGCGGATCGAGGCGAGGTTCTCCTCTTTCGTCGTCTCCAGTGCGACGCGCACCTGATAGGCGGAGGACTTTGCGACGAAGCAGATCGCGTCGGCCTTCGCTTCCAGAAGCCCGGCGACGCCGGGATCGTTGGAGACCGAGCGCCCTGCCCGCCGGGTCATGCCGAAGGCGGTGAAACGCGCGTGGTTCAGCTTCGGCTTAGCGCCAAAGAATTCGGTGTCGAGCGGATTGGCGCCGGGATAGCCGCCCTCGACATAGTCGATGCCGAGCTCGTCGAGCATCGCCGCGATGACCTGCTTGTCGGTCAGCGTGAAATCGACACCGTTGGTCTGCGCGCCGTCGCGCAGCGTGGTGTCGAACAGATAAAGGCGCTCCTTGCTCATTGTTGCGCTCCGAGCGTCTTCTTCATGGTGGTGTTGGCGAGCCATTCGTCATTGATGGTGACGCTGTTGCGCTGCTGGGCCGTGTAGCCGCGCTTGGCGAAGAAATTCTGCGCGGTGTCGCTGGCGTCGACCGTGAGGGCTGCAGCGCCACGGCCGCCGGCGAGCTTTTCCAGTGCATCGATCAGCATGGTCGCGATGCCCTGCCGGCTGACCGCCGGATGCACGTAGAGCATGCGGATGTGATCGGCGCCGCGCAGCGAGGCGAAGCCGACGGGCGAGCCGTCCAGCGTGGCGATCAGCGTCAGGTCGGAGGTGAGCCGCTTGCCGAACTCCTCGGTTTCGGCCGCCTCCATCCAGGCTTCCTGCTGCGCCTCGCTGTAGTCGTCGCCGGTCAGCTCCTGGATGCTGGCGACGTAGATCGCGGCCAGCATCGGCACGTCGGCTGGCAAAAACGGCCGCAAGCCGGGCTTGGGATGCGCTTGTGCCATCACGCGAGCTCCCAGGTCGTCACCGGCTTGCCGTCGGCATCCTTGCCATCCTTGATCACGACGCCCTTGGCTGCGAGCTCATCACGGATACGATCGGATTCCTTGAAGTCCTTGCGCGCACGCGCTGCCGTACGCTCCGCAATCAGGCGATCGATCTCGCCGGCGTCGACGCCGCTCGCCTGCTGCTTGCGGCCTTCCCACTGCGCGACGCTCTCGGACAGGAAGCCGAGCAGACGCAGCGACGCCGAAAGACCGGCCGCATCGGACGAATTGCGCAGACCATGCAGCGCCGCGATCGCCTGCGGCGTGTTGAGGTCGTCGAGCAGGGCTTCGACCACGGACGCCGCCGGCTTTGACGGCGCGACATCGGCCGCAAAGCGATACCAGTCGTTGAGCGTCTTGGCGCTCTCCTCCAGCGACTTCATGGTCCAGTCGATCGGCGACGTGTAATGCGTCTTCAGCATGTTGAGGCGCAGCACCTCACCCGGCCAGTCCGCGAGCAGCTCGTGGATGGTGATGAAGTTGCCGAGGCTCTTCGACATCTTCTCGCTCTCGACCTGCAGGAAGCCGTTGTGCATCCAGTAGTTCGCCATGCGCTGCTGGTGGAAGGCGCAGCAGGTCTGGGCGACCTCGTTCTCGTGATGCGGAAACACGAGATCGATACCGCCGCCATGGATGTCGAACTGTTCGCCGAGATGCTTCCAGGCCATGGCCGAGCACTCGATGTGCCAGCCCGGGCGTCCCTCGGCCTTGATCCCGGCCGGCGACGGCCAGGACGGCTCGCCAGGCTTCGACGGCTTCCACAGCACGAAGTCGGTCGAATCCTTTTTGTAGGGCGCGACGTCGACGCGCGCGCCGGCGATCATTTCGTCGAGCGACCGCTTCGACAGCGCGCCATAGCGCGGCAGCGTGGAGTTGGCCGCGTTCATCGCCTGCGGCGAGAACAATACGTGGTCCTCGGCGGCGTAGGCGAACCCGCCCTTGATCAGCCGTTCGATGATCTCGCGCATCTCGCCGATGTGCTCGGTCGCGCGCGGCTCGACGCTCGGCCGCAGCGCGCCGAGCGCGTCGACGTCAGCGTGAAACTGCTTGCCGGTCTGTTCGGTGACCTTGCGGATCGCCTCGTTCAGCGGCAGCCCCGGAAAATCCCGCGCGGCGCGGTCGTTGATCTTGTCGTCGACGTCGGTGATGTTGCGGACGTATTTGACATGCGCCTCGCCGTAGAGATGGCGGAGCAGCCGAAACAGCACGTCGAACACGATCACCGGCCGCGCATTGCCGATATGGGCGAAGTCATAGACGGTCGGTCCGCAGACATACATGCGGACGTTCTTCGCATCGAGCGGCACGAAGGTGCGCTTTTCCCGGCTCAGCGTATCGTAAAGACGCAATTCCATATGGACACCCGTCGGCTGTTGGCCGGGCGTCCAGTGCTCTCAATGTGGTTGAGAAAAGACGGCTCCAGCCAGCGAATCGCTAGCTCGTAATCTCGCGGCAAATAATGCAGATGGCGAGGAGACCGTTCATGCGGCGACATATGGGCTATGAGGCGCCCTTTCGTCAAGAGAGCCGCGAAAATGCCGGTTTATCTCCGCAATGCGCGGCCGCCCGCCCTGATGGTTCATGATCCTTAACCATTTGAGCCCATTCTGGAACCGGCAGCTCCTCCTTTTGCCCCAAGGTGTTTTCATGCGGTCCCTGCTCGCGCTCATTTCCTGCGCCTCCATCCTTGCGGCATCCAGCGCCTTCGCCGAGACCCGCGTCTTCATCATCGCCAACCAGGCCGACGGCTACGGCGTCGACCAATGCCTGGCCAAGGGCGAGAAATGCGGTGCGCAGGTCGCCCGCACCTATTGTCAGTCACGGGACTTTGCGCAGGCATCGGCCTACCGCCGGGTCGATCCCGATGAAATTACCGGGTCTGTCCCCAAATCCGGCGCAAACTGCTCCCATGGCCATTGCGACGAATATGTCGCAATCACCTGCCAGCGCTGAATTCGCTCGGAACTGGCGGACTTTAGGACCCGTTTGCGGCCCCTGAAACGACGTGACGATGCCGCAGGAAGCGGCTATTGGAGGGCGCGCTTCGGCCCCCCAAATCACATTGGAAGTCACTTGGGGCCATGACATCGCTAGAATGGCGGATATGCCTGAATTTTTGTCTCTGTCCCGTCCCCGCTCCCTGCTTGCCTGCACCGTGCTTCTCAGCGTCGTGCTCGCCACTAACGCCTTTGCTCAGGCCGGCCCGCCCGGCGCACCGCCGCCTCCGCCCGCCCAAGGCGGTCTCGGACCGAACCCGATGTGCGTGCGGCTGGAAGGACAGCTCGCCGCGCTCGACCGCGGCGGCAGCAGCGATCCTGCGCGCGACGACCAGATCCGCCGCTACCAGGATTCCCAGACCCGCCAGCAAGCCGAGCTCGATCGTGTCACCATGCAAGCCAAGCGCATGGGCTGCGATTCCTCCGGCTTCTTCTCGCTGTTCAACGGCCAGTCGGCGCAATGCGGCCCGGTCAACACCCAGATCCAGCAGATGCGCGCCAATCTGGACCAGATCACCGGCAATCTCGAACGCCTGCGCGGTGGCGGTCCCGGCGGCGGCAGCCCCGAACGCGACAGCCAGCGCCGCTCGGTGCTGATTGCGCTTGCCCAGAACAATTGCGGCCCGCAATACGCCAACGCCGCGCAGTCGCAGGGCGGCAACTTCCTGAGCAATCTGTTCAACGGCGGCAACAACCCCAACAATCCGCCGGGCGCGCCACCCGCCGATCTCGGCGGCCCGCAGTCCGGCACCTATCGCACCGTGTGCGTGCGCACGTGCGACGGTGCCTATTTCCCGATCTCGTTTGCGACCGTGCCGGCGCGCTTCCCCGACGACGAGAAGACCTGCAAGGCGCTGTGCCCGGCGGCCGAAGCCGTGCTCTATGCCCACCGCAATCCCGGCGAGGACATGAGCTCGGCGGTGTCCATCAGCGGCCAGCCCTACACGGCGCTGCCGACCGCCTTCAAATTCCGCAGCGAGTTCAACCCGTCCTGCTCTTGCAAAGCGGCGGGCCAGACCTGGGCCGACGCGCTGAAATCGGCCGATGACAAGGCGGCCGTCGAGCAGCAGGGCGACATCATCGTCACCGAGGAGAGCGCCAAGAAGATGCAGCAGCGGCAGCTCACCAAGGGCGCGCCGGCGAACGCCAAGAAGGGCGCAGCTCCTGCGCCGACAACGGCGACGGCTCCGGCCGCGACGCCGCCTGCGGAGACGAGCACCACCGCCGCGTCGGAGAACAAGCCGATCCGCTCGGTCGGACCCAGCTTCCTGCCGCAGCAGCAGAAGTAAGGTTTCTTACTTCCCTTCTCCCCTTGCGGGAGAAGGTGGCAAAGGCGGCCTTCGGCCGCCGTTCTTGAGAACGCCGATGCTACGCATCGGCTATGGCGCCGGATGAGGGGTTCTATCCGCGCTCGCATGTGTACATAAGAGTACGCGGATAGAACCCCTCACCCGACTGAATTCGTTTCGACGACCGTGCTGCCCTCTCCCGCAAGGGGCGAGGGCGCAATGGCGCCCATCTCGCCCGCGGTACGAGAGGTACCGCAAAGGTCAGCCTACCCTACCCCTCGAACGCGTCGATCGATGCCTTGCTGCCGCGCGAGACCAGGGTCTCGTCGGGCGCGGGCAATGTCTCGCCCCGGTCGCGGAAGCGGTTGGTGATGGGATAGCGGCGGTCGCGGCCGAAATTCTTCCGCGTCACCTTCACGCCGGGCGCGGCCTGGCGGCGCTTGTATTCGGCGACGTTGAGGAGATGGTCGATGCGGGTCACCGTCTCGCGGTCGAAGCCCGCGGCGATGATCTGGTCGAGCGGCTCCTCGCGTTCGACCAGACGCTCGAGGATCGCATCGAGCACCTCGTAGGCCGGCAGTGAGTCCTGATCGGTCTGGTTCTCACGCAGCTCCGCCGTCGGCGGGCGCGTGATGATATCGGGCGGGATCACCTCGCCCGCGGGTCCCAGCGCGCCGTCGGGCTTCCATGCATTGCGCAGGGTCGCCAGCCGGAACACCTGCGTCTTGTAGATATCCTTGATCGGGTTGAAGCCGCCGTTCATGTCGCCATAGAGCGTGGCGTAGCCGACCGACATTTCCGACTTGTTGCCTGTCGTCACCACCATCAGCCCGGTCTTGTTGGAGATCGCCATCAACAGCGTGCCGCGGGTGCGGGCCTGGAGGTTTTCCTCGGTGATATCGGGCGGCAGGTTCTTGAAGATGCCGGACAGGATGGTCTCGAACCCACCCACCGCTTCCGCGATCGGCAACACCTCGTAGCGGATGCCGAGATGGCCGGCGAGCTCGCCCGCGTCGGCGATCGAGTGTGCCGCCGTGTAGCGATAAGGCAGCATCACGCCGTGTACCTGGTCGGCGCCGAGCGCATCGACCGCGATCGCCGCGCAGAGTGCGGAATCGATGCCGCCGGAGATGCCGAGCAGCACGCCGGGAAAACCGTTCTTGCTGACGTAGTCGCGCAAGCCGAGGACGCAGGCCGCATAGTCGGCCTTGTCGCCCTCGGGCTGCTCCACGATCGGACCCGTGCAACGCCAATCGCCGCCGTTTCTGATGAAGCGCAACGTCGTGACGTTCTCCTCGAACGCCGGCAGTTGCGCGGCGAGCGAAAGATCGCCGTTGAGCGCGAACGACGCGCCGTCGAACACGAGTTCGTCCTGACCGCAGACCTGGTTGAGATAGACCAGCGGCAAGCCGCTCTCGGTGACCCGCGCGACCGCCACCGACAGACGCACATCGTTCTTGTCGCGGGCATAGGGCGAGCCGTTCGGCACCAGAATGATCTCGGCGCCGGTCTCGGCCAGTGTCTCGACCACGTTCTCGTAGTCCTCGGACTCTTCCAGCCAGATGTCCTCGCAGATCGGCACGCCGATCCGCACGCCGCGCACGGTGACGGGGCCTGCCGCCGGCCCGCGCGCAAACAACCGCTTCTCGTCGAACACGCCGTAGTTCGGCAGATTGCATTTGAAGCGCAAGCCGGCGATGCGGCCGCCGTCGAGCAGCGCACAGGCATTGTAGAGCCTGCCATCCTCGACCCAGGGCGTGCCAACCAGCAATGCCGGGCCGCCGTCGGCGGTCTCGCGTGCGAGCGCTTCAATAGCCGAGCGGCAGGCGGCCTGGAACGCGGGCTTCTGCACCAGATCTTCCGGCGGATAGCCGGCGATGAACAATTCCGGGAACAGTACGAGATCGGCGCCATCGGCGATGGCTCGCGCGCGTGCCGAGCGAACCTTCGCGGCATTGCCCTCGATATCGCCCATGGTCGGATTGAGCTGGGCGAGCGTGACCGCGAATGCGTTGAGACGTTCGGTCATGGCCGCCTCGTCCAGCTAGAGGAACCCCAGACGTTCGATGATCGCGATGATCCAGAACGCGCCGGCCATCAGCAGCGCAACGCCAACCGCGGCCGAGCCCATGTCCTTGACCCGCCCGATCTGCTTGTCGTGATCCATGGTCAGGCGGTCGGCGAGCTTCTCGATCGCGGTGTTGAGCAACTCGACCACCAGCACGAAGGCGACCGAGCAAACCAGCTCGACCGCGCGCGTCGCGCTGGCGGCGACGAACCACGCCACCGGCAGCGACAGGATCAGCGCAAAAATCTCCTCGCGGACGGCCTGTTCCGAGCGGAACGCAAAGGCCAGACCGTTGCGGGAATTGATCGTGGCCTTCCAGATCCGCAGCAAGGTCTTAGAGCCCCGCCGCGGCCGGCATCGGCCTGACCTTGCCGGCGCGTTCCTGCTTCAGCAGTTCGGCGACCAGGAAGGCCATGTCGATGGATTGCTCGGCATTGAGGCGGGGATCGCAGACCGTGTGGTAGCGGTCGTTGAGATCCTCGTCCGTGATGGCGCGGGCGCCGCCGATACATTCGGTGACGTCCTGGCCGGTCATCTCCAGATGCACGCCGCCGGCATGCGTCCCTTCCGCGGCGTGGATGGTGAAGAACGACTTCACTTCCGACAGCACGCGATCGAACGGCCGCGTCTTGTAGCCCGTGGTCGAGGTAATGGTGTTGCCGTGCATGGGATCGCACGACCAGACCACCACCTTGCCCTCGCGCTTCACGGCGCGGATCAGGCCCGGCAGATGGTCGGCGACCTTGTCGGAGCCGAAGCGGTTGATCAGCGTCAGCCGGCCCGGCTCGTTGTCGGGGTTGAGCACGTCGATCAGCTTCAACAGCTCGTCCGGCTTCAGCGACGGACCGCACTTCAGGCCGATCGGGTTCTTGATGCCGCGGAAATATTCGACATGGCCGTGATCGAGCTGGCGGGTGCGGTCGCCGATCCAGATCATGTGGCCCGAGGTCGCGTACCAGTCGCCGGTCGTGGAATCGACGCGGGTCATCGCCTGCTCGTAGCCGAGCAGCAGCGCTTCATGGCTGGTGTAGAAATCGGTGGCGCGCAGCTCCGGATGGCTCTCGAGATCGAGGCCGCAGGCGCGCATGAAGTTGAGCGCGTCCGAGATGCGGTCGGCCAATTCCTTGTAGCGACGGGACTGCGGACTATCCTTGAGGAAGCCGAGCATCCACTGATGCACGCTGCCGAGATTGGCGAAGCCGCCGGTCGCAAACGCGCGGAGCAGGTTCAGCGTCGCGGCAGACTGGCGATAGGCCATCAGCTGGCGCTGCGGATCCGGCACGCGCGCTTCCTTGGTGAAGGCGATGTCGTTGACGATGTCGCCGCGATAGCTCGGCAGCTCGACGCCGTTGAGCTTCTCGGTCGGCGACGAGCGCGGCTTTGCAAACTGGCCGGCGATGCGGCCGACCTTCACCACCGGCACCGCGCCGGCATAGGTCAGCACCACCGCCATCTGCAGCAGCACGCGGAAGAAATCGCGGATGTTGTTGGCGCCGTGCTCGGCAAAGCTCTCGGCACAATCGCCGCCCTGCAACAGGAAGGCGTCGCCGGCCGCGACACGGGCCAGCGCCTTCTTCAGATTGCGCGCCTCGCCGGCAAACACCAGCGGCGGAAAGGTTGCAAGCTGCGCCTCGACGTCGGCCAGGGCCTTGGCGTCGGGATAATCGGGCACCTGTAGCACCGGCTTGCTGCGCCAGGACTCGGGCGTCCACCGCTCGGACATCGCAATCTCTCCGTGAAGCAAAAAAGTGCAACCTGATCTGTGGGTTGCGAGGGCCGCCTTATACACAGGCTAAAGCGACACCGCCAGTTGTAAATCCATTTTGTGACGCAAACCCTTGCGGGAAAAGCTGAATTCGCATTTGCTGGGGGTGGCAGAGGAAACCGGCAAGACAGCTTCCACCCATGGACGCGCCACTGGACGACGTTTTCATCGACGAGATCAGCTTCCCGGCGACCGACGGGTATGCGCTGACCGGCACCCTGTTCCTGCCGCGTGGCGCCAAGCGCCATGCCGTCCTGATCAACTCGGCGACCGCCGTCCCGCGAAAGATCTATCGCAGCTTTGCCTCCTATCTCGCCCATCGCGGCTGCGCGGTACTCACTTACGACTATCGCGGCATCGGCGACTCCCGGCAGCCGGCGATGGTCGGCTACAACCAGCCGAAATCGCTGGTCGGCTTCAAGGCCTCGATGTCCGACTGGGCCGCGCAGGACGTCACCGCCGCGGTACGCTGGATGCGCGAGCGCTATCATGGCCTGCCGCTTGCCTATGTCGGTCACTCCTTCGGCGGCCAGGCGCTCGGGCTGATCGACAACAACAGCGAGATTTCGCGCGCGGCGTTCGTGGCCTCGCAGGCCGCGACCTGGCGGCTGATGACGTCGCCGGAGAAATACCGCGTCTTCGCCTTCATGAATTGCGTCGGCGTGCCGCTGGTCCACGCGCTCGGCTATGCGCCGGGCTGGGTCGGCATCGGCGAGGATTTGCCCAAGGGCGTCTTCCTGCAATGGGCCGATTGGGTCTCAAGCCCGCGCTATCTGTTCGATTCCAAGCTGCCGGCGCTGGAGAATTTTACAAAGTTCAAGGGCGAGCTGCGCGCGCTCTGCTTCTCCGACGATCCCTGGGCAACGCGGCCGGCGGTCGAGCTGCTCACGTCCGGCTTCAGCGCGATCAAGCCGGAGGTGCTGACGGTGAAGCCGTCCGACGTCGGCGCCAAGGCGATCGGCCATTTCGGTTTCTTCCGCCCCGAGCACCGCGACACGCTGTGGCGCGGCGTGGCGGAATGGATCCAGGGCGAGTGAGCGTCAGACGGTTGCCGCCGGCAATTTGACGACGACACGCAATCCGGTTCGCCCGGCCTCCGTCATGTTCACGGCTTCAATCGACCCACCGAGCCGATCGACGATCCGCTTCACGATCGCGAGGCCCAGGCCCGCGCCCTCGCCCTCCGGACGATGCCCCCGGAAAAACGGCTCGAAGATCCGATCGATCTCGTCGGCTGAAACGCCGGGCCCGGTGTCCTCGATTTGAAGCACACCCGTCGCACCGTCCTGGTAGATCGCCACATCGATCCTGCCACCTTCCGGCGCGAACCGGAGCGCGTTGTCGATGAGATTTCGGATCATGGCGGTGAGCATGACGGGCTCGCCCCGCACCGGTACAGGCTCGGCTCGTGCGAAGCCGAGATCGACGCCACGGCTGATCGCGTCCCGCAACAGATCGGCAATCACCCCTCTCGCCGCGCGATCGAGTTCCACGACCTCGCTTTGGGCGCGATCGGAAGGCGTTGCATCGTGCCGTGCCAGCGCCAGCAATTGCTCCAGGAGATGCTTGCTGCGGCGCATGCCCTGCCGGAGCGCCGCAAGCCGTTCGCGCGCCACAGGCGGCAGTTCGACCTGATCGAGATTCTCGGCTTGCAGGCTCAGTGCCGTCAGCGGTGTCCGCAGCTCATGCGCAGCATCGGCGATGAACCTGCGCTGCTGCTCCATCATGTCGTGCACGCGGCGCAGCAAGCCGTTGATCGAGGATACGAACGGGTTGAGTTCGCTCGGGAGGTCGTGAAGCGGGAGCGCCGTCATGTCATCCGCGGGCCTGGCATCGAGATCGCCTGCCAGACGCACCATCGGGCGCAACGATCGCGCGATGACGAAGGCGATCATCAGCATCAGGCAGGGGATGAGCGCCGCAATCGGCAGTACGGTACGGAACGCCATGTCGCCCGCGATCTCATCACGAACGCCCGTGCTCTGCGCCACCGCAAAGCGGCTGCCGTCGGACCGCGTCCGCAGCACCACGCGGACCGGCTTTCCCTTTCGCGTCGCGTCGCGCATCCCGTCCTGAAGCCGCCACAACTGCCGCTCCTCTTGCGTGCCTTGCGGCGTCTTGCCCAATTCCATCAACCAGACTTCGGAGTCCTTATCGACCCCATGGAGGTCCTGGGTTCCCGTGAGACCGCCGCCTTGAACCAGACCCGCGATCTGGATCAGGACGGAGTCCTGCGTCTCGATGGCCTCGTCGAATGCCCACCGGTGTGCAAATACGCCGCCGACCAGACCGGTCAGCAGGACAATCGCCGTCAAGCTGATGAACAGCCGGCCGCGCAGCGACTTGATCATGGCGCGCGATCCACCATCCATCCCATGCCGCGCACGTTACGGATCGCCTCCGTCCCGAGCTTCTTGCGGATGGTGTGGATCAGAAATTCGACCGCATTGCTTTCGACTTCCTCGTTCCAGCCGTAGAGCTGCCGCTCGAGCTCGCTCCGCGACAGGATCGTACCGGGCCGCGCCAACAAGGCCTGGAGCAGAGCGAACTCGCGCGCGGTCAGAACGGACGTCTGGCCGTACAGCGAAGCCTCGCGGGTCGCGGGATCGAGACTGAGCTTGCCGTTGCCAAGCACTGCAGGCGCGCCACTGCCTTCGCGGCGCGTCACCGCGCGCATCCGCGCCAGCAACTCGCGGATCTCGAACGGCTTGACCAGGTAATCGTCCGCGCCGAGATCGAGCCCCTCGATCCGGTCGTCGAGTGCATCGCGCGCCGTCACGATGATGACGGGAAGCTTGCGGCCATCCGCACGCAGTCGCCGCAAGATATCGCGACCATCGGCATTCGGCAGACCGAGATCGAGCAGCAGCACCTCGTAGGACTCGCTTGCCGCGGCGAGCAACGCGGTCTCGCCATCCCTGACCCAGTCGACGGCGTAGGCGGCGTCTCTCAGCGCCTGTTCGACGGCAGCTCCGACCATCCTGTCGTCCTCGATCAGCAAAACCCGCAAGATTCGATCCTCAAAATCGCCAGGCCATCCGGCCGTCAAAATCATGCCCATTCCGACTTAGGGCAGAGTTAGGACGCTCCAGCGGGCCCAAATTGCGGCGAAGATCACCCTGCTCGGAAAATTCCCGCCCCTAAGCCGGGCCTAAGTCGCCTGCGCGACGGTCGGGCATCGCTTCGGCTTCGGGAGATTTGGGCGTGTCGCAATATTCAGGCTTTGGCGCAAGGCAGATGCTGAACAAGGTTCCGGAGGTCACCGCGATCTTCTGGATCATCAAGATCCTCTCGACCACGGTCGGCGAGACCGGCGCCGACTATCTTGCGGTGCATGTCGGCCTCGGCGCGAGCGTGACCGCGATCTGCATGACGGGCCTGCTGACTGCCGCACTCCTCGCGCAACTCAATCGCCGCGCCTACGTGCCGTGGATCTACTGGCTCACCGTCGTCCTCGTCAGCATCGTCGGCACCCAGCTCACCGACCTCCTGACCGACAAGCTCGAGATCAGCCTCTATGTCAGCACCGCCGCGTTCGCCGCCGCGCTCGCCGCAACATTCGCGGTCTGGTACGGCATCGAGCGTACGCTGTCGATCCACAGCATCGTCTCGACACGGCGCGAATTATTCTACTGGCTTGCGATCCTCTTCACCTTCGCACTCGGCACTGCCGCCGGCGATCTCGCGACCGAAGCACTCGGCCTTGGTTTCCAGCTCGGCGTCGTCGCCTTCGGCGCGCTGATCGTCGCGGTCGCATTGGCTTACGCTATCGGCGGCAATCCCGTCCTCACGTTCTGGCTCGCCTACATCCTCACCCGTCCGCTCGGCGCATCGCTCGGCGATCTTCTGTCGCAGTCGCACGAGTATGGCGGCATGGGCCTCGGCACGATCCAGACCAGCATCGTCTTCCTCACCGTGATCGTCGGCCTCGTTGCCTGGGTGACGTTCGAGGGCGAAGGCGCGCGCCGCGCCGGCCCGGCGCAGTAACCCAATCACAGCATTTGAACGCTCCTGCACGACGCAGGAGCTACACCAGGAGAGACCGATGAAACTCATCCCCGTGCTTGCCGTTTGCCTCGTGACGACCTTCTCCGGCGAACCAAACATGAATGCGAGCCAGCACTTCACCTTCGTCCCGCTCGCGGAAGCCGCGACCGCAAAGCTCGGCGACCTCACCCCATTCCGCAGCATCGTCGTCGATGTCGCCGCCCTGGTCGACAAGGGCGACCTGCCCGGTGCCAAGACAAGGATCAAGGACCTCGAGACCAGATGGGACGAGGCCGAGGCCGGATTGAAGCCGCGCGCGGCGGCCGACTGGCACACGGTCGACAAGGCGATCGATCGCGCACTCGAGGCGCTGCGCGCAAGCACGCCGGATGCCGCAAAATGCAAGCAGGCGATCACCGATCTGCTCGCGATCATGGATAGCGTCGCCAAGGCGTGAGGCGACAACGAGGAACACCATGCAAGATTACGCAAAGAGCAGCCTCCTCAGCGAAAGCAAGGTCCCCGAGGTCACGCTCGGCTTCTGGATCATCAAGATCGCCGCCACGACGCTGGGCGAGACTGGCGGCGACACCGTCACGATGACGCTGAACTGGGGCTACCTCGCCGGCACAGGCCTGTTCCTGGCGGCGATGATCGTCCTGGTCGCCGCACAAATCCGTGCGCGCAAATTCAATCCGGCGCTGTATTGGGCGACCATCGTGGCCTCGACCACCTTCGGCACCACGATGGCCGATTTCGCCGACCGTTCACTTGGCATTGGATACACCGGCGGCTCTACGCTCCTTCTCGCCTGCCTTGTGCTGGTGCTCGGCCTCTGGTATCGCACCGAAGGAACGATCTCGGTCAACAGCGTCAGCACACCACGGGTCGAGGCCTTCTATTGGGGCGCCATCACCTTCTCGCAGACGCTCGGCACCGCGCTCGGCGACTGGATCGCCGACACCGGCGACATGGGCTATCGCGGCGGCGCACTGATCTTCGCGAGCGGCCTGGCCGTCATCGCAGCACTTTACTTCTGGACTCGCGTCTCACGCGTCACGCTGTTCTGGGCCGCGTTCATCCTGACGCGACCGCTGGGCGCGACCGTCGGCGACTTCCTCGACAAGCCGCTCGATCACGGCGGACTTGCCCTGAGCCGGCCACTGGCCTCGGCCGTGATCGCAGTGTTCATGGTGGTTTGTCTGCTGCTGATTCCGCAACGCGCGGGACAGCATCCCGGCGACCACTCGCTCAGCCGAACGTAAACGCGTAGGCCTGGACGCCAGGATCGAGGAAGCGGATCTCGAAGGTGTGGTCGGCGACCGTGTCCGGCGCCCGGACGAGCTGATAGAGCCGCTGCGTCGTCACCATGCCATTGCCCTCGGCATCCGCGTCTATGCCATGCGCGGCGCCGGGTGGCTTGCCATCGATGGTGATGCGGAAGCGGATGCTGGCGCCTTCGGTGGCGGGACCGAGCACCAGGTGCAGGTCGCGGGCATGGAAGCGATAGACGATGCCGCCATCAGGCGCGTTCAGCTGCGCGCGCTCCGGGCCGACCGTCCAATTGCCGGTCAGCGACCAGTCGTTGAGCTGCGGCTCGCCCGCAGCATAGACGTGGCTCTCGTCCTTCGCCACACCGCCGGGTGAGACGAAATTCTCGCTGCGATCATAGCCGACATAGGTCTCGGGCGATTTGACTTCGGCGCCGTCGGAGACCGCCGCCTCCGCGCCCGATGCCTTGACCGCGACGATGTCGGACGGGACGTTCTTGTTCCCGGCCTCAGCAAGCAGCGTCTGGATGACGCGCTCGGACTCCGCGTATTCGCCTTCACCATAATGATGGTGACGGACTTTGCCGTTGGCATCGATGAAGTAATGCGCCGGCCAGTACTGGTTCTCGAACGAGCGCCAGATCTTGTAGTCATTGTCGATCGCGACGGGATAGCTGATCTTCAACGTCGACACCGCATTCTTGACGTTGGCGACATTGCGCTCGAAGGCGAATTCGGGCGCGTGCACGCCGATCACCACGAGGCCGCGGTCGCGATATTTCTCCGCCCAGGCGCGGACATAGGGGATCGAGCGCAGGCAGTTGATGCAGGAATAGGTCCAGAAGTCGACGAGGACGACCTTGCCTTTCAGCGCCTCGAAGGTCAGCGGCGGCGAGTTCAGCCACTCCTGCGCACCGGCGAGCTTGGGATCGAGATCCTCGACCATGAGCATATCCGACGCGTTCTCGCCGCCCGGCTTCGCCTGCATCGACGTATCAGTCATCGCGGTCTTCGTGTTCGGATGCAGTCTGTCGAGCAGCGCCTGCTCCAGCGACGTCGTGCTGCCGACCGAGAGGTTGGTGAGGAAGCCGGTGTCGAGGCCGAGCGAGATGGCAATAACAGCCGCGAGCACGGCCACGCCGACGCCCCGCCTGATCCATTCGCCGGCGCCGATCGAGCGCTTCATCGCGGCGAAGACGCGGCCGCCGACCAGCAAAGCCAGCGCCAGCGAGGTTGCGGCGCCCGCCGCATAGACCAGGAGCAGCAGCGCGGTTCCGGCGTTGGCGCCCTGAAGCGCGGCGCCGGTCAGGATCAGGCCGAGCACCGGACCCGCACAGGGCGCCCAGAGAAAGCCGGTGGCAATTCCGAGCACGAACGGCGCGACAAGGCTGTCCTCGCCCGGCTCACTCGCCGATTGCGACATCCGCGCACCAATGGCCACCAGCGGCCGCATCAGGCGGTCGGCCAGCTCCGGAAACACCAGCGTCAGACCGAACAAGGCGAGCAGGACCAGCGCGGCGCCACGTCCATATTGGTTGGCGGAGACGACCCAGCCTCCCGCGACCGACGCCAACGTCGCGACGACGGCAAACGCGAGCGACATGCCGATCAGCATCGGCAGGCCGTTCCGCAGGAACGGACGATCGGCGCGCGCCAGCACGAAGGGGATGACCGGGAGGATGCAGGGGCTCACGATGGTCAGGACGCCACCGAGATAGGCCAGCAGATAGAGGATCATGAGTCTGCTCTTATCACCGCTCGGAAGGAGCGATCTTCACAAGACCGTTTTCGGCAATAATGCCCTGCCCCTTGTCCGACAGCAGGAACAGCGCAAGCCGCGCAGCGGCCGGATTGTCCGTGAGCAGCACCAGTCCATAGGTCGCGACAACATCGATCTCCGGCGGCAGCCGCGACACCTTCAAGCCGGGAACCTCGCGCAAGGTCTGCTGCTGACCGCTGCAATAGACCAGCAGGAGATCGGCCTTATCGGCAAGGAAGATGCTGGCGGCCGGTGAGTGCCCCTCGAGCGGCTTCATGGCGCCCGGGCCTCCGATCAGCTTCAGGGCCTTCTGGCTGAGCACAGCCTCAGCCCCGGCGCGGACTGTCTCCGCCCGCTTGAACACCGCAAAAGCATAGTCGCCACCGGGATCGACGAGCGGCGTCGAGGTTGCCAGACGCATCTTGGGGTCCAGCATCGTCTCGAGTGCATTGGCCTCAGTCAGCCCCACCGCCTCGCGGCCGAACAGGCAGAGATTGTTGCGCGCGAACGGGATAATCAATGCCTGAGGCCGCTCGGCTGCCAGCGTGCGCGGATGCGCCGTATCGGCCGACAGAAAAAGATCCGCGGCCTCGCCCTTCTCGATCCGCTCGCGCAGGCCGCCCGAGGGGCCGAAGACGGGATCGGCGATTTGCGAGGCGTCGAGGCCGGCCGCCTTGATCGTCTGCTTCAAGGGAGCAACCAGGCTGCCGGCCGCATAAACGCGAGCTGGCTCGGCGCTGGCCGAGGAGACACTGATCGCGACGAGGAACGCAGAGACGACGGAGCGTGAGGCTCGCATGGATTGACCTTCTTCTTGGACTGACCGGCGCGCCACCGTTCTAGAGCAGCCGCTCGTAAAATCCACCATAGGAGCCGTTCGGCTCGACCAGATGGACCTCCAGAATCCAGTGCCGCTCCCTACCGAGCTCATCGGGATCGCGCATCCGCTTATCATTTCCGGGCATGATACGATTGAGGTTCTTGTCGCCGGGGATGTGCGCATGCGCGAACTCACTGACGAGATGGCCGGCGATGACACCGCCAAACCGCCATCCCGCCTCCTCGGCCGCCTTCTGCGCAAACGCGTAGAGACCCTCGCCCGTCATATCCGGGGAGGCGTGATAGTGGGCCTGGATCCGGTCGAACACGACCGGGAGCGCGGCGACCAGCGGCCCGCCGGGATGATTGCCCAACACATACGTACGTCCGAGGTCCGCTTCCCAATCCTCGAACACCGGGCCCAGGTCGACATAGACGATGTCGTCGGCCTCGATCTCCCGGACCGGCGGATTGTCCGCGGCCAGGGTCAAGGTGTTCTCTCCGGCCCTCACGATGCGCTTGTGCCAATGCTTCTCGACGCCGAACCGGTCCAGGGCGATTTGATAAATCTCCTGCTCGATCTCGCGTTCGGTCCGGCCCGGCCGGATCAGGTTGCGCCCTTCGATCTCGTCAAAGAGCGTCTCCGCGCGTTTCTCCGCCTCGACCAGCGCCATGCGCCGCTCCGAAGGCGTTGCCTGTCCTTGCTTCACGCTTTGTCCTTTGTTCTATCGAGCCGCTTCGACCACGAGCTTACCTCCGCCGCGTGACGGGCCTTCCGGCCGGAGGCCCTGCCTCGATCAATTTTGCGGTGCACGCGTTGCAGATCAACGCGCATTCGTCCGAGACCAGACCGAGCTTGATGTCGAGGCCAATCCCGAGATCCTGATCCGCGAGGCCTGCGATGATCCCGTTACAACTCAAGCACCTGCGGGGCGCATCGACGCTGCGGCTGTCTTCGCCCATCGGCACAACGTGACGAGACATCGTGGGATCCTCTGCTCTTCCGGTCTTCGGCCTTCGTCTCGCTATATTTACTGGTATATATCGATTGCGGCAAGGCGGACCGGGGAGGAGCAAAAGGATCCGCCAGCTGCACGCGACAAAACGGCCGACAAAGCTCGCCTCTGAAGAATAGTCCCTTCTTATTCGTCAGGAATCGCAATCATGAAAAAATACGACAATGCCTTGCGTTCGCGCAGGCAGGGAGAAACGCTCACGACCGGTCGCACGCTCGGTGCGGCCGTCGCTATCCTCGCATCCAGCGTATTCCGCGCAGGCCTTGCCCAGGCACAAAGCGCGGCAGTCACCCTGCCCGAAAAGAGCTTTCCGGAAAGCGTGTCATCGACCAGCGACGGCGCGCTCTATGTCGGCAGCTTCAATCATGGCGGCGTGACGCGGGTGACCCCGACCGGCAAGGTCGACGCCTTCATCTCGCCCGGCGCCAGCGGCAGCCGCTCCACCCTCGGAGTGCTTGCCGACGAGAAGAGCGGCACACTTTACGTCTGCTCGAACGACCTCTCCGGCATGGGCGTTCCGAGTCCCGGCAGCGGCAAAGGCGCGTTCCTCAAGACGTTCGACCTGCGTACCGGCGCGCCCAAGGGCAGCTTCGCGCTCAAGGACAACAAATCCTTCTGCAACGACATCGCGATCGGCAGCGACGGAACGGCCTACATCAGCGACTCCTTCGCGCCTTACGTCTATAGCCTCAAGTCCGGCGCGACTGCGCTCGAGGTCTGGGCAACGGATCCGGCGCTGGCGCCGGCCAAGGACGGCGTCGGCCTCGACGGCATTGCCGTCGGTTCCGACGGCAATCTCTATGTGACGACCTTCATCCCTGGAAAATTGTTCCGGATCGCGGTCAAGGACGGCAAGGCCGGCGCCATCACCGAGCTGAAGCCATCAAGCACGCTCGACCATGCCGATGCGCTGCGCGCATTCGGCAATGGCTTCCTGCTGATCGAGGGCGCCGGCCGGCTCGACAAGATCACGGTGAGCGGCGACGCGGCACAGGTGGAGGTGATCAAGGACGGCCTCGCCGAGCCGGTTTCGGTCACCCAGGTCGGTGACACCGGATGGGTCGCGGAGGGCAAGCTGTCCTACGTCATCGGCGAGAACAAGAGCAAGGATCCCGGCCCGTTCACGCTCAAGCCGATCGCATTGCCGAAGTAGCGCATTACCGAACGCGCAGCGCAGCAAATCGCGCTGCGCGTTCATACCGCGCGACAGCACGCCATATTTGATCGGATATAGCGTTGACGAACCATTCGGTCCGGCGCAGACTTCGCGTGGTTTCGCCGGGATGATCTGACATCTCCCCTCGTTGCCGGAGCGGCGAACGCTCCGGATTGGCTTGTTTTGCGCTGCGTGCTCCGCCGCAATCGGAGCGCCTGTTCGACGACGCGCGAGACCGCAAGATCCAAGGCGCAAAGACGCCGATCAATCCACGGAGGAAATGCCATGTTCCAGCAAGCGCTCGACCAGGTTTCGAAAACGCTCCTCATCCGCGAACGCTACGACAATTTCATCGGCGGCAAATGGGTCGCTCCGGTGGAAGGCAAGTACTTTGACAATCCGAGCCCGATCACCGGCAAGAAGCTCTGCTCGGTGCCCCGCTCCACCGCCGCCGACATCGAGCTGGCACTCGACGCCGCGCACAAGGCGAAGGAATCCTGGGGCAAGACCTCGGTGCAGGAGCGTTCGCGCATCCTGAACAAGATCGCCGACAAGCTGGAGTCAAATCTCGACCTGCTGGCGCTGATCGAGACGTTCGACAACGGCAAGCCGATCCGCGAGACCACCCATGCCGACATGCCGCTGGTCGTCGACCACTGGCGCTATTTCGCCAGCGTCGTGCGCGCGCAGGAAGGCGGCATCTCCGAGATCGACCACGACACCGTCGCCTATCACTATCACGAGCCGCTCGGCGTCGTCGGCCAGATCATTCCCTGGAACTTCCCGATCCTGATGGCGACCTGGAAGCTCGCCCCTGCCCTTGCCGCCGGCAATTGCGTGGTGCTGAAGCCCGCCGAACAGACCCCGCTCGGCATCCTCGCCGTGATGGAGCTGATCGCGGACATCCTGCCGCCCGGCGTCATCAACGTCGTCAACGGGTTCGGCATCGAGGCCGGCAAGCCGCTGGCGCAGAACAAGCGGATCGCCAAGATCGCCTTCACCGGCGAGACCACGACGGGCCGCATGATCATGCAATACGCGTCCGACAATCTGATTCCGGTGACGCTGGAGCTCGGCGGCAAGTCGCCGAACATCTTCTTCGCCGACGTCGCCGAGACCGACGACGATTTCCTCGACAAGGCGCTGGAGGGCTTTGCGATGTTCGCCCTCAACCAGGGCGAGGTCTGCACCTGTCCGAGCCGCGTGCTGGTGCAGGAATCGATCTACGACAAGTTCATGGAGAAGGCGGTCGCGCGGACCAAGAAGATCAAGCAGGGCCACCCGCTCGACGCTTCGACCATGATCGGCGCGCAAGCCTCGAACGACCAGCTCGAGAAGATCCTGTCCTATCTCGATATTGGCAAGCAGGAAGGCGCAAAAGTATTGACCGGCGGCAAGCGGGCCAAAATGGAGGGTGAGCTCGCCGAAGGCTATTACGTCGAGCCCACGATTTTCGAGGGCAACAACAAGATGCGCATCTTCCAGGAGGAGATCTTCGGACCGGTCGTGTCGGTCACGAAGTTCAAGAACGAGGAGGACGCGCTCGCGATCGCCAACGACACACTCTATGGCCTCGGCGCCGGCGTATGGACCCGCAATGGCAACCGCGCCTATCGGTTCGGCCGCGCCATCCAGGCCGGCCGCGTCTGGACCAATTGCTACCACGCCTACCCCGCGCATGCGGCGTTCGGCGGTTACAAGCAGTCAGGCATCGGGCGTGAGACCCACAAGATGATGCTGGACCACTACCAGCAGACCAAGAACGTCCTGGTCAGCTACTCGACCAAGGCCCTCGGCTTCTTCTGATTGTTCGCCGCCTGGCTCAGGTGCGGTTCATCGCACCTGAGCCACTTTTTCGTCGATAGGATTCGCACCATGGTCAATCGGGTCGAGATCACGCCGAAGGCGGCCGAGATCGTCGCGCGCCTCAAGACCCAGCACGGCGCATTGATGTTTCACCAGTCCGGCGGCTGCTGCGACGGCTCGGCCCCGATGTGCTATCCTGTCGGGGATTTCCGCGTCGGCCCCCAGGACGTGCTGCTCGGCAAGATCGCCGATTGCGAGTTCTATATCGGTGCCGCCCAGTTCGAATATTGGCAGCACACCCAGCTCATCATCGACGTCGTGCCCGGCCGCGGCTCCGGCTTTTCGGCCGAGGCGCCGGAGGGCGTGCGGTTTCTCACCCGCAGCCGCGTCTTCACTGACGAGGAAGTGGCGGAGTTGGCAGCCGCTGGGCCACCGGCGCGGGCGGCGTGAACTATCGAATGATTGTCGTCAGCGACGAGTAGCGCTTGTTCGGCTTGGCCTCGGCCGCCGAGAACTGCGCGAAGGCTTCGCTGACGCGGGTCGCCGGCGGCGTATCGCTGGCGAAGCGGAACTCCTTCGGCTTCGGCGCGTAGAAGCTGGCGCTGTAATAGGAATCGTCGAAGCGCGTCTCGCCGACGCCGAACAATGCGTCGCAGACGAACAGGAGTGCGTAGACTCCCGCAATCGCCGCGACGATCTCCTTGAAAATTGACATGCGAAATGCCCCAACCTTTTGCGGTGAGGATGCATGCCGGTTCCAAAGCCGAGGTTTAAGACCACGGCCTTCTTGTCCGCAGGGTTTGCCGCCCGTGATCGGGTTGCAGACAATTTTATCGATCTCCAAAAAAGAGAGCCCGCCTGATCGGGGGGATCAGGCGGGCTCCAGGATTGGCCGCTCGGGAGGTATCAGACGGCCAAATTCATCCAGACGGCCTTGGGCTCGGTGAAATTGTCGAGCGCTGCGGTGCCGTGCTCGCGGCCGAGGCCGGAGTCGCGCTCGCCGCCCCAGGGCAAGCGCACGTCGGTGTAGCCATAGGTATTCATCCAGACCGTGCCGGCGCGTGCCCGCTTGGCAAAACGCTGCAGCTTGCCGACATCGCGGCTCCAGACGCCCGCGGCGAGGCTGTAGGCCGTGCCGTTAGCGATCCGTAAAGCATCAGCCTCGTCCTTGAACTTGATGACGCTGACGACGGGGCCGAAGATTTCCTCTTGCGAGATCCGCATCTCGTGCGCGACATCGGCGAACACCGCGGGGCTGATGAAATAGCCGCGCTCGCCGACCTTCTCACCGCCGGTGACGAGCCTCGCGCCTTCCCTCTGGCCGATATCGACATAGTCGAGGATCGACTTCATCTGCTTCTCGGAGATGACCGGCCCGAGCGCCGTCTTGCGGTCGAGCGGGTCGCCCATTTTGATCGACTTCGCACGCGCGGCGAGGCGTTCGACGACTTCGTCATACGCCTTCTCCTGCACCAGCACGCGGGAGCCGGCCGAGCAGACCTGGCCGGCATTGAAGAAGATGCCGGAGGCCGCAGCCTTCGACGCCGCTTCGAGATCGGCATCGTCGAAAATCACGTTGGCCGACTTGCCGCCGAGCTCGAGCGAGACGCGCTTGAAGTTGCTGGCCGCGCCCTTCATGATTCCGCGGCCCACGCCGGGCGAGCCGGTGAAGGTGACCTTGTCGACATCCGCGTGATTGACCAGCGCGTCACCGACGACGCGACCGGGACCGGTGACGACGTTGAAGACGCCCGCCGGCAAACCCGCTTCGAGCGCGAGCTCCGCGATACGCAGCGCCGACAGCGAGGTCAGCTCGGCCGGCTTCATCACGATGGTGCAGCCGCAGGCCAGCGCCGGTGCCAACTTCCACATGCCGATCATCAGCGGGAAATTCCAGGGAACGATCGCCGCGACCACGCCGACCGGCTCGCGCATGGTGTAGGTCAGGGCATCGTCGCGCACCGGCACGACATCGCCGCTGATCTTGTCGGCCCAGCCAGCGTAGTAGGTCAGCGTGTCGACGGCGGCCGGGAAATCCTGGCGCATCGTCGCCGAGATCGGCTTGCCGGCATCGATCGATTCGAGCTCGATGATCTCGTCGGCGTTGCGCTTGAGCAGGTCGGCCCAGCGCATCAGGATCTGGCCACGCTCGGAGGCACGCATGGTGCGCCACGGGCCTTCGAACGCCCGGCGCGCAGCCGCCACCGCGATCTCGACATCGGCCTCGCCGCCCTCGGCGATGGTGGCGATGACCTGCCCGGTGGCGGGATTGAGGGATTTGAAGGTGCGGCCGGAGCTCGCGGGCACGCGGCGGCCGTCGATGAGCAGATGCTGCGGCCGGGCCATGAACTCGGTGGCCGGCGAGTGCGCAAAGTCATATGCAACAGACATCATATTTCCTCCTGTTCTGGTATACCAGATTAGGCGCCCATTGGCTGGAGTAAATATGATATGAAGTGCAATTGGACACCCAATATATGAAGTCTATTTCATAAGGAAAGCGATGCTTCAGATCGAGATCGAGGCCGTCTGGCGGTTTCGCCACGAGGGCAGCCCACGCACCGCCGTCGTCATGCTGGGCGTGCTCAACGAGATCCGGAAGACCGGGAAGATCACGAGCGCAGCCAGCGACGCACAGCTGTCCTACCGGCACGTCTGGAATCTGATCGAGCAATGGTCGGAGTTCTTCGGAACGCCTCTCGTCGAAACCCAGCGCGGCAAGGGCTCGAAGCTCACGCCATTCGGCGAGCGGCTGGTGTGGGCCGGCGAGCGCATGCAAGCGCGGCTCGGGCCGCAGCTTGAAAACCTGGCGCAGGAGCTGGCGAGCGAGATCAAGCCATTCCTCGAGCAGCGGCCCTCCGTGATCCGCGTCCATGCGAGCCACGGCTTTGCAGTTGCAAAGCTGCGCGAGTTCCTCGACCGGGAGCCCGGCATCGGCGTCGACCTGCGCTATGTCAGCAACCAGCATTCGCTGGTCTCGCTGGCGCAGGGCGCTTGCGATCTCTCCGGCCTGCATCTGCCGCGCGGCGAGCTGCGCGCCCAGGGCATCAACGCGGCCCGCGAATGGCTCGATCCGCGCGAGGACCGCGTCATCAATTTCGTCACGCGCGAGATGGGGCTGATGGTCGCGCGCGGCAATCCGCTACGGATCGCCTCGCTGCGCGATTTGACCGGACCGAAGGTGCGCTTCGTCAACCGCGATCACGATTCCGGCACACGTCTCCTATTCGACCGCCTGCTCGCCGTGCAAGGGATCGACCAGGGCAGGATCAACGGCGCGCAGCAGATCGAGTTCACCCATGCGGCGGTCGCAGCCTACGTCGCCAGCGGCATGGCCGATGTGACCTTCGGCGTCGAGGCCGCCGCCCGCCAGTTCGGTCTCGATTTCATCCGGGTTCTCACCGAAGACTATTTCTTCGTCTGCAAACGCGCCTTCCTGGAGACGGAGCCGATGCGACGCATCCTCGACATCATCCGCAGTCACGATTTCCAGGCGGCGGTCGCTGCCCTGCCCGGTTACACCCTGTCCGATACGGGCGAGGTCTCCGGCGTAAAAGCCTTCCTGGAGATGCACTCCGCACGCTGATGCCGCATGCAGGGCATGTCTGCGGCGGATCCGGCCCGGAACCGTCTGGACGAGCCCTGACATACGTTATATCAATTCGAATATAGCGGATGCCGTCGAAAGACCCAGCACAACAAGGTTTTGTGGATGTTCCAACGCCGCCGATCTGCCGTCGCGCTCCGTCATGTGGCCTTCGAGGATCTCGGCCTGCTTGCACCGATCATGGAACGCGAGGGCTGGAACGTCTCGTTCTGCGAAGCGCCGGTCGACGATCTCAGCCACCCCTCGATCGGGGATGCGGACCTCCTGATCGTGCTCGGCGGCCCGATCGGCGTCTACGAGACCGACAGCTATCCGTTTCTCACAAGGGAAATTGACCTGCTGGAGCGCCGCCTTGCCCAAGGCCTGCCGACGCTCGGCATTTGCCTCGGCGCACAGCTGATGGCGAAGGCGCTCGGGGCCCGCGTCCATGCCGGTCATGTGAAGGAGATCGGCTGGGGATCGCTGACATTATCGGACACCGGCCGCGCCTCCTGCCTGACGCCGCTGGCGGAGGGCACACCGGTTCTGCACTGGCACGGCGACACCTTCGATCTTCCCGATCATGCAGCGAGACTCGCCTCGAACGAAAACTACGAGAACCAGGCGTTCGAGTTCGGAAACAATGCGCTCGCACTGCAGTTTCACCTCGAAGCCGATCCACGGCAGCTCGAGGAATGGTACGTCGGCCATGCCGTCGAGCTCGCCTCCGCGAGGATTTCGGTGCCGGAGCTTCGGGCAAGGACGGCAGAATATTCAACGATCGTCGCACAACAGGCCGATCGCATCTTCACGAGTTGGTTGAACCAGCTCGCGCACAAGGACGCTGCAAGCAGAACCGCACAAGCAAGGTAAAGAACAATGGCGGAATATCCCCTGATCGAACTCTACATCGATGGACAATGGAAGCGCGCAAGCGGCCAGCCGATCATCAATCCCGCCGATGAAAGCGTGCTCGGCACCGTCCCGACCGCGACCAGAGCCGACCTCGACGACGCGCTCGCCGCCGCCGAGAAAGGCTTCAAGATCTGGCGCAACACCGCGCCGGCGAAACGCGCGCAGATCATCCTGAAGGCCGCCGCCCTCATCCGCGAGCGCGTCGATGTGATGGCCGCCGCGATGACGCTCGAACAGGGCAAGCCGATCGAGCAGGCAAGGCTCGAAATCCTGCGTGGCTGCGACATCATCGAGTGGGATGCGACCGAAGGCCTGCGGCTCTACGGCCGCATCATCCCCAGTGAGCCCGGCATGCGCCACACCGTGCTGCGCCAGCCGATCGGCCCGGTCGCTGCGTTCTCGCCGTGGAATTTCCCGATGAGCTCGCCGGCCCGAAAGGTCGCCGGCGCCCTCTCCGCCGGCTGCTCGATCATCCTGAAGGCCTCGGAGGAAACCCCGGCCGGCGCATTCCAGCTGGTGCGCGCCTTCCATGATGCGGGCCTGCCCCCCGGTGTGCTCAACCTGGTGTTCGGCAATCCCGCGGAAATCTCCGACTACCTCATCCCGCAGTCGCGTATCCGCCTCGTCACTTTCACCGGCTCGATCCCCGTCGGCAAGCATCTCGCCGAGATGGCCGGCCGGCACATGAAGCCCGCGATCATGGAGCTCGGCGGCCACGCACCGGTGATCGTCTGCGACGACGTCGACCCGGCCGCGACTGCGGCTGCGTCCGTGATCGGCAAGTCGCGCAACGCCGGCCAGGTCTGCGTCTCGCCGACGCGCTTCTTCGTGCAGGAAAAGATCTACGAGCAGTTCGCGCAATCCTTTGCAGAGCGCGCCAGCCAGCTCAAGGTCGGCAACGGCCTCGATCCTTCGACGCAGCTCGGGCCGCTCGCCAATGCGCGCCGCATCGACGCGATGGAGACGCTGGTCAGCGATGCCAGGGACAAGGGCGCGCGCGTGCTCGCCGGCGGGCAGCGCATCGGCAATCGCGGCTATTTCTTCCCGCTCACGGTGATCGCCGACCTGCCCGACGATGCCCGCGCCATGAACGAGGAGCCGTTCGGGCCGCTTGCACTGGTCAATCCGGTGAAGACGCTGGACGAGGCGATCGAAAAGGCCAACGCCCTTCCCTATGGTCTTGCCGCCTACGCCTTCACGAAGTCGGCCGGCAATGCCGAACGCCTCGCCGAAAGCGTTGAGGTCGGCAACCTCTCCATCAACCATTTCGTCGCCTCGGTCGCGGAGACCCCGTTCGGCGGCGTCAAGGACAGCGGCTACGGCCGCGAGGGTGGCACCGAGGGCCTGCAGTGCTACACCGTCGTCAAGAACGTGTCGCACAAGACGTTGTAGGAGACCTCATGCAGGACAACGCACTACAAGACAACGCGCCACGCCACCGGGACGGCAGCGCAGGCGACGCCAATTACGGCACGATCGGCCAGGGCTACGCGAATTTTCGCAAACCCGATCCGCGCATCGCGGAGATGATCGATGCCGCGCTCGGCGAGGCCGGCACGATCCTCAATGTCGGCGCGGGCGCGGGCTCCTACGAGCCGGTCGGCCGCACCGTCACCCCGGTCGAGCCGTCGCAATCGATGCGGGCGCAGCGGCCGGCGCATCTGCCCGCTGCGATCGATGCGGTCGCGGAAAAGCTTCCCTTCGAGGACGCGACGTTCGCTGCGGCGATGTCGACCTTCTCGGTGCATCAGTGGAAGAACCTCAACGCGGGCCTGCGCGAGATGCGACGGGTGACGCGCGGTCCGATCGCGATCATGACCTGCGATCCGGACGAACTCGATCGCTTCTGGCTCAACGCCTATTGCCCGGAGGTCATCGCGGTCGAGGCCGTGCGCTATCCGGGGATCAAGGACATCGCAACGGCTCTCGGCGGCACGACGGACGTCGTGCCCGTGCCGATCCCGCTCGACTGCACCGATGGTTTCAATGAGGCCTATTACGGCCGGCCCGAGATGCTGCTGGATCCGGCCGCACGGCTCGCCTGCTCGGCCTGGAGCTTTATCGCCGATGATGTCGTCCGGCGTTTCGAACAGCGGCTCAGCAGCGATCTCGCCGCCGGCCGCTGGGATGCGCGGCACGGATCCTATCGGCAGCAGCCGACTTTCGCTGGCTCGCTCAAGCTGATCGTCAACCACGTCTGACCCGGCGCGACAGGTTATTGCCGCACGCCCGGGCTCAGCAGGCAGGCCGCGAGCTCGGTGCGATTGTGCACGCCGAAACGTCGGCACAAATTGGCGACGTGCTCCTTCACCGTCTGGTCGGAAATTCCCATCTCGCGGGCGATTTCCTTGTTGGTCTGGCCGCGGCAGACCCGGATGGCGACGTCCGCAGACCTTGGCGGGAGCGAGAGCGTCGCGGCCGGCTCACGAACCCGGGTCGCGGCACGATGGGCGTCGATCGCGCCCGCGTTGGTCATGTTGGTCAAAGCCAGCGAGCCGGCCCGGCACAGCATCTCCATGCGCTGCCGTGACCGCATCGTGTAAGGCGCGTCCGTGTCGGTCGTCGCGGTAAACAGCACGCCGACGATCTTCTGCCCGCACCACAATGGCCCGCCCATGTTGTATGCGAATCCCCACTCGTGCAGCATCTCGAACGACGGACTGTGCCGCCATTGCTGTGGACCGATCACCGTTTCGCCGTCGACCGCGCGGCCTCGGGTCATGATGCAGTCAAGCACGGGGTCATGCTTCCAGAAGCCGGCCCTGTAATTGTCGAGCAGACCTTCCGCGACGTGCTGGCTGTAGACCAGTTCCGGCTCGAGCCCGTCGAGCAAATAGAGGCCGACGGTCGGCGACCCCGTCATTTCCGTGATCGCCGAGCAGCAGGCGACGCCAAGCGCACGCACCGAGCAGCTCTCGGCGATGGACATCAGCCGATCTGCGAGCTGGCGCTCGGGCAGACCATCCAAATGCTCCTGCTCGGCTCTCACCGCCACTCCTCGCGAACGCGACGTGCCCCGGACACACGCATGTCATTGCCGATTATTATAGGCTTAAAATTTCTGCCTTGCCTGATCTTTGGTCAAGCGAAAAGAAGCGGCAACGCGCTGCTCTCCCGGCCCAGCTTTGCGGCAGAGCACAATGGCCCATCCCCCCATGATGGGGGATTGCTGGCTTGGCCGCCTCGTCTCTAGCATCCTGGCCATCGGGATCGCGTCACGACACGCGGTTCCGGTGGGGACATCTCGACAGCAACGCGAGCCGATCGTCGCGCGCCAACTGACATTGGCGCGTGCAGGCGAAGTGTTGCCTGCGACTGTCCCGTCCGACCCAGATCTTCGCGCACGGCAGCCCTGCGCGAAGCACCAACAGACCGACTGACAGACCGACCTGGAGACACCGATCATGAGCCCTTCCGTGCAACTCGCAGTCAAACCTTCCGCGACCCCGACGGTGGCTGAGTTCCATGCGCGCCTCGACGCGCTGCTGCCGCTGGTCGAATCCAGAGCCGCGGAGGCCGACGCACAGGGCTATCTGACTGACGACGTCGTGGCCGCGCTGCGCAAGGCCGGCATCTACACCATGCTATTCCCCCGAGAGGTCGGCGGCGCCGAGCTTCTGCCTTACGACGCCATGACCGTGATCGAGCGGCTTGCCTACGCACATGCCTCGGCCGGCTGGTGCGTCATCGGCAACAACATGGAAGGCACGACGCTCGCCATCTACATCGAGGACGAAGGCATCAAGAAGGTCTTCGCGGGCGGGCCCGACATCACGATTGCCGGCAACGGCGTGCCGCGCGGCTTCGCCCGGCCGGTCGACGGCGGCTACATGATCCGCGGCAACTGGGCGTATGGCAGCGGCATTCAGCACGCCGAGTGGGTGCATTCCGGCTGCTTCGTCACCGACGCCTCCGGCAAGGACATGATCTTCGGCCCCAACGGCCAGCCCAAGATCGTGGTCACACACCATCCGCGCGCGACCATCAAGCTGATGGGCAATTGGGACGTGCTCGGCCTGCGCGCGACCGGAAGCTTCGACTACACCTTGAGCGAGGGCGACGAGCTGTTCGTACCCACGCACATGACCTACGATTTCGACATTGGCGCGCCGCGCCGGGGTGGCGTGCAGGGTGCGCTGGGACTGGCGGGCTACAGCGCCTGGGCACATTCCGCGTGGGCCGTCGGCGTTGGCCGCCGCATGCTCGACGAGCTCGTCAAGGTGATCGTCCAGCGCCAGGATCCATTCGGCAAGTCGTGTGACAGCGCGAGCTTCAAGTTTCAGTTCGCGCAGGCCGAAGCTCGCTTCCGCGCCGCGCGTGCGCTGGTCCACGAAACCTGGAAGGACGTCTCGGAGACTTGCGCCGGCGGTGAATCTCCCTCGCTGGACCAGATGACGATGATCAAGCTGTCGCTGCGCCACGTCCACGACGTTCTGTCCGATGTCGCGACCTTCGCACATCGCGCCGCCCGCGGTGCCTCGCTGCACAACACGCCGATGCAGCGGTTCTATCGCGACATTCATTCGGGCACGCAGCACATCCTGATGGCCGACCAGATCGTCGAAGAGTGCGGCCGCGCGCTGCTCGGCCTCCCCGGCCCTGGCGCGCAATGGACAGTGTTCGGGGTGACGGGCTGAGCAGGCGATCAGACGAGGGCGTCGAGGTGAGGACATCCCGCATCGTTGGCTTCTGCGGCAACAGTTGGCGCCCGGCGAAGTCGCGCATTCTGGTCGAAGCCGTCGCCGCCGACCTTCAGGCGCAACATGGACTGAACACCACGGTCCTCGATCTCGTCGATGCCGGCTGCGGCATCGCCGGCTTCACCCGGACCGCACTCGATGACAGCGCGCGCGCCGTCGTCGAGGCCATCGAGCAGGCCGACGGCCTCGTGATCGGGTGCCCGGTGTTCCAGGGATCCTATCCCGGATTGTTCAAGCACGTCTTCGACCTGATCGAACCCAGCGCGCTGCGCAACCGCCCGGTGCTGCTGACCGCCGTCGGCGGCGGCCTGCGCCACTCGCTGGTGGTCGAGCACCAGCTCCGCCCGCTGTTCGGCTTCTTCGAAGCCTGCACCGTTTCGACGGCGATCTACGCCAGCAGCGGCGAGATCGCGCCAGGCGAGCCGCTCGCACCAATGACGGCCGCGCGGATCGCCAACGCCGTCGAACAATTCGCCTCGCTTCTCAGCGGTCGTCAGGCGGCTGCCGCATGACCCACCAACGCCCGGCCCTTCCGACGTCAACCGGAGACAACCATGCTTGATACCCCCAGACCTTCGCCCGATCTCGCCGGCTTCTCGCGCGCGGACTATACGATCAACGGCGTGCGCACCGTCGTCCACAGCATCGGAAGCGGCCCGGCACTCGTGTTCCTGCACGGCACCGGCACCTTCACCGGCTTCGAGATGGCGCGCGTCTGGGCAAAGCGGCACACCGTCATCATCCCCTATCACGCGGGCTTCGGCGACTCCGGTGACGCCGAGACGATCGACACCGTCGAGGATCACGTCCTTCACTACATGGATCTGTTCGACAGGCTCGGCCTTAATCAATTCGACCTCGCCGGGTTCTCGCTCGGCGGATGGCTTGCCGCGGAGTTCGCGATCCGTCAGCCGCATCGGATCCGCAAGCTGGTGCTGGTTGCACCCGCCGGTCTTGTGGTCGGAAGCGCGCCTGCACCGGGATTGTTCGAGATCGCGCCGCAAGAATTGCCCGCCTATCTCGCGCACGATCCGGCCGCGGCACTCCGTTATTTCCCCAAGGCGCCCGACCCGGCTTTCGACGCCCGGCTCGGACGCGAGGTCACTGGCTTTGCCAAGCTGATCCGCAGCGAACCGCAGGGCAATCCCAAGCTCGCGCACTGGCTGCATCGGATCGCGATGCCGACGCTCGTGCTGTGGGGATCCGCCGATCGTCTGCGTCCGACCGCCCAGGCAGAGGCCTGGAAAGCAGGACTCCCCGACGCACGCGTGGTGCTGGTGCCCGCGACCGGACATCTCGTGTTCGAGGAAACGCCGTCCTCCGCACACCGCGTCACCGACTTCCTCGCCGAATGATCCCGCACACACCAAAGGACAGCACCATGATCGAGATGCCTCCGGGCGTAACCCCCGCCAAGGACGGTTTTGGCAACGTCGTCTGGAACATTCTGGGCCAGACCTACACGCTGAAGCAGCATTCCGAAGCGTCGATGGCCTGGCATGCCGTTTTTCCGGACGGCACCTTCGTGCCGCCGCACATCCATCCGACCCAGGATGAGTTCGTCTATGTGCTGAGCGGCCGCTACGACCTCTGGCTCGACGGCAAGGACTTTGTGGCCAAAGCCGGCGACCTCGTGCGCATGCCCAAGGGCGTCCCCCACGGCATCTTCAACAAATCGGGCGAAACCGCCACCAGCCTGTTCTGGGTCGCACCGACGCGGTCGCTCAAGGAGCTGTTCGAACGCATCCACAATCTCCCCGATCCGCAGGAGGTGGTGCGACGTGCCGCCGAGCACGAGGTGAATTTCCTGCCGCCGCCTGCCTGACGCTGCGCCGATTCCACCGACACGCAAACCGCGAGAACCGATGATGACCACGCTGACAACGACTTGGACGACCATCTCCGAGAGCGACCGCCGTCGGATAGCCCGGTGGCAAAAAGGCATGCTGGCGCTCGCCATCCTCTGCGAGATATTTCTAGCCGCGGACTGGTATGCCTTCGCGGCGGTACTGCCCTTCGTCTCCGAGAGCCTCAAGCTCAATCCCGCCGAGGCCGGACTTGCGCAAGGCATCTTTGCGCTGACTTACGGCATCGGCATGGTGGTGTGGTCGCCGGTCAGCCGGTCGATGACGGCGCGCAACATGCTGCTGATCGGGCTTGCGGGCACCGGAATCGGCATGGTGCTTCAGGTGTTCGTGCAGAGTTACACGCAGCTCGTGATACTCCGGCTCGTGATCGGCTTCTTTGACGCCGGCATCTTCATCGGCAATATGAAGCTGATCTTCGGCTGGTTTCCGCAAAGACGGCGCGGCTCGGTGGTCGGCATCATCCTCGCTGCCTACAGCCTCGCCATCACCATGGATTTCGCGCTCGGCATCCCCCTGACGATCGCGACCGGTTGGCGGACCTTCTTCGCCGTGCTGGCCATCGGCACGCTGCTGGTCGCAGCCATCGATGCAGTCGTCGTCCGCAACAATCCGCGCGAGCTCGGCCTCGACGGTTTCACCTGGGGCAACGAAACACCGCAGCAGCACCTGCCGCTCGGCGAGATATTCCGCTCGAAATGGATCGCGGTCGGCGGCTTCGGCATCGTGGCCTGCACCTTCGCGATCGCCGGTACCGCCACCTGGGTGGTGCCGGCCTTCATCACCGTGCAGCATATGCCCCCGGAGGCCGGCGCAATCATCGGCACCGTCATGGGGCTGTCGCAGGTGCTGTTCCTGGTGATTGGCGGCTACATGTCCGATCGGCTCGGCAAGCCTTTCATGATCAAGCTCACCGCATGTCTCGCTTTCCTGACGGCGCTGATGTTCCTGTGGAGCGTGGTCACTCCGATGTCGTTTCCGATGCTGGTGGTGTTTGCAGCGCTCAGCGGCATCGCGCTGCTCGGCGGTGGCGCGATCTTCGCCCTGCTCAGCGAAAAATACTCCGACGCGCTGGCGCCGGCCGCGATCGGATACGCCGAGGTGTTCGGCATCTTCTCGGCTTTCGTGGCGCCCTGGATGATGGGTGCCATCATCAACGCCTCCGGGGGCTCGTTCACCGGCGCCTTCATCGCCTTCGCGGTTGTCGAACTCATCATCGTGGGCCTCCTGGTGATCCTCGCCCGCGAGGACGTCAGTCAGGGTGCGGTGGTCGGAAGCCCCGCGGAGTAAGGCGCAGCCGTCTACGAGGGCACGGGTTCGCGCCCGTGCCCTCGACAAAGGTCTATCTTCTGGGAAATCCGGCGCCTTCACCTTGTCCACCGTGGGCAAGAGTGGCACTCTCTGTTTAGAGTCATTCAAGAGAGCCGGTCATGTCGCGCGCGAGCGCCAAATCCCTTCCCCAGCTGAGCCTTCGCATCGACCTCGACGGCGAGGACCGGATCGGGCCCGGCAAGATCGAGCTTCTGGAGCAGATCCGCGAGCAAGGCTCGATCTCCGGGGCCGGCCGCGCCATGGACATGTCCTACAAGCGCGCCTGGGATCTCGTCGACGAGATCAACCGGATCTGTGGACATCCCGCGGTCGAGCCGCAGGCCGGCGGCAAGAACGGCGGCGGCGCAATGCTGACTCCGTTCGGCGAAAAGCTCGTTGCGCGCTACCGCAAGATCGAGCGCGACGCCGCCCGCGCGGTGCACAAGGATCTGGAAGCGCTGAAGAGCGACATCGCCCGGTCCCGCAAGTCGTGAACCAAGGGTCGGGATCGCGCAATGCTGCTGATCGGGGTCAATCGTTCACCGTTTACGCGACGCGTTGCGATCACGCTCAATATTTACGGCGTTCCGTTTGAGCAGCACGCACTGTCCGGCTTCGGCGACCGCGCAGAGGTCAGGGCAAGTAATCCGCTCGGCCGCATTCCGGCGCTCGTTCTCGACAGCGGCGAGACGTTGATCGATAGCGACGCGATCATTGATCATCTCGATGAAGCCTACGGTGGCGACCAGCCGCTCACGCCGCGCCACGGCACCGATCGCCGCGCCGTCTTGAAGGTCGCGGCCATGATGATGGGCGCGTGCGAAAAGTGCCTTCACGCGGCCTATGAGGGCAACCACCGTCCGCCGGACAAGGTGCATCAGCCGTGGATCGACGACTGCATGGCCCAGGCTGCCAATGCGCTCAACGCGGTCGAAGCCATGATAGAGCCGAAGCAGCCGTATTTGTTGCTCGAGCGTCTCACCCAGGCCGATGTGACCGCCGTTGTCGCGGAACGGCTCGCGCGTGCACGCGGCATCGATACCGATGTTCTCATGCCCCGGCTGCGCGCACTGACGAGCAGGCTCGCCGAACAACCGCTCTTCCAGGTCAGCGAGCCCTAGTTCGGCCGCACCGACATGTCCGGCATCGGCTGCGTCAGCGCTTCGCCGAGCAGGCTCTGCTCGTCCTTGGGGATCGAGAAGCGGACCTTGAAGCCGTCCTCGGTCTGAAGCGTGATGATGCGCTGGGTCGTGTCGGTCGACTGTTCGATCGCCCAGGATGCCAGCGGATAGGCATAGCGCAGGCTCTGGTCGCCGTAGCGGGCTTTCAGGGCCGCCTCGAGCAGCCCGGGCAACGTCATGATGAGGGCACCGACCTGGTTGAGCGAGACGCTGACGGCTGCGGTACTCCCCGTCACGTCCTCGAAGCCCAGCGAGATCGCACCGCCGTCGGCCGCCACCTCGCAGGTCGTGAGCTGCCTCACCTTGATTTCCATCGCCAGTCCCGGAACGCAGTTCGCTATATCCGTCACGATATATCGATATGTCCACCCGCGTCCAGCCTGCTTTTCTGGATTTGATCGAACCGGCCGCCATGGCCCGTTCGGCCGGATCGTGATATATAGTTCGATATAGCGAGGCCCGAACGGCCCGTTCTGCAAGGGAGCGAAAAGCCTATGAGTGACTTCAATCTTCTCATCGACGGCAAAATGGTGCCCGGCGACATGACGATGCCGGTTCTCAATCCCGCGACCGAAGAGGTGGTGGCACAATGCCCTCGCGCCTCGAAGTCGCAGCTTGATACGGCCGTTGCCGCCGCGAAGGCTGCCTTCCCGGCCTGGTCCGCGACCTCGATGGAGGACCGCCGCAAGGTCGTGATGAAGATGGCCGACGTGATCGAGGCCAACTCCGGCGAGCTCGCGCGCCTGCTCACCGCCGAACAGGGCAAGCCGCTCGCGGATGCCACCGGCGAAGTGCTCGGCATGGCCGCCTTCTTCCGCTATCTCGGCTCGCTCGATCTGCCGATGAAGGTCATCGAGAATTCCGGCGACCGCAAGGTGGAAGCCTATCGCCGCCCGCTCGGCGTCGTCGGCGCCATCATCCCCTGGAACTATCCCCTCCTGATCCTCGCCTTCAAGCTGCCCTCCGCGCTCATCGCCGGCAACACCCTGATCGTGAAGCCCGCGCCGACCACGCCGCTCTCCTCCCTGCGCTTCGCCGAGCTGATCAAGGACGTCGTGCCGAAGGGCGTGCTCAACTTCATTACCGACGCCAACGATCTCGGCGGCGAGATGACCAAGCATCCCGACATCCGCAAGATCTCCTTCACCGGCTCGACGGCCACCGGCCAGAAGGTGATGGCGAGTGCTGCGCAGACGCTCAAGCGCATCACGCTCGAGCTTGGCGGCAACGACGCCGGCATCGTGCTCGACGACGTCGACCCGAAGAAGGTCGCACCCGGCATCTTCGAAGGCGCGTTCCAGAACTCCGGCCAGGTCTGCCTCGCCATCAAGCGGCTCTATGTGCATGAGTCCGTCTATGACGAGCTCTGCGACGAGCTGGTCGCGATCGCCAAGAGCACGGTCGTCGACGACGGTTCCAAGCAGGGCACCAAGCTCGGGCCGCTGCAGAACAAGATGCAGTACGAGAAGGTGAAGACGTTCCTCGAGGACGCGCACAAGAACGGCAAGGTGGTCGCCGGCGGCGCCGCGATGGACCGTCCCGGCTATTTCATCGAGCCGACCATCGTGCGCGACATCAAGGAAGGCTCGAAGCTGGTCGACGAGGAGCAGTTCGGACCGGTGCTGCCGCTGATCAAATATTCCGACAAGGATGACGTGATCCGCCGCGCCAACGCGACGACCTACGGCCTCGGCGCCTCGGTCTGGTCGTCCGACATCAAGCGCGCCCACGAGGTGGCAACGCAGCTCGAGTCCGGCACGGTCTGGATCAACAAGCATCTCGACATGGCCCCGCACATCCCGTTCGGCGGCGCCAAGCAGTCGGGCATCGGTACCGAGTTCGCCGAGGAAGGCCTCGCCGAATTCACCCAGCTCCAGATCATCAACGGCCCGCCCGCGGCCTGATCCAAAAACCGGGGGCCGCGGCGGAACCTCCGCGGCCCCTTCCTCATTTGTGATGGAAACGGAGGCGGACCATGTTCGATGCGCAATGCGACCTCGCCGCCCTCGTCTACACGCCCGATCAGGACCCCGACGCCGTCTTGCGCAGCTTCGCCGCCGATCTGATGACGCGCGGCCATCGCGTCGTCGGCATGGTGCAGGCCGGCCAATGCGCCGATTCCAGCCTCTCGGCCATCCTGCTCCACAGCGGCGAAAGGCTGCTGCTGGCGCAGGATTTCGACCCGGCCGCCCAAGGCTGCCGCCTCGATTTGGCACGGCTGCAGAATGCGGGGGCGCGGATCGCGGATGCGCTCTCGCACGGCGCCGACCTCGTCATCATCAACCGCTTCGGCAAGCGCGAGCGCGATGGCAAGGGCCTGTCCTATCTGATCGAGCGCGCGCTCGATGCCGACATCCCCGTGGTGATCGCGGTCGGCAAGGATCACTTCGCCGACTGGATCAAGTTCGCCGGCGGCATGAGCGTCAAGCTCGGTTGCGATCGCGACGCGCTGGACGCTTGGTGGCAGGCTGTCTCGACGCAGGATGCCGCACCGATGCCCGATGAGCATCCGACGGTTTGTGAAATTTTGAAGTGAAATAATCCGCAACCTGGTGTGGGTTTACATCGGCGTGTGGCTGATGCAGAGACGTCGCGTCCTCCATCAGCTCGGCGTGCTGCATCGTGAACAATGTCACCCTGAACCGGCCCATCGCGGTCTTCGATGCCGGGATCGGCAGCTACGCCATCGCGCGCAAGATCGCGGACCGGTTTCCCGGTCAGGATGTGCTCTACTTCGCCGATCGCGCCAGCTTCCCCTATGGCGGCAAGGGCCGGACCGAGCTGCTCGCCGTGATGCGACGGACGATCGAACGCCTGGAGAGTTTTGGCCCGGCAGCAATCGTGATCGCTTCCAATGCGCCTTCGGTCATGGTCCTCGACGATCTCAAGGACTGGAGCCCGACGCCGATCATCGGCGTGTTTCCACCCGTCCGGCGCGCGCTCGAGACTTCCGTCGCGAAACGGATCGCCGTGCTGGGTGTCGCGTCATTGATCTCGAGCTCTGAAATCCGCGGCTATGTCGGGCGCGAATCCGCCGGCCAAGGCAACGTCGACCTCGTCAGCGCGTCGGATCTAGTCGAGCTTGTCGAGAACGGCAAGTTTCTGACCGACCCCGAAACAACGCTGGCCGCCGTGCGCGCCAAGCTCGGCACGCTCCATCCGGACACGGATGTGGCGACGTTATCGTCCACGCATCTGCCCTGGCTATTGCGATATTTCGAGCAGGCCGGGCCGCGCCTGCGGTTTCTCGATCCGGCCGACGACGTCGTCGCGGCGGTCGGCTCGTACGCGACTCCCGGCTCCGGCACCTTCCGGACCCTGGTTTCAGAGTGCGAGGGTTATGATCTTGCGGATTTTCAGCGCATGCTCGCACGCCTCGGGCTCGATTTGACCATCGAGCGCGTCTGAGCGGCGCGATCATTGCGAGCTGCTATTCGTCCTTCAGCGCCGCGATCACCTGCTCGCCCTGTGCCGTCAGGCGATAGCTCACCAGCGGACGGCTCGATGGCGGCTTGCGGTCGGTCTCGACGATATAGCCGCGCACCATCAGCGCTTCGAAGCTGCCGTAATAACCGTACATGCTGATCTGGTTCTGCCTGAGCAGCTTGAACTCGCGCAGCAGGCGGATCTCGTTGCCCGAGAGCAGCGAACGGCGGACGCGCTGCACGAAGCTCGCGCGCTGCTCGAACCAGGCTTGATCGGGCAGCTCACGCGAAGACGGCACATTGTCGCGATCGAAGTGGTGCACCTCGACATCGGCGCGCACCGCCGGCTGCGACGGCATGCTGCTGCCGACCGCTTCCCTGGCGTCATCGAGCAACGCGATCGGCCAGCGCCGCTTGTTGTCGACCATGACCGGCGGCGGCACGATATTGTCGCGCACCAGCTGCTCGAAGCGGCCGGCGGTCACTCCGACATAGGCGGCGGCGCGGCGGCGGTCGACGAGACGGGTGTCACGCCCGTGCTCCAGCTCGCCAGCGATCATCTCGTTCACCCCAAAATCCCCAGCCGCATCGTTGCGGGCGCGTCGCTGCGCGGGCCCGGCAGGCCCGTCAGCACGCGACACTAGGGTGAAACCGGCGCTCTCAAAAGGCAGAGAATTTCGTACATGTTGCTGCCGTTTCGGCAACAGCTATAGTCTGCCCATGCGCTTTCACTCACCGTCCATCCAGTACTTCCATGCCGTCCGCCGCACCGGCTCGATCCGCGCCGCGGCACGCCTCCTGAACGTCGCCTCCTCAGCGGTCAGTCGCCAAATTCTCAAGCTTGAACAAGAGGTTGGATCACCTTTGTTCGAGCGGAATGCGCGCGGCCTGACCCTGACGACGGTCGGCGAGATGCTCGCGCGCCACGTCATGAACGTGCTTCAGGACCTCGATCGCTTCCGCTCGGACGTGGCGTCCCTGTCCGGCGCCTGGCACGGCAGCGTCAGCATCGCCTGCATCGAGTCCCTCACCGAGTCGGTACTGCCGGATCTGATCACCTCGCACCGGACCCGTGCCCGGCGCGTCAGCTTCACCACGGAAGTCATGGGATCGTCCGATGTGCTCGAAGCCCTGCGCCGGGGCGAGGCCGATATCGGCATCGCCATCGCGCTCAGGCATCCGCCCGACCTGCGGCAGGTCGCGCTGAAGCGGTTTCGCCTCGGCGCGCTCGTTGCGCGCGAGCATCCGCTGGCGCGCCGCAAGACGGTGACGCTGGAGCAATGCCTCGCCTTCCCCGTCATTCACGCGCTGCCGGAGCTGTCGATCTACCATTTGCTGCAGCCCTTGATCGCGCAGCTCTCCGAGACGCCGGAGCCGGCGATTCAAGCCAACTCGATCGACCTGATGCGCGAGCTCGCCGCGCGCGGCGTCGGTGTCGCCTTCCAGACCCAGCTCGGCATCGGCCGGCTGTCGCGCGACGCACAGCTCGTGTTCCTGCCGCTCGACAATGCGGGCAGCCCGGTATGGTCGGATCTCGGCATCTATGTCCGCGCCGAGCGCACCCTGCCCGCTTTCACGGAGTCGTTCCTGCAGGAGATCGTCCGCGAACTGGGCGAGCGCGAGCGGCGGGAGAATGCGGCCTATCCGCACATCGCGTGAGCTGCATGCGTCCCCTGCGATCACGCGCAATAGGAATCGCCGCTGAAATGGCAGTAGTTTCCGGGATATGAACAGCAGTTGGCCGTCTGGTAATTGTTTCGGTTCCACCCCGACAGCTGTTTCCCCTGGGACATCGACATGCCGGTCAATCGGCTGAAGCCTTCGCGAGTCCTGAAAATCGAGCGCTTCTCGGATTTCAGCGAATTTCGCGCCAACGAGGTGCTCGGCCTCGGCACCAGCACGCCGCTTCGGCCGCGCGAGTTCTCGCTGTCGCGCGCGATCCTGCCGCTCCAGAACGGGCTGTTCGTGCTTCAGCGCGCCTTTGCGCGGCGCTACGAAGCCGAGATCGGGACGGACACCGGCATCGGCCTCGTTGTGCCCCTTTCCTTTCACGCCATCACCAATGGCGGCGAGGTCGACAGTTCGACCATCGCCGTGATGCGCGGCAAGGCGCCGGTGGAGTCGATGGAGCAGCAACCCAACACCTATGTCATGCTGCGCTTCAACTCGGACATGCGGCATCGCGGCTGGGCGGATTTCAACACCGGCCTCGCCTATGTCCGCACGCAGGACGATCCGATGGCACGCCTGCGCGCCATTTTCCTGGAGATGTTCTCGCTGGCTTCGGCATGCGATGCGCCGCGTCAATTCGAGGCGCTCAACCGCCCGATCCAGGAAACGCTGCTCGCGGGCCTCGACGCTGTCCTGGTGCCGGCCGAGGCGCGCACCGCGCGTCCCGGTTCGTTCGACCGGCACCGCAAGCTGATCGCGCAGCTCGACGAGGTCGTCGAGCTGTCCGGCAGCAAGCCGCTCTACAGCGACGACCTCGCCACTGCGCTCGGCGTGTCCGCGCGCACGCTCCAGGTCGCGACGCAAGCAGTGCACGGCATCAGCCTGCACCACTATCTGCGTCTCAAGCGCCTGTGGGCCGTTCGCATCCAGCTCATGACCGGCGGCGACGGATTGACCGTGAAGGCCGCGGCGCTCGGCAACGGCTTCTGGCACCTCGGCGACTTCTCGAGGGGCTACAAGCAGGCCTTCGGCGAAGCACCGTCCGAGACGCTGGCGCGCGGACGGCGACCGCTTCATTTTGCCGTCGGCGCCTGAGCGAGCGGCTCGCGCTCAGGCGTGACCGTTCTCCTTGCGATGTCCGTTTTCGCTGAGGCGATCGACCCAGGCGATGCCGATCGCCGAGATGATGAAGGTCAGGTGGATCAGCACCTGCCACATCACGCCGGTCTCGGTGAAATTGCTGCGCGTGGTGCCGAGATTGCCGGCCTCGATGAAGGTCCTGAGCAGCGAGATCGAGGAGATGCCGACGATCGCCATCGCGAGCTTGATCTTGAGCACGCTGGCGTTGACATGGCTCAGCCATTCCGGCTCGTCGGGATGGCCGCGCAGGTTCAGGCGGGAGACGAAGGTCTCGTAGCCGCCGACGATCACCATGACGAGCAGGTTCGAGATCATGACGACGTCGATCAGGCCGAGCACGACCAGCATGATCTGCTGCTCGCTGGCGTCGAAGGAGTGTGCGACCAGGTGCCAGAGCTCCTTCAGGAACAGCAGCACGTAAACGGCCTGCGCGACGATGAGGCCGACATAGAGCGGCAATTGCAGCCAGCGCGAGCCGAAGATCAGCCGCGGAAACAGGCCGATCGGCGGCTGCGGCGCACGCGCGGCCAAAGGTGCTTGGGGTTCAGACGACATCGATCACTCCAGGAAAACGTAGGCAGGAAGGCAGGACTTAGAGGCTCGCGATGACGGGCGCGAGCTCGAGCGAGCCGCGATAGATCATCTCGAAGGCGACGTAGACGATGATGGCCAGGCCGACATAGGCGATCCAGCGCTGCTTCTGGAGCACGCGGCCGAGCAGGTCGGCCGCGACGCCCATCAGCGCGACTGACAGGACCAGGCCGAAGACCAGGATGTAAGGGTGCTCGCGCGCCGCACCGGCGACCGCGAGCACGTTGTCGAGCGACATCGAGACGTCGGCGGCGACGATCTGCAAGGCAGCCTGCTTGAACGTCTTGCGCGGCGCAGCCGCGCTGGTCGCTCCACCACCATGGCTGAAGGCAAGGTGGTTCGCATGCGCGGCCTGCTCACGCAGCTCGCGCCACATCTTCCAGCACACCCACAGCAACAGCACACCGCCGGCGAGCAGCAGGCCGATCACTTGCAGCAACTGGGTTGCGACGCCGGCGAAGACGATGCGCAAGCCCGTCGCGGCCACGATGCCGACGACGATGGCACGGCGGCGCTGATCGGCCGGGAGGCCTGCAGCGGCGAGACCGATGACGACGGCATTGTCGCCGGCGAGCACGAGGTCGATCAGGACGACCTGGAGCAGCGCGGTCAGCGCTTCGGCGGTGATGAATTCAATCATGACTGATCATTTTTCGAAACTGACGGATCCAGCCAGTGCGGTTTGCGGCGCTCGATCCAATCGAAGACCTTTGAGCGGGACGCACGCAGCGCCGGTACGTCCTCGGCGAGCAACGCGAGGCCGAGCGGCAGCATCCAGATGCCGAGAACCGGCAGGAAGGACAGCACGCCACCGACGACGAGCAGCGCGCCCGAGGGAATCCGGACCCAGCGGCTGGACGGTTGCAGGAGATAGTCGACGGTGCCGGCAAGGCGCGGCGGGAGCCGATGAACGAGCGCGTCAAGCCGCGGGTCGCCACCGGCCGGTTGACCGGTGGCACCAGCGGACCTCGTCTTTTGCTCGTCCGAAGCCGCGCTCATGCTCACGCCTTCGCGGCGGCGCCGACCGCAGCCGCCCCGACCGGCTTCGCGCGCGGCAGCACCAGCGTCAGCAGGCGCAACAGCTTGATCGCCTGCACCTCGTGCGGATGCACGTCTTCGTCCGCGGCCGCGACGCGCTCCGACAGCTCGATGAGATGGGACGACAGCGGCAGGTCAGAGACCGGCCGCAGGGTGTCGATCACCACATTGGCGAAATCAGGCTCTTCGAGCCGTTCAGCGAGATCGTCGAATATCGCAAACAGGCGCTCCTCGCTGATATGCGGCGCCAATCCGCGTTCCCTGATGAAGCGGATCACCTCGTCGCGCTCGACCGGCGACACGCGCCGGTCGGCCACGGCAACCAGTGCGCCGGCGATCACCAGCGCCACCGCAGCCTGCTCGCTAAAGCTGCGCGGCTCGGTGATCTCGAGTTCGATCGGATTGGAATTATTGGCGTCAGACATCGTCGCTCCTCAATCTTGCGAAATGGCCGCGCGGAGCTACAGATGGGGACGATTGGTCGGAGGGAACGTAAGAAGGCCCGACGATCGGCCGATCCATCGCATTCGCGCGGGACAGGTCATCCGACATCGCGAGGTTTTGCTGACATTGTCAGCGTCCTCGCCAGAGGGGCCCGGATTCTTGTTCTCCCCAGACATAAAGCCGGATGAGCCGGAATCAAGACGAGACGCGTGCGACCAGCCGCCGCATCGGGGTTCCGTGCGTGCCGCCGTTACGCGTGCAGGCGTGAGCGTCGCTCCTAACCAACGACCTCCACGAGATGCGCACGCGTCGGTGACGGATCGAACCGGCCCCCGAAATATTGCGTTTCGTGCACCACCAATCCGTCACGGAATTCCATGATGCTGACGACGTAGGACGGCACCCCGTCATAGGTCAGGACGAATTCGCTCACCCAGAGATCGCCGCCACCGATGATCCGCCGCACCGTGAAGCGCTTCTGGTTCGGCTGCACGAAGCGGCTCTGCTGGATGTTCCGTCGGCCGCGGATGCGCTCGCCGGACTGCGGATAGTCGAGCACGGCGTCGTCGCGGTAGATGTCATGCTCGGTCTCGAAATCGTTCGCATCCGACGCGTCCCAGTGGCGCTGCAGCGCCGCCAATTTGACCTGGTCATCCATCTCGATCTCCCGCTTTGCGGTTTCGGCCTTCCCTAGATCGGAACGTGGGCAGCCCGCGGCAAGCCGGCCTCGCAACGTCTAACAACGCCTAACGCGCCAAACAGCCGGCCGGGATGCAGATTAGCGTTGTCGCGATCCGGAATCCGCCGGAGCGCGGGTCGCAGGGAGAACAGACATGGCACGTTTGCTGTCCGTCAATGTCGGCCTGCCGCGCGACATCGCCTGGCAAAGCCGGACGGTCCATACCGGCATCTGGAAAGCCCCTGTCGAAGGCCCGCGCAGGGTGCGGCGGCTCAACATCGATGGCGACGGCCAGGGCGACATTGCGGGTCACGGCGGCGAGCAGCGTGCCGTGTATGTCTATCAGGATGCGTCCTATCGCTACTGGCAGGAGCATCTCGGTCGATCGAACTTCGTTCCTGGTCAATTCGGCGAGAACTTCACCGTCGAAGGCCTCGCCGACGCAGAGGTCTGCATCGGCGATCGGTACAGGATCGGCTCGGCCGTGTTCGAGGTGACGCAGCCGCGCGTCACCTGCTACCGGCTCGGCATTCGCATGGAGGAGCCGGACATGGCCGCGCTGCTGGTCAAGCACGGCCGGCCCGGATTCTATTTTCGTGTGATCGAGGAAGGTGACGTCGAGGCGGGCGATGAGATTACGCGGGTCGCCAGCGGCCCTGAGAGCATGAGCGTGTTCGAGATCAACACGCTACTCTATTTGCCCCCTCACCCGCGCGAGCGCCTGGAGCGCGCGCTCAAAATCCCGGCGCTGAGCCGTGGTTGGCGTCGTTCCTTCGCAGCCATGCTCGCGCAGAAGGACAATCCGGCGACAGGCAATGCCGGGCTTGGTCCGGCGGCAAGCCCATCTCCCGCCTGGCGCGGCTTCCGACCGTATCGCGTCGCGCGCAAGATCGCCGAAACCGACAACGTGACGTCGCTGATCCTCGAACCGGCGGACGGACATCCGGGGGTCGCTGCCCTGCCCGGCCAGTTCGTCATCGTGCGGCTCGGACCTTCCGCCACGCCTGCGATGACGCGCAGCTATTCGCTGTCGCGCCACGCCGATGCGGCGTCCTATCGTCTGAGCATCAAACGCGAAGCACACGGCATCGCCAGCACGTACGTCGCCGACGAGCTCGAACCCGGCGACATCGTTCAGCTCGGTGCGCCGCGCGGCAGCTTCACGCTGCATCAGGGCACGCGGCCAATTGTCCTGCTGAGCGCCGGCATCGGCGTGACGCCGGTTCTCGCGATGCTCCACGCGCTCGCGGCGGAAGGAACGACACGGGAGGTCTGGTGGCTGCACGGCAGCCGTAACGGCCGCGAGCATGCCTTCGCCGCCGAGGTGCGCGAACTGCTGGGCAGGCTTCCTCACCATCACAGCCATGTCTGCTACAGCACGCCCGATCCCGGCGATCGCCCAAAGGTCGATTTCGACAGCACCGGACATCTGGACCAGCAGCTGCTCCAGACCATCAACGTACCCCAGGATGGCGACTTCTATCTCTGCGGACCGGCCGCGTTCATGAGCGACCTCACGACCGCCCTCCACGCATCGGGCGTGGCACCGGATCGCATCCACACCGAATTATTCGGCGCCAGGCCCTCGTTGACGCCCGGCATCGCGGCTTCATCGAACAAGTCCGCGCATCTGCCGCCGGGCGTACCGGGCCCCGGACCGATGGTGTCCTTTGCCCGCAGCGGCCTCAATGTCTGCTGGGGACCATCCTACGCCAGCCTGCTCGAACTGGCTGAAGCCTGCGACGTCCCCGTGCGCTGGTCGTGCCGGAGCGGCGTGTGCCACAACTGCGAAAGTGGGCTCGTTGCCGGCGACGTCAGCTATCAGCCCGATCCGCTCGACGCACCGGCGGACGGAAATGTCCTGATCTGCTGCGCACGCCCGCAAGGCGACATCGTGATCGATCTCTAGAACATGGGAGAGTCCTATGCGAACTGACATGGTGCCGGGAGCGACCTTTCCGGATTACGAGCTGAGCGATCACACCGGCAAGCACCGCAAGCTCTCAGAGCTGCAGGGCATCGATCCGATGATCGTCGTTCTCGGCCGCGGCGGCTTCTGTCCGAAGGACCGCCGCCAGGCCGAAGGGCTGCTGCAACTTCATCGCGAGATGGAGGTGGGCTATTGCCGGCTGGTGACGATCACCACCGACAACATCACCCAGACCAACGAATATCGCAGCGGCGTCGGCGCGCATTGGCCGTTCCTCTCGGACTCACGGCGCATCGTTCAGAAGGATCTCGACATCGCCGAATATACCGACCCCGTGCACAATCCGATGATTCCGCATGTCATCGTGCTGGAGCCCGGCTTGCGCATTCACAAGATCTACAACGGCTACTGGTTCTTCGGGCGCCCGACCGTCGAGGAGCTTCGCGGGGATCTCCGGGCCGTCAGCAAGATCTGCCGCCCGGATTGGGACATCACGGCGCCCGGCTTCAAGGCGCAATGGGATCAGGGCCGCAAGGAACATTTTTATCCCTACGGCAAAACTTACGCCGAAACGCTCGGCGAACAGGGCTAGAAACACATTCCAAGCTCGCCGGTCCGTAGCAAGTGCCGGCCTGGAATGTGGATGATGCAGAAGAGAACCAATCCCGACCGCCGCGCCGGCCGCATGGGCGCTCGCCAGATCTACGAGGCCTTGCGCGATCAGATCATGTCGCTGGTCTACGGCACTGACGGCCTGTTGCCGTCGTCGCGGGCGCTGGCCAGTGAGATGGGCGTGGCCCGCTCGACCGTCACGATCGCCTATGAGCAGCTCACGGCGGAAGGATTTATCGAGACGCGTCCTGGCGCCCGGCCGCGCGTCGCGCGCGCCGTGGTGGAGCGTGGACGCGCCCGCGCGACGTCTCGGCCATCGACGCGCAAGGTGCGGCTGTCCGCATTCGGCGAGCGATTGCGCCAGGACCCGCCGCGCTGGAACGAGCCGCCACGCGGGCTCGTCGCCAACTTCCGCTATGGCGAGCTGTCGCCGTCGGACTTCCCGGTGCTCGCATGGAAGAAAGCCGTGACGGCTGCAATGGCGCGCAAGCCCGAGCGGCTCGCCTATGACGACCCCTGCGGGTCACTGCGGCTGCGGACCGCGCTTCAGGGCTATCTCTGGCGATCGCGCAGCATCCGCTGCGAGGTCGACCAGATCGTCGTCGTCAACGGCTCGCAGCAGGGCCTCGATATCTGCGCGCGGCTGCTGCTCGATGCCGGCGACCGCTTCATCATGGAGGATCCGGGCTACCAGATGGCACGGCACACATTTGCTGCGACGGGCGCCGTCGCGATGCCGGTCACGGTCGATGCCGAGGGCCTCCAGACCGTGCGGCTCGACGGCATCGCCGCCCGCCTCGCCTATGTGACGCCGTCGCATCAATACCCGCTCGGCGGCGTGATGCCGATCGGACGCCGGCACCAATTGCTCGCCTGGGCGAGAGCGAACGACGCTTACGTGATCGAGGACGATTACGACAGCGAGTATCGCTACGACACCAAGCCGATCCCGCCGCTGCATGCGCTGGAAGGCCGCGACAACGTGATCTATCTCGGTACCGTCTCCAAGACGCTCTCACCGACCTTGCGGATCGGCTATCTTGTGGTGCCGCCGGGCTTGCGATCCCTGTTCGCCGCCGCCAAGCAGATCATGGACCGGCACACGCCGCTGATCGAGCAGGAGGCGCTTGCGGCGATGCTGGAGAGCGGCGCCTATGACAGTCACGTCAGGCGCGCACGCCGGCGCAACGCCGAGCGGCAGCAGGCGCTGCTTGCCGCCCTTCACCGCCGCTTCGGCGATCGTGTCACGATCGAGGGCGCGGCCGCCGGCCTGCACGTGGTGGCGTGGTTCGACAGCCTGCCGCAAAAGCATGAGGGCGCGCTGATCGAGGCCGCCCGTGCCAGGGGCGTCGGCATCTATCCCGTCTCCGCGCTGTTCGCCGGCCCCCGAGCGCGGAAGTCGGTCGGCCTCGTCATGGGCTATTCGGCGCTGGAAACGGCGCAGATCGAGCGGGGCTGCAAGCTGCTGGCACAGGCGGTCGCTGAACTGGACTGATCAAATTGCATAAAACTGGCAGTTTCTTATAGTCCAGATTGCGGCTATCTCCGGGTCAAGAACGGAGACACCCCATGTACATTCCCCCCGCCTTCAGGGACGACGACATCGAGAGCATCCGCGCAACCATCCGCGCCGCCCGCCTCGCCAGCCTCGTCACCGCCACCGCCGAAGGTCCGGTCGCAACCCCCTTGCCGCTCTTCCTCGATGAGAGCGAGGGCGAGCATGGCGTGCTGTACGGGCATGTGGCGAAGGCCAACCCGCAATGGAAGCTGGCGCCGATCGGCGATGCGCTCGCGATCTTCTCGGGTCCCGACGCCTATGTGACGCCGTCCTGGTACGCCACCAAGCAGGAAACCGAAAAGGTCGTGCCGACCTGGAATTACATCGCCGTGCATGCCTATGGCCCGGTGGAATTCTTCCAGGACCCTGAGCGCCTGCTCGAGGTCGTGACGCGGTTGACCAGAAAGCACGAAGGCGCGCGTGCAAAGCCGTGGGCGGTCAGTGATGCCCCCGCGGACTTCATTGCCGCGCAGCTGCGCGGAATCGTCGGCGTGCGCATCCCCGTGGTGCGGTTCGAAGGCAAGCGCAAGATGAGCCAGAACCGGCCCGAGGCCGATCGCGTCGGCGTCGCGCAGGGTCTTGCGGCGAGCGAGAACCATGGTGACCGCGAGGTCGCGCCGCTGATCCCGCTGCCGACCTAGGCGACTGTTCCCGGCATGCATGGCCGGGAACCATCGTCCCGTCAGGCGTGTTGATGCATCTCAGCACACCATCTTCCGCCTGACAGGAATCCGCATGTGCCGCTGGATCGCATATCGGGGCGAGACGACCTCGTTCGAACCTTACGTCACCGAGCCCGAGCATTCGCTGATCGCGCAGAGCATTCGCTCGCTGCAGTCGACGGCAGGATCGAATGGCGACGGCTTTGGTCTCGGATGGTATGGCGAGCATCCCGAGCCCGGCCTTTATCGCGAGACGCGGCCGGCCTGGTCGGATGAGAATCTGCGCTACCTCTGCCGCCATCTGCGCTCGCATCTGTTCTTTGCCCATGTGCGCGCCGCCACCGGCACCGCGGTGACGCGGCAGAACTGCCATCCCTTTGCCTGCGGCCAATGGATGTTCATGCACAACGGTTTTGTCGGCAGCTGGAACCGGCTGCGACGCAAGGTCGAGGCGCTGATCCCCGATGCCTATTATCCGTCGCGGCTGGGAACGACCGACTCGGAGGCCGTGTTCCTCGCCATGATGGGTGCCGGTCTCGACGCCGATCCGCTCGGCGCAACGCGCGCCGTGCTGCAATCGCTCGTCGGTCTCGTCAACGAAGGCCAGTTGCGCGAACGGCTGCGCTTCACCAGCGCGATCGCCAACGGACGCGATCTCTACGCGTTTCGCGTCGCCGTCAACGACGCCGCCAACACGCTCTATTATCGCGAGGCCGGCGACGGCCAGGTCGTCGTCGTATCCGAGCCGTTCGACAAGGAAACCGACTGGACCGAGGTGCCGCCGAACCACGCGCTGATCGCGCGCGCGTCAGACCACGTGAAAATTGTTCCGTTCGAGCTTGCAATTTCCGGTGGGGCCGAGGCGGAACCCGCCCCGGCCAGGAGGATTATCGCCGGCAGGTAATACCACTGCCGGGTGGCCCATGACATTTGCTTCAGACGTTTTGAAACTGCTGCGACTGGATACTTCCGACGACAAGCAGCATCTCGTGATCCGTTCTGCCGGCGGGCGCGGCAAGACGGCCGAATATTCCTTCGGCATCGAAGAGGAATATTTCCTCGCCGATCGCCGCACCCTCGAGGTCGCGATCCAGACGCCCAACGAGCTGTTCGAATCGGCGAACTGGTCGACCGGCGGCCAGGCCATGCGCGAGATGCTGCAATCCCAGCTCGAGGTCGCCACCAACGTCCATGTCGATGTCAATGACGCGCGGGAAGAGCTGAGGTTCCTACGCCGCGAGGTCGCCAACGTCGCCGCGCAATACGGCTTTGTCATCATGGCCTGCGGCACGCATCCGACCGCGATCTGGCGCATGTCGCAGCCGAGCCCGAAGCCGCGCTACGAGGAGATGATCGAGGATCTGCGCAGCATCGGCCACCGCAACATGATGTGCGGCATGCATGTGCATGTGCAACTGCCCGATCCGGAGAAGCGGATGGCGGTGATGCGGGCGATGCTGCCGCATCTGCCGCTGTTCATCGCACTGTCGGCGTCCTCGCCGTTCTGGAATTCGCACAAGACGGGATTGAAGGGCTATCGGCTCGCCGCCTATTCGGAGCTTCCGCGCACCGGTCTGCCCGAGCTGTTCGAGAGCAGGCGCGATTACGACGATTATGTCGGCGCGCTGCAGCGTTCCGGCGTGATCCCCGATGAGAGCCATATCTGGTGGGCGATGCGCCCCTCCATGAAGCACCCGACGCTGGAGCTTCGCGCGCCCGACACCTGCACCTTCGTCGACGACGCCATTGCCGTCGCCTCGCTGTATCGCTGCCTGACGCGGCACCTCTATCTGAGGCCGCATCTGTCGAAGCAAGTGACCGCGGTCGAGCGCGCGGTTGCGGTCGAGAACAAATGGCGCGCCCAGCGCTACGGCACCGACTGCATCTTTGCGTCACAAGACGGGCCGGTGACGATCTCGGAGTGGCTTGCACGAATCATCAACGACATCACCGAGGATGCCGCCGCGCTGGAATGCAGCGCCGAGGTCGAGCACTGCCGCACCATCGTGGCGCGCGGAAGCTCGGCTGAATTCCAGCTGCGCGCCTATCGCGAAAATGGCGACGACATCACCGCCGCGTCGCGATGGATTGCGGCATCGACGATATCGGAGACGCGCACCGACACCGGACAGCGCGCTCCAGCACCGTCATAGCGCCCGCACAAGCTTCGCCAACGACAAGATCTCTTTCCGAACTTGCTACGCCGTAGGGGAATGAATGACTGACATCACCTGGTGCGCCGGTTGCGGCCACAGCCTGGTCCCGATCCTGTCCGCGAAGGGCCTGACAACGCCGAGCTGCTTCTGGTGCGAGGGCGTCGACGCCCGGACCATGGAGATGGCGAAGTGGGCGGACAGCCCGGCCGGCAAACCGGATCGGGCCGCGCCTCACTCCTTTGATTGAGCCCCCTCGCCGTCAAACCCTCGCCACCAGGCGTGGACGGAACACCGACGCGATGGTCGGGGCAGCAGCAGCGGCCGGCTTTCGCGTCGGCCTTCGCCGCGGGATGAAGAAGCTGCTCACGACGATCGGCTCGTTGTCGCCGAGCGCGGTCCGCTCCTTCACCAGTTCGCTCATGACCGAGCGCATCTTGATGACTTCCTGCGCGACGAAACTGCAGTCCTCGTCGCGGTTGATCTGTTCATGCATGATCGCTTCGGCTTCGCGCATGCTGACGCGGAGCGCCCTGATCGTTCTGCGGATGTCGTTGATGCGGTTGTCCATGGCTGCCTCCATCTCGGTCGCAGCATAAGAACAAAACATGAACATATTGTCAATCGCCGCGTGCACGCGCGCTGACGAGGCTTGCCGACAAATTAGACAAAAAACGTTGCCGTCTCGCAATCGCCGGCCTCGGCGCGGCGTCGCGTGCTCGGAGCGAGCGGACGATCTAACCCGCGGCGCAGCCACCGGATTTTTGCTCGCCGCGCCACAGCGCCGGGCCCGTTTGCTGCTCCGCAAACCAACTGGCCCAAAATTCGCAATGACATTGCAAGCTGGCAATGACGCAGAGCGGAGAACGTCATGAACGTGCATGCTGCGGGCGATCTCAAAACCACCGGCCTCACCCATCCGAACGGCGCGCCGCTCCGCCTCAACACCCAGGATTTCGTCGCGATCGATCGCGACAAAAATGCGAAGTTCGAAGCGACCTATCGTCCGCAAGCGCTCTACAACCGCGCCAACGAAGGCTTTCACGCCAACAACGAAACCTTCCTGCTGCACGAAGTCGCGACCAACCTGCCGATCTATCGGCCCGACACCGGCCCCACCGATTTCCATCTGCACCTGCCGCCGGGCGGCTTTCAGCTCGTGTTGGTGACCTCGGGCGCCTTCACCTTCGACTATGACGGACGCTTCTATAATGTCGGCCCCGGTGCCGTGATGCTGCAAAGCGCGATCGTGCATCGCCAGCTGTTCTACACGTGGTCGGGGCTGTCGACCGACGAGAACTTGAAGACGCCGCAGACGGTGGTGCCGGATCCGATCTCGATGGGCTATTCCGGCAAATTCCTCGAAGCCTTCATCACCGATCCCACCACCTTTCCGAATCCGACCATCGTCGGCCCGGACCAGATCAACGAAGCCGAGACGCCGCGCGTGGCGTGGAGCCATTCGCTGCACGATCGTCCGGCCGATGCCGGCTTCTGGCTTCAGGATCCGCTGGCACTGGATGCGCTGTTCAGGCCGCTCGTCGACGGCCCCGTCAAATCGGCGCTGCCGGTCTACGTCCGCGATATCGGGATCGAGATTCCAAGCGGCCATCTCGTCACCGGCCACATCATCGCGACCGATCCGCCTGGCCACTCGCTGCTGCCGAAGAGCGCCTCGATCGCCGCCGACGCCGACTGCCTTGGCAAGGGCGAGGTCGTGATCTACCGCGTCATTCGCGGCACGGCCGAGTTCAAGAAGAAGTCCGGCGAAAGCTTTGAACTCGCAGCCGGCGATGTCGTGACGGCGGGCAAGGGCTCGATCAGCCTCGCTGGCGTTGGTGAGAACACGCAGGTGCTCCGGCTCGGCCTGCTCAAGGGCATGAACGATCTTCGCAGCTGGACACCGACACAGCGCGACGAGATCGACGGTTTGGCCAGCCAGATCATCACGCAGAAGGACATTCGTCCGCTGCGCACCGAAGGCAGGCCGGTCGGATATTTGTACGTCTAGTCGCGAGGCCCGCCGCCAACCAACCCGGCCTCGTCCGCCGCAGGTCGTGTCCCCTGAAGATCTTGTGCACTGAAGATCTTGCCCGTCCGCAAATGGTGCTGGTAGTTCATAGGCGATCGAGATGCGCCTGGAGCACCAGCTTCGCCCGTGAGCCCCGAGATCACCAGAACCTGCGGAAGCTGCAGCGCCTGCTGCGATGGCTGGCTGCAGATCGAGGTGCGCGGGCACAAGGTGCACAGGGGGCAACCATGCCCATTCAGCGTCGCACATCGATGTTCGATCTATCCCGAACGCCCGCAGCATCCGTGCCGCGAATTCGTCTGCGGCTGGCTGGTCGCGTCGAGCCCGTTGCCGGATTGGATGCGGCCGGATCAATCCAGCATGATCATGCTGGCCGCCAACTTCTTCTGGCGCGGCCTGCCGGTCGACGTCGTGGTGCCGGTCGGTGAGCGGCCGAAGAAGAAGGCACTGGACTGGCTGACGCGGTTTTGCGCCGAGAACAGACGGCTGCTCGTCTACCAGGTCGCCGACGAGTGGTTCGCGTTCGGACCGCCGGTGTTTCAGACCGATATCGCCGAGCGTCTTGGGCGCGGCCAACCGCCGTGGGGCCATTGAAGCAAGCCTCGGACGCCGTTCGCTTTTTCCACTGGAACAGGCTGGGTGCGACGCAATGCGGCAGATCGCCGCGCGACACGCTTTGCTGGGAATAGTTGCTGCTTGGACACACTCAGCCCAGAAAGTGAGTAGCATCACACCAGGCGTATTGTATGCCGTATCTGGTATACATTACCTTCTACTTTATCCCGGGCCCATTGAGAGCCTGCGGCGATAGAGGGGAAACCAATGAAGAAGGCCTTTCTGCTCGGCACAGGCTTTGCGGCCCTTTGCGCAACCACAAGTATACATTCAATCAAAGCAGCAACTATAGATGATGTCATTGCGCGCCTCGACGCGCTCGAGCGCAGCAACACGAAGCTCGCGAAGGAGAACGCGCAGCTACGTGAACGCGTCAATCATATGGGCGAGAAGGCCGCAGTGACTGCCGTTGCCCCGGCCTCGCCGAAGGGCAATCCGGTTCTGCACGCGGCGGTCGCGCCCTCACCGGCTCCTGCGCCCGAGCACACCGTTGTCAGCATCGGTGGCGCTCCGCTCTACAGCAAGGCGCCCGGCGCCAATCCATTCATCGACAACACCACCGTGACGCTCTACGGCCATGTCGATCTCTCGGGTGACGTCTTCAATCCCGGCGTCTACGACCAAGGCACGAAGTTCGGCGTCTCCAGCAACCTCACCTATTTCGGCGTTCGCGCGCGGCACAATCTCGACCCCTATGGCTATCCCGGATGGGCGGCCGTCGCGCAGTTCGAGTCCCTCGTCGAGGTCGCAGCCGTACCGACCGAGCGCGCGGCGTTCGGCACGCGCGACAGCTTCCTCGGCATGGAGAGCCCGTGGGGTACGATCAAGGCCGGCAAGGCAGACACGCCCTACAAGAAGGCGACGGCAAAGTTCGATCCGTTCTCGGCCACGCTCGGCGACTACAACTCGATCATGGGCAACACCGGCGGCGATCTCCGCGCCGAGTTCGATTGGCGCGCCGCGCACGCGATCTGGTATGAATCGCCGATCTGGAACGGCTTCCAGGCCACGCTCATGGTCTCGCCGGGACAGAACACCGCAAAGGACAACAGCGACTATGCGCTTGGCGATTTCAACTGCCCGGCGACGTCATCGCGCGGCAGCGGCTCGGGCTTCCCGCTGACATCGGCGCCGGAAGGCTGCACCGACGGCTCATACGGCAATCTCTACAGCGCCTCGCTGACCTACAACCAAGGCGGCTTCACCGGCGTCGCAGCGTACGAGCTGCACGAGGGCACCAACCGCACCGGCGACGAGGCGGTGACGCCCCTGAGCAACGGCACCGTTCTCACCGTGCCGCCGGGTTCGGTCGGTATCGCCAACGAGTGGGCGGCAAAGGTCGGTGCAGGCTACAAGTTCAACGACGTGATCGGCAGCCTCCAGCTCTACGGCATCTACGAGATCATGCGTCGTCAGAATACGGTGGCCGCCTTCAACGAGCGTTCGCGCGACGGCTACTTCCTGAGCGCGACCCAGACGGTCGATAAATGGGACGTCAGCGCGTCCTGGGCTCACGCCAACGCCTCGCCGGGCTCACCGGGCACGGGCGTCCTGAACGCCTATCCCACGCCCGGGGTCGCAGTCTCCGCGCCCGCAGGCGCTGCCGACTTCGCGCTCAACACAGTCGACTCCAGCGCCGATCAGTACGCCATCGGCGTGAAGTACCACTTCAGCCCGTTCGTGAGCTGGTACATGGTGGGTAGCTATCTGCGCAACGGGCCGGGCGCGCATTATTGCCTCGGTGTCAGCGGACATGGCTACGGGGTATGCGGACGCGACGCCAACAACAACGTCGTTGCCGGCAACAAGGCCGAAGCCGTCACGACCGGTATGACGTTCGATTTCTGAGCGCCGTGAAAACAGCGGGGAGCCGCTCGCGGCTCCCCGTCGGTGAGAAGCGCTTGGGGCGCGCCCTACTCCGCCGCCTGGCGCACGTGGCGCGCGGTCGGGGTGCGCATCGTCACCAGCTCTTCGGCCGCGGTCGGATGCAGCGCGATGGTCGCGTCGAAATCGGCCTTCGTCGCTTTCATCTTCACCGCGATCGCGACCACTTGCGTCACCTCGGCGGCGCAATCGCCGACGATGTGGCAGCCGAGCACGCGGTCGGTCGAGCCGTCGACGACGAGCTTCATCAGCACGCGGGTGTCGCGGCCGGACATCGTCGCCTTGATCGGACGGAACGACGTCTTGTAGATGTCGACGTGGCTGAACTGCGCGCGCGCTTCGGTTTCGGTCAGCCCGACGGTGCCGACCTCCGGCTGCGAAAACACCGCAGTCGGGATGTAGGAGTGATCGACCTGCACCGTACGCTTGCCGAACACGGTATCGGCGAAGGCGTGGCCCTCGCGGATCGCGACCGGGGTCAGATTGTGGCGATGGGTGACGTCGCCGATCGCGTAGATGCTGTCGACCGAGCTCTTCGAGAAATGATCGACCGCGATGCCGCCGTTCTTCGGATTGATGGCGACGCCGGCCTTCTCCAGGCCGAGATTGGCCACGGATGGATGACGGCCGATCGCGAACATCACCTGGTCGGACGCGAGGCTCGATCCGTTCGACAGATGCGTGGTGAATTCCTCGCCGTGGCGATCGACCTTGTTCACCGTGCAGCCGGTGAGGATGGTGATGCCCTGCTTCTCCATCTCAGCTCGGACGTGGGCACGGACGTCCTCGTCGAAGCCGCGCAGGATGTTGTCGCCGCGATAGATCACGGTGACGTCGGAGCCGAAGCCGGCGAAGATGCCGGCGAACTCCAGCGCGATGTAGCCGCCGCCCTGGATCACGATCCGCCTCGGCAGCTTCTTCAGGTGAAACGCCTCGTTGGACGAGATCACATGCTCGATGCCGGGAATCGCGGCGCCATGATTGGGCGCGCCGCCGGTGGCGATGAGGATGTACTTTGCAGTGATCTTCTTGTCATCCGCGAGCAGTCGAACCGTATGCCGGTCCTCGATCACCGCGCGGCTCTTGACGACTTGCGCGCCGGACTTCTCGACATTCGTCGTGTAGGCCGCTTCCAGCCGCGCGATTTCCTTGTCCTTGTTGGCGATCAGCGTCGGCCAATCGAAGGTCGCGGGCGGAACGGTCCAGCCGAAGCCGGCGGCGTCCTCGAGCTCGTGACGGACATGCGAGCCGATCACGAACAGCTTCTTCGGCACGCAGCCGCGGATCACGCAGGTGCCGCCCATGCGGTACTCTTCCGCGATCATGACGCGGGCACCGTATCCGGCCGCGATGCGGGCGGCACGCACGCCGCCCGAACCGCCACCGATGACAAAGAGGTCGACGTCGAATTCAGCCATTGTCCACTCCGACCTCTTCAACCCAAACCGCGACGGGCTCTGGGGCTTCCTGATCAGCTACCCTCTCAGATAGGTGCTGTTACATGTCCTTGCCACGCTTCTTCATCTCGGCGCGGAAGGCGCTCGCGACGACCTCGGAGAAGTTCCGCGCCCAATCGTTCATGACCTGCATGCTGAGGCTGATGGCCTTGGGCTCATTGGTGATCAGCTTCTGGCCGAGCGGCGATTTGTAGAACGTGACGAGATCCTTCAGCTCCTGCTCGGTGAACTCGCCGGCATAGACCCCGACCATGCCCTCGCCGATCTCCTGCTCGCGACCGGCAAGCTGCTTGGCGATGACCGGGGCGAGCTCGTTGAGATCCTTCTGGTAGTTGAGGTTCTGGCCGATCAGCGTGGACTTGACCTTCTCGACCATGCCGGGCACCGCGCCGGCGTACATCGCGCTGGCGTTCTTCAGGGTCAAAATCTCCCTCGCCGCCGCAATCGCGCCCGGAGTGGGAGCTGCCGGCTGCTGCGCGGCCGCCGGCACCGCCCCCAGTGCCAGCACGAAGGCGAGGCACGCAGCGGGCACGATCTTCAAAGCGCTCTTCATTTCCAGTCTCCTTTCGGCTTTCGCCGTTCAATCACGCGAATTCCCTCGCCACCCGCCAAAACAGCGGAGCTGGCCAAGCCGATAAACAACCCATGCTCGACCACGCCGGGGATCGCGCTCAACGCCTTGGCAAGACGGGGCGGATCCGCAATACGTCCGAGTTCGGCATCGACGATCCAGTGTCCGCCATCGGTGACGAAAACGTGGCCATCCTTGACCCCGCCTTTGGCCTTGCGGACCGCCATTTGCCCGGAAACGCCGCATTCCGCAAATGCCTGCTCGATCGCGCGACGGGTCGCGCCGAGCCCGAACGGGATGACCTCGACCGGCAGCGGAAAGCGGCCGAGCATCGGCACCCATTTGGTGTCGTCGGCAATCACGATCATGCGATCCGAGGCGGCCGCGACGATCTTCTCACGCAGCAGCGCACCGCCACCGCCCTTGATCAAATTGAGCTCGGGATCGATCTCGTCGGCGCCGTCGACGGTCATGTCGAGATGGTCGATCTCATCGAGCGTGGTCAGCTTCACGCCGCAGCGCTCCGCGTCGGCACGCGTCGCCTCGGACGTCGGCACGCCGATCACCTTGAGGCCGGCGGCGACGCGTTCGCCCAGCAGCTCGACGAAGTGCTTGGCCGTCGAACCGGTCCCGAGGCCGAGCTGCATGCCGTCACGCACCTCTTCCAGCGCGCGCGCCGCAGCCTGCCGCTTCAACTGGTCCATGTTCACGTCCGGGCCGCCTCTCAAGTCAGGGGTGCCGCAGGTCTCGTCGGTTGCGGCGGGCCTATGTAGCCTCGTTTTTCCCCGGAGAACAGGGTCCGGGAACAGGTCTATAAGCCGATCTTATAGCTCCGCCCCTTGCACCGGTACGGCCGGGCCGGTAGCGCTTGGATCATGACCTCCTCCCAAAAGACCTCCCCCTACACTCTCGTCTTCGATCTCGACGGCACGCTTGTGGATACGGCGCCCGACCTGATCACCGCGCTGAATTACGTGCTCGACCGCGAAGGCCTGCCGCCCGTGCCGGTGGCCTCGGCCCGCAACATGATCGGCGCCGGCGCCCGCAAGCTGATCGAGCGAGGCCTGGAGGCCGAGGGCCGCACGGTCACGCCGGCCGACATGGACCGGATGACGGCGGATTTCATCGCCTATTACGCCGACAATATCGCGGTCGAATCGCGCCCCTTCGAGGGGCTCCTGGAGGCGCTCGACCTGTTCTCGGCCCAGGGCCATCGTCTCGCGGTCTGCACCAACAAGCTGGAATGGCTGTCGAAGCGGCTCCTGGACCAGCTCGACCTGAGCCGGCGGTTCGCGGCGATCTGCGGCGCGGACACTTTTGGGGTCCAGAAGCCCGATCCGACCATTTTCCGCGAGACCGTGGCGCGGGCCGGCGGTGAGGTCAAAGCCAGCATCATGGTCGGCGACGCCGGAACCGATGTCGGCGTGGCCCGTCGCGCCGGGGTGCCAGTGATCGGGGTCAGTTTCGGCTACACGGACGTGCCGATCGCCGATCTGAAGCCGGACCGTCTGATCCATCACATGCGCGACCTGCCGGCTGCCGCAAACAGCCTGATGACGGCCTAGCCTCCGCGCAAGGCCCTGACATAGCTGCGTTATTCCACGGAACCCTGCGTTAACCATCTATTAACTATGCGCAGTCCGCCGGTTGCTTGCCCCAGGCGACGCTCATAAGGTCCGCGCGGGGTTATGTGGCGGTTCGTCGCAGTAGAAGTGGATGGTCATGCGTCGTGTCATCGCGATTGCGCTAGCGGGAGCGAGCCTTGGCGGCTGCTCCTCGATGTCTTGGGACATGTTCAAATCGGCGCCGCCGACCGTCCAGGTCCGGCTCGAATCCAATCCCCCGGGCGCCGACGCCAAAACCTCGCTCGGTCCGGGCTGCAAGACCCCCTGCTCGGTCTCGGTTCCCGCGCCGGAGGCTCCGTTCACGGTCGATTACGTCCTCAACAAGTACCAGCCGACCAGCGTGCCGGTGAACGTGATCAAGAATCCCGGCGATTTCACCACGCCCGCGACGGTGACCACCGATCCGAACCCGGTGTTCGCGGAGCTTCAGCCGGCGGTGCCGCCCAAGCCGGTGAAGAAGAAGCCGCACCGGCCGAAGAAGCCGAAACCGGCCGCAGCCGCACCCGACGCGGCGCCGGCCGATGCTGCAGCGCCCGCAGCCGGCTCTGCGTTCCCCGATCCGAACGCGGGCAAGCGCTAATCCAAGCGCTAATCTACGTATACCACCCGATTGTCTCAGCCGCGTCCGATGCTTAGATTGCGTCTCAAGCACCGCTGAAGCAAAGGTGCGCCCGTCGCCGTAAGTGACAAGGCATTTGGTATGAACGGACCTATCGCGAGCCCTCCCGCTCCAGCGAGCCCCCTCGCCGCGCTGTCGAGCGCGATGACCGATCCGTTCGGACGGACCATCTCCTATTTGCGCGTCTCCGTGACCGATCGCTGCGATCTGCGTTGCTTCTATTGCATGTCGGAAGACATGACGTTTCTGCCCAAGGCCGACCTGCTGACGCTCGAGGAACTCGACCGGCTCTGTTCCGCCTTCATCGCCAAGGGCGTGAAGAAGCTGCGGCTCACCGGCGGCGAGCCGCTGGTCCGGCGCAACGTGATGTCGCTGGTACGCTCGCTGTCGCGCCATCTGACGAGCGGCGCGCTGGGCGAACTGACGCTGACCACCAACGGCACGCAGCTGGCAAAGCATGCGCAGGAGCTTGCCGATTGCGGTGTCCGCCGCATCAACGTCTCGCTCGACACGCTCGATCCCAAGAAATTCCGCGAGATCACGCGCTGGGGCGAAATCGACAAGGTGCTTGAAGGCATCGAGGCGGCGCGCGCTGCAGGGCTCGCGGTGAAGATCAACGCGGTGGCGCTGAAGAACCTCAACGAGGACGAGCTTCCCGATCTGATGCGCTGGGCGCATGGCAAGAACATGGGGCTGACCTTGATCGAGGTGATGCCGATGGGCGAGATCGGTTCAGGCCGCATCGACCAGTATCTGCCGCTGTCACTGGTGCGCGCGCGGCTCGCCCAGCAATTCACGCTGACGGATCTCGCCGAGAGCACCGGCGGGCCGGCGCGCTATGTCAGCGTTGCCGAGACCGGCGGCAAGCTCGGCTTCATCACGCCGATGACTCATAATTTCTGCGAATCCTGCAACCGGGTGCGCGTCACCTGCACGGGCACGCTGCACACCTGCCTCGGACACGAGGATGCCTCGGATCTGCGCAAGCCGCTCCGTGCATCTGATGACGACACGCTGCTGGCGGCTGCGATCGACCGCGCCATCGGGCTGAAGCCCAAGGGCCACGATTTCATCATCGACCGCCGCCACGACCGCCCCAGCGTCTCCAGGCACATGAGCGTGACCGGCGGCTAGCACGACCGGGAACGATCAGGCCGGCTTGTGCATGAAGAACTGGGCGATGATCGTCGCACCCAGGAACGTACCCGCATTCGCCATCAGCGAGACAACGACGATCCGCCAGCCGAGCGATCGAAACGCCGGCATGTCCTTGGCGATGGATAGACCCGCAAACGCCAGGAGCGGCGTCGCGAGCGCGAGAAAGTTGATCTTGCCGGTCATGGCTGCGATCTCGGCAGCAAAGGGCATGGCAGGATTGGTCAGGGCCATCGCGACAAGGGATACCCAGACCACGGCCGGCACCCAGCCCTTCGTGAGCAGGTAGATGAGGTGACCGATCATCACGGCCGCCACGATGATCGCGGCGCCGGCGAGAACCGACGCGTCCGGCACAGTCTTGTAGGCGATGTAATTGCCGATCAGGGCAATGAGCGTGCTCACGATCCAGATCGAGAAGCGCTCGATCGCCGACACGTCGGCCGTCTGTTGATGCGCAAGCGTCGCGTCGGCGGCGGCCGGCGACGTCAATTCCTCCGAAGTGGCCTCGCGGCCGCGACCAAGGATCGGCTCGAGCACGCCGTACGCCCAGACCGTGAAAGGCAGCGACAGAAACAGCGTGAAGTACGTGCCAATGGTCGTCGTGATCAGATTGCTCGCCGCGGCGAAGGCAGCGATATCCTTGGCAAGATCAGCGCTCTGTTGAGCTGCAATCGCACCGGACGCGGCCGCCATCATGCTGCCTGAGCCGACGCCGGCCCCCATGGCGAGAGCGAGCGGATCGAAGATGCCGAGACCGGTGATGACACCCGCGAAGATGGCGATGAAGACGGCGCCAAAGATCGTGCCGGTCATGTATTCGGCGAGGACACCACGCCCCTCGGCGCTGTTCATCCCGTACTTTTCGCCGATGATGGCGAGGCTCGGCTCGCGCCCGACGGAAAAGGTTGCGCCGATCGCTTCTCGCTTGATGCCGAGCAGCAGGGCTACCGGCAGGCCGAACACCATCGTGCCGAAAAAATGCCCGAACTCCTGGAACACCAGCGCCCAGCCGGCGGTCAGGATTTTCGGCAGCGATCCGCCGACCAGCAATCCGAGCTTGGCGACAAACAGAAGCAAGGCCGGCTGGAGCGCGGCCGCCGCGATCGTCTGGGTCCCCAGCTCGAACCGCACCACGGCCGGAAGACGCGGACTCGCAAGACCCCAGGCCGCGCCAAGAAGCAGCGCCCAGAGCAAGGGCAACAGCACGACCTTGTAGGTCCCGCCGAGTGGGACTGCGACCGCGCCGATCAATTCAGCGAGCAGGACGGTGACGAAGACGCCGACGAAGACCTTTGGCAGGCCCGACCGATTTGCATCGATTGCGGTTGGCGATGCCGATGTGACGTTGCTCATGCGAAGCCCCCGTTCCACGATGAGATGAATGTCTTGCAGGCGTCACTCCCGCACGCCCGGTGCATAGCCGAAGCCCACAGCGGGCTCGGCCGCGGTCTCGACCCAGACGCTCTTGACCTGGGTGTACTCGAAGAGAGTTTCGACACCGCTCGAACGACCATAGCCGCTCATGCCGAAGCCGCCGAAGGGCGATGCGACGCTGATCGTCTTGTAGGAGTTGATCCAGAACGTCCCGGCCCTGACTTGCGCGGCGACCCGATGCGCGCGCGCGACATTGCCCGTCCACACCGCGCCTGCCAGACCAAAATCGCTGTCGTTGGCGAGCGCGATCGCGTCTTCCTCGGTGTCGAACGGGATTGCGGCAACGACCGGCCCAAAAATCTCGTCGCGCGCGACCGCCATGCTGTTGCTGACGTCGCGCAACACGGTCGGAGCGACGAAGAAGCCGCCCTGCTTCGTGCTCCCGTCGGTGCCGGTCGCAAGCGTCGCACCTTCTGCCAGGCCCTGCTTCACCATCGCGAGCACGCGGGAGTATTGCCGGGCGTTGTTGATCGGCCCGACCTCGGTATCCGCCGCATCGGGTGCACCGACCTTCAGCCGCGCAGCACCATCCGCGACCATCTTGACGAAGCGATCGTAGACGGAGCGCTCGACCAGCAGCCGCGAGCCGGCGACGCAGCTCTGCCCGGCGCCGGCGAAGATCGCCGACTGGGCACCGATCGCGGCGCGCGCAAGGTCGGCGTCGGCGAACACGATGTTGGCGGACTTGCCACCGAGCTCGAGCACGCAGGGCAGCAGCCGCTTGGCGGCTGCTTCCGCGATCAGCCGGCCCGTCGGCACCGACCCCACGAACACCACTTTCTTCACCGCCGGCTGGCCAAGCGCAGCCTGCCCCGTCGTGTGGCCGTAGCCTGCGAGCACGTTGACGAGACCGACCGGAAGCCCCGCCTGCTCGGCGAGAAGCGCAAGCGCCATCGAGGTCAGCGGCGTCAGCTCCGAAGGTTTCAGCAGCACGCCGTTGCCCATCGCGATGGCTGGTGCGACCTGCCAGCCGCAGGTGAAGATCGGGGCGTTCCAGGGCGTGATCTGCAGGACGATTCCGACGGGCTCGCGCCTGGTGTAGTTGAGATGGCTCGACGGCACCGGGATCACGTCGCCATGGAATTTGTCGGCCCAGCCGGCATAGTACTCGAACATCTCGGCGACCTTGGCGACCTCGACGCGGGTATCGCGGATCGGCTTGCCGGCCGACAGCGACTCCAGGCGCGCCAGCTCTTCCGCCTTGCCCTGAATTGCGCGCGCGATCGCCTGCATGACGCGGCCGCGGCCCGCGCCGGTCAGCCGTGTCCAGGCACCTTGTGCCGCGACGGCCGCTTTGGCCGCCTCGGCGACCACGGCCTCGCCGGCATCATGATAGGCATAGAGCGGCGCACCCGTTGCGGGATCGTCGATCGTGATGAGCGCGCCCGCACCGAGAGCGATACGGCCCGCGACGTGAGATCCGATCGCCGCGCAGTCAGGCCAGAACGGGGTGAGCGCATCGCGCAGCCGCGTGTCGATGAAGGGGGTCATGGTGTCGCTCACATCCTGCCGAGCTGCAGCTCGACGATCCTGTTGAAGTCTTCGCCATCGCCGATCGAGCCGGCGCTCTCCGACCAGATCCGCGCGGTTTCCTGCGCGATCGGTAGATCGAGCGCGAGCTTGGCGATGAGTTGAGTGGCCAGGCGGACATCCTTGCGCATCAGCGCCATGGTGAAGCCGGAATCGAAGGCGCCGTTCAGGATCCATGTCGGCAGATTGACCAGCGTGACACCGGATCGGCCGGAGCCGGCATTGAGGCCTTCGAGCAGCCTTGCCGGATCGACCTCGGCGTCGCGCGCGATGCGCATCGCTTCGGCCGCGGTCAGCAGATGTGCCGCGCAGAGCAGGTTGTTGATGATCTTGCAGACGTGCCCGGCGCCGACCGATCCCACATGGACCCGCTTGGCGCTCATGTCGCTGAGGATCGGTTCGACCGCGGCGACATCGTCATCCGCGCCGCCGATCACCATGGTCATGGTCGCGGTGATGGCGCCCTTCGGACCGCCGCTGACCGGCGCATCGATCATCGCCATGCCCTGCGCGGCAAGAGAAGCGGCGAGCCGGCGGGTCGTGTCGGGATGGGAGGTCGAGGTGTCGACCACACGCAGGCCCGGCCTCGCATGGGCGATGACGCCGCCCGGGCCGGCCACGACGGCTTCGACGATCTCGGCGGTCGGCAAGGAGAGGACCAGCAGATCCGCGCGGGCGCAGAGTGGTCCGACGCCTTCGAAAACCGCGATGCCCTCCGCTGCGATCGCGCTGCGGGCCGCTGCCGAGGCATCGGTCCCGAGCACCTCATGCCCGGCTCGCTTGAGCGAGAGCGCCATGCCGCGCCCCATATTCCCGAGCCCAACGACGCCAACGACTGCCATGTCCCTGTCCCTCGCCTCAGATTGCCGTGAAATCATAGGGATCCGGGGCCGGCCCGGGCATCAGCGGCGCGGTTGCCTAATGTTGCCTCATAGGCAACACTTTGGCAGGAGTAACCCGGCCATGATCAATCCAATCGACGAGAACCGGCTTCGCTACCTAGCCGAGGCCGCGCGCTACGGCGCCGTACGCGCCGCCGCCGACGCGCTCGGCGTGAACCCGTCCGTGGTGAGCCGCCAGATCGCCCTGCTGGAGCAAGAGCTCGACGCAGCCCTGCTCGACCGGCACAGCCGCGGGGTACGGCCGACCGAAGCCGGAGAGCTGCTGATCGAGCACTATCGCCGCCACACGGTCGACCGGGACGACACCCTGGCCCGGTTGCGGGAGCTCCAGGGCCTGCATCGCGGTCACATTGACATCGTGCTGGGCGAGGGCTTTGTCGCCGATCTCATGGGAGGCTCGCTCGGCGAGTTCTGGCGCCGCCATCCGCGACTGACCATTTCGCTGGAACTCGCGGGCACCAGCGAGGTCATCCGCGCCATCGCGGACGATCACTGCCACATCGGGCTGGTCTATCACCCGCCCCAGGATCCGCGGATCCGCTCCTGCGCCGCGATCCGCCAGCCGATTTGCCTGATCGCGCGCCCTGACCATCCGCTCGCGAAGCTCCGCCGCGCGGTCAAGCTCCGCGAGATCGCCAAACACACGCTCGGGATCATGCATGCCGGCTACGGCACGCGCCAGTTGCTCACGATGGCCGAGACGTCCGAGAAGATCGGGCTCTCACCCAAGCTGACCACGACCTCGATCAGCATCCTGAGACATTTCGTTCGCTCCGACCTGGGTGTGACCTTGCTTCCGGCCTTCTCGGTTGCGGCCGATCTGGAGGACGGATCGCTCGTTGCCATTCCGGTCGAAAATGCGCTGCTCGCGTCGGCGGAAGCGCACATCATCACCCGCCTGGGTCGCGAACTGCCGAACGCGGCCAGCCAGCTGCTCCGGTTCTTGATCGGCCGGATGAAGGCCTTTCAGAATCGCCCGCCGCCGCCTTAAGCTTTTGACCCGCCGTCAATTTGTCCATTTTCCGATTGACGGCGCACAAGCCCGCTGGTTTGGTGCCCTCGCCTTTGCTTGCCCGGCAGCAATAAGCCGGCCCGCCCCGTTGGCGGTCGCGGTCAAGACGGCAAGGCACGAGGGGAGGACTGACGCCGCAATCGTTCTCGGACTGTGATCCGTGCGATCGCGTGCTTTGCGCACGCGGGCCGAGATTTGCGCGCTGAAGCCTCCTGCCAAAGTGTTAGGCCGCGACGGAGAGAAGGTAAAATGCGTCCATTGCTGGCGGTGAGCAACGCCATCGACGCCCTCAATGAGAAGATTGGGTACGTCTGTAACCTGCTCGTGCTTCTCGCCTGCCTGGTCAGCGCGGCCAACGCCATGATCCGCTACGCCTTCAGCTACTCGTCGAACGGGTGGCTGGAGCTGCAATGGTACATGTTCGCGATCCTGGTGATGTTCGGCGCGTCCTACACCTTCAAGCGCAACGAGCATGTCCGCGTCGAAATCCTCTACTTGATGCTATCCGAGCGCGGCCAGATCTGGCTCGACCTGATCGGCACGCTGTTCTTCCTGATCCCCTCCTGCCTCCTGCTCGCCTACCTGTCCTGGCCGTTCTTCATGCAGGCCTATGACGTCGGCGAGATGTCGGGCAATGCCGGCGGCCTGATCCGCTGGCCCATCAAATTCGTGATCCCCGCCGGCTTCGTGATGCTGGCATTGCAGGGAGTTTCCGAAGTCATCAAGCGTATCGCGGCTCTCCAGGGCTATGTGACGATCGACGCCAAGTACGAGAGGCCGACCCAATGATCACGCTGGAGATGATGCCGCCGCTGATGTTCGGCGGCCTGGTTCTGGTGATGCTGCTCGGCTTCCCGGTCGCGTTCACGCTGGCGGCGGTCGGCCTCTCCTTCGGCTTCCTCGCCATCCATCTCGGTTTCTTCGACCTCAACTTCCTCCAGGCGATCCCCGGCCGCGTGTTCGGCAGTGTGCTCTCCAACGAGCTGCTGCTCGCGATCCCGTTCTTCACCTTCATGGGCGCGATATTGGAAAGATGCGGCCTGGCCGAGGACATGCTGGATTCGATGGGCCAGTTGTTCGGCCCGGTCCGCGGCGGTCTCGGCTATTCCGTCATCATCGTCGGCTTCATCCTCGGCGCCATCACCGGCACGGTCGCGGCGCAGGTCATCGCCATGGCGCTGATCTCGATGCCGGTGATGATCCGCTACGGCTACAACATGCGCTACATCACCGGCGTGCTGGCGGCCTCCGGCACCATCACGCAGTTGGTGCCGCCCTCGCTGGTGCTGATCGTGCTCGCCGACCAGCTCGGCAAGTCGGTCGGCGACATGTATCTCGGCGCCTGGGGCCCCTCGGTGTTCCAGATCATGCTGTTCGCCGGCTACACCTTCATTCTCGGCCTGATCAAGCCGGAGCACGTGCCGCCGGTCCCGCTGGAAGCGCGCACGCTGACCGGCTGGGCGCTGTGGAAGAAGTGCCTGATGGGCATCATCCCCTCGGCCGTGCTGATCTTCGTCGTGCTGGGCACCATGATGATGGGCCTCGCGACGCCGACGGAAGCCGGCGCGATGGGCGCAGTCGGCGCCATCGTGCTCGCTGCGATCCACCACAAGGACTTCACCTCGACCGACCGCAAGATCCTGATCGTCGGCGTGATCGCCGCCGGCATCGGCACTATCGTCGCGATGCTGTTCACCGAGAACCTGATCTTCAAGATCGCGTTCGCCCTGACCTATCTGGCGGTGGCCTGGATCTGCATCTCGGCCGCCCGCATCCCCGACCTGCGCGACCTCATCAAGCAGGGCTACGAATCCACCATGCGCCTCACCTGCATGGTCACCTTCATCCTGATCGGCTCGACCTGCTTCTCGGTGGTGTTCCTCGGCGTCTCCGGCGGCGTCTGGCTCGAGCATCTCCTGACCTCGCTGCCCGGCGGCGTCTGGGGCTTCCTGATCTTCATCAACCTCTTCATCTTCTTCCTGGCGTTCTTCCTCGACTTCTTCGAGATCGCCTTCATCATCCTGCCGATGATCGCGCCGATCGCGCAGAAGATCCTCGGCCCCGTCGTCGGCGACGGACCGGCGCTGATCTGGTTCGGCGTCATGCTCTGCGTCAACATGCAGACCTCGTTCCTGCATCCGCCGTTCGGCTTCGCGCTGTTCTACCTGCGCGGCGTGGCGCCGAAGGAAGTGAAGAGCTCGGACATCTATTGGGGCGCGATGCCCTGGATCGGCCTGCAGATGATCATGGTGCTGATCGTGATCGCTTTCCCGATCACGGTGACGGGCCTCTTGGACAAGCCGGTCAATGTCGACCTCGACAAGGTCAAGATCGAGGTGCCGCAGATCGACCTGCCGCCGCTGGATCTCGGCCCGCCGCAGAAATAGTCGACGCGGACGCGACTGCCCCCCCTGCTCCCGTTGTGGACCCAAGGTGCGCTGGCCACCTTGGGTCACCGTTTTGGAGGACGCAGTTCGGCATCGGCTATCGCGCTGGAATTGAACTGCGCACGAGCACGATCAAAGGGTGCGCGATCCGCGATAGATCGGTGCTCGCGCACCGTTATCGTGCGAGTCCCGTCAGCAGACTTGCCTTGATACATTCGTCGCACCCCGAAGTTTCCAATGTTCACGCTCCGCCGTCGGATTTAAGCTCGCATCCCCTTTGAGGGATCCGTTACGACGCGGACCGGCCGACCAGAAATTGAAAAACACGTTGATTCATTTTGTCCGCACCTCATGCAAGCGAGGTTGCCATGGACCAAGGTTGTTCTCATCAGGACGTTGACTGCCGATCACGGCAACATTCTTCGACAGCCGCAACTCATCGTCGCTGCCCGCTCCTGACCGCGATATTCTGCGCGCTGTGCCTATTCCAGTTCGCGACCAAAGCTGACGCGCAATGCAGCGCGCGAGATGTGTTGCAAAACCAATTGAAGCTGAAGGCGGCACCCCCGAGTTATGCGCCGATCAGCCCGGTCAGATCCGTTGCCGATCTCCCGGTGTGGAAGAGGATCACTGTCGGCAATCTTTCAAGTCCGCTCGCCCTTCGTAACGCGTTGGATGCAATCGGCTGCCATGTGGGGGGATCAGCTACGGAAATCATGGCCCGGCCGACCTTCACCGTCAGCTCCAGAAGGAAGGAAGTGGATCTCGTCACCGTGTCGGCCGCCGCGCTTGGCTTTGGTACCGACACTGTGACCCTGGCCGCAATCTACGCGCGCGCGAAACGGCTCGGTTTGGGGATTGCCGCAGCAGAGATCGGCCCGCAACTGCGGCTTCAATATCTTGACCAGCCCATGGGTGAATTTCTCGTCATTGGAATGGACCCGATCAAGACCTGGATCGGCGAGGAGGTCATTCTGAACGTCGCCAATGGCGGAGCCGGGCTCATCCTCATCGGCCAGGACGGCAGTGCCAACGCCACGATATCAACGATCTCGCGCTTCGTCTTCGAGCGGCCAAGCGAAGCTGCGTCGGTTGACCAGCTTGATCAGGCAGCGGAACTCCTGCCGCCGTGAGCGCAGGACGGATCGTCGCTTACCGAGTAGCGTCTGTCGACGCGATCCCCCTCACCCACACGGCGAGGGGTGCAGCGTAACTGTAGCGTGACAAGCGCCGGAAACGGAGGCATACCGGGCCATCATCCAACCAATGGTCCGTCGCGCATGTCCCGATCGCTCCTTGCCCCATCGTTCGCTGGCACGTTCATCGCCTCGCTCTGGCTCGCCTGCGCTGTGGCGCACGCCGAGCCGATGGCCGACGTCCAGGCGCTGGCGCAGAAGGAGCAGCAGCCGCTGCTCGACACGTTGCGCGACCTCGTCAACATCGAAACCGGCAGCAGGGATGTCGAGGGCCTGAACGTAATCGCAGGCCGCGTGGCCGACCAGCTCAAGCAGCTCGGCGGCACGGTGGAGATCCTGCAGCCCACCGACATCTATCGTCTCGACGACACGCCGGACAAGATCGGCCCGGCCGTGCACGCCACCTTCAAGGGCACCGGCACCAGGAAGATCATGCTGATCGCCCATATGGACACGGTGTACCTGAAGGGCATGCTGAAGGATCAGCCGTTTCGCATCGACGGCGACAAGGCCTACGGCCTCGGCATTGCCGACGACAAGCAGGGCGTCGCGCTCATCCTCCACACCGTGGCGATGCTGCAGAAACTGAACTTCAAGGACTATGGCACGCTCACCGTGCTCACCAATGGCGACGAGGAGATCTCCTCGCCCGGCTGGCGCAGCACCATCACCAAATTCGCCGCCGATCAGGACGTCGTGTTCTCGTTCGAGGGCGGCGGCACCGACGGCACGCTGCGGCTCGCCACCAGCGGCATCGGCTCGGCCTATCTCACGGTGACCGGCAAGTCCTCGCATGCCGGCGCGCGGCCCGAGGGCGGCATCAACGCGCTCTACGAGCTTTCGCATCAGGTGCTGCAGATGAAGGACCTGTCGAAGCCCGAGCAGGGCCTGAAGCTGAACTGGACGGTGTCCAAGGCCGGCACCAACCGCAACGTGATCCCTGCCGAGGCCACGGCGCAGGCCGATGCGCGCGCGCTCAAGGTGTCGGATTTCGACGAGCTGGAGAAGGCGCTGCAGGACAAGATCAAGAATCGCCTGCTGCCCGACTCCAAGGTCGAGCTGAAGTTCGAGGTGCGCCGTCCGCCGCTCGAGGCCAACGACGCTTCGCGTCGCGTGGCCGCCTATGGCAAGACGATCTATCAGGAGCTCGGAATGCCGCTCAAGGTCGACGAGAAGGCGACCGGCGGCGGCACCGACGCCGCGTTTGCCGCGCTCAAGACCAAGGGCGCCGTGGTCGAAGGCATGGGCCTGTCGGGTTTCGGCGCGCATTCCAACGACGCCGAATACGTGAAGCTCGACACCATCGTGCCGCGCCTCTACCTGACCACGCGCATGATCATGGATCTGTCGACCGGCAAGCTGAAATAGCGGTCAGCTTCGGCCGACGGCGGAGGCCCCCTCCTCCGCCAGCCTGAACCGCAGCGTGAACTCGGCGCCGCCGCCGGGGAGATTGTCCACTGCGACTGTCGCGTCGTGATCGTCGGCGACGCCGCGCACGATCGAAAGGCCGAGGCCCGCGCCGTCGCTGCGCTGGCGATCCCTGCGCCAGAAGCGCTGGAAGATCAGCTCGCGTTCGGCTTCCGTGACGCCCGGACCGCAATCGCGCACGCGCACAGAGCCATCGTCGCCGACTTCGACGTCCACCGACGTCTCCTTCGCGGTGAACTTGATGGCGTTTTCGGCGAGGTTGAAGACTGCGCGCTGGAGCATCTCGGAATTGCCGTGGATCAATACCGGCGCGTCGGCGCCCCGGAGCGCGATGTCCTTGTGCTGGGCGATCGCGAACGGTGCGATCGCGCCGACCACCTCGGCGCACACGGCGCGCAAATCGGCCGTCTCGCCGGGATCGAGCACCAGCGTGTCGAGCTCGGCGATCTCCAGGAGCTGGGCGACGATCCGGCTCATGCCCGCGATATCGTCATGCAGCGCCTGCTTCGCCGCGCCGTCGCCGAGCGTCTCGATCCGCGTGCGCAGGATCGCGAGCGGCGTGCGCAGTTGATGGGCGGCATCGGCCGTGAACTGGCGCTGCACGCGAAAACCGTCCTCGAGACGATCCAGCGCCTGGTTGACGGCGGTGACGAGCGGCATGATCTCGCGCGGAATCTGCTCCGTCGGCAACCGGATGTCGGTGCGCGACGGGCCGATATTGCTGGCCTCCTCCGAGGCCATCCAGAGCGGCGCGATCGCGCGGCGGAAGATGAAGATGTCGATGGCGAGCAGGATCAGGAGGATGGGAATGGTGATCCACCCGACCCGGCGGAAGAAGTTGGACACGATGTCGTCGGTGATGACGTCGCGATGTGACAGGTCTTCCGCCACCTGAATGCGGACGGTGGTGTCGCCGATCGTCTGGGTCACGTCGGCGCCCGAGATCGACTCCGATTCGACGCTACCGGTCTTCTTGTGCGACGAGAACAGCAGGCGTCCGTCGGCATCGCGGATGTCGTACTGGTAGCGGCCATAGGCTTCCGAATAGAGACCGCGCAGGCTGTCGGGCAGATTGAACGTCACCTTGCCGTCGGGCTGGACCGCGATGCGCTCGGCCAGGGTCTCGGCCTGGGCCCGCATCGCGGCGCGATGCAGCTGGTCGATCTCCGAGTTCAACAGCCAGAACAACACCAGCGGCAGGAAGATCGCGACCACCGCGATCGCGATGATGTGCAAGAACACGATGCGCGAGATCAGCGATTTGAACGACGGCCTGGCGAATGACCCGGCGGCGCCCACGCTATTTCTCCTCGGCCATCATGTAGCCGACGCCGCGGATGGTGTGGATCACGACCTTGGCGCCATGTTCGGTGAGCTGCTTGCGCAGCCGGGAGACGTACACTTCGACCGCGTTGGAGGCGACCTCGCCCTCGAGGCCGAAGATGTGATCTTCGACGTTCTTCTTCGGCACCACCCGCCCCTGCCGGCGCAGCAGGATCTCCAGCACCGAGGTCTCGCGCGACGAGATGATCCGCGGCTTGTCGTCGATGAAGATCTGGCGGCTTTCGGTGTCGTAGACGAGATTGGCGAGCCGCAGCGAGCGGCCGAGCAGCTGGCCCGGACGGCGCAGGATCGCCTCCAGCCGCGCCACCAGCTCCTCCATCGCGAACGGCTTCGCCAGGTAATCGTCGGCGCCGCTGCGCAGGCCGTTGACGCGGTCCTGCACGCCGCCGCGCGCGGTCAACACCAGCACCGGCAGCGGTTCCATCTGCCGCCGCAGTTCGCGCAATACCGACAGGCCATCGCCGTCGGGCAGGCCGAGATCGAGGATCATCGCGGCATAATTGACATTGTGCACCGCCTCGCGCGCCTCCTCGGTGCTGCCCACGATGTCGCTCTCGTAGCCGGCCGCCGCCAGCCCGCTGGCCACGAGCCGCGACAGCTCGGCATTGTCCTCGACGATCAGAAGGCGCATTTGCTTGACGCTCGATATCCAGCCGGTGGCCGCCGCCACCGCAATTGAGATCATATCGCTGCTTTTTCCACCATTCGGCCGGGTTCGCCAGCAAAAAGCGAATGCGCGCCGGCCTGGGGGCATCAGGCCTTCGCTGTCAGATCCACGTAAGCTTGGTAAACGCGAACATCCACCGAACGACAATCGCCGCGGGATCGGTCACCAGGATGGCGCAATTCGAATGCGATACGGTGCCGGAACGACCCGGCACGCGACGAACTCATCTGCCGGAAACGGAAGGGTCCCATGGATCGACGCGGGTTTCTGTTGGCTTCTTGCGCAACCTTGGCGCTAGCCGGTCGTGGCCATGCCGACGATCTTGATGATCAGGTGGCGAGGCTGGCGTCCGAGGGACACGTCTGCGCCGTGTCCGCCAACATGTTGAAAAATGGGCACGAGGCGCGCGCGCTGTCGGCCTCCGGCTGTGGAGCGAATCCCGGATCCGATGCTGTCTTTCAAGCGGCGTCGCTGTCGAAGCCGGTTGTCGCCTACGTCGTGCTCCGGTTGGCGCGGCGAGGAGAACTCTCGCTGGACCGTCCGCTCAGCGAGATATTTCCTGACGGATATCAACACCGCCAAAACCTGTTCGCTTTGAAGGCCGCTCCGATCGTCGACACGGTACCGGTCGACGTCTTGCGCACCGTGACGCCGCGCTTGCTGCTGTCCCATGGCGCCGGGTTTCCCAATTGGGCTTCCGATGGGCCATTGACCCAGACTTCTGCTCCAGGCACGCGCTGGCAATATTCCGGCGAAGGCTACGTGCTGCTGCAACGCATGCTGGAAACCCTGACCGGCCGGCCGCTGCAGCAATTGGCGGAGCAGGAGCTGTTTGCGCCGATTGGATTGACCAATACCGCGTTCAAACTGACGCCTGCGATCCAAACACAGCTCGTTGCGGGCTCGCCCCGCCAGCTCCGTTTCCCCTATGAGATCGCCGCCAGCTCCCTCTACACCACGGCGAACGACTATGCCCGCTTCATGGCCGCGGTCCTCAACGACGAACAATTGCTCTCGTCGATCACGCGCGATCCGCGGAAACTTTCCGCACCACGTCTTTCCTGGGGGCTTGGTTGGGGACTCGAGGAAAAGGACCATCCGGTCGCGATTTGGCACTGGGGCAGCAATCCCGGATTTCGCGCGCTCGCCATGGCCAACCTTCAGTCACGCGATGCGATCGTCGTGCTGACATCCTCCGATGCCGGAATGCCATTGGCCAAGACCCTCTTGGGCTCGGTCATGCCGGGAGATCATCCCGCGCTGGCGCTGGACCTGGTGCGGTAATGCCCTCGCCCGGCCCCGCCACCGGGGCCGGACAGGACTATTCATTGACTCGGCCACATCGGATATTTTGGCCCTCCGTAATAGCGCATCTGGTGAATATCGGATGAACCTGCCGCGGTCGCGCCGAGATCGCTCACGCAGCCGGCAAGGCAAGCGCCGAGCCCTGCCAGAATGATCATCGTCGCGACTATCCGAGCCGGCCGTTTAGCGGTCATGTTCTCCTCCCCCTGGGCGCGTCAGTACTTGGCAACGACCGCGTTGCCACCGAACTTGAAGTCGAGTCCGAGTGTCACGACCGAATAGGTGTTGGCGACCGTATAAGGCAGCGCACCGTTGGTCGGCGCGTCGCGGTGGAAAGTGCCGAGATCGAGATAGCGATACTCGAACTTCCCGATCAGATTGTCGGTGATCGCATAGGCGATGCCGCCGCCGGCAGCCAAACCGCTGCGCGTCGCCTTGAACGTGTCGACGCCAAAGCCTGGATTGGTGTTGGTGTGGGTCAGCTCGCCATAGGCCCAACCACCCGTGAAGAACAGCAACAGCCGATCGACCGCGATGCCGCCGCGCGCCCGCAGCGTACCGCCCCAGCCGAGCTTGGTCGCGTCGTCCCAGCCGAGCGCGAAATTATCACCGCCCTTGATGTTCGAGCCGAATCCGTCTGCCTCGACACCAACCACAATGCTTCCGCTCTGCCATTGGTAGCCGACTTCGCCGCCACCAAGGCCACCGGTCGATTCGTAGTTCGCGGTGAAATTGGCAAAGCCGGCCGGACCAGTCGCGTTGTTGACGTTATGATTGCCGAGACCCCAGCCGCCGAACACGCCGACGTAGAAGCCGGACCAGTCGTAAGCGGGCGTCGCGAGCGGTGGCGCCTTGCCGTAGATCGGCAGATCGGCGCCGAGCGCCGGCGACATCGCCCCCAATGCGCAAAACGCGACGGTCGAGAGAATGAGTTTCTTCATGGTTTGCCCCTGTCGAATGTGTGCCCCGCGATGCGGGCGGCGCGCTCCGAGCGCCGGCCCGCGCGCAGGATCAGAAGTGGATGATGATGTCGGCCGAACCGATGACGGCGGTCTTCTTGTTCGGCGGGATCCCGAGGTTCGCATTGCCGTTGAACGCTGGTGCATCCAAGGCACGATAGATCGACACTTCGGGCCGCATCTCGATCTGCGGTGAGAACCAGTGCTGCCAGCCCAGACCCGTCTCGACGTAACGTGTCTTTACACCCGTGCGCTGCCCCTGCTTGTCGTCGAACCATTCCAGGCGATACGAGATGTTGTCGAGCTTCGTCGGGCTGTAATTCACATAGGTCAGGAACGTCTGCACCGAGGCGGTGCACGACAACTGGGTCGTGTTGCCGCAATGCGCGCCGAACGGCGCATTCCACGGCATCACGTCGAGCGAGAACGGCGTTCCGCTCGCGACGAGCGCGACCGAAGCCGGATTATCGAGATTGAGAACGTTGTTCTGGTGCTCGTTGTAGGTCTCGAACGAGATGTGCCACTGGTCGTTGAACTTGTGATAGTAGGTCAACCCGTACCATTGGAGGTTATTGTAGCCCCAGGTGCCGTTGTTGATCCCGTTCGCGACGACGTAGACGCCGTCTTTGCCGCTGTCGGTGACATAGCGGACGCCGGCGCTGAAGGAGGGTTGGGCGCCGGGATCCTTCAGCATGGTCGTGTCGGGAAACAATGGATTGGGGTTCGCGTTGGGAATCTTGGCGCCCACATGCCAGGGCATCGCTTCCGTTCCCACGGAGACGCTTCCCTGCACCATCCAGTTCTTGTTGAGCGAGAGCGAGGCGTTGATGCCCGTGTTCGTGTAATTGTCGAACGTATACGTCATCGAGTGCGTATACATATAGTTGTTCGGTGCGAGCTGTGCCTCGATGTCGGGGATCGAGATGTAGCGGCCAAAGCGGAGCAGCAGGCCGTCGGCAAGGTACGGGATGAAGACTTCGCCATAGGCCATCGGCATGTCGTAGCCGTAATTCTTGTTCTGCTGGAGCAACTGGTTGCTCCACAGGCCGTACGCCGTCGTATAGCGATAATTCTCGCCATAGATGGGCGCGATACGGAAGCCCCAATCGACATGATCCTTCTGCACCGTATCAGGCAGGCGCTCGATGTAGACCACAGCCTGATCGAGCTGCACCGTATTCGGATTGTAATCATACGCCGCAGGCGAGTTGCCGCCGCGAACGGTGTTGTTGCTGAGGTTTCCGCCGGCATTGATCCAGCCATACACCTGGATGTGCGAATCGTTCATCGCCTGCCCGACCGAAGTATTGCCGAGCGCACTCATCAACGGGCTGTCGACCGAATTCGGACGCGTGACGCCGATGCTGGTCGTACCGCCATAGGGCCATTCGCTGAACGGCATCGGCGGAATGCTCTGCGGCGTCGCCGGCCAGGCGTCGCGGCGCGATGCCGGCGCCTTGGGATCGGAAGGCGCGGCGTCCTTGCCCCATTCGAGCCGGTAGTAGTTGATGAACCGGGTGAAGAAGTCGTTGCCGAGATAGGAGTCCAGGCAGCCGTAATTCTTGTACGGATCGCAGAACGTCTTGCCTGCCGGCGGAAGCGTGTCTCCCGCATTGGCGGCGCCGCCCATCCCCATCATCGCGACCAGCGATGCGCCTGCCAGAAGATACTTTCTCATCATGTTGCCCCAAGCTGTTGGTACCGACGCCTTCAAGGCGTTCTTCGGTTTGGTTAAGCTTGGCGTCATCCTTCGTGCGGGGCGCAGAAAAAGGCGATACGGATTGCCGCGCGCGTTCGTTAAAATAAAATAGCGCAACGACGCGCTTCTCCGTCGTTTGCACGCATACTGATCAATTGCCCGCGCCGTTTGCTCAAGGCCTCAGCGAAATCATGAACATTTTGCGGACGAATGATGTCGCAGCGCAAACGTTTCCCTCGCGCTGTGTCATTTTCGACATAGTCGTTCGAAGTGTCTGCTCGAATTGAGCGCAAATGCGATCGCGCGACCCGACGCGGCTATTTTTTTGCTACGCCGGTGGGCCGGATTGTTGATCGAAGATTTATGGCCGGACTCGCTAGTCTTCTCGTACGGACTAGACTCTGCTTTGCGAGGTTCGACCATGGAAGCCGTGACTCATGCTGCGGGCGTCGCAGGTGGTCCCTTGCGGGACGATACTGCAACTGATCTCTCGTTCCTGCCCGGGACGTTGATGGGGCAATGCCGCAGCCTGATCGAATCCTATCATGAGGTTCACGGCTTCGCGTCGCTGCCGAACATGCTCTGGCAGTTTCGCATGGGCCCCCTGATCGAGCGCCACAACGAGCTTCGGCAAGTGCTGCGCAAGGCCTCGACCACGCGTAGCGCCAAGAAAGCCAATGAAGGGTTTGTCCAGATCGCGAGCACGATTCTCGCGCTGGAAATCCTGGCGAGCAGCTTTGCCGGCTGGAACGCCATCTATCCGGTCGCCGGCGAGAGCGCGCGCGACGTGCTCCGGCGCAACGCTCACGGATCGCACATGCCGCTGATGGACTTCTATCTCTATCCGCCGAAGCAGATCAGCGCAGCCGCCATTGCCACGCTCGCGCCTCCCGCCAGCCGATCGCATGACGAGCCTGGCCTTTATCACGCGTCGCGACCCGAGTTGTCGGGCGAGCGGCGCGCTCTTCAATATGCAAGCATGCTGCTCGACTCCGTAGATCTACGGAGCTGAACGGCTATTACTTTTTTATTTCCGCCCGCATTCAACGACATAGATTTTCTACGCCAATTCGGCCCATCGTTGGCCTGCTGGGTAAGTTGACGACATCGCGGGGTGGATTTGCGCCCTGACGTGATCCGCTGCGGGGTGCCGACGGGCTCTCGCTGGGATCATTGATGTCCTTTCCTGAAGGCACGCACGTACTTTGATTGTAAATCTCCCACTTGGCCGCATGCCTTCAACGGCGAGCATGCGGACGACCAGACCTGGCGTTGAAGCCGGCCGCCTCATGGCGGCGGACGAGCATCAGCGGCCGCGCGCGCTTTGGCGCACCGTGTCGCCTCTTCTGCTGTCGGTGCTCGGCGTTGCCTTGTTCACGGCGCCCCTGCTCGCCTTCAGCCGGAACGTGGCCACCAGCCTGGTACCGATCGCTTATCTCATCCCCGTGATCTTCGCAGCGACCAGGTGGGGCATCTGGCCTGCCATGGTGGCATCGATCGCGGCCATGGCGGCCGCGGACTTCTTCTTCTTCGCCCCGCTCTACAGCTTTCGTGTCGACGATCCGCAAGAGGCGGTTGATCTGCTGCTGTTCCTGATCGTATCGCTGGTCAGCAGCAATCTGGCATCCCGGCTGCGCCAGGAGACCGAACGGCTCCGTCGGAGCGAGAAGGACATGCAGGCGCTCTACGACTTCTCGCGCAGGCTCGCGTCCTGCTTTACCATCGCCGACCTGATCGCGGCCATTCAGCAGCATTTCGCGCTTGCCTTCGGTCATCCCGCCACCTTCTTCGTGACGACGTCCGATGGCCACATCGAGCCACCGGATTCACGCTTTGCGCCTCCGACGGTGCAATCGGGTGCTGCCGCCATGAACTCCGGTGTCGGACCGATGTCGCGGACCATCGTCGACGAGACCAGAAGCGAGCTCTGGCTGCTGCGTGCGATCTCCTCCGACGATACCATTCACGGCGTCATCGCGGTCAATATCGGACAGGGCCCGCAACAGGCGATCGCGACTCGGACGCGCCGGATCGAGGCCATTCTCGATGAGACGGCCCTGACGCTGCAACGTCTGGACATCGGCAAGGCCATGGAGAGCGCGCGGCTGCACCTGCAGGGACAATTGCTGCGGGACGCCTTCCACGGCACGCTGTCTCACGAACTCTGCTCGCCGCTCGCTGCGATCCAGGGATCGGCAAGCGTTCTGGATTCGATTCCCGCGATCCGCAGCGACGCCCGCATGCGCGCGCTGGTCGACGCGATCTCCGACGAGACCGCTCAGTTCGACGGCTATATCAGAAACCTTCTGAGCGCGACCCGCGTCACCGCAGGCGGGCTGAGCCCGCGCCTCGAATGGGCCGATCCGAGGGATATCGTGAATGGCGCAGCCAGACGGCGCGGACGCCGGCTCGGTGCGCACCGGATTGAAATCACCTTTGCCGATGATTTGCCGCTGCTCCATCTCGATTCCGGATTGATCGAGGAAGCCTGCGGCCAGATCCTCGAGAACGCCGCGAAATATTCGCCGTCCGGCTCGACCATATCCGTCGACGTCAGGTCGGAGCCGGACCGCCTGATCATCCGCGTCTCCGACCAGGGCGTCGGCATCACCCCGGACGAGCAGGGAAAGCTCGGGCGCCGGTCGTTTCGCGGGGCGCGACACCAGGCCTCCGTGCCCGGCTCCGGCCTCGGCTTCTGGATCGCATCGACCTTTGTGCACGCCCATGGCGGAACGATCTCCGTTCAGAGCCGGGGACAGGGGCAAGGGACCGCCGTCACCATCGCCCTGCCCGCTGCCGCATCCTCTCCCGAAACGATGGCCTTCCATGAGTAAGCCGGCAAACGTGGTTCTCCTGATCGACGATGAGCCGAAGATCAGGCGCTTTCTCCGCGCCGGTTTCGAGCTCAACGGCTTTGTCGTGCTCGAGGCCGAGAACGCGACCGAAGCCCTGAAGATCGCGACGTTCAGCGCGCCGGACCTCATCGTTCTCGACCTGGCGCTGCCGGACCTTCACGGCGCCGAGGTGCTCGAACGGATCCGCGCCTGGTCGAACATCCCGATCATCATTCTCTCCGTCGCCGCGGGCGAAGACGACAAGGTGCGGCTGCTGCAGGCCGGCGCCGACGATTATGTCGTCAAGCCGTTCGGCATGGCCGAGCTGCTCGCACGCAGTGAAGCCGCGCTGCGGCGCTATTTCAAATCGGCGACGGAGAATCCGGTCGTCGTCGCCGGCCCGCTCTCGGTCGACCTCGTGACGCGCACGGTGTCGCTGAACCAGAGCCTGGTTCGCCTGACGCGGAAGGAATACCGGCTGCTGCACGTGCTCGCCATGCATGTCGGCCTCGTCGTCACCCACGACCAGCTGCTCAAGGAGATCTGGAGCGGCAATCAGCGTGATAACATCCAGTACCTGCGCATTCTCGTGCGCAAGCTGCGCCAGAAGATCGAGAGCGACCCGAACCAGCCCCGCCTGTTGATCACGGAATCCGGCGTCGGTTACCGGCTTCAGAACCGGTTCGATCCCGTGCCCGTCGCCGATCGGGTCGGCTGATGCCGGCCCCTTCCCGGACACGCAGATCACCGATGCACGGCGCGGCGCCACGCCTGTAAAGAAATAATATATTTCACCGCGCAAACCGCCTACCTTGCACAACAAAGGGGCGGATGCGGTGGACTTCCTCGTTCAGAAATTCAGTATTTTCGGTTTCGAAGGCCAGTACTGGATGCTCGCCGGCGCCGTCGTTGTCGCCATTTTCGTCATCTTCGTCTGGCGGACGCGCGATCGGACCTGACCGCTGCCGCGTCCGGGAACGCAAGAGGCCGACCACTTCAACGCGATGTGATCGGCCGCGGATCAACGATCGATCCACGCCACCGCATGATGGCGGCGCAGGCAGCGGCGCTGTGCAGTCGACCGGCTTTTGTTCAATCGGGCATCGGCGCACGTCTGGCGCTATCATTTCTGTATTTATATCCCCCGTTCCTTCTATCGAAACCAGATCAGCGGATCGCTAGTACTGTTTTGGGCCAACCACGGTGACGTCGCACTGTCAGGTGTACGTCAGTTGGGCTTGCTAACAAGATTCCGTCCGCCGCGATCGCTTCACGCCGCGCGCATTGCGCAGTGGTCCAGCCGATCGAGAGCACGGACATCCGAAGCGGATCAAACGGGGCTCTGTGATGGCATTTCGCATCAAGCATGCGGGCATGACGGCGAGCATTGCGGCAATGGCCGCCATCGCCGGCGGCGCCTGGTTTTTGACGCACACCGGCGAATTGCGCTCCGCCAAGGCGGAGCAGCCGGCAGCCGCCAGCGACGTCGATATCGCGCAGCAGACCATCACCATGACCGACAAGCAGGCCGACGCGTTCAAGGTGCTCGCCGCCGAGCCGCGCGCCTTCCGCGTCGTCAAGCAGGCCGTCGGCTCGATCGACTTCAACCAGAACATGCTGGTGCAGGTGTTCACGCCAAATCCCGGCAAGATCGTCGACACCTTCTTCAACGTCGGGGACACCGTCGCCAAGGGCGCGACGCTGTTCACCATCGACAGCCCCGATCTGCTGCAGGCTGAATCCACGCTGCTGGCCGCGGCCGGCGTGCTGGAGCTGCAGGGCCGCACGCTGACGCGCGTGAAGCAGCTCTTGAAGACCGGCGGCGGCGCGCAGAAGGACGTCGACCAGGCGATCTCCGACCAGCAGACGGCCGAAGGCAATTACAAGGCGGCGCGCGACGCCGTGCGCATCTTCGGCAAGACCGACGAGGAGATCGATCGCATCGTCGCCGATCGCAAGGTCGATTCCATCCTGATCGTGCCGAGCCCGATCGCGGGCCAGATCGTCACGCGCAACGCCGCACCCGGTCTCTACGTCCAGCCCGGCAACGCGCCGGCGCCCTACTCGCTCGCCGATCTCTCGACGATGTGGATGGTCGCCAACGTCATCGAGACCGACGCGCCGTCCTACCGCATCGGCCAGTCCGTCGCCGTCAGTGTCCCCGCTTATCCCGGCGAGGTGTTTCGCGGCCACGTGACGACGCTCGGGCTGAACATCGATCCCACCACGCACCGCCAATTGGTCCGCTCCGTGATCGACGATCCCGCCCACAAGCTGCGCGCCGGCATGCTGGCCGGCTTCTCGATCGAGACCGAGGGACCGAAACAGTCCGTCGCCGTGCCTGCGGACGCCGTGGTGCGCGAGGGCGACGGCACCATGACGGTGTGGGTGACGCCCGATCGCCACCGCTTCGAACGGCGCAGCATCACGGTCGGCATCGCGCAGGACGGCTGGTACCAGATCCTCGACGGGCTGAAGCCCGGCGAGCTGGTGGCTTCGAGCGGCGCGATCTTCCTCTCGAACAAGTTCGCCACCGCGGTCACGGGCTGATCGAGGCGTCGATCGCCCCGGCGCGCCGGTTCTGAGTCAAGAGATCGTGGTCAAAAGCATCCTCACCTTCGGCCTCACCCGCAGCGCGATCATCGTGCTCGGCCTCGTCGTGTTCTGCGCGGCGGGACTGGCCGCCTTCAGCAAGCTGAACATCGAGGCCTATCCCAATCCGGCGCCGGTCATCCTGGAGATCACGGCCCAGGCGCCGGGGCTCTCGGCGGAGGAGATGGAGAAGTACTACACCATCCCGATGGAGGTCGGGCTCTACCCGACGCCGGGCGTGGTCAATATCCGCTCGACCTCGTTCTACGGCCTGTCCTTCGTCCGCGTCACCTTCCGCTATGGCGTCGACTATTATTTCGCGCTGACCCAGGCCGCCAACAGCATCCAGCAGAACATCACGCTGCCGGGCAACCAGGTCCCGACCATCCAGCAGTCGAGCCTGGTCGGCGAGATCTACCGTTACCAGCTGGTCGGCCCGCCGAATTTCGGCCTCACCAACCTTCGCACGCTGCAGGACTATGTCGTCACCCGCCGCCTGATGACGCTGCCGGGCGTGGTGCAGATCAACTCGTGGGGCGGCACCACCAAGCAGTTCAACGTCGATGCCGACCTGCAAAAGCTCGAGGTCTACAACATCACGGTGCCGCAGCTCGTCACCGCGCTCGGCAACGCCAACGTCAATGTCGGCGGCCGCGAGATCGCGATCGGCCAGCAATCCGTCAACATCCGCGGCATCGGCCTGATCGATTCCGGCGGCGCCGACGACGTCACCAAGGGCTACAAGGTCACCGATATCGAGAACATCGTGCTGACCCAGTCGAACGGCCTGCCGATCCAGATCAAGGACGTCGCAAAGGTCTCCGTCGGCTTCGTGCCGCGGCTCGGCATCGCCGGCAAGGACAAGCAGGACGACATCGCCGCCGCCATCGTCGTCATGGGCCGCACCCAGCACACCAACGAGATCATCCCGAAGGTCGAGGAAGAGGTCGCCAAGATCAACAGCGACGGCACGCTGCCGCCGGGCGTGAAGGTCGTGCCCTATTACGATCGCTCCTCGCTGGTCGGCGTCACCACCCACACGGTGCTGCACAACCTCGTGTTCGGCTGCCTCTTGGTGTTCATCATCCAGTGGGTGTTCCTCGGTGACCTCCGCAGCGCGCTGATCGTCTCCGCCAACATTCCCTTCGCGCTGTTCTTTGCCATCATCATCCTGGTGCTCCAGGGCGAGGACGCCAATCTGCTGTCGCTCGGCGCGGTCGATTTCGGCATCATCGTCGATTCCGCCGTGATCATGATGGAGAACATCTTTCGAAACTTCCAGTCGAGCCCGGACAGTCGCGCGCGCGTCCTGCAAAATCTCGCCGAAGGCTATTGGGGCGCCGATCCGACCGCCCACACCCACGGCCAGCCGACCATGGCGCGCTGGACCGAGCGGCTCAGGATGATCTTCGTCAGCGCCTTACAGGTCGACAAGGCGGTGTTCTTCACCGCCGCGATCACGGTGACCGCCTTCGTGCCGCTGTTCACGATGCAGGGCGTCGAGGGCCAGATCTTCGGACCGATGGCCCGCACCTATGGCTATGCGCTCGCCGGCGCGCTTCTGGCGACCTTCACGGTGACCCCGGTGCTGGCGTCACTGCTGCTGCCGGAACACATCGAGGAGACCGAGACGGCGATCGTGCGATGCCTGCGCCGCGCCTACACGCCGGTGCTGCGCTGGGCGCTGGGCAGCGTGAAGCTCGCTCTGATCGCGGGCGGGATCTTCCTCGCGATCTCGACGCTTGCGGCAAGCCGGCTCGGCAGCGAATTCCTGCCGGCGCTGGAGGAAGGCAATTTCTGGATCCGCGCCTCGATGCCGCCGACCATCTCGCTCGACGCCGGCACCGAGGCGACGCGGAAGATGCGCGACATCCTGCTCCGCCATCCCGAGATCATCACCGTGGTCTCGCAGCACGGCCGGCCCGACAACGGCAGCGACGCCTCGCCCTTCTCCAATGTCGAGCTGTTCGCGCCGATCAAGCCGTTCGACGAATGGCCGAAGGGCCTGACCAAGGAGAAGCTCACCGAGGCGCTGCAGAAGGAGTTCGACGAGGAATTGCCCGGCGTCACCTTCAACTTCTCCCAGTACATCCAGGACAACATCGAAGAAGCCCTGTCCGGCGTGAAGGGCGCCAATTCGGTCAAGGTGATCGGTCCGAACCTCGATGTGCTCGAGCAGACCGCGACCAAGATCATGGACGTCATGCGCGACGTCCGCGGCGTCGCCGATCTCGGCGTTTTCCATCTGGTGGGCCAGCCCAATCTCGACATCAAGATTATCAGAGAGAAAGCTGCCCGTTACGGCCTCAACACCGGCGACATCACCGCGGTGGTGCAGGCCGCGCTCGGCGGCACCATCGCCACCAACGTGCTGGAGGGCGACCGCTCCTTTGCGGTCGCGGTCCGGCTCGATCCAAAGTTCCGCCAGAGCATCGACGCCGTGCGCGATCTCAAGGTCGCCTATTCGACGCCATCCGGAACCAACGCCTATATCCCCCTGAGCGAGCTCGCCGACATCACGCTCGACACCGGTGCGCTGTTCATCTACCGCGAGCGCAGCCAGCGCTACATTCCGATCAAGTTCAGCGTGCGCGGCCGCGATCTCGGCGGCACCGTGGCGGAGGCGCAAGCCCGCGTCGCGGACAAGGTCCAGCTTCCGCCGGGCTACCGCATCATCTGGTCCGGCGAGTTCGACAATCTGGAAGCCGCGAAGGCGCGGCTGATGGTCGTGGTGCCGGTGACGCTGCTGTTGATCTTCGTGCTGCTCTACAGCCTGTTCAATTCGGTGCGCGACAGCCTGCTGGCGCTCGCCGGCATTCCCTTCGCGGTCGGCGGCGGGCTGATCGCGCTCTATCTCGCGGGCCTCGATTTCAGCATCTCGGCTGCGATCGGCTTCATCTCGCTGTTCGGCGTCGCGGTGATGGACGGCATTCTCAACATTACCTATTTCCGCGAGCTGCGCGCCTCCGGCATGAGCATCGCGGAAGCCGTCTTCCACGGTGCCGAGCAGCGCATGCGGCCGATGCTGATGACCGCGCTCTCCGCCGGCGTCGGCCTGTTCCCGGCGGCGCTGTCCCACGGCATCGGCAGCCAGGTGCAAAGGCCGCTGGCAACGGTTGTCGTCGGCGGCATGTTCATCGGTCCGTTGCTGCTGCTCGTGGTCGCGCCGGCGCTGCGCAAGGTCTTTCTGTCGCGCGAGAGAACGCCGGCACACGAGGACAGCGCGGCGGCCTCGCCGCCGGAAGTGGCCCATTAGGATGCGTTGCGTGATGATCAGCCGAGCGGCTCGCAAATCACTTCTCGCCAGCGCCGCGAGCGTCGTGCTCGCCAGCTGCGCGGTGGGCCCGAACTTCGAGACGCCGCCGGCACCCGCCGTGTCCCGCTACACGCCGGAGCCGCTCGCCTCGCCCCGGGTCGATGCCGAGGGCCCGCGCGTGCCGCGGCAGCAATTCGTCAATGGCGCCGACATCCCGCCGCGCTGGTGGGCGGCGTTCCGGTCGCAGCCGCTGAACGAGCTGATCCGCCTGTCGGTCGAGCACAATCCGTCGCTGCAATCGGCGGAGGCCGCGATCCGCGTCGCCAATTTCAATGCGCTGGCGCAACGCGGCCTGTTCTTTCCGCAAATCGGCGTCAACTACACGCCGTCCGACCAGCAGATCTCCAACATGGCGACGTCCAACCCGGTGGACTCGCCGCAGTCGCGCTACACGCTGCACACCGCACAGCTCAACATCAGCTTCGTGCCCGATATCTGGGGCCAGAACATCCGCGCCGTCGAGAGCCTCGACGCCCAGACCGAGCAGGCGCAGTACCAGCTCGAGGCCGCCTACGTGACGCTCACCGCCAACGTCGTCACCGCCGCCATCCAGGAGGCCTCGCTGCGCGGCCAGATCGCGGCGACCGAACGCATCGTCAAGATCGAGCGCGACATCCTCGGCATCCTCAAGACCCAGTTCGAGGCGGGCCAGGCCGCCCAGGTCGACGTGCTGACGCAGGAAACGGCGCTGGCGCAGGCCGAGCAGACCTTGCCGCCGCTGGAGAAGCAGCTCGCCGTGCAGCGCGACCTCCTCACCGCGCTCGCCGGGCAGTTCTCCGCCGACGAAGTATTGCAGAAATTCGATCTCCGCCACCTCACCTTGCCGGCCAACCTGCCGGTGAGCCTGCCGAGCACGCTGGTTGCGCAACGGCCGGACGTGCGTGCGGCGGAAGCCAATCTGCATTCGGCAAGCGCCCAGGTCGGCGTTGCCATTGCGGCGCGGCTGCCTAACCTGACGCTGACGGGAAATCCCGGCACCAGCGCCTTCAAGGCGTCGCAGTTGTTCACGCAAGGCACGCTGTTCTACACGGTGGCCGCGAGCGCGACGCAGCCGCTGTTCGACGGGCTCACGCTCTATCACAAGCAGAAGGCCGCGGAAGCAGCCCTCGACGAGGCCGAGGCGCAATATCGCCAGGCCGTGATCACGGCGCTGCAGAACGTCGCCGACGCGCTGCGTTCCCTGCAGGCCGACGCCCGTGCGGTGCAGGCGGCGATCAAGGCCGAGACCGCGGCGAAGGCGAGCCTCGACATCGTGCAGAAGCAGCTCGTGCTGGGACAGATCACCCAGGTCACGGTGCTGAACGCGCAGCAGGCCTATTTCAACGCCGCCATCACCCGCGTCCAGGCGGAAGCCACCCGCCTGTCCGACACCGCCGCCCTGTTCATGGCGCTCGGCGGCAGCTGGCCGGCCGAGTGTAAAACACCCGTCTGGCGCGAATGTGTGTTTGCGGACAAGCCTGCTCCGGTCATGAAGGTCAGCGAGGCAACGTTGCCGTCACGGTGATGCGAGTAGCGGGCCAAGCCCGTAGGATGGGTAGAGCGAAGCGAAACCCATCGCTTGATCACCGCAAGGAAAAATGATGGGTTTCGCTGCGCTCTACCCATCCTACATCTGCCTCACAACGAGATCGACCGCGGGAACAACGCATGCGCATCCGGAAGTTCACGCTCGCCTCCGCCCTTTGTCTAACGACAACATTGGCCCACGCAGCCGGCTTTCGATTCCTCACCGTGCCGGCCGAGGCCGGCTTTCCGCAGATCGAGGCGGCCGTGTGGTCGCCCTGCCGGGAGCCGGTCGGCGAAGTGAAACTCCGCACGATGACCCTGCCCGCGACGCAGAACTGCGCGATATCGGGCGACAAGCTGCCGCTGATCGTGATCTCGCATGGCTATGGCGGAAGCTTCCCCGGTCATCACGACACCGCGGAAGCGCTCGCGGACAACGGTTTCGTCGTTGTGGCGCTCAGTCATCCCGTCGATACCGGAGGCGGCGACATGAGCCGCGCGGACACGCTCGCCGCCTTCACGGAGCGTCCGGCCGACATCAAGCGCGTGATCGACTACATGCTCGACGCATGGCCTGATCATGCAAAGCTCGACCCCGGACATATCGGCTTCTTCGGCTTCTCGCGGGGCGGCTATACCGGCCTGGTCGTCGCCGGCGGCAATCCCGATCTGCGAAAGATGATCGCCTTGTGTCCGGAGAGTTCTCGAAACCCCAGTTGTGCGGAGCTGCGCAAAGGCGAGATTCCGCCGCCGGCATTCACGCATGACCCGCGCGTCAGGGCCCTCGTCATTGCCGACCCCGCGTTCGGTCCGTTGTTCGCCCCTGGCGGCTTGAAGGACGTGAAAATCCCGATCCAGCTGTGGGCTTCGGCGCTGAGTGGAGAAGACAGAACGGGCGGCGAAGTCACGCTGGATTATGTCTCAACGATCATGCGCGATCTGCCGGTCAAGCCCGACTATCATCTCGTGGCGAATGCCGGTCACTACGCATTTCTTCCGCCCTGCACGCAGGAGCTGGCGCAGAAGCGTCCCAACATCTGCACCGACAGAGCCGGCTTCGACCGCCTCGGCTTCCACAACGCGTTCAACGCGGCGGCGCTGGCGTTCTTCCGGGAGCATCTGAAGGACTGACGAACAATGCAAGCACGCAGCCTACGCCAGATAGCCTGACACGCCATCCCACAGCAGCTTCACCGCCGTGACGACCAGCAGGCTGTAGCAAGCGCGGAAAACCTGCTGCTGGTCGAGCCGTCCGTGCAGGCGCCAGCCGAGCCAGACGCCAGAGGGAATGGCGAGCAGACAAACCGCCATCACGATCCATTCGTTGCCCGACGGGCGCGTCAGCAGCAGCCACGGCACCGCCTTGGTCGCATTGCCGACGGTGAAGAACAGGCTCGTCGTTCCCGCATAGATCTCCTTGCTGAGGCCGAGCGGCAGCAGATACATCGCAAGTGGCGGTCCGCCGGAATGCGCGACCATCGTCGTGACACCGGAGCCGAGACCGGCTGCGATCGCCTTCGGCGTCGAACGCGGACGTATGATCACCTTCGTGTCGCCAAAGAACCACAGGCCGACGAAGATCAAGGTCACGATCGCCATCACGATCGCGACGGCACGGTGATCCAGCACGCGAAACAGCAGATAGCCGAGTCCGATGCCGATCACGAGCCCCGGCAACAGCAGCACGAGGTCGGGCTTCGACCAGGTCGAGGGCTTCCAGTAGCGCAGCGCGAACAAATCCATCGCGATGAACAGCGGCGCGAGCAGGCCTCCGGCTGTGACCGGGTCCATGACGAAGGACAGCAACGGAATCCCGACGATGGAGAAGCCGCCGCCGAAGGCGCCCTTCATGAAGCAGATCAGGAATACGCCGGCGAAGGCGATGAGGATGGTGGCGGCCGTCAGATCCATGTTCGTCTCCGCGACCGCCAGGCAATCCGCCCTCTATGAAGTCTTGCGGCGCGACGTGTCCTCGCTTCGGAAAAACACGCGAGGCAGGGCTGACGGCACGCCAAACGTCAATCCGATGAAGGCGAGAAACAGGTCGAAATAGCTGAGGTGCATGGTCGTGGGCTCTGCAGTTCCCGGGCAAAACCAGGTCAATTCACTGATTGCCTGGAATATGCTCCGATCCATACCTCAGTACAATAATAACATTGATCTCGGAGCAATATCGTCGAGCCTGAACCTTGGCTGCTCGCAGACCCGATCTCAGTGTAATCTCGAGCTGAATCCGGGGCGGTTGCTTGTAGGATGGGTAGAGCGAAGCGAAACCCATCGCTTTGGTCTCTGGAAGAGATGATGGGTTTCGCTAACGCTCTACCCATCCTACGAACTGCGATTGCGATCCTTTTCGAGGACGTCGGCTCGCTCTGGGATGACCGAGACAGGGATCAGGTCATGGCAGAAGCTCTTCGCAGCTATCGACGCAACCGCGTAACCTAGACGGAGCGATGGAGGCCGGGATGAGGTGCCTGCGCATATATGCAACGCCTGACGGGGAATCCCATTTTGGAGAAGTCGATATCGCAATGACGATGAAGCCGGCGTTTCCCAACGAAGCGCCGTTTGAACTTTCGGCTTACTACCCAGCGTCACGCATCCGTTTCGCTCACATCCCCGCTGGGGTACGCGAAGCCGGCTTTCACACGCCGCCGGATCGACTCCTCGCCATATGGCTGGATGGCCAAGTGGAATTTGAAACGAGCGATGGGCAGGTGAGATGCCTCCCGGCGGGAAAATTTGTTCTCGTCGAGGATACGCACGGGAGAGGACACATCTCGCGCCACCCCGAGGAAGGACAGAACGTTATCACGGTCATATTGCCGAGCGGCCTTGGCACGCCGCTTGATTAATGCAATCCCGAGCTGAATTCGTTCCGGGGCGGTTGCTGGTGGGGAGGCTCCTCCACACGTCAGCTATGATATGTTGTGCCGTTCTTCGTCGCAGGAGATAGACTGACGTGTTCGACACCCGGAAACTGACGCCCGCACTCTCGGCGCCTGGGCGCGACTTGCTGAGGCGAGAAATATATAAAGGACTGGCGGACAGAGCAGCCGGGTGCGTCAAAGACCTCGATGTTGGCGCCATCCTTGCCAAACAAAAGGGGCTATTCCAGAAGCGCCCAATCTCCAATGTAAGGCAATTCGGAGTTGATGGTCGCAAGACGCTCTTCCTGCTGCTTCTCCTTTTCGCGATCCCCGCGGGCGACTGCTCCGCGCAGACACCGCCGCCGCCAATCGACGACCATGCGCTCGAGCGCGTGCCGCCGACGGTCGTGAAGAGATTGGCGACCCGCTTTTCGCTAGGCGCATTCGCCGGCCGCTTCGAAGAGACGCGGCTCGACGCGGTCCGTAAAGCCGTGGGCGAAGGGACCATCCAACACCAGGGCGACGCTGGAGGTAGCATCTATTGGCTGTGTTATCGGCGCGCGCAGCATCGATTGTGGGTCGTGTCCAGCGGAGAGCTCGGCGGCCCGGACCATCTCGTCACGGAGATCGTTGAAGAACTCACCGAGAAAGACGCCGGGGCCTCGGCCGATTGCGCCATCATCCCGGAGAAGTTCGCGCCCGTCGTCTTCGACAGCAAGCTGCATTTGGGTATGTCGCGTCAGGAGGTCATCACGGCGTTGGGACCGCCGTCGAAGTCGGAAGCTGCTCAGATCGTGTATTCTCACGCGGGAAAGCCCGCAGACGGTTTCGATGAGACCGCTTGGCTCATTCTCGGATTTCGTGAGGACAAGCTCGTGTCCATGCGCGGCAGCAAGACCACGACGAATTGAAGTGGCTGCGAGCCGCGTTCGCGCTTCGCGACGAATGCGAGCGCATCACACCTCCGAGGTTATTGGTACACGGCCTAGGAACCGGCCCAGTGCTCGCGAAAGGCAGCTCCGAGTGCAACCCGCTGCTCGTTCGTTGCGCCCTGCTCCGCCTCGGCCCGATCCGTCGGCAGGTCCGTGTAAACGATCGGCTGAGCGAACTGGCTGGCCGTGAAGTCATATCGCCAGCCTTCGATCCGGTTGTAGAAATGATCGCCGGCCGGCAGCGGCGTTTTCAGCAGGTCACCGCCGAAGAGTTCATGAACGAGCAGCGCCGTGACGTTGCACTGCCCTGCCGCGGGATTATCCGCCGTCCATTGGCTCGCCGTCGACAACGACCATGCCTTGCGCATCGCGCTCTGAATCTCGTCGGCATCGAAGCCCATTGTCACTCCCAACGATCGCTGCAGGCCCCGGAGCCTTCGCACCGGGACCTGCATTCGCCAGATGTTAGCGTTCAGCTCTGCGAGTGACGCGCCATGAAGATGTCGTAGCCGACCTCGCCGACCTGGAACCAGGCATAGCCGTCGTTGGAGAATTTGGTGAGGGACTCGTAGACCTTCTTGAAGTTGGGGTTGGTCGCCGAGACCTCGTCGTGCAGCTCTTTCGCGGCCTTGTGGCAGGCATCCATGATCGGCGGCGAGAAGGCGTGCAGCTTGGTGCCGTTGGCGAGCAGCTTCTTCAGCGCCAGCGGATTGGCCTGGTCGTAGCGCGCCATCATGTAATTGTTGGCGTAATGCCCGGCCTGCGCGAGCACGCTCTGGTAATATTTCGGCAGCGCGTTCCATTTGTCGAGATTGACGAAGGCGAGCAGCATCGGGCCGCCCTCCCACCAGCCGGGATAGTAGTAGTGCGGCGCGATCTTGTAGAAGCCGAGCTTCTCGTCGTCATAGGGGCCGACCCATTCGGCGGCGTCGATGGTGCCCTTCTCCAGCGCCGGATAGATGTCGCCGCCGGCAAGCTGCTGCGGCACCGTACCGAGCTTTTGGAGCACGCGGCCGGCAAAGCCGCCGATGCGGAATTTCATGCCCCTGAGATCATCCGGCGTGTTGACCTCTTTCCTGAACCAGCCGCCCATCTGGCAACCGGTATTGCCGGCGAGCAGCGAGACGACGTTGTAGCTCTTGTAGAACTCGTTGAGAATCTCGCGCCCGCCGCCCAGCATGTACCAGGCCTGGTTGATACGCATGTTCGGACCGAACGGCACCGACGAGCCGAAGGTGAAGGTCGGGTCCTTTCCGAAATAATAGTAGGACGCAGTGTGGCCGATCTCGCAGGTGGCGTTCTGCACGGCGTCCAGCACCTGCAGGCCCGGCACGATCTCACCGGCCGCAAAGATCTGGATCTGAAACTTGTTGTCGGTCGCCTCCGCGACCATCTTGCACATCATCTCGGCGCCGCCGAACAGCGTATCGAGCGATTTCGGCCAGCTCGTCGGCATGCGCCATTTGATCTCCGGCATCGACTGCGCGATCGCGGGAGAAGCGAGCGTGGCCGCGCCGGCCGCAGCCAGTCCTGTGACCTTGATGAAGTCTCGTCTCTTCATGATTTCCTGCCCTGATGAATGATGATTGTGAGCCTTCTTGCCGAGGCTTGGAGAGCAGCATGGCGCAAGGCCGGAGCGAATGCCATCGTGATCGCATCGCGGCGAGGAAAAAATTCCGGCCTGCTCGGGGCCGGCCGATTTGGTCTGGTGTCACTCGATGACGTCGTCGGCGCGGCCAAGAATTGACGGTGGGATCGTAAGGCCGAGCGCCTTTGCCGTCTTGAGATTCAATCTGAGCTCGAATTTGGTCGGCACCTGCACCGGAAGCTCTGCCGGTTTCGTGCCATGGAGAATGCGATCGACGTAGACGGCCGCCCCAGCAAAGAGATCCTCGTCTACGGGGCCATACGAGAGCAGCCCGCCTTGCTCGGTCGGTAGCGTTCGATCTGAAACCGCGGGAACATGATGTTGCACCGAAAGCGATATGACCTTTGCACGATGAGCAAGCATAAATCCATCCGATTGGACAACGAGTCCTCCGCTTGGCTCCTGTCCAAGCATCGCAATCGTTCTTTCGATGTCTCCCTCACTGCGAACGGGCGCTTTCATCGCCTCGACGCCGACTGAGCGTGCGGCAGCTTCGAACGAAGGAAGGAAATATGATCCGCCCGAGGGGGCGGTATCTGGATTGAACATGATTGCGACCCGCATCACGCGAGGCGCGATCTCCTTGAGAAGCTCAAGCCATTTGCCGCCCATGGTCGGCTCCAGGTTGATGAAGCCCGTGATATTCGCGCCAGGACGGGAAAGGCTCGCGACGAACCCGGCACCTATCGGATCAGACACGATGACAAAGACGACCGGCAGCGTCCGCGTCTCTCGGAGGAGTGCAGCGGTTGCCGGGGTCGTGCATGTGACGATCAAGTCGGGTCCGAGTTCAACCAGCTCTTTCGCCTGGACCCGCATCCGATCCACATTTCCTGCAGCCCAGCGAACGTCGAGCCGGATGTTGCTTTCTTCTCGCCAACCCAACTCGCGAAGCCGCTGCGTCAACCTGGAGAAAAGGAACTTTGATGAAGCATTGTTTTCATCCCAACCCAGGAGAATGCCGACGCGCCGCAAGCGCCCTGGCTGCGCGTGTCCGGTGCGCGACAGTGCAAGCGCAGTCGCCGAACCAACGAGGAGCGTAACGAACTCCCGGCGCCTCACTCGATGGTCACCTCGCCGGCCAAGGCGAGCACCGCGAATGGTCATGGCAAACCCGACGGCCTGGGCGGTCCCTCTGACCGAAACGATAGCACAATCGCGACGTGGCCGAAGACTGCTGCGGTGCGAGATTCCGATCCCGGCTATAGCGCCAGCTTGTAGCCGATGTGGCTGCCGACAAATCCCAGCCTTTCGTAGAAGCGATGTGCATCCGGGCGCGTCTTGTCGGTCGTCAGCTGGACGAGATCGCAGCCTCTGGCCTTGCATTCGCCGATGGCCCATTCGAACATCTGCTGCCCGGCACCTGTTCCCCGATGGGCCGCAGCGATCCTCACCGCCTCGATCTGTCCGCGCCACGCACCTTTCCGGGCCAGCCCAGGGATGAAGGTCAATTGCAAGGTGCCGATCACCTCGTTGTTCAAGATCGCCACCGCCTGGAGCTGATTGGCATCGGCAAGGATGGCCTTGAACGCATCGACGTAGCACGGGTTTGTCGGCGAGCTGGAATCCTCCCGCTGCTGCCCCAGGACGTCGTCGGCCAGAAGCGCGACGATGGCCGGAAGATCGGCCCATTCGGCGCGACGAAAGCTGATGTTCATTGTTGATGAAAACTCCGCAGCGCCGCGCGCTAATTTCGGATTATTCGATCATCACCTTTTGCCACTGTTTTGCCCGACGGGTCAAGCGCAACTCCATCCGCTCGCAATGACGGTCGGGCAAGCCGTCGCGAACCGCGAGACGACGTCGTTCCCGGCGTCTACTGTGCATGGGGTTGTTTTGCGGATTTCCTGTTCGGCGCCCGATGCGCCGCCAAAGAAAAAGCCCGGCCTCGCGAGCGAGGCCGGGCTATTCGGTCTGACAGTGTGCTCGAAGATCAGCCGCGGGTGCGCGAGCGGATCATGAAGCTGTCGTAGGTGTATTCGGCGACCTGCCACCACAGATATTCGTCGGAGCGGTAGGCCTGCATGGCGTCGATCGACTTCTTGAAGTCGGCGTTCTTGGCCGAGATCTCGCCCCACAGCTCGTTGGTCGCCTTGAGGCAGGCCTCGAGCACTTCGTTGGTGAAGGGACGGAGCTGGGTGCCGCCGGCGACCAGACGCTTCAGCGCCGCCGGGTTCTGCATGTCGTAACGCGCGGCCATCCAGGTGTTGGCGTTGGCCATCGCGTTGGTGAGGATCGCCTGGTAGTTCTTCGGCAGCGAATTCCACTTGTCGAGGTTGGTGAAGGCGTGGACGGTCGGACCGCCTTCCCAGAAGCCCGGATAGTAGTAGTACTTCGCGACCTTGGCGAAGCCGAGCTTCTCGTCATCGTAGGGGCCGACCCACTCGGCCGCGTCGATGGTGCCCTTTTCCAGCGCCGGATAGATGTCGCCGCCGGCGAGCTGCTGCGGCACCACGCCGACCTTCTGGAGCACCTGGCCGGCGATGCCGCCGATGCGCATCTTCAGGCCCGAGAGATCCGCAACGGTCTTGATCTCCTTGCGGAACCAGCCGCCCATCTGGGTGCCGGTGTTGCCGCAGGGGAAGCCGATCACGTTCGACTTCTTGAAGAACTCGTTGCCGAGCTGCTCGCCGCCGCCCTGGTACCACCAGGAGTTCTGCTGGCGCGCGTTGAGGCCGAACGGCACCGAGGCGTAGATCGCCCAGGTCGGGTCCTTGCCGACGTAGTAGTAGGAGACGGTGTGGCACATCTCGACCGTGCCGTTCGAGGTCGCGTCGAGGGCCTGCAGGCCGGGGACGATTTCGCCGGCAGCGAACACCTGGATCTGGAACTTGTTGTCGGTCATCTCGGCGACGTACTTCGCCACCTGCTCGCCGCCGCCATAGATGGTGTCGAGCGACTTCGGGAAGCTCGACGTCATGCGCCACTTGATCTCGGGCGAGGACTGCGCAATCGCCGGCGAGGCCACCGCGGCGGTTGCCGCCGCACCTGCTGCCGACACTTTCAGGAAATCACGACGCTTCATCTTCAGGTCTCTCCTTGCTGGGGCGTTTCCCCGAACTTCCTCTTGGCTGCCGCTCATTCCGGCGACGCGATGTGGACCGCGTCGAACCGAAGGGGCTTCGCTGCCGTGGCGTTTAACACGGAAGCCACTTCCGCGGAACGCGACAATGACATGACGGGGGGCGACCAAAGTCGCATGTCCCCTGACTTCAGGCTTAAGCGGCCGCGATGACGCCCTTGAGCTGGTCCCGGACCTGTCCCGCGATGGCGCGATAGATCGCCGCATGGGGGCCGTCCGGCTCGCTGTCGACAACGGGATTGCCGGCGTCCGAGGTCGCACGAATCGCCATATGCAGCGGGATCTCGCCCAGGAACGGTACCTGGAGCTTCTCGGCCTCGTGGCGCGCCCCGCCATGGCCGAAGATGTCGGATTTCGTGCCGCAATGCGGGCACTGGAAGTAGCTCATGTTCTCGACGATGCCGAGCACGGGCACGTTGACCTTCTTGAACATGGCGAGCCCACGCCGCGCGTCGATCAGGGACAGGTCCTGCGGGGTCGAGACGATCACGGCGCCCTTCAGCGGCACGTTCTGCGCCAGCGTGAGCTGGGCATCGCCGGTACCCGGCGGCATGTCGACGACGAGCACGTCGAGCGTGCCCCAGGCGACGTCGCGCAGCATCTGCGTCACCGCCGACATCACCATCGGGCCGCGCCAGATCATCGCGGTCTCTTCCTCGACCAGGAAGCCGATCGACATGATGGCGAGGCCGAAGCGCCGGAGCGGAATCATTTTTCGCTCGCCGTCCAGCTCCGGCTTCTCGTGCAGGCCGGTCAGCCGCGGCACCGAGGGGCCGTAGATGTCGGCATCGAGCAGCCCGACCTTGAGGCCGAGATCGCGCAGGCCGAGTGCCAGATTGAGCGCGGTGGTCGATTTGCCGACGCCACCCTTGCCGGAGGCCACCGCGATCACGGCGGCGACGCCCGGAATCTCGGACTGCCGTGCCATCGGCGATTGAGCACCGCCCTGCGGCGGCGGCTTGTGGGCATGGACCGGCTGCACGCCGGGCGTGCCGCGGCTCGGTTGCGGGGGTGGCGGCGGCGAGCTGCCTGCCTTGCGCTCGGCGGTCAGGGCGACCATCACGGTGGTGACGCCGGGAATGCCGCGCACGGCAGCCTCGGCTTCGGCGCGGACGGATTCCCAGGCCCGCGCCTCGGCGGCATCGACATTGATCGAGAAGAACACCTTGCCGTCGGAGGCGCTGATCGCGCTCAGCACATTGGCATTGATGAGCGCGACCCCGCGGGGCGACTTGATCTTGGCGAGGCTGTCGAGAACCTGTTGCTGCGTCACGCTCAAAGCGCATCTCCTAGAAATTCAAGATGCCCCATTAGAGCGGAAACGGCCAAAAGGCTACTGCTTGCCGATATCGTCAGCCATCTCGGAAGGTGCTGCCCCCTGCTCCTGGGCCGCCTCGTAATTGAGCTCGATCATGACCCCGTTGGGGTCGTGGACGAAGATCTGCCAGAGGTCGCCGCCCGGCACCTGGCGGCTATCGAATTTCATGCCCTTGGAGGCCAGGCGCTGCTTCATGCCGTCGAAGCCCCGGCTGACGAAGGCGACATGGTGGACCACGCCGGAATCCGGCTTTTGCGGCTCGGAGGTCGGGGAAATATCGACGAGGTGCACCACCGCCTTGCCCTCGCTGTACATCCAGGCCCCCGGGAAGGCGAAATTCGGCCGGGCGCCTTTTTCCAGGCCCAGCACGTCCTCGTAGAAGCGGACCGTCTCGGCCAGATTCCGGGTCCGGATGTTGAAATGATCGAGGACGCCAACGCTCACGCCGCCCATGCTTTTCGCTCCCTTGTTTTGAAGTCCTTGTTGAAGTCCTTAGTCCCTGCATCCTAGCACAGGAGGCCGCCAAACGAAGCCGTTGCCCTCCGGCCGCAACGGTTTATGGTGCGCCCGGTCCGCCCTGGCGCGGAACCTCAAGGACCCCCGGCTGGCGCCCCTCGCCCGGCTGCAACCGTAAAACTCAAGCTACGGACACACACATGGCTAAAGTCGCTTTCCTCGGTCTCGGCGTGATGGGCTTCCCCATGGCCGGACACCTCGTGAAAAAAGGGGGCCATGAGGTCACCGTCTACAACCGCACCGCCGCCAAGGCGAAGGAGTGGGCGGACAAGTTCGGCGGCAAGACCGCGGCGACCCCGAAGACCGCGGCCGAAGGCCAGGACTTCGTGATGTGCTGCGTCGGCAACGACAACGACCTGCGCGCCGTCACGATCGGTGCCGACGGCGCCTTTGCCGGCATGAAGAAGGGCGCGACCTTCGTCGACCACACCACCGCTTCCGCCGAGGTTGCGCGCGAACTCGATGCGGCTGCGACCAAGGCCGGCTTCAAGTTCATCGACGCTCCCGTCTCCGGCGGTCAGGCCGGCGCGGAGAACGGCGTGCTGACGGTGATGTGCGGCGGCGCGCAGGATGTTTATGCCGGCGCTGAGCCGATCATCACGGGCGCCTATGCGCGGATGTGCAAGCTGCTCGGGCCCGCCGGCTCCGGACAACTGACCAAGATGGTCAACCAGATCTGCATCGCCGGCCTCGTGCAGGGCCTCTCCGAGGGTATCCACTTCGCCAAGAAGAGTGGCCTCGACGTCGCCGCGGTGATCGAAACCATTTCCAAGGGCGCAGCGCAGTCCTGGCAGATGGAGAACCGCTACAAGACCATGAACGAGAACAAGTACGATTTCGGCTTCGCGGTCGAATGGATGCGCAAGGACCTCTCGATCGCGCTGGCTGAGGCCCGCCGCAACGGCGCCAATCTGCCTGTCACCGCGCTGGTCGACCAGTTCTACGCCGAGGTCGAGAAGATGGGCGGCAAGCGCTGGGATACGTCGAGCCTGCTGGCGCGCCTCAATCGCTGACCTGATACTGCCTTGCTGACCGCGATCGCTGCCATCTTCGTCCTGACCTATGCGGCGATCGCGTTCGAGCACCCCCTCGGGATCAACAAGACCGCGACCGCGCTGGTCGGCGCGGGACTGCTCTGGACGATTTACGCGGTCACGATCAGCGATCACGCGCTGGTCAGCCATCAGCTCGACGAAGCCGTCGTCGCCACCGCGCAGATCGTGTTCTTCCTGATCGGCGCGATGACCATCGTCGAGGTGATCGACGCCCATGACGGCTTCGAGGTCATCACCTCGCGCATCAATACCACGAGCCAGGTCACACTCATGTGGCTGGTCGGCTTCGTGGCGTTCTTCCTCAGCGCGATCCTGGACAATCTGACGACCACCATCGTCATGGTCTCGCTGATCCAGCGTCTCATTGCGAGGCGCGACGATCGCCTGCTGTTCGCCTCCCTCATCGTCATCGCCGCCAATGCCGGCGGCGCATGGACCGTGATCGGCGACGTCACCACGACCATGCTGTGGATCGGTGGACAGATCACGCCGTTGAACATCATGCGTGCGGTGTTCCTGCCCTCACTGGTCAATTTGCTGGTGCCGCTGGCTTTCATCAGCCTGTCGCTCAGGGGCAAGACCATCGCGGCGCCGCCGAGAGACAACGAATTGCTCGCCGTCGACCGGTTCGAGCGCAATCTGATGTTCTATCTCGGGCTCGGCGTGCTGATCGCGGTGCCGGCCTTCAAGACGGTCACGCATCTGCCGCCCTTCATGGGCGTGCTGCTCGGCCTCGGCATCGTCTGGCTCGTCGGCGAGCTCGTTCATCGCGACAAGGACGAGCATGTGCGTCGTCCCCTCTCGCTCGCGCACGCGCTGACCCGGATCGACATGGGTTCGATCGTGTTCTTCGTCGGCATTCTGCTGGCGGTCGCCTGCCTCGAACATGCCGGCCTCCTGACGATGCTGGCCCGATGGCTGGAGACGACCATCGGCCGCCAGGACGTCATCGTCGTCGTGCTCGGCCTGCTCAGCGCCATCGTCGATAACGTGCCGCTGGTCGCCGCGACCATGGGCATGTATGACCTCGGCCACTACCCGCCCGACAGCTTCCTCTGGGAGTTCATCGCCTATTGCGCCGGCACCGGCGGCTCGATCCTGATCATCGGCTCGGCCGCAGGCGTCGCCGCCATGGGGCTCGAGCGGATCGAGTTCCTCTGGTATGCCCGCCGCATCGCCGTGCCCGCGCTTGCGGGCTATCTGGCCGGCGCCGTGGTCTATGTCGCACAGCACGCGTGGCTGCACTGAGCGGCGGCGGCCGGATCAAAATTAACGCCCGGTTAACGTAATTCTTTAGCTCCTTAAGTCACCTCTTAAGGATTTCTTGCCAGAGATAGACAATGCAGAAGTCCCGCGTCCGACGCGGGCAGGAATCGTTGTTGCTTGATGAGTAACCCCGCTGAAAAGCCTGAAGTTGTGCAGCTTCCGGCCGAACCAATCAGCGCTCCGTCGGCGAGCAGCCGAAGGGCTGCGTCGCAGCGGGTGCGCGAGGCGCGCGATAAGTTAACGTCGACCAGCGGAACCCGGCCGGCCTTCGACGCCGAGATGCTGCGCCAATATGCGCAGACGCGCCTGTCCGCCTCCTATGTCGTGATGCTGCTGGTGGTCGCCACCGGCGTGCTGTTCGGGCTGTGGATGCAGCCGATCCCGGCCGCGGCCTGGACCGCCGGCATGATCTGCCTTCACGCGGCCATGATCCGCAGCTGCCGCCGCTTCCTGGCCGAGCCTGCCTCACCTGCGGCGACGCGCACCTGGCGGACACGCTTTGTGGTGCTCGATTTGCTGTACGGCCTGTGCTGGATGGCGATCCTGATTCATCCCGTGCTCGACATGGTCACGGAAACGCTGATGATGTTCCTGATGCTGCTGGTGATCGCAGTGTCGAGCATGCTGGCTGCCAATCTGCCGATCGCAGCGCTCGCCGCCACCGCACCGGTTGCGGTCGCGATGGCGTTGAGCTTTGCGATGAGCGGTTCGCTCGACAATTATATCCTGGCTGCGCTCGCACTCGGGGCCGAAGGCTATTTCGTGCTGCTGGCACATCGCCTGCACTCCTCGACCTTCGCCACGCTCGAGGCACGTGCCGAGAAGGACGCGCTGATCGGCGAGCTCGAACAGGCCAAGGCGATCTCGGACGAGGCGCGGCACCGCGCCGAATCCGCCAATGTCGCCAAATCGCGCTTCCTCGCGCAGATGAGCCACGAGCTGCGCACGCCGCTCAACGCCATCCTCGGCTTCTCCGAGGTGATGAAGAGCGAGATTTTTGGCGCGCATGCGGTGCCGGTCTACAAGGAATATTCGGCGGACATCCATAATTCCGGCGTACACCTGCTCAATCTCATCAACGAAATCCTTGATCTGTCACGGATCGAGGCCGGCCGCTACGAATTGAACGAGGAAGCGGTGTCGCTGGTCGGAATCGTCGCCGACTGCCACCATCTGATGAAGCTGCGCGCCTCCAGCCGCGGCATCACCATCCACGAGGTGTTCGAGCAGGCCATGCCGCGGCTCTGGGCCGACGAGCGCGCGATCCGCCAGGTCGTGCTCAACCTGCTTTCCAACTCGATCAAGTTTACCCCGCAAGGCGGCGAGATCTGGCTCAAGGCCGGCTGGACCGCTTCGGGCGGGCAGTATCTGTCGGTGAAGGACTCCGGACCCGGCATCCCCGAGGACGAGATCCCGGTCGTGCTCGCCTCGTTCGGCCAGGGCTCCAACTCGATCAAATCGGCCGAACAGGGCGCGGGCCTCGGCCTGCCCATCGCCAAGAACCTGATCGACTTGCATGGCGGCACGTTCACGCTGAAGTCGAAACTGCGCATCGGCACCGAGGTGATCGTCACCTTCCCGCCGGAGCGCGTGATGAGCGCGCTCGCGCCGCTGTCGGAGGAGGCGCCGCCGCTGCAGCCGGAGAGTTCCATGGTGCCCGACGAGAAGCGCAGGCCGCGCCACAAGCCGATCATGAGTGCGGGCACGGGCTCTTAACGTCATGCTTGCAGACATGCCCGCCAATCCCCCACTATGTCCGGATGACCAAAGAAACGCCGTGCGTCGCCGTCTGCATGATCGATCCCAAGACCAAGCTGTGCTTCGGCTGCGGCCGGACCTTGCCCGAGATCGCGCGCTGGCACGCCATGGAGAGTACCGAACGGCTCGCGCTGATGGCGCTGCTGCCCACGCGCATGGCGGAAGCCGGCTTGCAGCAGATCGCGGGATCGTCGAAACGGGCCTGACCGGCCAGCGCGCCATCGGAGGCGCGCGATGACCCGCTTCCTGCTCGTTCTCATCATGCTCGCCGCCACGGCCGGCGCCGTGGTCGCCTATGGTGATCCCGACCAGATCGCACGCGCAAGCCACAAGGTCTCGCACATTTTTCGCGCGCAGACGGCCGCGCCCGCCCCCGCCGTGCAGATCCAGCGCGGCCAGGGCGGCGAGTTCGCACTGCGCGCCAAGATCAATGGCGTCGCAGCACCCATGGTGATCGATACCGGCGCCACCTCCGTGGTGCTGACCTGGGAAACCGCGAAGGCGATCGGGCTGCCGCTCGAGATGCTAGAATATGACGTCGACCTCGAAACCGCCGGCGGCCACACCAAGGCGGCGCGACTCACGCTCGACCGGCTCGCCGTCGGCCATCTCGTCGAGAAATCCGTGCCGGCCCTCGTCGTGCCGCGCGGGCTGATGAAGACCAACCTGCTCGGCATGAGCTTCCTCGATCGCCTGGAGAGCTGGGGCGTGCGGTCCGACACGCTGATGCTGACCGGCTACCCGGAGCTCCAGAGCAGCCACCGCCGTTCGCGCACGGCTGTCGACTAAGGGCGGCGCTCTCCGTCCGCGCACGGTCACTTCGGCAAATTGGTCATCCGTCCACCGAACGATCCCGGCTGTGGCATTTCCGCCATTTACAAACCGTCCAGTCGGTTTATAAGAGACGCATTCCCGGATCGGGGTTGGACGAGCGCCGCTTCTCGCGTGACGGAGGCGGCCAAGTGGGAGATTGAGAGTGATGACTGCCAGAGCCGCCTTACGTCGCGCAATGCGCGCCCTGCCCTTTGTCGCGGCGTTCGCCGCAAGCAGCGCGAGCGCGGCCGATCTGTCGCCGCGTTACGCCGCATCGGCCTACACGGCGCCGCAGACTGTCTATTCCTGGACCGGTCTCTATGCCGGTCTCAATGCCGGCTACGCCGAGAGCGGCGACAACGCCTTCAACAATCTCGTCGGGGTGAGCGGCGGCAAGGTCAAGGGCGCGTTCGGCGGCGTGCAGATCGGCTACAACTACCAGCTCTCGCCGATGTTCGTGGTCGGCATCGAGAACGATTTCGAAGGTGGAGACATCAAGAACCGCGACGCAATCAACAGCGACGCGGTCAGCCTGCCCTGGTACATGACCGGCCGCGCCCGTGCCGGCATCGCGACGATGGATTCACGGCTGCTGTTCTTCGGGACCGCAGGTCTTGCCACCGGCGAATTGAAGGACGGCCCGATCAACAAGATGAAGATGGGCTGGACCGCGGGCGGCGGCGTGGAATGGGCGTTCCTGCCAAAATGGTCGGCCAAGGCCGAGTATCTCTACACCGAATTCAAGCATAACGACCTGCCGGACTGGAACGCTGCGAAATTCCACAGCTTCCGCGTCGGCGTGAACTATCATTTCGACCTGTTCCGCTGAGCGTGATCAAGAGAGAGCCGGATTCTGCGATCCGGCTCTTTCTCGCGGCTAGGCAGCTTCCGCCGGCGCGCGTGCACCAACACGCGCGATCGCATCACGCAAGACGTCGACGCCGGCGCCTGGCTTCACGCCGTGCTCAGCGAGATGGCGGCGGAAGGCACGCGCACCGGGCACGGCGTGGAACGCACCGACGAAGTGGCGCGTCATAGCATGCAGCCGCGTGCCGCGCGCGAGCTGCACCTCGATATAGGGGATCATCGCCTCGAACGCGTCCTGCATGGTTGCGTGCGGCGCCGCCTCACCGAACATCTCGGGATCGACCGAGAGTAGCCGCCACGGCTCCTGATAGGCGGCGCGGCCGAGCATCACACCATCGACATGCGCGAGATGCGCCTTCGCTTCCTCGATGCTCAGAATGCCGCCATTGATGATGACAGGCACATTCGGCATTGCGCGCTTGAGCCGATAGACGCGGTCGTAATCGAGCGGCGGGATGTCGCGATTCTCCTTCGGCGACAGACCGTTCAGCCAAGCCTTCCGGGCGTGCACGATCAGCGCGTCGCAGCCTGCAGCGACCACCGCGCGCGCCAACGTATCGAGCGCGACTTCGGGATCCTGGTCGTCGATGCCAATGCGGCATTTCACCGTGACGGGAATTGAGACTGCGTGCTTCATCGCCGCGACACACCGCCCGACGAGCTCCGGCTCCGCCATCAGACAGGCGCCGAAGCGTCCATCCTTCACGCGATCGGATGGGCAGCCGACATTGAGATTGATCTCGTCATAGCCAAACCCCTCGCCGATCCGCGCGGCCTCAGCGAGATCGCACGGATCCGAGCCGCCAAGCTGTAGCGCCACCGGATGCTCGGTCGCGTCGAAGCCGAGCAGCCGCTCGCGGTCGCCATGAATGATGGCGCCGGTGGTCAACATCTCCGTATAGAGCAACCCCCGCCGTGTCAGATGTCGGTGGAACACCCGGCAATGCCGGTCGGTCCAATCCATCATCGGGGCACAAGAAAATTTCCAGCGTAAGTTGTTCATATTGCTAAGTTATTTTAGTCGCAGTCAGTCCTATATGTTATTGGACCGACTGAGAAATTCAGCTCGCCCACGTTTCCGCAGCCTGGCCCTTCTAGGCTCATTTGGGCCTTGATTGGAAGCGGAAACCGCGAATTCGGATTCTCGGTGCACACGTCGCGCACACGAAAAGCCGTGTGCACGCGCGGCATGCATTACTTGTATATGAAATACAATAAAATCTAAAGCTGCATTGGAGTGGCGTTATACTCAGTTTGCAGATCGAGTATAAATTACGCGACCGCGGCTAGGTCAGCGCGCCCACGGCGGAACCGCTTCGTCTCCCCGTGCATTTGCGACCGCGAGCAGGATGTCGGCCAGCGCTCTCGGCTGTGAAATGAACGGCGAGTGCCCGCTGTCAATATCGTAAACCTTGGTCGGATTTCTAAACGCGAATGCGTCCGCCTCACGAATGAACCTGTTTTGCAACGCCACAGGCAAGGCATTGTCTTTTGACGTCCTGACATAGCTGCGCGGCACGCTTCCCCAATTGGCAAGCGTTCGATGCGTCAAAGCTGCGAAAGGCTGGATCGGATCATCCGGCGTAAGCAGATTGGACCCCGACCGGAAATCGGCTAGTTCAACATCATTGTAGAGGGCGAGTTTGAGAGCAGCGACATATGTAGGATCGGCGCTACGCATATCGATCCGCACGCATCCGGTCTTGGAGGGATCACCCAGCAACAACGGACCAAAAGCGGACCCGGCATTTTCCGGAGCACCGAGGTAGCTCAGTGCCGAGGTACCGTCGCTCGGCATGAATGCCGCCAGGTAGACGACATGGTGGATCTCTTTTGCGTGCTGTTCGACGACCGCGGTGGTCGTCACCCCACCCATGCTATGGCCGACCAGAATGATAGGTCCCCATCCTGCCTTGCGGGCGTATTCGATGCTGCCGCCGACGGTCGCGACATATTGGTCGAGCGTGATCCCGGCGAGGGGAGACGCTTCGGTCGAAAACCTCGAGAGATCGATCGGCCGCTGAAAATAGCTGCTTGGGAATCGCGCGCTCAATCCATGGCCCGGCAGGTCCGGCGCGATGACCGCGTGCCCTGCCGCGCTGAGCAGTGGCGCAAGACGCTCCCAATGGCCGGACGAGTGCCAGGAGCCGTGGACGAGGATAAAAGTCTTGCCCTTCGTGGCCTGCACATTCACCTCCACCGCTCCGGCGGAGGGCGACAAGACGAGCGCAGGTGCGATCGCGCCCGCAGCAAGCAGATTTCGACGATTAAGCAACACGCCCTCCTGTTCTGGGTCGCAATAGACTCTGGGTCCTGGATACGGTCGCGTTTCATCGGTGAAGATGCAGCTTCCCTCGGACGTCACCGTAGTTCGCTGCGCACGCGGAAAAAGACGGCGGTAGACAATTCAGTCTTCGTGAAACGTGAAGAATTGGCCAGACCGCATGCATGGAGCGAAACGCTGTCCGCGTTGGGAGCGCTGCAGCCGGCCGGCGATGGGTGATCGTGGTGGAAACGGGCGCCGAGACGCCGGATGACTCGGAAGTCAGGCGGAGCCGGACCCGATCCGCCTATCGCTTCCTGGTGATCCCTGAAGATACAGCGCCCGGAGTGCAAGGTCGACGGTGCGCTCCAGATCGGCCAACCTCGCTATCCGTCCGGTAACCCGCAGTCCCTGGCCGAAACTGTAAAGGAACAGCGCTGCATCAGCCGGATCGATCTCCGGCGAGATCTCGCCGATCGCCTGCCCGTGCTCGACAGCAGCCCGAAGCATATCGGTGATCTGCTTCATGCCGGCGCGGATCTGCGCCGTCAGGTCCTTGTCCTCCCGCCTCAGCTCGATCGTGGTGTTGGTGACGAGACAGCCCCGCGGGCCGGATGCGGTCGCGGAAACGTAGGAATAGTGCAGTAGCGCATCACGCAGGCCCGCGTATGGGCTATCCGCGTGCTGCAATTTGTCCCGGAAGCGTTGACCGGCTTCATCGATGTAGGCCTTCAGCGCCGCCGTGAACAATTGATGCTTGTCACCATAGGTCGCGTACAGGCTGTTACGATGGACGCCGGTTGCCTCGACGATGTCGGCAATCGATGTCGCATGATAGCCGTTGTCCCAGAACGTTCTGGTGACGGTCGCGAGCACTGTCGCTTCATCAAATTGCCGGGGGCGTCCTGTCGTCACGGTCTCGCTCCAGATCCTAGTCCGCAATGTCGATATGACTGGTCTCCGGCAGGAAGAAAAGCCCAACCAGAAAGGTAGAGGCTGCAAATGCGACAGGGTACCAGAGACCAAAATACATGCTGCCCGATTCCGCGTTCATTGCGAACATGGTCGCCGGCAGCAGACCGCCGATCCAGCCCGTTCCGATCTGGTAAGGCAGCGAGATGCCGGTGTAACGGATATTGGTCGGAAACAATTCGACGATCCCCGCTGCCGCAGGTCCTTGGGCCATTTGTGCCAGAAGAACGAGCGCCAGCAGCAGACCCACGACCTGCAGCGCGCGCGGTGCGAGCAAGTCCGTAATTCCACTCAGCTGCAGCGTGTCGCCGTCGCCGGCTGCGGGATAGCCGGCCTGCCTGACGTGTTCGGCAATCCGCGTCGCGAAATCGGGACCCGCTGCGATGCTCGCGCCATTGATGTTGACGAAAGACGGCGTTCCCGCCGACTCCCGCACATTGCGATAGCTGACCGACGCGCGCGATAGCGTCGCCTTGGCGATATCGCAGGAGCTGGTGAACTTCGCGGTGCCGGCCGGATTGAACTGGAATGCGCAGGTGGCCGGATCGGCGTGAACCTCGACAACCACGTTGGCCTGGGCATGGTAGAGCGTCGGATTGGCGCGCTCGGCAAGTGCGTCGAAGATCGTGAAATAGCCGAGCGCGGCAATCGCGCATCCCGTCAGGATGATCGGCTTACGGCCAATGTGGTCGGACAGCCACGCAAAGAACACGCAGCCCGCCGATCCCAGGATCATGGCGGTCGCGAACAGCAGGTTCGCCGAGTAGGCGTCCACCTTCAATGTCGAGGTGAGGAAAACCAGCGTGTAGAATGTACCGGTATAGCCGAGCACCGCGGTTGCGGTCGTCATGCCGAACAATGCAATCAGCGCCACGCGGATGTTCTTCCAGCGGCCGAGCGCTTCGCGCACCGGCGCACGCGACTGGCGACCCTCGGACTTCATCTTCAGAAAGGCCGGGCTCTCGTTGAGACGGAGGCGGATCCAGAGTGATAACCCAAGGAGAAGCAGGGACGCGAGGAACGGAATCCGCCACCCCCAGGCCTTGAACTGAGTGTCATCGAGCACGCTCTGCGTGATCAGAATGACGGCAAGCGACAGCAGCAGGCTGAATGCGATCGAGGCTGGAATCCATCCGGTATAGAAGCCGCGGCGTCCGGGCGGCGCGTGCTCGGCGACGTAAATCGCGGCACCGCCAAACTCGCCGCTGATCGCAAGCCCCTGCAGGATCCGCAGGCTCACCAGAATGATGGGCGCGGCGATTCCGATCTGGTCTGAGGTCGGCAACAGGCCCACGATCAGGGTCGAGCTACCCATGATCGCGATGGTCGTCAGGAAGATGTATTTGCGGCCGATCAGGTCGCCGAACCGGCCGAACACCAAGGCGCCAAAGGGGCGGACCAGGAAGCCGAGGGCGAAGGTCAGCAGCGCAAAGATGTTCCGGGTCGCCTCATCGAACGGGCTGAAAAATTTTGCGCCGATCGTGGTCGCCAGAGCGCCGTAGAGGAAGAAATCGTACCACTCGAAGATAGTGCCGACGCTGGAGGCGAGAATGACCCGCCTCTCCTCTCTGGTCATGGTTGCCGTCTGCACATGCGGCTCTGCCACTTCAATGGTCATCATCAATCCCTTTCACATGCGGTGGAGCGGCAATGGGTGTTACAGACACGGCACAATGGCCAAGCTGAGGGCAAGGCGACGGTCCCAGGACGGAGCTCAATTCCAGACCGAGCTGAAGCAGCGCGTCGTCGTGGCCGGGCGGAGCTTCGAAAGATATGCCATTTGGCAGGCGCGCCTCATTGAGGCCTGCAGGCAGTACAAGGGCTGGACCGCCCACGAGGCTCAGCGGAGCGACATTGCGGCCATAGGCGATGTACGCCCGCACCATCTGGCCATTGATCTCTGCATCGGGCGCCGGCGAGACGCGCTTTGCCCCTTGGAACGGCGCAGGCATCAGCAGAACCGGATGCATCAGCGCGTCCAGACGATGGGCGGCGAAGTGGCGGCGGTAGAGGGTTATCAGCTGCTGCCGCCGCGCGAGAGCATTCGAATAATCGGCAAGCAGAGCAGAACGATCGCCCGTCCCGAGATGCAGGTCCTCGCCAAGCCGGGCGGTCAGCGCCGCCATCGTGACTGACGGAGCGTGTTCCGCGAGATAGAGCGCCAGCATCTCGGGGGCTTCGTGGGCGATGATGGAGGCCACCGTCCCCGGAACAAGATCGTGCAATTCGGGAATATCGGTGCGTACGATCTTCACGCCCGCAGCCGACAGGCGCTGCACAGCATCGGTGAAGATGCGCTCTAACTCACGATCGAGGTTGGCAAGATAATAGTCAGGCGCGACGCCGACACGCAGGCTGTGCGACAAGCCTAGCGCGACCGGCTGCGCGCTTGCAGTGACGTGCAACACATCATCGAGCAGCTTGATGTCCGCGACGCTACGCGCGAAAAGTCCCACGGTATCGAGCGTACGCGCGAGCGGCATCACGCCGTCCAGGGGGTAACGACCAAGCGACGGGCGATAACCGACGATCCCACAAAGGGCAGCGGGAATTCGGATCGAGCCGTTGGTATCCGTGCCAAGCGCCGCGGGCGCCATCCGCGCGGCAACCGCGGCGGCGCTGCCGCTGCTGCTGCCACCGGCGATACGATCTGGCGCATGCGGGTTGCGCACGCGGCCGAAATGGGGATTGTCGCCCGTCCATCCCATCGACAATTCGTGCAGTCCGGTCTTGCCCAGCACGATGGCGCCCGCGCGACGCAATCGATCGACGACCATGGCGTCACTACCGGGTCGATGGCGCCGCAGCGCCGCAGTGCCTCCACTGGTGGGCAGTCCCGTGGTGTTGATGTTGTCCTTGATCGCTATCGGCACCCCGTGCAGCAGGCCAAGCGGCAGACCGCGCGCGCGGTGGCGGTCGGCAGCACGGGCCTGTTCGAGAACCATCTCCGCTTCGATCGATATGAACGCGTTGAGCTGCGCACCCCCGTCGCAGGCCTCGAGCAGGGCTTCCGCGTAAGCGAGGCTCGTCACCTCGCCCTCGCGGATCAGCTGCCCGGCCTGCGCCAGCGAAAGCTCCGCGAGCTGAGCCGCGCGCTCGGACGGAAGGACGGCAGTCCTCGGCATAGTTACCGACCCCAACATCTCAGCGCCAGACTGCGGCTCCACTGGCATCCGTGCCGGCATAGCGAGGCTCGCCACCGGATCCGTCAGCGGACGTTTCCAGTCCCGCAATCGCGATCGCGCGCGCCGGCTTGCCGGCGGTGCCGGCGAGTCGTTTGCGCTTGAGCGTCTGGTTCGGCTCCGAGTGGTAGTAGCGCTCGATCGCTTCCACATCCGGAAACTCGACGATGACAAGCCGCTTTGGGTGCCAATCACCCTCGATCGGCCGGTAGTCGTTTCCGCGGACCAGGAAACGGCCACCTGCGGCAACGACATGCTGCGTCACCTCCCGCTCGTATTCGTCCAGGCTCGGGCCGTTCTCAACGTCAAGCTCGATCACGAAATAGGCTGGCATGTATTGCTCCTTCAGGCTTGCGTTTAGGAACGATCATTCCTAAACTGATGCAAATGGCGGTCGATTGTCAATGTCGGCTCTGTTCAAGGGCATTCCGCCGGCACGGGGCCGGGTCGGCACGGGCCAAATTGTCCGCCACGATCGCCTGCACGGCGGCTGGATCGACGGCATGGAGGTCACCCTGCCCGAGCTTTGCGGCGGCGGCCGCTGCCGCCCCCATCGCCATGCACGGACCGATGACGCGGATGGCAGCTAGTGCGAACGGCTCCGCGTCGACGCAGCGGCCGGCAGCGATGAGATTGCGCAGGTCAGCGGCGACCATGCAGGACAAAGGGATCCAGGTGAGATGGCCTGCCGGAAATTCTTCCCAATAGACCCCCTCCTCACTGCCGTGGAACTCGATCGGCCAGGCACTGCGTGCGATCGCATCGTCGGGCCGAACCCCCTCGCGAACATCAGCCGTTCGCAGCGTGCGTCGGCCGACCACCCCGCGCGTCTGGCGGACGCCAGGCTGGCCAACGCTGCGGACGCGCGCCTTGCTGAAGGCTGCGGGAAATTCTTCCGCGAGGAAGCGAAGCGCCCGGTCGATATCGCCACGGGCATCAAGCCCGCGTGCCGTCATCGCCACCGCGTTGAGCGGCGTTTGGTAATGGTTGAGATTGACGAGGCAGATGTCACGACCCGGAAAGGCGAAGACAAAACCATCCTTGCGGCGAAGACCGTAGCCCTCTGCCCGTTCGGACAGTCTCGCGATGATCTCCGCGCGCGGCGGAACCGGCTGCCCGACGCCCTCGATGGCGAACATGCTGGTGCCATACACCGGAACATCGGCCACCTGGAGCCGCGCGCCTGCAAGCCCAGCCACGACGGCATCGCCGCTGGCATCAATGAACGTCTGCGCCGCGACCTCCACCGCACCATATCGCGTGTGAGCCAGCAGTCGCTCGATCCGATCGACACTGCGAGAGACCGACTGAATGACGGCACCAAGAATGACGTCGACGCCAGCTTTGCGAAGCGACTGAGCGTAGACGGCCGCCAGTTCGGTTTCATCGTAGAGAGCAACGAGGCTGTTCCGCCCGGGGCGGTGCGCCAAGGCGTTACGATGCTGCAACTCGCACAGCATGTCATCAGCGAAGCCATAGGTGAGTTGATAGGGAGCAGATCCGGTCGAATAGAAGCCGCAAAAGGTTCCGATCAAACCGTTCACGGACTGACCGCCGATCTCTGGCAGAGCATCGAGCAGGCAGACATGCAAGCCCAGGCGGCTGGCCTCGATCGCAGCCGAGACACCGGCGGCTCCCGCGCCGACGACACAAACATCGGCACTGACGGCGCGCGCTTGCGGCGGCTCCGCAACAAGCTCGATCCTGCGAGGCTCAATCATGTCGGACAAGTCTTCCTCTCAGCGGCGCAAGGCCTGCTTGCCGCGCCATTTCACGGCGGAGCTAATGAAATCTTCGAGGCCCGATAAAGCGGGGATCAGGCAACTCAGTATTCGCGGAGCGTGAAAAATGGATTCGATTGCAACGATACGAGCTTTCGTCACCGTCGCGACCACCGGGAGCTTTACCGAGGCAGCTCGCCTGCTCGACCTCGTGCCCTCGGTCGTGACAAAACGGGTCATGCAGCTCGAGCACATGCTGGGTGTGTCGCTCCTGCATCGAACCACCCGCAAAGTGATCCTCAGTCCAGCGGGCGAACACCACCTGCCCCGGTTCACGACCGCGCTTGCGGCACATGACGAGGCCATTGCCAGCGCCAGGAGAGGCGTCGAGCGTCTCTCCGGCCCCCTCGTCGTCAAAGTGCCCGCGACACTTGGGCATCTTCGGCTAAACGACGTGATCTATGATTTTGCGAGAGTGCATCCCGATGTGAACATCGAGCTGCTTTCAGTCGATGGTCCCATGAATCCCGCAGCGGAAGGAATCGACATCGCGATCACCGCGTTCCCGGACAGCTTCAGCGGCGTTGCAGACGAATTCCTCTGGCCTATACGGCGTGGTCTCTATGCGAGTCCGCGGTACCTGGCTGGCAGGCCCGAACTGCGTCATCCTGCCCAACTCGCCGAGCATCAATGCCTAGCCTATCGACCAGCCGGATCCACATGGACATTTCGGGACAAGACCGGCCTCATCAGCATCGACGTCAAACCGCGCTTGTGCAGCAATGACATGACGCTTCTGCTTCAGGCGGCCCGGAACGACATGGGAATCGCTCTTCTCAGCGACTATGTCGCCGCATCAGCCGCCGGACATGGCGAACTTGTCAACGTCCTCGGAGGCTTCGTGATTCCGGATCTTTGGATCAAAGCGTTGATACCGCGCGATCGACTGGACCGACCACGGACGGCTGCGCTGCTCAAGCACATCAAACGGAACTTTCGGATCGACGCCCAGTCCAATCCAATTGATAGCTGATCCCGCTGGATGTGCCGCATGTCAGCATGAATGCTGTTCTCCGTTGCCAGACGTTGCAGAATGGCTTTCCTCCGCGGATGACGGCGAACGAGAACGAGCTTTCGGGATTCGGCGCGCGGGCAACGCCAAGCCATATCCAATATAACGGATATTTCTCCGCTATGGCGCGTGAGCCGGACCACTGGCCACGCAGCACATCCATTTTGTTGGATGAAAGCGAAGAGTTAAAACATTTTACGATTCACATAAACAGCAGAATACTTTATCTCCAAGCCCAGCGCAAATGAGTGCTTCCTGCTTCCAGCCTTTGGAGAACGACGATGAACACCGCGATGCAGATGATGCCGATGCCGATGATGATGGGCGGCATGATGAACCCCGCAATGACGAGCGGCATGATGCCGATGATGAACATGATGGGCATGGGTATGCCGATGATGATGCCCTGCCAGATGAAGTACACCATGACGCCGACAGGCATGACCTGCGAGATGATGCCGATGGACCCGGCCATGAAGGACATGTTCATGAAGTGCTGCGAGAGCATGATGAGCATGATGCAGATGGGCATGCCCATGATGATGTGCTGCGGCGGCATGATGATGATGTGCATGCCGACGAAGGCCGCCTGATCGCCCCACCAGGGAACGATCGACGAAGGGCTGGCCTCGCGCCGGCCCTTTTTGTTTTCATGCCGGCGTCTCGGCGTATGTCATCACGAGGTAGAGAACCGCTTCGTCAGCCACCAGATTCTTGTAGACATGCGGCACGTCGGCCTCGAACAGGACAGCGTCGCCTTCGGTCAGCGTCTGCGGCTTGTCCGACCCGGCCGTGATCTCGACCACGCCTTTGGCAACGAAGAGATTCTCGCGCGTACCGGGCGCATGCGGCTCCGCCGCCTCGCGATGTAGCGGGCCAATCCTCAGCTCGTAGAATTCCACTGGATGATCGCCGTCGAAGGGAAACAGCGCGCGCGAGGTAAATTGTCCCTGGCTGGACGTCAGCAATTTCGCATCGCTGCGGCGCAGAACCTTTGGACCGCGAGACACTTCGCTCTGGAGCAGATTGGCAAAAGGTACATGAAGCGCGCTCGCGACCTTCCACAAGAGCGCGATGGTAGGAACGCTTTTTCCCGTCTCGATCTGCCCGAGCATGGCGCGGCTCACCCCGGATTGCTTGGCGAGGCGCTCGAGCGAATGACCGCGGCTGGTCCGCAGCCGACGCAAATTGCGTCCGAGGACGGCAGGCAGGTCGAGATCACTGGGGGATGATGCGTTCGTGTCCGGCGACGAAGCGACGTTTCCGCCGCTCATGAAGCATCCCACCGCACCGGCGACATGGCCGGGACCGGCATCGGCACCCATACCCAGGCCGGCCAGAACCAGCCGAGCGGCATGGGAGCGCCCGTTGTGAACGGGCCCGTGCTGACGCCTGGCGTCGGTGCGGCCGAAGCGGCGGATTTCTGCCTGCTCCGTTCCGACCGATAGGCCGCCAGATCAATAATCCGCGCTGAACTCGTAGCCTCTGTCACCTTTGTTGATCCGCCTAAGATTGCAATAGGTGATATCCTAGTTGCATTGCTTCATCCGGCAAGCCGTCGCCCAACAAAACAATGCGGAGCCTGTAAAGCTCGGCTACGTAGCAAAGGTTTCTCAGATTTGAACATCCATCAGTTGATCACTGCCGTGCGCAGACCGGCGGCGAGGCGAGCTGCGTTCCTCGCTCATGGTCTTGAAGCGACGAGCAATGGCTATAGCAACACCTTCTGGTCGAGGTAAGGCTTGCCGCCTCGCGATTGTTGCAACCGCCCGCCGCGCGGCTCGATGACAGGCAGCTCAGCCAAGGCATTTGCGACGTGATACATGGTCGGCAGATCACTCCAGGCCGCGCGATGGAAACGCACGGTACCGTACCCGAGCTGTCGCGCTTCAATGGTGTTGTCGGGATCCTCTGCCGGCGTCAGGGTCACTTGGCAGAGCTCATGCTCGCCCCAGGCGCCCGTTCGCGGCACATATTTCAACATCAACGTTCCATCGGATGGGCCTGCCGCCTGAGCAACAGGCGCAGGGCGCAGATCGGCGACGGAGAGTTCGAGAAAGCGAAAGCCCATCCATCCGGCGGTGCAGACCTGGACGCCCTCGCTTTGCCGTGGAGCGTCGACCTCGGCATAGAGCTTGGGATGTCCGATCTCGTCCCGTCCCGTGATGATGGGATCGGCGAGGCTCTCCCAGACCACAGCCAGGAAACGGCCCGCCGCATGGTCCCGCGCGCCGTTGAAGCGCGCGGGCCAGCTGACGTGGATCATCGTGTAGCCGCGGCCGGCAAGCCAATCGATCTCCGTCATGTAGTGAAATTCCACGGTGACGACGGGATCGCCGAGCAGCGAAAAACCCTCCGGCAAGTGACGCTGCAACATCACTTCGTCGGTGAGAAAGCTCGCTGCAACCGAGAGCCGGCGCGGACTCCTCGTTCGATCCCCGGCAACGCCGTCGGGCATTTGTCGGGGTCCGGGTGCCGGCCCGAAATGGGTCGGCATCCGGTAGATCCGTCCGGGTTCGAACCGATAGCTCATCGAGAGCCCGCCGACGGCAATGAGTCCAGCAGCGGCCTCGCCAGATGCAGAACCTCGTAGGCGGCCGCATCGCTCTCTCTGGTGGGCTCTTGCTCGGACACTAGGATGCGGGTGAACGTCCAGGTCTGCGGATCGACCCCGATGATCGCGGCCACCGTTCCCTGCTGCTCAGCCACCTCGCGATTGCGCGCGATCTCGGAAGCGAAAGCCGCGGTCAGATCGGCATCAAGCGGGATACTCAGCTCCTGCTTGGTGATGAAACGGGCGTCGTCGGCCCTGCCGCGTCGCGCGTCCAGCGCGAAGCGCGTTTGAATGTCTGCCCGACCGAAGCTATCGGTGACGACCTTGTACCGACCGCTCACCAGAAAATTGCGGAAGGCTTCATCGGTTCGCCAGAGATAGAGCGATGAGTAGCTGCTTGCGATCGCGCCGAAGCGGCCGCGCTCGCGCAGCAGGAAGCCCTTGAAGTGCAGTTCGGGAACGTCGTTCCATAATGCACCTCGCTCCTTGGCGCGGCTGCGGATGAGACCGATGTCGTAGTCGGCAGGAAGGCGGTGGATGTAGTGAGCGATGGTCATCTGGCGCGTCTCTTCGTTGAATTAGCCCGAACAAACAGATAGCCGGCGGTTGATCATTTAAAAACGATATGAAATGATGTTTCAGTGATTGATATTTGGAATGATTGGGATGAAGACGCTGGATATCGAGGCGGTGCAGGCTTTCGTGCTGACTGCCGACCTGAAGAGCTTCACCCGCGCCGCCGAAGCGATGGACACGACGCAGTCGGCGATCAGCCTGAAGATCAAGCGGCTCGAGGATGAACTCGGGCGAAGGCTGCTGGATCGCACGCCGCGGCTGGTGCGCCTGTCGGCGGATGGCGACGCCTTCCTTGCGCCGGCGCGGACGCTGCTCGCCGCGCATCATGGCGCACTCGGCAGCTTCGGCCTGGAGCGGCGGCGTCTCGTCGTGGGCATCAGCCACCACATCGTCGGCGCAGAGCTGCCGGTCCTGCTGCGGCGAATGAAGAGCGCCGAGCCGGGCCTCGTGCTCGAGATCCGCGTATCGACCTCCCGCCAGGTACTCGACGAGTTCGACCGCGCGGCGATCGATGCTGCGATCGTGCTACGCCACGACAATCGGCGACGGGGCGGCGAAGTACTCCTGAAGGAGACCTTCGGGTGGATGGCTTCTGCGGACTTCGAGCATCATGATGGAGAAGCGCTGCGGATCGCCACGCAGGCCGATCCCTGCAGCGTGCGCAGCATGGCCGTCGACGCACTCAACAAGGCCGGAATCGCCTGGACCGAAGTCTTCGTTGGTGGCGGCGTCGCTACCATCGGCGCGGCGATCTCGGCGGGCCTGGCGGTTGCGGCTCTGGGGCGGCGCGTCGCTCCTGTCGACACGATCGACGTTGGCGCCCAATTGCGCTTGCCGCCGCTCCCGCCACGGGATGTGGTGATGCATGCAAGTCCCGGGGACCAGCAGAGCAAGCATTCATTGAAAACACTGGCGGCTGCGATTCGGGCCACTGCAGCCAAGCACTAATTTCCATCCGCTGCTGCTTGCGGCGCAGCCAAAGTCCGGCTTAAGCCACGCTCAGACCGCGCTGGATATCCGGCACTGACGCCAGCAGGCTCCGGGTGTAGGCGTGCTGCGGTTGCCCGAGCACAGCCTCGGCGGCGCCCTGCTCGACGATCCGGCCCTGCTGGAAGACCAGCACGCGGTCGCACAGGTGCTCGATGACGCCGAGGTCATGCGAGATGAAGAGCAACGCCGTCCCAAGGCGCGATTGGAGTTCGGCCAGAAGATCGAGCACCTGAGCCTGGATGCAGATGTCGAGCGCCGAGACCGGCTCGTCGCACACGATGATGGCAGGCTCGGCCGCCAGCGCGCGCGCGATCGAGACACGCTGTCGCTGACCACCGGATAGTGACCGCGGCAGGCGGTGGACATGATCGGCACTCAGGCCGACCAGTTCCAGCAACGACACGATCCGGTCCAGGCGCGCGATGCGGCTGTCGGAGCCTGGAAGATTTTCAGCAATGATGTCGCTGACACGGTAGCGCGGATCGAAACTGCTGAGTGCGTCCTGCGGGATATATTGGAGCTTGCGACGCAGCCGGCGGCGGGTCCCTTCCGCGACCGACGACCAGGGCTGTCCGAGCAAGCGAACCTCGCCCTCATCGGGAGGCAGCAGACCGAGCACGATCTTGGCGCAGGTCGATTTTCCGGAGCCGGACTCACCGACGATACCGACGACCTCACCTGCCCGAACATCAAAGCTGATGTCCTGCAAGACCACGGATCTCGCCCGCCCGACGGCCTTCGGCGCGACGAAGCTCTTGGCAATGGCTTTCACCTCGAGCACGACCGCGCCTGCGGCTTGACGCTGCGGCAGAGGCTCTCGCACGATGGCGATCGCGGCCGCGTCGGCGGCACTGAGATCGAACCTGGCCGAGGCGAGCCTCGAGCCGCGCGACTGCCCGGACGGAACCGCCGCAATCAACTGCCGCGTGTAGGGGTGGCGTGGATGGGTGAGCACGTCGCGGGTCGGTCCGCTGTCGACCACCCTCCCGTCACGCATCACGATCACGCGGTCCGCAATGCCGGCGACCACGGCGAGATCGTGGCTGATCAGCAGGAGGCCCGCTCCCTCACGGATCCGCTCGGCCAAGACCTGAAGAACCTGGGCCTGGACGGTGACGTCGAGCGATGTCGTCGGCTCGTCCGCGATGATCAGGTCGGGGCCGGCCGCGATGGCCGAAGCGATGAGCGCGCGCTGGCGCAGTCCACCCGACAATTGATGCGCATATTGCAGAGCGCGGTCGGCTGGATTGGGAATGCCGACCTTGCCGAGCGTATCCAGCGTCAGGTCACGGATGGCGCCCGGATCGGTCAGGATGCGGTGGCTCGAGATCACCTCCGCGACCTCCTGGCCGATCGTCCGCAGAGGATCGAGCGAGATCAGGGCATCCTGCATGACGAGGCCCGTCACCGTCCCGCGCAGCTTGCGCCAATCGGCTTCGCTGAAGCTGCGCGCATCGCGCCCCTTGATCTCGAACCGGTTCGCGCTGGTCTTCGCACCCTCGCCGGCCAGGTTCAATAAGCTGCGCGCTGTGATGCTCTTGCCCGAGCCGGACTCGCCGACCAGCGCCACGCATTCGCCGGGCCTGATCGTGAGGTCGAAATCGGTCACGATGGGCTTGCCACCATTGGCGCCTGCAAAGCCAAGGCTCAGTCCCAGCACCTCGACGATCGGTGCCACGCGATCCTTCTGCAAAGCTGTGCTGCTCATGCGAGCCGCCCTTCAAATCTCTGTTGCAGATGATTGCCGATGACGCTGAAGGCGATCACCGTCGCGGTGATGGCAAGGCCAGGGAACACTCCGGGCCACCAGGCGACACGCAGCACATCCCGGCTTTCCGCCAGCATGACGCCCCATTCCGGGGTCGGCGGCTGCGGGCCGAGCCCGAGAAAGCTCAACCCCGATACGATCAGGATCGTAGAGCCGATATAGACGGTGGCGATGATCGGAATGGCGACGAGGACGTTGGGCAGGACGTGCCGGATAAACACTTGCCAGCGGCCCAAGCCATAGATCGCGGCCTGCGTCACATAATCGGCATCGCGGATCAACTGAGTCTGGGCTCGCACCACGCGACCGAATTTTGGGATGCCGGCGATGCCCACCGCGATGGCGATGTTGAGCATGCCCTGCCCCAGGAAGGTCACGATCAGCATGGCGAGCAGCACACCGGGAAACGACGACAGCATGTCGAACAGGCGCGACACCGCTTCGTCCAGAATGCGGTTGCGTTGCCCCGCGATGATACCGAGGACAATGCCTGCGCCGAGCCCAACGGCGACACCGCCGAACCCGATCAGGAGTGAGTACCGCGTCCCGAACACAGTCCGCGCAAAGACGTCGCGGCCTAGCCGGTCGGTTCCGAACAGATGCGCCCAGCCCGGCGGCTTCAGGCCCTCGCTGAAATCACCGACGAGCGGATCGAAGTGCGTAAACAGGGAGGGAGCAATCGACGCCGCGACCAGGAATGCGACGAAGACGCCGGACAGCGCGAGCCCAGGCGGCAACCGCCGACGCACGCCTATCGCGGCCGCAACGGGGGACGTTTCGAGACCAATGAGATCTTCCGGCGCCGCGAGAGGCACGGCCGTGTCAAAGGCGCGATGGGACGGCGCGGTCATTGGGCCCTCAATCTCGGATCGATCAGCACATAGAGGATGTCGAGCAACGTGGACGCGGCAACGTGGATGAAGGCCGCAAGCAGCACGACGGTGAGGACAACGGGCACGTCGTGGGTGAGGACCGCACCGAGTGTCACCGTGCCAAGGCCTGGCCGGCCGAACACCTTCTCGGTGATGACGGCACCGCCGAGCAGGCCACCGATCAGCCAGCCTCCCAGCGTCACCGCCGGTAAGAGAGCGTGCCGCAGCACGTGCCGCCAGCGGATGACGAACTCGCCGACGCCACGTGACCGCACCGTCGTCACGAAGGGCTGATCGAGCGTTTTCTCCATGGCTTCACGCAGCACCTGCGTCAGCAGGCCTGCGGTCGGCAACGCCAGCGTGATCGCCGGCAGGACAAGGGACTCCCATCCCTCAGCGCCCGATACGGGGAACCAGCGCAGATTGAACGAGAACGCCATCAGCAGGAGAATGCCGAGCCAGAACACCGGGGTCGAGGCGAATACCAGCTCGACGAACGACGCCAGCTCACGCGAAAACCGCCCTCGCCCCGCTGTCAGCAGCGCGACGAGTCCGGCAATCATTATCGCCAGCACGCCGGCGGTGAGCGCGAGCTCGATCGTCGGCAGCAGTTGCGATCCCACCACCTCGATCACCGGCTGGCGCAGCACATAGGATGTGCCGAAGTCACCGCGAAGAATCCGGGACAAAAAAGCGAAGTATTGTACCGGCAGGCTTTGATCGAGCCCCCACTCCGCCGCGATCGCCTCACGCAGGCCGGGATATTCGACGTCGCCTGCGAGGATATCCTGAATGCGGCCGGGCAAGGCGTGCAACGCCAAAAACGTGGCTGTCACGCTTGCCCAAGCCACCACCAGGCTGGTCAACAGCCTGGAGATGATGCGGGACCACATGGGCTACTTCTTCGCGATCCAGAAGTCATAGGCGCTGGACGGCGAGTCGAGGCCTGCCTCGAACCCCAGGCCGTTGACGTTGCTCTTCGCCGCCAGGAACCAGCTCGGCGCGAACAGCGGCACGATGAAGGCCTGGTCGACGCCACGCTTCTGGATCGCATCGGTCAGCTGCCGCTTGCGGACAGGATCAGTGGTTCGCAGGGACTCGTCAATCTGGCCGGTGATCTCCTGATCGGGATTGGGAATGTTGGAGTAAAGAAAGCCCTTCGATCCCAGCATGTCCCAGAGCTCGCGCGCGGGATCCGACGGATTGTCAGTGTTGGGATAGATCGCCCAGGTCCCGTTGGCGTTGTTCTTGGCGTATTCGCCCGCGGTGATGAGACGCAGGTTGAGATCGAGACCGACGTTCTTGCGCAGCGCCGCCTGGATGCCCTGGATCAGGATGTCGCGATTGTCGCGCACATAGGGTTGGGGATAGCCGACCTCGATCGAAAGGCGCTTGCCGTCCTTGGTGCGGAAGCCTTCGGAATCGCGACTGGTCCAGCCAGCCTCATCCAGCAACTTGTTGGCGCCCGCGACGTCGTTGCCCCAGGAGCCGACCAGCGCCTTGTTATAGGCCGGATTGGCCGGGCCGATAATCGACCAGGCGCGTGGCACGGTACCGAGATAGACCTGCTTGACGATCGGTTCCAGATCGAAGCCGTCACGGAGCGCGCGGCGCACGCGAACGTCATCCGCCGGTGGCCTGGTGTAGTTGATATTGAAGGTGAAGGACGTGCTGGCGCCGGACGGGCCGGTCAGCAGCTTGAAGCCCGGCTGCTCCGCGAACAAGGGCGCGTCGGTCGGCTGCACGCCCTCGATCAGATCGACCTGGCCTGAGGTCAGCGCACCGGTACGAACGGCGTATTCCGGGAGGAAGCGGAAGGTCACGCGGTCCAGATAAGCCGGACCGCCATGCGCGGCATTGCCCGGCGCCCAATTATACGCCGCGTTGCGCGCGAACACCGCGGACTGACCGCGCGTATAGCTCTCGAACACGAACGGTCCGGTGCCGGCCAGTGCGCGCCCGCCTCCGCAGAGATCGCCCTTCGCCAGCGATTTCGGCGAGATCAAACCAAGCTTCACGTTCGAGGTCGATTCAAGGAAGCTCGAGTCCAGGGTCGACAGCACGAGTTTGACCACAAAGGACGAGACCACCTCGGCGTGATCGTAGGCCTGGAGCAGCGATACCGCAGTGACGGCGTTCTCCGGCTTCTTGACGAAATCGTAATTAGCCTTGACTGCGGCGGCGTCGAATTTCTCGCCGTCGTGGAAGACGACATCTTCCCTGAGCCTGTAGGTGTATTCCTTGCCGTCGGCCGAGATCGACCACTCGGTCGCAAGCCAAGGCGCAAAGGTTCCGTCCGCCTTCTTGGCAATCAGCGAGTCAATGTAGTTACGGGACACGAAGAACGCGGCCTGCTGCGAAGAGTAATGCGGATCAAAGCACGCGGGCTCGGTCGTCACCCCCCATCGCAGCGCGCCGCCGGAGACCGGCTTGTCCTCGGCGCCTGCCGCATTCGTCGCAAGCAGGGCGATCGCCACGCCGCTCATGAGCAAATTATTCTTCTTCATCCGCATCACCAACATTCGTTTCTGCTGCCGCCGGCGCGATCGACGCATGGAACGTTCCCAAACGAGAGGCGACGATCGCTTACGCTTCAATTCGATCTGCACGAGGCGTTATCTCTTGTGCATCGCGATGTAATTCTCCGTTGCGCGCAAACGCAACACGCAAACCGCCGCATTGATTGCCACGGATGAAGTTTGAAAAATAATTCGCGAACGCACGCCGACCATGGATGAAATCGGTGACGGCGAATGCCGATCAGACAATTCGATGCTGTGCTGGCGGCGATCGTGTCAGGCAGGATCTTCCGCGGGAGGTGCATCAGTGCAGCCTCCCACTCAGTTCATCGACGCCAACTCAGAGGCTTCGGAAATAGCTTCGGAAGCAGCAGATAAGCGGAAAACGGATGCTCCTGCTGCTACGGCATGTCCGGCTATTAATCGGGCCTCTCCCTATTCAGCCGCGACTGTGTTTGGCGAACGCCAGACAGCCGACGCATAGAATGCGGGATCGAAATCATCAGCGATGGAAGCGTTGATCCGGGCCTCGTGTGCTCCGAGATCGTCCAGGAACAGATCCTTGCTGATGCGTGCAACGACGCCTGGAATGTCACGCTTGAAGCTCGGCACGTCGCCAATCGGCAGGCCGAAGCTGACAAACGCGGCCGGGTTGAACACGTGGATGTTGCGGAGATAAGGCGCACGGCCGGGCTCCTTCTCCAGGAACTCGTGGCCGGCACCGAGATAGGGATACGCTCCAAAACTATCGTCGGCCTGATCTGCCGGCGGCGCGAAGCGGTCGCGCCACAGCAGGATCTCTCGCGCGAACTCGGCAAGCTCCGCCCGCCTGGCGAGATCGACCCGGTAGCCAGTGCCGGCGATGACGAAATCGAACGCGATATCGCCCTTTGTCGTTGTCGCCAGCAGCCGGCGTCCGAACGGCTTGGCCGACGTCCATGAGGATCCCAGATGAAGATTGAAGTTGGGAAAGCGGACGGCGCGCGCAACCGCGTCCGGCGGCGCGGTCGAGCCGGCGCGACGGAAGCGGATGGCCTGGTGCCAGCGGACAGCATCCGGCAGCGAGGCATAATTGTCATAGGCGCCGGGATACCCGCGCGTCCGGATGACCGGCTCCGATGCAAGCCGCTCGCGACGTGCGAACAGATGCACCTCCCTTGCTCCCGCCTCGAGCGCCACCGCCGCAACATCGAATGCGGACGCGGCGCTGCCGATCACCGCGATGGATTTATCGCGCAGCTTTTCGAAGTCGATCGCCTCGAGCGTATGCGCATAAAGCTCCCGCGGCAGATTTTGCGACAGGACGTCGGGGATGACCGGGCCACCATTGCTGGGAAAGCCGCTGGCGAGAATGACCTTACGTGCGGTTTCCGTCGCCGGCTTGCCGTCGATCTCGATATGCAACCGCAAATGCTCTCCGACCGGCTCGATGCGCAACAGGCGCGTGCGATAGCGCACCTCGATACCCAGCGTCTTGCGGTACCAGTCGAGGTAGGCCGCCCACTCGACCCGAGGAATGCGGTCGATCGCTTCATAGGCAGCCGCCCCCCGATGCGCTTCATACCAGGCCTGGAAGCTCAGCCCCGGCAAGCCCAGCTCAGGACCCGCGAGCTCCTTCGGAGTCCGCAGCTTATGCATGCGCGCGTTGGTCAACCAGGGGCCGGACGAAGCAGCGTCGGCCGCGGCATCGATCACCGTGACCCGTCCGATACCCGCCCTGCGCAATGCGAAAGCGAACGTGCTCCCGGACTGTCCACCGCCGATGATGGCGACGTTATGATCGACGCCATCGCGATCGGGCACCCAGTTTTGCGGATCAGCCCCGATCAGGCGTAGCGTCTCACGAGCGGTCGCGTCGACATCGGATTGAAGCATATTGCACCTGGATTTGAGGACGTCAGATGCGGTCAAATCCTAGAAGCCAACGACATTCCGTCAATGAAATGGAATTGGCTTTGTTTTCCGGCGTGCACAACGAATTCATCGTAACGTCTCGGCTCGCAGAAAGATTTGCACCAGCGGCGCGAGACGCTCCGTAACGACGCGATCCGCATGCCTATTGCGGGCGAGAACCTTACCCGCGCCGTCGTCCATGTTCCGACGGATCGCCGTTAGATTCATGCTGGCCTCGCTCCAAACAACGTAAATTCATTTCATCGACATCGCCATCGCCTACGACTTACAGTTCGCCTCTACCGAGCCGCTTTGTTGGAGCTCCAGGAAACACATGTCGTCGTCCGGCCTCATTAGCCTCGAACGGGATACGCCCGAGCTTGCGCGCACCTACGATCAAGCTGGCATTCTGCAATTTCACCACGGCAAGTTCCTGATCGGCCCACTCGCCGTGAAATCCGGCGAACGTGTGCTCGACATCGGTGCCGGCACCGGCCGGCTCACCGAATTCGTCGCCAGCCTGGTTGGCCCCACCGGCAGGGTGATCGGCATCGATCCTCTTGAAAACCGGATCGCCATCGCACGGTTGCGCGAAACTGCGACGCTGAGCTTCGGTGTCGGCCGCGCCGAGGATTTGGCAAAGTTTGCCCCCTCGGAATTCGACGTCGTCTACCTCAACAGCGTGTTCCACTGGATCGCGGACAAGCCGCAGGCGCTGCGCGAGATCCGCCGCGTGCTCAAGCCCGGCGGTAGGCTCGGCCTCAACATTCAGGACCCGTCGAAACCGCATCAATCGCGTGTCTTGCTGCGTGAGGCGATCGAGCTCGCGGGATTCGTAGAACGGAATGGCGAGGCACATCGTGTCCTGGGCGCGACCGACGAACAGCTCAAGGCGCTTTTCACCGAAGCCGGCTTCATCGACCATCGTAGCGACCTGCGCTCGCTCGTTGACCTCCATATTGACGTCGATTCCATACTCGGATGGTCTGAAGCCAGCGCATTCGGAAACTTCCTCGAGGGCTTCTCGCCGGCCGAGCGGGAAGCGATCCGGCAAAGCTTTGCAGGGCTCGTGGAAGCGAAGCGGACGCCGGACGGATTGCGCCTTGAGCGATATCTGCGCTTCGCCTTCGCCCAGAAACCCGCAGGTTCGGCTCCATAAAGCCTATAGCATCGCGGGTCGGAGATGGCGCATTCTAGCTGGTGCGCCAGGGTATGAGCCTGCGCTCCAGCCAGCTTGCACCGCGGTCGATGAGAAAGCCGATCGACCCCACGACCAGGATCCCGAGCATGACGAGGTCCATGTCGAAGCGCTCACGGCCCGCGATGATGAGCCCGCCGATGCCGGGGCCTGCCGCCATGAAATATTCGGCGCCGATTGTCGCAAGCCAGGCGTAGATCAGCGCCAGGTGAAGGCCGGTTAGAAGCGACGGCAGCGCGGCCGGCAGGTAGACATAGACGATGAACTGAAGCCGGTCGAAGCGGAACACTTCGCCGACCTCGACCAGCTTCGAAGAGGTCGCGCGCACGCCTTCGACCAGGTTGAGAATGACCGGGATGGACGCCGCGAGCGCGATAAAGACGATCTTGGCGATCTCGTCGAAGCCGAACCAGAGCGAGATCAGGGGAATCCACGCCAGCAGCGCGATCTGCTTCAGTCCGTTGAACCATGTCGTGAAGATGCGGTCCGCGATGCGCGACAGGCCGAGCAGAAGCCCGACCAGGACACCAATGCCCGATCCCAGCGCGAATCCGAGAAGGTCACGCCGCAGGCTCGCAGCAAGCGCCTCGACCAGTTCGCCGCTCTTCAACTCTTCCCAGAAGCTGACGCCGACATGCTCCAGCGGCGGCAGGAACTGGCGGTTCACGAGGCCCGAATGGCTTGCGACCTCCCACAGAAGCAGCAGCCCAAGCGGAAGGACCAGCCCGCGGCCTGCGGTGCGAAGCGCAGTGCTATCTGACACGGTCGATCCGCCAACGCTGCAGCCGGGCTTCGACCACCGCCAGCGCCTTGTCGCTGACAAAGCCGATGATGCCGATGACGATCATGGCGACCAGTACCGTGTCGAGCCAGAACATCTGGCGGCCCCAGACCAGGAGGTAGCCGAGCCCCTCGGAGGAGGCCAATAGCTCGACGCTGACCAGCGCGATCCAGGCATGGGTCAAGCCGTAGCGCAGGCCCGTGAAGATCGGCGGCACGGCACCGGGAAGCACGACATGACGCAGCATCTGCAAGGGCGTGAAGCGGAAGGTCTCGCCGACTTCCACGAATGCCTTCGGCACGTTGGCGATGCCGGCGCTGGTGTTCATAACGACGGGCACGAAAGCGGCCTTGGCGATCACCACGATCTTGAGCCCCTCGCCGATGCCGAGCAGCAGCATTGCCAGAGGAATCCAGGCGAGCGCCGGCACCTGGGCGATCGCCGTGAAGAGCGGACGCACATAATCGTCCACCCGGCGTGACAGCCCCATCGCGGAGCCGATCACCAGACCACCAACCGCCCCGATCGCGAAGCCGTAAGCAACACGGCGCAAGCTATAGCCAGCATGCTGGGCGAGCTCGCCGCTGGCGACCATGTCGCGCAGCGTATGAAGGACGTCGCCAGGCCGCGGCAGGATTTGCTCCGGCAGCCAGCCGCGATCGGCGCCAATGATCCAAACCGGCAAAGCCACGGCGGGCAGAACCAGCAGCCAGGCGAACGAGGCCAGATAGCGGAGCACAGCCTGTCTCGCACCGTCAGGAACAACGCGCGCGAAGCCGAAGAGCCAGGAAGCGCGCGGTGCGGACGACGACCGGATGACTGCGTCGCTCATGCGCTTGCTCCGGCCAGCAGGTCGTGCGCAACGGAACCACCATCGCCGTCGCCCAGAGCCCGCAGGATATCATTGCGGATACGAACGAGGTCGTCATTGCTCCGGGACCGCGGCCGCGGCGCGGTCACGTCGAAAATGCGGGCCACGCGGCCCGGACGCGGCGCGAGCACGATGACGCGATCGCCGAGCAGAACGGCTTCATCGACATCATGGGTCACGAGGATCATGCTGATCTTCTCATGCGCCCAGATGCGCTGAAGCTCGATCTGGAGCCGTGCACGCGTCAATGCGTCAAGCGCACCAAAGGGCTCGTCGAGCAGCAGGAGCCGGGGACGGTTGACGAGACCGCGGGCGATCGCCGCGCGCTGCGCCATGCCGCCGGACAACTGATGCGGATAGGCTTCCGCGAAGCCATCGAGACCGACCAGCGAAATGTGCGCAGCGACCGAGTCCTTCTTGGCGCGTTCGCTGAGCGGCGCATTCTTGAGGCCGAGCGCGATGTTCTGCCTGACCGTGGCCCAGGGAAACAGCCTCGGCTCCTGGAACACGATGCCGCGATCCAGGCTGGTGCCCGCGATCGGTTCGCCGTCCTGGCTGATGCTGCCCCTGAAATCGCGGTCCAGTCCGGCGATCAGCCGCAGCAAAGTCGACTTTCCGCATCCGCTCGGCCCGAGCAGGACGACGAATTCGCCGCCGGCGACGTCGAGCGATACATCCCTCAGGGCGTCGAACGCCTCGCCGTTGACGACGAAGGACCGCGAAACGTTGCGGACCTCGAGGTGTCCGCCGCTCCGGTCTGCCTCAACCGCCGGCGCCGCTTCTGATTGCGCCACGGACATCATTGCCCTACTGCCAGCGGTTTCCCGTTCGCGTCATATTCGTTCCAGTACCCCTCGAGACCCTGCTGCTTGAGGGCGGTGTTGAGGAACGACCGGTCGAACCATCCGTCGATGTCGACGTCACGGCGCAGCAGGCCGAACTCCTTTGCCTGCTTTGCCTGGAAGCGATAGCTCTCGATAATTGAGGCGTCGATGATCGGCGAGTTGCGGTACTTCAGTTTCTGATTGGAGAAATCGAAGCGATAGCCAGAGACCGGAAAGCCCGTGCGGGCCGAGATCTCGAAGAAGGCCTCCCGATTGGCTTCCTCCGACGACCAGCGCGCGGCGCGCACGATCGCCGATACGATCTTCTGGGTGACGTCCGGATGCGCCTTGATGAACGCGTCCTGCCCGATCAGCGTGGAGTGGCGCTCATAGGCCGGATTGTCGCCCTTGGTGGTGTAGACGATCTCAGCGATGTTCTTCTCGGCGAGGCTCGCCAGGGGAAAATTGCCAAAAGCAGCGTCGATATCCCTGGATGTCAGCGCCGCGTTGGTGGTCGCCGTGTCCATGTTGATGACCTGCACGTCGCGCTCCTGCAGGCCATTGCCGGCGAGCACCTTTACGGCCGCCAGATGGTTGTTGGTCCCCCGGAAGATCGAGACCTTCTTGCCGCGCAAATCCGCGACCTTGCGGATCGGCGAACCTGAGGGTACGGCCAGATAGATCGGCGCGTGGGCCCCGGATGCCATCAGGATTCTGGTCTTGAGGCCGTTGGCGCGACCAATGATCTCCGGCAGATCGCCCTGGATGGCGAAATCGAGCTGGTTGTTGGCAAAGGCCTCGTTGACCGCAGGCCCTGCCCCCTTGAAAAAGTACCACTCGACCTTCACGTCCGGCCGGTCGCTAAGCTCCTTGTCGAGATAGTGCTCGGAATGCGCGACGCCGGCGGAGGAGCCGCCCGAGAATTGCCTGTTGTCCGCACCGACCGACGCAAAGCCGATCCGCACCGTGATGGTATCGGCCGCCACGCCTGGCGACGCTGCCCCGACCGAGACGAGTATTGCGGCCAACACGGACCGCAAGAGAGCGCGTTTTCCGATCATGATGTCGTTCCTTCGCGTGTTCCAGCTATTCGGCCGCCACCGCGGTGTGGCGGTGCGCCGGTTGCGGCCTGCGCAGGCCGAGATGATCTCGTAAGGTCGTGCCCTCGTACTCATCGCGGAACAGGCTGCGGCGGCGCAGCTCGGGAACGACCAGCCTGATGAAATCGGTCAGGCCGCCCGGCAGCGTGGGCGCCATGATGTTAAAACCGTCGGCGCCGTAGTTCTGGAAGCGCTCTTCAAGCTGGTCGGCGATCTGCGTGGGCGTGCCCACCAACTGCCAATGGCCGCGTGCGCCGGCGATCCTCAGATAGAGATCGCGCACCGTCAGTCCTTCCCGGCGCGCCAGCTCGAGCAGAAGCACCTGACGACTCTTGCCGCCTTCGGTTTCCTTCAAGACCGGTATGGGACCATTCGGATCGGCATCGACGATCTCGGGGGCGCCAAGGAAGCCCGCGAGCAAATCGAGACCGACCTGGGGCAGGATCAGCGACTGCAACTCATCGAACTTTTCCTTTGCCTCGCTTTCGCTCTCCGCGACCACGGGAAAGATGCCGGGCAGGATCTTCAGATCGTCCTGGTCGCGGCCATATTTCGACAGCCGCCCCTTCACGTCCGAATAGAACGAGACCGCGTCTTCAAGCGTCTGCTGCGCGGTGAAGATCACCTCCGCCGTTCGTGCCGCGAGTTCCTTGCCCGGCCCGCTCGAGCCCGCCTGCACCAACACGGGACGCCCCTGTGGCGAGGGCGGGATGTTCAGGGGGCCGCGCACCCTGAAGTGGCGGCCCTGGTGGTTGAGAAGATGAAGCTTATCCGGATCATAATAGCGGCCGCTTTCCCGATCGCGCGGGAACGCATCGTCCTCCCAGCTGTCCCACAGGCCGAGCACCACGTCGGCGAACTCGTCCGCACGTGCGTAACGCTCAGCGTGGGGGCTGAGACCTTCGTGATTGAAGTTCAGCGCCGCGGAGGCCTCGGTCGAGGTGACCAGATTCCAGCCAGCGCGACCGCCACTCAGGCGGTCGAGAGAGGCGAACTGCCGCGCGACGTTGAACGGTTCGTTGAAGCTGGTCGAGACGGTCGCGACCAGTCCGATCCTGGACGTGACCGCAGCAAGCGCCGACAGCAGCGTCAGCGGCTCGAACGGGTAGACACCGCTATGCGCCTTGCGACTGGACGCCTCAATGCGATCGATGCGGACGCCAACCATGTCTGCGAGGAAGATGGCATCGAACTTGGCTTCCTCCGCGATCCGCGCGAACTGAACGAAATCCGCCAGCGATTGGCTGTCGGAGGCTTGCGGTGAGCGCCACGCGGCGAGATGGTGACCGGTGAACAGCAGGAAGGCGCCGAGGGACAATTTTTCCTTGCGACGTGACATGCAATGCTTCTCCGGTCACCAATGCTGGCTGACGCTGTTCGCGCCGCAATATGACGATTGCCCGTCGTTTCGCGCAATCTCACAGATTTCCAATCTTGCGGCACTCAACGCTACGTCTCTTCTTCGCAAGCGGCCCGGCACGGAAGATTGTGATTTTCGCAACTCAAGCGGATGGATCGATCCAGAGTTCCGCGAAGCTTCCGTTGAGCCCCTCGCCGCCCGGCGCGAAGTTGCGAACCTTCTTGTTGGCAATGATCACGCCACCCGCGGCGACGAGATCGACCGAAGCCACCTCTTCGTGAATGGTCGACTGGAACTTCGACCAGATCTCCCGCCGCTTCTCGACATTCGGCTCGATCGCCGCATCTTCCAGCAGGCGATCGACCTCTTCGTTGCTGTAATGCGCCGCATTCGAGAACGGCAGTCCGATCCGGAAGTTTTTCGACCAGTAGGCACGCTGGATACCGAGGCTCGGATCGAAGGTATTCGAGAGGCTCTCGGCCGTCAGGTCGAATGCCCGATCGCGGTAGACGATGTTCAGATAGGTCGCGAGATCGTATCGCTGGATCTCGATATCGAGGCCGATCTGGCGCAGTGAATTGCGCAGGAAGTCTGAAAGGCTCGGAGGCAGGAACGGATTCTGGGTCAACCTCAGCTTGGCCCTGATGCCACCCGCGCCGCGTTTGATGCCGGCCTCGTCAAGCAATTGCTCCGCTGCCTTCGGGTCAAACGGCCATGCCTGGATCTTAGGATCATAAAATTTCGGCAGAGCCGTGCTGACTGGCGACGGCGACGCCAGCGCGTAGCCGAAGAACACAACATTCACCAACGCCTTCAAATCGATTGCATGAGCGACCGCCTTGCGCACGCGGCGATCACGCAACAGCTGCGTGTCAAAGTTAAAGAAAAGCTGCTGCTGCGGGCCGGAATAGCCATAGGTCGCCGTGTCGACCACAAAGCGCTTGTCGGTCTTGAACCGCTCGATGTCGCCATAAGGCACCGGCGTGGCCCCAATATCGACCTCTCCCGCCTCGAGAGCGGCCGCCCGTGCAGCTGGATCCAGGATGACCTTCAGCACGAGACGGTCAACATAGGGCTTGGGCGCGTCCCAATAATTGGGATTGCGCACGAACAGGAGATGGCTTCCCGGAACCCATTCGCGAAGGATGAACGGCCCGGTTCCGATGGTCTGTTCCAGCTTCGGCTGCTCGTCCGGCTTCAGCGCCGTGTAGACATGCTTGGGCACGATCGGAGATTCGGCGCCAGCCAGCGCCGTGATGAGGAATGGCGCCGGCTTTGACAGGACTATGATGGCGGTCAGCGGATCAGGCGTCTCGATCGCCTCGACATTCGCGAACGTGATACGCCCGCGCGGATGCGCGATCTTCAACCGCTCAATTGAAAACGCGACGTCTGCCGAAGTGAATTCCTTTCCGTCGGACCATTTCACGCTAGGTCTCAGCCGAAATGTGTAGCGCTTTCCATCCTCGCTGATCGTCCATGAGGTCGCGAGGACCGGCTTCGGATTGAGGTCGTAATCATAAGCCAGCAGCCCCTCGTTGATCTTGGTCCCGATCGTCTGCCCCGTTCCTGACGACGTGTTGATCGCGATGATTGCCGATGGATCCGGATAATAGACCCAATTCAGCGTACCGCCCGTAACCGGATTGGTCGCACCTCTTGCGGACGACAGCAGCGCGGTGGCGCCAGTGGCAAGCAATCCAGCATTGAACGTCCGGCGATCGAGCCCCATCACGCTTCTCCGTCTTTGCGCCTCACGAACAACAGGTCTCACCTGTTGCTTGTCGCCTCCATGTTAGGCACGTGCGCGGAGAATTTGCTTTTGTTGTTTCAAGCGCCAACGCGCGCTGGTTCACGCGAGCCGATGCGGGTGCAGCAGCAAAATTTTCATTACGCGATCCGGCACGTCGCGGGATTGATTGTCCGATCCTTCGGTGAATTATTGTCTCGATGACACACGCGAACGCGGGCGATCAGCATGAATAAATTCTCGCGCAGGCAAATTGCCAAGGCGTTGTTGGCCTCCGGCGTTGCCGCCGGTAGTATCGCGCCCCGACGATTGTTTGCAGCCGAAGAGCCGAGGCGCGGCGGAACGCTGAACGCCGTGATTCAGCCCGAACCTCCGATTCTCGTGAGTCTGACACACACCGCCGGGCCGACCACGCGCGTCAGCGCGAAAGTCACCGAAGGGCTCGTGACGTTCGACCTCGACTTCAATCCGCGACCTCAGCTCGCGACGGCCTGGCAAATCAGCGAAGACGGGCTGCACTACCGATTCGAGCTGCGGCGCGGCGTGAAATGGCACGACGGCAAGGACTTCACCTCGGCGGACGTCGCCCACTCTATCGAGCTGCTGAAGCAGCATCATCCGCGCGGACGCGGCACGCTTTCATCGGTGCGGGAGGTCCTCACCCCCGACCCGCATGTTGCGGAGATCGTGCTCGACAAGCCGGCGCCGTACCTGCTCGCGGCGCTCACCGCCTCGGAATCGCCGATCGTTCCACGCCACGTCTACGAAGGCTCCGATCCCCTCGCCAATCCCAACGGCCGCGCACCGATCGGAACCGGCCCCTTCGTGTTCAAGGAGTGGAAGCAGGGCAGCCATATCCTGCTCGAGCGCAATCCGAACTATTGGGATCCGGGCAAACCGTATCTCGACCGCATCGTCATTCGCTTCATCGCCGACGCAAATGCCCGCGCCGTGGCGCTCGAGACCGGAGAAATTCACTACGCGCCCGACACGCCGGTGCCTCTCGGCCAGATCGAGACACTCAAGGCCAATCCGAACCTCGTGATCGAAACGCGCGGTTACGACTATCAGCCGATCGTCTACCGGCTCGAGTTCAATCTCGCCAATCCCTATTTCGCCAAGCCGGAGGTGCGCCGGGCCGTCGCCCATGCCATCGACCGCGACGCGATCGGCCGCGTCGTGTTCTATGGCTGGAGCGAGAATGCGCCGGCTGCCATCAGCCCCGCTCTGAAGCAATTCTACAACCCGGACATTCCCCGGCACGACTTCGACCCGAAGAAGGCCGAAGCCCTGCTTGACGCGGCGGGCCTCCCCCGCGGCGCCGACGGCACCCGCTTCAAGGTCTTCCACGACTACATGCCCTACAGCGAGACCTATCAGCAACTGGGTGCTTATACGCGCCAGGCGCTCGCCAATATCGGCATTGGCGTCACGCTGCGCGCCCAGGACGTACCGACCTGGTTCAAGCGCACCTACACCAACCGCGATTTCGACTTCATGAGCAATGGCATGAGTCACTCCTTCGATCCGACAGTCGGAGTCCAGCGGCTCTATTGGTCGAAGAACTTCAAGCCCGGCGTGCCGTTCTCGAACGGCTCGGGCTACAGCAATCCGGAGGTCGACCGGTTGCTCGAAGCGGCCGCTGTCGAGAGCGATCCGGCCAAGCGACGCGAATTGTTTCGAGCCTTCCAGGTCATCATCGCCACCGACCTGCCCGACATCAACCTGGTGACGGGCGCGAACCTGACGATCGCCAACCGCAAGCTGCGGAACCACACCGTAACGATCGACGGCCCGTCCGCGAACTTCGCCGACGTCTGGCTGCAGGCCTGATCATCATACAGGACATCGCCGCATGAGCTTCGATCTCGACACGTCAAACCCACACTTCGCGAAGGCCGTGGACCTGCGCGAGATTTTTGCCCGGGATGCAGCGGAACGCGACCGCGCCGGTGGAAAGCCGGTCGAGCAACTGGCGCAGCTCAAGGCGAGCGGGTTGCTCAATCTCCTGATCCCGCAGGAATTCGGCGGCTTCGGCGAGCGCTGGTCGACCGCGTACAAGATCGTCCGCGAATTCGCCAAGGTGGATGGCGCGCTCGGTCACCTCTACGGCTATCATTTCGGCTCCCAACATGCCGCGCATCTACGCGGAACGACCGAACAGGCCGCGGACATCTTCCGGCGATCGGCCGCCGGCAATTGGTTCTGGGGCAACACCGCCAACAGCTTCTCCAAGAGCCTATTCGGCCGCAGGGATGGCGAGGGCTTCATTCTCGACGGCTATCGTCCCTTCACATCCGGATCGCACATTGCCGACTATCTCCAGGTCGCGTGGGAGGATCACGAGACCAATGCCCGCAGCTTCGCCGCCATTCCGGCGAGCCGCGACGGCATCCATGTCGAGAACGACTGGGACGGATTCGGGCAGCGGCAGACCGGAAGCGGCCGGGTGAGCTACAAGGGCGTGCGCGTCCATCGCGGCGAAGTGCTTGAGTATCAGCCGGATGGCGGCCGTCCCTACCAGACCATCACACCCTTCCTGCGGCAATCCACCCTACTCAATGTCTTCATCGGCAGCGCGCAAGGCGCACTGATCACCGCCCGCGACTACACCCGCGACAAGTCCCGTCCGTGGATCCATTCCGACGTCGACCAGCATACCGACGACCCCTGGATCAAACGGGTCTATGGCGAGTTCTATACGCGCGTGAAAGCCGCGACGCTGCTGGCGGATGAAGCCGCCGCAGCACTTGACTGGGTGTGGTCACGCGGACGCGACCTGACGGCACAGGAGCGCGGCGAAGCTTCCGTGGTGATCGCGGGCGCCAATGTTCACGCCGGCGAGGTCGCACTGGATGTCACCAGCCGCATCTTCGAGGTCATGGGGGCGCGCTCGGCCACGATTGCCAACGGCTACGATCGCTTCTGGCGTAATGTGCGTATCCACACCCTGCACAATCCGGCCGAATACAAGACGCGCAACGTCGGGAGCTGGTTTCTCACCGGCGCTCATCCCGCCCCTTCCGCGTTCCAATAATCGATTTACGAAAGTTTCGTCGTGTCCAAGATCATCCAGGTCAACGGGTTTGCCATCTTCAGCCCGGTCCATCTCTCTCCCGGGCTGTGGCGCCATCCGGACGACCGCTCGCTCGACTTCTCCACGCTCGATTACTGGACCGACGTTGCCAAGATCCTCGAAGCTGGCAAGTTTGACTCCATCTTCATCGCCGACGGCATCGGCATCCACGACGTCTATGCCGGAACGGCGGATGCGGCACTCAGCACCGGCGCACAGATCCCGAAGCTCGATCCCATGCTGCTGGTCTCGGCCATGGCGCATGTCACGGAGCATCTGGGCCTCGGCATCACGGCACCCGTGTCGTACGAGCCGCCTTTCACGTTGGCCCGCCGCTTCTCGACGCTTGATCACTTGACCAAGGGCCGCGTCGCCTGGAACATCGTCACCGGCTATTCCAACGCGGCATCGCGAGCCGTCGGCCGCGACAGCATCATGGCGCACGATCCGCGCTACGATCTCGCCGATGAATTCCTCGATGCCGTCTATGCGCTCTGGGAAGGCAGCTGGGACGATGAGGCTGTCATCGTCGACCCGATCCGCGGGGTCATTGCCGATCCGTCGCGCATTCGAAGGGTCCATCACCACGGTACGCACTTCAAGATCGATGCCGTCCACCTCGTTCATCCCTCGCCGCAGCGGACACCGTTCCTGTTTCAGGCGGGCGCGTCCAACCGCGGCAAGGATTTTGCGGCAAGGCATGCCGAGGCCGTGTTCCTGGGTGAGCATTCGAAGACGCCGACCGCCAGGAACGTCGCCGAGACGAGGGCTCGCGCACGCGCGTTCGGCCGCGACGGCCGAGACATCCGCTTCTACTCCCTGATCACCGTCATCGTGGGAGAGACCAGAGCCGAAGCAGACGCGAAGTACCGGGACTATCAGCGCTACATCGATCCCAAGGGATCCCTCGCCCTGTTGTCCGGCTGGACGGGCATCGATCTGTCTCGCTACAGCCTCGATGATCCGTTCCCGACCGTCAAAAAGGACAATTCGGTCACCTCGATGATCGACTCCTTCTCGCGCGCGGAGCGCCCGTGGACGATCCGTGAGATCATCGAGCACAATGGCATCGGCGGGCGTGGGCCCGTCATCGTCGGTTCGCCCGCTGAGATCGCCGATGAGCTGCAGTCCTGGATCGCCGAGACCGATATAGACGGCTTCAATCTCAGCTACGCGGTGACACCCGGCGGCTATCAGGATTTCGCCGAGCTCGTCGTGCCCGAATTGCAGCGGCGTGGCGTTTACAAGACTGAGTACGCGCCGGGTACGCTGCGCGAGAAGATCTTCGGGTCCGGACAGGCACGTCTGCCGTCATCGCATCCTGCGGCGCGCTTCCGGGATCAAGTTGCCGCCAATCCGCAACCCGAAACCACGTCGGCCTAGATCCCATGCGCCTGCGCTCACCCGACCTCGAGCTTCGGCACCGCGTGCCGCAATCCGGCCTGCTCCATCAGCGGCAGCACGCGCCGGCCGAAGAAATCGAGGTCGGGCTTGAAGTCGAAGAAGCTGAGCTGAAGCCCGTCGATCCCCGCCTTCTTCAGCTCCACGAATTGCTCCACCACCTGCTCGGGCGTGCCGATCACCTCGATGTTGCCGCCGATCGCCCGCCGTTTGGGCGCATCGCGGCCGACGCGGCCCTTCCAGGCGTGCGCGTCACTGGCAAAGTTCTGCATGCTGGCGACCGGATCGAGATGCTCGACGATGGCATCGTGGTATTGCCAGGTCTCACGCTCGCTCTCGCGGCAGATGACCATGGGGTTCAGCAAAGTACGGACCTCGCGGCCGACATCGAGCGCCGATTGCTTGACGCGCTGGGCATGCGCCGGCAGCACCTCGATCGCGCTCTCGAACGACGAGCCGGCCGGGCTCGTAATGAACACGATGTCGGAATAGCGGCCGGCGAATGCGATGCCGGCATCCGATCCGGTCGCGTTGACCAGGATCGGCCGGCCAAATCGCGGCTTGGGCGTCACGAAGGCGTTGCTGAGGCGCCAGGGCGATTGGCCGGAGAACGAGAAGTTCTCCTCGTCGCTCCACAGCCGCTGAATCACCTCCAGGAATTCGGCGGCAAGCTCGTAGCGCCGATCATGCTCGATCTGATTCCAGCCGAAGGCTTCGTGCTCGACGGCGCGGTGACCGGTCACGACATTGATGCCCCAGCGACCTCCCGAGATGTGGTCCAGCGTCGCGCCGTATTTGGCGAGGTGCAGCGGATGGATCGGACCATAGAGGACATGGATGGTCGAGATCAGCATGATCCGCGACGTCACAGCAGCCAGCGACGCCGTCGTGACGAAAGAATCGAGCGCCTGTCCGGTAAACACGCCGCCATAGCCGCCCTTCGGCAGCCATTGCGACAGTGCGAACACGAGATCGAAGCCGAACGCTTCGGCCGCGAGCGTCAGATCGCGGTTGTAGTCGAACGTCCAGGTCGTCGATCGCGGCAAGGTCGAGGCGCTCCAGCCGCCCGCCTGGATCGGCAGAAACAAGCCGAGCAGCAAGGGCTGCTTGAGCGACTTGGCGAGAGGACTTTCGGGAAACTGCGCCGGGCTCGGAAACACGGGCCAACCAACAATTTCACCCGGCTTGTGCACTATCGTCATGATCGTACCCGCCTTGCTGACGCGTGGCATTCGCCACACATCGGTGGCGTCGATGCAATCTCACGCGCGTGCATCGAGGTTGATGTTGACTTTCGCTGTTGTCAACCAAGCCGCGGGCGCCGTGGTGCTTTGTCCGCTCACGCACGCAGCATCGCGCTGAAAAGCATCTTGCCGACGAACTTCGGAAGTTAGAAAAATCATGTCGACCATGCAGCGCATCGCAAAGACTTTACGTCGTACGCTATGGCAAGAGATCCCGACCGTGATCGGAATCATCATCATCAATTTTTTTCTGCTGCAACTCGCGCCTGGTGATGCCGCTGACGTTCTGGCGGGCGAGTCCGGGTCCGCCACGATGGAGACAGTGGCAGCCTTGCGATCGCGCTTCGGCCTCGACCAACCGGTCCTCGTGCAGCTTGTCGCCTATCTGGACAATCTCGCCCATTTCAGCCTCGGCAATTCGCCGCGCTATAATCTGCCCGTCGCCGACATCATCGGCCAGCGGTTGCCCGGCACAGTTGCCTTGATGACCACCGCTCTCGTGATCGCGCTCGCCGGCGGCATCGCCCTCGGCATCGTGATGGCGACCTTCGCCGGACGCTGGCCGGATCGGGTGATCTCGATCATCGTCACCCTGTTCTATTCGATCCCCGGCTTCTGGATCGGGCTGATGCTGATCCTGCTGTTCTCGGTCAAGCTGGGATGGCTGCCGAGCGGCGGCTCCACGACGATCGGCGCGACAAGTACCGGTTTCGCGGCCGTGCTGGATCGGGCGCGCTACATGGTGCTTCCAGCATTGTCGCTCGCGCTGTTCTACATCGCGATCTATTCACGACTGGCACGCGCGGCAATGCTCGAAGCGCAGTCCCAGGACTACGTTCGCACGGCCGCGGCAAAGGGATTGTCGCCGCTCGCCATCACGGTGCGCCATGTCCTGCGCAACGCGCTGCTGCCGGTCACGACGGTTGCCGGCATGCATTTCGGAGGCCTGCTCGGCGGCGCCGTGGTGGTCGAGACCGTCTACAGCTGGCCAGGCCTCGGCCGGCTCGCCTTCGAGGCGGTGATGAGCCGCGATTTCAGCGTGCTGCTTGGAATTCTCCTCCTGTCCTCCCTGCTCGTGATCATCGCCAATATGACGGTCGATCTCGTGCAGGCTTGGCTCGACCCTCGCATCGAGGCCCGTTGATCATGACCGACACCGCACTCCAGTCCGCCGCATCGACCGTGCGAAACACGACTGACAAGCCTGCGCCCGCGACAGAGAATGTCGAGTGGCCGAACATCCATGCGCCGGACACGCATGTCGTTGCCGACGATGCAGACCGCGCGCGACCGCATTTGCTCCGCCGCCTAACACGCAATCCGTCGGTCATCGCCGGTGGCCTACTGCTGCTGGCGATCGTCGTCGCGGCAGCGCTGGCTCCCGTACTTTATCCCGGCGATCCCCTCGGAATGGTGGCGCGCCCGCTGCTCTGGCCTGGACAGGATCTCGAATTTCCTCTCGGAACCGATTCACTTGGCCGTGACGTCGCGGCAGGCTTGATGCACGGCGCACGCGTATCGCTGCTGATCGGATTTGTCGCCACCACAATCGGCCTCACGGTCGGCATCCTCATCGGCGCCACGGCCGGATATCGCGGCGGCCGCATCGACGACCTTCTCGTCCGCGTGATCGAATTGTTCCAGACGGTGCCAAGCTTCATCCTGCTCGTCGTCCTGGTCGCAATTGCACAGCCGTCCATCGTGACGGTGACCTGGGCGATCGGGCTCGTCACTTGGCCGACGATCGCCCGGCTGGTCCGCGCCGAATTCAGGGTACTGCGCGAGAAGGAATTCGTGATGGCCGCGCGGAGCCTCGGCTTTGGCCACACGCGGATCGTTTTTCGCGAAATTCTGCCCAACGCCCTACCCGCGATCATCGTCACCGCCTCGGTGATGGTGGCCTCCGCGATCCTGATGGAAGCGGCGCTGTCGTTCCTCGGTCTCGGCGACCCCAATGTCGTGAGTTGGGGCAGCATGATCGGTTCGGGACGTGAGTTGATCAGGACGGCCTGGTATCTCACGGCACTCCCCGGCGTCGTCATCGTCCTCACCGTGCTGTCGCTCAACCTGATCGGCGACGGCCTGACTGATGTGCTCAATCCTCGTTTCAGCCGGGAGCGTTGACGTGACGACCCTTCTCGACGTCCAGGACCTCACGATAGGTTTTCCGAGCGCCACGCCCGTGCGAAACCTGAGCTTCAATGTTGCGCCAGGTGAGACCCTTGCCGTCGTTGGCGAGTCCGGCTCAGGCAAGTCGCTGACCGCGCTGGCGCTGATGCAGCTGCTGCCCAAGACCGCGCGTATCACATCTGGCCACGTCCGACTCGGCGGAGAGGACCTCCTATCGCTCTCCGAGATCGAGATGCGCTGCCGGCGCGGCCGCGACATTGCGATGATCTTCCAGGAGCCGATGACCTCGCTCAATCCCGTGCTGACGATCGGGCGGCAGATCACCGAGGTGCTCTATCTGCATCGCGGGCTGACCAGGGCGCAGGCGCAGCGCGAGGCGGCAGCGCTGCTCGATCTCGTCAGGATTCCGAATCCGGAGCGCTGCCTCGAGGATTATCCGCACCGCCTCTCGGGCGGGATGCGTCAGCGCGTCATGATCGCCATTGCGGTCGCGTGCCGGCCCAAGGTCCTGATCGCCGACGAGCCGACCACGGCGCTCGACGTGACCATCCAGGCGCAAGTGCTCGAATTGCTCGACAGGCTGCGGCGAGAACTCTCATTGTCCCTCCTGCTCATCACCCACGATCTCGGCCTCGTCGGCCAATGGGCCGATCGCGTCATCGTCATGTATGCCGGCCGGAAGGTCGAGGAGGCCTCGCCCGACGAACTGTTCGAGCATCCGCAGCATCCCTATACGCGGGGACTTCTGGCGGCGTCGCCGCGCTTACATGATCGGCTGCATTATAGAAACGCCCGGTTGTCCGAGATTCCCGGCAGCATCGCGTCGGCCGCCGCGCAGACGGGCTGCCCGTTCGCTCCGCGTTGCCCGCAGCGGTTCGCGCCCTGCCGGACTGAATTCCCGCACGAGCGAGACCTGGCGCCCGGGCGACGCGTCGCCTGCCATGCCGCCCCCGCAAATCCAGTTCACGGTGCGATCCATGACGCTGCTCTCAGTCTCTGACCTCACGACAACCTATCGATCGGGCTCGGCACCGGTCCATGCGGTCGACGGCGTCTCGCTCGAGGTCGCCCCCGGCGAGACGGTCGGGCTCGTCGGCGAATCCGGTTGCGGCAAGTCGACGCTCGGCAAGTCCATTCTCAGGCTGGTCGAGCCGTCTGCCGGCAGCATCAATTTCGACGGGATCGATCTCACGACGCTGCCAGAGGCGCAATTGCGAAGCTACCGACGCCGGTTGCAGATGGTATTCCAGGATCCGTTCGCATCGCTCAATCCGCGGCAGACGGTCGGCGATATCCTGGGCGCCCCCTTAGACGTCCATCGTATCGGATCGCGCCGCGAGCGGCGTCAGCGCGTCGGCGAGATCCTGTCGCGAGTCGGCCTGCCGGAAGACTCCGCATCGCGATACCCCCACGAATTCTCCGGCGGGCAACGCCAGCGGATCGGCATCGCGCGGGCCCTGATCCTGGGGCCAGACCTGATCATCTGCGACGAACCCGTGTCCGCGCTCGACCTGTCGGTGCAGGCTCAGGTCCTGAATTTGCTGGCCGACATCAAGCGCAAACTGAAACTGTCATTGCTGTTCATCTCGCACGACCTTTCGGTGGTGCGCTATCTGTCGGACCGGGTTCTGGTGATGTATCTCGGCCGGATTGTCGAAACCGGCACCCACGAGCAGATCTGGAAGAACCCGTTGCATCCCTACACCCGCGCCCTGATCGACGCGGTGCCGGAGCCGGCCCGCCGCCGTTATGCGGCGCCCCTGCCGGGTGACCTTCCGGACCCCCGCAGTACGGTTAGCGGCTGCCGCTTTCGGCCGCGCTGTCCGCTGGCGACCGAGTTGTGCGCGCGCCAGGATCCGGCGCTACGTGCCAGCCCGTCGGGCCAGCGCGTGGCCTGTCATCACGCCGAGCTTCCGACGAGCTGACCCGAACTCGGCTACGTAGCCATTATGCCCGTGCTGACGTTCCGGACGATGGCTTGTGCCAGCACCGTGGCCGGCCGGCCGCGATCCGAGCCCCGGCTCAACGATGGATATGCGGGAACGTGTAACGATCGGCGAGATATCGAAGTATCCGTTCGGGCTGGTCGAAGAAGCGCCGGCCGTTGGCCACGCCCGCATCATCAGGAACGGGCTTGGTCTCATCGAAGACCAGAACCGGAAGCGATTGATGCTGTTCGCCCAGGATTTCGACGATCTCCGTGCGAGGACGGGCGAACGACAGGCGCTGCACGTCGATCTGCGTTGCCAGTCCCGAGAATGAGGCCAGCAGTCCTTCGATCGCGTTGCAATGAGGACAGACGAAAAACCTACCGGGCTCCGCCGGATCCTCGAATCCGGGCTTTAACAGGAAGAGGCGATCTCCACTCATGGCCATTCTCCTCTCACGGCGTGCCTATGCGATACTGTCCGGGCGGCGGCGTCCCATTGACGGCGAAATCGCCGACAATGCGATCCCGGTAGACGCGCGGATTGTGGGTCGCGATCGTCCTGGCATTCCGCCAGTAGCGATCAAGCGCCAGGTTCTTCGCCGTCGAAGAGGCTCCAAGTGCGTCGAAAATGATCGTCGTCGCCTCCAGCACCAGGTCCGACACGACAGTCACCGCCTGGTCGAGCTCGACCTCGGCGATCGCGATCGCCGCCGCAATTCGATCCGGATCGCGCGCAAGATGCGCCTCGTGGGCGCGCTGCAGCGATTCCGCGACCTTCAGTACGATTGCGCCAGCCGAATACGCGTTGCCGCGTACTCTGCCAATTACCTGGAGAATCTGAGGATCAGTTGCCGCGCTATTGGAATTCCCATGACTGAACACGCGCGTGCGTTTCCTGACCAGCGCGGACACGTCATTCGCCGCCGCCCGCGCAATTCCGGCGAGCGTTGCGAGATGAACGAGCTGATAGAACGGATTGGAGTATTTGAAGCGCTCGTTGACCGGAACGACCTGATTGCCTTCCACGGGAACGTCGGTGAACAGGGTCGTTCCGCTTGCGGTCAGGGCCTGCCCGAAGCCATCCCAATCGTCGAGAACCTCGACACCCGGTGCATGACGCGAGACCACCACGGCGACGGGGTCCCCGTTCTCGTGCTGGGCCGCAACATTGATCCAGTCCGCAAAGAGCGTTCCTGTCGTGTAATATTTCTTGCCGTTCAGGACCAGCTGGCCGTTCCTGTTCGAAACGGTCGTTGAGAACGCCTGCACTTTGGCATCGCCGACCTCGCTGTGCCCATTTCCAAAGAACGTCTTCCCGCCGATCCGACGCAACCACGTTTCGCGGCGCTCAGCATTGGGCGAATTGACGACGTCCTCGGCGAAGCCAAAATGCGACCTGACTGCATTGGTGACATTGGAATCGGCCTCCGACAGCTCGATCAGGAGATTGAACAGCTCCGGGAGATTGGCGCCCGCACCGCCGAAATCTCTCGGTATGCGCACGGCGGTAAAGCCTGCCTCCCGCAACGCTTTGATCTCGTCATAGGGGAGACGGCGCTCCGTATCGCGCGCGACGGCCCCTTCCCTGATTGACCTGAACAGCGGCCGGAACGGCTCGGCGAGCGCTTCATAGCGTGCCGAGGGACCACTCCCCCAGGCGAGATCGATCTGCGACATGATCATCCTTTCAACGCGCTCGAACCGATCCGCATCGCGCGGGCACCGAATGCTTGTCGGACCAAGCCCCTGCTCGCTTCCAAATCGATTCCAGCGCTGTCTTGCATCGGCGGCGCAACGCAAAAGATCGCGCGAGACGGCGCTTCTGGCAATTTCGGATATTTGCACCGCGAGAGGCGAAGCTTCCCGCCGGGCCCGACGTCAAAGAAGAATTCATTCGAATGCGGGCGAATGATTCAATTGCGATGCAACCTTCGCCGGCACCTATTACAAACGTTCTTCATAGAGCTGCCTCGGAGATTCTTTTGCTCTCGCCGCCGAACGCTGCAGTAGAATCTGGCAAATCGCTCCGTAGCAACAGACAACGATGTTCAGCGCCGGTTTTACCGTGGTATTTTCATCTATCCGCCTCAGCTGCGGGGATCGTCAGACCTGCCATTTACGCTTCTCATGCAACGAGGTGCCAAACATGACCGACGCTTCGCTACAATTCGCAGACACCGGCCGGCGCCTTGATGCGGTTGATCGCAAGATCCTGGCCGTGTTGCAGCAGGATGCGTCGCTTTCGGTTGCGGAAATCGGCGACCGGGTGGGCTTGTCATCCACGCCCTGCTGGAAACGAATTCAGCGGCTCGAGGCCAGCGGAGTGATCCTCAAGCGCGTTGCGCTGGTGGATCAGAACAGGCTTGGCCTCGACCTCTCCGTCTTCGTGTCGGTGGAGAGCGCCGACCACTCGGATGGCTGGCTGAGACGCTTCGCCGATGCCGTGAGCGCCATGCCCGAGGTGATGGAATTTTATCGTATGGCCGGTGACGTCGACTACATGCTGCGCGTTGTCGTTCCGGACATGCAGCACTACGACATTTTCTACAAGAAGCTGATCCACTCGGTTCCGCTGAAGAACGTGACCTCCCGCTTTGCAATGGAAAAGATCAAGTCGATTACGGCATTGCCAGTGCCAGCCGAAATGGCCAATTGAGCGGCGTCCTTGTTGTAACTACGCTCTGCCTTTCGCTGCGGCGTGAATGCGGCTCCAAACAACCCCATGCACAGTAGCCGCGGCTTGTCGGATCAAGGGCTTGCACGAGCGACAGTGGGCGCACGACAACGCATCGGGCAAAGCCGTTTGACACGTCGGGCAAAACACCTGCATGATGCTATCGTCGGAGCATAGCGCGATGGGAAGATAACCTCGCGAACCTCGCAACACTGCATTAGCGTTCCATCGGCTCTGCTCGCAGACAAGGGGGCAGCGGAGCCACCAGCTCTCCGGAGTCATCTGGATGCCAACGACGCCCCACCACGACGACCTCCTTCTCTGGCACGCTCTTCATCGTCTCGAGGTGAGATATTGGTACGACGTCGACTTCAACGACGGTCGCACGGCTCACGACTTCTTCACACCGGACGGCGTCAAGATCGTGGGTCACAACCGGTTTGAAGGACGTGAAGGAATTCGGGCCTTTTATGAGTGGCGCGCCAGCCAAATCGGCGAGAAGGCGGTGGATCAATTGGCAATCAGCGGCGTGAAGGCGGTACGGCATCTGGTCACCAATCTGCACGTCGCTTCGAGCAGCGATCGTTCCGCAACAGTCGTCGGTATCATCGTTTTCTATGGCGGCCTGACCTATCCATCCACGCGTCAGTCAAATCCTCCCATGATGGTCGCGGATTTGATCAATGAGTGTGTGTTGAACGACGACAATGTATGGCGATTCAAATCACACACGCTCGAGCCCGTATTCATGAGTGCCGCCCCACCTCCATCAATGGAGATCGATCCCATTTTCCTGAAGGACACCTGAGGTTCTCCTTTGGGGAATATCCAGCCTTGGTCATGAACGATCCGATCGAGATAAATCGACGCAACTGGGATGAACGCGCGATCATTCATGCGCGCGACGCGACGGGGTTCTACCGCCTTGATCGCGTGCGATCCAACCAGGACGGGCTGGATTCAATCGAGGCTGCCGAGCTCGGCGACATCTCTCAAAACAATGTTCTTCATCTTCAGTGCCACATCGGGACCGACACGCTGCGATTGGTTCGACTGGGCGCGATCGCTACCGGCCTCGATTTCTCCGCCGAGGCAATCCGCATTGCGAGACGGCTCGCCGAAGACGCTGGGCTCAAGGTCGACTTTGTGCAAGGCCGGGTCGATGAAGCGCCTCGTCTGGCGCCGGGACCATTCGATTTGGTCTACAGCACCTGGGGAACCATTTGCTGGTTGCCGGACCTGACCGTTTGGGCGCGCGTCATTGCGGCTGTCCTTGCGCCCGGCGGGGATCTGTATTTCGCCGACGCACACCCGAGCTTTCTGGTCATGGAGGCGCGAGACGGCAAGCTCGAGCCAGTCTTTGATTTTCAAACGCCCGTCAATCGTCCACTCGAATTCGTCAGCGAAACGACCTACACCGGTGATCCAACCGTGATGACACATCAATCGACGCGTGAGTGGATACACCCGCTGTCGGCAATCATGGAGGCGTTGATTGGTGCCGGACTCACAATCAAAATGTTCCATGAACATGAGGTACTGCCCTGGCAAGGCTTGCCGATCATGATCCCCACAGCCGACGGTCTCTGGCGGCTTCCTGATGGTCATCCCCGCTTTCCGCTATCGTTCTCATTGAGAGCGCGGAGGGAGTAGTTGGGGCCCTGAACTGGGGAACGAAAATGTCAGAGCAGGCCACCGTTGTGGAAGCCCGAGCGCGCTGTTTCCCGGCTATATCTCTCCGTTGAACGAGGTCAGCTGCTGGAATCGGCTCTGACACGCGCGGTCTCGTGGTGGCGGATCACCTCCTTGATGATAAAGGCCAGGAACTTTTCGGCAAAATCCGGATCCAGGTTAGCGGCCCGTGCAAGTAGACGAAGTCTCTCTACCTGCTGCCTCTCGCGAGCCGCGTCAGAAGACGGCAGGTCAAGGCGGGCTTTCAGTTCTCCCACCCGTTGAGTGCACTTAAATCGCTCAGCGAGGATGTGGACTAAGGCTGCGTCCAGATTATCAATGCTATCACGAAGAGCTTGTAGTTCTGGTTGAGTTTCCATTTGTCTCGGTCCCGGCGGTCACATGCGGCTCTTCCAAGCTAACCTAGATTTGAAATAGGCCCAAGAAGCATGCGATCCGGCTGGGTGAGATCCTCGAGATCAACGCTGAGCCACGGCCCGAGCATGCTGAGGCAGAAGTTGCGATCGTTCCCGACACGCATCCAATCCTCGTGCCATGATGCCGATCATCGGGCACCACGTGCGACTTGCCGAGCCAGGGCCGGCCCTCCCCAGCTTCAATGGGTTCTCGCGTGCGAGACGCGGTCTGCTGCGATCGGTCTTATGATGCAATCTGCAAGGCTGTCGAACTCGTTCAACTCCTTGGCATGAAATTGTCCCCATTCGCACAGCGCAAGCATGACGGGCTGCAGGCTCAATCCGAGCTCCGTCGCCGAGTAGTCCACGCGCGGCGGGACCTGGCGAAAGATCTCCCGGCGAACCAGCCCATGCTCTTCGAGCTCACGAAGCTGCTGCACCAGAACCTTCTGGCTGACCCGCGGCACCAGTCGTCTGATTTCCGAGAGCCGTTTGGGTCCCGCGAGCAGATGATAGAGAATGACTGCTTTCCAGCGCCCCGAGATGACCTTCAATGCGCGCTCGATCGGCAGAGCCGGAAGTTTTTTCGATGGGGTCTTCATGGTTACCGACTGGTTCCTAAGGGAGTAACTTGTCAATAGCGTATCGCAAAGAGGCAGGGATAGAAACGCTTCGTGACGTATTCTCTATCTCTGGAGTGAATGATGAAGGCCGTACGCGTAGGCAGATTTGGCGGACCAGACGTTCTTGAGGTCGTCGAAATTCCAACGCCAGCGCTCGCCGACAGACAGATTCTCGTGCGCGTCGAGGCGGCCGGCGTGAATTTCTTCGAGGCGCTGATGCGGCAGGACCGTTATGCCGTCACGCCCGAACTTCCGCTGATGCCCGGCGTCGAGGTTGCGGGCGTGGTCGAAGCGGCCGGGCGCGGAGCAGAGACTGCGCTCGGGACTCGCGTGGCAATCCCGCTTTTTGCTGTCGGCGGCAGCGGAGGCTATGCGGAGTACGTCACGGCCGATACGGCAGCCGCCGTGTCTGTTCCGGACGAGGTCCCGTCCGAGGTGGCTGTTGCTCTCCTCATTCAGGGTCTCACAGCCCTCCACGCGGCCCGTCGATATCCGCTCGGAGGCAAGACCGTGCTTGTCACAGCGGCTGCAGGTGGGGTTGGGAGCCTGCTCATACAGCTCTTGAAGCTGGCGGGAGCAGCGAGGATCATCGCCACGACGAGTACGTCCAGGAAGCTGGAACTCGCACGCTCTCTCGGTGCTGACATTGCGGTCAACTACACGGATAACCATTGGCGCGACGCCGTGACAGACGCCACCGATGGGCGCGGCGTGGACATCGCCTATGATTTCGTTGGCGGGACAGTCGCTGCGGATTGCCTCAAGCTGCTTGGCCCGGGCGGTTTCCTTGTCGCCGGCGCCCTCGGGCGAATGGCATTCTCGCACGAAGACCTGGAGAACATGGCCGCACAGAACCAGTCGATCAATGGATTTGCACTTCTACCGCTCCTTACCTCCGATATCCTGCGCGCCGATCTCATTCATTTGTTCGAACTCTCATCGACGAGGAGGCTGAAGGTCCTCATCGACAAGGCCTATCCTCTCAACGAAGTTGCCGAAGCGCATCGCCGAATCGAGAGCAGATTATCGAGCGGGAAAATCGTCCTCACCCCATGAAATCAGGGCACTCGCGTTTGAAACGAACAACGTCCCGCTGAATTCCGGTCTGTTTCCCAAGCGTTTCAAGACCGCGGGCTGACAGGCGTCCCAACACTCCGAGCGTTTTGCTCCAAGGCCGCAGCGACTCTAGCTGAGGCCACCAAGGTGGCGATCGACGAACTCGGCAATGAGAGCCGAGACCTCGGCGGGCCGGTCGAGGCTCGGCAGATGGGCAGTTCCGCTCAGCTCATGCCCAGAGGCATTCGGCAACGCTGTGGTCAGATAGCGGCTTCTGTCCCGAATGTTGGGAAAATCAAGGTCGCCCCAGATCACGAGCGATGGCGCGGATATCTCGCCGAGGCGTCGATAGGCCGACGTGGCATCCACGCTCGAGCCGACCGATGACGGCCGAAGGGCCTGGCCATTCATCTCGAGGAACAACCGCCTGGCGTCGCCGGCGACGCGTCCCTCGGGCTGGAACGGGCCATCGAGCCAAAGATGCGCCTTGACCGCATTTGCCTGGTTCAGATCACCAACCTGTTCAGCTTCACGCACCTGTTCGATCAGGCGCCTGATCTCAGGTGGATACACTGGCTCGGGCGAGCCACTCACCGAAGGCGCAATGAGAACGAGTCCACGAACATAAGTCGGATGTTCGAGGGCGATATCGAGCGCGATTCGTCCGCCCTGGGAACAAGCGACGAGAATCGCGGGCGATCCGCCCGCAACATCATCGATCACCCTCACCAGATCCGCGACCGCAGAGAAATCCTCGATTTCGGCACTGGTGTCGCCAAAACCTCGACGATCGTAGGCGATGGCCCTGGCCCGCGTACCGATTGCGGCCAGTTGCGCCGACCACATCCGCCTGTCGGCTACGCCGGCGTGGAGAAAGACGACCGGAGCGCCATTGCCGACAACATCCGCAGCCAGGATGGCACGGCCGGACACGATCTGATGATTGGAGCTCACGGTCTATCCCGGCCACGCATAAGATGTTGCGGCCGAAGACACGACCACAACAAGGCTACTCGCCAGCTCAATTCCGGTCCAGGAAACTCTGCACCTCGCGGAAGAGCACATCGCGTCCGGTCTCGACCTCGACGAAATGCGTCGCGCGCGGAATCTCGATCAGATGGCGCACGGGCGCATTGCGTAGCAGGGCGAACAGCGCCTGCGACTGGCTGAGCGGGGTCAGTTCGTCCCATTCACCGCGAATGATCAGCGTCGGCGCGGAAATCTTGCCGGGATCGTAGATCGCCTTGTTGGCGCTCCAGTACTCGGCACCATCGGCAACGACGCCCGTCGGCGAGCGGAAACGCGGCGGATTATGCGCCTTGGCATCCGGCTGGACCGCGAGAAGGGCAGCCTCCCAGATCTTCTTGGAAGCCGGCGGGAAGATCACCTCGGCCTGCCCGTCCGGCACACCGGTCTGCAGGCGCTTGAGCGCCGCGTCGACCGTCCATTCCTGCCACGCGGCTTCCGGGATCTTGCCGCCGGAAGATGAGAGCCAGGGCGGCGCCAACAGAACCAGGCCGGCGACATGTTGCGGCTGTGCAGCCGCGTAGCTGCCGGCGATCAGCGTTCCCCAGGACCAGCCGATCAGCTGCAATTTCGAGATCTTGCGTTCGGAGAGGATGTGATTGACCGCGGCGCCGAAATCCTCGACCGCCTCCTTGGTCGTCGCAAATGGCTTCGACTGGTCCGTGGGCGGCTTCGAGCCGCCGTAGCCGCGGACATCGACGAGCCAGACGTCGTAACCTTGCGACGCAATGTAATCCGCCCAGGATCCCTGCCCCAAAGCCAGATCGAACACGGTTTCCGACGGTTGGGTCGAACCGTGGACATAAAGGACCGTGCGGGAGGCCTCGAACTTCGTCAGGTCCTTCGGGCGCTTGTTGCGCAGGAAAATCTGAACGCCCGGCGTCGTCGACGTGACATGATAGTCCTGCGAGACCAATTGACGTGGCTGCTTCGCCGACGCCGGCAACCACGCAGCCGAGAGCGATACCAGCAGCGACGACAACAACAGGCGCTTCATGTGAATTTCCTTCAAGATCCGATGACGTTTCATCGGAATTTTTCGGTCAATTATTTGCGCATTTCGGCGCTCGTACTCGTCGTCGTCAATTCCAAATAGTCGCACCAACTGAGAATGATTCAACTCTGGTCCAACCGCATATAGCGAATTCCAGCAATGCTGTTGGTAGCTTCTATCTGAAGGATGAAAACCGTTCATCACGCGTGACGGAAACGCAATTCATTGCACCCGCCCGGTGCACGCTGAAATGAATTTCTTATTTTCCGGGCGAGATTGACTCGACGCCGCCACGGTGACGATCTGCACGCCTCATTGTTGAAGGTGCATCATGACGACGAACATTCGCGCAGGCAGGCTGGGACGACGTGACGTGCTTCGGTTGGGGCTCGGCGCGGGCGTGTTGTCATTGTCGGCGGGACACGGTCGCGCGCAAGCCGCAGCAAAGCCCGAAGTCGTCCGCATCGGCTATCTGACCGCCGCACGGGCTTGGGTGGTCGGCAAGACTGACGGCAGCTTCGACAAGGCGCTCGGCGCCAAGGTCGAGTGGGTGCCCTTCCCTTCAGGCGGCCCCGCCCTGTCGCTGCTCGCTGCCAAGCAGATCGATTTCGCGATCTTCGGCAACACGCCGATCGTGGCCGGGTTGTCGCGCAAGCTGCCCATTCAGATCCTGGGCTCGCCGGAAATCGTCGCCACCAGCGAGCGACTGGTCGCCAAGGCAGGCATCACCACACTCAGGGATCTAGAGGGCAAGCGCATCGCGGTTGCGCCCTCCTCCACGATGGCCTTCGCGCTGGAAGCGCTGATCCGAATCAACAAGCTCGATGCCAGCAAGATCAAGCGCCTGCCGCTGAGCCAGCCCGACACGATCGCCGCCTGGAAGCGCGGCGATATCGACGCGACCTATATCAACGGCCCGTTCTGGGCGGAGCTTCTGGCGGACGGTGGCCAGCAATTGCTGGTCTCCGAACAATTGCAGCCCTCGGGCGTCTTCGTCTGGAACAGCGCCGTGGTGCGGAGCGAATTCGCCGAGCGATATCCAGAGACCGTGGTCACCTGGCTGCAGACCGTTCAGGCGCAGTTCAATCGATACCGGTCCGATCCGGAAGGCATCTCGCGGATTTTGGCGAAGGATTTCGCCGCGCCGTTCGAAGCCGTGCGCGACACGCTGGCCGGGCTGCGTTATCCCACCTTCCAGGATCAGCTTGGTCCGAAATATTGGGGCGATGGGCCGGGTGCCGCAAAGGATGCGCCGCTCATCAAGGCGCTCGGCGATGCCGCCGCATTCCTGGCCGAGACAGGCGAGATCAAGCGCGACGACGTCCCCGCCTCTTTCGTCCCTGCGGTGAACTACGCCTTGCTGCGGCGCGCGTTCCCGTCTTGAACGCCAGTCGTCGTTTTCTGATCGGCCTCGCTGCGGTCGCCGTGGTCACGCTGGCGTGGGAGATCGCCGGACGGACTCATCTGGTCGAACCGCTGTTGCTTCCGCCACCGTCCGAGATCGTGACGACCGCGATCGATCTGGTGCAGGACGGCTATCGTGGGACGCCGCTCTGGCAGCATCTGGCGCTCAGCCTCGCCCGCGCGCTGGGCGCGTTTGCGGTCGCCACGCTGATCGGCGTGCCGCTTGGACTTGCGATGGGAACGGTGCCCGGCTTTGGCGCCGTGCTCGACCCGTTCGTGCAGTTTCTGCGGCCGCTTCCGAAGCTTGCATTGATCCCCCTCGTGATCCTCTGGTTCGGCATTGGCGAGACGTCCAAAGTTCTCCTGATTTTCATCTCGGCTGCGCTGAGCATCATCGTCGGAACGGCGGCCGCGGTCGGCACCGTGCAACGACAGCGGATCCGGGCCGGCCGGGCGCTTGGCGCCCACGGCCTGGCGCTGTTTCGCTACGTGATCCTGCCCCACATCCTGCCCGAACTGTTCGTGACACTGCGCCTGTCCTTCGGGATCGGCTGGACGACGCTGATTGCAGCCGAGATGATCGCCTCCGACGCCGGCATCGGCTGGATGGTCGTCAACGCCGGCGCCTATCTGCGCACGGACGTCGTCATGCTCGGCATCGTCCTGCTCGGCGGCACCGGCTACGCGCTGGATCTCGTGCTGGTCGGACTACAGCGCTGGGTGGCACCCTGGTCGGGGCGCGCCTGAGATGACGAGCCCTCCACTCATTGTCCTTGAGACCATCGAAAAGCGCTTTGACGACCGGCGCGCCCGGCGCACGACCGTTGCACTTGATGGCCTTTCACTGAACGTCGCCGAAGGCGAATTCGTGTGCCTGCTGGGACCCAGCGGTTGCGGCAAATCAACCGTGCTCGACCTGCTGGCGGGTTTCGAGCAACCCACAAGGGGACGCGTGACGATCGCCGGCAAGCCGATCGGACGCCCCTCGCCCGATCGCGGAATCGTATTTCAGGAAGCGACGCTATTCCCATGGCTGTCGGTCATCGACAACATCACCTTCGCATCGCGCCTGGCCGGACGCCCTGCGTCAGAGTACCGGCCGCGCGCGCAAGAGCTGATCGAGATGATGGGGCTGCGCGGCTTCGAGCATCACGCCGTCTATGAACTGTCCGGCGGGATGCGCCAGCGCGTTGCGATCGCCCGTGCCTGGATCTCGCAGCCGCTGCTGCTGTTGATGGACGAGCCGTTCGGCGCGCTGGATGCCCAGACCCGGCTCGCCATGCAGGAACTTCTGCTGGCCGCGCGCGAGCAACGCCGCTCCACCGTCCTGTTCGTCACGCACGACATCGAGGAAGCGCTGTTCCTGTCGGATCGCATCGCCATCATGAGCGGCCGTCCCGGCCGCATCGTCGAGGAGATCGTGGTCCCCTATCCGCGGCCGCGCACCTACCAGGAGATCATCGCGACGCCTTCGTTCGGCGAGTTGAAGCGGTCGATCCTGTCGACGCTGCGCGAGCAGGCCGCACACCCTCAACACGCAACATTGGAAGGCTTGTCACATGGTCACGACCAACGATCGAACCCGCCGTCTCATTGATCGGCGACGCGTCCTGAAAGCGGGGGCCGGCGTGCTCGCGCTGCCGCTCGCCGGCGCGCCCGTGCGCGCGGCCGAGGCACGGCGCGGCGGCACGCTGACGGTCGTCACGCAGGGAGAGCCGCGAACGCTCGTTCCGCTGTTCGACACCAACACAAACACGCGCAATATCAGCACCAAGGTCACCGAGGGCCTGCTGACCTACAGCGCAGACTTCACACCGCGACCGCAGCTGGCAACGGCCTGGAACGTCAGCGCGGACGGGCTCGAATACGCCTTCACCCTGCGCCCGGGCGTCAAATGGCACGATGGTGCGGATTTCACATCCGCCGACGTCCAGTTCTCGCTGCAAGCCCTGCAAAAGGTCGGGCCGCGCGGCCGGATCAGTTTTGCCAATCTCGCTCGCGTCGAAACGCCTGATGCGCTGACAGCCGTGGTGAAGCTGTCGAAGCCGACGCCCTATTTCCTGAAGGCCCTCTCAGCCGCAGAATCCCCGATTCTTCCACGTCACGCCTATCAGGGCGACAATCTCGACAGCAGCGCCAACAACAACGCGCCGATCGGGACCGGACCATTCATCTTCGACGAATGGAAACGCGGCAGCCACATCAGCCTGCGCCGGAACCCGCAATATTGGCGACCCGAGCGGCCCTATCTGGATCGGGTGGTGGTCAAGTTCGTCGCCGATCCAGCCGCGGCCTCCGCAGCGCTCGAAACGGGAGAGGCCGACGCCAGCGGCACCCTCTCTCTGGCTGACGTGAAACGCCTGGCCGACGGCGGAAAGTTCGTCGTTTCCTCCCAGCGGGACGCTTATCTCAACAATGCCGCAGTGCTCGAGTTCAGCCTCGACAACCAGTACCTCGCCCAACGCGCCGTGCGGCACGCCATCGCGCGCACGATCGATCGCGATTTCATCCGGCAGTGGATCTATTACGGCTATGCCAGCCAGATCCGTTCACCGATACCCGAAGTGCTCTCGTCCTATTTCGACCCGACGAGCTTCGACCATCCCTTCAATCTCGACGAGGCGAACCGCCTTCTCGACGAGGCGGGACTGAAGCGCGGCAGCGGCGGCATCCGGTTTGCGCTGAAGCTGACTTTCATCCCGGGCGCGGCCTTCAAGGCGACCGCCGGCTATCTGCGGTCCGCGCTCGGCCGCGCCGGCATCCGCGTCGACATCCTCGATGGCGATCTCGGCACGTTCATCAAGCGGGTCTATTACGACCGCGATTTCGACATCAACCTGAATGGGCTCGGCTTGCTGTTCGATCCGACGGTCGGCGTGCAGCGGATCTACTGGTCCGACGGGATCAAGCACCCGCTGCCCTATGTCAACGCGGCCCACTACAACAATCCGGCGGTCGATGGCCTGTTCCGGCAGGCCAGTATCGAGCCTGACGAGGCGCGGCGGGCCGATCAATTCCGGCAAATCCAGAAGATCGCCAGCGATGATCTGCCCGCTCTGCCCCTGGTGGCGCTGGAGACGGCCCTCGTCAGCAATGCACGCGTACGCGATCTCTACAACAGCGTCGACCTGACCGCCGGGGACTTCTCCGACGCCTGGCTCGACCGCTGATCGGGGCGCCGCGGGGCAGATCTGCACCCGCGGCGCTTCGGATCATTTGACCGATGGAATCCAGGGTGCGGTGGCCGCCTCGCTGGTCCTGAAGGCCGGGACCTTGGCCGCCAGATCCTCGATGGTCTTGATGTTGTTGTCGACAAGATCCGCTCGCGTCACCAGGCGCGGCTGCACCAGCACGGAACGACCCGGATCCTGACCGGCGACGAGCAACGAAACCGCACGCACCGAGACTTCACCGACGACCGACGCGTTGGTGGCCGCCGTCGCCACCCATGGGCTTTTCGGTTCGATGATCGCCTGAATATCCGACGTGGAGATGTCGACACCGTAGATCTTCACCTTGTCGGCAACTCCCAGCTCGTCGATCGCGAGCTTCACCCCGCGCGCGAACTCGTCCCAAGGCGTGAAGATGGCCGTGATCTCCGGATGCGCCCGCAGCACGGCCTTGGTCTGGTCGGCGACCGACGCCGGCACGGAATCGTTCACGACGCCCCAGACCGCGCGTTCCTCCAGACCATGGGTCTTTCCGAACTCCTTCCAGACGGCATAGCGACGATCGAGCGGCGCAAAGCCTGCAACATAGACGACACCGCCCTTGATGCCGTGGCCCTGCTCCTTGATCGCCTGATCGAGCACGAGCCGCGCCATGTCGGCATCGCTCTGCTCGACCTGCGGGATCTTCGGGTTGTCGAGATTGACGTCATAGGCGACGACCTTGATGCCGGCATCGAGCGCCTTTTGGGCGACGTCCTTCAAGGCCTCGGGCTTGCCGTTGTTGATGATGAGGCCATCGACTTTCTGATTGATGGCATCCTCGATCAGCCTTCGCTGCGCATCGGGGTCCTGACGCGCCTCGGAGATGCGCAGGTCGATGTTGAGGGCATCGGCCTGCCGCTTGGTGCCGGCTTCGAAGGCCTGGAGCCAGTCGCCGCCGCCGATGAAGTTGACGACGGCGATCCTCACGCCGCCCTTTTCGAACGGCGCCGGCGCGCCTGGAAGCCCGCCCGCCGATACGGGTGCGGAGAGCACCAGCATCGTAGCGCCGGCGAAGATGGCGAATTTAAACTTGGTCATTCTCGTGTCCTCAACACTCAAGAGTTATTCCAGAATCCAGGTGGCCTTCGCAGCCGACGACGAGCCGAACGACGGAATCTTGGCCGAGAGCTCCTCGACGGTCTTCACACCGCTCTCGGCCAGCGCCTTCTGGGTCAGCAGGACAGGTGACACGGTGATCGCATGGCCGGGATCTGTGCCGGCGACAGCAAGGGCGGCCGCGCGGATCGACACCGCGCCCACCACCGCCGGATTGGTCGCAACCGTCGCCACCCAGGGGCTGTTCGGCTCGGTGATTTCATGGATGTCCGCCGTGGAGACGTCGGCTGAATAGATCTTCACTTTCCCCTGTAGCTCCAATTCGTTCACGGCAAGCTTCACGCCACGCGCAAACTCGTCATAGGGAGCAAAGACGACGGTGATTTCCGGGTGCGCGCGAAGCACCGCCTTGGCCTGATCGGCAACGCCGGCCGCGGTCGTGGCGTTGACGATGCCGAACCGGGCGGCTTCCTTGATGCCGGGATACTTCTTCTTGAACTCTTCCCAGACCTCGTTGCGGCGGTCGAGCGGCGCAAAGCCGGCCACATAGACATAGCCGGCGGCAAAGCTCTCGCCATTCTCCTTCACCGCCTGTTCGAGCGCGAGGCGGGCCAGCTGATGATCGCTCTGCTCGACTTGCGGAATTTTTGCATTGTCGAGATTGACGTCGAAAGCGACGACCTTGACGCCGGCATCGACGGCTTTCTGGGCGACGTCTTTCAGCGATTCCGGCAAACCGTGGTCGATCACGATGGCCTTGACGCCCAGGGTGATGGCCTGCTCGATCTGCGAACGCTGTTCCGCGGCATCCTGCTTACCCGGGAAGACGCGCAGGTCGATGCCGAGCTTCTTGGCCTGGGCCTGCACGCCCGACTGGTAGGCCTCGAAGAAGTCGCCGCTGGAGATATAGCTGACGAGCGCTACCTTGACGGCGCCCTTGTCGAACGGCGGCGGTGCCCCGGCGATACCTTCGGCGACGGCGGGAGCGATAGCGATCACAGCCGTAAAGACAGCAGCAGGCAGGAACGTGCGCAAATTCATGGTGGATTCCCCGGTTCTTCTGGTGAGTGAAGGATTCAACGCCTCCGGCGCGCGGAGCCGTAGGTGAGAGCAAGGGCACCGACCAGCACGACGCCCTTGACGAAGTCCTGCGTGTAATAGGGTACGTTCAGCATGGTCAGGCCATTCAGAAGAACGCCGACGAAGATCGCACCCACGACCGTCCCCAACACGTTGGGGCGGCGAGCATTGAGCACCGCATAGCCGATCAAGGACGCCGCCACGGCGTCGAGCAGAAGCGATGCGCCCGAAGACACGTCGCCGCGACCGACGCGGGCCGCGACGATGACACCGCCGAGGGCTGCAAGGTTGGCAGACAGGCCGTAGGCCAACACTTTCAGCCGGCCCGTGGACGCGCCGGCAAGATGGGCGGCCAGTTCATTGCCGCCGACCGCGAAGATCAATCGGCCGAACCTCGTCCGCTCGGTAAAGATTCCGGCGACGATCGCGACCAGCAGCATGATCAGCACCGGAAGCGGCACCACATCGAACAGGCGTGTCCGACCAAGGCTCAGAAACGCAGGATCGAACACACCGTTCGCAGCTTTCCCATCCGGCAAGATCAGGCCCGTGGCGATGGAGCGTCCCGCCGTGGGGATGAGCTGAAGCCCGGTGAGGAGAAAGTTCACCGCGAGCGTCGCGAGCAGGTCAGGGACGTTCAGCCGCACGATCAGGAATGCATTGACGAGGCCGACGCCAAGGCCGAGCGCGAGCACGAACAGCACCGTCTCCGCCGCGCCGAAGTGCCAGACCACCATGGCGTAGCTCGCCGTCATGACGCTCGATGCGGCGACGGCGCCAACCGACAGGTCGAAGCCGCCGACCGCAATCGAGATCGTCACGCCGACCCCGATGATCGCCACCACCGACACGGCCTGCAGCACGCTCATGACATTCGGCAGCGTCAGGAACGCCGCCTCGCGCAACGAGAAGACAACGATCAGGCCAGCAAGGAGCGCGAACACGGCCCAGCGCCGCACGCGTTCGAAGAAAGATTGAGTGACCGGACGTGCGGGCGTTGCGGCAAGTGGTTCTGTGGTCGCGGTCATGAATCAGGATCCTGCTGATACCGCGACGGTGTCGCCTGCGGCATGAAGTCCGGTTTCGTCGAGAAGGAGAACCCGGTCCGCGACCTCAAAGGCCTCCTCCGCGTCGGATGTCGCGATGAGCGTGGCGACGCCCTGCTGCGCGCGAATGGCCGCGATAATGTCGGCGCGCGCGCCGACATCCACGCCCTGGAACGGCTCATCAAGCAGGAGCAGCCGCGTGGGCTCGGCCTGCCAGCGCGCGAGAACCACCTTCTGCTGATTACCGCCGGATAGCGTGTCCAGGCGAGCGAACGGACCGGAGGTGCGAATGCCGAGGCGCGACACGGCGCGGTCTGCCTCCTGCCGCTCCCGGTTGCCAAGCAAGAGTCCTAACGGAAACCAGCGACGAAGATGCGGCTGGGCGATCGTGGCAGCCACTGTTCCTCCGGGCCAATCCGAGGGCACAAACGAGGTTCGCTTGCGGTCTTCACCGGCCAGGAAGACGCCACTGGCGATCGCATCGCGCGGTGAAGCCGGACGGAACAACTCGCCGTCCAGCTCGATGTCACCCGAATGCGCGGTCTGGCTGCCGAACAGGATGTTCAACAACCGGCTCTTGCCGGATCCGAGCGGACCGATCAGCGCGACAACCTCCCCTTCGCGAATTTCGAGATCGAGCGGACGACCATCGGCGAAGAAGCGTAGCTTGCGGATATGCAGCCTTGGTGCGCCACCGGGCCGTGACGGCGGCCTGACACTCGCCACGGGCCGGCCGATCATTGCTTCGAGGGCAACCGAATAGTTGATCGGGCGCGACTGGGTTGCAACCACACGGCCGCCGCGCAGAACGACCACGCGCGTCGCGAGCCGCGCCAGATCACCCGTGCGATGCGAGATGTAGATGATCGCAAGGCCGCGCGCGGCCAGATCTTCCAGAATCGAGAAGAGCCGATCGGCCTCCGACGCCGACAGGCTCGCGGTCGGCTCGTCCAGGATGAGGAGCTTCGGATCGGCCGAGAGCGCGCGCGCGATCGCAACCAGCTGCCGCTCAGCCGGTCCGATATCGCCGAAATCCGCGTCGAGCGGCAGATCGAAGCCCGCTCGACGGGCGATGATTGCGGCCTCGGTCCGAACCGATTTCCGTGAGACAAGCAGTCCGGCGCGGCCGTTGGCGAAGCGATCAAGCAAAAGCGCATCGGCAACGGTGAGCCCGGGAACGCCGGCCCGGTCGGTGGCTTGATGGATGGCAACGACGCCTCCGGCGATCGCATCTCTTGGCGAATCCGGCCGAAAAAGCGCATCGTCGAGCATCACCTCGCCGGCATCAGCGTGCAGAGCGCCAGCAAGGATATTGACCAGCGTCGATTTTCCTGCGCCGTTCGCGCCCATTAGCCCGACGATCTCGCCGGCGCCGACCGTGAGCGCGACGTCCTCGAGCGCCACGGTCGGACCAAAGCGCTTCGACAAGCCGCGGACCTCCAGCCCCTTGCCGAGAGCGATGTGCGCCGTCCACGTATTCGATTGCACCAGCTGACATTCCCGCAAGGCCTACGATGATGATCGTATCGGCAAACCTGGCGGAATGGTTTTCAAACTAGGAGCGTTGAAGGAAACATCTGCATCGAAATGCGTCGCATCTCGGCAATGACAATTTCCATCCACACAAGGTGGCGCCTCGCGGTAAGCGTAAGGACCCGCGAGCGATCAGCGATCAATACTTGCGTTCACGAAATCGGCGATCTCCTGCAATGCGTCGGTCGCATCGGGAAAGAGTCCCAGGAAGGCGTGCCAGACGTGAGGAAGCTCCGGCCACGTGCTCAGATTGACCCTGACGCCGGCATCCGCGAGCAGCCCGGCGAATTTCCGGCTGTCATAGGCGAGTGTCTCGATCGCACTCACCTGCAGCAGGGTGGGTGGAAAACCGGCAAGCAACGCGCGCGATGCACGAACCGGCGAGACGCGATAATCCGATGGATCTCCGTCCGGCCCGAGATAAGCGACGGTGGCGGCAGCCAGAGATTCCGCCGTCGCAACCTGGTCGTCTATTCCGGCCCTGTCCGCGGGCGACTGGTTATCGAGGGTGCCGGCGATCAACACCAGGCGGTCGGGCACGCGCGCGCCCCCGGCCACCAATTCAAGGCAGGTTGCCGCCGCCAGATTTCCGCCGGCGGAATCGCCGACCAGGCTGAGATGCACCTGCGCTTCGTGTCCGCCCTGGCGGTGCGGATCAGGTCCATGGCGCGAAGCCCAGCGGAAAGCGGTGACGCAATCGTCCAGGCCCGCGGGAAAGCGATGCTCGGGAGCCAAACGATAATCAACCATCAGAACGGCGGCGCGTGAGAGCATGGCCAGCGTGCCTGCGAGGGCTCGATAGTCGCGAGGACAACCACCAATCCAGCCGCCGCCGTGGATGTAGACCAGGCGATGCGCGGGATCGGCATTGGGCGCAAGGACCCACTCCGCCGGCACCCCATCGGCGTCGACCGGCACAACCTCGATGCCTTCGAGATTTGGTGGCGCACCAACGTCACCATAACGCGGCATAAGGGCCCTGATGACGGCAACGAATTGCAGAAGCGGATCGGAAATTCCGGCAAGATCGGCCGATGCAGCCAGCCCCGCGAGATGCGCGAAGGCCTGCTCGAGTTCCGGCGAACGTTGACGCTGCGGGGTAATGTGGTCCATCGGATGCTCCATGGCTGCCAAGTCACTTCTAAGCGTAGCCAGTCGCCCGAGGTCGCGCGCTGACCGAAACATGCAGATTGGGGGGACAAAAGCGATCAGAGACGCGAGCGCAGCCGATTGATCTCGCTCCGAGCGAATTGCGACCCTTCCCGTTTGCCCCTAGGATCAGCGCCTCGGCTCGACAGTTGCGAGGCTTCATGCATCAGCGCATGCCGTTCGACTGGATTACGCGGCACGTCAGCGGCGTGGTTCGCCAGGGCCTGCCGTTCGAGCAGATGATGACGGCTTCGCTGATCGACCTGCGCTACGGGGACAACCGCGACGTGGTCGGCCCCGCGCAATATCTGTTGCTGTGCCTGAACACCGCGCTCGGGATCAGCGATGCGGCCCATGGCTTGACGCGCAGCCGCATCGACCCCGCCTACACCGCGCTCGGGCTGAGAGTGGCCCTTGGCTGCGCAACGCTGGAAGACGCGATCCTGTCGGTCGGGCGACTCTATAGAACAGCATCCAGCGCCGTCCAGATCGAGCTTAAAACCACGAGTGACTTGGCGATTCTGAATGTTCGCGCTGACTCGGTGCGGGACGCGGACGCCGTGCTGCTCGAGGACATCTACCTCAGCTGGGTATTCATGCATTGCATGTACTTTCTTGGAACGGCAATGCCCGTCCTGGATGTGACGACCCGCGATGCCTTTCACTTCGATCTTGGCCGTCGTCACTTCGCCGTCGGCGCCCCCGTGCGCCACGGCGCCGTCACCGGGATGCGGTTTGCGCGCGCCCTGCTCGGCAAGCGCGGCGTCGGCCGAGCCGGGGCCAACCCGCATTGGGAGTGCTTTCGATTATGGCTCGACTTTGTCGAGTGCGGAGACGTCTGGTCCAATGGCCGGGGAGATTTGCGCAATGGCCACCGTCCGCGGCTGAAAGATCTTGCTGAAAATGCCGGCGTCAGCCTGTCCACATTGCGGCGACGCTTGGCTATCGACGGCGGATTTCGTCATGCGCGCGAGCGCACTCTCGCTGCGTCTGCGGTTCGCCGACTGCGAGATACCGACGACAGCGTCGAGGCCATTGCAGCAGAGTTCGGCTATTCCGACGCCAGGAGCCTCCGCCGATTCCTGAAGGCCGCAACTGGCGCAACGCCAAGCCAAATTCGCACCGAGAACACCTCCCCACGAGGCGATGATGACGCCGTTCGCAAGCGGTTGCAGACGCTCGGCGCCATGATGGGGGCCTGACCAAAGGGCACCCGGCATGATGGCGCGTGCAGATGACTTTACTCGGCAGCCCCTTGACGCGCGCGGGGCCGGACGGCCCCGGCCGCGTGCCGGTCAGGCAGCCGATCTCCCTGACCGAACAGCTTGTGGCGCAGCGCGCCGTCCGCATAAGCGGTCTTGTAGAGACCGCGGTTCTGGAGTTCGGGGACCACGATGTCGATGAAGTCCTCATAGCTCTCGGGCACGACGATGCGGCTGAGATTGAAGCCGTCAATATCGGTTTCCACAATCCAGTCCTGAAGCTCGTCGGCGATCGCCGATCCATCGCCCGTGATCGCGGCATAGCGTCCGCCGAGGGCAAGCTCCTTCAATAGATCACGTTTTGTCAGCCCCCTTTGCGCCGCGGCGGCGGTCGCCGACTGGATCGAGTTGCCGGACGCGTAGGAAATGGCTTCATCGAGGCCGTAGCGGGCGAAATCAATGCCGGTCGAGGCAGAGAAATGCGCCAGTCCCGCCTCCGGACTGGCATAGCGCAGATATTCGTCGCGCTTCTCCTCGGCCTCGGCCGTAGTCCGGCCCGGAACCACGGCAATCCCGACGAACACCTTGATGTCTTCCGGCCGGCGCCCGGCACGGCTGGCTTCCGCCCTGATCGCGCGCACCGCACTGCGCGCCGTCGCCTTGTCACGAGCAGAGATGAAGACACATTCAGCGTGCCGGCCCGCGAAACTGCGACCCCGCGGTGAGGTGCCGGCCTGGTAGAGCACCGGCGTACGCTGCACCGAAGGCTCCGCAAGGTGATAGCCCTCGACGTCGAAAAACTCGCCATGATGCGAAATGGGCCTGATCTTGGCAGGATCGGCGAAGACGCGCGCAGCCCGATCGCGGCGGACGGCATCGTCGTCCCAGCTTCCCTCCCAGAGCTTGTAGAGCACGTCGAGGTATTCTTCGGCATAGTCATAGCGGCGGTCGTGCTCGGGAAGATGCCCGTCCCCCTTGCCGCGATGCGCGCTCTCCAGATAGCCGGTGACGATGTTCCAGCCGATGCGCCCTCGCGTCAGATGATCGAGGGTCGAGAAGCGCCGCGCCAGCGTATAGGGCGCTTCGTTGTGCACGTTCACGGTAATGCCGAATCCCAGATTGGACGTCACCGCTGCCATCGCGGAGACAAGCAGGATCGGATCGTTCACCGGAAGCTGAACGGACTCGCGCGCCGTCACATCGATCCCGCGACCGTAGATATCATAGACCCCGATGATGTCGGCGATGAAGATCCCGTCGAAAAGCCCGCGTTCGAGCAACTTCGCCTGATCCGTCCAATAGGCCAGCGTGTTGTAATCGGACGAGCGGTCTCGCGGATGCGTCCAGGCTCCGTGGTTGATATGGCCGACGCAATTCATGTTGAAGGCGTTGAGCAATATCTGTTTCTTCGCAACCATCACGACTCTCTTCGTTCAAAAAACTCCAGCCGCCGGGATGGCGGCGCCGCCCCCGGGACAGACACCATCGCGCAGTGTTCCACGGCGGCTTCGGACATCTGCGGCGCCCGCAATTGCAGCGGATCGCTTTCTCCGCGCCCTGGGGCGATCGAAACGCCCGGCCGTTCAAGCGCCTGAGATCATCGAGCTCCGATTGAAAGCGATAGCGCCTGGGTCATGGCTTGCTCCTGCTCCGCGCGAAAGCGGATGAATGGCACCATCATCTTGGTTGGACCGTAATATTAGCCCAGCGTTGAAGATGCGTCAGGGCAGCGATCCACTAAAGACTCCAGGTCGACGCATCCGATCGTCCAAAAATGAAACGCACCAAGAAATCTGCTTCTCTTGCGGACAATTCGCGCTTGGCGCGGCGTCGAAGCGGTTTATCGCCCGCAGCGAGTTCGGCACGACCGGAACGAGCGGCTGAGGCGATGTCCTGGGGCTTCGATTGACGGAAGATGTTCGAGGACTTTCGAGCATCGACCGCCCTCCTTCCCCCCTCAATCTCTCACGTTGCGTGGATAGGTCTGCTTGGCGGCATCGGCCACCGACAGATCGATATCAAGGAAGATGATCGGGCTATCCTCGCTGGTGCGCGCTAAGATGTCGCCATCGGGGGCGACGATCCAGCTTCCACCGGCGAGATCGCCCCCGCGGCGGTTGGCTGTGACGACGAATGCGCCAGCTGCAATAGCGGCCATCCTCGTCGCGACCTCCCAACGGGAATGCCCGCCGGTTGCCCGCGGCGCCGCAATCAACTGCACACCGGCCTGTCCAAGTCGCCGTGCTGCCCCGCTCACCATAATTTCGGTGCACACCAGTTCGGCATAACACAGCTCATCATCTCGTTTTGAATGGACGCTCTGCGGACCCCGATCGAACCAGGTTGCCTCCCATCCCCCTTCTTGCTCCGGGAGCCATGCTTTGGGCCGGCCGCGTTGCAGCCCGATGTCCGGCTTCCAGAGAAAGGTCTCATTCCAGCGCCGTCCGTCGACCTCGACTGCGCGCGTACCCAGAATCCGCTTAGCACCAAGGCGCCTCAATTCATCGGAGATGCCCGCGTGAACGGTAACGGCCTCTCGCCAGACGATGTCATCGAATGTCGGGCTTGCCCAGAAGCTGTCGACGCCGGCGAGTTCGGGAAGCACGAGAAGATCCGCCGGCTGAGCGGAAAGCTCATCTTGAAGGCGCTGCCAGGCAGCCTTTGCCGCATCGGCTCGATCGGGAAACTCGCACGTCGCAATTCGGAAGCCCATCGTTATCTCCACGTTGCACCGATCTTGCGACAAAGACGGCGACTTTGACCAGTGCTCGGAACGCCGAACTTTCTGAAGACTGCGCCACACTGCCAACCACCCCCGCCCATGCGGCACTCCATGTGCCCGACAAGCGCTGGTCCTTGCTATCGCCTGCTAGTGAGTCCGATTACGCTCGCCCGCATTGTGCGAATATCGCACATTTGCGCGTTAATTTGACATCGGATATCTCTTCGCTTACTGAAGACTCACTCCGCAGTCTTTCCGTCCAAGGTCAGTCTCCTCATGCCTACTGAGTTATCGACGGAAATCCTGGTCATCGGCGGCGGTCTCGGCGGAGTAAGCGCTGCACTCGCCGCGGTTCGACTGGGCCGGAAGGTTGTACTCCTCGAGGAACTCGATTGGCTCGGGGGCCAGCTCACCTCGCAAGGGGTGCCACTCGATGAAGCGCCCTGGGCCGAGTACCTGATCAACTCGCAAAGCTTTGCCGCACTACGCGCCGGCATTCGGAAACACTATCAAGACTATTATCCGCTGACCCCGCGTGCCCGCGTCGACCCTCTGCTCAATCCTGGCATGGGCAATGTCGGCACGCTCTGCTGCGAACCGGCCGTCGCAGCGAAGGTTCTCGATGCCCTGCTCGCGCCGTTCGTATCGACGGGAGCGCTCATGATACTACGCCGGCACCGGTTGACGGGATGCGCCACCCACGCCGATAAGATCGCCGCGGTGAACGTCACGAATCTCGAGAACGGCAAGCAGATCGTTATTTCCGCAGCCGTGGTCATCGATGCCACGGAAACCGGCGATGTGCTCGCAATGGCAGATGTCGAGCACGTGCTCGGCGCGGAGTCGCAGTCCGAGACCAATGAGCTGCACGCGATCACTGGCCCTGCTGATGCCCTCGACCAACAAGCGCTCACGTGGGGCTTTGCCGTCGACTACCTTCCTGAGGAAGATCATACGATCGACAAGCCAAAGGGCTACGACACATTCCGCGACTTGAAGCTGGATTTCTGGCCTGGCGCTCAATTCGGTTGGACGGTCAGCAACCACGTCACGCATGAGCCGCTAGAGCGTCGGCTTTTCGCCGGCGATACAGACGATGAGTATGTGTTTGATCTTTGGCACGCGCGCCGAATTCTCTCACGCCGCAATTTTCTGCCTGGAGCTTTCGCGAGCGACATCACGATCGCAAACTGGCCGCAGATCGATTACTGGCTGAAGCCTGCCGTTGGCGTCAGCCTTCGAGAGGCCGATGCCGCGCTCGACGAGGCACGGCGGTTCTCTCTGTCCTTCCTTTACTGGATGCAAACGGAGGCACCTCGTCACGACGGCGGCGCCGGCTATCGCGGCTTGCGGCTACGGGGCGATGTCCTCGGGACCAGGGACGGACTAGCGAAGCAGGCCTATTTCCGGGAAGGCCGGCGCATCCGCGCCGAATTCACAATCCTGGAACAGCATATCGGCGTCGAAGCGCGTTCAGGCCAGCAAGCTGCAGAGAACTTCCCTGACAGTGTAGGGGTGGGCGCCTATCGGATCGATCTGCACCCCAGCACGACAGGTCGGCGCGACACCGTCGACATCGACACGTATCCCTTCGAAATTCCGCTCGGCGCGCTGCTGCCCGTACGCGTCGACAATCTCCTTCCGGCCTGCAAGAATCTCGGCACCACACGCATCACCAACGGCGCATACCGTGTCCATCCCGTTGAATGGAGCATTGGCGAGGCAAGTGGCGCGCTCGCGGCCTACTCGCTCCAGCACAGGGTCCCGCCGCGCGCCATTCGCCAAAATCCTACGCGATTGTACGACTTCCAATCGACTTTGGACCGGCTGGGCGTGTTGCGCCGGTGGCCGACATTCGATGCTCTCCGGCCAGGAAGCCGCCGCGGGTACCGGCCACCGGCTCAATAGGGGGACTAACGATGGAGCGCAGGACTTTCATGACCGCCACCGCAGTGTTAGCAGCGAGTTCTGCGATCTCGCCTGTGGCGGGCCAACCACGCCCACAACACACATTCGTCCTGGTACACGGTGCCTGGCATGGCGGATGGTGCTGGCGGGATCTCGCCAGCGAATTGCGAAATCAGGGGCACCGGGTGACTACGCCGACCCTGACCGGTCTTGGCGAGCGAACGCACCTCCTCTCATCTTCGGTGGATCTCGAGACACACATCAGCGATATCGTCAGTCATATCGATTCAGAGGAGCTAAACGACGTCATTCTGGTTGGTCACAGTTACGGGGGATTTCCCGTTCGCGCCGCGGCCGCGCTACGAGCCGACAAGATCGCTCACGTCGTCTATCTCGATGCCTTTGTCCCGCTTGATGGAGAAATGGTCGCGAGCTACGTCCCCGCCGATCGCCTCGCCACGTGGAAGGATGCCTTGGCCAACAATCCGGTCAGTACGCTTCCGCCGCTAACACCAGATGCATTCGGCATTACAGCGCCCGAACAACGCGCGTGGGTTGAACGCCACCTAACACCCCATCCCTTGCGTACATATCTGCAACCGCTCGCGACCGCCGCTGAGGGCGACAATCACACATCGCAGCACTACATTGCCTGCATGTCGCCGAAACTCGACGTCTTTGACAGCACGCGCGAACGAATTTCTCAGGATAAGAACTTTAGTTTCACTAAGCTCAACGCCGGACACGATGTCATGGTCAGCGAACCAGCCCTGCTGGCGCGTACACTATTATCTTATCTTGGCTGATGTCACGGCAGGATACCCGACATCGACTGCGCGCAGGATCTGAGCGCCGGCAGCAGCTCCTGGTTGATCCGCTTTGCAGCAACGCGGTGAGCCTGCGAATTGACATTCAGCGACGCCACCATCCTGCCGTTAGGATTTCTGATGGGGACCGAGAGCCCGAACAGATTGAGCTCAAGCTCTTCATTGTTGACGGCATAACCGGAACGACGCGCCTCCTCGATCAGCTTGAGGATCTGCTTGCGGTCAGTAACCGTCTTCGGCGTTCGTGCTTCAATCCTGGTCTTTTGAATGAGCGCGCTCAACTCCTGATCGGTTTTGGCCGTCAACAATATGCGGCCGGAGGACGACGAGAACGCCGGCAGTTTCAGACCGGTTTTGAGGACATATGCGATGCCGGCATTCGGCGGCTCAGCGCGAGCAATGAAGATGACCTCCGTTCCACTCAGGACAGACACCGAGGCCGCCTCGCCCACCGTCTTCGAAAGCCGGTCGAGATAGGGTTGAAGTGCGCTATCCAGGCCGAGCGACGCAAGATAGGTGTAGCCGAGCCGCAAGACGCTGCTGGTCAATTCGAAGCGCTTGTTCTCTACGACCGCAAAGCCGAGTTCGACGAGGGTGTGCAACAACCGCCGGGCGACAGCGCGGTCCAGGTCCGTTGCGGCAGCGACTTCGGCGATGTTCATGCTGCGGCGATCGGGTCCGAACGCCTCGATCACGGCAAGCCCACGGGCAAGTCCCGACACGAATTTCTGACCGTCGCGTTCGACCTCGGGAATATTCTTTGCCATGCTCGTTTTCAGGGATCTAAATTCAGTGGGCATGCAGACGTAATCCCCTTATCTCACCAACCGAAACCCGTTTGCAACCACCGGCGGAACCCTTGGGGGCCAAATCATGTTCGACCAGTTTCAGAGGCACGATATTGAAACCGGCGAGGCGCGGATCGCCTGCTTCGTTGGAGGTGACGGGCCGCCGCTGCTGTTGCTGCATGGCTATCCCCAGACCCATATTGCCTGGCATCGCATAGCCCCGATTCTTGCCCAGAATTACACGGTCGTCGCGACCGATCTTCGTGGGTATGGCGAAAGCCGTGGTCCGCAACGGGGACCGTCGTCGGACTATTCGAAGCGCGCCATGGCGCGCGACCAGGTTGCGGTCATGGACCAGCTTGGCTTCAGCCGCTTCGGTGTCATCGGGCACGATCGGGGGGCTCGGGTCGGCTATCGACTGGTACTCGATCATCCTGGACGCGTGAATGCGCTCGTATCGCTGACGGTCATCCCCTCCAGTGAGGTTTGGTCTCGCGTCGACAAGGCATTCGCGCTCGGCGCCTATCATTGGTTTCTGTTCGCCCAACCGTATGACTTGCCCGAACGACTTCTGTCCGCCGACCCCGATCACTTCCTCGATGTGACGCTGCGGAAGATGGCGAAGGACCATGATGCATTGTCCGAAGCTGCAGTCCACGCCTATCGCGACGCCTTCCGCCTTCCTGAGGTCCGTCACGCGATGATGCAGGACTATCGCGCGGCAGCGACCGTAGACCACGATCATGATCTCGCTGACCGCGAAGCCGGCCGCCGCCTCGATTGTCCGGTGCTCGTCCTCTGGGAAGAAGGACGCTTCGAAGGAAAGACGACTCCCCTCCAGATCTGGCGCGACTGGACCGAACGGGTCGAAGGCCACGCTATTCCGGGGGGCCACATGCAAGCCGAAGAACAGCCCGCCGCGGTGCTTGAGGCGGTGGTTCCCTTTTTGGCCCGCCACAGCCGCCCCCCATCTGCGTGAGGCGCTCATCACCCCAGCCGGTCCGGCTCGGCAATATCGACCTGATGTGTCTCGGGACCGACCGCCACCGCTATGAAGGCCAGTACCGTGAAGACCATGAGAAAGCACGCGACCGACCAATAGGCACCCGTGGCGGCAAGGAGCGCTGTCGCGATTAGAGGGGTCAGGCCGGCCAACGGATCGGAGATCGTGCGCGCCAATGTGACCCCGGTGCTGCGCGTTCGCACATCGAATAGCTCGGCAAGATACGCTCCAGAGGTAGCCAGGATTATTTTCACGCCGACACCGTATTGCAGCATGAGCGCGACATAGATCAGCCAGGCCTCCTTGGTATTGACCAACCAAAAGAACGGGAAGGCAAAGGCCGTCATGAAGATAAGACCGACGAGGTAAACGGGCTTACGTCCGAACCGGTCGCACAGAAGTCCACTGAGCGGAATCACGGCGAGCCCGGTCAGATTTGCGAGCATCACCCCCGTTAGACCGATGCTCGGCGGCAATTTAAGCGTAACGGTGCAGTAGGAGATGGCAAACACATTGAAGAGCTGACCTCCCACCGCGTCAGCCGAACGCGCCGCTGCGGCAATCAGAAGCCTCCGCCACTGCCGCTGAATCACGTCCGAAAGCGGCGCCTGGTGGATCAGGTTGCGTTGCTTCAGCTTCTCAAAAGCAGGACTCTCCTGAACTTGCGCGCGCATGAACATGCCGACAAGTGCCAGCGCAAAACCGATCAGGAATGGAACTCTCCAGCCCCATTGCAGGAACTGCTCGCGCGGCATCGCCGAAAGCGCGGCGAACATCGCTGTCCCAATGAGGATACCGAGCGAGACGCCCAGCGCAGGAAGGCTTGCGAGGAGACCTCTCTCCCGAGGCCCCGAGAATTCGGCAACCATCGTGATAGCGCCGCCGTATTCGGCACCCGCGCCAATGCTCTGTATCAGGCGCAGCAGGACGAGAAGGATCGGGGCCAACAGCCCGATCTCGGCATAGGTCGGCAACAGACCGATCAGGCCGGTGGCGAGTCCCATCATGACCAGACTCAGCACGAGTACTTTCTTGCGTCCGATCGTATCGCCGAAGCGGCTCAGGATCACACCGCCGACAGGCTTGAGGAAGAAGCCGATTCCGTAGGCCGCGAAAGCAGCGAGGGTTGCACTGGTCGGATCCAGATTGGGAAAGAATAGCGTTCCGAATACGACCGTCGCGGCAGTTCCGTAGATATAGAAATCGTACCATTCGAGCACGGTGCCGACAAAACTCGATACGACGACTTTGCGTCGCTCGCTGGCCGATCCAGTAACTGCATCGGACGGCATTGCATCGATTGACATTGGACGTTTCTCTCGTTGATGTTTTGTGTCGAGGTTTTGCACTTAGCGCAAGGGCGACCAGTCGGTCGGTCGCAAGATTAGTGCGCGATGGCCGGATTCCTGATCGCGCGCTTGCCGTTGCCAAGCATGGAAGGCGGAAAACTCAGTCGGCTGTTCTTGCAGACGGACCAGAGTGCGCATGTCGGGAAACGCCCATAGGAGCATGACTTCGGTGCCGTGGCGAAAGGCAGTTTCATAGCCACCCAGCAGAGAGAAGCCGCAAGTGGCGTCGATTTCCTCCCACGCTCGCGAGAGCAAGTCGAGATAAGTCTCCGCTCCACCACTCCGCAGGTCGACGATCTGTTGGAGAACCACCGGTGCGCGGCGATCGGCGGTCAGCAATTGCTGCCGCCCTGGCGTAAAGGAAGTACCGGCCAGGATCCGATCAAACCCACCGGATCGCTCACCGTACCAGCGCTCGAGCGGACCATGGAAAAGCTCCCTGTACTTTTCGAAGTGATCCGCAAACCCACCCCAACCTCCCGGCATCTCCCAGAAGGTCACAATCCGCGGCCAATCGCCGTTGAGAAAGATCGGCACCCACGCCGCTATGCTTTCGGCTCCGGCGGATCCTTCCGCGTTTCCAATCGTCGAGACGATTTCCCCGAGCTCTGACAGATAGCGCGTGTGTGCGCCGGGTGCGCGCACGGGATCGAGCGTCTCATGAAAAAACAGACCGGACATTTCGCTCCTCAATCTTTTTGTGCGCTATTCGCACATTTGTGCGTATATTGTTTACAGCTATGGCGCGGCCTGTCAATCTCCGCGCAGTCATTCAACTTGATCCATCGCCTCATGCGCATCGTTTCTCTCGCCCATCTGACTCTGCCGGGCGCATCCCCTCTCCAACTGATCGATCACGCGGCACAAGCCGGGTTCGATCACATCGGCATGCGGATTGTCGCGCCGACTACCGATAGCCGCATGGCACTGCCGCTCGGTGACCGGTCGCTTCGTACATCTATCTTGCGCCGCCTTGCGGAGACGGGGATCAAGGTCCTGGATATCGAAGCATGGTGGCTGTCGGCGGAGTTCAACGCGACCGGCATCGAGCCCGCATTCGGCTTCGGGGCAGAGATGGGTGCGCGCTACGCAATCGTCTCCGGAAACGACCCGGTCCGAAACCGCTTCCTCGATCATCTTGATGTCGTTTGTCAGATTGGAGCCCGTGTCGGAGTCCAAATCCTGTTGGAATTCATTCCCTATAGCCAGGTCTGCACGATCTGGGATGCTGCTGATTGTCTTGCCAGCATCAACCGACCAAACATTGGCATCCTTGTCGACGCCCTGCATCTGAGCCGTTCCGGTGGCTCGGTGGCGGATGTCGTCGCGAACCTGCATCGGCTCCGATTTCTTCACCTGTGCGACGCGCCAAAGCTCCCCCCGCAGACCATCGAGGCTATGCGCCACGAAGCGCGCGGCAATCGGCTCTATCCCGGTGAAGGAGAGCTTGATCTGCGCGAACTCATCGCGGTTACACCGGCCGACGTGCCGATCGCGATTGAAGCGCCGCATGCGGGTTTCACCGACCAATCGCCCGTCGACAAGGCGCGCAGAGCTCGCGTGGCAACTCTCGATCTCATCACTGATGTGGAGCGAACGCGACGGAGTGAAGAGGAGAAAACTCGTTGATCCCGCAATATAGCGGCGCGACCCGCATCATTCTGATCCTGGGCGATCCCATCGCGCAGGTGAAGGCACCTGCCGGCCTGACGCAAGAGTTTGACAAACGCCAGATCGATGCGGTCGTTATGCCGCTACAAGTGCGGCCCGCCGACATCACTCGCGTGCTGGCTGCCGTCAATGCCATGGCTAACGTCGACGGCATCATCGCGACAGTCCCGCATAAGTTTGCCCTGGCCGAGCATTGCTCCGACCTGACCGATCGCGCGGCCTTCCTCGGCGTCGCCAATGTAGCGCGCCGGAACGCTGGAGGCGGCTGGTCTGGCGACATGCTCGATGGCGAGGCGTTCGTCGACGCGATCGTCTCCGCCGGCTGTATCATTGGCGGCGAGTCCGGATTGCTTGTTGGCGCAGGGGGTGCCGGCAGTGCGATTGGACTATCACTGCTTGATCGTGGTCTCGGCCGGCTTGCTATCTTCGATATCGACACCAAACGCCGCACAACGTTGATGAACAAGCTCGCGGCCGCGCATGCCAGCAAAGTTATTGTCGGCACGGATGATCCACGAGGATTTTCCCTCGTCGTCAATGCCACGCCTCTTGGCATGTCTCCTGGCGACCCACTGCCCCTTGACACTTCAGGGCTCGCGCCAGCGATGTTCGTGGGAGACGTGATCACCAAGCCCGAGATCACTCCGCTGCTCCGACAGGCCAGCGATATCGGCTGCCGCACGCAAACCGGCGTTGGAATGTTCGAGAGTTCTGTGGGCCTGATGACGGACTTTTTTACACCCTCGATCGGGGGTGCCCGCTGATGTCAGAGCTCTACGTCCTCATCACCACTTTGATCCTCACCACATGAACAGGGAGGGCGCGATGCCCAAGTTGAGCAGGAAAGCGTTGGCCACGGAAGTGGGATCTGTTTTCCTTTGGGGCCTATCCGCCCTCACCGCCGCCACCGCTGCGGATACCGAGCACAGTATCGCAGATATGTCCGGACGCGCTATTGTGACCCATGTGGCCGCCGGCCGGCTCGACCCGTGCCGCGTGGCCGAGAGCCTATTGTCTGCCATCGGCAACGATGGCCACAATGCCTTCATCAGTACGCGCCGAGCCGACGACCTCGACGTCTGTAAGGACCCCCACCGACTGCAAGATCTCCGAGCAAGAGCCCTCGCGGGCTTGCCGATTGCCGTGAAGGACAATGTGCTGGTCGGCGGCCAGCGCGCGACCTTCGGAACGTCCGCGACCAGGAATTACGTCCCCACCGAGACTGCCGACACGGTTCAGCGCCTGATCGACCAAGGCGCGGTCATTTTGGGCAAGCTCAACCTCCACGAACTCGCAGGCGGCGTAACGAGCAACAATGCGGTGTTCGGCCCCGTCCGAAATGCCTACGATCCGAAGTGCTTTGCTGGCGGATCAAGCGGCGGCGCCGGAGCCGCCGTCGGCGCGCGGTTGGTCCCCATCGCCTTGGGCACGGATACAGGAGGCTCTGTTCTTATCCCGGCGGCGCTCAACGGCGTGATCGGATTTCGCCCGACCGTGGGTCGATATCCGATGGCAGGCGTTCTTCCGGTCTCGCCGACGCGTGACACCATCGGCCCGATCGCGAGGACAGTCGAAGACATCATCCTGGTGGATTCCGTCATGGCTTCGACCAATGCCGCCGTGAGTCCATCGAACCTGAGCGGCTTAAGAATCGGCGTTCCGCGCAAATTGTTCGTGGACGTTGCCGACGCCGACAGCAGAGCACTCTTCGAGAACACGTTGCAGAGGCTCAGAGAGGCTGGAGCCGAAGTGGTGGAGATCGATCTCCCCGGTCTCGTGCAAGCCGAGAAGGGCTTTGGCCCCATAACGCCGTACGAATTAAAGACCGAGGTGCCAAAATTTCTGGCCCGCTATCACGTCGGCATTTCGTTTGACGAGCTCGTAGCTGGTATTCGCAGCCCAGATCTGATCAAGGACTACCAGACGCGCATTGTCGGCCCGGCGAGCCCAAGCGATGCGGCCTACATGGAGGCAGTTCAAACGTTCAAGCCTGCCGTCCAAGGTGCATTCCAAAAGGCGTTTGCCGAGCACCGGCTCTTCGCACTCGCATTTCCCACAACCCTGACTGACGCACGTCCCATCGAGGGATCCGACGACCAGATCACCATGGACGGCGCACCAATTCCAACCTGGAAGGCGTACATTGACAACACCAACTACCTCACCAAGGGATTACTCGCGGCAATGACCCTTCCCATGGGGTTGTCGTCCCGTGGACTGCCTCTCGGCGTCACCTTTGCAGTGTTGCCTCGCCACGACGAAGAGCTGTTGTCCCTTGGGCTGTCGGTCCAGCAACTCTTGCCGACCCTGCCTGCCCCGCCCAAAGCTGCAGATCGACCGCGATAACGTCAGGTTCGCACTCATCAACGTTCGTTAGCCAATGAAGCCGTCGAAATTCAAGCGGGTCTCTCATGATCGACACACCATACGCCGACAAATTGGAAGTCAGGGAGCTCATCGAGAACTGGGCGATATGGCGCGATTCCGGCGACTGGCAGCGCTTCGCCACGGTTTGGCATGACGATGGCTGGATGTCAGCGACATGGTTCCAAGGATCAGCGACCGAATTTATCCGGATGAGCCAAGAGGGTTGGAATCGGGGCGTCCGCATCTTGCACTTCCTCGGAGGGAGCAACATCGAGGTCGTCGGCGCCCGCGCCATCGCTCAAACCAAAATGACAATTTCGCAGCGCGCATGCGTCAACGAGTCATTGTGCGACGTCGTGTGCACAGGTCGCTTTTTCGATTTTCTCGAGAAGAGAGATGGTAGATGGGGAATGGTTCGGCGCCAACCCATCTACGAGAAGGATCGCATCGATCCGATCGTACCTGGCGCGAACCTTCACATGGATCTGGCCCGATTGGCGGCTTTGCCCGAGGGCTATAGGCACTTGGCCTACCTTCAGCAGGAGGTTGGTTATGACGTGAAATTGGACATGCCGGGTCTCGTTGGTCCAGAGGTCGAGGCTCTCTATGAGAGAGGACGCCAATGGCTTTACGGAACTGATAAACTACGGTCCGTTCCCGACTGAGGATCAGCGGACGCAAACACGTTTCGCAATGTCTCCGCAGCGTCGTGCTTTCGTGTTCACGGAAACAATGAACGCCGGGAGCTACGGCCGCATTCAGCGTGCTCGAGGCCTCTTCAACACTGCGATCGTAGCCCTCATCACCGACGCTGATCCGCCAGCTATCCAGCTACCTCCACCCTTAGATTTCAGGGCGCGCGTGCACAAACCGTAGCCTCGTCCCGCCGAGCTGATGCGGCCTGTTCACGCTTGCTTAGATCAGATCTTTCTGGATCTCCCGGTGCACACGCCATGCACACGCCGCCCTCTAACCACCTGAAAAACTTGAACTCTCGCTCCAATCCATCATCGGGGCTGTAGAAAACTTCCAGCGTAAGCCATTCATATTGCTAAGCTATTCTAGTCGCGATCAGTCCTGCATGTTATTGGACCGACTGAGAAATTCGGTTCGACCACGTTTCCGGAACGTGGTCCTTCTAGGCTCATCTGGGCCTAAATTGGAAGCGGAATTCGCGAGTTCGGATTCTCGGTGCACACGTCGCGCACACGACAAGCCGTGTGCACGCGCGGATCGCAAGATTGGCGTCGGAAATACAATGATATCTAAAGCTGCATCAGACTGGCGTTATACTCAGTTTGCTGATTGAGTATAAATTGGGCGAGCATGGCCGAGTTACCGCGCCCATGGAGGAAGCGCTTCATCGCCCCTAGCGCTTGCGACAGTGAGCAGGACGTCGACCAGGGCTCGCCCCGTCTATCCGTATGGATTTCGAACTCCTCCGAGACCCAATCAATTCGGCTTCGCAAGGGTTCGATTTCAGAAAGCTGCGCGCGACCGGTCCGTCCACAGATCGGGCACCGCAAGTGCTCGGTCCAACTAGATTCCGCCATTTGTGCACCTCGCGGTCGCGAATCACACCATTCACAAGCTGGGTGGAATTTACCTGACTCAGCGTTTCCAATCTCTGAGACTAAACTCCGGCGCTTCCTCTCTTCCGGTGCAGAGACGCCGCCCCTTCAACTCAAACATCGCGCAGCGGTTGCCACACTCCCCGCTTGACCAGCAATGGAATGAGAACTTTCGACAGCTGATCTCAGTAACCAAGGGCGATGCCATCCCGTCGGGGATCAGCCCCGCCTCTGAGAAGGCCACGTCTACGGTCGATCCATATCGCCTGGGCAGTTCCGAGTGGATTTGACGCTCGCGTAGGAAGATGCCCCAACGCACGAAGCCCCTCGACGATCTTAGCCGGAACAGTCGCTTCGACGTCCAGCACGTCGCCGCGTGCGAAGATACGCGGTTGGTCGATCGCTTCTTGCACTGACATTCTGTGATCAAGAAGGTTCGACAGCACCTGAATCTGTCCAATCGGCTGGAAATGCCCCCCTGTCACACCGAACGACAGCACGCATTCGCCGCCTCGCGTCAGCATCGCAGGCAGGATGGTGTGCATTGGCCGCTTGCCACCAGCAAGAACGTTGGGATGGCCGGGCTCGAGCACAAAGCCGAAGCCGCGGTTGTGCAGCAGGACCCCACATTCGGGTGCCACGATGCCGCTGCCGAAATCGTCAAAGATCGAGTTGATAAACGAAACTGCGGTGCGATCTTTGTCAACGACGGACAGGAACACCGTGTCTTTGTGTTCCGGCATGGTGATCGGCGTGACGTCAGTCAGCCGCCCGCTCGGCGATATCCGGCGAGCGAGGATGTCGGCACGAGCTGACGAGGTCATGCGCTCGACCGGCACATGCCCGGCATCGGGATCGCCGACAAAGGCGTCGCGCTCCGCATAGCCAATGCGGGCGATCTCGGCCAGGAGATGATAGCGCTCCACCGACACGGGAGCAAAGTCCGCGACATTGTAACGGTCGAGCAGACTTGCCATGGCCAGAGCGGCAACGCCTGAGCCATTCGGCGGACACTCCCACAGTTCAAAACCACGGTAGGACGCTGATATCGGCTTCTCGTAACGCGGCCGGAACGCGGCGAAGTCCTCGACGGTGTGAAAACCGCCGAGCGAACGCAGCGCTTTTACGATGCTTTCAGCAATCCATCCCTCGTAAAACACGTCCGCCCCTTGTCTGGCGACATCCCGAAGGGTGCGAGCCAGCATTGGCTGCGCGCGCAAATCGCCAGGAGCCGGCGCTTCGCCGCGGTGAAGAAAGACGGAAGTCGTCGCAGCAAGGCGAGAGAGCTTCGGCATGTGCCTCGCCCAGTCCCTCGCGAGCCGCTCAGCGACGGGATAGCCATTCTCCGCGGCGGCGATCGCAGGTGCGAATAGTCGCGCGAGATCAAGCGTTCCGTGATCTTCTGCCAGGCGAGCCCATGTCCGTACGGCACCTGGAACAGTAACTGTGTGCGCACTCTCGGGGTCGAGTGTCGTCACGCCGGCTTCTGCGAGCCGTTCGACACTCGCCGCTGATGGCGCGGCTCCGGATCCGTTGAGAGCTATGACCGGCTGCCCTTCCCGCTTCAGAAGAACGAAGCAGTCCCCACCCACGCCCGTCTGGGTTGGCTCAACGACAGCAAGCATCGCTCCGGCCGCCACGGCTGCATCTATGGCGTTTCCGCCTTCGCGCAGCACGTCGATGGCGGCCAGCGTGGCTAGCGGGTGCGTGGTCGCGGCCATTCCGTTGACGCCGAATGCTTCGGAACGTCCTGGCGACTGGAAATCTCTCATGTCAGTACCAGCACCGTACGTTTCGCAATTTTGCCGATCTCACCTCCCTCGGATCTCAACCCCGATTCGAATGATCTCAGCGCAGCCGCGGGTTAACAAAAAACGCCGGGGCAACAGCCCCGGCAAGTTTGGGAGATAGCGAGTCGAACGCAGCTTCCCAGAAAACTGAGCTTGGGCCCTATCAATACTGCGGTTGACGGCGAGAAACGCGTCTAAATGCTCTCCCATTTTGCAAGAATGTTGCAGGTTGGGGCCGCAAGTCACAAAGCCGCCTTGCGAGATGCCGTTCTGTCAGGGAGACGAATGCGGAAACTTTGTCGATGGCGATGGACGATCGATCGAAGCGCGCGACCTATTTGGTCGTTTTTTCCGTGGGCAATTTTAGGCCCATCGACGCTTTCACGCGATCCATGACCACCATCGTCTTGAAATGCTTGACGTTGTGATTCTCGAAAAACAACCGCTTGGTAAGGTCTTCGTAATCTCGCATCGAAGCGATGGTGATCACCAACAAGAAATCCATGTCGCCAGTGATGTAGTAGCATTGCTGGACTTCCGGGGTTGCAATGAATGCCTTCTTCGCAGCCTCGAGTAGATCAAGACGCTCGCTCTCGATGTGCACTTCCACGAGGATCGTGATCGGTAGACCCACGGTCTCCGGATCCAGGATGGCGACGTTGCTTTCGATGACACCGCCCTTCTGAAGCCTGCTGATCCGGCGTTGAACGGCCGCAGCGGACAGATTGACCATGTCTCCGACAGTGCGCTGCGGAGTCGTGTTGTCGCGCTGAAGAATTTCGAGGATTGCTAGATCATATTGATCGAGGTCGTGCACCCCGAGCTTCTTCAGCATCAACGCCTCCATCGTCCAGTAAGCCTCTCAAGCTAAAAGCTTTTTTGAGCCCGCGCGCAATATCTTTTCGACGAGAATCCCCGCATCTCGGTCCTCTCGCCGCTCCCCTTTTCGTCGACACCCCCGACCGGAGCTTGCGGCACTCCCCTCGAAATGGTGCTCCGAACTATTTCGAGTGAACCACCACAATTCGTTCGGCCAACCCCGAGAAATCGAGGGAAGATTGCATTCGGCAGCTTGACTCCGAGCGCACAACTCGGCGACGCCGCAATACTGATCATATCCGAATATGCAATTTCTTGAGGGACAAGAACCGCGACACGGGAGCGGCGACCTGTGCTCGCAGTCGGCGATTTTTCCTTTCCGGAGCTCTGATGTCTAGCGTTGCCCAGCCGGCCACGAGGGAAGATGCGATTGCCGCCGCGCGACGCTATGTCGTTGACGGCGACTTCACGGCCGAGATGGCCCCTCGCATTGCCATCCGTAGCGAAAGCCCTCGAACGGACAGCCGCGACGATCACCTTCACTACTTGAACAAGGAAATGCGTCCGCTCCTGGAGCGGATGGGCTTTTCATGCCGGGTCATCGAAAACCCGGTCGAGCAGCGTCTGCCGGCTATGTATGCCGAGCGGATCGAAGATCCGAGACGCCCCACCATTCTGATCTACGGCCACGGCGACGTTCTGTGGGGCATGAGTGGCGATTGGAAGGACGGCCGCGATCCCTGGATACTGGATGAAGCCGGCGGACGCATCTACGGCCGCGGCACTGCGGACAACAAGGGTCAACACTCGATCAACCTGGCTGCCTTGCGCATCGTGCTGGACAGACGCGGCCGGCTTGGGTTCAACACCAAGGTGCTCATCGAGATGGGCGAAGAGACTGGTTCGCTCGGGCTCGCCGAACTCGCGAGAAACCATCGCGATCTGCTCAAGTCAGACTGTCTTATCGCTTCCGACGGCCCCCGTTTGGCGGCAGGTGCACCGACCCTGTTTCTCGGTGGTCGAGGCAGCGTTGGCTTTCGTCTGACCTGCGAGATCCGCGAAGGAGCATATCATTCCGGAAACTGGGGTGGCCTGCTCGTCAATCCCGGCATCAGGCTTGCCCATGCGATCGCCACCATCACCGATCCGACCGGCCGCATCGCGATCCCGGAATGGATACCGCATCGCATGCCGCCCGAGATCCGCGCAGCCCTGAAAAAAATCGTCCTCGAAACAGGCCCCGATGATCCGGCGATTGACGACAACTGGGGTGAGCCGGGCTTGGCGGGCGCGGAACAAGTCTATGGCTGGTGCAATTTCGAGGTCCTAGCCTTCCTTTGCGGTCGGCCTGATGCCCCCGTCAATGCTGTGCCGGGGACCGCTCAAGCAACATGTCAATTGCGTTACGTCGTTGGCGTCGATCCGGAGAAAGTGCTTCCCGCGTTGCGCGCGCATCTGGATGCGCGAGGGTTCTCCGACGTGACATTCGAGGAAATCAAGGAAGACTTCTATCTTGCGACCCGGACCAACCTCGACAACGGCTGGGTTCAGTTCGCCCTCTCGTCGATGGAAACGACGCTCGGTCGCGAGGCATCTTTGTTGCCCAACTTTGGTGGATCGCTGCCAAACGAGGTCTTTGCCGAGATCATCGGCATGCCGACCCTCTGGATCCCGCACTCCTATCCTTCCTGCTCCCAGCATGCACCGGACGAGCACATGCTCGTCAGCGTGGCGGAGGAAGGAATGCAAATCATGACGGGCCTGTTCTGGGATCTCGGAGAGGCGGCAATCCGAGACGGGCAACCAGTCGCATCGGCGGCGGCCTGACTGTAGCCGCTCCTCGCTCGGCTTTCGTAGAAGAACGGTGATGCCATTAGGCGCACCCAAGAAAATCAAACGCATCGCATTCGACAGGGAAGGAACGACCATGGTGACTTTTGGATACGCCATCACGCGCGCAGGCAGGCCGCACTCAAAACTGGCGGTCGCGCTCGGCGCGGCGGCGCTGGTAGCAGCGATGGCAATCGCTCCACTTGGCGCCCAAGCGCAAACCCAGAGCGGTCAGAGTACCTCTGCCTCAGACAAGGTCGACACACTTGGAGCCATCAAGGCCCGCGGATATTTCATCTGCGGCGTCGCAGGCGATCGACCCGGCTTCAGCTTCCCGGACAGCAAAGGCGTGATGCAAGGGCTGGATGCGGACATCTGCCGCTCGGTCGCAGCCGCGATCTTCGGTGATCCGGAAAAAATTCGCTTCACCTCCCTCACCAGCTTGACGCGCTTTCCCGCTCTCCAATCCGGCGAAGTCGACATGTTGGCTCGCTTCACCACGTGGACGCTCACTCGCGAAGCCAGCTTGGGTCTCGACGTCGCCTCGATCTATTTCTATGACGGCCAGGGGTTCATGGTGAAGAAAAGCCTGGGCGTAAAGAGCGCGCTGGAGCTCGATGGCGCTACCGTCTGCGTGACGCAGGGCTCGACAAGCGAAGCCAACATGGTCGACTTCTTCCGGACCCACAATCTCGCACTGAAGCCCATCGTCATCGAAAAGGTCGAACAGGTCCGCGATGCGTTGGCAAACAACCGATGTGACGCCTATACGAACGATTCCTCGCTACTCGGCTCCCTGAAACTTTCGATGGGCCCAGCCGGCGACGAATACATTCTTCTTCCCGACATCATATCAAAGGAACCGCTCGGAACTTTCGTCCGCAAGGGCGACCAACGGTTCTTTGACATCGTTCGCTGGACTTACATCGCCATGCTGACCGCCGAGGAAAGCGGCATCGCCAAAACCAATATCGACACCTTCCGGAAGACACGAGACCCACAGAATCAGCGTTTCGTGGGCGAGACCGGCGATCTAGGCGCCGCTCTTGGGCTGGATGCACAATGGGCCGTTAATGTCGTCAAGGCCGTCGGCAATACCGCCGAGCTGTGGGACCGCACCATCGCCAGCCTGGGTATTCAGCGCGGTGCAAACCGCCTCGCGAAGGATGGTGGCATTCAATACGCTCCTCCGATGCGTTGATGCAGGCCCGAGAAGACGGTCTTCCGGGTCCTCTCGCCTTGCGATCCGGAAATGCCCCCCTATTCCAACCCACTCATGGAAGTTCGTGGCAGAGCGACATGACGACACTCAACGACGGCATACAAACGCACACTCGTCGAGCAACAGTGCTGGGCTCACTTGTTTCGAACGTCGCCGTTCGTAGATTCGTTTGGCAAGCGCTCGCTGCGCTCGCCTTGTTTGGAGCTGTCTTCTGGCTCGCCGGAAATCTCCACCACAATCTTGCAGCGCGCAACATCTCATCAGGATTCGGCTTCCTTACTCGCGAAGCGGGTTTGCCTATTGCCGAACACTTGATCGCTTACACCCCGGCAGACAGCTATTTCCGCGCGCTTCTCGTAGGAACCCTGAATACGCTGTCGGTCGCGTTCTGGAGCATCATCCTTGCGACCATTCTCGGCACCGCAATCGGTGTCGCACGCACTTCGAAGAACTGGCTGCTCGCCAAGCTTTCTTCCATTTACGTCGATCTATTCCGGGACGTTCCGCTCCTGCTCCAGCTCTTTCTTTGGTACACCATCCTCCAGAAGCTACCGCCCGTTCGGCAGGCTCTAAATCCCGTCGCCGGCGTTTTTCTGTCGAATCGCGGATTGAGCTTTCCCGTCGTGGATTGGCAAGCCGCGCATGGTTGGACACTGGTCGCCTTTGTTCTCGGCCTTCTGGCAACGACGCTGTACGCAAAGAGAACGTCCCGCAAGCAACTGGATGATGGCCGCGCAAGGTCGTTCTGGCCGATAGCCATCACCCTTCTGGTCGCCATCCCGTTCGTCGTCGGATTCTCGCTCGGCGCATCTGTGACTCTCGATATGCCTCAGCCGAAAGGCTTCAATATTCGCGGCGGCGCGACCGTTTCCCCCGAATTCTTCGCACTTCTCGTCGGTCTCGTCGTTTACAATGCCGCGTTCATCGCCGAAATCGTCCGATCGGGACTGGAATCGGTAGGCCGCGGGCAGCACGAAGCGGCTCGCGCCCTCGGGCTCCATCCGAAACACATTCTGACTTGGATCGTATTTCCGCAGGCCTTGCGCGTCATTGTGCCTCCGTTGACCAGCCAATATCTCAATGTGACCAAAGGCTCCTCCCTCGCCGTCGCGATCGGCTACCAGGACATTGTGTCCGTCGCGACAACCTCGATGAATCAGACAGGCCAGTCCATCGAGCTCGTGGGCGTCATCATGGGCGTCTATTTAACGATCAGTCTTTCTATCAGTCTTCTGATGAACATCTACAACGCCCGTGTGGCTTTGGTGGAGCGCTGACCATGGTTGCTTTGGTTGAACACATCGTCAATCCGACGCTCATTGAAGCGCGCGAACGCCCGGAATTGATCGGTGGCGGCTTCTTCGCTTGGGCGCGGGAGAACCTCTTCTACTCGTGGCCTTCCTCGCTCACGACACTGGTCTTGCTGGTGGCCATGGCGAAGTTCGGAATCTCGCTGTTCCAATGGGCTTTTCTTGACGCCGTGTGGCATGTTCCAGCCGGTCCACAGGGCCCCATTACCGATAGCTGTAGAGCGCTGGGAAGTGGAGCTTGCTGGGCAGTAATCCGGGAGAAGCACCGCTTCATCCTGTTCGGTACATACCCCTTCGAGCAGCATTGGCGGCCGGCGATCGTCATTGCCCTTTTCGTTGGATTGTTTGTCGTGTCTGCGATGAAGCGATTCTGGCGCATCGAACTCGCAGCACTGTGGGGCCTCACCCTCCTCCTGATAGGACTGCTCATGTGGGGCGGCGTATTCGGGCTCACATTCGTCTCCCAGGCGAACTGGGGCGGCCTGGCGCTTACGCTTATCATTGCGACCATCGGAGTCGCGATCGCGTTTCCGTTGTCAGTCTTCGTAGCCCTTGGCCGACGCTCGGATCTCCCATTCATCAAGTGGCTCTGCGTGGCCTACGTCGAAGTCATTCGCGGCGTCCCTCTGATCACCCTTCTTTTCATGGCAAGTGTCATGTTTCCGCTGTTGATGCCCGAAGGCGTCAATCTCGACAAACTTGTGCGAGCCCAGATCGCCATCATCCTCTTCTTCGCTGCGTATCTGGCGGAAGTCGTGCGCGGCGGCCTGCAAGCGCTTCCGAAAGGGCAGTACGAGGCCGCGTATGTATTGGGGCTTTCCTATTGGCAGAGTTCAAGGCGGATTGTGCTTCCGCAAGCCTTGCGGACAGTCATTCCGCCGCTCGTCAACAACTTCATCGGCTTTTTCAAGGACACCTCTCTGGTCCTGATCATCGGCCTATACGACCTTCTGCACTCGGCACAGGTCGCCGTTGCCGAACCGGCCTGGCAGGGATTTGGCGTGGAGACCTACATCTTTGCCGGCCTGATCTACTTTGTCTTCTGCTTTGCAATGTCGCGATACAGCCAATGGCTGGAATTCGGCCTCAGCATGCAAAGACACCGCTGATCATTGATCACCCAAAAGGCATCTTGATCGTCATCCACGCGCAAGAGCCAGATACGAGGAAAGGGACTTCAAGTGATCCAACCAGTGATCGCCGAAACTGACCCGACAACGAAGGCAACTGCCGTTTCGATACAGAAGGTCAACAAGTGGTACGGCAGCTTGCACGTACTTCGCGACGTCGATCTCGATGTGGCGGCCGGCGAACGAGTCGTGATCTGCGGTCCTTCAGGCTCGGGGAAGTCCACGCTTATCCGCTGTATCAACAATCTTGAGGAACATCAGCAGGGCACGATTGTCGTGGACGGCATACAGGTCGACCACAACATCGCCCATCTGGATGCCGTTCGCCGGGAGGTCGGGATGGTGTTCCAAAGCTTCAATTTATTCCCGCATCTGACCGTTCTCGAAAACTGCACGATTGCACCTATGCTCGTGCGCGGCGTCGCTCGTGCAGACGCCGATGCGCAAGCTAGAGCCTACCTGGAGCGCGTCCGCATTCCCGATCAAGCCAATAAGTTCCCGGGACAACTTTCGGGCGGACAGCAACAGCGCGTCGCCATCGCCCGCGCCCTATGCATGAAGCCCAAGATCATGCTGTTCGACGAACCAACGTCGGCTCTCGATCCGGAGATGGTCAAAGAGGTGCTCGATACGATGGTTTCGCTCGCCAGGGATGGCATGACGATGATTTGCGTCACCCATGAAATGGGATTTGCTCGCGAAGTAGCCGATCGCGTCGTGTTCATGGACCATGGCCAGATCGTCGAATCCGGAAGTCCGCAGGCGGTGTTTGGCCAACCAAAGAGCGATCGGCTCAAGCTATTCTTAGGTCAAGTTCTTAGACAACACTGATCTTTCGATGTGCCAACTCGGGAAATTCCGAGCCGATGGATCGATTGACAGAGCGGGAGGCTGCGGTTCGCCGAGGGGCTGGTCCCGGAGGCGGCTCTAGGGATGGATGGCAATGACTCCTGCGATTGACGCAACTCGCCCAATCGAAAGACGTCCCGTCGCCCAGCCAGCACAGATCCCGTCCTAAGATGAAGAGACCGGGAAAGATCAACGCGAGCAACCACACTGCCTTTTAAGGAGGACTACACTCATGCGACATTCGGATTTGTACTGTTCGACGCTCGCGAAACGCCACGACATGTTGCGCCGTGCCCTGCGTACGACGATCTGCGCAGCAGCGTTCGCGATCGCGCCGTTGGCCGCTCAAGCTCAGGCACAGAACTCCCCCGCAGCGACCAGTACGGTAGACACGCTCGGTGCCATCAGGGCCCGCGGATATCTGATCTGTGGCATCTCGGGGGACAAGCCCGGCTTTAGTTTCGCCGACAGCAAGGGCGTCATGCAGGGGCTCGATGTTGATCTCTGCCGTTCCGTCGCAGCCGCAATCTTCGGCGATCCCGCGAAGGCGCGCTTCACTTCTTTGACTAGTCTTACACGCTTCCCCGCACTGCAGTCTGGCGAAGTCGACCTCATTGCGCGATATACGACTTGGACTCTCACTCGTGAGGCCAGTCTCGGTCTGGAGGTCGCTGCAGTCTACTTCTATGATGGCCAAGGTTTTCTCGTAAAGAAAAGCATTGGCGCAAAAAGCGCGCTGGATCTCAACGGCGCATCCGTCTGTGTGGAGCCTGGCTCGACCGGCGAGGTGAACCTCGTCGACTATTTTCGAGCCAATAAGCTTGAACTAAAACCTGTTGTCATTGAGAAGCTAGAACAGATCCGCGACGCGCTGATGAGCGACCGCTGCGACGCCTACACGAACGATAGTGCGCAACTGGGTTCGTTCAAGGCGACGCTGGGTCCCGCGGGCGACAACTATGTCGTGCTCCCCGAAATCATCTCGAAAGAGCCTCTCGGACTCTTCGTCCGCAAAGGTGACCAACGCTTTTTCGACATCGTCCGATGGACACATGTCGCGCTGCTCACCGCCGAGGAGTTCGGCATTACCCAATCAAATGTAGAGACGTTCCGTAAGAGCGCTAATCCCCAAATTCAGCGTTTCATGGGCGAGACGAACGATCTCGGTGCGACTTTGGGCTTGGACACCCAGTGGGCTGTGAACGCAGTTAAGGCGGTCGGCAACTTCGCCGAGATCTGGGATCGCAATATTGTACCACTGGGCATTCCCCGCGGCATCAACCGCCTCGTGAAAGATGGCGGCGCGCAATACGCCCCGCCGATGCGTTGATCTCAACGAGATGCATTTCACGATGATCGCTTTCCGGGTGGATCTCCACCCGGAATACCTCTCGGCGGTGATCCAACGCAGGTCTCAACACGTATGCACGCACATTCCAAGGAGGCAAGCCAATGACCGACTTCGCGACGCTGGACCGCGAAATGACGGAGTGGAGACGGGATCTCCACCGGCATCCAGAATTCGGGTTCGAGGAGCGCCGCACTGCAGCTTTCGTGGCAGCAAAGCTCCGCGAATTTGGTTTAGACGACGTTACTGAGGGGGTCGGCGGTACGGGAGTGATTGGCACGCTGAGGCGCGGAACGGGCAATCGCTGCATCGCGCTGCGCGCCGACATGGACGCACTACGCATCTCTGAGCAAGGAGAGATTGGTCATCGGTCACTCAATCCCGGTGTTATGCACGCGTGCGGTCATGATGGTCATACCGCGATGCTTCTTGGCGCCGCCAAGCTTCTGTCCGAAGAAGGTGGGTTCGATGGCACCGTGCGTTTTGTCTTCCAACCCGCCGAGGAATGGGGTCGAGGGGCACTCGCGATGCTCGACAACGGTTTGATGGAACGGTTTCCGTTTGAGGAAATTTATGGCCTCCATAATATGCCAGGTCTTGCGGTCGGCCACGTGCAAACCCGTGTTGGGCCCATCATGTCGGCAGAGGACAACTTCGAAATTGTACTGAAGGGCATCGGCAGCCACGCCGCCCGTCCTCATCATGGCAAGGAGACCCTTGTGGCCGCGTGCGCGACCGTCATGAATATTCAGTCGATAGTGTCGCGGCGGCTGAGCCCGACCGATATCGGTGTTGTCTCGGTGACCGAGCTCATTACCGACGGCACCCGGAACGTGCTGCCAGGACTAGCACGAATCCTGGGCGATGCACGCAGCTTCCGCCCCGAAGTCAGCGCGGAGATCGAGGCCCAGATGCGTGCGATTGCTGAAGGAACCGCCCGCACCTACAATCTTTCCGTCGAGGTTACATATACGCGCGAGTTTGTGCCGCTCCTGAACGACCCTGCCCTCGTCGAGGAAGCGTTTGCTGCTGCACATACCGTCGCTCCGCCAGAGAATGTCGCGACCGCGCATGAACCTATGACTGGATCGGAAGACTTCGCACGGTTTCTGGCGCACGTGCCGGGCTGCTTTCTGTTCATAGGCAATGGCACGAGCTCTGCTCCCTTGCACAACCCAAGCTACGACTTCAACGACGAGGCGCTTCTTACCGGCACCAAGCTCCATGTCGCAATCACGCGGCGTCGACTACCAGAGGCATGACGAACGATCAGATCTGACGATCAAAACGGGTCGCAGCAGCTGACAAACCAGCCTGAAGGCGGCCTCATGGAAGGTGGAAGGGTGGCAATGACTATTGCGATTGACGCAGCTCGCCTGATCGAGCGTATCGAAGAACTGGGCGGGATCGGCCGAGACGAAGCCGGTCGCCTCTGCCGTGTTGCCGGCACCGATGCCGACCGCGAGGGGCGAGACCTTCTTTGTGAATGGTTGAAGCAGGCGGGCTTGCGGATCGAAGTCGACCGCATTGGTAACATCTATGGCATCTGGGAGCCGGAAGATGCTTCAGGTGAGCCGGTCGTAATGGGATCCCATATCGATACGGTCATCGATGCCGGCATCTACGATGGCTGCTTTGGCGTGCTGGCGGGATTGGCAGTGATCGAAGCAATGCAGCAAGCGAGCCTTCGACCGGCCCGGCCTCTCGCCGTAGTCGCCTACACCAATGAAGAGGGCGTACGCTTCGCTCCTGACATGATGGGCAGCCTCGTCGCGGCAGGGGGACTCGCTACCGACGATGCTCTGGCTGCCATCGGGACCGACGGAACCACCCTTGGTGCGGAGCTTGCTCGCATCGGCTACGCCGGATCCCGAGAACCGGGATTCCTACGACCCCATGCTTACGTCGAACTTCACATAGAACAAGGCCCTGTCTTGGAAGCCGAAGGCCTGCCTATCGGTGCCGTCGAAAATCTCCAGGGCATTTCGTGGCAGAGGGTGTCAATAGCGGGCACGGCAAACCACGCAGGAACCACGCCCATGGTGATGCGTCGCGATGCAGGTGTTGCAGCGGGACGAGTTATCGCCTTCCTTGATGACCTGGCGCGAAGAACGCAGGACGCCGTGGCGACGGTCGGCACCATCCGGTTCGAACCGAACGCGATCAATGTGATTCCTTCAGCCGCTGTCTTCACTGTCGACTTAAGGAATCCCGACGAGGATCGGCTGAGATCTCAGGAGGCGGCGCTTCAGAGGTTCTTGGACGGACTTGTCGTCGAAGGCTATGAGGTAAAGACCGAGCGTTTGGCTCGCTTTAAGCCGGTGATATTCGCGCCTGAAATTGTGAGCGCCGTTGAGGAGTCCGCTGGCCAGCGGCAGCTGCTCTGCCGGCGAATGACGTCAGGCGCAGGTCATGACGCACAAATGATCGCGCGAGTTGCCCCGGCGGCAATGATATTCGTGCCGTCAAAGGACGGGATTAGTCATAACCCCGCAGAGTTCACGGCCGATCATGAGCTGATCGCGGGCGCTAACGTCCTTCTCGACGTCGCGAGGAAGCTGAGCCAATGAGTAGTACGGCTCAACGCTTGACCCGACGCACGCATCGAACATCGCCAACGCGAAACGCTCATTTGACGGGGTGAGCGAGAGGGAAATCTGCGATATCCGGCTGAAATTGCAGCGCCGTGATCGCATTGAGGACGGTATCTATGATGAACTCGCTCAACGGAAGATGACGCCATGTTGCTCCGCAATACTCTCAGTGAATATCGTTCTGCACTCGATCCTTCCGATGCCGACGCTCTCGGCATTGAGGCGGCTCAAGCGGTGGAGCGCTTTCTTCAACATCGAGAGGGGGCGACCCCGACCCCACTGGTTTCACTTCCGGCTCTTGCGCGTCGCTTGGGTGTCGAGTCCATATACCTCAAGGACGAGGGACACCGCCTTGGTCTCGGCAGCTTCAAAGCGCTCGGAGGAGCTTATGCCGTCATCCAGCTTGTCCTCGAGTTGGCGTCGAAACAACTCGGCCGTCCGGTCGACGTTTCCGAGTGGCGCTCACCTGAGGTGGCCGCAGTCGCCGCGGGACTAACGGTGACCTGTGCTACGGACGGCAACCACGGCCGGTCGGTCGCACAAGGCGCCCAACTGGTTGGCGCAAACTGCGTCATCTTTGTCCATGCGGGCGTTAGTGAGGAGCGATGCCGAGCTATCGCCCGCTATGGTGCTCGCATCGAGCGCGTTGAGGGCAACTACGATGATTCCGTTGCGACGGCTTCGAGTGTCGCCAACGAGCGGGGCTGGATCGTGGTTTCCGACACATCGTGGCCTGGTTACGAACGCATCCCGCACCTTGTCATGCAGGGCTATACAGCGCTACTGCGTGAGGCGCTTGCCGCACTACCCAAACCTCCAACTCATGTGTTTATTCAGGCTGGCGTCGGCGGAATTGCCGCAGCGGTTGCCGCACATTTTGCGCTCGTCTTCGGAAATGACAGACCCTTCCTTACTGTGGTGGACCCGTCGCGAGCCGCCTGCCTTTTTGAGAGTGCCAAGGCCGGCCACATCATAAAGATTCCGCATGACAAGCCGACGGTCATGGCGATGCTCGAATGCTACGAGCCATCCCTGGTTGCCTGGCGAATCCTCTCCCGCGTTGCCGATGCTTTCATGACCGTTGAGGACGACGAGGCGATCGCGATGATGAAGGATCTCGCCTATCCCATTGACGGCGATCCGGCGATCGTCGCCGGCGAGAGCGGCGGCGTCGGTCTCGCTGGATTGGCAAAGGTGGCGGGTGATCCGGCGCTACGTGCGGAAATCGGACTCGGCCCAGATGCGAGTGTCTTCCTGATCAATACCGAGGGCGCGACTGATCCGGTCCTTTATGGGAGGATCGTGGGCATTCCGCCTGAGGACGTAACAGCAAGCGTTCCGAGGAAGACTTGAGGGGCACCGCAGTGAGCCTGGGTATATTGCCATCGCAGTTCAGTCGGGCCTCGTGTCTTGCTTCGCCTCAATGGGCGCTGCCAAGCCGCCCGCCCCTCTGGTCCGGCACTTCAACGAATTTACGCGGACCTCACATTACCAAAGAACGACGATCCACCACGAGAACCAGGTGTGCAGACGCCTCCCGTGCATCCGCTGCGGCCCTTGAACGAGACTCCACGTAGCGATGCCTTCGTATCGGAACTTCAAACCAATTCTTGGAGATTACGATGCCCTATCTCGAGTTCCCGCTATGCTCGGACGATCAACGCACCCCGCGTTAGCAGCAATCGCTCTGCAATCGCAGCAATCGCTCTGGGGTGGCGAGGCGACTGGTCGGCTAGATCGCCGCGGTGTCGATCCCAAAACCCCCAACGTTCCAATCTCCGACCGCCACGCCCGCGGCGATCGTCGACGCCTTGAAAGCGGTCGCTGGCGATCCGCCAAAGGTCCGCGCAAGCTTTGCCAAAGGCAGATGCGTCCGCGGCACCTACGTCCCGTCGGATCGGGCGGAGGAAATCACGAGATCCCGGAGCTTCACGAGGCCATCGCGCGTGCTGGCGCGCTTCTCGGTCGGCAGTAGCCATTCCATTGCCACGAATAGAGCCCCCCTTCTACTGCGTGGCTTCAGCTTCAGGCTCGGGGACGCTCACCACAGCTCGGACATTCTCACACAAAGTGCTCCCGTGCATTTTGCCAAGACGCTCGAGCAGATGCTGGCTTGCCTCAAGGCGCACATTCCGGGACCCGACGGCAATCCGGATATCGAAAGGGTCAAGGCATTCTCCGCGGCCAATCCTGAAGCGATGTATCAGGCCAGCTACATCACCGCGCACCCTCTGCCCCGGAATTTTGCCGGCACGACCTATTGGGGCGTGCATTCATTTCCCGCCACGAATTCGGCCGGTGAAACCCGATTCATCAAATTCAAGGTCGCGCCCGTCGGCGCCAACGTCTCGCCGGCGGAAAGCGGCGTTATGGCAGACTCCGACAAGCTCCTGCACGATGACATGGAGCATCGGATCACCAGCGGCAACGTCCGCTTCAGCCTGATGGCGCTGCTCGATCGTCCCGGCGACCCCACCATGGACGTGACCATCCGCTGGCCCGACGAGGACGATCGCGACGAGGTTCGGCTGGGAACGATCGTGATCACCGGCCTGGAGCCAGACCAGGCCTGCGATGCCTCCATATTCGATCCGGCAAATCTCGCCGAAGGCATTGCCCACCCGCCCGACGAGATCTTCGCGGCGCGGCGTGCCGCCTACGCCCTCTCGCTGGCGAAACGTCGTTGATCGGAGAATACGCGTGGCATGCTCCGAATCAGTTCTCGCTTTCCTGGATGCCCAGTGATCCGCGGCGCCATGTCGCCGGACTCACGCCGACCTGAGCCGAAAACACCTTTGTAAAGTGGCTCTGGTTGGCAAACCCGACCGAGATCGCGATTTCGGACAGCGGCAGGTCCTTCACGGTCATCAACTGCTTCGCCGCGTTGACGCGCTGGCGAAGCAGCCATTGGTGCGGCGGCAAGCCGGTCGAGACGCGAAACGCGCGCGAAAAATAGCTGACCGAGAGACCGAACTCAGCGGCAACCTGCTGCAACGAAAGTGTTCCACCGAGATCAGCGTCGAGCTTTTCGTAGACCCGCTTCAACTGCCATGCTGCGAGACCGCCCCTCGACACTTTGACGCTCGACCTCATTCCGCCATAGGTCTGTGCAGCATGCGCGGTGAAGGCGAGCATCATGGAATCGATGAAGAGCTGATTGGTCTCAGCCGGTCGACGCAACGCTTGCATGAGCGCCCCGCCAATATGACGCATGACCGGGTCGTCATGGCCGACGCCGAGTTGAGCAGGGAGCTCGCCAACGCGCGCCGCGCCAGACTGCTCAGCGATACCGTCGAGCGCCGAGCGCGGCAAGTAGAAATGGAGCGCATGGAACGGCTTGTTGATGACGAAGCGCACATCGTTCTTCATGTCGTACAGATATGTTGCACCCGGACGGATATCGTACTTGATCGCACGCGTGCCGCGCTCCCAGACCTCGCAATTCGGGTAATCGTAAAGCATCAGGGTGACAACATTGGCATCCTGAAGACCCATCTCGCCGGAGACGCCCGGCACCGGCGCATCATCCCGGGTCTCAGTAACGGCTATCTCGGCGTTACGCAGCGACCGCGTGATCAACGAGACCGGTTCTTGCTCCAGATGAAAAAACCGCTTCACGGTCTGACCGTAGAACCCCGTCGACTTCATGTGCACCGCTCCCTTGAGTGGAGTTGGCCGGAATGAGTGTTATCGTCAACCGGGCCGCGACCATCGTGAGAATCACGAAGCAACCCTCCCGAGAGCAGCGCGTATCGTCACATATCCTCCTCGGAGATGCCTAGCGATTCACGTCGCCATGCCGCCGGACTGGCGCCGACCTGGGCCGAAAACACCTTCGTGAAGTGGCTTTGATTGGCGAACCCGACCGAGATCGCGATTTCGGACAGCGGCAGGTCGCGCACGGTCATCAGCTGCTGGGCCGCCTTGACGCGCTGGCGCAGCAGCCATTGGTGCGGCGGCAAACCCGTGGAGATGCGAAACGCGCGCGAAAAATGGCTGACCGAGAGATCGAGCTCCGCCGCAATCTGTTGCAGCGCAAGAGTCCCGCCGAGATTCGCATCGAGCCTTTCGCAGGCTCGCTTCACCTGCCATGGGGCGAGACCGCCGCGCGCCGGCCCGGCAATGTTATCTAGCCCACCATAGGCCTGCGCGATGTGCGCGGCGAACGCGAGCATCATGTGATCGATGAAAAGCTGGTTTGCCTCGCCCGGACGAGCGAGTGCTTCCAACAGACATGCCCCGATATGGCGCATGACCTTGTCATCATGGCCGAAGCCAAACTGACAGTCGAGGTCGTCCACACGCGGTGCGCGCGACTCTTTCGCAAGGCCGTCGAGGGCCGAACGCGGAAGATAGAACTGCATGGAATGGAACGGCTTGTCGATGATAAAGCCCGGATCACTCCTGAGGTCGTACAGATACGTCGTCCCGGCCCTGACGTCCGCCTTCATGACACACTTGCCGTCGTCCCAGAGTTCGCAGTCCGGATAGTTGTGAAGTTTCAGACTGACGAGATAAGCCTCATCGGCCACCGAGCCGGAATGGCCTGGCACGGGATTGTTATCTTGCGTTTCGGTGACCGCGAGATCGATGCCGCGCAGAGAACGCGTGACGAGCGACGGCGGCGCACCCTTCAGGCGCAATTGTTGCCTGACCTTCTCTCCGAAGGCACCTGCGCGTGACATATCGTCGGCCCTGTTCCTTGAGTTGGACCGAGGTGGTCGGCCGGAATCGGACTCACTATCGAAAATCGGCAAGCAACCGTCCAGACCTGCTCTCAAAATGTGATTGCATCGAGCGAGACCCGATCAGATCTCGACCGCAAGATTTCCAGAGCAATTCCAATGTGATCTGGCCTCCTTACGGCGGTGTCCCCTGGTAGACCAAGGCGCGGTTCCATCGTGCGTTTGTGAAAACCGGACAGCCTAGCCAAGGGCGTGCGCCACTCCTTCCACGGTGATCGCGGCGCTGGGCAGGCAAGGCATCGGACGTCATTTGCCTGCTGCATGTGTGGACGGGCACCCGAAGCTCGTTCGAGCAGCCGCGGCATCGAAACCCGCCTCCGTGAGGTTTCTCGCAAGCCGCTTGCGTGCGTAAAAGATCCTGCTTTTCACAGTGGCCTGCGGAATGCCAATCATACCGCTGACCTCGGCGACAGATTTTTCGCGATAGTAAAGCAGCTCGATGATCTCCCGATGCGCCGGCGAGAGCTTGTCGATGCACGCGCGCAGGATGCTCTTCGTTTCCTCGCGATCCAGCGCCATGTCTGGCGTATCCTGGGCATCGACGACTCCAAGCGCATCTGCCTGATCGAGATCCTCGTGCGTTCGCTCTCGCCATGTGCCGATGGCCTTGAACCGGGCGATCGAGAACAGCCACGTAGCTACGCGCGCGCGGTTTTCGAACCTGTTCGCAGAACGCCACACGTCGAGGAAGACCTGATTGACGAGATCGTCGACGACCGCCGGATTGCGGGCCAGGCGCTGGATGAATCGGGACACCCTTTCCCGGTGACGGGCGAAGATGATGTGCATGGCTGCCTTGTCGCCCTCCGCAACGTTCTTAAGCAGCATCTCGTCGCTAGCATCTTCCTGCACAAAGCGGCGATCCATTTTGCGATCGCCCGATGCGCATGGAGCAGCCGGCTCTGAAGCCCCTGTCCAGCAAACGGCGTAGACCAGCCTGTCATCGGCTACGGCGTTGGAGGGGCCACTCAGCGGCTTCCAGTTGCCGTCGACCTTGGGGGGACTGACTGTCGACCGCGTCGGCGCGTGGCCTAATGAGCGGGCCCTCAACCGAGGTCGATGCGACCTTGCCGTGCCCCCCTGTGGCTGCTCCTCGGTGATGGACATCACCCGCTCCGCTCTTTGACGAGGTGGCGATGACGATGGGCCACATGACGCCGGGCGGACTATCCTACGAGGGGTTCGGGTTCCTAGTCTGCGGGTCTAGGGTGCATAAGCCGATCGACAGAGACGGAAGCTCGCTTGATCGTCATCGAACCAAACCGCGGACACGACTCTGGGCGATGTCGACACGTTTTGGTTCGCTCGGGCAACGCCGATTTTCATCGTGCGTTTTGACAAGACCCGCAGCTATTTCAGCCACTTGAACTGGTGGTTCAGTCACATAAGCGTGCACCGGCACGGCACGGAGCAGGATTAGACAAAGCGCGATCGCTTCAGGAAAGACGGCCGTACGGTACATCGATACGACCCGTAAAAACGCGGAAGAGGAAGCGATCGAGAGGCCAGGTCATGCTTGGAACAGCCGCAGGTGCTCATGCCCTACCCCGCCATACCATGAACGTGCGTGCCGATACGACAGGTCGCCCGCTCGTCCTGATCGTGGACGATGACGAAGAGGTTCGCTACGCGCTTCGGGAACTGCTGCTGTCAGTCGGCCTCGATGCGTGCTGCTTTGGCTCAACGCAGGAGTTGTTGCATGCCGATCTCGCGGAGCGGCCAGGCTGCCTGATCCTCGACGTTCGTATGCCCGGCGCGAGCGGTCTCGATCTCCAGCAACATCTCGTCGCGAGCGGCAACACCCGGCCGATCATTTTCCTCACGGGGCATGGCGACATCGCAATGACGGTCCAGGCGATGAAGGCGGGCGCCATCGACTTCCTGACCAAGCCCGTCAGGGATCAGGCGCTGCTTGATGCGGTCACCGCGGCGATCGAGAAGGATATCGCCCAACGAGCGGCGGCTCTTCGCGTCAGACAACACGTCGATCGCTACGCGAGATTGACCCCGCGCGAGCGCGAGGTGGTGCGCGAAGTGGTCAAGGGCCGCCTCAACAAGCAGATCGCATTCGATCTGGGCATCAGCGAGATCACCGTCAAGCTGCATCGCGGCAACGCGATGCGGAAACTGCAGGCCGGATCCGCCGGCGAACTGATCCGGATATGGGAATCCCTGCCTGCAGCACTTCGAGAGACGCAATCAGCCTAAACCAAAGGATAGGTACAACCCGGTGACCAACGGGCGGATGGTCATCTGGCCATGCCAGCGAGAACGCCCCTTTCGTTCAAAGCGCCCCTCGTCGCGGTCGTCGATGACGACGAGGCTGTACGAGAGGCGCTCTCCGAGCTCCTCCTTGTGTTGGGGCTTGCGTGCCAGACATTCGATCGAGTGGACGCTTTCATGGCCGAATATGTGCCCGATCGCTTCGACTGCTTGATTACCGACGTAAGCATGCCGGGCCGAAGCGGCCTCGAACTTCAGGAACGACTACGGGAACTTGGCTCACCAATGCCGGTCATCATCATCACCGCGGATACGAGTCCGTCCACGCGTGGGCGCGCCTTGAGCGCGGGCGCTTTTGCCTGTTTGACGAAACCGGTCAACGATGACGTCCTCTTTCACCACCTGCAATCCGCGCTGAACCGCGCAGGCAGCTCATGCGAAGACGAGCGACAGGACACGCCGTCAGATGAGTAATCTGTTCCAACGCGCGGCACCAGGCGATCATGGTTCGCCTCATGTCACGGAGCTCGCCGATCTCGCCTCCGAGAGCGTCATCGTAAGCGATGAACAAGGCGTCATCAGGTACTGGAATGCTGCCTCCGAAGTTCTTTACGGATGGCCCGCCATGGCAATGCTGGGGCGCCGCGTCCAGACCATAGGTTCCCTCGCTCACATCGGTACCGATCATTTCGACGCGCTGCTGCGCGAGGGACGATGGGAGGGAGTGGTTCGTCGGCGCGGGCTGACCGGAACGGATATTGTGGCCGCGGTGAGGCAAATCGTCAGGCGCGATGCGACCGGTGCATTCCTCGATATCGTGGAGTTCGGGCAAAACGCGGGCTCGCTCTCGCAGGCGGCTTACTTGCGCATGGACGCCGAACTGCAATCCTCGCTTGCCGCGTCCTGGGAGCTCGATACCTCGCCTGCACGTCCCCTGCTCGATGCGATCGCCGAACATCGACGTGGCGGCAACACCATCGATCTCCATCGGCACCCGGACTGGGTCGACGGACTGCTGACCGCAACCCGCATCCTGGCCGTCAACAATCGCGCGGTTCGCATGTTCGGCGCACATGCCGGCTACGAGCAGATGATCGGCCAACCGATCGCGGCATTCTGGCCGGCCGAGAGCCGCTCGCTGCTTGCGGCGATGCTGGAAAGTGTCGCGAGCGACCGCACGCGCCTTGAGACACGCAAGATGGTCTTGAGCGGAGCTCTGCGCAATCCCGTCGTCAAGGCTTGGCACTCGGCGGAGCCGAGTCCTCCCGACACCGTGTTCGTGACCATTAACGGCGCAACGAGCGATGAACGAACCACATGGGAATTGCAGGCGAGCGAGGATAGGTACCGCAGGCTCATCCAATACCTCCCGACCGCGCTTTGGCAGGTCGATTCCCGTCGCGCGGGCGAAGCCTTCGACGAGTTGAAGGCAAACGGTGTACGCGACATCGCCGGGCATCTCGCACGCAATCCGGATCTCGTCGAGCATGCCAAGGACGTCGTCCGAGTGACCGACGTCAACAGGGACGCCGTGTCGTTGTTTCGTGGCAGCAACGCCGCAGATCTCATTAAACCTGTCAGGTACATCTTTGCCGCCGCTCCCGGCCTTGCGGAACGCGTCATGGTCGCGCACTTCGAAGGTCGCCGCAATCTGATCGAGGAGACCAGGATACGTGCCTTCGACGGCTCGATCATCGACGTCTTGTTCACGGTAACCTATCCGGTTCCTCCCGAGCATTTGGACAACACCTTCATCACCATGCAGGACATCAGCGAGCGATTGAACGCCGAACAGCAGCTTCGAAAACTGCAATCCGACTTCTCGCATGCCGGGCGCATCGCAACGCTCGGAGAGCTCGCAACGTCGATTGCGCACGAGATCAATCAACCGCTTGCGGCGATCGTGACCAACGGCGAGACCAGCCTCAGATGGCTCGCACGTGCCGATCAAAACACGGAAAAAGTCGCGCAGCTCACCTCGCGAATCGTGTCGAACGCACGCCGTGCCAGCGACATCATTCATCGTATCCGCGGCATGGCGGCGAAGCACGAACCGGAGAAGCGCCTCATCGACCTGAACGAGGTGGCCGAGGAAGCGCTCTTGTTCATCCGCCATGACATCGATTCCAAGTCGATCGTCCTGTCCGCGAACTTTGGTGCCGACCTTCCCAGGGTCCTCGGCGACCGCATTCAGTTGCAGCAGGTGATCATCAACCTGCTGGTCAACAGCGTCCAGGCGATCGCGCAGTCGGGCGGGCCGACGCGCCGGATCGACATCGAAACGTCGATCGACGGCAACGGTGCGGTTGCCCTCTCCGTTATCGACGACGGGCCGGGCATTCCCACCGCGGATCTGGCGCGCGTCTTCGACAGCTTCTTCAGCACCAAGGATGCTGGGCTCGGCATCGGCCTGACCATCTGTCAGTCGATCATCACCGCGCATGGCGGCCGCATCGCGGGCACAAACCGGCCGAGTGGCGGCGCCCATTTCCACTTCACGGTCCCGGTGCCGGGGATGACCGGCGCCGATACAGGGTCGGCAAGGTCATAACCGGAGGCATGGCGTCGTTCGGTGAGCTTCCGCTTCGTTGCGCGCGATCACCCGAGCCCCGACCGCCCTATCCCAAGGTACAGGTGAATCTAGCCACCAAACCAGCGAGACCAGACCCACAGCACGATACCGTCACCCGCGGCTTTCCATCATCGTCGCGACCAAGGTGGAGGCAACCGTTCTGCCCATCGGGCCACGAACCCACCGATGAGCGGTGAGCGCAAGACCTTCCCAACACGAGCACACGCCATGAACGATCCGATCGTTGATCATCAAGAGGTTCTGCCGGTTGCGCCGGCGACGCCCGGCAAGGACTTCCCCACCTCTGATCGGCGCGCCGCCGATGCAGAGATGGCGCGTGTGCTCCACACCGCGCCGTTTCGCATGGCCTTGGACGCCTCGGGCGCCGGGATCGCCCACTGGAAGCACGAACCCTTGCACGACGTCGTCGAACCCATGAGCCACCATGTCATCATGGCCTACAACGGCGTGACGCAGCACATGGAGCGACGGTCAGGACGGTCGGTTGCGTCCGGAACGTTTCGTCCAGGCGTTGTGATCATCATTCCTGAAGGATCAAGCTCCCGGTGGGACATTCCGAAACCCGTGGACGTCGTTCAGCTCTATCTTCCGCACGCGACGCTGAAGCGGGTTGCCGACGAAGCAGCGACCGGCACACCGACCGATCTCCTGGAGCGCACGGCGCATCCCGATCCCATTACATCCCGGTTGCTTCTCAGCGCGGCCAGCGTGCTGGAGGGCAATCGGACGCTGGATGCGTTGTTCAGGCATCAACTGACGGACCTCCTGGCCACGCGTCTTTTGGCAGCTCATACGAGCTCGTCGACGACATTCCAGCCGGCCATAGGCGGCCTTGCGCCGAAGGTTTTGCTCCGCGCCATCGAACGCTTGCGCTCGGACAGCGATGCGGAGGTTTCGCTCGATGTTCTGGCTTCCGAAGCCGGGCTGTCGCGCTTCCACTTCTGCCGCTCGTTCAAGGAGAGCACCGGGCTTTCTCCGCTTGCCTGGTTGCGGCAACACCGGCTCGAGCAGGCCATGAACATGCTCCGGAACACGGAAACGTCGGTCGTGTCGGTCGCAATGGAGCTCGGCTATTCCTCCCAAACGGCCTTCGCGGCCGCGTTCAGGCGATTCACCGGGGAGACCCCCAGCGACTGGCGGCGAAGCGTGCGCTAGCGACGGCCTTCCTGCTGTTGATGAAATACCTCGGAAGGCGAGGACAGCTTCATGACCAGACCGATCCCGCGCGATCCCTTGGAGGCTTTGCTCGTCGCACCAGATACGGGCCACGATGACTCTCTACATGCCGAGCGGCGCCGCGCCGACGTGGAGATGGCCCGTGTCCTCAAGACCGCACCGCTCCAGATGGCTTCGGATCCCACCAACGGTGCCATCGCGCATTGGAAGCACGGGGCTCTGCACGACGTGGTCGAGCCTATGACCGATCACGTCATCATGACTTACCCCACAGGCGTTCAGCGCCTGGAGCGGCGCTCCGGAAAATCGGTTGCGATTGGAACGGCGCGTTCGGGTGTGGTGACGATCATTCCGGCCGGATCAAGCGCCCGGTGGGATATTCCCGGCTTCGTCGATGTGATCCAACTCTATCTTCCGCAGGCCGCGCTGCAACGCATCGCCCGTGAGGCCAACATGCCCGCTCCCGGCGATCTTCTGGAACGGACAGGGCATCCGGACCCTGTCGTATCGGGATTGCTGATGAGTGCGGCGGATGTGCTCGAGGGCAATGCGGCCCTGGATCACCTGTTCAGGCAGCAACTCACCGATCTTCTGGCCACGCGTATCCTGGCCGAGCACACCGGCGAGTCGTCCACGTTCGAGCTGGTCACGGGGGGACTGTCGCCCCACGCCCTACGGCGCGCGATCGAACGCCTGCGCTCGAACATTGATACCGACGTCTCTCTCGCGGTGCTCGCATCGGACGCCGGGCTCTCGCGCTTCCACTTCTGTCGTGCGTTTAAGGAAAGCACCGGGCTTTCGCCACATGCCTGGCTACGCCAGCAGCGGCTCGATCAGGCCATGAACATGCTGCGCGATACAGATGCCTCGATTGCGACGGTGGCCGCACAGCTTGGCTACGCTTCGCAAACTGCATTCGCCGCGGCGTTCAAGAAATTGACCGGTGAAAGTCCGAGCGATTGGCGACGACGCATGCGGTAGCAGCAATCGCTCTACAGGCACCGCAATCACGCTGGCGCAGTAGCAGCTACGATCCGGTAGACGATCAGGGTCCCCAACGTTTCCAACAGACGGAGACAAACGATGACCTCGAAGACCTTCGTCAGCCTCTTTGCAATCCCGCCGCGGCGACGGCTCGCCGCAACGACGATCTTGTATGGACTCTCCCTGGCGGTCCGCTTCACGTCCGCAACCGGCGAGGAAGTGGAGATTCCACCGCAGTCCCTGCAACGCATGAGCCCGGCGCTATCCATCATGGCCAACGATGATGCGCCTCTTCCCTACGCCAACTGGAGCGGCCGCAATGCCGCCGAGCCGCTCTTCTTTCGCCGCCGCTGGGCCGCATCGATGTCGAGCTGTCCCTCCCCTTAAGACCTGACACTTTCGCCTCACGTTTTCGCGTCGTCGACCACACGAGACCGCAAGCACAGCGGCAGCGGCGGCGCGTCCATGCCGGAAGACCAACCACAGGAGAAGACCACATGCGACTAGTTATCATCGGCGCCGGCTTCGCCGGCATGTACGCCGCACTTTCCGCTGCCCGCCTGCGCGATATCCAGGGCGTTTCCCCCGACGAACTCGAGATCGCGCTGGTTGCGCCGCAGCCGACGCTGGTGGTTCGCCCGCGGCTTTACGAAGCGAAACCGGAAACCCTGACTGCGCCTCTACTCGAGGTGCTCAAGTCCATCGACGTCGTCTACGTGCAGGGCAGCGCCGAAACGATCGATACCAAATCCCGCATGTTGCAGGTCTCGACCGCCGGGGGCACCCGAAAGACGCTATCCTACGACCGGCTGGTCGTCGCCACTGGCAGCCGGCTCTTCCGCCCGAATATTCCGGGCCTCGCCGAGCATGGCTTCAGCGTCGACTCGCTCGATGATGCGGTGGCCCTCGACAGGCATCTGCACGGCTTGGCCGAAAGGCCGGCAAGAAACGGTCGCGACACCGTTGTCGTTGCCGGCGGCGGTTTCACCGGCATCGAAGCTGCAACCGAGATGCCCAAGCGGCTTCGTGCGATCCTCGGCAAGGACGCGAAGCCACGCGTGATCATCGTCGAACGTAACAGTGCGGTCGCTCCCGACATGGGCACCGGCCCTCGTCCCGTCATTGAGAATGCGTTGCGCGAACTCGGCGTAGAGACCCGGGTCGGCGCTGGCGTCAGTGCGCTCGACGAGACCGGCGTCACGCTTTCGAGCGGCGAACGCATCGAGGCGGAAACCGTGGTCTGGGCCGCGGGCATTCGTGCCGCACCATTGACTCAACAGATTCCCGCGGAGCGCGACAATTCCGGCCGGCTGCTGGTTGATCGGGATCTGCGTGTGGCGTCGGTGCCCGGCGTCTTCGCCACCGGCGATGCCGCGAAGGCTGCGTGCGACGATGCCGGCAACTTTGCACTGATGTCCTGCCAGCACGCCACCCGAATGGGCGCCTTCGCCGGCAACAATGCCGCTGCCGAGCTCCTCGGCGTCCCGACCAAGCCGTACCACCAGAAAGCCTACGTCACATGCCTCGACCTCGGCGAAGCCGGCGCGGTCTTCACCCGCGGCTGGGAACGGAAGGTCGAGATCGTCGGCGACGTCGCCAAGAAGACCAAGCACGAGATCAACACCGTGTGGATCTACCCGCCGCGGGCCGAGCGGGCTGCCGCGCTCGCATCCGCCGATCCGGAGCACGTCACCGAGGTCTGAGACGCTCAAGAGATATGGCCGCGCTTCGGACGCAGAAGCGCGGCTCCCTCGCCATCGACCAAACTGGAGCCCCCCGATGAAACACGAGACCGTGCGCACGACGGCGTTCGCCATGCCGCTGACCAATCCGGCTTTTCCACCGGGCCCCTACCGCTTCGTCAACCGCGAATACTTCATCATCCAGTACCGGACGGATCCCGCGGCGCTGCGCCGGATCGTGCCGGCACCGCTCGAACTGACCGAACCGGTCGTGAACTACGAATTCATCCGCATGCCGGATTCAACAGGGTTCGGCGACTACACGGAGAGCGGCCAGGTCATTCCCGTATCCTACCAAGGTCAGGCCGGCAGCTTTACCCATCAGATGTTCCTCAATGACCATCCGCCCATCGCCGGCGGGCGGGAGCTGTGGGGATTTCCAAAGAAGCTGGCGCAGCCGAAACTCGCGGTCGAGATCGATACGCTGGTCGGCACCTTGAACTACGGCTCGGTTCGCATCGCGACCGGAACCATGGGTTACAAGCACCGCGCGCTCGACATCGAAGCCGAGGCCAGGAAGCTCACCGCGCCCAATTTCCTGCTCAAGATTATCCCACATGTCGATGGCTCGGCGCGCATCTGCGAGCTGGTCCGCTACCACCTCGAAGACATTACCGTCAAAGGCGCCTGGACGGGACCGGCGGCGCTGGACCTGTATTCGCATGCCCTGGCGCCCGTCACCGAACTTCCGGTCCTCGAAGTGCTGTCAGCCAAACACCTCGTGGCCGACTTGACGCTCGGTCTCGGCACCGTGGTCCACGACTACCTGTCGTCCGGAGCGGCCGTACGGCAATCCAGATCCGAAATCCTCATCGAGGCAAACGCCGGCTGATCAGATCAGCCGCAACGTCGGGAGATTCGAAATGCTTAAGGTCACGCGCGAGCAAACCATTCCTGTGCGGCAACAATCCAGGCCGCTGCCATATGATGTGGTTGCTCTGGTCCTGCAGGGTGGCGGAGCTCTCGGCGCCTATCAGGCCGGAGTCTACGAAGGCCTGCACGAAGCCGGCATCCGGCCAAACTGGCTGGCTGGAATTTCGATCGGGGCGCTCAACGCCGCCATCATCGCCGGCTCGCCCGAAAGCGAGCGCGTGCAGCGGCTGCGCGAGTTCTGGGAGACCATCTGCGCCTTTTCGATCGAATGGCCCGCAGGCGAAGGACTGGCCAATGCCTTGCCCTTTGCGTTCGACATCACCTCGATCCGCAACGCGTTGGCCGCAGCGAGGGCACTGGTCCAAGGCCAGCCCGGCTTCTTCAAGCCGCGCTTTCCCTCGCCACTCTGGTCGCCCTTCTCGGGTAACGCCGCAACCAGCTTTTACGATACGGCGCCTCTGCATCAGACATTGGAGCGGTTCGTCGATTTCGACCGGCTGAACTCGGGCGACGTGCGCGTCAGCGTCGGCGCGGTCAACGTCCGCACTGGCAACCTGACCTATTTCGACACCGCCGAGCGCCGGCTGGGACCGAAGCATTTCATGGCGTCCGGCGCGCTGCCACCAGGATTCCCCGCCGTCGAAATCGAAGGCGAGCACTATTGGGACGGCGGCGTGGTGTCGAACACGCCCCTCTCCCGCGTCCTGTCGGGCGAGCCTCGTGACACGCTGACGTTCCAGATCGATCTCTGGTCGGCCCGGGGCCGCGTTCCCTACGACATGATGGAGGTTTCGAGCCGGCAGAAGGACATCCAGTATTCGAGCCGCACCCGCACCGTGACGGATCAGGTGCTGCGGATGCAGAAGATGCGTCGGGCCTTGCAGCGAACTATCGAGAAGCTGCCGGAAGCTGCAAGAGGGGATCCGGAGATCCGCGACATCGCCGAGATGGCGCGCGAGCGCTCCTACAACATCGTTCACCTGATTTATCAGACCAAGATCCACGAAGGCCATTCGCGGGATTACGAATTTGGGCTGAGCGCGATGCGCGCGCATTGGCAAAGCGGGCTCGACGACATCCGCCGCACGCTGGCCGATCCGCACCGCCTGGACCCGCCGTCTCCCGAGCTCGGCATCGTCACCCATGACGTCCATCGTCGCGATTGAGATTCAGCGCCCCCAGCAGCTTCCGGAGAGAGCCATGTCGACCCTTTCTTACGCCTCCGAACAGAGGACCAAAGCCCGTCATGCTCCATCGCGTCAGGCGATCCGGCGCGCGGCAATCGCGTTCGCTGCCGCGCTCGGCGTGGCCGGAGCTACAGTCTACGGCCACTACTATGTCACCGCCGGTCGCTACCTGGAGACGACCGACGATGCCTATGTGAAAGCGGACTCCACGATCATCGCACCCAAAGTCTCCGGCCACATTGCGGAGGTTCTCGTCGCCGATAACCAGCCGGTAAAATCCGGCCAGGTCTTGGCGCGGATCGACGACCGCGATTTCAAGACCGCGCTGAAGCAAGCCCAGGCGGATGTCGCAGCATCCGAGGCTGCAGTCAAACACCTGAACGCACAGATCGAATTGCAGGAGCCGCTCATTCAACAACAGGCGGCCGAGGTCGATGCGACCGAGGCCAACCTGAAGTTCGCCCAGCAAGAGCGTGCCCGCTACGACGATCTCATGAAGTCGGGTGCGGGCACCATTCAACGGGCCCAGCAAACTGACGCAACGTTACGCTCGCAGATCGCACAATTGCAGCAGGGCAAGGCGGGATTGATCGCCGCCAACAAGAAGATCGAGGTGCTCTCGACCCAGCGGGCTCAGGCTCTCGCGCAGCTCGATCACGCTCATGCGCTGGAACAACAGGCGGCGCTGAACGTCTCCTATACGCGGATCACCGCGCCGGTCGACGGCACCGTCGGCGCGCGCACCCTGCGGGTCGGCCAATATGTCCAGGCGGGCACGCAGCTCATGGCAGTCGTTCCGCTCGACGCGGTCTACGTGGTCGCAAATTTCAAGGAGACCCAGCTCACTCACGTACGCAATGGACAGCCGGTCGAGCTGCGCGTCGACAGTTTCCATTCGACGAAGCTGAAAGGTCACGTCGATAGCCTGTCGCCGGCGAGCGGCCTGGAGTTCGCCCTGCTGCCGCCCGACAATGCGACCGGCAACTTCACCAAGATCGTGCAGCGCGTGCCGGTGAAGATCGTGCTCGACGACCAAAGCCTGAACGGCCTTCTGCGCCCGGGAATGTCGGCCGAGCCCACCGTCAATACCAAGTCTGCCGTTATCGCCGAGCGAGACGCCGAGAAGCGGCTTGCCTTGCGTAGCAACAAGCCCCGCGGCTGACCAAACCGTCCTCCCTCACACGTGAGCAGATCGCCATGACGACACTGCAAACCGCGATTGGCGCCCAGGCCGGTAGCGAACGTCAGCTACCGGCCACCACTCCCGCCGTCTCGGCAAAGACCTGGCTTGCGGTCAGCGGGGCCACGCTGGGCGCCTTCATGGCGGTGCTCAACATTCAGATCGTCAATGCCTCCCTTGCCAACATCCAGGGCGGGATCGGTGCGGGCATCGATGACGGCGGCTGGATCTCGACCTCGTACCTGATCGCCGAGATTGTCGTAATCCCCCTGAGCGGCTGGCTTGCCCAGGTGTTCTCGGTCCGCATCTATCTCCTCACCAACGCATTCCTGTTCCTGGCGTTTTCGGCGGCCTGCGCGCTCGCGCAGAACCTGCCGCAGATGATCGTGCTCCGCGCCGTACAGGGCTTTACCGGTGGGGTGCTAATTCCGATGGCGTTCACGCTCATCATTACGCTGCTGCCCAAGGCGAAGCAGCCGATTGGATTGGCGATGTTCGCGATCTCCGCGACCTTCGCGCCGGCCATTGGTCCGACCATCGGGGGCTATCTCACTGAAAATTTCGGCTGGGAGTACGTCTTCTACGTCAACATCGTCCCCGGCGCGATCATGATCACGATGCTCTATGCCTCGCTGGAAGCTGCGCCTATGCAGCTGCGCCTGTTACGGGAGGGCGATTGGGCCGGCATCGCCACGATGGCGATCGGACTTGCCGCGCTTCAGACCGTGCTGGAAGAAGGCAACAAGGACGACTGGTTCGGCTCGCCTTTCATCGTCCGGCTGGCAATCGTTGCTGTGGTTGCGTTGACTCTGTTCCTCGTCATCGAACTTGCCGCGAAGAAGCCGCTGCTCAACCTGCGCATCCTGTTCCGTCGCAATTTCGGCTTCGGCGTGCTCGCGAACTTTCTGCTCGGTGTGTCGCTGTACGGTTCCGTCTACGTCCTGCCGGTCTACCTGTCCCGCATCCAGGGCTACAACTCCGAGCAGATCGGCATGGTGCTGGCATGGACCGGCCTGCCACAGCTCGTGCTGATCCCGCTGGTGCCCCGCCTGATGCAGCGGCTCGATCCTCGCCTCGTGATCGGCGTCGGCTTTGTGCTGTTCGGCGGCTCCAATTTCTTGAATATCTACATGACCAACGACTATGCAGCCGATCAGCTATTTTGGCCGAACGTGATCCGCGCGCTTGGCCAGGCCCTCGTCTTTGCGCCGCTCTCGGCGGTCGCCACCAGCGGAATCGAGGCCGAGAACGCCGGATCGGCATCCGCTCTGTTCAACATGATGCGCAACCTTGGTGGCGCGATCGGCATTGCCGCGCTTCAGACGCTGCTGACCAAGCGGGAGCAATATCATTCCAACGTCCTGACGCAATCGGTCTCGATGTTCGAGCAAGCCACCCGCACTCGCCTCGATCAGCTCACGCAATATTTCATGAGCCATGGCGTTATCGACCGCATCGACGCCGTCCATCACGCCTATGTCGCGATCGGCAAGGTCGTTCAGAAGCAGGCCTTCATCCTCGCATTCAGCGACACCTTCTTTCTGCTCGGCGTCTCGCAGATCGTCGCCCTTCTCGCTGCGCTCATGCTGACAAAGCCCGGGCGTATCGAAGCCGGCGGCGGGCATTGATTTCACTCGTCCGCAACGACACCACAAAGAACGAAAGGAACTCCGATGTTGAAGAATAAGGTAGCGATCGTCACCGGCTCGACCAGTGGCATTGGGCTCGGGATCGCCAGAGAGTTGGCCAGGCTTCGCGCCACCATCGTCTTGAACGGCTTCGGCGACCCCGGCGAGATCGAAGCCATCCGCGCCGGGATCGAACGCGAACACGACGTGCGTGTCGTGTACGACGGCGCCGACATGTCGAAGGGCGATTCCGTGCGCCGCCTGATCGCGACCACGATCGAGACCTTCGGGCGCCTCGACATCCTCGTGAACAATGCCGGCATCCAGTTCACCGCGCCTGTGGAGGAATTTCCGCCCGCCAAGTGGCACGCGATCCTGGACATCAATCTGTCGGCTGCATTCCACGGCATCGCCGCCGCGGTGCCCCAGATGAAGAAGCAGCGCTGGGGCCGGATCGTCAACATCGCCTCGACCCACGGTCTCGTTGCGTCGACACACAAGGCGGCCTACGTCGCGGCCAAGCACGGCCTGGTCGGCCTGACCAAAGTGGTCGGCCTGGAGACCGCCGGCAGCGGCGTGACCTGCAACGCGGTCTGTCCCGGCTGGGTGCGGACACCTCTGGTCGAAAAGCAAATCAGCGACATGGCCGCGCAAAAGAACATCAGCCAACAGGACGCCGCCAGGGCGCTGTTGGGTGAGAAGCAACCGTCCTCCGAATTCGTCTCTCCGGAGCAGCTTGGAGGCACCGTGGCCTTCCTCTGTTCGCCTGCGGCAGACCAGATCACGGGCACCGCCATCGCGGTCGATGGCGGATGGACGGCACAGTAGCAGAAACAACCTAGCGCGAAAATGGAGCTCCTCATGGACGAAGAACGCAAAGTCGCAATCATCACCGGCGCGTCGCGGGGCATCGGCGAAGCCTTGGTGAGAGCGTATCGCGGCAGAAACTATCGCGTGATCGCGAACGCCCGCTCGATTGAGCCGTCATCCGATCCGGACATTCTCGCCGTCGCCGGCGACATCGGCGACCCCAGAACGGCAGAACACATTGTTCTCCGGGCGCTTGACCAATTTGGTCGGATCGACACGCTTGTCAACAACGCCGGCATCTTCATCGGAAAGCCGTTCATCGAATATACGGACGATGACTATGCCAGGATGCTGGCGATCAACCTCAACGGCTTTTTCCACATGACGCGACGCGCTACCGTGGAGATGCTGAGGCGCGGCTCCGGGCACATTGTGCAGATCACGAGCAGCCTGGACGAGAACGTCAGCAGCCAGGCGCCGTCAGCGTTGGCAGCCTTGACCAAGGGTGGTCTTAACGCGGCGACGAAGTCGCTTGCCGTCGAACTTGCAAGCAGGGGAATCCGTGTCAACGCGGTCGCACCAGGCGCGACCAAGACGTCGATGCACAGGCCAGAAATGTATGACCATCTCGGCAAGCAGCACCCGATTGGTCGGATGGGTGAGGTCCACGAGATCGTCGAGGCCGTGCTCTTCCTCGAAGGTGCCGACTTCGTCACCGGCGAAATCCTGCATGTCGACGGCGGACAAAGCGCGGGCTCCTGAAGGGTCTCTGTCGTCAGGCCGATATTCGGGACCAATCAGGGCTTGCAACCGGAACCGCTGAAGATGCCTCTGCTTACTCAAGGCAGTGCCCCGTCCCAAAGCGGCCTGGATTCCGCGAACGAAGCAGTGAAGCAGTCGCGCCTGGAGGCGCGACTGTTACCATTGCTTGGCGTCATTGCCGGAATGGTCGACTTCACCGGCTTCTTCACCCTGGGTCACATCTTCACGGCCCACGTGACCGGCAATATCGTGTTGGCCACCGTCGTTGCCATTGATGGCGGCTCGTTTCGCTGGGCACAGTTGTCGGCGCTCCCTGTCTTCATGATTGCTTTGGCGACTGTTTGGCTAATCGCCCAAGCTTCCGGCCGGCACGGTTCTCGTCTGGCGCGGCTGTTGCTCCAGGTTCAGTTCCTGGTGCTTCTCATGCTGTTGATCTTCAGCGTGATCACCAAGCCATCAGCCGATCCCGCTGGACTGAACGCCGATGCTGCGGCGACGATGGCCGTGTCGGCGATGGCCTGCCAATACGCACTCCTTCGCCTGGCGCTGCCCGGCGCGATATCGACTGCAGTGATGACCGGCAATCTGACCAATGCAGTCTTGTCCGCGATGGATCTCCTCGCCGCACGCAATCGTCTGCTGCCGCACGATTCCCCGCCGCTCAATCACTCGCTGTTTCGCCTGCTCAGCTTCATCCTGGGGTGCATCGTTGCTGCAGGAGCGGTCTTGCTGATGGGAGATTGGGCCTGGTCGCTTCCGGCAGCACTGGCGGGAATAGCGGTTGCGTTGGATTAATAGCGCTCGGCATCAAGTCTATCCGACGCCCCTCACATCTTGCCACGTACGCGAAGCACGCAAAAATCGAAGTTCGTCGAAAATCGCGCAAATCCTTGTACGTGGGCGTCAAACCCACGATTTCAAAGAACTGCAACGCCTATTGATCACTCGCCCGTGGACACAAAGGGCTCGAATCAAGCGACCTTTTTTCAACCGCTTGAATCGCTCGATCCGGAATGGAGCCGGATCGACGCAAGCCGTCGATCCCGTCACCAGGTCGGCCATCAACGCGCCGGCGCCCGGGCCGATACCGAACCCGTGACCGGAGAAACCTGTGGCGAGATAGAAGCCGGGAACGGAGCCGACCTGCGCCATGACAGGAACGGCATCCGGCGTAACGTCCATCAAGCCGGCCCACACCTTTGTTATCTTGGCGTCGCCGAACGCCGGGAACGCCTCGCGCAGATGGCGAACGCCGCCTCGAACGAATCGCCACGACGGATCGGGATCGAGAATGCGGACCTGTTCGAAAGGCGTAACTTCGTCGCTCTGCCAGCTTCGCGCTATCGACAGCTCGCGAAAAAACTGACCGCTGATGCGAAGTGTCAGCTCGTTCCAGCTCTTGATGAGCGTCGGTGTATAGTCGCAGAACAAACGAAAGCTATCCGGCGTGATCGGCGCAACATTTGCGTTGCGCTGAGCGACGGTGAACCCGCCGTCCAGACGGCGACGGAAAGCGAAGTTGCCCGCACCAACTGCGAAATCCGGAACGCCCTCGACGGAGGACAGGCGGACGACGCTGCCGAGGATCTTCAGGACCGGAAGATCGATGCCCATATTGCCAGCGAACAAGCGGGACCAGGCTCCTCCCGCCAGAACCACGGAAGAGCAGCGGATCTCACCGCGCTCGGTCACACAGCCGCTCACCCGGCCGGCCGATCGCTCGATGGAGCGGACCGCGCAATTGGTGAGGATTTGCGCGCCTTTGGCGGCCGCGGCCCGCGCCATCGCCGGGACTGCGATAAAGGGCTCCGCCTTGCCGTCGCTCGGCGTGTGCAACGCGGCGCGGAACGGCTTCGCCGCTCCGGGAATGAGCGTCTTCAGCGCCTCGCCGCTGACGAGGCGGGAATCGAGACCCAACGGGGCGGCATGCTTGAGCCACTCCTCGTACGTCGCGACATCGGCATCGGTGTCGCAGAGGTAGGCGATGCCCGTCTGCCGAAAGCCCGTTTCGCCGGCGATGCGCGCGTTCATGCCACGCCAGAGCCGGAGACTTTCGATGGCAAGCGGCAACTCGGCCGGATCGCGCCCCATCTGGCGGACCCAGCCCCAGTTTCGCGACGACTGCTCCGCTCCGATCAAACCCTTTTCACACAAGGCGACGCTGACGCCGCGCTCGGCCAGCGAGAGCGCCGTCGAGACGCCGATGATGCCTCCGCCGATGACGACGACGTCCACCTTCGCGGGTAGCTCCTGCGGCGTGACGACGAGATCGGGAATTATTCTGGACAAATTGTCCTCCTTCAGGCGTTCGTCGCCGTATCCTCTTCCGGGCCGACCGGAATAGCGGGCTGCTCCAATTCAGCCTCCCGGACGATCGAGGAAATCGCGCAGGCGATACCAGCCTGCAAAGAGCGGCAGGAACCACGGCCTGCCCGCATAGAAGGGCACGGCGGTGAATGTGTCCCGATCAAAGGCTGACGGCATGTTCTGCTCGCCAAGAATTTTCCGCGCCGTCTGATAGCCGAGATAGGTCATCAGCGCGACGCCGTTGCCGTTGCAGCCGGCTGCGAAGTCCGTGCCGTCGCGCGCCCCAAGATGCGCGAGCTTGTCGACCGTCATCGCCACACGCCCGCTCCACGCATGCGTGATCTTCACGCCCGCAAGTTGCGGCCAGATGGTCAACATGCGCATGTAGAGCCGCTTGGCGGCAAGCTTGTCCGGCATGTCGAAGATGCCCGGGCGCGAACCGAACAGAAGTCGCGTCCCGTCGGGCGACGGCCTTGTATAGATCAGGTCACGACGCGTATCGGACACCATTCGGGCGCGCGGAATCAGCTCGGCCAGCAGATCGGCCGGCAGCGGCTCGGTAGCGATCTGATAGCTCTTGACCGGCACGATGCGGCTGGCGAGCCCCGGCGTCGCATCCGCTCCGGTATAGCCGTTGGTGGTTGCGACGACGTGCGCAGCCCGGATGCTACCCCGCGCGGTCGGCACGATCTTCTCCCCGCCCGCTCCGTCCTGCACCATGCCCGCACGCGCATGCGAACGCAGCACGACGCCGGCGGCGCGCGCCCTGTCGCGCAGCGCCTTGTGATACTTGCCCGGGTGCAGACCGCCATATTGGTCGATCACCATGCCACCGTGATAATAGTCCGAACCGATTGCGGCCCGCTGATGCGCGCGATCGAGAAAATGCACTGTGACGCCGGTCTTTTCCGCCAGAAGCGCGCCATGCCGCTTCAGGGTTTCGTAGTTGCCCGCCGCGTGAGCGCCGAAAAAACGTCCAGTGAGCGCGAGGCCGGCATCCAGCTTCTCCGTCTCGACGAGCATCTTCAGATAGTCGAAGCTCTCATTGCTTTCGCCGATCAGGCGCGAGAACAGCACGGGGTCGATCCCCTTGATCGCGCCACTCACCACCAGCTTCTGACCGCTCGACACCATGCCGCCCGACCGCGTCGAGGCGCCCTCCCCGATCCGGTCGCCGTCAATGACGACGACCGAGCGCCCGGCGCGCGCCAGATGAGTCGCCGCGTTCAGCCCCGCATAGCCCGAGCCGATGACCACGACATCGGCGCGTTCCGGCAAGGGATCGAGATCGGTTTCCGGTTCGGCAGCCTCCCACCAGTAAGGCGCCTCCTTGAAGTCCTTGGCATAGATATCGTCAAAACGGGGCATGATGGATCGAGCCTTTCCGGCTTGTCTTTCTTTGAACGTGGGACGGCACGATCAGAGAACCTGACCGAGGAATTCGCGCGTGCGCGGATCTTGCGGATTGTCAAAGAGCTCTGCAGGCGGAGCGCTCTCCACGATCAGGCCATGATCGGTGAAGCAGACACGCTGCGAGACCTCCCGGGCAAACTTCATCTCGTGCGTCACCAGGATGCAGGTAAGACCTTCCTCCACCAGCTCGCGGATGGCGAAGAGCACGTCCTTCACCGTTTCAGGGTCCAGCGCCGCCGTCACCTCGTCGAACAGGATCACCTCCGGCTGCATCGCGAGCGCGCGCGATCGCCACGCGCTGCTGCTGCCCGCCGGAAAGTTGCCCCGGAAAGCTGTCGGCCTTCTCGGAGAGCCGCACCTTCTTCAGGAGCTTACGGGCGCGCTCCTCGACTTCGGCGCGGTCGTGTCCGAGCACCTGGATGGGCGCCATCATGATGTTTTGCAGCGCCGTGCGATGCGGAAACAGGTTGTATTGCTGGAACACCATCGCGACCTGATGGCGCAACGGCCGCATCGCCTTGTCGGACTTCAGTTCGTGCACGCGATGCGCACCGACGCGAATGAAGCCTTCGTCGATGGGAAACAGGCCGTTGATGCAGCGCAGGATGGTGGACTTGCCCGATCCGGAGGGACCGATGATGCAGACGGCCTCGCCTTTCTGCACGGACATCGAGATGCCCTTGAGAACCTCGAAGTCGCCGAAGGACTTGCGGACGTTGTCGAGCTCGATCAGCGCTTCGGTGCGGCTCACAGGCTGTCTCCCTTCACGGCACGTTCGAGCCGGCGCGCAATGGCCGCGATCGGATAGCAGTAGGCGATGAACAGGAAGAGGATGGTCAGGTAGAAATAGACGATCACCCGCTCATTCTCCATGGCGAGCAAGGTGTTGAGGATCGTCAGGACGTCCTGGATGCCGGTGACGGTCGCGAGCGCGGTCGCAATCATCAATAGGGCGTAGAGATTCATCCAGCCCGGGATCATGCGGCGCATCGCCTGCGGCATGATCACGTGGCGATAGATCTGGAAAGTGTTGTAGCCGAGCGAACGTGCCGCCTCCCATTGCCCGCTGTGAACGGACTGGACCGCGCCGCGGATGACCTCGGAGAAATTCGCTGCCGTCGGCAAAGCGAGGCCAATCACGGCTTTCACGAATGGCGGGAATGGAATGGTCGCGCCGAAGACGCGTACTTCGAAAGGCAGGAAATAGAGCGTTGCAAAGAGCAGAACGAGCCAGGGTGAATTGCGCAGGAAGTTCACCAGCAGAAGAGACGGAACTCGGATCAATCCGACCCGCGCAAGCGTCCCAAGACCCATGATCGTGCCGAGCGCGGTCGCCAGTGCCATGGAAGCGATCGAGAGGAGAATATTGAGGACAAAGCCGCCGGTGACCGGCCAACCGCTTGCTGAGCCGGTCAGAAGCAGCGGAAGCCGCACCAGCACTCGGGTCCAGTACGCCGAGCCGCCCGTCGCGGCATCGACAGCGATCCAGACCGCCACGCCAAGAGCGATCAGCAACTGGACGGCGCGCTTCTTGTCCTCGTAGTGGAGCACGAAACCCGTCATCAAAGCCCCCGTCCGTATCCAGGGAAGGCCATGAAAGCCTCGAGCCTCGCCATCGCGAATGTGAGAATTGACACCAGCACCACATAGATGAGAAGCACGAGGATCATGACCTCCAGCGTGCGAAACGTGTCGTTGTAGATCTGCCCGGCGTAGTACATCAGTTCCGGCACGGTGATGACGGACGCCTGCGACGTCGTCTTGAAGAGATTGGTCAGGATGTTCGTCAGCCCCGGCAGGCAGATGCGGGTCGCGATCGGCGCCTCGATGCGCCAGAAGCGGGCCCACCGGCCGTACCCGAGTGACCGCGCCGCATCGACGATCGACCGCGGCATGGTTTCGATCCCTGAGCGAAAGGCTTCGATGGCCAGTGCGCCGCCGAAGAGACTGAGCGAGATCGCAGCGCAAGCAAACGCGCTGAGCAGCGGCACCGACAGCCCGGTCGACGGATCGGTCACTTTGAGACCGAGGGTCGAGAGCGTGAAATAGGCAAAGAGCATCTGTAGCAGCGGCGGCGTGTTGCGAAACACCTCGACGAACAGCTCAATCAGGGCGTCGAGCCAGAATATCCTCAAGGTGAAGCCGAGAGCTCCGAGCATGCCGATGAGGATGGCAGCGCTCGACGAGAGTGCCGCCAGCTTCAGCGTGTTGACGACACCGATCAGCAGCCATCGCTGGTACGCCGGATCCGCGAGCCAGGAATAATCGAGACCTAACAAGGGCTGCTGCTCCGTGTCCGTCGGTTCTACTTCGCGGAAGCAGCCTTTGCCCGCGCAGCGATGTAGTCGGAGTGCGGCATGCCGAACTCGGTCTCCCACGCAATCAGCTTACCTTCCGCCTCGGCCTTGCCGATGGCCTTGTCGACGGCCTGACGGAACTCAGCGTCGTCCTTGCGGATGCCACCGGCCATCGGCTGGAATTCATAGGGTGCAACGGCGATCTTGTAGCCCGTCCAGTCGGCTTCCTTGAGCTTCTGCTGAAGCGTCATGTCGTCGAAGACAAAGCCGATGCAGCGATTGTCCTTCAGCGCGCGATAGGCTTCCGGCTGCGTCTTGAAGGCGACGAGCGTGATCCCGAACTCCTCGGTCATCTTCTTGTTGTAGTAGGAACCCTGAATGCCGCAGACCGACTTGCCTTTCAGTTCTTCCCACTTGGAGATCGTGGTCTCCTTGGCCATCAGCACCGATGGGCCGGCGGCGGAAACATATTCCGTCGTGAAGTCGATGACCTTGGCACGCTCGGCCGTGACGCCGAGCGTGGCGAAGATCGCATCGATACGGCCGGCGGTCAGGAAGTCGATGCGATTGGCAGCGATGACCGGCACGAGCTCGATCTTGTCCTCGGAGCCGAGGAGCTCCTTGGCGACGTACTTGGCGAGCGAGACCTCAAAGCCAACGACTTCGCCCTTGTCGTTCAAATAGCCGTAGGGCACGTAGTCATTCTTCACGCCGACGATCAGCTTGCCGCGTGCCTTGACGTTCTCGAGCGTCCCCGCCACGGCGGCGCCAGCAACGAAGAAGGTCGCGAGCGCGAGGGCAGAAACGCCCATCATCCTATTGAAGCCTGTCATCCTGTTCCTCTGGATAAATCAGGGCCTTCGGGCGCTGTTGCCGCAGCGCCGCGTCAGCCCGTCAGCTTTGTGCGAATGCAGAAATCGGGTCGCCCAAAGAATATGCACCTTTCTGAAGCGACCTAATTTTCATCATTGGAGGCTGATATTTTTCATTAGACAAGTTGCCAGCGGCATTTTTTTCATATTATGAGAATTTATGCGTCCGACCGCACAGCCACCTTCCGGTGGAGCCCAACTGCTCGACAGGACTGTCGTCCTGCTGGATCTCGTCGCCGATGGCGGAGTCGACGGCCTGTCGTTGAAGCAATTGGCGGCGCGCTCGGGGCTCAACACCGCCACCTGTCACCGCATCCTCAACACGCTGGTCGGCCACAAGCTGCTCGCGCGCGACGACAAGAAACGGCGCTACCGGTTGGGTGCACGCATGGCGATCTACGGCGTGCGCGCGGCCCGCGGCCCCGGAATCATCAGCCGCTGCGAGGTCGCGCTGACCCGGCTCAGGCGGCGCACCGGTGACACGACCCATCTCATGGCCCGCTTCAATCACGATTCAGTCTGCCTCGACCGGCGCGACGGCGAATGCATCGTGCCGACGCTGACGGGATCGATCGGCGGCTTCGTGCCCCTCGGCGTCGGCCCCGGCGCGATCGCGATGCTCGCATTCCTCGACGAGGACGAGCAGGATTACATCATCCGCGCCAATCTGGGGCGCTACGCATCCTATCGCAACCTCACCGAGGACAAGGTTCGGCAGTTGATCGCCGATACCCGCCGGCGGGGCTACGCGGTGGATATGGGCGAGCTCATTCCGGGCATTGCCGGCGTGGGCATGCCGATCATGACGCCGGGAGAAAAGCCGGGCGCAGCGCTCAGCTTCACCCTGCTCTGCGCCAAGGTCGGGCCCGGCGTCATCGAGCGTTATGGCGCCCTCCTCGAGGAGGAGATCAACGCCATCGTCGGTCAGTAGGACGGATGGGGAGCGTACGCCGGCATGTAGGTCGGGGCCGGCAATCCGAACTTTGGGTGGAGATCGAGCGCGTCATCGCGATTGGACGATCACGTGACCGATTGCCTCGTCACAGACGCGCCGACAGTTACATGATTCGAACCCAGGTGCCTTTGCATGCGGAGGATCTCACGGCAGCATCGATAAACTTCACGCCTGCGAGGCCATCCTCTACGGTCGGGAAAATCACCCGGGGATCCGGCTTGTCACCGGCGCGTGCCGCGCGGATGACACGCGCGGCCTCGGCGTAGATGGTTGCGAAACCTTCGAGGTAGCCCTCGGGATGACCGGAGGGGATGCGGGTGACGCGGGCCGCCTCTTGCAAAGCGCCGCTGCCGCCACGTGTCACGAGCCGCTTCGGCTGGCCGTAAGGCGTGAACCATAGCTGGTTCGGATTCTCCTGCGCCCATTCGAGGCCACCCTTGCTGCCGTAGACGCGCAGCGTGAGCCCATTCTCATTGCCGACGGCGACCTGGCTCGCCCACAGCACGCCCCTGGCGCCACCTTTCCACTTGAGAAGGATCTGAACATCATCGTCGAGGCGCCGGCCCTCGACGAAGGTCGATAACTGGGCGAGCAGTTCGTCGAGCTCGAGGCCGGTGACGAAGCAGGCGAGATTGTAGGCGTGGGTGCCGATGTCGCCGATACATCCGCCGGCGCCGGACCGAGCCGGGTCCGTGCGCCATGCCGCCTGCTTCTGGCCGCTCGCCTCCAATCGCTCCGTCAGCCAATCCTGGAGATATTCAGCCTGGACGAGCCTGACCTCACCGAGCTCGCCATTCGCGACCATGGCCCGAGCCTGCCGGACCATGGGATAACCCGTGTAATTGTGCGTCACCACGAATACCCTGCCCGTCTTCCTGACCAGCGCCACCAGCTCCTCGGCTTCCGTGACGGTCGTCGTCAACGGCTTGTCGCAAATGACGTGAATTCCGGCCTCCAGGAAGGCTTTCGCGACCGGACTGTGCATGTGGTTGGGTGTCACGATCGAGACCGCCTCGATACCGTCCGCGCGGGCGGCTTCCGCCTTCGCCATCTCCTCGAACGAGGCGTAGGCGCGGTCGTCGGCGATGCCGAGTTCCTGTGCGGAGGCTTTGGCCCGGACCGGATCCGAGGAAAGCGCACCGGCCACGAGCTCGAACTGGTCGTCGATGCGCGCGGCTATGCGATGGACTGCGCCGATGAAGGCTCCCTGGCCGCCGCCGACCATGCCGAGCCGGATACGACCGCGATTGCCGGCGTCGTTGCTTGCGTCGATGGTCATGTCTTGTCCTCGCTCATGAGAGGCCGAGCATCTTGCGGTTCGCTGCGTCGTCGGTGCCGGCACCCGCGAAATCGTCGAAGGCTTTCTCCGTAACGCGGATGATATGGCTCTTGATGAATTCGGCACCTTCGCGCGCACCTTGCTCGGGATGTTTCAGCGCACACTCCCATTCGAGCACGGCCCAGCTGTCGTAATCGTATTGCGTGAGCTTCGAGAAGATGGCGCCGAAATCGACCTGACCGTCGCCGAGCGATCGAAAGCGGCCGGCACGGTCGACCCAACTCTGGAAGCCGCCATAGACTCCCTGGCGGCCGGTGGGGTTGAACTCGGCGTCCTTAACGTGGAATGCCTTGATGCGCTCGTGGTAGATGTCGATGTAGTCGAGATAGTCGAGCTGCTGCAGAACGAAGTGTGACGGGTCATAGAGCAGGTTCGCGCGCTTGTGGCCGTTCACCCGCTCGAGAAACATCTCGTAGGAGATGCCGTCATGAAGGTCCTCGCCAGGATGGATCTCATAGGCGAGGTCGACACCGTGCTCGTCGGCATGATCGAGGATCGGCAGCCAGCGCCTGGCGAGCTCGTCGAAGGCGGCCTCGATGAGGCCGGCCGGTCGCTGCGGCCAGGGATAGACATAGGGCCAGGCAAGCGCACCGGAGAAGGTCGCTTGTGCCGTGAGCCCGAGTCGTCTGGACGCCACGATCGCGCGCTTGACCTGGTCGATGGCCCATTCCGTCCGAGCCTTGGCGTTGCCACGCACCTCCGGCGCCGCAAAGCCGTCGAATGCCGCGTCATAGGCCGGGTGAACGGCAACGAGCTGGCCCTGCAGATGGGTCGAGAGTTCGGTGATCGTAAGCCCGTGGCGGGCCGCAATCCCCTTCACCTCGTCGGCGTAGTCCTGCGACTCCGAGGCTTTCTTCAGATCGAAAAGCCGCCCATCCCAACTCGGAATCTGAACCCCCTCGTAGCCGAGCGAGGCTGCCCATCCGCAGATCGAATCGAGAGAATTGAACGGCGCTGCGTCGGCGGCGAACTGAGCGAGAAATATCGCCGGTCCCTTGATCATCTTCATCGAATGCGTCCTTGTCTCCGGGATGCTTTGGCATCACGCGCCTGCTGAACTCGATACCCCCACCAAAACTCGCCTGCCCTTGCTGGTTCCCGCCGACAGAGCGGGCACTTCATCCTAACGCCCACACGGGGCGGTCAGTTCTGGGGGGCTGTCCTGTGTCAGAACGTCTCCTCGGCCCACAATGCCATCGCATCGACATCGGACAGCGGCGCCGGTCGCTCTACGCGCGAGTGCACCACAATCTCTCCACCCTCGACGCTGGCCTTGAGGATCGCGTGCTTCACCTCCAGCGCGTGGCTCGCCAGCGCGCCGGAGGCGCGGTGTGGCGTGTCGTGCAGCACTGCACTTGCGAGTTCGGCGACACCCAGGCAACGATAGTTCGCCTGGTTCGGTATGTGATCGGCCCAATTCGGCGAGCGCCAGTTGGGCTTGCCGAACGGCCGGTCGTCCGCTGTGATAGAGATCCAGTCGCCACCCTTCTCGGTGTATTGCACCGCGCCGCCGAAGAAGTTGGGGTCCGGCACACGCAGCGAACCTTCGGTGCCGTAGAGTTCGATCGGCGGATGTCCGTGTTTCCAGACGTCCCAGCTCATTGCAAAGATGATGTCGGCGCCCGACTCGAAATGCAGAAGCGACATCACCGTCGTCGGCGTTTCAACCGCGATGGTCTTGCCGTTCATCGGCCCCTTCGAGGTGACGAGTCGCGAAGCAAAGCCGGAGCTCGCACGCCCCTGCACCCGTGCGACCGGACCCAACAGGTTGATCAGCGCGGCAAGGTAATAGGGCCCCATGTCGAGGATCGGCCCGCCGCCACGTTTGAAGAAGAAGGTCGGATCGGGGTGCCAGTGCTCCATGCCATGCGACATCAGAAAGCAGGTACCGTAGAGCACTCTGCCGATCCGACCCGTATCGATAAACTCGCGCGCAATCCGTCCACCGCCGCCAAGAAAAGTATCCGGCGCGCAGCCGAGCTTCAGGCCGCGGCGCGCCGCCTCCGCGACCAAGATCGCAGCGTCGTTGGCCTCGATCGTGATCGGCTTCTCGCCGAATACGTTCTTGTCCGCGGTCAACGCAGCGTGGCTTATCGCAAAATGTGCGTCCGGCGTGGTCAGGTTCACGACGATCCGGATGTCGGGACGCGCCAACAGCGCGTCGATCGATAAGGCCTCGATACCGAACTGCGCTGCCTGGGCTTGCGCGGCTTCAGGCCGAATATCCGCGCAAGCGATGAGCCTGAGATCGCGAAATTTCGGCATGTTCTGCATGTAGATCGTCGAGATGTTGCCGCACCCGACGATGCCAACTCCGAGCGTGCTCATGATCCCCTCCCCGTCACGTCCATGACGACACGGTCTCACGCGCCCGCCGCGCGAAGCGGGCGACGTCGTTCGGCTTGTCGTGCTCAGCGACGAACAGGGAGACCTTGGCATCTTTCATCGCCGCGCACAGCGCCGGCCAGTCCATGATGCCGTGCCCGGGATCGGCCCATCCGTCCTCATCGGTGCACTGCCCCGATGGCGCAAGATCCTTGATGTGACACGCGACCAACCGCGGCGCATGTTTCTTGATCTCGGCAACCGGATTCCCGCCGCCGCGCACGATCCAGGCGAGATCGGCCTCCCAGACCAGATCGGGAGCCTCCTCGAACAGGCATTCGAGATAGGTCTTGCCGCTTTCGCTGCGGCCATACTCCCAATGATGATTGTGCCAGCCGAATTTGAGCCCCTCACCGGTCACCACCTTTCCGATGTCGGCAAGCTCGCGCCCGATGCTGCGCCATTCCTTTTCGCCTCCCTCACGCTCGCCCAGCGGCGGGGCCGGCGCAAAGATGGTCTCGATGCCCAGCCCCTTGCACATCCGCGCCGTGCTAACCGCATCCTCACGCAAGCGGTCGAGGCCAACATGGGCACTCGGCGCGATCATCCCGTGGACCTCAAGAAGCCTCCTCAGCGTCTCGGGATCGTTGAACAGGCCGCCCCAAGGTTCGACCATCGTGTAGCCGAGGCTGGACAGCAGGGCGAATTGTGCCTCGAGTGAGGCGATGGAGCGGGCTGAATAAAGCTGGATGGAGAAACGGTCGATCGGCTTGGTCATGTCTCGCTTTCTGCTGGTAAGGATTTAAAGGCGCTGGCCGCTCGTCTCATCGAACAGCGACATGGCGTCGACGGGGAAGCGGACGGTCAACGTGTCCCCCACACGCATTGGCGCGTCCGCATCATGGCGGAAGGAGAAGGCGGCGCCATCAGCAAGGCGGCACCAGATCAATGTGTCGGCGCCCATCGGCTCGACCATTTCGACGCGCGCGGACACCGAGGATGGATCGCTGGACGCCGTCAGTTCGATGTGCTCGGGCCGGATGCCGAGAACGGCTGGCGCGTCGGTCGTCTGGCTATGCAAGGCATAGCCGTTCAGACCGATCCGATTTGCGCCGACGATAAATGCGAGCTCGCTGCCGCACGCGAGCCGGCCGGGAATGAAGTTCATCGCTGGTGAGCCGACGAAAGAGGCTACGAAGCGGTTCACGGGTTCGCGATAGATCTTCCTCGGCGTATCGAGCTGCTGGATCACGCCACCCTGCATCACCGCGATCCGGTCCGCCAGCGTCAGCGCCTCGATCTGATCGTGCGTCACGTAGATCATCGTGGCACCCAGCCGTGCGTGCAGCCGCTTGATCTCGACTCTGAGCTCGGCACGCAGCTGGGCGTCGAGATTGGAGAGCGGCTCGTCAAACAGATAGACGCCCGCATGGCGCACCAGCGCTCGCCCGATTGCGACACGCTGGCGCTGCCCGCCGGAAAGCTCGCTGGGACGGCGGTCGAGAAGATTGGTGAGCCGCAGGATCTGCGCGGCCTCTCCGACGCGGCGCTCGATCTCGTCTCGCGGCGTGCCCGCGACCGTCAGCCCGAACGACATGTTCCGGCGCACGCTCATGCGTGGATAGAGCGCGTAGCTCTGGAACACCATTGCGATGCCGCGATCCTTCGGCTCTGCCCATGTGACATCCCGGCCGCCGATATGGATCTCGCCACCCTTGGCCTCGATCAGCCCGGCGATCGCATTGAGCAATGTCGACTTGCCGCAACCGGAGGGCCCGAGCAGCACGAGGAATTCGGACTCGCCGACATGGAGATTGAGATTCTCCAGCACCTTCAGGCCGCCAAAGCCGATCTGCAGGCCTCTGATATCGACGTCCGATTTCTGCATGCTGCGTCAGCCTTTCACGGCACCGGCGGCAATGCCGCGCACGAACCACCGACCGGAACCGAAATAGACAACGAGCGGCAACAGCGCGGTCAGCAGCGTCGCAGCCATGTCGACATTGTAGGCGCGCTCGCCTTGCGTCGAGTTGACGATGTTGTTGAGCTGAACCGTCATCGGCAGATTGTCGCGGCCGGCGAAGACAAGCCCCAGGATGAAATCGTTCCAGATTCCGGTGGTCTGCAGGATCACCGCGACCACGATCATGGGGGTGGCCATCGGCATCATGATCCGCGCATAGATCTGATAGAAGCCGGCGCCGTCGACACGGGCGGCCTTGAACAACTCGACCGGCAACGATGCAAAATAATTCCGGAACAGCAGCGTCATGGTGGGAAGGCCGAAGATCGTGTGGATCATCACGATGGTTGAGAGCGATTGCCCGAGTCCGGCGAAGGAGAACACGCGAACCAAAGGATAGATGAACACCTGATAGGGAATGAAGGCGACCACCATCATCGCACCGAACAGCACGTTGGCGCCGCGCACACGCCATAGCGACAGCGCATAACCGGTGAGCGAGCCGACCAGGATGGAGAGGACAACCGACGGCACCAGGATACGCAGCGAATTGAGAAAGCCGATCTTGATGCCTTGGCAGGTCAGACCGGTGCAAGCAGAACTCCAGGCCTTGACCCATGCGTCGATGCTGGGAGCTGCAGGCAAGGCCAACAGATTGCCCTGCCGGATCTCAGCCATCGGCTTCAGCGACGTGACGACCATCACATAGAGCGGAAGCAGGAAGTAGAGCGCGGTAATGAAGATAAAGGCATACAGGCCCCAGCGCGCCGGGGTCATGCGCTTGCTCCGCCGCGCGGCGGACAAAGGCTGCACCAAGGCGGTCATCGCATCTCTCCCTTGCGCGCGCGCCAGTAAAGATAGGGAGCGACCACCGCGATCACCGTGATCAGCATGGTGGTCGCTGCCGCCGTCGCAAGTCCGATGTTGGCCCGTTCGAACAGATGATCCATGACGAATTTAGCCGGCACCTCCGAGGCGATGCCCGGCCCGCCATTGGTCATCGCGACCGAGAGATCGTAGAGGCGCACCACGCCCGTCGAGAGCAGCACCGCGGCAGTCGCAAAGCTGGCACCCATCATCGGGATGATGATCGACACATAGACCCGCCATTTCGGCAGGCCGTCGACCCGCGCCGCCTTCCAGATTTCGTCGTCGACGCCGCGCAGGCCGGCGAGCATGATCGCCATCACCAGCCCCGAAGCCTGCCAGACGCCGGCAATGACCAGGCAATAGATTGCGGTCTCCGGCCGTACAATCCAGTCGAAGGTGGCGCCTTCGAAGCCCCAGCTGCGCAACACATGCTGGATGCCGAGCGTGGGGTTGAGCAGCCATTGCCAGACCAGCCCCGTAACCACGAATGACATCGAATAGGGATAGAGATAGATCGAACGGATCGTATCTTCGGCGCGCACCCGCTGATCGATCGCAACCGCCAGCAGGAAGCCGATCAGAAGCGTGAGGGAAACGAACAGCACACCGTAGATGACGATGTTGTGGACCGAGGTGATCCAGCGGTCGTTGCCGAGCAACAGCTGATATTGCCGGAGCCCGACGAAATTGCTGTTCGGCAGCATGCGCGAGTTGGTCAGCGACATCCAGACGGTCCAGCTGGTGGCGCCGATATAGACGACGAACATCACCACCAGCGCCGGCAAGAGCGCGGAGATCGCGGACAGTCGGGAACTCAGCGCAAGACGCATGACATCGCCGGATTGAAGAGAAGTCGACGGGGAGTAAGGGCGACCGACAGTTCGTCGGCCGCCTTTGGTGACATCACTCCTGGGACTTCAGCACCGCTACGACCTTGGCTGAGAATTCATCGGCGCTCATATTGGTGTTCCAATATTGCGAGATGGCATCCTGCAGCGCACCGATCGTCGCCGGCGGTGCCAGCATGTCGCCGGACGGCATTTGCTGGGCTTTGTCCGCGACATAGCGCATACCCTTCTGGGCGCAAGCATCGAGTGCAGACGTATCGACATCGCTACGTACGGGAATCGAGCCCTTCTTCAGCGCGAACTGGATCTGGGTCTCGGGCGTCAGCATCAGTCTCGCCAAGGTCATCTGCGCCTTGGTGGTGGATGGATCCTTCGCTTTCGGGAACACGAACACGTCGCCGCCCATCACATAACCGCCGCTGCCATTGGATAGCACCGTGCAGCCATAGTCCTTGTCGGCGACCTTGCCCGCCGCAACGAATTCACCCTTGGCCCAGTCGCCCATGATCTGCATTCCGGCCTTGCCCTGGATGACGAGATTGGTCGCGTCATTCCAGTTGCGGCCGGGCGCGCCGGCATCGACATAGTCCTTGAGCTTCTTGTAGGTGATGGCGACTGTCTTGAATTCGGGGCTCCCCGCCAGCGAGACGTCGCGCTTGCCGAGGATGCCGGTCCACATCTGTGCGCCACCAACGCCGATCATGACCGCATTGAACAGGTTTTGCTCCCAGTTCTTCTGACCCGAGAAGGCCAGCGGGATCACCTTTCCGTCGGCCTTAAGCTTGTCGAGAATAGCGAGAGCGTCAGTCCAGGTCTTCGGCTCGGCAGCGCCAACGGAGGCCAGCACGGTCTTGTTGTACCAGAGCCAATTCTGACCGTGGATGTTGATCGGCACCGCATACATCTTGCCGTTGCGAGTCGCCGCGGCAACGATCGCGGCAGGCATGACGCCCCTCCAATTGCCCTCAGTCGCGACCGCATCGACATCGGCAAGCAGATCACCTTCCACCAGTTCATCAAACTGCTTGCCGGTGTTGAGCTGCATCGCAGTCGGAGGATTGCCGGCAACGGTGCGGCTGATCGCGGCGTTTCGCGCGTTGGCGGCGCCGGCCACGGCGCTATCGACCCACGTCCCACCGGCCTTGGTGAACTGATCGGCGAACACCTTCACCGCGGCGGCCTCTCCACCGGAGGTCCACCAATGAATGACCTCGGCCTTCATCTCTTCTGCCGAGACCGGCGCTCCAGCCAAGGCAATGGCGGCAATCGCCACTGATGCGAACAGCGTGCGCTTCATCATTCCCTCCCTGATCTGCCTTTGCAGCTTTGCATTCGGCTTTCGGCCTTTAAGGGCTCATTGCTTTACCGAATGTAATCGATTACATGAAGGCTAGCAGAACTCCTGGCTTTTGCAAGCGCCGTTGCGCCTCCGAGAGGACGAGCCTTTCCATGGCAAAACGAAGCAGAACGACGCGCCCAAAGGCCACCAAGATCGCCGATGTCGCGCGACTGGCAGGAGTTTCGGTTGCGACCGTCAGCCGGACGCTGGCGCGCCCCGAGGTCGTGATTGAGGAAACCCGCACACGCGTGCTCGCCGCGGTGCGCGAGACCGGCTACGCGCCGAACATTTCCGCAAGGAACCTGCGCGTCCGGAAGACCATGGTCGTGTTGGTGGCGGTGCCGGATATCGCCAACCCCTTCTTCGCTGAGGTCCTGCAGGGCATCGATGATACGCTATCGGCCGCCGGTTATGGACTCATCATCGCCAATCTAACCGGCTCGCCGGAGAAGGAGGCGCGCTACGTTGATCTGGTCTGCGCCGGCCAAGCCGACGGCGTACTGCTCTTGTGCGGCCATGTGATGCGCAGCCCCGACCGCGACTTGCTCGAGGCGCGCGTGCCGCTCGTCGCCGCTTGCGAGTACATTTCCGGCGAAAGCTTCCCCCAAGTCACAATCGACAATGTCGGGACCGCCAGCGAGGCGGTGCGACACCTGCTGGAGCTCGGACACACAAGCATCGCCTATCTGTCCGGACCGAAATCCAACATTCTCGAGCAGCAGCGTTTCGAAGGCTATCGTCAGGCCTTGCGCGAGGCGGGTATTGCGGCTGAGGCAGGCTTGATTCTGCCCGGCGATTTCACCTTCCGTACCGGCGTCGAGGCCGGCCGGGCGCTGCTGGCGCTCGGACCCGCGGCGCGTCCCACTGCCCTGTTTGCAGCCAATGACGAGATGGCGATCGGCCTTATCAAAACCGTGCACGCGGCCGGCCTGCAGGTCCCGGACGATCTCTCCGTCGTCGGCTTTGACGGCATTGCCTATGCCGACTATTGCGAGCCGACCTTGACGACCATCGTCCAGCCCCGCCGCGATCTCGGAGCCACCGCCGCAGCCGAACTGATTGCGCTGATGACGACCGGCAAGACGGGGCAGCGGAAGGACATCAATCTTCCCGCCACGCTGATGCTGCGCGACAGCACGCGCCCGCCGCGGAAGAGTTCCGCCCATTCATCCCAGGGCGCGAAGGACTACGATCCGGGCAGTGCGACGCCAGTCAGCTCGCGCAGCCTGCCGACCAGACCGTCCTGAAACCCGGCGTCCGTTGCTTCGCTGGCCGGCTGCTGCTCCTGTAAATTATGCCAATAGCGACCACTGACCAACGCGGCGGGGTCGTTGCTTACGGCTAACCAGGTTTGTGTCTTCTGTCCTGTCGCGATATCGACCGGGGCGCCTGAGCCGCCCATCCTTGTGCGCGCCCAGCCGGGATCAACCGCGTTGCTCAGGACCTGCGGCCAACGTCGCGCCAGCGCGAACGCAAGCGCAACGACGTGAAGCTTGCTCTCGGCATAAGCCTTTGCGGCATCCCAGGACCTCTTCGTCCAGTCGAGATCATTCAGCGACCCCTCCCCGCCGCGATGCAAGCCGCTGCTGAGATAGACCAATCTGGCGGGGCGCTCGATCAGCGCCGTCAATATGTAGGGCGCAACGGTGTTGATCGCCAATGTGCTCGCATGGCCTTCCAGAGTCGAACCTCGATTCGGCTGCGTGTAGATACCGGCGTTGTGAATGACGGCATCCATGCGCCCGATCGCGTTCACCTGATCCGCGATGCTCCTGGTCTCGGTGCCGTTCTGGAGATCGCCGATCACAACAGCCTCAGCGCGAGGGGCGAGCTCTTCGAGCGCCGCGGCGCGATCGGCCGAACGTGCGTGCAGCACCACGCGGTGACCTTGGTCGAGGAGCGATTGCGCCGCCGCCCGGCCAAGCCCGTCGGTGCTGCCAGTGATGAAAACGATTGCCATGCGGTGCTCCTCTGGGCGCTTCAGGCCTACACTCCACCGATGGCATCTGCGGGGCAAGCTGCTTGACTGACGGCCGCATTGCGAGCTTGGGGATTATCCTATCGTCGTGGATGATTGAACTTTCCGTCCATCAGATACCCCAGCGTAGCGCCGCGGTATGCACCTGGGCATCCCACAATTCTTTCGACTGGCCATCGAGCACGGAGACAGTGATGGAGGCACCCGCCATATCCAGGGACGTCACATAGGAACCGGTCAAGAAACGTGTCGCCGTGATCCCCGCCCCGTCCAGAATGCGCTTGGCGCTATTGACCATCAGATAGAGTTCGATCAGTGGCGTTGCGCCGAACCCGTTGACCAGAAGCAGAACCTCGCTGCCCTTGCTCGGCGCAAGATCACCCAGGATCGCATTGAGCATCTCGGCAGCGATGGCATCGGCGGACGCCAGCGGCACCCTGCGGCGACCCGGCTCGCCGTGAATGCCGACACCCATTTCCATTTCATTGTCGGCCAGGGTGAAATTCGGCCGGCCCGCCGCCGGAACGGTGCACGGCAGGAGCGCCACGCCCATCGAGCGTGTGCGCCGATTCACGTCATCGCCGAGCGTCTTGAGCGCGGCAAGCGGCATGCCTTTTTCGGCCGCGGCACCGACCATCTTTTCCACGATCAGCGTGCCTGCAACACCGCGCCGACCGGTCGTGTAGGTCGACTTCTCGACCGCGACGTCGTCGTTGGTCACCACGCTGGCGATCTCGCGACCGGCCATCTCGGCGGCCATGGTGAAATTCATCACATCGCCTTCGTAGTTCTTGACGATGAAGAGCACACCCGCCTCGGTGTCGACGGCCTCGGCCGCCTCGATCATCTGATCCGGCGTCGGCGAGGTGAAGACCTGGCCCGGACAGGCGGCATCGAGCATGCCGACACCGACGAAGCCCGCATGGAGCGGTTCATGGCCGGAGCCGCCGCCCGAGATCAGCGCGACCTTGCCCGGCTTCAGGGTACGGCGGCGCACGAACTTCCTGTCGGCACCGAGCAGCAGGATATCGGCATGCGCCGCAGCCAATCCGTCGAGACTCTCTTCGAGCACCGCATCCGTGCTGTTGATCAGCTTTTTCATGGCGTCCTCCCGGTTATCTTTTTTGCAGTCACAATTCGTCAGCCGATGCTCTCGGCGTAGCGTGCGAGCTGGGCAGCGAAGTCGACGATGAGCTGCTCGAGCGCGCGATTCTTCTTGTCGTCACCGAGATCGGGCACCGTCACGGTCACGACGCGGGTGCGCGCCTCGCGATGGGCGCCGCGCAACCGTCCCGGATGTGCGCGACCATAGGCTTCGAGGAAAGCCGCACGCTCGGCACCGGCGAGATGGCAGACCTCGAAGATGATGGGGACATGCTTCGCCGGAATCGGCACCAGATAGGCCGGATTGGTGATCTGGCTGACGAAGGAGCGGTTCTTGCCGAGCGCCGCCGCGAGCTTCAACCGCGTACCGGACGGCCGGTTGTCGAGGGCCCGCCGCAGGATCAGTTTGTAGTCCGCGACGTTGCTGTCGCCCGGCCGGCTTGTGTCCTCGCCTGCGTCGTCGCTCATGCGGTCACCCCGGCGATGGCAGCCTTGAGCCGTGCCACCGCAATCGGCGAGACCGAGAGCGTCGTCAGGCCCGTCGCCAGTAGCGCTTTCGTCAAGCGCGTATCGGCCGCCGCATCGCCGCAGAGCGAGACCTCGACGCCGCGCTTGCGCCCGGCCTCGACGGTCCGCGCGATCAGCGCCAGCACCGCGGGATGACCGGCATCGTTGAGGTCAGCGACAGCGCCGATGTCGCGCGCCGCAGCCATCGTATATTGGGTCAGGTCGTTCGACCCGATGGAATAAAATGCAGCGCCAAAATCCTCCGCACAGAGCGCTGCCGCCGGGACCTCGACCATGATGCCGAGCGGTGGCCGCGCGCAGGCGATGCCTTCTGCCGTCAGCGTCGCAAACTCCGCATCCAGCATGGCGTTGGCACGATCGAGCTCGGCGGGAACCGCAATCATCGGCAACATCACCTTCAACGTGCCATGGACGGCCGCACGGCACAGCGCCCGCAACTGCACGCGAAACACCTCCGGCCGCGCAAGCGAGAGCCGGATCCCGCGCAGGCCCAGAAACGGATTGCGCTCGCTATCGACCGTCAGGCCGGCAATTGGCTTGTCACCGCCGGCATCGAGCGTGCGGATCGTCACCGGCCGCCCCGCAGCCCATTCGAGAATGCGTCGATAGACCGCGTATTGCGCATCCTCACCGGGCAGGCCCCTCGATCCCTCGAACAGAAATTCGGTCCGCACGAGTCCGATGCCGTCGCAAATAGCGGGATCGAGGCTTACGACATCTTCGGGCGCTGCGACGTTGAGAAGGACGGCGATGCGCCGGCCGTCGGCCGTCACAGCCGGCTTGAGGCGGCCCGCGTCGGCAGCGATCTGCGCTGCATTCGCCGCCGCCATCCGATGCTCGAACAGGCGGCGCGTTTCGGGCTGGGGATCGAAAATCACGGTGCCGGTATCGCCGTCGACAAGCGCCAGCGACGGCGGCTGTCCGTTCCATGGCAATGGACCCAATCCGACCACCATGGGAGCGCCGCGCGATCGCGCGAGCATCGCGACATGCGACGACGGCGATCCGCTCGCGAGCGCAATGGCGCCACCGCGGGTCCAGTCGACTGCCAGGAATGTCGACGGCGAAATATCATCGCCCGTGACGACGGAATCACCGGAGATCCTTGCGACCTGATCCGCGCCGTTCAAACCCGCAAGCACGCGATCGCGAATGTCGACCAGATCGGCAGCACGAGCCCTGAAATATTCCTCATCCGCGGCGCGATAGCCCGCAATCTCCACGTCCAGCGCTGCGCACCAAGCCTCATCGGCAGCCGTGCCGCCCGCAATGGCTTCGTAAGCTCCCTCCGAAAGCGCATCGTCACCGAGCATCGCGACCTGGAATTCCAGGATCTCCGCGGCTTCGCCATGAACCGTCGCGATCAGTTCGGCGAGCTCTGTGGCTGCCCCATCGATCGCCGCCTTCAGCGCCGCGGCCTCCTGCGTGGGATCACCCTTGGTCACCCTGCTCGCCACAGCACTCGTCAGCACGGCGACCGGGCCGATGGCGAGGCCAGGCGAAGCAGGATGGCCGGTGAGATGGATCTCGCCCACGACTTTACGCCTCGCCGAAACCATCATGCACCAGCGCCAGCATGGCTGCGAGCGCCGCGTCACCATCGGGACCGGCGACGCGGAAATGCAGCGTTGCACCTTGCGGTGCTTTCACACGCATCACCTTCACCGGGCTCTTGGCGTCGGTCCAGGGTCCGTCGGCAGCAAGCGCGATTTCGATCTTTGCGGCAAAGCCCTTTGCCAATTGCGTGAGCTTCACCGATGGCCGCGCGTGCAGGCCGACCGGATTGACAAGGACCGCGAAAGCGGTCAGCGGCGCAAACGTCTGGGCAGCCCGGTTGGCGTTGGCATCATGCATAGAATTCCTCCGCACTGCGCTTGACGGCGGCAAGCGACGAGCCGCCCGAAGATTCGGTCGCAGCAATCACAGCCCCCTCGACCACCGGGGCATTACAAACCAGCACGCGCGCGCGCCGATCTTCGGGGAGCATCTCGACCGCCATCTCCGAATTGGTCTCGGCACCGCCGAGATCGACGAGGATCGCGACGCCCGCCGGTGACCAGGCTTTCTCGATCGCATCGAGAATTCCTGCAACGTTCGTACCGAGCCCACCGTCGACATCCCCGCCGGTCCAGGCCAGCGGCACGGCATCCCCGACCATCTGGCGCACCATATCGGCCGCGCCTTCCGCGATCTTCGGCGAATGCGACACGATGACAATTCCGACATTGCTCATGTATTGACCTCGAACTCCAGTGTCTCAACTGCTGCGCCGATCAGAAGGGACGCCGAGCGCGAGCCCGGGTCCATATGACCGATGGAACGTTCCCCGAGAAACGACGCGCGGCCGCGAATCGCTTGCATCGGCGTGGTACGATCGGCCGCTTGCACGGCCTCCGCCGCGATCGCCCTGGCGTCGCCGCCTCCCGCCAACACGGCGTGAACCGGCACGAGCACATCCAGCAGCGTCTTCTGCCCTGCCTCGGAACGGCCGCGCGCCTTGACGGCCTCGATCGCTTTCTCCGTCGCCGCGACCAGATCGGCCCGGCTCGGCTGCTCCGGAAGCGCCTTGCCCAGTTCCATGAAGAAGGTCCCGACCAGCGGCCCCGAGGCGCCGCCGACCTTCATGACCAGGGTCATTCCGATCGCCTTCAGCATCTCCGGGAGCGACTTGTCGGCAAGGCCCGGCAATGTCGCCAGCACCGCCTCGAAACCGCGCTTCATGTTCAGCCCGTGATCCCCATCGCCGATCGCCTGGTCAAGGCTCGTCAATTCGTCCGCGTGTTCAATCACGGCTCCTGCGAGCGCTCGCACCAGTCTTTCTCTGGCTACCCGATCAAGGCTCATGCCGCTACCCTCCAGCCCATCGCATCGAAAAACAGCGGTCTGTTCAGACGGAGCGACACCATATCTCCGGCGCCGAAGCCCGCCTCGGGATCCGCCAGGGTCACGACCGGCCGGCCGGCGAGGTCGAGATGGAGATGGCTCTGGTCGCCGAGATGTTCGACCCGCTTAACGGTCGCCGACACGTCACCACCGCCGCGCGCAATCGTCAGGTGCTCGGTCCGCGCGCCGACCGTCTCGGCGCCGGCCGGGGCGCCACCGAACAGGGCAGCCGGCAGCAGATTGATCGTTGGCTGGCCCAGCCTTGCTGCGACATGCGCATTGATCGGGTTCTCGTAGATCTCGCGCGGCGTGCCGATCTGCATCAGCCGTCCGCCTTCGATCACGCCAATGCGCGAGGCCATGGTCATCGCTTCGGTCTGGTCGTGAGTGACATAGAGGATCGTCGCGCCGAGATCGACCTGGATCCGCTTGAGCTCGAGGCGCAGCTCGCCGCGAAGCTTGGCATCCAGCGAGGAAAGCGGCTCGTCCATCAGATAGATCGAGGGCGAACGGACCAGGGCGCGACCGATCGCGACGCGCTGCATCTGTCCGCCCGACAGCTGCGTCGCCTTGTTGTCCAGCTTGGTTTCGATGTGAAGCAGACGCGCCACCTCCTGCACCTTCGCGCGGATATCCGCCTCCGGCACGCGGCGGGTCGGCGCGCGCAACGCGAAGGCCATGTTCTCGAACACGGTCAGATGCGGATACAGCGAATATTGCTGGAAGACAAAGGCGACGTCGCGGTCGGCCGGTGCATCGCCGGTCACGTCGCGCCCATCGATCCGGATCGAACCGCTGTCCGGCTGCTCCAATCCAGCAATCAAGCGCAAGGCCGTGGTCTTGCCGGCGCCTGTCGGCCCGAGCAACGCGACGAACTCGCCGTCACCAATGGTCAGCGACAGATCGCTCAAGGCTTGCGTCTTGCCGAACGCCTTGGAGACGGCGTTGATCTCGACCTCAGCCATGCGTGCCTCCTTCATGCAGCGCGGTGCGAATCGCCCGGCCCGATGCCTTGTCGAAGATCGACAGCGTATCGGGCCGGAAGTCGAGCCCGACAGTCTCGCCGGTCCGGAACGATCTGCTGCTGGGTGAGCGGGCCTTGAGTGCGCCGTAATGCGTCGTCACGGTCACGATCTGCGTCGTGCCGAGATATTCCGTCCCATAGACCTCGCCGCGAACCATGCCGCGATCGGTGAAGCGCACGTGCTCTGGCCGTACCCCGAGCACGAGCTCGCTTTCCGCCATCGCCTCGCGCGCAGCTGGAATGGCAACGTCTCGCTCGCCTAGCCTAATCGCGTCTGCGCCTGTCTGCAGGCCTCCGCGGAACGGGAGGAAATTCATGGGCGGCGAGCCGATGAAATCCGCGACGAACAGCGAAGCCGGCCGGTCATAGATGTCGCGCGGGCTTGCGACCTGCTCGACGACGCCGTTGTTCATCACCGCGATCCTGTCGGCCATCGCCATGGCCTCGAGCTGGTCATGCGTAACATAGACGGTCGTCGCACCCAGCCGGTCATGCAGAGACCGCAGCTCGTGAATCATGGCCTCCCGCATCTCGGTATCGAGTGCGCCGAGCGGCTCGTCCATCAGAAAACATTTCGGCTTGCGCACGATCGCTCGTCCAAGCGCGACACGCTGACGGTCGCCGCCGGCAAGTCCCGATACCGATCGATCGAGGAGATGGGAGATCCGCAGGATGCGCGCGGCCTCGACGACCCGCCGGTCGCGCTCGGCGGCACTGATCCCTTCGCATTTCAAGGGAAAACCGATATTGCGGCGGACATTCATGTGCGGATAGAGCGCGAAGAGCTGGAACACGAAGGCGATGTCGCGCGCCGATGCGCGGTTCATCGTCACGTCTTCGCCATCGAGCCGGATGGTGCCTGATGTCGGCAGCTCCAGGCCGGCAATCATGCGGAGCGTCGTGGTCTTGCCGCAGCCGGACGGTCCGAGCAGGCAGAGGAACTGGCCGTCCTCGATCGTGAAGCTGGCGGACTTGACCGCATGAAACCCACCGAAGGATTTGTCGAGCGCCTCGACCTTGATCTGTGCCATCGCCCTACTCCCGAACCTTTGACACGATGGTGAACATCACCGTGCCGAACAGGGTCGTCGCAAACGACCAAGAATACAGTGTCAGCGACAACGGCTGCATCAGCATCACGACACCGGCGGCGATAATCGTCGTCGCCACCGCTTCGAGCGGACCGCGGCGCAGAATGCGGTCTGCGAGACCGCGACGCGCGGTTGATGGGCTGGCATCGATACTCATTTGCGGACGGCTCCAAAGGTGATGCCGCGCAGCAGATGCTTGCGCAGAAGCACCGTGAACACCACGATCGGCACCAGGAACAGCGTCGTACCGGCGGCCACTGCGGGCCAGTCCTGCCCGCCCTCGCCGATGATGATCGGAATGAAGGGCGGCGCGGTCTGCGCGTTGCCCGAGGTGAGAAGCACCGCGAAGGCGTATTCGTTCCAGGCGAAGATCAGGCAGAAGATTGCGGTTGCCGCGATTCCTGTGGTGGCCTGCGGCAGCACCACCTTCACGAAGGCCTGAAAGCGGGTATATCCGTCGATCATCGCCGCCTCCTCGTACTCACGCGGGATTTCGTCGATGAACCCCTTGAGCAGCCACACCGCGAGCGAGACGTTGACCGAGGTGTAGAGCAGGATCATCCCGAGTCGCGTGTCCGACAATCCGATGGTGCGGTACATCAGGTAGATCGGGATCGCGACCGCGATCGGCGGCATCATCCGGGTCGACAGGATGAAGAACAGCAGATCGTCCTTCAGGGGCACGCGGAACCGCGAGAAGCCGTAGGCCGACAAGGTGCCGAGCGCGACGGCAAGTACGGTCGATCCGAACGCGATGATCAGCGAATTGACGAAGCGCGGCACGTAGTTCGAGGGACCCGCGACCACCATGTTGCGGCTGCGCGCGATGCTGTCGCACATCCCCTGCGGCGGTCCCAGCGAGCGGATGAACTCCGGCGTCTGGCGCGAGCGGGTCGTGAACAGGTTGCAGAAGCCTTCGAGCGACGGCTTGAACAACACTTTTGGCGGATAGGAGATCGCATCATCCGGCGACTTGAACGCGGTGAGCATGATCCAGACCAACGGGATCATGGTGATGACGGCATAGAGCACGACGAGTGAACCGGCAAAGCGTCGCGTGGTGGCCGACGGCTCGACGACGGAATGGGCTGTGGTTGCTGAGGTCATCGGCTTTTCACCTTGTTCAGCGCTTTCACATAGATGTTGGCGAGGCCGAAGACCGTCACGAACAGGATGATCGCGAAGGCCGAGGAATAGCCGGTCCGCCAGCTCTCGAACGCTGCACGCTTGAGCGTGATCGAGGCAACTTCCGTGGTCGATCCCGGCCCGCCGCCCGTGAGCAGGTTGACCATGTCGAACATCTTGAAATTTTCGATGCCGCGGAACAGCACCGCCAGCATGATGAACGGCAGCGCCATCGGCAGCGTGATCGACCAGAACTGCCGCCATTTCGACGCGCGATCGACCTCGGCCGCCTCGTAGATGTAATCCGGGATCGAACGCAGGCCGGCAAGACAAATCAGCATCACATAGGGCGTCCACATCCAGGCATCGACGATGACGATGGCCCAGGGGCTCAGCGTGACATCGCCCAGCATCTGGAACGACGAGGCCGCGCGTCCCGTGAAGAAGGCAACCACATAATTGAACAAGCCGATCTGGGGTTGATACAGGAACGTCCAGAAATTGCCGACGACGGCAGGCGACAGCATCATCGGCAGCAGGATGATCGTGGTCCACATCCCGTGCCCGCGGAACTTCTTGTCGATGAGGTAGGCAAGGCCAAATCCGAGGACGGTCTCGATCACCACCGTCCAGATCACGAAATGCGCCGTCACCTGCATCGCCGCCCAGATGTCCGGATCGGTCAGGATCGACTGGTACCAGTCGGCGCCCAGCCAAATCGTCGGCACGTTGGCGCGATTGGCGCGGTAGTTCGTGAACGAGAGATAGATCGTCCAGAGCAGCGGGAAGATGTTGATCGCCAGCAGCAGCACGATCGTCGGCGTGATGAACAGCCAGGCAAGCGTCCTGTCCGACAGGCCCCGGATACGACGCGCCATGCCTGGCCGGACCATGACGGCCCGATAGGTGATCCGCGAAGAGGCACTCAATTCATTCATTGCGTCGACCGATCCTGGCACCCGGGGCGTCGACAATGCGACGGTTCCGGTCGTCTCGAAGGAAAGGCCGGAGCGCAGCGTACGCGCTCCGGCCGGCTCGCGTCAGAACTTCTTGCCTTCTTCCTTGAAGATCGCCTTCCAGTCCTTCACCAGACCATCGAGCGCTTCCTGTGCGGTGCCCTTGTCGGCCACCACGTAGTCATGCACGCGCTTCTGCTCGGCCTGCAGCAGCTGGGCGTAGGAGGGCTCGGCCCAGAAGTCGACGACCATGCCCATCGACTGCAGGAACTCCTTGGCAAAGGGCGCGCTGGTCGGGAAGCTCGGATCGTTCAGCACGGACTTGGCACAGGAATAGCCGCCGAGCGCCCACCACTTCTTCTGGACGTCGCCGCCGGAGAACCACTTGATATATTGCAGCGCCTCGGCCTGGTTCTTCGAGTAGGAGACCACCGAGATGCCCTGGCCGCCGAGCTGCGTCGCCTGCCCGGCGGGACCGGCCGGATTGACGAAGAAGCCGATCTTGTCGCCACCGACATTCGGGTCCTTGTAGAGGCCCGGGAAGAAGGCGAAGAAGTTCATCTGCAGCGCGACCTGGCCGGACTTGAAGGCGTCAAGTCCTTCCGACATGTAGGAGTTGGAGGCGCCGGGCGGCGTGCAGCACTTATAGAGGTCCTTGTAGGCTTCGAGCCCCTTCACCGCGCTGGCCGAGTTCACGAACCCGTCCATCGCATAGGGCTTCTTCGGATCGTCGTATTTGAAGCCGTAATCGTAGAGGTAGTTCGAGACGCCCATGGTGATGCCTTCCGAGCCGCGCTCGGTATAGATCGAGGCGCCATAGACCTTCTTGCCGTCGATCTCGCGACCCTGGAAGAATTGCGCGATGTCCTTGAGCTCATCCAGTGTCTTCGGCACGCCGATGTCGCGGCCGTACTTGGCCTTGAAGTCCTTCTGCACGTCCGGCCGTGCGAACCAGTCCTTGCGATAGGTCCAGCCCACCGCATCGCCCATCGCCGGCAGCGCCCAATAGTTCGGCGTGTTCTTCGGCCACTCGGAATAACCGACGACCGTGGCCGGCATGTAGTCGTCCATGCTGATTCCTTCCTTCTTGAAGAAATCGTTGAGCTTGACGTACTGGCCGTTCTCCGCGGCACCGCCGATCCATTGGGAATCGCCGATGATGAGATCGCACAGCGAGCCGTGCGAATTGAGTTCGTTCAGGAAGCGATCGGCGTAATTGGTCCACGGCACGAATTCGAACTTCATGCCGATGCCCGACTTGGCGGTGAAGTCCTTCGACAGTTCGACCAACGCGTTGGCCGGATCCCAGGCGGCCCAGCACAGCGTGATGGTCTTGCCTTGCGCCTGCGCGGGCGTGGTCCCCGCTCCGACACTGAGCGCTGCGGCAACGGCGCCGCAAGCCACGACAAACGTCTTCATCGTTCGTTTCATTACACGTTCCCTCCGAGTGGGCCGGCCATCGACATGGCGCGGCTTTCCAACCCGCTCGAATGCTTCGAGCAGAGCGACACAGTCCATGACGAGCTGAATAACTAAACTAGCGTTTCCTCGCGCCACCCGGATTCTATAGGCCCGGCAGGCTCGATTTGTTTAGTGAACCACCGTTTACTAAACATTGCAAGCGGAGTTAGCGACGCCCCGCGCGCGGCGGCAGCCCGTCACAAGCCAGAAGGCCTGCGACCATGGGGGGGGCCAGATCCTTGAAATCGACCGCGGCGCGCCTCAGGCTGACGACGCGTTTTTGCCCTTACGGCCATCCCGAAAACGAGGGATCACTTTTTCCTAGACGATGCCTGCCGAAGTCCCGCCGACGTTGGGACGCTCCCCCGCCTTTCGCGCCCGATAGTTGGATGCGCGATAGGCCGCGATTGGTGCGATCGCTCCGCCGGCCCGCATGCGGGCGACGGCGAGGAGCGGCGAGACGTCCGTGGTGAAGGCGCGCTTCAATTCGAGATGTGCACCGAGCGCATCATTGGCCTCCTGCGCCGCTTCAAGCGCGGTACGATCGACGACGAGCGCCTGCGCATAGGCGCGCTGCAACTCGATCGCCGATTGCATCAAACTCTCGATCGGATCGGTCACATTGTGCGACTGGTCGATCATATAGGCGGGCGCGAAGCCTTTCGCCTTGCGACGCTCGGCATCGATCAGCTCGTTGAAAACCAGAAACAGCCGGAACGGCTCGACCGAGCCGCTGTCGAGATCGTCGTCGCCATACTTGGAATCGTTGAAATGGAAGCCCGCGAGCTTGTTGAAGCGAACGAGCCTGGCGACGATCTGCTCGATATTCACGTTCGGCGCGTGATGGCCGAGATCGACGAGGCAATGTGCCTTAGGCCCGAGCTCCTGCGCGACCGCAAAGCTCGTGCCCCAATCCGAGATCACGGTCGAGTAGAACGCCGGCTCGTAAAGCTTGTGCTCGAGGAACACCCGCCAATCGGAAGGCAGCGCCGCAACGACCTCGCGCATCGCGTCGATATAGCGGTCGAGCGCCCTGGTCAGGTTTGACTGACCGGCAAAGTTCGAACCGTCGGCGATCCAGACGGTCAGCGCCTTCGAGTCGAGCTTGCGGCCGATCTCGATACATTCGACGTTGTGGGCGACGGCCTGCGCCCGCACACGCGCATCGGTATGCGACAGCGAGCCGAACTTGTACGAAAGCTCTTGCCCCGGCTGATCCTGGAAAGTGTTCGAGTTGACTGCGTCGAAGGCAAGGCCGTGGCTCGCGGCCTGTTCGCGCAAGGCGGCATAGTCGTCGACCTTGTCCCACGGGATGTGCGGCGAGATGGTTGGGGTCGCGCGCGCCAATCGCTGGATCACGGCGCAATCGTCGATCTTCTCAAAGACATTGCGCGGCTCACCCGGCCCCGGAAAGCGGGCAAATCGCGTCCCCCCTGTGCCGACGCCCCAGGTCGGAATGGCGACGCCGAAGGCCATCACCTTCTGCACGAGTGCGTCCGCATCGATCCCGTGCCGCCCCAGCGCGCGCTTGAGCGCCTCATAGTCTTCGGTGATCGCCTCTTCGAGCCGCGCATTGTGCTCGGCGATGAAATCCGCGCTGATCGAGAATGGCGCGCTCATCGCGTGAAAGCCTGGGCGTTGCCGGCGTCGACATTGAGGATGTTGCCGGTCGACTTGGCCGAAAGGTCGGACGCGAAGAAGTAGATACCCTCGGCAATATCCTCGGGAAACACCGACAGCTTGAGCATCGAGCGCTGGCGGTAGACTTCCTCGAGTTGGTCTTCGGTCACCTTGTTGGAGGCCGCGCGCTGCTGGCGCCACTCGCCTTCCCATATCTTGGAACCGCGCAGCACAGCGTCGGGATTGACCGTGTTGACGCGGATGCCATGCACCGCGCCTTCCAGCGCCAGGCAGCGGGCAAGATGGATCTCCGACGCCTTCGCGGCGCAATAGGCCGAGGCACCTGCCGAAGCGGCAAGACCGTTCTTCGAGGCGACGAAGATGATGGCCCCGCCGATGTTCTGGCGCTGCATCAGCCGGAATGCCTCGCGCGAGACGAGGAAATAACCCGTGGCGAGAATATCCATATTCTTCTGCCACAGCCCGAGGCTCGTGTCCTCGACAGGCGAAGCCGAGGCGATCCCGGCATTCGACACGACGATGTCGACACCGCCAAAGGCACACGCGGCCTCTTCGAACGAAGCGACCACCGCCGCCTCGTCGGTCACATCGAGCTTCACGCCGATCGCAGCATCCCGCCCATGGCGCTTCGTGATCGTCGCGACGCGCTCGTTGAGCGCCTTCTCGTCGATGTCAGCGATGACGAGGCACGCGCCCTCGCCGAGCAGCCGTTGCGCGGTCGCCCCGCCAATGCCGCCGGCGCCGCCGGTCACATAGGCAATCCGCCCGGCGAGCGATTTCGGCTTGGGCATGCGCTGGAGCTTGGCTTCTTCCAGCAGCCAGTATTCAATATTGAAGGCCTCCTGCTCGGCCAGGCCGACATAGGCGCTGACGCCAGAGGCGCCGCGCATGACGTTGATGGCGTTGACGTAGAACTCGGCCGCGACGCGCGCCGTCGCCTTGTCCTTGGCAAAGGTGAACATGCCTACCCCCGGCACGAGATACACGACCGCGTTGGGATCGCGCATGGCCGGCGAGTCCGGATGTCTGCAGCGCTCGTAATAGGCGGAGTAGTCGCGCCGGTAAGCCGCGAGAACGTCGTCGAGGCCTGCGATCACCTCGTCAAGATTATCGCGCCCGGGATCGTAGGGCAGCAGCAACGGCCGGATCTTGGTGCGAAGGAAGTGATCCGGACAGGAGGTGCCGAGCGGCGCCAGCTTCGCGAGCGCGCTGGAGTTGACGAATTCCAGTACCTCCGGCGCATCGGTGAAATGGCCAATCTTGCGCTCGTCGGTGGAGATCTTGCCGCGGATCAGCGGCATCAGCTTGGCTGCGATCGCGCGGCGCCTGTCCGGCGCGGCCGCTTGGACCTTGGCGCCGCCGAAAGCCGGCTTCCGTTCATGCGCGGCGAGCCAGTCGGCAGCCTGCTGAATCACACGCAAGGTCATCTCGTAACAGGCTTTCGACGTCTCGGCCCAGGTGAAGAGCCCGTGGCCGCCGAGGACCACGCCGAGATAGTCGGGATGACGCGCGGCCATCTCGCCGAGCTTCAAGCCGAGATCGAAGCCGGGCCGCTGCCACGGCAGGAAGCCGAGCTTGCCACCGAAAACCTCGCGGGTCAGACGCTCGGCGTCTTCAGAGGCGGCAATGGCAATGACCGCATCGGCATGAACGTGATCAACATGCCGGTGCGGCACGAAGGCGTGCAAGGACGTATCGATCGACGTCGCGCGCGGATTGAGATCGAAGGTACAGTGATTGAACAAGCCGACCATCTCGTCCTCATGGGCGAGGCCGCGATAGAGGCCCTTCAGGCCCTCGAGCTTGTCGAGATACAACGTCGAAAAGCCGTCGCGCTTCATCGAGCCGATGTCGCCACCAGAGCCTTTGACCCAGAGCACGCGGACGTTCTCGCGCGTCAGCGGATCTTTCATCTCGATCTTGGCCGAGGTGTTGCCGCCGCCGAAATTGGTGATGCGCAGATCGGCTCCGAGCAGATTCGAGCGGTAGAGCAATTGACCGGCTTCATCGAGCCCGGAGGCGAGCGCGTCGTCCCATAGATTTGGCAGGGGCGTGGCCGCAACCTCGCTCATGACGCATCCTCCCTGTGCTTGATCTCCGAGCAGATTAGGCCGCGGATTCAATCAAGGTCAATCACCGACACTCAGCATCGCGACGCAATATGCTTGATGCAGCGCGATATTGATCGATTGTGACGGTTTCCAGTTGACCATCGGTCGAGAGCGTGACCTATTTACGGGCAAAAGGGAGGGCGACGTGCACGAGCGGGAACGCTGGCAGGTCATCAAGGCGCTCTTGCGCGAGCGATCGCTGGTGCGCATCGCCGACGCTTGTCGCGCGACCGGCGTCTCCGAAGCCTCGATACGGCGCGATTTCGCCAGGCTCGCCGAGCAAGGTGTCGCGATCAGGGTGCATGGCGGGCTCGAAGCCTTGCCCGAAGCCGCCAACGCACCGGGCGACGTCCTCTCCCTTGCCACCCGCTCCTTCGACGTCAGCCAGACGCTCAATATCGACGCCAAGCGCGCGATCGCGAAAGCGGCCGTCGCCCTCTGCGCCGATGGCGAGACGATCATCATCAATGGCGGCACGACCACGTATCAGATGGGCGAGTATCTGCGTGAGCGCCGGCTGAAGGTATTGACCAATTCCTATCTGCTCGCCGACGCACTGATCCACACGTCGAAATGCCGCGTCGCCTTGCCGGGTGGCGAGGTCTATCGTGAACAGGGCATGATCGTCTCGCCGTTTGAGGAGGATGCGATCCAGCACTATTCGGCGACACGGATGTTCATGAGTGCGATCTCGATCGGTCCACTCGGCGTGATCGAAGGCGACCCCCTGCTCGCCCGCGCCGAATCCAAGCTGCTGAAGCGCGCCGACAAGCTGATCGTTCTCGCCGATTCATCGAAATTCGTCTCGCGTGGCAGCCTTGTCGTTTGCCCGCTCTCGCGCATCGATACGCTGATCACCGATTCCGATGCACCGGGCGACGCACTCGACATGTTGCGCGGCCACGACGTCCGCGTCGTTATCGTCGACGCCAGCTCTCAAACCACTGCGGCGGCGTGACCATGACGACGGACCCGCAACGCGACACGCCCGCAACACCGCTTCTGTCGGTGCGCGCGATCGAGAAGTCCTTTCCAGGTGTGCGGGCGCTGTCCGGCGTCTCGTTCGACGCCGCCAGGGGCGAAGTCCATGCCTTGCTCGGCGAGAACGGCGCCGGCAAGTCGACGCTGATCAAGATCATTTCCGGCGTATTCCCGCCCGATCGCGGCGAGGTGCTGGTGGACGGCAAACAGGTCGACCTCGCGCGGCCGGACGATGCCAGGCGCGCCGGCATCGCCACGATCTATCAAGAGCTGCTGCTGTTTCCGGAGCTCACCGTCGCCGAAAACATCTTCATGGGGCATGCGCCGCGCGCCGGCCTCGGCCGGATCGACTGGCGGGCGATGCATGAGAAGACGAACGCGCTGCTCGCTTCCCTCGAGATCCATGATCTGCAAGCCGACCGTGTCGTCGGTTCCCTCAGCGTCGGTAATCGGCAGCGCGTCGAAATCCTGCGCGCGCTGTCGCAGGACGCGCGCATTCTCATCATGGACGAGCCGACCGCGGCCCTGACCGAGTACGACGTGACGCGGCTGTTCGACATCGTCCGCAAGCTGAAAGCCCGCGGCGTGGCCGTGATCTATATCAGCCATCGGCTCGATGAGATCTTTGCGATCGCCGATCGCGTCACCGTGCTGCGCGACGGTGCGCATGTCGCAACCAAGCGCGTCGCCGATACCGACGCGGCCGGGCTCGTGCAATTGATGGTCGGCCGCAGGATCGAAAGCCTGTTCCCGAAAATCACGGTGCCGATCGGCCAGCCCGTGCTGGAGGTGAAGGACCTCGAACGCCGGCCGCTGACGAAAAGCATTTCGCTCACGGTGCGCGCCGGCGAGATCGTCGGCCTTGCCGGCCTCGTCGGCTCCGGTCGCAGCGAGCTGGCACAAACCATTTTCGGCGTCACGCCGGCCGATGGCGGCGAAATCCGGATCGGCGGGCGGCGCGTCGACATTCGCTCACCGGCCCAGGCACGGGCTTTGGGCGTCGCCTACGTTCCCGAGGATCGCGGCACACAGGGCCTGGTGCGGCCGATGACGGTACGCGAGAACTTCAGCCTCGCCGCGCTTGGCAAGGTCGCGTTCGGCGGCTTCATCGATCGAGGGGCCGAACGCAAGCTTGCCGGCGATGGCGTCAAGCGTTTTGCGGTCAAGGCGAGCTCGCTCGAGCAGATCGCGGGCAAGCTCTCCGGCGGCAATCAACAGAAGATCGTGCTCGGCAAATGGCTAGCCAACGAGCCGAAGCTGTTGATCCTCGACGAGCCGACGCGCGGCATCGATGTCGGCGCCAAGGCGGAGATCCATCGGCTGATGGGCGAGCTTGCGGCCCAGGGGCTCGCCATCCTGATGATTTCGAGCGAGCTGCCGGAGGTGCTTGGCATGAGCGACCGCGTGCTCGTGATGCGCGAAGGCCGTATCGTTGCCGAATTCTCGCGCGAAGAAGCAACCCAGGAGTCGATCGGCGCAGCGATGATGGGCAGCCACGAAAACGCGGAGAAGGCGGCATGACGGCGGTGACCCTAGCCGGTGCCGAGACCGATCCGCGGCGGAGGCTGAAGGCGTTTGCCTCGCAGGAGGCTTTGCTCGCGATCGCGGTGATCGGGCTCGCCATCGTGGTCGGCCTTTACAATCCGCGCTTTATGGCGGCGCGCAATCTTTCCGATGTGCTGCTCGGCAACGCCTATATCGCGGTCGCCGCGGTCGGCATGTCGATGGTGATCATTTCCGGCAATATCGATATTTCCGTCGGCGCGCTGATCGGCGTCCTGGCGACGATCAGCGGCACTCTGGCGGTGAACGGCGCGCCGATCGTGGTCGCCTGGCTGGCGGCGCTCGTTGCCGGCGTGGTCGTGATGGCGTTGCAGGGCGTCATCATCGCCTATCTGCGCATTCCAGCGATCGTGGTGACGCTCGGCATGCTGTCGATCCTCAAGGGCGGGCTGATCAGCGTCACCGGAGGCAAATGGATCACCGATCTGCCCGACAGCTTCCATCTCGCCGATATCGAACTGTTCGGTGTGCTGCCGTTTCCGGTTTTTCTCATGATCCTGGTGACGATCCTGGCCGCGTTGTGGATGCGCTACTCGGCCTCGGGACGCGCGATCTACGCCGTCGGAGGCAATGCCGAAGCGGCGCGGCTCTGCGGCATTTCGCAGCCGCGCACGGTCGTGATGGTCTTCGCGCTGCACGGCTTGTTCGCCGGCGCCGCCGCCCTGCTCTACGCGACCCAGTTGCGCGTCATCCAGTCGACCGTGCCGCCCAATCTCGAGCTGACGATCATCACCGCGTCCGTCGTCGGCGGCGTCAGCATTCTCGGCGGCGTCGGCACGGTGGTCGGCTCGACCCTTGCCGCCGTCCTGATCGCCGAGATTGCCAGCGCGCTGGTCTTCATCGACGTCTCGCCCTACTGGATCCGCGCAGTTCAGGGCGTGCTCATCCTCGTGACCGTGATCGCCGACATTCTGCGGCGCCGGCGCACAGCCGGAGCATGAGCGCCATGAGCGAGATCCCTCTCCCACAGGCCGCCAAGCGCGTCGTGCCCTGGTGGCTGCTGCGCCACGAGACCATGCTCGCGGTGATCCTGCTCATTGCGCTGATCGGGCTCGGGGGCTTGAACAGCCGCTTCCTCACGCTCGACAATCTGCTCAATCAAGGCAGGCTGACGACCGAGGTTGGGCTCATCGCACTGCCGATGACCTTCATCATCATCACCGGCGGCATCGATCTCTCGGTCGGCTCGATCGTCGGGCTCTGCGCGATCCTGCTCGGTTATTCCTGGAAGGTTTTCGGCTTTCCCTTGCCGCTGGCGATCGGCTTCTCGCTGCTCGTCGGCGCCACCGCAGGCTTTCTTAACGGGATCGTCATCACCAGAGTGAAAGTGCCGCCGCTGATCATGACCATCGCGACACTCGCCCTCTACCGCGGGCTCGCCGAGGGCATCAGCCAGGCGCGTTCGGTGCGCGGCTACCCGGAATGGTTCTACTTTGTCGGGCAGGAAAACCTGTTCGGCGTGCCGGCGCAGCTCTGGCTCTTGCTGATCGCAATCGTGGTCTCGGCAATCGTTCTCGACCGCACCACCTTCGGCCGAACGCTCTATGCGATCGGCAGCAACGAGACCGCCGCGCGTTTCTCCGGTTTGCCGGTCGATCGCGTCAAACTGATCATCTACACGCTATCTGGCCTCATGGCCGGCATTTCCGCTTGCGTTCTCGTCTCACGCGTGACCACGACCCGCTCCGACATGGGGATCGGCTATGAGCTCGACGTGATCGCGGCGGTGGTGCTCGGCGGAACCAGCATATTCGGAGGCGTCGGCACGATCTGGGGCACGGTGGTCGGCCTGGCGATGATCCAACTCTTGAAAAACGGGTTAGCGCTGACCGGTGTCAAGGGCGACGCGACGATCGTCGTCATCGGCACGGTCCTCATCCTTTCAACTCTTGTGGCGGGTTCGCTCCAGCGGCGACGCGAGGGCGTATGATGGCGTGAATGGCCGCGAAAAAAGCGGCATCAACATGGGAGGAAAACAAAATGAAGCTCGGATTAGCTGCTGCATTCCTCGGCGCGACGCTGCTGGCGGGGACCGCCTCGGCGGCGGACAAGAGATGGGACGGTGCGGACGACCTCCCAGTCAATCCCCTTGCCTGTTCTGCCGGCGAGGCCAGCGCCGCTCCCGCTGCCAAGCCCTATGACGGCGGCCGGCCAAGCAATGCTGCCGACAAGGCCGGCAAACCGATCACGCTGGTCGACGTACCGAAGCTGATCGGCATCGGCTATTTCAACGCGACGTCGAAGGGCATGCAGGACGCCGCCAAGGCGCTCGGCAATGTCACGGTGAAGACCGACGGCCCGACCGAGGCCAAGATCGACGAGCAGATCAAGTTCATCGACAACTACATCACCAGCGGCGTCGACGGCATTCTCTTCGCTGCCAATGATCCGGTGGCGATCGCGCCGGTCCTGAAGAAGGCGCTGTCGAAGGGCATCCATGTCGTCGGCTACGACGCCAACTCGTCGCCGGATGCGCGCGAATGGTTCGTCAACCAGGCCGAGTTCAACGGCATCGCCAAGTCGATGATCGACTCGATGGCCAAGGAGGCCGGCGAGGACAAGAGCTTCGCGATCGTCACCTCGACTTTCACGACGCCGAACCAGGCACGCTGGATCGCCGAGATGTGGGCCTATGCTCAGAAGTGTCATCCCAAGCTGACATGGCTCGAAACGGTCGAGGCGCAGGAGGACAATAACCTGTCCTTCAACCAGGCAACGACGCTCATCAACAAGCATGGCGACAAGCTTGCCGGGCTGTTCGGCATGACTTCGGTCGCAACGCCTGCCTCGGCGGAAGCAGTGACCAAGGCCAAGCTCTGCGGCAAGGTGGCGGTGGTCGGCCTCGCCACGCCCAATGCGATGAAGCCGTATGTCAATGCCGATTGCGTCAAGTCGGTCGTGCTATGGAACCCGGTCGATCTCGGCTATGCCGCGACCTACGTGATGCGGGCCGTCGTCGACGGCAGCCTGAAGCCCGGCGCGAGCTCGGTGGACGCGGGCAAGCTCGGCAAGCTGAACGTGGTCAATGGCAGCGAGATCCTGCTCGGGGCCCCCTTCATCTTCACGAAGCAGAACATCAAGGACTTCGATTTCTGATCTGAACTCGTCGCCCGGCCGCCGAACGCGGCCGGGCGACGCTTGTTGAAATCGTTTTTTTGCCGTGAGCTTGACGATGAGCCAGACGGTCGCGGTGCTCGACATCGGCAAGACCAATGTCAAGCTTGCCCTGTTCGACGAAGGCCGGCTCCTTTGGGAAAAGTCGGCGCCCAACCGCGTCTTGCCCGGACCGCCTTATCCGCACGAAGACGTCGAGAGCGCATGGAGCTTTTTCCTCGATGCGCTTCGTGAGGCCGCACGCACGCATCAGGTCAGTGCGATCGTTCCGACCGCGCATGGTGCAGCCGGCGCCTTGATCGGCGACGGCGAGCTCGCAGCTCCGCTCATGGACTATGAATTCACGGGCGTAGACGCGATCGAGCCCGAGTATGCGAGGCTGCGGCCCCCCTTTTCGGAGAGCCTCTCGCCGAAGCTGCCCGCTGGCCTCAATCTCGGCCGGCAGCTGGCCTATCAGAAATGGCGCTGTCCGGACCTCTTCGCCAAAGCGAGGTATTTCGTCGGCTATCCGCAATACTGGACCTGGCGCCTCAGCGGCGTCGCGGTCTCCGAAGTCACGACCATCGGCGCCCATACCGATCTCTGGATGCCGCGGCAGGGACAAATCTCGAGCCTCGTCAGAGGTCTCGACGTCGATCACTTGCTGCCGCCGCTGCGCCGTGCCTTCGATCCGCTCGGCCCGATCAGGCCTGAAATCGCCGCCGCAACCGGGCTTGGGCCTGAAACGCCTGTCTTTTGCGGTATCCACGATTCCAACGCATCGCTCCTGCCCTACCTCGTCTCCCGCCAGGCGCCGTTCACTGTGTTATCGACAGGCACCTGGGTGATCCTGATGAGTGTCGGCCTTTCGCTCGATCAGCTCGATCCGCGCGACGACACGCTCGCCAATGTCGACGCGCTCGGCCGGCCCATCGCCTGCGGACGCTTCATGGGTGGACGCGAATACGCCATGATCGCAGGCGGCGGCAATCCCGATCTCGACGCAATCGAGCGCGTCATCGCCTCGGGCGCGATGGCTCTGCCCTGCTTCTCCGGCCAGGGCGGACCTTATGCGACGACCAAGGGTGTGATCCACGGGGAAGTCGAAGCGCGCGATCGAACCGCGCTTGCGACGCTCTACTGTGCTCTGGTCAGCGATCTGATGCTGACGCGGATGGGAGCGGACAGCGGAGATCTCATCGTGGAAGGAACCTTCGCCGGCAATCTTCCGTTCTGCCAGACGCTCGGCGCATTACGACCGACGCAGCGCGTCTTTGCCGCGGAAGATGCCGCCGGCACGGCACGCGGCGCCGCAATGCTCGCGCACTGGCCCCCCTCTTACCATGTCGCCGAGCCGGCCCCCGTCGCTCCGATTTCGATTGCCGGCCTTGATTCTTATCGCAAGGCCTGGACGGCAGCAGTCGGCATGATCGCTCGGTGAGCCCCCGAACGGGCGATCAGCGCTCGCGTCGTATACCCAACTCCATCGTCACCGAGCCACCAGCGGCACGTAGTGCTCGAGCTCAGGATCCGGAAAATGCACGCTCCGGCCGAGTTCCGCCGAGCGATAGAGTCCCATGAGCATTTCCATGACCCCGACTCCGTCGTCGAAGGTCTCGGCGGGGCTATTACCAAGCCTGAACGCTTCGACCATATGACGGTTTTCGTCCGTGTAACCATAGATGCCAGCTTCATCCTCGACCACAGGCATCAGGCCTTGTTCCGCATTCTGCTTCTCGACCAGATCCTCGCCTTCAGACCCGGTGAGCGTGCGTGACAGGAAGACCTTGAGCCCAGTCGAAAGTGACGAGAACTCCATCGAGTATTCAGGGCCGAGCAATTCGAGCTGGATACGCAGCCCAGCGCCAACGTAAGCCCATGAGGTCGTTGCCTCGATCATCAGTTGATGCCCGTCGGCATCTTCCATCGTGAGGATGCCGCGCGCGAAATCCTCGACGGGACGCTTTGCAAAGTCGATGCCCATTCGCGCCTTGAGGTCGGCGGCATAGCGGGGCCGTGTCCATTTGAGATTGGCCGTCGTGGCGCTGGCGCTGACCAGCCGCAAGGACTCGCGCTTCGCACCGGGCGCAGTCAGCATGAACCGTGCGACCTCGACCGAATGGCACATCATGTCGGAGAGCACGCCGCCACCTTGCTTATCGCCTTGCCAGAACCATGGCTCGTGCGGTCCGGAATGTTCCTCAGCCGCGCGAGCAAGATAAGGGCGGCCGCTCCCAGGCACGGCCCGTCGCCAGATGATGTCCTTGCCGCGCATCACCGCAGTCGAAAATATCTGGTTTTCCAGATAGCCGTGGAGCAGGCCCGCATCTTCGGCAAGCTGGCGCATTTCCCGTGCTTCGGCAAGCGTGCGGGCCAGCGGCTTTTCGCAGGCAATGGCGCGCAGAGGAGCTCCGGCCTTGGTCACACGGTGGATCTCGCGCATGATGTCGAGACGGGTGTCGTTCGGCGTCAAGAGCCAGAGCGCATCGACCTCACCGGACATGGCCATCGCCTCGATGCTGTCGAATACATGCGCCTGTCCAAGGCCAAGACTGCGCGCCTTGTCCGCGATGCGCTCACGACGCTCAGCAGAGCGGCTGTACACGCCGCCGACGCTGACATTACGTACGCCGAGCATGGACTGCAGATGGAATGCGGCAATAAAGCCGCTGCCGATCAGCCCGACACGCAGGATCGGAAGTTCGGTGAGCTTCTGCATATCAGACCTCCTTCAATGACGAGCGTGGATCAGTTCGGCGCCTTGCGTTGCCGCCCCGGAATTGCGGCCAGCAATGCCTGTGTGTAGGGATGCTCGGGCCGATTGAGCAGATCAACGGTCGGCCTGATCTCGACGATCTCACCAAGGCGCATGACGGCGATCCGATCGCAGACCTGGGCCGCCACGTTGAGATCGTGGGTGATGAACAGCACCGCCAGCCGCAGCTTCTGTTTCAGTGTCTCGAGCAAAGCGAGCACCTGCGCCTGGACCGAGACGTCGAGCGCCGACACAGGTTCGTCCGCGACCAGTACCTCCGGGTCGAGCGCCAGCGCGCGCGCAATGCCGATCCGCTGGCGCTGTCCGCCGGAAAACTCATGCGGAAAGCGTCGCGCGGCGGCGGGATCGAGACCAACGAGGGCCAAAAGCTCCTCGGCGCGGGCGAAGGCCTGTGCTGCCGGAACGCCATGCGCAATTGGACCGTCGGCGATGATCCGGCCGACACGGCGACGCGGATTGAGCGAGGCGAACGGATCCTGGAAAACCATTTGGATGTGTTTGCGAGCGGCCCGCAGATGCGCTCCGCGTGCCCTTGAGAAATCAAGTTCGCCGATGCGGACCACACCTGCGTCGGCGTCGGTGAGACGCATCACCAATCGTCCGATCGTGCTCTTGCCGGAGCCCGACTCACCGACCAGTCCGAGCGTCTCGCCGCGCCGGATCTCGAAGCTCACGTCCTTGACGGCCGCGACCTCGGTCTGCGCTCCAAACCACCCGCTCCCCCGATAAGTCTTTGCAAGCCCGGTCGTGGCACAGGCGATCGGTTCGTCCTTGACTTGCGCACGCTCTGGCGGAACTCCACCCGGTACGGCGGCGAGCAGCCGGCGTGTATAAGGATCCCGCGGGCGCCTCAGAACGTCTTCGACCGGCCCCTGTTCAACCAGCCGCCCCTTCTCCATGACCGCGACGCGGTCCGCGATGTCGGCAACGACGCCGAAATCGTGGGTGATGAAAAGCACCGCCATGCCGCGCCGCTGTTGAAGGTCGCGGATGAGCCGAAGGATTTGCGCTTGCGTGGTGACGTCAAGTGCTGTGGTTGGCTCGTCTGCCACCAGAACCGACGGCTCGAGCGCCAGCGCCATGGCGATCATGGCGCGCTGACGTTGGCCGCCCGACAATTGATGCGGATAGCTGCGGATGATCCGCTCCAGATCGCGCAAGCCCACCTCTTCGAGGAGTGCGCGCATGCGCACCTGCCGTTCAGGCGGGGTGAGCTGCTCGTGCGCCTCGAACGCCTCCATGATTTGATCGCCGATCCTGATGACAGGATTAAGCGCCGTCATCGGCTCCTGGAAGATCATTGCGATACGCCGCCCACGCAACGTCCGCCATTCTGCCGGCGCCAGCCCCAGCAGGTCGCGCCCTTCGAACCGAATGGTCCCTGCGACCGGGCGAATAACTTGCGGCAGCAAGCCCATCGCGGCAAAGGCGCAGACCGATTTGCCCGAGCCGGATTCGCCGACAACACAGAGTATCTCCCCCGCGTGCAAGGCAAGCGAGACGTCTTCGACGGCGAAGGCACGATCGGCGCCGGCGGGGAGTGCCAGTGTCAGCTGCTCGATAGACAGGATCGGTTCGACGATGTCGTTCATGATGTCCGACCCAACATCGCGTTTCTCCCTCGTCCCGGTCACGCCGCCAGCGCGATGCCATCCTTGCGATGATCCGACGCTCCGAACATGACACCCCGGGACGCATCGATGTGCACGGCCTGGAAGCCTCCCAGCGGTTCGTCGGCCCAGACCACGCGATGGCCGCGACCGATCAAATCGTCAGCGACGGAGCCGGGAATCGTGGGCTCGAGCGTCAGCGCGCCGTCGAATGCAAAGCTGCGCGGTGCATCCGAGGACTGTTGAATGTCCAAACTGCGGTCGAGCATGCCACTCAGGATCTGCATATGTCCTGTCGCCTGATATTGCCCGCCCATCACGCCAAAAGCCATGACGGGCTTGTCGTGCCTGGCCAACAGGCCCGGAATGATGGTGTGGAAGGGACGCTTTCGTGGCGCAATGGCATTGGGATGCCCGTCGACGAGCGAGAATCCCGAACCTCGATTCTGCAGCAACACGCCCGCGCGAGGGGCGTAGATGCCGCTTCCGAAAGCGAAGAACAGGGAATTGATGAGAGACACCATGTTGCCGTCACGATCGGCGACCGCGACGTAGGCGGTATCACGATGAACGGGCATGTCGAAATCTGTCGGAGCGCTCGCCCGCTCGCGCGTGATGCGAGAGCGCAAAGTCGCAACTGATCCCTCGGAAAGCAGTGCGTTGATATCGAACGGGCGGAACGACGGATCAGCGACGAGCGCATCGCGCTGCCGGTAAGCGGCCTTGGTCGCCTCGGCCAGCAGATGGATGCGGTCCGCCTCGCCGAGCGCGGGATCCGCCATATCGAAGCCTGCAAGGATTCGGGCGATCAATAGCGCAGCCACGCCCTGCCCGTTCGGCGGACATTGCCAGATTTGATGATCACGGTAGTCGGCGCTGATCGGCGCCACGTAGTCAGACCGGGCACTCGCCAGATCCTCGAGCTGCATCAGTCCGCCCAGCGCCTTCAAGACTGAGACGATCTCTTCGGCGACGGCACCTTCGTAGAATGCAGCCCGCCCTTCGCGAGCGATCCGGCGCAACGTTGCGCCGAGTGCCTGATGGCCGAGCTTGCCGCCGACGGCGGGCGCAGCGCCGCCGGGCAGATACACTTGCACACCGGTCTGATGCCGTTCGATGCGATTGCCATAGCGTGCCCAATCCAGGGCGGCGCGCGGAGTCACGACAAAGCCATTCTCGGCCGCGTGGATCGCGGGCGCCAAAATCTCGTCCAGCCCTTTTGAGCCATAATCGGCAGAGAGCCGGCACCAGGCATCGACCGCCCCCGGAATTGTGACGGCATGGGGCGAGTCATCCGGGATCGACGCCATTCCCGCTTCCCGGAACCAGCCCAGTTCTGCCTTCGCCGGCGCCCGACCCGAACCATTGATGGCGACGGGTTTGCCCGAGGCGGGCGCATAAATCGCAAAGCAGTCGCCACCGATGCCGGTCATGTGCGGATCGATGACGCCCTGAAGAGCGATAGCAGCAATCGCGGCGTCGACGGCGTTGCCACCGCTACGCAGGATTTCAACCGCAGCCAACGTGACAGCGGGGTGAGAGGCCGCGACCATGCCCCGGTCGCCGACTGCCAGGGAGCGTCCTGGCACCATGAAATCGCGCTGTCCCCAGCTCATGCCCGTCTCCGATCGTTTTTCGGCGGATGCTCTGTCATGCCGCAACATCCGCCGCCACAGCGGGAAGAGCCAGGGGACCTGCATCTCTGCCGATGCCAAACAGCGAGCGATGCACGAGATCTATCGCGCTGCCGACCGCACCGATCAGCGTGGCACGATTGCCGAGCGCGCTGAGCTCGATACGAACGGGCTCGCGCATGCACCGCCCGAGATACTCATCGATTCGCAGCTTCAGCTCGGGCCGCGCGCCGATACTGCCCCCCATAACGATGATCTCTGAATCGAGAATGCTGTGCACGGCCAGAATCGCACTGGCAATGGTCCGGCTGACCTCGTCGATTGCTATTCGTGCCGCCTCATCGGTCTCGAGTCGATCGAAGACATCACGCACCGTGCCGCCCGGGGCGCCGCCAAGTCCGAGATAGCGCTCCACAATCCCGACGCTGCCGACGGCGGTTTCAAGCGTACCCAGCCGAAGACCGCGCGAATCGTAGGGATCGCCTCCAAGTGGCAGATAGGCGATCTCGCCGGCTGCGCCACGCGCGCCGCGCACGAGATAGCCGTCTGAAAAGATGCCCATGCCGATACCGGTGCCGAGGGCAATGAAGGCGAAGCTGCGGGCCTTGCGGCTGTTGCCGCGCCAGTGCTCGCCGATCGCCGCAAGGTTGACGTCGTTCTCGATCGCGACGTCGATGCCGAGCCGCTCGCGCAAGGCAGCGCGCACATCCAGACTATCCAGCCCAGGAATATTGGGCGCGAAGACGATGCTGCCGGACGCAGGATCGATGATCCCCGGACTTCCCATCACGCCGCCACGCAGACGTTGCGCGGGTACGGATGCGCGCTGGAGCAGAGACTCTTGCATGCGCCCGATCTGAGCGACCACGGCAGCACCACCGTCGCCGGACGTCGACTCGATGCTCTCCGCGACGATCTCTCCTTGCAGGTCGGCAAGCGCGACGTGCAGCTTCGTGCCGCCAAGATCGATGCCCAGCACGAACGCGGCGTCAGGCCGCAACGCGTAGGTCACAGCACTCCTGCCGACGCTGCCCTGGATTTGCCCGTCCTCGCGCACCCAGCCGTCGCGTTCGAGGTCGCGCATGACTTCGGAAATCGTCTGTTTGGACAGTCCCGTGCTGCGCGAGAGCTCGGCGCGCGAGACCGCTCGATCGCGCAACAGGCGCTCGATGACGAGGCGCACGGATTGTTGTCGCGCAACCGGCGACGAGGGAGCGTCTGGCATGAACCTGATCCAATTCGTCAATATACCGAACTAATGCAGATCACGACCATCCGTCAAGAGGGCCATAGTGACTGATTTCTGCTTACGGAAGGTATTATGATATACCTTCCTCCTACGCCATAAGTCGATTTGTTCTATACGTTTACAAATCTGGTTTGGCGTGCTTGTCTTGCCCTTCGACAGCAGAGCCTCGGCAGAGAAGCCTGGATGAAAGGAATTCGCATGAAGCGGATCGGCACAGCGTTGGCGGCAATTGTGATGATCGGATCCGGCCTCGTGTCGGCCGGTGCAGCGACATTGCGAGTCGGCATCCAGGACGATCCCGATGCGCTCGACCCCGCACTCAGCGGCACTTATACCGGCCGCTTCGTGTTCGCGGCGCTGTGCGACAAACTTGTCGATATCTCCCCCGATCTCAAGATCGTGCCGCAGCTGGCAGAGTCTTGGGATTGGGCCGCCGACGGCAAGTCGATCACCTTTACCTTGCGCAAGAACGTCACGTTCCACGATGGCACCGCGTTTGATGCGGCGGCGGTCAAGTTCAATATCGAGCGCATGAAAACAATGCCGGATTCGAAGCGCAAGGCCGAACTGGCGCCGATCGTGAGCGTCGAGGCCCTTGCGGCGGACAAGGTCAAGTTCACCCTGTCGGAACCGTTCGTGCCGCTGCTTGCCAATCTCAGCGATCGCGCCGGCATGATGGTGTCGCCCAAGGCCGCCACGGAGAAAGCGGGCGAGCTCGCAGCTGCACCCGTCTGTGCCGGTCCGTATCAATTCGTCGAGCGCAAGTCGCGCGACCTCATTCGCGTCAAGAAATATCCCGGCTACTGGAATGCCGGAGCCGTCGGCTACGACGAGGTCGTCTATTACTACGTACCTGACTCGACCGTGCGATTGTCGCGGGTACGAGCGGGCGATCTTGAGCTCGCGGAACGCGTCGCGCCCACCGATCTCAAGACCGTGCGCGACGACCCCAATCTCACGCTTCATTCCGGCCAGGGGCTCGCAGTTTCACATCTGATGTTCAATGTCGGCGCGGGCGCCAAGGCCGATACGCCACTCGGCAAGAACGCGACGCTGCGACAGGCCTTCGAGCTTGCGATCGATCGCAATGTCATCAATCGCGTTGCCTTCAACGGCGAGTTTCTGGCGGACAATCAGATGATTCCTCCGTCATCTCCGTTCTATGATAGCGCACACAAGGCGCCGGCTCGCGACGTCGCCAAAGCCAAGGCGTTGATTGCAGCGGCCGGAATGACCCGCGTCCCGGTCGAACTTCAGTACGAGAACGCTGCCGGCGATTCCCGCGTCGCACAGATCATGCAGTCAATGGCGGCCGAGGCTGGCTTCGACGTGAAGCTGCTGCCTATGGAAACAACCACTGCCATTGAGCGCTACTTGAACGGCAATTTCGAAGCCTACATCGGCAACTGGAGCGGCCGTGCCGACCCGGATCCCACGCTGGTCGCATTCTTCAGCTGCGCAGGCTCTCAGAATGTCAACAAATATTGCAACAAGGATCTCGATGCGATCCTGACTCAGGCGCGAGGCGAGGCCGACGAAGCCAAGCGCAAGGCTCTCTACGCGAAAGCGACTGATATTTACCTGAGCGCGCTCTCGTCGATTCCTCTCTACCACCCCAACTGGTTCTTTGCCGCTCGCAAATCGGTCGGCGGCATTGTCATGGTGCCGGACGGACTCTTGCGTCTGGTGGGCGTCAAGCCCGTGAATTGACGCGCGACGTCTCGCGCTTTTTTTCACGAGAGGACCTGTCTGCTCCGATGAAGACCCTGCTTCTGCGTCGCCTTGCCGTCCTGCTGCCGACCTTGTTGCTCGTGTCGATGATGGTGTTCGGTCTGCAGAAGCTGCTGCCCGGCGACCCGGCATTGGCGCTGGCCGGGGAAGAGCGCAATCCTGAGGTCATCGAGTATCTTCGGCACAAGTATCGCTTCAATGAGCCGATTCCGGTGCAATACGGCATTTGGCTGAAGGCCTTGGTGCACGGCGATTTCGGCACGTCGGTCCGCACCCGCCTGCCGATCGGCACCATGCTGGCGGAAAAACTGCCGGTGACCATCGAGCTCGCGATCCTGTCGATGCTGGTCGCGCTGTTCGTCGGGGTGCCGATCGGGATCGTCGCGGCGCTCGGGCGCGGGACGCCACTCGACTATGGCGCCAGTCTTTTCGGGCTCGCCGGACTTTCCATTCCGCATTTCTGGCTGGGGATCATGATGATCCTTCTCTTCTCGGTGAACCTCGGCTGGCTGCCGGCGGGAGGTTTCGTTCCGCCGTCTGAAAGTATCGGCCGCAACCTGATCTCGATGCTCATGCCCGCTTTGGTGCTGGGCACGGGCACGGCTGCGATCATGATGCGCCATGTCCGCGGTGCGATGATCGAGGCGATGAAGCAGGACTATGTCCGGACCGCCCGCGCGAAGGGCGTCCGCGAACGCACCATCGTACTGCGCCATGCTCTGCCGAATGCGCTCATCCCGGTGGTCACGCTGGGTACGTTGCAGTTCGGCGAGCTACTGGCCGGCGCAGTGTTGACCGAGCAGGTCTTTTCGATCCCCGGTTTCGGCAAGATGGTCGTCGACGGCGTGTTCAGCCGCGATTATGCCGTGGTTCAGGCTGTCGTGCTGTGTACGGCGGCGGTATTTCTGCTGATGAGCCTGATTGCCGACGTCGCCTATGTGCTGCTCAATCCAAGGCTCAGGTCATGAGCACGATTGAGGCACCAGCCCCTGCTCAAATGCGCACAGGTGGGCGCTCTGAAATTCGTCGCTTGCTGCGCGAGCCGTCCGCGGTGATCGGCGGCGCGATCATCCTGTTCTTCGTCGTGCTGGCGGTGTTCGCAACATGGATCTCGCCATACGATCCGAATACGCCGGATTGGATGGCTATCCGTGCTGCGCCCAATGCAGCGCACTGGTTTGGCACGGATGATCTCGGCCGCGACGTGCTGTCGCGGGTCATCTTCGGAACGCAGGCATCGCTCGCGGCCGGCATGGTTTCCGTGACCGTTGCGGTGCTGATCGGCCTGCCGTTCGGTCTCATTGCTGGTTATTTCGGCGGTGTCGCTGACATGGCGATCTCGCGCATTGCGGATGCTCTCCTCGCCTGCCCGTTTCTCGTCCTCGCGATCGCGCTGGCCGCATTCCTGGGTCCCAGCCTCCAGAATGCAATGATCGCGATCGGCATTTCGGCGATTCCAGTCTTCGTCCGCGTTGCACGCGCCGAGACACTGGTTGTCCGCACCGAGGATTACATCGCGGCGGCGCGCGCTCAGGGGTTGGGTCATTTCGCCATTCTGACCGGGCAGGTCCTGCCCAATGTGCTCGCACCGACGATCGTCCAGGCGACCCTCACGATGGCGATTGCAGTCCTGGCCGAGGCGAGCCTCGCCTTCCTCGGTCTTGGTCAATTGCCTCCGGCCCCCTCTTGGGGCTCCATGCTCGATGTCGCGCGGCAGTTCCTCAGCGAGGCGCCGTGGATGGCCTTCTTCCCCGGTCTCGCAATCATCGCCCTTGTGATCGGCTTCAACCTGATCGGTGATGGCCTGAATAGCGCGCTCAATCCCAGGCAGTAGATGATCGAGGTCGATCGGAGATCTCCGACCGTCGCGGTTGGATGTGCCTGCGCTGTCTAGATGCGAGCTTCGAACGCAGCCCGCTGCGCTGATGTCAGATGCAAGCCATGCTTGGTGCGCCGGTCGAGAAAGTCGTCAGCGCGGCTCGCCCACTCTTTCTCTCGGAGGAAGACTTCTTCGCATTCATAGAAGTCGCCGCCGTAATGACGACCGAGATCGGCCGAAATGCGGGCCGAGCCCAGCAACTCTCTCGCGCGCGTCCCGTAGAGACGCGCATAGTGGTGAATCAACTTTCGCGGAAGATCCGGATAGTCGCGCGCCAGTCCGAACGAGAAATCATCGAACGTGCCCGCGATGTCGCCGCCCGGCAGGGGGCGACCTGCGGTCCAGGCCGGCTGCATCTTCGGAAACCACGGCGCGAGCCGCTGGAGCGCCTGCTCGGCTAGCTTGCGGTACGTCGTAATCTTCCCGCCGAAGATGGAAAGCAGCGGCGGCGCATCGACCGCACCGTGAACTTCGAACGCATAGTCGCGCGTCACCGCCGACGGATTTTCGGCATTGTCATCATAGAGCGGCCGGACGCCGGAAAACCTGTGCACGATCTCGCTCTCCTTCGGCGGCGTCCGGAAGTAGCGGGTCAGCACCTGCAAGAGATAGGCGGTCTCGTCCGCGCCGATCGCAACGTCCTCGGCCTTGCCTTGATAGGGAATGTCGGTCGTGCCGATCAGCGCGAGATTATCCTCGTAGGGATTGACGAAGATCACGCGGCGGTCCTCGTTCTGAAGCAGATAGGCTTGCGATCCGCTCCAGAACTTCGGCACCACGATGTGGCTGCCCTTGACGAGACGCACGCTATGGGCGGAATTCAGGCCCGCAACGCTCTGCACCACATCCTGAACCCAGGGGCCGGCGGCGTTGATCAGCGCGCGGGACCGCACGACTTGTGTCCGGCCGTCCTCACCCCGCATCTCGAGAAGCCAGGCGTCATCCTCGCGGCGTGCCTGCACGGCACGGGTGCGCGGCAGGATGATGGCGCGATTCTGCGCGGCATCGACCAGGTTCAGGATCACCAGCCGGGCATCGTCGACCCAACAGTCCGAATATTCAAAGCCGCGGCGAAATTCGGCGCGCAACGGTGCGCCCTCTGGCGCATGCGCAAGGTCGAGGCCCCGGCTCGACGGCAGGCGCTTGCGGCCGCCGAGATGGTCGTAGAGAAACAATCCAGTACGGATCAGCCAGGCCGGCCGCTGCTCCGGCGAGTGCGGCAACACGAAACGCATCGGCCAGATGATATGAGGTGCGGACGCGAGCAGCACCTCGCGCTCGATCAGCGCTTCGCGCACCAGACGAAACTCGTAATATTCGAGATAGCGCAGGCCACCGTGAACGAGCTTGCCCGAGCGCGACGAGGTGCCTTCCGCAAAGTCGCCCTTCTCGCACAACAGGACCTTAAGGCCTCGACCAGCCGCATCGCGCGCAATGCCGGCCCCGTTTATGCCACCACCGATAATCGCGATGTCGACCAGCCCGTGATCCCTGCCCGTGTCCGGCGCAGTCTCCGTCATCGCGTCCTGCTGCGCTTCTTCTCGATCCGCCGCCGCGCCGCGGCCTTTGCCGGCGCGCGCGCCTTGCCCGGCTTCGCTTTCGGCTGCTGCAAGCCGTAGGTCGAGAATCCCTTTGCCGTATCTCCGATCTCCGCTTCGCTGAGAATGTGCGGCCCACCGAGCGCGAGCGAGAGATAATATTGGCGCGCAATGGTCTCGAGCTCGACCGCAAGCCACATCGCCTTGTCGAGGTTGGCACCAACCGCGATCATCCCGTGATTGGCGAGCAGGCAGCCGTTGCGGCCTTCGAGCGCAGCGAGCGCCAGCTCCGACAGCTCCGCGGTGCCGTAGCGCGCATAGCCGGCGCAACGGACATCGTTGCCGCCGAACGCGGCCATCATATAGTGGCAGGCCGGGATCGGCTTGTGCGCGATGGCCAGCACGGTCGCATAGGTCGAATGGGTGTGGACGACGCCTCCGACATCGGGCCGGCCGCGCATGATGTCGAGGTGAAAGCGCCATTCGGTCGACGGCTGCAAAGGTCCATCCCAGCTGCCATATTCACCCTCGAGTGGCATCGAGGCGATCATCTCCGGCTTCATCGCATCATAGGGCGTTGCCGAGGGCGTGATCAGCATCCGGTCCTTGTAGCGGGCGGAGATGTTGCCCGACGTCCCCTGATTGAGCCCCGATGCGTTCATCCACCGACATTTGGCGATGATCGCCTCGCGCAACTGTCGTTCCTCACGAGTCATGGCAAAACACCTTTCGTCTTCAGCACGGATTGAGCGGCGGCTCGCCGACGAGATAGCGGCGAACCTCCTCGGCCGCCTGGTCGGCGGCAATGGTGACGGTGCGTAACGAGGCCCCGGCAATATGCGGCGTCAGCGTCACGTTCGGCAGTTGCAGGAGCGGCCAGTCCGGCGGGACCGGTTCGACCGCAAAGGTGTCGAGCATGGCGCCGGCAAGCCGGCCTGCCGACAGCGCCTCGAAGAGCGCCGTGTAATCGACCAGCGGCCCCCGCGCCGTGTTGATGAAGATGCAGCCCGGCTTGACCTTTGCCAGCGCCGCGCGATCGATGAAGCCGGTGGTCTCGGCGGTCACGCGTGCATGCAGGCTGATCACATCCGCGCGCGACAGGAGCTCACCGAGCGCAACGTGCTCGACGCCGTCATTGCGATCCTGGGCGCTGAGCTGGACATAGGGATCGGTCACCAGGATCCGGCAGCCGAACGCCTTGAGCAGCTTCACGACGCGGGTGCCGATCGCGCCATAACCGACGATACCGACCGTCATCTCGCCGAGCTCGCGCCCGGTACGGTCGGCGCGATAGAGATCGCCGCGCCATTCTCCGCCGCGCAGGGATTCATGCCCGCTGCGGATCAGACGGGTTTCGGCGAGCATGGCACCGATGGTGAACTCGGCCACAGCGCTCGCGTTGCGGCCGGGCGTGTTGACCACGAGCACCTTGTGGTCGCGCGCAGCCTGCATGTCGATATTGACGGGACCGCCGCGCGAGACCGCGATGAATTTGAGATTCGGCAGACGCTCCAGCATCGATCGCGAGACTGGCGCGAGATGCGTGACGAGGAGCGATGCGTCCCCGATGAACGCCGCGACCTCATCCGGGTCACCCATGAATTCCTTCAAGCCGTCGAGCTTCGACCCGGCATAGCCGTGCTCCATCGGCTCGTCCGGCCAGGGCTGCTCAAGGATACGGATGTCGACGCCGTTGCCGCAAGCTGCCGTGATGCGTTCGGCAAAGACGCTCGGCAGCATGAAGCGGTCTCCGACGATGGCGATGACCTCAGGCATGACCCGCTCCCGCACGCAACGCAGCCAGCTGCTTCCAGACCGGTCGCGCCGCAAGCCTGGCATCCAGATAGGCCGGAAACATCCGCGCATAATGCGCGGCGAGCTCCGCATCGGGGGACTGCGGCGTATTGAGATAGGGTTGCACCCATTCCTCCGTGCAGGCCGCCATGTCCGGATAGAGGCCGGTCGCTACCGCCGCGATCATCGCTGCGCCGGCGGCTCCCGCCTCGCCGCGGCTGCAAACGCGAATATTGCATTCAAGGGCAGCGCCGAGGATCGCGCCGAGCGCCCGGCTGCGCGCAGCCCCCCCGGTGATACGCACGTCGCGCGGCAACGCACCCATGGCCGCGTAACAATCGCGCGCCGCAAAGGCTAGTCCCTCCATCACCGCCCGCATCAGATCCCAATAGCCATGGTGGGTGCGCAGACCCAAAAATTGCGCACAGGCCTCGTGTGCGACGAACGGCCCGCGCTCGCCGGCATCGGAGATGAAGGGATGGAACAGCAGCTCGCCGGGCCGCGCCTCCATCACGCGCTCGTCGAGCCGCCTGATCAGGTCGGCGCGCGAGCGCGCGATGCCTTCAGCGGCGAGCAGGTTGCGGGCGAGATCGAGGAGCCAATCGATGTTCAGCGTTGCCGCCATGTTGGATTGCATCTGGGCATAGTGACCGGGCACCGGGAACGGCATCGTGTAGCCGGTCGCCTCGGCGTTGAGGACCACCGCGTCGACATCAGGCGCCAACCGCATATGCATCCCGGTCGAACCGATGATGGTGCAGCCGACGTCCGGCGCCGGATCGTAGAGCCCTGCCCCGAGCGCATTGCAGATCACGTCGACATAGCCGAGCGAAACCGGAATGGCCTCGGGCAGGCCAGTCTCGCGCGCGGCGCCGGCGCTCATCGGATGCGTCGTCACGACGCCGTCGACGACGTCGGGAAACAGGCTCGCGCAATCGGCGATGCCGATCAATCGCGCGGCTTCCGCGTCAAAGCGGCGCTTGCGGAAATTGCCACAGGAGAACGTCGCCTCAGACGGATCGGTCGCACGCTCGCCGGTGAGCAGGAAATAGAGCCAGTCCTTGCAATGGAAGGCGGTGCGGGCGCGTGACAGGCTCGCCGGCGCGTTCGCCTGCAGCCAGGCCAGTTGCGGTCCCTGTTGACAGGCATTGAGCCCCGAGCCGGTCCGCCGATAGAGCGGCGCGTTGCGTTCGCTGGAACGGATGTCGTCGACGAGGCCGGCGGCACGGGAGTCGAGCCAGAGCAGCGCCGGTGCGACCGGACGGCCATCATCGTCGATCAGCCAGGTGCCATCGCCCTGCCCTGTGACGGCGATGGCCGCAAGCCGCGTGGCCAGATCGGGGACGGCCGCGACCAGGCCGCGCAGCGCCGCAACGGTATCGTTCCATGTGCGCGCCATGTCCTGCTCGACATGTCCGCCGGCGGACACCGTGTAACTGTTGGGCAGCGAGAACTCGCCGAGCTGCCGGCCTTCGCGCGTGAACGCAACCGTCTTGATCAGGGAGGTGCCGGCATCGATGCCGATGATGACGTCGCGGCTCGCCGAGGTTCGCATGATCAAGCCGCCTCCGCGTGGCGAACGCAGGTGCCGTCGACACCGAACAGATGCAGATGCCGCGCCTCCAGCGCGAAGGGAATGATATCGCCGGGGCGCGCCGCGATCCTGCTCGGCGTCACCGCGATGAGAAGGTGGCCGTCGCACTCGCCCGCGACATGCGACTGGTCGCCCAGCCATTGATTGGACACGACGCGCACGCGGACATCACCGGCTCCGACGGTGATCTTCTGTGGCCGGATGCCGATGCGGATGCGCCTGCTCTGCTCGAGCGCCCGGTCCACGCCCGGACCAAGTGTTCGTGCTTCGATATGGAACGCAACCTCGGGGCTGACCGAGAGGCGGAATCCGCCGTCGGCGCGGGCGACCTCCGTCTCGAGCAGGTTCATCGGCGGTTCGCCAATGAAGCTCGCGACGAACAGATTCGCCGGATGCTCCTTCAGCTCCCTCTCGCTTGCGAACTGCTGGAGCACGCCGTCTTCCATGACCGCGATGCGATCGGCGAGCGCGCTCGCCTCGGTCTGGTCGTGGGTGACGAAGATCGCCGTCATCCCGCGCTCGGCCAGCAGTCCCTTGATCCGCCCGCGCAAGACCGCGCGGAGCTGCGGCTCAAGCTGGCCCATCGGCTCGTCCAGCAGATAGAGCTCAGCATCGCGCACCAGGGCCCGCGCCAGCGAGACACGCTGCTGCTGCCCTCCCGAGATCGCGCGAGGATAGCTGTCCAGGATGTCCGAGATCTCGACGAGGCGCGCAATCGCCTCGACGCGGCGCGAGACCTCGCCATGCGAGAGCTGCTGCGCCTTCAAGGCAAACGCGATGTTCTCGCGAACCGTGAGCGGCGGGTAGAGCGAATAGCCTTCGAACGCCATCGCCACCCTGCGCCTGGCGGGCGGCAATTCATCGATGCGCCGCTGGCCGAGCGCAATCGCCCCCGAGGTGACGCTTTCGAAGCCCGCGATCATCCGCAAGGTCGAGGTCTTGCCGCAGCCCGACGAGCCCAGCAGCGCGACGATCTCGCCCTTCCCGACCTCCATGTCGAGCGCGCGCACGGCATGGACCGGCGCCTTGCCGCGGCTCTGGTAGACCTTGTCGACGTTCCTGATCTCGAGCATACCCATGGTCATCGCGCTCCCATCATGCCGCCTGCCGCCGATGCGGCAGGCCGACGCGCAGGCCAGTCGTGCGGTCGAACAGCAGAGCCGCCTCCGGCGCGAAGCGAACGAAGATACCGTCCTCGGCGGTCGCCATCGGTGAGTCCTGCGGCAGTGCCGCGAGCCATTCGGACCCATCGGAGAAGCGCAACAGCAGCACCGCTTTCTCATGCATCGGCGTGATCGCAACGACGCGCGCAGGAATCGCATTTTCGCTCGCCTCGCGGGTGATGACGAGATCGTCCGGGCGCACGCCGAGCCAGCAAGGACCATGATCTGCAGCCTGACGATCGGCGGCTTCAAGTCGAACCGCGGTGCCGGCGACCTGCGCGTTGAGAAAGCCCTGCGCCGCGACCGGCTCGACTTCGGACAGATTGATGTTGGGATCGCCGAACAGCCGCGCTACGGCAACGGAAGCCGGCTTCGCGTAGATCTCCTCGGGGCGCGCGATCTGCACCAGGCGTCCGTCGATCAGGACGGCGATCCGGTCCGCGATCGCCATAGCCTCGCGATAATCCTGGGTCACGTAGAGAACGGCGGCCGAGCTCCGACGCAGCAGGCTCGGCAGTTCGAGCCGCATCTCGTAGCGGAGCTTTGCATCGACGTTGCGCAAGGGATCATCGAGCAGCAGCACATCCGGATTGCCGATCAGCGCGCGCGCGAGCGCCGTGCGCTGCTTCTGCCCGTTCGACAATTCACGGGGCCTATGGCCGAGGACGTGCTCGATCTTCAGGAGCCGGCTGATCGATTTGACCCGGGACGCGACCTCGCCCGCGGCCGCCTTGGCGCGCAAGCCGCTTGCAATGTTGTCCTGCGCGCTCATGTGCGGGAACAGTGCAAAGTTCTGAAATGCCATGCCGATCCCGCGCCGCTCCGGCGGAGCGTCCACGATCGACTGACCGCCGACCAGGATATCCCCTTCATCGGGCTCGAACATGCCGGCGATCATCCGCAGCAGCACGGTTTTACCGCTGCCGGATGGGCCGAACACCGCGACGATCTCGCCAGGCTCGACCGCCAGTGACAGATCCTCGGCACAGCGGACCGGGCCGAACGACTTGCCGACGGCATTGAGTTCGAGACGCGCCATGCTTCAGCCTTTCACCGCACCGAGCGACAGCCCCTCGACCAGATAGCGCTGCGCGTAAAGCGCGAGCAGCAAGGTCGGCGTGACCGAGAGCACGATTGCGGCCGCGATCTGGCCGTACTGGATGCCGGACGCCGTGACGAAGGCCAGCGCGCCCACCGTGACCGGCTGCTTGTCAGCCGAGGCCAGGATCAGCGCGAACACGAAATTGTTCCAGCAGAAAATGAATGACAGCAGGCCGGCCGCCGCGATGCCAGGGCCGGCGAGCGGCACGGCGATACGCGTGAAGGCCTCGCGCCAGGAATGCCCCGCAAGCCGATAGGCGTGCTCGATGTCCGGGCTGATGTCCTCGAAATAGCCGCGCACGATCCACAGGATCAGCGGCAGCGCAATGAGCTGGTAGACCCAGACGATGCCAAAGTAAGTGTCGCTGAGACCGAGCTGCTGATAGTAAAGCGACAGCGGCAGCAACACGAGCAACGGCGGCGCAAATCGGAACGACAGCAGCGTGAATGCGATGGTCTCGCCGAGCCGGAACTTGAACCGCGCAAAGGCATAGGCCGCGGGCACACCAAGCACCAGGGCCAGGAGCACCGCCGCGCTCGACAGCACAAAGCTGTTCATGAGGTTGCGCATGAAGGAAATCTCGAGATTGCCCGCGGTGGTGCGGAGCTGGCCCGAGATCAGCGCCTGGTAGTTCGCGAGCGTCGGCTCGAACAGGATGTGCGGCGGAATTCGCAGGATCTGCTCGTTGGTCTGGAACGACATCATGAGAATCCAGACGATCGGGAACATGAAGAACACGAGCACGAGCGCCAGCGCCACGCCGCGGAAGATGCGCCCTGCGAGACTGGAATGATCCATCGCCGCCTCTCCGCCTCTCACGCGTGACCGTGGGCGCGTGCCCGCAGCCGCAGCCAGTTCTTGATAAAGATGTTCGAGAGAATGTTGGTGATCAGCCAGAGGATCATCAGCAGCGCCGCCGAACGGCCGACATTGGTGTACTGAAAGAATTCGAGATAGGCCTGAACCTGGAACACCATCAGCCGGTCGCCGGGGCCGCCTTGCGTCATCGCATAAATGATGTCGAACTGCTGGATGGAATCGAGCAGGCGAAACAGCGAGGCCGTGATGATGTAAGGCGCGAGCATCGGCAGCGTGATGCGGAAGAACACGAAGCTCGCGGGCACGCCATCGAGCGCCGCCGCCTCGAACGGTTGCCGCGGCAGCGAGCGCAAGCCCGCCAGCAGCAGGATCATGATGAAGGGCGTGTAGACCCAGACGTCGACCAGGACGACCGTGAACAGCGCGCTCGAGGGATCGGACGCCCATTTGAAGTCACGCACGCCGAGCAGGCCGATGAGATAAGACAGGATGCCGAAGCTGGGATTTGTCATCAGCTTCCACATCAGCGCCGCGATGGCGGGCGCCGTCATCAACGGCAACAACAGCACGATCGACACCGCATTGTGAAAGCGGGTCGGCCGCCGCAGCAGCAGGGCGATGCCGAGGCCGAGCAGCAGCTCGAGCACAACCGTCAGCGCCGTATAGGTGAGCGAGATGCGAAGCGTATTCCAGAAGGCCGGATCGGAAAGAAAGTCGATGTAATTGTCGACGCCGATGAAGCCGCGCAAATAAGGCAGGTTCAACCGGTAGCGCTGGAGCGAATAGACTGCGGCCGTCACGAAGGGCACGAGGATAGCGATGCAGACGAGCAGCGCCGGCAGGCTCAGCACGTAAGGCAGAAGGCGTCCGCGCAGCCTCGTGGTGCGGCGCGGAAGCACGTTCGTCTGGGACAACTGGGCCATGCTCATGATGATACGGGATCACGCGTTTGCTTCAACACCGCCGGCCCGGACCGGACAGGCGTTCCGAACCGGCGGGTCGGCGTGGTGCGGAGGAATCAGGCACCACGCCAAAGGTCGATCAAGGCTGGTTCAACCAGGGCAGTCTCAACCGAGGCCTGCCTGCTTGAGCTGACGGTTGATACTGTCGGCGAGCTTGTCCAGCCCTTCGTCGACGCTGACCTCTTTGGCGACCATCTTCTGGAGCGAAGCCGCCCATTCCGTCGTCAGGTCGAAGAACAGAGGCTGCGCCGTGAAATAGATCTTGGCGCCCGGCGACGAGAGGTCATGCTGCTCGAGATAGCCTGGGTAGGATTTCGCGATGCGGTCGCGGAATTCCGAGTCCTTCCACACCGACGCGCGCACCGGATTGACGAAGTCCATCTTGCGGGCGCCGAACAAGTCGTGCTCGGTTGAGGCCGCCCATTGCATGAACAGCCAGGCCGCGTCCTTCTGCTTGGAGAAGCTCGACATTGCGAGCGACCAGATCCAGACGTTCGGCGTCGGCGCCTTGGCGGCCGGATTCGCGGCAAAGGGCGCGTAACCGAGATTGCCCTTCTCCTTGTTGTCGCCGCCGTTCATGAAGTAGCCGAGAATGTCGGCGTCGAAGATCATGCCGGAGGCGCCTGCGCCGAGATCCGTGCCGACCTGATACCAGGTGTAGGTCGACCAGTTCTTCGGGCCCGAGGTCTGGATCATCTTGACCCATTTCTCGTGGAACTCCTTCGAGGCCTTGGTGTTCATGGCGGCCTTCAGCTTGCCGCCGTCCATCACAAAATCCTTCTGGCCGAAATTCGAATAGGCCGAGAGGAAGCCGGGATGGATGGTCGCCCAGGAGCGCGAGCCGCGAACGCCGACGCCATAGGGGCCGCCCGCGTCCTTGGTGATCTTCGCGGCTACATCGAGCAAGTCGTCGAGATTCTTCGGCGGCTTGACGCCGACCTTGTCGAAGATATTGCGATTGTAGGCGATGTTGTTGAGCTCATAGCCCCAGGGGATGCACCACTGCTTGGCCTTGCCCGAACCGAGTTCTGAGCCCGCAACGCCGTCCCATGCCGTCGAGGAGCGAAGGCCGGGCAGCACATCGTCCCAGGCGAAGGCCGGGTTGGTCTTGGCGGGGTCCTTGATGTAGGTGTTGAGATCCTCGATCCAGCCGGCCGGACCGTAGGTCCAGGTCATGTAGGCGCCGGTCATGAAGGCATCGTACTGATCCGACTTCGAGGACAGCGCCGCCGTCACCTTGTCGAAATAGACGTCCTCCGGGAAGATGTCGTAGGTGACGTTCATCCCGGTCAGCGCCTTGAAGGCCTCGATATCGCCGATCATCGCATCGACATAGGGATGCTTGTTCAGCAACAGCTTGACGCTCTTGCCGCTATAGGCCTTCCAGTTGAAGTCTGCGGCCATGGCCCGCGACATCGCGGAGACATAGGCCGAGTTTGCGGCTACGCCGGCGATGCCGAGCTTGGCGGCGCCATCCAGCAGATCACGCCGACTGATGCGTTTGGCAGCGTAGGAGTCGAACAGATTCTTCTCTCGATCGAACATTGTAACCTCCCATTGTGCGCGTTTACTTTCCCTTGCGGCCCTTGTTTTTGGCCTTGTTATTCTTGTCCTTGCCGGCTGTTGCCTCCGGCTTGTCGGTTGCGAGGGCCTGAGCGGTCGCCTCGTCGATAATCAGGCCGTGCAGCAGGCGGCTGCGCAGCACCGCGCGCAGCGCCGTGACCTTGGCCAGTCCGCCGCCGACGGCGACGATGCGGTGTTTCCTTAAGTCCGCCGCCTCCATCGAAGTGGCACGCGCCGACAGGTCGATGTCGAGCATCTCGCCATCGGCGTTGAAGAAATGTCCGAGCAGGTCAGCGCAGGCGCCCGCGCGCTTCAGCTCCACAACCTCGTCGGGCTTGATCATGCCGCTCGAGACCAGGAACCCCTCGGCATGGATCTGTCCGATGCCGACGAACAGGAGCGAGGCCTTGCGGGCGAGCGCAAACACGTCGGCGATGCCGTATTGCTGCATCAGCACGGCGCGGTCGGCGACCGAGTTGGCGAACACCGGCACCGGCAACAGATAGGCCTCCGCCCCGGTACGCTCCGCCAGCCGATGAATGACATCGAATGGATTGGCGGCGAATTTCCGCGTCAATCCACCGAGCAGCGAGACGAATTGCACCTCGCGCGCAGGTGTCTGCGGTAACTGTTCGACCACGGCCGCGAGCGTGCGGCCGTGGCCGACGCCGATGATCTTGTGCTCGCCGCGTTCGAGGATCTGCCGCAGGAAGCTCGCACCCTCGAGCGCCAGGGCCTTCAGCGGCAGGTCCCCCTCCCCGAGATCGGGCGCGACACGGCAGAAGGCGAGGCCGTAGCGCTCGGTCAGCGTGTTCTCCAGCGCGACGCATTCGGCCACCGGTCCTTCGACGAAGACGCGGATCATGCCCTCGCGGCTCGCGCGCGCGATCAACCGATGCGCCTTGGTGCTCTGGATGTTGAGGCGGTCGGCGACCTCCGACTGGGTCAGTCCGGCGGCGAAATACAGCCATGCCGCCCGCGTCGCGAGCGACGCTTCTCCGTCAACCATCGGCAGCCTGTCGGAAGGTGTCGCCACGTCGGAAAAGCCCGCTTGCAATTTTCTTCACATCTTGCAAAAAATTGCAGAGACCGATCGGGACGTCAATCCCCCAAACGTGCTGCGGTGCAATCGTCGGGCGCGTTACGGTCAGTGCGGTTGTCGTTACGCTGTGGAGGTCGAATGGCAGGCGTGTTCCTCGGCATCGACGTCGGAACCGGTGGGGTTCGCGCCTGCGCCGTCGATGGGCGTGGCGATTTACTTGGGATGGAAACGGCGACCCTGCCGCCGCCGCGACAGGACGGCCATGCGATCGATCAGGATCCTGAGCTCTGGTGGCATGCAACGGTGGTTGCGATCTGCAAGCTCGGTCGCAGCATCGATCTCCGGACGGTCGAGCGCCTTTGCGTTGACGGCACGTCCGGCACTCTCCTGATGATCGACGCTGCGGGTCGGCCTTGCACGCCGGGCCTCATGTACAACGATGCGCGCGCGGCAACTGAGGCGGCCCGCATTGCGGCCGTCGCGCCTGCGGACAGCGGCGCACACGGCGCGAGTAGCGCGCTTGCGAAGCTCCTGCATTTGTCTGATCGCAGCGAGGCGCGCGAGGCACGTTTTGCCGTGCATCAGGCCGACTGGATCGCCGGTCGGCTCGCCGGACATCATGGCATCAGCGACGAGAACAACGTCCTGAAGCTCGGCTACGATCCCATGGCACGTGCCTGGCCGGTCTGGCTCGACGAACTCGGCGTCAGGCGCGAGCTGCTGCCGAAGGTGCTGGTCCCCGGCACGTCATTTGCGAATGTCGACCCCACGATCGCAGCTACGCTCGGCCTGTCGCCATCAGCGCTCGTCGCAGCCGGCACCACCGATGGCGTCGCCGCCTTCATCGCGACGCGGGCTGACGCGCCCGGCGATGCCGTCACCTCGCTCGGCACGACGCTTGTCGTGAAGCTGCTTGCGACGCAGCCGATCTTCGCCGCCAATCAGGGCGTCTATTCGCACCGGCTCGGCGAGCGTTGGCTCGCGGGCGGCGCCTCCAATTCCGGCGGCGGCGCATTGCTGTCGCATTTCACGGCCGCCGACATGGAGCGGCTGACGCCGCAGCTGCGGCCGGAAGCGCCGACCGGGCTCGATTACTATCCGCTTCCCAAGCCCGGCGAACGCTTTCCCATCGCCGATCCGGCATTGCCGGCCAGGATCACGCCGCGTCCTGCGGAGGACCACCGCTTCTTCCAGGCGCTTCTCGAAGGTATCGCGGGGGTCGAAGCCCTCGCCTATCAGCGCCTGGCGGAGCTGGGGGCGCCGAAACTGCGGCGTGTCATCAGCATCGGCGGCGGCGCGAAGAACGCGGCATGGACCGAGATCAGACGACGCGCGCTCGGTGTTCCCGTGACCATCGCCGAGGAGACGGAGGCAAGCTACGGTGCAGCGCTGTTGGCCTTGCGAGGAGGCCCGCCATGATGTCCGACACGATCGACATCGACGGTCTCCGCGCGATCGCGGACCGCTTCGATCACGTGCTGCTCGATCAATGGGGCACGTTGCACGAAGGCCAGGCGATCTTTCCGCCGGCGCGCGATTGCGTCGCGCGGCTGCGCCAGGCCGGCAAACGCGTCGTTGTCCTGTCGAACTCGGGCAAGCGCGCGAGCAGCAATGCGGCGCGGCTTGCCTCGCTCGGCCTTCCACCGGACGCGTATGACGGCATCCTGACCTCGGGCGAGGTGACCTGGCGTGGCCTGAAAGCGCGCGCGCAGAAGCCGTTTACCGCGCTCGGCCAAACCTGCCTGCTGATTGCACGCGGCGGCGACCATGCGATCGTCGATGGGCTCGATCTTGCTGTCGTGAGCGATGTCGGGACGGCCGACTTCATCCTGCTCGCGGGCCTCGACGATGCCGTCGCAGAGCCGGAGCACTGGCGCGCCCGCCTCGTTGAAGCATCGGCGCGCGGCCTGCCGATGCTGTGCGCGAATCCCGATCTCGCGATGTTCGGCGCCTCCGGATTGATCCCGGCCCCCGGTGCGTTGGCCCGCTTCTACGAGACATTGGGCGGTCTTGTGGCCTATGTCGGCAAGCCGCACGCTCCCATCTTTGCGGCGGCGCTCGAATTGCTGGGGCAGCCGGACCCGGCGCGTGTCGTGATGATCGGCGACAGCCTCGACCATGATGTAGCCGGCGCCCGCCGTGCGGGCATGCTGACACTCCTGCTCAGGTCTGGTGTGCACCGGGATCAGGCGCGGGCGGGCCCGGGTGAATTGGTCCGAGAAGCGCCTGGTGCGGATGTGCCGATGCCGCACTGGGCGATGGACCATCTGGCCTGGTGAGAGGCGCACGATGCCACAACAACCTGCCCTGCTCCACGAGCTTCGCCGCATGTCGGCCCGCGTCGGCCGCAACATTCTGCTGGTGCAGGGCGCCGGCGGCAATTCCTCTATCAAGCAGGATGATCTGCTCTGGGTGAAGGCCTCCGGCACCTGGCTTGCGGATGCCGAGCACAAGGACATCTTCGTGCCGGTGTCGCTCGGCGCGGCACGCACGGCGCTTGCGCAAGGCGACGAACGGGTCCCCCTCGCCCCTGGTGCCGGCACGGCCTTGCGCGCCTCGATCGAGACCTCGCTGCACGCACTGATGCCGCACACGGTCGTGCTGCATGTGCATTCGGTCAATACCATTGCATGGGCGGTGCGGATCGATGCGCGGGAGGAGTTCGCGAAACGACTGGAGGGGCTGGCCTGGCGCTGGCTCGACTATCACCATCCGGGACTGCCGCTGGCCAAGGTCGTGCACGACGCGCTGGCACGGGACAAGGTGGATATACTGGTCCTCGGCAATCACGGGCTGGTGGTCGGCGCCGAGACCAGCGCCGCGGCAGAGGCCTTGGTGGACGAGGTCGAGAGGCGCTTGGCCCTCACCCCGCGCACCACGATCCCCGCGGACGAGGCGGCGCTTCGGTCGATATGTGCGGGCACGGCCTATCGCCTGCCCAAGGATCCGCTTTGCCATAGCATCGCCATCGACCCTTACAGCCGCGCACTTGCGACCGGCGGCTCGCTCTATCCGGATCATGTGGTCTTCCTCGGTCCGGGCTTACCCGTCCTGGAACGGGGCGAGGATCTGCGCGCCGCGGCATCGTTAGCGCTGGCGGACGGGCCGCCGCCCCCGTCGGCGCTACTTGTCCCAGGCCTCGGTTGCATCGTGCGCAAGGATGCGAGCCCCGGCGCCGAGGCGATGCTGAGCTGTCTCGCCCTGGTGACCTGCCGCGTGCCTCTCGTCGCGCAGATCCGCTTCCTGACTCAAGGCGACGAATCCGCGTTGATGAATTGGGATGCCGAGCGATATCGCCAGCAACTGACCGCCAATCGCCGACCCGACTGAACCGACGACACTTGCGGTCGCAAAGCCCTGCGCAGCGGGTGGGCTCGTCTTTTTTGCTTAGTCCATTGGGGGCACGAACAGAATTCGGCCATACGGTGACCAACATGAACAACGGCCATGAACAAAGTTTGGCCGCCTGAGAACAAATTCGGACAGCGCGAAATTCGACCCTGGACACAGGGGGTTACGCGCGGACAGGACGGGTCAGCCCGTCGGAACAGATCGTGATCCTGACGTGCAGATGAAGGACACGGCATGGTTGCCGAGACACCCGACGCCGACGCCGGCGCGAAGGGACCCGGCGCCGAGCGCGCCGGATCCCTCCGGTCTTACGAGTGGAAATGAGGCGCCGCCAGGAACTGGTTCTCCGGGCCTGGCTGCGGTTGGAACGCCGATGGGATTGGGCCAGAGGGGCCTCCGCGGAAACCGGCCGCCGCGAATTGATCCATCAGCGCTGCAAGGCGGTCAATATGCCCCTGTGGCCAACCGATGCCGGGACCAGCCAGTGAAGACACTGCGCCACCACCAGACGAGTCCACCGGAGGATCGATCACCGTCATGGTCTGTGCCGCCGAGGTCCCGGTTTCGCCTGTCGTCGTGTTGCTCGCCGTCACCGTGAACGTTGCGACCGGATGGTCGGTGCCGGTATAGCTCGACGACAACGTCAAGCCGGTGAGCGGCTGGCCTGTCGTGGAGGCGCCCTCGGTAATGGTCCAGGTATAGGTTCCGTCGGACTGAAGGCTGCTCGTGACAGTGTTTCCCGCAGGCGCTGTGATCGACTCGTAGCTGGGCAAGCCGCTGATCTTCAGCGACAGTTGGTCGTCGGCGTCGACGGGCGTCGCGGTGATGCCCAACGCCACGGAACCTCCGGCGTTGACCGTCAGCGACGTGCTGCTGATGGTCAGTGTCGGAATCTCGGGCCCCTTGTCTTCATCGATAGTCAGTGCACGGGTCGCGGTCGGCGCCGCATTCCCCGCCGCGTCCGAAACATTGGCAGTGACGGTGTACTTTCCATCAGCCAGAGCGAGGGCCTGCGCGCTCGTGACGGCGACCGACCATGTATTGCTGCTGCTAACCGCAGACGTATAAGAGTTAACGATCACGCTCGCGCTGTTGAGGATATTGACGGTGACGGCCTGCGCGTGCTCGGCATCAGTCGTTGTACCGCTGAGGGTGAAGCCCGCAGAGGCTTCCGTAGCGTTGACAATGTCGTTGCCTGCTATGGTGTTGATCGCGATCGTCGGCGCCGTCGTGTCGATCTGCAGGGTGCCGGCGGGATTGTAGTTGGTGGCGCCGGACAGGTTGGCGGCATTGCCGCCGCCATCGGTGATGGCCGCGCCATTGAGGTTGAACGACGAGACGACGAGATCGGCGGTGTTCTGGCCTGCCGCGACCACGTAGTTGAAGGTGAGTGCGGTGCCGCCCGAGCCACCAACGTAGGTGGCCGTGCCACCGTCGTTGAGGGCGAGCATCGGCGTGCCGCCACTGGTGTTGACCGTTACGGCCGCACTGAAATTGAGCGTCAGCGTGACCAGCTTGCCGGCATTGAGATCGCCGCTGGCGTTGGTGATTCCTGTACCAGAAACCACCATTGAAACGATCCTCGGCGCGGAACCAGCAGCGGGGTTTCCGAACACCTGAATAGGCGCGGCTGTCGCGGCCTGGTTCGGGCCGGTCAAGCCGTACGACGCAAGGATCGTGCTCAGAAGGTTGTAGTGGTTGTAGGTTGTATCGTAGTTTCCCGGGACGACGTTGGCACCGTACAATAGAGTTGGAATCTGATTTGGAGCTTTGTCGTTGTCATTTTCGTCCCATGTCACGATGAGAAGCGAATTATTGGCAAGCGCCCACTGAGCATAAGCGTCCAGGTTTTGCTGGAGCCATGTGTCACCCTGCTGGATCGTCCCGTCGTGCATGTCGTTGCCGATGCTCGGAATGACAAACGAAACGGTCGGCAAGCTCGAATAGTTGCCGTTGGGAAAAAGCGCGGGAAAGGTGGTGGAGAAACTCGTCTGAACCGTGCGGGCCTCGGGGAATGAAATCCAAGGGTCGTGGTTAGGGTCGCTTCCCCCTGCGGTCTGGTCGACATAACCCCTGAAGGTAAGGCCCGCGCCCTGCAACACCGTGTACAGCGTAGGATCCGGAAGGCTGTGAGGATCGTCGTCGCTGAAACCGAATGTCGAACCGGCATAGAGGGCGTAGTAATTCGATTGACTCGGATGAGTCTCCGCGAAGAAACTGGTAAGCAACGCGCCACCGGCCATGAGGCTGTTGATGTAGGGCGCCTCTGTGGTATTGCCGGTGATTTCATCATCGTCCTTGTTCTCTTCAACGACGACCACGATGTGGCTGTACTGTGGAACGCCGCTGGTCGGGTTGACCTGCAGGATGCCGGCGGGATTATAGTTGGTGGCGCCCGACAGGGTGGCAGCGTTGCCTGCACTGTCGCTGATGAGGGCGCCATTCAGGTTGAGTGCCGAAATAGCGAGGTCGGACGTGGTCTGACCTGCGGCGACCGTGTAGCTGAAGGTGAGCGCAGTACTGCCCGAGCCACCGGTGTAGTTCGCCGTGGCGCCATCGTTGAGCGTGAGCGTCGGTGCACCGCCGGTGGTGTTGACCGTCACCGCCTCGCTCAGATTGACGGTCAATGTAACGACCTGGCCGGTGCTCACACTACCGCCGCCGTTGGTGATGCCGCTGCCGGAAGCCACAATCGATGCAATCGTCGGCGCCGTCGTGTCGATCTGCAGGACGCCGGCCGGATTGGAGTTGGAGGCGCCCGACAGGTAGGCGGCGTTGCCGCTGCCATCCGTGATGCTCGCGCCGTTGAGGTTGAGCGCCGATATGACGAGATCGGGGGTGTTCTGGCCAGCCGCCACCGTGTAGCTGAAGGTGAGCGCAGTGCCACCCGAGCCGCCGGTGTAGCTCGCCGTGCCGCCATCGTTGAGCGTGAGCGTCGGCGTGCCGCCGCTGGTGTTGACCGTCACGGCCGCGCTGAAATTGACTGTCAGCGTGACGAGCTTGCCGGCGTTGAGATTGCCGGCACCGTTGGTGATCCCAGCCCCCGAAGCCGCGATTGAGGCAATCGTCGGACCGGTTGACGTTGAGTTCTGGATGGAGATCTGAGCGACCGCCGTCTGCCACCAGCCACTGGCAACGTATTCGTTCGAGATCCAGAACGAGTTCGGATTGTTCGGGTCGACCGTGGCCGATGAATTGAGGCCCCAGCGCTGCGTGCTGTTTCCATCTCCCGAGTTGAAGAAACCGGTGCTCGCCTGATACAGGATCGGCGCGCTGAACGAACCTACGGCACCGCCGCCGGCCTGGAAGACGTAGTAGTCCGACGGATACATGTTCGGACCGCTGGCGGTGAAATTGATGATGACATCGCCCGCCGCGTCCACCGCGATGGATGGATCGAACGTTGCCACGTTGGTTCCGAGCGACGCGCCGGAGATGTCGCCTTGCGCCGCAAGGGCCGGAGCGCCGGGATTGCTGACGTCGATCTTGAACCAATGGACCAGCGGCACGCTCGACCCGCTCGGCTTCATCACGGCCACGGCGTAGAGATAGCCGTTCGCATAGACCATGCTGGCGATCCGGTTGTCGACGGCGTCGAGCAGGAGGCTTGTCCCCTGCTGCTGGACGGTGTAGCTGCCGCCCTGGTCGATATTCCCGAGCGCGACGGTGCTGGTGGTGCTGAACGTATTGGTGGCCTTGTCGTAGGTCTGCAGGGCAACGACGATCTGACCTCCGCTGGAGAAGTCGCTCGCATAGTAGGTCTTGCCATTGTTACCGGATGCGACGGCGAAGATGCCCTGGGTCGACGGCATGATTTCGCTTGCGGTCAGGCTCAACGTGCCGCCGCCATAGATGCCACCGCCCGCGCCGGCGGTATCGCCGATGATCCAGTTTTCAGTGCCGGCGTAAGCGGACGCGCTGAGGCCGTACTGTGGCGCCGTGATGTAGACGTTCGAACCGTCGACCGCCAGCATCGGGCGATCTGAGCCGGTCGACTGACCGTTGATCGTGACGGTCGTATTGAGCTGCGAGAAGGTCCAGCCGTCGTTCGGATTGGAATCCTTCGAGACCGCAATATCGATGGCGGTGGCGGTCCCTCCCGGCGCCAGATACTGCATGATCACGACAAAGCGCTGATTGACGCTGTCGTAGGCGATGCGCTGATCATAGAGGCCGCCGGTCGGCGATAGCGGCGAGAAGAAGCTATAGACCGACTTCAAGGTTGGCGATCCGCCAGTCAGGTTCGTCCATTCAATCCTCGATCCCTCGATCATCACGACGTAGTTCGGCCCAACGGCAAGACCGTTGTGCGGGGGATAGCTGCTGGTATTCGATGGTCCGGCGAACAGCGTCTGGATGCTCGAGGTGGATGATGTGGTCACGTTGACTTGCAGGGTGCCGGTGGGATTGTAATTGGTGGCCCCCGACAGATTGGCGGCGTTGCCGGCACCGTCGCTGATGACCGCGCCGTTGAGGTTGAGCGCCGAGATGGCGAGATCAGACGTGGTCTGCCCCGCCGCAACCGTGTAGCTGAAGGTGAGCGCAGCGCTGCCCGAGCCGCCAGTGTAGCTCGCCGTGCCGCCATCGTTGAGGGTGAGCGTCGGCGTGCCGCCGGTGGTGTTGACCGTCACCGCCTCGCTGAGATTGACGGTCAATGTGACGACCTGGCCGGTGCTCACACTGCCGCTGCCGTTGGTGATGCCGGTGCCTGTCGCGGCAATCGAGGCAATCGTCGGTGCCGTCGTGTCGATCTGCAGGGTACCGGCCGGATTGTAGTTCACAGCTCCCGACAGGTTCGCCGCATTGCCGGCCCCATCGTTGATGATTGCGCCGTTGAGGCTGAGCGCGGAGACGATGAGATCGGCGGTGTTCTGCCCTGCCGCCACCGTGTAGCTGAAGGTGAGCGCAGCGCTGCCCGAGCCGCCAGTGTAGCTCGCCGTACCGCCGTCGTTGAGGGTGAGCGTCGGCGTGCCGCCGGTGGTGTTGACCGTCACCGCCTCACTGAGATTGACCGTCAAGGTGACAACCGCACCCGTGCTCACACTGCCGGTGCCGTTGGTGATGCCGGTCCCGGTGGCAGCAATCGAGGCAATCGTCGGCGACGTCGTGTCGATCTGCAGGGTACCGGCCGGATTGTAGTTCACAGCTCCCGACAGGTTGGCAGCGTTGCCTGCCCCATCGTTGATGGCCGCGCCGTTGAGGTTGAGTGCGGACACGATGAGATCAGCGGTGTTCTGCCCTGCCGCCACCGTGTAGCTGAAGGTGAGCGCAGCGCTGCCCGAGCCGCCGGTGTAGCTCGCCGTACCGCCATCGTTGAGGGTGAGCGTCGGCGTGCCGCCGGTGGTGTTGACCGTCACCGCCTCGCTGAGATTGACCGTCAAGGTGACAACCGCACCCGTGCTCACACTGCCAGTGCCGTTGGTGATGCCGGTCCCGGTGGCAGCAATCGAGGCAATCGTCGGCGCCGTCGTGTCGATCTGCAGGGTACCAGCCGGATTGTAGTTCACAGCTCCCGACAGGTTGGCAGCGTTGCCTGCCCCATCGTTGATGGCCGCGCCGTTGAGGTTGAGTGCGGACACGATGAGATCAGCGGTGTTCTGCCCTGCCGCCACCGTGTAGCTGAAGGTGAGCGCAGCGCTGCCCGAGCCGCCGGTGTAGCTCGCCGTACCGCCATCGTTGAGGGTGAGCGTCGGCGTGCCGCCGGTGGTGTTGACCGTCACGGCCTTGCTCAGATTGACGGTCAATGTAACGACCTGACCGGTGCTCACACTGCCGGTGCCGTTGGTGATACCGGTCCCGGTCGCGGCAATCGAGGCAATCGTCGGCGACGTCGTGTCGATCTGCAGGGTGCCGGCCGGATTGTAGTTCACAGCTCCCGACAAATTCGCAGGATTGCCTGCCCCGTCGTTGATGATTCCGCCATTGAGGTTGAGCGTGGAGACGATGAGATCAGCGGTATTCTGCCCTGCCGCCACCGTGTAGCTGAAGGTCAGCGCAGTGCTACCCGAGCCGCCGGTGTAGCTCGCCGTACCGCCGTCGTTGAGGGTGAGCGTCGGCGTGCCACCCGTGGTGTTGACCGTCACCGCCTCGCTGAGATTGACCGTCAAGGTGACGACCGCACCCGTGCTCACACTGCCGGTGCCGTTGGTGATGCCGGTCCCGGTCGCGGCGATCGAGGCAATCGTCGGCGACGTCGTGTCGATCTGCAGGGTGCCGGCCGGATTGTAGTTCACAGTTCCCGACAGGTTGGCGGCGTTGCCTGCCCCGTCGTTGATGATTCCGCCATTGAGGTTGAGCGCGGACACGATGAGATCAGCGGTATTCTGCCCTGCCGCCACCGTGTAGCTGAAGGTAAGCGCAGTGCTGCCCGAGCCGCCGGTGTAGCTCGCCGTACCGCCGTCGTTGAGGGTGAGCGTCGGCGTGCCGCCGCTGGTGTTGACCGTCACCGCCTCGCTGAGGTTGACGGTCAATGTGACGACCTGGCCAGTGCTCAAATTTCCGCCGCCATTGGAGATGGCGGCGCCGGAGGCCACAATCGAGGCAATCGTCGGCGCCGTCGTGTCGATCTGCAGGACGCCGGCTGGATTGTAGTTGGTGGCCCCCGAGAGATTGGCGGCGTTGCCGCTGCCATCAGCGATCGTAGCGCCGTTGAGGTTGAGCGCGGAGACGATGAGGTCGGCGGTGTTCTGGCCCGCCGCCACCGTGTAGCTGAAGGTGAGCGCGTTGCTCCCCGAGCCGCCGGTGTAGCTCGCCGTACCACCGTCATTGAGGGTGATCGTCGGCGTGCCGCCGCTGGTGTTGACCGTCACGGCCGCGCTGAAATTGACTGTCAACGTGACGAACTGGCCGGCGTTGAGATTGCCGGCACCGCTGGTGATGCCGGTGCCCGAGGCCGCGATCGAAGAAACCGTCGGGCCCGATGCGGAGTTCTGGATTGCAATCTGCGCGACCGCCGTTTGCCACCAGCCACTGGCGACGTATTCGTTCGAGATCCAGAACGAGTTCGGATTGTTCGGGTCGACCGTCGCCGTAGAATAGGCGCCCCAGCGCTGCACGCTGGCCCCGTCACCCGCATTGAAGAAACCGGTACTCGCCTGATACAGGACCGGGGCGCTGAACGAGCCCACCGGATCGCCGCCGCCCTGGAAGACATAGTAGTCCGCCGGATACATGTTCGGGCCGCTGGCGGTGAAATTGATGATGACATCGCCTGCCGCGTCCACCGCGATCGATGGATTGAACGTGGCCACACTGGTGCCGATTGCGGCGCCGGAAATGTCGCCCTGCGCCACGAGGGACGGAGAAGTGGGGTTGCTGACGTCGATCTTGAACCAATGGACTAGCGGCACGCTGGATCCGGTCGGCTTCATCTCGGCCACGGCATAGAGATAGCCGTTGGCATAGACCATGCTGGCAATCCGCTTATCACCGGCGTCGAGCAAAAGGGTCGTCCCCTGCTGCTGGGCGGTGTAGGTGCCGCCCTGGTCGATATTGCCGAGCGCGATGGTGCTGGTCGTACTGAACGTGTTGGTGGCCTTGTCGTAGGTCTGCAAGGCAACGACGATCTGACCTCCGCTGGAGTAGTCGCTCGCGTAGTAAGTCTTGCCGTTGCCTGACGCCACAGCGAAGATGCCCTGGGTCGACGGCATCACTTCGCTCGCGGTCACGCTCAACGTGCCGCCGCCGTAAATCCCGCCGCCCGCACCGGCCGTATCGCCGATGATCCAGTTTTCCGTACCGGCATAACCGGACGCACTGAGATTGTATTGTGGAGCGGTGATGTAGACGTTCGAACCGTCGGTCGCCAACATCGGGCGATCAGAGCCGGTTGTCTGGCCACCGATCGTGACGGTCGTATTGAGCTGCGAGAAATACCAGCCGTCGTTCGGATTGGAATCCTTGGAGACCGCGATATCGATGTTCGTGGCAGTCCCGCCTGGCGCCAGGTACTGCATGATCACGACGAAACGCTGATTGACGCTGTCGTATATGACGCGCTGATCATAGAGGCCGCCGGTCGGCGATAGCGGCGAGAAGAAGCCGTAGACCGACTGCAGAACCGGCGATCCGCCGGTCAGGTTCGTCCATTCGATTCTCGATCCGTCGATCATCACGACATAGTTCGACCCGACGGCAAGACCGCTATGAGGCGGGGAGGTACTGGTGGTCGAAGGCCCGGAGAACGATGTCTGAATGCTTGAGGAGTAGCTCACGTTAATGCTCCCTCGGTCCGATTCTGCACATGTCTGAACATTCGCGCTGCCGCGGAACATTCAGCCGGACCGCGGCAGCACTCTCTGAAAATCTCAAGTCAAAATTTGGCGGGGCTTTGCAATCCAATTTCCCTCTCCGGATGCGCAAATGCGCATGCCGGACCCACAGATAGATGACTTCCGTCCGCCTTCGGCGCTAATGATGCCGCGGGCAGTTGCTTGATACAGCCCGGCGTGTCGTTGAGAATTTTTGTAGCAGGACGATCGACTATTCTGTCGACCCAAAGGGAGTACTCCTCCCTTCGGGTTCGAATGTCGGCCGCTTTTTCGTTGTGTTATCAGTAGCGCCAACGAGCGCGAGACACTGTGACGCAAGGGGCATTCGCCTCTATTCGACCGTCACAGATTTCGCGAGATTGCGTGGCTGGTCCACATCGGTGCCCATGATCACGGCCGTATGATAGGCGAGCAACTGGATTGGAACGGCGTAGACGATCGGCGCGAAGGTCGGCACCATGTCCGGCAGCAATATCGTGGCTTCGGGCTCGACGGCCGCCTCCGCCGCTCCCCTCGCATCCGTCATCAGAATGATCCTGCCACCGCGCGCGGCGACCTCCTGCATGTTCGACACGGTCTTTTCGAACACAGTGTCGAAGGGCGCGATGACCACGACAGGCATGTTCTCATCTATCAGGGCAATCGGACCGTGCTTCAGTTCGCCTGCGGCATAGCCTTCGGCGTGGATGTAGGAGATCTCCTTCAGCTTCAGCGCACCTTCGAGCGCCAGCGGATAGCTGGTGCCGCGGCCCAGATAAAGCACGTCCCGCGTTTTCGCGATGGTGCGAGCCAGCTTCTCGATCTGCGGTTCGCTGGCAATAGCTGCCGCCATCAATCGCGGCACTTCGATCAGCTCTCTGACCAGCCCCCTCTCCTCGCTCGCTGAGATCTCGCCGCGCGCCGCTCCGGCTGCGACCGCGAAGGCCGCGAGCGCCGTCAGTTGACACGTGAAGGCCTTGGTGGAGGCAACGCCGATTTCCGGACCAGCCAATGTCGGCAGCACGATTTCGCTCTCGCGCGCGATGGTGGACGTTGGAACGTTCACGACCGAGACGGTGTGCGCCCCTTTCTCCTTGGCGTGGCGAAGTGCTGCCAGCGTGTCGGCGGTTTCGCCCGATTGCGAGATGAAGATCGCGAGATCGCCCTTGCGCAGCGGCGCTTCGCGATAGCGGAATTCGGAGGCAATATCGACATCGACCGGGATACGCGCCAGCTGTTCGATCCAGTATTTCGCAATGGCGCCAGCATAGCTTGCGGTGCCGCAGGCCGTGATCGTCGCGCGCCTCACGTCGCTGAAATGGAACGGCAGCTTGATCGGCAACGCCGCCCGCTCGGCGCCCATATCGACATAATGCGCGAGCGTGCGGCCGACCACGTCCGGCTGCTCGCAAATCTCCTTGGCCATGAAATGGCGATAGTTGGCCTTGTCGGCGACAAACGACGCCCCACCCGTTTTCAGCACCTCGCGGGCAACGATCGCGCCGTTCGCGTCCCGGATCACCCCTTTCTCGCGCGACAGCACTACGCAATCGCCGTCCTCGAGATAGCTGATGCCGTCGGCAAAGGGAGCGAGCGCAATCGCATCGGAACCGAGATAGGTCTCGCCCTTGCCGTACCCCACCGCCAGGGGCGAACCCCTGCGTGCTCCGATCAGAAGATCGCGATATCCGTTGAAAAGGAACACCAACGCGAAGGCGCCGCGCAACTGCGGCAACGACGCCCATACGGCTTCCTGAGGCGAATAGCCCATCAGCAGGTACGAATGAACGAGATGTACGACGACTTCCGTGTCCGTATCGCTCGCGAAGGTGGCGCCCTTCTCTTCCAGCGCCTGGCGCAGCTTCCGGAAATTCTCGATGATGCCATTGTGCACCACAGCAACACGCTCGGTCGCATGCGGATGGGCGTTGTGCTCGGTCGGCTTGCCGTGCGTGGCCCAGCGCGTGTGACCGATTCCGGCATCACCGCCCAGTGGCTCGGCCAGCAGTCGCGCCTCGAGGTTTCTGAGCTTGCCTTCGGCTCGGCGGCGTTCGAGACGACCGTCATCGAGAGTTGCCACGCCCGTCGAGTCATACCCCCGATATTCGAGCCGCCTCAGTGAATCGACCAATCGCTCCGAGACCGCAGTTCGCCCTAGAATGCCGATGATTCCGCACACGGTCAGATCTCCCAGCTCGCCGACAATCGAGACAACGCACGCGCAGGTGATCACGCCCAATACACTGCTATTGCACAAATGAGGTTGTCGAATCGGGGGAGCGCTCGCAGCAACCGCGGGTTACTCCGTCGGAGCTGCGCTTCCCGACGCAGCACCGAACGATTCAATCATTGTCGGTCGAACAGCATGCGCGAACACACGAGGATGGATCGAATTGGCCGGACGACCTACCGGCGCAGTGCTGTCGATGCGAGGGGATCGCGGCCCCGGCGGGGGGCTAATAAGCAGGGGAGCCGGGGCCGCTGAACACGCCGCAGTGGGCAGTCACGGCGCCACTCGACCTTAGTCCGCAGGAAGCAGCTGTCCATGTCAACCAAGAGAATCCAGAGCGACCTTGGGGTACCCAACAATGATCATGGACGTGTAACGGCACCTTGTCGTAGGTCCATTCCGGGACACCACTGCTACGTCAGGTCTGGTTCGACCCCTGGGATGCAACCGTTTTACGGGAGCGCCAATGCCTCGCTATTTCTTTCATGTCCACGATGGTGGCTCAGTGCCCGACGACCTCGGCGTGAACTTGCCGGATATCGACGCCGCGAGGTCGGCGGCCATTGAGTTGAGCTGCGAGATTCTCAGCAGCGAGGTCATTGGGCCATTCCAGGAGCACCCATCCTGGCGGATCGAGGTGAGCAACAGCCCGGAGCTGACCAGCCTGCCCTTGTTCACACTTCACTTCTCGGTCACGGAATAGCCGGCGGCAGCCACCCCGCCGGTTCGACAAGGCGCGCGCGATCAGGCCCAGTTGACCCGCACGCGCTGCGGAGTGATCGCCCGAGGGGGATTTTCAGTGATCTTGGTTACTCGGATTCCGTTGACTTGACCGGGGTGCCCCAGTCGCTCTGCGAAATGGCCAACGCCGCGAGTGCGGTCCTGTTGCTGATCTCGAGCTTCTGGAAGATATGGTGAAGATGGACCTTGATTGTACCGTCAGCGATGTTCAGGCGGCGCCCGATCTCCTTGTTTGACAGTCCTTCCGAAACCAGACGAATGATCTGGCGCTCTCGATCCGTCAGCACGGTCAGCGCATTCTCCGAATTCGACGCCTGAGCCGCCGGCGCAATCTGATCTGTCGAAGATGGCGGCACGATTCTTACGCCGTTCGCGATTTGCCGCAAAGACTGCACCAGCGCGTCCGCCGAGGCCTCTTTCAGAATGACGCTGCAACCATCGAACGCATCGCTCAAGACGAGATCGCGATCTTCGGCAGGGACATAAAGCACCAGGCGTGTGCGGCTGCCTGCAGCCGCGCCAAAGGAATTCTTCAACGCGACCAGTTCGGGAATTGTTGGATCGAGAAGCGCGATATCGGGAGCCAAGGTTCGAATGGCCTCGATGCAGCTCGCGGCATCGCTGCAGGTCGCAACAATATCGAAGCCGCTTTCCGCACCAAGCACGGCGCTAAGACCTCGCAACAGCAGCGGATGCCGATCTGCGACCACTACGCTCGTACGACTCATTGGGCGCTCCTTAATCAGTCGCTCCCCTTCATCAACACCTCGCGCCAGGCGCTGCCATTCATCTTGATGTTGATGGGATTATCTCATCTGCAACAACTCAAGAAATCGCGACCCGGCAATGCAATACGCTTAAATCAATCAACCCATGAATGAACGCGCGCGGACTCTACAATCCATGATTCGCACGCGATAGCTTACGACAGACTTACGATCGCCGCGCCGAATTGCTGCCCGGAAGATTGCGGTGACCGATCGCCGCACTGCGAGTTGACGACGAACACGCGCTCCAGCAATCATCAAAAGCGCCGGCATTCGGCTACCTCTGATAGACTAGTTCGCCTCCTTCAATCATACAACCATAAGGAGCCATATCGGCCGGTGCACGCCTTCGGAAAACTGGCAATGTGCAGGGACATATCCTCCCCGCAACACCCTCAGATTGCGTGAATCAAGCCCTGCGACGCCCGTAGTTTCCCCGGCCGCACCTATAACTAAGGATATATATTGTAATCGGTAATTCGCATCTAACCTTCACAAAAGTTTAACAAATTTGGAGGGCCCCAAACTACCGGCGATATCGAAGGCTGAATAGCGCGCGAATGCGGTAAGCCGAACGGATCAAGAAAAGCGATTTAACTGATCGACCAGCCGGCCTGTTGGAGGGTGGCTGGGGAGGCTGGTGCACATCATTTCAATTTCTCATTGCAGTCGTATCATTGCGTATGTCGCGGAGGGTAAAATGCGGAGGCGGCAATCTTGTGAAATCGTTCTTATTGGAAGGAATATTCTGGTTAGAGAGGGAATTTCGCGGATCTTACATGCAGCGAATTTCCGGATCCTGCTATCAGTTTTGAGTGCGGATGAATTACCAAACGCACTCCAGACACAGCAACTGCTGTTTCTCATCATCCACAACGGCGACAGTTTCGATGTCGCACTGGATCAGATACGTTGCGTCAAAGGTCGCTGCCCTGGCGCCCGGATAGCCATCGTATCCGATCACTATCGCCAGGACGAACTTGTCGTGGCGTATCGAGCCGGCGCCAGCGGTTATTTCGTCAATGTCAATTCTTGCGATGCATTCGTGAAGTCCATCGAGCTCGTGACTCTGGGCGAGACGGTCTTTCCACCGGCATTTCTTGAATTCGCCCTTGACGGCAATCATGAACGCGAAGCCGCGCCAATCAGCGATGAGGTGCACGACGTCGTGGCCTCAGCGCAGGCACCGCTTGCGCCGCACCTTTCTCCTCGCGAGAAGGCAATCCTGTCGTGTCTGATCGAGGGCAATTCCAACAAGTGCATCGCCCGAAAGATCGACATCGCAGAAGCAACCGTGAAAGTCCACGTCAAGGCGATCCTGCGCAAGATCCGGGTCCAGAACCGGACACAAGCGGCGATCTGGGGAATGAACAACGGGACTCTGGTGCACGCCGCAAATGGCCACACACTGCCCTCGATGATTTCCCAGCCCGCGAGCCTCATCGCCTTGCGAAGCGATCTGCGAACCCAAGTGAGCCGGGGCTCCGGCGCCGATGAACTCGGCTAACAAGGATTAGTCCGCGCTGTCACCTCGTCGCAAACAACGAGCGATAACGGACTAATCCCACGGCAGGCAACTCGTCGAACAGCTTGCGAAACGCCACATACGCCACAGCAGCCCCGCTGCTGTGGCGTATGTCTGTCGGCACTCATTTCAGCTTATTTTAAGCACTTATCGATGATTTTCGCTTGATTTACGCGAGCAGCGCGGGCCTGCGCGACTGCGCATCATTCACCTTCGCATCTGCTGCGGCATTCAACATCCGAGTGCGATTGAGCTGAACCTGATCAGCCCACCCCAATCGTCTCATGCAAACGTACGAAGACGAGCCAAAACATTGCGCGTACGTTTCTACAACGCTCGAGCCCCGACCAGCGTGCTGAGATCGGACTTCGCGGGCGAAAGTGATGATAGTTGATCTATTGCAAGCTCTAGCCATACGGAGGCTTCGATGAAAGCGGTTATTCAATGCGGCGGCAAAGGAACGCGCTTGCGGCCCCACACATCAATTTTGCCAAAACCACTTATGCCGATCGGCGCGCGTCCCGTCCTCGAGCTCGTCCTCAAATGGCTGAGGCGGAACGGAATCAGGGAAGTCTACGTCACCACCGGATATCTCGGCCATCTCATCCGCAGCGTCTGCGGGGACGGCGAGCAGTGGAATATGCGCATCAACTACACGCAGGAAATGGAGCCGCTCGGAACCATTGGCCCGCTGTCGCTGCTGCGTGACAAGCTCGACGAGCCGTTCCTGGTTCTCAACGGCGACGTGCTGACGGATCTGAATCTCAATCAGTTCGTGAGCAGCCATCGTCGCCGCAACTCGAAGCTCACGATCGCCACCGCAATTCGCCCGACCAAGATGGACTTCGGCGTGATCGACGAGGTGGAAGAACGAGTGACCGGCTTCCGTGAAAAGCCCGAACTCACGCATCTCGTCAGCATGGGCATCTACTGCATCGATCCGTGCGTGCTCGAACGGATTCCGTCCGGCGTTCCCTTCGGCTTCGACGATCTGATGTTCCAGATGCTCAACGAGGAAGTACCGGTGAACGTGTTCAAGCATAGCGGCCTCTGGCTCGACATCGGCCGCGTCGAGGACTTCCTGAAGGCTCAGGACGTCGCTTGGGACGAACAGTCACCGGTGTTCGCCAGCTCCGTCGCCGCCTGATGCGACCTCTCGCGGTGACCGCAAGGATCGCGTTCACCGCGTCAACTCACTCATCAGATTGGAGACGAACACATGCTTTTGGTATCTGAGCCGGTCCTGGGGGACGAAGAAAAAGCAGCTCTCACCGCCGTCATTGAAAGCGGCTGGGTCACCATGGGGGACCGGGTTCGCGAGTTCGAGCAGGCCTTCGCCCGCTTGCACGAGGCCGAGGACTCCGTCGCTGTCGGCTCCTGTACGGCGGCTCTCCACCTCATCCTGCATGCCCTCGGCATTGGCCCGGGAGACGAGGTCCTCGTTCCGTCCCTGACCTTCGTCGCGACCGCCAACAGCGTTCTCTATGTCGGCGCCCGACCGGTCTTCGTCGATATCGGATCTGCGGACGTTCCGTTGATGTCACTGGACGACGCGGAAGCGAAGTGCACGTCGAGGACCAAGGCCATCGTCCTGGTGCATTTTGCCGGCTACCTGGCCCACCGCGACGCCTGGCAATCCTTTGCCCGCCGAAAGGGCCTGCTCCTGATCGAAGACGCAGCTCATGCGCCCGGGTTGCCCGAGGTCGGCAGCTATGGCGAAGCCGCTGCATTCAGTTTCTACGGCAACAAGAACATGACCACCGCCGAGGGCGGCGCGATCATCGCGCGCAGCCGCACCTTGCGCGAGACCATCCGGCAGGCCCGCGCTCACGGGATGACGAGTGGCGCGCGGCAACGGCTCACCAGCCGCCGTCCGGACTACGACGTGACGATCCTCGGCTTCAACTACCGGATGGATGAACTGCGCGCCGCGCTCGGTCTCGTGCAGCTGAAGAAGCTGCCGGAATGGAACGATTGCAGACGGCGGCTGTCGGCCACCTATCGCGAGCTCATCGCGGAGCACTGCCCGTCGGTGGTGGTGCCATTCGAGGCCCCCTGGCCGTCGACCCACCACTTGCTACCGATCGTGCTGCCGCCGGCCACGAGCCGCCAGCGCATCATCGATCGCCTTCGCAAGCGCGGCGTCCAGACCACGGTTCACTATCCGCCCGTCCATCGCCTGACGTTCTACAGGGATCTCTACCCGGAGCTGGCCCTCCCGCGCACCGAGGATTTCGCGCGCCGCGAGCTGACGCTGCCTCTGCATCCCCGAATGTCGACATTGGACGTCGACAAGGTCGTGAATGCGCTGGCGGCCGCACTCGCCGCCGACTACCCGATGGGAGCGGTCGCATGACGGTGCCCGAGACGGCGAGCCGCTACGCGGCTCAGTCTCGCTCCTCCCATCTGGATGTTCGGCGCGCGATCGACGTGCTCACCGTCGGCCTCGCGATGACGCTACTTTCGCCTGTCTTCGTCATCGTCGCGCTTGTCATCTGGCTCGAGAGCGGCCGGCCGATCCTGTTTACGCAGCTACGCCTGGGACAGCGCGGCGAGCCATTTCGGATGTACAAATTCCGCAAGTTCGGGCCGAACTGCGGCACCGACGGCTCTCCTCTGACGCTGGCGGCCGACGAACGTATGACGACCGTCGGCCGGATCCTCGCCGCGACCAAGCTCGACGAGCTGCCGCAACTCTGGAACGTCCTGCGGGGCGATATGTCTCTCGTCGGACCCCGCCCGGAGTCGCTCAGCTTTTCGGACTGCTTTCGCGACGGCTTTGAAAAAGTGCTCGACCATAAACCAGGCGTCTTTGGCCCGTGTCAGGTCCTGTTCCGACACGAAAGTAGCTTGTATCCGACTGACGCGCCGGCGCCGGACTTTTATCGGGAGGTCCTGTTTCCGGCCAAGGCGAGGGTCGACCTTGCCTATTTTCCGCGCCGAACGCTCGCATCCGATTTCGGCTGGATCGCCCGCGCCGCGCAGGTCATCGCAGTGGAATGCTGGAATGCGTTGAGGCGGAAGCATCGATCAGAATGACAGAGTGAGAGAGGGCTACGGCGATGAGCTACAAAGGGGCGAAGATTCTCGTGACGGGAGCCGACGGCTTCATCGGCTCGCATCTGACGGAGGCGCTCGTTTCGGCAGGGGCCGCCGTGACCGCCTTGGCGCAATACAACTCTTTCGACAGCCATGGCTGGCTCGACGATCTCCCGCCGTCGACCCGACAGGCGGTCAATCTGGTGCGCGGGGACATTCGCGACGCGGCCTTCGTCGGACGCATCGTCCAGGGTCAGAATTACGTCTTCCATCTCGCGGCCCTGATCGCCATCCCTTACTCCTATGTTGCGCCGCAATCCTATGTGGAGACCAACGTCCTCGGAACGTTGAACGTTCTCGAAGCGGCCCGCCAACATGGCACTGAGCGGGTCGTCGTGACCTCGACGAGCGAGGTCTACGGCACGGCGCTCACAATGCCGATCGACGAGTCCCATCCGCTCCAGGGGCAATCGCCCTACTCTGCTTCAAAGATCGGCGCGGATATGATGGCGGAGGCCTTCGCGCGCTCGTTTGGCCTTCCCGTCGTGATCCTCCGGCCGTTCAACACGTTCGGACCTCGACAAAGCGAGCGCGCGATCATCGGCACGATCATCCGGCAGGTGCTCGATCCCGACTGCCGCGCGATCATGGTCGGCGATACCACGCCTGTACGTGATCTGACGTTTGTCACGGACACCGCCGCGGCATTCATGGCGGCCGGGCTCGTGGATGACCTCGAATTTGGCCACGCCTACAACGCCGGCAGTCAGCGCGCCATCTCCATCGGCCAGCTGATCGATGTCATTCTCGAGCTGACAGCCAGTCGCAAGCCGATCGAACACGACGCCAAGCGCTTGCGGCCGACGAACTCGGAGGTGCGCGCGCTCCTCGCCGACTCGACCCGGTTCGTGAAGGCGACCGGCTGGACGCCGAAGGTGACGCTGCGCGATGGCCTGGAACAAACCGTCAATTGGTGGCGAGCTCGCCTCTCCGCCAAGCAAGTCCGGCGGCAAGCGGATTTCATGACATGATGGGATCGGTCGACCACCGGCGTATTGCGAGGCATGTCGTTCGCGGGACTGGGACGTCATCGCGAGCGCCAGCGGCTCGCTTCGCCGGGAATGACAGCCGCGCCGTACCAGGCGTGGCCAGATAATGCAGGAGATCGCCATGGATCGCACCAGGCCCCGGAAGACGTTCAGCCTCATCTCACTTGCCTGCGCGACGGCGATGGCTCTGTTGGTCAGCAATGCCTGCTTCGCTGCGCCGTATCGCCTCGCGGCAGGCGATACCGTGGAGGTATCGATCGGCGGTGCGTCCGAGCAACGCCACAGGGCGCAGATCCAGATCGACGGCACAATCGCCATCCCCGGAATCGGCACTGTCGAGGTCGCCGGCATGACCACCGCCGAGTTGCAGAGCCGGATGGAGACACTGCTGCAATCCAGGGTCCTGCGGCAACGTTTGCCCGACGGACGTGAGCAAGCGATCGTCGTCGTGCCCGGAGACGTCACCGCGAGTGTGGTGGAGTATCGACCGATCTACGTGACCGGCGACGTTCTCACGCCGGGACAATTGGCGTACAGGTCATCGATGACCGTGCGTCAGGCTGTCGCCGTTTCCGGCGGCTATAGCCTGCTGCGCTCCCGGAACCAGCCGGGCACCAATGATCCGGCTGACCTCCTGCGCGACTACCAGTCTTTCTCCACCGAGTACGTGAAGGAGTATTTCCACGTCCTTCGCATCGATGCCGAACTGGCAAACAAGGACACGTTCGACCAGACCATACCTCAGGAAATATCCTTGCCGGCATCTGCCATCGCTCCGATTGTGCAAGCCGAGGCAGAGTCGCTGAAAACCGCGCAGACCGACTACCGCAAGGAGCGCCGATTTCTGGAGGATGCGGTCAAGCAAGCGGACGGACAATTCGCCGCTCTCAGCAAGCAACAGGAGGGAGAAGAGAAAGGCGTGCAAGCCGATGAGGAAGAGCTCGATCGCGTGGTCAAGCTGTTCGGTTCCGGCTCGCTACCGAGCCCGCGCGTGACCGAAAGTCGTCGCGCCCTTTTGCTGTCCTCGACCCGACGGCTGCAAACCACGGTGGAGCTCATGCGCCTTCAGCGCCAGCGCGAGGACTCGGCCCGGCAGATCGACCGCGTGGCAAGCCTGCGTACCGTAACCCTGCTGCGTGAACTACGAGACTCAAATGCTCATATGACGGACCTGCGCATCAAAATGCGATCTCTGGGGCAAAAGTTGCAGCCGGTCAGCGGCAGCGCAGCACTGCCGGCGGGAGCAGGTGATCTGCGGCCCCAGGTTACCGTCGTCCGAAAGTCCGGCCCGCAATGGGAGAAGATCACGGCATCCGAAGACTTCGACCTCGAGCCGGGTGACGTGATCGAAATCACGCTGCGGCAGCAGGGCGGCTCCTGAGATCACTGGCCTGAGCGGCGGCATACCGAGCTCCGGAGCTGCTGCTCCCATCGACCATGACATGAGCCCTCGATCGACGGACCCGGAACGCCGGGCCGGCGTCGCCTGCCTTCGTCAAAAAGTGCAACCGGATTACCCCCAAAGCTGACCTCCTACCACCGATTGAACGTTTACAACACGTACGGCAATTGGAGAATGATCGTCGGACGCTCATTCATTTGGTTGAGGCAAGAGGGAACGGGGCATCATGCTGAACTTGAACCAGAGCAGCTCGGTTGCATCGCGTTACCAATCCAAGGAGACCATTTTCAACATCTCCAACCGTGTTCCGCCCACTCTGCCCGAGGACAGTCCGTCCGATATGCGCGACGAGTTGCATGCGGCTCTAGGCCGTGTCGGCTGCGCGCACGTTGTGCTGAAGCAGGGCCATGTGGTCGAGGTCAGCCCGACCGGACGCGCCATATTGGAGCGCTACAGTGAGTTCGCGGCGGGTACGAAATCGCTGTACGGCGTTGTAAGGGAGATCGCAAAGCGGGCGAGCGTCGAACTTCCTGCGGGTTCGATGTCGTGGCTGGCGACGTCCTTCAACGAAGGCATAACGAGCCTCGTGAACCAGATGACGAATGTCTGGCCGGACGAAACGTACACCGTCATCCTGCTCGATCTCGATGCCCGTCCGGAGCCGTCACCCCGCACGCTGCAACGACTGTTCAACCTGACGGCCGCGGAAACCCAACTCGCGATCGAATTGGCGCGCGGTGGCAATCTGCTGGATATTTCCCGCACCCAGCGGCTGAGCCGGGCGACGATCCGCTCGCATCTCGCATCCCTCTTCGTCAAGACGCAGACACGACGGCAGGTGGAGCTCGTCTCCCTCTTGGGGCGGATCGCGCTGTTCCCGTAATGCAGCCAGGCGCCAGCGTCACGGGGCCCTGAGCCGCGTGCCTGGACGCCGATGGAGCCCGCCAAGATCAAGCTTGCAAGATCAAGCTCCCGCCCGGATCCATCCGGCGGCCCGATCCTATCTCTCGCGCAGCATTTCCTGATTGTATCGCGTCAGCGGCGAAAGCAGATAGCTGATGATCCGTCGCGAACCGGTCTTGATTTCGACGGTCACCGCCATTCCAGGCGACAATTGGACGGTCCGCCCCTCGATCATCATCGTGGTCCGGTCGAGGCTGACCCGGGCCGCGTAGATCAGCTCCTGCCCTTTCGGCTCGCTGGACGCGGTCTCGGCGCCTCCGGGTTGATCCCTCGTCCCCTCCTCGCGGCGATCCCTCATGATGGCATCGCGTGAAATGCTGAGCACGCGCCCATCCAGCAGACCGTACCGGGTGAAATTGAAGGTATCGACCTTGATTGCAACGGTCTGCCCGGGGACGACAAAGCCGATATCGCGGTTGGATACCATTGCCTCGATCTCGAAATCCGGGTTCAGCGAAACGACGGCCGCCAGAGTTTGCGCCGGCGTGACCACTCCGCCGATCGTGTGTACCGCCAATTGCTGCACCACGCCGTCGACAGGCGCCGTCAGAACCTGCAGCTTGGCCTTTTGCTCGGCCTTGATGGCGTCCTGGGCGAGGCCCGCGGCCCGCTGTTCAACCTTGGACAGGTCATCATAGAGCGTCCGGCGGAACTCCGCTTCCGCCTTGGATCTGGCCTGCGCAAGACTTGCCGTCGCCGCCTCTACCTCGCGCAACCGGCTCTGCTGAACGAGAATGTCATGCTGCTGGCCGACCAGGTCCTGAGCCTCGGTGAGATAGGTGATCTTCGACCCGATTGCCTTGTCGTAAAGGTATTTGCGGACGTTCACGCGCTCCTCGAGCAGCGGGATCGTTGCATCGAGCTTCGATATCGTCGCCGCAATGGTCTCGCTCTCCGCCTTCTTCTGCGCCAACTGCCTGTCGAGTTCCGACAGCTTGGTCGCCTGCTCTGCCATCTGACTGGCGAGGAATTGACGATGGAGTTCGATCGCCTGCGGGCTGGCCCCGACCGGGGGGACGAAGGCGGCGATCGGGTCGCCCGGCGCCAGCGCCGCCCGCAACCTCGCGATATCCAACTGGGCAGCGATCAGATCGGCCTTCACATGGTCAAGCTCAGCCCCACTGATGGTCGGATCGAGCTCGATCAGCACGTCGCCGGCCCGTACCGTCGCGCCGTCCCGCACATGAATTGCCCGCACAACCCCTGTTTCGGCGGGCTGGATCACCTTGGTCCGACCATTAACCACGATCTTGCCCGGCGCGGTTGCAACCACGTCGACCCTGCAGAGCGTGGCCCAGGCCAGAGCTGAGCAGAACAGCAGGATGATGGTCAATCCGATGGCACGGCCGACCGGCGACGGCGGCTTCTCCATGACTTCCAGCGCGGCGGGGAGAAAGGCGGCCTCGTCCGCGCGGCGCCGGCGGTTATCGGGAAACCGGATAATGCGTCTAGCGGCCGTCATGGGTGCCTGCCTGTAGCAAATGCAGGTTCGCATAGCGCCCGTTCGAGCGGATCAGTTCGTCGTGGGTGCCGTCCTCCACGATCCGCCCGTGATCGATCGTGATGATGCGATTTGCGCGCCGCACCGTGGAAAGCCGGTGAGCGATGATGAAAACGGTACGCCCTTCACAAATACGCCGCATGTTGTCCTGGATGATGCGCTCGCTTTCGTAGTCGAGCGCGCTGGTGGCCTCGTCGAAAATCAAAACGCGGGGATCATTGACGAGGGCGCGGGCGATCGCGATGCGCTGCCGCTGGCCGCCCGAAAGGCTGCACCCGCGCTCGCCGACCATCGTATCGTAGCCTTCGGGTAGCTCGAGTATGAACTCGTGTGCGCCGGCAAGCGTGGCCGCATCGACGATCCGCTGCATCGGCATGCCGGGATCGGCGAGCGCGATGTTCTCGGCCACGGTCCGGTTGAAAAGCACGTCCTCTTGCAGGACAACGCCCACCTGCCGCCGCAGCCAGGCGGCATCCGTCATGGCCAGATCGACGCCATCGACCAGAACCCGGCCGCTTTCCGGCACGTATAGTCGCTCGATGAGCTTGGTCAGGGTGCTCTTGCCCGAGCCGGACGGACCCACAATACCAACCACCTGCCCGGCCGGAACATGGAAGCTGACGTTGCGCAACGTCTCGGGTCCGTCGACGCGATAGCGAAATCCGACGTGATCGAACGTAACGGCGCCTTGAATCGGCGGAAGCACGGCGCGCCCCACGCTGATGGTCGGCTCCGGCCGCGTATTGAGGATGTCGCCTAGCCGCTCGATGGACAGGCGAACCTGGTGGAAATCCTGCCAGATCTGGGCAATGCGCAATACCGGCATGTTCACGCGGTTGGCCAGCATGTTGAAGGCCACCAGTTCACCGACGGTCAGGCCGCCTTCGATCACCAGTTTCGCGCCGAAAAACAGCACCGCAACCGTGACCAGGTGACTGACCAATTGCACCGCCTGGCTTGCGATATTGCCGAGGCTCACGACCCGGAAGCTCGCGGACACATAACCGGCAAGCTGCTCTTCCCAGCGCCGGTTCATCTGGGGCTCGACGGCCAGGGCCTTCAACGTTTGCACGCCCGTTATGCTCTCGACCAGAAAAGCCTGGTTTTCTGCTCCGCGCCGAAACTTCTCATCCAGGCGCTGCCGGAACAGGGGTGTCGCAATCGCCGAAATGCCCAGGTAGAACGGGAACGCCGCCAGCACGATCAGCGTCAGCATCGGCGAGTAGACAAACATGACCGCGATGAAGACTGCGGTGAACATGAAGTCGATGATGAAGGTCAGCGCCGAGCTCGTCAGGAAGTTGCGGATATTTTCCAGCTCCTGAACGCGGGCAACCGAGTCACCGACGCGCCGCGCCTGAAAATACATCAGCGGTAACGAGACCAGATGGTGATAGAGCCGCGCACCGAGCTCGACGTCGATGCGGTTGGTCGTGTGAGAAAAGAGGTAAGTGCGCAAGCTGCCCAGAACGGCTTCGAACACCGCGATCGCAGCCAGTCCGATCACGAGGACTTCCAGCGTGCTGATGCCGCGATGCACCAGGACCTTGTCGATCACCACTTGAAAGAACAGCGGACTGATGAGCGCGAATACCTGGAGGAAGAAGGATGCGACCAGTACCTCTCCCAGGAGGGAGCGATATTTCTGGATCGCGCCGAGAAACCAGGTGAAGTCGAACCGGCGCGAGAGATCCGAAAGCGACGCCCGGCGCGCCATCAGGACCAGGCGGCCGTCCCAGATCGCCTCGAATTCGGCTTGCTTGAGCTTGAGCGGACGGGGGTCCGAGGGACGCTGAACCAAAACCTCGTCCCCGTCCGCCTTGCCCACCAGGAGGAAGCCACCATCGTTGAGCACCGCGATACCCGGCAAGGCGATGCGGGGAAGACGCGCCCAGCGGGTTCTCATCGTGCGCGCCTTCAGGCCGAAAGCCTTGGCGCACCGCAACATTTCGGTCACCCCGATCTGGCGCGTGCCTAATCGGTGGCAGAGTTGCCGCTCGTCGGCTGCAATACCGTGCAGCCGGAGCAACAGGACGAGCGAGAAAATCCCTGATTCACCTGGAGACACCATATTTCGACCATCCCACATCTGGTCCGCCAGCATCGCGCGATCGATTGCACCAGGTCCGCTCTGAATGCCGACTGTCCACTGCTGCAGGGGCCCTTCGGGTACGACATTAACCTCACTCACGGATCATCCGTACGGCTAATGCGCGGTACACTCGCTGCTTCCCTACACCCAAATAGGTAGTCCCGAAGTACGCATCGATGTTTGTCTCCCGAGAGGCCCGTGCTGTCGTCGCGGCAGGAGACGCGTGCGGCAGGACAATTTGTCCCGGTCTGCCGCCCGCTCCGAGGTACTCCAAAGGAGCTAGAAGCCAGCCGTTGCGGTTCTTCTCGCTCGGCGTTGCGCAATCGAAGGACCCTCGCCGTGCGGTCCAGCTTCCGTTCAGGCAGCCATCGTACACCGACGATCCAATTCCTCCCGAGAGCACGCCACCGTGACAACGAATCCCTGCTCAAAGTCCCCGCATCGCAAATCGCAACGAACCGCAGCGGATCGCGCGCGGCCGTGTGATTACCCCTTTATTCGAATAGGCTCTCGCATACGCCGTTGATAGGAGTGGATCACTGACAACTCTCTAGGTTGCAACGTGAAAACGGCGCTTCCCTGCGGATGTCGGAGCTCTCGATCGGGCGTCGTTCGATCGAGGGATGGGCAGCAGCACACCGCTCAAGAGAGCTGCGACCCAGCGGATGATGAGGTTCTCAGTTGGCGACAGGCTGGCGGGCTTTGCCAAGACGCCACCGATGTCGAGTACAGGAGCTGGATGTATGTTGAGACCACGGCTGGACAGCGAGACCATGCACAGTCCTCACGTCCTCAATGACGAACCAAATGGACTCTGGAGCGACCAGCACGATCCGCTACAGCCACATCTTCTTTACATCGGAGGCGAAGATCATCACCTTCGGATTCCCGCTATGTGCGCGTTGCGCGATCACGGCTTCCGCATCACCGCGGTCGGAAGCGGCGACCCCGCGCCCTTTGTACACGCGGGCATCCGCTATCGGGGGTTCAAGTTCGACCGGTTCGTGAACCCGCGCGCCGACCTGGCGTCGATCAAGAGCCTTGCGAAGATCCTGGTCGAGGAACAGCCTGATCTGGCGCAAAGCTTCGACACCAAGCCATCGATCTACCTGCCTCTGGCTGCGCGAAGCGCTCCCGGCGTATTGGCTGTTCGCACGATCAACGGACGTGCTTTCCTCTACTCGTCGCGATCTCCCCTCGCCCTGACGCTGCGTCCCGTGTATCGCGCGCTCCATAAGCTCGCGGCTCGCACGACCGCGGCCACAGTGTTTGAAATCAGCGATGATCGCGCGTTTTTCGAGCGTCACGGGATCGCGGGAAAGATGCCGGTTCTGATCCGGGGCGCCGGTGTCGATGTCGAGGGTTTCGATCGCGCGCTGATGTCAGGACCTTCGCCGGCCCAGCTCCGCGAGGAACTTGGGCTTGGCGACGCCGAAATCGTGATGACCGTGACGCGGATGACGAGGCAGAAGGGTATTCCGGCGCTGCTCGAAGCGGCCGCGCGGGTGCACGAGGTCCGTCCCAATGTGCGCTTCCTGCTCGTCGGGCCGCGCGAGTCCGAAGGTCCGCTCGCCATTTCGCAAGCCGAGATCGATCGGCATGCCCCCTATGTGAAGGCGATCGGATCAAGATCGGATATCCCGGCTTTGCTCAGGCTCGCGGATGTATTCGCGTTTCCGACCGAATACCGCGAGGGCGTGCCGCGCGTTCTCCTCGAGGCGGCACTCGCCGGCGCCCCCATCGTGACCACGACCATGCCGGGCTGCGCTGAGGTCATTCGCGACGGCTGGAATGGTTTTCTGGCACCGCCCGGCGCGCCGCCGGTATTGGCCGCAAAGATCCTCTATCTGCTCGAGAATCGAGAGAAGGGGCGCGCGATGGCCGATCGTGCCGGCAGGCATGTCAGGCAGGAATTCTCACTGGCGACCGTCGTCGCTGATCATGCGGCTCTCTACAGGACGTTGATTGACCGTGCGCGCCATTAACCCACTCAGCAACGAGAGGCTCGGATCGACAACCGAGGATGCGACATGCGGCGTCCTGTAAGGACATTTGCACGTGCTCCATATGTAGCATGGTTTGTGGTGGCATGTTTTATGGCCACCGGTGCGTTACTCCTGCAGGGTCTGGCCTTCGACGCGCCGACGCGCGCGAGCTCCAGGGCAGCGCTGCATTTCGCCTCCAACGGTAACTTCGACCCCGCTGGTAACTACGTTCCCGCCGTCGCCGGCTTCAATCTGGCCGACGTCAGCAGCCCGGCGCAATTGGACTCTCTGCCTGACGGCGTCAGGGGCCTCGTGTGGATCGGCCAATGCAACGGCGCAGACGCGAAATTCATGGACGCAGTCAGCCCCTACATCGGCAATGAAAAACTGTTCGGCTTCTATTTGATGGACGACCCGGATCCGACCGGGAAGCATTTTTCGCTCTGCACGGCTGACAATCTCAAGGCCGAGTCGGACTGGATACATGCCAACGTGCCGGGCGCGAAGACATTCATCCTTCTCATGACGATGACATCGTCGCGAACACCGTCCTTCAAGGACACCTACAACCCCGCCAATTCGCATGTCGATCTGTTCGGGATCGATCCCTATCCGTGCCGGACCGAGTTGAACGGCTGCGACTATCATCAGATCGATCGCTATGTCGCTGCAGCCGAAGCCGCTGGAATCCCTCGCGACAACATGGTCCCGGTGTACCAGACCTTTGGCGGCGGCCGCTGGATCGATGACGGCGGCGGCCGATACGTGCTGCCAAGCGCAAGTCAGATGCACCAGATATTCCTGCGCTGGGACGCGCTCATACCGGCCCCCGTCTTCGACTTCGCCTATAGCTGGGGATCGCAGAACGGAGATTCAGCCCTCGCGGGGTCGCAGGAGCTGCAGGCGGTGTTCTTGCGCCGCAATCAAAACTCAATCGCTCTGAACCGGACGAATTGAAGGCTGGCCATGGAGAGGGGTCGACCGCGCGGTAATCGGAAAGCATGTCGATGGCGCGGCACTTGCTCGCGCCTCGGTGCGCGAAAGACGGACACGGGCAGATGATCCTGGACACCTTGTTCGCATTCGGGCTGCTGCTGACACCCGCTTCCCAATTGCGGGTCGCGGGCCTGCCGGTCGGGCCGGGCGAACTCTGTCTGATCATCTGGGTGACCCTGATACTCGGCCGCGAAGCGGCGCGCGCCAACCTCGTGCTGACGCCGGCTCTGTCGCGGCTCCTGATGTTCTGGTCGCTGTTCACCCTTGCGCAGAGCCTCGGGACGCTGACGGCGAAGCTCATCGGCGACGAGCACGACCCCGTGTGGTTCATGCACGATGTCATGGCCTATCCCCTGTTGGCCGCCATCAGCTGCCTGACCGTGATCGGGCCGCACCCCGAGGCCCGGCTGCGTCGCATCACCTGGCTTCTGTGTGGACTCGGCACGCCGGTCATTCTCGCACAACTGGCCGACGCCTGGGGCTTCTACAATCTTCCTTCGGTCGATCCGATGTGGTGGGATCAATTCCGAGGCTGGTCGTCAAATCCGCATCAACTTGCAGTCCTCTGCATGGTGCTTGGATTTCTATCGATCCATCTCGCCGAAACGTCCACCACGCGTGGTACACGGATCGGCGCTCTCGCCTGCGCCATCATCCCCGTCTACACGGGCCGGATCACCGGGAGCGATTCTTTTACGCTCATTTTCGTGCTGGCCGGACCGCTGCTCCTGGCGTTCAAGTGCCGAACCTGGCTGTTCGCGCGAGCACGGCAGATCAGCTTCCGTTCGGCGTTCGCCTGGGTGGTTGTGCTGGCCTTGCCCGGCATCGTGATTTCGATGGCACCGCTGGCCTATTCGATTGCAGTCGAAGCCGGCGACCTCGCCAAGTCGATGGCGCGCGACAACCCCGAGCAAACCAAGGAGAAGACGGAACTAAGATTTGCGCTCTGGAGCCAGGCCATCAAGCGCGGGATCCAATCCGGCATGCTCGGCCTTGGCCCTGGTCCGCATCTCGAAATTCCGACATCAATCGTCTCGGCGAGGAAGCTGGATACGGTCCATCCCGAGTTTGTCGAACACCCCAAGCCCTCGTTCGTGCCGAACTTCGAGGCGCACAACACGATGCTCGACCTGTTTACCCAGGGCGGGCTCCTGGTCGTGTTGAGCTTCGTCTGGCTCCTGGTAACCGCTTTCAGGTGCGCCTATGCGACCGGTGAAGCAGGCTTGCCGACATTGCTGTGCGGCCTCTGCATCTACGCCATCGCCACCTTCCTGCTTCGACATCCCATCTTCTGGTTTGTGATCGCCGTTTGCCTGGTGGCAAAGCCGATGCCGGTGCAGCAGCAGCGACCGATCGCCAGAGGCAACGCATTGCGCGGCCATGCTCGCCTCGCGAACGCTTGGGGCCGCTCTCTTCCACGCCCGCGACCCGCATACGGCGCGAGCCAACTGGGCTCGAGACCGAGCTGATCGCGAGGATGGACCGATGGCAGGGAGGTACGGATGCAATTGATGGACAAGACGGGTCTCATCGCCGACAGCATACCATTAAGGCCTGACTACGAAGGCCCGCGGCAGGACGACCAGGCCACGACCGCATCCGAACCCGGCTTCCAGCAGGTGATCGGGACCCTGCGCCGGCGGCGCAAGTTCATCCTCACCATCGCAGGCGTGGGAGCGATGCTGGCCGGCATCGCCGGCGTGCTCATCACGCCCAAATACACGGCGACCGCGCAGGTCGTCCAGGTTCAAGGCGGCACGCCCCTCAGTCCCGAGGCACTGCAGCAGGCCGTCGATACTCAGGTGACCATGCTGACGTCCCCCTATCACCTGCGCCACGTTCTCGACAGCTTTCGGAGCGATCCAAAGTTTCACGGGTTGGCATCCAGCGTCGAAGTGGACCCGGCTGTCGCGCCAAAACCCGCTCAGGCCGAGAGCAGCGAGGCTGGTCCATTCGGCCTGAAGGAGCTCAAGCGACGGCTCGGTATCTGGATTGGACCGCTGTTCCATCACAGGCGCGCCGATGCAGGCCTGCAGTTCGACGATCTCCAGCGTCGCCTTCAGGTTCTTCAGGAACGCCGCTCACGCATCATCAACGTCACCTTCCAGTGGACGACCCCCGAGAGGGCTGCCGACATCGTCAACCGGATCGTCGAACTCTACGTTCAGAGCAACGCCGAGCAGCAACGGGCCTACACCCGCGGCGAACTCGCCCGGCTCGACGAACGAATGGCGACGGTCAAGGCCGACATCGAGCGGACCAGTGCAGCCCTGCACCAGGCCATCCAGCGGCGCACCGACGCGGGCCGCAATGCCGGCGGCGAAGACCAGGCGCCTGGCGCCGACCCGCGCGAACTCGAACGCCGAACCGCCGCCAGCGCACAGCTTTACGCAAGTCTTCTCCAGCGCCAGAAGGAGATTCGCGAACAGGAAGAGCTCGTCAACCCGGACGTCAGCATCCTCTCGCTCGCCTCTCCGCCATCGCGACCGAGCTCGCCGAATCCGATCCTGTTCGTGCTCCCGGCCCTGATCGTCTCGCTCATCTGCGGGAGCTTCATCGCCCTCATCCAGGAGCGGCTCGACAAGACGCTGCGCAGCGAGAAGGAAATCGCCGACGCGTTCGGCCTCTCCTGCGTCGGTCTGGTCCCGCAAATACCCACGAACCACCTCACTGACTCCGGAGATTATATTCGGGTCAAGCCATTCTCGCCGTACGCGGAAGCACTCCGGTCCGCGGCCGCAACCTTACGTCTGGCTGAGCCCGGCCATGCGAAAACGATCCTGATCACCTCCAGCATCGCCGGCGAAGGCAAGACCACGCTCGCCCGGGGCCTGTCGGCCTATGTCGGCCTGCTTGGGCGCCGTGCGCTCCTGATCGGCATCGACCTTCACAGAGGCATGCGCGTGACCGAATTCGACAACGCTGGCGAGCGCCAAATCGTCGGTCTGCAGCACCGATCGCTGGCGGACTCGATCCGGCACATTCCCCAGGCCGGCTTCGACTACGTCCGGATACCCGGCTATCGGCTTGACCCAATAGGCGCCGTCGAACAGATCGCCGAACTCATTCGCCAACTGCGCGACCGCTACGATTGCGTGATCATCGATGGTCCGCCCGTGCTTGCGGCCATTGAGGCCCGATTGCTCCCCTCGATCGCCGACAAGCTTCTCTTCGTCGTCAAATGGGGAAGCACGAGACGGGAGGTCGCTCAGAATGCGCTGGATCTCCTTCGCGGCGGCGGGCGCTTCGGCAACGATCGCGGTGACTTTGCAGCGGCCATCGCGACACAGGTCGATCTCAAGAAGCATGCGCAATACGGCTATGGCGATGCGAGCGAATTTTCCGTCGGCGCTGCGGAGGCGCCTCGCGCCGGCCTGCGTCAACGCCTCCTCGCGATCGCCTCTTTTCCATTTCGGTGGGTGCAGGAGATCGGGATTCAAGCGCTGCACCTTGCCAGATCGTTCGCGGGGAAAGGGCACGAATGATGAGACAGGATGCCCTGCACAGAACAGACCCGACCGGTGGCCCGGCCACCGACAGCGCCACCCTGCAGTTGATTCTCACTGTGTTGCACGACTTTGATCGGCACGACATCACCTACGTCTACTGGAAGAGCAGCAATCGAATTCACCGCAGCCTGACCGGCGACGGCGATCTCGATCTGCTCGTCGCAAAACGGGATCAGCATCGCGCTCAGGCCATCCTCCTCGAGCGCGGTCTCAAGCTCTTTCCCGACGTCGCCTACCGCAACCATCCGTCGGTCATGAGCTATCTCGGCCATGATGAACCGAGCGGCCGGATCGTGCATGTTCATCTGCACGTTCGACTGGTCGCCGGCGCCAGCCTGCTCAAGAACTACCACCTGCCGTGGGAAGAGGCCCTCGCAAAGCGAGCGATTGCTCATCCGGAGCTGCCGATCCGCATCCTGGAGCCCGTGGACGAGGCATTGCTGCTGATCGTGCGAGGCTGCCTCGAACTGCGGCGAACGGATCCTGTCGTGCTCCGCAACTGGCAGGCAATGACGCGCAAATTTGAACTTGACCGCGCGGACCTCGCAAGCCGAATTCCTCGCGCGGCGCTCAGAAGGCGCGCGGCCGAGCTTCTGGGCGGCGATCTGGCCGACATGGTCGCCGATGCTCTTTATTGCCAGCCGGCGCTGGAACATCAGCGTCATCTGCGGCGGCGTATCCGAAAGCACTTCGCGCCGCACCGGACCTACAACGATCTCGAGGCAGGCCTGCGGAGCGCGACGCGCGCCACACACCTCGTCGCCGGGTACCTGAACAAGCGCTTTCTCTGGGCGCCGCGGCCTTGGAGCCGACGCGCTCCGGGTGGTGGGCACGTCGTGGCCGTCATCGGCGTCGACGGCAGTGGGAAATCGACCATTGTCGCGACACTTCGGCAGTGGCTCGGCGAGGAAATGGACGTCGTTCCGATCTATTTCGGTACCGGAGCAGGACGCCCTTCCCTCATACTGTGGCCGCTCAAGCTGATGGTCCCCCTGATCACGCCGTTGTTCAAGACCAAGCCGAAAGGCTCATCGCATGGCAAGATCTCGGATCGACCACCGAGCCGCGTGTACAGCGCTCTCATGGCGATCTGGGCGACGGCCACGGCCATCGAAAAGCGGTCCAAGCTGTCGGCCGCGCATCGCGGGGCCCGCCGGGGACTTGTCGTGGTCACGGATCGATATCCCCAGAACGAGATCGCCGGCTTCAACGAAGGTCCGCTGATGCCGCGTCTGGTCGGGATTCCGTCCTGGCTGCGCCGATTTGAAGCCAAAGCCTATTCGCTAGCCGAGCGCCTTCCGCCGGATATCGTGATCAAGCTGGTGGTTCCGCCGGAGGTTTGCGCCAGACGCGAACCCGACATGGATCCTGCGGTGATCACGCAGCGTATCGCGGCTATCCCGCGACTGGCGTTTTCCGGCGCGCGCGTCGTCTCGATCGACGCCCAACAGCCTTTAGCCGATGTCATTCGCGCGGTGAAGAAGGAGGTATGGCGGATCCTCTAGGGCAAACGACGGAACGGTTCAATTCAATCATTTCATTTGTCTGAGTTCGGATATGATCATCGAGTTTTTCGGTCCTCCAGGTGCCGGCAAGACCACTCTTGCACGTACTCTTGCGGCACGTCTGCGCGAGCGCGACTACACCGTGGACCTCGTGCTCAGCCATCGGCCGGCTGAGCGCGCATCAAGCGAGACCGTCACACCATCGACGGCCCTTCGAACGATATCCTTCACGACGCGGCGCCTGACGCGTCCGCTGGCGGAGCTGGTTTCCATGATGTTCCGGCCGCGGGGGATTTCACGCGATCTCGGGACGGCGTTGAATCTGATCAGGATACTTCCGCCATCCAACACGCTTTCTTCGCTCAGACTGCTGCAATACATGTCCAGGCTGTCGCATGCCTGGTTTCGCAGGTCCACCATTGCGCACATCGTCCTGTTCGATCAGGCATTCGTCCAGGCGATCTGCTCTCTGGCACTGCTTTGCGGCATTGCCGACGAAGCACTGATCTCGTATGCGCTCGATTTTGTCCCCGAACCGGACATCCTGGTCCGCCTCGACGCACCCACCAAGCTGCTCGAGGAGCGGCTTCGCGACCGGCATCGTCTCGGGGGACCGTTCGAACAGATGCTCGAACTGGACGTGGAAACCAGCCTCAGCTCGCGCAGCATCGTCGACGTCCTGCACGAGGTGCTGTGCAGGAAAGGCAGGAACGTCGTGAGCATCTCGTCGCTCGATCGATCGTCTCTCGCCGCGGCCGTCGAGCAGCTGGAACGGCAGATTGTGGTCATCGCCGAGCAACAGAAGCGCTCCACGGTCAAACCAGCGGTTCTCGAAGCGAACATCTCGGACCACTCCCTGTTGAAGCACTTTCCTTAAGTCGTTTTTAGACCTGGATTTCAGAGCATTCAGTAAGCCAGTACTGCAAGGACAGAAAATGGAAATGCATGATCGGAGCGCTGGCCACGCGCGGATCAGACGAGTGGTAATCGGAGGAGCTGCAGCATTCTCAGTCTATGTTGCCAGTGCCGGCGTAACCGCCAGCGCGCAACTCCTGATCGCCAGGATCGTCGGCGCCCACACCTACGGCGTCTACGCCTATGTCATCGCGTGGATAACCATCCTCGCATATTTCTGCGCGCTCGGTTTCGATATCGCACTGTTGCGCTTCGTGTCCGCGTATCAGACCATGGGAGCGAGCGGCCTTGCACGAGGCGTCATCCAATACGCGGAGCGGCGTTCGCTTGGCATAAGCCTTCTGGTCGCACTCATCGGGGCATGCATTATCGAGATCTGGCCCAGGCCGTTCTCGACGGAGTTGACGAACACCTTTCTGGTCGGCTTCGTTCTCATTCCCCTTCTGGCGCTGTTATGGATACGCTGCTCGATCGTCCGCGCTTTCGGCGGCGTCGTTCCGGCACTTATACCCGACCGCGTGATGCGGGACGGATTGCTTGTGATCATTGTCGTCGTGGCCGGTCTTTTCTTCGGATCGCGCATGCAGGCACAGGGGATCATGATGGCAAGCGTCGCCGGCGCCGTCGTCGGGCTCGTGCTCGCCAGCCGAGCCGTTCGGAGATTGTGTCCGGACGCAATCAGCGCGGCGGAGCCGCAATATGCCCCCGCAACCTGGCGGCAGACTGCCATCCCGTTCATGATCATCGCCGGTGCAGAAGCTCTCCTCAACCGCGCCGGCGTGGTGCTGCTCGGATGGTTCGGGGAAACCAGGGAGGCCGGAATATACAGCCTGGTCTTCAATATCGCATTCCTGGTGGCATTGCCCCGCACTGCGATCAACACGCTGTTCGCACCGACCATTTCGAGCCTCTTCACAAAGAACGATCGGGTGACCTTGCAGGCACTCGTGACCAAGGCCGCTTTATGGACCCTCTGTACCTCGGTGGCCATCGCGCTCGGGTTGGCGATCGTGGCCGAGCCACTTCTGGCGTGGTTCGGCAGGGATTTTGTGGCCGGCGCATCCGCCCTGCGCATCCTGCTCCTGGGTCAGGTGGTCGCAGCCGCCTTCGGATCCCTACTGCTCCTCATGACGATGACCGAGCACGAATGGGGGGCTGCCGTTCTGCTGACCCTGAGTGCCGCCTTCAACATCCTCGCCAGCATCGCATTCATCTATTGGCTTGGATTGACCGGCGCTGCGATCGCGAGCTCAGCCGCGCTGATCATCTGGCACATCGCCATGGCCTTCTTCACCTTCCGGCATCTGCGGCTGCTGCCTGGGTTCCTTGGGCTATTCGCGTCGAACCGCAAGGAAGAGGCTCCGGCCAAGGACGAGGCTCCGGCGCGGCCGGATGTTCGCGTCAAGCCGGAGGTTCGCGTCAAAGCGTCCGTCTGAGATCTCATGCCTGCCGGCGCTCGGCGCCGGCGCGCATACCGCCCGTTTCAGGGGCGCAGGTAGCTCCAGCCCTGCTCCTGCAGTTCCATCAACCGGACCACGCCGGATTTGGTGACCTTCGCCTGCGAAATGAGAGGGATATCCTTCGCTTCAGTCTTCGCCATATTTTCCTTGGTGTTTCCGCATGCCGAGAACGCGACTTCGGGCATGGTCTCGCTCATGGACTTGATGCGTGCCTTCACCGGCGAGGTATCGTCTCGCAGCATGTGCAACCCTGGTCCGAACGCCACCAGTTCGACCTCGACCTTCTGGCCGATTTCGGAATAGTGCTGAACCGTGTTGCTGACGTTGTTCAACGCGAGGTTCATGATCGCCGGATCATTGACGTCGACCTGAACGACAAGCCGATGCGACTGCACACGCTTGTGACTGGCCATCATCTTGGCGTTGGCGTTGAGCCTTGGATTTACCGACGGAGATGAGGCTTGGCCTGCCTGGATCGCGTTCACCAGAAACGCGCCAGTGAAGGTCAGACTGGCGAAAACGATGACTGATCTGTTCATGCTGTCTTCCCCTGGTTTGTGCGGAACACGCGCAGCCTCGGCTGGTCCGTCCCAATCTGTTGCGCGAGGCTGCGCCGGTCAAGGAAAGCGCAGCGGCAGCGCAGACGATCTACTTTATTCCCGAAGCGACGCCCCGCTACCTCCTTGTGGCTACCTACCCTGCGACCTCGACAGGGGACCGACCAAGGCGATGTCATTGGTGTCGCTGTACGGCAAGGTGCCCAAAGCCAGTCTGAGCTGTTACGATGGGGTTACAGGCAATTGCGCACGAAACGACTGTCTCGCTGAGCGGGGGTCCCGGTTCTGTCCGGCAGGGCCGATCGCTCGGCGGCGCTCTTGCGCGAACAGCTGCGGCGACGACTTTCGTCCTGGCACTGCTTGTCGGGTTCGCACATGCCGGTTCGCGCGATGATATCGAGTTCGGCGTCCCGGCAGTTGAAGCCGAACGGATCAGGCAGCAACAGGCGCTCGAACAGGAGCGTGATCGGGCCGACAGGCTCGCACGTGAGCTGACGAGTGTCCGGGCAGAGCTTAGCGCCGCCCAGCGCGACCGTGAGCACGCCCTTGGTGCCATTGAGTTGGGGATCCGACAAACCCACGCTCTTGAGCTCGAACGGGACAAGGTCAGTAATCTCACGCGAGACCTCTCATTCCTCAGGGCAGAGCTCGAAGCGGCCCGGATCGCAGCTTCAAGGGCGATGCAGATCCCCTCCCTGGATCCCAAGCAAGAGCCGGTCGTCGAACCGCGAGCCGGGAAAGAGAGCAATGCAGCCGAACTTGCATCGCTCCGATCGGATCTCGACGTCGCGCGAAGCGCCGCGACGGAGGCCTCAACGGCCCTCGCCTCGGAGGTTGCACGGACGCAAGCGCTCGAAGTCGAGCTGAAGCAGCAACACGACGGATCCGAGGCTGCCGTCACCGAACTGATTTCGCTCAGGGCCGCGCTCGAAACCGCACGGACCGCAGCTACCGACTCTACCAAAGTCGCCGCCGCCGAGGCCACGCAGAAACAGGCTCTGGAGCAGGAGTTGAAGCTGCAACGCGACAGGGCTAATGCCGCCGCAAGCGAACTGGTCACCCTGCGGGCGGCGGCCAATACAGCTCGCGCCGAGACCTCTGACGTTGCGAAGGCGGCCGCGGCAAAGTCGGAGCGGGCTCTCGCCGCGGAAAACGAACTCGCGCAACAGCGAGATCGCGCAGACGCCGCCTCAAAGCAGCTCGGCTCCATCCAGGCCGAGTTGGATGCCGCGCGAGCCGCGTCCGTCAAGGCCAGTGCAGCCGAATCCGAGCAGAGGCAGGTGCTGGAACGTGAACTCGGGCAGCAGCGAGATAGGGCAGACACGCTAGCACGCGAAACGAAGTCGCTGACGAGCGAGCGCGACGACGCGCGTTTCGCCGCTCGGGAGGCCGCACTGGCCGCCGATGCTGCACTGGCCGCGAACAAGAAGGAACTGCTCAAAGAGCGGGCCAAGAGTGAGGGTCTCCTCCGTGAACTGGCCTCCGCTCGGAAGGAGGTCGAGGAACGTTCGGCTGGCCTGGTCGTCGCCTATGCCGAGATCCTCAGAGTTACTGAACTCAGCGCGACGACGGCGAAGCAGAACGATGCGCTCGCTGCTGAACACGAGCGCGCCGACGCTCTCGCGCGCGAGCTTGCGTCAACCAAGATCAGGCTTGAGCAGGCGATTGGAAAACGGACTTCAACAAATGCGTCCGCAAGCCCGCCGCCGGCACAGACCGAAAAGGGGCGTGTGGCCGATTCCGCTCCCAACACCGAGGCAAGGGGCCGCTCGCTCGAGCAGGATTCACCCCGGACTGTCGCCTCCAACCAGCAACGCTCTCCTGAATCGGCCCGATCGACACCGCAGGCACAGGCGGCGGATCGTATTCCCGCGGCGGATCCCAAGGTTGCCGCAGCGTCAGAGCGCTCCGTTCCGCTTCCGACGCCGGCGCCGTCCCGCACCCCTGCGGACGAACAGAAGCTGCTTGCACGGGCGAATGCGTTGCTGCGGCAGGCCGATATCAGCAGCGCCCGCCAGTTGCTCGAGCTGGCTCTGGCGCGCGGCAGCGCGCGGGCCGCCTTCATGCTCGCGGAGACCTATGATCCGCCGGTGCTGGAATCGTGGCGCGCACGCGGAGTGACCGGCGACCCGGCGAAGGCGCGCGACCTGTATCAAAAGGCCAAGGCTGGCGGCATTGATGATGCGGAGGAGCGGATCAAGGCGCTGAAGTAGCGTCGGATCAATCTCGAATGGCTAGATGACGGAGACAGACCTATGGCCATGATCAGGCTCGCGTCCACGATTGCAGCGGCGCTGCTCGGCTTGCAGATGACGGCGAACGCCCAGTCTACGAAACAGCCACCCGCTCCGCCGGCAGCGGCAAAGAACGCCGACGTCATCGCAAAGGAGCGCATCAATGCCTGGACCGTCGGGCTCGCAGGCGGCCTCATTGAAGGTGCTCCGCTTCGGCTTGCGGCGGAGATCGCCCGAGTCGTCAACGAGGAAGACAAGCTCCACGTCATCCCGATCGTGACGACCGGCGCGACGGAGAACGTCAATTCGCTGCTCTACCTGCGAGGCGTGGATGCGGCGATCATCAATACGGACGCCCTCGACGAATACAAGGCCCAGGTCCCGTCGATCGACCGGCGCATCGTTTACATTCTCAATCTCTTCCCGGCCGAACTGCACGTCTTTGTGCGTCCCGAGATCAAGTCGCTCGATGAGCTCAAGGGGAAGAAGGTCAATTTCAACACGCAAGGCACGGCGGCTGCCTATTCCGGTCCACTGATTTTCAGCCGGCTGGGGCTAAACGTCGAGAAGATGTTCATCCCCCATCAGGTCGCACTCCAGCAAATGAAGAGCGGAGAAATCGCGGCGGTCGTGTTCATCACGTCGAAGCCGATCGATGCCTTCCTGAAGGGGCGTTGGGAGCCCGGGTACAAATTCCTGCCTGTGGAGTACGATTCGCGGTTCGAGGACTACTACCTACCGTCTGCGATCAGCTCGGCGGACTATCCGAGCCTCGTGCCGCAGGGCGAACGCATCTCGACCATCGCGGTTCCGACCATTCTGGCGGGCTACAACTGGCCGAAACAATCCGATCGCTACGCGCGCATGGCCCGCTTCGTGGAGCAGTTGTTCGGCCGGCTCGACCGGCTGCAATCACCCGGCTTCGATCCGAAATGGAAGGACGTGAGCCTCCGCGCGGGCGTTCCCAGCCTCGCCCGCTTCGGCCCCGCGCAGGAATGGCTCGATCGCTCGCCGGGCGCAACGGTTGGACTGTCACGATGAGGCCCTTAAGTGCCGTAGCCTTGATGACACTCGCAAGTCTGAGCCCGCCGACCCTCGCACAGGCGGGCGATGCGACCGACCGATTGAAGGAATGTGCCCGATACCAAGGAATGGAACGGCTGAAATGCGTCGACGATCTGCTGGGAGAGGCAGAGCCGACCACTTCGGCACTACCGCGAGCGCGGGACTGGGTCATCAGCGAGACGACCTCCCCGGTGGACTACAAGCCGCAGATCTCGGCGCAGACGATGGGACGTCGGGCCGCGAAGGATGCGCCCTCCTCGATCGCGATCCGCTGTCGCGGCGGTCGGACCGAGCTGACAATACCCACCTCGCCATCCTGGAAGCAGCCTCCAGAGACCGAGGTGAAAGTCGTGCACCAGATCAACGACGAGCCAATCGTCGAAGAACGCTGGCGCGCGACGGAGGGAGGAAGAAGTCTGACTTATCAGGGGGACGCCGTTCGCCTGTTCCGAGCGATGCCGGAGGGCGGCAGGCTTCTGATCAGGGTCTACGCGGGAAAGCCGCTCCCATACGAAAACACGTTTGACCTCGTCGGCCTGGATTCGGTCCGACGCAAGCTCGCGACCGCCTGCAATTGGCCGGCATCGTGAGCAAGCGCTCCATCTGATCAGAGATCGGCCCCCTCTCCCAAGCTCCAGCCTCCTGCGCGCTAGTTCTCCCGCATGCCGCGACGTATCGCGTCCGTCATCGGTTGCGTGAGATAGGCCAGCACGGTGCGCTCCCCGGTTGCGATGAGCACGTCGGCCATCATGCCGGGCTTGAGCTTTTCCCTGATCGCCTCGGGGAATTTAGCCACCTCTACCGAGACCTTGACCTCGTAGTACGGTTGATGCGTCGCTTCATCGCGAACGGCATCGGCTGCGATCGAGAGGACCTCTCCCACGGCAATCGGGGTGGAGCGAGCCTTGAACGAAGGAAGCCGGATCTCCGTGGGCAGACCGACCTGCACATGGTTGATGTCGAGGGACGACACCCTCGCCGAAACCACGAGCACGTCGTTGTCGGGAACGACCTCCATCAGAACGTCGCCCGCCTTGACCACCGCTCCCACCGTGTGCACTTTCAAATTCACGATGCGTCCGGCGCGCGGCGCACGCACCTCCATTCGAGCCAGAACATCATCGGCGACCCGCAGCTTCTCGCGCGCATCGGCAAGTTGCGCCCTCGTCTCGGTCAGCTTGCCGGTCGCCTCCTCCAGAACCTTCTGTCCGACCTGCTCGATCTGCAACCGCGACTCGTCGATCACGCGTCCATAGCGGGCGATATCGGCCTCGTAAGCGCCGATCTTGCCGTCGAGCTCGGACTTGCTGCGCTCGAGCGTTGCGACGCGTGCGAAAGCAACGATCCCCTGATCGGCGAGCGGCTTGAGCTTGGCATATTCCTGGCTCACACTATCGTACTGCGCCCGTGTCGCCTTGCTTTGCGCATCGTTTCCCTGAATCTGCCGCTGCGCCTGCGCGACGCGCTCTTCAAGAATCGATATCTCGATTTTCCGCGCGGCACGGCGTTCGTCAAAGCGCCGCTTCTGGTCGCCCATCGCGCGTTGCGCAGCTGGGTCGGACGCATTCTGGGTGAGGTCGGCGGGAAACGCGATCTTGTCCCTTCCCGCGGCTTCAGCCTGCAGGCGTGCCTCCTCGCCGATCGCCGAATAAACGGCCGAGCGCGCAATCTCCTGTTTCGCCCGTTCCTGGGTTGAATCGAGCCGCAACAAGACCTGCCCTTCCGCGACGTGAGCGTCGCCGGTCACCATCAGGCTCTGCACGATGCCGCCCTCGAGGTGCTGCACCGCCTTCTTGTCGCTCTCGACGACCACCGACCCCGTGGCCACCACCGCACCATCGATCGAGGCCAGCGCGGCCCAACCGCCGAATACGGCGAACGTGAAGAACACCACGGCGAAGCCTCGTCGCGCTGGGGCATGCCAGTCGCCGCCAGGCGTGCCGCCTTGATCTCGCCGCGCGTACCAATTCGAAAAGGTCGAGCGCGCTGCCCTCGCAAGGGGAACAAGCCGCCTTGCCTGCGACCGCAAGCTGGCGATGCCGCTGCGCACGGCATCGCCCCTTTGGGGCTTGTCACTTCCGTTCAAGCGCTTCAGGAGCTCCGTGAATTCAATATGAAGACTTCTCTCTTTCAGCGACAGCATGTTGTCGTCCATCATTGCCTCGTCGCGTGCGCAGGCCTCGCCGAATTCGAGAGGTAAACGTTGCGGGGGGCGCCGTCGGCGCGATGATGAATTTCGGCCTGGTGGCGGCGATCGGCCGGCACTCGCGGTTCGCGATGCATCGGCGTGACGGCCTGCCCCAGCAGCGCAGGAAGAAGTTCGTCGCGTGTGCCGAACCGGCCAAGGCGACCCTCGTTCATGAAGACGATCTTGTCGACGAGGGCAAGCAGATTGGGGCGATGGTTGATGATCACGACGGTCACCCCCTGCTTCCGGAGCTCCTGGAGGGCATCGGCCAGCGCGCGGTCGCCGTCTCCGTCCAGATTGGCATTCGGCTCGTCGAGCACGACCAGCACCGGCTTGCCGAACAGCGCACGCGCCAATCCGATACGCTGTCGCTGGCCGCCCGAAAGACCCGCGCCATTGTCGCCAATGACGGTGTCATAACCCTTCGGAAGCCGCTGGATCATGGCGTGCGCGGATGCCAGTTGTGCAGCCTCGACAACCGCTTCGTCTGTCGCATCGTCACGGAACCGGGCGATATTGTCGCGAACGGTGCCGGCAAACAATTCGACGTCCTGCGGAAGATACCCGAGGCGCTGCCCGAGGAAATTGGCATCGAAATGCCTCGTGTCGTTGCCATCGATGCGCACGCAACCGCGAACGATGGGCCAGGCACCGACCAACGCTCGCGCCAGCGTCGATTTGCCGGAGCCGGACTGACCGACGACGGCAACAATTTCGCCGGGCGCCAGGCGGAACGACACATCTGCCACCGCAGGCATTTGCGATCCGGGTACGAGGACCGTCACGGCTTCGACCGAGACCTCACCGGCCAGCGCGGGCAGCCGGGTCGGCGGCCGCTCCGCGGCCCGGGTCCGGAGCGCGGCATCGAGCCGCGCATATGACGTCCGCGCGACAACGATGGCCTTCCACTGCGACACGGCGGCTTCCACCGGCGCGAGCGCGCGTCCCATGATGAGCGACGCCGCGAACAGAACGCCTCCCGAGATCTCCTGCTGGATCGCGAGATAGGCTCCCACGCCCATGATCGACACCTGAAGGGCCATCCGCAGGAATTTGGAAATCGCAAGGAGCGTGCCACCGCGCTCACCCGCACGGGCGCCGTCGAGAAGTGCCTCGCCATGCGTCGAGCTCCAGGCGATGCGCACGGCAGGCCCCATGCCAAGCGCCCGGATGGCCTCGGCGTTGCGGAGCGAGGACGTCAATCGGTCCAGCGCATGAAGATTTTTCGACGCGGCCGTAATGAGCGGCGCCTTGGTGGCGCGCTCGTTGAGGAAGGCCAGCAAAAGGATGATGACCGCACCGATCAGGGCAACGAGGCCGATCAGGGGATGGAGCAAGAAGCATATTGCCAGGAAAATCGGCGTCCACGGCACGTCCATGAGCGACGTAATCACGCCGCCCGACAAGACTTCCCGCAGGGTGTCCACGTCGCGAAGCAGCTGGACATGATGCGAGCTGCCCGTGGCCAGGGAATGCCCGAGCGCGGTCTCGAAGACCTCTCCCGAGAGAAGCTGGTCGAACCTGAGCCCGATCTGCACGAGGATCCGGCTGCGAAAATGTTCGAGCGTCGCGTAGCTGACGAAGAGCGCGAGCGCTATCAGCGAGAGCAGCAGGAGGGTCATTCCGTTCCGGCTGGTCAGCACGCGATCGTAGATTTGCATGGTGTAGAGCGGAGAGACGAACACCAGCAGGTTTATGAATATCGATAGTCCGCCGGCTGCGAGGAGGCCGGGACGTATCTGACGAAATCCCTCCGCGAGCGCGGAGCCCTTTGCCGAAGCGTACATATGCATATCCGGGCGGCCCTTGATCGGGCAGCGGCAAGCGGTTGAAATTTGCATGCGATCGAGCGCTAGCGCTCGCATTCCAACATTCCGCAGTGCGCAGAATGGCACCCCGACTCGCGACCTGTGCGGCCGCCAACGGTCCCCTAGGCTATTCCGATACGCGGGGCATTCGCGCCCCGCGTATGTCTTTATTGAGTTAGGCGATCCTCTGAACTCAGAGGTGCCAGGCGTGATGGTCGGTGTGGTGGCCGATCAGATCGGTCAGATGATGAGGGCCGACATCCGTGGTGGTGTCCGTTGCGACGCTTGGCGTTGCGGTCGCAGTCGGCGTGGTCGTCGTCGCCACAGTTGCCGACGCGGTTACCGTTGAACTGGACGTCAGCTGCGAGAAATCGAGCCCATGATGATGATGGTGATGATCAGTCGTCGTCGTCGATGTCGAGCCGCTGGACGAACTGCCGCTGGTCGAGCCCGTGGTCGTGCCACTGCCGGACGTGGTCCCGCTGCTCGTACCGGTGGTCGTGCCACCCGATGCGGTGGTCGTGCCACCTGTCGACCCGGTCCCGGTCGTCGTGGTTCCGCTCGAACTGCCGGTCGTGGTTCCGGTGGTGCTTCCCGTAGTGCCTCCGACCGTCGTGCTCGTGGCGGTATTGTGCTGCAGGAAAACGCTCTGCAACGCGGACGAGCTCTCGAGTGCGGTGTCGCCATTTTGCGAGCCCCACGCATAGGCGTAATCGAAGGCCGGATTCGGCACGACCGCCGCCCAGTGAGCGAGCATCGTCTGTTCCTGCGCGGCCGTCGGCATCACGTAGTGGCCACCGCTGTCATCGGCCCAGTTGCCGCCACCGAAGGTCTGGAACACCGGGACGATATGATCCACCGAAATCCCCGCGGCCTCGGCGGCCGCCACGGCCTTGTCGATCATGGTGTAATCGACCGTGCTCATGTCCGACCGCACCGGGTACGGATCGATGCCGAACAGATCGATGTGGGTGTTGGCCGGATTGTAGGTGTTCGCGAAGGTCGGGTTCTCCGAAGACCCCATGTTCATCATGGTGATGAAGGTCTTCGCGCCGGGAAAGTTGGCGTGGATGTAATCGGACTCTGCCTTGAGGTTGGCCGCCGTCACCAGCGTATTGTACTGGCCCGTCGGATCCGGCTCATCCTTGAGGTAGAAGGCGTAGACCTTCGAGTTACCGATGTACGGCTTCAGCGCATCGATGAAGCTCTGGGTAACGCCGTCCCCTTGATCGAGGTAAACCATGCCCTTCACACCGGCCGGCAGTGCGTTCAACTCGTCGACCGACGAAACGTCGGCCAAGTTGAAGCCTGCCGCAGCTGGCGTGTAGGTGCCCTGTGCATTGATGTTGTTGCCTGCGGTATAGTGTAGCGTCAAATCGCTTCCCCTTTGTGGTGAGTGCCCCCAGCACCTCCAAGTCTGAGTGCAACCGGCCTCTCATTGCGGGTGAACGTATGTTTACGTTTGGGGCAGGAATTTCGGTTCGATTGGGCGGAACCAAGGGAATATTGTGCCGAAAACTTGGGCGTCCGATTAGACCGCAATCGGTCCAAACCATCATTTCCGGACGATTTCCCAATATTGCCAATGATCTGGGCGAGATGCTGATACGGGTGCGCCGCTGATCTGCTCTTGCCCGATATTCACAACCTAATTGGAGCCGCTCCGATCACGCTCGCAAGCAATTATCGATTCGGCCACGCGAGATATCTACGATCATACCGTTGAGCCAAACGATGCCGGTAAGCGGTAACTGATGCCGCCGATAGTATCATTGATTCGCACTACGAGCATCACGGGGCGGGAATCCCACGCGAATTGCTGCACTCCGGAGGACGCCCGGTTCGACGTCACAACGGCCAGGCGCTTCGCCTAACTCGCGCCGTCGTCAGCGCGGTACGACAGCCGTCGCTTCGATCTCGACGCGCGCAGACGTCTCGACGAGACGCACGACCTGCACGAGCGCCATACTCGGGTAGTGCACACCGATGACGTCGCGATAAGCCTTGCCGAGCGCTTTGAGACTGGACACGTATTCGTCCATGTCCACGACATACCAGGTCAGGCGCACGAGATGTTCTGGTCTCGCACCGCCCTCCGCCAGGATCGCGACGATGTTTTCGAGCGCCTGCCGGACCTGCGCGACAAACCCGTCGGCAAAGCGGCCTGCAACGTCCCAGCCGACGACACCACCCGTCACGACAAGGCGTCCCTCGGCCATGATGCCGTTGGAATAGCCCTTCGGCTGCGGCCAGCCGCTGGGCTGAAGCACTTGCAGACCGCTGGTCGCGCCGGCTTCCGGCTTTGTCGTCGTGCTCATGCGGAATCCTCAGCCCCCTCAGCGCGGCTTCAAGAGGTCGCGCGCGACAATCAATTTCTGAACCTCGGTTGCGCCCTCATAGATGCGTAGCGCGCGGATTTCGCGATAGAGGCTTTCGACGATCTCGCCCTTGCGCACACCACGACCGCCGAACATCTGGACGGCCCGGTCGATGACGCGCTGCGCAGTCTCGGTGGCCGTCAGCTTCGCCATTGCAGCTTCGCGCGTCGTCGGCAGCTTCTGGACATCGCGGCGCCAGGCCGCTCGGTAGGTCAGGAGCGCGGCTGCGTCGGTGTCGGTCGCCATGTCGCCGAGCGCGGCCTGGGTCAGTTGCAGGTCCCCCAACGTCGCGCCGAACATGTGCCGGCTCCGCGCATGCCACAGCGCTTCGTCGAGCGCGCGCCGGGCAAAGCCGAGCGCTGCGGCTGCGACCGATGCGCGGAAGATATCCAGCGTCTGCATCGCGAGCTTGAATCCGCCGCCCGGCGCGCCAAGGCGACGGCTCGCAGGGATCCGGCAATTGGTAAAGCGCAACGTCGCCAGCGGATGCGGCGCGATGACGTCGATGCGCTCGGCGATGCCGAAGCCGGGATCATCGGGAAAGACCACAAAGGCCGAAATGCCGCGGGCGCCCGGCGCCTCGCCGGTTCGCGCAAACAGCGTGTAGACGTCGGCAATACCGCCGTTGGAGATCCAGGTCTTCTCGCCGTCGATAACGTAGTCGTTGCCGTCGGCGCGCGCGGTGCAGGACATCGCAGCGACGTCCGATCCCGCCTCCTTCTCGGACAGTGCGAAGGCCGCGAGCCATTCGCCGGAGCGAACTTTCGGCAGCACGGCCTTGCGCAGCTCTGCAGAACCGCCGAGCGCAATCGCGCCTGAACCGAGCCCCTGCATGGCGAAGGCGAAATCGGCGAGGCCATCGGCATAGGCGAGCGACTCGCGCGACAGGCAGATCGAACGGGAATCGATTGTCGTGGCATCGCCATCGGGAGCCGCGACCGCGCAATCGAGCAACCCCGCCTCGCCCATCGCGCGCACGAGCCGGCGGCAGGCGCCATCGACGTCGCTGTGATCGATCTTGTCGAGAGCCCCCGACTGCACGAAGCGGTCGAGTGCATCGCCAATCGCATGATGACGCGGCTCGAAAAACGGCCAGTCAAGCCATTCACGCCGGATCACCTTTGCCACGGAGCTCATCTGATCCCTCCTGCGCTGACCGCGCGGCCGGCCGGGCCGCCGCCGATACGGACTCTGCGCATGATCCCCTGGCTTTCGCCGGGTCACGCCATGCGCTGAACCTTTGCCTCAATTATTTTAAGCATAAAATATTTCGTTGGCGCGCGCCTTGTCAAGGCGGCTTCTGCAAAGACCTCGCCGGCGAGTTTGGCTCCCCGGCATCGATCTTGAGATACAGCGCAAATTGGATACGGAGCTGCACCGATTCCGGGACGCCCGGGCTCAGCCTTGAATTTACTTTTGGCACGAACTATCTTGCCATCGACCATGAGAGCTGCGCCAGCTTTCAACAGGCTACGAAGCCCGGGAGATTCGATTGGCACTCGCGAAAGAGTCCGCGCCTGTATCAACCAGGAATGGGGTGGATCAGGAGGCCGAGTACAGGGCTCAAACGCGAGTTTGGCTCCGGCTGCTCGCCTGCACGACCCTGATCGAAGGGGAGTTGCGGCGCCGGTTTCGCGATGAGTTCGATTTCACGATGCCCCGCTTCGATGTTCTGGCTCAGCTCGACCGCGAACCGAGCGGGCTTGTGCTGGGAGAGTTGCCCAAGCGCCTGATGGTCTCCGCCGGGAACCTCACGCCGATCGTGGACCGTCTGGTCGCGGACGGATACATCACCCGCACGCCGTCGAACCTCGACCGCCGCGTGCAGATTGTCTGCATGACGGTCGAAGGCCGCAAGACCTTCAGGCGAATGGCCAAGAGCCACGGCGCATGGCTTGCCGAGTTGCTGGCGGATTTCCCCGCGGATCGGTACGACGGCTTGATCGGCGAGCTCGACGAGCTCAAGGGCGCTGTCAGGGACGCTCTGCAAAAACCCTGAGCGGACGCAACTGTCAGCGTCGCACCTTCACTCCGGCCGCCTCGCGATCCCAAATATCCGCCGTGACGCCCGCCTCACGCAGCACGCCCTTCTTGATCTTGCCGTTCTCCGTCAGCGGCATCTGGCTCAAAATGCGCACGTAGCGCGGGATGGCGAAATAGGCGATCTGTCCTTCGCAATGCCTGATGATGTCGACAGGCTCCAGCGATTGTCCTGGTTCCAGCAGGATCGCCGCTGCAACCTCGTCCTCTCCCAGTTCAGACGGCAGCGGGTAGATCGCGCAAGCGGCGACCGCGGGATGGGACTGGATGGTCTGCTCGACCTCCCAGGAGGATACGTTCTCGCCACGCCTGCGGATCGAATCCTTCATGCGGTCGATGAAGCGATAGTGTCCGTCGGGATCCCGAACCACACGATCGCCCGAGTGAAACCACAGATTTCGCCAGGCCTCGACCGTCTTCTCCGGCATGCCAAAATAGCCGGTGGCAAAAGCAAACGGTTCACTCGCGCGAAGCACGAGCTCGCCGGCCTCTCCATCGGGAAGAGCTGAATCATTCTCGTCGACGATCCGGGCTTCGGTGCCTTCGGCCAGATAGCCCATCGTCCCCGGACGATCCGACGGAATCGTGCCGGCGAACACGAAGTTCGTTTCGGTCGACCCGTAGCCGTCGACCAGCGGTACGCCAAAGCGTTCGCGGAACGGAGCGTGGATCTGCGGCGGCACTCCGCCGCCGAGCGCAACGCGAAGACAATGCGTCGAATCGTTCGCCGTCTTCGGCTGCGCCAGCAGCATCGACGCCATCGCGCCGAGCAGATAGCCGACCGTCGCATTGTGCCGTTGCGCGGCGGCCCAAAAGCCGGAGGCGGAGAATTTCGGCTCCAACACGTAAGTGCATCCGTTCAGGAGCGCCTGATAGAACGCATTCAGCGCGTTGGTGTGGAACAGGGGCAGCGTCGTGAACAGCACATCGCCCTCGCGGATGCCGAGCGCACGCGCCGAATAGATGCCCCACCAGAACAGTTGCGCCTGCGGACAACACACACCCTTTGCAGGCCCGGTGGTGCCCGATGTGTAGAGGATCGCAACGGTGTCGCCAGGGCGGACAGCGCCCGCCGCGGCTGCGGCTCCCAGCGCCGGCAGCGGTAACGCGGACAACCTGGCATCGATGGGCTCATCACCAGCTCCGATGATCCAGGTCCGAGGCGGCAGATCGACCCCCGCCTCCACGCTGTCGATCGCGCCCGCGAACTCAGCCTCGACGACAAGCAGCGCTGGACGCGCGTTGCGGAAGATGTGGGAGAGCTGGAAACCGCGCAACGCGGTATTGATCGGGACCGCGATGGCCCCGAGCCACGCGCAGCCGAGATAGACCTGCAGGAACTCCGGACGGTTCGAGCACATCAGCGCGACCCGATCGCCCGGCTTGATTCCGGCATCGACGAGTGCTTGGGCCGACGCGGCCGCGATCGCCGCGGTCTGCGCAAAGGACCAGCGCGTCTCACCCGCGACCAGCAGGATGCGCTCACCGTAACGTTCGGCCTGCCGCGTGAGGATGGTGGACAGAATCCGGTCCGACGGCGGAAACGACGTGACAGCACGCGTCCAGGCCGGCACCTCGTTCTGCGTCACGATCATGCTCCCGCCTCAGGGCAACAGCTTGTATTTGCCGTCCTCGATCTGGACCATGATGCGCGAGCGGTCGTCGACGCCATGCCGATCCGCCGGCGTATAGGTATAGACGCCCTGCGTCCCGACGACCTCCTTGGTCGTGAACAGCGCCTGACGAAGCGCGGTTCGGAATTCCGGCGAGCCCGGCTTGGCACCGGTTGCCATCGCGCGCTTGGCGGCATCGGCGAACACCAGCCAGCCGTCGAAGGAATAGGACGAGAAAGAATCCGTCGGCGCCTCGCCGTTCGCTTTCTCGAAGGCCGCACGGAAATCCAGGGCCACCTTCTGAATCGGATTGTTGGCCGGAAGTTGCTCCGCGGCGGTCACAGGTCCAGTCGGGCAGATGATGCCGTTGGCGGTCTTGCCGGCCAGACGCAGGAAATCGGCGCTGATCAGCCCGTGATTGCCGTAGAGCGGCCCTTTATACCCACGCTCGGACAGCGCGATGACCGGCAACGCGCCGGGCGTCCCGGTGCCGCCGAGCATGATCGCGTCGGGACGTGCAGCAAGCGCGCGCAGCACCTGGGCTGTGACCGAGGCGTCCGATCGGGCGTAGCGTTCGTTGGCAATGATCTTGATATCGGCGGTCTTCGCACTTTGCTCGAGCGAACTGTACATGAGATCGCCGAACGCGTCGGAGAAGCCGATGAACGCGACGGTCTTCAGGCCCTTCGCCTTCATGTGGTCGACGATGCCTTGCACGAGCAGCGGCGTTGGTTGCGGCGTCTGGACGACCCAGGGGCCGCCGTCGCCGGGCGGCACCGGCGCGATCGGCGACACCGCGATCATGGGAATCTTCATCTCGATTGCTGCCGTCGCCATCGCGAGCGTCTGCGGGGCGCCAGACGTGCCGATGAGGACATCGACCTTCTCCTGCTCGACGAGTTTGCGAGCGTTGCGTGCAGACGCCGTCGGATCGGAGCCGTCATCAAGCTGGATGACCCGAATCTTCTCGCCGCCGATCTCGCCGATATAGGCCTGCCCCGCCGCGATCCCCTTCGCGTTGGGAATTCCGATCGACGACACCGGCCCGCTGAGGCCGGTGACGAATCCAACGAGGATCTCGGCCTGCGCTGCTTGCGGGACGACGAGAAGCAATGCAGTGGAGACCAGCAGACTCTTGATCACGTTCATGGCACCTGTCTTTCGCGAATATTTCTTGTTCTGATTGGCAAGCGCCATGAATTCACTTCAGTTTGACGAGACCAGCGCGATGACGCGAAGCGGACTGCCGGAGCCGTTCTGGATCTTCAGCGGCGAGGCGACGATGATGGCGCCGGTGGCCGGAAGCTGATCCAAATTGCACAGGCATTGCAGGCCGTAACGGCCAGCGCCGTGCAGGAAGTGATGCGCCGGATAAGGCGGCTCGAAATGCCCGGCCTGCCCTGCATCCGTACCGATGGTCTCGGTGCCGAATCCGATGACGCCGCGCTCTTCCACCAGCCACTTCATGACGGCCGCGTTCGGGCCCGGCGTGTGCGCGCCGTCATCCCTGAGATTGGCGTAGTCGCGCCAACCCTTCTTCGACCAATCGGTTCGCAGCAGCACCCAGTTCCGCTCGGGGATGCGGCCGTGTTTCGCCTCCCAGGCCTCGACGAGTGGAACCGTCAGCAGGAAATCGGGATCCTGGGCCGCCTGCGCCGAGCAGTCGATGACACAGGCCGGCGCGATCATGTCCTTGGCCGGCATCGTGTCGACGGCATTGTTCGGCAGGTCCTTGCCGGTGAACCAGTGAATCGGCGCATCGAAATGCGTGCCGGTATGTTCGCCGAAGGTGACATTGTTCCAGTACCAGGCCGGGCCGCGACCGTCGTATCGCGAGATTTCCTGGATGCGGACCGGCGCCGCCTGGCCGAACTCCGGCGGCAGCACGATGACCGGAAAATCCGGACTGAGCGTAAAGGTCAGATCGACGACGCGCACCGCGCCGGAAGAAATCGCACCCGCCAGCTCCAGGAGATTCTTGCTTTGCATCGTCACGTCCTCCAGCTTGGTTGAAATTCCGATTTCACCTGTCGAGCTCACGTTCGAGCGCCTTCCGATTGGCCGCGAGACGTTGCCGGATCTCTTCGGCGACATCTCCGACATACATCTCCTCGAGGCCGCCTTTGAGCCCCGACACGATCGCCTGCGCGACTGCGCGCGGCGCGACCTTTGGCGGGGGCACGGCCTGGAACCATTCGGTGTCAATGGGCCCGGTGAAAAGATTCATCACCCTGACGCCGCCAGGTCTGAGCTCGGCACGAAGGCAGTGCGAGAGCGACAGGCACGCCGCTTGCGAGGCCGAGTAGGCACCAAAGGCAGGCCAACTCGCCAACGCATAGACCGAGAGAATGTTGACCCAGGCGGCGCTGTTGCTGATGCCGTCGGCGCCGCGCATCCGCATGGCGGGTCCAAAGGCCTGCGCGAGGTTGATAAAGCCGAGATAGGCCTGATCGATCTCGTCGCGCGCGATGCTCGTGCCCCTGCGGTCGAGCAGTCCGCCCGGTCGCACATATTCCGTCGTGTTGACGAGGATATCGACCTTGCCGCCGATGTCGGCCGCGAGATCAGTGGCCGATTTTTCGTCGGCCGCGTCGAGGGTCACGATCTCGATTCCGTCCTGTCCGCGCAGCAGGTTTTCTCCGGCGAACGGACGCCACGGATCGGCAATGCCGACGAACACCGTCTTGGCGCCCGCGGTCTTCAAGGCCGCGACGGCTTCCTGGCCGATCACGCTGCGGCCGTTGGTCACGAGCACGCGCCGGAATTTCGGATCGGCCGTCATTTCCCGCCACTGCTTGTCGTCTGCCATGTTGGGGGTCTCCCCTTCGGGATGGGCAAAGGCCACCGCCTGGCCGCTCTTGTCGAGTTGAAACGACATCCGGACGGCTGCGCCCTCGGCACAGTCGGCATGGAGATGGGTCACGATCGTCGGACCGCAATCCATCCTGACGAGGCCGATCCGCCACGGCGCCCGCTCGCGGAAATAGACGTCGCTCGGCACCCGCGCGGTCGTCTCGGCGAGCAGCGTGCCTCGCCGTGGCGCGTCGACGAAAGCCAGGCCATCCGACAGGCACGACGGACATGCCTCCCGCGCGGGATAAGCAAAGGAGCCGCAAGCCTCGCAGCGTTGCAGCATGAAGCGGCCTTCGGCGGCCGCCCGTGTGAAGCCGTGCGACGTCCTGCTGCGCGGTCGCGGTGGCGAGGCCGGCAGCCGCGTTCGCAACAGCGGGTTCTTGCGCCGGGGCGGCTTGATCGGCTCTATCATCGCGAGGGCCCTGCAAGGATCGCGGCGCCCGAGGCCAGACCGCGATCATAGTTGATCATACCGAACCCGGACGCCAAGGCGAGGCTTGCATTCCCGACCTGGGTAGGGCCCGCAGTCCCCAGAACCTGCCGCAATCCTTCGACGAGACCGAGATAGGCGCCGGCAGCACCGGCCTGCCCGGCCGAAAGCTGTCCGCCCGACGTGTTGTGCGGAAAGTCACCGCCGATGGTCAGATCGTGCTGGCGCACGAACTCGGCCCCTTCCCCCTTCTTGCAGAAGCCGAGATCCTCGAACTGCATCATCGTGATGACGGGATAGTCGTCATAGGTCTGCACGACGTCGAGATCATCGGGCTTCACGCCGGCCATCGCATAGAGCTCGCCGATGTCCATCGCCCAACCGCCCCGCACCTGCATCGGATCGTCGGCGAAGGCATTGTGCCGTTCGATCGTCGACAGAAGTCGCGCGGCCGGGAGCCTCAGCGAGGCCGCTGTCTCTTCGCGCATGACGAGAAACGCTTCCGCACCGGCGCATGGCATCACGCAATCGAACAGGTGGATCGGATCGGAAATCGGCCGTGCCGCGAGATATTGCTCGAGCGTCAGCGGCGTCTTCATCAGCGCATGCGGGTTGCGCAAGGCATTCGCGCGTTGGGCGACCGCGATCCTGCCGACGTCCTCGCGCGTAACGCCGAAAGTCCGCATGTAGTTGCGCGCGATCAGCGCGAAGCTCGAATTGGCGCCGCCCGCGCCGTAGGGGTAGACGGCATCCTGATTGAAGCGCGAAAAGTTCTCGAGCGTCAGCCTGAAGGAATCGACGTGGTTGGTGTCGCCTGCCACGCAGGCCACGATGTCGGCGTCATGGGCCTGAACCGCGCGCGCAGCCTTTCGTAAGCCGGCGATGGCGCTGGCGCCACCGAGCGGGATCGTATCCAGCCACCGGACGCACAGACCGAAATGCTGCGTCAGCCCGACGCCGCTGTCGGTGCCCATGGTGAAGCTGGAGACGCACAGACCATCGATATCGGACGCCTTGATGCCGGCCTGCGCGACGAGCGCGCTGAGCGCTCGGCCGATCCACCATTGGGCGCTTTCGATGGAGTAGCGCGCATAGGGAATCGTGACGGGCGTCGCGATCACGACGCCATCATACGGTGTGCGTAAGGTATTGGTCACCGACGGCCCGCCTCGTTCATTCGCCTCAAACCACCGTCAATTTCACGTCAATATTGCCACGGGTTGCGTTCGAATAGGGGCAGCGCTCATGCGCGCCGGCGACGACCTGTTCGGCCACCGATTTCTCGACACCGGGCAGATTGACTTTCAGCTCGACAGCCAGCGCATATCCGACGGGGACCGGCCCCATCGCGACCTTCGCGGTCACGGAAGGCTCGGCAGAGGGCACCACCTTCCGCGTCCGCGCGACGAGCTTGACTGCGCCGAGAAAGCACGCGGCATAGCCGGCCGCAAAGAGCTGCTCGGGATTGGTTCCTTCGCCGCCGGGGCCGCCCATCGATTTCGGCAAGGACAGCGACACCGACAGAAGACCGTCGGCGCTGGCGGCCTTGCCGTCCCGACCGCCGGTCGCCGTCACCTCGGTCTCGTACAGGATCTTTTCGGGGGTCATCATGGCTTGGTCTCCAAGAACAATCTGGCAGGACTAACGGTCGTTACGGGCGAGCAACGCGCGGAAATCCGCCCGCGCCTGGGCGCTGGCGCGCTTGAAGCTCGGCCCGCGGCTGGGCTCGGTGCCATTGAGCCGCTGGAGCTGGACCCACATCTCGGCACTCTTCAGCGCCACCGCCGCACAATTGACCACCGGCGCGTGGCCGACCTTCAGGCCATGCTCCTTCCCGATCAGGAGGCCCGGCAGCACGCCGGCCGGGATCACGACGTCCGCGCCGCGCTCGACCAGCGGAAGAGCGCACGCGACAAAATCCTCGATCATGCGGGCTTGCGCGGCCTCGTCTCCGGCGAACGCATCGGCGAAATCCTCCGGCTTGCAGCCAAGACCGGTCACATGGACCACGCGATCACGGAGGCCGTAGCGCTCGGCCTGCTCGTAGTGCCAGACCTCGAAGACGGGATCGAGCGTTACAAGGCCGAGCCGCCGGCCGAGTTGCGAGGCCGCCAGCAACGTCGCCTCGCCGGTCCCGATCACGGGAATGTCGAGCGCCGAGCGCAGCTCGTACAGTCCGGGATCCTGGAAATGCCCCATGACAAAGGCGTCGAACCCGCCCTCCTCGGCCGCGATGCCATTATCGATCGCCTGGACGGCGCAGCGCAATTCCGCAAGCCGTCCGAACTCCCGGTCCGGCGGCGTAATGCCCTCGACATGAACCGTCGTGCCTGATGCAGCGATGTTGTTCAGGTATTCCGACAGCCGCGCCATGTAGGGCGCGTTCACGCTCGCATCAACGAAGCTCTGCCAGAAGATGCGCATCGTCCTTCTCCTCAAGCGGTGGTCGGAGGATCGGTCGTCGGCTGCCGATGAATATTTCAACCATAAACTAATTCACCCGTCAAATGCGCGCGGCGGCGCTAGCGACCGGCACCGTCACGGCGAGGCGAGCACGGCGTTTTCGTTCATTCGATCCGCGAAGAAGCGCCGCACACTGACGAAATTGTATGCAGCAACATTTTTTTCTGACAGCCCCGTGACACGTGTTGACGGCGCCACCGGCAATACTTTAGGCTTTAAGTAATTCCTCGCCGGTCAAGGACCGGTGGCCATGACAATGATGTTGCAGGGCACCGATTTTGAGAGACTCAATCGTGTGGACAGTCGCCGTGCTCGAACAGCCGGCAGTGGCAGCATCGCCGGCCGCGGATCGCGGCCGCGTCATTGGCCTTTCATCGCTCCAGAAAGGGCCTGCCCGCATTTGCCGATGGGCCCGTTGTTCGAGCAACAAGCACCGCCATGGCTGCTGACGCGCGGCCGAGCAAACTCTCTATCGATCGCGCCCGGATTTCGGCGCCGCAGCAATGCTTTCAACCGGTTCGTTCGTCGCTCGGGCTCCCCGCGCGGCAGCTTCGAGGCATTCCTATCCAGCACCAACGGAGGAGAACGCATATGCGCAAGACTCTGAGCCTATTTGCACTTGTCGCCGGACTCTTCGCCGCTCCGGCTGCACAGGCCGATATCACCATCGGCTTCGTCACCTCGCTCAGCGGCAACGGATCGTCGATCGGAATCCCCTATGGGCGCGGCATCAATGCGGCCTATGAGTACAAGAAGACCATCAATGGCGAAACCATTCGCCTGATCCAGCTCGACGACGGCTCCGACCCGTCGGCAGCGACCCGCAACGCGCGCAAGCTGGTGGAAGAGGAGAAGGTGGACCTCCTGATCGGCACCGCGACGGCACCGTCGACCATCGCCATGGCGGCGGTGGCGAGCGAGCTGAAGGTGCCGATGATCGCGGTCTCGCCGATCGGCAAGCTGCCGGAAACGCCCGAGCAGTGGGTGGTGTCGGTGCCGCAGCCGGCATCCCTGCTCGTCAAGATCGTCGCCGATCGCATGAAGCGCGATGGCATGAAGAATATCGGCTATATCGGCTTCTCCGACGCATGGGGCGACCTCGTCTATAACGGCGCCAAGGCAGCCGAAGCCGCCGGCGACATCAAGATCCAGAGCAACGAGCGATATGCCCGCACCGATACCTCGGTCACCGCGCAGATCCTGAAGGTGCTTGCCGCGCGGCCGGATGCCGTGCTGGACGGCGGCTCGGGGACGCAAGGCGCCCTGCCTCTGCTTAGCCTCGCCGACCGCGGCTTCAAGGGCAACACCTACGGCACAGTGGCGCTGGTCAATCCGGACTTCGTCAATGTCGGCGGCAAGGCGGCCGACGGCATTCAGGTCTCCGCCGGTCCCGTCATCGTCGCCGAGCAGCTGCCCGACGAGCACTTCGCCAAGAAGATCGCGCTGGATTTCCGCAGCGTCTACCAGAAGACCCACAACATTCCGACCACCGACGGCTTCTCCGCCTACTCCTTCGACGCCTGGCTGATTTTCGCCAACGCAGCCGAGCGCGCGCTCAAGACCGCGAAGCCCGGAACGGCGGAATTCCGCACCGCGCTGCGGGATGCGATCCTCAGCACCAAGGAGCTGCCGGGCGTCCATGCCATCTATAACTTCAAGCCGGGTTCCGTGACCGGCGTCGACGAGCGCTCGCTCGTCGTCGTGCGCCTGACCGGCGGCGCCTGGAAGTACGCGCCGTAGTCGGACGGCGGCAGGCAGCCAGAAGGAGCAACGGCGTCTCAATGACGAGCGACATCGCAGCCATCCTTGGGATCGACGGGATCGCCACCGGCGCAGTCTACGCGCTGGTGGCAATCGGGACCGTCCTCATCTTCACGGTGACACGGGTCATCTTCATTCCCTTTGGCGACATCGCCGCATTCACGGCCCTGACGCTGGCGGCCCTCGATGCGAAGCGCTTTCCCGGAACCGGCGCACTCGTCGTCATCCTGGCCGGCCTCGCGACCCTGATCGAGATCATCTCGCTGCTGCGCTCCGGCGAGCTTCGCCTGCTGCCGCGCGCCCTCCTTTTTTATCTCGTACTTCCGCTCGCCGTCGTCGGCCTCGCCTGGCTGACGATGCGCGCCGAGCCGCCGCTTGCCGTCAGGCTCGTGCTTGCGCTGATGCTGATCACGCCGATCGCGCCGCTTCTGGACCGGATCGTCTTCCGCCCCATCGCGGACGGAACGGTGCTGTTGCTGCTGACGGTCTCCGTGGCGCTGCATTTCGCACTGGTGGGCCTCGGCCTGCTCTTCTTCGGCCCCGAAGGCGTCAGAACCGAACCGCTGACATCGTTCTCGACCGAGTTCGCCGGTGTGCTGGTCTCGGGCCAGACCATGCTGATCGTGATTGCAGCCCTCGTCTTCTCTGGCCTGCTCTATCTCTTCTTCGACTTTACGCTGGTCGGAAAATCGCTGCGCGCCACGGCCGTGAACCGGACCGGCTCCCGCCTGATGGGGATACGGCCCGCCCGTGCCGGCACGATCGCCTATCTGCTGGGATCGCTGATGGCCGGCGTATCCGGAATCCTGATCGCGCCGGTCAACACGGTGTTCTACGATTCCGGCTTTCTGATCGGCCTCAAGGCCTTCGTCGGCGCCATCGTCGGCGGCATGACCAGCTATCCTGGCGCCGCGATCGGCGCCGTCGGCGTCGGCATCCTCGAGAGCTTCGCATCCTTCGAGAGCAGCGCGCTGAAGGACGTGATCGTGTTCTCGTTGCTGATCCCGATCCTGATCTGGCGATCCCTCGCCTCGCTGCATTCCGAGGAGGAGATCGAGGAATGACGCGCCTTCACGTTCAGCTTGCAGCCGTGGCGGCGGTGGTGTGCCTCGCGCTCGCCCCTCTCGTGCTGAGCCCGTTCAGCATCACGTTGATGAACTATATCGGCATCTACTCGCTGGTCGCCATCGGCCTTGCGCTGCTCACCGGCGTCGGCGGCATCGTGTCGTTCGGACAGGCGGCGTTCGTGGGCGTCGCGGCCTATGCGACCGCCTGGGTCTCCGCATTGAACGGATACTCTCCGTGGCTCGGCCTCCTGTTCGGCGTGGCGCTGACCTGCTGCGTCGCAGCCATCCTCGGCGTCGTCACCTTGCGGCTCCAGGGGCACTTCCTGTCGCTCTCGACCGTCGCCTGGGGTCTCGCCATCGGCTTCCTGTTCGGCAATGTCGAGGGGCTCGGCCGCTTCAACGGCATCTCGTCGATTCCGCCGATCAGCATCGGATCGCTCTCGCTGGTGTCGAGCGCGCAGATCTACTTCCTGATCTGGGGCATCGTCGCGGCCGTCCTCCTGCTCGGATACAATCTGCTGGACTCCAGGCTCGGTCGCGCCATGCGCGCGCTGCGCGGCGGCAATACGCTGGTCGAGAGCCTCGGCATCAACGCCTTCCGGATCAAGCTCGTGACCTTCGTGATCGCGGCCTTTCTGGCTTCGCTCTCCGGCTGGCTCTACGCCCATATGAGCCGCTTCATCAGCCCGGGCCCGTTCGATGCCGGCATGGGCATCGAATATCTGATGATGTCGATGGTCGGCGGCGCCGGTAGCCTGCTCGGCGGCGTCGTGGGTGCCGCCGTCGTCACCCTGCTCAAGAACAGCGTGCAGGACTATCTGCCGCTGATCGCCAAGGGCGCCTCCGGCCAGCTCGAGATCGTCGCCTTCTCCGCATTGTTCATCCTGTTCCTGCAATGGGCGCGGCAGGGCATCGTGCCGTTCGTCGCGCGCTATCTGCCGAAGATCAAACGCGAGCGGCCGCAGCCTGCGCCGCCGCTGCCGCGTCGTCCCCAACCGACGCCGGGCGAGCTGCTTCTGAAAGTCGACGGCGCCGAGCGCCGGTTCGGCGGGCTGGTCGCGGTCAACAATGTCAGCTTCGAGGTCCGGTCCGGCGAGATCCTTGCCGTCATCGGCCCGAACGGCGCCGGCAAGAGCACGATGTTCAACTGCCTGACCGGCGCGCTCAGGGTCAACAAGGGCGAGATCGTCTTTGCGGGACGTCCCATTACGCATGATGCGCAATCCCGCATCGCCAAGGCGGGTGTCGCGCGGACCTTCCAGCACGTGAAGCTGCGGCCGCGCATGAGCCTTCTGGAAAACGTGATGCTCGGCACCTACGCCCGCACCGGCACGGGCCTGTTCGCCGGCGCCTTCCGTCTCAACCAGCGTGAGGAGGCCAGCGCGCGGCACGAGGCCCTGACGCAGCTCGAGCGCGTCGGCCTCGGTGAAAAGCCGTTCGAGCTCGCAGGCAATCTGCCGCTCGGCAACCAGCGTATCCTGGAGATCGCCCGTGCGCTGGCCGCCGACCCGGCGCTGCTGGTGCTGGACGAGCCGGCAGCAGGCCTGCGCCGCCAGGAGAAGCTGCGGCTTGCGGAGCTGCTTCGCTCGCTGCGGGCGGACCATCTGACCATCCTGATCGTCGAGCACGACATGGAGTTCGTGATGTCGCTGGTCGACCGCATCGTGGTGCTCGATTTCGGCTCAAAACTCTGCGAAGGCGCGCCAGCGGCGATCCGCAGCGACGAACGGGTTCAAGAGGCCTATCTCGGAGGCGTCGCGTGAGCGGGATGTTTTCCATGACGGACGTGACCGTCTGCTACGACAACGTCGAAGCGGTCCGCAACGTCTCGCTGTCGATCGAAGAAGGCCAGATCGTCACCGTCATCGGCCCGAACGGTGCCGGCAAGACCACGCTGCTGATGGCGGCCATCGGGCTGCTCGCATCGCGCGGCCGCATGGTCTTCCAGGGCGGCGACATCGGAAAAATGTCCGTCGAGGATCGCGTCGAGCGCCGGCTGTGTCTGGTCCCGGAAAAGCGCGAGCTGTTCTCCGACATGTCGGTCGCCGACAATCTTCTGCTCGGCTCCTACAGCCTGCGCGATCGCTCGGGCGTCCAGAGGACGCTCGGCGAGGTCTACGATCGCTTTCCCCGTCTGAAGGAGCGGCAACGCCAGGCCGCGGGCACCCTCTCCGGCGGCGAGCGCCAGATGCTCGCACTCGGGCGCGCGCTGATGGCGAAACCGAAGCTGCTGATGCTGGACGAACCGAGCCTCGGCCTCGCGCCGCTGATCGTGCGCGAGATCTTTCGCACCATCGCATCGCTGCGCGATCTCGGCGTGTCGATCCTGCTGGTCGAGCAGAACGCCCGCGCCGCGCTGGAGACGGCCGATTACGGCTACGTGCTCGAGACCGGCGAGATCGTGCAGTCCGGCCCCGCCAAGGATCTCATCCACGATCCCAAGCTGATCACGGCCTATCTCGGCGGACACTGACATCGGGCTCAGGCCGCGGCTTTCGCGGCCCGGCCCCAAGACTATCGAAAACAACCCCATGCACAGTAGCCGGTGACAGCGACATCAATGGTTTAGTCGCAGGAACTGCTGATTTTGCGAAATCCGCTTGATCCGTCGGGCAAAACAGTGGCATGATGCCATCATCGCCGCTCGTCGGGGGTGTGCGGACGGCGGTCCGGCAGTACAGAAGGCCAGGTCTGGACAGCAAATTTGGCCAGCTGAGTCCGTGCGCAGAAGCGCTCCATACGGGCAGCCAGCGATACAGTCGTGCTCTACCATTGATCCACGTCAAGGTCATGCCCGCGCAGGACGTAGTCTGTGGCGGCCAAAACGCGCCGTTCTGAGGATGGGAGCAGCAAATCATGACGACCCTCGAGGTTGGTATGACGACCGAAGTACGATCGGTTCCCAAAGCGAAGACCCGCAATCCCGCGATCGACCGGGCCCGAACATTTCTGACCCTGGTCGTGTTGCTGCATCATGCCGTGATTCCGTACACCTATTTCGGCCACACCGACCCGAAGTACTTCTTCGGCTTCGACATGATCGTGCTCGCCACCGACAGTTTCTTCATGGCGATGTTCTTTTTCCTGTCCGGGCTGTTCGCCTGGTCCGGCATCGCCCGTAAGGGGGTGGCCAACTATCTCCAGGACCGCGTGCTCCGGCTCGGCCTGCCGTTCGTGATCTGCGCCTTCACGGTCATCCCGCTCGCCTACTACGCCATCTCGCTCCGACAACACCCCGAAATCGGCTTTTCGGAGTACTATTGGAACATGATCACCAAGGGCCCGTGGCCGAGCGGACCGATCTGGTTTCTCTGGGTCCTGTTCGCCTTCGACCTGGCGGCGTGCCTGCTGTTTCGACTGCGACCCCACCTGCTCGACCCGCTCAATCGTCTTTCGCTGCACGGCCGCCGCCGGCCGGCCGACTTCTTCGCCGTCATGCTGGCCGTGACCGCGGCGTTCTACATTCCCGGGCTGATGCACTACGGACACAGCACCTGGTTCGAGTTTGGGCCATTCTCGGTGCAGCTCGGGCGGGTGATGCTCTATGCCAGCTACTTCTTTTTCGGCGCCGGTATCGGCGTCGCGAATATGGACCGCGGCCTGCTCGCGGCCGACGGCCGCATGGCAAAGGTCAGCTGGGAGTGGATGGTGCTCGCGATCGTGCCGTACTGTCTGCTCTGGGGACTGATCTACATCAAGCGGGAAATCCTCGGCAATCCATCGCCGTTGCCGGACTGGTACGAAGGCCTTTACGCCGCCTGCTTCACGGTCTTCAGCGTGGCCATCATGTTTCTCATCCTGGCTTTTTTCCAGAGGTTCAAGCAATCGGGCACCGCCAGGCTTCTCGACCCGATGCAGGCAGATGCCTTCGGCATCTTCCTGGTGCACTACCCGATCGCGCTTTGGCTGCAGTATTGGCTGTTCGATTACAATCTACCGGCGATCGTCAAGGCGACCGTCGGCTTCGTGCTGACAGTCGCATTCAGCTGGGCGCTCACGCGCGCGCTGCGGCAAATTCCCGGCGCAAGCAAGGTCCTGTAGCCGGAGCAAGCCGGTCGTTCGCCGCGACGAAATCCGTCGCGACAAATACGATTTTTTAAGGCCGAACGCTCTATCTACGACCTTCAGACCGTGCGTCTCGGACAAGTCCGGTCCGGGAAAAAAGCGTCTCGGCCCGCGGCGCCCGGCGGCGATTGACGGACGAGATCATGCACCGACAGATCACTCCTGGGAGGCCTCGCTTGCCAATCTCCACCGACGGCCGCCGATCATGATGCGATGCCGGTCCCGCCCATTCGGACTGCTCGTTGCGACGGCCGCCGTCCTGTCGCTCGTGATGCCTGCAACGGTTTCGGCGCAGCAGGAGGTCGACTGGATCACGAAATTTCCACGCAACCCCGTCCATGTCGCCGCCTGGCCCGGCGGCAAGAAAGTGGCCGTGAGTTTCGTGCTCTTTGTCGAGGAATTCGGCTTTGGCCAGGGACCGGTCTACCGCCCCGACCTTGCCGGCCGGAGCCCGGATCTCGTCAACGAAAACTTCCGCCAATATTCGCTGAGTTGGGGAAACCTGCGCGTCGCCCGCCTTTTCAGGGATCTGGATGTGCCGCTCAGCATCGCCTTGAATGCAGAATTTCCGCGCGCCCATCCGTCGGAATGGAAGGAGCTTCGCAGCCTTCAGCCGAACGCGCCGATCGTCGCCCACGGCATGAACAACACCAGCCACATGCTGCCACTCGGTCGTGGCGTCGATGAGCAGAAAAGCTACATCAACGACACCCTCGCGCTCATCGCGTCGACGACGGGCGTGAAATCGACCGGCTGGTCGAGCCCGAGCGTCTATGCCAATTCCGACACGATGCAGGCGATGGCTGCCGCGGGCGTCACCTACACCATCGATGGCATGGATTCGGACATCGTATCGCAGCTCGACACGCCGAACGGACCGCTGATGTTATTGCCCTACCCGGTGGTGACGGTCGACATGGGGCAAAATCTGTCGCGCATGAAGTCGCCGACCGAAATCGAGAAATTGTGGCTCGACTACGTGATCGAGCTCGCCGAGGAAGCGCGCGGTGATCCGGCTCGCGAGGCGACCACGGTGGTGATCGGAATCCATCCCTTTGTCGTTGGTACCCCCGATGGCGCAGCCGCGATGCGGCGCGTGCTGGCGCGGTTGAAAAACGACGGAAGCGTCTGGCTGACCGACACTGAAACGATGCTCAAGGCCATTAAGCTGAAATAGGCAGTCGCCCGGCAGCGCTAGTGACAGCCGATCGACCGGATGCAACAAGCCTGCGGCCGAGCCTTGCCTTCGGCTCCCAGCCATCCGGCTATGGCCGACCGCCGTTAATCGTCGCAAGCTCCAATCCATTTGGCTAGCGGAAGCGACGGCAACTTTAGCTTCGGTCTTAGCTTGAGTTGAGTCATTCGCCCTTTGGTTTGCGCCCCCGCACACTGGGCTTGGCTGGTACGGTCTTTCCGTACTTGATCCACCAAGCTGTCAGCGCCTCCATCGCGGGGCCGAGTCCACGTGCCTTCTCGGTAATTTCATATTCGACCCGAACCGGCACTTCCGCAAACACGGTACGCGATACGAGACCATCGGCCTCTAGTTCGCGCAGCTGAGCCGTGAGCATGTGTTGCGTGATCCCCGGGATCGCCTTTCGCAGTTCGCCGAAGCGGTAGACCCGCTTGTTGAGCAACCACATGATCTCAAGCTTCCATTTGCCCGAGAGCAGCGCGAACGCGCGCCGCATCTCCTCGTGCATGTTCATCTGCCTACCGACCATAGTCTGGTTTTCCATACTAACATCAAGTTATTCATCCTACTTGTTAAAATCGATCTTGTCCTACACTTTCGACGTAAGCCGCCACGAGGTCGTGGCGAATAGCCGCTGTCAGGCAAATCAACGCGAAGAAAGGATGCTGCTGTCCCCTCAGCAAGCATGACGCCCCCATGGCAACAATTTACACCTACTGGATCAGCACGGCACTTTTGTCCCTGCTGTATCTCATCTCCGCCATGATGTACCTCACGAAAGGGGATCGGGTCCGGAAAGCGCTGGCCGACCTCGGATATCCGGCCTACCTCGTGCCGCTATTGATCATCGTGAAAGTATTGGGCTCGGCGGCAATACTTTTGCGCTTCAGCGTGGCGCTTAGCGACCTCGCTTACGCGGGTATGCTCTATCACCTGTTGTTAGCAGGCTTGGCCCACGTTGCCGCCCGAAAGCCAGGTGAAGCCTTGCCCGCTGTAATCGGACTAGCGCTGCTCGCCGCTTCCTTCTTCACACAGAACGCTGTCCGCATAATTCCGTCGCCCTACGCGCTGACGACGATATTCTGACGCACAGCGAACGATCCCCAACAAGAACTATCGAAGGAGACGTGCATGAATCGATTGAACGGGAAAGTTGCCATCGTTACGGGTGCCGGTCGCGGCATTGGCCGCGCCACCGCCAACCTGCTCGCGGCGGAAGGCGCGAAAGTTGCGGTCCTGTCGCTTACACCCGCGAATGTTGATGCCACCGTTGCGGGGATCGAGGCAGCGGGCGGCACGGCCCTGGGAGTGGTATGTGACATCAGCAAAACGGATCAAATCGTGGCGGCGGTGAACAAGGTAGTTGCCGCCTATGGTCAGATCGACATCCTCGTGAACAACGCCTTCGATCCAACCGCGCATTTGTCATCAATTGTTGAGCTTTCGGCGGAGCAGTTGCAGCGCAATTTCGACACGGGACCGATTGCCTATCTGCGCACGATGCAAGCCTGCTATCCCTATTTGAAAGCAAGCGGAGAAGGCCGCGTCATCAACTTCGGCTCAATGGCTGGGATCATTGGCCTCGCGGATTATGGTCCCTACAACATGGCCAAGGAAGCCGTTCGCGCCCTGACGCGGACCGCCGCACGTGAATGGGGTGTTGACAAGATCACCGTGAATAATGTCCTGCCGCTCGCCGAAACATGGGACCCTGCCGCGAGCATACCCGCACCGACAAACGCCCTGGCACGGTACGGCACACCGGAAAACGACGTGGCCCCTGCGGTGCTATTTCTCGCCAGCAAGGACGCGCAGTTCATTACCGGAACCAGCCTTGCTGCCGACGGCGGCGCAATTATCGACAGCGCCCGCTAACTATGACTGTACTTCCCATTACCTCTACCTTCGCAGCGGCCTTCGCGATCTCTCTTGTCGCCCTGTCGTTTCCCATTTCCCTGCGCCGCGCAAAGGTCGGACAGATGGTAGGGAACAGCAGTGACGAGACGCTGCAGCGGCGCATCCGCACTCAAGGCAACTTCATCGAATACGTGCCGCTCGGACTGATTTCACTGGGCTTGGTCGAGGTGCATGCTTCTCCCGTCTGGACGGTCGCCGCCATCGGTACAACGCTGGCGTTCGGGCGGCTCTTGCACGCGATTGGCATGCTTTGGGCATTGGCCGCGGTGCGAGGCCTAGGTATGCTCCTTACTTACGCGGCCTTGGTTTTTGCCGCTGGATGCCTCCTTCTGAACGTTGCCTCTTGATAGCCGCACGCCAACGTCCGGTCCTTATCCGACGTATCATGTCCTGCAACTCGAGATCTTTTTTGTTCTAGCGCCCACGCCGAACTACCTGCGTCAGCATCGGAAAATGCTTGTTGCCGCCCTGGAGCGGCTGGAACTGGATGAGGTCTGCTCACGGCGCTTGAGGGACGTTAATTTCCAATGCTGAGAAGGCAGTTCCCGGGCTGTCAGCGGACCACGTGCAGACCGCGAGGAAATGCCCGCTTCTGACCCACAGCAGAAATGAATGATCTATCCAACCACTAAACGGCAGCGGCGAAGCCCGGCGCTTCAACGCCTGTCATAAACGAGGCTAGAAACATCTTGCCCAATACATGCTTCGTTTGGGGTTCACCGGGCTTCAAATGCCCGTTGCGAGCCATTCGTTCGAACTCCGCTACAGTCGGCGCAGAAAGATCGACATCTCCACTAGTGCAAGATGTTGCGGCGGAAGCGCTAAGCAGGACGCCTGCGTAATATAGGCGAGTTAGAGCCCGAACGGTCACGAGCCGGGCTAACGCCTCGTCATCTAGAGATTTGCCAAGCCAAGCCTCGCAGAAAATGGGTTCCAAATCCTGCGAGCGTATGATGCTGTCGAGAGCGATTGACACGTCCACAAACGGATCGTTTCGATAGGCACTCTCCCAATCGATCAACCAAAGACGATTGCCGTCGAATAGAATGTTGCTTGGAATAAAATCATTATGGCTGGAGACAACTCTCGACAAACCAGCGTCGTAGGTCTTTTGAAGCAGTTCGAGGCGTTCAAAGTGGGGATCGAGACGGCCGTCTGCAAAAAGTCCGGTCCGACGTACGTGCCGGAATAGGGATGCGACAATTTCAGGGTAGTCGATGAAATATGGAAAGGTCGGTGTAGATTGCACGCGCCTGACCAAGTTCCCGAGAGCTTGTGAAAGCGCGACGCGGCCGCCCGGAAAGGTATTCAACGGTCTTTGCTCGATGAAGTCGATCACCGCTACACGAGCTGCTTCGTCTATGAAGCGGATCGGTGGCGCAATTCCTGCCTCCGCTGCGATACGCATGGACACATACTGATGAGGATTACGCAGCGGGCTCGGCTCGCCTTCTATCCGCAAAAGGTAACGGCGGCCACCAACGTCGATCCGCAGCGTTGATGCGGTGGTAGCGCCACCCTTAATGGGATTTACACCCGCTATTTGCATTTGCCCAAAAGCCGCGCGCAGAGCAGAGTTCGCCGTTTCGCGGACTGAGGCTGGAAGGGTTTCGAAATAGCTCATTTGCATGCGAAATCGTACATCGCGCGTGGATTTTTGTGAACTCGCGCATTTCCGCTTGTGGCCCTTAGCCGAACCTTGCCGATCCTGTAGTGATGTCGGCTATCGGCGGAAGACCGGACGCCGGGCGGCTGGAGACATGCAAAACCGACGCAGATGAGCAGGAGCGCAAAGTTCGTTCTGGGCTTCTGTGTCGCCAGGAAAGGGAGGTCATAGGCGTTACATTCGTTCTGAAACGTATTCGGGCGAACTACTCGGGATAAGACTCCTTGCCCTCCCGCGTCGGCTTCTCAAAAAGAATAAACAGCAGAGGATTGCCGGGCTCAGATGTCACGTCAGTACGCAGTGCAAAGACCTCCCCCGTGACGCTGCTGATATATTCGGCAACAATCTCGCCAAAGCTGTTGCGCTGTATAGCGACCTTCTGCCCAGGGCTGACCCTGTCGTGAAGCTTAACCAGAGGTTCGACGAAGCCGGCTTCGGTCGCAATAATCGGGAAGCCACTGTTGCCAATGAAAACAGGCACGTCCTTGCCGGTCTTGCCCATCGGGCCGGATACGATACCGTGGTGTTTGAGTACGTTCATCGTACCCTCAACGAACAGATCGATCATATCAGGAGTGAGTACCCGAGCGGGGCCGATCTCCGAGCAGAACGCAGGAATGCCCACGTCGATCAGAGCGTTGTGGAGAACAACCGGATACACCGGATTATTGAAGATCTGGGTCACGGGAAAGAGTTCCAGCATCGCCTTGACCTCCGGAATATTCATATCGCCGAGATTGAAGGCACTGGCACTAAAACCGGTTGCTCCGGTGTGGAAATCGATGGCGAAGTCGGCGTTCGGCCGCAACAGACGATTGAACAGCAACCCCGCATGTCGGCTGGTCGGGGTGGGGCCGTTTTCGTCTCCCGGCCATACTCGGTTCATGTCTATGAGGTCGGCACCCAACCCCACGTTGGGCCATCGCCGCTGCATGCTTTCCAAGGCGGGGCGAGACACATCGGTGACCGCCATCACCGTGCCCGACATACTTTTGGGGTCGAGCTGGTTCATCACGGTCATGACCGTATGGATCGAGCTCATCTCGTCGCCGTGCACACCACTGATCAGAAGGGCGCGCTTGCCTGGCCTTCCCCCCTTCGCGACCACCACCGACACATTCCAGTGTTTGCCCGTAGGCATCTGCACGCCCTGAAAATAGAAGCGATGCTTCTGCCCGGGCTCAAGGTCGTTGACGTCCAGCGCGCTGATGACCTTCTTCCCCTGGATCACGTCGCCGGTATAGACGGTCCTCCCCGACGCAGCCGACGCTTCGCCAGCAGCGTTAGCGTTGACAGCGAAGGCGGCCGAGGCTCCAGCGGTGGCGATAGATGCAATCAAGAGGTTGCGACGATCGAGACCTTTTTCGGAATTGTCCGGCATGGTGTCAATTCTCCTTTTCTTATGATGGTTCGATCAGAGAATGAAACGCATAATGGTCGCGACATCCCGCGACTGCAGAGCGCCGAGTCTGCTACTGATCTCATCAGGGTGCAAGATTTTCGTCGGTTCGCTGCTCCAGCAACAATGCGTGGGCTATCAGGGCACAGCGGACACTGACAACGCGTCAGCGCGGCGCGTTTATGGGTTTACGGCCTAGTACCGGTTCGACAGGCGGAGTGACCGCGCGGTGGCGCTGCCCAACGTCCGCTTCCGCCCCTCAACCGAACCTTGCTGATCCTGTTGTGATGTCAGCTACCGGCGGTAGGCCGGACGCCGGGCGACGCTTGCCTCAACCGCCGTTTCTGACCCACACCAGACATGAAGTTTCATACCTTCGTGGTTGAGATACCGGCGAAGCCGTTCGCGGCAGCCCATCACACCCATCGACTTAATCCTCTCGCAGGTACTGTCGCGCGGCCGCGCGTGGCGTGCTTGCTCGATGCGCACTGGCCGAGAATGACGGTTGGAGAATGTGGCGCGCGAAGTGCTCTCTGGCCTTTTTCTTTCCCTTTGTCCGCCATAGAGCGAGCTTAGTAGATGATGCGAGTTGAGGAAGCGCAGCGCGCAGGGCTGCAAGGAGGTTCTTTGCGTCGGGTGGAGCAAGGTACCCAGTGGTCTTTTCAGCGCAAGCTTCGCCGCCTGCTTGCTGCTGCCGTCATCGTTGGCCCCGTCGCGCTGGCGCCGGAGATGAGTTCGGCTGAGGGGCTGCTTGACTTCTTCTTCGGTGGCGGCCGGAAGCAGCAGCAAACCTCGTCTTTCGGCAATGACAATAATGCGCAATCGCCGACGCCGCGGCCGATCGTCGCAAGCGCGGGACCTGCATTCTGCGTGCGCAGCTGCGACGGCAAATACTTTCCGCTGATGCGCGGCGCGACCTCGCCGGCGCAGATGTGCCAAGCCTTCTGTCCGACAAGCCCGACTAAGGTCTTCTTCGGCTCCAACATCGACAGCGCTTATGCCGCAACTGGCGAACGCTATGCGGACAGCGAGAACGCCTTTGCGTATCGGAAGGCGCTGCGTGCCGACTGCACCTGCAATGGCCGCAATCCCGGCGGCCTAGCGCCAATTGATCTCGCGCTGGACGGCTCGCTGCGCCGTGGCGACGCGGTGGCCACCACCGACGGGCTCGTCGCCTATAGCGGCATACGACTTGGCAACGACCAAACTCCGGATTTCGCCCCCGTGGCCGCACCGGCGCGAACCGGCATGACGGCAAACAGCGCGTCAAACCTGAGGTGACGAGCACGCGGTTGCCGACGACAAGAGGTCGACCTCAAGCGAATTCAACGCCGGGTGCAGCCTGCCAAGGCGTGGATGTCCGCTGATGGCCCGCAGCCGACCCCGGTAGCAGGCAATTTTGAAGTCCGCATCTCGGCCGTCAACGGAGCAAGAGCAGCCGACACAGTGTGTTCGGCTGATGCCCCCTATCGGACAGAGGACCGGGTGAACCGCATCATGGATGGTGCGACTAATACCGCATACGACGTTTCATCAAAGCCGTTCGCCTCGTGCGTTTTAATCGAATCACCATGACCAAGCTGCTACTGCTGTTTGCAATACTCTACGCCGCGTGCGGGCTGGCACTCAGCATCGTCGTAAATGCGGTGTCATTCACCAGCGTCCAACTCGGCGACAACGCCTTGTTTCCAGTGCTGACGTGGGGAATCTTCCCGGCTTTTTTGTCGGTCATCCTCATCGACATTTCGGAAAGGGAAGGAAGAAAGATACGTAGCGGTGCGGGTGAGGAAATTGATCATTGGGAGCTGATATTTGGTGGGTGCCCCTCGTTGATGAAGTATGTCTTCTGGGTCTGCTTCGCTTACGCGTGGGCGATCGGTATTGTCCTCGCCATATTGCAAACCCACGAACCGAACGTGATCTGGCGCGGCGCCTCTGCTTTCTGGATGGCATTCTATGCGCTGGGCCTTGCGTCGGTTTCAGGCGCCTATCTCCGCCGCCGCGCGCCTCAAACGCTGTGAAGTCAAAGTGGCGCTTTTGACCTGCTGCGAACGCTGCCATGGGCGGGCGCCTAGCGTTACCAAGGATTAATTCGACAGGAGGCAGAAAGAACGATCTTCTAAGATGGCCTCAGTAGAGGGGAGACGGAGTCATCGCCATGCGCCACGGCTTCCTCTTGCACGCTGTTACCACGGCCGGTCTATTCCTGGGATCCAACCTCGTCTCAGATGCATCTGCCGCGACCGCCGACCACGCTTTGGCTGTCTCCGTCGACGATTTCATTTATATCGACACGTCGAACGAGCCCACCGATCAGACGGCCGCGCATGAAGAGCGATTGCGGGCTTTCATGACCGCGCTGCGGGACGACGTCACGGCAGACCGCCGTTTTGAGCTGGTGCCGTCGCCCTGCGCATCAAATTGTCCGACCGACGGACCGGCGTTGCGCGATCGGCTGCGCGCGGCGTCACAGGCCGGCACGCAGATTCTGATCATCGGTATCGTTCACAAAATGAGCACGCTGGTGCAGATAGCGAGGACTGCTGCCATCGATGTAACATCCCAGCGGGTCGTGTTCCGGAAATACTTCCAGTTCCGCGGCGACAATGACGAGGCATGGCAGCGGGCGGAGCACTTTGTATCGGAAGAGGTCCGCGCCCGGCTGCTTGAAAGCAGATCGCAGCAATAGGCTACGCGCGACGCATGTGCATGGCCGAGTCCGGTTTTGGCCCTTTGCCGGAATGAGGCGGCGACTTCCGTTATTGACCCTTAGCTGACCCTGTGGGGCTGCCGGCCGGGCGTCAGTTCATGACCCGAAGGCAACATCACCGCTCCGGCACCCCGGCCATCAGCATGCCATCGCGGATACGGCTGCTTCCGGCACGAAATGTCGGGTCGCGGCTCAGCATGAGCCCTCGCGTCCGACCTATGTCGAAGCCTGGATCCAGCGCAAGCCCCGCGCGCACGGCGGCCCGCGCCTCATCCAGCGAGCCCACGAGCGCCAGGGCAGCAGCAAGCTGGAAATGCACAATGGGGTAGTTGCGGTTTGCTTCAAGACACCGCCGCAGCCAATCAACCGCCTCGGCTTCGGCGCCAAGGATCAATTTGACGACGCCAAGCCAGTGCATCCAGCGGTACGCGCTGCTGTCGCGGGGAGACAGCCGAAACGCTTGCTGGATGTGAGCCTCGCTTTCCGCGCCTCGGCCGATGAAGACTTTCGCAAATCCGGTCAAAGCATGGGCGGTGGCCAGATTGCGATCAAGCGCGAGCGCCCGCTCAAATTCTCCAATGGCCTCCACGGCGCGCCTGGTAAACAATTGCATCCAGCCGAATGACATATGGGCCCGGGCATGGCGCGGAGCCATCGACAGGACCTTGAGCAACGCGGCCTCCGCGGCGGCGAGGTGCGCGTCCCGATCATCGGCCATGAAGGCGGTGGCGGTTGTGAGAGCGATCTCCGCCTTGCCGACCAGAGCTTCGACGTTCTCTGGCTCGAGTGCCGACGCGCGTTCAAAAAAGCAGCGAGCTTCTGCCATGTTCTCGGGCGTACGTCCCTTGTTCAACGAATGGCGGCCCTGGAAACACAAATCTACCGCATCGGGATGTGGAGATCGCTCAGCGCGCCGGGCCTCCGCCTCAATCAGTTGGGCATCCAGCGCGTTGGCAAGCCTGGCGACTATTTCATCCTGCATCTCGAGCAAATCGGTCATGGGTTTGTCGAACCGATCAGCCCAAAGATGGGCGCGCGTTTCGGCGTCGATCAATTGCACATTGATCCGCAGACGATTGCCGCCGCGCTGCACCGCCCCTTCGAGCACATAGCGGACGTTCAGCTCACGTCCCAACTTCGTTACATCGACGGCTTTGCCCTTGAACTTTAACGAGGTGCTGTGCGCAATCACAAACGCTCCGTTGATGCGTGAGAGGTCTGTGGTCAAGCTCTCGGTCACGCCATCGATGAAGTAGTCCTGCTCCCGATCACCGCCGATATTTACGAACGGCAGGACAACGATGGAAAGACGCGGCGTCAAAGTGTGGTTCGGCGTCACGACGCCGCCCGCCGTCGAACCACTCGGCAAAACGGTGCGCCCGTCGTCTTGATGCACCGCGCCAATGAAGCGGAAGCCCTTCCTGGGCAGTGTTTTGATCAGGCGCTGCTTTTCGCCCGTGTCGCCAATTGCGCTGCGAGCGGCATTCAGGCGGGTCGTCAGCGCGGCATCGGAAACGATACGTCCGTTCCAAACGGCGTTCAGGAGATCATCCTTGCTGACCACGCGCTCCCTGTTTCGGATCAGGTATTCGAGCAAATCGAACACCTGAGGCGCGACAACAATCGCGTCCGTCGCGCGGTGCAGTTCGCGCCGGTCGGTATCCAATGCGTAGTCCTCAAAGAGGTAACGCAAACCGCCCTTCCTTCTCGGATCACGTCCGAAGCCGCAGGGGCACGAAGAATAAGCTGCCGGTGAGAAAAATGTAAGCCAGCCGTTAAGCACGCCAACGAGCGTGCTGGCAAATTTCGCTGGGTGAAATTGCCCAACCCAGGAAGCAATTCGATGAGCACGATCCACGGGAGCATTGAGTTCGGACCGCCAACCGCAAGGCGGACCTATTACAGCCCGCTTGAAGCATATTGGGATGCGTTTTGTGAGTGGCGCAAACGCGAGAGGCTGCGAACCCAGTTGAACCAGCTTACGGACAGCGAGTTAATTGACATCGGCATTACGCGTGGAGAGATCGACTACGTCGTCTCAAACCGGACTATCGATCCTACCGGCGTTCGTTCCGCTTAACTTGATAAACATCAGCGACGCCTTCACCGAGCACGACGACAGACCGGCCCGTTTGTGAGCGGCCACTTCCGCCTATTGGCCCCCAGGGGACATAGCGTCCAGCCTTGGCGGAGGTCGGCATCTGACCCGAAGCAGAAGTCAACCTTGTCTCCAATGTCGCCTGCAGCGCGCAATCGCGATTAGCACGCGAGATACCTATCGATTTTCAGACTGAGGCACTCGATGAGAGGTTGGCTAGCCGACTTTTGATAGCATGGGGCATAGGGTATGCTGATCCGCTTTGAAGAACCACGGAGCGAGAGACATGAGCGAAGATGGTACCTTCCGGGCTTCCACTACTCCCATTGCTGCTTCCCTCGCTGATTTCACCGAAAAGCTGATTGCACGACGAGGCGTCGAGCAGGCCAATGTCTTATTTGGAGGCCAAATTGGTCCGGCTACCCAGGCGCTGAGCACAAGGACGAATTCCATTCGTGTTGGCGATCTAGCTCCTGACTTTTCGCTACCGACGGCAGAAGCGCGGACATGGAATCTAGCCGGTTATCTTGGCGAGGGCAAATTCTCGTCCCTGGTTTTAGTTTTCTATCGTGGTAGTTGGTGTGGCTACTGCAACATCTATCTTCGTGCCTTGGTCGCAATTCTACCAGCCTTGTCTGACGCCAACGCTGCTTTGATCGCGGTGTCGCCGGAGGCGGCCCCAGCTTCCGTTGAGAACGTCAGTGCAGGGCCGGCGTTTCCAGTCCTGACCGACCATGGCGGAAAAGTTGCCGAGCAGTTTGGTCTCACTTTCGAAATGAATGACGCTGCCAAACAGGTGTTGGAAAGCTCCGGCTTCGAAATCAACAAGCGAAATGCCGACGGCAGGTGGACTCTTCCGGTGCCGGGGACATTCGTTATCGACCGCTTTGGCCGTATTGCCTACGCTCACGTCGATGCGGACTACCGGAACCGACCTGAGCCGCAGGAGATCGTCGCGATATGTCAGTCACTACGACCCTAGTTCAGTATCGCGATCGCAGCGAGAACTGAGCCATCGAGTAGGTCTGCGGCGAAAGGATCGGCCACTTCCGCTAATGGCCCTTAGCTAACCTCCCCGCGTTACGTGCTAACTGTCAGCTTTTGACCCATTGCAGACCTTGTTCTTCGATCAATTTTTAACGTCCGGCCGGGTCAATGGTTGACGTGTTCGGTCAATTATTGGACGCGATCACAGGGAGCCATGTGCCGATGCTGGAAGTTTTGTCCTCTCTAGAACAGGCAGTTCTCGACGCTATGGCGCTTCAGGTACCCGAGCTCGCTGGTGCGCTCGATGGTCAGCAGCCAAAGGTCCGCGTCACTGCTCGAGAGAACACGGGGGCAGGTTTCTACACCACACTCGATGTCTCACAACGTTCGCCAATCAAAGATGTAGCCTCGCCATTAGGCGATGTCGGAGCGACTATTGCCGGGCTCCGGCATGGAATGGGATTTATGCTTTGGCTTCGGGATGGTCAAATTCATCGGCTGGAGGGCTATTCATACGAAGAGAGCACGTCTGCCATCGATTTTGAGCGAGTAGGGTTCGGAGCAGTCGGGCCACGTACTGGCTAATCTGTTCGCCATGTCGCCTCTTGGCCCTTAGCGGAAGTCCAAGGGCGCTCGACGCCGCGTCGAATTGTGACCCATAACAGCCCTTGAGCCGCTGCCGGTACTTGGACCGCTCGACGCCTGGGGTACCCTGCTCCACCCATTCGGGGTCTTTGCGGCATTGCGCGCGGTGCTGACGGGGCACGCAATTTCGACTATCCTTCAATGCAGAGCATCAAGGCGGGGCAGCACAAGACCCACGAGGGGGATCAATGAGCACGGCGAAAAGCGCTCTGGCGCAGAAAAGTGGCGCCCTGATCCATGTCCGTTCCGGCGACATGGTCATCGAAGCCTTGCACCGGATGCGCGACAACCGGGTCCGGTCGGTGCTGGTCATCGACGACGACATCCTGGTCGGTATCGTGACCCAGGGTGACTGCGCCATCAAGGTGCTGCTGCCCGGGCTCGATGCGAAGCAGACGCCGGTGAGCCAGGTGATGACGGGCAACCCGGTGACGATCAAGCCGGACGATCCGCTGGATGCCTGCATGGCGATGATGGCCGCGCGCGGTATTCGCCACCTGCCGGTGCTGGACGCGGGCAAGGTCGTGGGCGTCATATCGGTCGGAGATGTCGTCAAGAACATCATCCGGGATCTGGAGCACAACGTGGACGATCTGATGGGTTACATCATGAAGGACGGCCCCGGGGGCTGACAGACGAACCGCGGTGCCGTCGCCGCTGATGTCGGGTTGTGGCCCAAAGCTGACCTTGCCGCGCTGCCTGCCGACCGTCAGCTTTTGACCCGCAGCGGACAATGGCTATTCGCGAGGCGCCCCTCTCAAAGCGTTTTCAATAAGGGCTGAGCACACTACCGAGAAATTGCTCCTTCTCTCCGGGCGCATAACCCTGACAAGCGCCGAAATACGCTTCCGGCTTGGCACAGGGGTCGGCGGACCGGGTGCGTTGACGCGGCGCATAGGCAAAACTGGAGGTTCGACCTGATGGCTGCATCTGATGATGGGGATGAGGCGCCGCGTGCCGGCGGTGCCCCTGCTGCACAGATCCCGCGTTCGCGAACCCGCACAGGCTGATCAAAACGCTCAAGGCCAAAATCGCGCGCATCGCTTTCCTCCTCCAGGGAGTTTCGCCCGCCGGCTCAATGATTGCCGTGATGCGGCGTTCCAAAGGAGCGCGGCTTCCTGGGATTATACCCTGTTTGGCCGTCAGCGGCGGCTTCTTTCTTCGTCCGCGACCAAGGTCGGCTCGTGGCCCCAAGCGGACCTCGCGACCGGCGGCAGCCCGGCGTCCGATAAACGCCCTGAGCGGGCGCGTCAAATCGACCGGGAATAAACGGCAGGCGAGAGGAACGGTGAAACGTCGATCGGGTTGATCGAGCACGTGGAGTGCTTCGATGGACAGGACCTCGATCTATGACGAACTGAGCCGTGTCGAACGCGATGTGGTCGCAGGAGAGCGCCAGCTTGCAGAACAGGAGCGGCTGGTTCTCGACTTGAAAAAGGAGGGTCAGAGTACTGCACGGGCCGAAAAGGAGCTGGAGCGGCTGCGTGAATGCCAGCGTTTGCGCGATCAAGACCGTCAAAGGCTTCTGTCACTCCTGCAGCCTTGAGACAGCGAAACTCTCCGCGGAATTCCGCTTCGGCTGGAGGTGCTCGTCGACGAGGCCGATTGGCTCGCGGTAGCGGCTGGGAGTCCGGATGTGGCCCGTTTCGGATTGCGATCTGTTTTTACGCTCTCGGCGATCTAGCGCCTGGCCCGCACCACCCGCGTCAGCATCGGAAAATGCTTGTTGCCGCCCGCGAATGGCGGGAACTTGACGAAATCCGCGCGCATGCGCGTGATCACGTCGGAGCCGAGCGCGTGCGCGAGGGCTTGCGGGCTGTCGAACACCAGCTTGTTGCGCTGCATGTGCTCGACGCGCTGCGACGGCAGCCGATCGACCCAATCGATGCGGGTGTAGATTTCGATCTGGCGGACGTTCGGGAAGGTCCGCATGATCGATGGATGGTGCTCCAGATAATGCAGATTCCAGGCGTTCATGTCCTCGGCCGGGCCGGGATAGTGCACGAGGTAGCTGCACGGCACTGTCGTTCCTGCCGGATGTGCGGCGACATCGACGGGGAACGCGCGTGTCAGCATCACCTGATGCGTGACGTCGAGGCCAGTGAGGCCGGCGTGTCCGGCACCTGTCGCGAGGCCGGCAAGGATGCTGCCGCGGTCCATCGCCGCCTCGCAGGCGAAAAGGTCGGGAAATCGCAGCTGAAGCGCAAAGGCGGGGCCGGAGCCGTCGGCCTTGTAGGGATGGTCGACTGACTGTTCGAGCGGCGTGAACAGCAAGCCCTCGGTCATCTCCGGGATCGATCCGACCGCCTCCGCCACGGCGGCAATCTCGTCGGGATCAATCCGCCGCTCGCCTGCCGGATCAGAGAATGTCATGAAGAGCGAGATCATGCCGGCGCTCCCTCGGCGCCCTCGCCCACACTCACATGCGGCATGAGCGCGGCTCTGATGTCATCGGGCCACGGGATCGCATGATGATCCACCAGCGACGTCGCAGCCAGGATCTGGCGCGCGCGCCAGCGCATGCCATTCGCGCCGGAGACGACATGCTCCAGATGGAGGGATGATCCCCCGACCCGGACGATGCGCAGGTCGAACGTCAGGAGATCGCCGAACATCGACGGCCGGGAGAAATCGCAGGCGAGATGCACCGTCGGCGTTCCGATCTTCCGGACCATGATCAATTCCGGCCACGGAAAACCAATTTTCGCCCAAAACGCTTCGACAACGCCGTTGAGGATGTTGAGGTAGGACGGGAAATACGCGATCCCGGAAGGATCGCAGTCTCCGAACCTGAGCTCGCGATCGAACGAGAAATTCGTCATCAGATCGCAACGACGGGATGGCGGATGACACCGACACCGTCGACCCCGGCCTCGACCACGTCGCCCGGCCACAGCCATTCCTGGGGGCTCATGCCGGCGCCGACGCCTTCCGGCGTTCCCGTGGCGATGATGTCGCCGGGCTCGAGCGTCATGCCCGACGAAATGTCGGCAATCAAAACCGGAATGTCGAAGATCATGTATTTGGTGTTGGAGTCCTGCTTCATGACGCCGTTCTTGGTCAGCCACAGCCGCAAATCATGCGGATCGGGAATCTCGTCCGCGGTCACGATGCAAGGGCCGAACGGCGCATAGGTGTCCATGCCCTTGGAGAAGATCCACTGGCCGGCGCGGCGATTGTCGCGCGCGGAAATGTCGATCATCACCGAATAGCCGAAGACGTGATCCATCGCCTTCTCCGTCGCGACGCGGGTCGCGGTCCTGCCGATGATGACGGCGAGTTCGACCTCCCAGTCGAGCTGCTGCGTCATTTTCGCGTTGTGCTGGATGGCGGCGCCGGGACCGATCACCGAGGTCGGCGGCTTCGAGAAGACGACCGGCTGCTTCGGCAGGTCCTGGCTCGTATCGAGGCTCTTCGCCGATTCCGCGACATGGGCTCGGTAGTTCAGCCCGATGCCAAAAATGTTCTTCCGCGGGCGCGGGATCGGCGCCTGCAGCTTGACATCCTCGACCGCAACCGCCGAGCCGGCCGGAAAGCGGCCATTGGCCTCCGCCAGTGCATCCCTGAGCGCCGGCAGCAACGTCACGCCGTTGTCGATGAACGACAGCATGTCGCTCGGCCATGTCACGCCGCTGGATGCACCGAGGTGCTCGACATCGACGACCAGCCCATTGACGAGAACGCCGAGACGGGCGCCGCTGGAGCCCAAGGTGTAGGTCACGAGACGCATGGAAGCTTGATCCGGCTGTTGCTGGTGAATTCTGGAGGCGAGCGATCGAACGTCAGGCGGCGACCGGCTGGTGGCCGGAATTGTCGCCATAGGCTTCTTCCCTGTAGAAGCCGAGGCTTTCGATGACGGGAAGATCGTTGAAGCAGAACAGGCAGGCGTCCTCGCCGTCCGCGAGGTTGCCATGCTCGTGCCAGGCCCAGGACGGCACGCAGAAGATGTCGCGCTCCTGCCACTCGAAGCGCTTGCCGCCGATCACCGAATAGCCGCGGCCCTTGGCGACCTGGTAGATGAAGCTGCCGGTGTGGCGATGCGACTTCGTCTTCTCGCCCGGCCGCAGCAATTGCATGCTCGCGCCGATCGTCTGCATCACGTGTCCGCCCGTGATCGGATTGACGTAGTTCATGAGAATGCCGTCATAGGGCGAGCCGTCGGTCGCGGCGGCGTATTTGCGCAAGGACTCGTAGGTCGGCTCCCACTCGTACTTGAACATCGGCGAATAGCTCTTCGACCATTTCGAACCGGCCGGCCGCAGACCGGGATTGCCCCAGGTCTTAGTCGTGCCGTCGACGGGATAGCCGGAGGGTTCCTGCTGGATCTTCGGATGCACGGCGAAGAAATTGGCTTCGAGCGCATTGACCAAGGGGATGTCGAGGCCGTCCTGCCAGATGCAGACGGAGCCGTTGCCTTCGACGCCATGCTCGTGCCACGTGCCGTTCGGCGTCAGCACGAAATCCCGCGCCCCGAGCGTCATCTTGTGACCGTCGACGATGGTGTAGGCGCCCGTTCCTTCCATGATGAAGCGCAGGGCGGAGGCCGAGTGCGCGTGTGCGGTGGCGACTTCACCGGGATGCATCACCTGCAATCCCGAATAGAGCCAGCCGACCGCGGCCGAGACGTCGCGACGGCCGGGATTGTTGAGGTAGATCACCCGCCGCCCCGCCTTCTCCGGCGAGACCAGCTCGACCGAGCGCAGCACGTGCTCGCGCAAATCGTCGTAGCGCCAGAGCACGGGAACCGACGCTGATTGCGGCGCCCACGGCTCGATCTTGTTGGCGACCGTCCACAAGGCACCGGCTTCGTACTTTTCGAGGTCCTTGTAGTAGGCCTTGAGCTCGGGCGTGTCTTCGACATTGGCCCGGCCGACGACGTTCTCGCGCATCCTATCCTCCAGGTCCTATTCCGGTCTTAGTGGTATCGGCGTGAAGCCACCCTGCTCCGCAGCTTCGCGTTCACCGTCGGCAAGGCCCAGCGGCGCCAAAGCACGCCGGTTGACCCTGAGGTCAAAGATGTCGAAGCGGTTGTAGTGCCCGACGATGTCATGCATCTGCTTCGGCTGGATGCAGCGATCGAGGTCGATGTCGGCATAGACGATGCCTTCGTCGTCGATCAGGGCATCGCCGACCACGCGGCCATCGGGCCCGATGACGCCGGAGAAGGCACTCGACTTCCGCTGCAGGCGCGCGCGCGCGTCGGGGACGACGGTCTCCATCGCGGTAATGATCTCCTCCGACACCGTCGAGCAGGAGACGATCGTAAAAATCTTGCCTTCAAAGGAATGGGCGATCGCGCGCAACTTGATGGCCTCCGCCATGTCGTAGTCGGGAGGCGCGACCGGAAGCGCGATGTAGCTTGCGACATGCACGAGCTCACCCTGACCCAACAGCGCAAAGCGCGCGAGCGTGTTGGTGTTCTCGCCGCAGGCGAGACCGCCGAGACGTCCGATCCCGGTATCATAGACGCGCAGGCTCGATCCGTCACCGCCGGTCCAGGTCAGCTTCTCTGCCCAGGTCGGCACCAGCTTGCGGTGCTTGCCGAGCAATGCGCCGTCGGGGCCGATGAACACAAGCGTATTGTAGATCGCGCCCAGCGACACCGGGCTGCGCTCGTTGACGCCGAGGACGACGTAGCATCCGGTATCGCGCGCGGCCTTCCTGATAACATCAACCTCCGGACCCGGCACCAGCACGGACGCCTTGGCGAGCTTCTCGAACCACGCGCTGCCGGTGACGGGATCGGTGATCCAGTTCCAGTAGGGATAGCCGGGAACGAACACCTCGGGGAAAGCGACGAGCTTCGCGCCGTGGCTTGCTGCTTCACGGACCAGTGAAGCCGCCTTGTCGGCTGTCGCGCCCGGGTCGAGATAGACAGGTGAAGCCTGGACGGCGGCAGCTCTAAAGCGAGGCAGCTTCAGCATTGGCCCTACCCTGTCGCCGGCTCATGACCGCCTTGTCGGAGCAGAGGTCCGCAGGCGTGATAGCATGGCGCGGCGTTGACTTACTTCACATGTAAACGTATGCTAACGCATATTTCTGGAGGGTGCAATGGCTGAACGGTCTTTTGCTCGCGAGGTCGAGGATCTCCGGCTCGGCGATGGCGACACGTTCCGCGGCGAAGGCATCCTCGCCATCACCAAGGCGCTGCTGCAATCCGGCGTCGCCTATGTCGGCGGCTACCAGGGCTCTCCGATCTCGCATCTGATGGACGTGCTCGCCGACGCCAAGGACGTGCTCGACGATCTCGGCGTCGTGTTCCAGAGCTCCGCAAACGAGGCAGCCGCGGCGGCGATGCTGTCGGCCTCGGTGATGTATCCCCTGCGCGGCGCGGTGGCGTGGAAGTCGACCGTCGGCACCAATGTCGCCTCGGACGCGCTGGCAAACCTCGCCTCGGGCGGCGTCACCGGCGGCACCATGATCATCGTCGGCGAGGACTATGGCGAAGGCTCCTCCATCATGCAGGAGCGCACTCATGCGTTTGCGATGAAGTCGCAGATGTGGCTGCTCGATCCGCGCCCCGACCATGAGTGCATCGTCAACCTGATCGAGAAGGGTTTTGAGCTCTCGGAATTCTCGAACACGCCCGTGATGCTCGAGGTCCGCGTTCGCGCCTGTCACATGCACGGCAGCTTTGTCTGCAAGGACAACGTCAAGCCGGCTCACACCATCAAGGATGCGCTCAACAATCCCAGGCGCGACGTCAACCGCATCGTGCTGCCGCCGGCGGCCTATGAGCATGAGCAGGAGAAGATCAAGACGCGGATGCCCGCGGCTGTCGGATTCGTCCGCGACAACAAGCTGAATGAATGGATGGGGCCGAAGCAGGGCAAGGTCGGCATCATCATGCAGGGCGGGATGTACAACAACGTGATTCGCGCGCTGCAATATCTCGGGCTGTCGGATGCCTATGGCAATACGCAGGTCCCGCTCTACGTCATGAACGTCACCTACCCCGTGATCGACACCGAGGTCGCGGAGTTCTGCCTCGACAAGGAGGCCGTCCTGATCGTCGAGGAAGGCCAGCCGGAGTATCTGGAGCAGGCAATCAACACGGTGTTGCGCCGCAAGGACATCCAGGCGCGCGTCCATGGCAAGGACGTGCTGCCGATGGGCGGCGACTACACCGCGCAGGTTCTGCTCGGCGGCGTCAGGGAGTTTCTGGAGAAGACGGAGCCGCGGCTGCTCGGCAACCGGCCACCGGCGCCGGATGCGGCGCCCGTGCTCAATCACCCGGCGGTCGAGAAGCTCAAGCAGGTGGTGCCGGCGCGACCGCCCGGGCTCTGCACCGGCTGCCCGGAGCGGCCGATCTTCGCCGCCATGAAGCTCGTCGAGGAAGAGCTCGGCCAGCACCACGTCTCGGCCGACATCGGCTGCCATCTGTTCTCGATCCTGCCGCCGTTCAATATCGGCGCGACCACCATGGGCTTCGGCCTTGGTCCGGCCTCGACCTCGGCCTTCAACGTCAAGGCCGACAAGCGCTCGATCGCGGTGATGGGCGACGGCGGCTTCTGGCACAATGGATTGACCAGCGGCATCGGCAATGCCGTGTTCAACAAGCATGACGGCGTCTTCGTTATCGTCGACAATTACTACACCTCGGCAACCGGCGGTCAGGACATCCTGTCCTCACGCGCGATCAACAAGCGGCGCGACACCAACAATTCGATCGTCAAGGCGGTGAAGGGTATCGGCGGCCAATGGGTGCGCCAGCTCGACCGCACCTATGATGTCGGCAAGATGCGCGACACGCTCAAGGAAGCGCTGACGACCAAGGAGGAAGGTCCCAAGGTCATCGTCGCCTCCTCCGAATGCATGCTGAACAAGCAGCGCCGCGTGAAGCCGCAGATGACCAAGGCAATCAAGGACGGCGTCCGCACCGTCAAGGAACGCTTCGGCGTCGATGAGGATGTCTGCACCGGCGACCATGCCTGCATCCGGCTCTCCGGCTGCCCGTCGCTCTCGGTGAAGCAGCTTGACGATCCCTTGCGCGACGATCCCGTCGCGGCGATCGACAATTCCTGCGTCGGCTGCGGCAATTGCGGCGAGGTCTCCGAGGCCGCCGCGCTCTGCCCCTCGTTCTATCGTGCCGACGTCATTCACAATCCAACCGGCTGGGACAAGTTCAAATCCAAGGTCACGATGGCGGTGATCGGCTGGCTGCAGCGGCGCCGCGACCGCCGTCGTCCGGCGCTCGAGGCGCTGGCATGAGGGACGAAACGGTCAGACTGGCCCTGCCTGCCGCGGGTGAAGCGACCGAGCGGCCGATCTCGCTCGCGATCGTCGCGATGGGCGGCCAGGGCGGCGGCGTGCTGACCGACTGGATCGTCCAGCTTGCCGAGAACCATGGCTGGATCGCGCAATCGACCTCGGTGCCCGGCGTCGCCCAACGCACCGGCGCCACGATCTATTACATCGAGGCGATGCCGCCGCTGGACGGCCGCAAGCCGATCCTGTCGCTGATGCCGACGCCCGGCGACGTCGACGTCGTGATGGCGGCGGAGTTCATGGAGGCCGGCCGATCCATTCTGCGCGGCCTCGTGACGCCGGATCGCACCACGGTGATCGCGTCCAACCACCGCTCGTTTGCGATCGGCGAGAAGATCGCGCCGGGCAATGGCATTGCCGACGGTGGCGCCGTCACCGGTGCGATCGGGGTTGCCGCCAAGACCGAGATCATCTTCGATCTGAACGCGCTTGCGATCGCGCATGGCAGCGTCATCTCGGCTGCGATGTTCGGCGCGCTCGCAGCCGCCGATGTGCTGCCGTTCAGCCGCGACAGCTATCTCGACGTGATCCGCGCCGGTGGCAAAGGCGCGAAGGCCAGCGTCGAGACGTTCGAGGCCGCCTTTGACCGGGTCAAGACCGGCGCCGTCGGAACTGCAGCGCCCGCGCCGGCCAGACAGGCCGACGTCCCCTCTCCCGCAACGCTCGATCCGGATCTCGCCGGCCTCGTCGCAAGACTGAACCAGGAGCTTCCCGAACCGGCGCGCGGCATGGCGCGCGCGGGCTTGAGGAAGGTGGTCGACTTCCAGGACGTCGCCTATGGCGGCGAATATCTCGACATTCTGAATAAGCTGCAGGCGGCCGACCGAAGCGCCGGCGGTAGCGCGCACGCCTATGCCTTCACGCAAGCCGCGGCCAAATACCTGGCCAACGCCATGACCTATGACGACGTCATCCGCGTCGCCGACCTCAAGACGCGGGCCGGCCGCCGCGCGCGCATCGAGAGCGAGCTCGAGATGTCGGACGGACAGGTGCTCCAGACCACCGAATTCATGCATCCCCGCATGGAGGAGGTCATGGGCATGCTGCCTGCAGGTTTCGGCCGCTGGCTTGGCGCGCAGCCGCGCCTGCTCGGCTGGCTCGATCGACGCGTCAACCGGGGACGCCGGGTGCGGACCTACTCGCTGCCCTGGTTCCTTGTGCTCTATGTCGTGGGCGGGATGCGCGGCCTGCGCCGCCGCTCGCTGCGTCACGCCATCGAGACGGCTCACAGGGACGGATGGCTCAAGGCCGCAACCGACGCGGTCGGCACCAATTACCAGCTGGGCGTCGAGATCCTGCAATGCCGACGCCTGGTGAAAGGCTATTCCGATACCCACAGCCGGGGCCTGTCGAAATTCGACAGGACGCTGGCGGCGATCAAGCTGGTGGAACGACGCGATGATGCCGCCGACTGGGCGCGCCGCCTGCGCGAGGCCGCGCTGAAGGACAGCGCCGGCACGGCGCTCGACGGCGTGATCCAGACCATCAGGACTTTTGCATGATTCCACCGGAGCGGGCGCTGGATCGGATTGCCGTTCGCCCCCAAGGGCGTCAGGATCGATCTTGACTACGATTCTCAAGTTGCTAATCGGAGCGAAAGACCCGCGATAATCCCTTCAACTGACGAGACATTTTGTCCTCGATGGTCATGCAATGCCGGCAGCACTCAAAGAGAACATCGTTCCCGTCCCGGGGCAGATTGAAACCCGGCTCTGGCTGCAATTGCTGTCGCTGCATGGCGAGCTGTTCGCGTCGCTGAATGCGATGCTGAGCTCCGAGTTCGGCCTTTCGCTCGCAAAATTCGACGTGCTGGCCCAGCTGGATCGCACCCGGGACGGCCTCGCGCTCGGGCAATTGTCGCAAAATCTGAAGGTCACCGGCGGCAACGTCTCGGGGCTGGTGCAGCGTCTTCTCGCCGACGACCTCATCAGCCGGGAGATGTCGAGCGAGGACCGGCGGTCCTTCATCGTGCGCCTGACGCCGAAAGGCGAAGCGCTGTTCAGGAAGGCAGCCGAAGTCCACAAGAAGCATCTCGCCAAACGGCTCGAGAACGTTTCGGCCCGGGAGCTGGACAATGCGCTGTCCGTGCTCAAATCCCTTTCCTCAAAACTTCATACCGAGACCAAGAAGCAAAGTCGCAAGAGATAATGGCCAGAGAATCCAAGAGCAGATGGAAGTCGGGTCCGCCGCGGACCAGGGACCAGCTGCAGACCTACATCCCGTATCTGTTCAACCGGCTCGCCAATCGCTGGAACCTCGATCAGAACCGCGATTTGAGCGAGCACGGCGTCAACAATGTCGTATTCCGGACGCTGTCGGTGCTGTTCATCTACAAGACCCTCACCGTCAACGAGGTCGCCGTCCTCGCGGTGACCGAGCAGTCGACCGCGAGCCGCATGGTCGAGTCCATGGTGTCGTCCGGCCTCGTCAAGCGCGAGATCGCCGAGGAAGACCAGCGCCGCCGCGTCGTGGGACTTACGCCGGACGGCGAAGCACTGCTGCGCAAGATCTGGCCGATCATGGCGAACAATTACGACAAGCTGATCGAAGGCATCGACCCCGACGACATCGAAGTCTGCGCGCGGGTGCTGGCCAAGATGGTCGAGAACATCCGCCAGAACCAGATCTAGGATTTCACGGACCGAGACCGACGAGGCTGGTGCCGCCGCAGACATAGAGCACCTGGCCGGTGACGAAATCGGAGCGCTCGTCGAGGAAAAACTCGATCGCGTGCGCCACATCCTCGCGCGAGCCGAGCCGCCCGACGGGTACGTTGCGCGCCATCCGCTCCTGCTGCTCCGAACCTTTCGGGACGATGCCCCAGAAATTGTCGGTCAGGATCGGCCCTGGCGCGACGACGTTCACGGTGATGCCGTCAGCCGCGAGCTCCAGCGCCCAGGTCCGCGCCATGCCATGCACGCCGGCCTTGGTCGCCGAATAGGCCGAACGCGTCGCCGCGCCCATCGCGGCGCGCGAAGAGACGAACACGATGCGCCCGAAGCGGCGCGAACGCATCCCTTCCAGCGCGGCCTGGGTCAGCAGCATCGGCGCGCCCAGATGCAGCTGCGCCAGCATCAGAATGTCCTCCGGCCTGGCGTCCGGCAGCAGGTTCGGCAGGATCACGCCGGCATTGTGCACGATGCGATCGACGGCGTGATCGCGGCAAATCTCCTGCGCGATCGCGCGTGTCTCCTCGATGGAGGTCAGATCAGCGCGATAGGCCGCGAGCAGATCATGCGTCCAGCTCGGCGTCTCCAGCCCGACCGAGACCACGCGCTGCCCGCGCTCGACGAGCCTTTTCGCCAGCGCCTCGCCGATCCCCGAATTGCCGCCGGTGATGAGTGTCGTGCCGATCTCGCTCATGATCAAACCTGCCGCTTCTTGAGGTCGCGCAGATCGAAGAACGCACCGTCGCGCATCAGCTTGGCGACCAGATCCTTCAGGCCACCGCGCTGGATCTTCTCGGTCGCGGTCAGCGGCAGGCCGTCGACGAACGAGATCCAGCCCGGCGCCTTGTAATACGCCATCTGCTCCAGGCTCCAGCGCACGATCTCCTCGGCGAGCGCGCGGTCGGCGCCCGCCTGCCCGGCGATGATGACCGCAGCAACCTCGTCGCCGCGGACCTGATCGGGCGTCGCCGCGACCGCGGCCTGCCGGATGGCCGGATGGCGGTTGAGGATGGATTCGACCTCGACCGCGGCGATGTTCTCGCCGGAACGGCGGATCACGTTCTTCTTGCGATCGACGAAATGAAGATCGCCGTCCGCGTCGCGCGACACGATATCGCCGGTATGCAGCCAGCCGCCGTCCCACGCCTCGTCGGTGGCTTGCGGATTCTTCAGGTACTCCCGGAAGAAGCCGTAGCGCGGGTCAGCGCCGGCGCGCCGGACCAGGAGTTCGCCTGGCGTCCCGACCGGCGCGTCGTGTCCGCCGTCATCGACGATGCGAATTTCGACCTCCGGCGCCGGGCGTCCGAAACAGCTGGTGCCGATCTTGCGCGGCTCGACATTGGCGGCAATGACGCCGCCGCTTCCCGTCTCGGTCATCGCCCAGGCTTCCAGCAGCGGAAAGCCGAAGCGCTGCTCGAACGGCGCGTGCAGCAGCTTGTCGACGCCGGCGCCGAAGCCGAAGCGCACGGTGTGTGCCCTGTCCTGCTCCGATGCCGGCGCGCTCATCAGCATCGACGGCATCACGCCGAGATAATGCAGGCAGGTGGCGCGGCTGTCGCGCACGGATGTCCACCAGGTGCGCGGATGGAAGCGATCGAGCATGGTCAGGCTGCCGCCGACCGACAACATCGCCATCAGCGACACCGCCATCGCGTTCATGTGAAACAGCGGCAGCGGCGTGATCATGCGCTCGCCGTCGCCCCTGAGATCGATCAGGCCGCCGACGTCGCGATACCAGTTTCCGGAATGCAGGAAATAGGTATTGGTGAGCACGCAGCCCTTCGGCTGCCCGGTCGTTCCGGATGTATAGAGCAGCGCGCATTCGCTCGCCTCGCCTCCCACGGTCGACGGCCGCGCACCGCCGAAGGGCGCGGGAACCTGGTCCTGATCAGTCACGACCGGGATCGGCCGCACCGCCTGACGCGCCGCCAGCTCCACCTCATCACGCCGCTCGACGAGGACGAAAGCCGCGTTCATCTCGGAATGCCCGATGATGTATTCGAGCTCGCTCAGCCGCAGATCCGGATTGATCGGGACCACGGAGACGCCGAGCGCGTTGAGCGCGAACCACAGCTCAACGAACACCGGCCGGTTCTGAAGCAGAAGCCCGACCCGGTGGCCTTCACCGTATCCCTGGTTCGCAAAGGCCGCCCGCCAGCGCTCCACGCGATCAAGCATGGCGCGATAGGGAATCTCGCCTGCCGGGATACCGTAGATCTGGGCCGTCTCCGGCAGCACGTTGAGGAATCCCGCCTCGCCTCGGCGCAGCGCGGTTTCATGAAAGCGGGCGTAGACGGTGGCGGTCAAGGCATACTCACATGAAGAGTTGAATGTTTCCGAACGGCGCATCGAAATTGACGAGATCGACCCGCTTGAGCTTGATCTTCAGGGTATCGCCGACCTGGACGAGATCGTGCGACGCCCACCCCGAATAGCGCTCCAGCAGGTCACCGCGCGTCTCTGTATAGATGTAGGACGTCCGCGCCTTGAAGACCCCCGCGGCCGGGTCGCACGCCACGATCCGCGGTGCCTGAAGCAGATGATGGCAGCGGCTCTTGGGCTTCTGGCTGAAGGTCCGCTCGCCGGCGAGACGCTCGACCCGCACCTTGAGCAGCAGCAGATCCTCGTACATCAACGACGGCTGCAGCACCGGATCCTGCTGCTGCCATTCCAGCGGCATCCAGTAGCGTCCTTCGGGGTGAAACAGGTCGAGCCACGATTGCCATTGCATCGTGTCGAGAAGCTCGGCCTCCCGGTAGATCAGATCAATGATCGTCCCTTCGGTGATCATTCGGCGGCCTCGACGTGCTTGTCCATGTCCATGGTCATGAATTTCGCCCAGGCATGAAACTGGTTGCGCATCTGGCGCTCCGACGTACCGTTGATCACCGCCGTGATGTCAGGCTCTTCGTTGCTCTCGTAGAGCCGGCGGAGATTGACCCATTGATTGCCGTTGGACTTCAGGCCCTCCTGCGCCCGCTCGTACATCTCGAGATCGTCGTGGCCGACGATCGAGGTCGGCGCGTTGATGAAGCGGTTGTACATCAACGCACGCTCGTAGAGCTTGTCGGGCGCGCCGACCAGGCGAAAGACCCAGCTCTCGACCAGTGTCCTGTCGACCGCAATCGGGATGAAGTTGCGCAGGATCTGCACGGCACCCTTCACCATGATGTTCGGGAAATACACGGTGTTGTGCCTGACTTCGCCGAGGATCTCGTGCGCCCGCGTCTCACCGTAAGCCGAGACCATCTGGTCGAGATAGCCCGGGATATCCGAGTAATTGGAATGGATGGAGTTGGCGACGCCGGTGTGGCCGTGGCCGTTCGGCCAGATCCGGATGCCGCTCTGCTCGTAGAACTCGTACGGGCTCATGAAGGGACCATAGAGCTGCACCGCCATCGGCGTCTCGGTGGAATCGCCCTGCTCGCGCTTCCAGACCCTGACCGCGGTGCCGGCCGAACTCTCATGCGCGACCATCGGATGGCAGGTGTCGGTCTGGTTCTCGACCAGCATCTTCCAGTTGCAGGTGTGCATGTAACGGATCGGCGTGGCGACGACGGCGAGCTTGCCCTCCGGCGAGCGGTCGACCATGTTGTCGATGGTCGAGAGGCTCTCGCCGAAATAGTCCTCGAAGGACACGCCGTCATCGTTGAGCCGCGCGAAGATGAAATCGCGATGGATCACGACGTTCCTGACTTTCGACAGTCCCCCGTTTGCCTGGGTGTCGGCAAAGCCGGTGCCCTCGTAGCCTTTCTTCAGCGGGATCGCGAGCAGCGCGCCGTCGGTCTTGAAGGACCAGGCGTGGTAGGGGCAGCGGAAGAACTTTCCGGTATTGCCGCAGGGCTCGGACGCGATCTTCACGCCCTTGTGCGGACAGCGATTGTAGAACACGTGGATGGAGCCGTCGGTATGGCGGCTCGCCAGCACCGGCTGCCGGCCGATATTGGCGGTGATGAAATCGCCGGGCTTGGACAATTGGCTCGCGTGCCCGACATAGACCCAGCTGTTCGGGAACAGGTGCTCCATCTCGAGCTCGAAGATCTCGGGGTCGACATAGACGTCGCGATGCACTTCGGCGTCGCGCACCAGGCCCGCGATCGCGTGGGCATTCCGTCCGTATTTCGCCATGGCGTGCCTCGCCTCCCTCATAGATCCAGCACCAGACGTTCCGATTTCGCGCGTGACACGCAGATCTGCATGACCTTGTTGGATGCCTTCTCGTCGTCGCTGAGAATGACGTCGCGATGGTCGGGCACCCCTTCGATCACGCCGCACTGGCAGATGCCGCAATCGCCGCGCTGGCAGTCGTAGAGCACGTCGAGCCCCGCCGCTTCCAGGGCCTGGATGATGGTCTGGCCGGCCGCAACGCTGACGATCTGCCCCGACGATTTGAGCTCGACCTCGAACGGCCTGTCGGGCGAACCCGGCTGCTCCGCCTTGAAGAGCTCGTGGTGCACGCGGTCGGACGGAATGCTCCCGGCAAGCGCCGCCGCCCTCACCGCTTCGATCATGCCCGCCGGACCGCAGACGTAGACGTGGGAGCCTACGGCTGCGGCGCCGAGCGCCGCCGCAATGTCCAGGCGGGATTCGTCGCTGTCGTAGTGAATGGACAGGCTTTTGGCGCAGATCTCCTGGAGCTGCGGCACGAACGCCAACAGTCCTTGCGCGCGGCCGGCATAGTGCAGGCGAAACGGATTAGCGCGGGCGGTGAGCTCCGCCGCCATCGACAGGATCGGCGTGATGCCGATGCCGCCGGCAAACAGCAGCGCAGGCGCCGCGTCCTCGTGCAGATGAAAATTGTTGACCGGCGCGCTCGCCTTGACGACGTCGCCGATCTTCAACGCATGCATGAACTGTGATCCGCCGGTCGACGCCTCCTCGCGCAGCACCCCGAGCGCCAGCGCGCCCTCGGGCAGGCCCGGCAAGGCCATCAGCGAGTACGGCCGGTCGCCTCCATCGGGAAGCGCCACGCGGACATGCGCGCCTGCCTGCCATCGCGGCACGACGCCGCCATCCACGTCGAACACAAGGCTCCGTATGAACGGCGTCTCCGCGGCATACGACCTGACCTTGAGCTTCAGCGGATGCGCGTCCATTCAGGCATCTCACGAATTATATGAATTTGCATATTTTTAGACATGTAATAATTGCCTGTCAATCGTCCATCCGGGGACAGGTTCCCGGAATCACACCTCCCGGATCGACGCTCACGAGGTTGTCCCACGGCAATCGCGTGTTCGGTCGAAGGCCAGCGCGATCGCGCGCGTTCGTGCCGGCGACGAAATGGACGTCGCGCGCATTGCCCTGACGCCGGGACGTTTGTTGTCGATCTCGCGCGAAATTTGGAATGGCCAGGTCCGTTGGTTTCGCCTCTCCTATGCGGAAATGTCGATCGCTTCGCGCGTCTCCATGACTGCGGCGCCTTGATCGACGTCACCAATCATCAGGGGCTATCCATGACCGCGCGCTTCTCTTCGCTCTTGCTCTCCCGGCGTCGCCTGTTGGCCGCGACCTCCGTGGCGGCAGCCATCGCCTTGACGGCCGTGACGGGCCTGTCATCAGCGCGAAGTGCCGGCGCTGCGCCGAATGGCGGCAACATCACCTTCCTGATCGACTCGCTCGGTGGCACCTGGATTCCGAACAACAGCTCCATCTCCAGCTTCCAGGGTCACATCTGGGGCCACGTGACCGACAAGCTCGTCTACGTCGATGCCGACGGCAAGGTCAGTCCGTGGATCGCCGAGAGCTGGGAACAGAGCAGCGACGCCACCCAGTTCACGCTGCACCTCAAGAAGGGCGTGACCTTCTCGGACGGCACGCCACTCGATGCTGCCGCCGTCGTCGCCAATCTCGACATCTGGTACGCCGGCCGAAAGAACGAGGGCATCAACCCGGTTGGCCTGTTCCCGAAGACCTACGACCGCGCCGAGGCGGTCGATGCAACGACCGTAAAGGTCGTCTTCAAGGCGCCGACGCTCGGGTTCATCCCGACGCTCGGCTACCATGGTTCGATCCTCATCTCACCGAAGAGCATCGCGCAACCCGCCGCCCAGCAGGCAGACCTCTCCAAGACATCCGGTAGCGGACCGTACGTGGTCGCCTCCTGGAAGGAGGGCGACTTCGTCAAGCTGGTCAAGCGCAAGGACTACAATTGGGGGCCCGCCGCCGTCGGCCACACCGGCCCGGCCTATCTGGATTCGATCACCTACAAGATCGTGTCCGAGCCATCGCTGCGGGTCGCCGCCGTTCAGTCCGGCCAGGCCGATGTCGCCTACAGCCCCTCGCCGCAGGAATTGAAGTCCCTCAAGGACGCCGGCTTCACCACCGCAACCCCACGCTATCTCGGCTTCGTCAACGGCCTTGCGGTCAACACCAAGCTGGAGCCGTACAACGATGTGAAGGTGCGGCAGGCGCTCCAGGCCGCCATCAACCGCAAGGAGATCATCGACACCGTCTATACGCCCGACTGGAAGCTGGCGACGTCCTTCATCCAGAGCAACGTGCCCGGTGCGACCGACCACAGCGACCTCCTGGCCTACAACCCCGCCAGGGCGGAGAAGCTGCTCGACGAGGCCGGCTGGACCAAGGGCACCGGCGGCATCCGCGCCAAGGACGGCAAGCAGCTGACGCTGACGCTCTACTCCAATCCCTACCTCGCGACGGCGAAGGCGATCGACGAGCTCATCGCACAGCAACTCGGCAAGATCGGCTGGAAGGTGACCATTCGGGCCTATGACGTCGTGACGTTCGGCGAGAAGGTCCGGTTCGGCGGCCCCGGCGTTGCCGCCTACGAGGTGACGCGCAGCTTTATCGACGCCGGCACGGTGGCGAGCATCCTGACCAATGCCAACAACGGCGAGGACTGGTTCGCGCTCGGCGACAGCGACAAGAAACTCAACGATCTGCGCGACAGGATTGCGGGCGCCTCTTCGGCCGAGATCCGCAATCCGCTTCTCGACGAGCTGCAGACCTATGTCCTCGAGCAAGGCTACTTCATCCCGCGCACGCAGATCGTCCAGCGCATCTACGTGCAGTCGCCGAAGCTGAAGGGCGAGGTCTACAACGGCGTCGCCTATGCCAGCTATTACACGGCAACGATCAGCGAGTAGGAGCTGACGGCATGAACAATGCCTATTTGTCCTATGCCGCAAAGCGCCTGGCGCAGGCGCTCGTCGTCATCCTGCTCGCCTATGTCTTCACCTTCGTGGTCGTCAGCATCCTGCCCGGCGACCCCATCACCAACGTCCTGCGCGATCCCCAGAACGGATTCACCGAAGACGAGATCAGGCAGATCATCGCCGCCCAGGGTCTGGACCAGCCGATCCCGATCCAGCTCTGGACGTCGCTGTCCCACTTCGTGACCGGCGATTTCGGCCTGTCGATGCGGTCCAACCGGCCGGTGACGACCCTGATCGCCGAGGTTCTTCCCTCGACGATGATCCTGGCATCCGCAGGCTTCGCCGTCGCGCTCCTGCTCGCCGTGACGATCGCCTACGGCACCCAGTTCGTTCCCAAACGCTTCGGCCAGGGTTTGCTGCGCGGCTTTCCGTCGCTGTTCCTGTCGGTGCCCAACTTCGTGATCGGCCTGGTGTTGATCCACACCTTCGGTTTCCAGCTCGGCCTTTTCCGCGTGATCGATCCCAATAGCTTCTGGGCGACCTTTTTTGCCGCGATCGCGCTCGGCATTCCCATCTCGGCGCAGATCGCGGAGGTGCTGATCGCCAATCTCGACCACGAGTCCGCCCAGGAATACGCCGCCGTCGCACGCGGCCGCGGTCTCGGCCAGGCACGGCTCTTTGCAAAGCATTTGCTCAAGCCGTCCTCGCTGCCGGTCATCACCATCGTCGCGCTCACCATCGGTGAGCTGCTCGGCGGCTCGTTGATCACCGAGACCGTGTTCGGGCGCACCGGCATCGGCAGCCTGGTCCAGCGTTCGGTGAGCACACAGGACCTGCCGGTCCTGCAAGCGGTCGTGTCGCTGGCCGCGGTGGTGTTCGTGCTCGTCAATTTGATCGCCGATCTCGTCTATCCCCTGCTCGATCCGCGCGTGAAGCTGATCGGTGGCGTGAAGCACCGCCCGACCACGGCTCAGGACAGCTCTGCCGGGGCGACCCAGGCGGCGGCATCATGAGCAGCATCTCCTCCTCGCCACGGGCTTCGGCGACCGGCTGGCTGACAAGCCTCAGCATCCCGCCAACCGTCGTGCTCGCCTTCGCGGTGATCGCGCTGGTGATCGCCTGGTCGCTCGCCCCCGGCCTGTTCACGAGCCAGAGCCCGTTCAACGGCGTTCCCGCCGACAAGCTGCTCGCACCAGGCGCCGAGCACTGGTTCGGCACCGATCATCTCGGCCGCGACCTCTATACCCGCGTCGTCTATGGCACCGCGTCCTCGGTGCGGAGCGCCCTCATCGCCGTGACGATCGCCGCGGTCACCGGCGGGCTCATCGGGCTGCTGGCGGGCTTCTTCGGCGGCTGGGTGGATATCGTGTTCGCCCGCCTCGTCGACGTGCTGCTGGCGATCCCGAACTTCCTGCTGGCCGTCATCGTCGTCACCGCGATCGGTTTCGACACGACCAACGCGGCCATCGCCACCGGCATCTCGGCCGTGGCCGTGTTCGCGCGGGTGATGCGCTCGGAGGTGATCAAGACGCGGCAGGCGACGTTCGTCGAGGCCTCATTCCTGCTCGGCGGTTCGCGCTGGCACATCCTGTTGCGGCATGTCCTGCCGAACGCGTCACGCTCGGTGTTCCCGCTCGCGGTCCTGCAATTCGGTCTCTCGATCCTCGTCATCGCCAGTCTTGCCTTTCTCGGCTACGGCGACCCGCCGCCCGCCTCCGACTGGGGCCTGCTGATCTCGATCGGCAAGGACTACCTCAAATGGCCGTGGTTGGTGTACGCGCCCGCCTTCGTCACGATCGCGACCGTGCTCTCTGTGAACAGGATCAGCCGATGGCTCCGCAAGACGGACTAACCTTCACCTTCAACAGGACCAAAGTCATCGCGCCAACCCCGCTGCGCTCGATTCCGCTGCTCAGGGTCGATGGCCTGTCGGTCTCCTACGGGCCCCACGAGGTCGTGAGCAACGCGGGATTCGAACTGGGCCGCGGCGAGAGCCTCGCGCTCATCGGAGAGTCCGGTTCGGGCAAATCCACCATCGCCCGCGCGGTGCTGCGGCTGCTCCCCAGCAACGGACGCGCCACCGGCCGGATCGTGTTCGACGGTCAGGAGGTGCTGGGAATCTCCGAGCGCGGCTTCCGGCCGCTGCGCGGACGCGCCATCGGGTTCGTCCCCCAGGATCCCGCCAACGCACTCAACCCGGTGCGGACGATCGGCGCACAGGCGCAGGAGGCGGCGGCGCTGCTGGATGAGCCCGACAAGAAGATCCGCAAGCAAATTATCCTGGAGACATTCGCGCAGGTCGGGCTCGACAATCCCCAGCGCGTGCATGACTCCTATCCTCACCAGCTCTCCGGCGGCATGCTCCAGCGCGTCCTGATCGGCCTCGCCGTGCTCCCTCGCCCGGCGCTGCTGGTCGCCGACGAGCCGACCTCGGCGCTCGACGTCACGATCCAGAAACGGATCCTCGACCTGCTCTCGCGGCTCCAGCAGGAGCTGAATATCGGCCTGCTGCTCATCACCCACGATCTTGCGATCGCCGCCGAGCGGGTCAAATCGCTGGTGGTGCTCAAGGACGGTGTCGTCCAGGAGGCGGGCAAGACCGCGACGGTGTTCTCCTCGCCGGCTTCGTCCTACGCAAGGAAGCTGCACGCCGACGTGCCGGCGCTGAACCCCGATCGTTACGCGGGACTGCGCGACCCGGGCTTCCGCAAGACGAACCCCGGCGCGCCCCCGAAGATCGAGGTCCGTGCCGTCACCAAGACCTTTGCGGTCGACGGGGAGACGCTGACGGCCGTCGATGACGTCTCGTTCGCTGTTCCCGCCGGCACCACGCATGCGCTGGTGGGCGAGTCGGGCTCGGGCAAGACAACGACGATCCGGCTGCTGCTCGGGCTGGAGCAGCCCGACACCGGGACCATCTCGGTCGCCGGCGAACGACTGACCAACCGCTCGCCGAAATCGCTGCGCACGGTGTGGCGCCACCTGCAACTGATCTACCAGAATCCCTTCACCTCGCTCGACCCGACCTGGACGATCGAGCGGCTCATTCGCGAACCGCTCGACCGGTTCGAGATCGGATCGCACAAGGAGCGGGACGAACGGGTCCGCCAGGCCCTGGCCGATGTCGGGCTCGGCGCGCACTTGCTCGGCCGCAAGCCGGGAGCCTTGTCAGGGGGCCAGCGCCAGCGCGTGGCGATAGCCCGGTCGCTGGTCCTCAAGCCTGACGTGATCGTGCTCGACGAACCGACGTCCGCGCTCGACGTCACTGTTCAAGCCGACATCATCGAGGTCCTGCTCTCGCTGCAGGCCGATCTCGGCCTGACCTATGTCTTCGTCTCCCATGATCTCGCGCTGGTACGGCAGTTCGCCCACACCGTCTCGGTGATGCACCGCGGACGCATCGTCGAACACGGGACCGTCACTGAAGTCTTCGACAATCCCCGGCAGTCCTATACCCGGTCCCTGCTGGCTTCGATCCCGTCAGGTGGCAGCGGTATCGCGCAAGCGCCGCGGCTGCGCCCTCAGCTGGCCATGGCTGGAGATTGAGCGAGAGGGCTCATTCCTCACGATCGAGCGCAAGGACAGCAAAGCTCGCCAGCCAGTGCTCGCCCATATAGTGACTGGCGAGATGGGGAAGACCCGCGGCCAGATGCTCCTGAGCCGCCGCATGGGCAATCGCGCGCCGCGCGTCGTCTGCCGGCAGGGCATCGCCGAGAGAGCGCCAGCACCAGGCCCGGCTAAGATTGAGCCCGTCGAGATGAGCGATCTTGCCATCGGAGCGATCGGTCACCGTCGCAGGCCGGAACAGCGTTGCCGGCTGTCTGTCGGCGAGACGCGGCAGAAACCGGTCGAACCACTGCAAGAATGCGTCCGGCGGCATCAGGCGCCGCATGCACTCGGCCTCGATCAACGCGGAAGACTGGAAATCGTCGCCGCTGGGCTCGCCCCAGGCCGGACAGTCGCGATCCTCGCCATACCAGCGCAGCGCTGTTTCATGCAGCAGCCTGGCGAGTGCGTCATCCTGTTTCAGGCCGGCGTAGTCAGCCGCCATGCGCAAGCCGAACGCCGTGTTGAAGTGGGTACCGACGCGCACGGGATAGGTCGCGCGCGGCAGGAAGTCACGAAAGCGTTGCGCGATGACCTCCGCCAGCGGTGCAAGGCTGCGCGCCCAGCGATCGTCGGACTGGCGTTCGAGTTCGGTCGCCAGCTTCAGCAGCCAGGCCCAGCCATAGGGCCGCTTGAAGCCGCGCGCAGTCGGGCGGGCAAAGTAGGCGCACTCGGCGGCGACCTTGTCGGGAACGAATTGCGCGTCGAACAACGCGCGAATGTCGGTTGCCGACGCGATGTCGGGAAAGCGGCGCAGCAGCCGCGCCAGCATCCAGTAGCTGTGGACGCAGGAGTGCCAGTCATAGCTGCCGTAAAAGATCGGATGCAGCTGGCTCGGCGTGCGCGCATCGGCCGGTTCAGCCAGCGCATGATCCACATTGTTGGGATATTCGCGCCCGACATGGCCGAGGGCGATGCCGGCGAACTGCGCCGCGTGTTCGCGGGTGAGACGGGACGTGGTCATGCTCTGGCCTTTCGTTTGTCGCGGCCGATCAGGGTCTCGATCAGGCGCGGCAGGATATAGATCGGGAACTGGGTCGCGGCGAAGTATAGAGCCATGCGTGGCGAGGCGGCAGCGCCGAGGGCCGACCAGACCAGCCCGACATTGCGATTGCCGAGTATCAGCCCCACCGTCAGGCGCTCGGGCAGAGTTCCAGGCAGCAGCACCGCCCCCGCAATTTGCAGGGCCACATTGCAGGCGAACGCAAGGGCAACACACAGCGTTGCACCCTGCACATCCGCGGCGATCTGCGCGCGAATGCCGGCCATGGTCGCCACCGCAAAGACCAGAAGCGCGGCGACGATGGTCCCGTCGACCACATCGCCATGGGCGGCGAGAATCGGCGCCGCATGGCGGCGGAGCAGGAAAGCAAGGCCTTCGGCGCTCCCGATCAACAGCGCCAGACGCAGCGCGAGCTCGAACGCGCTGATCTCGAGCCCGCCGAACCAACCGGCGAGAAGCGGGATCGTGACCGGCGCCAGCACCATGGACAACACCGTCACCACCAGCGGCACCGCGCCGTCGAGCCCGAGCATGCGCGCCACCGCCGCGGTACCGCTCGACGGCGGCGCCGAGACGGCGAGCACGATCGCAAGCGCGAGCTCCGGAGCAAGGCCTGCGGCACGACCGGTCGCGCCGATCATCAGCGGACAGCCGACCATGACAATTGCCGGCAACAACACGGACAGCGATGGCCGGCGCAACGCGGCGACGACCGCTTCGCCATCGATTCGCAGCAGCGTCCCGAGCACGATCAGGAAGATCGTCGCCGGCATCAGCGGTCGCGCCAGATCCGCGAGTGCCGGACACACCAGGCCGAGCAGGACGCCCAGGGCCAACAAGGTCGGTCCGCGCGGGATGAGGCGCAGGAGGGAGGGTTGCATACGCCTCGTCCAATCGGGGTCTTCCACCCCAATAGACCACTCTCTGCTGCATTCTTGAAATCGATTTTATATATGCCTACCATTGCCCAAATGAATTTGGCTTCCGTCGATCTCAACCTCCTGGTCGCCTTCGAGGCGCTGATGGAGGAGCGCAGCGTGACCCGCGCCGGCGCGCGCGTCGGTCTCGCACAGCCCTCCATGAGCAGCGTCCTGACCCGCCTGCGGGCCTTGTTCGGCGACGATCTGTTCGTGCGCTCGGCGTCGGGCATGCAGCCGACGGCCAAGGCCCTCGCGCTGGCCCGGCCGATCAGCGAGGCACTCGGACAGATCAGAGGCGTGCTCGCGCCTGGATCAGCCTTCGATCCGGCAACAGCCCGCGGCCGCATGTCCATTGCGGTGACCGATTATGGCGACCTCGTCGTCGTGCCGCCGCTGGTCGCGGCACTGCGACGGGAAGCGCCCGGAATCGATCTCGTGGTGCGTCCCATCATCGACACGGCTTTGAGCGTCGCGAGCCTCGAGCACGGCAATATCGACGCATTGATCGGCGGCCATCTGCCCGCCTCCACGCGCATCACCCGGACGACGCTGTTCGAGGAGCATTTCGTCTGCATTCGCGACGCCAGACGCGCCAAGCGGAAGGCCCGGCTCAGCAAGGACGACTACACCCGGCTTCCGCATGTCCTGTTCTCGTCGGCCGGCGGCGACGGCCTTCCGGGCGCGATCGACACCATGCTGGCCCGGCACGGACGCAAACGGCGCACGGCGGTCACGCTCGCCCATGTCGTGGCCGTGCCGTTTGCGGTTGCCGGCACCGATCTCGTGGCCACCATGGCCGAACGCATCGCCCGGCGCTTCGCCTCGCCAGCAGGCGTATCCGTCGTTCCGCTGCCCTACGATGTGGAGGCGTTCACGATCGACCTTCTCCATACCCGCCGGGCCATGACCGACCCGGCGCTGCGCTGGTTCATCGAACTGGTCAATCGTGTTGGCAGGACGCTGTAGCGAACGACGCCCGGCCAGCAGGCTGCTATGTCCGTCCAATCAGCTGCGCGATCTCCCAGACATGCCCCGAAGGGTCGGCAAAGGACGCCGTTCGCCGTCCCCACGGACGGTCGATCGGGCCATTGAGCAGATCGACGCCAATCTCCCGCAGGGCTGAGCAGACCTGATCGACGTCGCCGACCCTGATCGTCAGGAGTGCGCGCGCCCCTGCGGAGGACCGCGCGACAGGCAGCGGCTCGACAAGCGGCGGTGCCCGAGACACGTCGAGCAGGTTGATCAGGAGTCCACCAAATCTCAGCACGGATGAGACCGCATCTTCCCAGACCGTCTCGGACGCGAACACTTTCGCGTAGAAGGCTTTCGCCGACGCAATGTCATCGACGAACAACGTGATGACTTCGACTTCGCTTGGCAGACCAATGGTCATGTCGCCCTGCTCCTCAGCGTTGCAGCATCGGCCTGCGTGAACGAAGCAGGCCGCGCATCGTGATATCTCACGATGTCGCGGCCTGATGCAATCGCGGAGAACCGGGTAACGGCCCGGCCCGGACGCCGTGTGCCTAGTTGAACAGGTCCGGTTCCGCCTCGGTGATCCAGTCCCACAGCGGCTGGAAGCTGAAATAGCCGCCCTTGTGGGTGCCGACCTGCCGCGACGTCAAGCTGGCGATCTCGTGCGGGATCGGCTTTGGCGTGCCGGCGGCCTCCGCGAGCAGCTGGGCGCGCGCGGCGTTGTCCATGGCGATGTACCACCAGGCCGCGGCCTCGATGGTCGGTCCCACCGTGAGCAGGCCGTGATTCTGCAGGATCGCGGCCTTCTTGGACCCCAGCGCCTGCGCGATCTTGCGGCCCTCTTCCGCTTCCAGCACGACGCCGGAGAACGGATCGAACAGCACGTGATCCTCGTAGAAGGCGCAGGAGTCCTGCGTCAACGGATCAAGCAGCCGGCCGAGCGCCGACCAGGCCTTGCCGTAGGTCGAATGCGTATGCGCGGCCGCGATCACGTCCGGATGAGCGGCGTGGATCGCAGAGTGGATCACGAAGCCGGCCTGGTTGATCGGCTTGTCGCCGATCAGGATATTGCCGTCGTGGTCGACGAGCTGAAGATCGGACACCTTGATCTGGCTGAAATGCTTCGACAACGGGTTGATCCAGAACCGCTCCGGAAACTCCGGATCGCGCACGGTGACATGGCCTGCGAGGCCTTGATCGAAGCCGTAGCGCGAGAACAGCCGGAACGTCGCGGCGAGACGCTGCTTGCGGTGCAGCCGCTCCTCCTCGAACGTCGCCGCCGGCGTCCGCTCGACCAGGGAGTATTTTTTGGGTTTCTCGACGACCTTGTTCATTGGTGCGGCTCCTTCTCTAGTATTCGAGGTTCTTGTCGAAGACATCGGCCAGCGGCACGCCATGCGCATAGGCATCGAGATTGACCAGCGTCTTGTCGGCCAGCCGTCTGACGTCCTCGCCTCCCGTCCACGAGACGTGCGGTGTGAGGACGACCTTGAGATGGTGATAGATCGGATCGCCATCCAGCGGCGGTTCGGGATCCGTGACATCGAGCGTGGCGCCGGCGATCCGGCCCTCGTCGAGGGCTTGCAGCAGCGCGGACTGATCGACGATCCGCCCGCGCGCGACATTGATCAGATGCAGCGACTCCTTGGCCCGCGCCAGCACGTCGGCGTTGATCAGACGGGCCGTCTTCGTCGTCGCCGGCAGCGCCAGGACGAGATGATCGGAGACCTCGACCAGCTGCTCGATGCTGTGGACGGGCTGGATGCCCGGAAGAACGTATGGCCAGGCCGACCGCCTGAGAACCCTGATGTTCACGCCGAACGGCTTGACCCGCTCGGCAACGGCACGACCGATCGCGCCAAAACCCGCGATGCCGATCGTCTTGCCGCTGAGCGAGCCCAGCGGGGCGATCCTCCATTGCTCGCGATTGCGCGGCCGGATTTCGTGGATGCGCTTTTCGAAGCCGAGGATCGCGGCGAGCACATATTCCGCGATCGGATCGGCCGAGATGCCGCGGCCGACCGTGACGACGGGCCCGTCGAGCAGCCATGCCGGAAAGAAATCGACGCCCGTCGATGCGGTCTGGATCCAGCGCAGGCCGAACGGCCAGCCTGCTGGCTTCTCCGCAGGCGCCTTCTGCCAACCCGCCAGCGGCCGTGTCAGCAGCACGTCGGCCTCGGGCGCGACCTCCCACGCCGCACGATCAGCGGGATGATCGATGATCAGCGGACGCGACCAGTGCTCGGCCAGCGCGGCACGAACCTCCGCGCCAAGCTGATTGACGATGATCGGCGATCGCACGCTGGTGGAGGCGCGCCGGCTTTCAATTCGAGGAGTGTTCATGTCACGCGTTCATGATGGTAACGAGACGGACATGCTAGGCGCTCGATGCAAGATAGTCTTTTCAAAGATCAACGGCATCGGGCAACAACAGGACGACCGGTCTCGACGAGGCGCAAGGATTCGTCTCTGCACGCGGCTCTGTTATTTCCTGCCGGCGATGTCGGGCTGCTGCGCTTTGGGCCGAGCCGCGGCCTCGCCGGCGCGGCGGAACACGGTTTCCATCAGCCATTGCTCGTTGGGAAACTGCTCCGCCCATTCGTCCCAGCCGGAGTGCTTGCGGTATTGGCCGAGACGACCGGACGCCAGCACGTCCTCCCTGCTCACGGAGACGCGGCGGTCGCAATCGGGCGCGACATAGATCGCATCTGCACGACAATAGAGCTCGCACATGAAGCAGGTCTGGCAATCCTCGACGCGCGCGAGGATGGGCAGGCCGTCGCCGCCGCGATCGAGCACGTTGGCCGGGCAGACTTCGATGCATGCTCCGCAATCGGTGCAGCGCTCCGCGACGATGAGTTCGATCATGACACTGCCTCGAGTTGATCCGGCCGGACGCTTGCTGATGGACGGTCGAGCGCGACCCGGACTTGGTCCAGTCCGCTGCTGAGCAGGCGACCGGCCAATTGCGGATCCCGTGCGGGATAGTCCTCACGCCGATGAAGGCCCCTGCTCTCCTTGCGCGCAGCCGCCGTGGCCACCGACCAGCGCGCCGTGGCCAGCAGCGCCGCGGTTTCGCGCAGCGCGATCGAACCGTCCTGGCCGTGATTTGCCACCTCACGCCACAGGTCTTCCAGGACGCGCGCGGATTCCGTGAGCCCTTTTTCCGTGCGGAACAGATTCTTGTCGAACGGGTGCATCTGGGCGCGCACGACGTCTCTGGCTGACGCAACATCAACGGCCTTGGGCAGACCGCGCGGGCGCAGCCCGGCCCGGCCAAGCGGCCGCAGCTCCGTCAAGCGAGCTTTCGTGCCGCGCGCCACGCGCGCGGCTGCGCGGCCCGCGAAAGTGCCGGACGACAGCGCCCATGCCGAATTGACGTTGCCGCCGCCGGAGATCGCGCCGGCGACCTTCTCGCGCGATGCATTGTCGCCGGCGACGAACAGTCCCGGAACCGACGTCGCGCAATCCAGATCATGCACGCGCACGCCACCGATGCCGCGGATGGTGCCGTCATTGTGCAGCGTGACTTCGAACCGGTCGCGATAGGGGTCCACTCCCCAGCGGTCGAACACCAGCGGCACGTTCGGCGAGATCGTATGCAACCGCACCTTGATGTCGTCGGGCAGGCGGTCCAGCAAGCAGTAGACCGGCCCGCGCTGCAGTGCCCGGGCAAGACGGACTGTCTGATCGGGACCAAACGGCAGGTCGAGCTCGTTGCCATCGGCGTCGGAGTAGGTCGCAAAGGCATAGGCCATGCTGCGCGTCATCGTGGAATGCGCCGGCGCAATGGTGTAGGCGGCGGTGAACTCCATGCCGGACAGTTCCGCGCCCGCCTCGGCCGCCATGAGGTAGCCGTCGCCGGTATTCGTGCGGGATCCCAATAGATGCGACAGAAAACTGGTCCCGCCCGCCGCGAGCACCACCGCGCCCGCTTCGATCCGATAGGCGCGGCCACCATCCTGCCGGCGCTGCCCGCGCGCACCGCCGATCGATCCATCGGCGCGCGCCAGCAGCTCGATCACGGGCGAATGATCGAGAATAGTGACCCCGTGATTCAGCACGTGCTGGCGAAGCGCCCGCATATATTCCGGCCCGCGCACTGCGCGGTAGTTCACTCTGCCCTCGTCGTCCACGCCGAATTTGTAGGACGGGGCAAGCGTCGGCAGCGTGCGCCAGGTCTGGTCGAGGATGCGATACATCCATTCAGCTTCGCCAAGGCCGAGCCCGGCGGCGACGCGATTGGCAACAACGGCGTCCCGCGCCGTGGGAGGATCCGGCGGCACCCACCAATGGCCCGGCCCCGCGGCGGCCGTGACGCCACTGGTGCCGCAATAGCCCTTGTCGGCCAGGACCACCCTCGCCCCCGCCTGCGCAGCAGAGACCGCCGCCCATGCGCCGGCCATTCCGCCGCCGACGATCAGCACGTCAGCCGTGATCGACAGCTCTTCGAGCGAGGACGACACCATGATCTCCGCTTTTATCTCGCGCACCCGCCTGACACGCCCGTCGTCGCCGACGTGCGGTCCGGTTGGCGCAAACTTCAATGACCGAACAGCCGATAGCTCCGATCGGCCGCCCGGAGGTGCCGGTTCTCATCGGTCCAGCCGACCGCGCGCCGGTAACTTCCCAACACGGCGGCTTCCTTCAGTGCGGCCACATCGACCGCTTGCGGCGCTTCGGCAAAGGGAGAAACAAACAGCGCATCTTCCGGACAATAGAGCTCGCACAGGAAGCAGGTCTGGCAGTCGCCCTGGCGGGCGATGACGGGAATGCCGTCGGTCTTGTCGAAGACGTTGGTCGGGCACACGTTGACGCAGATGTCGCAGGCCGTGCACCGCTCTGTATCGATGACCTCGATCATTCGGCGGCCTCCGAATAATGGGCAGACGCGAGCGGACGCGTCGATGTCCAGACATCGTCGAGCCCGCCGGTCGTCACGAGATGCAGGTAGCGATCATCCGGCTCGGGATAATCGTCCCGGCGATGCATTCCCCGGCTTTCTTGGCGCGCCAGCGCGCTGCGATACATCCAGCGCGCGGTCGCAAGCATGGCAGCGGCCTCGCGTCCACGCAGCAGCTCCTGGTCGTCCGGCGCATCGGCGCGCGACGCCTCGGACCACAGGCCATCCAGACGACGCAGAGAGTCGCCCAGTCGCCCGGCCTCGCGGAAATAATTCAGCTCGTAGGGGAACACCTCGTCCTGAACGCTCCGCGCAAGCGCGCCGCCGTGCAACGGCGGCCCGCTGCGGTCGTGCAAACCAACCGTGCCGCGTCGGAACGCCTGACGCCCGATCGTCGTGCCCAGTTGACGCGCAAACTCGGCGGCGCCCTCGCCGGCCCAATAGCCCGAAGACATCGCCCAGGCCGCGTTGTGGCTGCCGCCGCCGGTGAAGCCGCCGCAGATCAGTTCGCGGGTCGCAGCATCGCCTGCCGCGTAGAGGCCCGGAACGGTGGTCGCGCAACTATCGTCGACGATGCGCAGACCGCCCGTCCCGCGAACGGTCCCCTCGAGGCGAAGCGTGATCGGGAAACGTTGCGCGAAGGGATCGATGCCGGTGCGGTCGAACGGGAGAAAGAAGTTCGGCTGCGACGCGCGCATGTGCCGTTGGGTCTCGGCATCGGCCTGGTCGAGTTGGGCATAGACAGGCCCCTGCCGCAGCGCGCGCGCAATGACCGACCGGCCGCCCTTCGACGACGCTCCGGGAATGACGCTGCCCCGCTGATCCGTAAAACTCGCCCAGCTGTAGAACAGGGTCTTGGTCACCGATCCGAAGGCCGGCGAGATCGCGTAGGCGTTGGAGAACTCCATGCTGGTGAATTCCGCACCCGCTTCCGCCGCAAGGAGATAGCCGTCACCGGTCAGCACGTTCGAGCCCAGCGTCTTGCTGAGGAATGCGCATCCGCCGGTTGCGATCACCACGGCCTTGGCGTTGACCACCCAGCGGTCGCCTTTCTGACGACGCAGGCCCGCAGCGCCCGCAACCACGCCGCTGCCATCGACCAGCAATTCTAGCGCCGGCGAATGATCGAGGATGGTGACGCCGGCCTGTTTGGTCCGCTTGCGCATCAGGCGCATGTATTCGGGGCCCTGCAGCGAATTCCGCTGCGGCTTGCCGTCGTCATCGGCGGGATAAGGATAGCCCCAGTCGGCGAGTTGGTTGCTCTGGACGTAGGTGCGGTCCAGCACCCGCGCCATCCAGCGGCGATCCTGGAGATAGCCGCCCAGCTTCTCGCGGCTGGCCATCGCCGCCTCCCGGCGTTCGGGAGCGGGGTCGACGTACCACACACTGGTGCCGGCCGCCGCGGTCGCCCCTGACGTGCCGCAAAATCCCTTGTCCGCCAGCACGACGCGTGCGCCGTGCCTGGCAGCACTGATCGCGGCCCACGTCCCCGCGGGACCGCCGCCGAGCACCAGCACATCGGCGTCGAACACAATCGAACCTGCCGAACTCGACAGCTTCTCGGCACCGCCAGATGAATTCGTCATCGCTCGTCTCCGGATTGAACCTGTTCAGAATGCCGGGATTTGTCCGGGCAATTTGTCCTTGATGAGCTGGCGGACCGTATCGTTCTGATAGGCGCGCACCAGCTTCGCGACCCAGGGAGCATCCTTGTCCTTCTCGCGAACGGCGATGAAGTTGTTGTAGGGATTGTTGACCGAGGATTCGATCGCGATGGAATCCTTGCCCGGGATGAGGCCCGCCGGGACGGCGTAGTTCGTGTTGATGACGGCGGCGTCGACGTCATCCAGGCTGCGCGGCAGCTGGGCGGCGTCGATCTCCCGGATCTTGAGCTTTTTGGGATTTCCGGTCACATCGAGCACGGTCGGCAGGATCCCTACCCCGTCCTTGAGCGCGATCAGCTTCTCCGCCTCAAGCAGCCGCAAGGCGCGACCGCCATTCGACGGATCGTTCGGGATGCCGATCGAGGCACCGTCCTTGATCTCGGCAACCGATTTCGCCTTCCGGGAATAGAGCCCGATCGGGGCGACGATCGTCTCGCCGACGGCAACGATCTTGTATCCGCGCGTCTTGATCTGGTTATCCAGGAAAGGCTTGTGCTGAAAGGCATTGGCGTCGAGATCGCCGACATCGAGCGCGGCATTGGGCAGCAGATAGTCGTTGAAGACGACGACTTGGACGTCGAGGCCATCCTTGGCGGCGATCTCCTTCACCTTTGCCCAGACGATTTCGGAATCGCCACCCGATATCCCGACCTTGATCTTCTGATCCGCGGAAGCCGGCGCCGTGAACAGGGCAACGGCGGCCATCACGAGGAACAAGCGACGCTTCATGATCTATGTTCTCCTAGTCGAGCGATATGATTGATTGAGACGGCTACCCGACGCGGGCAACCAGGACATCCGCCGCCGCATCGGCGAATTCGGCGGACATATCGTGGAAGGCGACACGCTCCTGAACCGTCGCGACGCGCGGCTGATGGCTTGACGTCTTCGCACCCCGTCGATCCCGCCAAGACCGACCGATCGCGCGCGCAAACCGCGGCGAGCCAGCAATCTCCGCCGCCTGCATCTTGCTGCTCGCCGCGAACGCAAGGCTCATGTGATCGACGTCGACGACATAGATCATGGCGTCATGTCCTTGCGCCGCGCGTGCTCTCAGCTGCTGAACCCGGCCGGAATGAACGCCGGCAGCTTCTCCTCGATGAACTGCTTCACCTCGGGCGAATTGAACACCTGGATGAAGGCTTTCAGCCGCGGATCGTCCTTCTTGTCGGGGCGGGCCGTGAAGCGCAGCACCAGACCCTCGTCGACGGTGCGATCAATGATGAGCGCCGATTTCGGGTCGCCGCCGGCCGGAATGAGATAGGTGATGTTGACGAGTGCCAGCGTCACGTCGTCGAGCGAACGATAGGTCTGCGCCGGGTCGAGCTCGACGATCTTGAGGTTCTTGGGATTGTCGGTGATATCGAACTTGCTGACCGAAAAGCCCTTGCCGGGCGCGAGCTTGATCAGCCCGGCCCGCTCCAGCAGGATCAGACCGCGGGCCCCGTTGAGCGGCTCGTTCGGAATGGCGACGCTGTCGCCCGACTTGATCTCGTCGAGCGTCTTGATCTTCTTCGAGAACAGGCCGACCGGCGCGATGACGCCGACCTTGTCGACCTGCACCAGATTGAAGCCGCGCTGCTTGTTCTGAAGCGCAAGGTAGGTCGCATGCTGGAACAGATTGGCGTCGACGTCGCCGCTGTTGACGACTTCGTTCAACGCCACCCAGTCCGACAGCTCGACGATCTTGACGTCCTGCCCCTTCTCCTTGGCGAGCTTGGCGGCAAAGGACGCCAATTGCGCGACAGGGCCGGCGCTGGTCGCGATCTTCAGCGGTTCGCCGGCGAAGGCCGCCGCTGTGAATGCGAGCCAAAGGCCCGCGGCTTGCGCGGTACGACGAAGGATTCTCATGACTTCCAATTCCCGTTTCAATTCGGATGACGCGTTTCACGCCGCCTTGCGCGCACCGGCCTCGGCATGCGCCAGCGCCTGGCCGAGATCGGCCAGAATGTCGTCGGGATGCTCGATCCCGACCGACAGGCGGACATAGCCGGGCGTGACGCCGGCGGCGAGCTGCTCGGCCGCGGTGAGTTGCTGATGCGTCGTCGACGCCGGATGAATGGCCAGCGAGCGCGCGTCGCCGATATTGGCGACGTGATAGAACAGCTTGAGCGCATCGATGAACCGCCGGCCGGCTTCGACGCCCCCCTTCAGCTCGAAGCCGACCAGCCCGCCAAAACCGCCCTTCAGATAGGCGTCCGCCCTGCGCCGGTTCTCCCCGCTTTGCAGTCCGGGAAAGATCACACTCGCGACCGAGGCGTGCTGGGCGAGGAAGTTCGCGACCTTCACCGCGTTCTCATTGTGCTGCCGGATCCGCAGTGGCAGGGTCTCGATGCCCTGGATGAACTGGAAGGCGTTTTGCGGCGCGATCGATGCGCCGAGATCACGCAGCAGCTTGACGCGGGCGCGCAGGATGTAGGCGATCGGGCCGAGCGGCTTCGCGGCTTCCGTCCAGATCGCGCCGTGATAGGCCTCGTCAGGCTTGTTCAGCAGCGGGAAGCGCTCCGCATGCGCGGCCCAGTCGAAATTGCCGCCGTCGACGATGGCCCCGCCAATGGCGGTGCCGTGGCCGCCGATATACTTGGTGGTCGAATAGACCACCACCGCGGCGCCGTGCTCGAACGGACGCGCGATCAGGGGCGAGGCCGTATTGTCGAGAATGAGCGGCACGCCCAGCGAACGGCCAATGTCCGCGACCTCCTTGATCGGGAATACGTTCAGCTTGGGATTGGGAAGCGTCTCACCGAAATAGGCCCGCGTCTTCGCGTCGGTTGCGCGGCGGAAATTCTCGGGGTCCGCGGGATCGACGAACCGGACCTCAATGCCGAACTGCTTCAGCGTCTGCGAGAGGAGCGTCCAGGTCCCGCCGTAGAGATCGGTCGACGACACGATGTTGTCGCCGGCCTGCGCGATGTTGAAGATCGCGAAGGCCGACGCCGTCTGTCCGGAGGCAACTGCGAGGGCAGCCGCCCCGCCCTCGAGTGCGGCAAGCCGGTCCTCGAAAGCCTGCTGGGTCGGATTGCCGATGCGGGTGTAGATTGGCCCGAGTTGCTCGAGCGCGAACAGGCGCGAGGCGTGGTCCGTGTTTTCGAACTGGAATGACGTGGTCTGATAGATCGGAACCGCCACCGCACCAGTGGCGGGGTCGGTGCGGTACGATCCACCATGCAACGCGAGCGTCTCGAAGTTCCGGGTCTCCAACGTCATCTGCAATTCCCTTATCTCATCTCGAGAGCGCGCAACCTGCGCGGCAAGCCGTGCTTGTCGACGAAAATGATGCGGGCGGATTCCGCGGCTGTCGAGCGTGTCCGAAAAATAGCGATGCGCGTGCTGCGTCACCGTCGCTTCGTAACGCGTTTCTTTCGGCTCCTTCGCCGAATTGGAAACAAACTCGCTCGCGCGAAATGTTAAAAATGGCCACGCGGAGCGGATCTGCTTCGCAATTGATGATCGGGCCCCGACCATGACGAGACCGCGCGAGCTGCGTTTCAACGCCTTCAACATGACTGCGCCGAGCCACAATTGGGCCGGCCTGTGGTCTCATCCGCGCGACGCATCGATCGATTACAACACGCTCGAATATTGGACCGACTACGCCAGGACCGCCGAACGAGGGTTGCTCGACGGCATCTTCCTGGCGGATGTGTTCGGCGTATACGATGTCTATGGCGGCAATGCCGAAGCTGCCGCACAGCATGGCGTGCAACTTCCCAACGCGGACCCGACACTGCTGGTGTCCGCGATGGCGCTCGTCACCCGCCACCTCGGCTTCGGCATCACCTCGAACCTGACCTTCGAGCATCCCTATCAACTGGCGCGCACGTTTTCGACGCTCGACCATCTGACCAGGGGCAGGATCGGCTGGAACATCGTCACCGGCTATCTCGACAGCGGCGCGCGCGGCATGGGGCTTCCGGCCGGCCGCGCCCATGATGATCGTTATGACGCGGCCGAGGACTTCCTCACCGCGGCCTACAAGCTGTGGGAGGGAAGCTGGGAGGACGACGCCGTCCGCCGTGATCGCGACAGGCGCATTTTCACCGACCCCGCAAAGCTCCACCGCGTGCTGCACGAGGGCCCCTATTTCAAGGTCGACGGCATCCATCTCGCCGAGCCCTCGCCGCAGCGGACGCCATTGCTGTATCAGGCCGGCACCTCGAAACGCGGTCGCGCCTTCGCGGCCCAGCATTCGGAAGCGATCTTTCTCAATGGCCAGACCAGGCCGATCCTGGCGCGCTCAGTCCGCGAGATCCGCGAGGCGGCCAAGGCCTATGGCCGCGATCCCTATGACATCCGCATGTTTGCCGGCGCGACTGTGATCGTGGCGCGGACGCGCGCCGAGGCGAACGATCTGCTCGAGGACTATGCGCGGCATGTCGACCAGACCGGCCAGCTCGCCTTGTTGTCGGGCTGGACCGGCATCGACTTCTCGACCTACCGGCCCGACCAGCCGATCGAATATGTCGAGAGCAACGCCATCCAGTCGATGGTCGAGAATTTCACGGTGCGAAGCGAGCGGCCGGTCAAGGTCGGCGACCTCGCGAGCCTCAGCCGCGCCGGCGCCCGCTCGCCCTTCGTGGTCGGCTCGCCGCAGGACGTCGCCGACGAGCTGATCGCGTGGGCGGACGAGACCGATGTCGACGGCTTCAACCTATTCCGCCTGGTCGTGCCGGAGTCGCTGAACGCCTTCGTCGATCTCGTGGTACCGGAGCTGCAATCGCGCGGAGTCTACAAGACCGCCTATCGCGACGGCACGCTGCGCGAAAAGCTGTTCCCGGGGCGCGGTCCGCGGCTGCACGGCACGCATCCCGGCGCTCGTTTTCGGCGTTCGCCTTCGATGGCCGCGGTCCAATCCGACGCCGCCGAATAGCGGCGCGAATCTCACGCCTGCGTGCGATGTTCGCGGAATGCCGCCGCGATGGCTCCCAGCGCGGCCCGCGACCGGCGGTCGGTCAAGGACGAATGAAGCACCACCTCGGACGGTGGCAGCTTGGGAAGCCCGAGCCTGGCGCCGACGTCGATGGTGCCTGCCGGCGCGATCCGATACGACAGCGGCGCAATCGCAAGCCCCGCCACGACCGCGGCATGGACCGCCGAGGAGCCCCCGCCCAGGAACACCTCGGTCCATTTGATGCCGGCCGCATCCAGCGCCTGTGTGGCGACATTGCGGACGCCGCAGGTCGGGGCCAGCGCGGCGAGACGCAAAGGCTCTCCCGGACGGTGCTCGAACCCTTGCGCTGCAAACCAGCCGAAGCGCTCGTGCGCCAGCGTCTCGCCATCGCGGCGATCGTCCTCGCGCTGGACGATGGCCGCGTCCAACCGTCCCTGATCGAACAGGTCGAGAAGGTTGCGCGAATTGTCGAGCTGGACCTCGATGGTCAGATTCGGATCGTGCGCGTGCAGCCGTGACAGCAGGCCCGGGACTTCCGGGCCCGCGACATGCGCTGCAATACCAAGGCCGAAATGGCGCGGCGGCGCGTTGAGCCCGGCGAGTGCGCGCTCGTGCGCCGCGATGAGCTCGCGCGCCCCTTGCAGAAACGCAGTCCCCTGTGCCGACAGCCGCACCGATCGCGGCGTGCGTTCGAGCAATCGATGCCCGACGCGATCTTCCAGCCGCTTCAGCTTGACGCTGATCGCCCCTTGCGTGGTCCCCAGCGCCTTGGCGGCCCTCGTAAAACTGTGAAGGTCCGCCACCATCACAAAGGCTCTGACGGCATCGACATCGAGCGAGAGCATTCCATCATCCGGCTTTGTTGTCTCTGAAATCTATATTGATCGGATTTTGTTGTGGTCAAGGGGCCCCTATGTTCGCCCCGCCTGACCCGGACGTGGCGCACGGGACACCATGCTTTCCCGGAGCGCGCGACGTCGCGCGCCCTCGCCGGCAATCCGCATGACGATTGGAGGTTACAGCCTTGACGGTCTCACCATCACGACGAAACACGATCGCGCTGGCCGCAGCGTGCCTCGCCTCCCTCATGTTCGGCCTGGAAATCTCCAGCGTTCCGACGATTCTTCCCACGCTGGAGACGGTGCTGCATGCCAATTTCCAGCAACTGCAGTGGATCATGAATGCCTACACCATCGCGGTCACGACCGTTCTGATGGCGACCGGGACGCTGGCGGATCGCTACGGTCGAAAGCGGGTGTTCGTCGTCAGCATCGCCGTGTTCGGCCTGGCTTCGCTGATCTGCGGACTGGCGGAGGACGCGCTCCTGCTCATCGTGAGCCGCTTCCTTCAGGGCATGAGCGGCGGCGCAATGCTGATCTGCCAAGTCGCGGTCCTCTCGCATCAATTTCAGGAGAGCGCACCGCGCGCACGCGCCTTCGCCGCCTGGGGCATCATTTTTGGCATCGGGCTTGGCTTCGGACCGATCATCGGCGCGGCGATCGTCGCCGTCTCCGGCTGGCAATGGGTATTCCTGATCCACGCATTCATCGCGATCGTTACGATCGCGCTTGCCGTTACGGGCGTACGAGAGTCCCGCGATCCCGAGGCAAAGCACCTCGACATCGCAGGCATCGTGACGCTTTCGACATCGGTCTTCTGCGTCGCCTTCTACATCACGGAAGGCCCCGACTTCGGCTTCGGCAGCCTGACCGGCGTTGCGATCGTCGCGACGGCCCTTCTCAGCCTCGTTGCCTTCGTGCTGGTCGAGCTGCGTAGCGCGCGACCGATGTTCGACTTCTCGGTGTTCCGGATACGCGCGTTTTCAGGGGCTCTATTGGGATCGGCCGGCATGAACTTCAGCTTCTGGTCTTTCATGATCTACCTACCGATCTTCTTTCGTAGCGCGCTTGGTTACGACAATCTCACGGCCGGTCTCGCTCTGCTGACCTACACGCTCCCGACGCTGGTGATTCCACCGCTCGGCGAACGAATATTGCTGCGGTTCGGTGGCGGTATCGCCATTCCCCTCGGCCTGTTCGTCATCGGCCTCGGCTTCCTATCGATGTGGGTTGGCAGCGGCGTCGAGCATGTCACCTGGCTGACGCTGGCGCCAGGATGTCTACTTGCGGGCATAGGCCTCGCCCTCACCAACACGCCCGTGACCAACGTCACCACGGGGGCTGTGTCGAGCACTCGGGCCGGCATGGCATCGGGCATCGATATGAGCGCCCGCATGATTTCACTGGCGATCAACATCGCCTTGATGGGCTTCATCCTGATCGCAGGCATTTCCTCCTGGCTTCGCAGCGCACTGCCCGGTTGGCTCGATGCCGATCGTCTCCAATATCTCGCGGAACGCATCGCCGGCGGCACCGGCCGCCTGTCTGATATCCCCGAGCTAAGCCTCCTTCCGGCAGCGGATGCTGCCGTGCAGGACGCACTGATCCATGGGTTCAGGCTCGTGATGCTCTATGGCGGGCTATCCGTCTGGATCATCGCCCTGGCGAGTTTCCTGATCTTTGGCGAAAGCTTTGCCACACGGAAGCGTGCCGCGTCGAACTGCGCTGAGCCGCGTTGTGTTCCTCGCTCGTCACCCTGATCGGATGCGTCCAGGCAGTGCACCGCGACAACGTCTTTTCCGCACCGAAAACTCCATTCTCAATTCTCGTCGCGCGAGAGAATGTTCCTTCCCTTCTGCGCCGGACTGCGAAATTGCCACGCGGACCCGTTTGCCGGCAAAGTGACTCGTCCCGGCCTCCCCAGACAGAGATCGGGACGGCAAGGCCGTTACGTTGAACCGGATATTCGAAATGCATCATCTCACGTTCCGCCTGCGAGCCCTCGCCACGGCTGCGCTCGGCTTCCTTGCCATGGCCTCCATTCAGCCCGCGATGTCCGAGGAGCTTCGCATCGGCTATCAAAAATCCTCGACCCTCACGGCGATCCTGAAGACGAACGGGGAACTGGAGAAGGCGCTAGCGCCACTCGGCGTCACCATCTCCTGGCACGAATTCACCAGCGGCCTGCCGCTACTGGAAGCCATCAACATCGGCAGCATCGATTTCGGCGCTGACGTCGCCGACACGGTGCCGATCTTTGCGCAAGCCGCCGGCGCCAAGCTCGCCTATGTCGCCGAAGAGGCCGCCTCCCCGGCGGCGCAGGCAATCGTGGTGCCTGAAGCTTCGGCCATCAAGACCATTGCCGAACTCAAGGGCAAGAAGATCGCGGTGACCAAGGGCGCCGGCAGCCATTACCTGCTGCTTGCGGCACTGGCGAAATCGGGGCTGAGCTTCAAGGACATTACGCCGGCCTATTTGACACCGGCGGATGGTCGCGCAGCCTTTGTCAGCAACAATGTTGATGCCTGGGTCGCCTGGGATCCGTTCCTGACCAGTGCCCTGCACCAGACGAAGGGTCGGATCCTGTCGGATGGCAGCAATGGCCTTGCAAGCTATAAGCGCTATTACCTCGCTTCGGCCGCCTATGCGGACAAGCATGCCGAAGTGCTCAACGTGATCTTCGCAAAGCTCTCCGAGACCGGCAAATGGGTGAAGGCCCAGCCGAAGGACGCGGCGACCTTGCTCGCCGGGCTCTGGGGCATCGATGCGGCAACAGTCGAGGAGGCCAACAGCCATCGCTCCTATCAGGTCGGCGCGGTCACCGGCCCCGGGCCTGTCGGAGCAGCAGCGCATTGCCGATGCGTTCCACGCCGAAGGCTTGATTCCCGTGAAGATCGACACCACCGCCATCAAGATCTGGTCCCCGAAGGGGTCTTGATCTCCGCCACTCCTAGACCGCCGACTTTCGGAAAATTCATGCCGCAACGCCAACTGCACCTGAACGTCAATCTGCTTCACTCCGGCGTCTACCCATCGGCCTGGCGCCTGCCGGACAGCGATCCGCGCGCCTTCTTCGATCTCGGTCATTATGTGCGGGTGGCGCAGATTGCCGAGCGCGGGAAGTTTGACGCCATCTTTCTCGCGGACTCGCCGGCCGTGAACGATCGCATCGACTACCGGTCGTTTACATCGCTGGAGCCGACCATCATTCTGGCAACGGTCGCCGCCGCGACAAGGCACGTGGGACTGATCGGGACGGTGTCCACGACCTATAACGAGCCGTACAACATTGCGCGCCGCTTCGTGACGCTCGACCACGCCAGTGGCGGCCGCTCAGGATGGAATGCGGTGACGACGGCGGATGCCGCCTCAAGTCGCAATTTCGGCCTCACCGGTGCCCTGGAGCACAAGGCCCGCTACGAGCGCGCCAAGGAATTCACCGATGTCGTCCACGCCCTGTTCGACAGCTGGGAGGACGACGCCTTCGTCGGCGACAAGGCGAGCGCCCGATTCGTGGATGTTTCGAAAGTGCATCCGATCGCTCATCGCGGCCCGCATTATTCGGTCGCCGGCCCCCTGAACGTGCCACGCTCGCCGCAGGGACGACCGGTCACGGTGCAGGCGGGCGGCTCCAGTGACGGCCGCGATTTCGCGGCGGCCTATGCAGAAGCGGTGTTCACGCTCGCCCAGAGCATTGAGGAGGGTGTCGCGTACGCACGCGACCTGCGCACGCGGGCCGCGGCTTACGGGCGCCCTGGGGATTCCATCGTCACTCTGCCGGGACTCGCGACCGTCATCGGCAGCACCGAGGCCGAGGCGAAGCGGCGGCAAGACGAACTCTGGGAGCTGGTGCCGATCGAGTACAGCCTGGCACGTCTTGCCGGCACGCTTCAGATCGATCCCGCCCTGCTCGAGCTCGACAAGCCCCTGCCCGACCCTCTGCCCTTACCTGTCAACGCCAATCACACCATGTTCCAGGGTACGGTGAACCTCGCGCGGCGCGGCAACCTCACCGTCCGTCAATTGATCCGTGCGCTCGGCGGCGGCGTCGGCCATCGCATCATCGTCGGTACGCCGGAGCAGATCGCCGACGACATCGAGGCCTGGTTCAAGGCCGGCGCCGCCGACGGCTTCAATCTGATGCCGGATGTGCTGCCAACTGGGCTGGAGACTTTCGTCGACAGCGTCGTACCCATCCTGCAAAAGCGCGGATTGTTCCGGACCGAATACACCGGCACGACGCTGCGCGAGCATTTTGGTCTACCGCGGCCGGCGAGCCGCTTCGCAAAGCGAGCGCCGGCGGTCGCGTCAGCCTGATTCACCCGAGCGACTGGGCCAGCTTCCCGGAAGGCCCGGTCGATTGCCGGGCGCGCACACGGGGGATGACCTCGTGCGCAAAGCGCCGCATCTCGGTCTCGAACGGCTGGAATTGCAGCATGAACAGCTCGATGCCGGCGGCATGGAAGGCCTCGATGCGCTCCGCAACCTCGTCGTAGCTGCCGACGAGCCCCGCGGCCGTCCCGCCATTGCTGCCGACGCGCGGCGTCTTCTGCATGGTCTGCATCATCACGACCTTCGGATCGGTGTTCTGCTTCTGGATGGCTTTCATCGGCGCATCCTTTGCCGCCAGGCTCAGCAGCCGCTCATAGGCGGCCTGCGCCTGCTCGCGGGTCTCGCGCGCGACAACAAAGGCAGACAGACCGAAGCGCAACGGGGGCGCCGAGCCGCGCGGACGGGCCGCGACATCCGCGATCAGGCCGGCGACATCGTCGAGCGGCTGACCGTTGATGAACCAGACGTCGCCATGGCCGGCGACGAGATCACGCGCGGGCCCGGATTCTCCGCCGACATAGATGAGGGGTCGATTGCGGTAAAGGCTGGTCGGCCGCAGTGCGTAGTCGGCGACGTTGAAGTGATCGCCGCTGAAATTGAGGCGTTCACCCTCCATCAGGCGGGACACCACGGATATCCATTCCTTGCCGTAGGCATAACGCGCATCATGTTCCGGAAAGCCGATCCCTGCCTTCTCCAGCTCCGGACGGTTCCAGGCATTGACCAGATTGATCGCAAGCCGGCCGCGGCTGATGTTCTCGATCCCGAGCGCGAGCTTTGCCAGCACCACGGGATGATAGAGATACGGCTTGATCGCAGCGATAATCTCGATGCGCTTGGTCAGCGCCGCGATTGCAGCTGCAGCGCTCCACGCTTCGAGCTGATCGAGATCCTCCTGATGCGGGTTGATCGTGTGCTGCGCGATCAGCGTGGAGTCGTAGCCAAGCTCCTCGGCCGCCAGGATGAGATCCCGGTTGCGCTCCCAGGATGCATCGTAGGGCTCTTCCGGGTCCTGATGCGCGGCACGCGGCCCGTGCACCAGCGCCCAGATGCCGAAGCGAAGAGGTGCGGTCGTCATCGTGCTCTCCCGTAAATCCCTTGGACCTGAGGCGTTCTCGCCAATGCCTGGCGCAAGATCAAGCAGACGAGACATCAAAAGATTTTCTTTGTCGCGCATGCGCGCTGCGACGACAGCGGATCACTCCGGACCGAACGACAATTGAAATACCGCTCTATTTCTGTCGGCTCGATTTCATGGGACATTTTGCGGCGACGGCAAGTCACCGGCGTCGCAGCTGCTGCGTCGATTGCAGTGCGTGAAACGAGGTCTCGGGTCTTGAGCAATATCGAACTGAGCGACATCGACCGCGCGACGATCGACGACAAATCGACGTCACAGAGCAGCGATGGCGCACGCGCTCCGATCTCGATCAGGATCAAGCTTGGCCCGCGTGGTCTTCAGCTCCTCTCGTGGCTCGCACCCGTGGTGCTGGTTATCGTCTGGGAATGGCTGGCGCAGGCCGGATGGCTCTCGCCCCAGGTGCTTCCCGCACCAAGCAAGGTGATCCGGACCGCGTTCAAGCTGGCGACCACCGGAACCCTGTTGAACGATCTCGGCGTCAGCCTGTTGCGCGCGGCGGCGGGATTCGCGATCGGATCGGTCGTAGGCGCCGCACTTGGCACCCTTGTCGGCTTCTCCAAGATCGCGGAAGCTGCGATCGATCGCAGCGTGCAGATGATCCGCGCCGTGCCGTTTCTGGCTGTCCTGCCGCTCGTCATCGTCTGGCTCGGCGTCGGCGAGACGCAAAAGATCTTCCTGGTCGCGCTCGGCGTCACCTTCCCGATCTACATCAACACCGTGCTCGGCATCCGCCAGGTCGATCCAAAGCTGCTCGAGCTCGGCCGCGTCCAGGGCCTGAGCTCGATCGAGCTGATCCGCCGGATCATCCTGCCCGGCGCGCTGCCGTCGATCCTGACCGGCATCCGCTATGCGCTGGCGACGGCGTGGCTCGCGCTGGTCGTGGCTGAAACCATCGGCGCGCAATCGGGCATCGGCTTTCTCGCCATGGACGCGCGTGAATTCCTGCGCACCGACGTGATCGTGCTGACGATCGTGATCTATGCGCTGATCGGCGTCGCAGCCGACGCCATTGCACGCTTCCTCGAACGCCGCATGCTCGCCTGGCATCCGAATTACGGAGCGGCACGATGAATGTTCATGTCGCTCCGCGATCGCGCACCTCTTTCGAATCCGGTCCGGCGGTCGTCGTCAGCAACCTCGTGCGCAGCTACGGCAGCCGCGTGGTCATCGACAGGCTGAACCTGCGGATCGAACGCGGCGAATTCGTCGCCCTGCTCGGCGAAAGCGGATGCGGCAAGACCACGTTGCTGCGCGCGCTCGCCGGCCTCGATTCGATTCAGGGCGGGCGCATCGTGGCACCGCGCCGGCCGGCCGTCGTGTTCCAGGAGCATCGGCTGCTGCCGTGGGACAGCCTCTGGCGCAACGTCTCGCTCGGCTTGCGGCTGCAGCATGCACGCGAACGCGCCGCCGAAGCGCTGACCGAGGTCGGCCTCGGCGACCGGCTCGATGACTGGCCGCGCAACCTGTCCGGCGGACAGGCCCAGCGTGTGGCACTTGCTCGCGCGCTGGTCCAGCAGCCCGAGCTCCTGCTGCTCGACGAGCCCTTTGCCGCGCTGGATGCGCTTACCCGCATCCGCATGCATCAGCTCGTTCGCGAGCTCGTCGCCAATCATCAGCCGGGCGTTCTGCTGGTCACCCACGATGTCGACGAGGCCATCGCGCTGGCCGACCGCATCCTGGTGATGCGGAACGGTGCCATTGCGTTCGAGCACCGCGCCGTGCGCGACGCATCGACGACGATTTCCCGCGCGGAGCTCCTCGGCGAGCTTGGCGTGAACTCTCATTCCACCAACTAGGTTACCGGAAGGCTCCTATGTCTCGCTCCTCGATCGCCAAACCGTCCCGGCGCAGCTTCCTTGGCACGGCAGCCTTCGGCGTCGGCGCGCTTGCCGGCATGACCATCGGCGATTTCGCCCATGCCGCCCCCGGTCGTACCACGGACACCGTACGCATCACCTGGGGTCTGGGCGGCCTCAACGTGATCGCCAAGGAACGCGGTGAATTCGAGAAAGTCCTGGCCAAGGATGGTATCAAGGTCGAGTGGCTCGGCCCGTTCCCGAACCATGCGCCGACCTTGCAGGCGGTGACCGGCGGCAGCGCCGACTTCAGTTTTGGCGGCAGCACCACGCCGGCACTGGCCGCGATCATCGCCGGCTCTCCGCTGGTATTCACGCAGTTCGTCGTCTACGAACCACGCACCACGGCGATCATCGCCAAGGACGGCTCCGGCCTCGACAGGATCGAGGACCTCGTCGGAAAATCGGTCGCGGTCAACCGCTCCGGCCTCGGCGAGTTCCTGCTGGTCGCAGCCCTCGAGAAGCACAAGGTCGACCGCTCCGCGGTGAAGTTCGTTTATCTCAATCCGCCGGACGCGGCACCCGCACTTGCTTCCGGCAAGGTGGACGCCTGGTCGATGTGGAGTCCCGGCGTCGATATCGCCCGGCTCGAATACAAGGCGCACGACCTTTTTCTGGAAGGACGCGATCTCGATTTCCAGATCGATTACACGTCCTATCTCACCACCCGCAAATTCGCGACCGACAATCCCGCGCTGGTGCGCGCCGTCAACGACGCGTTTCGTGCCGAAGGCAAATGGATCTCCGAGAATGCCAGGGAGGCCGAATACATCGCGCAGAAGATCGGCAAATACAGCGACGCCGTCCGCGACCAATTCATCGCGCTCAAGCGCCAGTACCGCTACTTCGCCGTCAATGATGAGCAGTTCGTCGGCGAGCTGCAAAGGGCCGCCGACTGGCTCGTCGCCCGCAAGGTTCTGCCCGAACCGGTCAAGGTGACCGATCACCTCGCGCAGCTCTGAGACCACTTCAACAGGCCAGGACAATGAACAAATCCGTATCCGCCCCCTCCCTGAACGCGTCCGAGCCGCTCAAGACCGGCTCGCCGGGACTGGAGGCGCTGCTCAACCAGATCGCAGAGGGCGCGAGCGTACGCGAACGCGATCGCGCGCTGCCCTTCGAGGTGATCGACCTCATCCGCCGCGCCCGTCTCGGCGCATTGCGGCTTCCCGTGAGTGCCGGCGGCGCCGGCAGCACGATCCGCGATCTCTTCGCCTTCGTCATCCGCCTCGGCGAGGCCGATGCCAATGTCGCGCATATCCTGCGCAATCATTTCAGCGTGGTCGAGCGGCTGGTACGCACGCCCAAGGACGAGCAGAGCCGTGACTGGCAGAAGGCGGTCGCGGGAGGCGCGATCATCGGGCTTGCCACGACCGAGCTCGAAAGCCCCCGCGTCGGCAACGTGACGCCGGGTACGACCTTTACACCCGATGGCAGCGGTGACTACCTGCTGAACGGCACCAAATATTACAGCACCGGCACGCTGTACTCGGATTACGTCCTGGTCCGCGCGGCCGATCCGTCCGGGGCGACCGGCGCGACGATCGTTCCGATCAAGCGCGAGGGCATCGAGCTGGTCGACGATTGGGACGGGCTCGGGCAGCGGCTCACCGCGACCGGCACGACCCACTTCCACAATGTGAAAGTCGGACGCAAGGAAGTGGTCTTCGACGAGCCCGACTCCGGCTATGGCGTGCCCTACTCCAACACGTTCGCCCAGCTGTTCCTGACCGCGGTCGTTGCCGGCATCGCGCGAGCGACCCTGCGCGACGCCACGGCCCTCATCCATTCCCGCAAGCGAACCTTCTACTACGCGCCGACCGAGATCCCGACCGACGATCCCCTGCTTCAACAGACCGTCGGCCAGATCGCCAGCGGCGCCTTCGCGGCCGAAGCCGTGGTGCTGGCCGCCGCCGAAGCACTCGACGTCGCGACTGACGCGTTCGACGCCGGTGCCACCAATGCGGCGGATGCGGCCCACACCGCCGCGCTGCTCTCGGCCAAGGCCAAGATCATCGCGGACGATTTCGCCATCCGTGGCGGCAGCCTGCTGTTCGACGTCGGCGGCGCTTCAGCGACCAAGAAGGTCACCAATTTCGACCGCCACTGGCGCAACGCGCGAACACTGTCCTCGCACAATCCAACCACTTACAAGGCCCGCTCGATCGGCCAATACGAGATCAGCGGCACACCGCTGCCGGCGAAGGGCTTCTTCTAGACAGGACAACGCCCTCGCGTCCGACACAAGGAGGTCAGGACATGGGAAGATCGGACATCCATCTCGTCACCGACGGCAACGAGATCGAACATCAGTTCCGCGCCGTGATGCGCCGCCTCGCCGGCGGCGTCAGCATCATCACGGCCGGCCGCGACGACGACATCACGGGGATGACCGTGACGTCCCTGACGTCGCTCAGCGCAAGCCCGCCCCGGGTGCTGGTCAGCGTCAACCGACAGGCATCGTCCTTTGCGCTGATCCAGCGCTTCGGCACGTTCGGCATCAACATTCTCGGCTCCGACCAGCAGGAGCTGGCGGACCGCTTCAGCGACAGCCGCCTGAAGGGGCCCCAGCGCTTCGAGGGCGTGCCCTGGTCTGCCGGCACCTCGGGCGTGCCGCTGCTCCGACACTCGCTGGCGACCGTCGAATGCCAGGTCGAGGAGATCATCGAGCGCTATTCTCACGGAATCATCGTCGGCAGCCTCCTGAGCTTCGACCTCTCGCGCGAGCTGTCGGGGCTGGTATACTGGAACGGGCAATACATCGAGATCAAACACGATTTCGACCTCGATTTGCTCGCCGAGATCAGCATTCCGCTGGCACATGTCAGATGAGACCGCATGAAGCACGAACTCCCTCACGAACCGTCCGACGACAAGGGTCTCGACAGGCCGCCCCAGAAGCGCTGGCAGCTCGAGCAGCTCGTCGCCGCACTCCGCGTTTCTCGCGAGGAGACCCACAGCATCCGCCGGGATGGCGAAGCTCGCCGCGCGCCGTCGCGTGAAGCGCTTCAGGCGATCCTGGACGGCCTGACCGAGGCGCTGTTTCCACGCCATTACGGCCAGTTCGATCTCGACGGGGAGAATATCGACTATTTCGTCGGCAACCGTCTCAGCATCGCGCTCGACAGCCTGTGCGACCAGGTTCACCGTGCCGCGCTCTTCATCGGCGACGAGCTCACGGCCGGCTTCCGGCGCGACGACGCGATCGAGCTGACACGCAAATTCGCCTCTGAGCTTGCGGACGTGCGCGGCCTGATCATCAGCGATCTCCGCGCCGCCTTCGTCGGCGACCCCGCCGCGCGGAACTTTCCGGAGATCCTGATCGGCTATCCCGGCATGACCGCGATCATCCATCACCGGCTGGCGCACATCCTCCACCAGCTCGGCGCGCGGCTGATTGCGCGGCTGGTGGCCGAGATCGCCCATACCCGAACCGGCATCGACATTCATCCGGGCGCGCGGATCGGATCCGGCTTTTTCATCGATCACGGCACCGGCGTGGTGATCGGCGAGACCGCGATCATCGGGGACAATGTCCGCATCTACCAGGCCGTGACGCTCGGCGCCCGTCATTTCCCGACCGACGACGACGGCAATCTGATCAAGGGCGACGCCCGGCATCCGATCGTGGATGATGACGTCGTGATCTATGCCGGCGCCACGATCCTCGGCCGGATCACGATCGGCCGGGGCTCGACCATCGGCGGCAATGTCTGGGTGACCCAGGACGTGCCGCCGAACAGCATCGTGACGCAGGCCACCGCCCGCAACAAGCAGGGTTAAGTTGCCGGCGCCTTCCAGCGCATCAGGCGGCGCTCCAGCGCCTCGAGGATCGCGTTGAGAGCGAGGCCGATCATGGTGATGGCGAGGATGCCGAAATACATCTGCGGGATCAGGAAGCTGTACTGGCTGTTGATGATGAGATAACCGAGCCCGGACTTCGCGCCGACCATCTCGGAGGCCACCAGCACCAGCATGGCCGAGGCGCTCGCCAGGCGTATGCCGACAAAGATCGTCGGCAGCGACGCCGGCAGGATCACTTTCCGGAATAGCTGACTCGGCGTCGCCCCCATCGTCCGCGCCGATTTGACCAGAAGCGGATCGACCTGGCGAACCGCAGCGATCGTGTTCAGCAGCAGCGGCCAGGCGCAGCTGTAGATCACCATGGTCACTTTCGACAGCTCGCCGATCCCAAGCAGCAGGATGAACACCGGCAGCAACGCCAGCGGCGCCGTATTGCGCGCGATCTCGATGACCTGGTTCAGGACGTCACCGAGCCGGGCATACCATCCGGTGACCAAGCCGAGCGGCACCACCAGGGCAACTGCGATCACGAAGCCGCCAAGCGCCCGAAACAGGCTTGCGGCGACATCGTCGTAGAGCTCGCCCGATTGAGCAAGCTGCCAGCCCGCCGCAATCACCTCCGAGAACGGCGGCAGGAATGTCACATCCACCAGTCCCAACCGCGGCACGACCTCCCAGATCGCCAGAAACAACACGACCAGCAAAGACCGCTGCCCTATGACGCCGAACCATCGCACCAGGCCGCCCGTCGCCGCGGCGACCGCACCGGCCCGTTGCGCCGCCCGGTCTTTCGGGCTCCCCTCCGCGAGCTCCAGCAGCGTCAGTATCTCCAGATTAGACATGGGCCAACTCCTTCGCCTTTGCCACGCGCGCGTCTTCCGGCGCGCGGACCTGGGCGCCTTGCGCCTTCAACACTTCGTCGCGCAGCAAGGACCACACCTCGTGCCTGACATGGCCGAACTCCGGCAGCGAGCGGACGTCCCCGGTCTCGCTGTGCAGCTCTGCGGGAATATCGACGATCTGCTTGATGCGGCCCGGACGCGAGGTCATCACCGCCACGCGTTGGCCGAGCACGACGGCTTCGTCGATGCCGTGGGTGATGAACAGGATGGTCTTCCCGGTGCTGCGCCAGATCCGCAACAGCTCGCCTTGCAGCGTCTCGCGCGTCTGGGCGTCCAGCGCCGCGAACGGCTCGTCCATCAGCAGCACCTCCGGATCGTAGGCGAGGCTTCGCGCGATCGCGACGCGTTGCTTCATGCCGCCGGAGAGCTCGTGCGGATAGCGGTCGGCAAAACCGGACAGTCCGACCAGATCGAGGTAGTGCAGCGCTCGCTCACGCCGCTCCCTGGCTTTCAGGCCGGCGATGTCGAGCCCAAACTCGACGTTCTGCGCAGCTGTACGCCAGGGAAACAGCGCGTATTGCTGGAACACGATGCCGCGATCGCGTGCCGGCCCCTCGATGGCGTTGCCGTCGAGCAGGATGCGCCCGCTGCTGGGCGTCGTCAGTCCACCAAGCAAATCGAGCAAGGTCGACTTGCCGCAGCCACTCGGCCCAACCAGCGCCAGAAACTCGCCGGCCCGAACATCGAGCGTGATGTCGTCAAGCGCGGTGAAGCTCTGCGCCGGCCCACCGTCCTTGCCGCGAACCAGAAATTCCTTCCGCACATGCTCGAATCTGATCTTGGCGGTGGTCATTTGGCCTCCGCGGTCTTGCCGGGACGGAAGTAGTTGAACTCGTTGGTGTAGATGTCCGACGGCTTGAGCTGATCGGGCTTCAGCAGCCCGTCCTTCACCAGCCAGTCGATCCAGACCTGGAGCTCGCCATCGCCGATCACGCCGCCCTTGGTCGCGACGCCCGTGCTCTTCCAGTACTTGATCGGCGTGGCGTCCTCGTTGCGCTTGCGCTCCGCGATGATGCGTTCGAACCGGGCGCGAACCTCTTCCGGCGGCGTCGTCTGCGCCCAGGCGATGGCACGAGACACCCCTTCGATCAGCTTGTGGGACGTGTTGGGATTGTCCTTGATGAACTTGTCCCGCAGCACATAGGACCCGCCCGTGAAGTTTCCGAAGATGTCCGAGTCCGCAAACAGCCTGCGGAGGCCGCCGCGTTCCAGCGCCTTGTCGCGCAGGATGCCGCTGAGCGTGGTGACCTCAACCTGCCCCTGCCGCAGCGCCTGCTCGCCGGTGACCGGCGGGATCGCAACCAGCGTCACCTGCTTGGCTTCGGCCGGCGTCAAGCCGTTGCGGGCGAGGTATTCGCGCAGCACGAACTCCAGATGCGCGCCCAGCGTGTTGACCGCGACCTTCTTGCCGATCAGGTCGCGCGCGCTCTTGATCGGACTATCCTCCTTCACGTAGTAGCCGTTGTATGTGTTGTCGTCCGAGCCGTAATAGCCGACCACCGCCTTGATCGGCGCCTTGGCGGCGATCAGCTTGATGATCGCGCCATAGAAGGCGCCGCCGATGTCGATGTCGCCGGTGACGACGGTCTGGATGTCCTGCGGACCGCTGATGGTGTTGCCGACCCATTTCAGCTTGAGCGGGGCGAGATAGCCGAGATCGTCGGCCAGTTCGACAAAGGTCACCTGCCCGGCCCAGCCCTGGTAACGGATTTCGGACTTTTCGAGCTGTGGCTCGGCCACGGCGCTGCCGACGAGAGCGGTCAAGCCGAGGCCGGCCAAACCGAGCTGCCGGCTCCTTTCCCGCAGGCCGGCAACCAAACGACGCAACGCAGAGATCGTGATCTTCATTGTCTTCGCTCCCTTGCTCTGCTCAGGCCGCCTTCGCCTGCGGCTTCGCCGCCTTGACGCGGGTCACGCTGCTGCGGCCGTCGATGCTGACGGGCACCTCGCCATCGATGGTGGCGCGCCGGACCACGCGATGCTGATCGCCGTAGTCGTTCACGGCGTAGTGCTGGGTCGCTCGATTGTCCCAGATCACCACGTCGCCTTGCCGCCAGTTCCACCGCACGGTGTTCTCGGGTGCGGTGATGTGCGACTGGAACAGGTCGAACAATTTCTGGCTGTCATATTTCGACAGGCCGACGAAGCGCTGGACGAAGTTGCCGAGAACCAGCGTCCGTTCGCCGGTTTCGGGATGGACGCGAACGACGGGATGCTCGGTCTCGTAGACGGTCGCCGTGAAGACCTCCTCGAACTGCTTGCGATCGGCTTCGCTCGCGCGGGTCTTGACCGCATAATCGTAGGCATTGCTGTGCACCGCCCACAGCTCATCCGCGAGCTTGCGAAGCGGAGCCGGCAGATCGAGATAGGACGCAGCCGTGTTCGACCAGATCGTATCGCCGCCGAACTCGGGGATCACGACGCCGCGCAGAACCGAGATCTTTGGATAGGCGTCGACGAAGGTGACGTCGGTATGCCACTGGTCGGCCCGGCCGCCACCCCGGCCGGAATCAAGCTCCAGGATCGACGCCGTTCCCTTCGTCGCACCGACGGTCGGATGCGGCACCAGCTTGCCGAGACGAACGGCGAAGCGCTCCTGCTCGGCGTCGTCGAGATGGTTCTGGTCGCGAAGGAAGATGACCTTGTGCTCGAGCAGCACCCGGTTGATCGCGGAGATCGTCTGGTCCGGCAGATCGCCCGAGAGCCTGATATTCCTGATCTCTGCGCCGATCCGCGCCGACCGTTTGACGATATCCGCGCGCGGAATGACGTTGTCGATGGTGATTCCGTCAGTCATGTCATCTTCCCCGAGACCGCGATCCATTTGGACAAAGCTCCGCCGTTCGCCGATCGCTGATGCAATGGCGGAGTGAGAACAGGTGATGATGGTGATCGATCCTCTTGCGCGCTCGCCGTCTGCTCTGGCGGCGATCGCGTCTGGCGGGATCTTTCCGTAGTGGCTGCATCAATGCAGCGTCGTACTCAGTCAGAGGATGCTAACTCAGCGCTTTCGGAAATGGCTTCCAAAGATTGAACGGCTCGGGGAATAGTTGCATTCGCGAAAACATCAGCGGCGAAACGCCGAGCCGCTCTCGCCTGAGGACACGGCATCGCGGCCACCGCGATGCCTGTCCTGAACATACACATCTCGAATAGATCGGCGGGCGCATCACGCACCATCTCCGTTCGCCGGCTTTCCCGCAACTTCATGCTCGCATCGCACTCAACAACGCAAATCCATTCCATCGACAATGACGCGATCGGCGACATAGATTTTGCGCAGGCCGAACTCGGGGCGTTTCGATATGAGCAATCAACGGCAGCTTGTTCTCAATCTCTTCATCTATCCCGGCGGCCACCACGAGGCCGCGTGGCGCTACAGGCGCTCTGAGCCGGACCGCATTCTCGACATCACTTATTATCAGGAATTGGCGCAGCGCGCCGAGGCGAGCAAGTTCGACGCCATCTTCTTCGCCGATGGCCCGGCGCTCGCCGACAACGTCCGCTACGCCCAGCGCTTTCGCTTCGAGCCGATCACCTGGCTCGCGGCTATCGCAGCCGTGACGAAACGCATCGGCCTGATCGCGACGGCATCGACCACCTACACAGAGCCCTACAATCTGGCGCGCCTGTTCGCATCGCTCGACCATCTCAGCCGCGGCCGCGCCGGCTGGAACATCGTCACCACCAGCGCGCCCCAGGCCGCGCAGAATTTTGGGCTACCCGAACATCCGCCGCACCACGAGCGCTACGAGCGTGCCCGCGAATATCTCGACGTGATCTCGCGGCTCTGGGACAGCTGGGAGGATGACGCGCTCGTCAACGATCCCGGCTCCGGCATCTTCGCCGATACCAGCAAGATCCACACGCTCGATCATGTCGGCAAGCATTTTCGCGTGCGCGGCCCTCTCAACATCTCGCGCGTGCCACAGGGCCGGCCGGTCTATGTGCAGGCCGGCGCCTCCGACGACGGCCGCGCCTTCGCCGCCCGATACGCGGAGGCGATCTTCACCGCGCATCAAACCCTGGACTCGGCGAAGGCGTTCTATGCCGACATCAAGCGCCAGGCCCGCGCCTTCGACCGAGGCCCCGACGAGATCAAGATCCTGCCCGGTATCAGTCCCTTCATCGGCAGCACGCAAGCCGAGGCGGACCGCCTCCAGGACGAATTCAACGCGCTGATCCAGCCCGAATATTCCCTGACGCAATTGCGCCAGATGATCGGCCTCGATCTCACCGGCTACGATCTCGATGGTCCCGTCCCGCGCCATCTCATCGACACCGCGAGCGCGCGCGGCGTTGCCAGCCGCTTCAAGCTCGTGGTCGACATCGTCGATCGCGAGAAGCCGACCATTCGCCAGCTGGTACAGCGGCTTGCCGGCGCGCGTGGACATTGGGTCATTGCCGGCACGCCGGAAAAGATCGCCGACAACATCCAGACCTGGTTCGAGGGCGGCGCGGCGGACGGCTTCAACGTGATGCCGCCCTGGCTGCCCGGCGGCTTCGACGTCTTTGCCGAGCAGGTCGTTCCGATCCTGCGCAAGCGCGGCCTGTTCCGCGAGGACTACACCGGAACAACGCTGCGGGAGCATTACGGCCTCGCACGTCCCGCCAGCATCTACTCCAACGCGGTCAAGGCCATCGCCTGACGCCGCTTCCGCACTCATATTCCAACCTGAGACCAGTAAGCAGACATGAAGACAGCGTTGTTTCTCCTCTCCGGCCTTTTGGCCCTTGCTCCTCTCGCCGCCGGAGACGCCCTGGCACAGCAACCCGCAAAACAGGAGCTCCGGGTCGGCTTCGTGCCAGGACCGTACATCGACGAATTCAAGATTGGCGTCGAGCCGGAGCTGAAGAAGAAGGGTTACAAGATCCGCTATGTCGAGTTCTCGACCGGCCTTGAAGCCAACAACGCGGTGTTCAAGTCCGAGATCGATGCCAATGTGATGCAGCACACGATCTTCCTCGATTCCTACAACGAGCGGCAGAAGACCGATCTCGTCGGCATCGTCCACGTCCCCACACCTCCGATGGGTCTCTATTCGAAGAAGCATCCGCTGGGCACGCCGATCAAGCCGGGCTCGAGCGTCGCGGTGCCGAACGATCCCGTCAATCTGCAGCGCGCGCTGTGGGTTTTGCGCGATCTCGGCCTGATCGAGATCCGCGACAGCAAGCCGGTCGACGTCACCGAGCTCGACGTCATCAAGAATCCGGGCGGCATCAAGATCGTGCCGCTGGAAGCCGCGCAGGCGCCACGCGCGCTCGACGACGTCGATTTCGCCGCGGTTCAGGGCAATTTCGCGATCTTCAGCGGATTGAAGCTCACCAACGCATTCGCGCTGGAGAAGATGACGACGCCCTATGTCAACGTTCTCGCCGTGAAGAAGGCCAACGCAAATGCCGACTGGGCGCAGGACATCGTCGCCGGCTACAAATCGCCGGCGTTCAAGACGGCGATCCTGGCCGACCGCTTCTATGACGGCTTCACCTTGCCCGACTACATGAAGTGAGGGGAAGCGACAGAGCAAGACACGGCGCCGGCATGTTCGAGTTCACCCTGGAATGGACCAACCTTCGTTCTCCCGCAGAGCGGGCGATCGAGGCGAGAGCCGTGACGGACCATATCGGCAGGCATGAGGCCTTGATCGTGCCGGTGGTCCTGACGATTGCGTTCCTGTTCGGGCTCGGCCTCATGACGGGAGCGCATCTGCACGCGCGCGCCGACCGGAACCCGCCCTACGCATCGTTCGGCAGCATGGGCATGCCCATGCTTGTGGCGACGTCGGACTCATGTCGCCGACCGTTGAACGCTGGTTCCATACAACAGCTGCGGCACGCCGACATCCTCGCGCTGCTCGCGAACGACTGATCCGACACCTTTGCGCCAGGTGGACCTCATGAAAATCGTCCCCCGCGAAACGTCGCCATGGAATTTTCTGCTGGGACACATGACCGCTTCAGTACGAACCAACCAAACTGATCGTTGCCTAGGCCTGCCGATGTTCAACCTCTCGTCACCCGTGATAGCGTTACCGGGTTCTCGCCCTACAATGTCGTCCGGAGTGAACATGAGCCACATCGTCTCGCTGCATCTCGGCTTCGCCAGCCGGCTCAAACAGGCACGCGGATGGATGCGCCGCTCGCTGCGGCCGCAGACCGGCGGCGAAAGCGACTATCAGGACGACCTTTACGAGATCTTCCTGTTCGCGCCTCACGGCTGACTATTCTGTCCAAGTGCCAGCCCCGCGCCTCTCCCGATATAAAGGTAACAAGACATGACCGACGCTGCGTTGCAGCTCGCCGAGACTGGCCGTCGCCTCGATGCCATCGACCGCAAGATCCTGACGGTGCTTCAGGAGGACGCTTCGCTTTCCGTCGCTGAGATCGGTGACCGGGTCGGCCTGTCGTCCACGCCGTGCTGGAAGCGCATTCAGCGGCTCGAGGGCGATGGCGTCATCCAGAAGCGCGTTGCGCTGGTCGACCAGAACAAGATCGGCCTCGGCCTCTCGGTGTTCGTCTCCGTGGAGAGCTCCGACCACTCCGATGCCTGGCTGAAGCGCTTCGCGGCTGCGGTCAGCGCCATGCCCGAGGTGATGGAGTTCTACCGGATGGCCGGCGATGTCGACTACATGCTGCGCGTGGTCATCCCGGACATGCAGAGCTACGACGTGTTCTACAAGAAGCTGATCCACGCCGTCCCGCTCAAGAACGTCACCTCGCGCTTCGCGATGGAGAAGATCAAGTCGATCACCGCGCTGCCGATTCCGCTCGTGGCGGTGGAATAAGTGCTCTCAGAGATCGCATGGGCGCTGCGCCGGCGTCGAGAAGCGCGCCGGCCGGTAGCTTCTAACGAGCGACCTCAGCTACGCGCTCCAGCTTCTGCAGGCAGCGCGAGGTGCGAACAACGTCCGGCATGTCCTCGTCCGGGAAGTTGGTCTTCCAGTCGGTGACTCCGACCTCGCCGACATACATGTCGCCTCTGGAGTCCAGCGCGATCCCATGCGGCGCGAGGAATTTTCCACTCGCAAGACCGGGACCATCCTCACCGCCGAGCCGCGCGATGCGCTTGCCCTTGGCATCGACGATCGACAGCCGCGGACCCAGATTGGGCACCTTGCGATTGACCGGCATGGCGGGGCCGAGCTCACCAATGACGAAAGTGGGATTCCTGCCGCCGCCGCAACGGCACAGCGCGCACGGCCGGTGCAGATTGTTCCACTGCGTCTCGTATTTTCCATTGCCGTCGAACACCTGCACGCGATGGTTCTCGCGATCGGCGACATAGACCCAGCCGTCGGCATCGGCGACGATATTGTGCACGATGTTGAACTGGCCAGGATCGGTGCCAGGCGCGCCCCAGCTCCTGATCAGCTTGCCGTCCGGCGTGAATTTATGGATGCGGGCGTTGCCATAGCCGTCGGAGACGTAGATCTCGCCCTGCGGCGACAAAGCCGTGTGAGTGCAGCGATGGAAGGGATCGCCGCTCATGAACGGCGCAGGCTTCTCGGGGACGCCGATCGTCAGCAGCACCTTGCCGTCCGTCGTGCATTTTCGCACGGTGTGGTCGCCGTCATCGGTGCAGTAGAGATTGTCGTCGGCATCGATATGCAGGCCGTGCGCGCGGGAGAATAGCCCCTCGCCCCAGCTGCGCAGAAAATTGCCGTCGCGGTCGAACACCACCATCGGATGGGCGCCGCGATTGAAGACGTAGATGCGATCCTTGCTGTCGACGGCGATGGATGCAACGTCGGTGAGCTGCCAGCCATCCGGCAGCTTGGCCCAATTGTCGACGACGCGGTAGCGGTGCTCGCCCGAGCCGAGAATGGCTGCCACCTGATCTCCCATCATTGCAAATGTGCGGCGCGGGCCGCTTAGCCGAACGTGCAGCCCTTGGCTTCCAGCACCTTTCCGATGCCGGAAAGTTCGAGGATGTCGCCGCCGGCCTTGAGCGCCTTCATCACGCCGGCTTCCTTGTCCTCGCGTGCCGCCGACTTGGCGCAGACGTCGGCGATGTTCTCCTTCGGCACGATCACGACGCCGTCGTCATCGGCGCTGACGATATCGCCGGGGCGGACGGCAATGCCGCCGATGACGATCGGCTGATTGATGGTGCCGAGAGTTTCCTTGACGGTCCCTTTCATGCAGAGGCCGTAGGAGAAGACGTTGAAGCCGGTGTCGCGTACCGCAAGGCCGTCGCGAACGCCGGCATCCGTGACCAGCCCGACGATGCCCTTGGCAACGCAGGCCGTCGCCAGCACCTCGCCGAAGCCGCCCTGCTCGGGATGATCGCCCGCGCTCACCACGAGCACGTCGCCGGGCTTGGCCAGCGAAATCGCCGTGATCAGCATGATGTTGTCGGCCGGGTGGCAGCTCACCGTCAGCGCCGGTCCGCAGGCGCGCATCCCGGAATAGATCGGCTTGATGCGGGATGTCAGGGCGCCCAATCGCCCCTGCGCCTCATGAAGGGTGGACGGAGGAAACTTCTTGATGCGCTCGACAAGCTCGGCGGCGGGCCGATCGAATGTCCTGATCACATGCACCATGATAACCTCCTTGCGGTCGCAATCTTCGTTACTCCTCCATATCCAACCGCCTTGAGGCGGCAAATTCAGATTTTAGGATTGCCGCATCGTGTTTCGTTATGGCTCGTCCTTCGGACCATCCAGAGCCGACGCTGCGCCGCCCAAGACGGCGGTCGCCGAGCCGAGGTGGAGATCGAACGGCCCCCACGTCTTGACGATGATCTCGAGCAATATCTTGTAGACGGCGAATGCAGCATCGGACAACGCGGCATTGTCGGAAATGCAAAGCGACATCTGTTGCGAGGCCGACGGCGCGTTGATCCGCCGAATGCAGAGCTCGTCGAGGTTCGGCAACTCCTTTGCGATCGACATGGGCAGCACTGCCGCCCCCACGCCGGCTGCAATAGCCGAAGAGAGGGTCGACTGGGAATGGATCTCGGCGACGATGCGCGGGCGAAGTCCCACCTCGGCGCAGACCCGCTCGACCGTCTGCCGCAGGAAGGATTCCCGGTACGGAAGCAGCAGGTCGAATTGCGCGACCTCCGCCGCCGAAACCTCCTCCAGAGGCATCTGCTCCGGATAGATGCTGCGGGGCGCGACAAGATAGAAGTACTCGCGCATCAGCGGCTTGTAATCGAGGCCGGTCACCGGGCGATCGCCGTACAGGACAGCCATGTCCATGCTCCCCTTCAGCATCATCTCGCTGAGCATGATCCCGGAGCTGTCGTAGATGTGCGGCACGATGCCGGGATAGCGTGCGCGGACCTGCATCAGCAGCGGGGTCGCCAGCAATGCCGCCGAGCTGAGCGGGGCCAGACCGATCGTGACGTTGCCGGTCAGCTCCGGCTTGTTGTCCAGAATGGTGCGCCTGGCCTCTTCGATCTGACGCTGGATCGACTTGGCGTAGCGGTAGAGGATTCGTCCGGCCTCGGTGGGCTTAACCCCGCGGGCGCTGCGGTCGAGCAGCTTGCACTTGAAATCGGCCTCCAGGCTCGCAATGTGCTGGCTCAGCGCCGGCTGCGCCACATTCAGCACTTTCGCCGCGCTCGTCATGCTGCCGAGATCCACGACCTTGATGAAGGCCTCCAAGCGTTTCGTATCCAATACGGCGTCTCCGGATATCCAGTCAGGGAGCAGTGCAGCAGCAATAGGCTGAAGCTATGGGATCAGAAGGAATTGTTCTTACCACTGGGAACCTGAGGGGCCTATAGCTAGTGCTGAACTCGTCCGCCGCTCGCGTTGCAGCCGACGCCTCCAGCGGGTCGGACGGTAGCAGAGGAGCCCCCGCGGATGGGATTTTCGGACTATCGGACGGCCCTGGTGACGGGCGCATCCTCCGGAATAGGGGCTGCGACTGTTCGCCGCCTGAGTGCGGAAGGGCTCGAAGTCTACGCCGTGGCCCGCGACGCCACCCGCCTGAGCGCCCTCTCTGCGGAGACCGGATGCCGACCCTGCGCCGTCGACATCAGCGACCTCGATGCGCTTGCGGCCCTGGCAAAGTCGGCCGAGTTCGACGTCCTCGTCAACAACGCCGGCCAATCCCGGCGCGGCAATATCCTGGACACGACACCTGAAGACGTGGACGCGCTCATCGACGTCAATCTGCGGGCGGTGCTACATCTGACGCGGCTGGTCGTGCCGGGCATGGCGCATCGTGATCGAGGCCACGTCGTCAACATCTCCTCCATCGCCGGCCACTACGCATTTGGCGGCGGAAACACCGTGTATCACGCCACCAAAGCCGGCATTCATTCGCTATCGCAGCAGTTGCGCGTCGACCTCTACGGGACCAGGGTTCGCGTCACAGAGATATCGCCGGCCCGGGTCGAGACCGAGGTGTTCGGCCGGCTGCTCGGTGATCTGGCCGAAGCCAAGCGTCGCTTCTTCGACGACTATGATGCGCTTCAGCCCGAGGACATCGCCAATTCGATCGCATTCGCGGTCGGATCGCCGGCGCGCATGAATGTCGCCTTCATGGAAGTTCTGCCGACCCAGCAGGTCGTCGGCGGCCTCAATTTTGCACAGAAGAGCCGGCCGCCGGCCGAGTGACGCATGAACGCCTCGAACTCGGCAGGCCGCCAACGCGGAGCGTGACTGTGGATCTCGCCAAAATCGAACAACTCGTCGATCTCGTGACGCGCTCCGCAATCGCCGAGCTGGAGCTCACGCAAGATGGCACCCGCATTCGCATCCTCAAGCGCGCGCCCGCAGGACCGCCTGCGGCCCCGGCACAGCCTGCGACGGCGTACAAGGTCGAGGCCCCTGCTCTCGATCACCAGGAAAACCCTGCTCCCGACGCTGCCGCCGACGTCGTCGTGCCGGCACCGATGCACGGCGTCTTCTACCGGGCTGCCGCGCCGGACGAGCCGCCCCTGGTCGAGGTCGGCGCGCGGATCGAGGCCGGGCAGAAGATCTGCATCATCGAGGCGATGAAGACCTTCATCGACATCGCCGCCGAAGCGCCCGGTGTCGTGCTTGCCATCCTCGCGGAGAATGGTGACGAGATCGAAGCAGGGCAAGCCCTGTTCCGGATCGGTGCTGTGGGTTCGCCCTGATGTTCGACAAGGTCCTGATCGCCAATCGCGGCGAGATCGCGCTTCGCATCCAGCGCGCCTGTCGGGCGATGGGCCTCAAGACGGTCGTCGTTCACTCGGAGGCGGACCGCGACGCACGCTATGTCGCACTCGCCGATGAGGCACTCTGCATCGGGCCCGCGCCGGCGAGCGGCACCTATCTCAACATTGCGGCAATCCTGCTCGCAGCCGAAGTCAGCGGCGCCCAGGCGATCCATCCCGGTTACGGCTTCCTCTCGGAGAGCGCGGAGTTCGCCGATCGGATTACGCGCGCCAGCCTCACTTTCATCGGCCCTCCGGCGGATTGTATCCGGACCATGGGCGACAAGGTCGCGGCCAAGCGCGCGATGCGACTGGCGGGCGTGCCTTGCGTGCCGGGGCCGGACAGCGCCCTGCCGGATGATCCGGCCGAGGTTCGCGCGATCGCCCGGGACATCGGATATCCTGTCATCATCAAGGCCGCCGGCGGCGGCGGCGGGCGCGGCATGCGGATCGTGCGCAGCGAAGCCGCGCTGGACGAGGCGCTGGCGCTGACCCGCGCCGAAGCCAGCAAGGCCTTCAAGAACGCTGCGGTGTACATCGAGAAATTCCTCGAAAAGCCCCGCCATATCGAGATTCAGGTGCTGTGCGACCAGCACGACAATCATCTCTGGCTCGGCGACCGCGACTGCTCGCTCCAGCGCAGGAACCAGAAGGTGGTCGAGGAAGCCCCCGCGCCCGGCATCGATCGCGCGCTGATCGAGCGGGTCGGCACAAGCTGCGTCGAGGCGTGCCGGCGGATCGGCTATCGCGGCGCCGGCACGTTCGAGTTCCTCTACGAGGACGGGCAGTTCTTCTTCATCGAGATGAACACGCGTGTCCAGGTCGAGCATCCCGTCACCGAGATGACGACGGGGATCGACATCGTCAAAGAGCAGATCCGCATCGCGCAAGGCGAGCCGCTGGGGATTGCGCAAGGCGACATTGCCCGTGTCGGCCATGCCGTCGAATTCCGCATCAATGCCGAAGACCCCTCAACCTTCGCGCCCTCGCCCGGCACGGTGACCCGCTGGGACATTCCCGGCGGCATCGGCATCCGCGTCGATTCGCACATCGCCGCCGGCGCCACCGTTCCCCGTCACTACGACTCGCTGATCGGCAAGCTCATCGCCCATGGCAGCACCCGTGAGGAAGCGCTCGCGCGTGCCCGGGTCGCCTTGTCCGAGCTGCGCGCCGAAGGCATCCGAACCAACGTGCCGTTGCACCAGGCGATCCTCGCCGATCCGGCGTTCTGCCGCGGCGGCTACGACATCCATCATCTCGAACACTGGATGAACGCGCGGGTGGCCGCGCCATGACGACGCCGGACCGGCCGCGGATCAGCCTGCTCGGAACATCGGCCCTCCTGTTCGAGGCGCCCGGCGCATTCGACCTGCCGCACCAGCGGCGCATCTGGTCGCTGGCGGCCACCGCATCGAAATGGCCAGGAATCCGCGAGGCCATTCCCGGCATCACCAACTTGATGCTGACCTTCGACACGCCGCCCTGCGAGCTCGACACCTTGATTGCCGCGCTCAACGACGGCTGGGACGCGGCAGAAGGCCTCGCGATCGGCGGCCGCGAGATCAGGCTGCCGGTGACTTATGGCGGCGAGATCGGATCGCAGCTTCAGTCCGTCGCCGACCATTGCGGCCTGTCCGTCGACGACGTGATCTCGATCCATGCCGCCCCGCTCTACACGGTGTTCGCGCTCGGCAGCCATCCCGGCTATTGCTATCTCGGCGGCATGGACCCGCGCATCACCATGCCGCGACGGCAGACTCCGCTGCAACGCTCCGCGGGCGGCTCAGTGTCGATCGGCGGATCGCAGACCGGGGTCTCCGCTTCGCCCGGACCGAGCGGCTGGCACGCCATCGGACATACCAGCTGGACCTTCTTCGATCCGTCCTGGCCGACGCCAGCCGCACTCGCACCGGGCGATACCATCCGCTTCGAGATCGAACGGGTGATCCGGTGATCGAGATCCTGTCAGTCACAGGGCCTGCGAGCGTCCAGGATCTCGGCCGCTTCGACCAGTATCGCTTCGGGGTCGGCACGTCGGGCGCGATGGACGATGTCGCGCTGCGTACCGGCAACATCCTTCTCGGCAACGACGAGAACGCGGCCGGCATCGAAATTCCGATGCTGCCGTTCAAGCTTCGTTTCGACCGGGACACGGCCTTTGCACTCACCGGCGCCGATGTCGAGGCCGAGATCGCAGGACGCGCGATTCCGCCATGGTGGCGTTCGCACGCCCGCGCCGGCGATATCCTGATCATCAAGGCGATGCCCCGCGGCGCACGAAGCTATCTGGCATTCGGCGGCGGCATCGACGTGCCCATGGTGCTGGGCTCCCGCAGCACGCAGTTTCGCGGCGAGTTCGGCGGCTGGCACGGACGGCCGCTCCAGCCCGGCGACATCCTGCCCTGCGTCGCTTCGCCCGCGATCATTGGGGATCTCGGGGTCCAGCCGGCCGAGATCACGCTGGCGCGGCCGAACGCTGCCGCAGACGAGACCGTCGTCAGGGTCGTGATCGCCGGCGAATATGACGGGTTCGACGCCGCCACGCAGGCGCTGTTCTGGTCCAGTCGCTGGAAGATCACGCCGCAGAGCAACCGTTACGGCTACCGCCTGCAGGGCCCCGCCGTGAAGCCGAAAGCACCGATCGAGAAGCGCTCGCACGGCATCGTCCCCGGCGTGATCCAGATTCCGCCGAACGGGCAGCCGATCATCCAGATGCGCGACGCCCAGACGTCCGGCGGCTATCCGAAGATCGCAACCGTGATCCGGGCTGACCTGTGGCGCGTCGGGCAGGCGCAGCTCGGAAGCAAGCTGCGGTTCGAGCAGACGGCTTACGTCGACGCACTTGCGGCCGAGGCCGAGATGTCAGCGTATCTCGAGCGGCTCAGGACCCATGTGCGTCTCATCGAGGAGATCAGAACATGCCGATAGAGCTGACCGAGATCGCGCGTCTCGCGCAAATCCTCGAAAGGTCCGGCGCCGACACGATCGAAATCGAGGAGCCCGGCCAATCCCTGAAGCTTGTCGTCGACACCGGCCCACGCATGGCAGAGTCACCGATGCTTGCGGCCCCGGCTGTCGACCATTCCGTCATCGCCAAAGCCGACGTCGCAGGGCATTTCCTCGCGGCCCATCCCTGGCGGGACAAGCCGTTCATCGCACCGGGCCAGCGGGTCGAGGCCGGCGCGATCGTCGGCCTCGTCAGGATCGGCTTGCTGTATGCGCCCATCGTGGCGCCCGCCACCGGCATCGTCGATGCCGTGATCGCGGAGCCCGGCGCAACGGTCGGCTACGGCACTGCGATCGCACGCATCCGCCCGTTGCCCGAGGGCAGCTCGATCAATTGAGCAGGACCGTTGCGGGCGTGACTTCGCCGCCGCCCTGCTCGATCACGCGGCGCACCGTGCCGGCGAGGTTGACCGATCCAGGCGTGTCACTGTGGATCAGGATCGAGCGCGCCTCGACCTTGATCGACTTGCCCTCGATCGTCCGCACGGTGCCACTATCGAGAAAGCGCTTGACCCGTTCGGCCACGGCTTCGGTCGACGTGATGACAGAGTTGGGAAGCTTGCGGGACACCAGATGGCCGTTCTCGTCATAGGCGCGGTCGGCCAGGAACAGGGTGAGGATGCGCAGCCCCACCTTGCGCGCAGCGTGCACGATCGCGGCGTCGGGCTGCGAGAACACGATGAAATCGCGATTGATGGTCGCAATCGCGCGAGCGACGACATCGGCCATATCGGGGTCGGCGTTGACCATGTTGCCCATCGCCGCGTGGAAGCTGACATGAGTCACGCGGTGACCCGCATTGGCCGCGATCGCCTGCAAGGCGCCGATCTGATAGACCATGTGTTTCTCCAGCTCGGCGGCATCCATCTGGATCACGCGGCGGCCAAACCCGAGCAGATCAGGCAGGCCAGGATGGGCACCGACCTCGACCCCCTTCTGCTTTGCCAGGCGAACCATGCGATCCATGATGATGGGATCGCCGGCGTGGAAGCCGCACGCCACGTTGGCGGACGAGATGATGCCCATCAGCGCCTCATCGTCGCAGATGCGATAATTGCCGAAGCCTTCGCCCATGTCCGAATTGATGCCGATTTTCATGTTCGTACCCTGCTCTTGTTATCGTTGACGTCCACTTTTGTTTGAGCATGATCTTTTCCGGATCATGCTCTAAAGCGCTCGATAGAGATCCGCGGTCGCACGCAACTTCGCGAGGTAATCGTTGACGGGAGCCATGGCCGCGACCGCGTCCTGGTAGCTCACCTCGTTGAAGGCGATGAACGAGCCCGGCGCCGCCTGGCCGAGGCGCCAGAGATCGGCCTGGATCACGGCTGCCATCTTCGGATAGCCACCGGCCGTATTGGCGTCGCTCATCTGGATGATCGGCTCGCCGCTCGGCGGCACCTGCACGACGCCAGTCACGACGCCATGCGAGCGCATCTCGACGGGTGCGTCCAATGTCAGCTTGCCGCCAGTGAGCCGATAGCCGCCTCTGTCGCTCTGGGCGCTGATCTTCCACGTCGTGGACCAGAACGCCGCCTGCATCGCCTCCGAAAACAAATCATACTCGCCGGCCCGCAGGACACGTATCCGCAGCACGCGGTCATCCGCGGGAGCGGCGCCCGCGATCGCGACATCAGGCGGCGCAACGCCGAAGCCGAAGCGGCCGTCGCTCCTGTGCGGCGAACATCCGACCGGCACGACGTCGCCGGCCTGCAAGGTGCGGCCCTCCAGCCCGCCGAAGCCGCCGCGCAGATGCGTGCTCCGTGAGCCCAGCACGCGCGGAACATCGATGCCCCCGCCGAACGTCGCGTAGATCCGCGCGCCACGCCGCGGCGCGGTGATCGCGAGAACCTCGCCCGCCTTGGCCTGCATGCACCACCACGGCCGGACGGTTGCCGCCGCCAGGGTCGAATCGTGATCGGCGCCCGTAAGCGCAAACACGGCATCTGTCTGGAAGCGCAGGCGGAACGGAAAGGTCTGGATCTCGATGCCGGCCGCATTGTCGTCATTGCCAAGCAGCGCGTTGCCGGCGGCGAGCGCGACGGGATCCATGGCGCCCGACGTGCTCACACCGAAACGACGCGCGCCGTGGCGGCCAAGATCCTGGATGGTGTTGAAAGCGGGGCTGGCCAATATTTCGATCACAGCTCGACCCGATCGATTCTGAATCGGACACGGTCGCCCGGAAGCATGAGCGACGGTTGTTCGGACGTCGGGTCGAACATCGCAACCGAGGCCCATCCGATCGCGTTCCATCCGTTCGGGCTCGTCAGCACCGCCACGCCGGTCTGCATTCCGCCGATCGTCACCGAACCTGCGCGCATGTTGAGCGACGGCACGGATTTGCGCGGCATGTAGATGCGCGGATCGAGGCCATGGAGGTAGCCGAACCCCGGCGAGCTCGCGACGGCGCAGACGGTGTATTCGCCTTCGCTATGAATCCGGATGACGTCACGCGCGGACAATCCGGCACGGTCCGCAACCGCCGGCAAGTCGAAGCCGAGCTCCCCGCCATAGACGACGGGGATCTCGATGAGCTTGCCGTCGGCCTTGCGACTCGGCACGCGATGCCACAATTCGACGATTGAAGCGCTGAGCATGCCGATATCCGCCGGCGGCTGCTCGAAGACGAGCATCACATTGGTGACGCCTATGACGGCCTCCTGGACGTCGGGCCAGGTCGAAACCGCATCCGCAAAAGCCCAGATGCGTCCTTGCTGCACCAGGTCGAAGTCACCCGGCGCCTCGACCAGCATCGCAAGCGTGCCGATCAGGCTGATCTTCGGGCTTTTCTCGATCGTGCCGACAAAGGGAGCATTGGGCTGATTAATCGACAAAAGGGCCTCGCTGGTCGAACGCCCGTGGCGCTGCCACGATCAAATCTAGCCAAGCGACACAAGCCGATCCAAGACGATGTTCGTCTGCGGGTATAAGGGATGTCGATTGCCCGCAAGACGCCGCGCTCGTCCCCTGCTTCAGTGACGCGCGATGACGTGATTGCTGGGCGATTCCCACCGCGCCACGACCTCCTCGCCCACCGCGTATCGAAGACCGGCCTGCTGCGATTGGTTCTGCTCGAATACGATGATCTGGCCGCCACTCAGCGTCTTGAGATAGTAGTGACTGACGAACCCGCGATAGATGGCCTGGTCGACACGCGCCATCACGCTGTTGGCGCGTTGCGCCGCCGGGCTCTGGCCGATGCGCTCGACCACGATTGCTTCCGGCCTGATCGAGACCATCACGTCGCTTGCCGATTGCGGGATCTGGTCGACCTGGAGGCTCAATTCGGGCGAGACACGAACGAGCGCCCCGCTCCCGTTGCGCTGCTCGACGGGTCCTTCGAACAGATTCGACGCGCCGATGAACTGCGCAACGAATTTCGAGGTCGGACGCTGGTAGATTTCCGTTGCAGAGCCGACCTGTTCGAGCTTGCCGTCGCGCATCACGACGATCTTGTCGGCCATCGTCAGGGCTTCGTCCTGATCGTGGGTCACCATCACGGTGGTCAAACCGAGCCTGCGCTGAAGGGCGCGCAGCTCGACCTGCATGCTCTCGCGGAGCCCCTTGTCGAGCGCCCCGAGCGGCTCGTCGAGCAGCAGCATGGCCGGCTCGATCACCAGGGCGCGCCCCAATGCGACGCGCTGCTGCTGGCCGCCTGAGAGTTGCGCCGGATAGCGCTTCCCGAAGCTGGACAGCTGGACGAGATTGAGGGCTTCGCCGACCTTCTTTGCGGCATCGGCCTTGGAGATCCCGCGCATCTCGAGGCCGAAGGCGATGTTCTCCTCGACGGTCAGATGAGGAAACAACGCATAGTTCTGGAACAGCATCCCGACATTGCGGCGATGCACGGGAACGCCGGTCATCTTCTGGTCGTTGACGAAGACATCGCCGGATGTCGGGCGGATCAGCCCGGCGATCATGCGCAAGCAGGTCGTCTTGCCGCATCCGCTCGGACCGAGCAGCGCGACCATATGGCCGGGCTCGATCGTGAGCGAGACGTCGTCCACCGCAACGGTGCGGTTATATTCCTTGACCAGGTGGTCAAGCCTGACTTCGGAAGACCTCATGACAACCTGTCCTAGCTCGTGAACACCTGATTATAGCGCTCCAGCCACGGGCCGCGGCGCGGAACGATGAACTTCCAATCCGGCGTGAACAGTCCGAGATCGGCGGCCTTGGTGTCGGGATAGGCCAGGAACTTGGCCGTCTCCGGCTTGAAGTCGATGCCGCTCACCGACGGCGCGCTGAGCGTCTGCTCGGACAGCATCTTGGCGACCGATGGCTCGAGAATACGGTTGATCAGGGCACAGGCAAGCTCGGGCTCCGGCGCATTCTTGACCAGCGTCATGCTGTTGATGCCGGTGAAGGCGCCTTCCTTGGGGAACGTCATGTCGAGCGGCATGCCCTTGGCCGTGTGCGGATAGATGGCCTTCGAATATTCGATACCGCCGATCGTCGCCTGGCCCTGGGCCACCTGGAGCACCTGCGCCTCGCTGTCGTAGATCGTGAGGACGTTGGGCTTGAGGGTCGCGAGCTTGTCCCAGCCGCTATCGACGAGATATTGCGCTTCCTTCAGCGACTTGCCCGTCGTCAGCGCCGTCGCCACGATCAGCATCAGCACGCTCTGGGTGTTCTTTGGCGTGTTGAGCAATATCTGCTTGCGGTATTTTGCGTCGAAGATCTGCTCGTAGCTTTCGATCGGCTTCGTCACCTGTGGATTGATGAACAGGGCAGCGCTCGAGATCGAGAAGCCGACGCCATAATCCTCTTCGAACAGATAGCGCGGATAGACCTTGGCAAGATTCGGAATCTTGGCGGCATCGAGCTTGTCGATCAGCCCTTCCTGCTTGGCCTGGGGGATGCCGACATCGTCCATCATCATCATGCTGAAGCGCGGCGTATCGCGCGTGGCACGGAGGGCGGCGATGTTGGAGAGCGTGGCGCCTTCGATCGTGAAGACGCGGCATTTGAACTCGGCCTCGAATTTCGGAATGACCTCCTTCTGGATCAACTTGCCCAGCGCGGAGTTGTAGACGCCGACGTGCAGTTGCTTGGCGTCCTGCGCCCACGATCGGCTGATGATCGTCGGGAAGGCTACCGCGGATGCACCGGCTTTAATGAGAGTCCTACGTGTCAGCTTCATGGGTCTAATCTCCATCTACCAATGCACATCAGGCAGCCAGCGCGCGGCGAAGGCCGACCAGTTTCTCCAGCAGCAGCACGCCGACCATCGCCATCAGGATGATGATCGTCGACATCGCCGGCACGGAAGGATCAAAGACGTTGACCAGTTGCCGCATCAGCACGAGCGGCACGGGCGAATATTCCGAGTTCGCCAGCCACATCGTGACCGGATAATTGTCGAAGGACACCATGAAGGCGAACAGCCCGCCGGCGGCGACGCCCGAGGCGATCTGCGGCAGCGTCACGCGCCAGAATGTCGTCAGCCGGTTTGCGCCGAGGGTCCGCGCCGCATCCTCCAGGTTCTCATCCACCAGCTGGAGGCTGGTGACGACGGTGCGGATGACATAGGGCGACGTCACGACCACATGCCCGATCAGGAGGTTGAGCCGCGCATCCTGCGATCCGAGCTTGGTCAGGACCTGAAGCAGCGCCAGGCCCGTGACCAGCGCCGGGAAAATCAGCGGCGACAGCAGGAAACCCTTGATCGCTGCCAGCCCAAAGAACCTGCCGCGGACCAGCGCAAAGGCCGCGGGCACGCCGAACAGCAGCGAGCCCGCCGTCGTGCCGAGCGCGAGCAGAATGCTCAGCCGCATCGCCTCGAGGAAGTCGCGGTCCTGGAGAACCTTGGCATACCATTTCAGCGTGAAGCCCTGCGGCGGGAACGTCACGAAATAGGAATCGGAAACCGACACCGCCATGACGAGGAGCAGCGGCGCCAGGATGAACAGCATCATGCCGGCAGTGATGGTGTAGAGGATGAAGGCGCCGAAGCCGGAAAACCGCTCGTCCATCAGTCGGGCCTCCTGAGACGCCGTCCTTCCAGAAGCCACATCGAGACGCCGTTGACCGCGAGGACCAGGCCGACGAGAACGACGGCAATCGCGGCGCCGAACGGCCAGTCATAGACGACGAAGATCTGCTGCTCGATCAGATTGCCGAGCATGACCGCCGAGGCCCCGCCCAGGATCGCTGGAATGACGAAGGAGCCGGCGGTGAGCGAGAACACCAGGGTAAAGCCCGCCACGAAGCCCGGCATGCTCAACGGCAGCGTCACGCGAAGAAATACCTTCCACCACGGCGCGCCCAGCATCCGGGCTGCGTCTTCGAGGTTGGGATCGATCTTGCCGAGCGCCGAGGCCAGCGGCAGAACCATCATCGGGAAGAACACATGCAGCGACCCGATGACGACGGCGACCTCGGTGTAGAGGACCGATATCGGCGCATCGACGATATGCAGCGTCATCAGGATCCAGTTCAGCATGCCCTTCGGACCGTTCTGGAGCACGAGCTGCCAGCCGTATCCACGAACGACCACGCTGACGATCAGGGGCGCGATGACGATCAAGGTGATGATGCGCGTGACCATCGGACGGCTTTTGACCATCACCAGCGCAACGGGATAGGCGAGCACCGTCGCGAGCGCGGAGGTGATGATGCTGATCCGCAGCGTCGTCCACAGCACGCGGGCGTAGAGCTCGACGTTGATCAGACGGGCGTAGTGCGCAAGGGTGAAGGGACGGCCGATGATGCCGCGGCTGTCCTGCGTCTGGATGCTCGAGAACAGCAGTCCCAGCGCCGGATAGAAGAAGAAGTACGTCAGGAATGCCAGCATCGGGACGGCGAGAAGCCCGACCGGCAGAGCCAGACGCCACCGCGATGCCCGCCCGGTGACCGGTGGAGCTTGAACACCTAAGACCGCCACCGCATCGTCGCTGGTGGTCATCGCTGGCCGTCCTCGACTGCGCGATACCAAGGCAATACCCCTCTTTGCACAAAGCTTATGCGTCGACATCCTACAGGACCAAGAACATCTTCGTTTAGGGGCATTAGGAACGATTATGACAATTGGTTCGGCATACTGCTCCGATCTTGGTCGACGAATGCCGCCGGGTGCATCTTTCCTTCTCCACCGAGGGCCAAGCCTCCTGACATATCAATGCCCGGTCAGCGCAGGCTTTCGCAGAAGCTCGCGATACGCCGGCAGCCTTCCCTCAGCGATTCGGTATCGGTCGCATAGGAAATGCGGAAATACGGGCTCATGCCGTATGCGCCCCCGGGTACCGCAGCGACATGCTGCTCCTCCAGTAGCGCCGAGATGAAGTCGGCATCGGTTTCCAGCCGTCGCCCGCCCTTCGTGGTCTTGCCGATGCAGCCCGTGATGTTGGGAAACACGTAGAAGGCCCCCTCCGGCTTGTGGCAAGTGATGCCCGGAATCTGATTGAGGAGCTTGACCACCAGATCGCGCCGGTCGCGATAAATGTCAGCGCGTTCCTTCAGGTAGTCCTGCGGCCCGTCCAGGACCGCGACGGCCGCGGCCTGGCTCACCGTGCAGATTCCGCCGGTCGCCTGACCGTGGACATTGTTCATCGCCGCGATCAGGTCCTTGGGGCCGCCGCAATAGCCGACCCGCCAGCCGGTCATGGCGTAGGCCTTGGAGGCGCCGTTCACGGTCACGACGCGATTCTTCAGCTTCGGCTCGACCTCGGCGATAGTGCAGAACTCGAAACCGTCATAGGTGAGATGTTCGTAGATGTCGTCGGTGAGGATCCAGACGTCGGGGTGCTTCAGCATGACGTCGGCGATCGCGCGCATCTCCTCGCGGGTGCATGCCGCGCCGGTCGGATTGTTGGGAAAATTAAGGATCAGCCACTTCGTCCTGGGCGTGATCGCCGCCTCAAGGTCTGCCGGACGGAGCTTGAACTGGTTGTTCTCCGGGCACGGCACCGCGACGGGCGTCGCCTCCGCCAGAAGAACGATGTCCGCATAGGTGATCCAGCCCGGCGCCGGGATGACGACCTCGTCGCCGGGATTGCAGGTCGCGAACAGCGCGTTGAAGATGATCTGCTTGCCGCCATTGGCGATCAGGATCTCGTCGAGGGCATAGTCGAGATTGTTCTCGCGCTTGAACTTGCGCTGGACGGCGGTCCGCAGGGCAATGGTTCCCGGCTGCGCCGGATATTTGGTATCGCCGGCAAGAGCCGCCCGATGTGCGGCCTCGATCGCGTGCGACGGCGTCGGAAAATCGGGCTCGCCGGACGACAGGCCCACGATCTTGACGCCCGCGGCGCGGAGCTCTCGCGCCTTGTCCGTCATCGCCGCCGAGGCCGACACCTTCACGGTTTTGAGGCGGTTTGCGAGTTCAGGCATTGTCAGCTCCACTTCTCATGTCTTTCAAACGTGCGGCCTCGGATCGGCTCGCAAATCGCAATTCGCCGACGACCTGGAACGTGGGTACGACCTCGATCGTGGCGACGTTCATCCGCGCCGGCGACCCCACCGCGAACGCAATGGCATCCGCGACGTCTTCGGACTGCAAAGTCTCGAAGCCCCCGACGAAGCGGGCATCCGGGTTGTCGGCGGCGTTCTGGTTCTGGAAGATGCTCGTCGCCACCCGCCCGGGCGAGACTTCGGTGACGCGAACGCAGGTGCCGTAAAGATCGACGCGCAATTGCTGCGACAGCGAATGAATGCCCGCCTTCGTCGCGTGATAGGCCACGGATGAATTGAATGTCGTGGCATTCTCGCCGAAGGCATAGTGGCCGGCGATCGACGAGACGTTGACCACGTGGCCGCGATTGCGCCTCGCCATGCCCGGAGCGATCAACCGCGTCAGATGCAGGACCGCGCGCAGATTGACGTCGACCAGGGTGTCGACATCATCAGGCGCCGTATCCAGGATATTGCCGCGCCGCGACTGGCCGGCATTGTTGACGAGGACATCGAATTCGGCCGAGCTCGCAAGATGATTCAGGGCGTCGAGATCGTTCACATCGACCGCGCATGTACGACATCCGGTCTCGGCCGACAGGCCGGCCAGCCGGCGAACGTCGCGCGCCAGTGCGTGCACCTCGAGCCCCTCGGCGCGGAGGCGCCGAACCGTCGCAGCCCCGATACCTGAGGACGCGCCCGTCACCAACGCCGTTCGATAGTCCGAAAATCCCATCCGCAAGGTTCTCTTGCCGTCAGCCAGAGCGGCAGAAAGTTACGTGCGGAGGCCGAGGCAGGCATACAGCAGATTTGTTCTGCCCTCATAAGGACATCCAATATCCCGGCCGAGCGTCGTCGGGGGCGCGAGCCATAAGCACACCCGATGCAGGCAGAGTGAATTTCTCTTACTCGTCGCCGCACGTATCCCCTTAGATTTTCCGAGGCTCTTCGCTCGCCCATGGGAGACGGATCAGGATGTTGGAAGTCGGCAATCGGATCGTCATGGTCTCGGGGGCTTCGCGCGGCATCGGACGCGCCGTCGTCGAACGGCTCCTGGCCTCGGGCTTCCGGGTATCGGCCGGACTTCGCGATCCAAGCCGCCTCCCCGAGAGCGAGAGGCTCATGACGCACCGCTATGATGCCGAGGACGCCAAGAGCCCAGGCTCCTGGGTCAACGCAACGGTTGCGCGGTGGGGCGGCGTCGACGCCATCGTCAACACCGCCGGCATCAATCCGAAGGTCCGTGTCTCCGACGAAGGCGAGAACGAGCTGGATGAAATGTGGCGCGTCAACGTCAAGGGTCCGCTGCGCCTCGTCAGAGCCACCCTCCCTCATTTGGCCGTCTGCGGTCACGGCCGGGTCATCAATCTGGGGTCCCTCTCCGGAAAGCGCGTGGGGAGCAACGTCGGCTACGCCATGACCAAGTTCGCAATTGTTGCACTCACCCACGGCATTCGCCGGGAGGGACGCGCGGCCGGCATTCGGGCGACGGTGATCTGCCCGGGCTACGTTGCCACCGACATGACGCTCAACGACGACGAAATCCCCCGCCACGAGATGAGCCAGCCGGACGACATCGCCGGCATGGTGGAAACCGCACTCATGCTGCCGAACAACGCCTCGGTCTCCGAGATGCTCGTGCACTGCCAGTTCGAGCCGATGCTCTGAGGCCCGGCGGGAACCGCCAGGTCCCCGCAGAGAACTGAAGCGAACGCAAGGAAACGACGCCCGCGAGAACCGAAGGCTAACTAATGGCCTTCCCCGAGACCTTGTCGAACAGGTGCGTTCGCTCGAGATCAAGAGCGACGTCTATCAGGCGATCCGGCGCCGCAGCGACACCGACCGGCATCTGAGCCGTGAACGGAAATGCGCCTACGGTTCCAATCACGAGCGTATGCGGCCCGAGCGGCTCCACGTCCTTCACCATCAAGCGGACGGATGAGCCCATCGGCGCATCCTGCCGGAGCACATGGTCGGGCCGCACGCCGAGCACAACCGGCTTGCCGACGCTCCCTGCATAGGCCGCCTCGCGGGACTTCGGCAATCTTAACGACGTCCCCGACGGCTCGGTGAAGACCAGCGCGCCATCGCGTGCGGCAATCTCGCCATGGATGAAATTCATGCTGGGTGCGCCCATGAAGCCCGCGACGAAGAGATTGCTGGGCTTCTCGTAGATCGTGATCGGATCGGCCGCCTGCTCGATCCGGCCGCGATTCATCACTACGACACGATCCGCCATGGTCATCGCCTCGACCTGATCGTGCGTGACATAGACAATCGTCTTGGCGAGACGGCGATGCAGCGCCTTGATCTCGGTCCGCATCTCGATACGGAGCTTGGCGTCGAGGTTCGACAACGGCTCGTCGAACAGAAACACGTCCGGGCTGCGCACGATGGCACGGCCGATCGCAACGCGCTGGCGCTGCCCGCCGGAGAGTTGCTTGGGCCTGCGGTCCAGATATTGCTCGAGGTCGAGAACGCGCGCCACGTCCTGGACTGCTTTCGCGATGCCGGCGCGCGAGTCGCCCCGCACTTTCATGCCGTAGCCGATGTTCTCCCCGACCGTCATATGCGGGTAGAGCGCATAGTTCTGGAACACCATCGCACAATTGCGCAAGCCCGGACGCAGCTGCGTCACGTCGCGGTTGCCGATGCGGATGTTTCCGCTGGTGACCGCCTCCAGCCCTGCAATCATGCGCAACGTCGTGGTCTTGCCGCAGCCGGACGGGCCGACAAGCACGACGAACTCCTCGTCGGCGACGTTCAGATCGAGCCCCTCGATGATCTTGTAGGGCCCATATGCCTTGCTGACGTTTTCGATCTCGACGTGCGCCATGGATTCCTTTTTCCGTCCCTCATATCGACGGCCAACAAAGCCCGGATGATGCTGACGCATCATCCGGGGAAGTCTCAGCGGAGGTCAGTTCTTCAGTTAGTTCTTGGGCGGAAGGCCCATCGCCGCGCGATAGGCGGCAAGTTGCTTCGCGCGGCCGAACTCGTCGGTCAGGCGATTCCATTCCTTCGCGACCGCGTCCAGTGCGGCCTGCGGCGTGGTCTGGCCGGCCAACGCCTTGCCGAGCTCGATCTCCACAACCTCGGTGTAGGAGAAATAGCCGGGCAGACGCATGTCGAGCGCAACGTTCTTGCCGTTAATGGAGTCGGCCTGGGCGCCGAGATATTCCTTGGCCTCCTGCGGCGAGAAGATCTTGCTCCACAGCTCCAGATTCGCGGTGTGCGACTTGCGGTATGGGTTGACACCCGTACCGCCGGTAATCGCGGCCTGGCCAGAGACTTCAGGACTTGTCAGCGTCTTGACGAAATCCCATGCCGCCTGCTGGTTCTTGCCCACCTTCGGCACGGCAATCTGCCAGCCGCCGAACGCCATGAAGGGTGCCGGCAGCACTGCCGGGAACTTGTCCCACTTCTTGGTCTTGGCGTTCCAGATCTCGTCAGAGCCGGGCAGCACCGCGGAGCCTACCTTGCCGGAAATCTTCGACTGCTTGGGATCGGCGGCGATCACGCCGGTGTCGCCCCAACCGATCGACTCGGCCACCTGGCCGCCGGCCACGGCGGCATTGACCTCGCCGAACGAGAAGTTCAGCGCATTGGGCGGGCCAAGCTTGGAAGCGCGGATGTACTCTTCCAGTCCCTTCACCCAGCCCGGATTATTGATCTGGGCGTCCATCGTTTCGGGGTCGAAGAACATCGCACCCGGATAGTTCGGGTTGTTGGTGTAGGCCGCCGCGTGGCTGAAGAAGAACCAGAACTGCTGGCCGCCGCGGCGGAAAGCTTCCGCCGTGCCCCAGAGACCCTTGTCGGGGCGCTGGAAGAACTCCGCGATATCGAGATATTGCTTCCAGGTCTTTGGCGGCGCCAGGTCGTAGCCGTACTTGGCCTTGAAGGCGTCCTTCTCCTTGGGATCGCTGAACAGGTCGGTGCGATAGGTGTAGGTGTGAACGTCACCGTCCATCGACTGCGAATAGATCTTGCCTTCCCACACCATTAGGCGCTCGCGATAGGCCGGCTCGACATCGTCCCAATCCTTGCCGGACTGCATCTCTTTCGGCATCTCGCTGAGATAGGAGACGAAGTCGGGCAGCCAGGCCGGCGCAAAGCTGACCAGATCGAACGTCGCGTCAGATCCCGTCAGCGACGTAACAATCTTCGGGTAGAGCTCCGACCACGGAAACTCGACCACATTGACCTTGCCGCAGGTCTTCTTGGTCCATTCGTCCGCGCCGAGCTTGAGCGCGGAGGCGATATACGGTCCGGTCTGCGACGCCACCGTCAGGGTGACGCCGGAGTAATCCGGGCTACAGGCAGCGTTCGCCTGGCTCGCAGCGCAAGCCATCGCGAGCGAGGTGGTCAGCATCAGAAACGTCCGTCGCAACATCGTCCAGTCCTCCCTAGATGAGTTTTTGCTATTTGATTGCCCCGAGCAGCAGGCCCGACCGCATCATGCGGCTGAGCAGGCCTGCCATGATCATCATCGGAATGATGGCGACGAGCGCCGCGGCCGAGATCGCCCACCATTCGTCGCCGCGCTGGCTGTTCTGCCCCGCCACCAAGATTGGCAGCGTCTGCCATCTGGAATTGGTCAGGAACAGCGCGAACAGGAACTCGTTCCAGACGAACGCCAGCGTGATCATGAAGGTCGCCAGCAGTCCGTTCATCGACATCGGCACCACGATGCCGAGGAAGATGCGCCAGCTCGGCACGTTGTCGACCATCGCGGCTTCCTCGACCTCGATCGGGATGGCCTCGAAGAAGTCGCGCATCAGCCAGACCACGATCGGCAACGAGAACGCGACGTAACACAGCGTCAGGCCGACATAGCTGTCGATGAGCTGGAAGCCGAGCCGGCCGATTTCGCTGTAGAGCAGATACAACGCGAAAGCCGTGACGATCGGCGGAAACATGCGTTGGCTGACGAACCAGAACAGGATGTCCTCATTGCCGAGGACCGGCCCCGGCAGCGGCAGGCGATTGGCCAGGATGGCAGCGGCAAGCGCGATCGGGAACGCAAGCAGCAGCGCCTGCGCGCGGGTGAATCCGAGCGAATTGTTGAACAGCAGATAGCCGCCGAGCGCGAGCAGGAAGAAGATCAGGCCCGCGCCGAAGCGCACCTTGAACTCGAACCGTACCAGCGCATAGGCCGCCATCGCGCCGACGGCAGTCGCGATCGCCGCGGCCGACAGGCCGACGATCGTCGAGTTCAGGAAGGTCCGGAAGAACTCGCCACGGATACCCTGATAGAGATCAATGAAGGGCTGCAGGGTCGGCGTGAAATCGACGAACGGAATATAGGTCGGGCCGCCGACGACGCCCGGCGGAGTCTTGAACGCCGTCACCACCACCCAATAGAGCGGAAACGCCGTGATCAGACACCACGCGAAGACACCGGCCGCGACCAGGCGGCGGCTCCAACTCGACAGTCCGGTAAGCCCCTGCCCGCTCATCGGCGCTTCTCCAGATGCGGGCGCAGCAGCGCCAGATAGGTCACGCCGATGATCGTGATCGCGATCAGGAACAGGAAGCTGAGCGCCGAGGTGTAGCCGAGATTGAACTTCTTGAAGCCCTCCTGATAGGCGAACAGCGTCAGCGTCTCGGTATCCACGCCCGGCCCGCCGCCCGTCATCACGAATACGGTGTCCATGATCTTGTAGCTTTCGATCAGGCGGATGAAGACGACCGCGGCCGAGATCGGCAGCATCATCGGAAAGGTGATGCCCCAGAACTGCTGCCAGGCGCTGGCGTTCTCGAGTTCCGCCGCCTCGTAGACATCCTCGGGGAGCGTTTGCAGGCCGGCCAGCATCATCAGGATGACGAACGGGGTCCATTGCCAGATCTCAACCGCGATGATGCAGGCGAGCGCCCAATGGCCGTTGGTGAGGAATGGCAGGTTCGAGAGGCCAAACATGGACAGGAACTGGTTGAGCGGACCCATGGTCGGATTGAAGATCATGCGGGCAACAAGGGCGACCGCAACCGGGGCCAGCAGCATGGGCAGCAGCAAGGCCACGCGAAACAGCCGCTCGCCCGGAACGCGCGCGTTCAGCGCGAGTGCAACGCCAAACCCGATCACATATTGCAACCCGACGGCGATGAACGCGATCAGCGTCGTCGTGAAGATCGCATTCCAGAAGCGCGGTTCCTGCAAGAGCGTCGCATAGTTACCGAACCACACGACCCGCGGCGGGATCGGCGGTATCAGACGATAGCTGAGGAAGCTCGTGGTGAACGAGTAGATCAGTGGAAAGATCGAGATCGCCAGCACGACGAGCACCGCCGGCCAGATGAAGACATGCTTGATCGGATCGTTCCGCATCATGGGCAGATCATCGCTTCAACAGGGCTTCGATCTCGGCACGCCGCGGCATGGCGGGCGCAGTTCCCGCGCGCGTCACGGAAATCCCGGCCGTGGCCGAACCGAAGCGCGCCGCTTCCAGCGGATCGGCGCCGCCCGCCAGAGCCGCCGCGAAGCCGCCGACGAACGCATCGCCGGCGCCCGCGGTTTCGACCACCTTGCCGGCGGCGAACGGCGGCACGTGCAGCGAGCGATCTCGCCCGTGAAACAGCGCCCCGCGTTCGCCGAGCGTGATCAGCGCGGTCCCCGCGCCCTTGGCCAGCAACGCATCTCCGGCGCGGCGGGCGCCGTCAAGATCGCTCACCGCGATCCCGGTCAGCGCTTCCGCCTCGGTCTCGTTGGGAACGACGTAGTCGCACAAGGCAAACAGGCCATCGTCGAATTTGAGCGCAGGAGCCGGGTTGAATACGGTGATGCTACCCGCGGCGCGCGCGATCTCGAGACCGCGCTGCGCAGCCGCAACCGGTTGCTCGAGCTGGGTCACGAAGACGCGGCTGGTCCGAATCGCATCCGCCGCCGCGTCGACGTCGGCGGGGCTAAGACCGTCGGCCGCTCCGCTCACCACGATGATGGCGTTGTCGCCGCGCGTCTCGTGGACATAGATGAAGGCAGCGCCGGTCGGCGCATCCGCAGCCCTGGCGACGCGCGGTTTGATGCCTTCGGTTTCCCAGGTCTTGATGGCGAGATCACCGAAGGCGTCACGGCCGATCCGGGAGATGAAGGTCACATCCGCGCCCGCGCGTGCGGCGGCCACGGCCTGGTTCGATCCCTTGCCGCCTGGTCCCATGGCAAATCCTGAGCCAGCGATGGTTTCGCCGATCGCCGGCATGTTGCCGGCCCGGAAGGCCAGATCGACGACGAAGATGCCGAGCACTGCGACGCCAGTCTTGCTCATGGTCGTTACTCTCCGTCCGGCGCGATGACGCCCTTGGAGAACAGGAAGCAGCCGTAGAAGCGCCGCTCACCGGTGGCGATCACGCAGTAGGCTGCCTTGGCCTTCTCATAAAAGGCATGGCGCTCGACCCCGACCAGCGGCCAGGAGCGTCCCTCGGCGCGGTCGATCGCGGCCTGCACCTCCCGCTGCACCGGCGGCACCTCCTGCGGCTGGCCGACGATCTCCATGCGGATCGCGGCATCGTCGACGAACGTATCGAGCGGCATCACCGAGAGAATGGCCTCGATCGCCTTGGCCGTACTGACGTTGTCGATGCGAAGCAGCTCGCCGAACACGGTCTGGCGCGCGATCGAGTCGGCCGGGAAATTGGTGTCGCACACCACGAGGCGGTCGCCGTGCCCCATTGCGCGCAAGGCATACAGCACGTCGGCATTGAGCAGTGGATTGATGCCCTTGAGCATGTTGCGTCCCTCTCTTGTCTTCAAATCCTCCGAACTCTGACGGTCCGGATGCCAACCCATATCACCACGAGGTGACGTCTTTAATCCCCGTAGGGAATCCAGATGTTCTTCACCTGCACTGCATGACGAAGCAGGATTGGACCTTCGCTCGCCGCCCTGTCGTACCAATCGAGCGCCAGGCCGTGATCGACCAGCGTGCGCTTGAGGTTGCCGACCGACAGCCGCTCCGCGGCCGTCGAGGCCTCCTGCGAACCGAACACCCAGAGCGCATCGACGTCGTCGTGCTCGGCAAGGACCTTTGCAAGCGCATCGCGCTCGCCGGTGACGATGTTAACGACGCCCGCCGGCACGTCCGACGTCTCCAGCACCTGATAGAAATCGGTCGCGGCAAGCGGATGCCGTTCGCTCGGCACGGTGACGACACGGTTGCCCATCGCGATCAACGGTGCCACCAGGCTGATGAAGCCGAGCAACGGGGCCTCGTCCGGGCAGGCCACCCCGACCACGCCGATCGGCTCATGCATGGCAAGCGCCACGCCGCGCAACGGCGGTGCGTGGATCGTGCCCTCGTATTTGTCGGCCCAGGCCCCATAGCTGAACAGCCGTTCGATACTCGCCTCGACCTCCGCGCGCGCCTTTGTGGGCGAGACGCCGGTCATATCGCCGATGCGCCGGGCGAACTCGTCGCCGCGCGCGGACAGATTCTCGGCAAGGTAGTAGAGGATTTGGGCGCGATTATGCGCCGTCGCCCGCGCCCAGCCCTCGGCGGAGCGCGCGGCGGCCACCGCGTTACGGATGTCCTTGCGATTGCCTTCGCCGGTTTCGCCGAGGTGCCGGCCTTTCGGCGACAGCACCGCACGCGAATAATTTCCATCGGGGCGGACCTGCTTGCCGCCAACGAAGAGCTTGGCGGTTCGGTCGATCGACGGCGTGCCAAACCCGGCACTCTCGGGCGAGGCTTCAGGCGGTGGCGCCAGCTTGGCTCGCGCTTTCCGCCCACTCCACGCCTTCGGCTTGAGATATTCGGTGAGGCCCTCCCGGCCGCCCTCGCGCCCGAACCCGGACTCGCGGTAGCCGCCGAAACCGACGCTGGCGTCGAACAAATTGGTCGCATTGACCCAGACCACGCCGGCCTGAAGCTTTGGCGCGATGTCGAGCGCGAGCCCGATGGTTTCGCTCCACACGCTGGCGGCAAGGCCATAGCGCGTGTTGTTGGCGAGCATCACCGCCTCATCAGGCGTGCGGAACGTCATCGCGACCAGCACGGGGCCGAAGATCTCTTCGATCGCCACGGTCGAGGACGGATGCACATTCCAAAGCAAGGTCGGGGGATAAAAGCAGCCTTCCGCGGGGATCGCCCCCGGCGCCTGATACTTCTCGGCACCCTCCTTGACGCCGGTTTCGACCAGCGCCTTGATCCGCTCGAGCTGCACCGGTGCGACCACCGCGCCCATGTCGATCGCCTTGTCGAGCGGCGGACCAACACGCAGCGTCTCCATGCGGCGGATCAGGCGCTTGCGGAATGTCTCTGCAATCCCCTCCTGCAGCAGCAGCCGCGATCCGGCGCAACAGACCTGGCCTTGGTTGAACCAGATCGCATCGACCACGCCTTCGACAGCGCCATCGATATCGGCGTCGTCGAACACGATGAACGGCGACTTGCCGCCGAGCTCGAGCGTCAGCGACTTGCCACTGCCTGCGGTCGATTGACGGATCAAGCGACCGACCTCGGTCGATCCCGTGAAGGCGATCTTGTCGACATCGGGGTTTTCGACGAGCAACGCGCCGGTGGCGCCATCGCCCGTCACCACATTCAACACACCGGGCGGCAGGCCGGCTTCCGCCGCGAGCTCGGCGAACAGCAGCGCAGTGAGCGAGGTGAATTCCGCCGGCTTCAGCACCACGGTGTTGCCGGTCGCCAGCGCCGGCGCGATCTTCCAGGCCAGCATCAGCAGCGGAAAGTTCCAGGGGATGATCTGGCCGATCACACCGACCGGGACATGGTCGGCGAATTCGCGCTCCTGCAATTGCGCCCAGCCGGCGTGATACAGGAAGTGGCGCGCAGCGAGTGGCACGTCGAGATCGCGGGTTTCCCTGACCGGCTTGCCATTGTCGATCGCTTCCAGCACCGCGAACAGACGGGCATGACGTTGCAGCATGCGCGCCAGCGCATAAAGGTGACGGGCACGACCGTGGCCACCGAGTTTTGCCCATTGCGGCTGCGCCGATCGCGCGGCGCCGACGGCGGCCTCGACATCGGCCGCGATGCCTTGCGCGAGTTTGGCCAGCGTCTTTCCGGTGGCCGGCTCGATCGTCGTCAGATGCTTGCCCGAGGCCGGCGCGGCAAATTTGCCCGCGATGAAATGCCCGAACGTCGCCTCGTGCCGCTTCAGCCAGGCGCGCGCCTCACCATCCGCCTCGGGAGCGGGACCATAATCCATGGTCTCGTAGTAATGTGCGATGCTCATGCTCAGCCCACGGGGTGACGGTTGAAGGCCGAGTAGCGGCCGGTAACGTGATGCTCAAGCTGGCGCTCGATGTCGGCGAGCAGGCTCGAGGCGCCGACGCGAAACAGTTCCGGCTCGAGCCAATCGCGTCCCAACTCCTCCTTCATCAGGAACTGGTAGTTGAGCACATCCTTCGCCGTCGAAATTCCGCCAGCCGGCTTGAAGCCGATCTTGAAGCCGGTGCGCTCCTCATAGACCCTGATCATGCGCAGCATCGCGAGCGTCACCGGCAGCGTGGCATTGACACCCTCCTTGCCGGTGGAGGTCTTGATGAAGTCGGCGCCGGCCATCATGCAGACCATCGACGCCTTGGCGACGTTGCGCAGCGTCTTGAGGTCGCCGGTTGCCAGGATCGTCTTGAGATGCGCATCACCGCAGGCGGCGCGGAAGTCCCGGACCTCGGCGTAGAGCGCGCGCCAATCTCCGGTCAGCACATGCTCACGGGTGATGACGATGTCGATCTCCTGCGCACCGTCCCTGACAGACGCCTCGATCTCCTTGAGCTTGAGATCGTGGGGTATGAGTCCCGCAGGGAATCCGGTCGAAACTGCAGCGACCGGAATGTCATACCCATCGAGCGCTTCGACCGCGGTTGCGACGAAGCGGTGATAGACGCAGATCGCGCCGGTATGCAGCCCGCGCCCGGCAAAGCCGAGAGCCTCGAGCAGGTCGCTTCGCAACGGCGCCCTCGCCTTGGCGCAGAGCCGCTTCACGCGTTCGGCTGTATCGTCGCTGTTGAGTGTCGTCAGGTCGATGCAGGTGATCGCCTTCAGCAACCAAGCTGCCTGCGCGTCCTTCTTGACTGTGCGTCGGCCCGGCAGGCTCGCAACGCGGCGCTCGACGGCCGACAGATTGATCCTGATCTCGTCGACCCAGTCCATCTCGAGGGCGCGGCCGCTGTTGCGCGCGATCGGATGCAGATGATTGTGATCCCGCGCATGAGGCTGCGCCGGCACCGCGGATGGATTTGATATCAAGACGCCCTGCGCCATCGGTACGCCCGTGCGATGCTAGCGAATCGGCTGAAACGGCAGATAGACTGAATGTGCCGATTGCAACATGCGACCCTCCCATCCCTTGCCCGCTGGAGCTTCTGCTGCCTGCCATCGCGGACAGCGAAACGCCCTTCGGACCAGATGTTATTATTGTAACAAATTGACGTTGCTAAACTCACATCATTGTAAGATCATTGTCAACCGGATAAGCAGGCTCGGTGACGAAAATGACTGAAACACCGGTTGCACGACCCAGTGAGACCCGCGTCCAGCGGTTGCAGCGGCTGCGTCGCGCCGTCGAGACGAGCGGCGCACTGCATCTGAAGGACGCCGCAGAGCTGCTGAAGGTGTCGGAGATGACGGTCAGGCGCGACCTTGCCGGACCCGAGGCGGCGCTCGCCCTGCTCGGCGGCTACGTCGTCAACGCGGCGTCGCCGACCGGGATCAAGTACACGTTCGAGCAGGAAATCGACCAGCACACCCAGGACAAGCGCCTCGCCTGCCGATCCGCAGCCGCCTCGATCAAGGAAGGCGACACCATCTTCATCGACTGCGGCACCACGATGCAGTCGCTGGCGGATTGCCTGCCTGAGGACATGCCGCTCTCGGTGATCTGCTATTCGCTGAACGTCGCCTCGATCGTCACCCACCGTCCGGCGACGCAGGTGATGCTGATGGGCGGGCTCTACCATCCGTCCTCGCAGTCGTTCTCGTCGGATGACGGCCTGTCCTATCTGCGGCGGCTCGGGGTCAACAAGGCGTTCGTCTCGGCCGGCGGCCTGCATTGGACCCGCGGCGCGAGCTGCTCGAATTTTCACGAAGTCGCCATCAAGCAGGCCGTCATTGCGACCGCGATGGAGAGCATCCTCGTGGTCGACGCCAGCAAGCTCGGCAGCCTCAAGCCGGCGTTCTTCTCCGACGTCAGCTCGTTCTCGCGGATCATCGTCGGTGGCTCCGTGTCGGCAGACACGCGCAAGCACTTCCGCAGCCTCCCCGTCGAATACGTCACCAGCGCAGCCTGATCCGGACGGGGGCTGGTTCGCCCGGATCAGGTCGGCCGGAACGATGCGCGGTCCCGCAGAACCGCGCATCGCTATTGCAGGCTAGTTGCAGGCGGGCTTCGCCTTGTTGCAGGCATCGGTCAGTTCGGCCGGCGGATCCTTCTTGAACACGGTCTTGTAGGACTCCAGCACATTCGACTGCGTCACCGGCAGCGACTGCACACCGACCCAGCCGGGCGTTTCCTTGCCCAGCAGCGCATTCATCATCGCCATCGCCTCGGCGACGCCCTGATCATAAGGACGCTGCGAGCCGGTCGCCTTCAGCGGACCGCCCTTGGCGATCTCGATGGCCGATTGCAGGCCGAGGTCGACCGTCGTCATGGGAATATCGATGCCCTGGGCGCGCATCGAGCTCAGCGTATCGAGTGCCGGCTGATCCCACACCGCGTAGAGTCCCTTGACGTCCGGATTGCCGGTCAGGAAGTCGCCCGCGATCTGCGAGACCTTCGGCGGATCGGTGAAGTCGACCTGCTTCATCTTGATGTCGGGCCGGTTCGCCTTCATCCACTCCCGCACGCCCTTGGTGCGCTCGTTGGTGCTGAAATAGTCGACACCGAAATTGACGAGACCGATGGTGCCGCCCTGCGGCATGCAGGACGCCAGGATCTGCGCCGCGATCTGACCGTTGCCCTGGCTGTCCGCCGAGACCATCGTCGCGTATTCCTCGGGATGCTTCAGGCCGGTCGGGATGCTGTCCATCAGCACGAGCTTGATGCCGGCCTTGGCGATCTTCTTGTAGGTCGGGGCAGTTGCGGTGAAATCGACCGGGATCGAGATGATTCCGTCCGGATGCTGCTGGATGGTGTTCTCGATATCGGCGATCTGCTTGTCCACCTGATATTCGGCGGATGCGACGCCCGTCACCGTCACGCCGTACTTCTTCAGCGTATCGGTGATGCCCTGGATCTGGAGCTGCGACCAGTCGAGGTTGACCGTCTGCATGGAGATGCCGACCTTGAAGTTCTTCTCCTTGATCTTCGCGGCATCCGCCTCCGACAGCGCGAGCACCTCGGGGGAAGCCGCCTTCTCGCCGTGGGGTCCCTGGCCGACGATCGACTTCGGCCCGAGCTTGGCGAGATCGACACCCTTGACGCAGGTCGCGGGCACTTCGGCGCGAGCCGACGGGATCATCGAAAGGGCGGCAGCGGCCGCCAACGCAGTCAAAGGCAAGGTCTGTCGCAAGATTGGCTTCATTGTTTCCTCCATTTTTTGGTCGCCGATTCACCGGAGGGCCAGCGACCTTGCCCCTACCCGCGCCGCGCAATGAACTTGTTGGTCATGCGCTGCGCCTGACTTCGACTAGCGTTTTGTGAAAGCAACCGCGGCAACGATGATCGCGCCCTTGATCACGAGCTGCATCGGCGAGCTCACGCCGAGCAGAACGAGTCCATTGTTGAGCGTGCCGATGATCAGGCTGCCGAACAGCGTTCCCAGGATGTAGCCGCGCCCGCCGAACAGGCTGCAACCGCCAAGGATCACAGCGGCGATGACGTCGAGCTCCATGCCCTGCACGACATCTGGCCGCGCGGCATGTGAACGCGCCGACAGCACCAGCGCCGCCAATCCGGCGAGCGTGCCGGTCAGAACAAAGGCCGCCGTCGTGATCCGTTTGGTGTTGATGCCGGAGTAGAGCGCCGCGGTCGGATTGCCGCCGACCGCATAAATGCGCCGGCCGAACACGTTATAATGCAGCAGCAGGATGCCGACGATCATCGCCGCCAATGTCCAGGCGATCGGAACCGGTATGCCGAGGAACGTGCCTTCGCCGAAGATCGCGAAATAGGTCTCGTTGGTGATGATGACAGGCTTGGTGTTGGTCACCATCATCGCCAGTCCCCGCGCCATGCTCAGCGAGCCGAGCGTCACAAGGAACGACGGGATCGACAGCTGCGTCGTCAGGATGCCGTTGATCAGCCCGACCAGCGCGCCGGTGCCGAGGCCGGCCACGGCACCCACGATCCAGCTGTTGTTGATTTGGCTCATCGCGAGCGCGGCCGCCATGCCCGATAGCGCCAACGTCGAGGCAACCGACAGATCGATCTGTCGCGCGATGATGATGAAGGTCATGCCGACCGCGATGATCGACACCAGCGTGGTCTGGCGCCCGATGTTCAGGAAATTATCGACCGAGAGGAACCATGGCGAGGACAGGCTGAACACCACCAGCAGGATCACGAAGGCGATGTACAGCATGTACGGCCGCTCGCCCCGCAGCAGATTCTGAAGAATCCTGCGGCGGCGATCGGATCGGGTCGACGCGGCGACCATGTTGGGAGCAGTCAGTTCGGTCATGCGGGAAGCTCTTGCAAGTGGCCTGGCCCGGAGGCCTGGTACATCTGGAGGAGATGATGCAGCTCTTCGGCATCATCGATCTCGCCGCGCGACAGCGTGCGCGCCACACGGCCGTCGACGATCACGGAGATCCGGTCGCAGAGCTCGATCAATTCGACGAGGTCGGACGAGACGACCAGGACTCCGCTGCCGTCGCGGACGGCATTCCGGATCACGGCATAGATTTCCTCGCGTGCGCCGACGTCGACGCCGACCGTCGGTTCATCCAGGAGCAGCACGCGCGGCCGCGGATCATTCCATTTTCCGAACACGACCTTTTGCTGGTTGCCGCCGGAGAGCGTCCTCACCAGGCTGAACGCGCCCGGCGCTTTCACCGAAAGCCTGGCAACCGCGGTTTCCGCGCGCTTCGCCGCAGCGCGTTGCTGCATCCAGCCCCAGCGCGAGAAATGGGGAATCCGCGGCAAGGTGACGTTGCGTTCGATCGAATGATCCAGGACCAGGCCCTGCACGTGCCGGTCTTCCGGCACCAGCGCGATACCCTGCTCGATCGCATCGGCGGGCCCTCCCGGCAGCCATCGCCGGCCCTCGATCTCGATCGCGCCGCTTTCGATCGGCCGGAGACCGAACACCGTCTCCAGAATCTCCGTGCGTCCGCTGCCGATCAATCCGGCGAGGCCGTGGATCTCACCCTTCAGCACGGACAGATCGACGGCGCGGAGCCGGTCGTTGGACACGTCCGACAACGCCAAAACCGACGACGGATCCACGTCGCGCTTCGCGACAGGTTCGGACCGCGGGCCGGTGGGCGCGGATCGATCGGTTCCGACGATCGCGTTCACCAGCCGCTTCATGTCGGTCTCGGCGGTCACAAACGTGCCCGCATTGGCGCCGTCACGCAGCACCGTGACGCGCTGCGAGATCTCGAACACCTCGTTGAGCCGGTGGGTCACATAGATCACGCCGACGCCGCGACGCGTCGCCTTCCCGATCGCATCGAACAGAATCCGAACCTCATCCGATGTCAGCGAGGAGGTCGGCTCATCGAGGATCAGAAGCCGGACCTCGCCCATCAAGGCCTTGGCGATCTCCGTCATCTGGCGATAGGCGAAAGGCAGCGAGCCGACAGTCGCTTTGGTATCCAGGGGAATGCCGAGCTCGTTGAGGAACGCCTCGGCCCTCGCCATCAGCGCGCGCTGGCGGACAAAGCCTAGCGCAGCGCGTGGCTCACGGCCGAGCAACAGATTGTCCGCGACGCTCAGGGATTCGACGAGGCTGAGGTCCTGATAGACGACGGCGATCCCCGCCTCGCGCGACTTCGCCGGGCTGTCGAATTCCACCGGCCTGCCGGCGATCTCGATCGTGCCGCTGTCGAGGGCATGCACACCACTGAGGATCTTGATCAGCGTGGATTTTCCCGCGCCGTTCTCGCCCAGCAGCGCATGTACCTCGCCGGCACGGACCTCGAGGTTGACGTCGCGTAGCGCCCGCACGCCGCCAAAACGCTTGTTGATGCCACTGACCATCACAAGCGAGGTCGACGTCCCTGGCTCTGCTGTACCCGAACCGGACAATTCCAAACTTTCCTCCCGTCGCCCTGCGAGACGCTGGTACGATGGTGACATATTGTTATTTTTGCAACTTATCTTGTTATAATTCTATCACCTCGGGCGACCTGTCAATGGCCGATCGCGTGTTGTCGCCGGCTGAATTGAGCGCTGCCTCCGGTCGGCCCTCGGTCGCTCCCAGGTGGCGAACTCGGCCGGCACCTCGAAGATTTCGGTTTGCCGGATTGACCGTGCACGTGCTGGTTGCGGTTGCCCCAAGCGACCGAGCGCAGAGCAGCATCTTGATCGCGGCGGGTCGCCGAGACCACGCGCTGCCGTGACTGCATGAACGATGGGCGACGATGCTGATCACGACGTCGGCGCGCGACGTTGCACCGCGGAACGATTTGCGACGCACCATTCAAAATGAGACTGCCTGTTAAGCCGCACAGGGCTCCCACCCGTGCGTCGTATCCGAGTTCGGTTAGCCTCCACCTCAAGAACCGTTGGTCTTGCAAAACCGTCGCACCGCGCGGCGGACGCGCGAGAGCGCGGCGAAAAACAGCGACAAGAACGTCCCAGGGAGGAGAGCAATGTTGAAAGGCAGTCTAGGACTGATCGCGTTGAGCAGCCTGTTGTTGTCGGGCACGGCCTTCGCGCAGGAGAAGATCAAGGTCGGCGTCACCGCGACGCTCGAAGGCACCTACACCGTGCTCGGCGAGGACGGCATCCGCGGCTTCCAGACCGCACTCAACGTGCTCGGCAAGAAGGTCGGCGACAAGGAACTCGAATTCGTCATTGCCTCGACCAATGCGACGCCCGATTCCGCGGTTCGCGCCGTGCGCAAGCTGATTGAGCAGGACAAGGTGCAGATCCTGCTGTCTCCGCTGTCAGGCGACGAGGGCATCGCGGTCAAGAATTTTGCCAAGACCCATCCCGAGCTGACCTTCATCAACGCCGCCTCCGGCGCGCAGGAAACGACCTATGTCGATCCAGCCCCGAACTTCTTCCGCTACAACATGGACGGCGCGCAGTGGCAGGTCGGCCTCGGCAAATATGCCTATGACGAAAAGAAGTATCGAAAGATCGCGACCGTCGGCGAGGACTATTCCTTCATCTACACCCAGGTGTTCGGCCTCGTGCTCGAATTCTGCGGCGCCGGCGGACAGGTCACCAACCGGCAATGGGTGCCACTCGGCACCAAGGATTTTGCCTCGGTCATCGCCGCGCTGCCTGACGACGTCGACGCGATCTATCTCGGCCTCGGCGGCGCCGACGCCGTCAACTTCCTCAACCAGTACCAGCAGGCGGGCGGCAAGGCCCATCTGATGGGCGGCTCGATCATGATCGACCAGACCATTTTGTCGTCCAAGGGCAACGCCAAGAACGCGCTGGTCGGCACGCTCGCCGCGAGCGGTCAGGCCGATACCTGGGAGGATCCGGGTTGGCAGAAGTTCGTGAAGGACTACCAGGACGCCTTCCCACCGAACAAGCGGTTCCCGAGTCCGTCGCTGCTCGCCACCAATTATTACGGCTCGACCATGGCGCTGATTCTGGCGCTGCGTCAGGTCAACGGCGATCTCAGCGACAACCAGTCCAAGTACAAGGCCGCGCTGGCGAAGATCGAGCTCGATGCGCCCAACGGCAAGATCAAGCTCGACGCCAACCGTCAGGCGATCGGCACCAACTTCGTCACCGAAGTCGTCGACGACGGCAAGGGCGCGTTGTTCTCGAAGGTCGTGAAGGTGATCCCGAACGTGAACCAGACGCTGGGCTACGACCCCGCCGTGTTCGCCAAGATCGGCTTGCCAAGCCGTACAGTACCGGAATGTAAGAAGTACTGACGTAGTCGCATCAGCGACGCCATGACTGATCGGGGAGAGATTTGCGAAGAGCGCGACACGTGCGCCCTTGCATTCTCTCCCCGGTTGTTGAACGCTATCAAAAAAGACAAAAGCTTCCGGGAGAGAAGGCATGAGCCGGGCGCTCGCCGTCTTCCACGGCCGCTTCGGCCGGGCGACGGTCTATCAGTTGAACCGCCCCTTCAACATCCACGCACATCGCGAAGGTCATTTGATCTTCCATGTCGGGGGCCGTCCCGCATGTATCGATGTCAACGATGGACGTTACGAGCTCACCGAAGGCTCCGTCGTCGCGGTCAATCCGTGGGAGCCGCATAATTTCCTCCCGTCTGATCTCGACGGCGGCGCGGTCTTCTTCGTGCTCTATGTCAATGCGGAGTGGTTCGCGCCCGATGCGCCCGGCGCCGACCGCCTGCGCTTCGGACGCACCCAGTTCGCGCGATCGGTCGCACTGGACAAGCATATCCGGCACGCAGCGGCCCTTGTGTGCGGCGCACCCTCGCTGAATAGCCTCGATGGCGAGCTGAGAAGCCTGATCGACATCTGCTACGACGAAAGCTGGCAGCAGGCCGAGCTCACGCGGGATCCGCGCGCGAATGGCTCCGTCACCGATTTTCGCGTTCGCAAGTGCATCAAGATGATGTCGGAGAGCCCCGGCGCCGAGATCGAGCTCGATACCATCGCGCGCGAATCCGGCCTGTCGCGACCGCATTTCTACCGGCTGTTCCGCACCCAGACCGGCGTTACCCCTCACCTCTATCTCAACACGCTGATGATGGAGCAGGCGCTGGAGGCGCTGGTGGCGAGCGAAGCGCCGATCGCCGATATCGGCTTCGATCTCGGCTTCTCCTCGCAGAGCGGGTTCACCCGTTTCTTCGCCGCCAATGTCGGGATGGCGCCGACCGATTATCGCCGCGCGGCCAAGGTTTTGCGCGGCTGACGAACGCGCGAAAAGATACTCACGATCAAATGCCCTCCCGTGCGTCCCATTAGGATGCGCAGAACGCGATCCCGACTAGAGGATCGCGGTCGATAGGGAGCGCATGTTCATGGCAGGGCTTGCGGCCGGCAACGGTCTGCGTGCCCCCTCACCTCGCTTGAACGCAGAGGGTTGGAGGGACGTGACGATGGAGCGGCGATCATGACCCGCTTTGTCGAACGCCATCCGGCATGGGCGCTGATTGTCATCATCGCCGTCGCAGTCGCGCTGTGGCTGATCTTCGCCGTATGGCCCCTGGGGCTTGAAGAGGCGATCGGTCGCAAGCGCGTGTTCCTCAACGCGGTCTTCAACGGCATCACGCTCGGCGGTCTCTATTTCCTCGTCGCCAGCGGCTTCACGCTGATCTTCGGCCTGATGCGCAACGTCAACCTCGCGCACGGCTCGCTCTATCTGTTCGGCGGCTATGTCGGCTACGCCATCAGCGCCTCGACCGGCTCCTGGATCCTGTCCTTCATCGTTGCCTTCATCCTGACGGCGCTGGTCGGCGTCCTGCTTCAGGTTCTGGTGTTCCGCCGCATGGAGGGCCAGGATCTGCGCCAGACCATGGTGACGATCGGGCTTTCGATCGTGTTCGCCGATCTCATGCTGTGGGCCTGCGGCGGCGACTTCTATCAGATCCAGACCCCGAACTGGCTGATCGGCCCCATCGAGCTGCCACTGATCACCGCGGTGAAATCCTCGGGCGAACCGGTCTATCTGCGCTATCCGCTGGTGCGGCTTGTGATCTTCCTGGCCTCCGTGATCATCGGCATCGCGATGTGGCTCGCGCTCAACCGCACCCGGATCGGCATGATCATCCGCGCCGGTGTCGACGATCGTGACATCCTTGCCGCGACTGGCGTGCGCATCCAGATCGTCTTCGTGCTGGTCTTCGCGCTCGGCGCCGGGCTTGCCGGCATCGCAGGCGTCGTGGGCGGCACCTTCCAGTCACTCTCCCCCGGTGAGGACATCCGTTTCCTGCTCGCATCCCTCGTGGTCGTGATCGTCGGCGGCATGGGCTCGATACCAGGCGCCGCGCTCGGCGCGCTGATCATCGGCCTCGCCGAGCAACTCGGCTCGGTCTACATCCCGACCTATGCCATCGTCGTGACGTTCCTGATCATGGTGCTGGTGCTGGCGCTTCGGCCGCAGGGCCTGCTCGCGAGGCGCTGACATGTCCGTCACCCACGATGCCCGCGTCCAGATTCACAAGCCCGCCCCGACGGCACAGCGGCCGGCCGTACGCGGCTGGCCCGACGTCAACAATCCCGCGGCCTGGATCGTGGCGGTCATCCTCCTGATCATGCCGCTGATCGCCAACGGCTTCTTCCTGATCGAGATCTTCGCGACCACGCTGATCCTCGGCACCATCGCGCTCAGCTTGATGTTCCTGGCAGGTTACGGCGGCATGGTCAGCCTGATGCAGCTCACCATCGCAGGCTTCTGCGCCTACATGGTCGCGGTGTTCGGCACCAGCGACAACGCCAATATCAGCCTGGGCTGGCCGTGGTGGCTGGCGGTACCGATGGCGCTGACACTCGCAACCATCTTCGGCACGCTCGGCGGCGCACTCGCGGTGCGCACCGAGGGCATCTACACCATCATGATCACGCTCGCGATCGGCGCAGCCTTCTACTACTTCACCAACCAGAACTGGGCGATCTTCAACGGCCACACCGGCATCAACAACGTCGGGACGCCGCGCTTCTGGGGCGTCAACTGGCGCGCCGACATCCCCTTCTATTACATCGTGCTTGCAGTCGCCGCGCTCTGCTATTTTGCGGTCGACTACATCTCCCGGGCGCCGTTCGGGCTCGCGCTCCAGGGCGTGCGCGACAATCCGCGCCGCATGGCCGCGCTCGGCTTCAACGTCAATGCCCACCGCGTCGCCGCTTATGCGGTCGCGTCCTTCATCGCCGGGCTCGCGGGCGTGCTCCAGGTCTGGAATTATCGCCAGATCTCGCCCGGCTCGGTCAGTGTCGGCGCCTGCATCGATATCCTCATCATTGCTGTCGTCGGCGGCATCACCCGGCCGGTCGGCCCCTACATCGGTGCACTGGTGTTCGTGCTCCTGCGCACCTTCGCGCTGGATTTCCTGGTCAAGATCGGACTCGACGGCAACCGTTTCCGGCTGCTGATCGGACTTGGCTTCCTCGCCATCGTGTTCTGGTCGTCAGATGGCGTGATCGGCCTGTGGCAACGCTGGCGCCAGAGCCAACGTCCCTCGTCAGATCGCCCGGGCGGAGGGCGCGGCCATGGATAGCGTCGCCCAGCGCCTCTCCGCCGTCGGCGCCGGCGCGGCCCTCGAGCTCCGCGGTGTCACCCGGCTGTTCGGCGCGCTGGCGGCGCTGACCGACGTCACCATCACCGTGCGGCCCGGCGAGCGGCGCGCCGTGCTCGGCTCCAACGGCGCCGGCAAGACCACGCTGTTCAACTGCATCACCGGCGACTTTCCGCCGACATCGGGCACGATCCGCTTCTTCGGCGAGGACGTGACGCACTTCCCGCCCTATGAACGTATCCGCCGCGGGTTGCGGCGGACCTATCAGATCTCCGCACTGTTCCCCGGCCTCACGGTGCAGGACAATGTCTACCTCGCCTGCCGTGGCGTCTCGCGCGGACGGTTCTCGTTCCTGCGTCCCGGCCAGAACGATGCGCTGATGCACGCGGCCGACGGTCTCGTGCAGGCCGTGCACCTCACCGCGGTGAAGGATCAGCGCGTCGCCGAGCTCGCACATGGCCAGCAGCGCCAGCTCGAAATCGCGCTGGCGCTCGCCGGCGCGCCGCGCTTCGTGCTGTTCGACGAACCTGCCGCCGGTCTCTCACCGACTGAACGGGCCGAACTAGTCGAGATCCTGACCTCGCTGCCGGCGCATATCGGCTACATCGTCATCGAGCACGATATGGACGTGGCGCTGCGCGTCGTCGAGAGCGTCACGATGATGCATAACGGCCGCATCTTCAAGGAAGGCGTGCCGGAGGAGATCCAGTCCGACCCCGAGGTGCAGGAGCTTTATCTCGGAGGCGGCCATGAATGAGGTCCGCCGCTCCGCCGCAGCGCTCGAGGTCCGAGGCCTCGACGTCTATTACGGCCATTCACACGCGCTGCAGGGCGTCGACCTTTCGCTCGACACCGGCGTCTTCTCGGTCGTCGGCCGCAACGGCATGGGCAAGACCACGCTGTGCAAGGCGATCATGGGCCTGGTGTCGGTCAGCGGCGGCTCGATCCGCGTCCGCGGCGAGGACATCACACGGCGGCCACCCGCGCATATCGCGCGGCTCGGCGTCGGCTATGTGCCGCAAGGACGCCGGCTGTGGCGCTCGCTGAGCGTCGACGAACATCTGCGGCTCGCCGGGGGCATACGCTCCGGCGCCTGGACCGTCGAGCGCATCTACGACACGTTTCCGCGGCTCGCCGAGCGCAAGGACCATGGCGGCGGCCAACTCTCCGGAGGCGAGCAGCAGATGCTCGCAATCTCGCGTGCGCTGCTGACCAATCCGCAGTTGCTGATCATGGACGAGCCGACCGAAGGGCTTGCGCCCGTCATCGTCGCCCAGGTCGAGGAAATGCTGCTGCAGCTCGGCGAGGACGGCGACATGTCCGTGCTCGTAATCGAGCAGAACATCGGCGTCGCCACCGCGGTCTCGCGCAATGTCGCGATCATGGTCAACGGCCGCATCAACCGCATCATCGACTCTGGCCGGCTGTCCGCCGATCGCGGGCTGCAGCAGCGCCTGCTCGGCGTCGGGCTCCACGCCGAGCTCGAACCCGACATCGATGGGTCCACCGCCGGCGGTGAAATGAAGCCGCTCCCGCAACCGACGCGTACCGGCGGACCGATCCGGATCTACATCTCCAATCCGACACCGCCGACACGGTGGTCGCAGCCGGTCCCGATCGGACGCATCGAGGCCGCTGCACGTACGCTCTCGACGCAGGTCGCGCGCCTCGACGAAACCGCACGGCGCAAGCGAGAGCCGGTGACGGCGCAAACCTCCGGACCGCCGGTCGTGTTGGTCGTCGGCACGATCGACACCAAAGGCACGGAGTTGCGCTTCATCCGCGACATCATTGCCGAAAGCGGCCTGCGCACACGTCTCGTCGACGTCTCCACCAGCGGCAAGCATGCAACCTGCGATGTCTCCGCGCAGGAAATCGCGCTGAACCACGGCCGCGGCGGCTCGGCCGTGTTCGGCCCGGACCGCGGTACTGCAGTCACCGCAATGGCCGACGCGTTCGCCAACTGGATCAAGCGGCAGGGCAATGTTGCCGGCGTGATTTCCGCCGGCGGCTCGGGTGCAGCATCACTGGTCGCGCCGGGCATGCGCACCCTCCCCGTCGGCGTGCCAAAACTGATCATCTCCTCGGTCGCCTCCGGCGACGTCGCGCCCTATGTCGGCCCTGCCGACATCACCATGATGTACTCGGTCACCGACGTGCAGGGCCTCAATTCGATCTCGCGCGGTGTGCTGTCGAATGGCGCCAATGCGATCACCGGCATGGTCAAGGCCCGGCTCGATCAGCGCGAGGCCAAGGAGCGAGCGGCGAGCGCCGGACTGCCGTCAGTCGGAATCACCATGTTCGGCGTCACCACGCCGGCTGTGCAGAAGATCGCAGCCGATCTGCGCGACGACTTTGAATGCCTCGTCTTCCACGCCACCGGCGTCGGCGGCCGTTCGATGGAGAAGCTGGTCGACTCCGGCCAGATCGCCGGCGTCATCGATCTCACGACCACCGAGATCTGTGACCTCCTGATGGGCGGCGTATTTCCCGCGACGGAGGACCGCTTCGGTGCCGTCATTCGCAGCCGCCTGCCCTATGTCGGCTCGGTCGGCGCCCTCGACATGGTCAATTTCGGCGCCCCCGACACCATCCCCGAGCGCTATCGCGGCCGCAAATTCCACGTCCACAATCCGCAGGTGACCTTGATGCGGACGACAGTGGAGGAGAATGAGCGCATGGGCCGCTGGATCGGCGAACGGCTCAACCAGATGGACGGACCCGTGCGCTTCTTCCTGCCCGAGGGCGGCGTCTCCGCGCTCGATGCCCGCAGCCAGCCGTTTTGGGACCCAGAGGCCGACGCCGCCCTGTTCCGCGCGCTGGAGCGCACGGTACGTTCGACAGGCAACCGCCAACTGATCCGCGTCAAGCAGAACATCAACGATCCCGAGTTCGCCTCGACCATCACAGCTGCGTTCCGAACATTGTTCGGACGCGCCGGGGCGCGCCGGAGACTAGCGAGGTGACCGATGGCCCGGTTTGAACGCGCGACCCTGTTGAAACGGTTTCGTGAGATGGCGAAGCGCGGCGAGCCGATCGTCGGCGGCGGTGCCGGTACCGGCCTGTCGGCCAAATGCGAGGAAGCCGGCGGCGTCGATCTCATCGTGATCTACAATTCCGGCCGCTATCGCATGGCGGGTCGCGGCTCGCTCGCAGGCCTCATGCCCTATGGCGACGCTAACGCCATCGTGCTTGAGATGGCCGGTGAAGTGTTGCCCGTCGTCAGCAAGACGCCGGTGCTCGCCGGCGTCAACGGCACCGATCCATTCCGCGACATGGATGTGTTCCTCGACCAGCTCAAGTCGCTCGGCTTCGCCGGCGTGCAGAACTTTCCGACCGTCGGCCTGATCGACGGCGTGTTCCGCGCGAACCTCGAGGAAACCGGCATGTCCTACGCGCTGGAGATCGACATGATCGCCAAGGCACGCGAGAAGGATTTGCTGACGACGCCTTATGTCTTCAGCGAGAAGGAAGCCGCCGCGATGGCCATCGCCGGCGCCGACATCATCGTCTGCCATCTCGGGCTCACCACCGGCGGTACGATCGGCGCGCAGACCGCGCCCAAGCTCAAGGACTGTCCGGCGCGCATCGACATTTGGGCGTCGGCCGCGCTCAGCGTCAACCCGGACATCCTCGTGCTCGCTCATGGCGGCCCGATCGCGGATCCGGCGGATGCCGATTTCATCATGAAGAACACCCGTTACTGCCACGGCTTCTACGGCGCCTCCTCGATGGAGCGGCTGCCGGTAGAGCGGGCTTTGACGGAACAGGTACGCAAATTCAAGGCGATTGGCGCGCCCTAACGCCTGTCAGATTGAGGGAGGGAAACATGTCAGGGATCCTGGTCGGCGAGTTCATCCTCTGGCTGATCGTCGCTGTTATCGTGATCGTGGTTGGCGTCTACATCGTCAACTGGCTGTATCACCGCTCCTCCAAGGAGGTGTCGTTCGTCCGGACCGGCTTCCTCGGCGAGCGCGTGGTGATCAACGGCGGTGCCTTCGTGCTGCCGTTCATCCACGACTACACGCCTGTGAACATGAACGTGCTGCCGATGGGCATCGTGCGTTCGCGGCAGGACGCCGTGATCACCCGCGACCGCATGCGCGTCGACATCGAGGCCGACTTCTACGTCCGGGTCCAGGCCACCCGCGAAGCCGTCTCGATCGCCGCCGCGACGCTCGGCCGCCGCACCATGGAGCCGGAACAGCTCCACGCGCTGCTGGCCGGCAAGTTCATTTCCGCGATCCGATCGGTCGCATCCGAAATGACCCTCGAAGAGATGCACGAACGCCGCGGCGACTATGTCACACGCGTCAAGACCAATGCCGCCGAAGCGCTCGCCCAGAACGGCCTCGAGCTCGAATCCGTCGCCATCACCGATCTCGACCAGACCGATCTCGAATTCTTCAATCCCTCGAACCGCTTCGACGCCGAAGGCTTGACCCGGCTGATGGAGGACATCGAGGCCAGGCGCAAGTTGCGCAACGACATCGAGCAGGACTCGATGATCAAGATCCGCACCCGCAATCTGGAAGCCGAGCGTCAGGCGCTCGAGATCGAGCGCGAGAGCGAGACCGCGCGGCTGGAGCAGGAACGCGATATCGAGATGCGCCGCGCGCTTCAGCGCACCGAAGTCGCCCGCGAACGAGCGCTGCGCGAAACCGAGGCCGAGCAGGCCCAGATCTCGGCGCGCGAGGCGATCGAACGCTCCCGGATCGCCAACGATCAGGCGATTGCCGAGGCCCGTATCGCTTCCGAGCGCGAGACGCGCCAGAAGGAGATCGAGCGCACCCGCACCATCGAAGAGAAGGAACTGCTCGCCCGCGAGGATATCGAGAAGACCCGGATCGCCAACCAGCGCTCGATCGACACGACACGCATCGCGTCGGAACGCGAGGTCCGCCAGCACGAGATCGAGCGGATGCGCACGGTCGAAGAAGCCGAAATCGCGGCACGCGAGGCGATCGAGAAGGCCCGGATTCAGCAGGACCGCGTCGTCACCGATGCCCGCATCGCCAATGAAGAGGAGACGCGGCGCCGCGAGATCGAGCGCACCCGCGCCGTCGACGAGGCCGAGATCGCGGCCCGCGAAGCCACCGAGAAGGCGCGCATCGCCCAGACGCTGATCGTCAATGTCGAGCGCATCTCCTCGGACGAGCGCACCCGCGCACTGGAGATCCAGCAGGTGCGCTCGATCCAGGAAGCTGAAATCGAGGCGCAGCGCGCCGTGGAGGCTGCCCGCATCGCCCGCGAACGGACGCTCGCCGCCGAGCGCATCGCCGCCGAGCAAAACACGCGGCAGCTCGAAATCGAGCGCAACCAGAGCCTCGAAGTTGCCGGCATTGCAGCGCGTGAGACCACCGAGGCCTCCCGCATCGCGCAGGAGGAACGTGTCCGCTCCCTGGAGATCGCTCGCAACCGCGCCGTCGAGGAGGCCGACATCGCCTCGCGCGAGGCGATCGAGGCAGCCCGTATCGCGCAGGAGAAGACCGTCGCCGCCGAGCGTATCCAGGCCGAGCGCGACACCCGCTCGCTCGAAATCGAACGCACCGGCATTCTGGAAGCCGCCGAGTTGAAGCGGCGCGACGCCATCGAGCGCCAGCGCATCGTGGTCGATCTCGCGCTGGAGGCCGAACGGATCAACTCCTCGAAGAAGCGCGAGGTGCTCAATATCGAGCAGAAGAAGGCGATCGAGATCGCTGATGAGGACCGCGTCATCGCCCTCTCCGCCAAGAAATCCGAGCGGATCGATGCCGACCGCCAGGTCCGGCAGGCCGAGATCGTTGCTCGCAAGGAGGTCGAGACCACCGACGTCTCCCGCGAGCAGGCGCTGGAAGCCGCCCGCCTGGAACGCCGCCGTGCGATCGAGCAGCTCGAGGTCGCCCGGGTTCAGTCGCTCCAGGAGGCCGAGATCGCCTCCCGCGAGGAGGTCGAGCGCGCACGCATCGCCTCCGACCGCGGCCTCGACGAGGCCCGAATCGGCCGAGAGCGCGAGTTGCGCAAGCTCGAGGTCAATCGTGAGAAGGAGGTCGAGACGGTCCTGATGGAGAAGGCAATCGCGATCCATCAGAAGTCGCTCGAAGAGTCCGCCGCCAAGGCGATGGCTGAGGAGGCGCGGATGCGGGCCACCGAAGCGACCGAACGCGTCATCACGGCGCGCGAGAGCGAGATCGCAAAGCGTCGCAGGACGGTCGAAGTCATGATCGCGGAGAAACAGGCCGAGGAGACGCGAATTGCCGCCGAGGCCGAACGTATCCGCGCGGCTGTCGAGGCCGAGGCGCAGCGGATGCTCAACGAGGCCGAGAACGTGCTCACCGATCAGGCGCGCTACTCGCTGTTCCGCCGAAAACTGCTCGACCGCATCGAGGGCATCGTGCGCGAGAGCGTCAAGCCGATGGAGAAGATCGAGGGCATCCGCATCCTCCAGGTCGACGGCCTCAACGGCAACGGCGGCGGGGGCAATGGCGGCCGCAGCGCCACCGACGAGGTGATCGACTCGGCGCTGCGCTACCGTGTGCAGGCGCCACTAATCGACTCCCTCCTAGCCGACATCGGCGTCGAGGGCGGAAATCTCGCCAAAATGCCGGGCCTGATCCGCGAAGCCCGCGACATGCAGGGCATCAAGGAGTCCGCGCGCAAGAGTGGCGGAGGCGGCGACAAGCCGGCGGCGTCGCCGCCTGCAGCTGAGGGCGGTGGCGAGCCGTCGGCCGAGCGCGGTCCGCGGAAGAAGAGCTGAGGTCAAATCCATGCCCCGCGTCTACGTCTCCACCGTCGTCAATGCGCGCAACGATCGCGTCTGGGCGCGTGTGCGTGATTTCAACGGCCTCCCCAACTGGCATCCCGCGATTGCTGAGAGCCGCATTGAAGGCGGCGAGCCCTCGGACAAGATCGGTTGTGTGAGGGATTTCCGTCTGCGCAACGGCGACCGCATCCGCGAGAAGCTGTTGGGCCTGTCCGACTACGACATGTTCTGCACCTACTCGATCCTGGAATCCCCGATGGGCGTCGAGAACTACGTTGCGACCTTACGGCTGACGCCCGTCACCGACGGCGACCAGACCTTTGTGGAATGGACTGCCGAGTTCGACTGCGCGCCGGAGCGCGAGAACGAGCTCGTCGGCAACATCGGCGGCGGCGTGTTCCAGGGCGGGTTTGACGCACTCAAGCGCGTGTTCGGAGGTTGATCCGTGCCGCATATCGTCAAAAGCACGATCCTGGACGCGCCGACCGATGCGGCGTGGGCCATGTTGCGTGATTTCAACGGGCACGATCGCTGGCATCCCGCGGTTGCGACCTCCTCGATCGAGCGCGCGCAATCCTCCGACAAGATCGGTTGCGTCAGGCGGTTCAAACTGAGGGATGGCGCCGAGCTGCGCGAGCAATTGCTGGCACTGTCCGACCTCGAACAGAGCTTCAGCTATTGCCTGCTCGATACGCCGATCCCGATGTTCAACTACGTCGCGCATGTCCGCCTGCTGCCGGTCACCGACGGCGACCGCACCTTCTGGCACTGGGAGTCGCGATTCACGACCAAGCCCGAAGACCGCGACCGCATCACCCACATGGTCGCCGAAGACATTTACCAGGCCGGGTTCGAAGCAATCCGCCAGCATCTGAAGGAGGCCGCCTAGATGGCCGTGACAGTGAAGACTTTCGCCAGTGCCAGCGAGGCGGCCGGCGCGCTGTCCTCGGACCGCACCGCGCGATATCTCGGCGGCGGCACGCTGGTGATGCGGGCGCTGAACGAGGGCGATGTGTCGATCTCGACGGTCGTCCGCGCCCAGGACCAGGCGCTAACCCGGATCGATGCTTCCGGCCCGCGCATCACGCTCGGCGCCGGCGTCACCTTCGCACGCGTCCTTGCCGAACGCGACCTCGGCTTCCTCCACGCCCCCGCCCGTTCGATCGGCGGCCCTGCCGTGCGCAACATGGGCACCGTCGGCGGCAATCTCTTCGCGCCAAATCCCTATGGCGATTTCACCGTCGCGTTGCTGGCACTCGATGCCACCGTGGCCGTCGCAGGCGGCTTCGGCTCGCGGGATATCCCGATCGAAGAATTCTTGCAGGCGCGCGAGCGACAGGCCGGAACGTTAGTCTTGTCGGTCTCCTGCACCCGGCCGGCAAGCAGCGAGGCATTCCGCTATCGCAAGATTGCCCGCATCAAGCCAAAGGGCGGCTCGGTCATCACGCTGGCTGCGCATCTACCGATCAGCGGCGGCCGGATCGCGGGCGCGCGGATCGCATTGGGTTCGATGGCACCGACCCAGATCCGCGCCCGCGCCGCCGAGCGGGCACTGGAGGGCCGCTCGCTGGACGCCGCGACCATTGCGGCGGCCGCATCCGCCGCCACCGAGGGAACATCGCCATCCGACAACGCGCTCGGCAGCGCCTGGTATCGCCGCGAGATCGTCGGCGTCCACCTGCGCCGCCTGCTGTCGGGACAGGAATAAGCGGTCATGTCCAAAATTCCCCTGCAATTCCGACACAACGGCCGCGACGTCGCGATCTTCGTCGATGGCGGCACCAATCTCCTAGTCGCGCTGCGCGAGCTGATCGGCGACATGACGCCGAAATTCGGCTGCGGCCAGGGCGGCTGCGGCACCTGCAGCGTGCTGATCGACGGCGAGCTTCACCTCTCCTGCCTGACGCTGGCGGAGACCGTCGCCGGCCGCTCCGTCGAGACGCTCGACGGCATGAAGCAGGGCCCGAACCTGCATCCGCTGCAGCGCGCCTTTGCCGACCAATTTGCCGCTCAGTGCGGCTATTGCACGCCGGGCATGCTGATGGCCGCAAAAGCCCTGCTCGATCGCAATCCCTCGCCGAGCCGCGATGAGGTCATTGAAGCCATCTCCGGCAACATCTGCCGCTGCACCGGCTACGAGCCGATCATCAATGCCATCCTCGCCGCCGCTGGCGGCCGGGTCAGCGCCTAAGGGAACGCGACCATGCTGGAACTTCGCAAGGACATCTTCGCCGACGAGCGCGACGACAATCTGAAGGAGATCGGCAAAGGCACGCAACGTCAGGACATGCTCGGTCACGTCACGGGCACGTCCAGCTATTTCAACGACCACAAGCTGCAGGGCATGCTGCATCTGAAAGTCGTCCGCTCGACGCAGGCGCATGCGAGGATTCGTCGCATCGACACGGCCGAGGCCGAGCGCTCGTCCGGCGTGCGCCGGATCATCCGCGGCGCCGACGTGCCGGTGAACCTCAACACGCTTTTGAGCCTGATCAATTTCGGCAAGGACGACGAGCCGTCGCTTGCCGTCAACAAGGTCCGTTACAAGGGCGAGCCGATCGTCGCCATCGTTGCCGACAGCGAGCGCGAGGCCTTTGAAGCGATCGCCAAGGTCAAGGTCGATTACGAACCGCTCGCGGCCGTGTTCGACGTCGAGGACGCGCTGAAGCCCGGTGCGCCCGTGGTCAATGAGACCTATCCCAAGAACACCTTCACCTATCACGAGACCTACGACCACCAGCGGCTGCGCTTCGGCGACGCCGACGCGGCGCTGGCGACCGCCGACCACGTGCTCGAGCAGCGCTACCAGATGTCGCCGATCGAGCATGCACCGACCGAGACCAATGGCGCGATCGCAGCCCCGGACACCAACGGCCGTTATGTCGTCTACACCTCCACGCAGGCGCTGTTCTTTTCGGTCGACACCTGCGCAAAGATCCTGGACGTGCCGTCCAACACCTTCCACTTCATCGGCGGCACCGTCGGCGGCGGTTTTGGCGGCAAGGTCGATACGCTGACCGAGCCGCTGGCCATCCTCGGTGCGATGCTGACCGGGCGGCCCGTGCGCTACGTGTTCGGACGCGAGGAGGAGATGCAATATGGGCCGCCACGCGGCGCCGAACGCATCTACATCAAGGATGGCGTGATGCGTGACGGCCGCATCGTCGCGCGCAAGATCCGCGCCTATTTCGACAGCGGCGCCTATACGCGGCTATCGAGCTACGCCGCGGTGAAATGCGCCGCGCATCTGCCGGGCCCCTACACCATTCCAAACGTCTATGGCGACGTCTATTGCGTCTTCACCAACCGCACGCCAGCGACCGCCATGCGCGGTTTCGGCGTGACCGCGATGGACTTTGCCATCGAGTGCCAGATGGACAAGCTGGCTCACATCATCAACATGGATCCGATGGAGTTCCGGATCCTCAACGCCTATCGCGACGGCGACATGAAGGCGCACCGGCGCGAAGCCAAGAACACCGCGTTGATCGAATGCGTCCAGGTCGCGGCCGAAAAAGCAAAATGGCCGCTCCGCGAGGAGTTCAAGCGGGCCTCCTCGCGCAAGGACGGCGGCGGTAGCCGCGCCGTCATCCCGCCGACCCCCACGGATTCGTCGCGCGCACGGCCTACCGCCCCGGCGCAGCAGCGCACCAGCTACGATCGGTTGCCGCCGAGCGTTACGCGCGAACCGCCGCGAGAGCCGCCACCACCGGCTCCTCCGCCGCCCGCGCCGCGGCCGACTGCGCCGTCGCATGGCGCGACCCGTTTCTCCTCCGTCTTTGGCACCAGGAGGCGCTAGATGGCCCGGCACCGCGGACGCGGCATCGCGTCGATCAATTATCCCATCGGCATGAATCTTGGCGGCGACCCCAGCCAGGCGCTGGTGCATTCCAACCCGAGCGGCAAGTTCACGGTGGCGCTGTCGTCTATCGATCTCGGCCAGGGCATGAAATCGGTGACGCGGCAGATCTGCGCGGAGACGCTGGGCGTGCCGGTCGAGGATGTCTATGTCGACACCGCGGATTCCGACACCGGCCCACATTGCATGGGCTCGTTCGCCTCACGCGGGACGCATCGCGTCGGCAACGCGGTGATGGCGGCGGCCCGCGAGGCCCGCGGCGTGATGATGGAAGCCGCCGCCGAGGAACTGGAAGTCAACGCCGCCGATCTCGAAACCGACGGACGCGGCAACATCCACGTCAAGGGCGCGCCGCATCGCTCGATCTCGACCAAGGACGTCGCGATCGCGGCGCAGTTCAAGCAGGGCAAGACCATCTCCGGCCGCGGCATCTTCCTGGTGCCGCTCTCCGAAGTGAATCCGGAGACGGGCGAGATGTCGCCCGCAACCTGCTACGCCCACGCCTGCCTCGTCGCCGAGGTCGATGTCGACGACGAGACCGGCGAGGTCGCGATGGTGCGGATGGATTCCGCTTACGAGCTCGGCCGTGCCCTCAATCCACGCCTGGTCGAGCAACAGCTGGTCGGCGGTGCCTGGATGGGTGTCAGCCATGCACTCTACGAAACGCCCGAACCTTACTATCCCGAGCCCGTACACGGCCCGCGCGATTTCGTCGAATATCTGATGCCCGGCCCCGGCGATATCTGCCCGCACGATATCGCCGTGCTGGAGCGCCCCGCGCCTGATGGGCCATTCGGAGCCAAGGGTCCCGGCGAGATGTGCGCCAACCCCGTGCTGCCGGCGGTTGCCAACGCGATCTTCAACGCGGTCGGCGTGCGTATCGACGATCTGCCGATTACGCCGGAAAAAGTGCTGCGCGCGATCAAAGCCCAGGGCGGCGCGCGGCCGCAGGCGCGGCGCTAGAGGTTTCGGTTGATGGCGGTCCGCAGCAACATCGTCGGCATCGACAGCCCGGAGGCGCTTGAGAGAGCGTTGCGCGCGGCCTATTACCTCGCCGACGAGGGCCTCGCGACCGCCGCCTATCTCGGCCTCGCGCTCGGCAAGCCGCTGCTGCTGGAGGGCGCGCCGGGTGTCGGCAAGACGGAAGCGGCAAAAGCCATCGCCGCCGTGCTCGGCCGCCGATTGATCCGCTTGCAATGCTACGAGGGTATCGACGCCTCCGCCGCGCTCTACGAATGGAACTATCCGCGCCAGATGCTGGCGATCCGCCAGGCCGGCGACGAGAGCATCGATATCTATGGCGAGACGTTCCTGATCGAGCGTCCTATGCTGGCGGCGTTGCGCGCGCCCGACTCGACGGTGCTGTTGATCGACGAGATCGACCGCGCCGACCAGGAGTTCGAAGCCTTCCTGCTCGAATTCTTGTCCGACTTCCAGATTTCGATCCCCGAGCGTGGCACGGTACGCGCCGCCGAACGCCCCGTCGTCGTGCTGACGTCGAACCGCACGCGCGATCTGCACGAAGCCTTGCGCCGCCGCTGTGTCTATCACTGGATCGACTATCCCACCGAAGAGCGCGAGGCGCGCATCATCATGCTGCGGGCCTCCAGCGTTGCAGAGGCCACCGCCCGCGCCGTCGTCGCAGCCGTCGGCAAGCTCCGTCGCGAGCCGCTCAGCAAGGCGCCCGGCATCGCCGAGGCCGTCGACTGGGCCGAGGCCGCAACGCTCCTGCACAAGGGCGGCGCGCGCTGGCCCGACGCGTTCAAGCGCTCGATCGGCGTGGCACTCAAGGATGAGGAGGACCTGCACTTCATCTCGCCCCGGCTCGACGCCATGCTCGCGGAGGCAACCGCATGAGCACCGAGCCAGAGCTTCCGCGCGCCGCGCGCATCTTCGTCTCCTTCGTTGCGTTGTTGCGCGCCAACGGCTTTGCCGTCGCCCCGGAGCAGACCACCGCATTCCTCACCGCGATCGAACTGCTCGGCCCGCGCGACCTCCGGGATATCAGGCACGCGGCACTGGCCACCCTCGCCCCGCCGCCCGAACGTCGCGCGAGTTTTGATCGCCTGTTCGATCTCCACTTCCGCGGCAGCGAAGCGCTGGAGCGCGCCGACGATGGCGAGGACGACGAGACCGTCCGCCTGCAGGAGGAAGGCCGCGGCGACGAGGAGCCGCTGTTCTCCGACGACGCCAATGAATCCGGCCTCTCCGCGACCCGCACCGAGGCGCTGGTTGAGCGCCGCTTCGCGCAGCTTTCCACCACAGATGCACTTCGCCGCCTGTCGCGTGAGGCTCCCCGGCGGCTGCCGCGGCGGCGTGGCCATCGCCGCATGCGGGCCCGCCGCGGTCCCTTTGCTGATCTTCGCCGCACCTTGCGCGACTCTGTCCGCAGCGACGGCGAGATTTTGCGGCTCGGCCATATGAAGCGTCGCCATCGTCCGCGAAAGCTCCTGCTGCTGATCGACGTTTCCGGCTCGATGAAGAGCCGGACTGAAGACAACATGAAGCTGGCCCATGCGCTGATGCAGGCGGCGCCGAACGTCGAGGTCTTCACCTTCGGCACGCGGCTGACCCGCGTCACCCGTGCGCTGCGGCTGAAGCGACGCGAGCAGGCGCTGAGTGCGGCAGCCCATCTCGTCAGCGACTGGGACGGCGGTACACGTATCGGCGATGCGCTGCAGGCCTTCCTCGCTGTCCCCCGCTTCGGCGGGTACGCCCGCGGGGCGGCCGTGGTCGTCGTCTCGGACGGACTGGAGCGCGGCGCGCCGGACGCGTTGCGCGACGCGGTCGCAAGGCTGTCGCGGCGAGCCTGGCGCGTGAGCTGGCTGACGCCCCTCGCGGCCGGCCCGGGCTTTCGCCCGCAAACCGAGGCGCTCATCGCCATCGAGCGCTTCGTCGACGATCTCGTCGACGGCGGATCGAGCGCGTCGATCGTCGCGCATGTACTGGCATTGGGACGAAGGAGAGTTGCGTGACCGAGATTGTCGACGGCCATCATCATATCTGGCGGCAGGCCGACCTGCCCTGGCTGGTCGGCCCGATGCAGCCCCGCATCTTTGGACCTTACGAAGCCATTCGGCGCGACTATCCGATCGAGGAATATCTCGACGACCTCAGGGGTAGCGGCGTCACCCGCTCGGTCTACGTCCAGACCAATTGGGCCAACGACCGTTTCGAAGACGAAGCCGCCTGGGTGCAGCAGATCGCCGACAAGCACGGCTGGCCGCACGCGATCGTTGCCTACGCCGATTTCGCCGTGGACGACGTCCGCCCGCAGTTAGACCGCCTGAAGCGCTATCCGCTGGTGCGCGGGGTGCGGATGCAGCTGCACTGGCACGAGAACCCGCTCTATCGCTTCGCCGCCAAGCCCGATCTCTGCATCGATCCCATGGTCCGGCGCAACGTCGCGCGGCTCGCCGATTACGGCTGGAGTTTCGACCTGCAGGTGTTCACGCCGCAGATGCCGGACGCCGCAGAACTCGCGGACTCCTGCCCCAAGGTGACTTTCATCCTTCAGCATGCCGGCATGCTCGAAGACGCGTCGCCGGCAGGACGCGCCGCCTGGCGCGCCGGCATGGCCCGGCTCGCGACCTGCCCGAACGTGGTCTCGAAGCTCTCAGGGCTCGGCACGTTCATTCATCGCAACGACCCCGCGCATATCGCTGCCGTGGTCGCCGACACCGTCGCGATCTTCGGTGCCGAGCGCTGCCTGTTCGGCTCCAATTTCCCGATCGAGAAATTGTGGACCAGCTACCGCGAGCTCGTCGACGCATTTCGTGCCGCGACAGCCCGGCTGAACCCCGAGCAACGGGATGCGATCTTCAGAGGCACCGCAACGCGCGTCTATCGGCTTTGATGGATGAAAACGGAACAGGGAGGGAAACGAATGGCGCTGGAGATCAAGATCCTGGACTACGGCGATATCGAGCTGGAATCGAGCTTCCTGGTGCTCGGTCGCGACTGCGGTCGCACCCGCCGCGTCCTCACGCTGGGCTTTCTGATCCTCGGCGGCAAATATCCGGTCGTGGTCGACACCGGCTATCGCTCCAACCAGATCATGGAGACGCTGGGCATGCGCGGCTTGCAGTACCACGAGCACATGATCGAGAACCAGCTTGCCCGCCACGGCGTGCGTATGGGCGACGTGCGCTTCGTCTGTCACACGCATCTGCACATCGACCACGCCGGAAAGGACGATCTGTTCCCGATGAACACGACGGTCGTCGTCAACCGCAAGGAGCTCGAATACTCCGTCTCCGGCCTGATGCATCCGCAATACCCCGCGCCCGACATCAAGCATCTGATCGACCGCCTGCACACCAAGAGCGCGCTGCGTTTCCTCGACCTGGAGATCACCGGCCCCGTCGAGCTCATGCCCGGCGTCTATTGCGACGCGGCCAACGCCCACACCGAGGGCTCGATGAATATCATCGTCGAGACCGCCGACGGCATCGCCACCATCTGTGGCGACGTGATCTACGATTTCAACGACCAGATCGTCACGCCTTTCAACGAGATCCACGACGCGGAGCCACGCACCACCGGCAATCACGGCACCAGCAAGCGCGCCGAGAAAGCGTCGATCAAAAAGCTCCTCAGCAACTCGCGCTATCTGCTGCCGGTGCATGACCGCCCCGCCAAGATCGAAGGCGGCAACGTCGTCGGCCGGCTCCACGATCAGGTCCCGGGCCCCGTCGTGCAGTCCCTGCCCGCGCGCAACTGGTTCCCCGCCTGATGTGTTCGAAGGATCCGACCGATGACCCACGTCACCTTGCGCTCCGAATTCGAAACGCTGATCGATCCCTACGCACCCGTTGCGCAGGTCGGAACAGGCTTTGATTTCACGGAAGGGCCGATCTGGCATCCGGTCGATCATTACCTCCTGTTCTCGGACATGCCGGGCGACGTGCGCCGGCGCTGGGATGCACGGCGCGGCGTCACCGAGATCAAGCGTCCGTCGAACAAATGCAACGGCATGACCTACGACGCCGAGCTCAATCTGATCGTCTGCGAGCACGCGACCTCATCGTTGATCCGCGAACGCCCGGACGGACGGCGCGAGGTGCTCGCCTCGCACTTTGGGGGACAGGAGCTCAACAGCCCCAACGATGTCTGCGTGCACTCATCAGGCGCGATCTATTTCTCGGATCCCTGGTATGGCCGCATGCCGGTCTATGGCGTCGAGCGGCCGCGCCAGCTCGGCTTCCAGGGCGTCTATCGCGTCGTGCCCGGCAGCGAGCCGACGCTCGTGGTCGACCGCAATCTGTTCGACCAGCCGAACGGACTGTGCTTCTCGCCCGACGAGAAACTGCTCTACGTCAACGACACCGTGCAGGCGCTGATCCGCGTGTTCGACGTCAATGCCGATGGCACGCTGTCGAACGCGCGGGTGTTCGCAAGCGGCATCCGCTCCGAATTGGAGCCCGGCCTGCCCGACGGCATGAAGTGCGACCAGCACGGCAATGTCTGGGTCACCGCGCCCGGCGGCGTCTGGGTCTATTCGCCGCGCGGCGAGCTGCTCGGAAAGGTTCGCGTGCCCGAGCTCGTCGCCAACCTCGCCTGGGGCGGACCGGATTTCCGCACGCTCTATTTGACCTCGACGCATTCGGTCTACGCCATCCCGACCAAGGCCGGACCGCGCCACGAACCCTATATGAGCGGCAGGCGCAGCGGTGGCGGCGCCGCGAGCGCCGGCCCTGCAGCTGCGGCGCCGATCCTGGTCGACGGCGAGTTACGCCTCGATCCGAACCGCTGCGCCATGATCATCCAGGACCTCCAGAACGACGTCATCATGGATGGCGGCGCGTTCGCCGAATCCGGCGCGCCCGGTCATGCCAAGCAGCAGCACGTCGTCGAGAACGTCCGTCGCCTGGCGGAAACGGCGCGCGCGCGCGGCGTCACCATCATCCATGTCTGGTTCGTGGTCGAGCCCGGCGCGCCGGGCGTGACGCTGAACGCACCACTGTTCGAGGGTCTCGTCGACAGCAAGGCGATGGTGCGTGGCAGTTGGGGGGCAGCGCCCGTGTCTGGTCTGGAGCCGCGGCCCGGCGATTTCGTGGTCGAGAAGATGCGGATGAGCGCCTGGGAAGGCACGCGGCTGGAGACGATCCTCAAAGCCACCGGCCGCGATATGATCATCAACACCGGCGCATGGACCAACATGTCGGTCGAGCACACCGCACGCACCGGGGCCGACAAGGGCTATTTCATGATCGTGCCGGAAGACTGCTGCTCGACCATGAATGCCGACTGGCACTCGGCCTCGATCAACTTTGCCATGCAGAACGTCGCCGTCGTCACCCGCGCGGACGCCGTCATCAGAGCGCTGGGATGAGCGGTGGCAAAGCTCTTGCACCTTTCCTGTTCCCCGCGTGCCGATTCCGAGTCGAGCGCCGGTGCACGACTGTTCCTTGACCGCTTTCAACAGGCCCGCCCCGATTGGGACATCGACGTCGTCGACCTCTGGCACGAGCGCATGCCGGAGTTTGCCGGCCCCATCGTCGAGGCCAAATATGCACGGATGAAAGCGGAGGCCTTCACCGACGCGCAGCGGGACAGTTTTGCGGAAGCCGAGCGGATGGCGCTGCGCTTCTCGCTGGCCGAACGCGTGCTGATCTCGACGCCGATGTGGAATTTCGGCATCCCTTACAAGCTGAAGCAGTGGTTCGACATCGTCATCCAGCCGGGCCTGACGTTCCGCTTCGATCCGGCGCAGGGCTATCTTCCGCTCCTCAAGGACCGGCCGACCATCGTCATTCTCGCCTCTGGCAGCGACTTCGCCACCGGCATGAACCGCGGCCGCATCGACATGGCGACGCCGTACTTGCGCGAGGCACTCCGCTTCATCGGCGTCAGCGACGTGCGCTTTGTGCCGATCGGCCCGACGGCGGGCCCAGCCGAGCCGATCCGCGCCGCCCGCGACACCGCCCACCGCCGCCTTGCCGAGATGGCGAAGCGGTTCTGAGCTGGGCTCGCGATAACGACCTACCGCAGAAGGCGTCTCGATTGCTTCGGCACAGCGTCGGCTTACTGCGATTTGAGCCCGATCGTCTTGATCACAGGAGCAAGGCTTGCCGTAGTGGCATCGACAATTCGCTGAAACTTGTCCGGGCTGGAATCGCCGTCCGGTTCCATGCCCTGAGAGCGATACGATTCTTGCAATCCGGGATCGGACATCGCTGCCCGTGTCGCCTGCGCGATCCGGTCGATGATCGCATCGTCCGTCATCTTGTGCGCGAACAGGCCGAACCAGCCCTCATAGCTGAGATCCGGCATGCCGGATTCAATTGCGGTCGGAATGTCGGGCGCGCCGCTCAAGCGCCGTTCGGTCGTGACCGCCAGCAGCCGTATTCTGCCGGCACGGCCGAGTTGCTGCAATTGAACCGACATGACGGCAACAACGAGAGATATCTGACCGGCGACGACGTCATTGGTCGCTTGCGAGCTCCCTCGATAGGGAACATGGACGATGTCAAGTCCGCCTGCCTGCTGCTTGAACAATTCGCCGACGAGGTGATTGCCGGTGCCGATACCTGGCGTCCCATAGGACAACTTGCCGGGGTTGGCCTTCGCGTACGCAATCAGGTCTTGCAGATTGGCTGCCGGCAGCGAGGGGCTGACAGCGAATACCAGCGCACTGTTGATCAAGCGATAGATGGCGCGGAAATCGTCAACGGCGTAGGCGGGATTTGGCGTCGTCAGCGGGACGATGACCTGCGTGCTGCCATTTCCCAGCAGAAGCGAATAGCCGTCGGGCTTCTCGCGTGCGACCGATGCCGTCCCGATGGCGCCACCCGCACCGCTGATATTCTCGACAAAACTCGGACCGAGCTGCGATGACATTCGCTCGACCCAGGGACGTCCGATCTGATCGCCTGGGCCGCCAGCCGCATACGGGATCACCAGCCGGATCGGCCTGGAGGGATAATCAACCGCGTTTCCACAACGTGGAAATCCGGCGACCGTCGCGGCAAACGCGGCCGCATTGACGAAGTCTCGCCGCGAGAGGGAGGGCATGTCCTATTCCCAAAGTATCTTTGATCAGTGGCGGGACCGGCTCCCAAGAAACCATTCGCAGCAGGACGCCGCCATCGTCAATGGCACCGCAAACGGCGGGGCAACCAAGGCTTGTGGGCAAAGTGAGAGTCCCCATCCGTTTTTCGGTATGGTCCCCTGCGTAGAGCTGACAGCTGAACAGATGAGCCGACTTCATCCACCAGCCTAAGCCATTCATCTTAAAGCGATATTTCAAACGAACAGAGTGGATCGAAGCGGCATCGCGCGGACCAGAAGCCACACCCGCTGCTTTCGTCCAGTTTACTGTACGCTTCGTTCTGATAGACAAAGTCAAACATATTTGACTCCCTGCCGAGGGGGCTATGGTGCGTGCCAGACGATAACAACCATGACTCGGCCATTTCTTTTGGGCCATTTCGACTGTTTCCGAAGTCCCGACTCCTGGAGAAGGACGGCGCGCATCTTCACGTCGGAGGCCGCGCGCTCGACATCCTGATCTTCCTGGCCGAGCGCCCCGGCGAAGTCGTCGACAAGCGCGAGCTGGTCAAACGCGTCTGGGCCGACGTGAATGTCGACGACGGCAGCCTCCGCTTCCACATCGCAGCGCTGCGCAAGGCCCTCGGCGATACCGGCAAATCCGCCCGTTATGTCGTCAACGTCCCCGGGCGCGGCTATTGCTTCGTCGCATCGCTCGCCCAGGTCGCTCCCGCTCTTCCTGCTGCCCCGATTGATGTCTCCCTGCCCCGCTCGCTTCCCGCGCCGCTCGCACGGGTGATCGGGCGCGACGACGTCATCGAGAAGATTTCGACCGGGCTGGCACTGCATCGTTTCGTCACCGTCGTCGGCCCCGGCGGCATCGGCAAGACCGCGGTGGCCGTGACCGTGGGCCATCGCAGGCTGGCCCATTTCGACGGCAACGTCTTCTTCGTCGACTTCGGGCCGGTGAGGAAGCCCGAACTCGCCGCCATCACCATCGCATCGACACTGGGGCTGTCCATCAATGCGGAGGATCCGGTCCCGGCGCTGCTGACGCATCTGCAGGCGAAACCGACGCTGTTGATCTTCGACAGCTGCGAGCACGTGCTGGAGACCCTCGCGCCGCTGGTCGAACGTCTGGTTCGCGAGGCACCGCGACTGCATGTGCTCGCCACCAGCCGCGAATCCTTTCGCAGCGAAGGCGAACGGATCTTTCGACTGTTTCCGCTCGACTGCCCGCCCCGGCGCGACGATCTCGCCGTGGCCGACATCCTCGCCTATCCGGCAGCCCAGCTCTTCATCGAACGTATCGCACAGAGCTCCGGACCATTTCAGCTCAGCGCGGAAGAAGCACCGTTGGTGGCAGACATCTGCCGCCGCCTTGACGGCATCGCGCTCGCGATCGAGCTCGCGGCGGGGCGCGTCAATGCCTATGGTATCGCCGGCACGGCGTCCCTGCTCGACAGCCGGTTTTCGCTGCAATGGCGCGGCCGCCGCACGGCCATTCCGCGACACCAGACGCTCAGCGCCGCGCTGGACTGGAGCTACGACCTTCTTCCCGCACCCGAGAGCGCGATCTTGCGAAGATTGTCGGTGTTCGTCGGCCCGTTCACGCCGGAGGCGGCTGCCGCCGTCGCGTCGGGCGATGGGCTCAGTGCAACGGCGACCATGGAGGCGATCGACAATCTCGTCACGAAATCGCTGATTGCACCGTCCGGCGCGCGGACACTGCGTTATCGCCTGCTCGATACCACGCGCACCTACGCGCTCGGCAAGCTGAACGAGGCCGGCGAAGCAAAGCGGATCGCGCGACGGCACGCCGAATACTTTCGCGACCTGTTCGAGCGGGCTGAGGCCGAAACATCCGCGCCGCTGTCGGACTGGCTTGGCGTCTACGGCGCGGAGCTGGACAATCTGCGCGCCGCGCTGGACTGGGCCTTTTCGCCGGATGGCGATGCGCAGCTCGGCATCGCGCTGACGGCGGTCGCGGTCACGCTCTGGATTCGCCTATCGCTGTTCTCGGAGTGTCGCGAGCGCGCCAGAACCGCACTCGCCGCGCTGGGAGACCACGGCGACGAGCGGGTACGCATGCAGCTGCTGGCGGCGCTCGGCTGGTCGCTGATGTATGGGGAAGGACGCGCGCGCGAGGCGCGCCCGATCCTCGAGGCCACGTTGGAGCTGGCGGACAGGCTCGACGACAAGGATTTCCGGCTGCGGGCGCTCTGGGGCCTGTGCATCGACCAGTTCAACAACGGCGCGTTCGGCAAGGCGCGCGTGCTGGCCGATCGCTTCGCCGAGGCCGCCGCGAGTTCACCCGACAAGACCGATCTCATGCTGGCCGACCGGTTGACCGCCGTGGCGCTGCATTATCTCGGCGACCAGAACGGAGCCCGGATTCGCATCGACCGGGTGAATGCCTCCCTGCATGTGCTGGCCGAAAAGCCAAAGATCTTTCCGCTCGATGTCAGGCTATCGACGCAGTATTTCCGTGCCCGCATCCTGTGGCTGCAGGGTCATGCGGATCAGGCCCTGGCACTCGCCGAGCAGAACATCCATGAAGGCCGAGCCAATGGCCACGCGCTGACATTCTGCAGTGTGCTCGGACAGTCCGGCTGTCCGATCGCCTTTCTGGCCGGGGACTACGATGCTGCCGAGCGCTACGGAGCCGAGTTGCTCGAACATACCGATCGCCACGCCATAAAACTCTGGAGCCTGTGGGCGCGCGCTTTCAATGCCCTGGTCATCGCCAGGCGCACGGACGTCGAGACAGGCCTGCCGCTGCTGCGCGACGAGCTCAATCGCGCTGGCGATGCGCGTTTCCTGCCGCGCTTTCTTCCCCTGCTCGGCGAGTTGGCGGCGTGTTTCGGACAGGCCAACCAGATCCATAATGGCTTCGACACGATCGAGAACGCGTTGGCACGTTGCAACGACAGGCAGGAACGCTGGTATCTGCCGGAGCTGCTCCGCATCAAGGGTGAGCTGATGCTGAGAGAGACACCCCAGTCGGAAGCCGCCGACGCATGCTTTCACGAGGCGATGGATCTGGCGGCGCAGCAGGGCGCCGACTTCTGGCAGTTGCGATGCGCCATCAGCATCGCGCAACTCAGGATCGGACGCGACCAGCGCGCAGAGGCGCTTGCGGTTCTGGAGAAGGCCTGCGCCGCGATGACCGAGGGATCGGGTATCGCCGACATGCGGATCGCCCAGGGCCTCATCGCGCAATTGCGCTCCTGACCCACGCGTCCACGATCCAAGGGTTCGCCCCAAGCCCCTCGCCGCGTCCCGTTCGCAGAACGCGGCTCCGCATTCCTCGCGTCATCCCGCCCGGGGAATGAATCCGGGCACGCCGGTTTCGACCACCGTGTTGAACCTGACGTTTGTCGTGATCTCGGCCCGTATCTCCCGCATGGCGTCTTCAGGCAGCGTCGAAATATCGAAGTTTTCCCGGATACGCCGAGGATTGGTCGAAGTCGTCAGGAAAGCGGTGCCGCGCTGGACAGCCCAGGCCAGAGCAATCTGAGCCGGTGTCTTGTCGAGGCGCTCCGCGATGGTGGTGATCACCGGGTCGGCCAGGAGGTTCGGCTTCATGGCGTGTCCCAGCGCTGCAAACGCCTGGAGCACGATCCCATGCTCGCGACAGAAGTCGAGCAGCTCCCATTCGGGCAGATACGGATGCGATTCGACTTGCACCATGGCTGGCCTGATCCGCGCAACCGCAACGATCTCGCGCAGCTTCTCCAGGGTGATATCCGACAGGCCTATCGACTTGCAGTGGCCCTCGTCGACAAGGCGCTCCAGCGCTCCCCATGTCTCCGCCAACGTCACGCCTGAATCATAGATGACCTGACCGCGCTCGTCTCTCGGGTCTTGCTCGTCGCTGGGTTGAAAGGCAAACGGCGTATGGATGATGTAACAGTCGATATCGTCGAGTTGCAGCCGCCGGCGGCTGGCGTCGAAGGCAGCCTTGACTCGTTCCGGCCGGTGATTGGTGTTCCATAGCTTCGTCGTCACGAACAGGTCTTGGCGCTGAAGATTCCCCGCCTTGAACGCCTCCCGCAACGCATCGCCAACCGCCGCTTCGTTGCGGTAGCGCTCGGCACAATCGAGGTGTCGAAATCCCGCCTCCAGTGCAGCCTTGGTGGCCTGCTTGGTCACGAGCGGATCCGGAATGAGCGTGCCAAATCCCACGGCGGGAATCGCACCGGACCCATGGGTTGGAATCTTCGTATAACGAAGTGAATCGGACGACGTCATGCTGATGCTCCTTTGTTTGGCCTCGGCTTATGCACAAGCGGCACGAGGTGATCGAAATTGACGATGCGATGTCATTTCACAGTTCCCCGGCGTTAACCGGCGGGCCGCGGCTTGCGGAGAAAGAACACGAGCGGGATCACGACGAGCATGGCGAACATCAGGATCTCGAACTGGTCGATGACCGCGACTGTGGCCGCCTGCCGCGTCACCATGCCGTTGAGCGCAGCAAGGCCCGGCTTGCCGATCGAGCCTCCGAAATAAGCGGCGACACGATAGGGCGTCAGGTTCTTGGCGAGTGCGACGTGCACGGCCTGCGTGTTGGCGTAGAAGAACAGTTGGACCACGGCGATGCCGATGGTGCTGCCATAAAGGCGCGACAGGTTGATCAGCGCGCTGCCTTCCGGACGACGTTTCGGATCGAGCGTGCCGAACGCGGCCCTGGCGAGCGTCGGCAGCAACATGCCGATACCGGCGCCCTGGAGCAGGCCTGCCTCGACCACCGGCCGCCAATCCATCGCCGGTGAATAGCCGAGCATCAGCCAATTGGCATAGACCACCAGCGTCATTCCCCCGATGAGGAACGGCCTGCTATCAACCTGCGCTGGAACCAGGCTCGTCAGCACCAGCGCCCCCACAAGCGCCACACCGCGCGGAATGGTCATATAGCCCGTGGTATCGACGGGGTAGTTGAGCAATTCCTCGAGCATCGGGGACGTCAAGGCCAGGGTCGGCAGCAGGACGAAGCCAAGCGCAAATGAGATCACCGTCGAGAGCACGAGATTGCGGTCCCTGAACAGTGCCGTGCGAAGAAAATGCTCCCTGGTCGTCATGACGTGGACGATGAAGAGATAGAATCCAAGGACCGAGGCGATCGCTTCGACCCAGATCTCCGTCGAGGCAAACCATTCGAGGCGTTCGCCGCGGTCAAGCAGCATTTGCAGCCCGATCATGCCGACGGAGAAGGTTGTCAGACCGAAGAAGTCAAAGGACTGGCTCCGCTCCGCCCGCTTCTCGCTCAGCGATTGGGCCATCGTCAGGAAGATGAATGCCGTCATCGGCAGGCTGAAATAGAAAATCGACGGCCAACCCTGATATTCACTGAGCCAACCGCCAATGCCGGGGCCACTGCTGATGCCGAACAAGGAACACACGGTCCATGCCAGGCTCATGCGGGCATGTCGCGCCGGCGGCGTCACCTCGAGCAGGATCGCCAGCGAAAGCGGCGCAAGCGGCCCGCTCGCCGCGCCCTGGAGGATCCGGGCCAGCACAAACTGGATGGACGTGGTCGCGAGTGTATCGAGCACTAGGCCAAGCACGAAGATCGCCACGGCGACCTGATAGACCTGCTTTCGGCCATAACGTGCCGCCAACCACTGCGCGATCGACATGGTCACGGCACTCGCGGCGATATAGGACGAAAAGACCCAGCCGACCTCGTCATTGGCCATCGAGAGCGTCGCCTGAATGTGCGGCAGCGCGGCGTTCGGTATCGAGATGTTGGCGGCCTGCATGTAGGTCGCCAAGAGAGCAGCCGCGGCGATCGTGTGATGCCTTCCGTTGGCGGCGGCTGACGGGACTGTCGTACTCATTTGCCCTCCGTCGCGAACGCGGGTCGGAGCAGATGCAGCCAGGTGCGGCGATAGCCGGTATCGACCCGCGCCGTCACGCTGATGCCCGAAAACAGGGGACGGGTCGGATCGAGATCATCGAGTTCGAGACGCACCGGCAAACGCTGAACGACTTTGACCCAGTTCCCGGTTGCATTCTCGGGCGGCAGCACCGAGAAGTCCGATCCGGTGCCGGGGCTCATGCTGTCGACATGCGCCTTGAACTTGCGATCAGGATAAGCATCGACGTCGATCGTCGCTTCTTGACCGGGATGCATGTGGGTCAGACCGGTTTCCCGAAAATTCGCCTCGACCCAGACATGTCGGCTCGACAGCAGGGAGAATGTGGGCGCGCCGGCATTGACGAAGCCGCCGATCTGCAAATCATCGACCTTCGTCACGATGCCGTCGTCGGGCGCTGTCACGCTGGCATAAGAGAGATCGAGCCGCGCGCGATCGAGCTGCGCCTTTGCCGCGCGAACCGTCGGGTGGCGATCGACGTCGATATCGGGATCGCCGCTGAGCGCGACGATCGTGTTGGCGATCTGTTGTTCGATCGACGCCGTGCGATGGCGGGCGACCTTCATATCCGTTTCGGCCCGCTCGTAGACTGCGCGCGGCGTGAAGTCGGAAGCCACGAGCATTTTCTTGCGGTCGAACTCGCGCTCGTCGAAGGCAGCCGAATCCTTTGCGGACTGCAACTCCGACTGCTGCTGACGGTAGGTCGCCTTGAGAGATTCGATCTGGAGCCGCGCGCTGCCAAGCCGGGCCTCCGCCTGATCGACGGCGATCTGATAGGGCTCCGGATCGATCCGAAACAGGACCTGCCCCTGATGAACGCGCTCGTTGTCGCGCACTGCGATCTCAATCGCCTGACCGGAAACCCGGGCGTTGATGGTCACTTTCGCGGCTCGAACGAATGCATCGTCGGTCGAAACGTATTGCTCCTGGGCCAGATACAGTGAGGCGCCGAACACGGCCACAATGATCGGCACGGCCAGCATCAAGGGCCGGCGCAGCCGCGTCCCGAGTTCCGCTCGGACCGACTGGCCAACAGCTTCGCTCCCGCCGAAACTCATGCGATCGCCCCACCAGCCGGCGATTGGCGCGAAATTGAAACGCATCGAAATCCTCGCCTTCAATTAGCTAACGTTCGTTACAAATACGGTCCCCTGAACCGGCAATCAAGCCTCCGCATCTTGATTTTTATAACGGTCCATACAAATATCTGTAACCAGGCACGACAACCGGGGTCTTGACGATATGGCGCGAAAAACCAGCGAAACGAGTCCTGCACGCCGCGGACGGCCACCCGCCTACGACGCTAAAACGGCCCTCAAGCGAGCAACCGAAACCTTTTGGAAGACCGGCTACTCCGGAACTTCGCTGGACAAGGTCGCGGCGGCCACCGGCATGAGCCCGCCGAGCCTCTATGCAGTCTTCGGCAACAAGCACGCACTCTACCTCGAGGCGCTCGCCCGCTATTGGGACATCAGCCTCGCCGCCACGCGCGACGCCCTCGCGGGGGAGCACCCCCTAAACGAAGCGCTGATGCTTGCCTACGACGCGGCCCTTTCCATCTACTTTTCGGGCAAGGGACACGCCCGTGGTTGCTTTGTCCTCGGAACTGCGGTTACCGAGACCGCAGAAGATGCGGCGATCCGAAAGAGCGTTGCGACAGGACTTCGCGCGATCGACGCTGATTTCGAGGCACGATTCCGTCTTGCAAAGGACAAGGGCGAACTGAAGCGCGATGCCGATCCCGCGGCGCTCGCCATCCTGGCGGCGGCCACGATGCATACGATCGCAATCCGGGCCCGCGCCGGTACCTCCCGCGCCGAACTGAGGGAGCTTGCCCGCAAGGCGGTGGATGTGATTTGCGGGTGACAGACGGGGGCACGGCCAACCGCAACGACGAATGCCAGCGGGGAATGTTCATCTCACAAGCTTCGGTCATCGCTCGGCAACATGTCCTTGGGTTCAGCCCAATCCCTCGACGATGCGGACGTCGCGCTCGCAGGCATTGCCGAGCACCTTGAGCGCGTCCTGATAGGCGGGGCTGTCGTGCGCCGCGACGGCGAGCTCGAGGTTGTCGAACTCGGTCACAGTGGAGCGCTGCGCGATGCCCTGCTCATACACCTTCGCCGCATTGCCACGGGCGAGGAACCGGCCACCATTGGCGATGATGGCCGGACCTGCGAGCTTCGCATAGGCCGCCAACGCCTCCGGATCAGAGATCGAGCGATAGAGGGTGATCCAGTATCCCTTGGCCATCGCTAGCTCCCCGCGGCCACCGCGCGTCGCGGCAGCTTCCAGTCGGGCCGGATGAAATGACAGGTGTAGCCGTCAGGATAGCGTTCGAGATAATCCTGATGCTCAGGCTCAGCCTCCCAGAGTTCGCCAAGGGGGGCGACTTCCGTCACCACCTTGCCGGGCCACAGACCCGATGCCTCGACATCGGCAATGGTGTCTTCGGCGACGCGCTTCTGCTCGTCCGACGTGTAGAAAATCGCAGAGCGGTAGCTCGTGCCCCGATCATTGCCCTGGCGGTTGAGCGTGGTGGGGTCGTGGATCTGGAAGAAGAACTCCAGCATGGTGCGAAAACTGGTCTTCGCGGGATCGAACATGATCTCGATCGCTTCGGCATGACCTTCGTGATTGCGATAGGTGGCGTTCTTCACCCGACCGCCGGTGTAGCCGACCCGCGTCGAGATCACGCCGGGCTGCTTGCGGATGAGATCCTGCATGCCCCAGAAGCAGCCTCCGGCCAAAACTGCGCGCTCTGTCGTCATTTGATGCTCCATCTCGTCAATTCGGATGATCTGACCTTACTGCGTCGCCGTGTGCAAGCGAGGGTCATCATGATCATCGTGATACTCCAGACCAAGCGGTCCGATCGCCGACACCTGCGTGATGTATTCGCCGGACTTCGCCCAATGAAAATGCCAGGTCTCGCCGGGCAGGACAATCACGCTGCCCGGAGGATAGGCTTTCACCCGATCGCCATCGAAGCTCTCACCGAGTCCGATGTAGAAGACGCCCGACACGACCGTATAGATCCGGTCCTCCGGATGCTTGTGCGGCATCAGCTTGGTGCCGCCGGGCACCCTCACCCGGACCACATAGGGGCCGGGCTCGGTGGGATGACCGACCATGACGGCAAGCCGCGCCCCAGGCGGAAATGCTGGAAACGGCTTCCAGTCGATATCCTCGGGCAGGATCGCCCGGAACCTGTCTTCATCTGGTTGATGCTGGCGTGGCATGATGCCGTCTCCGCGGGTTGGCTAGGTCAATTTCGCGTCGAGCGTGATCGTCGCGTTGAGCACTTTCGATACCGGACAGTTCTTCTCGGCCTCGCCGGCGGTCTTCGCAAACCCGGCATCGTCGAGGTTCGGCACCTTGGCGCGCAGGGTCAACGCCGACTTGCTGATCTTGAATCCCTTCCCATCGGGATCGAGGGTGACCGCGGCCTCCGTGGAGAGCTCAGTCGGCGTGAAGCCCGCGAGCTGAAGACCGAAGGCCAGCGCCATGGTGAAACAGCCGGCGTGGGCGGCTGCGATCAATTCCTCGGGATTGGTGCCCTTCTCGTTCTCGAAGCGCGTCTTGAACGAATACGGCGTCTCGGCGAGCACGCCGGATTCGCTCGATAGGTGGCCGGTGCCGTCGCGACCGGTGCCCTGCCATACTGCTTTTGCCTTGCGGATCATCTGTTTTCTCCTTGATTGCTTGTCGTCGTTTGGCGGCGCTCCGCACCGGTGGAAGGCTAGCCCGGCGTCACTGCCGTGTCGCCCTCCAAGCGGTCGAACGCCGCAGCGGTTCCATCAGATGCCGATCTGTCCGACGTGGAAGCCCAGCCGGTTTTCGACATCGCCCGCGCGATGAAAACCACGCGCCATGAGCGCCTTGATCCGGGTTTGGCTCGCGGCGCGACCAAGAGCTCCCATGAACGCGCCCCACTCCGGCTTGATTTCCTCATCCGGCGGCAGGCTTGCGACATCGACCAGACGCTTGGTCTCCGTAATCGCGTCCTTGTCGAAAGTGGCGATACGCATGGCGAGCGCCTCGACGAAGCCATCGAGTTCCGTATCCGGCATCGACCGGTTCACGTAACCATAGCGTTCGGCAAGATCACCATGGATGTCGTCGGCGCTCAGCAGGACCTCCAGCGCACGGCCGCGGCCCATCAAGCGCGGCAACCGCGCCATCGGCCCGCCGCCAGGCACCAGGCCCGCACCGACCTCCCATTGCGACAGGATCGCCTTCTCGCGACTGGCAAAGCGCATGTCGCTTGCGAGCGCGAGCTCACTGCCGACACCGGTCGCGCGGCCCCGGATCGAGGCAATCGACACCACCGGTGCACGGCTCAGGCGCACCAGCATGTCGGGCAACGCCTGGAGCCCGGTTGGCCCCGGCGGGATGCTCAGAGAGTCCTCCAGCGGCGCCAAGAAGTCGTAATGCGTGATGAAGAAGCCTTCGACAGCACTGTCGAACACTACGACCTTCACCTGCGGATCGGTTTCGATCGCGGTGATGATGTCGTTGAGCAATGGCAGGTGCTTCGGACCAAAGATGTTCACCGGCGGCATGTCGAAGGTGACGCGCCAATATGTCGGCAGGCGCCGCTCCAGTCGGATCTGGTCTGTTGTGAAGGTGCGTTCGGGACGATTCATGATGTGCACTCCTGATGTGGTCTTGAAGGGCGAAGACGCGCGTAGCCCCGTGCGTCCTGCTTGCCTCAGATCGATTGCCGCAATGGACGGAACGCCGTGCGCATTTCGGCGCAGAACAGCGCGGGCTGCTCCCAGGCCGCGAAGTGGCCGCCCTTGTCGAGGCGGTTGTAGTGAATCAGCTTGGGATAAGCCTTCTCGGCCCAGCTACGCGGTGCGGCGTAGATCTCGTCCGGGAAGACGCTGACGGCGACCGGGATGTTCACGTGCTTGGGCGCGAAGAACACCAGCTTGTTTTCCCAGTACAAACGCGCCGACGAGACCGCCGTGTTGGTGAGCCAGTAGAGCGTGATGTTGTCGATGACGTCATCCCGCGACAGCCCTTCGGCCTTGCCGTCGAAGGCCCGCGCGATCATCGCGGTGCTGCGCGCGTCGTGATCGAGCATCCATGACGCCAGGCCGGCCGGCGAATCGACGAGGCCATAGAGCGTCTGCGGCCGGTTCGACATCTCGATCGCGTAGCCCAGACCGTGCTTGTAGAAATCGTCGAGCTGATCGTAGGCATAATTCTCGTCCGCAGAGAGACCGGACGGCTTCGACCCGCCGGGCTGAAGCGCCTTGGCGATGTCGTCGGGAACGGTTGCCGGCATGTTGGTGTGAATGCCGAGCAGCTCCGGCGGCGCCAGCAGCGCCATCTGCTCCGTCACCGCATTACCCCAATCGCCGCCCTGCGCAACGTAGCGATTGTAGCCGAGCCGCTTCATCAGCACGACCCAGGCGCGTGCTACACGCTGCGGATCCCAGCCGAGCTCGGACGGCTTGCCGGAGAAGCCATGACCGGGCAGCGAGGGGATCACAAGGTCGAACGAGTCCGCGGCCTTGGCCCCATGTGCGGTCGGATCGGTCAGCGGGCCGACGATCTTCATCTGCTCGATGACCGAGCCCGGCCAGCCATGGGTCACGATCATCGGCAAGGCATTCTCGTGCCTGGAACGCACGTGAATGAAGTGAATGTCGACGCCGTCGATCTCGGTGACGAATTGCGGCAAGGCATTCAACCGCGCTTCCATCTTGCGCCAGTCATAGTCGGATTGCCAGTAGCGCACGAGTTGCTGGACGGTCGTGAGCTGCACGCCCTGCGACTGGTCGGTGACGATCTCGCGATCCGGCCAGCGTGTCGCTGCGAGACGGCGGCGCAGATCGAGCAGATCTTCCTCAGGCACGTTGACGTGGAATGGACGGATTGCGCCGCTTGCGGCGGCCTTCGCCGGATGCGTCGGAAACAGGCTCGCCGTGCTTGCTGCAACAGCTATCATCGCGGCCTGGCCCAGCAGTTGACGGCGGTCGGGGTTCATCATGTCGGCTCGTGTTTGCATCGTCATTTTGGATCTCCCTGGCTCTGGTCTGTGACGTTGACCGAAATTCGAGATCGACAAATCGGTTCGTCCTGAAAAACAGATTGGCTCAGACACCGGCCGTTGGCTCGTTATGGATTGTTAGGCTGCGTTAGCCGTTGCGAGTCGCCGTGCCGCAGCGCTGCAAGTTGACGAGGGACGATCTTCGGGACCTAAACGCATCACGGCGCGCGATGAACCATCGCGCGCCGTGACCATCGATCCAGCCATCCATGCTCGCGATTTAGGTCGGCAGCGGCTGGCCCGCTTGCTCGCGCACGATGTAATCGGCGTACCAGTCCTGCCAGTTCTCGTCGTGCACGCCGGTGCGCTTCTCGTGCTCACCATGCGCCGCCGCCGCGCGGCGCAACGCGCGCGCAAGTTCGCTTGACGAGGTGAATGTGGTGTCCGTCGTATCGATACGACCGGGCAGCCGCGTGGTGATTTCCTGGAATAGCCAACCGTTGCCGTCGGGATCCCTGAAAGAAGCAAACGAGCTGTAGCTGCCGCGTTTCGGATCAGCGCCGTTGAGCCGGACAGTGCCGAAGAGATACGGCTCGTCCGTTCCGGCGTGAACATCGCCGCCACCATGGAAGGATTCGCTGATCTTGACGCCACGCGCGAGCAAATCCTGCCGTGCCGCTTCGAGATCGGAGACGATCAGATACAAGCCTTGCGCCGAACCGGGCGCCGCTGGCGTGACATTCTTGCCGAAGATCACCGAACAGGCCGAGCCCGGCGGCGTGAACTGGATCACGCGCCAACCGTCTCCCGAGGCGAAGTCGGCATCCAGCCTCCAGCCCAGATTCGCATAGAAGGCTTTCGCGCGATCCACATCCGACACGGGGATCACGACGACCTCGAGCTTGAGGTCGACTGTGCGCGATTTCGCTGACTGGGCGTCGGCGGGACGATTGATCTCGGTGGTGGTCATGTCGAACTCCCTGATTTGAGGTACGGGCTCGCGACCGAGACCCGCTTCTGAGACCACGACTTTCGCGAAAGTTCGGGAATAATGCTCGTTATGGGATGTTATTGCTCGTTAGCGATTGCGAGCGCGGCCGCTTCCTCAGGCGACAGCGAGCGGCATTGCTATCGTCACGCGTGTGCCGCCCTGCCCGGCCTCGCCCTGCATCCGGGCATCGATGCTGCGCGCCAGGCCTTCCAGGATCCGGCTGCCGGCACCCTGAAGCGGCCCGGTCGCGCCGACACCATTGTCGGTGACCGCGCAGAGCCAACCGCCCTCGCGGCTCGCCACCTCGATGCGGATCAGCGCACCCTTCTTGTTCGGAAAGGCATGCTTTGCCGCATTCGTGACCAGCTCCGTCAGCATCAGTGCAAGCCGGTGACACTGCCAAGCCGGCAGGGCGCCGCTCTCGATCGATGCCTCGCAGCGGACACCCGCCGGTTCCAGCACCGCCTCCGACAGTGCTCCGCAAAGCCCTCCGAAGAAAGCCTCGATGGAGACCATCGCAAGATCGTCATTGTCGGACAGAAGTTGGTAGAGCCGGCCGAAGGCAACGATGCGCCGCTCCAGCCGGTCAACGGCGACCGACATGTCCCTGGTCCCCGCCCGCGTGAAGTCGCGGCGGACTGACGCACCCAGGAGCGTCAGGGTGTTCTTCATGCGATGGTGCGACTCGCGCAGCACGAGTTCCCAATCACGCGAGACATCGTCGAGACTGGCGACAAAGTGAGATCGAACGCGCCGGTCGTTCGTCCGAGAGCTGATTTCGGGCATGATAGCCTCCCCCGTTGGAAATAGGCCTAACTCGAGAACTATACTGATACAGTCGCGCGGCTCACGCTCGTTAGACGTTGCAAGATTGTGTTATGATCGCCTGCGCATGACGGCGGCAAAACATGACTGCTGCTTGGAGCATTCCGACACTGACGGACTTTTCCCGATCACGGCATAAGCCGTTCGCGTTTAAGCGAAATTTGTAGCGTTTCGTTCGAGCAATCCTGCGTGTGTTGCTCGATTTCGCCGCTTTCGACCGATTTACTCACGGTCTCGTTCTGGTAGATCAAACAGACAGAAGCACTTTCCTTTCATCGGAATCATGGCGCGTGCCGGACACCAACGACCAGGACTCAGCCATTTCCTTCGGGGCCTTTCGGCTGCTTCCCCGGGCGCGGCTGCTCGAGAAGGATGGCGTGCCGCTTCATCTTGGCGGACGTGCGCTCGACATCCTGATTTTTCTCGCGGAACGTGCCGGCGAGGTGATCGACAAGCGGGAATTGGTCAAGCGGATCTGGGCCGATGTGAATGTCGATGAGGGCAGCCTGCGTTTTCACATCACGTCCCTGCGCAAAGCGCTGGGCGATGGCGGCGAAGGCTCCCGTTACGTCGTCAACGTGCCCGGCCGCGGCTATTGTTTCGCCGCGCCGCTGCTTCGCGCCGCGCCTGCGGAGAGCCGGCCACACGCGCCAGTGTCCCAGGTCCGGTCCATACCTGCCCCGCTCGCGAGGATGATCGGCCGAGACGACGCCGTCGAGAAGATCGCGGCTGAATTGTCCCTGCATCGGTTCGTCACCATCGTCGGCCCCGGCGGCATCGGCAAGACCTCGGTCGCACTTGCGGTCGCGCATGGTCAGCATACGGAATTCGAGGGGCAGGTCTGCTTTGTCGATTTCGGCGCGCTGACGGAGCCGCGGCTCGTTCCCGGCACGATTGCCGCCGCGCTTGGCCTGACCGTCAATTCCGACGACCCGATCCCGGGGTTGCTGACGTCATTGCGCAACCGCCGGACGCTGCTCGTCCTCGACAGCTGCGAGCACATCATCGACGAGCTCGCTCCGCTGGCGGAGCGCATGGTGCGGGAAGCCGAGGGACTGCATGTTCTCGCCACCAGCCGCGAGTCCTTTCGCACCGAGGGCGAACGGGTGTACCGGCTGTTTCCGCTGGATTGTCCGCCGCAACGCGACGGGCTCAGCATGGCCGACATTCTGGCCTATCCGGCGAGCCAGCTTTTCGTCGAGCGGATTGCCGAAAGCCTCAGCGAATTCGAGCTCAGTGAAGAGGATGCGCCGCTCGTCGCCGATATCTGCCGGCGTCTGGACGGCATTGCCCTTGCGATCGAGCTTGCCGCCGGACGGGTCAATGCCTACGGGATCGCCGGCACGGCCTCGCTGCTCGACAGCCGTTTCTCGCTTCTGTGGCGGGGGCGCCGCACCGCTATACCCCGGCACCAGACGCTGAGCGCGGCGCTGAGCTGGAGCTACGACCTCCTGCCCCAGGCCGAGAGCGCGACATTGCGCGGCCTGTCGGCATTCGTCGGGCCGTTCACGCTCGAAGCTGCGCTCGCGGTCGCCGCATCTCAGGGCATCGACGAGGCCGAAGCGGTCGAGGCGATCTCGAATTTGCTGTCGAAATCCCTGATTGCGACGTCGCCGGCAGAACGACGTCTGAGATACCGCCTGCTCGATACGACCCGCGCCTTCGTGGGCGACAAGCTCATCGAGAGCGGAGAAGCGGCCCGCGTGGCGCGCGCCCACGCGGAATATTTCCGCGACTTCCTGCACGACATTTCCGTGAAATCGACGGGCATGCAGAGCGCGGGCGGCTTCCTGCCCTATGCCGACCATCTGCCGAATGTGCGGGCCGCGCTAACCTGGAGCTTCTCGGAGCACGGCGACCGCGCGCTCGCCGTCGACCTGGCCGCTTCGGCCGCGCAGTTCTTCCTCGAGCTGACATTGCTGACGGAATGCCATAGCTGGACCCAGCAGGCCCTCGCCTCGGCCGATCATTTCGACAGTCGCAAGGAAATGACTTTGCAGGCGGCGCTCGGCGTCTCCGTGATGTTCACGCAAGGCAATACGGACGGCGTCCGGTCGGCCTTCACGCGAAGCCTGCAACTGGCCGAGGCCCTCGACGACCTGCACTGGCAGCTCTGGCTATTGCGCGGACTGCACATCTACCTGACCCGCGTCGGAGATTTTCACGGCGCGCTCGGCACCGGCATACAGGGCGAAGGCGTCGCCAGGAAGCTGAACGACCCCACCAGCACCCTAAACGTCGAATGGATGCTGGGCGTGGCGCATCATCTGATCGGGAATCAGGACAAGGCCGTTCAGTTTTGCGAGAGCGCGATGGTGCACAATCCGGGCTCGCAGCGACTGAATATCGGCCATCTCGGCTATGACGACCGCATTGTCGCGCTGGTCGCCCTGGCGCGTGGGCTCTGGCTCAGCGGCCGGCCCGATCGTGCCATCGAGGCGGCGCGATACACGGTGCGCCAGGCCGAGCAGCTCGAGCAACCCCTGACGCTCGGCATTTCCCTGATCTGGACCATCTACGTGTTTCTGTGGGTCGGCGACTGGGCCAGCGCCGAAAGCCTGATCGATCGGCTGATCGACCATTCCGCACGGCACTTCCTCGGCCCTTATCACGCCGTCGGCATTGGCCAGAAGGGCGAACTCCTGCTCCGCCGCGGGGACATCGCCACCGGCATCGAGCATCTCCGCCGCAGCCAGGCGACCCTGTACGCCACGCGGCACCGGATCATGACCACAGTGTTTGCAACGGCGCTCGCGGAAGGCCTGGCGGCCCAGAACGAGTCCGAGGAGGCTTTGCGCACGATCGACGAAGCCATCGCCCAAATCGGCGATCACGGCGAATCCTTCGACATGCCGGAAATGCTCCGGGTCAAGGCGGACATCCTGGTCCAATCCGCGAGGGCAACGGAGGCCGAAACCTGTCTCCAGCAATCGCTTGCCTTGTCGCGCCGGCAATGCGCGCGCGGCTGGGAGCTGCGGGGGGCCATGAGCCTCGCCCGCGTCTGGCAGCGGGCCGGACGAAAGGGCGATGCGCAGGCCCTGCTCGCGCCGCTGGTCGGGCAATATCAGGAAGGCCTGTCGAGCCGCGACCTGGTCGCGGCCAAGGGGCTCCTGAACGCGCTGAATTAGGAGCATCTTCAACGGGATACCGTGCCACTGGGCTCTTGCAACTCCTAACAACTTCTAACACGCCAAGCCGCCCCCGCCCCGCCATGGTGACGACAATTCATGGTGGATGCAGTGAGACATGGCACTTCTTGACGATGCGATCGACGCCTGCGGGGGCTTGGCCCGCTGGAACAGCTTGAGCCGGTTCACGCTGCATCTTTCCGTTGGTGGGGCCCTGTTCTCCGACGCCGGACATGCGCGCGAATTCAAGGACGTCACCGCGGAGGGATCGACGCGGACGCAATCGGTCCGCTTCACCGGCATCACCGGCGGCGAGCGGTCCGGCGCGTTTGCGCCCGACGCGATCACGATCGAAAGCCTCGATGGCCAGGTGCTGCGGACCTGGCGCAACCCCAGTCTTGCCTTCCCGACCAATGGCACACACGCGCTGGCGGACGAACTGCATCTGGTCTTCTTCTGCGGCGTCCAGATCTGGAACTATCTCACCACGCCGTTCCTCCTCGCCCGTCCCGACGTCGCGATCGAGGAGCTGCCGCCGTGGCAGGAGAACAGTGAGACCTGGCGGCGCCTACGCGCGCAATTCCCGCCGGGCCTGATCAGCTTCGCGTCCGAGCAAGTCTTCTATTTCGACGGCAGCGCGTTGCAGAGACGGACCGATCACGATCTGCTTGGCGCACGTGTCGCGCACTACTCCTGGGCCCACGAGAGCTTCAACGGCATCGTGGTTCCAACCCTTCGGCGCACGCTGACGCTGCAACCCGAAGGCGCGGTCGTCGCCAAGCCAGTGCTGATCGACGTCGAAATCTTCGACGCCGTCTTCGAATAACGACGCGAACGGCAACAAGCCTGACCAACACGGCCCTCTCACCACCTAACAATACATAACGGGCTAACAGCCCGGCCCGGGTGCAGATTGCGTCTCACCAGCAGCGAACAACGTTGCGGGCTCGAACGAGACCTACGCCGGCGCAGTTCCGTCGCGACGGGCTGCGTCATCCAGCGAACGCAATCACGGGAGACAGCTATGAAAGTATTGATGGTCATCACCTCGCACGACGAGTTGGGCAACACCGGACGCAAGACCGGTTTCTGGCTCGAGGAGCTTGCGGCGCCCTATTTCGTCTTCAAGGATTCCGGGGCCGAGATCACACTCGCCTCGCCGAAGGGCGGTCGTCCGCCGCTCGATCCCAAGAGCAACGAGCCCGAGTTCCGCACGGACCTCACGCTCCGCTTCGAGAAGGACGCTGCCGCCGAAGCACAGCTCGACAAGACGGTTCGCCTCGACAGCGTCAGGCAGGAAGACTTCGACACCGTGTTCTATCCCGGCGGCCACGGCCCAATGTGGGATCTCGCCGAGGACAAGGATTCGGCCAAGCTGATCGAGTCCTTCATCGCCGCCGGCAAGACGATCGCGGTGGTCTGCCACTCCACCGGCGCGCTACGCCACGTCAAGGCGCCGAACGGCAAGCTGCTGGTCGAAGGCAAGGAAGTGACGGGCTTCACCAACGGTGAAGAGGAAGAGGTGGGGCTCACCAAGGTCGTGCCCTTCCTCGTCGAGGACGAGATGCTCAAGCTCGGTGCCGTCTTCTCGAAGACCGCCAATTGGGGCGTTCACGTCGTCAAGGACGGCCTCCTGATCACCGGCCAGAACCCGCACTCGTCCGGTCCGGCGGCACAGGCACTGCTCGCTGCACTGGCCCAGCAGGCCAAGTCGGCCGCCTAAGCACGCGCTCCAGGAGAGGTGCAACGAGCACCTCTCCATCCCCTTCAAAATTGAAACGCGCGCAACTCCATCGCTGGCAATGGCTGGGTATTCCAGGAGGTCACCGCGCGATTGACCGGGCATATCGAGGACGGCGACGAGAGCTTTACGCCGGAGCTGACAGATGTCGTCCGCCGCGCGGAGGCTGCCCGGCACGGCCGTGAGGGAATAAGCGACCTCGGCCTCAAGTCCATCATGGTGGCCGCTGGATAACACGGCTCCCCGACCCATCTCTCCAAATACAAAAGGCGCAGCGCCATGAACATCCCGACCTTGCTCACCCTCTCGGCCACTCTTGTCGGCATGGCGCTGCCCGCCTCTGCCCAAGACCTGCGGTCCAGCCGGCGCTCGATCAGCTATCACACGGTCGACGTCCAGGGCCTCAAGATCTTCTATCGCGAGGCCGGGCCGGCGGATGCACCGACCGTGCTGCTGCTTCACGGCTTTCCCTCCTCCTCGCGGATGTGGGAGCCGTTGCTGCCGCTGCTTGCGGACAAGTACCATCTCATCGCGCCCGATTATCCCGGCTTCGGCAACAGCAGCGCACCGCCACCATCTGGTTTCGACTACACGTTCGACAACATCGCCGGTGTGATCGGCGAGCTGACGGGCAAGCTTGGCCTGAGCAATTACGTCCTGTTCATGCAGGACTACGGCGGTCCTGTCGGCTTCCGGATGGCGCTGGCGCACCCCGAACGCGTCCGCGCCATCGTCATCCAGAATGCGGTGTCGCATGAGCAAGGCCTCAGCCCGCTCTGGGCTGCGCGGCGGAAATACTGGGCCGATCCGGCGCACGAGCTCGAAGCGCTCAAAGCCAACTTTACGTCCCTCGAAGCGACGCGGCAGCGGCACCTCGGCGCGAGCCCGCGCCCGGAGCGCTACGACCCCGACACCTGGACCGACGAATATGCGTTCCTGACCCGTCCCGGACAGCCGGAAATCCAGACCACGCTGTTCCTCGATTATCGCACCAATGTCGCGTCCTATCCGAAGTGGCAGGAGTGGCTGCGCAAGACCAAGCCGCCGACGCTGGTCGTCTGGGGTAAATATGATCCGTCTTTCACCGTTGCCGGCGCCACCGCCTATCGCGACGACGTGCCCGATGCCGAGGTTCATATCCTGGAAGCCGGCCATTTCGCGCTGGACGAGGCAACCGATGAGATCGCGTCGCTCGTCCGCGACTTCCTGGCGCGGCTCGACGGCCATTAGCACCGCGCGCCCAACGGTGCCGCCCGGGATGCGCCCCGCCGGCAGCTCAACGGCGCTTAACAACGCTTAACGGGCGGCCGCCTGCGTTCGGGCCTATCGCTATGGAGTGACATCACCCATGCGAGAGGGAACGGCCAGGATGATTCCGCTGCTGGCAAATGCGATCGAAGCCCATGGTGGCCTGAGCCGATGGAACGCACACAGGCGCCTCACCGCCACGATCGTGACGGGAGGGGATCTGTGGGCGTTGAAAGGCCTCGATCAGGATCAGGATCCGCGCACGATGCGGATCGATCTGCATCGCCAGTGGGCATCGCTCGAGCCGTTCGCGAAGCCCGGTCAGCGCACCGAGTTCAACCCCGACCGCATCGCCATCGTCACCGCGGATGGACGTATCGTGGCCGAGCGGAAGAACCCACGCGCTTCGTTCGCACGGCACGACATGCGGACGCATTGGGATCCACTGCACCGCGCCTATTTCAACGGCTACGCGCTATGGACCTATCTGACCACGCCCTTCCTGCTCGCCATGGACGGATTCGAGGTGCGCGAGATCGCGCCCTGGCGCGAAGGTGCCGAGATCTGGCGCGGACTGCGCGCGAGCTTTCCGGCAGCGATCGCAAGTCACAGCCTCGAGCAGGACTTCTATTTCGGCTCGGACATGCTGATCCGGCGGCATGACTATCGAGTCGAAATCGCCGGACATTTTCCCGCCACGCAATATGCGTCTGATCCCGTCACGATCGGCGGGATCACGACTCCGACGCGTCGGCGAATCTATCTCCGCGACGACGATCTGATGCCGATGCGCGATGCGCTGATGGTGTCGATCGACCTCTCGGATGTCCGGTTCGACTGAGAAATCATCCCTTCAGCCCTCGTCCAGCATCGCCCGCGCCGCTCTTAAATCGGCGGTCTCAAATCCTTCCGAGAAGCGCGCGTGGGTTTTGGCGAGATCGTCGAGCGGATTTCGAACGCCTTGACGACGCCGCAGCCGCGCCAACGACATCTCACTTCGCAACCGCCAGGACAGGGCCCCCTGCCGCTCGGCCATCGCAATCGACGCGGCAAAACTTGCTTCTGCAGCGTCCAGTTCGTCACCGCGCGCCTCAAGCTCGCCGCGCAGGCGCAGGAGCTCCGGCATGTCGAAAGCCGCGCCCTCGGGCCCGATGCGAGCGATCATCTCTTGCAGGACAGCACGTCCCTCCGCCGATTGACCGAGCGCAGCCAGCCCCTGCGACAGTTCCGCAATGAAGGCCGATGCGTAGAGTTCGTAACGATCCGCGTGCAGGCGTGGCAGCGCGGTTCGCAGCAAGTCGATCCCCTCCCTCACATTGCCGCGGGCGATCATGGTCTGGGCCCGAAAGCCGGCCGCGACGGCCTCGTAAGGCGCGAGCCCATGCATGCCGGCATGCGTCGCGAGCCGCCCGGTCAACGCCTCGACGGTGGCCCAGTCGCCGACCCAGCCAAACACCGAGGCCGACCAGCACAGCGCAATACAATGCATCACGACGTCGCGTGGCGCAGCCGCGCCGACGAGCGGACGGACGCATTCCACCGCACGGTCGGGGAAGCCGCGCAACCACAGCACCCGCGCCAATGGAATCTGCGGCGTGCGCGAATAGGCAAAATGTCCAGGTTGCGCCCCGCGCAGCGCCGCGTCGTCGCGCACGCCCTCGTCCAAATGGGCTTGCGCCTCGGTCTGGTTGCCGACGAGATGATAGGACACGCCGACAAGGGCCTTGCTGCCGGCGATGCCCGCGGTATCGCCGATCAGACGCGCGACCCGCTCGGCCTCCAGCGCGATCGGGACCAGATGCCGGAAATCGCCGGTTCGGCGATAGAACATGTTGAGCCGCGACAGCAGCCTGAACTTGTTGGCGTGGTCGCCGAGCGCATCCGCGATCTCCAGACCGTGCTTCAGCGCGCTCTCGGCCTGCTCGCTGTTGCGTTCGGTGAACATGAAGGCGTGGCCGAGCGCGGACTGGAGCTCGAGCTCCCATCTGCTGCCGCGGCTGGTGTCGTCGAGCATCGCGAGCGCGCGCTGGGACCACAGCCGCGCCTCGTTGAGCAGATTGAGTTCGACGAACAGCCGGGCGCAACTCCCCGCCAGCAGCACGCGCAGATCGGCGCCAAGATCGTTGGCATAGCTCCATTCCAGCGCGGCACGGGCATCGGCGAGCAGGCTCGCGCGGCTTTGCGAACGCGAGGCCTGATCGCCGCCCGCCACCTCCATCATGCTGGCTTCCAGCGAGCGCTGAACGTAGCCGGCATGCCGGCGTGCAACCGCTTGCGCCTCGCCGGCTTCGACCAGCTTCTGGAGAGCATACACGCGCGTGGCGTCGAGCAGGCGGTAGCGGCGCGAAGCGCCCTCCGGCCGTGTCGACACCAGCGACTTGGCCACCAGTTGCTCCAGCGCATCGACGACACGTTCGACCGGCTCGTTCTCGGCGGCCGCGACCGCGATCGCGTCCTGAAGCGTGAAGGAGCCTGCAAAGACGGCGAGGCGCTGAAGCACGATCCGCTCGGCCTCCCCGATCAGACCAAAACTCCAGTCAAGCGTCGCGCCGAGGGTCTGTTGCCGCGGCGGCGCCGTGCGCCGGCCGCGCCATTCGAGCTTCAAACGACTGTCGAGCAGCGCAGCCATCTCCCGCAACCCGTACACACCCACGCGCGCGGCGGCGAGCTCGATCGCGAGGGCAATGCCATCCAGCTTGCCGCAGATCTCAGCAAGGATCTCCGCGTCCTCATCGGGGACGTCGGACCTGTGACCGGCCGCGGCGGCGCGCTCCATGAACAGGCGTGCCGCCGGATAATTCACCATTTCGTTTGCGCTGAGACCGGCCCCCTGCGGCGGGCCCGGCAGCGGAACGAGCTCGAATATCTGTTCGCCTTCCACCAACAGCGACTCGCGGCTGGTCGCGAGAAGGCTGACGCCCGGAGCCTCGCGGTGAATGGTCTCTGCGAGGCGTGCGACCTCGTCGATCACATGCTCGCAACTGTCGAGGATCAGCAGCAGGCGGCGGCCGCGCAGAAAGCTGACGACACTGCCGGTCGGATCGGAATGATGGACGACGAGACCCAGCGCGGCGGCCAAAGTGCTGGCGACGAGCGCCGCGTCCTTCAAAGGGCCGAGGTCGAGAAAATGGACGCTGCCCTCGAACGTCTCCCACATCTCGTGCGCCAGTGCGATCGCGACAGTGCTCTTGCCGATGCCGCCGGGGCGCCTGAGCGTGACGAAGCGCTCACTGAGCAGGCGCGATGCCAGCTCCGGCAGCACGTCCTCCCGGCCGATCATCCTGTCCAGGCGATGGGGCAAGGACAAGGGCGACGCCACGCTTCCGGCAACCTGCGGCGCAGGCTTCGACGCCGGCCGGATCTCGCCACGTTCCACCGTCGCGACGAAGCAATAGCCGCGGCTCGGGATGTTCGTGATGTAGCGAGCGCCGTCCTTGCCGTCGCCCAGAACCTTTCGAAGCTCGGCGACGTGGACCCGCAGGCTGATCTCCTCGACGGCCAGACCGGACCAGGCAAAAGCCAGAATTTCGTTCTTCGGCACGACCTCGCCGGCCCGGCTTATCAGCAGGCGCAAGATGTCCATCGCGCGGCTACCCAGCTTGACCGGCACACCGTCGCGCTCGAGCAGGCGCGACCGCAGGGAGAACGGCCCGAACGAAACCGCGTCGAGATCGAGGCTCGCGAAACCTTTGCCACGAGGGGCATTTTCCAAGGGGAGCTCGGTCACTTGCGGTTCACGGGGCAAACTCGATCGACGCGAGCACGAGCAACATCTGCGTCATGGAACGGGACGCAGCAATGACGGACACGGCAATACCGCCCTGCGCCTGATCCAAACCTTTGAAATATTGGCAAGAATCCAGCCTCCCGCGACCAGCTGCCGCACCACGTCCGCTCCCACACAATCTAACACATCCTAATCACCCCTAACGGGCTTCCAAGCCTGCTCGCGCCTATCCTGCCAGCATACCGAGGATGCGAGTTCACCGGTCATAGCGAACGACCGCAAAGCTCAGAAGGAATAAGCGATGCTGACCGAATTGCACGAGACCCACGCCCGGATCGATCTCCCGGCCGGCCCGAGAGATCACGAAGGACCTCACGTGGCGCAGGCAATCGCCCGGGAAGCCAAGTGGCGTCAGATCGTTTGCAGCGGGCAGGCTGCCCTGGACGATGTCACGATCTCGCGATGGGACGACCCACGGGAGGCCTCGTGGCACGCAGCGACGACGCCGTCCGACCGATATTTCGTCGGCATAGCGTTGAAGACGACGCGTGCCATCCTGACCAGGGAGCGCCGGATCATCTTCGACGGCACCATGCCGTCAGGGACCCTGTACGTCAGCGCACCGTCGAGACAGCTGAGCGCCCAATTCCAGGCGCCCTGCGCTTTCCTGCACGTCCACATCTCTGCGGAGCATTTCCCGACACGATGGGCGCAGGGAGCAGCTGAAGGGCTCGACGACCTCGTTCTGTTGCGCGATCCGCTCGCCGCGGGCCTTGCCAAGGCGCTCGCCGAGCAAGGCGACGCCGCCGGTTACCGATTTGCCCATTGCATTGGCCAGATTCTCGCCATGCATCTGGCCCGGCCGGAATTGCCGCGCGCCAAGGTCAATGCTCTGCCGAAATGGCGCCTGCGGCGCGTCGAGCAACATATCGCCGCTCATTTCGAACGCAGTATCAGCCTGTCCGAGCTCGCCAATGTTGCGGGTCTCTCGAGGATGCATTTCGCCGCACAGTTCCGTGCAGCGACCGGATACCGTCCTCGCGAATACCTGCTCAATCATCGAATCGAGCATGCAAAGTCGCTGCTGACGACGACGCAGCGCCCGCTGGCCGAGATCGCACTTGCCGTCGGGTTCAGCACCCAGGCGCATTTCTCGACCGTGTTCAAGCGCATCAGCGGCCAGACGCCGGCGCGATGGCGCGCCGCCGCCAGGAACGAACGGCCCGAGCCTGAAAGCCTGCCGCGGCGCAGGCTTTCGCCGGACAAGGATTGGGTCATCAGTGGACCTTACGCAAATGCGCTGTGAGGCCTTCAACAGCCGCGACAGATGACTAGCTTGCGATCGATCTCCGCGTCGAGCCGCCGCAGCTCCAGATCCGACGATGACAATTGCGTCGCTCCGGCCACGTCGCTGAGGCGCGGCTGGCGATGACCAACGGGAGCCTGCCCCGGCAAACTGAGGGCGAAGCGATGGGTTGTCATGTCGGCACTGCCGGCGACGACAGGCGCCGAGCCCAACAAAAGCGAGGTAGCCACGCTGATCAAGCCAAGTCTTTTCGACATCATCCTTCTCCTATCGCAATCACGATCGGTCGTTCTCAGATGAACAACCGAGGGCAATCGATAGAAGCTGCGCGCTACATAGTGACTTCGTGTCCGCGAGATCGCGTTACCGGTGAAACTGCCCGATCGCGAGCCGACAAATTGCGCTAGCGAGCAGTCGCGATCTGTCGCAATCCACTGCCGGCCGGCGTTGTGGCCAGACATCGTGCAAGCGTCATGGCGAGCTCGGACGACATCAGCGGGTGGTGAACCATCCCGGTGATTCCGGACGCGGCCAGAAGGTGCGCGGCGAGATCGTGCGTCGACGGGCTTGCGAGGATGATCGGCAAGCCCGGTGCCGCCCTGTGCAGCGATGCCGCGAGATCGAGCGAAGAACCACCCGGCAAGTGACACACCAGTGCTGCGTCGAAGCGCGCCCGAGCCGACCGGCACGCCGCCTCGGCCTCAGCAAGCCCTGTGAAACCGACCGGCTCGTAGCCGAGTGCCGCCAGGATCTCCTCGTGGCGCAACAAGCGCCTGCGATCGGTCTCGAGCACCAGGATCGTCTCGCCTGCGCCCCGAAACGCGAGAGGCGGTGCCTGTTGCAGCGACACCGGTTCGCGCGAACCATCGGACGGCAGCCATACATCGAAGCGGGTCCCCTCACCCGGCGCGCTCTGCACGGCGACTGCGCCACCATGCTGTTCGACGATCTCGCGAACCGTTGCCAGCCCAAGACCGGTGCCATCGATGCGCGTCGTGAAAAACGGTTCGAAAATGCGCTCCAGCGTGGCATCGTCCATCCCGGGCCCGGGGTCCGAGACCGAGATAACGACGAAGCGGCCCGATCCCAGGTCGGTCCGTCCGATCCGCAGCGGATGGATGACTTCGCGCTCGGCGATGCGCAGGTCAACGAAGCCCGGCTCCTCCAATGCCTGCGCTGCATTGTTGCAGAGATTGAGAATGACCTGCTGCAACTGTTCCGGTTCACCCGATACGGTCGCGGTCTCAACGCCCTGGCTGATCGTGAGCTTGACGTGCGATGGCAAGGATGCGGCGAGAAGAGCTGCAGTCTCCGCAACCAGCACCTCGACGCGTACGCGTTCCTGCCTGCCCCGGCTACGCCGGCCGAAGGTCAGGATCTGCCCCACCAGTTCGCGTGCCCGCTCGCCGGCCCTGCGGATTTCGGCAAGGCTCGCCGCAGGCCGGCTTCCCGGCTTGATCCCGCTATCGGCCATTTCGACATAACCGAGGATCGCGCCGACGATGTTGTTGAAATTATGCGCGATGCCGCTTGCGAACGTACCGATCGTTTCCATCCGCCGCGCCTGTTGCAGGCTTGCCTCGAGCCGCTCCTTCTCCTGCTCCAGCTTCACGCGCCGCACGGCATTGCGGATGGCATCGAACGCCATGCGGAAGAGCGCAAACTCGGCCCATTGGCTCAGCGCCGAGGCCTGCACCGCCTCGAAGCCGAGAATGGCTCCCTGTTGTTGTCCCGACAGGGTCTTGATGCAAAGCCAGCCGCGAATACCGGCTTGTTCGAGGAGATTCATCACATCGTGGGGATGTGACGGTCTGACCTTGGGAATATAGATGATGACGTCCTCGCCGCCGTCGAACCGCTGGGCCAAGCCAAGCGCCCGCTCCGGCCACCCCTCGTCAAGGCGCACGCCGTCGCGGGACCATCTGTAGACATTCCCGTTGGTCGCTGACCGCCAAGCGAAATAAGCCCTGTCTGCACCGATGCACCCCGCCAGCTCCTCCAGTGCGTGCTCGACATGATCCCTGAGCTCGTCTCCGTGCGAATAGATGAAACGCATCGAGATATTTGCGATCACATGCTCGAAGGCGGCACGACGTCGTAGCGCCCTGGCACGCGCGCGCAACAACAGACCGAAATACACCAGGCCACCGAGCAGCAGCAGCGAGGTGAGATACTGCAAAAGACGATTTTTGCGCGCTGCCGCTCGCGCGCTGAGCTGGCGCTTGATGATCAGGGCGTGAACAGCGTCCTGTTCGCGGTTGCTGGCTTCGGCGACCACGGCTTTCAGAATGCCATCCACCGCCGGAAGCAGGTCATGCAACAACTGGCCGTGCGCAATGATCGCGTGTATCGAGCCCGCCTCGTCGGGCGGCGCCTGCAGCAGGGCCAGTCTGTCGAGCTGGCCCTGCACCTCACCGGCACCGGCACTGGATGTATCGATCGTCAACTGCAGCATGGCAGCCGCAAGCGCGGAGACGCCCGCGACCAGCGGCTTGTCATCCGACGCGGAAAGACGGGCGCTGAACATGCCGAAATAGGCAAAGGAATTCTGCAGCAGCGCATTCTGGCTCTTGAACTGCTCGATCAATTCCTCCTGCCGGCGGGCGCGCTCGGCCAGGATGTCGATCGCGGCATTCTCCTCCCTGTCCGAGCCCGCGGCTTCGCGCAACCGCACCACCGCGGCGTCATAGGCCTCGACCATCCGCACCAGGGCGTCATAGTTTCGTGACAGACCGGCGCGCGATGTCAGGACTTCGCGGCTCATGCCGCGTTCGAATCGGGTGAAATCCGCGAGAGCCTGCGTCTGGCGATCATAGCGGTCCGAATTCAGGTTGAGGCCGTTGAAGAGAAGCCAGGTCAGCAGCGCCAGCAAAAAGGACACGCCGACCGCACCAGGAGCGACTTTCATGGTCCACCTCCGACAGGCACGCCGCGATATTGTCCGGTCAGGCTGTTGAGATAGGCGACCAGCGCCTCCACCTGCTGATCGGTCAATGTCGCATTCAATTGCGCGAAGCCCATTTTGCGGACTGCATCGTCGAGCGTGGGCGCGCTGCCATCATGAAAATAGGGTGCAGTCGTCGCGACATTACGCAGGCTCGGCACCCGCAGGATCGCGGGATCTGGCGACGCCAACGGATGAAAGATACCGTGACGCTGAAACAGATTGCCGCCGACATTCACCCCCTGATGGCATGACGCGCATCCGAGCGACTTGAACAGCCTGTATCCGTCCAGCTCCTTGTCCGACAGTGCGGACCTGTCTCCGGCGAGCCAGCGGTCAAACCGGCTGCCGGGCGTGACCAAGGTCCGCTGAAAGCTTGCGATCGCATCGACGATATTGCCCGGGTCCGGCCGGTGACCGTAAGCAGCGACAAAGGCCGTCCGCATGCCTGGATCGAGATCCAGCTTTGCGGCGATACCGGCGAGACTGCTTCCCATGATCTGCGGATTGACCAGCGACGCCGAGACATCTGCCTCAACGGAGCGATATTTTCCTTCCCAGCCGTAGCGAAAATTGAGCGTCGAGTTGAAGACGGTGGTCGTGTTCAGCGGCAGCTCGGCGCCATCGCGGCCAAGGTCGCGCCGCTTCGCACTTGCCCCGTTCGTGCGGATGTCATGACACGACGAACAGGTCCGCGAATTGTCAACCGACAGCCGCGCGTCGTTGAACAGGCGCTCACCGAGCTCGACCTTGCGAGGATCGATCTCCAGAGCCGGAGGCATCGGCGTGATGGGCTCTTCCGCACTGCGCACCGCCGGCGCCTGCGGCGACAACTGGAACGGGGCGAGAGACGGTGCTTGAGACGGGTGCAGACAGACCAGGAGCAGCGCGCCGATCGCCACGACAGAGCGCCAACGCTTCAACTTACGGAAGATCCTGGTCTGAGCGATTCCGGACAAGCCTTGCACATAGGTTTCGCATTACGGTTCGGCAATGCGGGGCCACGACGGATCGGGCCGTCACCCTTCAAGTCTTATTGATCGATACGGCAGCCTCCCGCCGCCGCACCGATCACTCCTTAGAGGCGGCCATGTCGAATCGCTACGATCAGGCCGCTCCTGCGGCTGCGCAAGATGATGGAGCGCACGGTCGCGCGATAGAAGCCAAGTCCGGCAACTGCGAGGAAAACGGCGTCAGCAATCACGGCAATACCTCACCACCCGCTCGATGTCGGCCCGGCCGTTGATGCCGAGATCCCGCAAGGTGCGATCGTCGTAGCTCGACAGGGCCACGACGGCTCGACTGATCTCCCGCTCCCGCCGCCAATGCTTCCAGAGCACCGCGGTCGTTTCGCCGAGGGCAGACCACCAGCTCCAGTGGCGCCGGGCGTTCAAATCAATCCGTGCGCTGACGTCCGGACGCGGCGAACCTGGAGGCACGGTGCGCGGCATCGCCTCTACCGGAAACGTCGCGTTCGGATGGAGCGCCGCGCCATAGAGGGCAAATCCCTCCATCACGGATAGCAAGACCGCAGACCACCAACTGGTCGGACGGTCTGCTTCCGCCGACGGCTTTAGCGGTCTTGGTGCATCCCCCAGTGTGCCGGGCCGCACCGCACGGTCGCGCCGATCGCTTCTGCGGCGATCCGAAATATCCGCGATGCGGCCGGCTTCCATCTCGAGAGGCCGCACCACGCGGACCACGTTTGAGGGCAAGTTCTGTTTCAACATGCGACGAGTTCTCCAACGCAATGCTTGCAGGAGACACCCTGACGTCCGGCTGTTACACCGGGATCACTGTTGCGCAGAAAACAGTTACGATTGCAGCCGGCCGTTGCCACGCTTTCACCATCACGACATCAGCCGCCCTAGAACGGCTCGACCGGCACGGTGAAGACGTAGCCCACACCGCGCTCGGTCTGGATGATGCGCGGCGCGCTCGGGTCGTTCTCCAGCTTGCGTCGCAGCCGCAACACCTGAACGTCAATGCTGCGATCGAAGATGTCTTCGTGGATGCGGGTCGCCTGGAGCAGGTGCTCACGGCTGAGCGGGCGTTCGGGCGCCTCGAGGAAGGCCAGCAGCAGGGCATATTCGCCCTTGCTCAGGGGAACCGGCGCGTTGCTGGCGTCGACCAGTTTGCGGCCGCGGCGCTCGAGCTTCCAGCCGTTGAACCGATAGCCGCCGCGCTCGGGATCCCGCGCGCGAGCGGCCCGTCCGATTTCCTGACGCCGCAACACCGCACGGACGCGGGCCAACAGTTCCCGGAGGCTGAACGGTTTGATGATGTAATCATCGGCGCCCAGCTCAAGACCGACGATACGGTCGATCTCATCGGGACGGTGCCCGGTCGTGATGATCACGGGCACATCGGAGTGAGAACGGATCTCCCGCAGCAGGTCAAGCCCATCCTCCTGACCGAGGCGCAGGTCGAGAATGATCAAGCAGGGTTGCGCGCCCTCGAGATGCCGATGCAATTCGGCACGGTTGGATGCAGCCCTCCCCGGTACATTATGCTCTTCCAGATATTTGATCACCATTTGCCGCAAGGTGGGATCGTCATCGACAACGATGACATGGCCGGCGTCTGCCAACATATTTGATCTCTCAAACTTGCCTTAGCCGACTTTGTCGTGCCGGCTTCGGCTGATGCGAAAATGAGTTCCTTTGAAGCCGGCGGCACCCGGTTGAAATCCGTTGTCATGTGCCGACGACCTGCCTTCTTATGCGCGAACGACAAATATAGATGTTGCCTTCAATGTCAGCCGAATAGGTCATTTTGCCGTCATACTCGGCAAAATCTCCGATACGTGATGAATTGTGATGTAGATGATTTACTACCCAGGTGAACATCGCCTCGACGGACCAGCAGTGTCGGCGTTGTTCAGTTAACTCAGAACGATTCTAAAATCGGACAGCGCACGGGCGCAGCTGCCGAAGTGACATGACCTGATGATGAGTCGACGTCATTTCGCGGGCTTGTGGATGCCGCGCGACATACTACGGGTGCCGTGACTGCGTCAGATATTGATACATGGCCGCAAGCTCGTCGTTGTCCATCCGTCCGATCGGACGCCACGGCATTTTCTCCCCGATCTGGTGCCCATTCGGATCAACGCCGGAGCGCATGGTGGCGATGAATTCGTCGCAGGTCCACTGCGCGACAATGCCGAGGTCGGGACCGAGCGGCGGCAACTGGCCGGGCACGCCTCCACTGAGATCTTTGCCGTGGCATTCGCGGCAGTCCTGATAGGATAGCAGGTACTCGCCGTATTCGGCCGTCGGCCCTTTTGCGGGCGCAGCAATGCGCGCGGCCGTCACCGGCTTCGCGTCCGGCAACATCCCGGCCCCCAGCATCGCCAGGCCGACGAGGTTGAATCGATCGAGCTGCCCCGGCGTGGGCGCGCCCGCGGCCGGGAGACTGCGAAGATAGGCGATCACCGCAACGGTGTCGTCGTCGCTCAGCCGGCTCGCGTTGGTAAAGGACATGATCGTGAGCCAGCCTCCGTTCGCATCGACGCCGTTGCGAATGGCGCGAAAAATCTCGCCATCCGACCACCGCTTCAGTGGTCCGGCGGGCGTGAGATTGGCGGCCACGAACGAGCCGATATTGATCGGAAGATCCTCGGCGAGATTGCCACCACCGGTCAACGTCGCCTTGTGGCATCCGCTGCAAAAGCTGGCGGTCACGGCCTTGCCGCGCGCGACCCGCTCGGGCGTGAGTTCGACCTTGACGCTTGGAAGAGGCGCGGAACGCGCGTGTTGCCTGCCGAGACCTGTCGCAGTCAGCGCGCCGACCGACGACACCAGGATCGTCAAGATGGCCGCCAGCCCCACACCGCTCCATCTCAAGACGCGCGACCGGACCTGCAGTGCACGCCAACCGAACCAGACCATGAATGCCGCAAGAGCCACCAGTAGAATGAGACTGACAATATTCGGCATGCTCGTCCTCGCGAACTCGAAAGGAGCGATTTTCGTAACTATGAGGACGGGACTACCGCGCTGTTTCAGCGTTGGCGGCGTGAGTTACCGTTGTAACAGGACCAGGGTTCGCCCCGATCGGCGTACCGATGTCCATCGCCGCCGCAACGCCACGATGAATTGCCGCCGTAACCAATTTGGCGCAGCGTGGAAGTTCTGCCGTAACGACCATCCCAGCACTCTCCCTCTGCTCATCGACCGCCCACGGCCGATGCTCGACAATCAGAGGACCTATTCCATGAAGATTCTCATCGCTTCGACACCTGCGACGGGCCATCTCAACCCGCTGCTCGCCATTGCGCGCATTCTCGTCGCCGAGAACCACGAGATTGCCTTCCTGACAGGGACCGCATTTCGAGCTCGCATCGAAGCCAGCGGCGCGCAGTTCTTCCCGCTTCCGGAGGGCGCGGATTTCGATCTGCGCGATATTCTCTCGGTGGTCCCCGAGCTGAAGAGCCTTCCTCCGGGGCCCGACTGGCTACGTACCGCCTGCGAGCGCATCTTCGTCGACTCCATCCCGGCACAAAACCAGGGCCTGTACGAGGCGTTGGAACACTTTCAGGCCGACATCATCATCGGCGACGACATGCTGTTCGGCATCTTTCCGATGCTGCTCGGACCGCGCGAGATGCGGCCGCCAGTTGTACTGTGCGGAACGTCGTTTCTGCACTGGGAGCGCGATGACGGCGCGCCAAACTTTCTCGGCCTGCCGCCTGCGTCCACGGAAGAGCAGCGCCAGCAATATGCGGTCATCGCGGGTGAGTATGATGCTGATGTCGACCAGCCGGTCCTGCGCAACCTGAATAGGGTGCTGAAGAGCTTCGGCGTCGGTCCGCTGTCGAAGCCGATGTTCCATTCAGTCATCGAGTTCGCCGACGCCTATATGCAATTGTCTGTGCCAAGCTTCGAATTCCCCAGGCCGTTTCCATCCAATGTGCACTTCGTCGGAACGCCGCCGATCATTCCGCGCCAGGCGCCCCTGCCGTCGTGGGCGCAAGAGCTCGATGGGTCGCGGAAGGTCGTGCTGGTGACGCAGGGCACCGTGGCCAACCACAATCTGGGGCTACTGATAGCACCGACGCTTATCGGGCTTGCCAACGAGCCGGACGTGCTGGTGGTGGCGACGACCGGCGGTCGCCCGGTCGAAGCGATCCCCGCACCCGTCTCGTCAAACGCAAGACTTGCCACCTATCTACCGTTCGAATGGCTGCTGCCTCGCGTCGACGTGCTGGTCAGCAATGGCGGCTATGGCAGTGTCAACCAGGCCATGAGCTTCGGAATTCCGCTGGTCACGGCGGGCATGACCGAAGACAAGGCCGACGTCAACGCACGCGTCGCATGGTCCGGCGTCGGCATCAATCTCGCGACCAACGAGCCAACGCCGGACGCGATCCGAGAGGCGGTGCGCACCGTGCTCGACCGCCCTGCCTACCGCATGCGTGCCTCGCGAATGGCCGACGAATTTGCCGACATCGACACGCGATCCGAGATTCTCCGGATCATCAGCCGTCTCGTGGACGATCGCGAAGCGTCGCGGCGGATCGGCACGCTCGAACCCGGCCGCGGCCGCCGCGTCGCCCGGTAATTTCGCCCGGTCCGTTACAAGAGGGGAGCGCTGCTCCCCTCTTGCGCCCGTTCAACCCGAAGCGCGCACGGCCGCTGTTCCCTCAAGTCCAGCACGGGTGCCGCCGCGAGCAGCGCTTTCGTATAATCGTGCTGCGGACGATCGAAGATGTCGTCGCGCGAGCCTTGCTCGACAATCCGGCCACCTTGCATCACCACGACCCTGTCGGCCACCTGCTCGACGGCCGCGAGATCGTGGCTGATGAACAGGCAGGCAAATCCATATTGCAGCTGAAGCCGCTCGAACAGCTTCAGCACCTGCGCCTGGATGGTCATGTCGAGCGCCGAGACCGGTTCGTCCGCGACGACAAAGGCCGGCTCGCGCACGATGGCGCGCGCAATCGCGATCCGCTGCCGTTGGCCACCCGACAATTCGTGCGGCCAGCGCTTGCCGAGGCCGGCAAGGCCGACCTCATCCAGCATTGCCTCGACACGCCGATCGCGTTCATCGGCCGCCAAATGTGCGACGTGACGAAGCGGCTCGGCCACGATCTCGCCGACGCGCATGCGAGGATCGAGCGAGGAATAGGGATCCTGGAACACCAGTTGCGAAGCAAGGCGGAAGTCACGATCGATGGTGGCCGTCACGTCCCTGCCCCGGAACCGGATCTCGCCGCCTGACGTCGGGATCAACCGCAGCATGGCGCGGCCAAGCGTCGTCTTGCCCGAGCCGCTGCCACCGACCACGGCGACCGTCTCTCCCGCGCCGATGTCGAGGTCGACGCCGTTGACCGCCGAGACGCCCGCATCACGCCGGAACAACCGCTGGCGCCCACCGAAGCCGACCTTGAGGCCTCGCACGCTGACGAGCGGCTCGCCGGCCTGTCGCGCTTTTGTCGTATCGCCGCGGCGCGGCAGGGCCTCGACCAGCCGCCTGGTATAGGCTTCTTGCGGCGAGAACAGGATCTGTCGCGTCGTCCCGGTCTCGACCATCTTGCCCTGGCGCAGCACCAGCGCGCGCTGCGCGTAGCGCGACACCAGGCCGAGATTGTGGGTGATCAGCATCACCGACGTGCCGTGGTCGCGGGCGAGCCCGACCATGAGATCGAGCACCTCGCGCTGCGTCAGCGTATCGAGCGCCGTGGTCGGCTCGTCCGCGATCAGCAGCTTTGGCTTCAACAGCATCACCGACGCCAGCATGATGCGCTGACGCATGCCACCGGAGAATTCATGCGGATAGGCATCGAAAGTCCGCTCGGGATCACGGATCTGTACGCGCGCGAGCATATCGAGGCAGCGGCTGCGGATCTCCCGCTTTCCCAGCCGTTCGTGCAGGCCAAGCCCCTCCGCCATTTGCGCACCGACGCTGATGGCGGGATTGAGCGAGACCATCGGCTCCTGGAACACCATGCCGACGACGGGACCGCGCAGTCCGCGCATTTGGCGCGCCGATGTGGTCGCAAGGTCGATGCCGTCGAGCACGATACGGCCGCCAGCCTTGCGAAGACCTGGTGGCAACAGCCCGAGCACGGCACGTGCAGCCGCCGTCTTGCCACTGCCGGATTCGCCGACGACGGCGAGGAATTCACTGCGATCGACGGTGAAGGAGACGTCGTCGACGATCGCGGCCTTGTTGGCCGACGCCTCGATGCGCAGATTCTCGACCGACAGCAGCGTCATCCGTGCGCCATCCTGGGATCGAGGCGATCACGCAAGGAATCGCCGAGCAGATTGATGCCGAGTAGCGTCAGCGCGATGCAGAGGCCCGGCGCGATCGAGAGCCAGGCCGCGGTTTCCATGAACGGACGGCTTGCCGCGAGCATGTTGCCCCAGGTCGGGGCCGGCGGCGGCACGCCGAGGCCCAGGAAGCTCAGTGCGCTCTCGGCCAGCAGCACCCAGCCGAACATGCTGGTCGCGAGCACCGCGACCGGCGCGATCGCGTTCGGCATCACGTGGCGGATCATCGAATAGACTTCCGAATTGCCGATGACGCGCGAGGCCTCGACATATTCCTTCTCGCGGATCGACAGCACGGTGCCGCGCATTACGCGGACCACCGACGGAATGTAGGCAAGACCGAGCGCGAGGATCAGGCCGGTCTTGTTGGCGCCGACGACGATCATGACGGCGAGCGCGAGCAAGATGCCGGGGAAAGCAAGCAGCGCATCGGTGACGGCCATGATGATCCGATCGACCCAGCCCCTGACGTAGCCGGCCGTGCAGCCGATCATCATTCCGAGTGTAACCGCGAGCACCACCGTGAGCACGGCAATCACGACGCTGGCGCCGGCGCCGACCATGACGCGGCTCAACACGTCACGGCCGAATTCGTCCGTGCCGAACCAATGCAGCGACGAAGGCGCTTGCAGCCGCGCACGCAGATTGATGCGCAGCGGGTCGAACGGCGTCCAGAACGCTCCGGTGATGGCAGCGCCGAGCAGGAACGCCATCAGGACGCCGCCGATCGCGGTGTTGGCGCGCACTCTCATGCCACCGTCACCCTCGGATCGAACAGCGGATAGCAGAGATCGACGACCAGATTGACCACGACATAGATCACGGCTGTAAACAGGAGACAGCCCTGCACCACCGGATAATCGCGCGCGAAGATGGAATCGACCAGCAGCCGGCCGAGACCGGGCAGCGTGAACACCGTCTCGATCACGGCAATGCCGCCGAGGAGATGGCCGAGCACGAGACCGATCAGCGTCCAGGTCGGGGCGAAGGCGTTGGGCAGGACGTGCCGCGCGAGCACCCGCCACTCCGGCACGCCCTTGGCGCGCGCGTGCGTGACATATTCGAGCCGCAGCACTTCGATAGACGCGGCCCGCGCCATGCGCGTGAGCACGCCGATCTCGACCATGGTCAGCGTCGCGATCGGCAAGACGATGAAGCTCGCCGCCTGCCAGAAATTCTCGGTGAACGGCACATAGCCGATCACCGGCAGCCATTTCAGCTTGAGCCCGAACAGCAACAGCAGCAGCAGCCCGAGCCAGAAGCTCGGGATCGATAATAGCAGCGTGGCGCCGCCGACGACGGAGAGATCGAGCAGGCTGTTCTGCTTCCAGGCCGCGACGAGCCCGGCCGGGACTGCGATGCAGGCGGCCGCCGCAACCGCCACCAGCACGATGACGGCGCTGACCTGGAAACGCTCGAGAATGAGCGGCAACACAGCGAGGTTGTTGGTGATGGAGTGCCCGAAATCGCCGGTCGCAAGCTTTGCGATCCAGTGCATGAACTGAACCGGGATCGGCTGATCGAGCCCGAGTTGGGCGCGCAACTGCGCCGCTTGCGCGGGATCGGCGGCATCGCCGAGCATCACCTGCACGGGGTCGCCTGGAATGAGCCGGACCAGCGCAAACACCCCGATCGCGACCAGCAGCAAGGTCGGGATCGTCATGAGCAGCCGTCTTGCGAGATAACCCAGCATGCAGTGCCCTTGCCTACTCGACCGTGACGCCCCAGAACCGCGGCTGAGGATAGAGCCAGCCGGCATAGCCCTTGACGCCGTTGCGCAGCGCGGTCAGCTCGGCACCGTTGAACAGCACGATCATCGGCACGTCGGCGATGAAGCGCTTGTGCATGTCGTCGAACAGCGCCTGCCGCTTCGCGGCGTCGTCGATCATCATCGACTGGCGCAGCATCTCCTGCCCCTCCGGATTGTCCCAGACCTTGCGCGGCTGCGTCGCTTTCGGCCCGGTCAGCATCTCGAAGCTCAGGGAGGGATCAAGCCGCGCCGAATAGACGAAGGCCATCGACTGGTAGTCGCCGCGGTTGTATCGGTCGAGCTGCGCCGCCCAGTCCATCACCTCCAACTCGATATTGATGCCGACGCCCTGCGCCATCGCCTGGACCAGCACGGACGCATCGAACACAAAGCTGTAGCGCTTGTTGGTGATCATCTTGATCGGCTGGCCGCGATAGCCGGCCTCCACCAGCAGCTTCTTGGCTTCCGCGATGTTCTGCTCGTAGCCATGCGATTGCGCTTCGCCGTAAAACGGGCTGCCGATCGGCAGTGCTGAATTGTTAGGACGTGCCGTGCCGAGCATCACGGCGTCGACGATCTGCGCGGTGTCGATGGACAGCGCGATGGCGCGGCGGATCCGCACATCCTTCAGCAGCGGATCCCTGGTCTGGAACAGGATGCCGGTGAGGCTCAGCGACGGGGTGATGCTCAGCTGCACCGCGGGACGTGACTTGAGATCCTCGAGATCCGGGATGGACAGTGCCGTGATCACGTCGAGCGAACCGCTGAGCAGCCCCGCCTTCGCGGCCGAACTGTCCGGGATCACGTTGAAGCGCACGCGGTCGACCTTGACATCCTTGGCGCCGGTATAGCCCGTGCGCGGCTCGCTACGCGAGACGTAGCCGTCGAAGCGGACGACATCGACATATTGCCCCCGCTTCCACTCGGCGAGCTTGAACGGGCCGGTGCCGATCGGGCCGATCCATTTGCCGTCTGCGCCGACGGAATCGCGGTGAATGACAGCGGTCTGGCCGCAATCGGGCCGCGCGATGGTCGGGAGGAACAACGCCGTCGGCTGATCGAGCGTGATGGCCACGGTCTGCGCGTCCGGCGCCTCGATCTTCTCGATCCGCGCGATGCCGCTGGCGCTGAACTCGGACAGGCAGCGCCATTGCGTCGCCGGGTCGAGCCAGCGTTTCAGCGACCAGACCACGTCATCGGCGGTCATGGTCGCGCCGTTGTGGAACTTGACGCCCTGCCGCAGGCGGAACGTGTAGGTCTTGCCCTCGTTCGAAACGGCCCAGCTGTCGGCCAGCATCGGGCCGATCGAGGTATCGTCGCGGAAGGCGACCAGCCCTTCCACGATGTGCGCGACCACCGCATCCGTATTCGCATCGCGGTTGGTGCCGGGATCGGTCGAGCGGATATCGGCGTTGATCCGCGCCCTCAACAATGTCTCGGCGCCGGCTTTGCCCAGCATGGCCCACAGGGCAAATGCGGCCAGACCGACCGCCCATGCCGGCGCTGGCCGACGCCGCCGCATCACGCCGCCCCCGCCGCAGCCGACCGCTCGAATGCGGCCCGCCCGACCTCGTCGATCTCCAGCCGATACTCGGTGAACTCACGATTGAGCGCGGGCAGCGGCGCCGCCTGCATCAGCCCGCTCGCCGGCTCCATCAGGATCATCGCCACGGTGGCGCTGAGATTGTTGCTGAGATTGCGGCGCGGTGGACGGCACACCGACCAGGGATAGGCGAACTCGTCGAACAGCGCGCTCTTGACGGTGTCGAAGGTGATGCTGCCGATGTGCGGCTGCAGCAAGTCGCGGACGCGGATGTCGCGGTAGAGACTGTCCGGCGTGTTGAATATGCCGGTGTCCTTCAGCTTGCCGAGCGCTACGGGGCTGACGAAGTGATTGGCATGGACCAGAAGACCGTTCTGCGGATGCACCTGGAACGTCTCGTCCGGCGCACATTCGAAGTCGATCGCGACACCCTCGCGATGGCTGACGATCATGTTGTTGGCCGCTGACTTTTTCGTGCAATAGACGGCACGCATCGCCAGCGCGAGATGCTCGTTCTCGAGAACCTTGCGGCGGATCAGCGCCAGCGGCACGGCGACCTGGCGATAGTCGCGGTCGCTTTCGAGATAGTTCGCGGTGATCGCAATGCCGACGGAATTGAAGCCGCAGCGGCCGAGCGCGCCGGCCTCGGTGAAGGTCATGAGATCAGGACCGTCGTCGCGCCGCACCTTCAGCACCACGGCCGTCTCCGCGCATTCGCGCTTCCAGTCCCAGTTCTGGGCATGGATCAGCCGACCGCTGGCGGTCGCCTGCGGCAGCACGACGACCCCCGTGCAGCCATCCGGATCTTCCGGCGTCTTCAGGCGCGCGCGGATCGCAGGGTTTGCGAGCTTGATGATCTCGGTGCGGGCGTTGAGCAGGACGATATCCTCGAACGGGACATCGGCACCTTCGGCGATGCCGCGCATCTCCTCGATATAGCTCGGCTCGAAGGCTTCGATGACGGGCAGATAATCCCGCACCAGCTCGGCCACGCCCTTCGCATCGAGCGAGAGCTCCTTCAGCTGCGCGAAGTAGTGCGTGGTCCCTTTCTTGATACGGGCCACCGCCTTCTGCCCGTACTGGCGTCCACGTTCGCGCGGTGGACCGGAGATTTCGATTAGGGGAAAGGGCTCGACCATGGGACGCCAGGTTCCTTTTGAAGTTCCTTTTGCTTTCGCGGGAAGCCTAATGTACTTTGTGATGACATGAAACAAAAATCTTCGACCGCGAAATCTGCCTTGGAAAAGGCGCCGCCAAGCCGGCTTCAGCGCGAATTGTCCGCAGGGATCATCGACCTGATCCGAAGCGAACGGCTTGCGCCAGGAACTCGTCTTGCCGAGGTCGCACTTGCCGAGCGCCTCCAGGTCTCCCGCACGCCGGTGCGCGCGGCGTTGAAGTTGCTGGCGCGGCGCAAGCTCGTGCGTGCCGGCGAGAGCCGTGGTTATTTCGTCGCCGACACGCCCCCCGTTCCGCACAAGGCGCCGCCGAAGCCGAACCCCGACGAGACTGACCGCCTGTTCCTGGCGATCGCGCGCGATCGCCGGGCCAAGCGGCTGCCCGACGAGGTGTCCGAGCGCGATCTGATGCAGCGCTATGATGCGACGAGGCCCGTCGTGCAGCGCGTGCTCGCCAAGCTCGCCGAAGTCGCCGCCGTGCAGCGCAAGCCGGGGCATGGCTGGCGCTTCCAGCCGACGCTCGGGGATACCCAGGCGCGCGACGAAAGCTATCGCTACCGCCTGCTGATCGAGCCCGCCGGCCTGATCGAGCCGGGCTTCCGGCTCGATCAGGCCTGGGCCGCCGAGATGCGCCGCCGCCATCAGGACATGCTGGCGATGCCGTGGAGCGACACGCTCAGCATCGCGCTCTACGAGATGAACGCGGCCTTCCATGAAGGCCTCGCGGCCGCATCCGGCAACCGCTATCTGCTGGTCGCCGTTCAGCAGCAGAACCGGCTGCGCCGCTTCGGCAATTATGATTGGACCTTCGGTTATGAGCGCGTGGTCGTGAACTGCCGCGAGCATCTCGCCATTCTCGACCAGCTCGAAGCCGGTCAGAACGAGGCCGCTGCAGCGCTGCTGCGCCGACACCTCGAAAGTGCCGCCAAACTCAAACGCAACCCGTCCAGCTCCGCTCCATCCAAAACCACCTGATCACGTACAAGAGTTGTCATGACCATGAGCGACCTCGCCTCCTCCAACAGCCCCCTCACCCGCGAGGCCATGGAGCCATTCTGGCTGCCGATGACGCCGAACCGGCAATTCAAGGCGAAGCCGCGCATCTTCGTCGGCGCTGAAGGCATGCATTACGTCACCGGCGACGGCCGGCGGATTCTCGACGGCATGGCCGGGCTGTGGTGCGTCAACGCAGGGCACGGACAGCGGAGGATCGTCGAGGCGATCCAGGCGCAAGCCGCAAAACTCGATTTCGTCTCCTCGTTCCAGATGAGCCATCCGGCGGCCTTCGAGCTCGCGCGCCGCATCACCGAGATCGCCCCGGCAGGGCTCGACCATGTCTTCTTCACCAATTCCGGCTCGGAATCGGTCGACACCGCGCTGAAGATCGCGCGCGGCTATCACCGCGCCCGCGGCGAGGCCGGCCGCATCCGCTTCATCTCGCGCGCGAAGGCCTATCACGGCATGGGCTGGGGCGGCCTCTCCGTCAGCGGCATCGTGCGCCACCGCAGGGATTTCGGTCCGCTGCTGCCGGAGGTCGACCACCTCCCGCATACGCTTGATCCGGAGCATGCGGCCTTCTCGCGCGGACAGCCGCAATGGGGCGCACATTTTGCCGACGAACTCGCAAGACTCTTGCAGCTCCATGATCCCTCAACCGTTGCCGCCGTCATCGTCGAGCCCGTCACCGGCTCGGGCGGCGTGCTACCACCGCCCGTCGGCTATCTCGAACGGTTGCGAAAAATCTGCGACCAGCACGGCATTCTCCTGATCTTCGACGAGGTCATCACCGGTTTCGGCCGTCTGGGTGCCGCCTTCGGGGCCAATGCGTTCGGCGTGACGCCCGATCTCATCACCTGCGCCAAGGGCATGACCAATGCCGCCGTGCCGATGGGCGGCGTCATCACCAGCGGCAAGGTCTATGACGCCCTGATGCAGGGGCCGGACAACACGATCGAGCTGTTCCACGGCTACACCTATTCGGCCCATCCGCTCGCCTGCGCGGCCGGTCTCGCCGCGCTCGATGTGTACCAGGATCTCGGCCTGTTCGAGCGCGCGCACCGCCTCGCGCCGGCATGGGAGAACCATGCGCATGGCTTGCGCGACCTGCCCCATGTCGTCGACATCCGCAACATCGGCTTGCTGGCTGCAATCGACCTGAAGCCGCGCGAGGGCGCGCCGGGTGCGCGCGGCGCCGAATGTGCCAACCGCTGCTATGAGGACGGCATCCTGATCCGCAGCAGCGGCGACACGCTGCTGATCTCGCCGCCCCTGATCATCACCGAGGAGCAGATCGGCGACATCTTTGCCGCGATCCGCCGGGCGCTGGGCAGTATCGGCTAGCGCTTCATGCCGCCGGCAGCGCATCGAGGTGGCACGCCACCCATTGCTCGCCTTCGGCGGAACGAAGCTGCGGCTCCTCTGTCCGGCAGCGATCAAACACGTACGGGCAGCGGGTGTGAAAACGGCACCCGCTCGGCGGATTGATCGGGCTTGGCACGTCGCCACCGAGGATGATGGGATTGCGCTGAGCGCCGGGCTCCGGCAGCGGGACCGCCGAGAGCAAGGCCTTGGTGTAGGGATGCCGTGGTGCCGCAAAGATTTCCCGGCGCGGCGCAACTTCGACGATCTTGCCGAGATACATCACCGCGACGCGGTGGGTCATGTGCTCGACAATCGCGAGATCGTGGCTGATGAAGAGCAATGCCAGCCCGAACTCGCGCTGAAGATCCTGCAACAAATTGACGATTTGCGCCTTGACCGAGACGTCGAGCGCCGAGACCGCCTCGTCGCAGACGATCAGCTCCGGCTCGGCTGCGAGCGCCCGCGCGATGCCGATGCGCTGACGCTGGCCACCGGAGAATTCGTGCGGTCTGCGGTTGAGCGCTTCCCGCGGCAGCCGCACCGTGTCCATCAGCGCCGTCACGCGCGTCTCGAGATCGGCCGCCGATTTGGCGAGGCCGAAATTGCGGATCGGCTCGGCCAGGATGTCGCGCACGCGCATGCGCGGATTGAGGCTCGAGAACGGATCCTGGAACACCACCTGCATGCGTTGCCGCAGCTGACGCATCGTGCTCGGATGCGCGTCGTCGATACGCTGGCCGTCGAGGATCACCTGGCCGGATGTCACGTCGAACAGCCGCAGGATGGCGCGGCCGACCGTCGACTTGCCGCAGCCGGACTCGCCGACCAGCGACAGGGTCTCGCCGCGCGCAATCTCGAACGACACGCCGTCGACGGCGTAGACATATTCGGTTTGTCGCCCGAACAGGCCCTTGTTGATCGGGAAATGCTTCTTGAGGTCGTTGACCTGGAGCAGCGGAGGGCTCATGCCGCGATGGCTCCCTTGGCCGCGTAATGGCAGGCGGCGATGTGGCGTGGCCCCTTTTCCTCGAGCCCCGGCGCATATTGCCGGCAGAGGTCGGTTGCGAGCGCGCAGCGGCCGGCGAAGACGCAGCCGGTGATCGGCTTGCGCAGATCGGGCACCTGCCCGGGAATTTCGGCGAGCCGCGTCGCCGTACCGGCGAGAGAGGATCCGAGCTTCGGCACCGCACCGAGGAGGCCTTGCGTGTAGGGATGGCGCGGTGAACGAAACAGCTCGGCCACCGGTGCCTCCTCGACCTTGCGGCCGGCATACATCACCATGACCCGTTCGGCGATCTCGGCGACCACGCCGAGATCGTGGGTGATCAGAATGATCGCCGCGCCGACGCGGCGTTTCAAATCGAGCATCAGCTTCAGGATCTGCGCCTGGATGGTGACGTCGAGTGCGGTCGTCGGCTCGTCCGCGATCAGAAGCTTGGGATTGCAGGCCAGCGCGATCGCGATCATCACGCGCTGGCGCATGCCGCCGGAGAGCTGGTGCGGGTACTCGCGCACGCGTCGCCTCGGCTCGGGAATGCCGACGAGCGTCAGCATTTCGATCGCGTGCGCCTCGGCGGCCTGCTGGTCCAGACCCTGATGGATCATCAGCGTCTCGCGGATCTGGCGACCGACCGTCAGCACCGGATTGAGGCTCGTCATCGGCTCCTGAAAGATCATCGAGATATCGTTGCCCCGGATCGCGCGCATCTCGCGATCCGAGAGCTTTAGGAGATCCTTGCCCGCGAAGCGAATGGCGCCTGCGATCCTGCCCGGCGGCTCGGGGATCAGCCGCATCAGGGACATCGAGGTCACCGACTTGCCGCAGCCGGACTCGCCGACGATGGCGAGCGTCTCGCCTTCGTTGACATGGAACGACACGCCATCGACCGCGCGGTTGATGCCGCTGGGGGTACGAAAGTGGGTTTGAAGGTTTTCGACTTCGAGCAACGCCATCGCCATCAGCTCCGCAGCATCACAGGCTCTTGGCCATGCGCGGATCGAGCGCATCGCGAAGACCATCGCCGAGCAGGTTGACGGCGAGCACGGTGACGGACAAGAACGCCGCCGGGAAAAACACGATGTAGGGCTTGACCTGCCACAGGGCGCGGCCCTCGGCCATGATGTTGCCCCAGGACGGTATGGTCGGCGGCGTGCCGGCGCCGATAAACGACAGGATCGCCTCGGTGATCATGGCGCTGGCGCAGATATAGGTCGCCTGCACCAGCATCGGCGCCAGCGTGTTGGGCAGGATATGGCGCAGGATGATCATCGGTGTGCGCGTGCCGCAGGCCACCGCGGCGTCGACATAGGGCTGCTCGCGCAGCGACAGCACCACGCTGCGGACCAGGCGCGAGACACGTGGGATCTCTGCAATGGTGATCGCCAGAATGACGTTACCGACGCTGCCGCGCGTCAAGGCCATCAGCGCGATCGCCAGCAGGATCGGCGGGATCGACATCAACCCGTCCATGAAACGCATCAAGATGCCGTCGGCCCAGCGGATGAAGCCGGAGACGATGCCGATGGCGAGCCCGGCGGCCGAGGCAAGCACCGCCACCGAGAGGCCGACCGTGAGCGAAACCCGCGCACCGAACAGCACGCGCGAATAGATATCGCGGCCAAGCACGTCGGTGCCGAACCAGAAAGCGGCAGACGGGGCGCGCGTGCGCTTGGCTGGTGCGAGCGCAGTCGGATCGACCGTCCAGAGATAGGGCGCGAACACCGCAATCAGGATCAGCGCGAGCAGCAGCGCACCACCGATCGCGACCGTTGGATGGCCACGCAGGAAGCCGAGGAAACCGCGCCGGATCCGCACCGGCCGAAGGATGTCGGGCAGTTGCGGCGCGAGGACGAGGCCGGCAGGAAGCGACTGCGGGTTAACGGTCGTATCGGTCAATAGCGGATCCTCGGGTCAACGAGCGTGTAGGTGACGTCGATCATCAGATTGACGAGGACGTAGACGAAGCTGAACAGCAGCACGATACCCTGGATGACGGGATAGTCGCGCCGCAGGATCGCATCGATCGTGAGACGGCCGAGACCGGGGATCGCGAACACGCTCTCCGTCACGACCGCGCCGCCGATCAGGAGCGCGATGCCGATCCCGATCACGGTCACGATCGGCACCGCCGCGTTCTTGAGTGCGTGAATGAACAGGATACCACCCTGCCCCATCCCCTTGGCGCGTGCGGTGCGGATGTAGTCCTGCTGCAGGACCTCGAGCATGGTCGCGCGGGTGATGCGCGCGACCAGCGCGATGTAGACACAGCCGAGCGCGATCGCCGGCAGGATCAGGTTTTGCAGCCACGGCCAAAAGCCCTCCGTGAGCGGCGTGTAGCCCTGCACCGGAAGCCATTCGAGCTCCAGCGCGAAGACATAGGCCAGGACATAGCCGACGACGAAGACCGGCAACGAGAAGCCAAACACCGCGAACGCCATGATGGCGCGATCGATGAAGCTTCCCGCCTTCCATGCCGCGAGCACCCCCAGCGGCACCGCGACCACGATCGTGAGCAGAAGCGTGACGGTCATCAGCGACAGCGTCGGTCCGAGACGCTGCCCGATCATCGCAGACACCGGCAAGTTGGTGAAGATCGAAGTGCCGAGATCACCGTGCAGGATGCGCCAGACCCAGCTTCCGAACTGGACCAGGAAGGGACGGTCGAGGCCGAGGCCCTGGCGGATGCGCTCCACATCCTCCGGGCTTGCCTGGTCGCCCGCAATCACCACGGCGGGATCCCCCGGCGCGATATAGAGCAGGCTGAACACGAACAGTGCGACAATCGCCATCACCGGCAAGGTGGAGACGATGCGCCGGAGGATATAGGAGAGCATCTGGCCTCAGCGCAGGATCATGCGGACTTCGACACGCCCCAGAACAAGGGCACAGGTCCCTTGGTAACGCCGGAGACGTTCTTGCGCCACGCGGTGTAGCCCAGGAAGAAGCCGGTCGGCGCGTAGACGACGTCATCCATCGCCGCCTTGTTGAGACGACCGATGGCGGCCTTCTCCTCGTCGAGGTTCTTGGCTTCGAACCACGAGCTGACTTCCTTTTCGGTGCCCGCGCTGGTGGGCCAGCCGAACCAGGCCTTGTCGCCGGTGGCGCGAATGGCCGTGTAGGGCGCAGGATTGACGCAATCCGCGCCCGCATGCCAGGTGTGGAACATGTTCCAGCCGCCCTGTCCCGGCGGCGTCTTCACCGCACGACGCGCGCCGACCGTGCCCCAATCGGTCGCGACGAAGTCGACGTTCATGCCAAGCTGCTTCAGGAGGTCCGCGGTCACGTCGCCCATGGCCTTGGTGATCGGCTGGTCCTGCGCGACGAGGCAGGTCACCGGCTGGCCGGAATAGCCGCTCTCGGCGAGCAGCTTCTTGGCGGCACTGAGGTCGCGCTTACCCTTCAGGATATCGCCACCCACTTCGGTGTAGAGCGGTGTATCCGGCGTGAAGAAGCTGGGCAGCGACTTCCACAGCGAATTGTCGTCGCCGACGATTGCACGCATGTAGTCTTCCTGGCTCATCGCCATCAGCACCGCGCGCCGCGCCTTGACGTCGTTGAAGGGCGGATACAGGAAATTCATGCGGAACGAGCCGATATTGCCGAGGGGGTCGCCGATATCGACGCTGATGTTCTTGTTCTTCTTCAGAACCGGGACCAGATCGGCGATCGGGTTCTCCCACCAGTCGATCTCGCCATTCTGCAGCGCGGCCGCCGCGGTTGCCGGATCAGGCATGATGATCCACTCGACGCGATCGATCATCACCTGCTTGCCGCCGGCCAGCCAGGATGGCTTCTCCTGCCGCGGCACATAGTCCGCGAATTTCTCGAACACGGCTTTCGCGCCGGGGACCCACTCGCCCTTGACGAACTTCAGCGGACCGGAACCGATATAATCCGTAATCTGCTTGAACGGATCGGTCTGCGCGATGCGCTCCGGCATGATGAAGGCAACCGGCGCGTTGTTCTTGCCGAGCGCGAACAGCAGTTTCGGGAAAGGCTGCTTCAGCACCCATTTGAAGGTGCGGTCGTCGACGGCCGTGAGCGCCTGCTCGTTCGCCTTGATCATCAGACCCATCGGATCGCGCGCCGCCCAGCGATTGAGGCTTGCAACAACGTCCTTGCTCAGCACCGGCTCGCCGTCATGGAATTTGAGCCCCGACCGCAGCTTGAACGTCCAGGTCGTGCCGTCGTCGGTCACCTCCTCGGACTCGACCATCTGCCGCTGCGGCTGGAACGAGGAATCGATGCCGTAGAGCGTGTCCCAGACCATCGCGGCCGCGTTGCGCACGACATATTGGGTGCCCCAGATGGGGTCGAAATTGGCGAGATTGGCCTGCGGCACGAAACGCAGGGTCCGGGCCGAAGCGCCTTGCGCGATCGCCGGCGCCGAGATGCCCCCCGACAATGCCAGACCGCCCGCGCCAGCCAGTCCCTTCAATACGGTCCTGCGATCCATGAATTCCTCCCAGTAATGCCGTGATGCCGGCCGTTCATTGGCCAAGGGCAGGTGAAACAGAGCCCATTAGCGTGCAAATGGTATGCCAGTAACCGCGTGTCCGCCAGCCGGTTCTCATCGACTTTTGGCCCGTCGCTGCGCAGCAGCACGGACGAGACCGCGCCAGGACGGCGCGAGCTCCTGGTCCGTTCGAGGAGCACCCAAGACGACGATCTTCATCGCGCCCCCGGGTCCGCGATCACAGCAGTCTTGCTCCGAAATTCCGCTCGGGATCCATGTCCGCCACGAGCCGGCCGGTCGGCTTTGCCGCCTCGCCGCCGCTCCGCGCCAGGAATTGACCGCTACCGGCGCTGGCGAGGCACTTGTCGCCGTCGACGATCACGCGGCCGCGCGAGAGCACCGACACCGGCCATCCCTTCAGCTTGCGGCCCGCAAACGGCGTGTAGCCGGCAAGATCGTGCATCATCTCGTCCGCGATGACTGTCTCGCGATTGGGATCCCAGATCGCGATATCGGCATCCGCGCCGATCGCAATCGAGCCCTTGCGCGGATGCAGATTGTAGATCTTCGCAGGTGCCGTCGCGGTCAGCTCGACGAACTTTTCAAGGCCGAGCCGCCCCTTCGACACCATCGCGTCGAACAGCAGCGGCAGCCGCAGCTCCAGTCCCGGCAGGCCGTTCGCGACCTGCTTGAAATTCGGATTGGGGCCGGCGCGCAGCTTGCCGGTCTCATCGTAACGATACGGCGCGTGGTCCGAAGAGATCGTCTGGAGATCGCCGAGCGACAGCGCCTGCCACAGCGCCTCCTGGTCCGAATGCGTGCGCGGCGGCGGGCTGCACATCCACTTGGCTCCCTCCACGCCGGGCTTGTCGAGATCGTTGGCCGTGAGGAACAGATATTGCGGACAAGTCTCCGCGAAAACCTTCAGCCCCTGCCCACGTGACTCGCGGATCACCTTCGCGCCCTCGGCGGTCGAGACATGGAAGATCATGATTGGCTGGTCAATCAGCGCCGCCATGCCGATCAGCCGTGCGAAGGCCTCGGCTTCCGACACACGCGCGTGGCTAACGGCGTGGTACTTCGGCATAGTGTAGCCGCGCGCAAGCAGCCGTTTCACCATCCAGGCGATGATGCCGTGGTTCTCCGCATGGGCGCACAGCATCGCGCCGGACTGGCGAGCCGCGAGAAGAATGTCGAGCAGCGGCTCGTCGTCGACCTTAAGCCGGTCATAAGTCATGAAGATCTTGATCGACGCGTGGCCCTGCTTCACCAGCGCGGGAATATGCTCTTCGACCGTCTCCCTGGTCGCATCCGCAACGATCATGTGAAAGGCGTAGTCGATCACGGCGCCCTTCCTGGCGAGCGCGTGATAGTCCTCGACCACTTGCGGCAACTTCATCCCGACATGCTGGGCCGCAAACGGGATCACCGTGGTGGTGCCGCCGAAGGCCGCCGACACCGTCGCGCTCTCGAACGTGTCGGCATTCATGATGCCGGCGGCAGACAGCTGCTCGATATGCGCGTGGCTGTCGACGCCGCCTGGCAGCACCAGCTTGCCGCGTGCGTCGATCTCGCGCTTGGCCGGCGGAAGCCCGCGGCCGATGGCCGCAATGGTCTCGCCGGAGATGGCGACATCCGCCTCGAACACATCGGTGGTGGTGGCGACGCGGCCGCCGCGGATGATCAGATCGTAAGTGGGTTCAGTCATGAGGCACTCCGTGATAGGCCTGAGCGAAATGATTGCCGGTTTGCAGAGCGACCATCGGCATCATTTCTCCGGCGGCACCGCGCCGGTACGGCTGGTGATCAGGCCGTAATGCTCGATGCGGCGGTGCTGTGCAAAGTTGAAGATCGTGGTTTTGCCGAAGGCGGTGGCATCGAGGTCGCATGGGTAGACCAAGAGCTCGTCCTCTTCGGTCCTCGCTTCGACAACGATCTCGCCGTTGGGATCGACGATCAGACTGCCGCCAAACAATGCGTGGCCGTCCTCGACGCCCGCCTTGGCCACCGCGACCACCCAAGTCGCGTTCTGATACGCGCCGGCCTGCACGGAGAGGCGATTGTGAAACAGGCGCTTCTCGACGCCCTCTTCGCTTCGCTCCGCATTCACCGACGGCGTGTTGTAACCGATCAGCACCATCTCGACGCCTTGCAAGCCCATGACGCGATAGGTCTCCGGCCAGCGGCGGTCGTTGCAGATCGCCATGCCGATGATGCCGCCCAGCTCGCGCCAGACATTGAAGCCGAGATCGCCCGGCTCGAAATAGCGCTTCTCCAGATGCTGGTGCGACCGATGCGTCTCATATTCCACATGGCCTGGCAGATGGACCTTGCGGTATTTCCCGACGATCTTGCCGGCCTTGTCGGTCAGAACGGCCGTGTTGAAGTGGTGGCCATCGGGCGTCAGCTCGGCATAGCCGAAATTCATCGCCATCTGGTGCTGCGCGGCGCGTTCGAACAGCGGCCTGGTCGCTGCGTTCGGCATTTCACGCTCGAACCAGCTGTCAAAGTCGGCGCGGTCCTCCGCGTACCAGCGCGGGAAGAACGTCGTCAGCGCCAATTCCGGATAGACGATCAGATCCGCGCCTTTTGCTTTCGCCTCGTCCATCAGCGCGATCATGCGCTTGACCACCGCCTCGCGGCTGTCGGCCTTCTGAATCGGACCCATCTGGGCGGCGGCAACTGTGACGATACGCATCAGCGATGTCCTGATTTCTTGACGACTTTTTTGGCGAGGCTGGCGATCGCAGCTTCAATGGCGGGGCGGCGCGCGCAGCATAACGCGGCCCCGCGCCGTTTTTCCACCCAAGCAGCTTTCGTGCCGTTCTGTCACATCGTCCCTCCTGCTCGGCGGCCATATTGCCCGCGAAGTGGGCACGCGAATGTGGGAAGCCCACGCGAGAAACGTGCGGCGCACCACGGATTTTTCCGCGCAAATCGTCACATCCGCTGCACTGCAATCGGAGTCCTTGGAATCGTCTGTATAATTTGCAGGCGTCAAGCGGCCGTGCGGGGTCGCCGGATGCCTACGAGCTATGCACAGCGGTCAGCTCAGCCCCCCGGTTCTACGCCCCATCGCCAAAATGCTCCGCAAAGTTACGACCACCGATTTTGGATGGATCGGGATGGGCGACATAACGATAAATCCGAATTTCGGCAAATTGGAATACTCTGAGTGCGCGGAGCGGCCACGCTCGCAGCGACGGCGCGCGGAACGACATCAAGATGATATAATTCGTCAACGCGCTGCGACGGCGGAACTCTGGCATTCGCTCCTGGTTGATGGTCTAAGCACCCACCCTCCCCGCGATCGCGCGCTTCGTTCCCCTCCCGGAGTTTCACCGATGACTTCAGCCGACCGGCCGGCGACGCGGCTCGCCACGCGCCTCTCGTTCCTGGTCGCCGGCTTCGGGCTCGCCTGCTGGGCGCCGCTGGTGCCGTTCGCGAAGGAGCGGCTCGCGGTTGATGACGCGGTCCTAGGCTTGCTGCTGCTCAGCCTCGGCATCGGCTCGGTGGTCGCGATGCTCGCAACCGGCATCTTGAGCGCACACTACGGCACCAAGCCTATCATCATCGGCGGCGGAATCGGCCTCGCCCTCGTCTTGCCGCTGTTGGTCATCGCCGGTACGCCCATGACATTGGCGCTGGCGCTCCTCGCCTTCGGCGCGGCGCTCGGCTCCATCGACGTCGCCATGAACATCCATGCCGTCGAGGTCGAACGCGCGGCGAACGAGCCGCTGATGTCGGGCTTTCATGCGCTCTTCAGCATTGGCGGATTCGCCGGATCCGCGGTGATGACGGCCCTGCTGTCGTTTCATCTTGGACCGCTCGCGAGCGCCTCGATCTGCTCCGTGCTGATGCTGATCGCGATGGCCCTCGCCTGGCCGCGCCTGCTGCGCAGGGTACAGGCGCAGGAGGGACCGCTGTTCGTGTTGCCGCATGGCATCGTGCTGTTGCTGGCGCTGCTGGCGGCCATCACCTTCCTGATCGAAGGCGCGATGCTTGACTGGGGCGCGCTGCTCGTCATCGGCACGGGCCTCGTCAGCGAGGCGCAGGGCGGGATCGGTTACATCGTGTTCTCGATCGCAATGACCGTCGGCCGGCTCGGCGGTGACGTCGTCGTCGCACGCATCGGCGATCGCATCACGCTGGTCGGAGGAAGCCTGCTTGCCGTCGCGGGCCTCGCCGTGCTGTTGCTCGCACCGAGCAAGGCCATTGCCATCGCCGGTTTCCTGCTCATCGGCCTCGGCGCCTCGAACCTCGTGCCGATATTGTTCCGCGGTGCGGCGACGCAGACCGCGATGCCCACGGGGCTCGCAGTGGCGTCGATCACCACCGCCGGCTATGCCGGTGTTCTGCTTGGCCCCGCCGGCATCGGTTTTATCGCCCACGCCGCCGGACTCCCGATGGCGTTCTGGATGCTCGCTGCACTGATGTGTGTCGTCACGCTGTCAGCGCGCGCCGTGACCACAAAATAGCACAGCGCGCGACCGCCTGCCGTCACACGAGGCTGGACTTGCCACGGCTCAGGATCTCGCCCGCGCCCTTGCCGCCGACGATCCTGCCCTGCGCGTACACCACCCGCCCGCGTGCGATCGTCGTGACCGGCCAGCCGGTGACATCAAAACCCTCCCAGGGCGTGTAGTCGGAGCCGTGGTGCAGGTCGGCCTGCCGAATCGGCTTCGTGAGCTTCGGGTCCCACAACACGATGTCGGCGTCGAAGCCTACACCGATCGAGCCCTTCCGCGGATAGAGGCCGTAGATGCGCGCGTGGTTGGTCGCGGTCAGTTCGACGAACTTCTGCAGCGTGATACGTCCCTTCGAGACGCCCTCGGAAAACAGGATCGGCAGCCGTGTCTCGACGCCGGGGATGCCGTTCGGCACCCAGCGAAACGAGGTACGTGAATTCGGCGTCAGCTTGCCCTTGGGATCGTCGTAGCGGAATGGGCAGTGGTCGGACGAAAAGGTCTGGAATACGCCCGACGTGATGCCTTCCCAGATCGCCTGCTGGCTCTCGACATCGCGCGGCGGCGGAGAGCACACGTACTTCGCGCCCGTGATGTCCATGTTCAGCCCCTTCATGTCGTCGGCCGTCAGCGTGATGTATTGCGGGCAGGTCTCCGCATGCACCGGCAGGCCGCGCTGCTGGGCCCACCGGATCTGCTCCATCGCCTCGCGCCCCGAGACATGAACGATCATGATGGGAACGCCGATCACCTCGGCGTGGCTGATGGCGCGATGCGTCGCCTCGCGTTCGACGGCCTGGGGTCGCGAAGTGCCGTGATAATAGGGCGCGATGTGGCCTTCACGTTCGAGCTTGGCGGTGAGGAAACGAATGGCGTCGTAGCCCTCGCAATGGACCATCACCAGCGCCTCCTCGCGGCGCGCGACATCGAACACTTCGAGCAGCTGCTTGTCGTTGAGCACGAGGTCATCATAGGTCATGAAGACCTTGAACGAGGTGTAGCCGTCCTTGACCAGCGCCGGCAGCTCCTGCCCGAGCACGACGGCGGTCGGGTCGGAGATGATGAGGTGGAAGGCGGTGTCGATGTAGCACTCGCCTTCCGCGAGCTTGCGGTAGTTTTCGACGCAGGTGCGCAGCGACGTCCCTTTCTCCTGGAGCGCAAAGGGCAACACCATGGTGTTGCCGCCGGCCGCGGCTGCCCGTGTCGCCGAGGCAAAATCGTCGGCCATCACGACGTCGGGGCCCTGGGCCTGCGAGATGTGGACGTGGCTGTCGATGCCGCCTGGCAGCGCCAGCAATCCCGACGCGTCGATTTCGCGCGCCGCACCTTCGAGATGATCGGCAATGGCGACGATCCGGCCGTCGCGAATGCCGATATCGGCACGAAACTCGTCGCTGGCCGTCACGATGGTGCCGCCGCGAATGGCGAGATCGAGCTGCGTCACTGGTGTCTCCGTCACTTCATCATTGTTGAGGTCTGGAATATCCGTCCCCACGGCGCAAGCGCTGCGATGTCGCCGCCGGCGAGGCTGAGGCTTCGCCACAGCGTGACCGCAACGGAGTCGAGCACGGCAATATCGAGCTCCCGTTCGAGCGGAGCCGCAAGCGCGGCGCCATCGAGGTTGGTGCAGAGGATGACGATTGCGTCGGCGCCCTCCGCCGCCACGGCGCGGATCATGTCGGAGATCGTCGCGGGCGCGACCTCGCCGAAGGAGAAATTGTCGCGCAGGCCGAGGTGCCGCTCGGCATGCGGCGCAATGCCCTCTTCGGCCCAGACATCGGCGATGCGCCGCTGCACGTCATCGGTATAGGGCGAGACCAGACCGACACGTTTGGTGCGAAGTGCGCGGGCGGCATCGATGCAGGCGAGCGTCGAGGTCGTCGCCGGCACGCTGGTGCGCGCCGCGATGGCCTGGCAAAGGCTCCTGTCGCGACCGATGCCGAGCCAGCTCGCCGACGTACCGTTCCAGGCAATCGCGTCGACCTTGGCATCGGCCAGCAGGTCGGCGGCCGGCAGCATCACCGAGGCATCGAACTGGCTCAGCGCTGCTGCGTCGAGCGCGATCTCGGTGACGCGGAAACGGGAGAAGTGCGCGGTAATGCCGTCAACGCCGTGCAGCATGGCGCAGGTCGCAGGCTCCAGCACCGAATTGGAGGACGGCGTGATCATCCCGAGACGCTTGCGCAGGACTGACATCGATCGCGATTACTCCGTTGCCACGACGCGCGCGGCTGCGCCCCCCGGAAAGGATCATCCTCGGCCCTTGGCGCCTGCGCAACCCGCAATTTTTGCAGGCTGCATGTCATCTGTTCGCCAGGCGTTTCAGGCGGTAAAGGTCGCCCGCAAACGCCGCCAGCCGATCACGACGCCGGTGACGGAAAACACCAGGCCAAGCGCGCAAAGCCCGACGATCAGGACATCGCGCAGGCGCGGATGCGCCATGAGAACCGGGAAATCGAGCGTGTGCAGCGCGCTGTAGAACCAGCGATAGGCCCGCCGCGAGGCATTCAGCCGTTGCAACACGCTGCCGTCGGCGCCGTCGATGTCGAACCAGAGATCACCGCAGCGGGAACGGTAGGCGGGCGCGCCGGGAACGATGGACTGCGCGGGATAGTCATCGTGATCTGCGACAAGGAACGCCGCGCCGCAGTCGGCCGCCAGGCGCGTCGTCAGGCTGAGAACGTCCTGCTCATCAACGAACGCCATCTTCCGATCGCGGGCTGGCTCGCCGCCCTTCATCAAGGTCTGACTGTCAAGGCCGGTCCGGTCGCGCCGAAACACCGCTCCGTTGAAAGCAAACCATTCGATTTCGAGGACTGATGGCAACAAGCGCCGCTGATCAACTGATGGAGCCGTGCGCCAGTCGGGCACGGCATTTGTCACGGCGGCCTCGGCCGGGGTCAACTGCCCGCGCGAAAACAGCCGGCCGTGATCCATCGAGAGCCAGCCACTGAAAATCCAGGTCAGCACGAAAACGGTCGAGACGAGCCCGATGATATGATGCAGGGCGTGCCAGCCGCGATAAGGCGACGAGATCCGGCGGCCTTGAATCCTGATCCTGACGACACCGAGCACCGCCCCCAGCACCGCCGCGATCAAGGCCACCAGCGACAGTGTCGAGACGACCTGGTCCCACAGCGGCCAATTGCTCCTGAGAACCGTCGGATAGATCCAGTGCACGACACTGCCGACCCAATTCCATCCACGCTCGCCGCGGCTCGTATCCAGCACGACTTCGCCGGTGCGCGACGAGACATAGATCTCGGTCCCGGCCGCATCGCGGAGAGCTATGCGGAACAGGGGCCGGTGGCGATCGAAACCGTTCGGCACGCTCCATTGGTCGTAATCAGCACGCGCAGCTATCCCGGCCCGCGCGGCATCGAGCCCACGGCTGCGGGCATGGTCTTGCGCAATGGCGAGCGCGAGATCGGGAAATTCCACCGATGCGTCCGTCCCGTCTGACGCATGGACCGCCCGCACGCGCGATGGACCCGACACGACGTAGACCGGCCCGTCGCTGCGCCGGATCAGGCGAACGCGGATGGCGTCGCTCATCCTGCTGGCCACGACTGCGTCGGCAACCGGAATGATCGACGCTCCGCCCTGCACCGGCGCAAGCCCGGCAAAGCGTTCCGCTTCCGTCAGCGACGGAAACGGAACGAAGTGCATCACGATGCCGCTCGCGAACCACATCGCGAACAGGAGGCAGAACGCGATCCCGAGCCAGCGGTGCAACAGGACGATCGCGCCCATCATGTGGTCAGCGCCCTACCATTTGAACGCCGCGGAGATTTCGTAGGTCCGCGGTGCGCCCAGCAGGATCTGGTCGGGATAAAACGGGTCGCCCCAGATTGCGTAGCGCTTGTCGGTGAAGTTGCGCACCCGGAAAGTCAGGCGGGCCTGGTCGACGGCGTTGAACACGGTCTTCGGGATATCGACGAAGGCGTAGACATCGCCGACGGTGTAGGCATTCATGGTTACGGTGTTGGCGTCGGTGTTGTAGCGGTCGCCGACATGGCGGCCGGTGATGCCGACCTCCACCGGCCACGGCGTGAAGAAGCGCCAGGACGCACCGGCATTGGCGACGATGCGCGGCACGTTCGGCGGCGTGTTGCCCGAGAACGAGCCGCCGGCGAAATCATAGTCGGCATAGCGCGCATCGACATAGGCGATGTTGCCCCAGAGCCGCAGAGACTCGATCGGACGGATCGCCCCGGCAAGCTCGACACCTTTCGATTCCTGCCGTCCCGCGATGTTGAGCGTCTGGCCGCCGGCTGCCGCGTAGACGTTCTTGCGCACGATGTCGTAGGCCGAGAACGACCACTCCGCCCTGTTGTCCCACAACACGTGCTTGACGCCGGTCTCATAGGTGCGCGCGGTCGTGAGATCCAGGTTCTGGGTGGGCAAGAGCAGGAAGATGTTGTTGGCCGAGATGTCGGCGCCGGTGGCGTACTGACTGAAGAAGGTCAGGCCGGGCACGGCCTCCCAGGTGTAGCCGATGCGGCCGGTGACGGGCGCCCATGATTTCGAGAACGGAAAGCCTGCATTCTCCAGACCGAACTGGTCGGTCGAGTTGCGATCGAGCCCGATATGTTCGACGCGCAGGCCGCCGATCAACGAGAAGGTCCGCGTCAACTTCAGCCGGTCCTCGAACGACAGCGCCTCGTTGTCGATACGCGCGGTCTGCTGCTTGGTCAGGAGCGTGCCGTAGAAGCCGCGATCGGGATCGACCAGCGAGACGAAATCATTCGGAAAAGTTGCGGAACCCGGCCTGACGAAGTCGAGATAGCTCGACGACAGCGTCGTGACCATGCGATTGTCGAAGCCCGCGATATTGGCGTCCCAGACCAGGTCGGTGATGTTACCGACAAGGCGCTGGCTGTGCGCAACATAGAAGCGCTCGCGATAAACCTGGTTTTTTGTGGAATCAAACGCCTCGACCTCGTTATTGAACCAGCTGCGCTCGGCGCCGTAACCATAGGCCTGGCTCTTCAGCGTCAGGTCAGGCGCCAGTTTCAACTCAAAGCCGCCACGCAGCCAGACCTCTTGCGCTACGTTGCGGTTATCGAGGACGTTGTAGTTGGTGTTGAAGGTGCGATCGTCGATCGTAATTGCACCGAGGTTCGATTTAGTGAAATCCGACACATAGGTGCCGGAGACGATTCCTGCCGTGGCGTGCGAGCCGCTGAAGGCGACCGGCACCAGCGGCGCGCCCCAATAGGCTTTTGAGCGGTCCTCGCGGTACTCGATCGCACCCCACACCTTAAGGCTGTCGGAGATCCGGTAGTTGAGCTGGCCGGAGACGTCGAGCGTCTTGGTGTTGGTGTCGTCGGCAAAGCCGTTGAGCGAGGAGCGGCTGATGTCGAAGCGATAGTCCAGCCCCTGGACGTTGGTGCTGCCACCGGAGCCGTAATGCGCGCGGAACGAGTTCAGGGAGTCATAGGAGAAGTCGGCTTCGTTCTGGATCGCACCCGTGTGCGGCTGCTTGGTGACGAAGTTGATGGCGCCGCCGGCGGCACCCTCGCCCGAGATCAGCGAGGCCGGGCCTTTCAAAAATTCGACGGCTTCGAGATTGGCCGTATCCATGACCCGCGAGGTCATGTTCTGCGGGCCGATCTTGATGCCGTTGTAGAGCGTGTTGATTTGGCTGTTGGTGAAGCCGCGCATCGAGAAGGCCGACGGCTCGGACGGATTGTCGCCGGCGGTGACGCCAACCGCGCCCTGGGCGACGTCGGAGACGGTGCGGTAGCCCTGCTCGCGGATGGTTTCGGCCGAGATCACCTCGACGGTCGCGGGGGTCTCGCGCACGGTCAGGCCGAGACGCGAGGCGCTCTCGGCGACCGCATTGCTGTTGAGCGGTGTCGGCACTGTGGCGTTCGGCACGACCGGCTTTGGCGCGGCCGCTGCCGCGGCGGGCCTGCGTGCGGCCGTGCGGCGTGCGCTTGCCGCGTCCCGGCCGCCCGGCTTGGCCTGCTGACGGGATTGCGGCGGCGAGACCTCCACCGCAGGCAGGGGCTCGCGAGCCTGCTGCGCCAAGGCAGCTGACATGTCGGTGGCGGCAAAAGATGTGAGAGCGGCGGACGCCAGCAGGAAACGGCGTGATCGTACAATACGGATGGAAGACACGGTCTTGGACCTCGGTGTGACGTCAGTGGCACGTCACCGCGAACCAAGGTCCCATCTTCCGGCTGGTAAGCCCTCCGATGAAGCCGAATGTCTGTACTCCCCGACCGACATCTTCGCGTGTGACCACGGCTGACGGCAGGTCTCCTGGCTCGCGGGTCGTGACCGCTTCGTCGCCTTCCCGGGACCGAGGACCCAGTGGCTTGTGACGAAGGATTCACCGCTTACAGTTGCGGGGGCAGCTGCGGCATTGGGGACCATGTCCCCGCACCGCATTCCCTTTTCATCCCCTCTCGGGGAAACCGTCAAAGTCATCTAGGGTTACGATCAAGACAGAGTCAATGTACAAGCTGCGGCGTTATTGCCACAGCGACCAACTTCTTTGGAGATAAGCATGGAAGGCGAGACCTTCCTCTGGCTGATCCGGCATGCGCCGGTCGAGGGCGTCAAGGGGACGATCCACGCCGCCGACGCGCCCGCAGATCTCGGCGATCGCGTGCAGCTCGAGAAGCTACGACGGTGCTTGCCACGGGATGCGGCGAGCTATGCGAGCCCTTCGCGACGCACGGCCGAGACGGCGCGCGCGCTGGGGCTCGAGCCTGACCTGCTGCCCGAATTCAGCGAGCAGGATTTCGGCGACTGGACCGGCCGGCGCCATGACGAGCTCGCAGCGAACGGCGGCGAGGCCTATGCGCAATTCTGGAGCGATCCGGCGTGCGGGCGGCCGCCCGGCGGCGAGAGCTTTGAAGAACAAGTCGCGCGCGTGCGGTTGGGCCTTGCGCGGATCGTCGCTCGTCAGGCAGCGCTGATCGTGCATTCCGGCACCATCCGCGCCGCGTTGTGCATCGCGCTGGATCTGACGCCGCACGCGGCCTTGCGCTTCGTCGTCGATCCGCTGTCGCTGACCCGGATCGACCGGCTCGCGACCGGCTGGCGCGTCGTCTCGGTCAATCAGCGCGTGGCCTAGGACGGCCGGTCCGGGACGTTGGCCTGTGCGAACGTCGCCATGTCGTTGTGAAGGCTACAGGCCGAGCGCACCAGCGGCAGCGCGATCGCAGCGCCCGATCCCTCGCCAAGCCTGAGATCGAGGCTGATCAGCGGCTGCACGTTCAGCGCGCGCAGCACCAGCCGGTGCCCCTGCTCCGCCGATTGATGCGACGGCAGCAGGAACGGTTGGCACGACGGATTGAGCCGCACCGCCGCGAGCGCCGCGACCGACACGATAAAACCATCGATCAGCACGGGAATGCGCGCCTGCGCAGCCGCTATGATCGCGCCCGAGATCGCCGCGATCTCGAGGCCACCGACGGCGCACAGGATCTTCTCGGGCGCCGCACCCGTAACGCCATGACGCGCGATCGCCCCATCGATCACCCGCGCTTTGTGCGCACGGCCCGCCGCATCCACGCCGGTGCCGTGGCCCGCAATTTCCTCGGCAGCGACGCCGAGCAGGCTCGCGGCGATCGCCGCCGAGGTCGTGGTGTTGCCGATACCCATCTCGCCGAAGATCAGGAGATCGGGCTGATCGGCCTTCGCCCGCACCACTGCGCGCTGTCCCGCCTCGAAGGCGAACGCCAGCTCCGCCGGCGTGAGCGCAGCTTCGACGCTGAAATCGCGCGTGCCAGGGCGTGGCTTGTCGGTGACGATATCAGGCATCGCCTCTTGTGCCAGCGTTCCGGCGTCGACCACTTCGAGGCTCGAACCGAGCTCGCGCGCCAGCACCGAGATCGCGGCGCCGCCCGAAGCAAAATTCGCCATCATCGCGATGGTGACGGCCTGCGGATAGGCCGACACGCCCTGCGAGACGATGCCGTGATCGCCGGCAAAGATGATGATCGGCACGCGCGCGGCGCGAGGGCGTTCAGTCGCCTGCAAGCCGGCAAGCTCGATCGCAAGCTGCTCGAGCCGCCCAAGCGCGCCGGTCGGCTTTGTCAGTTGTGTCTGTCGCGCGATCGCCGCATCGCGATGCGCAACGGAGATCTCGGGGCATTTCCGGGTGACCCATTCAGGGAGCATGCTGCCTCGCTTACGGCCTGCGCTTGAGAATGTAACTGTCCATGATCCAGCCATGCCGCTCGCGCGCCTCGTGTCGTGCGGCAACGATGCGCGGGCCGACCTCGGTGAGCCGGCCGGACATGATGATCTGATCGGCCATGCCGAGATAGGCGCCCCACCAGATGTGAAGTCCGGCCGGATCGAGCGACTGGAACGCCGTGCCGCCGTCGAGCATCACGACGACCGTATCGACGCCCACTGGCCAGCCGCCTTCACGCAAGCGGCGTCCCGTCGTGACCAGAAACGGCTCGCCGATGTCGTTGAGCGGCAGCGCATGCGCCGCGCACAGCGTCTGGATCGAGGTGATGCCGGGCACGACCTCGATTTCTGGCAACGGATTGAGCCGCCGCGCGATGCGCAGCGAGGAATCGTACAGCGAGGGATCGCCCCAGATCAGCAGCGCGACCTTGCCGTCACCACCGAGATGATCAACGATCGACCGCGACCAGGTCGCCGCGACCGCGTCATGCCAATCGTCCACGCCCTTGCGGTAGTCGGCCTCACCGGCATCGCGCACGGGCAGATCGAACTCGGCGATGCGCGTGGTGCCGTTGGCGAGTACATCCGCGCAGATGGTCCGCCTGAGATCGGCGAGATCGGATTTTGCCGTCCCCTTGCGTGGGATCAGGACAAGATCGGCGGCGTTGATCGCGCCAATCGCAGCGCGCGTGAGCTGCCCGGGATCGCCGCAGCCGATGCCGATCAGGGAGAGCGTCATCATGACGATCCGTCCTCCGCCAGCGCGCCGAACATGATTACGGCCGCCGTGGAAGCAGCACCGCCACGCGCGAGCTGCTCGGCAAGCTCGGCAATCGTGGTGCGCACCAGCCGCTCGTCGGCGCGGCCGAGGGACTCCGCGAACAGCGCCGGCGTATCGGGCGAGAGCCCGTGCTCGATCAATTTCGCGACCAGCGCCGGAAAGGTGCGCCGACCCATATAGACCACGGTCGTCGCATCAGGATCGGCCAGCGCCGCCCAGTTCAAATTCTGCGGCAACTCGCCGGTGACGTCGGCCCCGGTGACGAACTGCACCCGGCGCGAGGTGTGGCGACGGGTCAGGGGAATCCCGGCTTGCGCCGCGGCGACGCAGGCCGAGGTGACGCCGGGAACGATCTCATAGCCGATGCCGGCTTCGCGCAGCGTCTCCAGCTCCTCCTCGAGCCGGCCAAAAATGCCGGCATCGCCAGACTTCAGCCGGACCACGCGCACGCCGGTGGCGGCATAGTCCACGAGCAGGCGATTGACGTGATGCTGTTTTGTCGACGGCCGCCCTGCCCGTTTCCCGACCGCGACGAGATTGGCCCCCGGACGCGCCAGATCGAGAATCGCGCCCGAGGCGAGATCGTCATAGAGCACGACGTCGGCCTCGCGCAGCCGCGCGGCGCCCTTGAGCGTGAGAAGCTCGGGGTCGCCGGGGCCGGCGGAGATGAAGGAGACGAAGCCGCTCACCGGTCCTCCGCGATCAGATGGAAGAAGGTGCCAGTCGCGTGGTCCCGCCGCGAGCCGGTCTCAGCGATGACGGCGCCTGTCGCATCATGCACGACCGCCAGCGGCGTATCGGGCTGGGCGACGATCGTCGAGTAATGGAATTCATGACCGCGCAGGCGCGCTCCAACCTGATGGCCCGGCATGGGCGCCGCGAGCGCGGCAAGACGATAGCCGAGATGCATGCGGCGCTTGGCAAAGCTCGTCTCCAGTCCGAGCAGGCCCGTCATCTCATGACGGAGACCGTCGGCATCGGTCAAGGCAGTCCCCAGCACCATATACCCCCCGCATTCGCCGTGCACGGGTCGTGTCTCGGCGAAGGCGCGCAGGCCACTGCGGAAGCGCGCGTTGGCGGCGATCTTGCCGGCATGAAGCTCGGGATAGCCGCCGGGCAGCCAGCACACGTCGGCGTTGGCGTCGGGTGCTTCGTCGGCGAGCGGCGAGAAGGTCGAGATTTCCGCGCCCGCCGCGCGCCAGGCTTCCAGCATATGCGGATAGACGAAGGAAAACGCGGCATCGCGGGCGAGTGCAATGCGCTGGCCCGGCGGCGTCACGCTCAGGCCGTTTGTCGCTGGTTGCACGGACCACGCGGCTGCGGCTCGCAGCACCGCGTCGAGATCGACGTGCCCTGAGACAAAGCGCGCGGCCTCGTCGATCAGTTTTCCGATCTCGGCCTGTTCCTCGGCCTGAACTAGGCCGAGATGCCGCTTCGGCAGGCTGATCTCGGCATGGCGCGGCAGCGCGCCGAACACAGCGATGCCGACGTCATTGAGCGCGCGCCGCACAAGATCCTCGTGGCGCGGGCTGGCAACGCGATTAAGCACCACGCCGGCAAGGCGCACGCCGGGGCGGTAGTCACGCAGGCCCGCGGCAATCGCCGCGGCTGTTTGCGCCTGTCCGGAGGGATCGATCACGAGCACCACCGGCCAGCCCAGCATCTCCGCGATGTCGGCGGTGGCGCCGGTGCCGGAAACACCGCGCGTGGCGACGCCGTCGAACAGGCCCATCGAGCCCTCGGTGAGCACGATGTCGGCATCAGTGCCGCGGCTGATGAGATGCGCGATACTGGCGCGATCCATCGCCCAGCTATCGACATTGACGGAGGCGCGCCCCGTGGCTGCGGCATGGAAGGCGGGATCGATATAGTCAGGCCCGCTCTTGAAGCACTGCACGCGTAATCCGCGATTGCGCCAGGCGCGCGCCAGCGCCAGCGTCAGCGTGGTCTTGCCGACGCCGGAGGCCGGCGCGGAGATGACGAGACCCGCCGGCATCACGACGCCTCCGGAAAACGCGGCTCAGTGCCGACAGGGCGATAGCGGCGGTCGTAGTCGGCGGCATAGAGACGACTCTCGTCGAAATCCGCCGCACCAATCGTCTTGCCCACCAGGATGAGCGCGGTGCGCTCCATCTCGACGCCGACGGCCGCATCGAGCGTCGCCAGCGTAGCGCGAACAATGCGCTGATCCGGCCAGCTCGCGCGCCAGACGATCGCGACCGGGCAATCCGTGCCGTAATGCGGCGTCAGCTCGGCGACGACCTTGTCGAGCAGATGAATCGACAGATGAATGGCCAGCACTGCGCCGGTCGCCGCAAAGGCTGCGAGCTTCTCGCCCTCGGGCATTGCGCTGGCGCGGCCCGGTGTGCGCGTCAGCACCACCGTCTGGGCAAGACCGGGCAATGTCAGCTCGGCCTCGATAGCCGCTGCGGCCGCCGAGAACGACGGCACGCCAGGTGTCACCGTGAAAGGAATGCCGAGCGCACGGAGGCGGCGAAGCTGCTCGCCCATCGCTGACCAGATCGAGAGATCGCCGGAATGCAGCCGCGCGACGTCCTTGCCCTCCGCATGCGCGGCCGTGATCTCCGCGATGATCTCGTCGAGCGACAGAGGCGCGGTGTTGACGATGCGCGCACCGTTCGGGCAATGCGCCAGCACGCCCTCGGGCACCAGCGAGCCCGCATAGAGGCAGACCGGACAGGACGCGATGAGATCGCGCCCCCGCAAGGTGAGAAGATCGGCGGCGCCCGGCCCGGCGCCGATGAAATGCACCGTCATGGACCGTCTCCTTCCGCGATCGCCGCGGTCGCGGTGCGATCCTGCGAGACCGCGCGCGGTGCGATGAGCCGCGCGCGTGGGCCGGCGGCGGCGAGCGCCGCCGCTTCGGCAACCGATCCCGTGCCGAACTTTTCGGCGACCAGCTGCGACTGCGTCGGCGTCGCGATACCGGCCAGCATGTCGGCAGCGATGGCCTTGATTGGAACGCCACACTCGTGCGCGAGCAATTTCAGTGCCTCGGCATCAGCCTTGTCGCTGACGGTTGCCACGGCCGCGAGGCCATCGGCACCGCCCGCCGCCGCAAGCGCATCGCGTAACGAGGCGAGCGTAACATCTTTTTTGAATCCGAGCCCGGCGACCTTCATCGGACCGCACTCCACTGCACCACCGGCCGCACGGCCTCCCAGGAGCGATAGCGGCCGAGCGGAGCGGCATGCGCAATCTCGACCCGCATCAGCTCGCCGCCATACTGCTGATGCAGCTCGCCGAGCAGCGCTTCCGTCTCCAGCGTCACCGAATGTGCAACCAGCCGGGCGCCCGGCGCAAGCCGCGCCCAAATTGCATCGAACATCGCACGATCGAGACCGCCACCGACGAAGACGGCGTCGGGCACATCCAGCGTTACGAGCGCTTCCGGCGCCTGTCCCGTGACGACGGTGATCCGATGCGCCAATCCGTACGTCGCAGCATTGCTGCGGATGTTCGCGACGCGATCCTCTCGGATCTCAACGGCGATCGCAGTTCCTCCGCACATCGCCCACTCCACCGAGATCGAGCCGGAACCAGCACCGATGTCCCACAGACGCTCACCGGAACGCGGCGCCAGGGCCGAGAGCGCGAGCGCGCGCACCGGCCGCTTGGTGATCTGGCCGTCGTGAACAAAGAGATCGTCCGAAAGTCCGGAGCTGCGAGGAATGCTCTGCCCGCCCCTCGCCTCAATTGCGACCGCAACGAGGTTTCCCGCGAGATCGCCCACAAGGCGGTCCGCACGATGCTCTGCAATACTTTCGCGCGGCCCGCCGAGCGCTACGAGGCTCCAGAATGCCGAGGCGCCCCATCCGCGACCGCTCAGCCATCTTGCGAGATCGCCGGCAGCCTTGCCGTCGCGCATAAGACAAAGGATCCGCGCGCCCGGAGCCAGATGCGGCGCGAGACGCTCGAATGGCGCAGCATGAAGCCCGAGGCAGACAACGGATTCGAGCCGCCAGCCCAGCCGCGCGGCGGCGAGCGAGAAGGTCGATGGTGCGGAGTACGCAATCCACTCACCAGCAGCCAATTTCTCGGCGAGGCCCGCTCCGGCGCCATGCCAGAACGGATCGCCGGAAGCGAGCACCGCCGTCGGCCGGCCGCGGCAGCTCAGCACGATGTCAGCATCGAACGGCACCGGCCACGCGCGGCCGCGGTCGCCGACATCCGCGAGCGCGAGATGACGCTCGCCGCCGAACACGGTTTCCGCGTTAGCCAGCGCCTTTCGACTTGCTTCCGACAGCCCGGCAAGGCCATCTTCGCCGATACCGATGATGGTCAGCCAGGGATCAACCATGATGCGCGCCCTTATTCTGGGCGGAATTGCCGATGCGAGCCTGCTCGCCGCCGAGATCGCGCACGCGGGGATTGACGCCGTGTACTCCTACGGCGGCCGTACACGGATGCCTGCCGATCAACCGCTGCCGACCCGCATCGGCGGCTTCGGCGGCGTGAGCGGGCTTGTCGATTACATCAGGCGCGAAGCCATCACGCATGTGATCGACGCGACGCATCCCTTCGCAGCCGAGATGAGCCGCAATGCCGTTGAGGCGTGCGCGAACACCGGCACGCCGCTGATCGCGCTCGAGCGCGCGCCCTGGACCAGCGCACCTGGCGACAAGTGGATTGAAACCGGGGATGTCAACGCCGCGGCCGCTGCCCTTCCCGAAGCGCCCGCACACGTGTTCCTCGCCATCGGCCGTCAGCACATCGCGCCGTTCGCGGCGAAGACGCAGCACGCCTACACGCTGCGCTTCGTCGATCCGCCCGAAGCGCCGCTGCCCTTCACTGCCGATGTACTCGTGTCGCGCGGGCCGTTCACACTCGACGGCGAGCTCGACATGATGCGCAAGCGCGGCATCGATTGGGTCGTCGCCCGCAATTCCGGCGGCGACGGCGCGCGCGCCAAGATCGATGCCGCCCGTAGGCTCGGCCTGCCCGTGATCATGATCTCGCGACCAACGCTGCCGAAGCGGCTGCGGGTGGAGAGCGTCGCTGAAGTGATGCAGTGGCTCGCTCATGGCGACCGCCTCGGCGCATAGACCCAACGCCCGACACGGCGCGTCTGCGAATTTCCGACGATGACGAGCGTGCGCATGTCGGCCATCTCGGGCGTTGCGTCGTTCAGCGTCACGGTCACGATGGTCTCGTCGGCTGCGCTGATCGCGCGTGCGAAGATCACCAGCCGCTCGCCGCAGCCGGCCTCCTTCAACACCGCGAGCGCGCGGCCAAATCCTTCCGCCCGGCTCGCCGAGCGAGGATTGTACAGCGCAATCGAAAAATCAGCTTCGGCGGCAAGCCGCAGGCGCTGCTCGATCAAGGCCCATGGCTTGAGATTGTCGGAGAGATTGATCGCGCAGAAATCGTGACCGAGCGGCGCACCGGCGCGCGCGGCCGCGGCCAGCATCGCGGTGATCCCCGGCAGCACACGGATCGGCAGCTCCCGATATTGCGGCGCCTGCTCGAGCGCTTCGAACACGGCGGAGGCCATCGCAAAGACGCCGGGGTCGCCGGAGGACACGACGACGACTTGTCCGCCTGCGGCGGCAAGCCGCAGAGCCTCGGCCGCCCGCTGCAGCTCTTCGCGGTTGTCGGACGGATGTAGGGAGAGCCCGGGGCGCGGCGGAACGCGCGCGACATAGGGCGCGTAACCCAGAATATCCGTCGCGGCGGCGAGCGCGGCGGAAACCTCCGGCGTCACCAGTGCATCACTGCCCGGCCCGAGGCCCGCAATGGTCAGCGTTCCCGTCATTCGGCAGCGTCCGGATGCCGGCCTTTGCCGTGCACGAGAACGATCGCGAAGTACGGACAATCGGCGGCATCGATCTCGACGAGCCGCGCGACGCGTTCGCCCGGCATGGTGCCGCGCTCGACCAGCCAGGCATCATCGAGCCGGCCGGCGGACGCGAGCGCGCGGCGCACCTTTGCGAGATTGCGGCCGGTCTTCATGATCACGAGCGCGTCGGAATCGCGCATGCGCCTTTCGAGCTCGGCCTCGGGAAGCGTGCCCATCAGCACCGTCGTCACGTCGTCGCCAAGCGCGATCGGTTGTCCCACCCCGTTCCAGCAGCCGACCATGCCGGGAATACCGGCGATCACCTCGATCTCGACGCGGCCTTGCAGGCGCGTGTGCAGATGCATGAAGGAGCCGTAGAAATAGGGATCGCCTTCGCAGAGCACGACGACATCGACGGCGCGGGCCAGTCGCGCGAGGCGTTCGGCCCATTCGTCGTAAAAGCCGGCCAGCAGCTGGACGTAGTCCGGGCTGTCGAAAGCGAGCTCGGTCGTGACCGGATATTCCATGGGATATTCGGTGACGTCGGTCGCCAGCATACCCTCGACGATGCGCCGCGCCTGACCCGGCCGGCCCTTCTTGCGGAAATAGGCGACGTGCTTCGCGCCGCGCACGGTGCGATCGGCGCGCAAGCTCATCAGATCGGGATCGCCAGGGCCGAGACCGCAGCAGATGATCCGTCCCATCTCTATTCGCTCCGGCTTGCGAGCGCGTTCACGGCGGCGACCGTAATCGCGGAGCCGCCGAGGCGGCCTTCGACCGTCAGTGCCGGCACCGGCGGATCGGCCATCAGCGCAGCCTTGGATTCGGCCGCACCGACGAAACCGACGGGGCAGCCGATGATCGCCGCGGGCCGCGGACAGTCGCGGTCCTCGAGCATGTTGAGCAGATGAAACAGCGCCGTCGGCGCATTGCCGATCGCGACGATCGCACCGTGGAGATGCGGCCGCCACAGCTCCAGCGCCGCGGCCGAACGCGTGTTGCGCATGGACTGCGCCAGCGCGGGAACGGTCTCGTCACCAAGCGTGCAGATGACGGCGTTGGCCGCGGGCAACCGCGCGCGCGTAATTCCCTCCGAGACCATGCGCGCATCGCACAGGATCGGCGCGCCCTTCTGCAACGCCGCGCGCGCGGCGGTGGCCATCCCCGGCGTGAAGCGGATGTACGTCTCCAGGCCAACCATGCCGGCGGCATGGATCATCCGCACCACGACCTGCTCCTCATCAGGCGCGAAGCGCGCCAGATCGGCCTCGGCCCTGATGGTCGCGAAGGATTGCCGGTAGATCGCCGCGCCGTCGGTCTCATATGTGTGCGGCATCAGTGCCCTCCCATCAGGATGGAGGGATCGCGAACGATGTCGTCACGGTCGAGCCCGCGCAGGATCGGCTCATCGCGCGTCGACCCGCCGCGCACGAGATCGAATCCTGCGCCCGTCGCGACCAGCGTGATCGCGGCTGCACCGGAATGGGCGCAGCCCTTGGCGCAGCCCGAGACGTGAAGCCGCGAGGCTGCGCCGATGTTCGGCGCCAGCGCCGCGGCAAGCGCGCGGGTGTCGGCATGCGCCTCGCGGCAACGCGGCGCGCCGCTGCAGGCGATGACGCGCAGCGCCGGATCGTAGGCCTCCGTGATCAGGCCGGACGCGGACGGCATCGTCCGCTCGCCCTCGCTCAGGACCATCCGCCACGGCGTCATCCGCAGCGCGTGCCCGCAGCCGGAAAGCTGATTGAGCGTCGCATGTGGCATCTGCCCGAAGGCAACGCCGACCATGGCCCCTTGCGGATAAAGGCCGGGACGCACGGCTGCCATGATGGGCGCAGGCTCCGCCTCACCACGCAGCACTTCGGGCAATTTCGCGCCGGCCGCAAGATGCGTTGCCATCCGCCCTCGTCCATCCCTGACGCCGGACGCGACGAACCAGCGTGCAACAGCAAGCGCGGTCGCCACGGCCTCGCCACGTGCAACGCTGCGGCCGAACCTGGCGCCGTCCGGGCGCACAAGGAGGCGGCCGACGGCGTCACGCTCGATCCGCACGTCAGCGGAATTGCCGGCGAGCACGCGCGACTTGCCGTCATCGATGGCGAAGCCGAATTTCGTCGGCAGCTCGAGCATCGAGTCTGCCAACGCTTCTTCGAGCTCGGCCGCAAGTGCCTGGGTCTCGTCGCCGTCGCGCCAGAACGGCGTGACCAGGATGTTGCGCCGGGATTCGGTGTCGGCGTCAGGGTCCAGCAGCGTCAGTTGCGCCAGACCATCAAGCAGCAGCCGGTGGCTGCTCTCGCTGACGCCCCTGATCTGGAGATTGGCGCGGCTGGTCACGTCGATCAGACCATTGCCGTGGCGCTCGGCAAGATGCGCAAGCCCGGCGGCCTGTGCCGCATCGATCCGGCCGCCGAACGGGCGCACGCGGACCACGAGCCCGTCGCCCGATTGCATCGGCCGCAGCGCGCCGGGACACCAGCCCTTCACCGAAGCCGCGCTCATGACGCCTCCTTCAGCGCAGCCGCAATCGAGTTGCGGCGCGTTCGCCAGAGCGAGGCCTCATGCAGGCGCGTAAAGCAGGTCTCCATCGCGGCCAGCGCCGCCGGATTTTCGCGCGCCATGAAGGCACGGATTTCGGCATCGCCGAGCGTCGCGTCATAGTAGAGATCGAACAGATGCGGCGGCACCGCGCCGGCGAGATGGGCGAAGGCGGCCATGTGCTCCAGCGTTGCGGTGATTTCGGCGGCGCCGCGAAAGCCGTGGCGCATCATGCCGGCGATCCAGGCCGGGTTGGCGGCGCGCGCACGGACCACGCGCGAGATTTCTTCCGTCAGCGTGCGCGCATGCGGCTGCTCAGGGCGGGTCGTATCGAGATGATAGAGCGATGGTCCGGCAGCACCGAGATGGGCAGCAGCAGCCGCGATGCCTGCTTCATGCGCGGCATAGTCGGCGGCGAGCAGCAGATCGGTTTCCGGCAGATCCTGCACGTGAACGAACGCATCGGCGGATGCGAGCCGCTGCTCGATGCCGGCGCGATCGGGCTTGATCTCCCCATCGGCCGAGAACGCCCACGACGATGCCGACAGCCAGGCCTCGCCGGCGGCATCGCGCGTCTCGGGCGTGAACGCATCGGGGATCGCCGAGAGGCCGACGCCGTATTGCCCGGGCCGCGGCGCGAACACGCGGGAGGCGCGGTGGCGATAGGGATTTTCCTCGCCCTCCTCCTCGCGCGATGCCAGCGCTTCGGTGGCGGCTCCGAACAATTGCGCAAGGCCTGCGAAGACATCGCGGAACAGGCCTGACACGCGCAGCGTAACGTCGATGCGAGGACGGCCGAGTTCGGCCGGCGCGATGATGTCGTAGCCGGTGACGCGGCCGGAGGCGTGATCCCAGCGCGGCGCGAGACCGGCGAGATGCAGCGCCATCGCGAATTCTTCGCCTGCGGTCCGCATGGTCGCGGAGCCCCAGAGATCGACCACGAGGCCCTTCGGCCAATCGCCGTGATCCTGCAGATGGCGGCGCAACAGCTCTTCGGCGAGTTTTATCCCCTGTGCATGCGCCGGCGGCGTCGGCACGGCGCGCGGATCGACGGCAAAGAGATTGCGTCCCGTCGGCAGCACGTCATGACGCCCGCGATAGGGCGCGCCAGATGGGCCGGGCGCAACGCGCTGCCCCCCAAGCGCGGCAAGCAATGCGTCCCGCTCGGCGTCGCCGCAGTCACCGCGACCGAACACATGCAGACCGTCGCCGAACTGGCTTTCCTTGAGATCGCAAACGAAGCGGTCGATCCGCGGGATCGCTTCGGCCGGAGCCGCCGAGGCATCAAGCCCGAGATCGTCTTCGAGGCCGGCTGCGCGCGCCTCCTCGCGGATCGCGGCGATCAGGCGCTGGCGACGGGCGGGATCGAGACCATCGGCGGTCGAATACTCGTCGAGCAGGCGTTCCAGCCGACGCAGGCCTTCCGGCACCGCGGATTGCGCGAGCGGCGGCGGCAGATGGCCGATGGTGACGGCGCCGATGCGCCGCTTGGCCTGCGCGGCCTCACCGGGATCGTTGACGATGAAGGGATAGATGACGGGCAGATCGCCGATCAGCGCTTCCGGCCAGCAGCTTGCGGACAGCGCCACGGATTTTCCCGGCAGCCATTCCAGCGTGCCGTGCGCCCCCATGTGCACGACGGCATCACACCCCTGCCCGCGGAGCCAAAGATAGAACGCGACATAGGCATGACGCGGCGTGCGGGCGAGATCGTGGTAGTCGGAATCGCGTGTCGTCGCATCGCCGCGCTCGGCTTGGACCGCGAAGATCGATTGGCCGCAGGCAATCGCGGCGAAGTGGAATGCGCCATCGCGGCAGCTCGGATCGCTCTCCGGCGCGCCCCACGCTTGCGCGAGATCGTCCTGCAGGCCCTGAGGAAGACGCGCGAGCATCGCGCGGTACGCGGCGACGCTCCAGCTCAGATGCTGGTTCAGCAACGTCTCGCCCAGCGCACGGACCGGCGCGACATCGAAGCCGGCCTCAGCGAGATCGGCCACCATCGCCTCGACCGAGGCAAGCGCGTCGAGACCGACCGCATGCGCGATCTGGTGCGGACGTCCGGGATAGTTCGAGAGCACAATGGCCAGCCGCTTCTCGGCGGCCGGTGTCTCCGCAAGCCGCCGCCAGGCCGCAACGCGGGCGGCGATGGCATTCACGCGCTCCTCGTCCGGCTGATGCGCCAGATGCGAGAACTGCAGATCCGGATCGCGCGCGGCAGCCGATTTGAAACTCACCACGCCCGCGAACAGCCGGCCGTCGACCTCGGGCAGAACCACATGCATCGCGAGGTCACCGGGCGACAGGCCGCGCAGCGACTCCGCCCAATCCTCACGGCGCGCCGATGAGAGCGCGACCTGGAACACCGGACATGACGCGGCATCGAACGGCGTCGTGCCGTCGTCGCCCATCGCCGAGAACGCCGTCGCATTGACGATCGCAGCCGGAGGATTCTTGGCGAGATGGTCCCGCAACCAATCTGCGACGCCCGCAGCCTTCAGCGAGGTCACGAACACGCCGTGCGCGTCAAAGCCCTTCTCGCGCAGAGCAGCGATCAGTGCATCGACCGGGCCGGTGTCCGCGGCGGTGAGATAGGAGCGATAGAACGTCACCAGCGCGCGCGGCTTTCCTTCGCCCGTCAACGGCGCGGCGATCACGCCACGTGCGGGATCGTAGAAACCCATCTCGGGCACGTTCATCTCGCCGACGACGGGCCCGGCATAGAGACCCGAGGCCAGCGCGAGCTGCGCGATCGCGGCTTGCGCCGCAACGGGACCACCGGTGTCGCAGAGCACTTTCAGCCGGCGCAGCGTCGAGACCGGCAAGGTGGAGTACGCATCGAGCCGCGTGTCGTCGCGACCATCGGCCGGCAGCACGGCGAGCACGATGTTGCGATCTCTTGCCAGCTGCTGGAGCGCCGCGAGGCCATAGGGCCAATAGGACTCACCGCCGATCAGCCGCACCAGAATGCCGCGCGCCTGCGACAGCGTGCGCTCGACATAGGTATCGACCGAGAGGGGATGACGGAGCTCCGCGAGGTTCGCCAGGCGCAGCGACGGCAGGCTGTTGCGGCCGCGCCGCCAGCCGGCCGCAAACGCCGCCAGATCGGAATCCGAGTACGAGAGCACCACGAGATCGGCCGGGTCCTGGCCGATGTCCCTTGGCGTCGCGGTCTCTTCCAGACCGCGGCTCTCGCGGAAGACGACGTGCATCAGACTCCCAATCCCGCCTTGATCGCGGCCTCATCGATATCGCCGTGCTCGCCGATCACGACGAGCTTCGATTGCCTGCCGCCCGCGCCCCAGGGCTTGTCGAACTGGTGGCGCACGCGCTCGCCGACCGCCTGCAGCAGCAGGCGCATCGGCTTGCCCGCCACTGCGATGTAGCCCTTGGCGCGCAGCACGTTCTGCTCGCGGGCCAGCTTCTGGACGGATGCGACCAGCGCATCGACGTCAGTCACTTCAGGCAGATCAATCACGACCGAAGCAAAATCGTCGTGCTCGTGCTCTTCCTCGCCGTCATGGTGCGAGGGGCGCGCGGCGAGATCGTTCTCGGCGGCGGCGCCGAGACCAAGAATGACGCGCGCGTCGATCGCGCCGTCGGTGATGGGCAGCATCGGCACGCGGCGCGGCATCTCGGCGGTAATCAGCGCCTTGGCGGCCTCGATGCCGGCGCTGCCGGCCAGATCGGCCTTGGTCAGCAGCACGATATCGGCACAGGCGATCTGGTCTTCGAACACCTCCGACAGCGGCGTCTCGTGATCGAGATTTTCGTCGGCCGCGCGCTGTGCTTCGACAGCAACCGGATCCGGCGCGAAGCGACCGGCGGCGACAGCCTCGGCATCGGCCAGTGCGATCACGCCGTCGACCGTGATCCGCGAGCGGATCTCCGGCCAGTCGAACGCCTTCAGCAGCGGCTTCGGCAGAGCCAGCCCCGAGGTCTCGATCAGGATGTGATCGGGCCTCACCGGCCGCGCCAGCAGCTTCTCCATGGTCGGAATGAAGTCGTCGGCGACGGTGCAGCAGATGCAGCCGTTTGCGAGCTCGACGATGTTCTCCTCCGGGCAGTTCGCATCGGCGCAGGACTTCAGGATCTCGCCGTCGACGCCCTCGCTGCCGAACTCGTTGACGAGCACCGCGAGCTTCTTGCCGTTGGGATTGCTGAGCAGATGCTGGATCAGCGTGGTCTTGCCAGAGCCGAGAAAACCGGTGACGACCGTCACAGGGACTTTTGCGAGCGAATTCATTCGGCGGCCTCCGGCAACACGGCAATGGGGGGAATGCGGGCAAGCGACTGCTTGCGAAAGATTTCCGGCCGACTGCGCCAGGGCACGAGGCCGTCGGGCGCGGCGGCATAGGCGACAGCGCCCGCGACCACGTCCTGCGCGTTGGCATCCGACAGCCGGCCATAGACATAGGACCAGCGGCCGGGCGCGCTCAGCGCGACCGAGCAGCCCTGGCTGCATGCAGACAGGCATTCGACGGGAACCACATTGACACCGTCGGGCACGCCGGCCTCGAGGATCGCACCATGCAGACGCTTGCCGGGCGTAACCTCGCCCTCGCCAAGCGTCTGGCCGGCGCGGCAGGTGATGCAGACATGCAGTGTGACGGTCATCGCCTCTTCCAGAAGTAACAGCGGGAGGCGAAGAGGCTCACGAACCTTCTCTGCGAAGGCCCGTTTCCCCGTCGCGGAACACCCCGTCCGCCGGTCCAAAAATCGTCCGCGCTGGCAGGTCTCCCGGCTTGCGGAGCAGGGTTTCCCCTTCGATCCCCGCCTTCCCGATCCGCAAGTAGGATCAGTGGCTTTGGGCATCTCTCCGGTCACGGTCGCGGGGGCGGCTGCAGTTTGGACCCAAATCTTGCCGATTCGGACCCTATCGCATTCCCTCTTCGCCTGTCATAGGACAGGAACCAACGCCGGGTCACCATTTGCCCCCGGCCGCCTCTTGTCAAGCCGAAGGACCCTGTCAGATGAAGCCTGAGCCGGACACCCAGACGGCCGAGGAAACCGACGCCAAGCACGCCGCGAAAATGGCGAGAATCAAGGTCGCCCGCGACAAGATCATGGCGACCAAGAGCGGCGAAAAGGGCCTCGTCATCGTCCACACCGGCGCCGGCAAGGGCAAGTCCTCCTCCGCGTTCGGCATGATCGTCCGTTGCGTCGCCCATGGCTTTCCCTGCGCGGTCGTGCAGTTCATCAAGGGCGCCTGGGACACTGGCGAGCGGCGCCTGCTGACCGGGCATTTCGGCGAGCTCTGCCAGTTCCACGCCATGGGCGAAGGCTTCACCTGGGAGACGCAGGACCGCGCCCGCGACATCGCGGCGGCGCGCGCCGGCTGGGAGAAGGCCAAGGAGCTGATCCTCGATGCCAATCTGCGCATGGTCGTGCTCGACGAGATCAACATCGCGCTGCGCTATGACTATCTCGACATCGCGGAGGTCGTCGACTTCCTGAAGACCTCGAAGCCGCCGATGACGCATGTCGTGCTCACCGGGCGCAACGCCAAGGACGAGCTGATCGAGATCGCCGATCTCGTCACCGAGATGACGCTGGTGAAACATCCGTTCCGCTCGGGCATCAAGGCGCAGGCCGGCGTCGAGTTCTGACGACGCCAAGCTCTGAAAAAACCATGGCACGCGCATTGATGATCCAGGGGGCCGGCTCGGACGTGGGCAAATCGCTCATCGTCGCCGGCCTCGCGCGCGCGTTCACGCGACGCGGCCTGCGCGTGCTCCCGTTCAAGCCGCAGAACATGTCGAACAATGCCGCCGTCACCGTCGATGGCGGCGAAATCGGCCGTGCGCAGGCGCTGCAGGCGCTCGCCGCAGGCGTCGAGCCGCACACCGACATGAACCCGGTGCTGCTGAAACCCGAGACCGATGTCGGCGCACAGGTCGTCGTGCATGGCAAGCGCATCGCGACCGCACGTGCGCGCGAATATGCGGCGATGAAGCCGTCACTCATGGGCGCGGTCCTGGAGAGTTTCGAGCGCCTGAAGGCGCGCGCCGATCTGGTGCTGGTCGAAGGCGCCGGCAGTCCGGCTGAAGTGAATCTGCGCAAGGCCGACATCGCCAATATGGGCTTTGCCCGCAAGGCGGACGTCCCCGTCGTGCTGGTCGGCGACATCGATCGCGGCGGCGTCATCGCGCAACTCGTCGGCATCAGGACGGTGATCGACCCCGATGATGCCGCGATGATCCAGGGGTTTGTCATCAACAAATTCCGTGGCGATCCCGCGCTGTTCGACGATGGCTACAAGCTGATCGCGCAGAAGACCGCATGGCGCGGCTTCGGCGTGCTGCCCTGGTTTCCGCGCGCCGGCGAGCTGCCGGCCGAGGATGCGCTCGGCCTGAGCGACGCGCGCAAGCCCGGACAATGCAAGATCGCCTGCCTCGCGCTGTCGCGGATCGCCAATTTCGACGACCTCGATCCGCTCAAGCTCGAGCCGGGCGTGGATCTCGTGATGGTGCGTCCGGGCGAAGCGATTCCCGGCGACGTCAGGCTCGTCATCATCCCCGGCTCAAAATCCACCCGCGGCGATCTTGCCTTCCTGCGCGCGCAGGGATGGGACATAGATCTGCTCGCGCATCACCGCAGGGGCGGCCACGTGCTCGGCCTCTGCGGCGGGTACCAGATGCTCGGACGCAGCGTCGCCGATCCTGATGGCATTGAAGGGCCCGCGGGCGACACGCCGGGCCTCGGCCTTCTGGATGTCCAGACGGTGATGAGCCCGCAGAAGACGCTGACGCGTGTCGCGGCCGTGCATGCGGCGACGGATCAGCCGATCCAGGCCTACGAAATCCACATCGGTCGCACCGACGGGACCGATCGCGCACGGCCATTCGCCAAACTGAACGGCGAGCCGGAAGGCGCGATCTCGCGCGATGGGCGCGTGCAAGGCAGCTATCTGCACGGCCTGTTCACATCGGATGAGTTTCGCAGGGCGTACCTCGCGCAGCTCGACATTCCCGTGGGCAACGAGCCGTACCACGCCAGGGTCGAGAGCGCGCTCGATGCGCTGGCCGATCACATCGAGCAGCATCTCGACGTCGAAGGCCTGCTCGCGCTAGCGCGCTAGGACCTCGGCAAGGCGCGACCATTCGGCCTCGGCGCCCGGAAGACCCAGGCGCAACCATGAGGGGTTTTGCGCAAAGACGCGGGACCAGATCTGGCCGTGCGCCAGCTTTTCCTGCGCGGCAAGCGCGTCCGGCGTTTCGTAGAGACGAAACAGCGGCGCGCCGCCGACCAGCCGCCAGCCGTGAGGCTGCACCATGGCGTCGAGACGAACACAGTCATGCGCAAGCCGCTCCGACGTCGCCTTGGCCCAGACATCGTCACGCAAGGCACGGCAGCCGATCGCGATCGCGGCTCCGGAGACCGGCCATGGACCTGACGCCGCCGCGAGCTTGCCGATGTCGGCCGAGTCGCCGATCACGAACCCAAGCCGCAGGCCGGCAAGACCATAGAACTTTCCGAACGAGCGCAGGATCAGCAGCCCCGGCCGTCCCGCTTCCGAGGCCAGCGAGAGCTCGGGAACCGCGTCAGCAAAACTCTCGTCGATGACGAGGTGACCGACGCGCGGCAACAGCGCGAGCAAATCCTTCGGCGTGTAACGGCGGCCGTCCGGGTTGTTGGGATTGACGACGATGGCAAGGTTCGCCCCCGCCAGCGCGTCGAGCGCCCTCACCTCCTCGACCTCCCATCCCGCGGTCGAGAGAACGGGAGCATATTCGTTGTAGGTCGGCGCGAGAATGCGCGCCCGGCCGCGCGGCGCAAGCTGCGGCAGCATTTGAATGGCGGTTTGCGCGCCGCCCAACGCAACGATCGGTTCGCTCGTCCGATAGGCGTGCCGGGCCGCTTGGTGCAGGGCCTCGATCTCGGATCGCGATGGCAAAGCCTGCCAATGATGCGCGTCGATCCCGCCCACGGGATATGGCAGCCGGTTGATCCCGGTCGACAGATCGATCCAATCCTCCGCGCGTCCGCCAAACCGCTGCTGGGCCAGATCGAGATTTCCACCGTGCTCGCGCATGCCCTGTTCTTTCACGCGAAGGCCAGGATCGCAAGGACGCCAGCGAGCAGCAGCATGGCGCGGCGGTAGACGGTCAAGCCCTCGACGATGTCGGCCGCAAGCGGATCGCGCGCGCCTTCATTGAGCCAGGGCTCCTCGGTCGCGCTGCCGTGATAGATGCGGGGGCCACTCAGCCGCACGCTGAGCCCGCCTGCCATCGCGGCTTCGGGCCAGCCGGCATTGGGCGAGCGATGACGGCGCGCATCGCGCGTCATGCATGACAGCGCCTCGGAGCGCTGCTGTGCGAGCAACACGAACAAAAATCCGGTCAGGCGAGCCGGAATGAAATTCGCGACATCGTCGATGCGCGCTGCCGCCCAGCCAAAGGCCTCGTGGCGTTCGCTGCGATGGCCGATCATGGAGTCCAGTGTGTTGATCGCCTTGTAGCCGAGGATGCCCGGCAGGCCGAACAGCGCGCCCCAGAACACCGGCGCGACGATGCCGTCGGAGGCATTTTCGGCGAGGCTCTCGATCGCCGCGCGCGCAATCCCAGCTTCATCGAGCGCGGCGGGATCACGGCCGACGATGCGCGAGACCGCTTCGCGCGCAGCGGCGATGTTACCGCCCAGCAGAGGATTTGCGACCGCCGCCACGTGATCATGCAGCGAACGCAAGGCGACCAGCGGCCAGGCCAGAATGCCGACCAGCACGATTCCGATCCAGCCCCAAGGAAGCAGGAACCGAAGCAAGGACTGGAGCAGCCAGCCAAGAGCAACCGCGAGCGCAATCACCAGAAGCGCGCCGGCAACGCCGGCGGCGCGGCGGAGCGCCGGCGGGTCAGACTCGCGATTCCAGCCGGCGTCGATGGCGGCGATCAGCCGGCCCAGCCAGGTGACGGGATGGCCGATCCGCGCGAACAACGGCGCTGGCCAACCCGTGAGGGCATCCACCGCCATCGCCACCACCATCGCGCCCGCAAAGCCCACGCCTGCCTCCTGTCCCGCCCCTGTTGCGCAAAGCGAGGGGCCAGCGCAAGCCCCTACCCGCCTGATTTCGGCTTTGTCTTTGGCCGCGATTGGTGATTAGTCAGCCTCACAGGAGACTTTTATGGCCGTCATCTTGATCACGGGCGGAGCGCGATCGGGCAAGAGCAAGCGTGCGGAAACGCGCACGCGCGCCTTTCCGGGGCGGCCCGTCTATGTCGCGACGGCCGAGGCGCTCGACGTGGAAATGGACGCGCGCATCGCCAGACACCGCGCGCGCCGCGGAACCGACTGGATCGAGCGCGAGGTGCCGCTCGATCTTGTGGACGCGCTGACTGCTACCGACGGCGGCGGCGCGCGGCTCGTCGACTGTCTGACGCTGTGGCTCTCCAACCTGATGCATGCGGAGCGCGACTGGGAACGCGAGGTCACCGCGCTCGCCGCCGCGCTGCCCCGCCTCACGAGCCCGGTCGTCTTCGTCACCAATGAAGTTGGACTCGGCATCGTGCCCGACAACGCATTGGCGCGCAGCTTTCGCGACGCCGCCGGACTCATGAACCAGACCCTTGCGGCGGCCGCCGACGAAGTCGAGTTCGTCGTCGCCGGCCTGCCGATGAAACTGAAATGACGCCGCGCGCCGACATTCCAAAAGACATCGTTGCCGACCTCAGGATCGCGGCATCCTTTGTCACGATCCTGCCGGTGGCCTCGTCAGAGCCGGCCGGCGATAGCGCCATCGCGCGCGCGACCTGGGCGCTGCCGGTCGCGGGATTGCTGGTGGGCCTTGCGGGCGCTGTGGTCTACGCGCTCACAAGCAAATTGGGACTGGCGTCAGGCATGGCCGCCCTGCTCGCCCTCGCCGCAACGACTCTCGTCACCGGCGCGCTGCACGAGGATGGCCTTGCAGATACCGCCGACGGCCTCGGCGGCGGACGGACGCGCGAACGCAAGCTCGAGATCATGCGCGACAGCCGGATCGGCAGCTATGGCGTCTGCGCGCTGATCCTGTCGTTCGGCCTGCGCTGGAGTGCGTTGGCCGCGATCGGCAATCCATGGGCGGTGATGCTGGCGCTCGTCTCCGCGCATGCGGCGGCTCGCGCGGGCTTGCCGGCCTTCATGTCGCTGGTCGCCCCGGCACGTCCCGACGGGCTCTCCGCGCGCGCCGGATCGCCACCGGGCCGCAGCGTGGCCATCGCCTTCGCAGTTGGAACGCTCGCCCTCGCCCTTGCGCTCGGACCCGCCAAGGCGCTGGTCGGCCTGGTCCTGCTGTCGCTTGCCGGGCTGATCCTGGCGCGGCTCGCGATCCGCCAGATCGGCGGGCAGACCGGCGACATCCTCGGCGCGTTCGAGCAGGTCGGCGAGATCCTGATCCTGCTGGTCGCTGCAGCCTTCCTTCACGCGGGAGGATGATTGATGGTCGAGTTCGACGACGCCTTCCGCCGGCAATTGCACGAACTGTTCGTATGGCGCCGCGACGTGCGTCGCTTTCGCCCCGATGCGCTGCCCGACGGCGCCATGGAGCGGCTGATCGAGACCGCCTGTCTGTCGCCATCGGTCGGCCTGAGCCAGCCGTGGCGCTTCGTCACCGTCGATGATGCCGCACGGCGCCGCGACGTGATCGACGATTTTAGGGCATGCAACGCCGACGCGCTGAATTGCTATTCCGGCGAACGCGCGGCGCGCTATGCCGCGCTCAAACTCTCTGGGCTCGAACAGGCACCAGGCCATCTCGCCGTGTTCGCCGACAAGGCCAGCGACATCGGCCATGGCCTCGGACGCGCGACCATGCCGGAGACCACCGAATATTCAGTCGTCGCGGCCATCACCGCCATGTGGCTCGCCGCACGTGCGGAAGGCATCGGGCTCGGCTGGGTCTCCATTCTCAGTCCGGAGCGCATCCACGGCGTGCTCGACGTGCCTGTCTCCTGGAAGTTCATCGCCTATCTCTGCATCGGCTATCCCGAGACGGAGTGCGATCAGCCCGAGCTCGAGCGGGCGAAGTGGGAACACCGGAGAGGCGCGGACGAATTCACGCTGCGGCGTTGATCCAAGCTCGTCATGCCCGGGCTTGTCCCGGCCATGACGGAGAGAGAAAGCCAATAGCTACGATTTGCTCTTGCCGACAACGGCAGCCACAGGCGTGGTGCTCGGCTGCTTCTCGAACATCAGCAGCGGGCGGACGATGACGCGGCCATAGGCCTCGTAGTGGTGCTGGGTCGAAACGGCATTCTTCAGCGGCGTCGCGTAATTGGCTTCGAACGTCATGAACTGCGCATAGGTCCAGGAGAAGCCCACGCCGACCGAGGTCATTTCCGTGACGCCGGGGAATGTCGAGTACACCGCACCCCAGTCGGTGAAGATGTAGGTGTCGAATCCCCTCAGCCATTGCGACCAGTTGTAGTGCAGCTCGGCGTTGAAATAATAGCCGCTGTCGCCGGACGCCGCGTTGGTCGGATAGCCGCGCACGGTGGTGGGGCCGCCGATCGTGAAGATCTGGTCGCCGGGCAGCAGCTTTTCCTGCGTATATTGCCAGCTCGCCAGCACATTGGCGCTGAAATTGGCGGGGCCCGCGGCGCTGTTCGCGATCAGCGTGCCGGTATAGGTGTTGAACGTGCGATTGTTGCCGAGCACGTGGTCTTGCCATTCGATGTAGTTCACCGCGGGCGAGACCGTGATCGAATAGGTGTTGCCGGAATTGGTCACGGAGACGCCGGCCGTGGCCTTGTCGTAATGGTCGTCGGTCACCGCGACGGTCGAGAACCGGCTCACCGTCTTGCCCTCGGTCTCGGCGGCGTTGAGCAGCACCAGCCAGTTTTGCGTCACCCACACCGGCTGGCTGAAATTGACCGCGGCCTGGCTCGACCGCCCGGTGACGTCGAGCGCCGTGAACGGCCCGTCGATAATCTTGATCTTGCCCTCGGTGTAGCTGACGCCGGCGCGACCGCCCCAGGGGTTGACCGGGATGCTGTAGGCGACGTTGCCGTTGAGGTTGCCGTCGGAGCGGACGCCGTAAAAGGTCAGACGGTCGTCGACGCCGAACAGGCCGTGGCGCTTGTAGAAGGTGCCGCCTTCCCAGCGGCCCGTATTCTCCGAGCCCTGGTTGTCGACAAAGAGCTGCCAGGTATCGACCGGCGGCTCGATCACCGCAAACTGCAGGTCGGTCAGGCCGAAGCTCGAGCCGGGCTGGAGCAGCGCCTTGATCTGCACGTCGTTGGTCCGGTTGAACCAGGTCACGTCGCGATTGAGCTTGGGGACGTCGAGGACCTCGCCTTCCGGCTCCTTGACGCGCTGAAGGATGTAGTCGGTGCGGGTCTGCTTGTTGCCCTCGATCGTCGTCTTCTGGAGCCGGCCCTCGGTCAGCTTGATCTTGACCACCCCGTCCTTGGGATCCTGATCAGGCAGGGTCGCGATGCCGGTCACGATGCCGCGCTCGGTGTAGATCGCATTGATATCGGCGACGATCTGCAGCAGCGCCGCGATGTCGACGTTCTTGCCGACATATTTCTTCGCGATCTCGTCGAGCTCGGCCGGCGTGATGAATTTGGATGGGTCGAATTCGAGCTTGCGCAGGCGGAATTTCGGACCGCCCGGCTTCATCAGCGGCGATTTCTCACGTGCGCCGCCGATCACGGCCGGGCCGTTCAGCTTGGGCGGCTCGCTCTGCTGTTCGAACTGGCGGCGTTGGCGGTCGACGTCGTTCTGGATCGCGCCAGGATTGATCGAGGGCACCTGCGCGCGCGCGGCCACGATGCTCGACGCTGCAAGTCCCACCCCCAGTGCTGCCCCCAGAACCCGCATTTCGACCTACCACGCCTCCGCGAGGCGACTCACCGCCGGCTTCGTCATTGCATCAATTGCTGCGTCCTTCCAGCCCGGACGACCCGCGCGCTGCCCCTGGCGGCGCAGCTTGCGCATGTCGTTGAGCCCTTCGACGTTCACCGCGGGACCCGACCCGATGGTCTCGACCGGACGCGGCGAGAGCAAAGCGTCGAGCCGTGCATGGCCGGAGAGACCGAGCTGATAGAACGTCCCTGCCCCGCTCTTCTGCGCCAGCCAGGTGTCGATGCTCTCATGCCCCTCGCCGTCGACGGCGATGTTGCGGGCCATGCTGGCACCGGTGTAGTCGCTGCAGCAGGCGTGGTTAGAGCCGTAATTCGTGACGGTCGCCGAGATATCGCCGGTGTAGGACACCACATAGGCGTTGGTGACAGTGGCGTTGCCGACCTGGCTCAGCGTGAATACGCCGCCCGGCTGGTAGAGCTGGAGCGTCGGCCAGTTGGACGGCGCCAGCGTACGGTTGTTCAGCAGCACCTGCTCGCTCGCCGTGGTGAGCGTCAGCTGGCCCGGCACGTAGCCGTTCAGGACAGTCACAGAGTGCGCATCGGTCAGGATGTTCGCATCCACGACCTTGAGCTGGTTGATGATGATGCTATCCGGGTCGATCGTGACATTGGCCGAGGTCGCGACGCCGCCATTGTAGCCCGTGATGTTCAGGATCAGCGGAACCGGCGGATTCGAGCGGATCTGCTCGCCCCTGACGGTGATGGTGTCGGCGGCGAGGTCGAGCTCCTTGACCACGCTGACCCAGTTGATGGTCAGGTCGCCCGACGACGTCATCTTGACCACTTCGCCGGTGATCCGGTCGAACGAGACGCCTCCGGCCACATCGAAACGGGTATCGCCGCTGGCGGAGATCGATCCGCCGCGAAGTTTGCCGGTGTCGGACTTGATGTCGAGATCGCCGGCATCGCCCGGGATGCCCGTCGTGGTGATCTGGCTGAAGACGATGTCGTCGTGGGCATGCAGTGTTTGCTTGCCGCCGCTGGTGGTGGTGCCGAGGGTGATGCCTCCGGCCGTCGCCGTGACATCGAGCGTGCCGCCGGCGGTGAGGTTGTCCCACTTGACGACGGTGCCCTTGAGAACCGCGTTACCGGTCGAAGCCGTGAGGTTATGACCCATGTTGGTGCCGGCGGCGATCAGCGACGCCGAGCCGTGAGCCGAGACCGAGCCCAGCGTCGGCACACCGCCGGCCATCACCGTCTGCGCCAGGATGAAGCCATTGTCCGCATCGACATTGATGCTTCCGACGTCGCCGGTGATGCCCGCAGCCGTCAGCGCATTGAAGGTCACGTTGTCGTGGGCGTGGATGGTCTGCGTGCCGCCGCTCTGTGCGGTCTGCAGGTTAATGCTGCCCTGGCTCGCGGTGGCGCCCAGCGTCGTTCCGACGTTGAGGACGTTCCAGTTGATCGGGCCGCCGGCGGTCAGCAGGCCGGCGCCGGTCGTCGCCGCAAGCGTGTTGCCGGTGATGGTGGTGGCGGCCAGCAGCGTCGCCGAGCCGTTGGCGGAGACCGAGCCCAGCGTCGTCGCGCCGCCCGACGTCACCGTCTGTGCCAGGATGAAGCCGTTGTCGGCAGTGACGCTGATGTTGCCGACGTCGCCGGCATTTCCGGTGGTGGCGAGCGCGTTGAACGTGACGTTCTGGCTGGCGTGGATCGTTTGCGCGCCGCTGCTGCCGGCGGTCCCGATCACGATGCTGCCGTTGGCGGTGACGGCGCTGAAGCTGCCGCTCGCGCCCACAGCCGTTCCCGCGGCCACCTGGTCGAGCGTCAGGCCGCCGGTGCCGACGATGTCGACGCTACCCGCGGCCGCCGAGAGCACACTCGCCTCGGTGTCAGTGAGCGCCTTCAGATAGACGTTGCCGGCGCTAGCGCTGGCCGAAAACAGGCCTGCGTTGAAGGCGAGCCGGCCCGTCGCGCTGCCGATGCCGTTCGACGCGCTGAGCGACAGCGCGGCGCCGGCGCCTGAGGTCACGAAGGTGGTCTGGCCGTCGCCATTGCCGATGATCGCGCCCAGCGATGCCACGCCACCGGCCGTGACGATGATCGACGGCGCGTTGCCGGCCGCAGCGTACGACAGCGACGTGTTGAGCTGACCGAGGACCGCATCGCCCGTCGTGGTGACCGAGATCACCTTGGCCGCGTTGATGGCCGAATAGGCGCCCATCGACAGCGTCGCGGCCACAAGCGTCACCCCGTCGGTGGTGCTGGTCGCAACCACCGGCGCGGCGCTGGTGCCGGCCGCGAAGGTCATGCCGCGGTTGGCGAGGAGCTGCATCAGGCCGTCGCTGGTGAGATCGGCATTGATGGTGAGCGCGCCGCGCGACGCGTTCAAGGTCATCGCGCCGCCCGCCATGAGCGATCCATAGGCGCCGCTGGAGCCGACCGCGAGGTCGCCGGTGACCGCGAGCAGGCTGAAATCGCCGCCGGCGGAGCCGGTCACCGCGCCGGAGATGTTCACCTGCAGCGGCTGGAAGGTCGCGCCGTTGAAGCCGATATTGCCGCCGGCGCGCAGGTCGAGGTCGGTGCCGAGGATGTGGATCGCGCTGCGGTCCGTGAAGCCGGCCTCGGCGTAGATGCTGCCGGTCGCGGCGAGCTGGATCTCGTTGCCGGCGGAGATGTTGCCGAGGACGAGATCGCCGGTGGTCTGCTTCACATAGATGCCCTGGCCGGACGAGACCTGGTCGAGCTGGTCGTTGGCCGGATTGGCAAAGGCGATCTGGATCGCGTTCGCTTTGGTCGCGGGATTGCTACCGGCAGCGCCGGGGGCACCGATATTGCCGTGCTCGGCGATCAGAGTGAGGTTGGCGATATCACCTGAGATCACGGGCACGCCGGTCACGCCGGCGGCAGCGGTGATGCCGGTCACGGCGTCGAGCTTGACGTCGCCGCGGCCGGTCACCTGGATGCCGTTGGCTTGCGCGGCCGCGATCGGGCCATAGCTCGCGGTGACGCCGCCGAGCGTCAGGCTGTTCTTGCTGCCGAGATAGATGTTCGACAGCGCGTTGGCCGAGATCGCGACGGGGTTGTCGAGCACGACGAGATTCTGCTGCGACAGGCTGACCGTATAGGTCACGACATGGGTCGTCGGATCCGTGACCGCGCCGACGGTGAGCTGACCGGGACCGGCCGAGGAGAGCAACGCCCTCTGATCCGGCGTCAACGACGAGGAATCGACGCTGGTGAAGGTGAAGGTCTGGGGCGCGGCCGAATTGCCGACCGAACCATGCGGCGCGTAGAGCATGATCTGGTTCGCGCTGATATTGGCCGCGACATTCGGGTCGATCGGCGGCGGTGCCGCGCCGATCGCGGACGACGAGACCGTGTAGGCGAGCTGGCTCTGCGTCCATTGCGCGCCGGCGGTGATGACGCCGTAGACCCGCTCGGTGGTGGCGAGCGTGTAAGTATAGCGCGCATCGTAGGCATCAAGCGCCGTTTGCAGGGCCGTATTGGACGGCAGGCGCTGATCGGCGGTCGCGACGCCGTCGAACAGTTTCGCAAACAGGGTCGACGACAGCGACGTGCCGAACACGGTCCCCAGCGGATCGGTGGGTGCAGTGCCGAGCAATGTCGTCAGCGAGCTCTTGAGCTGATCGGTGTTGATCTTGCCGAGCAGGAACTGATCCTTCAGGAACCGCGTCGTGGCCTCGACCTGCATATCCGTCGTCGAGACGTTGGCGGGATCGATGCCGAGCTTGGCCGCCACCTGCGCCCGCAGGACGGTCAGACCCACCGAGGTCGGGTTGTAGGTGCTGCCGTTCGCGAAGGCGATGTTCTTGAGCTGGAAGTAGTCGTTGTAGGCCGACGTGACCATCGACTGGTAGCTGTTGACGGCGGCGGTGGCGGGATTGCCGTTGAGCAGGTCGAGATTGGTCCAGACGGACTGGAGATGCGCGCTCTCCGCCGCGGTGATACCGGCGGCCGCCTGGCCGTTCAGGATGTTGGCCTGGTTGCCGTCGGAGCCGGCCGCCTCCAGGAAGACCGGTCCGCTGGTCGACTGCACCGTGCCGATGCGCAAATCGCCCTTGGACTGGATGATGTAGGCGCCGGTGGCCGAGCTGCTGTTGAGCACGCCGCCGTCGACGGCGCCACTCGCCTGCACCGTGCCGCTCGCCTGGATCACCAGCGGATTGATGTTGGTCAGGGTGGATGTGCCGTTGACGACGCTGCTGGTCGCGCCGATCGCGCCGGCGGCGGAGTCGATCTCGATGTTCTTGCCGATCACGACGGGGTTGGTGACGTTGTAGGCGGTCGCCGAGTTGATGTCGCCGGTCGCCGAGAGGAAGACGTTGCCCTGCGGCGTGGCGCCTGCCGAATTCACCTTCACCTGGTTGATCGACATCGCGCCGGTCGCCGAGATCGCGATGTCGTGGTCGATCGAGCTGGCGGTCAGGCTGCCGCCATAGATCTGCACCTGGACAGGCGTTTTGGTGGTGCCGAGCGAGCCGATGCCACCGTCACCCCGAAGCGTCACGCTCGTACCCGAGATCACCGGGTTGTTGGCATTGGCGGCGACCGTGATGGACGAGTTGGCGCCGGTGGCGTTGAGCGTCGTCGCCCCCTGAACGTTGTTGATCGACCCGTTGACGACGATTCCGGAGGTCGAATTGACCACGACGTCGCTGCTGCCGCCACCAGTGAACTTGATGTTGATCGGGTTCGACGCCTTGACCGTGTTGGTCAGCGTGAGCGTCAGGTGATCGTAGATCGCCTGGTACCAATTGTACTGGCCGTCCGCGCCGCAGCACGCGTTGGAGTGGGTGTTGAGTCCAACGGGGCTCCCGTCCGGGTTCACGCCCCCCGCCCAGTGATAGCTGCCGGTGGCGGTGGTGACCTTCTGGTAGTTGGTGCTCTGCGTGCCAGAAACCAGGCTGATCGAGCGGGTCCAGTCCTGGCCGGCGGTCTGCGTGAAGCTCCAGCCGTAGTCGAATTGCGTGCTGGTGGTCGGACGATCCAGCGTCGCCGTGTCGACCCACTGATAGAGCATGTTCTCCTGCGTCGCGTACTGGATGCCTGCCGTACCTGTCCTGGCTGCAAGCATCGAAGGATCGATCGCGGCCGCAGTGACGCTATTCGTCTCGTATCTCGATACCTGCTGGTTGCTCGCCGCCTTGGGATCGTAGACCCACCACGTCGTCTTGCCTTTCAGCTGATCGACGATCTCGACCACGCTCTGGGCGGTGGCGCTGGTGTTGATGGTGTTGGTGACAAGCTGGAGCCCGCTGGTGTTGTTGACCGTGACCGTGCCGGCGCCGCCTTTGATCTCGATGTTGCCCTGGGTCTGGGTGCTGTCGGTCGAGGTCGAGATGATCTTGCCGTTCAGATAGACGTAGCCGCCGGCGCCCTGCGCCACGCCGTTCAGGATGAGCTGATCGGTGAGAGCGTTGTACCTGACCCCGATCTTGGCGTCGCCAGTAGCCGACGCCGTCACAGAGCCTGAGACGTCGTAATAGACGCCGTTCCGTGCGTTGGCCTGGGCCGCGGCAAAGTCCGCGCCGCCGTTGCGGTTCTTGAGGCCGTTGCTGCCATAGATGGCATCGTACGCCGCGGCGCCGATGTTGACCGAGTAATTGCTGCTCGAGCCGGCTTGGATGGTGCCGTTGATGTTGATCACCGACGCCGAGATGATGACCGCCTGGCCGGTGATGGTCCGGGTGGCCGTCGCGGTGGCCGGCGTATCCGCGGTCTTCGGCGTGATCGCATCCGGCTGGATGTTGATGACCTGGAAAAAGCCCGAGCTGTCGCAGGCTGTCGCACAATTGAACGGCGTCTTGTACGGACCGCTATCCGTATAAACGTTGCGGCCGTCATAAGTCGTTTTCTTCCACTGCGCGAGCACGACATTGGTCGAGTCCAGCGACTGCCCCTCGATGATCTTGAGCGTATTGACGTCCGGCACGCTGCCGGCATCGGGAGTGCTGGTGTTCCCAGGCGTGCCCCGGCCCACCGGCAGGAAGATCGACGAATAGAGCGAGAGCCCGTCGTAGTACGTCATCAGCATGCGCGCGGTGAAGATCGTGCTGGCGTCGGCGTTGGCGACCGGTTGATACACGCCGTGGGTGCCGTCGGTGCAGCAATAGTAGAAATACGGGTGATCCCCGCCCGAGGCGATATGCGGAGCGGTGTAGTAGTCACCATAGGCGCCGAGATAGGTCGCCGCCGTCATCACCGCCGTCAGCGCGTCAGTCGGCCGGTTTTCGGTCGTATCCCATTGCGAGGTGACCGCGCTGCTGCTGTCGTAGAAGGTCCCGACGCCGCCGAGGAAGGTGAACGTGCCTTTGGGCACCACGATCTGGACGGTTGCGGCGCTGAGTGACTGCGATGCGACCACGCTGCCGAGATTATTGACGATCTTGAGCAGGCCGTTCGCGTTGTTGACGGCGCCGTTGAAATAGATGTCGGGGGTGCGGGTCAGCACGTTGCCGTTCTGGTCGATGCCCTGGCCGGTGCTGGGATCGAGGCCGTTATAGGTGGCTGAGATGTCGATGACCGGCGTCGCACTCGGCATGGCAGTGAAGGTCACATTTGAGTGCGAATCCGGGTCGACATGGTCGATCTGGCGATAGGTGATGTTTCCTCCGCTCACGTCGGTGACCGTGAGATTGCCCAGGCTCATGAAGTCGAGGCCCTTGTTCTCGATCTTGATCAAGGGCGAGCTGCGCGCGATGACCGCCGGCGCGGCCGGGTTCGTGCCGCTGTTGCCGGTCAGCTTCTGAGCCAGGATCGAGACGTTGCCGGCGGACACCAGCATGTCGCCGAACGCGAAGGCGTTACCGGGCGCGTCGGAGGTGAACGGCGCCTGCTTGATCAACGTGTCGATCTGGCGCTGGATGTCGCCGGTCGTATCGGTGCCGGACGGCGACATCGTGGCGGGCGCCGTAGGCGTCGCCGCCGCGAGCTGGGAGCGAACTTGCGCCGCGGTCAGGCCGGTCAGCGTCGCGAGCTGGTTGACCACCAGCTGGTAGGGATTGAAGTTGCCGACGATGGTGTACTGGACCGCCTGGTGGTTCCAGCTCATCGTCGAGCTCAAGTGATTGGCGTCGGAAACGGACTCGAGGGTCAGCTCGGAGTAAGGGCTGGTCGTGCTCAGGGTCGGCGCGCTCGCGCCGAGCTCGATCGTGACGGTCAGGTCGTTGTCGATGCCCGCCACCACCAGGCCATTGAGTGCGACATCGCCGGTTCCGCTGGTGTGGCTGTGATTGTCGCTGTTCTTGGCGCTGAAGATGTCCAGATACGGATTGTAATTGCTGCCGTTGCCAGCGGCAGTGACCTGCCCCTGGGTCGCACCCAGGTAAATGTTCTGCACGCCGAGCACGCTCGAGGTGTTGGCGAGCGTCAGGCTCGTGGTGTCGTCGGCATTGGCCGTGCCGCGGTAGAGCGTGGAGATCGGGATCGCGGTGTTGTTGTAGACGACCGTCGTCGCCGTCGCCTGCACGCTGCTGAAGACACTGCCGTCGCCGGCGAGGCCGGCATACATGGTGATGTCGTGCCAGGCCTCGATCTTCGCGTTGTTGCCGACGTTGACGGCCTGATTGGCGTGGACCCAGGTGTTGGTGCTGGCGCCGACACCGGCGATCGCGCCATAGAGGCTGGCGTTGGCATTGTTGGCCGCCGCCATCTTCGCCGCCGTGCCGACATAGATCTTGCCGGCGCTGAACAGCTCACGGGCATTGATATTGACCTGGAGCGTGGCGTTCGCCGTCATGTCGGACTCGGCGCCGCCGCCGGCGAAGAGCGCGGCCGTCGCCAGGCTCACCGTGTCGTTCGTATTCAGCGTGTTGTAGGCCTCGATGTTGATCACCCCGTTCGACGTCCGCGGATCGTCGTTGAGGCTCAGGACCGTCCCAGCATCAATATTGGTGGTGACGGTCTGGGTGACGGTCGAGTTGCTGAGCGCCGCGGCGCCCGCGAACATGCCGCCCGAACCCGACCGCGCGCCGCCGCCGGCCTGATTGACGATGTCATTGGAGATGACAGTCATGTTACCACCGGCGGAATTGATGATCAGGTGCGTGCCGATCTCAGCGGTCGTGTCTGTGGTGACGGTGTTTTGCGCGCTGCCACCGGAGACGCCGGCGGTGGAGGCCTGGTAGGCATCGCCGCTGGCGCCGTAATTCGTGGTGTGCTTGGCGCTCACTTTGAGGCCGCCAAAATAGAGTGTGTCGTCGGCCCCGTTGCCGTCCATCCGCGCCTGGGTGGTCGCAGTCGAACTGGTGGTCGCCACCGCCGCGGCACCCGCATAGGTGCCGCCTGCGCCGACGATCGCGTCGGCGGCGTTGACATCGACGCCGGTCGCGAGGATCTGGAGAATACCGGTGTTGGCCGCCGACGTGATCGCGCCCGCCCCGAGATAGGCGTAGGTGTGCGCGCTGGACGAGACCTGCGCGACGCTCGCGCCCAAGGCCAGGAAGCCGCTCGAAAGGCCGGTTGCCTCCGCGTACTGGGCGCTGTCGTTTTGGGCTGCAATGGTCACGTCTGCGTTGGGAAGCGTAATTCCGGTCCCGCCATAGGCGTTGACCGTCGCGTTCTCCGAAGCCTTGGCGTAGCTGCCCTGGGCGCCGATCAGCGATCCGCCACCGCCTGCGAGTGCCCAGGCGTAGGTCGTCGTGCCACCCGTCGGCACCAGCGCCATGGCGGCCACGGAGACCGCGCCGCCTGAGAAGATGGCGTCGTTGCCGATATCGGCCGTGACCTGGGCCCCGACCGTCGACTGGGCGACGGCGACGCCGACCGCACCGCCGCCGACGGAGACGCCGATCGCGCTGCTCGACAAATTGGGCGTGATCGACGCCGACACCAGCGTGCCGAGCCCGGTCGCCGACGTCGCGATCGTGGCGCCCGCGCCGATATCGGCGGTCACGCTCGAATTCTCGTGAGCCTCGGCGTCCGCACCGACGCCCGCGACGATACCACCGCCGAGCGCCGTTGCCGTCGTGGTCAAGGTGCCCGCGCCTTGCGCACCGACGGCGAGCGTCGAGGTATTGATGTCGGCCCCCTGCAGCACATCCGCCGAGACCGTGCTCGACCGGCTCGCCGTCGAGACCGAGGCGCCGACCGCCGCGGCGCCGCCGGTGACACCGCCGGTGAAGACGATCTGGGTCGTGGAATCCTGCGCCATCACGGCGACACCGGCGCCGCCCGTCCCGGTCACGGAGCCGCCGAGCTCTGCCTTCACATGATTTGAGACGTTGCCGACCGCCACCGCGGCATCCGCGCCAAAGTAAAGTCCCGCGCCGCCCGCGATCGCCTCGGTGTTGATGGTCTGGCCGCCATAGGCCCCGCCGCTGGCGTCCTTGACCACCGCGGCCACCATGACGGACGGCGCAGTGACGGCCGAGCTCAGATTGGCCGTCACATTGCTGCTGACACTGGTGTAGCCGATGCCGGCACCGATGCCGACATTCTTGCCGAAGCCGGCGCCGAGCAAATACATCTTGGTCGCGTTCGCGCTGGTGGCGCCGACGTTGACCTGCATCGTCGAAATAGCGCTGCCGCCCGCGATCTGCGCGGTGACGCCGTCGGAGCCGCCGGCCAGCACGGTGCTGACGTCGTAGGTCGAGGTGACATGCGCATTGTTCGGATTGCCGGCGGTGCCGCTCGCGACGGCATCGCTGCCGTGCGAATTGCTGGTGCTGTTGTTGACGGCCGTGATGGTGCCGTTGTTGTGGCCGTTGCTGTCGCGCTGATCGAGCTGCCCGGTTTCCTGCTGCTGCGTATCGGCATCGGCCGTGTTGGAGCCGATGATGATGACGCCGACCGTCGCGCCGATGCCCACGCTGCCGCCAACGCCCGCGGTGACCGCATAGGACAACACCTCCTTGGTGCTGAGCGCGTCGACATTGATCGCGCCGGACGAGTTCAGGTCGCTGTTGTTGATTTCCGCAGTGGTCTGGCTCTTGAAGACGAGCACGTTGGCGGCCGCGCCGATACCGACGCCGGAGCCGCTAGCACCGATCGCGATCGCGCCGGCGATCTCCTTGATCTCGACATCCTCGTTCGCGGCGACGGTGACGGCGCCGGCCGCACCACCCGTCGGCGATCGCAGCGTGGTGTCGTAGACACCGGCGATGGTGGTGTTGTTGGCGATCTCGATGTTCGCCATGCCGGCGATCGCGGCCGATCCGGTCGCGAGCGAGCCGCCGACCGAATAGGCCTGGAAACGATCGACCGTGTTGGCCTCGACGTCGAGCGCGCCGCTCAGATTGAGCGCGGTCGTGTGGGTCGTGTTGCCGCCATGATAGTAGAACTCGTCGCCGACATAGGCCTCGGTCCGGTTTGCCGAGACCTGGACCAGGAAGGCCGCAGAGACCGCCGCCTGGCTGCCATAGGCCGCCGAGCCGCCCGCCGAATAGATGGCGGTGGTGTCCATGGCATTCACGGTGAGCGACGACGCCGTCATCGCGCCGCCGTCGACATAGGCCTCGGTGGTCGCGGTAAAGACGTTCAGGGCGACCGAGCCGGTGTTGAAGCCGACGCCGATCGAGGACGCATCCTGCTCGGCATTGGCCTTCACGGTGACGGCGCCGACGGTCGCGGACGGCGTCGACGAAAGACTGCCGACGGTCGAATTGGTGACATACGCCATCGTGGTGCGCGACATCGTCGTCGAGATGACGGTCGCGCCGCCACCGCCGGTGCCGGTCGGGGGCACGATGCCGGCGCCGAACGCGCCGGAATAGGAGAAGCTCGAGGCCGCGACGTCGATCTGCGGCAGCAGCCCCGCGCTGGTCAGGCGCGTGTCGATGCTGGCGCTGTCGATATAGGCGGTGGTCGACCCGCTCAGCACCGAGGTGATCGGGTTGACCATGATGGAGATGCCGGTGCCGGCTGCGATCGTCATGACATTGGTCACGACGGCCTGGTGCGAGCTCGCGACCACGGCGAGGCCCTTCACCGTGTCCTGGATCTCGCTCAGATCGGGCGTGTGGTCGGTCGGCGCCTGGAAGCCGCTGAGATCGTTCGCATGCGCCAGCGTGCCGCTATTGACCGACAGCGTGTCGGTCGAGCTGGTTCCGAGCGCGTCGACCTTGGTGTTTGCTCCGCTGATATACGCCGAGGTGCTGCCGGTGATCTGGTTCGTTACCATCGAGCCGGCGCCGCCGGCCGGCCCCTTGGAGATCGAGAGCGCGCCGGCGGACACGACAACGTTATCCGTGTTGCTTGCGATCACCGCGACGTTGTTGTTGGCGATGACGTCGGATCCCTTGGTGGCGCCCAGCGCGGCACTGTCGGTAATGCTGGCAGTGACGTTGGTTCCCATCAGGTTCGTCGCGACCGAGCCTGCGAGGCCGACCTGCGAGGAGATCGCGATACCGACGGCGACGGTCGAGATCGTGGCGTTCGAGCTTGCGCCGAGGGCGACGGTGCCTGTCGAGGTCACCTTCGAACCGGTGATGCCGGCGCTGACATTGTTGGCAATGTTGCTGTTGACGAGCGCCAGACCCGCGGCGTTTCCGCCATTCGGCGCGATCGCGGCGACTGCAGCCGAACCGGTGATCTTGGAATTGTCGGTCGCGTTGATCGTCACGGAGCCGGCCGACACGGTCGAACCCGTGGAGTTCGACTGGCTCTTGCCGATGTTGGCCGACACGGTGTTGGTGATCGAGCTGATCGTCAGCGCGGCGGTACCGGCGCACTGCCCGCTGGCCGCGCCGATGCCGAGCGCGACCGACTGGATCGCCGAGGAGTCGGTTGCGGTCACATTGACGCGGCCGACCGCCGTCGTCAGCACGTTGGCAATGTAGGCCGAATGCGTCGTCGCGATGGTGTCGTAGACCAGCGAAGCGCCGATATCGTTCTTGGCGGCCTCGATGACGCCGGCGACGGAAACGATGCCGCCGCCGGGTCCGTTACCCACCCCCCCGTTGAGCGCGGCCGCACTGAAGTCGACGCAGTTCTGCCCTCCGGTGCCGCCGTGGGTCGTACAGGTGTCCGACGCGAGGAGCCCGCTGTTCGACTTCTTGACCAGATTTCCAAGCGCGGTGTCGAGCGCCGACACGTCGCCGCTGTCGGCGATCACCGTGATCGACCCGACATTGATGCTGACCGTCGCTCCGCTGTCGATATAGGCCGTCGTGGTCGGCGATATCTCGTCAACCACAATGGCACCGGTCAGCGAATTGCCGTTCGTCGACGCGCCCCCCGACGCCGCGCCGGCCGCGATCACGCTGGCATTGTCGGCGAGCACCTGCAACGTGTCGTAATTGGAGATCGAGCTCGAGAGGATGTGGGCGTCAGTCGCCTTCCCGCTGGTCGGATCGGAGATCGAGGCATAGGTCAGCGCGATACCGACACCCGCCTTGCCACCCGAGAAATAGAGCACGCCGCCGCCGATCGCGATGTTCGTGGTCTGGTAGGCGTCGACCTCGAGGGTGCGGTTGACAACGCCCGTCCGGCCCGTGACGGTCGAGTTCTCGATATAGGCATTGGCGCTGTCGGTGATGATGCCGACCGAGGCCGACAACGAGGCGGAATTGGCCTTCGATCCCGAGATGCCCAGCGCGACGACGGTCTCGGAGCCGCCATTGAGCGCCATGACCTTCAAGGTATCCTGATTGTTCAGCGTCGTGCCGTAGATATAGGCGAGCGTGTGGTTGCTGGACATCGCCGAGGCGATGGCGCCGCCGACGGCCACGCTGGTCGATCCCTCGCTCCCGGCCATGTTGGCCGCAGCCGAGCCGGAGCCATTGTCCAGAATGGTGTCGTTGAGCGCCTGGACCAGTGTCTTGGTGCTCACCAGGCTCGTCGTGGTGTATTTGTCGATCGTCCCGGCGTTCTTGATATAGGCGCTGGTGCCGAGCGAGACATCGCTCACCGAGGAGCTGCCGGCGAGATCGATGCTGAAGCCGCTGGTGCTCGATCCGGACTTCGCACCGACTTGACTCGCACCGGCTGCAACGCCCGCGGTACCGCCGGTTGCGGCCGACGTCACCGCCCCCGCCTTGGTCGCGAAGCTGGACACGCCCGGCTCCGAGATCGCTGCTGCGATCGAGGCCGCCGTGATGCGTCCGGACGTCGTCGCGGAAATGATCAGGTTGTCGGCCTTCACCGAGCCGCTGCCGCCGCTGGTTCCCGAGAAAGGATCGTCGACGTTGAAGGCACCGCCCCGGATATCGCTGCTGTTGTCGCCGATATTGGCAGCGGTGTCGGCGGTCGCCCCGAGATAGGCGACGGCGAGACCGACCGCCGAGTTGGCGCTGATCGAGACCGCGCCGGCGATCGACAGCATCGACAGGTCCTGGGCGGCATAGATGTTGACGGTCGGCGCCTCCACGGTCGCCCCCGCTCCGATCGAAGCATGGGTCGTGTTGTCGACCAGCGCAATCGAGGTGATGCCGTTCAGCGCCAGCGAACCCTGGGCCTTGCCCGACGTCGGCGCGACACCGAAGAACTGATCGGTCGTGACGGCTTCGACGGAGATGTTGTCGTTCGCCTTCACCGTCGCATTGGCGGCGACGCCGGCGATGGTGTTGTTGGAGAGCTGGACCAGATTGAGCGAGCCGCCGAACGACGAGCCGCCGGACGTGTTGCCGATGAAGCCGAACGTGCCGATGTTGCCGGCGACGTCGATCGAGGCGGTATAGGAGTTGGCCGTGACGGCAAGCGTCGCGTCGAAAGCCTGGGTGCCGTTGTTGAGGTTGGCCGTCCACGCGCCGCTGCCGCACGACGCGACGGTGCAGGTCGCATTCAGGTTGGCGTCGGTCGCGACCCATGCCGTGGTGTTGTTGTGGACGATGAAATTGTTCAGCGAGCCGGAAATTCCGAGCGTGTCGCCTGCGTCGGCGCCTGCGTTCGCGTAGCTGGTGATGATGTTGCCGCTGACGCCAAGACTGCCGTTGAGATGGCTCAACACCTCGGTCAACCCGGCCCATTGGGTCCAGGTGTTGGTGATCGGCATCGAGGTGTTTGCGGCGACGCCGATGTTCGGCGCATTGATGGTCACGCCTTCGCCGATATAGGCATTCGAATTGTGGGTGTAGTTGCCCCAGGCCACGGCCGCGCTGACCGCGTAGGACTGGCCGTTGATCGGGCTCGAGGTGATCGCCGCCGTCGTCGAATTGTTGCGCACGCCGACGTCGGTCACGTTGGAGACCACCGCGACGTTGCCGGTCGTGTAGATCGACGGCGCGCCACCGCTGGGATTGGTCGCGATCGCCGCCGTGGCATTTTCGGTGCTGTTGGCGAGCGTGAGCGCCGCGGAGGCCTTGAGATTCAAATCGGCCGTGAGCAGCGTGCTGGTCATCTGCGACACGATGATACTGGTCGGCGCGGAGCCGACGGCCGCAACACCCTGCAGGCCCGCGATCAGCGTCGGTGTGCCGGTGATGGTCGACGCCATGGTCGAGTTCGACGTGGTGTTCGAGACGGCATTGACCGTCACCGGACCGGTCATCGGATTGGCGCTGGTTCCCAGCGATGATCCCAGCGTGGCGTTGGCGGAGGTGTTGATGTTGCTCATCGCCATCGCGCCGCCGACATTGCCGTTGAGCGCAGGATTATCCAGCGCGACCGATGTCGCCGATGTCGAGAAGCTGTTGTTGTTGGTCGCGTAGATGGCAAGGCCGCCGGCCGAACCGCTCGCCGTCCCCGCGCTCAGATGCGCGCCGGTCTCGACATTCGCGTTGGTCGTCACCGAGGCGTTGGTATAGGCGAACGTCGCAACCACGGCCGCGCTGGTGGTTGCCGCGATCGCGGCGACGTTCACCGTGGCGTTGTTGGTGGAGGTGATGTTCAGGTAGCCGCCGGCCGAAATGGTCGCGTTGCTGGCGACGTTGGCGGAGACATTGCCGATGACGTTGCCGACCACGGCCGAAGCGCCGAACGGAAGACCGCCGCCGATCGTGGATGCGAGCACCGGATCCGCCGCCGTTTCCGACCCGGTCGCGGTGATCAGGACGTTGCCGCTCGCGGAAATATTGGCATGACCATTGATGGCAACGTTGGCCGTCGCGCTCGCGGCGACATATCCGGCATTGACGCCGAGGTTCAGCCCCGCAACGGTCTCGCCGAGCATCGCGAAAAGACCGGCCGTCGAGCTCAGCATGTTCGACACCGCCGTCGAGGTCGCACCGATGCTGATGTTTCCGCCGGTGATCTGGCCATCGACCGTGATGCCCGTCGTCGCATAGGCGTGACCCGATATCAGGGTCTGGCTGGCGGTCGCCGCGAGGGTGACGCTGCCGTCGGTGTAGCTGGTGCCGGAATTGACCGCCTGGGCCAGAATCTTCGCGCCGTTGACGATGGAGATCGTTTTCGCGTCGAGCTCGACATTGTTGGCATTGCCGGTCGAATGACCGTTGACGTCGAGACGGCGGGCATCGATCACGGCATGCGCGGCGAGCGTAATCGAATTGTCCGCCTGGACGACGTAAGTCGCACCGGCGCTCAGCGCTGCGATGGCGTTGGCGACGGACGTGTTCGACAGGGTCACGCCGGCGTCGCCCTGGCCCGCATCGCCGATCACCACATCGGTCGGGTCGATCACCAGCGTGCCCGCCTTGCCGTTCGGCGCGCTGAGGTTGATGGAGACACCGCTGCCGATGTCGATGACGCCGTTTCCGCTGAGCTCGACCAGGCCCGCATTGCCCGTCTTCGAGCCGGCGTTGATCGCCGCACCGCTCTTCACGGTCAGGTCGTTGCCGGCCTTGACGAGGACGCCGCCGGCATCGCCGGTTCGGCTCGCGGTGCTCAGCTTCGCATTCTTGCCGATCTCGGCGTTGTTGCCGGCCACGACCGCAATCGTGCTCGGCGTCGTGGTCTTGCTGCGCGCCGTCAGCCGTCCGTTGACGGTTGCGTTGTTGACGGCTCCGATGTGGATCGAGCCGTTGCTCACGGTGATGGCGCTGGCGCTGCGCAGGCCCTTCGAATTGACGGAGGCCGCGAACTTCGCGGCGTGATCGAGATTGGCGATGTCGCGCTGGCTTGCGCCGCCGACGAGGACGTTCTGCCCGGTCAGGCGGACGCCGTCGATGGCGTTGATCCGGCCGTAGATCCTGATATTGCCGTCCGGCGAGACCGGGAACGAGCCGGCCATCAGATTGCCGACCGCCGTGCCGTTGATCGCCCCTCCGGGTCCGATCAGGCTGTCGGTGAACTCGCGCGTCGGCGTCGAGACGTTGAGGCTGCCGACATTCACCGTGCCGCTGCGGCCGACGACGAAGCCCTTGGGATCGGCGAAGTAGACGTTACCGCCGATGGCGCCGTTCATGTAGGAGTTCAGCGTGCCGTTGACGTAGACCGGCGCATCGCGAACGATGTTGACCAGGTTCTGCGTGCCGGTCGGCAGCTGCAGATTGACGGTGTTGCCCTGCCCGACGCTGAACTGCGAGAACGAGTTGAAGGCGTTGGCGCCCGCCACCGTCGACGTCGTGACGTTGGTGACGCCGCCGGAGGTCTGCAAGGCGGTGCCGGTACGGCCGTCCGGAACGATGACGTTCGCGGTCTGCGCCTGCAGGCGGACGCTGAACACCGGCAGGAAGACCATCTGCATCGCGCAGAGCAGCGACATCGAACGGAAGCGTGCAAGTCCCTGCAGCATCCGTTCGTTGTTGTCTCGCCTCGCAGACGGTCCGCGCATTTCAGATCCTCTTCATCGGCATTGGCGCCGATCCACAACCGCGTGGGAGAATGATGTGAGATCGTCCCGGATCAGAACTGACCGGGCGGAAGCTTGAAGACGTCGGGGCTCTTGGCGTCGGCCACGTAGAACAGCAGCAGGCTCGTCGGCGTGAGCACGCGCTGGTTGTTCTCCTTGTTCTCGAACGTGCCCTGCAGCAGCAGGATCACCGAACGATCCTTGGCGTCGCTGCCGCGGAACATCACGATGCCGCCGTTGACGGGCATGTTGACCGCGATGGAGTCGGGCTTGAAGCCTTCGCTGAGGAAGTGCGCGCGCAGGATGTTGGCGTTGGAGAACAGCTTCTCCGCCGTCAGCGCCGCATCGGTCGCCTTGGACCAGACCGCGCCGATCTGGATCAGCGACTTGGATTTGTAGCCGAACACGTAGGAGAGCTCGGCGGTGCCGCCGTTCGGCAGCAGATCCGGAACGGTCAGCAGCACGCTATGGGTCAGCTCGGACGGATTGTCCTGCGCCTTGATCGCGTCGGCCTTCGGGCTGAAATCCTTGGTCATCGCCGCGCGCACGTCGGCCTCGTTCATGCCGAACTTGGCGGAGCGGAAACCGTCGATCGTCTTGGTCTTGTCGTCGGCAGGCGCCGTGGCGGCCTCGCTCGAGGCTGAAGGTGCCGCACTGGCAGGGGCTGCCGCGCCGGGCGACGCACCGGCCGCGACCGCCTTCGGCGCCGTCGCAGCCTTCTGCTTGGGCGTCGCGCCCTGCACGCCCTGAGCCGCCAGCGGCCCGGCCGCAACAATGGTGAGAAGGCCGACAAGGGCCGGGACAAGGTAGATTTTGCGCATTGTAAACCTTCGAAACAAACCTGAAACAACAGCTCAAAAATCGGCAGTTACGAAATCGGCTTCCCCGAATCGCGGTCCGCAACCGAGACGGAAATGTTGCAATGCCAGAAGGCCTTACAGGGCGTCACGGAGCAGACATCAACCGAAACAGCGATTCAGGTAGCAATACGGTATTGGGGTCCCTGTGGCTGCGAATGAAGGTTCACAAGCGCATTTTTTCATCAATTGTCGCCGCCAGGCTTTCGCGTTATGCACAACGCCAGGGACAACTTTTGCGAAACATTTCATGACTGAACGGCCCGCACCTGCCCGCGTTGTGCCGGCGGTCGCCCGCCGCGATTTCATTCGCCTTGCGGGCGCAACCGCCGCGGGCTTCTTTGCGCTCGGCGCAACGTCGGATCGCATGCGAATCGTCGCCTCGATCACCAGCCTGTCGCTCGACGACGAGCTGACCAGACGCAACATGACCGAAAGCTCGACCACGCGCCTCGGCGCGCTGATCGCCGGCCTGAGGCAGCGTGGCTGGGTCGAAGGGGTCAACTACCGTTTCGAGGTCCGCTCGAGCTTCGGCGGTCCGGACAAGATGAAGGCCGCGGTCACGGAGCTCATCGACCTCAAGCCGGATGTCATCCTCACCGGCTCGACCGTCGAAACCGCAGCCATCATGGCGGCCACCAAGACCATCCCGATCATTTTCGCGACATCCAACGACCCCATCGGCAATGGCTTCGTCCAGAGCCTCGCTCATCCCGGCGGCAACATCACGGGCTTCACCAGCAGCACGCCCGAGATGGGCGGCAAATGGCTTCAGCTGATCAGGGAGGCCGTGCCGGATATTCAGCGCGTCGGCGTCCTGTTCAATCCGGCGAGCACTCCTCGCGCCGGGCGCTTCTACCTCGATTCCGTCGAGCAGGAGGCCGCGGCCGCAGGCGTGACCGTGGTGGTCACGCCGATCAGCACGGCGGCCGAAATCGACGGCGCGATCAGCCGTTTCGCCGAGCCGCCGAAGGCGGCGATGATCTCGCTCGTCGACAGCTTTCTGGTGGTGAACCGGCAGGCGATCGTCGCAACGGCCGCGAAATATCGCGTGCCGATGATCTATCCGTTCCACTACTTCATGGATGCCGGCGGGCTGATGAGCTATGGGCCGACGCTGGAGGTGCGCTCGGCCGATTACGTCGATCTCATCCTGCGCGGCACCAAGGCCGGCGATCTGCCGGTGCAATCGCCGCGGAAGTACGAGCTCCTGATCAACCGCACCGTTGCCAACGCGCTCGGGCTGACGATCCCGTTCACGCTGCTCGTGCGCGCCGACGAGATTCGCGAGTGAACGAGGCGGTCGACCAGGGACATCTGCGAACGCCTCCGGGCCGGCTTTTCCGCAAATATCTCTACTCGATCGTCGCCCTCGCCTTTGCCGTGCTCGCCATCAACACCGGCTTCGACGTCTGGTTCTCCTATCGCGAGCAGAAGCAGCTTCTCGCCGCGACCCAGCGCGAGCAGGCCGCAAGCGCGGCCATCCAGATCGGCCAGTTCGTCGGCCAGATCGAAAACCAGATCAGATGGCTTGCCCGCCTGCCCGCAGAACTCTCGACCAACGAGGACGTGCGCCTCAACGCCATCCGCCTGATGCGCCTCTCGCCCGCGATCGCCGAATTGACCGAGCTCGATGCGCAAGGCCGCGAGCAGGTGCGGGTGTCGCGCCGCGTCGCGGACAGGATCGGCAGCAACGCCGACCATTCTTCCTTTGCGTCGTTCCGCGGCGCCAATGAAAGCCGGGCCTATTACGGGCCGGTCTATTTCTTCGGCGATACCGAGCCCTACATGACGATCGCCACCCGCGGCGTCGGCAGCACACCCAACGTGGTCGTCGCAGAGGTCAATCTGCGCTTCATCTGGGATCTCGTCGCCGGGATCAGGGTGGGCAACACCGGCAAGGCCTATGTGGTCGATCGGCTGGGCGTGCTGATCGCACATCCCGATCTGTGGCCGGCGCTCCGCCGCAGCGATCTGTCACGGCATCCGGATGTGCGCGCCGCGCTCGACGGAGTCGGGCCGCCCACCGGCGGCCTGGTCAAGGAGGATTTTTCCGGACAACGCGTGCTGTCGACCTATGCCACGGTCCCCTCGCTCGGCTGGCTGGTGTTCGTCGAGCTTCCGCTCAGCGAAGCCTACGCGCCGATCTACGCCTCGATCGGACGGTCGACGTTCCTGCTGGTCGCGCTGCTGGTCATCGCGGCTCTCGTGTCGCTCTGGCTCAGCCGGCGCATGACCGTGCCGATCCAGCTGCTGACGCAGGGCGCGCGGCGGATCGAGAGCGGCGATCTCAAACTGCGGCTCGCGATCAGGACGGGTGACGAGCTCGAGGCGCTCGGCGACCAGTTCAACCGGATGGCCGCGCATTTGCGCGAATCCTATGCCACGCTGGAGCGGAAGGTCATCGAACGGACCTCAGAGCTCGAGAAGGCGCGCGACCAGGCTCTGGCCGAGCACGATGCGGCCGAGCGCGCACGCAGCGTCGCGGTTGCGGCCAACGAAACCAAATCGCGCTTCCTCGCCGTGGTCAGCCACGAGCTGCGCACGCCGCTCAACGGCGTCATGGGCGTGCTGCAGCTGCTCGACGACGGCAGGCTCAGTGAGGTCCAACGCCGCCACCTCGCAACCGCCGCCGCCTCGGGCGAAACGCTGATCGCGCTGGTCGATGCCATTCTCGAATATGCCCGGCTCGAAGCCAGCGCCGAAACGCTGGAGACGCGCGACTTCCGCCTCGACCAGCTGATCGAGACCGCCGCCGATCTGATGCGGCCGCAAGCCTTCGGCAAGGGACTGAGCTTCGACCTCGACTGCGATGCGACGATCGGCACCTCCGTGCACGGCGATCCCGTCAGGCTCAATCGCATCCTGCTCAACTTGATCGGCAACGCCATCAAGTTCACCCCGAGCGGCGGCATCTCCCTGAGCGCGACAGCCGAACGGCGAAACGACGATGCGCTGCTCCGCGTCGTCGTTCGCGACACCGGCATCGGCATCGCGCCCGACATGCACGAGCGGATTTTCGAGGACTTCGTGCAGGCCGACGACAGCATCGCGCGGCGGTTCGGCGGCACCGGCCTCGGGCTTGCGATCGCGCGTCGCCTCACCCGGCTGATGCGCGGCGAGCTGACGGTGGAGAGCACGCCCGGCCAGGGCAGCGTGTTCACGCTGCTCGTTCCGCTTCGTGACGCCGCCAGCGGCATCGCGCAAGGCGCGATTGCGCCGCCATCGCGGCAGCGCCACGTGCTGCTGGTCGACGACGATCCCGTCAATTGCGAGGTCGGCGAAGCCATTTTGAACCGGCTCGGCCACCTCTGCGCGATCGCCAGGAACGGCGCGGAAGCGGTGGCGCTCGCGCGCGACCACGCATTCGACGTCATCCTGATGGATCTGCACATGCCCGACATGGATGGCGTGGAAGCGGCCGCACGCATTCGACAGCTTTCGCTGCAGCCGATGCCGCGGATCATCGTCGTGACCGCCGACGTCTCGCGCAGCACCCGCGAGCGGCTCGCAGCCGCAGGAATCGCCAGGGTCGTCAGCAAGCCGATCCTGATCAACGCGCTTCGCGAGGCGATCGAGGATGAATCCGGGGATGGCGCGACCGACGCACCGCTTGCGGCCGGCGCCTTGATCGACCGGAATTTTCTCGACGACCAGAAGGAGCTGCTCGGACCGACGCAGATCGCGAAGCTCCATCATCTGCTGCAGGAGACCAGCGAAAAACTGATCGCCGATATCACTGCGGCCGCCGCGTCCGGCGACCACAATCAGCTCGCACGATCCGCGCATCAGCTCGGCAGCGCGGCGAGCGCGCTGGGCCTCGTCCACCTGTTCGAGCGCTGCCGCGACATCGAGCTGACGGCGCCGACGATGTCGCCCGACGAATGCCGGGATGCGGCGCGCGAGCTGGCCGCGCTTCGCGACGCATCGATCAGCGCGCTGGACAATATGCTCGCACCAGCCCAGGAACGTACGGTTACGTCCTGAAATCCTGAATCATAGGGGCCGCCCGTGCGCGCAAGATGTCTCGCCATTCTCCTCATGCTGCTCGCGCCCGCCGCCCGCGCCGAGGAACAGTTCCCGTCCAGCTTCCGGACCAAAACCATCCCGGCCAACGGCACGCAGATCCATGTGCGGGTCGGCGGCAAGGGACCCGCGGTGATCCTGATCCACGGTTTTGGCGATACCGGCGACATGTGGGCCAGGCTCGGCGCGGACCTCGCGCGCGATCACACCGTGGTCGTGCCGGACCTGCGCGGCATGGGCCTCTCGAACAAGCCGGACGGCGGCTACGATAAATGGAATCAGGCGGCCGACATGCGCGCCGTCCTGCAGGCGCTCAACATCGACAAGGCTGTCGTCGTCGGACACGACATCGGCACCATGGTGGCCTATGCCTATGCGGCGCGCTATCGCGACCTCACCGAAAAGCTGGTCGTGATGGATGCCCCCGTGCCGGGCGTGCCGCCCTGGGACGAGGTCGTCCGCAGCCCGCAACTCTGGCACTTCGATTTCGGCGGCCCCGACATGGAGCGGCTGGTCAAGGGCCGCGAACGCATCTACCTCGACCGCTTCTGGAATGAATTTGCGGGCACGCCCTCCAAGGTCGACGAGGCGACGCGCCGTCACTACGCGGAGCTCTATGCACGGCCGGGCGCGATGCATTCCGCCTTCGCGCAGTTCAGGGCGATCCGCACCGACGCCGAGGACAACAAGAAGGCAATCGCGACCAAGCTGACCATCCCCGTACTCGCCGTCGGCGGCGAAAAGTCGTTCGGCAAGATGGAAGCGGTCGTGATGCGGAACGCGGCGACCGATGTCACCGAGGTCGTCATTCCCGGCGCCGGGCACTGGCTGATGGAGGAAGATCCGGCGGCGACCATCAAGGCGGTGCGCGCGTTTCTCGACGGCAAGAAATAGGACGACGAGCCGAGCTGAGATGTCTCAGTTCGGCGTTTTCCCTCATCGGACGCCCCGAGCCGCGCGTGGCTTCCGGTTGTAATCCCAAACCGACTTCACGCGGAATGCCGCTATAGGCAGCCGACTCGAGTAGACGAGCAATCAGCGGTCGCGATAATTTCAGAGTCGCGCGTTTCCTAATTCGCGATTTCAAGACTAGCCGCAACGTCCTCACCTGTACGAGCGAGCCGACGCATTCGCGTATCCTTCATCGCTGAGGAAAGATCGCGGATCAGTTCCCTGAGCTCTGGTGCGAGGTGGGCCGCATTTGCGACCTTGATGACGTAAGGAGGCTTGATCGCGTTCATGCCGCCCCCGAAAATTGAATCCAAGAAGGCGCCCACAATATCACCATGCCATTCCGGCGCCCCTATTGCTGCCTTGAGGGCTGATCGAAAATCGCAAGCGGTTTTCCAATTGCTGGCATCGAGTTCTATTGTCAAAATGGTCATTTTGGTGCGGCCTGAGGTACCCTCGTTTCGAATGGCGGTCCCAGATGATCGCAAAATTCCACCACGCCGGATGCAATAACTTCGTCCGTTTGCTCTGAATGATCCCAGAGTCGGACTGATTCGTCGCAATGGCGAAGGATGAAGTTGCCGTCGAGGTCGGCGCCAATAATCGAGACATCCTTACCATGCCACCATGATGCTCTCAGAGGACGCCAATCATCACCGCGGATCAGGAAGGCAACTTTAAGCTCTCTGTCGGGATTAATCGCAAAGGTCTTCCGCTGACCATCGGATCGAACTCGTTCGATGGCCTCGTGATCTCGTGTCATGATGGCTAAGTCTCAGATGCAACACCACAAGTTGGTGGCCATTTACATATCATCCATGCCGCCTTCCGGTCCAAAAGCCAAGTCGCCGCACGCCCCACTTCCTGGCTCCTGTTCGCGGCCCGTCAGACATCGGCAGGCCCCCATAAGGACGCGTTCACCCCAGCCTCACCGTGTCCCCGCGCCTCCCCCTCCTCCCGCCCAAACCGCTCGACCAGAAAATCGATGAACAGCCGCACCTTCACCGACAAATGCCGCGTCGGCGGATAGACCGCATAAAGCGAAAGCGGCGGCGCGGAATAATCGTCCAGCACGGTCCGCAGGTCACCCTTCCGCAACGCATCGGCCGCGATGAACTCGGGCAGCAGCGCGAGGCCCCTGCCCTTGATCGCGGCGTCGCGTAGCACCTCGGCATTGTTGACGCAGAGCGACCAGGCCGGCTGGATCCAGTGATCGCCATCTTTGCCGGTGAGCTTCCACTGATTGCCGGTCAGCAGGAAGCCGTAGGTGAGCGATGCGTGCTCGCGCAGATCCTGCGGATGCCTTGGCGTGCCGTGGCGCGCGAGATAATCCGGCGAGGCGCAGATCATGCGCGCCACCGGCATGATTTTTCGCGCGATCAGGCTCGAGGATTCCAGCTCCGCGATGCGCAGCGTCACGTCAAAGCCATCCTGGACGGGATCGAGCAGGTCGTCGCTGAGCACGATCTGGAGCTGAAGCTCCGGGTACGCTTCCATGAACTCAGCGAGAACGGGCCCCAGCCGCATCGTGCCGAACGACATCGGCGCGTTGACACGCAACAGCCCGCGCGGCGCCGACTGCGCCTGCGACACCGCCTGGTCGGCGGCCTCGATCTCCGAGAGGATGACGACGGCCCGCTCGAAATAGCGCTGGCCGTTCTCGGTCGGGCTGGCGTGGCGGGTGGTCCGGTTCAAAAGCTGGACACCGAGGCTCTCCTCAAGGTCGGCGATGTATTTGCTGATCGCCGAGCGCGACAGCCGCAACTGCCGGCCGGCCTCGGCAAAGCTGCCGCTTTCGACCACTTTGACGAAGGCCCGGAGGCTGGCGACCTTATCCATGGGCCCGCCCCGTGGATTGTTTCCAAATCGTAGACATAGACGTCATATTTGCATGGATTGTCTCCAATCCAAAGCGGAACGATATTTCCTCCCAGAGCAAGACCCGCTCCCCGATTTTCAGGAGGACGACCATGTCTGGACTGCACCATGTCACCGCGATTGCCGGCGACCCCATCCGCAATTTCGGCTTTTACACCAGGGATCTCGGCCTGCGCTTCGTCAAGAAGACGGTCAATTTCGACGATCCCGGCACCTATCACTTCTACTACGGCGACGAGACCGGCCGCCCCGGCACCATCCTGACCTTCTTCCCGTGGGCCGGCGTGTCGCCGGGCCGCCGCGGCGTCGGCGAGACCCATCAGACCGCCTTCCGCGTGCCGCAGCGCTCGCTCGGCTACTGGACGCAGCGCTTCATCGAGAAGGGCATCGCTTACGAGGCGCTGGAAAAGCGCTTTGGCGAATCCGTGCTGCCGTTCACCGATCCTGACGGCATGGCGCTCGCGCTCGTCGGCGTCCCCGGCGCCGAGAACGAGCCCGGCTGGAGCAATGGCGACGTGCCGGCCGAGCACGCGATCCGCGGCTTCCACGGCGTAACCTTGCTGCTCGACAGCGCGACGAAGACGGCCGCCGTCCTCACCGACGTGTTCGGCTTCAAGGAGACCGGGCGCGAAGGCTCGGTGATCCGCTTCAAGGCGCCGGGCGACGTCGAAGGCAGCGTCGTCGACATCTACGAAGCGAAGGGCTTTTTGCGCGGACACCAGGGCGGAGGTTCGGTGCACCACATCGCGTTCCGCGCGGCCGATGATGCCGAGCAGGGCAAGATGGCGCAAAAGCTCGTCAGCAATCACGGCCTGCACCCGACCGAGCAGAGGGACCGCAACTACTTCCGCTCGATCTATTTCCGCGAACCCGGCGGCGTGCTGTTCGAGATCGCGACCGATATCCCCGGCTTCGCCGTGGACGAACCCGTCGCGACGCTCGGACGCGACCTGAAGCTGCCGAGCTTCCTCGAACAGCATCGCAAGCAGATCGAGGGCGTCCTGCCGAATTTGGAAGAGACCGCGTCATGACCGACTTCATCCATCGCTTCGAGCCCGCGACCAGCGCGGGCTCCCCACCCCTGTTGCTGCTGCACGGCACCGGCGGCGACGAGAACGATCTGCTCGGCCTCGGCGGGATGATCTCGCCCGGCTCCGCCTTGCTCTCGCCGCGCGGCCGCGTGCTCGAGCACGGCATGCCGCGCTTCTTCCGTCGCCTTGCCGAAGGCGTGTTCGACGAGGAGGACGTGCGCCGGCGTGCGCTCGAGCTCGGCGAGCTCGTCGCCGACGCACGGACGCAATACGGCATCGCCGCACCCATTGCGGTCGGCTTCTCCAATGGCGCCAACATCGCAGCCGCGTTGTTGCTGCTGAAGCCGGAGGTGCTCGCAGGCGCGATCCTGCTGCGCGCGATGGTGCCGCTGTCTGATCCGCCCAAGGCTGAGCTTGGCGGCAAGCCCGTTCTGTTGCTGTCCGGGCAAGCCGACCCGATCGTGCCGGCGAGTAACTCGGCCAAGCTTGCGGCGCTGTTGTCGGAAGCGGGCGCGCGTGTCGACCACAAGGTCCTGCCGGCCGGCCATCAATTGTCGCAAACCGACGTGACGCTCGCCCGCAACTGGATCGGCAGCGTCGAGGCAAAGGCGGCATGAACCAATGAGCGGCGCATCGTCTTCGGACGGTGCGCCGTCTTCAGTTAAACTAACCCTGTTCGCTTGAAGCGGAACGCATTTGGTTAGATCGGTGCGCACCGAGAGCTCAGATCACCTCTCCCACAGGGAGAGGTCGGAGCGCATCGAAGATGCGATCCGGGTGAGGGGTTCTGGTTTCACTGGGTGCCGCGGCCCCTCACCCGGATTGCGCTGGACGATGCTTCGCATCGCCGGGCGCAATCCGACCTCTCCCCGTCGGGGAGAGGTGACGGTGGACGCCGATCGAACCCGACTCCGTCGCGCCTACGCCGCAACGTTCGACAGGAAGCGATCCACCGACGAACGCAACTGCGTGGCCTGGCTGGACAGGTCGTGAGCCGTGGCAAGAACGACGTCGGCGGTGCGATTGGCGTTGTCGGTCGCCTCGGCCGTTCCGGCGATGCTGCGCGCGACCAGGGCGGTGCCCGACGCCGCCTGCCCGATATTCCTGGAGATCTCGCCGGCCGCCGCGTTTTGCTGGCTGACCGCAGCCGCGATCCTGCCGGTGAAGCCGTCGATATCGCCGATGATCAACGCGATGGCACCGACATTGTCGACGGCCTCTCGCGTCGCCGACTGCACCTCGGTGATCTGGCTCGAAATCTCCTCCGTCGCCTTTGCCGTCTGCGTCGCCAGCGCCTTCACTTCCGACGCGACGACCGCGAAGCCCCTGCCCGCTTCGCCGGCCCGTGCCGCTTCGATCGTGGCGTTGAGCGCGAGCAGATTGGTTTGCCCTGCGATGGTCCTGATGAAGCCGACCACCTCGTCGATCTGCTGGGCGGCACTGGCGAGCCTGCCGATGGTCTGGTTGGCGGCTTCCGCCATGCCGGATGCACGCTGCACGATGGTGGTCGCATCCGCCAGTTGGGACGTGATGGCCTGGACGGATTGGCCGAGCTGACTTGCAGCCGACGCCACCGTCTGGACGTTCGCGGAGGTCTCCTTCGCCGTCGAAGCCGCCTCGTTCGACTGCGTGCCCGCATTCCTTGCGGCGGAGGCGAGCCCCTGTGCGGTGTCCGTCAACTCGCCGGTCATGCGAGCGGTGTTGCTCATGACCTCGCTGAAAGCGGAACGGAAGGCATCGATCTCGGCCTCCAGACGCTGCCGATGACCGGACTGCTCCGCACTGCTCTGGTCCTTGGCAGCGATCAATGCCAGATCGTCATCGGCACGGGTCTTCAGGCTCGCCTGCATGACAGCGAGCGACTTCAGCAGGCGCCCGAGCTCATCGCGACGACGCACCGCGATATCATCGGTGAAATTGCCGGCGGCGACGCGTTCGGCGACCCGAACCGCCGCAGAGATCGGCCGGCTCATCGAGTACGAGAATGCGAGCGCGATCATCAGCCCGATCGCGACGGTTCCGACGGCGACCGACAGCATCGTCGTGCGGGCCGCCTCCACGTCTTTCTCCGCCGCCATCCGATATTCATAACCGTACGCGGCCACCAGCTCGACCAGGTCGTCGATCGAGGCCATCAGCCGATCGCCTTGCTCCGCCAGCAGGAAGCTGGTCGGAATCTCCGTCGCGCCACCGGGCGACGGCTTCAGGATTTTGAGCGCGGCGGTCGACCAGTCCCTGAGCTGGCTTTCGGTCTTCTCGCGGGCAGCAGAAACGTTGGGCGTCGCGGCGCGTTCACGCACGACGTTCAGGTCCTCGGCACTCTCGCGGATCAGCGACTCGAACTTTGCGACTGTTTCGCGGGAGCTGCCCGCAACCAAGCCTCGCTGAAGCATCAGGCGCGCCTCGTGCAACGCCGCGTGAGCGGAACGCGCGTGGTTGATCCCCATCAATGGGCCGTCATAGAGACGGACCACCATGTCGCCGGAATTGCCGATGGCGCGAATGCCATAGAACGCGATGCCGCAGGCCAGGAGAAGCACGACACTGAAGGCACCGAAAATCTTGTAGCGTATCGACATCGTCAATCTCCGGCGCTTCGGTTAGAGCGTTTTCGAGCGAAGTGGGTACCGGTTCGCGTGAAGAAAACGCGTCAAACAAAAATTCTAGTCCGTCACCTTGACCATCATCTTCATGCGCGGATGAATGGCGCAGATCACCTGCACATCGCCCGCCTCCTTGAAGGTGACATCCGTCGAAGTGCCGGGCGCCTGCGATCCCAGATTGAACTCGTTGCCCTTGGTGGCGGACATGATGTTGTGCGGAACGGTGTCGTCGTTGAGGAAGGTGACGGCGTCACCTTTCTTGACCGAGACGCTCTCGGTGGAGAAAACCCGCCCCTGCTGGTGGATCACCTCGGTGGCGGCATAGGCGCCGACCGAGAAGCCGGCGGCGATCACGCAAGTAAACAGAGCGATTGTGCGCATGGAAGTATCCTTCGAGTTCAGCGTGGGAGGACCGGCACGGCCGTGGGTTCGAGATTGCTGGTCAGCGTCTTGAGGAATGCGACGAGGTCGGCCTTGTCCTGCGCTGTCAGCTCGAGCGGACGCATGAGATCGGATCGGCTCGGACGGTCCACGCCGCCATGATCATAATGATCGATGACGGCTTCGAGCGTGGCGAGCGAACCGTCATGCATGAAGGGACTGCGACGGTCGATCTCGCGCAGGCCCGGCGTCTTGAACGCGTGCTGCATCTTGATGACATCGCGCAGATATTCGCCGCGGCCGATATCGCTGCTCGGCAGCCCGATATCCTGAAAACCCTCATTGGTGAAGTTCCAGCCCTCGTGGCACGCGGCGCATTGCGCCTTGCCGTTGAACACGGCGAACCCGCGCTTGGCCGCTTCGGAGATGGCCTTTTCGTTGCCTTCGATCCAGGAGTCGAACGGCGCGCGCTCCGAGACCACGGTGCGCTCATAGGTGGCGATCGCTTGCGCCAGCGTCTTCGCTTTCAAGCCCTGCCCGGGAAAGCTCTCCTCGAACATCGGCTTGTATTCGGGAATGCTCGCCAGCCGCGCCATCAGATCGTCGAGCTTCATGTTCATCTCGCCGGGCGACTGGATCGGACCGAGCGCCTGCTCTTCGAGCGTCGGAAGCCGTCCGTCCCACATGAAGATTGCGCTCCAGGCGGCGTTGACGATTGTCGGCGAATGGCGGCCGAGCTTGGCCATGCCGTGACCGACGCCGACCGCGAGCCCGTCGCCCCAACCGAAACCGGGACTATGGCAGCTTGCGCATGACTGCGCGGAGCTCACCGACAGGCGCGTATCGAAATAGAGCTTCTTGCCGAGAGCGGCCTTCTCGGGCGTATACGGATTGTCCTTCGGAAACGGGATCGAGGCGGGCCTGCGGTACTGCGACTTCAGCGCGTCGATGCCGCTCGGCGCCTTCTGTGTGATCTCGACCTTGCGGCTTTCACCGACCACGGCGGCGCCATAACCGATCGTGCTGAAACCGAGAGCGCCGAGCACGGCCGATGCGATCGTTCCGGCAACAATGCACGCGCGAAAGGAGCCCGGCGCCGGCATGCAAATTCCCCCCAGAAGGGTGTCATTTGCGACACCGAAAAATCCGCAACGAAACGAATCCGTTCAGAAACATGACGAACGTATCGGCAAATCATTAAATAAGAATGGTGCGGCCTTGTCGATTTTCGGCAATTCCGCAAGCAGAAAGTGCAGGAAGAATCGGCAACAACCGGGACGTGGCGCGGTATCGATGACAGGACGAACGACCGGGCTGCCGTGTCGCGTTCACTCGAACCAGCCGCGCCGCTTGAACCAGATCAAGGGCAGCACGCCGCTCGCGATGATGGCCAACAGCGACAACGGATAACCGAACGTCCAGCTCAGCTCCGGCATGTTCTTGAAGTTCATGCCCCAGACACCGACCAGGATCGTGGGCGGCACGCCGACCACGGAGACGATCGTCAGGATCTTGAACAGCTCGTTCTGCTGGATGTTGATGAAGCCCAGCACCGCATCGAGCAGCAGCCGGATCTTGTCCGACAATCGCGTCTCGTAGTCGCAGGCGGGTGAACACGCACATGCCGTTTTCGAGGCTGTCGTCGGACGGCCACCTGTGCAGTTTCAGCAATGGCCGAACTCCGTCTGCCCTCGCGCTGGATCGCACGGCCTACGGCCATCCTGCGCCGGGCTAACGCATGAGGGTTCCAAACGTTCAACGTCGGGGGATCGATGGACGGGGCGCCCTCACATGACAACGCGCGGTCTTCTTCGACGATGCCATCATGCCCCTGTTTTGCCCGACGGGTCAAATCCACCGCGGATTCGCGCAAGCCATCGAGCAGGTCGCACAAGCCATTGAAGGCACTGGCCCGGGCTACTGTGCATGGGGTTGTTTCGCAGATCTTGTTCGATGCAGCCAAAAAAAATGACCTCTCCCGGATGGGGAGAGGTCAAAATCGAGTTGTCGGATTTGACTTCGGTGACCAGGTCTACTCCCAGGACCAGGCCGAGAAATCGTTCTCGAACTGCGGGACTTCCTTCCAGACGCCCTTCAGCTTCTTGTTGATGACCGTCGGCCATTGCGGTTGGAACAGGAAGCCGGCCACCGCGTCGGTCGCCAGCATCTTCTGGGCATCGCCGAGCAGCTTTGCGCGGCCGGCCTCATCGGGCGTCGACACGACCTGCTTGTAGAGCGCGTTGAAGGCGTCGCTGTTGTAGCCGAGATAGAAGTCGGGCTCGGTCAGCTTGACGAGATCGAACGGCTCGACATGGGAGACGATGGTGAGGTCGTAATTATGCGGCCCGTTCGGAGCAAAAGCCTGCGACAGCCACTGCGCCCACTCGACGTTCTCGATCTTGGCGTTGATGCCGACCTTGGCGAGCTGGGCTGCGAGGATCTCGCCGCCCTGCCGCGCGTAAGGCGGCGGCGGCAGCTTCAGGCTGAGTTCGAGCGGCGCGGTGACGCCGGCTTCAGCCAGCAGCTTCTTCGCCTTCTCGGGGTCGTAAGGGTTGACGGCGGTGGTGTCGACATAGCCGAGCGAGCCCGGCGTGTAGAAGCTGCCGATCGGCGTGCCGAAACCTTCGACCGCGCCGTCGATCATCGCCTTGCGGTCGATAGCGGCGAGGATCGCGCGGCGCACCCGCACGTCGTCGAGCGGCTTCTTCTTCTCGTTGATGGCGACGATGGTCTTGGCCTTGGAGCCGCCGACCAGCACGGTAAAGCGCGGATCGCTCTTGAACTGCGCGACGCCGCGGGTGGTGACGCGCGGGAACGCATCGACGTCACCGGACAGCAGAGCCGCGATCTGCGCGGCGGGATCGCCGATGAAGCGGATCGTCACCTTGGACAGCTTGATCGCGGACGCGTTGCGATAGTCGGCCCATTTGTTCAGCGTGAGCGAGGAGCCCTTGACCCAGGCGCCCAGCTGGTACGGCCCGGTGCCGACCGGCTGGGTCACGTTGGTCGCAGCGCTCTTCGGCTCGACGATCGAGCCGCTCGCCTGCCCCAGCAGGAACGGCAGGTTCGGCTCGGGATATTTCAGCGTGAGCGCAATCGTCTCGGCGTCGGGCGCATCGATCTTCTCGAAAGCCTGGAACAGGCTCTTGTCCTTGTTGGTGCTGTTCGCGGCCGCGTTGCGCTCGAACGAGAATTTGACGGCCGCGGAATCGAACGCCTCGCCGTTCTGGAATTTGACGCCCTTGCGCAGCTTGAACGTATAGGTCTTCAGGTCGGGCGACGCGGTCCAGCTCTCGGCGAGCAGCGGCGCGACCGAGCCGTCCTCGTTGATCTTGGTCAGGGTCTCGTAGATGTTGTAGAGCGTGACCTCGGCGATCGCGGCGGCGGCTGCGTTGGTGGGATCGAGCCCCGGCGGCTCCAGCGTCATGCCCATGACGACGCTGTCCTTCTTGCTCTGCGCCAGCACCGGCAGCGGCGCCGCGGCCAATGCTGCGGCAAAAGCGACGATCGTTAGCTTCTTCAACATGCCTAACTCCCCGGCCTTCTTCTGTATTCCTGAGGCTACGCCAATCCTGCGGGCGACATTAGCCTTCCATACCCGCCTGCGGCAATGCCATCACGGCCTCCGCCTTGTGGCAGGCGGCGAGATGTCCCTCGCCCACCCTGCGTAGCAAGGGCGGAACCTCGCGGCAATGCTGGTCGGCGAGCGGGCAGCGCGCCACATAGGGGCATCCGGTCGCAGCCGCCGATTGCGAGGCGATCGCCTGGACCCCGCGCCGCCGCCGGCCGCCGCCGGCACGTGCCCGCGGCACCGCGTCCAATAGCGCCCGCGTATAGGGATGGGCGCAGCGCTCGAACAGATCTTCGGGGCGCCCCTGCTCGACCACCCGGCCGAGATACATCACCGCGACCTCGTCGCAGAGATAGTCCACGACAGCGAGGTCGTGGCTGATCAGGATGTAGCTCAGCCCAAACTGCTGCTGCAGGTCCTGCATCAGGTTCAGCACCTGGGCCTGCACGGAGACATCGAGCGCAGAGACGGGCTCGTCCGCGACGATCAGCTTCGGCTGGGTGATCAGCGCACGCGCAATCGCGATGCGCTGGCGCTGTCCGCCCGAAAACTCGTGCGGATACTTGTCCATGTCCGCATCGCGCAAGCCGACCTGCTTCAGCACCGCGGCGACGCGGGAACGGAACGTGCTGCGGTCGGCATCATCGAGCACGGTGAGCGGCTCGGCGACGATGCGCGCAATGGTCTGGCGTGGATCGAGCGATCCATAGGGATCCTGGAACACCATCTGGAAATCGCGCCGCGCACGGCGCAATTCATCGGGAGAGATGCGGTTGAGATCGCGGCCGAGCAGCGTGACCTGTCCCGCGGCCGGCCGCTCCAGCGCCATCACGACGCGCGCAAAGGTGGATTTGCCGGAGCCGGACTCGCCGACGATGCCGAGGCTCTTGCCGGCCTGGACCTGCACGCTGACGCCATTGAGCGCCCGCACCTGTCCCGGTGGACGGAACAGGCTTTCGCGCGGCAGCGTGTAACGCTGCTCGAGATCTTTGACGTCGAGAAGCGGAGCTGCGGTCATGCTGACAGCGCCCCGACATTCGCGGCCATCGAGACATCGGTGCGGACACAGCGCACGACATGCGCGGGGCCGACCTCGACCATCGGCGGCAGCGCCGCGCGGCATTTGTCCTCGACCAGCGGACAGCGCTCGCCGAAGGCACAGCCAGCCGGCAGATCGGCGAGCTCCGGCACCGTGCCCGAGATCGTCGTCAGCCGCGTCCCCTTGCGCGCACCGAGCCGCGGACGCGCGCGGAACAGGCCCTGCGTATAGGGATGGCCCATGCGGCGGAACACCTCGTCGGTCGGCCCGCTCTCGACGACCGTGCCGCCATACATCACCATCATGCGCTGCACGTTCTCGGCGATGACGCCAAGATCATGCGAGATCAGGATCATCGACATGCCGCGCTCCTCGACGAGGTCGGCGATGAGATCGAGGATCTGGCCCTGGATGGTGACGTCGAGCGCCGTGGTCGGCTCGTCCGCGATCAGGAGATCCGGCTCGCAGGCCAGCGCCATCGCAATCGTGACGCGCTGGCGCTGGCCGCCCGAGAACTGGTGCGGATAGGCATCGATGCGCTTGGCGGGATCAGGCAGCCCGACGCGGTCGAGCAACGCGATCGCCTCCCTGCGCGCCTGCGCGGCGGAATATTTCTTGTGACGCCGCAGCGGCTCGGCGACCTGATGGCCGATCGTGTGCATCGGGTTGAGCGCCGTCATCGGCTCCTGGAAGATCATGCTGATGCGGTTGCCGCGCAAGCCGCAATATTCCGCGTCCGGCAGCCGCGCGAGCTCGCGTCCATCCAGCTTGATGCTGCCGGTGATATCAGCGCTGTCCGGCAGCAATCCCATCAGCGACAGCGCCGTGACCGACTTGCCGCAGCCGGATTCGCCGACGAGCCCGAGCGTCTCGCCGCGCTTCAGCGCAAAACTGACGCCGCGCACGGCCTGCGCCGGGCCGCGGCTGGTGTTGAGGCGGACGCCGAGATTGTCGACCTCGATCAGCGGCATGGTTGCGGGATCAGCCATCGTTACCGCTCCCGCGCCAGTCTGGGATCGAGCAGATCGCGCAAGCCGTCACCGAGCAGGTTGAGGCCGAGCACCGCGATCGCGATCGCCGCACCCGGGTAGACCGCGAGCATCGGCGACTGGAACAGCATGGTCTGCGCATCGTTCAGCATGCGGCCCCAGGACGGCTGCGGCGGCTGCGTGCCGAGGCCGAGATAGGACAGCGCCGCCTCGGCGAGAATGGCGAGCGCGAACTGGATGGTCGCCTGCACGATCAGGATCGACAGGATGTTCGGCAGCACATGCTCGATGGTGATGCGGAAAGCGCCCTTCCCCGAGGCACGCGCCGCCAGCACGAATTCACGCGCCCAGATCGCATTGGCCGAGCCGCGCGTCAGCCGGGTCAAGGTCGGGATCTGGAAGATGCCGATCGCAATGATCGAGGTCAGCATGCCTGGCCCCGCGACCGCGGCGAGCATGATCGCGGAGAGCACGGCAGGAAAGGCGAAGGTGAAGTCGGAGAAGCGCATGATGACCTCTTCGGTCCAACCGCGCTTGGCCGACGCGATCAGACCAAGGCAGACGCCGAAGGTGAGACCGATGCTGACCGCGATGATGCCGACCAGGATGGTCGAGCGGGCGCCGGCGAGCAACAGCGAGACGATATCCCGGCCGAAGGAGTCGGTGCCGAGCCAGTGCGCGGCCGAGGGCGGCCGGAGTTTCGAGGCGATGTCGATCTCGTAGGGCGACCACGGCGTCCACACCAGCGAGAGCGCGGCCGACGCGACCACCAGCAGGCTGAGCACGCCGCCCAGCACAAAACTGCGATGGCGCAGCGCGCGGCCCCAGAAAGTCTTGGCCGGCAGGGGACGCGTTGCGACCGGCGCATCAACCGAACTTGTCAGGGGCGCGCTCACAGGTCGTGCACCTTGATGCGGGGATCGATGAAAGCATAGAGCACGTCGACCACGAAATTGACGATGACGACCATGGCAGCCAGCAGCATCACGCAATTGCGCACCACGATCAGGTCTCGGTTGGCGATCGACTGGAAGATCAGGCGGCCGAGGCCCGGCAAATAGAACACGTTCTCGATGACGATGGTGCCGGCGAGCAGGTTGGCGAATTGCAGGCCCATCACCGTCATCACGGGGATCATCGCATTGCGCAGCACGTGGCTCCACAGCACTTCGCGCTTGCCGAGCCCTTTGGCGCGCGCGGTGCGAACGAAATCTTCGCGCAGCACTTCGAGTACGGCCGAGCGGGTGACCCGGGCGAGGATCGCGGCCTGCACCACGGCAAGCGAGATCGACGGCAGCAGCAGCGATTTGACGCCGGGCCAGATACCGTCATCCCAACCGGCGAAGCCGCCTGCCGAGAGCCATTGCAGCCGCACGGCGAACAGGAGGACCAGGAGAATCGCAAACCAGAAGTTCGGCAGCGCGATGCCGATCTGGGTCAGCGACATCACGCCGACGTCGCCGAGCTTGTTGTGGTTGGCCGCGGTGTAGATGCCGGCCGAGAGCGCCAGCACCACCGTGATGAGCATCGACATGATCGCGAGCGGAATGGTCAGCACCAGCCGCTCCGCGATCAGGTTGCCGACCGGCGTGCCGTAGACATAGGAATTGCCGAGATCGCCGACGAGCAGCCCCTTGATCCATTGCAGGTAGCGAACCGCCAGCGGCTGATCGAGCCCGAGCTTGACGGTGAGCGCGCGCACCGCGTCGGCCGAGGCGTCGGCCCCCATCAGCATCTGCGCGGCATTGCCCGGCAGCGCGTCAAGCACCAGGAAAATGATCACGGATGCGCCGACCAGCGTCGCCAGCAAAGTCAGGACACGTCGGAGGACAAATACGCTCATGCGTGGTCGGGTTCAGGGCTCATCGGCGGCACGATCAACATGTCCGGACGCCCGATGCAAGAGTTTTGCCGCATGCGCCCCATCTCAGCCCGGCCGGCGGCCGAGCAGGTCGGCCGAGGCCTCGAACAGCGCGCTGACGCGCAGCAATTCCGCATCGGCCCGGAAGCGGCCGACGACCTGGAGCCCGATCGGCAGGCCGTCGCGACCAAAGCCGCAGGGCAGACTGATCGCAGGGTGGCCGGTCATGTTGAACGGCATGGTCCAGGGGAACCAGTGCGGCCGGACGCTGTCAAACTGCGTCCCATCGATCTCGATGGTGCCGAACAAATCCTGGTCGATCGGCAGCGCCGTGCGGGTGACGGTTGGCATCGCCAGAAGGTGCCCGCGCACAAGCAGGGATTGCACGCGACGGAACAACGCCGTTCGCGCGAACATCGCCTCCTGATAGTCAACGCCGCTGACATTGGTCGCAAGCGCAATCTGCTTGACGAAGGCCTCGCTGAGGACGTCGCCATGCTCTGTTACCAGTTTCGAAAACCGCGAACGCCAGACGGTGTGGTTGATAGCCCGCCAGATCGGCTCGACGTCGTACCCTTCGCCGGAGAATTCCTCGAGTTCGGCACCCAGGCTCGCGAGCCGGTCTAGGCTCGCCTTGAACGCTGTGGCAACATCCGCCGACACCGGTCGTCCGGGCGGCGACGCGCAGAACAGGATCTTTTGGCCGCGCAGGTCGCCGCGCGGCGCGGCAGTGCCTATAAAGTCAGGCACGGGCATGCCGATCGACCAGGGATCGCAGGCATCCTCGCCCGCCATCGCCTGCATCATCAATGCGGTGTCGGCCACGGTGCGCGTGGTCGGCGTGACATAGGTCTGGTTGCCGAACGCATCGAGCGCCTGGCTATGCGCGATCACGCCGTTGCTCTGCTTCAAGCCCACCACACCGTTGCAGGCTGCGGGAATCCGCGTCGAGCCACCGCCATCGGTGGCGATCGCCAGCGGCGCAATGCCGCTCGCCACCGCAACGGCAGCACCACCGCTGGAGCCGCCGGACGAACGCTCCGCACTCCACGCATTGCGGGTGCGGCCGAACAGCGGTGAATCGGTCAGGCACTTGCTGCCGAACTCCGGCGTCGTGGTCTTGCCGATCAGGATCGCGCCCTCGCTGCGCAGCTTTGCGACCGCGACGGCATCCTCGGCGGGGATGTTGTCCTTGTAGGGAACGGCACCAAAAGTGGTCTTCACGCCGCGGGTGTTGACGATGTCCTTGACGGTGACGGGAAGCCCGTGCAGCAGGCCGAGCGGTTCGCCCGTCATCACCTTCCGTTCGGCTTCGCGGGCCGCTGCCATCGCCTCGTCGCCACAAAGCGTGATGAAGCAGTTCAATTCAGGCTGGAGCGTCTCGGCGCGCGCGAGCACGGCGCCGACGATCTCGACGGGGGAGATCTGCTTGCGCGCAATCAGATCACGCAACTCGGTTGCGGACAGCAGACAGGGATCGCCGTTCATCGTCAGATCATGCTCCGAAGCGGACCCTCGTTGGCCCAATGCATTGACAATGAGAATGACAGTTTTGTTAACTCGGCGTCCAATACGATTTTGGCGATCAACCCATACGTTTTCGGTATGCCTATGGATCTACGCCGCCTCCGCTATTTCGTCGCCGTGGCCGAGACGCGCAGCGTCGGCAAGGCTGCAGAGCGGCTGCGGATGGCGCAACCGCCGCTCTCGGTCCAGATCCGCAAGCTCGAGGCCGAGGTCGGCGCGCCGCTGTTCCACCGCGGGACGCGCGGCATGGATCTGACGGACGCAGGCCAGGCCCTGCTCGCGCGCGCCGGCGAGGCGCTGGCGCTTGCGGCCGACGGCATCGAGGCCGCACGTGCGGTCGCAGCCGGTCGCCGCGGGCGGATCTCGGTCGGCTACATGTTCGTGCTGGCGAACGCCGTGCTACCGCGGCTGATCCCCGAGCTGCGGCGATCCATTCCCGGGGTCGATCTTGATTTCGTCGACCTCAGTGCGTCGACGCGCGAGGCACGTTTGCTCGACCGCAGCGTCACGGTGGCGCTGTGCATGCCGGCGATCCACCACCCCGAAATCCAGGTGGCGCGGATCGGGACGCAGCGCTTCATGCTGGCAATGCCGAACCGCTCGCCGCTCGCGCGTCTTGGCGCCGTGCCTATGGCACGGTTGCAGGGCCGTCCCCTGGTGGCGTTGCCGCCGCCGGAGCGAGACCCCGCCTCTTCCGCGGTCGCAGCTCTGCTGCGGCGGCACCAGGTCGTGATGCCGATCGCAAGCCGGGTGGAGACGGTGAATTCGGCGATGAGCCTCGTTCTCGCCGGCGAAGGTTTTGCGATCCTGCCCGCCTGCGCCAAGCTCGGCGCGCCGCGGGGCATCGTGTTCCGGCCACTGCGCGACGCTGCCGATTCCATCGACATCGCGGTGTGCTGGCGGCGGGACTCGCAGAGCCCGCTGATCCCCAAATTTCTGAAGTGCGCGGAGAAAATCGTCGCAAAGCTGTGAGGCGAACTACCAGCTCCAGCTGATCTCGCGGCTCCAGGGCGGATCGGCGCCGGGGCGCGTGCAGGTCAGGCCGGCGCAGTTGGCGGCAAAGGACAGCGCGCGGCGCAGCTCGTCTGCGCCGATGTCCTCCAATTGTTGCCGGACGAGGCGCCCCTGCTTGTGCAGGGCGAACAACAATGCGGCCTGAAAGCTGTCGCCTGCGCCGATGGTGTCGGCGACCTCGACCTTCGGTGCCTCGACCTCGATCTGCCCTGCCTTCGCATGCCAGGCGACGGCGCCGTTGTTGCCGCGGGTGATGACGACGAGCCTTGTACCCTGCCCCAGCAGCGCGGCCGCGCGTTGCTGATAGGGCTCCTCGCCGAAGAGATAGGCGAAGTCGACATCCGACATCTTCATGAGATCGGCACTGGCGGCGAACTCGGCCATGCGAGCGAGATAAGCCGGCTTGTCCTTGACCAGATTGGGCCGGCAGTTCGGATCGAAGGAGATCGTCGACGAAGCGCGTGCGTCCGCGATCAACGCCTTGGTCTCGGCCGCACCCTGGTCGTTGACCAGGGTGGTCGAACCGACATGGAGGGCTTCGATCGTACTGAAGGGAATGCTCCCGCGCCGAAACGTCCAATTCCGCGTCGCGGTCTCGGCGTCATAGAAAGCGTAATGCGACTCGCCGGCGACGATGCGGACGAAGGCAAGCGTGGTCTGGTGATCGCTGCGGGTGGCGAGACCAAGCTCGACGTTCGAGGCTGCGGCATGATCCGCGATCATGCGCCCGAACAGATCGGTCGAGATGCCGCCGACAAAACCGGTCGGTGCGCCGAGCCGCGCGATGCCGATCGCAACGTTGAGGCAGGAGCCGCCGACCGCCGGCATCACCGCTTCGCGGCCGTCGGCGGTTTTCGTCGGCACGAAATCGATCAGCGCATCGCCGCAGGAAATCAGCATCCGTTTCAACCCTTGGCGAGGTCAGCCATCGCGGCCCGGCTGCCGCGATCGACCTCGCGCAGCAGCTTGTAGACCTCCCGCTTGCGTTTGTGAAACATGGCCATGTCCGGCGCGGTCGGCTCGCTCTTGCGTCCGAGCGCCGACATTTTGGCCATGGTCTCGCCGATCGAGGCATAGGCCCCACCGGCGACCGCCCCCAGCATCGCAGCACCCAGCAGTACCGGCTCCTTGGTCTGCGGCAGCGCGACGGTAAGGCCGGTGGTATCCGCCATGATCTGCCGCACCAGCGGACTTCGGCTGGCGCCGCCCCCCATGATCATGATGCCGGCATGGACGCCGTGCGCGGCAAAGGCCTCGATCACTTCGGCGAGGCCATAGGCCAGCCCGCATAGGCCGGCGATGAACAGCCGCTCCATCGAACCGACATCGGTGTCGAGATCGAGGCCCGCGATCACGGCGCGCGTATCAGGGTCGGCATAAGGCGAACGGTTGCCGATGAATTCGGGAAGCACATGAACGTCGCGGGCAAGCAGCGCGGCCCGGCTGGCATCGCCCGCGCGGGCGATGATGCGGCGCTCGAGGAACTCGATCAGGTCGACACCCTCGCTGCGCGCCACCGCGCTCGCCTCAACGTGACCGGGATGCGATTTGAGGAGATGATCGATCGCCGCGCCCGCGGCCGACTGGCCGCCTTCATTGAGCCAGAAGTCCGGCACCATGCCGGAGTAATAGGGACCCCAGACGCCGGGCACGAAGCACGGCTCTTTTGTCGTCGCCATGATGCAGGCCGACGTACCCATGATGTAGGCCAGGCGATCGGTGACATCCGTCGTTCCGCCCGATCCGTCACGGCCGCCGATCGCGCCGATGCCGCCGGCATGGGCGTCGATCAAGGAGGCGCCGACCGGCGTGCCCGCTGACAGGCCGAGATCGGCGGCGGCCGCACGCGTCAGACCAGTACCGAGCCGCGTGCCGGGCGCGACAATCTCAGTGCCGATGCGGGCGTATTTCTCGCTGACGAAATCAGACAGGCCGATGCGCTGGATGAACGGCGCGCTCCAGCCGCCGCCGTCATGCGCCAGGTAGTTCCATTTGCAAGTGACGGTGCAGGTCGAGCGTTGCAACGATCCGGTCGCCCGCCAGGTCAGATAGTCCGCCAGATCGAAGAAATGCCCGGCGGCGTCGAAACTCGTACGCAAATGCCGCTTCAACCACAACAGTTTTGGCATCTCCATCTCGGGCGAGATCGAGCCGCCGACATAGCGCAGCACGTCGTCGGCGGTCTCGTTGATCAGGCGCGCCTCGGCGATGGCGCGATGATCCATCCAGACAATGACGTTGCGCTGCTTGTCGCCGGAGGCGCTGACCGTGACCGGCTCGCCCTGGCGGTCGAGCACGACCAGCGAACAGGTGGCGTCGAACCCGATGCCGCCGACGCTGTCGGGCGCGATGGCCGCCTCCGCCATCGCCGCCCGCACCGATTTGACACAAGCCTCCCAGATGTCCTGGGACGACTGCTCGACGATGTCGCCGGCCTCGTGCCAGATCCGGATCGGGTGTTTGGCGGTCGCGAGTAGCGCTCCCGCCTCGTCAAACACCCCTGCTCGCGTGCTCGTGGTCCCCACGTCGACGCCGATATAGGCTCGCGGCATTGTCGCTCCCGGAAGCTCTCGTCAAATTTTGACGTAAGCCTACCAGCAAGTATAGCCGCCATCCACCAGCACGATGCTGCCGGTCATCAGGCTCGCGGCCTCGGATGCCAGGAACAGGACGACCGAGGCGATCTCCTCGACCTGCCCCATCCGGGCCATCGGGGTTCCACCGATCCAGGCGTCGTACATTCTCGGGGTGCTCTTCACGAAGGCGTTGAGCGGCGTGTCGATATAGGTCGGGGCCACCGCATTAACGCGGATGCCGCGCGCGCCCCATTCCGCGGCCAGCGACTTGGTCAGATGGTGCACGCCAGCCTTGGAGGCGTTGTAGAAGCACTGTTCCTGCGGCTTGTTGACGATGAAGCCGGACATCGAGCCGACATTGACGATGGCGCCGCTCTTGGCCTTGAGCATGTGCTTGCCGAACTCGCGGCAGCACCAGAAGGTGCCGTTGAGATTGACATCGATGACGTTGAGCCAGTGCTCGTCGGTGACGGTCTCGGCGGGGGTTTCGCTGCGCGCAATGCCGGCATTGTTGACGAGGATGTCGACCTTGCCGTGGCGGGCCACGAGATCATTGGCGACCTCCGCCACGCGCTTGGTGTCGGTGACGTCCATGATCGCGGTCTCGATATCAAAACCCTTTGCCTTCAGGCTGGTCTTGGCGTCACCGGCGACCTTGCTGTCGCGATCACCGATGATGACCTTGGCGCCGGCCTCGGCCAATGCCTCCGCGCAAGCAAGACCAATGCCCTGCCCGCCGCCGGTGATGAACGCGGTCTTGCCGCTCAGCTTGAATTTTTCCAGGTACATGGTCGTATTCCCGTTTCTTGTTAGTTCCGAAGCGCGTTGCCGCTTGCGTCGAAGCGGTGAATGCGCGCGGGGTCCGGCACCAGCGACACCCGGTCGCCGGCGTGCAGGCTCAATTCGCCGATGTAGCGTGCCGTCAACATTCCGAGCGGCCCGGCATCGACATAGAGAAAGGTGTCGCTGCCGAGATGCTCCGCGACCGAAATCGTGCCCTGCCAGCCGCCGGCGCCCTCGCGTTCGATCTTGAGATGCTCCGGACGCACGCCGATCGTGGCGGCGCCCTGTTGCGCGGCGCTGTCGCCGGTGACGAAATTCATCTTGGGTGAACCGATGAACCCGGCGACGAAGAGATTGGCGGGCCGCTCGTAGAGTTCCAGCGGCGACCCATATTGCTCGATCTTGCCGGCGTTGAGCACGACGATCTTGTCGGCCATGGTCATGGCCTCGACCTGATCATGGGTGACATAGATCGCGGTGGTGCCGAGCTGCTTCTGCAGCCGCGTCACTTCGATGCGCATCTGCACGCGCAAGGCGGCGTCGAGATTGGACAGCGGCTCGTCGAACAGGAACCCCTTGGGCTCGCGGACGATGGCGCGGCCGATCGCGACGCGCTGACGCTGGCCGCCGGAGAGCTCGCGGGGCTTGCGGTCGAGATAAGGCGTAAGGTTCAGCGTCGCGGCGGCCGCCTCGACCTTGCGGTTGATCTCGTCCTTGGGCAATCCCGCCATCTTCAGGCCGAAGCCGATATTGCCGCGTACGCTCATATGCGGATAGAGCGCGTAGGATTGGAACACCATCGACAGGCCGCGCTTGGCGGGTGGCGTGTCGACGACGTTCTTGCCGTCGATCAGAATGGCGCCGCCGGTGACGTCCTCGAGGCCGGCGATCAACCGCAGCAGCGTGGTCTTGCCGCAGCCGGAGGGACCGACGAAGACGACGAAGGAGCCGTCGGCGATGTCGAGATCGGCGCCCTTGATGATGTGCACGGGACCGAACGATTTCTGCACGCCTTGAAGTGTGATCTGACCCATGATCCGGCAGCCCCTTTACTTCACCGCGCCGAAAGTGAGCCCGCGCACGAGCTGCTTCTGGCTGAACCAACCGAGGACGAGAATGGGCGCGATCGCCAGCGTCGAGGCCGCCGACAGCTTTGCCCAGAACAGTCCTTCCGGACTGGAATAGGACGCAATGAACGTGGTGAGCGGCGCGGCGTTCGAGGTCGACAGATTGAGCGTCCAGAACGCCTCGTTCCAGGCCAGGATCAGATTGAGCAGCATGGTCGACGCCAAGCCCGGAATCGCCATCGGCGTCAGGACATAGACGAGCTCGCGGCCGATGGTGGCGCCGTCCATGCGCGCGGCCTCCAGGATGTCGCGCGGGATCTCCTTGAAGTACGTGAAGAGCATCCAGATCACGATCGGCAGATTTCCGAGGCAGAGAATGAAGACGAGGCCGATGCGGGTATCGAGCAAACCAAAACTTTTGTAGATCAGGTAGATCGGCACCAGCACGCCGACCGGCGGCATCATCTTGGTCGAGAGCATCCAGAGCAGGATGTCCTTGGTGCGCTTGGTCGGCGAGAACGCCATCGACCAGGCTGCGGGAATCGCGATGAGGAGTGCAATCAGCGTCGAGCCGCCGGCGATGATGATCGAATTCATCGCGTGGAGGAAATAATCGCTGCGTTCCTGCACCGTCGCGTAGTTCTCAGTCGTCCAGTGGAAGAACAGGAAAGACGGCGGGATCGCAAAAGCCTCGAGCTCGGTCTTGAAGCTCGCCAGCACCATCCACAGGATCGGGAAGAAGATCAGGAAGCCGAAGAACCACGCCCCGATCGTCGAAACCACCACCTTCTGCGTCGTTGACTTGCGCGCCATGATTTCAGGCTTCCAGGTTGCGGCCGACGATGCGGACAAGGAAGAAAGCGACGACATTTGCGATGACCACAGCCACGAGGCCGCCCGCCGAGGCGCTGCCGACGTCGAACTGGATCAGCGCCTGCGAATAGATGAGGAAGGCGATGTTGGTGGTTTGCAGGCCCGGCCCGCCACCGGTGGTGACGAAGATTTCCGCGAACACCGTGAGCAGGAAGATGGTCTCGATCAGGATCACCACCGTGATCGGGCGCGCCAGATGCGGCAGCGTGATGTAGATGAAGGTCGAGATCGCGCTGGCGCCATCCATCTCGGCCGCTTCCTTCTGCTCCTCATCGAGCGATTGTAGCGCAGTCAGCAGGATCAGCGTCGCGAACGGCAGCCATTGCCAGGCCACGATCAGGATCACGGCGAACAGCGGCGCGTCCGTGAACCAGTCGATCGGCGTCAGCCCGACCAGCTTTGCGAGCCAGGCGAACAGGCCGGACACCGGGTGCATCAGCAGGTTCTTCCAGACCAGCGCGCTCACCGTCGGCATCACGAAGAACGGCGCGATCACCATCAGTCGCACGATATTGCGGCCGATCACCGGCTGATCCATCAGCAGCGCCAGGGGAATGCCGAGCAGGATCGTCAGCGCCAGCACCGAACCGACCAGCACCAGCGTGTTCTGAAGTGAGGCGAGGAAGGCGGGGTCGGTGAGGAAGTAGCGGAAATTCTCAAGGCCGACGAACGCTTCCGAGCCGGGATCGAGCAGGCTGTAATGCAGCGTCGAGAAATAGAGCGTCAGCGCCAGCGGGACGATCATCCAGATGAAGAGGAGCCCGACGGCCGGGGTCAGGAGCGACCGCGCAAGGAATTGCGTCTGCCGGGTTGCCATCCTCGGACTCTCCGCTTGGGGTGAAGAGGGCGGCCATCCATCGAGCAATGAGTGGATGGCCGCAAGTTTGAGCTCAGGGAGAGCTCAGGTTTACTTGATGTAGCCGGCGCGCTTCATCTCGCGCTCGGTGGCGGATTGCGCCGCGGCAAGCGCCGCATCGACCGTCATCGACCCGGCCAGCGCTGCAGAGAATTGCTGCCCCACCTGCGTGCCGATGCCCTGGAATTCGGGGATCGCGGCATATTGCACGCCGACGTAAGGCACCGGCTTCACGGTCGGCTTGTTCGGATCGGCCGCGTCGATCGAGGCCAGCGTCATCTTGGCGAAAGGCGCGGCCTTCACATAGTCAGGGTTCTGGTAGAGCGAGGTGCGCGTACCGGGCGGCACGTTGGACCAGCCCTCCCTCGAGGCGACGAGCTTGGTGTAGTCCTTGTTGGTCGCCCAGGCGATGAACTTCTCGGCGGCTTCAGTCTTCTTCGAGCCGGCGGGGATCGCGAGGTTCCAGGCCCACAGCCAGTTGGCGTTCTTGCCGAGCCCCGTGTTGGGCGCGAGCGCGAAGCCGACCTTGTCGGCAACCGTGGACTGACTCGGATTGGTCACGAAGGACGCCGCCACCGTCGCATCGATCCACATGCCGCACTTGCCGGCGTTGAACAGGGCAAGGTTCTCGTTGAAGCCGTTGGAGCTCGCGCCCGGAGGGCCGGCGTCCTTCATCAGATTGACGTAGGTCGTGAGCGTCGTCTTCCATTCCGGCGTATTGAACTGCGGCTCCCACTTCTCGTCGAACCAGCGCGCGCCGTAGGAATTGGCCATCGCCGAGAGGAACGCCATGTTCTCGCCCCAGCCGGCCTTGCCGCGCAGGCAGATGCCGTAGGTGCCGGCATTCTTGTCGGTCAGCTTCTTGGCGGCATCGATCACGAAATCCCAGGTCGGCTTCTCCGGCATCTTGAGGCCGGCCTTCTCGAACAGATCGGTGCGGTACATGATCATCGAGCTCTCGCCGTAGAACGGCGCGGCATAGAGCTTGCCGTCGACGGAGACCGCGTCCTTGATCTTCGGCAGGAGGTCGGCGACGTCGTAGTCGGCGCCGAGATTGGCGAGTGGCACCAGCCAGCCCTTCTTGGCCCAGATCGGCACCTCGTAAGTGCCGATGGTCAGGACGTCGAACTGGCCGCCCTTGGTGGCGATGTCGGTGGTGACACGCTGACGCAGCACGTTCTCCTCCAGCGTCACCCATTTCACCGAGATGTCCGGGTTCGCCTTGGTGAATTCGCTGGTCAGCCCCTGCATGCGGATCATGTCGCCGTTGTTGACGGTGGCGATCGTCAGGGTCGTTTCGGCCATCGCGGGGACGGCAAGCAGTACGGACGCGCCGCAGACGGCGCCCAAAACATGTTTCACGGTGACCTCCCTAGCCCGCGCTTTTGAGCATATGCCCACGCGTTGGGCGTATGTTCGGACGAGGTGCAGCGCTTGTCAAGCAGGCGCGCAGCCGTTCCCGCAACTTATGAGTGCTGCGGTGCGGGAGGGATGACATCCACCTACGCTGTCATGCCCCGCGAAGGCGGGGCATCCAGTATTCCGTATCGTCAGTCGGTTTGCCCCAAGATGGGCCGCGGCGTACTGGATCGCCCGCCCCGGCGCGCAATGGCGCGCAAGGCGGGCGATGACAGTGGTACGCGGGGCCACGACCGCCGAGCGCCCTACCGCTCGAGGATCGCCCGTGCCGTCGCCTCGTCGGTGATTAGGCCATTGATCAGGCCCCCGTTCAGCGCGGCCGCGATCGCCGGCACCTTGGCCGCACCGATCGCCGCGCCAATGGTCGTGGTCTTCGCCGGAACCTCCGGCGGAATGCTGGTGAGGCGCTTGTTGGTGCCGGCCTTGAGCAGACGGCCCTTGGAATCATAGGCCCATCCGGTGATCTCGCCGATGGCGCCCTGCCGCATCATCTCAAACAATTCATCACGCGTGACGAAGCCGTCGACATGGACCTGCGCCTTCTGGTCCATCTGGCCGATGCCGACGAGACGGAGATCCGCCTTGGCGGCGACCGCCTTGACCTTCGCGATCGGCTCGATGCGGACCATCTTGTTGCGCTCGTCCTCCGACGACATCAGGAATGGCAGCGGCATCGGGTAATGCCGCGCGCCGGTGCGGTCGGCGAGCCGGCCGACCGTGTCGTAGAAGCTCGCCGAACCGTCGGCGGAGATGTTGCCGACCAGCGAGACGATCTGATGATTGGGACGGTCGATCGGCGTGACGCGCTCGACGGCGGCGCGCACCGCCCGCCCCGTGCCGAGCGCGACGATGACGGGCGTTTCCGAACGCAGCGTTGCGTCCAGCAGATTGGCGCAGCGCTCGGCAATGCCGGCGGTCGCCTGCGGCGCCGCAGGGTCGGCCGGCACCACCTCGCAATGGCTGAGGTCAAACCGCTCCTTCAGGCGCGCGGCCAATTCCATGCAGGCGGCGATCGGATGCTCGAGCCGGAACGTGATCAGCCGCTCTGCGAGGCACAGCGACACCAGCCGCTGCGCCGAGGCGCGCGACACCTGCAGCATCTTTGCGATCTCATCCTGGGTGTGGCCGGCAATGAAATAGAGCCAGCCGGCACGCGCGGCGTCGTCGAGCCTGGATTTTTCGTTCTCGACGGCCATGCGGCCTCACGCCTCCCAGAAATCGCTCATGCGCGCGAAGACCCGATCGGCTCCGGCGGCGGACAATATAGCCCGGCCATCGCGTGCGCGATAATGGCCACCGCCGACAAATCCCCAGACCATCATGCCGGCCGCCTTGGCGGCCTGCACGCCACTGACGCTATCCTCGATCACCAGCGTGCGCGAAGGGCTGGCCTGCATTTTCCCGGCAGCGTGAAGAAAGAGATCCGGCGCCGGCTTGCCGTGCCTGACCATCTGCGCCGTGTAAAGCCGGTCGCCGAAATGCGGCGCGAGGCCCGTGACATCGAGCGACAGCGAGACGCGGTCGAGGTCGCTCGACGATGCGACACAGCGCGGCGTCTTCAATCCGGACAGCACGGCACCGATGCCGGGGATCGGCTGGAGCGCCCCCGCAAAGGTCTCGAGCACGCGTGCCTTCAGGCGCGGAAGGAAGTCGTCAGGCAGAACCTGCCCGAGATCGCGATAGTGCTGCTCGATCGCCTTGGTGCTGCGCCCGAGGAAGAGTTCGAGAGCCTGCTGCACACTGAGTTGAAAGCCGAACTCCGCCAGCACCTCGGACAGACAGCGACAGCTGAGCAGCTCGCTATCGACGAGCACGCCGTCGCAATCGAAGATGATCAGTTCTGGCCGACCCGGGTCCATCCGGGTATTCGATCATATACCCACCTGATGGGCAATAGCTCACAGAGAACACGGCGCCGCGGGCTTAGTCGTGCTGGTTCAATGGGCCACCTGCCGATAGATCGCTGGCAGCGCGGCGGGCAGCCGGCTGATGTTGCCGACGATGGCGTAGCCGCCGCGGCCGAACAGCGTCGAAAAATAGGACTGCGCGGTGGCGTCAACCGTCACGCCGAACACGGCGATGCCAAGTCGCCGCGCCTCCTGCACCGATTTTCTCGTGTCCTCGACCGCAAAGCGGCCCTCATAGTGATCGACATCGTTCGGCTTGCCGTCGGTCAGGACGAGCAGAAGCTTCTTGCGCTGGGGCTGGCGCGCGAGCTCGGCCGAGGCGTGGCGCACCGCGGCGCCGATCCGGGTGTAATAGCCCGGCCTCAGCGCACCGATGCGGCGCTCCACCGCCCCGCTCATCGGCTCGCCGAACGCCTTGACCGTCTCGAGCCGTACCCAGGCGCGCCGGCGCGAGGTGAAGGTCAAAATGCTGTGGTGATCGCCGCAGGCCGAAAGGCCGTGGGCAAGCACGAGCAGCGCCTCCTTCTCGACGTCGAGCACGCGATGGCCGTCAACCCACGCATCCGTCGAGAGCGAGACGTCGACCAGCAAGGTCACGGCGAGATCGTGTCCTTGCGGCCGCATCGCCACATGAACGCGATCAAGCGCGCCGCTGCCGGCGCGCAGATCGCAACGCGCCCGCACCAGCGCATCGAGATCGAGGTCGTGGCCATCGGCTTGCGCGCGCATCAATTCGTGGCGCGGCCGCAAGATCTCGAAACGGCGGCGAACCTGGCGGATGTGCCGGCGCATGCCCTCGTCGGGCGTCCAAATTTCACCTCGCTCGGACGCCACGCCGGCGAGCACGCGGCAATGATCGGGCAAATAGGACCGGCTGCGATAATTCCATTCGGGATAGGTCACCTCCGCATTCAATTGAGAGTCATCCAGCGCTTCCGGCGGCAGGTCGAGATCAAATCTCAGCCGGGTCGCGGGCTTGCCGCTGCGATGTCCAAGCGTGATCTCCTCGAGATCATCGGCCGCCTTCTGCGCGTCCTCGTCATCACTGTCGTCCGCAGGGCGATCGACATTGACCATCTCGGCCATCGCCAGGATCTTTTCGAAGCGGTTGAGCACAAAGGGATCCCGGCGATTGGCGCCATCGTCGCGTTCGCGGACGGCGAAACGCTTGCGCTCGTCCGGCGGCGTGGCCGCGCTGCTTCCGGCCACCTCGTCATCCTGCATTCCCGCCGGTGCGAACTCGCGCGTCCAGCAATCGCCCCACAGCGGGCACGGCAAGATGGCGTGATATCCCGGCGGGGCCTCGTCCGGCAACGGACCTGTTCCCATCATGGCTGGCCACAACTTGCCCGCGGGTGGCACATCGGCGCCGAGCAGCGTGAGCACCATCTGCTCCATGTCCTGCTCGATGCGCGGCAGCGGCCGGCGCGGCCGGGCCATCGCCACGGCCGCAGCGAGCCGGGCGTAATCTTCGGCGAGGCCCGGGCATTCGGTGAGCACCAGTACCGCGATCTCGCTGACCCGCCGCAGATTCAGGAGATCGCGCCGCAGCGGATCGGCCTCGCCGATCGTATCGACAGGTGCAAATGCGAACCAGGCCGCGAGCCACCGATACAACGCGGCGTTCAATTCACGGTCGGCAAAGATCGCGATGCTGTCAGGCAGGAAAATGGTGGTGGAATCCCGCCCGGGCTGCTCAAGGCGCTCGTCGCCAAGCCCGATGCGCTGTCGCCATCCGAGCCGGTGTCCGGTCCGGCGAGCACGCGCGCTCGCGATCTGGACGCCCGCCTCGCCACCGAGCGCACGGAACATCACGGCGATGCGCGGACGGATATCAGCCAGCGAGACGGCTTGGTCGGCATGAACCGGGTAACTCGCGGTGCCGCCGACGAGACGATGCCAGGCCCGGCCGACTGTTTCTTCAAGCTCGAGGAAATCGAGCATCACAGCCCTCTCAGGAAATCACGGCGCGCGCGACGTCGAGCAGCGCAGCCTTGACGTCGGGATCGTCGGTCAACGGCTCGATCATGCCGGCGAGCACGGCCTCGGTGATCGACGCTCCCGCGGCAATCAAGGTGGCGCAATAGACGACGAGGCGGGTCGAGACGCCCTCCTCCAGATCATGCCCTTTCAGCGCGCGGAGCCGACCGGCCAGCGCGACCAGTGGCCGCGCGTAATCGGGCGCGAGACCGCTCTCGGCCGCCACCACCGCAACCTCCTGTTCCGGGGCCAAGAAGCCGAACTCGATGGCGACGAAGCGCTGCCGCGTCGACGGCTTCAGCGCTTTCAGCAGCGTCTGGTAGCCGGGATTGTAGGAGACCACGAGCATGAAGCTGTCGGGCGCCGCAAGCTCCTCGCCGGTCCGCTCCAGCGGCAGGATGCGGCGGTCGTCCGAGAGCGGATGCAGCACCACAGTGACATCCTTGCGTGCCTCCACGACTTCGTCGAGATAGCAGATGCCGCCTTCCCGCACCGCGCGCGTCAGCGGACCGTCGGTCCACACGGTGTCGCCGCCCCTCAGCAGGAATCGGCCGGTGAGATCGGCGGCGGTGAGATCGTCGTGACAGGCGACGGTGTGGAGCGGCAATCCCAGCCGCGCCGCCATGTGTGCGACGAAGCGCGTCTTGCCGCAGCCGGTCGGCCCTTTCAGCAGGACCGGCAAGCGATGCCGCCAGGCATGCTCGAACAGCACGCATTCATTGCCGCTGGGGACATAGGCCGGAAGCGCTGGCGCGGAGGCCGGCACGGCGTGAAGAGCTGCTTTCATGGTCCTTCTCCGGAAATTCTCTTGGGCAGGCGGCCGCGATCGTCGCGGCCGCCGTTCTCGCTTATTCGGCCGGCTGCAACGCGCCCGGGATGGTCGCCGGCTTTTCGCGGCCGGGCACCAGCACCGCCCAGACGAACATCAGCGCAGATATCGCGACGAACACACCGGAGCCGAGCCGCACCCAGTAGAAGAAGGCGAGCTGATCCTGCACGTCCATGTAACTCTGGCCGAGCACGCGCTGGAGATGGACCTGGATCACGCCGGCAAAAGTCAGCGCGAACGTCATCACCATCATCGCCGTGCACATGATCCAGAAGCTCGTCATGGAGAGCCACTGATTGTAGGGCGCGCGTCCCTTGATCTGCGGGATTGCATAGGCCATCACCGACAGATTCAGCATGACGTAGGCGCCGAAGAAGGCGAGATGGCCGTGCGCAGCGGTGACCTGCGTGCCGTGGGTGTAGTAGTTCACCGACGACAGCGTGTGCAGGAAGCCCCAGACGCCCGCCCCGAGGAATGCCATCACGGAGCAGCCGACCGACCACAACAGCGCAGCGCGGTTCGGATGCTTGCGACCCGCCTTCCAGGTCATCTGCACCGTGAAGATCACCATGGTGAAGAACGGCGCGACCTCGAGCGTGGAGAACAGCGAGCCGATCCACTGCCAGTAGCCGGGTGCGCCGATCCAGTAGAAGTGATGGCCAGTGCCGAGGATACCGGAGAACAGCGCAAGGCCGATGATGACATAGAGCCACTTCTCGACGACCTCGCGGTCGATGCCGTTGAGCTTGATCATCAGGAAGGCGAGCACGGAGGCCATGATCAGCTCCCAGACGCCCTCGACCCAGAGATGGACGACGTACCACCAGTACATCTTGTCGACCGCGAGATTGGCCGGGTTGTAGAAGGCGAACAGGAAGAAGATCGCAACACCCCACAGGCCGAACAGCAGGATGTTGGTGACCGTGGTCTTGCGGCCTTTGAGCGCCGTCATGGTCACGTTGAACAGAAACATCAGGCAGACCACGACGATGCCGACCTTGATGATGAAGGGCTGTTCGAGGAATTCGCGACCCTCATGGTAGTGGAAGAGATAACCCACCACGGCCACGGCCGCCGCGCAGAAGAACATCCAGAACTGGATCTTTGCCAGCAGCGGGCTGAACAATTCGGTCTCGGTCTCCTCCGGCAGCAGGTAGTAGGTCGCGCCCATGAAGCCAATCAGCGACCAAACGATCAGTGCGTTGGTGTGAATCATCCTGACGATGTTGAACGGCAACAGCACCGACAGCGTGTTGGGCAGGACGTAGATGGTTCCGGCAAGCAGGCCGAAGACGACCTGGGCCAAAAACAGCGTCAGCGCGCCGTAGAAATACAGCATCGCGACTTTCTGGGTCTGATATTTCATCTCGATTTCTCTCTGTCTTGAAAGAAGAATGCGGGCCGGTTCAGCCGGCCTTGTTCGGCGGCCAGTCCTGGCGCTTGATCGTGCTGACCCATTGCAGGAAATCGGCGAGATCGTTGAGCTCCTGGTCGGTCAGGTTGAATTGCGGCATCTGCCGCCGCCCTTCCGCGCCCGAGGGCTGCGATTGCATCCAGGCCTTCAGCGTCTCGCGCGCGCCGGCCGGATCTTCCTTGCCGCCCCAGCGATCCCAGACATTGCCGACTTCGGGCGCGAAATAGGCGCCCTCGCCCAGCAGCGTGTGGCAGTTGATGCAGGAGTTGCGCTCCCAGACATGCTTGCCGCGCGCGACCGATGCGGTCAGGGTGGGCGCGTCGGTCGAGGTCGTGACCATGTAGTAGTGGCTGTGCGCGGTCAGCCCCAGGAAGATTGCAAAGAAAAAGGCCGAGCCGCCGTAGAAGACGTTTCGAGCCGCCGACTTGGTCAGGCGTTCAGCCATTGCCAGTCCTTTCCGTGTGAGTCGTGTCGTGAAAGAGCAGTGATGCTGTATCTTGCCGATCGGTGGGGACGGGTCTTTGTCGCGGCGCAATGAGCGCGAGCGTTGACCGCGTCAGATCAAGCTGACGATCGCCGAGGCGAGCCAGGCGAACAGCACGAGGATCGCGATCCAGGCGCCGACGAGCCCGCGCCAGAGCACCGGCGCAGCGCGAAGGTCGAGGAAGTCGAGCGCGATCCGCCGGCCCTTGATGAGCGCAAGGATCAAGACCAGTGCGTTGGCGAGCAGCGGGCGCGGCAACAGCGGCGGAAGAAGGAGCGTTGCAAGCGCGAGGCCGATCAACACGAGCCAGCTGATGTCAAGCCGATCCGGCATCGTCATCGCACCAGATAGAGAATCGGGAACATGACGATCCAGACCAGATCGACCATGTGCCAGAACGCGGCGCCGGTCTCGACGCCTACCGTCTCGGCGCGGCGACAGACCACGGCAAGGATCACGATGCCGAGGCCGACGTGCAGGAGGTGAAAGCCGGTCAGGAGGAAGTAGAGCGTGAAGAAGGTACTGGTCTCCAGGCCAATGCCGCGACCGATCTCCCCGGCATATTCGGCAAGCTTGATGGCGATGAAGCAGCCGCCGAGCGCCATGGCGATGAGGAGCCAGCGGCGCGATGCCCGCTTCTCACCGGCCCGCGCGGATCTTGTCGCCCGGGCCGCGGCCCAGCCGCTGGTCACCAGCACGATCGTATTGAGCCCGGCAAGGCTCGAATCGAGCGCCGCCTGCCCCTCAGCAAACACCGCCGGATGGATCGCACGCGCGACCACGAACGCGCCGAGAAACAGGCCGAACGCGGCGAGCTCGCTGAAGATCAGCACCCAGATCATGGGATCGCCGGGGAGATCTTCCAAAATCCCCCAACCGGATCCCGGTTGCTCGCACTCCGCCGCCGACATCTGCTCTTCCGGATCAGGACACCGGCCAGCCATAGCTCACCGATCCAGTTCGGAATTTGTCGCAGGACAAACTGGAAGACGCTGGTGCGCGGTAAGAACCGCCTCAGCCTTTCACGGAGCAGCGAACAAGGATGAGCGAAGCACAACTCGGGCTGATGACCGCGACGCCGATCATCATCGTGTTCGCGATCGCGTTGCGGAAGATGGGTGTGCTGTCGACGGTGGCGACCGTCTCAGCGGTGAGCCTCTCCGTCGCCATCGCGACGGTGCTGTTCACGACGCAATAACAGCTGCCGGATGGGCAAGCGAAGCGTGCCCACCACTTCTCTCTCATCAGGGACAGACGGTGGGCACGGTGCGCTGCGCCTTTGCCCACCCTACGGCATCGCCGATATAGCTACCGCCGCTGATTGTAAACGTCGATGCACACGGCTCCGAGCAACACCAGGCCCTTGATGACCTGCTGGTAGTCGATGCCGATGCCGAGGATGGACATGCCGTTGTTCATCACGCCCATGATCATGGCGCCGACCACGGCGCCGCCGACGCGCCCGACGCCGCCATAGGCCGAAGCGCCGCCGATGAAGCAGGCGGCGATGACGTCGAGCTCGAAGCCGAGGCCCGCTTTCGGGGTCGCGGTGTTGAGGCGGGCGGCAAAGACGAGCCCGGCGAGCGCGGCCAGCACGCCCATGTTGACGAAGGTGAAGAAGGTCAGCCGCTCGGTCTTGATGCCCGACAGGCCTGCCGCCTTGGCGTTGCCGCCGACGGCATAGATCTGACGGCCGATGACGGTACGGCGGGTGACGAAACCATAGAGCGCGATCAGGGCGCTCATGATCACCAGCACGTTGGGCAGGCCGCGATAGGTCGCGATCAGATAGGTGAAATAGAGCACCGCGAGGGCCAGTACGACACTCTTGCCGAGAAAGAAGCCGAAGGGCTCGACCTCGATGCCGTGTGAGACCTCACGCGCGCGGCCCTTGGCGCTGGCGTAGACCAGACCCAGCGCCAGCACCGCGCCGATCAGCATGGAGGTCGGATGCAGCGTGCCGGCCTCGGGCAGCAGTTCCGGAATGAAGCCCGACGACAGCTTCTGGAAGGTCGACGGGAACGGGCCGAGCGACTGGCCCTGCAACACCGCGAGCGCGAGGCCCTTGAACACCAGCATGCCGGCCAGGGTGACGATGAAGGACGGGATCTTGAAATAGGCGACCCAATAACCCTGCGCGGCGCCGATGGCCGCGCCGACAGCGAGGCAGATGAGGAAGGCGAGCGTGTAGTCGACCTTGTAGGTCACCATGAGCAGAGCGGCGACCGCACCGACGAACCCCGCGACCGAACCGACCGACAGGTCGATATGACCGGTGACGATCACCAGCAGCATACCCAGCGCCATGATGACGATGTAGCTGTTCTGCAGCACCAGATTGGTCAGGTTGAGCGGCTGCAGCAGCGTACCGCCGGTCATGACCTGGAAGAACAGCATGATCGCGACCAGCGACATCAGCATGCCGTAGTTGCGCAGATTGTTCTTGATGAAGCTGCCGTGGCGGCGCTCCTCGGGCAGCGAAACCGTCTTGTCGGTCATGGCTGCGATCCTCCCATCTCCGCGGCCTCGACCGCGCCGTTACCGTTGCTTCGTTCGTTGCGCATGATGGCGCGCATGATCTTTTCCTGTGTCGCCTCGGCGCCCGGGAACTCGCCGACGAAGGCCCCGTCGTTCATGACGCAGATGCGGTCGCAGATGCCGAGCAGCTCGGGCATCTCCGAGGAGATCACCACCACGCCGCGGCCGGCTTCCGCAAGCTCGTTGATGATACAGTAAATCTCGTATTTGGCACCGACGTCGATGCCCCTGGTCGGCTCGTCCAGGATCAGCACCTTGGGGTCGGTCATCAGCCATTTCGACAGCACGACCTTCTGCTGGTTCCCGCCGGAAAGCTGGCCGGTCTCCTGGTAGACGTCGGAACAGCGGATCCGCATGCGGTTGCGGTAGTCGCTTGCGACCTTCAGCTCGGCGATGTCGTCAATCACCCGCCCCGGCGCGACCTGGTTGAGGCTTGCCAGCGTAATGTTCTTGCGGACGTCGTCGGCCAGGATCAGGCCGAGCTGCTTGCGGTCCTCGGTGACATAGGCAAGGCCGGCATCGATCGCAGCTGCGACGCTCGGAAGGGAGATCTCATGGCCTTCGAGGGCGATGCGGCCGCTGATATGGGTGCCCCAGGAGCGGCCGAACAGGCTCATGGCGAATTCGGTGCGGCCGGCGCCCATCAGCCCGGCGATGCCGACGACCTCGCCGCGCCTGACGCCGAAATTGACGTTCTTGATCACCTGCCGGTCGGGATGGATGGGGTGATAGACCGACCAGTTCGAAACCGCGAGCACGGGCTCGCCGATCTTCGCACTGCGCTCGGGGAAGCGATGGGCGAGATCGCGGTTGACCATGCTGCGGATGATGCGGTCTTCCTGGATCGGCTCGGCGCGGCAGTCGATGCCGTCGACAGTGCGGCCGTCGCGCAGCACGGTAATGTGGTCCGCGACCTTGGCGACCTCGTTGAGCTTGTGCGAGATCAGGATCGAGCCGATGCCCTGCTCGCGGAATTTCATCAGGCGTTCCAGCAAGGCGGCGCTGTCGGCCTCGTTCAGGCTCGCGGTCGGCTCGTCCAGGATCAGCATCCGGACGCGCTTGGACAGCGCCTTGGCGATCTCGACCAGTTGCTGCTTGCCGACGCCGAGATCGGTGATCAGCGTATCCGGCGATTCCTTCAGACCGACCTGCGCCAGCAACTCCTGGGTACGCTTGTAGACCTGGTCGCGATCGATCACGCCGAACTTTGATGGCGGATGCGAGAGAAAGATATTCTCCGCGATCGACATCAGCGGGATCAGCGCCAGCTCCTGGTGGATGATGATGATGCCGAGCGCCTCGGAATCGTTGATGTCGCGGAAGCGGCGTTCCTCGCCCTCGAAGACGATGGTGCCCTCGTAGCTGCCTGCCGGATAGACCCCGCTCAGCACCTTCATCAAGGTCGACTTGCCAGCACCATTCTCACCGACAAGGGCGTGGATCTGGCCAGCTTCGACCGAGAAATTGACGTCGCGCAGAGCCTGCACACCGGAAAAGCTCTTGCTGACGTTACGCATCTCCAGCATGGCGGTCATTGCGTTGCGTCCCATCCGTTAGATCCCTCCCCCCGCGAACGGGGAGAGGGAAACTCGAGAGTCTTACTGGAACTGCGACTTCTTGTAGTAGCCGCTGTCAACCAGGGTCTTCTCCCAATTGTCCTTATACACCACGACCGGCTTCAGCAGATAGGACGGCACGGTTTTGGAGCCGTTCTCATAGGTCTTGGTGTCGTTGACCGTCACCTGCTTGCCGGCCAGCGCGGCGTCGACCATGTCGGCGGTCACCTTGGCGAGATCGCGGGTGTCCTTGAAGATGGTCGAGTACTGATCGCCGCGCAGCATGGCCTTGATCGAGGGCACCTCGGCGTCCTGGCCCGAGATGATCGGCATCGGCTGATCGGCGCTGCCATAGCCCACGCCCTTCAGCGAGGAGATGATGCCGATCGAGAGGCCGTCATAGGGCGACAGCACCGCGTTGACCTTCTTGTTGCCGTAGTAGGCACTGAGCAGGTTGTCCATGCGGGCCTGGGCGGTGGCGCCGTCCCAGCGCAAGGTCGCGACCTTGTCCATGCCCATCTGACCGGAGGCGACCACGAGCTTGCCGCTGTCGATATAGGGCTTCAGCACGCTCATCGCGCCGTTGTAGAAGAAGTAGGCGTTGTTGTCGTCGGGCGAGCCGCCGAACAGCTCGATGTTGAACGGACCCTTGCCTTCCTTGAGGCCAAGCCCCTTCTCGATCGATTCCGCCTGCAGCACGCCGACCTGGAAATTATCGAAGGTCGCGTAATAGTCGACATTCGGCGTGCCGCGGATCAGGCGGTCATAGGCGATCACGGTGATGCCCTTTGCCTTGGCCTGCTTGAGCACGTCGGACAGCGTGGTGCCGTCGATCGCAGCGATCACCAGCGCCTTGGCGCCCTTGGTCACCATGTTCTCGACCTGCGAGAGCTGGTTCGGGATGTCGTCCTCGGCATATTGCAGGTCGGTGTTGTAGCCGCGCTCCTTCAGCACCTTGACCATGTTGTTGCCGTCGTCGATCCAGCGCGCCGAGGATTTCGTCGGCATCGCGATACCCACGGTCGCCTTGTCCTGGGCGGAGGCGGTGACGCCTGCGGCCATCGATGCAGCACCGGCCAGCGCCAGTGCGAGAAATGTCGTCTTCAATTTCAACATGCTTCACTCCCTTTGGGTGTCAGATTGCTTCTTAGTGTCGTCGAGAACAGAGGTAAAGGTCGGCTTGGGATCTCCTATGCGAGCTTGACGTCGGGCTCCGCGCGACCGCGCGCGGAGGCTTGTAGCAGAAAGGTGCAACCGGCCTGTGGATCGGCGGCACGCGCCTCCGCATCCATATCCTGCCAGGCCGAGGTGACGAGCAGGCGCGACAGATCGGCGCCGACGAAAGCGGGACAACTCGCCTGCCTGGCCGGCACCCGCAACGAGCGCAGGTGCTCGCCTTGCGGCGAGTAGACATCGACGCGGCCTGCGCCCCAACAGGCGTTCCAGATTTGCCCATCGGCGTCGCACACGGAGCCGTCAAGCCCCCCGATGCCGGTGTGGCACAGCAACACCTCAGGTTCGCCACGTGGCAAGCCCGTGTCGGCATTGAGCGGCACAGCATAGAGCACGGCGCGCGCGGTATCGGTGAAATAGCCGGTCGCGCCGTCGGGCGAGAAGCAGATCGAGTTCGGAATGCTGATGCCCGGAAACAGCGTCGAGATTTTACCGCGGTGCAATGCGTAGATCGCACCCGCCCCCCGCTCGGCCTTGCGTCCCATGGTGCCGATCCAGAACGTGCCGGATTGATGCACGCGGCAATCGTTGGAGCGCGTCGCGGGATTGTCCGCCTCGAGCGGGCAGAACCGCGTCATCGCGCCATCGGCGAGCGTGCGGACGTAACAACCATCTTCCGCGACGACCAGCTGGCGTTCGGCATCGATCCGCCCAAGCGCACTCGCCATCCGGCCAAGCGCATGGATGCGGATTGTGCCACCGCCCAGATGCGCCTCGAACAGGCGTCCCTCGCGAATATCAAACCACCACGCGGTATCGGTGGCGACATCGTAGGTCGGACCTTCACCGAGGTGACAGTGTTCGGCGGAGAGAACCGAGGTCGGCACCTCTTCCATCATGGCGTCCTCACGGCAAAGCGATAGACGGTGTGATGCCGATAGGCGCCGCCGGGATCAAGGCGCGGGCTCGGAAAATCAGGCCGGTTCGGTGAATTGGGCCACATGTGGGGCTCCAGGCACAACGCATCCGACTGCCGGATCAGCTTGCCGCCCTTGCCTGAGATCGTGCCGTCGAGATAGTTGCCGGAATAGACCTGCAAGCCGGGCTGATCGGTCAGCAGTTCCATGATCCGCCCCGACTGCGGCGCCTCCAGCCGGGCCGCGAGCGCAAGCTTGCCGTCGCGCGCGAGGCAATACGTGTGGTCGTAGCCCTTGCCATTGCGCAATTGCTGATCGTTCTCGCGGATGCGCGCGCCAACCGCGTGGGCCTCGCGGAAATCGAACGGCGTGCCTGCCACTGCGCGCGGCGGCTCCGGCAGCGGAATCGCAGTGGGGTCGATCGCCAGGAAATGCTCGGCCTCCACCGTCAGCCTGTGATCGAGGGTGGACTTGCCCGAGGTCGCGCCTTCCAGATTGAAGAAACTGTGGTTGGTGAGGTTGACGATGGTCGGCCGGTCGGTCCGTGCCTCCATCGTCAGCGACAGCTCGGTCGGGCCGGTGACGCGATAGGTCAGGCGTACATCGAGCTTGCCGGGATAATTCTCCTCGCCATGCGGGCTGGTGTAGGTCAGCGTGACTGCGGGGCTGGCGCCATCGTCGAGCTCGGCAATGTCCCAGAGCTTGCGGTCGAAGCCATCGAGGCCGCCATGCAGAGCATTCGGGCCGTTGTTGATTGGCAGCCGGAAGGTCTCGCCATCGAGCGAGAACTGCCCGTTGGCGATACGGTTGGCATAGCGGCCGACGGTCGCGCCAAAAAACTTCCGTTCGGCGAGATAGCCGTCAAAGGCATCATGGCCGAGCACGACGTCGTCGCAACCGCCCTTCGCGTCCGGCGCGCTCAGCGCCTGGATCACCGCGCCATGGGTGATGATGCGAGCCTCGAACCCGCCCTCCCCGCGCAGCACGATGCGCTCGACCTTGCGTCCATCAGGCAGCGTTCCAAAAGCGTCTTTTGTTATTCTTGAGCCAGCCATGTCTAGTCCACAAACGGTTCGACGATGTTGCGCCTGCCGAGCAGGAAAGCGTCGGCAACGAGACGAAGCGGCGCCAGGTCGACGTCGCTCGCGCCGGTCGCGGCGAGCTTGACGAAGCGCCGATACAGTTCGCGATATTCCTCATCAGGTGCGTCGGCGACAACCTTGCCGTCGACCGCCATGACCCTGCCGCCGCGGGACAAGGTCATCCGGCCTTCGTCGGTTTCGACCAGGATATCCCAGCTCTGCGGCCCGGTCTGGCGGAAGTCAAATTCAGCTGTGATCGGCAGGCCGTCGATATCGGTCAACATCAAATTGGCGGCAATCGGCGACTGGCAATTGGCGGGAAAAGCGAGTTCAGCCGCGGTGACAAACACCGGCTTCGGCAGGATGCGGGTCAGGATCGACAACGCGTTGATGCCGGGATCGAACACGCCGAGCCCGCCCGGTTCCCAGATCCAGGCTTGGCCGGGATGCCAGACGCGGACGTCTTCCTTCCAATTGATATGCACCGATCTGATCCGCTGCGCAGCCAGCCATTCGCGGGCCGGCTCGACCGCAGGTGCATGGCGCGAATGCCAGGTTGCAAACAGGGTCCGGTCTGCCTCCACCGCCATCGCGATCAACGGACCGAGCTCGGCAACGCCGATGCCGGGCGGCTTCTCCAGCATGACATGCTTGCCCGCGGCGAGCGCCGCGGCAGCCTGGGCGCGACGCACCTGCGGCGGCGTGCAGAGCGACACCGCGTCGATCTGCGGTCCCTTCTCCAACAACTCCTCGACGGTCGCGAAATGCGGTACGCCCGGCAGCGATGCGTTGCGGCTGGCGATTGCAGCGAGCATCGCGCCTGGCACTGCGGCAATCGCGCCGACATGCTGGTCGCGCGCAATCTTGCCGAAGCCGACGATGGCGATGCGAAGTTCAGTCACGCTTATTCTCCACTTTCCGCAGACGGCAGTTGCTCGGCAGGGGCCGTCTCGATCTCGGTGCCCTCATGGCGACGCATGCCGTTGTGAATGACGTAGACCATCGCCTCCGACGCCGCCCCGGCATCGCCGGACGTGATCGCGTCGACGATTTTCTGGTGCCAGAGCAGCACGGTATCGCGGTCCTCCGGCTCGACCGGGGCACTGAGCAGGAACGAGGCGCGCAAGGCGGCCTCGATCACATGCCCGATCGAGCGCATGAACAGATTACCCGATGCCCGCGCCACCGCAACGTGCAGTGCGAGATCGGCATCGGCAAAGCCGACGGAATCGGAAGCCTCCAGCCGCATCCGCTCCATGCTCCGGCGAAGCTCCGCGATATCCTCCTCGGACCGCTGCGCCGCCGCCAGCGCCGCGGCCCGCGGCTCGACCGCGAGGCGGATCTCGGCGAGGTCGTTGAGAAAACGCTTGTCGATGCCGGCGTCGAGATGCCAGGCCAGCACGTCGGCGTCGAACATGTTCCAGGCGGTGCGCTCGCGCACGACGGTGCCGACCCGCGCCTTGGTGGTCAAAAGCCCCTTGGCGACCAGCGTCTTCACGCTCTCGCGCAGCACCGGCCGCGACACGCCGAACATCGCGATCAACTCGGCGTCACCCGGAAGCCGCGCCCCCTCGGCATAGCGGCTAGCGATGATGTCGACGCCGATTGAGCGGGCGACCTCCGCGTGGTTGGAATGGGCCCGCCGTGTCGGGATGACGACGATGCGCGAGGTCATGAGGCGGCTCCCGCGCGTTTCGCCACCGGCCGTCGCGCCAGCGCGACCAGCCCCTGTTGCAGGGCGATGAAGGCAAACAGCAAGACGCCGGTCGCGATCTTGGTCCACCAGCTCGACAGCGTCCCGTCGAAATTGATGTAGGTCTGGATCATGCCCTGGATCAGCACGCCGAGGAAGGTGCCGATCACCGAGCCCTGCCCGCCCGTGAGCAGCGTGCCACCGATGACCACGGCCGCGATGCTATCGAGTTCGACGCCGACGGCAGAGAGAGAATAGCCGGCGCTGGTGTAGAAGGAGAACACGATGCCGGCGATGCCCGCAAGCAGGCTCGACAGCATGTAGATCTTCACTGTCATCTTGCCGACCGCGACGCCCATCAGGCTCGCCGTGGCCCGGCTGCCGCCGAGCGCATAAACGTTGGCACCGAACCGGGTGAGGTGCAGCAGCAAGGCACCGCCGATCACGATCACGAGCATGATGATCGCGATCGCGGTCAATCGCCCGCCCCCGGGCATGCGCAACGCGAAGTCCGAGACGGTCGAATAGACCGGCGCGGTGATCGGCACCGATTCCGTCGAGAGCAGGAAGCTGGCTCCGCGCGCCAGGAACATCCCGGCGAGCGTCACGATGAAGGGCGGCAGGTCGAAGACGTGGATGATCGCGCCCATCGCGGCGCCAAAGGCGGCCGAGAGTGCGAGGATGGCGACGAAAGCGACCAGCGGCGGCACGCCCCAGCGCTCGATCGCGAGCGCGACGAACACGGTGGTAAAGCCGATCACCGAGCCGACCGAGAGATCGATGCCGCCGGAGATGATGACGAAGGTCATGCCGGTCGCGACGATACCGAGGAAGGCGTTGTCGGTGAGGAGATTGCCGACCACGCGGGTCGAGGCGATATTGGGAAACTGCAGCGCGCAGAGGGCGAAGCCTGCGACGAGGACGATGGCCGTGATCAGGACGGGCGGCAGGCCTTTCATGGTTTCGTCCTCCGCAGCCGCGCCATGATGCCGGCAAAGCCTGACAGTTTTGGCGATTGCAGCAGCAGCACCGCGAGCACCACCACGGCCTTGACCAGCAGGTTGAACTCCGGCGGATAGCCTGACAGCAAAATGCCGGTGTTCATGGTCTGGATGATCAGCGCACCGAGCACCGCCAGGACAAGGCTGAAGCGGCCGCCGAACAGCGAGGTGCCGCCGATCACCACCGCAAGGATGGCGTCGAGCTCGAGCCACAGGCCGGCATTGTTGGCATCCGCGCCCATGATGTCGGCCGCGGCGATCACGCCGGCGAGCGCGGCGCAGACGCCGCACCAGACATAGACCGCCAGAATCATCGCGCGCGTGCCGACGCCGGCAAGCTCGCTTGCCCGCGCATTGCCACCGGTCGCCTCGATCAGGAGCCCGAGTGCCGAGCCGCGCACCACCGCGCCGGTCAGGATCAGCATGCCGAGCGCAATCGCGATCGGCACCGGCACGCCGAGAATGGCGCCGTTGCCGAGCCAGACCAGATCCGGCGAGGTGAAGGTCACGATACGACCTTCGGTAATGAGCTGGGCGATGCCGCGACCGGCGACCATCAGGATCAGCGTCGCCACGATCGGCTGCATGCCAAGCACGGCGACGAGGAAGCCATTCCACAACCCGCAGACGAGCCCCGCGCCGAGCGCGGCCGCCAGCACCACCGGCAGGCCGTGGCTGTCGGCGAGGCTCGCGGCGATGGCGCCGCAGATCGCCATCACAGCGCCGACGGAGAGATCGATGCCGCGCGTCGCGATCACCAGCACCATGCCGAGCGAGAGCAGCGCCACCGGCGTACCGCGGTTGAGCACGTCGATCAGGCTGCCGAACAGTCGGCCGTCCTGGAGACGCAGATCGAAGAATTGCGGCGACACCACGCGGTCGACCGCGAGGATGACGATCAGCGCGAGGATCTGGGCAAGGCCGCGGCGCGGCAACAGTGCTGTCATGCCCGGGCCTCTTGCATCGCTGCGCCATCGGCGGCGATGGCCGCGAGAATGTTGCTGACGTCGATGGCCTCGCCCGAAAGCTCCTCGACATGGGCACGATCGCGCAGCACGACCACGCGGTCGGAATAGGTCACGATCTCGTCGAGCTCCGAGGAGATCACGAGCAGCGCCAGCCCGTCGTCACAGAGCTCGCGGATCAGGCGAATGATCTCGGCATGCGCGCCGACATCGATACCGCGCGTGGGTTCATCCAGCACGAGCAGCCGCGGCGATGTCGCAAGCCAGCGCGCCAGCAGAACCTTTTGCTGATTGCCGCCGGAAAGCAGGCCGACCGGCCGTTCGGCATCGGGCGGGCGGATGTCGAGCATCTTGACGTAACGGCGCGCGAGTTCGTCCTGCTCGCGGCGCGACAGCGGCCGATGCAGCCCGCGCTTGGCCTGAAGCGCCAGCACGATGTTCTCGCGCACGGTCAGTTCGGCGACGATGCCGTCGGTCTTGCGCTCCTCCGGGCAATAGCCGAAGCCGTGGCGCACGCCATCGCGCGGCGATTGCAGCCGCACGGGCGCACCCTCCACCCTCGCCTGCCCGCCATCGGCGCGCTCGGCGCCGAACACCAGCCGCGCCGTCTCGGTGCGGCCCGAGCCGAGGAGGCCGGCGAGACCAACGACCTCGCCATGGCGTAGCTCGAGATTGAACGGGGCGACATAGCCGGCCTTGCCGTAATTCTCGAAGCTCGCACACACCTCGCGCGCATTCTGTTCGCTCGCCGCCGCCCGCGCGCTGGTGGTCTCGGCCAGCTCACGGCCGAGCATCATCCGGATCAGTTCGAGCCGTGACAGCGAAGCGGTCTCGCGCTCGCCGACCAGGCGGCCGTTGCGCAAGACGGTGATGCGATCGGAGATCTCGTAGACCTGATCGAGGAAATGGCTGACGAAGACGATGCCAATGCCGCGCTTGGCCAACTGGCGCATGATGCCGAACAGGATCTCGACCTCATGACGGTCGAGACTCGCGGTCGGCTCGTCCAGGATCAGCACGCGGGCGGAGAGATCGACGGCGCGCGCGATCGCGGTGACGTGCTGTATGGCCACCGAATAATTGCCGAGTGGCGCTGCGACATCGATATCGAGGCCAAACTCCGTGAGCAGCGCTTTGGCGCGGCGACGCATTTCGCCCTCGCGCACGATGCCGAAGCGCATCGGCTGGCGGTCGAGAAACAGATTTTGCGCCACCGACAGGTTCGGCAGCAGGTTGACCTCCTGGTAGACGGTGGCAATGCCGGCTTGCACCGCGGCCTTGGCCGAGCGCGGCGCAACCTCTTCGTCGCCCAGACGGACAACACCGGCATCGCGCGGGAACACGCCGGTGACGACCTTGATCAGCGTGGATTTGCCGGCGCCGTTCTCGCCGAGCAGCGCATGGATCTCGCCGGCGCGAAGCGTGAAGTCGACTTCCTGCAACGCGCGCACCGCACCGAAGCTCTTGCTGATCCCGCGCACCTCCAACAGGGAAGGAGCCGGATCAAGGCTATTCTCCATAACGACGTCACTCCCACCGGCGCCCGCTTATGCTGCGGACACCCAGCCTATTCGTTCGTGCGGCGGATGCGAAGGGGGTGCCGGACCGCACGGAGCGGCCCGGCGAGACGCCCGCCTCAGTAACCGAGGCCCTTCTTGCTGTCGTATTCCTTCTGCGGATCGTCGGCGGCGGTGAGAAGCCGGGATTCGGTCTGGATCCACTTCGGCGGCACGGTGCCCTTCTCCTTGAACGCCGCGACGGCATCGAAGGCCGGCCCCGCCATATTCGGCGTCAGTTCGACCGTGGCATTGGCCTCGCCGGCCACCATCGCCTTGAAGATGTCGGGAACTGCGTCGATCGAGACGGTCAGGATGTCCTTGCCCGGCTTGAGGCCCGCCTCCTTCATCGCCTGGATGGCGCCGACCATCATGTCGTCATTATGCGCATAGACCGCGCAGATGTTCTTGCCGCCGCCTTCGGCCTTGATGAAGCTTTCCATCACTTCCTTGCCCTTGGCGCGGGTGAAGTCGCCGGTCTGGCTCCGCACCACCTTCAAATTGGCGTGCTTGGCGATGGCGGTGTCAAAACCCTTCTTGCGATTGGCAGCGACGCTTGCGCCGACCGTACCCTGCAGTTCGACGACATTGCAGGCCTTGTCGCCGACGGTCTTGGCCAGCCATTCGCCAGCGACCGCGCCTTCATGCACGCTGTCCGAGGTGACGGCGGTGAGATAGAGGTCCTTGCCGGACGGATCGATGTCGCGGTCGAGCAGCACGACCGGGATCTTGGCTTCCTTGGCTTCCTTCAGCACCGAATCCCAGCCGGTCGACACCACGGGTGCGAGGAAGATCGCGTCGACGTTCTGCGCGATGAAGGAGCGGATCGCCTTGATCTGGTTCTCCTGCTTCTGCTGCGCATCGGCGATCTTGAGATTGACCTTGCGCTTGCTGGCCTCCTGCTTGGAGACCGACGTCTCGGCCGCGCGCCAGCCGGATTCCGATCCGATCTGCGAGAAGCCGACGGTGAGCTCGGCCGCATTGGCCGGCAGCGCGAGCAACAACGCGGCCGTGGCGCTGGCCGCAAAAAGGGCTTTGAAGGTCATCAGGCGTGTCTCCCAAAATGTTGTCCGGGGCGCCATTTGGTAACATGACACCCTCAGGCCGGCCTTTGAGGCGGCGGGAGGGACTATTTCACGGAAGTTTGCGCTCGTATAGTCATATTATTTGACTATTTGGACGAATGACGCGGGGATGCCGACGGCCGCGCAGATGATGCGCCAAACACGACCTTGTTCCACTGATGCAACGCGGAGATGAAGGCGATTTGCGATCGCGTGTTTTCGTCGTGCCCGGGCTTGTCCCGCCTGCGCGGCCGAAGCCGCTTCGGCGCGGCGAAGGCCCGGGCATCCACATTCCTCGTACAGGAGCAAGACGTTGATGGCCGGGGCAAGCCCGGCCATGACGGAAGAACTGAGCGCTGGGAGCGGCGAAGAAACTAGATCAGCTTGCGCTGCGCCAGGTTCTTCATCAGCGCGCCGATGCCGAACGTCCAGGGCTCGCACTCGTCGCTAGTGCGCATACGGTTGACGAGCTTGCCGAGTTGAGGCGCTGAAATCGTGACGATGTCGTCGCGCTTGTGGGTGAAGCCCTGCCCCGGCGCCTCGCGATCCTTGACCGGCGCGAACATCGTGCCGAGGAACAGAACGAAGCCATCAGGATATTGATGCACCTTGCCGATGGTCTGCGCGACGAGGTCGGTCGGATCGCGGCTGATCATGCTGATCGAGGAATGGCCGTCGAGCACGAAACCGTCCGCGCCCGTCACGTTCAGGCTGATATCGAGCTTGCGCGCATCGTCGAGCGTGAAGGTTTCGTCAAACAGGCGCAGCAGCGGTCCGATCGAGCATGAGGCGTTGTTGTCCTTCGCCTTCGACAGCAGCAGCGCCGAGCGACCCTCGAAGTCGCGCAGATTCACGTCGTTGCCGAGCGCACCGCCGACGATCTTGCCGCTGCTGGAGACGAACAGCACGAGCTCCGGCTCCGGATTGTTCCAGGTCGACTTCGGATGCAGCCCGGCATCCATGCCGGTGCCGACCGAGGACAGGGTCGGCGCCTTCGTGAAGACTTCGGCATCGGGGCCAATGCCGACTTCGAGATACTGGCTCCAGGCGTTCTGGTCGATCAGCACCTGCTTCAGATGCATCGCCTGGTCCGAGCCGGGTTTGAGTTTTGACAGATCGTCGCCGATCAACCGCGTCACTTCTTTCCGGATCGCTTCGGCCGAGGCCGGATTGCCCTTGGCTCGCTCCTCGATCACGCGTTCCAGCATCGAGATGGCGAAGGTGACGCCGGCAGCCTTCAAGGTCTGGAGATCGACCGGCGCGAGCAGCCAGGGCTTTTTCGGGTCGCGCCCATCGGGTGCCGTGTTGGCGACGATGGCTTCGAGATCGCCGATGCGCTCACCCCTGGTCGCGGCAAGGGCCTTGGCCGGATTGTCCTCTTCGCAGAGGGCGCTGATCGTCGCGAATTTCGCGGTGACGTCGAAGACACCGTCGGCGCGCACGGCAACCACGGCCGGGCCGTTCGCCTGCGGCAGCCAGACGCGACCGACCAACGTTCCCTTCGTTCCATCCTCGGGAAGAAGGTCCTTAACCGTCAAACTCGTCATGGCCGGCGTCCTCGCTGTTTCTCAGAAACGGCCACTTTCGCGAGCGGCCGATCCCATTGGCGAAGACCAATAAACGTCTGGCGGGGGAAGTCCAGAGCGGCAGGCCGCACCGCCGCTATGCCCCTGCCCGCGGCTTTATGCCCCCGCTCGCGCTTTGCGCGCCGCGATCTGCTGCAGCGCCCAGCGCGCATTCTTGCGGACATCCGGATCGGCATCGTCGGCGATGACGGCCAGGAACGCCTCACCATCGGGATGGGCGATCTCGCCGAGCGCGGCGGCCGCCTCTTTACGCAAATTCGCCTGGTCGTGGTTGATGCAATTGCCGATCGGCCGCACCGCGCGCTCGATCTTCATCTTGCCGAGGCTGCGGATCGCCTTCAGCCGCACCTGCCAGAACTCATCGGCGAGAGCGCCGACGAGCTGGTCGGCGGCGATCGAACCGTTGATGTTGAGACCGAGCGTTTCCGCCGCCATCTCGCGGACCATCCAATCGGCGTCCTTCAAGGCTCGCGTAATCGTCTCGGCCGCGGGCTTCATCTGCGAAAAGGCCAGCGCGCTCACAGCGGCACGGCGGACATGCGCATCGGGATCGTTGATCAGCGCGGTCAGCGCGGGAATGGATTCCTCCAGTTTCAGAAAGCCGATCACGCCGATCGCCTGCACGCGCACGGCGGCATCGGAATCCTGCAGCGCTTCCAGCGCGGGCTTGAGCGTATCCTTGCGCCTCAACTCCTTCAGCGCGCGCAGCGCGCCCATGCGGACGAAGGCATGGGCATGCTTGACCAATGGCAGGATGACATCTGCACAGGCAGGATCCTTGAACTCGGCCATGCTGTCGGCCGCAGCCGCTGCAACGATCCGTTCCGGGTCGACCAGCAGCTTCACCAGCGCGCTTGCGGCCTCCGGCCCGTCGAATTCGCCGAGCGCCATCGCGACCTGCTGACGGACGCCGGCGTCGGGATCGGTCACGATACCGGCGAGATGACCGACCGCGGCGGGGTCGCCGGAATGACCGAGCGCGATGATAGCGACGCGGCGCTCGGCGGGATCGGCGGCCTGAAGCCGCTCGTCGGCGTCTTCGAGATCGTCGTAGGATTCGAACGGGCTCGACATGCTCACCTCAAGAGATAGGGAATGTTGACGGTGACGGCGCCGGTCGGGCAATCGGCCTCGCAGGGCATGCAGTACCAGCATTCGTCATAGGCCATGTAGGCCTTGCCGGTCATGTCGCTGATGCGCAGCACATCGAGCGGGCAGACGTCGACGCAGACGGTGCAGCCCTTGTCGGCAATGCATTTGGCGTCGTCGACGACCACCGGGACCGATGTCTGATAGGACGCGAGAGGCATTTGATGTCTCCTGTTGCTAGGTGCGGTGGATCAGGCGGTGGCGCGGATGCGCTGCTTGTCGTAGAGATCCTTCTCGTCGTCCGCGATCGGAACGACATAGGGCTCGACCGCGCGCTTCTCGCTGGTCATCTTGCCGTTCTGCTTGCTCAGCAGCGTGTGGCAGAACCAGTTCTCGTTGTCCTTCTCGGGGAAGTCCGTGCGCCAGTGGTAAAGGCCCCAGCGGCTTTCCTCGCGGTAGAGCGATGCGTGCACGGCCATGTCGGCGCAGTCCATGATCGACTGCACTTCCAGCGCGCGGAGCAGCTCATGCGCATTGCGCGCGATCATATGCTCCTGCATGTCCTGGCGCGTCTCGGCGAGACGGCGCATGCCGAGCTCGTATTTACGCGTAACCTTCGGCGGTTGAAGATAGTCATTCACCAGGCGGCGCGTCTTGTACTCGACCTGGTTCGGCGGAATGCCGTCCTCGCGCCTGGTCGGCGCCAGCACGCGGTCGCGCTCCTTCGCGACATCGGCCGCATCGAACTCGGCAAAGTCGTGATTGTCGGCGAACTCCATCGCGTCGATACCGGCGACCGAACCGTTGGTGAAGGCGCCGAGCATGTAATTGTGCGGCACGCTTGCCATGTCTCCGGCGGCATAGAGACCTGGCACGGTGGTGCGGGCATTGTCGTCGACGAACACGCCCGAGGCGCTGTGACCGGAACAGAAGCCGATCTCCGAAATGTGCATCTCGATCGAGTCGTGGCGGTAGTCGACCCCGCGCCCCTGCTGGAACAGGCCGCGCGTCGGCCGCTCCACCTTGTGCAGCGTGGACTCGATCTCCGAGATGGTGTCGGGATGGAGATGCTTGAGCTGGAGGAACACCGGGCCCTTGCCGGACAACAGCTCGTTGTAGAATTCCAGCATCATCTGGCCGGACCAGTAGTCGCATTCGATGAAACGGGAGCCTTCGTTGTTGGCCGTGAAGGCACCGAACGGACCGGCCACGTAGGCGCAGGCCGGGCCGTTATAATCCTTGATCAGCGGATTGATCTGGTAGCATTCGAGGTTCGCGAGCGCGGCGCCGGCGTGATAGGCCATCGCATAGCCGTCGCCGGAATTGGCGGCATTCTCGTACGTGCCGAACATGTAGCCGGAAGTCGGCAGGCCGAGCCGGCCGGCGGCGCCCATGCAGAGGATCACGGCCTTGGCCTTGATCACCAGGATCTCTGCGGTGCGGGTGTTGACGGAGATCGCACCGGCAATACGGCCGTCTGCGGACTTCAGCAGCCGCGTCGCCATGTAACGGTTGGAGATCAGAATGCGGGCACGGCGGAGCTGGCGATAGAGCGCCTTCTTCACGGTCTCGCCGTTCGGCATCGGCAGCACATAGGTGCCGATGTGATGCACCTTCTTGACGGCGTAGTCGCCGTTCTCGTTCTTCAGGAAGCGAATGCCGAAGCTGTCGAGTTCCTCGATGATCTCAAAGCAGTTCTGGGCGTACTTGTAGACCGCCTTCTGATCGACAATGCCGTCATTGGCGATGGTGATTTCCTTGGTGTACTGCTCCGGCGTTGCATAGCCCGGGATGACGGCGTTGTTCAGCCCGTCCATCCCCATCGAGATCGCGCCCGAGCGCTTGACGTTGGCCTTCTCGAGCAGGACGACATTGGCCTTCGGATTCTTCAGCTTCGCCTTCAGCGCTGCCATCGGGCCGGCCGTGCCGCCGCCGATCACGAGCACATCGCAGGAAACCTCCGAAAGTCCGTCGACGATCTGATCTAGTGCCATCGCTTGCTCCTGGTTCGCCGCGTGTTCGGCGCCTTTGCATCAGATTTGTTCAGGGGACGTCCCGGCGATAGCAATTAGTTGTCGCCGGGAGCCGATTTGCGCCTCAGCGCTCGACGAAGGCCTTCTCGATCACGAAATGGCCGGGCTGGCTGTGGTTGCCCTCGACAAAACCGCGCGCGGAAAACATCGCGGGGAGTTCCTCGAGCATCGCCGGACTGCCGCACAGCATGATGCGATCGGTTGCGATATCGAGACCGGATTGGGCGATGTCGTCGAACAGCTGGTTGGAGGCGATCAGATCGGTGATGCGGCCGCGATTCCTAAACGGCTCGCGGGTGACGGTCGGGTAGTAGACGAGCTTGTCGCGGATCAGGGATCCGAAAAATTCGTGATTGCGCAGGCCGTCGACGACGTGCTCGCCATAGGCAAGTTCGGAGACCTGGCGACAGCCATGGGCAAGCACGATGGTCTCGTAATTCTCGTAGACGTCGGGGTCTTTGATCAGGCTTGCGAACGGCGCGAGGCCCGTGCCGGTCGAGAGCAGCAGCAGGCGCTTGCCGGGAATGAGATTGCCGGTGATCAACGTGCCGGTCGCCTTGCGGCCGACCAGGATGATGTCGCCTTCCCTGATCTTCTGCAGGCGCGATGTCAGCGGGCCGTCCTGTACCTTGATCGAGAAGAATTCGAGCGCCTCCTCGTGATTGGCGCTGGCCATGCTGTAGGCCCGCATCAACGGCTTGCCGTTGACCTCCAGGCCGATCATCGCGAACTGACCGTTCTGGAAGCGGAAGCCGGGATCACGTGTCGCGGTGAAGCTGAACAGCGAGTCGGTCCAGTGCCTGACCGACAAAACCGTCTCCTTCTGAAATGCGCTCATGGTCTCTCCTTAGCCCTCGATGACGCACAAGGTTTCGGAGAGACGGGAGTCCGGCAATTCGGAAGTGAAATTCCCGGTCGATTAGTTTCACATTTCGCGGGCGGTGATTGAAGGCGAGGCAGCAAGAACGCGCGACCACGCCGATACTGGCAATTAGTTGCTATTCGCGCGTGCCGGCGCCGACGTAGAGACTAGCAGGAGGTTCGTCATGACCATGACCCTGGTGGCACCGACCGTGGCCGACTACGAAGCAAGCGCCGATCTCGCGACGCTCCTCGTCCGCACCACCGAAGGCGGCGCGCTCAGCGTTCCGGCGGAGACACTCCGCCTCTCCTGCAAATGCGCCCACTGCACTCGCGCCCGCTTCGACGACCGCTTCCCGGAAGCGTTTCCGGGCATCGCCATCACTGAGATCGGCGATCTCGGTTATGGGGTAAACATCTCGTTCTCGGATGGGCACAATCGCGGCATTTATCCGAAGCCGTATCTGCTGAGCCTGGCGGGGCGATAGGCGCCGAGCGTCCCCCCCCGCTCCGCCGTCATTCCCCGCGAAGGCGGGGAATCCAGTACGCCGCGGCCTGTCCGTAACCCATTGACGCCTCTGGAATACTGGATCGCCCGCCCTCGCGGGCGATGACATCGAAGTGGATGGCGAGACTTCGTTCCAGTCCCCATCTGGCACGGACATTGCTCCTCTTTAGAACGATTTCAACGTTCCGGAGGAAGACGATGTTGCAGGCGGCGAGTGCGGTTCGCGGGACTGTCCCCCCGGCAGTCCGGCCTGCGGGCAGCTCCTCGCTGCTGCTGACCGAGAACCAGCAATGGATCGGCGGGCCGCCGCCACTGATGGACAAGCTCACCCAGCGCGAGCGCGAGCTGGTGCTGAAGCAGGGCCGGCGAAAAGTGCTCAACCGCGGCCAGACGCTGTTCAGCCAGGGTGGCAAGCATGACGGCATCTGGCTGATCGAGAGCGGTCGTATCCGCGTGTTCTACACCTCGCCACTCGGGCGCGAGATCACGCTCGCCTATTGGCATGTCGGCAATTTCGTCGGCGGGCCCGAAGTGTTCGAAGGCACAGTGCATCAATGGTCCGGCGTCGCATCCAGCAATTGCAGCGTGGTGCACCTGCCCGGAAAGGAATTGCGGTCGCTTGCCGCAGAGATCCCGAACCTCGCGATCGGCCTCATCGAGGGCCTGACCTTCAAGGGCAAATGCTATTCTGCGCTGGCCCAGATGCTGGGAACGCGCTCGATCACGCAGCGCCTCGCGCATCTGTTGCTGCATCTCGTCGAGCTCTACGGCGTCGAGGACGCCGACGGGCGCGTGATTGCGGCTGCCTTCACCCACGCTGACATCGCTCACATGGTCGGCGCGACCCGGCAATGGGTCACGATCAGCCTGAAGCGCATGCAGGAGAAGGGAATCGTGGTGACCAAGCGCTCGCAGATCGTGGTGTGCCGGACCGACATTCTGGAAGAGATGCGCGGCCAGAGCGGCGACTAGAGCCGGTGCACAGGCAAGCGGCTTTATAGTGCAGGACTGCCCAAGGAGTATGCAATCAGCTTTTCCCGGCAACTAATCGACTGCGGTCATCATTCCGGATTTGCCCTGTCGGGGCCCTCCCCCAATCATGGCAACCACAGCACATCCAACCGAATGAGGATGAGAATGGTCCGCCATCTTCCCACGCTCTCGATCGCGATGTCGGTGACGTCGCTGGCGCTGCTCCTCGCGCAGCCGGCTTCGGCGGAAACCGTTACCCTCGGCATCGGAACGCAGGACACCACGACCAACACGGTGACCGCGGGCGTCGTCATCCGCCAGCTCCATCTCCTCGAAAAATACCTGCCCAAGGACGGCAAATATTCCAACATCAAGTTCGAGCTGGAGTGGCAGAATTTCACGTCCGGTCCGCCCGTCACCAACGCGATGATGGCGAACAAGCTGCAGATCGGCATGATGGGCGACTATCCGTTGATCGTGAACGGCTTCACCTTCGACAGCAATCCCGAGAGCAAGAGCCGGCTGATCGGCATCGCCGCCTACAGCCTTTCCGGCTCCGGCAACGGCATCGTCGTCCACAAGGACTCGCCCTATTACGATCTCGCCGATCTCAAGGGCAAGCTCGTCAGCGTACCCTTCGGCTCCGCCGCGCACGGCATGGTGCTGAAGGCGATGCAGGACCGCGGCTATGCGGCCGATTTCTTCCAGCTCGTCAGCCAGAGCCCGGAGGTCGGCTCGACCAACCTCCAGGAGAAGAAGATCGACGCGCATGCCGACTTCGTCCCCTTCGCCGAATTGCTCCCCTTCCGCGGCTTCGCGCGAAAGATCTTTGACGGCGTCGAGACCAATCTGCCGACCTTCCACGGCATCGTCGTCCGCACCGATTTTGCCGAGAAATATCCGGAGGTCGTCGTCGCCTACTTCAAGGCGCTGATCGCCGCCAACCAGTGGCTGCGCGACGATCCCAAGCTCGCCGCCGAGAAGATCCAGGAATGGACCGGCATCAACAAGGAAGTCGTCTACATCTTCTTGGGTCCCAGCGGCAACATGACCACAGACCCGACGGTCAAGCCGGCTCTGATCGATGCGGCCGCGACCGACGTCAAGGTGCTGCAGAATCTCGGCCGCATGAAGGAGTTCGACCCGAAGAAGTGGGTCGACGACAGCTACATCCGCAAGGCCTATGCCGAGATGAAGCTCGACTATGACGCACAGCTTGGAAGCACCAAGAACTACGAAATCACCGGCGAAGACGCCTTCTGCAGGAAGCCGATCACCGATCCGCGCAAGGCCGGCGAGGTCTGGGTCGACGACGCCGGCATCCTGCCGTTCTCGTCCGCTGCTTGCACGCTCGGCGCCTACGCCGACTTCAAGGCCAAGGGCAAGAAGATCAACGTCGCCTACGTTTTCGACACCACGCGCGGCATCAAGTTGTTCGCCGACCAGGCCTTCTTCGCGGTCGGCAATGGCGACGTCGCGCCGTTCCTGCTCAAGAAGGACGCGGAGGCCTACGCCGCCAAGATCGGCGGTAAGGTGCTCGGCTTCGACGACGCGGTGAAGACGGCCGTCAGCGGAGGCAAGACGTGAGCAGCCCCGCGATCCTCAGACAGCGCGACGACAGCATGCCAGCCGCAACCGTGGAGGCGGCTCCCGCACCGCCCGCGCCGCCGCCCTCTTTCGGCACGCTCGCGTTGCGCTGGTACCGGCTGAACCAGGGACGACTGCGCGCGACCGCGATCGGCATCATCTCGCTGCTCGCCTTCCTGCTGGTGTGGCATCTGCTCACGACCTACCGCGTCGTGTTCTTCGTGCGCTTCACCAATGTGCCCTCGCCGCTGGCGGTCTATGCAAGCTTCACCAAGGCGATCCACGATCCTAAATTCCTGATGCACATCGTGCTGAGCTGCCGCCGCATCTTCATCGGCTTCTCGCTGGCGGCGATCGTCGGGGTGCCGCTCGGCCTGATCATGGGCCGCTTCAAGCTGGTGCATGAGATCATCTTCCCGGTCGCCGAAGTGCTACGGCCGATCCCGGCGATCGCCTGGGTGCCGATGGCGATCATGCTGTGGCCGACCAACGAGCAGAGCATCGTCTTCATCACCTTCCTCGGCTCGTTCTTCCCGATCCTGGTCAACACGCTCCACGGCATGTCGCTGGTCGATCCCGTGCTGGTACGCGCCGCGCAATGCCTCGGCGCGCGCGAGCGCTCGATCTTCCGCGAGGTGTATTTTCCGGCATCGCTGCCGCACATCTTCACCGGCCTCACCATCGGCATGGGCGTCGCCTGGGTGTCGCTGATCGCGGCCGAGATGATCTCGGGCCAGTACGGCATCGGCTATTTCACCTGGGAAGCCTATTCGCTGGTCCAGTATGCCGACATCGCGCTCGGCATGATCGCGATCGGCGTGCTCGGCCTCGGATCGAGCCTGCTGATCAGGGCCGCAGGACATCTGGTGATGCCGTGGAGGTCAACGAGATGAGCGAGATTCTGGCGAGCCAACCGAAGGGCCACATCGAGGTCAGAAACTTCTCCCTCAGCTATGACAGCATCGAAGGACCGGTTCAGGCGGTCACGGACACGCAGATCCACGTCAAGCCGGGCGAGTTCGTCTCCATCGTCGGCCCTTCCGGCTGCGGAAAGTCGACGCTGCTCAATGCGGTCGCGGGCTTTCTCAAGCCGACCATGGGCATTGTCACGGTCGATGGGGAGCGCGTGAATGGCCCCAGCGCCGAGCGCGGCATGGTGTTCCAGCAATATTCGCTGTTCCCCTGGAAGACGGTGCGGGAGAATGTCGAGTTCGGCCTGAAGATGCGCGGCATGCCGCGTTCGCAGCGCGAACGCGCCGCGCGCACGCTGCTCGGGCTCGCGGGCCTCGAAGCCTTCGAGAAGCACTATCCGGAAAAGCTCTCCGGCGGCATGAAGCAACGCGTCGGCATCGTGCGCGCGCTCGCGACGGGCCCGAAGGTACTGCTGCTGGACGAGCCCTTCGGCGCCCTCGACGCGCAGACTCGCGTGATCATGCAGCAGATCCTCACCAACATGTGGCAGCGGCTGAAGATTTCGGTGCTGTTCGTGACCCACGACATCGACGAGGCGATCTTCCTCTCCGACCGCGTCTACTGCATGACCGCACGTCCTGGCTCGATCAAGGCCGAGATCCCGATTCCCCTGGAGCGGCCGCGGCAGCAGTCGATGATGATGTCGTCGGAGTTTTTGGCCTTGCGCCGCGGGCTGATGTCGCTGATCCGCGAGGAGAGCCTGAAGGCGATGGGCGGTGAGATCAGCGACATGGGCATGCAGGGGCTCAACATCGAGCTGCACGGCCATTCGCTGGCGGATGTGATCTAGATGCCCACAACACGGGTGATTTCGTAGGGTGGGCAAAGCGAAGCGTGCCCACGACTATCTCGACGTTCGAAAGATGGTCGGCACGGCGCTGCCGCGCCTTTGCCTACCCTGCGGCAGCGTCGCCCTGATCACTTGAACCAATGCACCAGCGCGATGCTGATCCCTAGCAGCAGCATCAGCGATAGCGTCACCGCCGCCGTCACCCTGCCCCCGACGTTCGCCAGCACGCGCACGTCAACGCCGAGGCCCAGCGCAGCCATCGACACTACCGTGAGGAAACTGGTGATCTTCGTCACTGGTCCCACCACCGTGCCCGGCACGATCTCGAGCGAGCGCAACGTCGCCAGCGCGAGGAAGCCGAGGATGAACCACGGCACCAGGCGGAAGAAGCCGACATTGGTCTTCTTGGCACCGGTCTGCCAGCGCGAGGCCACCAGTGACAGGCCGACGACCACGGGCCCCAACATCAGCACGCGCATCAGCTTGACCAGCGTGCCGATCTGCGTGGAGATCAGGCCGGCCGGCACCGTCGCCGCGAGCACCTGCGGCACAGCATAGACGGTCAGGCCCGCGAGGATGCCGTATTGCGTTGCGGTGAGTTGCAACAGCGGGATCAGCAGCGGCAGGCCCAGCACCATCATCACGCCGAGGATCGCGGTGAAGGAGATCGACGATGCGATCTCGTCGCTGTTGGCGCCGATGATCGGCGCCACCGCCGCGATGGCAGAATTGCCGCAGATGGAATTGCCGCAGGCGATCAGGATCGACAGCCGCGTCGACAGGCCAAGCAAACGGCTAAGACCGAAGGAGACGCAAAGGGCCACCACGACCACGGCCGCGATCGACGCCAAAAGGGCGATGCCCGAGGCCGCGATGGCGGCAAAGCTGATGGAGGCGCCCAGCAGCATGACCGCGACTTCAAGCAGCTGCTTGGCGCTGAAGGCAATGCCGGCCTGCCAGCGCGGGGCCGGTTTCCAGAAGCTGCGCACGGCCATCCCAAGCAGGATCGCCATCACCAGCGCTTCGACATAGGGATGCTCGAAAACGCCCAGCTCCGCTCGTTCAAGCAGGGCCGAGACGCCGGCCACGGCGATGCAGAGAAGAATGCCGGGAATCAGCGCGAGAATGCGGCTTACCGCAGTGGTCGGCTTGGAATCGGCCGGGCTGGATGCTTGATTCTGCGACACAAATCTCTCCCAGAGGAGAAAGATTTATACGCACGGCGCTTGGGTTGGGGAATAAGTTTTCAGCATATCAGGGCCGAGGGAAGTTCTATCCTCAGCCCCGGAATAACCCGGCTCAGAACAAGAGGTTCTTGGCGAGCGAAGCCATGTGGCTGAAGCTGTCATAGACGCCCGGCTCGAAGAAAGCCGCGCGCGCCACCACAATCGCGGCGACCAGCGACCAAAACAGGCCCGTGCCGGCCCGCAGCACGAGCTTTGCGGCGCGCGATTGCGGCTGGGTATCCGTTGCGGAGACCAGCTGCTCGCCGAAGGGCTCAAATCCAGTGCGTTCCATGGCTATGCCAATCCATCAAATTCTGGATGGAATGTCGTCGTTTCGGCCCCAAACGGCAATGGAAGCGATTGGCGTATTTGCCCCCCGAAGGGGAAACTCCTTCCGCCGGGCGCCCGTGACGCAATAGTTTTCTTCTTCCGGCCCATTCGGACACCGGCGGACCGGCTTAGAGGGCCAGATAGCGCCGCCGAATGGCGTCATTGGCCTTCAGCTCGTCGATCCCGGCCGCATAGACGATCTGGCCCTTGTCGATGACCGTGGCATGGCTCGCCAGCCCCAGGCAGAAATGCATGTTCTGCTCGGCGATCAGCACCGTCGAGCCGAGCTGGCGGAGTTGCCGCAACAACTCGCCGATCCGCTGCACGATGATCGGCGCGAGCCCCTCGCTCGGTTCGTCGAGCAACAGCAGCGCCGGGTTGCCCATCAGCGTGCGCGCGATCGCCAGCATCTGCTGCTCGCCGCCGGACAGGCGGCCGGCGATGCGATGGCGCAGCGGCTCGAGCAGCGGAAACACCTCGTAGATGCGCTTGATCGGCCACTCGTCCTGGCCGTCAGGGCCCTTCTTGCGACCGATGACGAGATTGTCCTCGACGGTGTGCTCCGGGAAGATCTGGCGATCCTCCGGCACGAAGCCGAGCCCGGCGCGCGCGATGTGATGCGGCTTCCGGCCGGAGATCACCACACCGCGCAGACTGACCTTGCCGCGTCGCGGCGGCGCCAGCCCCATGATCGCTTTCATCGTCGTCGACTTGCCGGCGCCGTTGCGCCCGAGCAGCGCCATGGTCTCGCCCTGCCGCACCGACAGGCCGACGCCGAACAGGATCTGGCTGGTGCCGTAATAGACGTCGAGATCGGCGACTTCGATGACGGCGGCGCTCATGCGGCGGCTCCGGCATGCTCGGTGCCGAGATAGGCGTCGATCACGGCGCTGTTGTTGCGGATCTCGTCCGGCGTGCCGGTCGCGAGGATGCGGCCGTAGCAGAGCACGACGATCTTCGGTGCGATCTTGAACACGATATCCATGTCGTGCTCGATGAAGACGACGGTGATCTTCTGGGTCTCCCAGAGCTCGCGCACCTTGTCGATCATGCGCCAGCGCTCCTCCGGGCCCATGCCGGCGGTCGGCTCGTCCAGCAGCAACACCTTTGGTTCGAGCACCAGCGCCAGCGCGATATCGAGCAGCTTCTGGTCGCCATGCGACAGTGTCGCCGCGGTGCGATTGCGCTTTTCCCGCGAGGCCCAGCAGCTCCATCACATGTTCGGCGCGGTCGCGCGTCTCCGGCAGCGGAAAGCGTTTGTGCAGCACCGCCGACGAGCGTTGGTCGGCGCTGACGGCGGCCAGCATGGTCTCCTGCACCGTCAGCGACCTGAAGATGCTCGCGACCTGAAAGGCACGGCCGATGCCGTGACGCACGATCTCCGGCGGCGAACGGCCGGCGAGATCGACGCCGTCGAGCAGGACCTGGCCGGTGTCAGGCTTCAGCGCGCCGGTGATGAGGTTGAAGAAGGTGCTCTTGCCGGCGCCGTTCGGGCCGATGACCGCGGTGAGCGAGCCGTCGGGGAAGTCCAGTGAGACGTCGTTGGTCGCCTTCACGCCGCCGAACGACTTTACGAGGTTGCGGATCTCGAGCATCGCTAGCGCCCCTCGCCTGCATCGCGCCGGTGCGCAAACCATTCGGCGACGAAATCCAGCAAGCCTTTGCGCAGGCCCAGCGCAAAGAACAGGATGACCACGCCGAGCACGATGCCATGATATTCAGTGAAACGCGTGACGGTGTCGTTGAGCAGGAGCAGCAGCACGGTACCGACCATCGGCCCCAAAAAAGTCGAGACGCCGCCGAGCATGTTGATGAAGATGCCCTCGCCCGAGATCGTCCAGTAGGCGAACTCCGGATAGGCGCCGGAGACGAACAGCGCCATCACCATGCCGCCCATCGCGGCGAACAGCGCCGCCAGCACGAAGACCGTCAGCTTGGCGCGCCAGACGTCGATGCCAAGGAAACTCGCGCGCGCGGCGTTGTCGCGGATCATACGCAGCGTGTAGCCGAACGGAGATTGCGCGATCTGGCGCATCGCCAGCAGGCCGAGGATCAGCAGCGCGCAGCTTGCAACATAGAGATGGACGTGATTGGCGAGATCGATGCCGAGGAACACCGGGCGCGGAATACCGCCGCGCAGGCCCTGGTCGCCGCCGGTGAAGGAGGCCCAGGACAAAATGGTCGAGTGGATCAGCATCTGGAAGGCCAGCGTGACGAAGGCGAAATAGATCTCCTTCAACCGCACGCAGATCGCGCCGATGATGGCCGCGATCATCGCGGTGATCGCGAGCGTCGCGACGAAGGCGACCGGAATGGGTACGCCGAGCTTCTGCATGATCAGGCCGAAGCTGTAGGCACCAAGGCCAAAGAACATGCCGTGACCGAACGAGGTCAAGCCGGTATAGCCGACCAGCAGATTGAGCGAGGTCGCGAACAGGCCGTAGGCCGAGCAGCGAATGACGAAATCGAGTAGCGCCTTGCTGCCCGTGAACAGCGGCAGGCTCGCCAGCACGGCGAAGGCAATCAGCGCGATCAGCACGTCGCGGTAGCGTTGCAGCACCGCGCCATCGCGCCCCGGTGCCAGCGTTTGCGCACGCCCGGCCTCCAGTTCGGTCATGCCGCCTCCTTGCCGAACAGGCCGGTTGGCTTGGAGACCAGCACGATCACCATGAACAGGTACATCAGGCCTTCCGTGAACAGGGGAAAACCGAGCGAGCCGAAGGACCTGATCAGGCCGAGCAGTAGCGCACCGATCAGAGCGCCCAGGATCGAGCCCATGCCGCCGATCACGGTGACGATGAAGGATTCGATCAGCACCGAGAAGCCCATCCCGGGCGTCAACGACCGCACCGGCGCGGCCAGCGCGCCGGCCAGACCCGCCAGCATGCCGCCGAGCGCGAACACGCCGCCATAGATCAGGCCGGTGTTGATGCCGAGCGCAGACACCATGCCGGGATTATGCGCGGCGGCACGGATCACCTTGCCGATGCGGCTGCGCGACAGCCCGATCCCGAGCACGATCGCCGCAACAAGTGCGACACCGATCAGCAGAAGATAATAAGGCGGCACCACGCCGCCGGCGATGAACAACGGCATCACCTGGAACGCCGCAGGCATGCCCATCGACTTGAATTCAGGTCCCCAGATGATGCGCACGACGTCGTCGAAGATCAGCACGAAGGCATAGCAGACGAGGAGCTGCATCAGCACGTCGGCGCCATAAACGCGGCTCATGAAGACGCGCTCGAAGATCAGGCCGAGAATGGCGGTGCCGGCCGCGCCCGCCAGCATCGCCAGCGCAAAGCTATCGGTGAGATGATAGGCCGTCATCGCGAAATAAGCGCCGAACATATAGAAAGCGCCATGGCTGAAATTGACGACCTTCAGCACGCCGAATATCAGCGTCAGCCCGACCGCGACCAGGAAAAGCAGCATGCCGATGATGAGGCCGCTGGTGGTTTGCGTCACGAGGCAGGCGGAGCTGGAGAGGCAGCCGGTGAGCGCGTCGAGATCCACGGGAGCACTTTCATTGTCGTGCGCCAAAGGCGGCGCGGAAAACGAAACGAAGATGGCGGAGACGGCTGTCCGTGCCCGCCCTGCGCGTGATCAGATATAACCCTTGCTCTTCTTCCACTCGGTCTCGAGCTCGAAGATGGTCTTCCAGTCGCCCGCCTTGACCTCGGGCACGTAGGGCTCCTGCGGGATCGTGGTGCCCCAGCCGATGGCGTAACCGACCAGCGTGTGGTCGTCGCCGCGCATCGTCACGGTGCCGTCGGCGCCGAACGGGCACTTGATGGTGAGGCCCTTCAGCACCTCCGCGATCTTCTTGCCGTCGGTGGAGTTCGCTTTCTTGGCGGCGTCGGCCAGGAACATCACCGCGGTCGCGTTCTGCCACGACCAGTTGGTCGGATACTCGTTGTACTTGGCCTTGTAGGCATCGCCCCAGGCGGCGTTCTCCGGCGTGGTCGGGAACGTCTTGATGTAGCGATTGCCGGAATGAATGCCCTTGGGCAGGTTCTTCACCACGGTGAGCGCGGTGTAGTCGGCCATGTTCACCGCGAACACCTCCATCTGCGTGAACATCGCGTAGATGTTGGCCTGATCGATATAGGAGGTGAGATCGCCGCCCCACAGGCAGGAGTACAGTGCCTGCGGCTTGGCCTGCAGGATCTTCGTCACGACCTCGGTGTAGTCGGGCTGGAACAGTTTTGGCCAGGATTCGCTGATGACCTCGACGTCGGGCGCGAAGCGCTTGAGATACAGCGTGAACTCGCCGGTGGTGTCGCGGCCATAGGCGTAGTCCGGCGAGCAGGTCGCCCACTTCTTCAGGCCCTTGGCTTTCGCTATCGCAGCCGCGTAGCTGCCGCCGACGATGGAATCGTGAATGCCCTGGCGCACACAGCGGAACGCGTTCGGGATGTGCTGCTTCGGATCGGCCGTCAACGAGGACGCCTCCGAGCAAGTGTGGACGCAGAGCACGCCGAGATCGCGCGCAACTTCGTGAACCGCGAACGAACCGGACGACGCCTCGCCGTCGATCAGCCATTCGCAGCCATCGGTATTGACGAGCTCGCGTGCGACGCGGGCGGCTTCCTGCGGCTGGCCCTTGGAATCACGGATCACCATCTCGATCTGCCGGCCCGCGAGACCACCGGCGGCGTTGACCTTGTCGACCTCGAGCATCACCGCATTGCGCGACGACGTGCCGAGCTGTGCGACGCGGCCCGACAAAATCGTCGGCATGCCGATCTTGATGGTCTTGGCCTGTGCGCGTGCCACCCATGGGGCGGCAAACGTCATCGCGCCGGCGCCCATCAGCGCCAGTGTCGAACGGCGGCTGATGCCCCGCGTGCGAGTTCTCGTCATCTTCCCCTCCCTCTTTCGGGTCGGCGTTTCCTGATCCCTGTCGGAGATCGTCTCGTCTCCGTAGGCATGAGGATTTCAGAGCAAGGGGGGTGACGTCAAGCCAATTATGAATTATGAGTCAGAATTCACCAACCGAGGAAACAGGGCCATAACTGGCCCAATGCCCGTCAAATGATCAATCTTTCGAGCTTCATCGCCTTTCACGCCCGGCAAACGCCGGACCGGCCCGCGCTGAAATACCGCGGCGAGGCTATTTCCTACGCCGCCTTCGACGCGCGCGTCCGACAGGCCGCGGGCTGGCTTACGGCCCAGGGCATCGGGGCGGGCGACGTCGTGGCCGTCCTGCTGAAGAACAGCGCGGCGTTCCTGGAGCTCGTCTTCGCCGCCAGCCATCTCGGCGCGGTGTTGTTGCCGATCAATTTTCGGCTCTCGCGCGATGAGGTCAGCTACATCGTCGGCAATGCCGGGGCGCGGCTGCTGATCGTCGACGAGGAATTGGCGGCGAATGCAGCCGGCGCGACGATTGTCGTACTCGACGAAGCCGCGCAGCAGAGCGTGACGCGGCTTGCGAGTGACGCGCCCCCGGCTCCGATGCATGTGCGCCAGCCATCCGACCTGATGCGGCTGATGTACACTTCGGGCACGACCGACCGCCCCAAGGGCGTCATGCTGACTTACGACAATTTCTATTGGAAGTCGGCGGACCAGACCATCGCGCTAGGCCTCAGCGCCGATACGCGCCTGCTCGTCGTCGGCCCGCTCTATCACGTCGGCGCGCTCGATTTGCCCGGCATCGCCGTGCTCTGGCATGGCGGCTTCATCCATATCGAACGCAATTTCGAGCCGGAGACCGCGCTTGCGGCGATCGCCGACGACAGGCTCAACGCTGCATGGTTCGCGCCCGTCATGACCACGGCGATGCTCACCTGCCCGACCCGCGATCGCTACGACGTCTCGAGCCTGAAATGGGCGATCGGCGGCGGCGAGAAGACGCCGGAGCAGCGCATCCGTGCCTTCTCCGAGTATTTCCGCAATGCGCGTTACATCGATGCCTATGGCCTGACCGAGACCGTGGGCGGCGACACCTTTATGGAAGCCGGCCGCGAGATCGAGAAGATCGGCTCGACCGGCCGCGCCATTGCCCATGTCGAGATCGAGATCCGCGACGAGGACGGCAAGACGCTGCCGCCGAACGTCAACGGCGAGATCTGCCTGCGCGGACCGAAGATCACACGCGGCTACTGGAAGGATCCGGAGAAGACGGCGTCTGCCTTTTTCGACGACTGGTTCCGCAGCGGTGACATCGGCTATCTCGACGACGACGGCTTTCTGTATCTGACCGACCGCAAGAAGGACATGATCATCTCCGGCGGCGAGAACATCGCCTCCTCCGAAGTCGAGCGCGTGATCTACGATCTGCCTGAAGTACGCGAGGTCGCGGTGATCGGCCTGCGCGATGCACGCTGGGGCGAGCGTCCCGTCGCCATTGTCGTGCTGACCGAAGGCACAAGCCTTGCGCTCCTTGCCCTGACCGAGCACTGCCGCGCACGATTGGCGAGCTTCAAGGTACCGAAAGAGCTGATCATCCGCGACAGCCTGCCGCGCAATCCGTCGGGTAAAATTCTCAAGCGCGTGCTGCGCGCCGAGCTGGAGACGTCTGAATGACGCAAGCGAATGCCAAGGTCACGAAGCTCAATCGTGTCGAGCGCAACGCCTGGACCAAGCAGAAGATCTTTGACGCCGCGACCAAGGTCGTCGGCAAGCATGGCTATGCCGAAGCTTCCGTCGCCCGGATCACCGAAGAAGCCGGCGTCGCGCAAGGCACGTTCTACAATCATTTCGAGAACCGGCAGGAACTGCTCGACCAGCTCTTGCCCAAGATCGGCCTCGACATGGTCGAGTTCATCCGCGCCCGCACGGGCACGGCGGACGCGGCACGACAGGAGATCGCGCGTTTCTCCGCCTTCTTCGACTTCATCCGTGAGGTGCCGGAATTCCTGCGCATCCTCAACGAGGCCGAGTTCTTCGCACCGATCGGCTACCAGAAGCATCTCGACAATATCTCGGTCGCCTATGTCCGCATCTTGCGTCGCGCGCGAGGGTCAGGCGCAATCGCGGATTACAGCGACGAGGAGTTCGAGGCGATCGTGCACATGCTGATGGGCTCGCGTGGATATCTCAGCCGACGCTATTCCTATTCGGCCGACGGCGTCACCGCCGTGCCGGACCACGTCATCTCCGCCTATCGCAAGCTGATGACGCGCGGCCTCTTCAGTGCATCCGGAGATCAGGACACGCCATGAACATCGAGTCTCCCCGCCAGCCGCTCGACCTCGCCTCGGCGATTGCCGAAGCCGACATCCGCTGCCTGCTGATGGTGCTGGTGCACATGACCGGCGACACGCGCTGGCTCGAACCGCCCTATCTGCCCAAGCGCGACATCCGTCTCATCCCCGACCCCGAGGCCGGCGTGCCCCGCGAGATCCAGGATGAAATCCGCGCCGCCGTCGTCAAGCTGTTTGCCGATGGCACCCCGACGCCTGTCATCACCGATCCCGGCGAAGAGCTGCTGCTGAAGATGATGCGCGCGTGCCTCGGCGAAAACGTCGCGCCGGAATATGCACCGCTGATGCGCGAGGAGATGGGCTTTGTGTCGCGCGAGCCGCGCTGGACCAAGCAGCCTTCGGACGGAAAGCTTGCGGACCAGCACGTTCTGATCGTCGGCGCCGGCGTCTGTGCCATCGCGCTCGGCGTGGCGCTCGGCCATCTCGGCATCCCCTACACCATCGTCGAGAAGAACGCCGAACTCGGCGGCACCTGGTGGATCAACCGCTATCCCGGCTGCGGCGTCGACACGCCCAACCACTCCTATTCCTACTCGTTCGGCTCCGGCAATGCGTGGACGCGCTATTTCTGCCAGCGCGAGGAGCTGCTCGGCTATCTGCTCAAGGTCGCCGACGAATACGGCATCCGCAAGCATCTGCGCGTCAACACCGAGCTGACGGCATCGCGCTGGGACGACGGCAAGCGGCGCTGGATCTCGACGCTGAAGACGCAGGCGGGCGACGAGACCTTCGAATCCACCGCGCTGGTCTCGGCCATCGGGCAGCTCAACGATCCCTCACGCGCCCACTTCAAGGGCGAAGAAAACTTCAAAGGCACGATCCTTCACTCGGCGCTGTGGTCGGACGACATCAAGCTCGACGGCAAGCATGTCGCCGTGATCGGCACCGGCGCGACGTCGATGCAGCTGGTGCCGGCGATCGCGGGCCGTGTCGCCTCGGTCACCGTCTACCAACGCAGCGCGCAGTGGGCACGACCGGTGAAGGGCTATGCCGACCCGATCAGCGAAGGCGCGCGCTGGCTGCTCGCGCACCTTCCGTTCTATGTGCAGTGGTACCGCTTCAACATGTTCTGGCGCTATGGCGACGGCTTGCTGCCGTTCCTGCGCAAGGACCCGGCCTGGCCGCATCCGGAGCGTGCCGTCAACAAGGGCAACGACCGGCATCGTCAGGAGCTGACCGACTTCATCCTCACCGAGCTGAAGGACCGGCCCGACCTGATCGAAAAATGCGTGCCGAGCTATCCGCCATACGGCAAGCGCATCCTGCTCGACAACAATTGGTTCAAGACCTTGACGCGCGACAATGTCGAGCTGGTCACCGACGCGATCGACCATTTTGATGAAAGCGGCATCGTCGCCGCCGACGGTGAGCGCCGTCCCGCCGACATCATCGTCGTCGCGACCGGCTTCAAAGTGACGGAGATGGCCGCGCGCCTCAACATCAGCGGTCGCGACGGCAGGAATTTGCGCGAGGCCTGGGCCAACGACAATCCGACAGCATTCCTCGGTCTCACCGTGCCAGATTTCCCCAACTTCTTCTGCATGCTCGGCCCGAACTCAGGGCCGGCTCATGGCGGCAGCGTCATCTTCCAGTCCGAATGCCAGAGCCGTTACATCTCCGCCTGCCTCGTTAACATGATCGAGCACGACGTCGCCGCCATCGACGTCCGCCCGGACGTGCTCGACGACTATGTCCGCAAGGTCGATACCGAGCACGAGGCGATGATCTGGACCCATCCGGGCATGAGCACCTACTACCGCAACGCGAGCGGCCGCGTGTTTTCGGCGATGCCGTGGCGTTTCGTGGACTACTGGCGCATGACGCACGATCCGGATCTCGAGCAGTACCGGTTGACGAAGGCGTAAACCTCACCACATCGTCAGGCCGCGAGCCCACTCCCCACCGGCGCAAAGTCCATCCCGAGACTCTCCGCGACCGCCTTGTTGGTGATGCGGCCGCGATGCACGTTCAGCCCATTGCGCAGATGCGGATTTTCCAGCACGGCGGCAAAGCCCTTGGCAGCGAGCATCAAACCGAACGGCAGCGTCGCATTGTTCAGCGCCTGGCTCGACGTCACCGGCACCGCGCCCGGCATGTTGGCCACGCAGTAATGCACGACGCCATCGATCTCGTAGGTCGGCTCCGCATGCGTGGTCGCATGCGAGGTCTCGAAGCAGCCGCCCTGGTCGATCGCAACATCGACCAGCACGGCCCCCGGCCGCATCGATTTGAGCATCGCGCGCGTCACGAGCTTTGGCGCGCTGGCGCCGGGCACCAGCACCGCGCCGATCACGACATCGGCGGAAAACACCTCCTCCTCGACCGCCTCGATGGTCGAGAAACGGGTGCGCACCCGCCCGAGAAAGACGTCGTCCAGCTCACGAAGACGAGGAATCGAGCGGTCGATCACAGTGACTTCGGCACCGAGGCCTGCCGCCATGCGCGCGGCCTGAGTTCCCACCACGCCGCCCCCGAGCACGACGACGCGCGCCGGCTGCACGCCGGGCACACCACCGAGCAGCAGCCCGCGACCGCCGGCCGACCGCTTGAGCGCGGCGCCGGCGGCCTCGATGGCGAGGCGGCCGGCGACTTCGCTCATCGGCGCGAGCAGGGGGAGGTGACCGGCCGCGTCGGTGACGGTTTCATAGGCGACCGCGGTGCAGCCGGACGTAAGCAGGCCCTTGGCCTGTTCGGGATCCGGCGCAAGATGGAGGTAGGTGAACAGGATCTGGCCTTCGCGGAGCTGGGCCCATTCGCTCTTCTGCGGCTCCTTCACCTTCACGATCATGTCGGACTTGGCAAAGATGTCGCGTGCGCTCGCGGCGATGGAGGCCCCTGCCCGCTGATAGACCTCGTCGGACGCGCCGATGCCGCTGCCGGCGCCAGTCTCGACCGTCACTTCATGTCCGGCTGCGACGTATTCGCGGACGGCGCCCGGGGTGAGCCCGACGCGATATTCCTGAACCTTGATCTCCTTGGGCACACCGACACGCATCCTCAGCTCCTTTTTGATTCCCCCCATGATCGTAGCGACGAGGCCGGTTTGGTTTCGTGCAAATATCCGCTAGCTTTGGCCGTCCCGCGCCGGTTTCCGGCGCGCAAACGTCCTTTCACGCTGGAAACGAAACCTTGGCCCTCGACCGGAAAGATCTCGCGATTCTCGCGGAACTCACGACCAACGCGCGCGCCAGCCACACCGAGCTCGCCAACAAGGTCGGCCTCTCCAGCACCGCGCTGGCGCGGCGGCAGAAGACGCTGGAGGATGATGGCTACATCCAGGCTTACCAGGCCGCGCTCGATCTGGCGCAATTCGGCCTCACCACCACGGTGCTTGTGCGCATCGCGCTGGAGAGCCAGAGCGACGAGGCGCTGAAGGCGTTCGAGGCGGAGGTGGTGAAGTGCCCCTCCGTAGTGCGCTGCTTCCTGATGTCGGGCACCGACGACTACATCCTGATCGTGCTCGCCCGCGACATCCAGGATTTCGAGCGTATCCATCGCACCGAGCTGTCGCGCCTGCCGCGCGTGGCGCGGGTGCAATCGAGCTTCGCGCTGCGCGAGGTCGTCAATCGCGCGGTGCCGACGGTGGTGTTCGGCGAGACGAAGCGGTAGCCGAGTCGTCCACGGCGCGTGCGGTCGCGCCGTCAAGCGCATCACTTCACAGTCGCATTCATTCCGCCATCAAAGATAATTGAGGCCAATTCAGCCGAACGGTTGAGGCGCAACGGGCGCCTTCGCGGACCTATGAAGGTGTGCAGCATCGCCGTTTTCGCGATCCGTTTCATACAACCTTTCGGTTTTGAGGTCTTCGATGTTCAAATCCAGCCGCCGTCTTTTCATTCAATCCGTTGCATTCGGTGCCGGAGTCCTCGGCGCCGCCAAATCCGCGCTCGCAGCGCCCGATGGACATGCTGCCGGCTACGACGTCGCCCCGGCATCCGAATTCCTGAAGACGATCCCGCGAAAGTCGGGTGATCCCGTGGTGTTCACCGCCTCGCTCGACAAGGGACCGATCAAGGCCACATCCGGCGGCTGGGCGCGCGAGGTCACGACCCGCACGCTTCCGCTCGCGACCGGAATTGCCGGCGCGCATCTGTTCGTCAACGCGGGCGGCGCCCGCGAAATGCATTGGCACAATTCGGCCGAGTGGGCCTATCTCGTGGACGGCCATTGCCAGGTGACGGTGGTCGATCCCGAGGGCCAGCTCGAAGTCGCCAACCTTGGGCCTGGCGATCTCTGGTTCTTCCCGAAGGGTCACAGCCACGCCATCCAGACGCTGGGGCCAGCCCCCTGTCACGCCATCCTCGCCTTCGATGACGGTCTCTATTCCGAGCACGGCACCTTCGGGATCAGCGATTGGATGAGCCGCTACGACGCGCCGGCCTTGTCCCAGGCGCTGGGCGTTTCCACGGAGACCTTCAGCCCGAATCCGAAGGCCGAGACCTACATCATGCAGGGCGAGGTGCTGGCGCTCGACGGTCCGCAGGCAAAAGTCGCCCGCGCGCTGGATCGCGACCGCACCCACCGCTTCGCACTGATGGCGCAGAAGCCGCGCGTGAGCACGGCGGGCGGTCAGCTTTACGTCGCCTCCGCCAAGGAGTTTCCGGTCTCGAGCACCATGACCGGAACAGTGCTCAAGCTCAGATCCGGCGCGATGCACGAGCCGCATTGGCACACCGACGCCAACGAATGGCACTACGTCCTGAAGGGACGCACGCGCGTGACCTTGTTCGCGTTCGACAAGCGGGTCGCGGTTGCAGACCTCTCGGCCGGAGAATGCGCCTATATCCCCGCCAATTGCGGACACTCCATCCAGAACATCGGCCAGGAGGATGCCGAGGTGATCGGTGTGCTCGACAGCGGCACTTACCACGAAAGCAGCCTCGGCGACTGGCTCGCGAAGGCGCCGCGCCATCTGCTTGCCAATAATTTCGGCGTCTCGGAGGCGGCCGTGGCCAATTTCGGGCGCAAGCGGATGGTCATCGCCAGCGCAAGCTGAGCACTGTCATAGAACTGTCATCGAATGTGCCGAGACCTGTCAGTCTCTGCACATTCGGGACACGCCATGGACTATTTCAAGCGCTTCAACTTCCTGTTCGCCGCACCTGTTTTCGACGCCGACGACCTCGAGGGCGTCCGCTTCAACCAGATCATCGAGGAGATCCAGCGCTCCGGCTTCGAGGTGGTTCGGGCCCGCAAGCTGGAAGACGCGGAAATGGCGGTGCAGACCGATGCCGCGATCGGCTGCATGGTGGTGGATTGGGGCAAGAAGGGGCTTGAGGGCAAGACCTCGGCACTGATCAACCTGATGCGACGCCGCGGCCTCGACTTCCCGATCATCCTGCTGATCCGGCGCAAGCGCTTCGAGGACCTGCCGGTCGAGGTGCTCGACTTCATCGACGGCTATGTCTTCCTGTCCGAGGAGACGCCGACTTTCATCGCCAAGAACCTGATCAGCCGGCTCAAGCAATATGCCGAGACGCTCAAGACGCCGTTCTTCGGCGCGCTGGTCGACTATGCCGAGGAAGGCAACCAGCTCTGGACCTGCCCGGGCCACAATGGCGGGGTGTTCTACAACCGCAGCCCGATCGGCCGGGTGTTCGTCGAGCATCTCGGCGAATCCGTGTTCCGCGACGATCTCGACAATTCCGTGCTCGATCTCGGCGATCTCCTCACCCATGAGGGGCCGGCGCTGAAGGCGCAGAAGGAGGCGGCAGCGATCTTCGGCGCTGAAAAGACCTACTTCGTGCTCAACGGCACCTCGACCTCGAACAAGGTTGCGCTCGGCGCGCTCGTCACCGACGGCGACCTCGTGCTGTTCGACCGCAACAACCACAAGGCCGCCCATCACGGCGCGCTGATGATCAATGGCGGCATTCCGGTCTATGTCCCGACCATCCGCAATGCCTGGGGCCTGATCGGACCGATGCGCTGGGACGTGCTCGACGAGAAGGCGCTGCGCGAGGCGATCCGCAACCATCCTTTGGTCACGGACAAGGACGCCTGGCGCAAGGAGCGGCCATTCCGCGTCGCCGTGGTCGAGCAATGCACCTATGACGGCACGATCCACAATGCCGAAATGATCCTGAAGCGCATCGGCCATCTCTGCGAATACATCCTGTTCGACGAGGCCTGGGCCGGCTTCATGAAGTTCCATCCGCTCTATGCCGGCCGCTTCGCCATGGGGCTTGCCAACCTTCCGCCGGAGGCGCCGGGCATCATCGCGACGCAGTCGACCCACAAGCAGCTCGCCAGTTTCTCGCAAGCCTCGCAGATCCACATCAAGGACCGCCACATCCGCGGCCAGAAGCGCCGCGTCGAGCACCGCCGCTTCAACGAAAGCTTCATGCAGCACGCCTCGACGTCACCGTTCTATCCGCTGTTCGCCTCGCTCGACGTCGGCGCACAGATGATGAAGGGCCGCTCCGGCGAAGTGCTGTGGGACGACACGATCAGGCTCGGCATCGAGCTGCGCAAGAAAATCCGCGCGATGCGCCGGGAGTTCGAAGAGAAAGAACAGAACGTGGACCGGCGCTGGTTCTTCGAGCCGTTCGTGCCCGATCGCGTCGCCATTCCCGACGTAGGCCGCCCCGGCGCCGCGCATAACGTTGCCTGGGAGACGCTGTCGACCGACGAGCTCGCCACCAATCCCGCGCTCTGGCAGCTCGGCCCCGACAGCAACTGGCACGGCTTCGCCGGCATGGCCGAAGGCTTTGCCATGACCGATCCGAACAAGCTGACGCTGCTGACCCCCGGCTTCGACCGCACTACCGGCGCCTATGCCGATCACGGCATCCCTGCCCCGGTCGTCGCGCAATATCTGCGCGAAAACCGCATCGTGCCTGAAAAGAACGACCTCAACTCGCTGCTCTTCCTGCTCACGCCGGGCGTCGAGGCCAGCAAGGCCGGCACGCTGATCTCCGGCCTCGTCGCGTTCAAGCGACTGCACGACGACAATGCGCTGCTGGCGGACGCAATCCCGGAATTCTACCAGCGGCGGCATGCACGCTATGCCGGCGTGCGGCTGCGTGACCTCTGCGGCGAAATGCACCGCTTCTTCCGCGCTGCCGACGTCAGTGCGCTCCAGGCGCGGCAATTCATGCCCGAGCACATGCCGGAGATTGCGATGTCGCCGCGCGATGCCGCGCGCTTCCTGTTCAAGAACGACGTCGACTATCTGCCGATCGAGGCCATCGCCGGCCGCATCGCCACCACGCCCTTTGTGGTCTATCCCCCCGGGATCGCCACCATCGTTCCCGGCGAGCGGCTGACGGAACGGGCCAAGCCCATGGTGGATTATCTCAAGATGTTCGAGACCTGTTTCAACACGTTCCCGGGCTTCGATGTGGAAATCCAGGGCGTCTACAAGGAGGTCGATGCGCGCGGTCGCATTGGGCTTTATACTTACGTCGTGGCCGAGTAGGTGCCGATGAACGAAACAGCGATTGCACGCACCGATGACGAGCCGGTTCTGATCCGGCCGTCACGTGAGAACGATATCGAGGCGATGCTGGCGATCTACCGCCATCATGTCCGCAATGGTGTGCCACGGGACGTCGAGGGAACCGGCGCGCCGGAGCCCGACGATCTGCGCGACCGGCGCAAGAACTTGAAGCAGACCCGGCTGCCGCATCTGGTTGCGACCTATCGCGGCGAGGTCGTCGGCTATGCCTACGCGGTGCTGTTCCGCAAGCGCCCGGCCTATCGCTACACGGCCAAACACTCGATCTATGTCCACCACGAGCATCTCGGCCGCGGCGTCGGACGGCTGCTGCTCCAGGAGCTGATCGACGCTTGTGCGGCGGCTGGCTTCCGCCAGATGATCGGCTATATCGATGCCGACAATGCGCCCTCGCTGGCGCTGCACGAGAAGTTCGGATTTGCGCGCGTGGGCCTGCTCTGCGGCGTCGCCTATCGGCACGGCCACTGGTCCGATACCGCCATGGTGCAGCGTTCGCTCGGCGCCGGCGTCACCGCGCCGCCATCGCTCACGGCACCGGGACGTTAAACCTTACGACGGAAAGTCGGCCGGCCTGACCTGGATGCGGTCGGCATGCAGCGACCAGTGATGCAGCGCCTGGTCCTTGCAAAACCTCGCCTTCGCCCGCTCCCTGGCCTCGTCCTCGTCGGCGGCGTCGATCTCGAGCGCGCCCTGACAGACCTCGATCTGCCGGCCATACTGGCCGAGCACGTCCTTCATGAACCTGACGACATAAGTTGACATGGGACCTCCCTGCTGCCCCGGCAACAATCTAATCCCTTTTACCTGGTTTCGGGGAGGCGAATTTTGACCGAGATCAAATCCGGTGTCGGCTCGATCCGTCAGCCATCACGTCTTGATATCGAGCAGCGACTCTGTCGTTTCCGAATAGGCCTGAATCACCTTCGCATTGGCAATGAAGCTGTACTTCGCGGTCGCCAGCTGAACGAGTTCGCTGGCGAGATCGACGTTCGGCGCCGCGACCAGACCATCCTGGTTTGCGAAGGGAGCGTTCGGGTCGGATTGTGCCGTATAGCTTGGCGAAACGGTCGACACCGTCGCGATCGTGCCGCCCGGCGTCGAGCCGCTCGATTGGTCGACCTGATCGACCCGCAGCGGCACATAGGCCGCGGGATAAGTCGAGCTGGTGCTCGAACTGCCGGCACCAGCCGATGTGCTCGATCCGCCTGATGCGGGTAACGGGCCGGTCGTGCTGACATTGGCGATGTTGCTCGCGGCCACGTTCACGCGCAAGCTCGCGGACAGAAAGTCCGGATGTCGCAATCGAAAGTATGTTCATGCCCCTAGTCTATAGGGTCAAGTCATACGCGCTCATTCACGCCATCGATAAGATGCAGCGCATTGCATTTTCATCGTGGTAACCAACAGCCCTTCGCGCCCTACCCCGGCGTCACGCCGAAGGCCTGCTTGAAGCGCTCGGCGTAAACCGGCCAGACCTCGGGATTGATGATGCGCGGTGGCCTTTTGCCGTCGAGCGTCTCCAGCACCTGCTCGGCCGCGATGCGGCCCATGTTCTGACGTGCCTCGATCGTGACACCGGCCGTGTGCGGGCTCGCCAATACATTGTCGAACTGCAGCAGCGGATGCTCCGGGGGCGGCGGTTCCTTGGACCAGACGTCGAGGCCGGCACCGGCAATGCGCTTGTCGCGCAACGCCTGGAGCAGAGCGTCCTCGTCGTGAATGAAGCCACGCGCGGTGGTGATGAAATAGGCGTGCGGCTGCATCAGGCCGAACTCGCGCACGCTGATCATGTTGCGGCTGCCCTTGTTGAGCGGACAGGAGATCGAGACGAAATCCGCGCGGCGCAGGAGGTCGTCGAGCTCGACCTTCTCGCCGCCCCGGTCCGCCATCACCTCTTTCGAGAGGTAGGGGTCATAGGCCAGCACCTTCATGCCGAGCAGGCCCTTGCAGAGTGCTGCGATACGGCGGCCGACATTGCCGAGGCCGATGATGCCGACGGTCTTGTGCTCGACCTCGTTGCCGACGAGCTCGTTGCGGTTGACGTTGGCCTCACGGCGCAGCTTGCGGTCGGACTGGATGATGCGCTTGGACAAGGTCAGCATCATCGCCAGCGCATGCTCGGCCACCGAATGCGCATTGCCGCCCGACTGGTTCACGACCAGCACGCCCGCATCCGTGCAGGCCTCGACATCGACGGGGTCGAAGCCTGCGCCGTTGCTGGAGACCAGCAGCAGGTTCGGCGTGCGCTTCAGGAAGGCGGCATCGACATGGAAATGCGGCGCCAGCTCGTCGCGCGCGGCGCCGATCTGGTAGACATGGGCCGCGCTCAGGAGCGGGGCGTAAAAATCCTCGGGGCTCTCGTTCTCGATGCGGTCGAGCCGGACGTCGGGCCGCGCCTTCAGGATGTCGATGTAGATCGGGTTGGCCAGGTATTTGACGTAGAAGACGCGCTTGCTGTTGACCGACATCAGTACCCTTCCGGCTCTCTCCTGGAGACCCGCAAGCTCAGCGCAATACGCGCCCCGTTCCTGCGTCCCTCCGTTTTCTCATTATCCCGCTTATGACATGGCGGTGCCGGCCTCGGCAGGCCGTCTGGCGCAGATCACGGTGCCGGCCCGGACATGTTGACAATCCCGCCCGCTCCGTCAAGTTTCGGCAGACCGCCGCGACGACCAAGACAATGGTCAAGACCAAGAAACCTGCGCGGCACAAGGGAGAGCGCGATGGCGATTGCGGAACAGCAGGCCTCGTCCCAGGCGGGACCGGGGTCCGGCGACAGAAGCTGGCATAGCATCGTCCTGCAAACCCTGAAGCGGAACGAGATCAGCCTCATTCCCTACGTACCCGACCGGGTGCTGACGCCACTGATCAAGAATCTGCACGCAGATCCCTTCTTCACGACCTTTGCCACCGCGCGCGAGGAGGAGGCCGTCGGCATCGTCTCCGGCGCCTGGATGGGCGGGCGGCGCGGCGCGGTGCTGATGCAGACCTCGGGCTTTGCCACGCTCGCCAACACGCTCGCCTCGCTCGCGGTGCCCTACCAGATCCCGCTGATCATGTTCGTCTCCGAGCGCGGCACGCTCGGCGAATTCAACTACGGCCAGTCCCTGGTCTGCCGCACCATGCGCCCGGTGCTGGATTCGCTGGCGCTGGAGCACCACACCATCACCCGGCTCGACGAGCTCGAATTCATCGCCGACCGCTCGATCAAGCAGGCCGTCACCACGCAAGCCCCGGTGGCACTGATCCTCAACCCGCTGCTCACCGGCGGCAAGACTTTCGACAAGTGAGGTCGCCATGGATACGCGCAACACCAAGGTGATGAACCGGTTCGATGTGACGAAGCGCCTGATCGCAAAGCTCAAGCATGAGGAAGCGGTCGTTGGCGGCATCGGCAACACCAATTTCGACCTCTGGGCCGCCGGCCACCGCCCGCAGAACTTTTACATGCTGGGCAGCATGGGTCTCGCCTTCCCGATCGCACTCGGCGTGGCGCTGGCGCAGCCCAACCGCCGCGTCTTTGCGCTGGAAGGCGACGGCTCGCTCCTGATGCAGCTCGGCGCGCTCTCGACCATCGCGGCGTTGAAACCGAAGAACCTGATCATGATCGTCATGGACAACGGCATCTACCAGATCACCGGCGCGCAGCCGACGCCGGCCGCCGGTGTCGCCGATCTCGTCGCGATCGCCTTGGGCTCGGGCCTTACCAACAGCGCCTGGGCCGCGGACGAGGACGATTTCGAGCGGCTGATCGACGAAGCGATGTCGGCTGACGAACCCAGCCTGATCGCGCTGCGCATCGACGATAAGCCCGGGGTCGGCACCACCCGCAGGGATCCCGTGCAGATCCGCGAGCGCTTCATGCACGGCCTCGGTGTCCGCGAGCCGCTCTAACGTCGGGTCACTGACGACAAGGCCCTGCGGAGGTCACTCCGCAGGGCCGGATCGTTCAATCGCTATGGCGCCGATCAGTCGATGATCTTGACGACGCGCCGCGTGCGCGGCTCGACGATCACGCGGCGATCATTCACGACCGCATAGCGATACTCGGTGTAATTCGGCACCGGGCGCAGCACCACGGTGGGAGGCAGCGGCTCGCCGACCACGACGCGCTCCTGAACCACGACCGAATCATCGCGCGGGATGCCACCGAGGATCGCATTCGGAATTTCGAGGCCCGCGCCGACTGCTGCACCCACAGTGCCGCCGACCACCGCACCGACCGGACCGCCGATGTCGCCGCCCGCGCGTGCGCCGTTCCGGGCACCCTGCTCGGTCGTCGACTGGGCAAAGGCTGCACTCGACGCCAGCAGCGACGCGGCAACCAACGAAATCGCAAGACGGGTCTTCATGTCCACACTCTCCAGTGTTTGTTGATGCGCCTTCAACCGCGGGGCCGGAGCATTGTTCCGGTTCCGCCGTGGCGAAAGACACGCCAAATCCGAAAGAGTGTTACCGCGTAACAGTTCAGGCCGCGGCGATCTCGTGGCCCGCCATCAGTTCCAGCGCGCGCACCATCGCCGAATGATCCCAGCCCTTGCCGCCATGCGCGGTGCAGGATGAAAATAATTGCTGCGCCACCGCCGTGCTCGGCAGCGACAGACCGAGCGCGCGCGCACCTTCGAGCGCGAGGTTCAGATCCTTCTGGTGCAGCTCGATGCGGAAGCCGGGATCGAAATTCCGCTTGACCATGCGCTCGCCATGCACCTCGAGAATCCGCGACGAGGCAAAGCCGCCCATCAGCGCCTTGCGCACCAGTGCGGGATCCGCGCCGGCCTTGGACGCAAACAGCAGCGCCTCACTCACCGCCTCGATCGTCAGCGCGACGATGATCTGGTTGGCGACCTTGGTCGTCTGGCCGTCGCCATTGGCGCCGACATGGGTGACGTTCTTGCCCATCTTGTCGAAGATCGGCTTCATGGTGTTGAAGGCCCGCTCGGGACCGCCGACCATGATGGTGAGGCTCGCGGCCCTGGCGCCGACCTCGCCGCCCGACACCGGCGCATCGAGATAGTCCGCGCCCAGCGCCTCGATCTTCTTCGCGAACTCCTTGGTCGCCAACGGCGAGATCGAGCTCATGTCGACCACGATCTTGCCCTTGGAGATGCCGCCCGCAACGCCGTCCTTGCCGAACAGCACAGCTTCGACATGCGGCGTATCCGGCACCATGATGATGACGGCGTCCGCCTCCTCCGCGACCTCCTTAGCCGATTTGCAGGCGATGCCGCCGGCCGCGATCAGCTCCGGCGCGACCGGCGCGACGTCATGCAGGAGAACGCGATGGCCCGCGGCGAGAAGATGGCCGGCCATCGGCCGTCCCATGGTACCAAGTCCGATGAAGCCGATGTCGATCATGTCAGATGTCCTCAGGTCTCAAAAGTCTGCGCGGCGTGCCAGGACAGGCCTTCCAGCGTCGTGGTGCGCGGCTTGTATTCGCAGCCGATCCAGCCGCGATAGCCGATCGCGTCGAGGTGGCGGAACAGGAAAGGATAGTTGATCTCGCCCGTGCCCGGCTCATGGCGGCCGGGATTGTCGGCGAGCTGAATGTGCGAGATCTGCGGCAGATATTCCTGCATGGTGCGGGCGAGATCGCCCTCCATGATCTGCATGTGATAGATGTCGTACTGGATGAACAGATTGTTCGACCGTACCTCGGAGATCAACTGCACGGCCTGCTCGGTGCCGTTGAGGAAGAAGCCGGGAATGTCGAGCGTGTTGATCGGCTCGACCAGCAGCTTGATGTTCTCCCGCGCCAGCGTCGAAGCCGCGAAGCGCAGGTTTCCAACCAGCGTCTCCTGCAACTCGCGCGGATCGGCATCCACAGGTGCGATGCCGACGAGACAGTTGAGCTGGTCGCAATCGAGCGCCTTGGCGTAATCGATGGCGCGGAACACGCCGTCACGGAAGTCGGCGGTGCGATCGGGCAAGATCGCGATGCCGCGCTCGCCACCGGCCCAGTTGCCGGCGGGCAGATTGTGCAGCACCTGGGTCAACCCGTGGGCCTCCAACTGCTCGCGCAACAGCGCCTTGTCGAAATCATAGGGGAAGAGATATTCCACCCCGGCAAAGCCCGCCGCCTTGGCCGCGGCGAAGCGGTCGACAAACGGCATCTCGTTGAAGAGCATGGTGAGGTTGGCGGCGAATTTCGGCATGATGCGCTCCCCTATTCTGCCGGCTGCAGCACGCCTGGGCGCGCGGTCCCGACCTCGTCGAGTGGTAGATCCAGCACCTCCTCGAACTCGACGATATTGTCGATCTCGGTCCCCATCGCGATGTTGGTGACGCGTTCGAGGATGAACTCGACCACGACAGGCACGCGGTGCTTCTTCATCAAGTCGCGCGCGGTGGCGAATGCCGCCTGCGTGTCCTTGGGATCGGTGACGCGGATCGCCTTGCAGCCGAGGCCCTCGGCGACAGCAACATGGTCGACGCCGTAGACGCCAATCTCCGGCGCGTTGATGTTCTCGAAGGAAAGCTGGACGTGATAGTCCATCTCGAAGCCGCGCTGGGCCTGGCGGATCAAGCCGAGATAGGAATTGTTCACGACGACGTGGATGTAGGGCAGATTGAACTGCGCCCCGACCGCGAGCTCCTCGATCAGGAACTGGAAGTCGTAGTCTCCCGACAGCGCCACAATGTCGCGATCCGGACAGGCCGCGCGCACGCCGAGCGCCGCCGGCAGCGTCCAGCCGAGCGGCCCGGCCTGTCCCGCATTGATCCAGTTGCGCGGCTTGTAGACACCGAGGAACTGCGCTCCTGCGATCTGCGACAGGCCGATCACGGTGACATAGGTGGTGTCACGGCCGAACGCCTTGTTCATTTCCTCGTAGACGCGCTGCGGCTTGATCGGGACGTTGTCGAAATGGCTCTTGCGCAGCATCGTCTTCTTGCGGTCGCGGCAGGCCGCGGGCCACGCCTGGCGCTCGCGTAGCCTGCCGGAACGCCGCCACTCCCTGGCGACGGTGACGAAGAGCTCGAGCGCGGCCTTCGCGTCCGAGACGATGCCGAGATCGGGATTGAACACGCGGCCGATCTGGGTCGGCTCGATGTCGACATGCACGAAGGTGCGACCCTTGGTGTAGGTCTCGACCGAGCCGGTGTGACGGTTCGCCCAGCGATTGCCGATGCCGAGCACGAAGTCCGACTCCAGCAGCGTGGCGTTGCCGTAGCGGTGGCTCGTTTGAAGTCCGACCATGCCGGCCATCAGCACGTGATCGTCGGGGATCGCGCCCCACCCCATCAGCGTCGGCACGACGGGCACGTTGGCGATCTCGGCGAACTCGACCAGCAAGTCGGAAGCATCGGCATTGATAATGCCGCCGCCCGCCACGATCAGTGGCCGCTCGGCTGCATTGAGCATCTCCAATGCCTTCTCGACCTGCTTTCGCGAGGCGGTCGGCTTGTAGACGGGCAGCGGCTCGTAGGTCTCGTCGTCGAACTCGATCTCGGCGAGCTGCACGTCGAGCGGCATGTCGATCAGCACCGGCCCCGGCCGGCCCGAGCGCATCACATGAAACGCCTGGCTGAACACGCGCGGCACCAGCGCCGGCTCGCGCACGGTCACCGCCCATTTGGTCACCGGCTTTGCGATCGATTCGATGTCGACGGCCTGGAAGTCCTCCTTGTAGAGCCGCGCGCGCGGCGCCTGCCCGGTGATGCAGAGGATCGGAATGGAATCGGCGATCGCCGAATAGAGTCCGGTGATCATATCGGTGCCGGCCGGCCCCGAGGTGCCGATACAGACGCCGATATTGCCGGCCTTGGCCCGGGTATAGCCCTCGGCCATGTGCGAGGCACCCTCGACATGGCGCGCGAGGATGTGGCGGATCGAGCCGCGCTTCTTCAGCGCCGAGTAAAGCGGGTTGATCGCTGCCCCGGGAACGCCGAAGGCGGTCGAGATGCCTTCCTTCTCCAGGATACGCACGGCTGCATCGACAGCTCGCATCTTCGCCATATCGGACCTCGCTTGGTTAAGTCAGCGAGCGAGATCATCAGGTGCGCGGGATGCGATCTCAACGAAGCAGATTTTATTTTCCACGATGCGGCAGCCGTAGAAAAACTGCGGTGCTCTCAAGCAGTTAGATCGGGAAGTACGTGAAAGCGCCTCACTCGAACAACGGCGCCAGTTCCATCTGTGGCACCAGCACGAGGCCCTTGTCGGTGATGCGAATTTCCGGAATGACCGATAGCGGAATCAAATTGAAGCCCATGTAGGGGATGGTGCAGCCGGCCTCGGCCCATTCCTTCTTCAGCACCTTGACCTCCTCGGCCACCTCCGTGACGCGCTTGTCGGAGAGAAGGCCCGCGATTGGCAGCGGCACCAGCGCCCTCACCTTGCCATCGGCAACGACGCAGACGCCGCCCTGCTTCGCCTTGATCGCTGCGATCGCGACTTGCATATCGCCCTCGTTCGTGCCCGCGACGATGATGTTGTGACTGTCGTGGCCGACGCTTGAGGCGACTGCACCGCGCTTGAGGCCAAAATCCTTGAGCAGGCCATAAGCAACGTTGCCGGCCGATTTGCCGTGGCGCTCCACCACGGTGACGAAGCACAGGCCGTAGCGCGCGAACAGCGACGGCCAGTCCTTGGCCGGCTCGATCGCGACCTTTTCATGGATCAGCGTGATGCCGGGCAGCGCGGTCTTGATCGCGTTGACGGTGCAGGCCTTCGTCGGGAGCTCCGGTGTCAACTTGAGCTTCTCCGGCAGCTTTACGGTGACATAGGCCGCTTTCGGATATTGGAAGCGCTGCGACAGCGCCTGATCGAGCCGAGGCGTGATCTTGCGGTTCTCGACCACCAGCTCGCCGCCGTACCAGGTCGATTGCGGCTTGAGCTGATCGTCCATCAGAACGAGATCGGCCCGGCGGCCGCCGCCGAGCCCGCCGATGTCGCCTTCCATGGCGAAGCGCGCGGCGCCATGCAGCGAGCCCATCGACCAGGCTTGCTCCGGCGACATCCCCGCCTTCACGGCCTCGCGCACCACCCAGTCGAGGCCGAACAGCAGCAAATCATCGGCATCGCGGTCGTCGGTGCAAACCGCGGTGCGCTTGTGCGAAGCGCCGAGTTCGGTGATCGTCCGGATCGCCTGCGGCAGCGAGTGCCACGGCGTGGTCGGCGGGCCGCCGCGCAGGAAAACCCAGACGCCGGCATCGAGCAGATCATCGGCGATATCGCGGTCGATCGCCTCATGGGTGTCGGTCACGCCGCTTGCCGCATAGGCGGCAACGAATTCGCGGCCATAGACGTGGCCGGACACCGGCCGTCCGCGCTTCAACGCAGCCGCGAGGATTGCGTGGCTGCGCTCGTCGCCCATGGTGACGGGCACGAAATCCATCTTCTCCCCGAGTGCTACCGCTTCGGGCCAGCGATCAAACAGGCCGGCGATCTTGTCGGGAGTGAGATCGCCGCCCGCCGTCTCCAGTTCGGCTGAGGTCGCCGGCACGGTCGACGGCACTGTCAGAAAGATCGAGAGCGGCGCTTCGCGCGCGTCTTCCAGCATCGCCTCGACGCCGGCGACGTCCATGACATTGCCGATCTCGTGGCTGTCGCAGAAGATCGTGGTGGTCCCGTTCAGCAGCGCAGCCTCGGCATAGGCGCAGGCCGTCACCATCGAGGATTCGATGTGGATGTGCGGATCGACCAGCCCCGGCGCGATAATGCCGCCGGCGGCGTCGTAGACCGAAATGTCGCTCCAGGCTTTCTTCGCCGCGCCGGCGGCCTTCACCGCGGCAATGCGGCCACCGGTGATCCAGACCTCCCGTCCCGGATGGATCCGCTCCGAATAGGTCGAGAGCACCCGCGCTCCGGAAATGACGAGGTCGGGCGCGACGCGCGCGGAGGCGACATCGGCGAGACGGCGCGTCATGGCGTGCAGCGGCGCAACGGCGAAACGGGTGAGTTTGGTCATCAGGACCCTCGCATGGCGTTAAGGTCGGACGATGGTTACGCCCTGCGCCAGACTGGGCAAGCTCAAATATAGCGGCAGGCCCTGCTTACGCTTTAGGCGCCGACCCACCCGCAGGCCCTGACCTCGAAGGTCTGGCTGCTGGTCTGCGCGAGTTCCGCGTCCTCGGCGGTGCTGCGGCAGCCGGCTTGACCCGAATCCGCATCGACCGTCCTTTTGACTCGTCGATCTCGAACGAATTTGTCTTTCGCACGAGGCTGCTCAGATTGCGGAAACCGAAGGTCCTCGGATCGAAATCCGAAGCGAGGTTAGCGAGCTGTCGCCCGACCTCCCCGAGCGTCACCCAGCCGTCTTCGCTCTCCATCTGGGTGATGACCTTTTTGATGATGGGCGTCGCGGCATTGTGCGGCTGAAGCGGCGTCGACCCCGCCCCGGCGTCTTGAGTGTTCGCCGTGCCGGAAAGCAGGTTCTCTGTATAAACGAAGCGTCGGCAGGCCTGCCTGAAGCTCTCCGGCGTCTTGTGTTCGCCGAACCCAAAGACATCCACGCCCTGCTCCCGGATGCGGGCAGCGAGACGGGTAAAATCGCTGTCGGATGACACCAGACAGAAGCCGTCGAACCGGCCGCTGTGAAGCAGGTCCATCGCATCAATGACCAGGGTTATGTCGGAGGCATTCTTCCCCGTCGTATAGGCGAACTGCTGCTGCGGGATGATGGCGTGCTTCGACAGAATGTCGGCCCACCCCCTGGATCGCGCATTGGAGAAGTCGCCATAGATGCGGCGCACGCTCGCCTCGCCGATCTTGGCAATCTCTTCGAACAGCCCATCGGCGATCTTCGCGGAGGCGTTATCGGCGTCAATCAGGACAGCGAGACGGGGCGAACGAAGCTCAGAAGGCATGGCATTCCCCAGATAGACGCGACAGTGGCTGATGGATATACCGATGTTGGGGCTCTTGCCGCCAGAGGTGATTTCTTTCGACGAGGCACGCCGGACTGCAAATCCGACTCAGGCTGGCTTCACCACCGGCGTCACGCCCCCGAGCGCAGCCGTCAGTTCAGCGGCGACCTCACGCACCACGCGGCCGATCTCCGGCAGCCGGGCGTCGGTGACGCGACTGGTCAGGCCGGACACCGAGATCGCGGCGAGCGGTTCCGAGAGCGCGTTGTAGACCACAGCGGCGACGCAGCGCAGGCCCATCTCGGCTTCTTCGTCGTCCACCGCAAAGCCCTGCTTCCGGATCGTCGCGAGTTCCTTAAAGAGGTCGCTCGGCCTCACGATGGATTTCTCCGTGAGCCTGGGCATACCGTGATGGCGGATGACGGCGCCGACATCCTCATCGGAATAGGTCGCGAGCACGGCCTTGCCGACGCCGGAGGTCACCATCGCGACGCGACCGCCAACCTTGGTCAGCGAGCGCATGATCTCGCGGCTCTCCATGCGGGTCAGCACGATGATGAATTCGTCGTCGACCACGGCGAGATTGGCGGTCTCACGGGTCAGATCGCGCAATTTGCGCAAATAAGGAATGGCTTGTGCGGTAAAATTGCGCCGACGCGCAAAGCTCGCGCCCACCGTAAAGCTGCGCACGCCGACATGCCATTTCGATTCGGCACGGTCGAACTGCACAAACCGGCGGCTTTCCAGCGTCGCCAGCAGGCGGTGCACGGTCGAGGCCGATAGCCCCGTGCGGACCGCGAGATCGCTGAGGCGATAGCCCTCATCGTCCTCGGCCAACGTCTCGAGAATCGACAGCGCGCGGTCGACGGATTGCACGCCGCCGTCACGATCGGCCTCTGCTGCCGATCGTGTTTCAAGTGATTTGCGCCGGATCACGTTCTTGCTCATCGCGACCTGACTGATATCACCTCTCCCCGCGGACGGGGAGAGGTGAAGAGACCTCCACGTCTCAGAGCAGGCCCGCGCCGCGGGCCCACTTGTACTTGGCACCCAGCACCTCGACCGGCAGTTCGGTCGAGTAAGCATAGGCAGGGATGCCGTTCTGGTAGAGATATTCGGCAGCTTCCTCGACCTCGACGTCGCCGGCGAGCGAGGCAACGATCGGCTTCACGAAGCCCTTCGCTTCCATCTCCTTCTTCACCTCGACCATGTTACGGGCGAACACCATCGGCGGCGTGACGATGGTGTGCCAGTAGCCGAGGATCAGCGAGTGGATGCGTTCGTCCGAGAGGCCGAGCTTCACCGTGTTGACGTAGGTGATCGGCGGCTCGCCGCCGGTGATATCCACAGGATTTCCGGCCGCGCCGAACGGCGGAATGAACTTGCGGAAGGCCGCGTCGAGATCCGGCGGCATCGACATCAGCGACAGGCCGTTGTCGACGCAGGAGTCCGACAGCAGCACGCCCGAACCACCCGCACCGGTGATGATCAGCACGTTCTCGCCCTTCGGCGTCGGCAGCACCGGGACGCCGCGGGCGAATTCGAGCAGCTGCCGCAGGCTGCGCGCGCGGATCACGCCGGATTGCGCCAGCACGTCCTCATAGATCTTGTCGTTGCCAGCGAGCGCGCCGGTGTGCGACGAGGCCGCCTTGGCGCCGGCCGAGGTGCGGCCCGCCTTGAGCACGACCACCGGCTTCTTCTTGGAGACGCGCTTGGCGGCCTCCGCAAAGGCGCGGCCATCCTTGAGGTCCTCGCAGTGCTGCGCGATCAGGTTCGTGTTCGGATCCTGCTCGAAGAAGGCGAGCAGATCGTCCTCGTCGATGTCGGACTTGTTGCCGAGGCCGACGATCGCCGACACACCCATTTTCGCCGAGCGCGAGAAGCCGATGATGGCCATGCCGATGCCGCCCGACTGCGACGATAGCGCCGCGTGGCCCTTGACGTCATAAGCCGTGCAGAAGGTCGCGCAGAGGTTCGCCGGCGTATAATAGAAGCCGTAGATGTTCGGCCCCATCAGGCGGATGTCGTATTTCTTGCCGACCTCGACGATCTCGGCCTGCAGCTCCGGTGCGCCGGCCTCGGCGAAGCCCGACGGGATCAGCACCGCACCCGGGATCTTCTTCTCGCCGCATTCGGTCAGCGCCGCAGCCACGAACTTCGCGGGGATCGCGAACACCGCGGTGTCGATCACACCAGGCACGTCCTTGACGCTCTTGTAGGCCTTGTAGCCGAGGATCTCGGAAGCCTTCGGGTGGATCGGATAGATCTCGCCCTTGTAACCGCCGTTGATCAGGTTCTTCATCACCGAGTTGCCGATCTTGCCGTCCTCGGCGGAGGCGCCGACCACGGCGACCGCCTTCGGCTGCATGATGCGGCTCATGGCAGCGACGATCTCCTCGGTCGGGCGCGGTTTCGGCTTGGGAACATAGGCGAAGTCGACGACGATGCGCACGTCGGCTGCAATCGCGTCCTTTGCGGTGGCGAACACAGGGTTGAGGTCGAGCTCGACGATTTCAGGGAAGTCGGTGACGAGCTGCGAGACCTTGACGATGACGTCGGCGAGCGCCGTACGGTTCACCGGCTCGCCGCCGCGCACGCCCTTCAAGATTTCGTGTGCCTGAATGCCATCGAGCATCGACAGCGCATCTTCCTTGGTTGCGGGCGCGAGGCGGAAGGTGATGTCCTTGAGCACCTCGACCAGCACGCCGCCGAGGCCGAAGGCCACCAGCTTGCCGAACGAACCGTCGGTGATCGAGCCGACGATGACTTCGGTGCCGCCGGCCAGCATCTGCTGTACCTGGATGCCCTCGATCTTGGCATCGGCCTTGTACTTCTTGGCATTGCCGAGAATGGTCTCGTAGGCCTTCTCGGCATCCTGCGCCGTCTTGACCCCGACGATGACGCCGCCGGCCTCGGTCTTGTGGAGAATGTCCGGCGAGACGATCTTCATCACCACCGGGAAGCCCATCGAAGACGCCATCTTGCCCGCCTCGCCCGCCGACTTGGCCACGCCCTCCTTCGGCACCGGAATGCCGTAGGCGTCGCAGACCACCTTGCCTTCGGGGGCGGTCAGGCTGGTGCGGTTGTCGGCCTTGACCTGGTCAAGGACCTTGCGGACGACGTCTTTCGAATTGGACATGAGCTTCTCCCTTGACCTTCAGTTCTTGCTTTGCAAAGCGCGCGTGATGCGGCTGCCCGTGATACTTGCCATCGCCGCGCTCTGTTCCATTTGGCGGAACGGAGCGGCGAAATGCCTTGATTACTCCGCCAGCTTGGATCAAAAATGGCTAGTGATGGCATTTGGTATGCCAGAAGCCAACTTGTCAAGTCAGAGACCGCCTTAGAACGCCGCAAAAAATAGGCAGCTTGACATTCTGGCATGTGGTATGCCAAAAACTTTCCGGTAAATATTCCTGTAAAAGACGACTCCCACTGGAGGAGAATCGTCGTGTCACTGCGGAAACCAACCAAGGCGTTGCCGAACATGGCCGAGGCAGACATCGCAATCGTTCGTATTGCCCCGGAGAGCAGCTTCAAGAACAAGGCGTATGACGCCTTGAAGGAAGCCATCCTCAAGATGGACATCTATTCGACGCCCGAGCCGGTGATGCTGGACGAGCGCGCACTGTCCGAACGCCTGGGCGTCAGCCGCACGCCGATCCGCGAAGCCATCGCGATGCTCGAGCAGGACGGTTTCGTGAAGACCGTGCCGCGCCGCGGCATCATGGTCGTGCGCCGGACCAAGAGCGAGATCGTCGACATGATCCGCGCCTGGGCGGCGCTGGAGAGCATGGCCGCGCGCCTCATCACCACCACCGCGCGCAAGAAGGACATTTCGGCGCTGCGCGACTTCTTCAAGGACTTCGGCAAGGACCGCCTGCCCGAGGATCACGTCGAGGAATATTCGCGCGCCAACATCGCCTTCCACCAGTCGCTGATCTCGCTGTCGGAATCGCCGGTGCTGGTCGATCTCACCAACGACCTGCTGCTGCACGTGCGCGGCTATCGCCAGCTGACGATCGGCCGCAAGGACCGCACCGCGACCTCGCTGCCCGAGCATCTCGCCATGATCGAAGCGCTGGAGGCACGCGACACCGAGCTCGCCGAGAAGCGCGCCCGCGACCACACCCTTGGCCTTGCCGCTTACGTCGAAGCGCATGGCCAGGAACTGTTCACGTAACTCTTCACCTAGCAACATTCACCAGAAGGGCGAAAAATTCGCCCCGTTATCTTGAGACCAGGGAGACAAGGCCCATGCTGAACACCGCGACCAAGTCCGAAGCACCGGGCACCGAGCAGGAACTGACGGATGGTTTCCATCTCGTCATCGACGCGCTCAAGCTGAACGGCATCAACACCATCTATAATGTGCCGGGCATCCCGATCACGGATCTGGGCCGCATGGCGCAGGCCGAAGGCATTCGCGTGATCTCCTTCCGCCACGAGCAGAACGCCGGTTACGCCGCAGGCATCGCCGGCTATCTCACCAAGAAGCCCGGCGTCTGCCTCACGGTGTCGGCGCCCGGTTTCCTCAATGGTCTCACTGCGCTCGCACACGCCACCACCAACTGCTATCCGATGATCCTGGTCTCGGGCTCCTCCGAGCGCGAGATCGTCGACCTCCAGCAGGGCGACTATGAAGAAATGGACCAGCTCGCGATCGCCAAGCCGCTGTGCAAGGCGGCCTATCGCGTGCTGCACGCCCAGGATATCGGCATCGCTTTCGCCCGCGCCATCCGCGCCGCGGTCTCGGGCCGTCCGGGCGGCGTCTATCTCGACCTGCCGGCAAAACTGTTCGGCCAGGTGATGAACGCCGAGGCCGGCCAGAAGTCGCTGGTCAAGGTGATCGACGCGGCTCCGGCGCAGATCCCCTCGCCCGCTTCGGTCAAACGCGCGCTCGACGTGCTCAAGGCCGCAAAGCGTCCGCTCATCATCCTCGGCAAGGGCGCGGCCTACGCGCAGGCCGATGAAGAGATCAAGACCTTCGTCGAGAAGAGCGGCGTGCCGTTCCTGCCCATGAGCATGGCCAAGGGCCTGCTGCCCGACACCCATCCGCAGTGCGCAGGTGCTGCGCGTTCGACGGTGCTGAAGGACTCCGACGTCGTCATGCTGATCGGCGCGCGGCTGAACTGGCTGCTTTCGCACGGCAAGGGCAAGAGCTGGGGCGAAGCGCCGAAGAAGTTCATCCAGGTCGACATCGAGCCGAAGGAAATGGACTCCAACGTCGAGATCGTCGCGCCCGTCGTCGGCGACATCGGCTCGGTCGTCTCCGCCTTCAACCAGGCCATCGCTACGGGCTGGACCGCACCGCCGGTGGAATGGACCAAGGCCATCGTGACCAAGCGCGATGAGAATGTCGCCAAGATGGCGCCGAAGCTCATGAACAACAAGTCGCCGATGGATTATCACGGCGCGCTCGGCGTGCTGAAGAACGTGATCAAGGATCATCCCGAGGCGATCCTCGTCAACGAAGGCGCCAACACGCTCGACCTCGCTCGCGGCGTCATCGACATGTACCGCCCGCGCAAGCGTCTCGACGTCGGCACCTGGGGCGTGATGGGCATCGGCATGGGCCAGGCGATCGCGGCTGCGCTCGAAACCGGCCACCCCGTGCTGGCGGTTGAAGGCGACTCGGCCTTCGGCTTCTCCGGCATGGAGGTCGAGACCATCTGCCGCTACAATTTGCCGATCTGCGTCGTCATCTTCAACAATGACGGCATCTATCGCGGCACCGACGTCAACAGCGTCAACGCCGATCCGGCAACGACCGTGTTCGTCAAGGGCGCACGCTACGACAAGATGATGGAAGCCTTCGGCGGCGTCGGCGTGAATGCGACCTCGCCCGACGAGCTCAAGCGCGCCGTCAACGAGGCGATGGCGTCCGGCAAGCCGACGCTGATCAACGCGGTGATCGATCCGGCCGCGGGCTCGGAGAGCGGCCGCATCGGCAACCTCAATCCGCAGAGCGTTCTGCAGAAGAAGAAGTAAGTCCACCCCCTCAACCTTTATTCCCTGCGGTTCGCGGGGGCAGACAGAGTACGGAGCAACACAATGACCAAAGCGCTCGAGGGCGTTCGCATTCTCGACTTCACCCACGTCCAGTCCGGACCGACCTGCACGCAGCTGCTCGCATGGTTCGGCGCCGACGTGATCAAGGTGGAACGCCCGGGCGTGGGTGACATCACCCGCGGCCAGCTGCAGGACATCCCGAACGTGGACAGCCTGTATTTCACCATGCTCAACCACAACAAGCGCTCGATCACGCTCGACACCAAGAACCCCAAGGGCAAGGAAGTCCTCACCGAGCTGATCAAGAAGTGCGACGTGCTGGTCGAGAACTTCGGCCCCGGCGTGCTCGACCGCATGGGTTTCCCCTGGGAGAAGATCCAGGCGATCAACCCGAAGATGATCGTCGCCTCGATCAAGGGCTTTGGCCCCGGACCGTACGAAGACTGCAAGGTCTATGAGAACGTCGCGCAGTGCACCGGCGGCGCCGCCTCGACCACCGGCTTCCGCGATGGCCTGCCGCTCGTGACCGGCGCGCAGATCGGCGACAGCGGCACCGGCCTGCATCTGGCGCTCGGCATCGTCACCGCGCTCTATCAGCGCACGCATTCGGGCAAGGGCCAGCGCGTCACCGCCGCGATGCAGGACGGCGTGCTCAATCTCGCCCGCGTCAAGCTGCGCGACCAGCAGCGTCTCGCCCACGGCCCGCTCAAGGAATACAGCCAGTTCGGCGAAGGCATTCCGTTCGGCGATGCCGTGCCGCGCGCCGGCAACGATTCCGGCGGTGGCCAGCCCGGCCGCATCCTGAAGTGCAAGGGCTGGGAGACCGATCCCAACGCCTACATCTACTTCATCACCCAGGCCCCGGTCTGGGAGAAGATCTGCGACGTGATCGGCGAGCCGACCTGGAAGACCGATCCGAACTACGCCAAGCCCCCGGCCCGCCTGCCGCGCCTGAACGAGATCTTCGCCCGCATCGAGCAGTGGACGATGACCAAGACCAAGTTCGAGGCGATGGAGATCCTCAACAAGGACGACATCCCCTGCGGCCCGATCCTGTCGATGAAGGAGATCGCCGAGGACCAGTCGCTGCGCGCGACCGGCACCGTGGTCGAGGTCGATCACCCGACCCGCGGCAAGTACATCTCGGTCGGCAACCCGATCAAGCTGTCGGATTCACCGAGCGACGTCACCCGCTCCCCGCTGCTCGGCGAGCACACCGACGAGATCCTGCGCGCCGTGCTCGGCTTCAGCGACCACCAGGTCGCCGACATCCACAAGTCCGGCGCGCTCGACCCGCCGCAGAAGCAGGCCGCTGAGTAAGCGACGCCACAACGCGCGAGACCAAAGGGCCGCCCATCGAGGCGGCCCTTTTTGTTTGCAATCCCAAGCCCAAACCAAAACTGGAAAACAACCCCATGCACAGTAGCCAATCCCTTGGCTGCAGAAGCAGATTTCGAATTTTACGAATTTTGGTTGACGCGTCGGGCAAAACAGGGGTAATCTGTCACAATCCGAAAAGCGAAGGTCGGCCCATAAGGGCATCTCGACGCAGAGGCTCACCTCTGCCGCGCCTCGACCATTGGCCGGTTGGCGACCAGCCCCGCCTTTTTATTGGCGTCGGATAGTCTTTCGAGGAACCGAGGCGGTCGGCGTCAGTTGTTTATCCAGACCCGACTTCTCCACGCCAAGGACAACGCCTGTTTCACCAGCCCGCGAACGCGGACGGGACGTCGGCGAATTCGCGGGCCACACAGTTTCAAACACATCGAGATCGACACATGTTGAGAGATCATTCCTCTGATCGCGCCAGGCGCGAAGCCGACAAGGCGTTCAAGCCCGTCAAACCGCAGAAGCCGATGAACGACTATGCGAGGGCCCAGCACTCCCTCCACGAGAACCGCGAGCGGCTCAAAGCGGAACGATTGGCCCGCGAAGCTCGGTCAAAGGCCGGCGAAGACTAGGGCGTGTGCTCACAAGGGCGGCGTCGGATTCTGATAACGCCAAGCGCGGTTAAGGGCCGCGTAAGAAAGGCCGATGTCGCCTTGTGGCCCTTAGCTGACTATTTTGAGTGTCCGGCCAGATGTCAGCTTTTGACCCGATGCGGACCTCGTGCGCTTCATTCAAATTTGAGCAGTTGGTGGCGGGAAGAGTAGATGTACTCGGCTTAAGCAGTGGTTTGAAGAAAACAAACCGGTGAACAGGGATGTATCGAGAGCAGTCTATCTGGAAGCGAATTGACGCCCAAAGAGCTGTCCAATTCCGATGCTTTGAGGACGTCGCGTCGCATCTTTTCTGCGTCCAAAGCGCTGACTTTTATAGCTTGCCGATGACTCTCAACGCCCGCTCTGGCTTCGATCGCCAATTTGTAGAGCTTTTTATCGAAGTCGAGCCGGTTGAACGCAGCGAATGGTTCGGGACGATTGAGGAGGCCATTGCTGCGCATGAGGAGAAGTTTTTCTCAATGGGACGTGATCTAGCCGACCAAGAAAAAAAGCAATTACGATGACGTCCGGAAATGGCCCGTAGCCGACCTTCTAGCGTCGCCCGCGACCGTCAGCTTGTGACCCTTAGCGGACTCCAGGGCTTGACGCCCCCCGCCCCGCCGGCGTCCGCTTCCGAGCCATAATGACGTTGGCAATCGAAGCTGCCGGCAGCCACTTTAGACCCATAGCTGACTTCATCGGTAATCTGGTCTGGCAAGTCGATTGCCTGTTTGCAGGATTATCTCCGATCCATCCGCTCGCTGAATGCGAAAGGGCTTCCGGCACAATCCGAGCGAGTATATGCTCGAAGACATTCGCGAATGCTCTGGGCGAGGCCAGGACTATGAGCGATGCGGGTTCGTCGGGCGACGGCGCGGATCTCACGGAGCACAGCGGGCCTGCTCCGCCTCTGAAACGAGCTCGCTTCATCTCTGATCGCCTGCGCTATCGAGTGAGCAATTTCGGTGCAGCGATTGCGTCAGTTGCTGCAATCGGCGCTGTTATCGGCGGCTTGGCGGGATATTGGACTACATGGAAGGTGGTGAAGACGGAGATATTTCACGAGGGCCAAAGCCTGCAGCAAAAAGCAGCGTCGCGGCCGGGAGTCGTCCCACGGCTCTCGCTGATTGTTCTCCCTTTCGCCAATCTGAGCAAAGACCCCGAACAAGATTACTTTGCCGATGGCGTTACGACCGACCTGACCACCGATCTCGCGCAAATACCAGGCGCTTTCGTGATCGGGCGCGGAACAGCCTTCACCTACAAGAACAAGCCAGTTGATCTCAAAGTGCTCGGCAAGGAGCTGGGGATCAGGTGGGCGGTACAGGGGGCCGTGCAGCGCACCCGCGAATACATCCGCCTCAATGTTTCGCTATCCGATCTCTCGACAGGAAGCGATTTTTGGTCGGATCGGTTTGACGGTGATCGTTCCAACCTGGCCGATCTCCACGATCAGGTCGTGGCAAGGCTTGGGCGCTCGCTGAATGTCGAGCTGATGCGAGCCGAAAGCCGACGCGGAAACTCCGAACATGGCAATCCGGACGCCATCGATCTTACCATGCGCGGATGGGCCAAACGCTTTGAGCAGCCTTTAACGCAGGCCTCGATGCGCCAAGCCATAGAGTTGTTCGACAACGCTCTCCAACTTGATCCCGGCCATGTCGATGCGATGATCGGGAAGGCGTCGAGCCTCGCTACGATCCTAAAAAGTCAATGGTCCACGTCCGACGACGATCTGCGGGTCGCATCCGATTTGATTGACAGAGCGCTCGCCAAATGGCCAACGAACGCCTTGGCCCATTCGGTGAAAGGAGACACACTCGGTTTCGGTCATCCCGAGGCGGCCATTGCCGAATTTGACACTGCGCTGCAGCTAGATCCCAATTATCCGCCAGCCTATCAGAATAAAGGAGCCGCTCTCACGCTCTTGGGACGGTCGCGGGAGGCACTTGCTCCCCTTCAGATCGCGCTTCGCTTGAGCCCAAAGGATCCTTCTGCGGCACTGATGCACTTTTTGTTGTGTCATGCTCATCTGCATCTTCGCGAGTACGCTGAGGCTATTGATGAATGCAGACGGTCGATCAACCTGAACAACCTGCTCTGGCTCCCCTGGGTTGATCTCGTTGTGGCTTACCAGGCGACGGGGCAGTTTGATGAAACGAAACAAGCGCTGGCACAATTGTACGACCTGCGCCCCGACTTCACGGTGCAGCGCTATCAACAACTCGTCTTCAAAATGTCGAGCAATCCGCGGTTCCGCGATGAAATTACCGAAATATTCGTCGAAGGGATGAGAAAGGCAGGTGTCCGTGAGCACTGAGGTCCTCGCCTGTGGCCCTTAGCGGACTCCAGGCTTGAACGCCCCTGCCCCGCCGGGGTCCGCTTCTGACCCCAAGCGGACATGGGGCCCTTTTTTCCCTCACGCCGAGGACTACTCTCGCTCGATGACATGCTAAGGTCTTATTCTCGGTAGGACAATTCGTGTGAGGCGGCGCGCGTTCATCAGTCTCGCTGGCGGCATTGTGGCGTGGCCTCTCGCGGCCCGCTCTCAAAAGCCCGTCGTGCCACGGATTGGGTACGTCTGGACGGGCCCCCGTGGGACGGACGTGAGCAACTCTGGCGTCCGTCAGGGGCTTGCCGACATGGGATACCTTGTCGGGCAAGACCTCATGCTTGAAGAGCGGTACGCTGACGGAAAACCAGAGCGCGTTCCTGCGCTCGTCGCCGAACTTCTTGCGCTCAATGTCGTAGTGCTCCTAACCCCGGGCACACCGGTTACGCTTGCGGCGCAACGCGCAACCTCCAGAGTGCCCATTGTCTGCGTGGTCGGAGATCCAGTCAGGACCGGTCTCGTGACTAGCCTCGCTCGGCCCGGCGGCAATATCACGGGTCTATCGCTCCTTTCGGGCGATTACAGCGTAAAGTGGCTGGAGTTGCTGAAGGAGGTGGCGCCGACGGCACGCAAAGTCGCCATGCTTTGGAATCCAGACAATCCGGGCACCGCCAACCAAAGCAATCAAATGCGCCAAGCCGCACCTACCCTCGGTCTCGATCTGATCGCCCTCGCGGTTGGGCCAGCGGACGTGAAAAATAGCCTCGCCTCGGTTGAAGCTGGGGCATTCGACGGTCTCGTAATGACCGACGATACGTTGCTGAATGCCCTGATCCCTCAGCTAATTGTGCTCACCGCAGAGCGCCGCTTGCCGGCGATCTATCCATTTAGCGACTCAGTCGAGCAAGGCGGGTTGTTGTCGTATTCAGCGGACTTTTTCAAGCTTTGGCGACGTGCTGCTCGTTATGTGGATTTGATCCTCAAAGGAGCGCATCCGGCAGACTTGCCCGTCGAGCAGGCGACAGAAGTCGCGCTGAAGATCAACATCAAAACCGCAAAGGCGCTCGGCCTCACTGTGCCACCGTCGCTGCTCGCCCGAGCCGACGAGGTGATCGAATGATGCGCAATTTGCCGCAATGCATGAGTCTGGAAGTGGCCCTAAGCGCTGATCCGGGAATGTCCGCTCTCGCGCCGCAGTTGGAGGCTAAGCAGACGTGCCCGAAAGGTCTCGTTGCCTTATGAGTACACGCCCCAGGATGGGCGCACTCCCTATCGGCTTCGTGCCGAACAATACAGGCCGGCACCTATCCCTTCGTGGCGGGCAGAGGCGGTATCGGCAGAATGACTTCGGAAGCGATCTTCCAGTCCTCCCCGACGCGAAGCCAGTTGATGATCATGAGAAATGGCCTGGGTGTTCCATCCTGTCCCGCATAAGACACCGTGATGTTCATCGGCACGTAGGACTCGGCGACATCGTGCGTCAGGCCGACAACCCTGAGCTTCGCATAGTCTGGTTCGAGCACGACCGGGCCGGAGCTGCCGATATCACGGAGCTTCCGATCAACGGCCTCGTTGCCCCAAAAGCCCGCCCAGTTCCCCTCGGATTGGATCGCGCTCTTCGCAACCAACAGGGTCGAGGGTGACTGCCAGAACATCTCATGCAGAGCGTCGAAATCGTGCCTGTTGGCCAATTCCATGAGCGTGCCGAATTTCGTTTTGATCGTGCTCAGCACAGCCGAATCCAGAGGTTCCTCTCCGATCTCGGGCGACGCGGCTAGAGCGCCGGCGGAAAGAGCCGAGGCCATGAGAATGGCAAGAAGCAATTTGATCACGTTCGAAATTCCTCTCGGCTTATGAGCCTACGTTTGGCGGCGCATCTCAGCTCTCGCTGCGTCGTGCGAACGGCGCGGGGCATCACGAGATGCATGCTCCCGGCACGCGGGCGCCGGGAGCAGTGTTGTCACTTTGCGAGCGAGGCCTTTTCGATCACCGCGGCGACTTCTTTTGCATGAACGACGAGCGAAGCATGGCTGCCGGCGACTTCCGTCGTCTGGGCCTTCATACCGGCGGCAAAAAGCTTCTGGACCTCCGGCGCGATCACCTTGTCCTTCGTGCTGACCACATAGAACGTCGGCTTGTCGCGCCACGCGGCAACATCGACCGGTGCCTCGAACGCGGTGTGGTTCAACGGAAGCTGATGGTTCGCCAAGGCTTCCGCGATCTGCGGAGGAAGGTCAGCCGCGACCGCGGATGGGAACACCTTGGGATCGATGTAGAGGTTGCCCTTGTCGTCGGGATGGATCGCCGCGCCGCCTTCGGTCGCCGGACCGCTCTTGGCGAGGGTCGCCAGAGATTGTCCCACGTCGGGCGCGAAAGCGGAGACGTAGACAAGTGCCGACACCTTTGGATCGTTGCCGGCCTGCGTGATCACCACGCCACCCCAGGAGTGGCCGACGAGGACGGTCTTGCCGTTCTGCTTCGCCAGCGCCTGCTTGGTGGCATCCACATCGGCGGCAAGCGAGGTGAGCGGATTTTCGACCAGCGTGACGTTGTAGCCCTTCTTCGTGAGGATCTCGGCGACGGGCTGCCAGCTCGTCTGGTCCACGAAAGCGCCGTGCACGAGCACGATGTTGGGGACCGCCCCCTTGGGCAGTTCGGCGGAAGAGGCGGAGCCGACCAATGTCGTTCCGGCCAGAAGTACGGTGGCAGCAGAGAGGAGGATATTTCGCATCAATTCTTCCTGTTGGCAGGTCGGACCAACACGGTCCGGGGGAATGGACAGGCGTTTCCAGCAAGATCGCGGTTCTTCCATCCACCGTTGGCGAATGGTCGCCGCTCGTAATGTCGGCTCGCCGCGCCCGGTGACCTATTCCGCCGTTCTTCCGGACGATAGAGATCAATCGTCCAGATGTTGTGTCCTATCGTCCATCGATCTAATCTGGACGGCATGGACATACTCGCCCAGGTGCTCGATCGGGTTCGTCTCGGCGGCACGCTGCTTTTTCACTTCGAGCTCGGTCATCCCTGGCACCTCGAGTTGCCGGCGCGCCCCTACGCCTTGTTTCACTATCTCAGCCAGGGCTCAGCGACCCTCAGCCTCGAACGGGGGCAGCAAATCGAAATGTCCGAGGGCGACTTTGTCGTCATCACGCGAGGCGAGCCGCACGTGTTCTATTCGGATCGCCGGGCCAAGCCTTTGCGGATCATTGATATCGACCGCTCGTCGCCGCGTCTTGGTGTCGTTCGTCACGGCAAAGGAGCAAAGCCGCGCTCGACCATGATTTGCGGCAATTTCACCGTGTCACGGCCGCTGTTCGGCAGCGTGATGGAGCTGCTTCCGCCCGTGCTCCTGCTGAAGCCGATGGCGGATGGTGGTTGGCTCGAAGCAATCTTGCGTCGCATGGTCAGCGAGTCCGCGCTCGAGCGTCCCGGCCAACGGGTCGCGCTTTCACGACTGACGGAAGTCCTCTTTGTCGAGGTGCTCCGAAGCTGGATCGCCTCTCTCAGTCCCGGACAAGGCGGCTGGCTTGGGGCCATATCCGACCCTCATATCGGACCGGCACTCAAGCTCATTCACGAAAACCCGGAGCGCCCCTGGACACTGAGCGATCTTGGCCAACGCGTTGGGCTCGGCCGCTCGGCATTTTCGGCGCGCTTTACCAAGCTCGTCGGCCAGTCCATGCACCGCTATGTGATCGCGCGCCGGATGGCGGAAGCCGCGTTCCTGCTGGAAACCAGCGATGAGCCGATTGCACGGATTGCCAGCCGGGTCGGCTACGAGACGGCGGCGGCATTTTCCAAGCTGTTCCATCGACATCACGGCCTATCGCCCGGTCGGTACCGAGCCGCCAGACAATCTGATAGCGGTGCAAGGCAAGCAGACATTCCGCGGGAAGCTGCTGATTGACCTCCGACCAGCTTTTGCGTCGCGAAGGGCTCCAATCCATGCTCACCCGGCTATGGCAGGCTCAGCGTTTCGCAACGAAGCCAATGCGACTCGACGGCACTGACATTCAGAAGGGGCGCGCCCAAGTCTTGATCTTGATCAAGGATGCCCCGAGCGATCGCTGAACTCGATAGCTTCAAATCGAGGCGTTCACTGGTGCGGCGCAACAGATTCGCACGACGAACTGCACAACGGATTCGAATTGACCTTGGGGAGTGATCACCCGTGACGCGCTGGCTGCCCGGACTCGAGATGCTCCGTCGGTATGAGGCAGCCAGCCTTCCGCACGACATCTTCGCCGGTGTCGTCCTGGCGACAATGCTGGTGCCGGTGGGCATCGCCTATTCAATCGCATCGGGCTTGCCCGGCATCTACGGTCTCTACGCAACGATCGTACCGCTCCTGGCGTACGCCTTGTTCGGCCCAAGCCGCATTCTTGTCCTTGGACCGGACTCGGCGCTGGCGGGGATCCTCCTGGGCGTGATCTCTCCGCTGGCTCATGGCGATCCCGTGCGCGCCGTGACGCTCGCCGGCATGATGGCGATCGTCTCGGGCACGGTTTGCATCCTGGCAGGCATCGTGCGCCTTGGCTTCGTCACCGAGCTTCTCTCCAAGCCGATCCGCTACGGATACATGAACGGAATTGCACTGACGGTCTTGATCAGCCAGTTGCCGAAGCTGCTCGGCTTTTCCGTTGACAGCGAAGGTCCGTTGCGGAGCCTTTGGGCGATCGCCAGCGCGATCGTTGCGGGACAGATCAACTGGGCCGCATTCGCAATCGGGCTCGCCACGTTGATCGTGATTCTGCTTCTCAAGAACAGCAGGCTGCCCGGCATCCTGATTGCGGTCGTTGGGGCCACTGTCATCGTCGGACTGTTCGATCTGGGAACCCAGCATGGCGTCAAGGTGCTGGGGCCTCTTCCGGAAGGGCTGCCAGGCTTCGTCGTCCCTGCGATCACCACCACCGACATCGTCCCGGTGGTGCTGGGCGGCTGCGCAATCGCGATGGTTTCGTTTGCCGATACCAGCGTGCTTTCACGTGCCTACGCCGCGCGATTGGGGGATCGGGTCGATCCCAACCAGGAGATGGTCGGGCTAGGTGCGGCCAATCTGGCGACGGGATTTTTTCAGGGGTTCCCAATCAGCAGCAGCAGTTCGCGCACCCCGGTGGCCGAAGCCGCCGGCGCCCGCACCCAACTCACCAGCGTTGTAGGCGCACTCGCCATTGCGCTACTTTTATTGGTCGCGCCAAATCTGCTTCAGCATTTGCCGACCGCGGCATTGGCCGCGGTCGTCATCGCTGCGGCGCTTGGTCTTTTCGAGATTACCGACCTCAAGCGGATCTATCGCATCCAACGCTGGGAATTCTGGCTCGCGATCGTCTGCTTTGCCGGTGTGGCCGTGCTCGGGGTGATCCAGGGAATCGGTCTTGCAATTGTCCTCGCGATTATCGAGTTTTTATGGGACGGCTGGCGTCCTCATTCCGCCGTGCTGGGGCGTGCCGACGGCGTCAAGGGCTATCATGACATCACGCGATATCCGGATGCACGACGAATCCCCGGGCTTGTTCTGTTTCGATGGGATGCGCCGTTGTTCTTTGCCAACGCCGAGTTCTTCAGGGAGCGCGTCCTGGATGCTGTCGCGACATCGCCAACAAAGGTGCGCTGGCTGACGGTCGCCGCGGAGCCGGTGACGAGCGTAGACGTCACCGCCTGCGACGTGGTTGCTGAACTGGATCAGACATTGCACGCGCAGGGTATCGAACTCTGCTTCGCCGAGCTAAAGGACCCCGTGAAGGACAAACTGAAAAGATTTGGTCTGTTCGCGCAACTTGGAGAGCATTACTTCTTTCCGACAATCGGCGTCGCCGTCTCCCGCTACCTCGAAACCAACAATGTCGATTGGGAGGACTGGCAGGACCAGGCTACGGAGGTGGCGGAGCCAGACGCCGGACCGCGGCAATCTTGATCCAGGTCAAGCCCGTCGAGCAGAGATCACACGGCCAAGTCGCTTCATCCTTATCTCTCTGGGTTTGATGCTCACTGATCGCCGCCAGCGAGCTGCTCATGAAAATACTTCACCACCGCCGCATTGAACTCGCGGTGAAAGGCCGCCCGATCGAATCCGGGCGGCGTATCGGTGCAGATGCGCGGGATCGCGGCCGCGAGCTCGGCGGAGCACGGTGCGAGGAAGGCGTAGTGGCCGGCCGGCACCACATGAATCTCGGGCTTGCCTGGCAGGCCGTCCGCGACGCGCGCGGTGCCCGAGCCGTCGCCGACGCCCGGGCCGCCGAATTGCGAGCGCCAGAACTGGAACGGCACCTTGACGACGGCAAGGTTCTCCCGCGTCAGGGTGCCCGGCGCGGGATCGACGATGACGGCGGTGCGGATACGTGCATCCTGAATCGGTTCAGGCGGAGTCACGCCACTGTGCAGCTCCGCACACGCGCCGGTCGTCTCCTTGCAGAGGCTGGCGACCCTTGCGAAATCCGGTCTGGTCCCCATCAGCACGAAGCCGGTGGCGCCTCCGAGCGAGAATCCGAAGAAGCCGATCTTGGCGGGATCAATCGCCGCCCTGTCCTTCCAGTCCTTCAGCATGAAGTCGATCAGGCGCACGATGTCCGCCGGACGCGAGCCCCACACGGAGAGGGCGTCGCGCCGCGAGGCGTCCCCAGCGGTGTCACCGGGATGATTGATGGCAGCAATGATAAAACCTGCGTCGGCGAGCGCTTCTGCTGTGTCATGGTGCTGGCCAAAGAACCCGCCCCGGCCGTGCGAGAGCACAATGAGTGGAAGTTTTGTGCCCGAGACAGGACAATCCTTCGCGCCCATCAAACCGAAATCGGCATCGACCGAAAGCTTGCCAAGCGCCACAGGTGTTGGCTTCGCCGCGCAAGGATACCAGACGGCGCCTGACAGCGCCGGATCGGAGTCGAGAAGCTGGATGCCCGCGGCTTTGGCCGGCGGGCCAAGACAGCAGAGTGTAATGGCGAAAGCCCAAAGCGTGCGGCGCACCGAAAATCCCCCCGATTTCGCGCGGGAGTTGAGGGAACAACCGTAGCGGAATTGTGGCTTCAACTCATCAACTGACAGCCGGTCTCCGCTCCGGCGGCCTGTCACGTCGCGTATTGTGCAATGCCATTCCCGAACGACCAGTTTTCCTTCGCGGTCTCCACGAGGTTGATCACGATATCGTCCGGACGCCCGTCCAGCTGCTTCTGATAGTCATCGACGATACGCTTGTAGAAAGCCTTCTTCATCTCGATGGAGCGGCCGGCGTTTAACGTGATCTGGATGAAGACGACATCCTCGCTGTAGCGATTGCCCAGATAGCTTTCGGCATGATTGAGGTCGTCGTGGTCATGCTCCGTGATGACCTGGAATTTGTCGTCTTGCGGCACGTTGATCAACTCGCGCATGGCGCTGTAAATGATCTCGCCCAGCGTCTTCCGGTATTCCTTCGATTTGCCCTTGCGAAGATCGATGCGAACAAACGGCATGAATTGTATTCCTTTTCCTCGTGGCGGGATGATCTGGACGCGGCCAGGATCTGGACGCGGCCAAGTCTGGACACGGCCAAATCACGTTGAAGGAGCAGATAGCGATTGATGCCAGGACATCCAATCAAGCCACGGTGAAGACGCGACAGCGGAATTGTGGCTTCGTCCCTTCTAGAACCGTGCGCGTGGTACGATCCGGGCGAGCAGAGGTACGTTTGCGTGCCACAGCATGCAATCGCGCGCCCGCGCGGTCTGGCCGGCCGCAAGTTCGACGAGCTGCGCCCGCGAGAACACGTGCCGCTCGCAGAAGAATGGACGAAGCGGCGAGCGCGAGAAGAAATTGTAGAACAGCGCAGAGCGGTCGCGCGCGATCGCCGGGCGGCCGCGATGGTAGCGGCTCGCAACATCCGCGAAGATCACCGTCCCGGCCTTGCCGGTGCAGGTCGTGACATCACCGCGTGCCAGCGACCCGCCGAGCCGCTGCTCCAGCATTTCCTGCGTCAGGACCGGAAAATTGGCGCCGTCGAGCCGGTCGCAGCCCGGAAAGGCGCGATGCAGCACTTCGAGCGGGCCGCCCTCCTCATCGACATCGTGCAGATAGACGATCACCTTGACCATCCGCCGATCCTCGACATCGCGATGCCATCGGCGCGCCGCGACCTGACGGCCATCGGCCACGGTGTAGAAGAAATTCAGCGTGTCGCATGCCGCGGGCAAGCCGAGATAGGTCTCGACGATGTCGAGGATACGGTCGTTGAGGGGCCAGTGGACGATGTGCGGATGGCGCATCATCTCCTCGGCGCCGACCTGCACCGTATACTGGCCGGCGAATTCGCCTCTTCTTGCGCGGAGCGAATAGGCGTTCGCGATGTCGGTCGCCGACGTCCAGAGCGCATCCGTCCCAGCCAGGTTCAGCGCCGCGAGCGAGGTGATGTAGACGCCGTTCGTCTCGAGCCCGGCGACGATGTCCGTATCGAGCGGCGAAAGTCGAGGCAGGCGCGGCTTGTGAGAGGCCCGTGCCTTTTCGTAGCCCTCGTTCAATTTCCGGCTGATGGCCGGCATTCCGAGCAAACGCGAAGCGGTCTCGGCTGGCAGGCTGCGGACCCGGCGCAAGGCCCGGTAACGCAGCGTCTTCTGCTTCATGTCGCGAAGTCCCCCAGTTGCGATTGAATCATCGCGCGGTCGCGTCGTCGTGCGGCGCGACCGGCAACGGACTCATCGCTGAGATGCGAGGCCAAAATCCGGCTTGAGTGTTTCGGAGTGTGAACCGGAGCGTAGATGCTCTCAAATTGTGCGAACATCGCCCGCCGTATACAGGCGGCGCCGTCACGACCGGCGTCAACTCGGCAGCGACATCGGGTGAAAAAATCCGGCGGCCCCATGTCGGATCGGCGGGGCCACGTTCGTCCTTGGGCCATGATGGGGCAACAGTCATCGCGCCCAGCAACTCACAGGGAATAACGACCATGCCGAGCACAGTACGCCTGCACCGCGTTCTCACCACCAGCCCTGAAAAGGTCTATCGCGCCTTCGTCGAGGCGGATGCGCTGGCAAAATGGCTTCCGCCCAACGGCTTCACCTGCACCGTGCACCATCTGGAGGCCAAGGTCGGCGGCACGTTCAAGATGTCGTTCCGGAATTTTACGACAGGCAACGGCCATTCTTTCGGCGGCGAATATCTCGAACTCGTTCCGGGCCAGCGTCTGCGCTACACCGACAAGTTCGACGATCCCAACCTGCCGGGCCTGATTGAGGTGACCGTGATCCTGAAGAAGGTCTCTGTCGGCACCGAGGTGGATATCACGCAGGCCGGCCTTCCCGACGTCATTCCCGTGGAGGCCTGCTATCTCGGCTGGCAGGAATCGCTGCGCAACCTGGCGCGGCTCGTCGAGCCGGAGATCAATCAGTAGCGGCGACGTTGGTATCGTAGGGTGGGCAAAGGCGCACTTGCGCCGTGCCCACGATCTTTCCGATACGGCGACAGACGCGTGGGCACGCTCCGCTTTGCCCACCCTACGGCACTGAGCAACCTAGCGAAGCTGGTCTAATCTTAGCGCGGCGACTTCAGCCCGCCGTCCGCGGTCCAGCGATCCGGCTCGGGACTGTGCCCGATCAGCGCGAGGCCGTAGGCGATCGACTCGAACTGGTCGCCCGACATCAGCCGCTCATTGCCGAACCGGTCGGCGAACAGTTTTCGCACCGCCGGCACGAACGAGGTGCCGCCGGTCAGGAACACCTTCTCCACGTCGCGCGCGCTAATGCGGGCCTCGCCCAGCACCTTGTCGACCGTGGCGCCCAGGCGGGCGATGTCGTCGGCGATCCAGGCGTCAAAATTTTTCCGCGTGATGGTCGAGCCGATCTCGACACCGCCGCCCTTGAAGCGGAAGTCGACCTCGTCCCTGGCCGAGAGCGCGACCTTGGCGTCCGACACCGCGCGGTACAGCGAGAAGCCGAGATCGAGATCGACGATGGTGATGAAATCCTCGAGCAGCGCGGGCTTGACCGCGGTGCGTGCAAGCTCCCGCAGCTCGCGGAGATCGCCGTTGCTCTTCATCAGCGCGAGCTGATGCCAGCGCGCGAGGTTGGTGTAGTGGCTGTTCGGGACCGGCAGCACCTTGTCGAACGAGCGAAAGCTCGAGCCTTTGCCGAGCCGCGGCGAAACGACGTGATCGACGATGCGATAATCGAACGTGTCGCCCGCGATGCCGATGCCGGCATGGCCAAGCGGCTCGGCGCGCAAGACGCCGCCCGCGCGCGAGAAACGCATCACCGAGAAGTCGCTGGTGCCGCCGCCGAAATCCGCGACCAGCACGGTGGCATCGCGCTCCAGCCGGCGGGCGAAGGAGAACGCCGCCCCCACCGGCTCATAAACATAGCGCGCGTGACCGGCGCCGAGGCGCTCAAACGCGGCGCGATAGCGCTGCATCGCCAGATCGTCGTCGGGATTGCCGCCGGCAAAGCGCACCGGACGGCCGACCGTGATGTTCGCCACGTCGAATCCGAACTTGTCGCCGCCATGGCGCGCCAGCGTGCGCAGGAACGCCGCCAGAATATCCTCGAACTTGAAGCGCTGCCGGAACACCTGGGTGGTGTTGAAGCTGGAGCTCGCCGCAAAGGTCTTGAACGACTGCAGGAAGCGGTAGATGTGGCGGCCTTCGAGAAACTGCTCGATCGCCCACGGGCCGCCTTCGGCCTGGGCGCCGGCGCCAGGCCGGTCCTCCCAGAAGCACAGGGCCGAGACGTAGGTGCTGTGGCGTTGTCCGCCATGATCGAAGCGGATGGCCTCGACCCGGCGATCGTCCACCGCAAGGGCTACGACCGTGTTGCTGGTCCCAAAATCGATGCCGATCGAGACGGCGGGCGAGGCGCTCGACATGAACCACTCTGTAAGATGCTTGGAAAAGGGGGCGAACCACTAACCGTTTTGCACTGCGGTGCCAAGAGCCGGGTTCGAGCGCCGATCCGTACTGGCCCGGAGCCGCTTTTCTACCCTTTTTGAGCCGCAAACCGCGGGTTTTCGGCTCCAGAGACCCCTTTTAACGAAGCATTATGCTGCAATGCGGCAAATCGAATGCTGCTATGCAATGACATGCATAGACAGTGGCATCTGGTATACATAGATTGCCTTTCGAAATGAGACAGCAGTACTGACTGTCTTGAGAAAGGGAATTCCGATGTCCAAGTCCGCTTCCGTCGCGCTCGCGCCCTCCGCCTCGCTGTTCGCCCGCTTCATGGCCGCCGTCGACCGCTTCCTGATGGCCAGCGCCGAGATCTCGAACCACAACGGCGATCTGCCCCGCTTCGGCCTGTAAGGGCCAGGACGAGCGCCGGCGCGTCGAATTGTCGCGGCGGTTGTAAAACCAGCGAACTCCTACTTTTGAAGAATGGCCCTGCTCTGCGGGGCCATTTCTATTTGGGAATCGGCTCATTCTCGCAGCTTCGAAAACGGGGTTGCGTCATAAGCGCACAATGGGCCGCCGCGCGCTTGAAGCTTGGCATAATGAATACAAGAATGCCTCTAACGCTCGCTCAAAAAAACAGAAGCGCTCATTGGAGGATTCATGACGGACATGGTGCAGACAACAACGGCTCCTGCAGCCGCCCGCGTCAGCGACACGTATCGCTGGGCGCAACTGGCGATCGGCGTGGCGGCCATGGTGATGATCGCCAACTACCAATACGGCTGGACGTTCTTCGTCCCCGACATCCAGAAGAAATTCGGTTGGGATCGCGCCTCGATCCAGTGGGCCTTTACCCTGTTTGTTTTGTTCGAGACCTGGCTGGTGCCGGTCGAAGGATGGTTTGTCGATAAATACGGTCCGCGCATCGTCGTGCTCGTCGGCGGCGTGCTCTGCGCGATCGGCTGGATGATCAACGCGCAGGCCACCACGCTCAACGGCTACTATCTCGGCATGATCGTCGCGGGCATCGGCGCCGGCGGCGTCTACGGCACCTGCGTCGGCAACGCGCTGAAATGGTTTCCCGACAAGCGCGGTCTCGCCGCAGGCATCACGGCCGCCGGCTTCGGCGCAGGCTCCGCGCTCACCGTCGCGCCGATCCAGGCCATGATCAAGGATAGCGGCTTCCAGACCACCTTCCTCTATTTCGGCCTCGGACAAGGCATCATCATCTGCATTCTCGCGTTTTTCCTGCTGGCGCCGAAGCCGGGCCAGGTGCCGGCCGTGGTGGCAAACGCAGCGCTGGCGCAGACGCGGCGCAACTACCAGCCGACCGAAGTTCTGCGTCAGCCGATCTTCTGGTTGATGTACTTCATGTTCGTGATCGTCGGCGCCGGCGGGTTGATGGTGACGGCGAATCTGAAGCCGATCGCGGTCGACTGGAAGGTCGACGCCGTGCCGGTCACGCTGATCGGCATGACCATGACCGCGGTGACGTTCGCGGCGACCATCGACCGCGTGCTCAACGGCCTGACGCGTCCGTTCTTCGGCTGGATCTCCGACATGATCGGCCGCGAGAACACGATGTTCATCGCCTTCGGCATGGAAGGTTTTGGCATCTGGATGCTCTATCTCTGGGGCCAGGACCCGATCTGGTTCGTGATCCTGTCGGGCTTCGTGTTCTTCGCCTGGGGTGAGATCTACTCGCTGTTCCCCTCGACCTGCACCGACACGTTCGGCGCGAAGTTCGCGACCACCAATGCCGGCCTGCTCTACACCGCCAAGGGCACCGCCGCGTTGCTGGTGCCGCTTGCAAACTACGTGCAGCAGACTTCCGGCCATTGGGACAACGTGTTCATCCTCGCGGCCGGCGCCAACATCCTCGCCTCGCTACTGGCGATCCTGGTGCTGAAACCCTGGCGCAAGGTCGTGGTCGCGCAATCGAGCGTCTGAACTCGTCCAACCAACACCATCTCGCGAACGACGCCCGGCCTCACGGCCGGGCGTTTTCGTTTTGCCCGAATATACCCTAATACCGGAAACCCGAAGGAACCTGCACTTTTCTTGAGCCGGGCGGCAAGATAGGCCTTGCATTCTGGAATATGGTATACCAAGCTGCCGCCCGCGCTTGCGACGATAAGCCACAATATTTGCGACACTCCGTCATATGGGCAGCAGTGTCGTGACCAGACAGGCGCTTGGGAGGTTGTTGATGATGTCCAGCACGGACGGCGCCGTGACCGCTGCGCCCCTACGAACCGGTTTCCGTTGGCTCCAGCTCGCAATGGGCATCGTCTGCATGGCGATGATCGCGAACCTGCAATATGGCTGGACGCTGTTCGTCGATCCGATCGATGCCAAGTACCATTGGGGTCGCGCCGCGATCCAGCTCGCCTTCACCATCTTCGTCGTCACCGAGACCTGGCTGGTGCCGATCGAGGCCTGGTTCGTCGACAAATACGGCCCGCGCATCGTCATCATGTTCGGCGGCGTGATGATCGCACTGTCCTGGATCCTCAACTCCTACGCTGACTCGCTTCCCGTGCTCTACGCGGCGGCCGTCATCGGCGGCATGGGTGCGGGCGCGGTGTACGGCACCTGCGTCGGCAACGCGCTGAAATGGTTTCCCGATCGCCGCGGCCTCGCCGCCGGCGCAACCGCCGCCGGGTTCGGCGCGGGCGCAGCCCTCACCATCGTGCCGATCGCGACCATGATTGCGACGAGCGGCTATCAGCACGCGTTCCTCACCTTCGGCATCGGCCAGGGCGTGATCGTGTTCGTGCTCGCCTTCTTCATCCAGCCGCCGCGGCTCTCGATCCCGCCGAAGAAGAAGCAGCTCAACCTGCCGCAGACCAAGATCGACTTCACCCCGCCGCAGGTGCTGCGCGCCCCGATTTTCTGGGTGATGTATCTCGTCTTCGTCATGGTCGCCTCCGGCGGCCTGATGACCGCGGCCCAGATCGCGCCGATCGCGCACGACTTCAAGATCGCCGACACGCCGGTCTCGCTTGCCGGCTTCCAGATGGCCGCCTTGACGTTCGCGATCTCGCTCGACCGTATCTTCGACGGCTTCGGCCGCCCGTTCTTCGGCTTCGTGTCCGACACGATCGGCCGTGAGCACACCATGTTCATCGCCTTCGGCACGGCGGCGGTGATGCTGCTGACTCTGTCGGCCTACGGTCACGTTCCGATCGTGTTCGTGCTCGCCACTGCGATTTATTTCGGCGTGTTCGGCGAGATCTACTCGCTATTCCCAGCCACCTGCGGCGACACCTTCGGCTCGAAATATGCGACCACCAACAACGGCATGCTCTACACCGCGAAGGGCACCGCCTCCCTGCTCGTCCCGCTCGCAAGCGTGATCTCGACCGCCTATGGCTGGAAGGCCGTGTTCGTGGTGGCCGTGGCGCTGAACGCGACGGCCGCGCTGATGGCGCTGTTCGTGATCAAGCCGCTGCGCCGCTCCTTCATCCTGGGCAAGGAAGCCGAGAGCGCCAGCACCGCAACTGCAAGTGCCGAAACCAGAGCCAAGACCGGGACGGCGTAGCCGACCACACGCCGGCACGACGGTCAGAAGGGGCGCAGCGATGCGCCCCTTTTTTCTTTGCGATCCTGCTGCGTGGTCCCGACGACAAACGTCAGTATTGCTGCCGCAAGAATTTTCGGATCAGCCAAAACCAGCGCTTGACGATTGGCATTATGTATACCACACTTCCCTCATCGTTCACCCAGGGAGGTTGCCATGCTGGTCGGAGACATTCTGCGCAAGAAGACGCCGCGCGTTGTCACGGTGCGAATGAACGAAACGGTGGGTATCGCCGCCAAGCTGATGCGGGCCAACAACATCAGCGCGCTGGTAGTGAAGGACGTGGTCCGCTCCGAAGGCAACACCGCGGTCGGCATGTTCACCGAGCGCGACGTGGTGCGCGCGGTGGCCGAGCACGGCGCCAATGCGATCAACGTCAAGGTCTCGCAGCTCGTATCGGTGCAGCAGCTCGTCTCCTGCACCTCGTCCGATACGATCGAGCACGTCCGGCACCTGATGAACCGGAATCACATCAGGCACCTGCCCGTGATCGACGATTACAGCCTCGTCTCTGTCATCAGCATGCGCGACATCGCGGCTGCCGTTGACGAGGCGCTGAACGGCTCGCCGCAAGCGGCAGCCTGATCACTTAAAGCGGCGAACCTCTTCCCCTGCGACTACCGGCCCCGGCTCGGACACCTCCGAGCCGGACCGGATCTTTCGTCCCAATTTTCCGGTTTCTGATCCCGCGAGGATTTCATGAAGATCTGCATCTACGGCGCCGGCGCGATCGGCGGATATCTCGGCGTGCAGCTGGCGCGCGCAGGCGCCGATGTCAGCCTGGTCGCACGCGGCGCGCATCTGGCCGCGATGCGCGAGCACGGCCTGACGCTGCTCGCCGGCGAGGAGAAGCACACCGTCTATCCCCGCTGCACCGACAACGCGGCCGAGCTCGGCGTGCAGGACTACATCATCGTCACGCTGAAGGCGCATTCGATCACCGGCGTGATCGAGAAGATGCAGCCGCTGCTCGGGCCGCACACCCGCATCGTCACCGCGGTCAACGGCATCCCCTATTGGTACTTCCACAAGCACGGCGGCGAGTACGAGAACTCGACGCTCGAGAGCATCGATCCCGGCGGCCGGCAATGGCGCGAGCTCGGGGCCGAACGCGCCATCGGCTGCATCGTCTATCCCGCCACCGAGCTCGAGGCGCCCGGCGTGATCCGCCACGTCTACGGCAACAATTTCCCGCTCGGCGAGCCGTCCGGCGAGATCACGTCGGACGTGCAGCGCCTCGCCGACCTGTTCGTCGCGGCCGGCCTGAAGGCGCCGGTGCTCGACCGCATCCGCGACGAGATCTGGCTGAAGCTCTGGGGCAATGTCTGCTTCAACCCGATCAGCGCGCTGACGCACGCAACGCTCGACGTGATCTGCACCGATCCGTCCACGCGGGCGCTATCGCGCGCGATCATGGTGGAGACGCAGGCGATCGCCGAAACCTTCGGCGTCAAGTTCCGCGTCGATGTCGAGCGCCGCATCGAGGGTGCCCGCAAGGTCGGCGCACACAAGACCTCGATGCTGCAGGATCTCGAGCGCGGCCGGCCGATGGAGATCGACCCGCTCGTCACCGTGGTGCAGGAGATGGGCCGCCTGACCAAGATCGCGACGCCCGCGCTCGACTCGGTGCTGGCGATGGTGACGCAGCGCGCCCGCGTCGCCGGCCTGTATGACGGCGTCTCCGCGCCTACCGATCCTCGCGCACTGGCGGTGGCGTGATGGCGGGCGAGATGAAACATTGGGTCCGCTTCCGCCACGCCGGCGCGACCGGCTTCGGCACGCTGACCGCATCAGGCATCAGCGTGCATGAAGGCGAGATGTTCGGCCGCAACGCGGCCACCGGCAAAACCCTGGCGCTGTCGGAGGTCGAGCTGCTCGCACCTTGCGCGCCCAGCAAGATCGTTGCGCTCTGGAATAATTTTCACGCGCTCGCGGCCAAGCTCAATCAGCCCGAGCCGCCGGAGCCGCTCTACCTGCTCAAGGCCACCACCACCATCACGACGCCCGGCGCCGTGATCCGCCGTCCTTCCTACTACGACGGCAAGACCACCTATGAGGGCGAGCTCGGCATCGTCATCGGCAAGACCTGCGCCCGCGTCTCGCCGGCGGAAGCCGACGGCTTCATCTTCGGCTATACCTGCGTCAACGACATCACCGCCAACGACATCCTGACCAGCGATCCCACCTTTCCCCAGTGGGCCCGCGCCAAGGGCATCGACGATTACGGTCCGTTCGGCCCGGTGATCGCGACCGGCCTCGATCCGGCAAAGCTCACGGTACGCACCATCCTCAACGGCGCGGAGCGGCAGAACTATCCGATCGCCGACATGATCTTCAGCGCGCAACAGCTCGTCAGCAAGATCTCCCACGACATGACCCTGCTCCCCGGCGACCTCATCGCGGTCGGCACCTCGGTCGGCGTCGGCGTGATGAAGGAGCCCGTGAACACGGTCACCGTGGCGATCGACGGCATCGGCGAATTGACCAACGAGTTTCGGCTGTAGCCTCGCCGGTGATTTTCGCCGCAGCGCGGCAAAATTGATCCTGCGCAAATTGCGCCGTCGTGGCCGTCGCTATCCTCCCGGCAATCAATTTCTGATGCCAGGGAGGATGCCATGACGACAGCCGGTCATGCGCTTTTGTGGACGGTTCTGTACTTTGCTCTCGCGTTCGGTGCGATCTTCTTGGTCTGGTTCGCCGACAAGATGCGCTCGAACTTCCTCGGGAAATGATAGACCGGGGTGCGCCCGTTCGCCTTGACGCGCGCTGAGGGTGCCGCGCCCCGGATTGGGCTGCGCTCCATCCGGGCTGCGAATGTCCACGTCGGGAGAACCCGGCAACCTGCACCGGCCGTGCAGCGGACGGCCGACGCAACCGGCTGTGAATCGTGCGACCGGAGGCGCCCCGGCAACCCGTCCGGCCCTTGATCTCGGTTCCGCTCTCCAATAGCAATCATGGCGAAAATGTGTGCCGGCGCGGGGGCGTCACGATGGGGCTGTTTTTCCTGGTTGCCTGGGTTGTCCTGCTCGCCGCCATCGCGTTTCTCGCCCCGCAAGCGTTCGGTTACGACATCACGCATCTGCCCGGTATGTTTGCCGCCCTGCCGATGCCGCAACGCATCGCAGCCGGCGCGATCCTTGTGGTCGGACTGGCGCTGATCGGCGCCTCGGCCTGGCGGCTCTCGCGTCAGGACCGGCGCCTCGACAAGCTCCGCGACCGTCTCAAAAAGACCCGGGAAGACGTCGTCGTCGCTCACGCCCTGCAAAATCACCTCGATACCACCGTCCAGCACCTGATCGAGAGCGATCCCAGGGAGTCCGTTTCCGCGCTCCACGACAAGCTCGGCGAGACCGAGCAGCGCGCGCTGCTCCAGCAGGGCCGCAACCAGTCCACCGACATGCACGACCAGCTCGCCGAGATCCGCCGCCGCCAGCAGGCGTTGCGCGAGACGGTCGGCAAGGTTGCCGATCAGCGCCGCGCGGTCGAACCCGTTTTCACCGAGATCCGCGACCGCCAGAACCAGCTCGAGCGCGCGCTGCTCGATCTCGAGACCGACGACCGCAAGAACAATCTCGCCGACCGCCTGAAGGACATCGCCCGCGACGTCTCGACCCTGCTGGGCCGGGTCAACGCGGTGCAGGACACGTTCGCGACGCTCAACCAGTACAAGGAAGATCTGGCCAAATCCTATGCCGAGCTGGCGCCGCTGCGATCGTCGGACGCCGGCATCAACGCCCTGATCGGCGAGCTCAGCCTCAGCCATGACCGGCTCGCCAAGAGCGTCGACGAGCTCGAGACCGGCGGCGAGGCCCCGCTCAGCACACGCGTCGAGACGCTGTCGAACAACAAAAACGAGATCGAGCAGCGCCTGGCCCGGATCGACGACAGCACCAACATCCTCAAAACCATCCGGCTCGATTTCGAGGAGCTCGGCCAGCGCCGGGCCCAGCTCGAACGCTCGCTCGCCGACGTCGAGACCGATCCCGACGGCAACACACTGGTCGACCGCCAGAACGCGCTGAACGATTTCGTTCTCCAGTCGCGCCAGCGTCTCGGCGCGCTGCAGGAAACGCTGGCGACCCTGAACGCCTTCAAGACGGAGCTGTCGAAATCACAGGCCGATCTCGTTCCGCTGAAGGCGCCGGTGTTCGGCATCGAGGCCATGATCGCGGATGTCAGCACCACCCGCGATCTCCTCGCCAAAACCGTCGGCGAGATCGAGGCCAATGGCGATGTCACCCTCACCTCGCGCGTCGACGCGCTGACCAGGAGCAAGCGCGAGGTCGAAGACCGCCTCACCCGCATCTTCGAGAATTTCAATGCGCTCGATGCGCTCCGCAAGGACATCGGCGGCATCTTCTCGACCATCCGCAACAGCCTGAACCGGATCGGGTGAAGCCGCCGACCGGTTCGAACCGCGATTGAATTGGCTGCGACCAACCGCACATGCGTATCATCCTCGGCTTTCTGTCCGCTGTCCTCGGCGCGCTCGCCGGCTGGTCCGGCCTTGCCGCGCTGGTCGTCATGCTGGCGGGACCGGACCGCGATGGCGGCATCGCCATGGGGGCCTTCTTCAACATCGGCCCGATCGGCGGCATGGTCGGCCTGGTTGCCGGCATCTGGCTGTTCGTGCGCTTCGGTCTGGTCCGGGACGCGCCCCAGCCGCCTGCGGAAACCGCCGATGCCGCGCCACCCCGCACCACGCGGCTCTCCTTTCCTTTTGCTGTCACCGTGCTGCTCATCGTGGCCATCCTCGGCTATTGGGGATGGTACGAACTCATCCGCTCGCCCGATCTCAGCCATGGCTTCATGACGCTGCAGATCGAGTTTCGGCTTCCCCCCGGCATGGCCCTGCCGGACAAGGAGGAGGACGTGCACATCGAGGTCGAGGAAGCGAAAGGCTATGCCAACCCCATGTTGCCGGCGAACTGGCGCGCGCATGACGGTGACCGCAAGGCGATCATTTCCACGGTGTCCCTGATGTACAAGACGCGCCACCGCGCCGTCAGCCTGACACTTCCGGGCGTGCCGACGCAGCGTTGGCCGATCGATCTCGGTTCCGATCCCGATCCGATGCCCGGCTTTTCACCCTGGCGCACCTCGAGCGAGCCATCGCCGGCCAAGATCGAGATGCATTTCCGCCTCACCGCCGACCGCTGAAAGCGCGGCGGGCAGAAACACTCCGAAATACAACACATCTGTGCGGATCCGATCAATGCCGCCAACAAGTCGCGGGGGTGCCGCACTGTGGACGCATTCCGCCGCCCTTGTGTGAGGCGTGTCTGGGGGCACGGCTCAGCCGTGTTTGGACCAAACCTGCTAGGGGTATGACTGTGAAGAAGATTGTATTTGTTCTGGGTGCAACGCTTGCTCTGGTGACGGCTGCGAACGCTGCGGATCTGCCGCGCCGCCAGCCCGTGCCGGTCTATCCGGCCGAGCAGGCCCCGATCGGCAAGATGCCGATTGGCAAGAGCCCGATTGGCAAGGCCCCGATCGGCAAGGCGCCCGGCCCGGTCGCAGCGCGCTACTGAGCTGCAAGCATCTGCGTAGCCGGCCGACAGTCGAGGGGCACAGCGTGACGAACAGACCTGATCGCTCGGGATTCTGCATCCTTGCAGGTCTCGGGCTTGCGGCCATGACCGCATGCATGATGCCATCGGCCTCGGCCCACGAAGCGAACAAGCGCGTTGCCGATGCAAATGCGCTTGCTACGACCGACTCGTCGCAACAGGCGCCGCAATCGACGCGGCGCCCGGTCGCGCGTGCGGAGAAAGGTCCCTACTACGTCGACTTCCGCGCCCGGACGGCAGCAAGCTGGGGCCATGCCTTCGTCTGGTACGGCAAGACCAGCGAGCGCGCCGTCGAGGTCGCGGGCCTCACGCCCAAGGGCGACACCTGGAGTTACGTGCTCGGTCACCTCACCTGGGTGCCATCGGAGACCGGCGCGAGCTACGGGGATCTCGACCCCGAATATCTGACCGCGAGCTATCGCGTGTATCTCAACGAAGCCGATGCCAAGCGCGTCTTCGCCTACATCAAGAAGCTGCAGGCGAGCTCGCCGGTCTGGAATGCCGAGACCACCAACTGCACCGGCTTCATCGGCGACATCGCCGAGTACATGGGCCTGAAGGTCCCCTATCGCTGGCAGCGCCCGGAAAACTTCGTCAACAGCCTGAAAGACATGAACGGCGGCCGCCAGATGGTGCGGCTGTCGGCGGAGTAGCTGAGGGCCTGTAGCCCGGATGGAGCGCAGCGAAATCCGGGACCGGCGTCGCTTGTTGCACGAACCCCGGATTGCGCTTCGCTCCATCCGGGCTACGAAACTCATCTATGACCGTCACCCTGAGGTGCGCGCTCTGCGGCGCATCGCGACGCTGAGCGAGCCTCGAAGGGCGACGCCCGGCTCTCACGGCGTGGCCGTTCATCCTTCGAGGCTCTCCATGGGACGCGTTGCGTCCCATGCCTCGCACCTCAGGATGACGGAAAGACGCCAATTATCCGCCCTGCGGAATCACCCCCACTGCCCGCATGACCCACCGCACGGCGGCGCAATAGACTTTTGCCGACCCCGACGGCATCCTCCGCCCATCAAATGAAAACAGAGCCTGCCAAGCAGGTGGGGGAAACAGACGATGTTGCAGACACGGTTCACAAGACTCGTCGGCGTCGAGCACCCGATCGTCCAGGGCGGCATGCAATGGGTCGGGCGGGCCGAGCTGGTCGCGGCCGTTGCCAATGCCGGCGCGCTCGGCTTCATCACCGCGCTGACCCAGCCGACGCCGGAGGACCTGACCAAGGAGATCGCGCGCTGCCGCGACCTCACCGACAAGCCGTTCGGCGTCAATCTCACCATCCTGCCCGCGATCAAGCCGCCGCCTTACGCCGAATACCGCGCCGCCATCATCGAAGCCGGCATCACCGTGGTCGAGACCGCCGGCAACAAGCCGCAGGAGCATGTCGACGAGTTCAAAAAGCATGGCGTCAAGGTCGTGCACAAATGCACCAGCGTCCGCCACGCGCTCTCGGCCGAACGGATGGGCGTCGACGCCATCTCGATCGACGGGTTCGAATGCGCCGGCCACCCCGGCGAGGACGACACCCCCGGCCTGATCCTGATCCCGGCCGCCGCCAACAAGGTCAAGATTCCGATGATCGCCTCCGGCGGCTTTGCCGATGCCCGCGGCCTCGTCGCCGCCCTGGCGCTCGGCGCCGAGGGCATCAACATGGGCACCCGCTTCATGGCGACCAAGGAGAGCCCGATCCATCAGCTCATCAAGGAGAAGATCGTCGCCAATGACGAGCGCGAGACCGAGCTGATCTTCCGCACCATGCGCAACACCTCGCGCGTCGCCAGGAACGAGATCTCGACCAAGGTCGTCGCCATGGAGAAGGAAGGCGCCAAGTTCGAGGACATCCGCGAGCTCGTCGCCGGCGCCCGCGGCAAGATGGTCTACGCGACCGGCAACTCGGATGAAGGCATCTGGTCGGCCGGCCAGGTGCAGGGCCTGATCCAGGACATCCCGAGCTGCGGCGAGCTGATCTCGCGCATCGTGCGCGAAGCCGAGGCGATCATTCGCAGCCGGCTCGAAGGCATGATCGCTCAACCAAGCGCGCAAGCAGCGGAATAATCACTGTAAGAAGCGAGAGTAATTCATGAAGGCTTATGTCTACGGCCCTGACGGCGCTCGGATTTCCGAGGTCGCTCAACCTAAACCAAAAGGCACGCAAGTGCTGGTTCGCGTGCGCGCCTGTGGGCTCAATCGCGCCGACACCGGCATGCGCAAGGGCCACGCCCATGGCGCCGCGGGCGGGGTCGGCACCGTGCTCGGGATGGAATGGGCCGGCGAAGTCGCCGAGCTCGGACCGGATGCGAAGGGCGTCAAGGTCGGCGATCGCATCATGGGCTCCGGCGGCGCGGCGTTCGCCGAGTACACGCTCGCCGACCACGGCCGGCTGTTCCGCGCGCCCTCGAACATGAACTTCGAGGAAGCCGCCACCCTGCCCGTCGCGCTCGCCACCATGCACAACGCCGTCGTCACCGTCGGCGGCGTGCAGCCGGGACAGTCCGTGCTGATCCAGGGTGCGAGCTCCGGTGTCGGCCTGATGGCGATGCAGATCGCAAAACTCAAGGGCGCCAGGATGGTGATCGGCTCCTCGACCGATGCCTATCGCCGTGGCCGCCTGACCGAATATGGCGCCGACCTCGCGGTCGACTCCTCCGATCCGAAATGGGTGGACGAGGTCTTGAAGGCGACGAACGGCGAAGGCGTCGACCTCATCGTCGACCAGGTCTCGGGCAAGGTCGCCAACCAGAACCTCGCCGCGACCAAAATCCTGGGCCGCATCATCAATGTCGGCCGGCTCGGCGGCACCCATGCCGACTTCAACTTCGACCTGCATGCCGCCCGCCGCATCAGCTATATCGGTGTCACCTTCCGCACCCGCTCCATCGAGGAGGTCCGCGCGATCTTCGACGAGGTCAGGAAGGACATCTGGGGCGCGGTGGAATCGCGCAAGCTGCAGCTGCCGATCGACAAGGTCTATGGGTTCAATGACATCGACAAGGCGTTCGAGCACATGGAGGCGAACAAGCACCTCGGGAAGATCGTGGTGACGGTGCCGTAGCCGTCGCTCCGGAGTCCGGTCTCGTAGGGTGGGCAAAGCGAAGCGTGCCCACGATCTTTATCCATCACGGAGAACTCGTGGGCACGGCGCTTTGCGCCTTTGCCCACCCTACGAGAGCTGAGCTTGCGGCATAAGCCCAGCATTCAATTCGGAAGCATTCGCAATAGCTTCGCTCCTGCAACTCACTTGCGACTACAGCTGTGGATCGTCGCTTGATGTTCGCGAACGCCCTGCTAAATCCCGGCCATGAGCGGACAACACGACAAGACATCGGTCGCGGCAATCTCGATCCTGGCCAGCGGCGGCATGGCGGCGGCCAAATTCGTGGTCGGCATCGCGATCGGCTCGCTGGCGCTGGTCTCCGAAGCGCTGCACTCCTCGATCGACCTGGTCGCGACCATCATCACCTGGGCGGTGGTGCGGGTCTCCGACAAGCCGGCCGACGACGAGCACCATTACGGCCACGGCAAGCTCGAGAGCATCTCCGCGCTCGGCGTGACCGCCCTGCTCTACGTGCTCGCCGGCGGCATTCTGGTGCAATCCTACAGCCACCTCCGCGAGGGAACCCCGCCACCGACGATTTCGGCCGTACCGTTCGTGGTGCTGGTGATCGATATCGTCGTCAATCTCTGGCGCGCCCGCGCGCTGCACCGCGCGGCCCGGGAGACCCGGAGCGAGGCGCTCGCCGCCGATGCGCTGCATTTTGCCTCCGACGTCATGGGCTCGTGCGCCGTGATCGTCGGCCTGATCCTCGCAGCCTTCGGCTTCTGGTGGGGTGACGCGGCGGCCGCCGCAGCGGTGGCCGTGATGATCGCGGCTCTCGGCCTGCGGATGGCGAGCTCCACGGTGCAGACGCTGCTCGACCGCGCGCCGGAAGGCGCCCAGGCGAAGGCCACCGCCGCGATCCGCAGCGTGCCCGGCGTGATCGACGTCGAACGCCTGCGCGTGCGCATGGTCGGGGCGACCACCTTCATCGACAGCATCGTCAACGTGCCCAGAACCTACCCGATCGACCGCGTCGAGGAGATCAAGCGCAACGCGCAAGGCGCCGTCGACAAAGCCTTCGGCGATGCCGACCTCACCTTCACCGCCGTGCCGGTCGCCCGCGACAACGAGACCGTGCGCGACCGCATCATGGTGATCGCGCATAATTCGGGCCTCGCCATCCACCACGTCACGGTGCACGATCTCGGCGCCAAGCTGATCGTCAGCATCGACCTCGAGGTCGATGCCGACATGCAACTCGAGGCCGCCCACGACGTCGCCAATACGCTGGAGCGGAGCATCCAGGAAGAGTTCGGAGCCGACGTCGAGGTCGACGTCCATATCGAGCCGCTGGAACCGGAACTGCCGTTCGGCGTCGATGCCGCGCCGGAACGGGTGCAGACCATCGCCGCCGCGCTCACCGAATATGCCGCCGGCGGCGAGATCCACGACATCCATAATGTGCGCGTGCGCGATACCGAGGGCGGCGAGATCGTCAACTTCCATTGCCGCGCCACACCGTCGATGAGCGTGATCAAGGTGCACGAGCAAGTCGACGCGATCGAGCGCCGCTTGCGTCGTGCGTTCCCGAGCGTGAAGCGCGTCATCAGCCACGCCGAACCGCCACGCGCGTGATGGAGTCACACGTTCTCGTTTCGGACTCATCGCGCACGTGAGTTTGCGGAGTGGAAGCGCACGAACTCCGTGTTGGATAAGAATTATTTCGCGTTAACCTTTCGTTGACTCTCGACAGCCTGCGCAAACTGGATTCAAATCGCTGTGATTCGAAAGCGACGTGGGGCTGCTTTCGATACTCGTCGTAAGCTGGTTTCCAGGGGGCCGAAGGCATGGCGCGCGCAGACGCCGCGAACGCGTGTGTCCAATCCGATTCGATCAAAGGATTGGCGCAATCGATCGCGAAACCTGCCTATCATCGGCTCCTGATCGCGGAGCCGGCGCTGCGTCGCGCCGTGCCGACGCTCATCATCGCCTTCCTCATCACGATCTGCCTCGGCGCATTCGTCCAGGTCGTCGACCAGACGCGCCAGAAGCGCCTCGTGATCCAGAACGACATCTCTTCCCTCGCTGAACTGCTCGCCGAGCGCATCGATCGCGTCACCTCCGTGCGCGCGGAGCGGCTGAAGAGCATCGAGAACCTGCCGAATTTGCTGCCCGACATGATCCCGTCCCGGGCCAGGGTCTCGGGCCGCCATGTCGTCGTCACCTCGGCCGGAATCGACCGCCGCATCCTCGCCCGCATTCCGATCGACAGCGATCCTTCGGGCAACGACCGCCTGCTCGATGCGATCACCACCGCGCAGCTGCTCGCAGCTCCGCCGCGCGACAATGACATCTCCAGCATGACGCTTCCGAACGGCAACGCCGCGATGGCGACCTCCCGGCCGATCAAGTCGCTGCCGGGCCTCGTCACCGTGATCCAGGAGCGCAACGAGCCGATCTGGGGCTCGGACGCGGCCCTTTCGGTGACGCTGTCGGCGACCACCGGGTTCGTCGTCCTGATCCTCGGCTTCGCCTTCCACTGGCAGTCGACCCGCGCCCGCGAGGGCGACCTCATCAACGATGCCGTGCGTGGCCGGATCGACACCGCGCTCAACCGCGGCCGCTGCGGCCTGTGGGACTGGGACCTGTCGCGCGGCCGGATCTTCTGGTCGCAATCGATGTTCTCGATGCTGGGCCTCGACGGCCGCAACGAGCTCCTCACCTTCGGCGAGGTCAACGCGCTGGTGAAGTCGGACGACATCGACCTGTTCGCGATCGCCGACCAGCTGATCTCCGAGAAGATCGACCATATCGACCAGACCTTCCGCATGCAGCATGTCGACGGCCACTGGATCTGGCTCCGCGTCCGCTGCGAGCGGACCCGCGGCGCCAGCGATTCCGGCATGCACCTGATCGGCATCGCGGTCGACATCACCGAGCAGAAGAGCCTCGCCGAGCGCACCGTGGAAGCCGACCTTCGCCTGCGCGACGCCATCGAGACCATTCCGGAAGCCTTCGTGCTGTGGGACGCCAGCGACCGCCTGGTGCTCTGCAATTCGCACTTCCAGCGCCTGCACAAGCTGCCCGACACCGCCGTGATCCCCGGCACCTCCTACGAGACCGTGCTGGAAGTCGGCCGCATGCCGGAGGTCCGCACCCGCCACAACGAGACCGCTGCCCAAGGCCCCGGCGCCCGCACCTTCGAGGCGCAGCTCGACGACGGCAGCTGGCTGCACATCAGCGAGCGCCGCACCAAGGACGGCGGCTACGTCTCGGTCGGCACCGACATCACCCGCATCAAGGAGCACGAGCAGAAGCTCGTCGACAACGATCTGCGCCTGCGCGCCACCGTCATCGACCTCAAGCGCTCGCAGGCGGCGCTGGAACGCCAGACCATCGAGCTCGCCGACCTCGCCGAGAAATATCAGCGCGAGAAGACCCGCGCCGAGGAAGCCAACCAGACCAAGTCGAAATTCCTCGCCAATATGAGCCACGAGCTGCGCACGCCGCTCAACGCCATCATCGGCTTCTCCGAGATCATGGGCTCGGGCATGTTCGGCGAGCTGGGCTCGGAGAAGTACCAGGAATACTGCCACGACATCCTCACCAGCGGCCATTATCTGCTCGAGGTCATCAACGACATCCTCGACATGTCCAAGATCGAGGCCGGCCGCATGAAGCTCGACATGGAAGAGCTCGACCTCGCACAGACGCTCGCGGAATCCCTGCGCGTCGTCGCCGGCCGGGCGCAGGACAAGAACCTGGAGCTCGACGCCGAGATCGAGAAGTCCATTTCGGTCGTCGCCGACCGCCGCGCCACCAAGCAGATCATCGTCAACCTGCTGTCCAACGCCGTGAAGTTCACGCCCGACGGCGGACGCATCGTGGTGCGCAGCCGGCAGCTCGAGGACAGGATCGTGCTGATGATCGCCGACACCGGCATCGGCATCGCGCCGCACTCGCTGGCGCGGCTCGGACGTCCGTTCGAGCAGGTCGAGAGCCAGCTCACCAAGACCTATCACGGCTCCGGCCTCGGGCTCGCGATCGCCCGCTCGCTGGCGCAGCTCCACGGCGGCTCGATGAAGCTGCGCTCCAGGCTCGAAGTCGGCACCGTCGTCCGCGTGACGCTGCCGCGCGACGCCATCAAGGCGGCAGCCGGAATTTCCGCGGCTGCCTAGAGCTGGGATGAGCTTTGGTTGAATCGATGCGAGCCGAGGGGGCACCTCTCCCGTAGGGAGAGGTCGAGTCGCATCGAAAGATCCGATCCGGGTGAGGGGTTACGCTCCCACCGGTCGCTGCGGCCCCTCACCCGGATTGCGCTGGTCGATGCTGCGCATCGCCAAGCGCAATCCGACCTCTCCCCGCTGGGGAGAGGTGGCAGCTACACTGCGGACACACTTAATCTCACTATGCGCTACGACTGCAGGCTCGGCGCCACTTCGCGCGCGACATTGACCAGCGCCGCGATCAGCGGCGTCATCGGATCGCGCTGCGGGATCACGAGACCAATGCTGTAATTGACCTCGGGGTCGGTGATCGGAATCGAGCGGACCTTGTCGGACGACAGACCAAGCGTCTCGGCGAGCTTGGCCGGCATCACGCTCGCCCAGCGCCCGGTCTTGACGTGGGTGAACAGCACCAACAGCGAGTTCGAAGTCAGTGTCGGCGTCGCCTCCGCCGCGACCGAACGCAGCGCACGGTCGATGATGCGGCGGTTCTGCATGTCGGGTGTCAGCAGGCACAGCGGCACCTGCCCGACCTCCTTCCACGTCACCGTCTCGCGATCCCCGAACATCCCATCGGGCGCGGTGAGCAGGCGATAGCTCTCGTTATAGAGCGGAATGGTGCGCACCTTCCCGATCGGCTCGTTCTCGATATAGGTCAGCCCGGCATCGACCTCGAGATTTTCGAGCAACCCCAGCACCTCCGACGAGGTCGTCGAGCGGATGCTGAAACGCACCTCGGGATGCCGCGCACGGTACGGCGTCGTCAGCGACGCGACCATGCCGAGTGCCGTCGGGATCGCCGCAATGCGGATCTCGCCGGAGAGCTGATGCTTCAGTCCGTTGATCTCGTCGCGCATCGCGCGGGCATCGCCCACGATCCGCCGCGCCCAGTCCAGCGTCCGCTCGCCCTCGGGGGTAAATCCCTGAAACCGGGACCCGCGCTGGACCAGCATCACACCGAGGATCTCCTCGAGCTGCTTCAGCCCGGTCGACATGGTCGGCTGGGTGACACCGCAGGCCTCTGCTGCCCGTCCAAAATGCCGCTCTTTGGCCAGCGCCAGCAGCAGTTCAAGCTTGTCGATCAACCGGCCGTCCCCTCGGATTCTGTGGTGGCATACAAGCTATCACGCCGGGCCTGCACCAACACGCAAAAACCCGCAGTCAATACAAGTTTCATTAGCACTTCGTATCGACCGATTGCGTTTCCAAATCGATCTGAATTCGCAATCGCAGCATGAGACAGCTTTATTGATCTTCGAACGATTCCAAATAGTTTGCGCAGAAGGGACGCTCAGATCGAGAACGAGAATGACAGCGGTTTACGAGCCTTGGGAAGAAACGCGCGGCGCCGAGATCATCGCCGAACATGCCGGGCAGGAAGGCGCGACGCTCGTCATTCTGCACGCGCTCCAGGAAGCGTTCGGCTATGTGCCGGAGGCGGCGATCCCCATGGTGGCGCAGGCGCTGAATCTGTCGCGCGCCGAAGTCCATGGCGTCTTCACCTTCTACCATGACTTCCGCCACAAGCCGGCCGGCCGCCACGTGCTGAAGCTGTGCCGCGCCGAAGCCTGCCAGGCCGCGGGCGGCGACGCGCTGGCCGCGCGCGCCGAAGCAAAGCTTGGCGTCTCGCTCGGCAACACCACTGCGGATGATCGCGTCACGCTGGAGCCGATCTACTGCCTCGGGCTGTGCTCGACCGCACCGTCGGCGATGCTCGACGGCCGCCTCGTCGGCCGGCTCGACGAGAAGCGCATCGACGCGCTGGTCGCGGAGGCACAACGATGAAGATGAAGATTTTCGTTCCGCGCGATGCGACCGCTGTCGCCGTCGGCGCCGACGAGGTTGTCGCAGCATTCGAGCAGATCGCGGAAAAGCGCGGCCTGCCGATCGAGATCGTCAGGACCGGCTCGCGCGGCCTGCATTGGCTGGAGCCGATGGTCGAGGTGGCGACCCTCAAGGGTCGCGTCGCCTACGGTCCGGTGAGCTCGGAGGATGTCGCCTCCGTGTTCGAGTCCATGGCGAGCAATGGGCCGCACGCGCTGCGGCTCGGCGTCGCGGACGAAATCCCCTGGCTCAAGCGCCAGACCCGCCTCACCTTCGCCCGCTGCGGCGTGATCGATCCACGCTCGCTCGAGGATTATCGCGCCCATGGCGGCTACAAGGGTTTTGAGCGCGCGCTCTCGCTCGGCCCGGACGCGATCCTGGCTGAAGTCACTGCCTCCGGCCTGCGCGGCCGCGGCGGCGCGGGCTTCCCGACCGGCATCAAGTGGAAGACGGTGCAGCAGGCCAAGGCCGACCGCAAGTTCATCGTCTGCAACGCCGACGAAGGCGACAGCGGCACCTTCGCCGACCGCATGATCATGGAAGGCGACCCCTTCCTCGTCATCGAGGGCATGACGACATCAGGCATCACCGTCGGCGCCACCAAGGGCTACATCTACATCCGCAGTGAATATCCGCACGCGGTCGCGGCGATGAATGCCGCGATATCGGCCGCGCGGCGCGGCGGCTATCTCGGCGACAGGATCGGCGGCTCGACGCATAGCTTCGACATGGAGGTGCGCGTCGGCGCCGGCGCTTACGTCTGCGGCGAGGAGACGTCGCTGCTCGAGAGCCTCGAAGGCCGCCGTGGCCTGGTGCGCGCCAAGCCGCCGTTGCCGGCCCATCATGGATTGTTCGGCAAGCCGACCGTCATCAACAACGTGCTGTCGTTCGCGGCCATCCCCTTCATCCTCGCCGAGGGCGCCAAGGCGTACGCCGATTTCGGCATGGGGCGCTCGCGCGGCACGATGCCGATCCAGCTCGCCGGCAACATCCGCCAGGGCGGGCTGTTCGAGACGGCGTTCGGCGTGACGCTCGGCGAGCTTGTCGACGACATCGGCGGTGGCACGTTCACCGGACGCCCGGTCCGCGCCGTGCAGGTCGGCGGCCCGCTTGGCGCCTATTTCCCCCGCGCCCTCTTCGACACCCCATTTGACTACGAAGCCTTCGCCGCGCGCGACGGCCTGATCGGCCATGGCGGCATCGTCGTGTTCGACGACAGCGTCGACATGCGCAAGCAGGCGCGTTTCGCCATGGAATTCTGCGCCGTCGAATCCTGCGGCAAATGCACGCCCTGCCGCATCGGCTCGACCCGTGGCGTCGAGACCATCGAGAAGATCATCAACGGCGAGCGGGTCAGCGAAAACCTCGCGCTCGTCGAAGACCTCTGCAACACCATGAAATTCGGCTCGCTCTGCGCACTCGGCGGCTTCACGCCCTACCCCGTGCTCAGCGCTTTGAAGCATTTCCGTGAAGATTTTGTCCCGGCCCCGACCACGCTTCAGGCCGCGGAATAGGAGAACGACAATGTCTCTGATCGAAGAAATCGACTACGGCACGCCGCGCTCCAAGTCGGAAACGATGGTGACGCTGACCATCGACGGCAAAGAGGTCACGGTGCCCGAGGGCACCTCGATCATGCGCGCCGCGATGGACGCCGGCCACCAGATTCCCAAACTCTGCGCGACCGACATGGTCGATGCATTCGGCTCCTGCCGTCTCTGCGTCGTCGAGATCGAGGGCCGCGCCGGCACGCCGGCCTCCTGCACCACGCCGGTCATGAACGGCCTGGTCGTGCACACCCAGAGCGAGCGGCTGAAGAAGCTGCGCAAGGGCGTGATGGAGCTCTATATCTCCGACCATCCGCTCGACTGCCTCACCTGCGGCGCCAATGGCGACTGCGAATTGCAGGATATGGCAGGTGCGGTGGGCTTGCGCGACGTACGCTACGGCTATGAGGGCGAGAACCACGTCTTCGCGAAGTCCCACGGCGAGATCAACGCCGCCTGGATGCCGAAGGACGAATCCAACCCCTACTTCACCTACGATCCCTCCAAGTGCATCGTCTGCTCGCGCTGCGTCCGCGCCTGCGAGGAAGTGCAAGGCACCTTCGCGCTGACGATTTCCGGCCGCGGCTTCGACAGCCGCGTCTCGCCGGGCATGAGCGAGAGTTTTCTCGGCTCCGAATGCGTCTCCTGCGGCGCCTGCGTGCAGGCCTGCCCGACCGCGACGCTCACGGAAAAGTCGGTGATCGAGATCGGCCAGCCCGAGCACTCCGTCGTCACCACCTGCGCCTATTGCGGCGTCGGCTGCACCTTCAAGGCCGAGATGCGCGGCGAGGAAGTCGTCCGCATGGTGCCCTACAAGGACGGCAAGGCCAATCGCGGCCATTCCTGCGTCAAGGGCCGTTTCGCCTGGGGCTATACCAATCACAAGGAACGCATCCTCAACCCGATGATCCGCGAGCGGATCGAGGATCCCTGGCGCGAAGTGCCCTGGGATGAAGCCTTCTCGTTCGCCGCCGCCAAGATGCGCGGCATCCAAAAGAAATACGGCCGTGACGCCATCGGCGGCATCACCTCGTCCCGCTGCACCAACGAAGAAACCTATCTGGTGCAGAAGCTGATCCGCGCCGGCTTCGGCAACAACAATGTCGACACCTGCGCGCGCGTCTGCCACTCCCCGACCGGCTACGGCCTTTCGGTCACGTTCGGCACCTCCGCCGGCACGCAGGATTTCGACTCGGTCGAGGATACCGACGTCGCGATGATCATCGGCGCCAACCCGGCCTCGGCTCACCCCGTCTTCGCCTCCCGCCTGAAGAAGCGGCTGCGCCAGGGCGCCAAGCTGATCGTGATTGATCCGCGCCGCACCGAGATGGTGGAATCGCCGCACGTGAAGGCGCTGCATCTGCCGCTGATGCCCGGCACCAACGTCGCCGTCGTGACGGCGCTGGCGCATGTCATCGTCACCGAAGGTCTCGTGAACGAAGCCTTCGTGCGCGAGCGCTGCGACTGGAGCGAGTTCGAGGAATGGGCCGCCTTCGTGGCCCAGCCCAAGCATAGCCCGGAAGCGACCGCTATCCTCACCGGCGTCGATCCGAAGACGCTGCGTGAAGCGGCCCGCGTCTACGCCACCGGCGGCAATGGCGCGATCTATTACGGGCTCGGCGTCACCGAGCACAGCCAGGGTTCGACCACGGTGATCGCGATCGCCAACCTCGCGATGGCGACCGGCAATATCGGCCGTCCCGGCGTCGGCGTGAACCCGCTGCGCGGCCAAAATAACGTTCAAGGCTCCTGCGACATGGGCTCGTTCCCGCACGAGCTGCCCGGCTACCGTCACATCTCGGGCGACGCCGTGCGCGACCAGTTCGAGGCGCTCTGGAACGTCAAGCTCAATCCGGAGCCGGGCCTGCGCATTCCCAACATGTTCGATGCCGCGATCGAAGGCACGTTCATGGGACTCTACGTGCAGGGCGAGGACATCCTTCAATCCGATCCCAACACCAAGCACGTGGTGGCGGCGTTGTCGGCGATGGAATGCGTCATCGTCCACGACCTCTTCCTCAACGAGACCGCGAACTACGCTCACGTGTTCCTGCCCGGCTCGAGCTTCCTCGAGAAGGACGGCACTTTCACCAATGCCGAACGCCGCATCCAGCGCGTGCGCAAGGTGATGTCGCCGAAGAACGGCATGGCCGACTGGGAGGTCACCATCGCGCTCGCCAAGGCGATGGGCCTGGAGATGAACTACAGCCATCCCTCGGAGATCATGGACGAGATCGCCGCACTGACGCCGACCTTCGCCGGCGTCTCCTACGCCAAGCTCGACGAGCTCGGCTCGGTGCAGTGGCCCTGCAACGAGAAGGCGCCGGAAGGCACGCCGGTGATGCATATCGGCGGCTTCGTCCGCGGCAAGGGCAAGTTCGTCGTCACCGAATATGTCGCAACCGACGAGCGCACGGGTCCCCGCTTCCCGCTTCTCCTCACCACGGGCCGCATCCTCAGCCAGTACAATGTCGGCGCGCAGACACGGCGCACCGAGAACGTCGTCTGGCATGCCGAAGACCGGCTCGAGATCCATCCGCATGACGCCGAAACGCGCGGCGTGCGCGATGGCGACTGGGTGCGGCTGCAGAGCCGCGCCGGCGAGACCACGCTGCGCGCGGAAATCACCGACCGCGTGTCGCCGGGCGTCGTCTACACGACGTTCCATCATCCGGACACGCAGGCCAACGTGATCACGACCGACTATTCGGACTGGGCGACGAACTGTCCCGAGTACAAGGTCACCGCCGTGCAGATCTCGCCATCGAACGGCCCGTCCGATTGGCAGAAGAGCTACGACGAGCAGGCGCGGCACTCCCGTCGCATCGCGCCGGCCGAGGCCGCGGAGTAACCGGATGCACGTGCCTGTCCAGGCCATCGACCGCGAAATCTGGCGCGACGGTGTCGCGTCGGAAGGGACGCGGCTGATCCCCGAGGAGACGCCGCTGGCGCTGACCTATAATGGCGGCACCTATGCCGTCATGATGGGGACGCCGCAGAACCTCGAGGATTTTGCCGTCGGCTTCAGCTTGGACGAAGGCATCATCAAATCGGTCGACGACATCAAGTCGCTCGATGTGGTCCGCCTCGACGACGGCATCGAGCTGCGCATGTGGCTGGAGTCTGAAGACGCCGCGCGCATCAGCGAACGTCGCCGCCACATTGCCGGCCCCACCGGCTGCGGCATCTGCGGCATCGACTCGATCGCCGAAGCCATACGGCCCGCAGCGATCGTGCCGCCGGGGCAGACCTTTTCGCCCGAGCAGATCATGGCGGCGATGCAGACCATTGCGCCCCTGCAAGCGATCAACATCCAGACCCGCGCGGTCCACGCAGCGGCGTTCTGGTCGCCCGCGAACGGCATCGTGGCCCTGCGCGAGGACGTCGGCCGCCACAACGCGCTCGACAAGCTCGCAGGCTCGCTGGCGCGCAGCCGGACGGACGCGAGCGGCGGCATGGTGCTGCTGACGAGCCGTGTCTCCGTGGAGATGGTGCAGAAGACCGCGGCGATCGGCGCGCCGGTGATGGTCGCGGTCTCCGCCCCCACCGCGCTCGCGGTCCGCACCGCGGAAGCCGCCGGCATCACGCTGATCGCAATTGCCCGCAGCGACGGGTTTGAAGTGTTCACGCACCAGGGCCGCATCACGGCTCATCGTGCTCCGGAGATCATTCATGTCGTCGCCTGACCGCCTCGTCTACATGGCCAACCAGATCGGCACGTTCTTCCGCAGCCAGGGCCACGACAAGGCCGTGCCGGGGATCGCCGACCACATCAGGAAGTTCTGGGATCCGCGGATGAAGCGCGCGATCTTCGCGCATCTCGATGCCGGCGGCGCAGGCCTCGAGCCGAACGTGCTCGAAGCGCTGACGTCGCTCAAGCAGACGATTTCCCTTCCAGAAGCGCACTGAACACGCGCCGCACCTCGCTTTGCGTCTCCTTCACGCGTGCCTCGAGCGAGGAGAAATCCGGCGCATCGCCGGCGCGCGCCATCACGCGCTGAAGGTCGGAGCCCGCGGTTTCCGGCTTGAAGCGGTCGCTGACGCAAAGCCGCAGGATCTGCGTCAGATCGTGATAGAGCCGCGCCGCGGCGCGCAGGATCTCCGCCTCCGAGTGCGGCAGCACACCGAGTCTCGCGGCATTCTCCAGCACCTGCACCGTGCCGACATCGAGAATGTCGGGCTTGTCATGGGCATGCACGAGCTGGAGATATTGCGCGATGAAGTCGATATCGACCATGCCGCCGGAGGCGTATTTCAGGTCCCAATGATCGGTCTCGCCCTTCTCCTGCGCGATCGCGCGGCGCATATCGGCGACGTCGTTGGCAATGATCGAGGGGTCGCGGCGGCGGGTCAGGACCTCGCGGATGATGCTTTCGATCCGCGCGGTGAATTCCGGCGACGCGGACACCACGCGCGCACGCGTCAACGCCATGTGCTCCCAGGTCCAGGCCTCGTTGGCCTGATAGTCGGCGAAGGAGACGAGGCTCGACGCGACCGGACCGGCGCGTCCCGACGGGCGCAGCCGCATGTCGATCTCGTAGAGCACGCCGTAATTGGTGCGGGTCGTGAAGGCGCTGATCAGGCGCTGGGTGAAGCGGGCAAAGTAATGTGCGCCCTGCAGTGACCTCTCGCCGTCGGAGTCCGGATTGTCGCTGTCGAAATCATAGAGCAGGATCAGATCGAGATCCGAGGATGCCGTCATCTCACGGCTGCCGAGCCGGCCCATCGCGATGATGGCGGTCTCCTGCCCCTTGATGCGCCCGTGCTGGTCGGCGAAGCGGTCGGCAACGAGGCGATGCACGGTGTCGACGATGCCCTCGGCGACGTCGGCGAAGGCCGTGCTCGCCTGCTGCGCCGAGACGGTGCCGGAGAGGATGCGCGTGCCGATCAGGAACAGGCTCTCCTGCCCGAACAGACGCAGGCGGTCCAGAAACTCCTCGTAGGAGCCCGCATCCTGCACCGTGGCCGCAAGCCGCGCCGACAATTCCTGCTTGTCCGGCATCGCGCCGAAGAAGCGCGGATCGATCAGGCCGTCCATCAGCTGCGGCTGCCGCGCCAGCATCTCGCCGAGCCTAGGCGCCGCGCCAAGCACGAGCGCCACCAGCGCGACGAGATCGCGGTTCTGGCCGAGCAGCGTAATGAGCCGGCCGCCGCGCTGGAGCGCGCGAAGGAAATCATCAAACGCCACCACCGCGCGGTCGGGCTCTTCGGCACGCGCGAGGCCGTCGATCAGGGCCGGCACGAACTCGACGAAGGCATTTCGCGTCTGCCCGTTGCGGAACACGCGATAGTCGCCGGTGAGCCAGTCGCGGATGGTCTGCGCAAGGGCGGCTGGCTTCTTGAAGCCGAGCGTCGTCAGGTGCTGCAACAAGCGCGGATCGTCCGGACCGGCGCGATAGTCGATTGCGGGCAGGCTTGCCGAACCGGTCGGATCATCGCCCTCGAACAGCTTTTCGTAGTGGCCCTGCACGATCTCGAGCTGACGAAGCAGGTCGCGCGCAAAAGTCGCGCGGCTGTCATAACCGAAGAACCAGGCGAAGCGTTCGACCGCCTCCTTGTCCTCCGGCAGGGTGTGGGTCTGCTCGTCGGCGATCATCTGGAGACGATGCTCGACCCGGCGCAGGAATTCGTAGGCCGTGGTCAGCTCGTCTCGCGCGGCAGAATTGATCCAGTTGCTGGACGCGAGGATGTCGAGCGCGGCGAGCGTCGGCCGCACCCGCAATTCCGGATGGCGGCCGCCGGCGATCAGCTGCTGGGTCTGGGCGAAGAATTCGATCTCGCGGATGCCGCCGCGGCCGACCTTGACGTTGTGGCCTTCGACCGCGACCTCGCTCTGGCCGCGGTAGGTCTGCATCTGCCGCTTCATGTCGTGCACGTCGGCAAGTGCTGCGAAGTCGAGATGCTTGCGCCAGACGAAGGGCGCGATCTCGGCCAGCAGCGCCTCGCCTGCCCTGGGATCGCCGGCACAGGCGCGCGCCTTGATCATCGCGGCGCGCTCCCAGGTGCGCCCTTCCCGCTCGTAATAGTTCAGCGCGGCATCACGCGAGATCGCCACCTGCGTCGACGACGGATCGGGCCGCAGCCGCAGATCGACGCGGAACACATAGCCGTCATAGGTGCGCTGCTGCAGGATGCGCGCCATGCCTTGCGTCACCCGGACGAAGAACGGCTGCGGCTCGATGTCGGGCGCCAGCGTCGTGGCATCGGGATCGAAGAACACGATGAGATCGATGTCGCTGGAATAATTCAGCTCGCCCGCGCCCATCTTGCCCATGGCGAGCACGATCAGGCCGCAGCCGACTTCCGGCGCCTCGGGATCGGGCGGCACGAGCTTGCCGCGTGCGGCTTCCTGTCGCAGCAGGTACTGCAGCGCCACCTGCACCGAGGACACCGCAAGCTCGGTCAGCGCGGCCGTCACCCGCATCACCGGCCAGACTCCGCCGATGTCACACAGCGCGATCAGGAGCGCGGCCTCCGCCTTCATGCGACGAAGCAGCCGCATCACCTCGGCCTCGTCCGGGGCAGCGAGCACCGCGCCCCTCGCCTCCGCGATCAGCGCAGCAAGATGCGTATCCGGCTCGCATTCGAGCAGCCGGATCAGGCGCAGCGGATCGACGCGCAGCAGATCGAACAAATAAGGCGAGAATTCCGCGATCCCGGCGAGAATAGTCCGGGCGAAGGGATGGACCAGCAAGGCTTCCAGACGCGCCGACTGTGCCGGCTCAAGCTCGGCCAGCCAGCTTTCAAAACGTCGTTCGTCGGTTGTGGAAGCGGCAATATGGGGAGCCTCCGCGAAGCGTGCGGCCAGGCTCTCACCATGCTTGTCCGCGTTTCCCGGCGCGGAGTGGTTCATGCCACCTTCTGTGGCACATCCGGTATTGGAGGAGCAACCCTGTCGCCGGCCCCCGCGCGCGCCGGCAGCAGCAGCGTGGCGACGAGGCCCGGATGGGCGTCGCCGAGCCGCAATTCGCCGCCATGCAAGGTGGCGACGGCGGACGCGAGGCTGAGGCCGAGGCCGGAGCCCGGCATGGTGCGGCTCGCCTCCAGCCGGACGAATCGCTCGACGACGTGCTTGCGATCGGCCTCGGGGATTCCGGGGCCGCGGTCGGTGACGCTGAGCAGCACCTGATCGCCCTCGCGCTTGGCCTCGATCGTGATCTGACGGGCGTCCATGCTGACCACGGTTCCCGCCGACTGCGCGGCCGGCTTGCCGTATTTGATCGCGTTCTCGACGAGATTGGCGACCGCCTGGCTGATCAATTCGCGATTGCCGTGAATCGGCGCGGCCTGCGTCTTCACCTTCAAGGTCATGCCGTCGTCTTCGGCCAGCGGCTCGTAGAGCTCGTGAATGCCGTTGGCGACATCGGCCGCATCGAAATCATCCATGTTGCCGCGCGCCTGGCCGGACTCCGCGCGCGCGATCATCAGCAGCGCGTTGAAGGTGCGGATCAGCCCGTCGGATTCCTCGATGGTCCGCTCCAGCGCCGCGCGATAATCGGCCTCGCAGCCCGATTTCGCCAGCGCCTCCTCGGCGCGATTGCGCAGGCGCGTCAGCGGCGTCTTGAGGTCGTGGGCGATGTTGTCGGAGACTTCCTTCAGCCCCGCCATCAGCGCCTCGATCCGCTCCAGCATGGCGTTGAGGTTTTCGGCGAGGCGGTCGAGCTCGTCGCCGCTGCGGCCAACGGGCAGGCGCTCGCTGAGATCGCCGATCATGATGCGATGCGCCGTCCCGGACATCGCGTCGATGCGCGTCAGCACCCTGCGCGCGACGAAAACGCCGCCGCCGAGGCCGAGCACCACGACGATCAGCACCGACCATTGCGCCGCCTTCGCCACGATGCCGAACAGGCGCCGTCGCTCGGCGAGGTCGCGGCCGATCAGAAGCCGGAAGCCGTTCTCCAGTTCGGTGACGCGAACGAGCGCGCGATGATCGCGGTCATCCGCATCCTCGATCCGGCGATAAGCGGTTTCCGACCAGCCGCGCGTTGCCATCACGCCCGGCGCCAGCGAGCCGACATTGCCGGCAACCGCCTGCCCGGTCGGCGTGGTCACGAGGTAGAGGTTGGCGCCCGGCCGCAGCGCGCGATACTCGATCGTGCGCACGAGGCCGAACAGGCCGCGGCGTCCGTAGATCTCGTTGATCTCCGAGGTCTCGGCATTCACCGTCTGCGTGATCTCTTCGGTGATCAGCCGCCGCGTATTCCAAGCGAAATAGCCCAGCAGCGAGGCCGCGAAAATCGCAAACAGGAACAGGTAGACCAGCGTCAGCCGGAATGCCGTGGTGCGGACGAGTTTACCGAATGCCGTCACGGATCATATACCCGGCGCCGCGGATCGTGTGCAGCAGCGGCCGCTCGAAGCCCTTGTCGATCTTGGAGCGCAGCCGCGAGATGTGCACGTCGATCACGTTGGTTTGCGGATCGAAATGATAGTCCCAGACGTTCTCCAGCAGCATGGTGCGCGTCACCACCTGGCCGGCATGCTTCATCAGATATTCGAGCAGGCGGAATTCACGCGGCTGCAGCGTCAGCTCGTCCTTGCCGCGGGCGACGCGGTGAGAGAGCCGGTCGAGCTCGAGGTCGCCGACACGGTAGAGCGTATCCTCGGCAGGTCCGCCGCGGCGGCGCGACAGCACCTCGACGCGGGCGAGCAGCTCGGCGAAGGAATAGGGCTTTGGCAGATAGTCGTCGCCGCCGGCGCGCAGGCCCTTGATGCGATCGTCGACCTGCCCGAGCGCGGAGAGAATCAGCACCGGCGTCGTTTCGCCCTTGTCACGCAGCGAGCCGATCAGCGACAGCCCGTCGCGCTTGGGCAGCATGCGGTCGACCACGAGCACGTCGTAGTCGCCGTTCTCGGCCATGGCGAGGCCCTCCTCGCCGTCACCGGCGTGGTCGGCAATGTGTCCGACCTCGCGAAACGCCTTCACGAGATAGTCGGCGGATTCGCGGTCGTCTTCGATGATCAGGAGGCGCATTGTGCGTTCGGCGGCGGTCAAGGAGGTCAACCTTCTCTGAACATGGCGCGAGCGGCAATCGCATGCAAGCCAAGCGAACGGGACTTGGGTAGGCAAAAAGGCGGGCGGTGAAGCTGGGGGGACCTCACCGCCCTAGGCCTTCCGACGGAGGGGGGCGTATTTCCACCGGAAGGTAGGCGTGGGGAGCAAGCTTGCGCTGCTCCCCGGAAGAGTGCCGGCGGCGGGGGCGACTAATGCCGGCGACACCCTTCATCTCGTAAGCCTCCTGAGGCTCGGCCCGTGTCAGCCTTTGGCGATGGGCACCGCGACGAAGCGCGACTGGCCGCCGCTCTTCACGCGCATCAGGACGCTGTTCTTGTTGTCGGTCCGCGCGGTGTTGATGGCGTCGCGGACATCGCCGGCGGTGCTCACGCTCTTGCCGCCGACTTCGAGAATCACGTCGCCTTCCTTGAAGCCGCGCTCGGCGGCTGCGCTCTTCGGATCGACTTCGGTGACCACGACGCCGTCCTTGCCGGCGCCGGCCACGGAATTGGCGGGAGCAACCGTCATGCCGAGCTTCGGCACGTCGGTGCCCTTGCTGGCGCCCTTACCGCTGTCGTTGTCGATGTCGGCCTTGGCCTCGACCGTGTTCGGCAGCTGGCCGAGGGTGAGGTTCACGACCTTGTCCTGGCCCTTGTGCAGCACGTTGAGCTTCACCGACGCACCCGGCGCCATGCCGCCGATGGTGCGGGCGAGCTCACGGGCGTCCTTGACGGATTCGCCATTGACCGACGTGATCACATCGCCGGACTCAATGCCGGCCTTGGCCGCGGGACCATCCTTCTGCGGCTCCGCCACCAGCGCGCCTTCGGCCTTCTTCATGCCGAGGCTGTCGGCGATGTCAGAGGTGACAGGCTGGATCTGCACGCCGATCCAGCCGCGGCTGACCGAGCCCTTGTCCTTGAGCTGGGCGACCACGCTCTTGACGGTGTTGGCGGGGATCGAGAACGCGATACCGACGCTGCCGCCGGAGGGCGAGTAGATCGCCGTGTTGACGCCCATCACCTCGCCGTTGGTGTCGAAGGCCGGGCCGCCCGAATTGCCCTTGTTCACGGGCGCGTCGATCTGGATGAAATCGTCATAGGGGCCGTTGCCGATATCGCGGCCGCTGGCCGAGACGATACCCGCGGTCACGGTGCCGCCGAGGCCGAAGGGGTTGCCGACCGCGAGCACCCAGTCGCCGATCCGCGGCTTGCTGTCGGCGAGCTTGGCGAACGGGAAGTTCGAGCCGCCCTCGACCTTGATCAGAGCAAGGTCGGTGCGCTGGTCGGTGCCGATCACCTTGGCGCTGTAGGTCTTGCCGTCGTCGGTGGTGACCTCGACCTTGTCGGCGCCGTCGACCACGTGGTTGTTGGTCACCGCAAAGCCGTCAGCCGAGATGAAGAAGCCGGAGCCCTGGCCCTGCACGACGCGGCCACGACCGCCACCCTTCAGACCGGGAATGCCGTCCGGACCGCCGAAACGGCGGAAGAAGCGCTCCATCGGCGAGCCCGGCTGGAACGGCGACTGCGCATCGTCGCCATCATCGTTGCTCGCGGTCTTCTCCTTGATGTTGACCTTGACCGAGATCACCGAGGGCTTAACGCGCTCTACGATGTCGGCGAAACCGATCGGACGCTCGACCTTCTTGACCTCGTTGTTGACCTGCGCGTTCGCCGGCGTGGAGAACAAATCGGCGGGCGAGGTCGACGGGCTGAAGCCGTGGACGGCGATGCCGAGTCCGGCGACGACCGAGGCCATCAGCGCGATCCTGCGGGCGGAAAACACCGAACGGCGAGGCTGCCGGTAGGACGGAAGGTTCGTGAGGTCGATACGGTCGTTCATGCAGCTCTCCAGGGCCTTGAAATCCATTTGGTGCCTGGTAGCGGCACCTTACGGCCTGAAGATGGGGACTTGCGCCTTACCGCGCGCTGGCTGCGGGGTTAAACTTTTGTAATAAAGACCGCGCCGTCCTGCGGCAGTTTAGCGCAGGTAAAAAATCGTGGTTTGACAGGAACTTAATCAAGTTCCGGTGACGGCACCAGGCACTCGCGCCGACGTGAATCCGGCTAGCGCGATGCCGCGTCCTCGGACATCAACGCTGCGAGCCGCGCCTCCTCGTCCGGCGTCAGCGGCGGCGTCGGGACATCTGCACCTGCTTGCGCACGGCGGCGGTTCTGCCGCCACAACGCAAAGCCGCCGCCTGCCAGCAGCAACGGCGCGAGCAGCCACAACAGCATGGTCTGCCGTTCGAAGCGCGGCTTGAGCAGCACGAACTCGCCGTAACGGGCGACCAGGAAGTCGAGCACCTCGCCATTGCTGTCGCCGGCCGCGATGCGCTCGCGCACGAGAAGACGCAGGTCGCGCGCAAGCGGCGCATCGGAATCGTCGATCGACTGGTTCTGGCAGACCATGCAGCGGAGCTCGCGCGACAGGTCGCGCGCGCGGGCCTCCTTGACCGGGTCGGACATGATCTCGTCAGGCTGCACGGCGTAGGCCGCTGGAGCGGCCAGCAGCACAAGCGCGACGCACGCGGCGATCATCCGGCGCATCGCGTCACTCCGCCGGTTGCAGGCGCTGCTTGGCCCGCGCCGGCTTCGGCGCGCCGACCCGCAACCGCCGATCGGACAGCGACAGCACGCCGCCGAACGCCATCAGCACCGGTCCCCACCAGATCATGAGCACCAACGGCTTGTGATAGATGCGCACGGCGATCGCGCCCTCGGCCGTGACATCGCCGAGCGAGATGTAGAGCTGGCTCGCGCCGCGCGTCAAAAGCGCAGCTTCCGTGGTGGAGGAGCCGCGCGTGGTGAAACTGCGCTTCGACGGCGTCATGACACTGAGCGCGTCGCCATCGCGACTGACGTTGAACTGGGCGATCATCTCGCGGTAGTTCGGCCCCTGCCGCTCGGTCAGGCCGTCGAGCTTCAGCTGATATCCGGCGACCTGCGCGACGTCGTTCGGCTTCATGGTCGCGATATATTCGCTGTTCCAGGTGGTCTCGCAGACGATCCCGATCAGCGCGACGCCGAGGCCGGCATGCGCGAACGCGGTGCCCCAGGCCGAGCGCGGCAGGCCGCGGGCGCGATGGAACGTCGTCGCGAACGGCAGACGAAACAGGCCGGTTCGCTCAGCCATATCGGTCACAGCGCCGGCGATGACGAAGACCCCAAGCCCGATGGCCAACGGCGCCAGCGCGCTGCCGCCACGCGTCCAGGCCCAGACGATGGCGATCACCACGAGGCCCGCCACGCCAGCCGCGAGCAGCCGCTGGGTGACGCCGAGCAGATCGCCGCGTTTCCACGCCAGCATGGGGCCGAACGGCACGGCGAGCAGCAGCAGCACGAACAGCGGCACGAAGGTGAGATTGTAGAACGGTGCGCCGACCGACATCTTGAAGTCGGCGAGCACTTCCATCGCCAACGGATAAAGCGTTCCGAACAGCACGACCGCGCAGGCCACCGTCAGCAGCAGATTGTTCAGCACCAGCGCGCCCTCGCGCGAGATCGGCGCGAACAGGCCTCCCTGCTTCAACGAGGTCGCGCGTCCTGCGAACAACGACAGGCTGCCGCCGATGAACAGGCAGAGGATCAGCAGGATAAAGACGCCGCGGGTCGGATCATTGGCGAACGCGTGCACGGAGGTGATGACGCCCGAGCGCACCAGGAAGGTGCCGAGCAGCGACAGCGAGAAGGTCAGGATCGACAACAGGATGGTCCAGACCTTCAGCGCGTTGCGCTTCTCCATCACCAGCGCCGAGTGCAGCAACGCCGTGCCGGCGAGCCAGGGCATCAGCGAGGCGTTCTCGACCGGGTCCCAGAACCACCAGCCGCCCCAGCCGAGCTCGTAATAGGCCCAGTAGGAGCCCATCGCGATCCCGAGCGTCAGGAAGATCCAGGCGACCAGCGTCCACGGCCGCACCCAGCGCGCCCAGGCCGCATCGATCCGCCCCTCGATCAGCGCCGCGATCGCGAACGAGAACGAGATCGAGAAGCCGACATAGCCGAGATAGAGCATCGGCGGATGCACGGCGAGACCGATATCCTGAAGCACCGGATTGAGATCGCGCCCCTCGATCGGCGGATTGACGATGCGCAGGAACGGGTTCGAGGTGATCAGGATGAAGAGATAGAAGGCGCTCGCGATCCAGGCCTGAACGGCGAGCACATGCGCGCGCAGCGACAGCGGCAGATTGTTGCCGAAGGCGGCGACGAGCCCGCCGAACAGCGCCAGGATCGATACCCACAACAGCATCGAGCCTTCATGGTTTCCCCACACGCCAGTGATCTTGTAGATCAACGGCTTCATGGAGTGGGAATTCTCGTAGACGTTGGCGACGGAGAAGTCCGAGTTCACGTGCAACGTCACGAGCGCGATGAACGACGCGCCGACAAACAGGAGCTGCGCCAGCGCGGTGGAGCGCGCCACGTTCATCAGCGCCGGATCGCGCAAGCGTGCGCCGATCATCGGCACGAAGGACTGGATCAGCGCCAGCGCGAGCGCCAGCACCAGCGCGTAATGTCCGGCTTCCGCGATCACCGCACCGCTCCCTGCGAATTGCCCTGCGCCGTGGTCGCCGAAGGCCTTGTGGTACCGGACGCTTGGGCGCCGTAATCGTCCTTCCAGTGCCCCTGCTTCTTCAGGGCATCGGCGACGTCCTTGGGCATGTAGGTCTCGTCGTGCTTGGCGAGCACCGTGTCGGCCTTGAACACGCCGTTGGCATCGAGCGCGCCTTCGGCAACGACGCCCTGCCCTTCGCGGAACAGATCGGGCAAAATGCCCTTGTAGGCGACGGGCAGCTTGGCGCCGCCGTCGGCCACCTCAAACGTCACCGCGAGATTGTCGCCGCGCTGGAGCGAGCCCGGCTGCACCAGACCGCCGAGCCGGAAGCGCTTGCCGGGCTGGACGTGCTTCTCGGCCACCATGGTCGGGGTCGAGAAGAACACGATGGAGTCGCGCAGGGCATTGAGCACCAGCGCGGCCGCGAGCGCGAGCACGGCGAGCGAGCCGCCGATGATGGTCATACGTCGCTGCTTGCGCGTCATGGCGTATCCGTTCTCCGCTCGTCTCGTGCTGCGACTGTCATCCGTCGAGCCCGAGAGTCTTGAGGCCTTCGTTGAGCTGGCGCAACCGCTCGGAATCCCTGGCGACCGCCTGACGGGCATCGGTCGAGGCTCCTAGCGCCTTGTCGCGATCACCCATCACCAGATAGGCGCGCACCAGACGCAGCCACCCCTCGACATCGTCGCCGTTCTGCTTGAGGCGCGTGGCGAGACGTTCGACCATGCCGCGGATCATCGCGTTGCGATCGCCGTCGTTCATCTCCTTGGACGCAGCGATGGTCTCGTCGGACAGCGCCGGCATCGTCACGCCGCCACCACCGACCCGCGCGAGCGAGGTCTGCACCAATGGCCGCCACGGCGCATCCGCGGGTGCTTTCGCCAGCAGCGCGCGCCAGATATTGGCGGCGTCATCCTTGCGGCCGTCCTGTTCGGCGGCGAGCCCGAGGAAGTAGTTCGCCTTGGGATCGTCGGCGTTGAGCGCATGCGCGCGCTCGAACTCGGTCTTGGCTTCCGCCGTCACCACGCCGCTGGCAGCGGCCGTGATCGCCTCGCCGAGATCGGAGCGGCGCTCCGCGCTCTCGCCGTTATAGGCGATCGAGCTGCGATAGGCGCGCACGGCCTCGTCGAAGCGGCCAAGCCGTTCCAGCACCGGCGCGAGCACGTTCCAGCCGCGGCCATCGGTCGGATTCTTTTCCAGGTGTTGCTGGACCTGCACGACGAGGTTCTCGAGCGACTGCGCCATGCCGGACCCGGCGCCACGCTCCCGTTGCGCCAGCGGGAAGTCGCGAAGCGCGGGCGAGCCGAGCGGAATGTAGATCGCGGCCGCCACCAAAGGCAGGCCGACCAGCGCCAGCACGGCGGCCGCGCGGCGCCATTTCAGGCTGGACGTCGGCACGAGCGCAGACTCGGTGCCGGCGGCGGCAAGCAGCCTGCGGCTGATCTCGACGCGCGCCGCCTCGGCTTCAGGCCGCGCAATCAGGCCTGCGGCGAGATCACGCTCGATCTCGGCCAGCTGATCCTTGTAGACCGCGACCTCGCTGCCTTGATTGTCAGGACGCGCGCCACGGCCGAGCGGCCAGAGCACGGCGAATATCGCCGCGACCGTCATCAGCGCGAACACGAACCATAGCGTCATCAGGCAAGCTTCCGGCAGCGCGCGAGCCGCGCCTGTAGCTGGCTTTACACCACGGCCGGACGATGCGGCAATTGACAATTGTCAATTTGGCGCGAGCGCACACAGTCCCGAAATGGTGACAATCCAACGGCTTAGCCGATCTCGAAGTCCGCGCTTTGAGCGGCGTCCTCGCCGTGCCCGTTGAAGGCCTTCAGGAAGTATGTTCCCGGCACGATTGCTTCAGGCAATCTGATCCGCAACGCCCCGACGGGAACGGGCGATGCAACCCTGGTGACGGTCTCGGTCAGCTGCCGACCGCTTGCCTTCTCGACCAGCACCACCTTCGCGCCGACCATCAGCCGTTGATATTTGGCAACAATGACGCGGTTTTCGATTTCGATGGAGCTGATAATGGGTTTCATGCGCCCACAGATAGAAATTCCAGAAGCTTGCGCGGCGACCGTAGGGCTCGCCACCGGCAGCGTCAACCACAAATTGTGATCACGAAAAGATGCGCTTGAATCAGCTTGCGCGGGTCGATTTGCGTTCGCCCGTCGCCGCATTCTCCGCGGCGCGGCTCATGAGCGAGGCGTAATCGTCGCCGAACAGCACCTGGCAGAAGCGGATCGCCGCCTGCACCTGCTGCTGCCGGTAGGTGCGGACCTTGTGATCGGCGGCGCGCAGCGATTGCACCAGCTGCTCGGTCGACCGTTCCACATATTGCTGCAGGTCGGAATAGGTGCGCAGCGTCACCTCGTTGATCGCGAGCTCGCTGGCATAGTTGCGGCAGGTTGCGACGAAATCGATCAGCGCCACGGTTTCCTCGACCTCGGTACTGTCGATCCGTGCACCCGGCGGAATGTCCTTCTCCGCGCGCTGGCGCAGGATGCGGCGGACGCGGCCGGGAACGCTGTCGATCTCCGATTGCAACGCATTGGAGATGTCGGCCCGGATCGAGGTCAGCTGCTTGCCCCAGGCTGAATCGTTGCGCAGGTCGAGTTCGGTGCGCAGGCCGCGGACGCCGTCATGCAGCGCCTTCAGATTGTCGGCGACGGTCTCGAAATGGCCGCGCTTGATGTCCATGCGCAAATTGGCGGCAACGCGGGCCAGATCGTGCAGGGCCATCGTGACCGCCACGCCGTAGGGCGTCGCGGCGACGCGGATCTCGTCATCGGACGCGGCGATCTTGATGGCGAGACGAATGATCTGCCACGGCGCGGTCATGCGCTGGACCACCACCGACAGCGCGAATGGCAGCATCTGCGGGGTCTGGAGCACGGGAATGTTGAGCGCGGCGGTCACCGAGGTGATCTGGGGATCGCCGAATGCGCGCAGGAAGCGCGGCAGCTTTTCATTGAGCGTGCCGAGCGCCTCGCGAACGGCGAGCACCGCGCCGATCGAATAGAGATCCTCGATCACATTCGGCGGACCGACGCGGGCGAGCGCGCGCGACTTGTCGCCACCACCCGGCCCCGTCAGCTCGAAGATGGCATCTGCCGCCACCGCCTGGAGCTTCAGCGCGAGCGCCTCGACCTGCCCGGAACTGTCCGTCGCCGGCATGCGCGCCAGCGCCGCCTCGAATTCGTTGACCTTGTCCGGAGCACCGTCGCGGCCGAGCCATTGCCAGATCGGAGGCAGCGAGGAGCGGCGGATCTGGCCGACCCGGGTCGGGGCGCCGTTCTCCACCAGGAACGGTTCCAGCACCTGGAACAGCAGTCGCGACAGATCGTCGGTGCGCGGCGGCGGAGCCTCGTCGGCCTCGGTCTTGCGCACGATCTTGCGCAGCTGCTCGAGCACCAGGGTCGCCACAGCGGTGTCCTGGCCGCGCTCGAGCGCGCGCTCGAACTCCCGCATCAGCAGCGCCTGCGCCTGCGGCGGGAGCTGCGCGAGATATTCCCTCAGCCGCTCGATCGATGTCTGGCTCATGCGCCCGGGTAATGCACGGTAAAATGGCGGACGTAGGATGGGTCCTGCACGATCATAGGTGGGAGCGCCTTAAGAAGCCGTTGAGGAAGTCGCTCCGAATACGCCCGGTTTCGCCCGAAAGCCCAAATAATCGTTTGAGATCAGAGGATTATATTCCCGGCAGCACCAGCTCGGCCCGCAGGCCCCCGATCGGCGCGCTGCCGAGCGAGAGGCTGCCACCATAGAGCGCGGCAAGGTCGGTCACGATCGACAGCCCGAGCCCGGAGCCCGGCTTGGACTCGTCGAGCCGCTGGCCCCGCCGGGACACCTGGGCGCGTTCGGCCTCCGAGAGGCCGCGCCCGTCGTCATCGACGATGAGCCGCAGCCGGGGGCCTGCCCCGGCCTCGGTCGGCGCCTCCACCACCACCTCGATGAAGACGCGCGAGGCTGCCCATTTGCAGGCATTGTCGACGAGATTGCCGACCATTTCCTCCAGATCCTGCCGCTCGCCGCGGAATTTCGCCGACGGATCGGCCTTGGCCTCCACGGCAATGCCGCGGCCGCGATAGATCTTCTCCATGGTCCGCCGCAACGCTTCGATGGCGGGGGCAACCTCCGTCACCGTGCCGACGATCGAGACGCGGGCCGCGATGCGGGCGCGCTCCAGATGATGGGCGAGCTGGCTGCGCATCACGTCCGCCTGCTCCATCACCTTGGCCGCGAACGGATCGGCGGCGTGCGTTCCGGCCTCGTTGACGATCACCGACAGCGGCGTCTTGATCGCGTGGGCAAGGTTGCCGACATGGGTGCGGGCGCGCTCGACGATCTCTCTGTTGGCGTCGATCAGTGCGTTGGTCTCGCGTGCGAGCGGCGCGATCTCGACCGGGAATTCGCCCTCCAGCCGCTCCGCCCGCCCCGAGCGGATGTCGGCGATGGATTCGGAAATGCGCTTGAGCGGCGCGAGGCCGAAGCGGACCTGGAACACCGTCGTCAGCAGCAGCACGATGCCGAGCGCGGTGAAGGTGCCGCCGAGATAGTAGTCGAAGCTGCGCGTCTCGTCGAAAATCTCGGTGTCGTCGCCGGCGACGCTGACGAGATATTTGCCGTCGGCGCCGAGATCGACGGGACGCTCGACCATGCGCAGATTCTGGCCTTCGGGCCCGTCGACATAAGCGAGGCGAATGCCGGCCGCGGTGAGCTCGGTGCCTTGATCCTCCAGCTTCGGCAGCTTCTTGTCCCAGAGCGAGCGCGAGGACCGTACCTCCGGCTTCTCGGTGTCGGTGCGCGTGATCTGCCAGTACCAGCCGGACAGCGGCAGCTCGAACAGGGGCTCGCCGAGCGACTGGAACTGCCGGTCCGGCGGCTCGTCGGGGGTGGCGACCTCGGCGATCAGGGTACGGAGATAGAGGTTCAGCCGGCGGTCGAAGGCACGCTCGGTGGCGTTCTTGTAGACCGACGACAGCACGACGCCGGTGATGGCCAGGATCACCACGAGCCAGGCGGTCGCCGACAGGAACAGTCGGTTGGCAAGCGAGCTGGCGGGCATCGGAATGATCCCGGAGGCGCGAGGTGGCGGCATGGCTTCGGCGGTCATGACCGGACCAAGGCCCGTGCCGGGGCGCCCGTCAAGCCCCTGCGGCCGGCGGGGTCAGGAGATAACCAAGGCCACGGACGGTCTGGATGATGTCGACGTCGAGCTTCTTGCGGATGCGGCCGACGAAGACTTCGATCGTGTTGGAGTCGCGGTCGAAATCCTGGTCGTAGAGATGCTCGACCAGCTCCGTGCGCGACACGACGCGCCCCGAATGGTGCATCAGGTAGGCCAGAAGCCGATATTCGTGCGAGGTCATCTTGACCGGATTGCCGGAGACGCTGACCCGGCCGGTGCGGGTGTCGAGCGTGACCGGGCCGCAGCTGAGCTCGCTCTGGGCATGGCCGGTGGAGCGCCGCAGCAGCGCACGGATCCGCGCCAGCACCTCCTCCAGATGGAACGGCTTGGCGACATAATCGTCGGCGCCGGCATCAAAGCCCTGGACCTTGTCGCTCCAGCGGTCGCGCGCGGTGAGGATCAGGACCGGCATGGTGCGGCCGTTGCGGCGCCAGGCTTCCAGCACCGAGATGCCGTCCTTCTTGGGCAGGCCGATATCGAGCACAACGGCGTCATACGGCTCGTTATCGCCGAGATAATGCCCCTCCTCTCCGTCAAAGGCGCGGTCGACGACATAGCCGGCGTCCGTCAGCGCCTTGGTGAGCTGGCGATTGAGATCGGGGTCGTCCTCAACAACAAGCAGGCGCACGCTTCTCTCCAGGAATAGGCTGCACGATCGATCGCCAGAGATGAGCAATTCCGGCGTGAACTGAGTATGAACGCGGGGAACCGCCGGCGTTACTTTTTGGTCATATACGATGTGTCCACGCCCGACGCGACTGCGCCCGCCAGGCCACCGGACGAGACCTGTGGCATGGCGGGCGCAATGTGCCGCGTTAGCGGCTGAGTCGGAAGGTCCGCCCTTCCTGTAAGCCCTCCGTCAGGTCCGAAAGAACACGAACCAGACGACCGCGAGAATCAGGATTGCAAGCCCGGTCGAGATGGCGAGCAGCGCGGCCACCGACGGGCCAGGTTCGCCCTGGCGTGCCTCGGTCGCAGTTTCGACGATCTGACGGTGCTCGCGCGTGGTTGCCATGGTGACCTCAATCTCTGGATGTCGCCTCCGATGACCGCGACGTCAGCACGGCCCTGTGTCCGAAGCCAACGCCCGATCCGATTTGATGTTCCGGCTTTTTGCCAAGGGACCGGGCCGAACCGCGGTGGTCAGCGACTGGTTAACGCAGTTGCAAGAATCCGACCTGAGCCGTGTATGATTCGGTGTTCCCCGATGGTATCCTCATAAGTCTGTCCCCGTTGCGTTTGGAGTAGCCCATGGCCCCCCGCGCCAATTGGAAGGGTTTTCTGCGTCTCTCGCTCGTGACCTGCCCGGTCGCGCTGTATCCGGCCACCTCGGATACCGAGAAGGTCTCGTTCAACCAGATCAACCGCAAGACCGGCCACCGGATCAAATATCTGAAGGTCGACGCCGAGACCGGTGACGAGGTGACCTCCGAGGACATCGTCAAGGGCTACAAGGTCGACACCGACACCTACATCGAGGTCACCAAGGACGAGCTCGACGACATTGCGCTGGACTCGACCCATACGATCGAGATCGACGAGTTCGTCCCGAGGACCGACATCGACAGCCGCTATCTGATCCGCCCCTATTACCTCGTGCCGGACGGCAAGGTCGGCCACGACGCCTTTGCGGTGATCCGCGAGACCATCCGCAGCATGGACAAGGTCGCGATCGGCCGCGTGGTGCTGACCAATCGCGAGCACATCATCGCGCTCGAGCCGCTCGAGAGCGGGTTGATGGGCACGCTGCTACGCTACCCCTATGAGGTGCGCAGCGAGAGCGAATATTTCGACGACATCCAGGACGTCAAGCTGACGAAGGACATGCTCGACCTCGCCAAGCACATCGTCGAGAAGAAGTCCGGCGCATTCGAGCCGGAACTGTTCGAGGACCATTACGAGACCGCGCTGATCGACCTCATCAACAAGAAGCGCTCGGGCGCGCCGATCGCAGCGAAGGCGACACCGAAGAACGGCGGCAACGTCATCAATCTGATGGACGCGCTGAAGAAGAGCCTCGCCAGCGAAAAGGACGCGACGCCCGCAGCGAAGGTCGCCAAGGAGACGGTCAAGGAAACCGCCAAGGAAACCGCCAAGGCCAAGAAGCCGAAGAAGCGCGTCGAGGGCCAGCGCGAGATGCTGCTGCCGATCTCGGGCAAGGGCGTCAAGGATGCAGCCGCCAAGGAAGCCGCGCCGAAAAAGGCCGACAGGCCGGTGCGCGCGACCACACGGACGAAGAAGGCCGGCTGACGACCTCGCATCACCGATCGCGCCGTGACGCCTCCCCTCACCGATCGGGCAGCCTGACGTGCCCTGGTCGACGCCGTTCGACGATCCGATTGACGTGCGCGGCGGAGGCCGGCTGCGCACGCTGCAGGAAGCCGCCGATTTCATCATGCAGCTTCCCGAAGCCGAGCAGCAGGAGCCGCGCTGGCAGACCGCGATCGAGATGCTGATCAACGCGGCGGAGACCGGCGGCGGCTGGCTGATGTTCGCACGCGTCGGGATGCTGCGGGCGTTGAACGCGGACGGCCGCCGTGGATGAGCCGCAATCAACATGCTTGCCGATCGGTTGACGAACAGCCTCAACAATCCCTTAAGCGGCGCGGTCCCTTTCGCCTGATCATGTCATCGTGTCGCACTGAGTATTCCTACGGAAGCCAAAATTAACCTCCGATTCCCCTTGCGCGCACCATGGTCCGGCGATCGAACGAGCCAGGGTTCGCAGCTTCGTGCCGCAGCAGGACGCCAGAAAGAACTACATCGGCATCGTGAATGACACGACCGAGGACGAGCGCGTCGCCGACGGTGCGGCGCGCCTGCAGCCGCATGTGGTGGGCTATCTGGTCGGCCGTCTCGCGGCCGTGCTGGGACGCGCCCGCAAGGATTCGTCGGGCTGCACCACCACGGGTTGACGCGGCCCGGCTTCCATTCATTTGAATTGGATAATGAAACCTTCGTTTAACGGCTGTTACGTTAAGACACAGCTGGCAGGGTTCGGCCGAGCCTTGCCTATTTGACGCGCGCAAATGCCCGTCGATCATTTTACCAGTTTGATAACGCCGCGCGCCTACATTGGACCGGATGATGAGGAGTTGGCGATGATTTTGCTCAGGTCTTTTCTTGCCGATGAGAATGCCGCCACCGCAATCGAATACGGCCTGATCGCCGCCGGCATCGCGCTCGCCATCGTCACCGTCGTGACCAACACGGGCAGCGCCCTCCTCAGCAACAAGTTCAACTCGATCAGCGCGGCCACGAAGTAAGGCTGCCCCATCGTCGTTGCGAGCGAAGCGAAGCAATCGAGAGTCTTTCCGTGGAGAGATTCCGGATTGCTTCGCTGCATTCGCAATGACGAAGCGAGAAGGATTCGCGATGCCGTAGGATGGGTAGGGCGAAGCGAAACCCATTAAAGCTTCCTGCGCGCTGAAACATGATGGGTTTCGCAAGTGCTCTACCCATCCTGCAACCTTACATTCCCATTTAGACACCCGCCTTCGCACTCTCGCGACAGCTTTCGCCCCTTTCGAGAAAAGGGAAAAGCCAGGACTGGCACCCCATTTCCGTCAATTTTGACGATCATGTGAGTGCTGATATTCTTGATGGCGTGGCGCGAAAAGCCATCCTGTCGATCATTGAACCCGAGCTATTTGAAGGATGCCGATGAGACGCACGACGCTCTTGGCTCTCGGCCTCATCCTGGCCGGCGTCTGGTTCCACGACAGCGCGCAAGGACAGACGTCGTCCTCGCCGCCGGTTTCGCTCACTCCGCCCAATACATCGCCACCGCATGCGAGCGCCAAAAACACCAGGCCCAAGGGCGAACCGGCCTTGGTCACGAACCATAGACCTCCGCCGGCCGGCGGAGAGCCCTCGCCACCCGTGATCGGCGGGCCGGCCTCGATGCCGAACCCAGCCGCCGACTACGACGGCTTCAGCGCCAGCACCGACGACAATGACGCACCGAGCCAGCTGGCGCCGCCTGCGAGGTCACGCGCGGCAAAGGGCTCCAATCGCGATACAGGCAATCTCGACGCGCAATCATTGATCGATCAAGACGACGATGCATTGAAGCGAAAGCTGACCATCTGCAAAAACTGCAAATAGGAAGGTTGGCAAGCCAGTAGCCCGGATGGAGCGCAGCGAAATCCGGGAGCTGGGCCAACGGGTACAGTTGTCCCGGATTGCGCTGCGCTCCATCCGGGCTACGAGAGTTCGCTGCATAGCTGACTGTCACTTGCTCACGCTTTACCCTCCCGCCATTTCCTGATCCTCTCTCCTTAATCGGCCGGACCAACCGGCCTCTGCCTGAGGAGAGAGACGCCATGAAGCTCGGCACCGCCATTGCGGAAATCATGCGGCGCGAGGGGATCGAGATCCTCTGCGGTTATCCCGTCAACCATCTGATCGAGCACGCGGCGAAGGCCGAGATCCGCCCCGTGATGGTGCGCCAGGAACGCGTCGGGGTGCACATGGCGGACGCGATCTCGCGCGTCACATCGGGACGCACGGTCGGCGCGTTCTGCATGCAGCATGGACCGGGCGCAGAGAACGCGATGGGCGGCGTTGCGCAGTGCTTTGGCGAATCCGTTCCGGTGCTGGTGCTGCCGATGGGCTATCAGCGCAGGCTTGCGCATATCGAGCCGAACTTCAATTCCAGCGAGGCGATGAAGCCGTTCTCGAAATCGTCCGAGCCGATCATCCTCGCCGCGGAGGTCGCCAACATTTTCCGGCGCGCCTTCACCAAATTGAAGAACGGCCGCGGCGGGCCGGTGATCGTCGAGATTCCCGCCGACATGTGGAACGAGGAGGTGCCGGAACCGCTGAACTACACGCCGGTGCTGCGCACCCGCTATGGCGCCGACCCCGTGCATGTGAAGGAAGCAGCAAGCCTGCTCGTCAACGCCAAGCGTCCCGTGATCTATGCCGGCCAGGGCGTGCATTACGCCCAGGCGTGGCCGCAGTTGAAGCGGCTTGCGGAACGGCTCGCTATTCCCGTCACCACCAGCCTCGGCGGCAAATCCTCATTCCCGGAGACGCATCCGCTCTCGCTCGGCTCCGGCGGGCTTGCCGTGCCGCGCGCCGTGCCGAAGTTCCTCGCTGAAGCCGACGTCATCTTCGGCATCGGCTGCTCTTTCACCGAGACCAGTTTCGGCATCGCAATGCCGAAGGGCAAGACCATCATCCATTCGACGCTCGATCCCAATCATCTCAACAAGGACGTCGAGGCGAAGATCGGCCTGGTCGGCGACGCCGGCCTCGTGCTCGACGCGCTGCTGGAGGAGATCGGCAAGACCGTCACGACCGATCGCGATGCCTCGGCGGTCGCGGCCGAGATCGCGGCCTCGCACAAGGAATGGCTGGCGAAGTGGATGCCGAAGCTCACCAGCAATGATGCGCCACTCAACCCCTATCGCGTGCTGTGGGACCTTCAACACGCCGTCGACATCGACAACACCATCATCACCCATGACGCCGGCAGCCCGCGCGACCAGCTCTCGCCGTTCTGGAAAGCAGTGACACCCCTCTCCTATCTCGGCTGGGGCAAGACGACGCAGCTCGGTTACGGCCTTGGGCTCGCGATGGGGGCCAAGCTCGCCAAGCCCGACAAGCTCTGCATCAATGTCTGGGGCGATGCGGCCATCGGTTTCACGGGCATGGATTTCGAGACCGCGGTGCGCGAGCGCATTCCGATCATGTCGATCCTGCTCAACAATTTCTCGATGGCGATCGAGTTGAAGGTGATGCCGATCTCGACCGAGAAATATCGCTCGACCGACATTTCCGGCGACTATGCCGCGATGGCCCGCGCCTTCGGCGGCTACGGCGAACGCGTGACCAAGCCGGAGGACATCATCCCCTCGATCAAGCGCGGCATCCAGAAGACCAAGGAAGGCATCCCCGTGCTGCTGGAGTTCATCACCAGCAAGGAAACCGAGGTCTCGCGGCCCGGCACGTGAGACAATCGCAACGCCGCGGGCGCTGGCTCCGGCCGCAGGAGATGTGATAATCCGGAACGGTGCCGCGCCTGTCGCGGCATTGAGCCGGAATGCGAATGACCACCCTTTCCAACGATGCTGCCGGGATCGACGAGCTCAAGCGGCAATTGCAGTCCGCCGCGGCCGAGAACGCGCGGCTGCGCGATCGGCAAAACGCCAGCGCCGAGATCCTGCGCACCATCGCGGCCTCGCCTTCCGATGCCCGGCCGGTCTTTGCGGCGATCGCGTCCAGCTCAAAACGCCTGCTCGGCGGCTTCTCCGCCACCGTGCTCCAGTTCATCGGCGATGAGCTGCACCTCGTGGCGTTTACGCCGACGAGCCCGGAAGGGGACGAAGGGCTGAAGGCGTCGTTTCCGCGGCGGATCGAGGATTTTCCGACCTTTGCGCTGGTTCGCGGCGGCGAGACGATCCAGTTTCCCGACTGCGAGGCCAGTCACGTGCCGCAGTTGAACCGCGATCTGGCGCGGCTGCGCGGCTTTCGCAGCGTGCTGTTCATGCCGCTGATGAATCGCGGTGCGGCGGTCGGCATGATCAGCGTCACGCGCACGGAGACGGGCGCATTCGCACCCGACCTCGTGGAGCTGCTCCAGACCTTTGCCGACCAGGCGGTGATCGCGATCGAGAACGCGCGACTGTTCAACGAGACGCGCGAGACGCTGGAACGCCAGACTGCCACAGCCGACATTTTGAGGGTGATGGCAGCTTCGCCCTCCGACGTGCAGCCGGTGTTCGATGCCATCGCCGCCAATGCCAACCGGCTGATCGGCGGCTTCTCCACCGCCGTGCTGCGCTATGTCGACGGCGCGGCGCATCTTGCAGCCTTTACGCCGGGCGATCCCGCCGGCGACCGCGTGCTGCAGGCCTCGTTCCCGGTGCCGTTCGCCCAGTTCCCGGCCTACCAGCTCGTCGCCAATGGCCAATCGGCGCAGTTGCCCGACACCGAGCTCGAGCCCGCGGCGCGTGACATCGCCCGCGCCCGCGGCTTCCGCAGCATGCTGTTCACGCCGCTGATGAGCGAGGGCGAAGCCAAGGGCGTCATCATCGCCACGCGGCGCACGACCGGCACGTTCGCCGAGCATCATGTCCGTCTGCTGCAGACCTTCGCCGACCAGGCCGTGATCGCGGTCAAGAATGTCAGCCTGTTCAACGCCACCAGGGAAGCGCTGGAACGGCAGACGGCGACCGCCGACATCCTCAAGGTGATTGCGGCCTCGCCCGCCGATGTCACGCCGGTGTTCCAGGCGATCTCAGATAGCGCCAAGGCGCTGGTCGGCGGACATTCCTCCACCGTCACCCGCGTGATCGATGGCATGCTGCATCTGGCGGCGTTCACGACAGACAATGAAGCCGGCAATGCGGAGCTGCTCAGCACGTTCCCGGCGCCGCTGTTATCGTCGGGCATTCACAGCCGCGTGGCGACCAGCGGCGCGTACGCGTTCCGCAGCGACATGCAGAACGAGGAAGACCTGACGGAAGCGATGCGGGAGCTGGCGCGGACGCGCGGCTATCGCAGCATCCTCGTGATTCCGATGCTGCGCGACGGCGTTGCGATCGGCACCATCGGCGTGACGCGGCGCGAGGCCGGTCATTTCCCCGACAAGGCAATCAGCCTGCTCAAGACCTTTGCCGACCAGGCCGTGATCGCGATCGAGAACACACGGTTGTTCAACGAGGTGCAGGACCGCACGCGCGAGCTCACCGAATCCCTGGAGCAGCAGACCGCGACATCGGAGGTGCTCAGCGTCATCAGCCGATCGAATGGCAATCTCGCGCCGGTATTCGAGGCGATGCTCGGCAAGGCAATGCAGCTCTGCGGTGCCAATTTCGGTGTGCTCAATACCTACGATGGCACGCAGTTCCACACAGCCGCCACTTACGGCTTGCCCCCCGCCTATGATGAATTCCGGCGCAAGGCGCCCCTCAACTATGGTCCGGCCACCGCGCCCGCGCGCCTATTGAGGGGCGAACCGTTCGTCGAAATGGTCGACCTTGTGGAGTCGGACGCCTATCGCAGCGGAGAACCGAACCGCCGGGCGTTGGTCGATCTCGGCGGCGCGCGCTGCCTGCTCGCGGTGCCGTTGCTTCAGGACGAGCGCGTGGTCGGCAACGTCATGATCTTCAGGCAGGAGAACCGGCCCTTCTCGCGGAAGCAGATCGCCTTGCTAAGCCAGTTCGCGGCGCAGGCCGTGATCGCCATCGAGAACGCACGGCTGCTCAGCGAATTGCGTCAGCGCACCGAGAATTTGACCGAGTCGCTGCAACAGCAGACGGCGACTGCCGACGTGCTCAAGGTCATCAGCCGCTCGGCGTTCGACTTGCAGGCCGTGCTCGATACGCTGGTCGAATCGGCGGCGCGCCTATGCGAAGCCGATGTGGCGGCGATTACCCGCAAGTCCGGCAGTACCTATTTCCGGGCAGGCTCCTACGGCTTCCCAGCCAAGTTCGTCGAATATGTAAGGGATCTCCCGGTCCGGCCAGATAGGCGCACCATCACGGGCCGGACTTTGCTCGGCGACAAAGTGGTCCATGTCACCGACGTGCTGGAAGATCCCGACTACTTCTTTGAAGGCCAGGAACTGAGCGGCAATCCGCGTAGCTTCCTCGGTGTGCCCTTGCTGCGCGAAGGCAGCACGGTAGGCGCAATTGTTCTCGCACGTCGCGCAATCCGGCCGTTCAGCGAAAAGCAGATCGAACTCGTTACAAGCTTCGCCGACCAAGCCGTCATCGCGATCGAGAATGTGCGCCTCTTCGACGAGGTGCAGGACCGCACGCGCGACCTTGCGAAATCGCTCGACGATTTGCGCGCGGCGCAAGACCGGTTGATCCAGACCGAGAAGCTCGCCTCGCTCGGCCAGCTCACCGCCGGAATCGCGCACGAGATCAAGAACCCACTCAACTTCGTCAACAATTTCGCCGCGCTCTCGGCCGAACTGACCGAGGAGCTGAACGAGGTGCTGACACCCGCTTCGCTCGGCGACGATGTCCGCAACGAGGTCGACGAGCTGACGTCGATGCTGAAGGACAATCTGCAGAAGGTCGTGCAGCACGGCAAGCGCGCCGATTCCATCGTCAAGAACATGCTGCTGCATTCGCGCGAAGGCGGCGGCGAGTACGGCTTGAGTGATATCAACGCGCTGGTCGAGGAGACCCTCAACCTCGCCTATCACGGCGCGCGCGCCGAGAAGCCGCAGTTCGACGTGACGCTGAGGCGCGAGCTCGATCCGGCGGCAGGCTCCGCAAATCTGTTTCCGCAGGAGATCTCACGGGTGCTGCTGAACTTGATCTCGAACGGGTTCTACGCGGTGGCAAAGCGCCAGGCAGGGAGCGGAGCAGGCACTTTCGAGCCGGTCGTGACCGCCACGACCCGCGACCGCGGCGACGCCGTCGAGATCCGCATCCGCGACAACGGCATCGGCATTCCCGACGACGTGAAGGCAAAGATGTTCAATCCGTTCTTCACCACAAAGCCGGCCGGCGAAGGCACCGGCCTCGGACTGTCGATGAGCCACGACATCGTGGTGAAGCAGCACGGCGGCACGATCGACGTCGCGACGGAGCCGGGCCAGTTCACGGAGTTCACGATCTTGCTGCCGCGGAACAGCGGTTTTGCGGACAACAAGGGATAGCATCGTTCGGGAGATAACTTGACTGGTCTCGCGCGGTTCATTCAGCGGCAATTGCTTTCGCTGTCCGGCATCGGCCTCATGCTGGGCGCGGTGTTCTTCGCGGCCGCGCTGACCCCGACGCTGATCCCGCGCAGCTATCTCACGCAGGGGGCGCTGGCCGGAGGCTGTTTTGCGATCGGCTATCTCGCCGGCGTGCTGTGGCGCCGGCTGTGGCACTATCTCGAGCTGCCCGAGCCCTCGCCGCGCGCAAGATCTGCTGCGAATGCACTTGTCGCGGCCGGCTGCCTGCTCATCGTGATCGCAGCACTCTGGCGCACAACCGCATGGCAGAACGCGATCCGCACTGTCATGAAGATGGAGCCGGTCGAGACCGCGCATCCGCTCAAGGTCTGCATCGTCGCCCTGATCACGTTCGTGGTGCTGCTGGTGCTGGGGCGGCTGTTTGCACTGGTCGCCCGCCTCCTTGCTGCGGGCACGCGGCGCGTCATTCCGCGGAAAGTCGCGAATGTCATTGGCGTGCTCGTCGCAGGCCTGCTGTTCTGGTCGATCGCCAGCAATGTCCTGATCCGTACGGCGTTCAACGTGCTCGATTCTTCGTTCCGCGAGCTCGATATTCTGTTCGAGCCCGAACGCCCGCAACCGACGGCATCCGATCGGACCGGAAGCCCGGCATCGCTGGTGAAGTGGAAGGAGCTCGGGCGCATGGGGCGCCGCTTCATTGCCTCAGGCCCGACCGCAGCCGAGGTCAGCGCCATCACCGGACGCGCCGCGCAGGAGCCCGTGCGCGTCTATGTGGGCCTCGCAGCCCGCGAAACGGCGCAGGCGCGCGCCAGGCTTGCACTCGACGAGCTCAAACGCCAGCACGGTTTCGAGCGCAAACTCCTGGTCGTCATCACGCCGACCGGCACGGGCTGGATCGATCCGGCCGCGATGGATACGGTGGAATATCTCCATCACGGCGACGTCGCCAGCGTCGCGATGCAGTATTCCTATCTCAACAGCCCGCTGTCGCTGCTGTTTCAGCCCGAATACGGCGCGGAAGCCGCGCGCGCCCTGTTTGCGGAGATCTACGGCTACTGGACGACGCTGCCGAGGGACAAGCGGCCGAAGCTGTATTTGCATGGGCTGAGCCTTGGCGCGCTCAACTCGGAGAAATCCGCCGAGTTGTTCGAGACCATCGGCGATCCCATTGCCGGCGCGCTGTGGAGCGGTGCGCCGTTCGAAAGCCGCATCTGGCGCTCGATCACCGACAACCGCAATCCGGGCTCGCCGGCGTGGCTGCCGGAATTCCGCGACAGCCGCTTCGTGCGCTTCATGAACCAGAACGGGCCGACGGTACCTCCGGACACACCGTGGGGACCGATGCGGGTCGTCTATCTGCAATATGCCAGCGACGCGATCACGTTCTTCGCCTATCGCGACGCCTATCAGGCCCCGGCCTGGATGAGTGCGCCGCGCGGGCCCGACGTGTCACCGGAGCTGCGATGGTATCCCATCGTCACGATGCTGCAGCTCGCGCTCGACATGGCGGTCGCGACCAACGCGCCGATGGGCTTTGGCCATGTCTATGCGCCCGAGCATTACATCGACGCCTGGGTCGCGGTCACCGATGTCAATGATTGGTCGGCCGAGGCGCTGGCGCAGCTCAAGAGCCATCTTGCTGCGCGAGCACGACGGGCACCTGACGACGATACCGACCGCGGCGGATAAAGCGCCCTACTCCGCCATCTCGACGGGTTGCGCCGTCGAGGGCCCGGCCAGCGGCCGCTCCTCCATCATGATCAGGCAGAGCGCGGCGGTCGTCATCAACGCGGTCGCGGCCGCAAAGACGTAACGGAACGCGTGCCGCATGTCTTCGCTGGGGATCGCGGGGATGCTGCCTGCGGCGTGATGCTCGCCGGCAAGCGGAATGTCGGCGCCGAGCGCGATCAAGAGGATCGCGGCAAACGCGGCGACCGTGAACGAGGACATCAGCGAGCGGAAGAAGTTCATCGCGCCGGTGATGGTGCCGACCTGCGGACGGGCCACCGAATTCTGCAGCGAGACCACACAGACCGGGAAGGTCGTGCCGAGACCGAGCGCAAACGCGGCCATCAGCGTCAGCAGTCCCCACAGCGGCAGCGTGGTGACCGTGAGGCCGAGCGCGCAGATCGCAGCCCAGGAGGTGCCGATGATGGCGACGCGCTTGTAGTGCTTGGCGCGCGCCATGGTGCGGCCGGCGATCGCCGCGCCACAGGTAGAAACCGCAGCGAGCGGGATCAGCGCAAGGCCAGCCTCGCTGGCGCTGAGATGATAGACCGACTCGTAGTAGAGCGGCAGCTGGACGGTGAGGCCGGTGATGGCCCCGAGGCCGCAACCGCCGGCGGTCAGTGCGAACGGTGCGACGGATCCCGTCAGCAACTTCAACGGCAGGAACGGCTCGTCCGAGCGGCGCGCGTGCCAGACGAAGGTGACCGCGAGCGCAACGGCGCCGCCCACCATCGACAACACGGTCGGCGAGAGCCAAGGATAGCGCGTGCCGCCCCAGGTCAGCACCAGCATGAAGACGACGGCGGAGGCCATCAGCAGCACGCCGCCGAGCCAGTCGACCTTGCGCTTGCGGTGGAACACCGGGATCTTCTTCATCTTCGGCAGCAGCAACGCGAGCGCTGCGGCTGCGAGCGGCAGATTGATCCAGAAGATCATCGACCAGTGCAGATGCTCGGCGAACACGCCGCCGATGACGGGGCCCAAAATGCCGCCGACCATCCAGACGCTGGAGAAATAAGCCTGGTACTGGCCGCGCTCGCGCGGCGACACCACGTCGGAGATCACGGTCTGCACGACAGGCATGATGCCGCCGCCGCCGAGTCCCTGCAGGCCGCGCGCCAGGATCAGCATCGGCATGCTCGGCGCGATCGCGCATAGCACCGAGCCCGCAATGAAGAGGCTCAACGACACGATGATCATGGCCTTGCGGCCGTAGATGTCGCTCAGCGTCCCGAACACCGGTGCAACCGCGGTCGAGGCGAGCAGATAGGCGGTGATGACCCAGGACAGGTTCGAGACATCGCGGAACTGGCGCCCGATGGTCGGCAGCGCAGTGGCGACGATGGTCTGGTCGAGCGCGGCCAAAAACATCGTCAGCATCAGGCTGAGGACGATGGTCCTGACCTCGTCCTGCGACAGCGGGACCGGGGGTGCGAGGGAAGGCGCGTCACTGACGCTGATGACCTCGCCCGGAAGGCGGGTCAGTTCCTCGGCGATATCGTCGGGCAATGTCTGGATGTCGGCAGACTGGCTGCTCTGCCGTGCGAACTGGTTCATCTCGGGCTGTCGGATCGAGCGTGTTGCGGTGCAAAGCCGCGAAGGATTCGTTCTATGAAGCCAATGTAGACAGCAAAGTTCTTCTCAGGCAGGCACCGCGGCGCATGGGTGCATCCCGCACCGCGGTCATCCCGAACAATTGATCTGAAGCTGCGGGTCGATCAGTCCTTGGGGCGTCGCCTCAGGCGTGCCCGTTTCGGGATCTGCCCCGGCCACTGCACGAGATAGTTCTCGAGTTGGTCGTCCGGGATCTCTTCCTCGGTGCCCGCGACCCGGCCGCGCACGGAGACGCCGGCCTCGTGCACCGTATTGGGATCGCCCGAGATCAGCGGGTGCCACCAAAAGAGATCGCGCCCTTGCGCGACCAGCCTGTAGCCGCAGCTCGGCGGCAACCACGGCAGGGTGCGGACCTTCTCGGGGGTCATGACAACGCAGTCCGGGACGAAGTCGAAGCGATTCGCGTAGTCCTTGCAGCCGCTGGTGCAGGAATCGAGCATCTTGCAGCTGACATCGGTGAAATAGATCTCGCCGGTATCCTCATCTTCGAGCTTGCTCAGGCAGCAGCGGCCGCAGCCGTCGCACAGGCTCTCCCATTCGGCCGGCGACATGTCCTCCATCTTCTTGGTTTTCCAGAAGAATCCATCCTGGTCTGAAGGTCGTTTGCGAGCTGCGGTCATGCGCCTGATACGAGTCCCAAGAGATGCGGCCAGCGCCATCTAGGGCGCCCGGCCGGAAAGCTGCAAGCAATGCCCCCGCAAGGCCCGTAATGAACCGGGGTTCAATTAGGCCTGTTGTTCAAAATTGCGAGCCTGACCATTGGTTTATAGGCCCCGCTCGGCTAGAAGAACAGCAAGTCCCCACGGACGCGAAACGGGCGCCTTGGGTTTGCCGCAACAATCCCGCAAGACGTCTCGATGCCGCCCCGGCCGGGTGCTTGAACGCTTTCGAAGCGAGCCTCAAGGGTTCTAGGTGGTCCAGAACACACCATCCAACTGGAAGAGTCGTATCAGGAACTTCTTCCTGGACCTCGATGCGCGCATCGACTCCTCGCTGTTCTCCTCGGCCAAGGGCATCCGCGAGCTCTACGAGCGCTACTCGACCTTCATGGACCGCTTCTATGTCGGGCGGTGGAAGCGCTGGGTGTTCATCGAGCCGCTCTCGGAAGCCGCAACGCTCGGCCTCGGCGGCATGGTGCTGATGCTGATCCTCGCCATCCCCGCTTTCCGCGAGACAGCGGATGAGGACTGGCTGAAGAAGTCCGACCTCGCGGTGACGTTCCTCGACCGCTACGGCAACCCGATCGGCAGCCGCGGCATCAAGCACAACGACTCGATCCCGCTTGAGGATTTTCCGGATGTGCTGATCAAGGCGACGCTCGCGACCGAAGACCGCCGCTTCTACGAGCATTTCGGCATCGACATCGCCGGCACCGCACGTGCGCTCGTCACCAACGCGCAAGCCGGCGGCGTCCGCCAGGGCGGCTCCTCGATCACGCAGCAGCTCGCGAAAAACCTGTTCCTGAGCAACGAGCGCACCATCGAGCGCAAGATCAACGAGGCATTCCTCGCGGTCTGGCTGGAATGGCGCCTGACCAAGAACGAGATCCTCAAGCTCTATCTCGATCGCGCCTATATGGGCGGCGGCACCTTCGGCGTCGATGGTGCTGCGCATTTCTACTTCAACAAGTCCGCGCGTGACGTGACGCTTGCGGAGGCCGCGATGCTCGCCGGCCTGTTCAAGGCGCCGACGAAATACGCGCCGCACATCAACCTGCCCGCCGCGCGTGCCCGCGCCAACGTCGTGCTCGACAACCTCGTCGACGCCGGCTTCATGACCGAGGGCCAGGTGTTCGGTGCCCGCCGCAACCCGGCCTTCGCGGTCGACCGCCGCGACGAGGCCTCACCCAACTACTATCTCGATTACGCCTTCGACGAGATGCGCAAGCTGGTCGATACCTTCCCGAAGTCCTACACCGAGCGCGTCTTCGTGGTACGCCTCGCGATCGACACCAACGTGCAGAAGGCGGCGGAAGACGCGATCGAGAACCAGCTGCGCCAGTTTGGCCGCGACTATCACGCGACGCAGGCCGCGACCGTCGTGTCGGATCTCGATGGCGGCATCCGCGCCATGGTCGGCGGCCGCGATTACGGCGCGAGCCAGTTCAACCGCGCCACCGACGCCTATCGCCAGCCCGGCTCGTCGTTCAAGCCCTACGTCTACACCACGGCGCTCCTGAACGGCTTTACGCCGAACTCGATCGTGGTCGACGGCCCGGTCTGCATCGGCAATTGGTGTCCGCAGAACTATGGCCATTCCTATTCCGGCGCGGTGACGCTGACGCAGGCGATCACGCGCTCGATCAACGTCGTGCCGGTCAAGCTGTCGATCGCGATCGGCCAGAAGGAGCAGCCGAAGGCGCCGAACCCGGCCAAGATCGGCCGCGCCAAGATCGTCGAGGTCGCGCGTCGCTTCGGCCTCAAGGCGCCGCTGCCCGATACGCCGTCGCTGCCGATCGGCTCGGACGAAGTCACCGTGCTCGAGCACGCGGTCGCCTACGCGACCTTCCCCAACAAGGGCAGATCGGTGACGCCGCATTCGGTGCTCGAGGTGCGCACCGGCGCCGGCGATCTGGTCTGGCGCTGGGACCGCGACGGCCCGAAGCCGAAGCAGGCGATTCCGCCGAACATCGCCGCCGACATGGCCGGCATGATGAGCCACGTCGTCAGCGAAGGCACCGCGCGCCGCGCAGCGCTCGACGGCATTCCGACCGCCGGCAAGACCGGCACGACGAATGCGTATCGCGACGCCTGGTTCGTCGGCTACACCGGCAATTTCACCTGCGCGGTCTGGTACGGCAATGACGACTATTCGCCGACCAACCGTATGACCGGCGGCTCGCTGCCGGCGCAGACCTGGCACGACATCATGGTCGCAGCCCATCAGGGCGTCGAGGTCCGCGAAATTCCCGGCATCGGCATGGGCCAGAAGCTGCCGCCGCAGCCGGTTGCGAACGCGCAGGCCAATGCGGCGCCGAAAGTGCTGGAGACCAAGCCCGGTCCGCCGCCGGTGCTGACCAAGCGCGGCGCCGACATCCTGGTGCGCGTCGAGAAGATGCTCGACGACGCCGCCAAGACCGCGACCAAATCGACGGCCAACGACAGCCAGCCGGCCAAGCCGGCTGCGTCGACGAGCGCGCTCGCCTTCCCGCAGAATTATGCGGCGGAGGAGAACGCGAACGCATCCACCCCGCGCAAGAACTGATCTGATCCCGTGCGGCTGATTTTGATCACATTGACGGCCCTCCTGCTCGCGACCGTGGTCGGCCTGGGTGCGACCTGGATGACGACGACGCGCGGCACCGAGATCGGCGCGCTGACCATCGGCCCCTGGACCGCCCGCCCCCGCACCGGCACCGCCGACGTCGATCCCTATTCGCGCGCCACCATCGTGCGCAACGGCGAGCTGCCGATCGGCACCGGCGACGGCGTCGCCTTCACCGCGACCGCAGACGACAAGAAGAAGGCGCTCGACGGCCGCTGCGACGTCGTCGTCTCGGGCGTGACGCCGCCGGCGCGGTTCTGGACGCTGACGCTGTATGACCGCAAGGGCCATCTCGTCGCCAACTCGCTGCAGCGCTACGGCTTCACCAGCCAGGAGATCGTGCGCCAGTCCGACGGCTCGTTCCAGATCCACATCGCCGCGCGCTCGCGCGCCGGCAACTGGCTGCCCACCGGCGGCATCGAGCGCTACGCGCTGATGTTCCGCCTCTACGATACGCCGGTCGGCGTTGCGACCCGCACCCAGCGCGACGCACCGATGCCGACGATCGCAACGGTGGGCTGCTCATGATCCGCCTCGCGTTCACGATTCTCGCAGGCGTGGTGCTGGGCCTCGTGGTCCATCTCGTCAGCGTGCTGGCCCTGCCGCGCATCGCAACGCAAGACGCCTATTCGCGGCTGACGCCGATGACCAAGCTCAACAGCGTCACGCAGCTTCCGCTCGCCGATCCCAACACCTCGCCGATGCCGTTCATGGACCCGGCCTTTGCGCTGGCGATCTGCCGCTATGACCTCTCGGGCGGCGCGATCAAGCTCACCGTGCCGGTGAGCCAGGCCTACACCTCGGTGTCGTTCTACACCCGCAACGAAATCGCCTATTACGCCATCAACGACCGCTCGGCCGGCAAGAAGGTGATCGAGCTCGACCTGATGACGCAGGCACAGCACGACGCCCTGCCCGAAGACGAAGAGGTCACCGCGGCCGACCGCCTGATCATCGATTCCCCGAGCACCACCGGCCTGATCGTGATGAAGGCGCTGGCCGCCGAGCCCGGCCTGATGCCGCAGGCGCAGGCCACGCTTCAGGCCGCAACCTGCGGACCGCAGACCGATGCGCCCGCCAAGGCCGAGGCGCCACGCGGCCGGCGCTGACGCGCGGGCGTTGAGGCGCCCTCCCAGCCAAGAGCTGAAAACAACCCCATGCACAGTAGCGGGGTCGTTGAAATCGTTGGGCGAGAACGCCGACGTCGAGTCAACCAAGCAACCATCGTTCCCGCGGTCCTATCGGCCGCTTCCGGATGACTTTGACACGTCGGGCAAAACACTGGCAGAATGGCATCATCGAAAGTTCGCAAGCACCCGCGCGGAAGAATCCGCTGCGGGTGTTTTCATGCTTGGCCTTACACCAACCGACCGTGCAGTCATTGCCAAAAGTGCCGGTAGAGCGCGACGCCTCGGCTCCCCTTGGAAAACATTGCGCAGATCGCCGCGCCCTCATAAAGTTCCCGGACATCAAGACTGGGGGCAGCCTTGGAAAGAGACGAGCTTGAGCGCCTTGCGGGCCGCCCGTTGCGGCTGGGCTTCGAGGACATCCTGAGCCATCCTCGGCTGCCCGAAGCCAGGCGGGCCTATATCAACAGCTTCACTGAAGTCTACGGCGGCGATCCGTTTCTGGTTCGCCTGCTGCTTGAGGCTGGTCGATTTCTCGTCTTTCACAGCGCCGCCGTGCTCGAAGCCGCGCAGGATCTGTCGCGGCGCGAGACCTGGTTCACGGTCGCCGCCCTGAAGCAGCAATTGGCCATGTTCGGCTTTGCCAGTCCGCGGCAAGTGGACCATCTCCTGGCGCGGCTCCGCGAGGTCGGCTTTATCGAGCAAAGCCGGGCCCCGGATGACCGGCGCGTATGGCTGCTGGCGACCACGGACAAGCTTCGCGCGCATCACACCGCGTGGCTCGCCGCCCATTACGTGCCGCTCGCGGAGGCGTACCCCGATCATGATTACGGCCCGGTGCTGTCGCGAAACCGCAGCTTTCATACGCTGCATTGCCGCGCCTGCCTGCCGTTCACCGCTCCCAGCGCGCGCCTGATGATGACCCTCCCCGATACGATGCTGTTCTTTGCTCATGCGGCGGGACCCCTGATCCAGAATGCGCTGCTGAAGGCCGCTATGGATGCGGGCGATCTGACCGCTGCGGTCCCTTACATCGACGTCGCCGATCGGTTCGGCGTGTCCCGAACCCATGTCCGCAATCTGATGGACTCCGCGGAAGCGGCCGGTCTCGTCAGGATCGTTGGACGTGGCGGCCGGAGCATCGAGATCCTTCCGCGCCATTGGGCAAGCTACGACCGGGGCCTCGCCGTCGGAATGTATCTGCACGATATCGTCAATCTCGTCGTGATGGACGAGTGGACGAAGCGGCCAGGCGAGGACGCAGCCCGGCAGCTTGCCGCCCTGTGATTGCGGATCGGCCTGTCGTGGCTATTCTTTTCGGCTTCCCGGAATAGGCGCAAAGTTTTCCGGACACATCGGGCCGGGGGCAGATAGGTTGCCGGTGCCTGGACAGTTTTCATGAGAATGATTCTGATCCGAATTTTGATCGGCAACCCTACGCGCATTTGAAGTAGTCATTTTGGAGGAATTGCATGTCGGAGACGATAGACGTCTTGCTGTGGTGTGCTGCGCTCGCGACGTGGCTCATGATGTTCTTCGCGATGGTCGGCCAGGGCGTGAAGAAGCTGTTGCGTCTCGTCCGCGGAAGACCCGGCAAGCTTCGGCAGGCACCGCCCGACCGGCATCAGAACGCGGGCAGATGAGAACCTCCATCGTGCATATCACGGCGCGCGGATGCGCGGCTGGAACGGGCATCCTAGCGGCGGCGCCGCGAAATGCCGCCTGTCGCGCCTTACTCAAATTTTCCGACCTATCAGCCGGCCACGTTGTTTTTTTAGGAGGCGATTTTGATCTTCTCGAAACGAATTTCGTTGTGCGCATTGCTCCTGTTGGCCATCGCGATTGCCGCCGGTGATCACGGTTTCGCACAAGGTGGCGTCGGCTCATCCACGGCTCCTGCGTCTGATGGGCTTCCCGCGTGGGCCTTCTTGTGGGACCCGACCGTCCAGGTGCCCCCGCCTACCGACACGCCCAATGCGCTTCCAGGCAGTAACGCCACGTTCAGTTGGAAACAGGCGCGCGATCTTTTCGCCGCGCTCGACTGGCATCCGGACGACCATCCGGCAATGCCGGACATTGTCGCGAACGGCCGCAAACCCGAAGTTCGCGCATGCGGAGCGTGCCACCGCGTCGAGGGCACCGGCGGCCCCGAGAATGCAAGCCTGGCCGGTCTTCCTGTTGCTTATTTCGTTCAGCAGATTGCCGACTTCAAAAGCGGTGCGAGAATGATGTCCGGCCCACAGAGGCTGGGCACACAAGTGATGTTGGCATCGGTCAAGAGCATGACGGACGCCGACATTCGTGCCGCTGCGGAATATTTCGCCGCGCTCAAGCGCAAGCCACTCATCAAGGTCGTCGAGACGGACACGATTCCGAAAACGGGACCGTCGCGCATGTTTTACGTCAGGAGCCCGGATGGAGGGTCCGAGCCGCTCGGCCAGCGCATCGTCGAGATGCCCGACAATGTCAATCAATTCGAGCTTCGCGACTCTCGAGCAACATTCACGGCTTATGCCCCAGTCGGGAGCCTGGCGAAGGGAGAAGTACTCGCGAAGACTGGCGGATCGGGATTGACTGCCGCCTGTAGCCTCTGTCACGGACCGGACTTGAAGGGCGTCGACAACGTTCCAGCGATCGCAGGGAGATCGCCAACGTACATCATACGCCAGCTCTACGAATTCCAGCACGGCAGCCGCTCAGGAGCCGCAAGCGCCCCGATGAAGCAGACTGTCGAAAAGCTGTCGCAGGACGACATGATCGCCCTCGCCGCTTACGTCAGCTCGCTCGAGCCATGAACGCGGTGGACGCGAGCGCGTCCGTCGCTCTTGCCAGTCAGAAGTCGAAATGACCACGCAGGCCTTGGCTGGGTTTGACGCGCCCTACCGCTCCTCCGTCGGATGCACCCATTTATACGGCGTGATGCTGCGCGTTTCCGTCAGCTTGATCATGTGGACCGGCGGCGCGGAGCGTCCCTTGCGGCAGGACCGGCACTTCAGCGACGCCTCAAGCTTCCAGATCGGCGTATCGCGGGGACGGCGGATCGCATCGAGCGGCAGGCTCGCGCGCGTCTTGCACCTGACGCACTCGACCTCGAGCCAGCCCATGCCACCGTTGAGACACTGCGCGATGGTTGGCGACGGCTGCGCCGGACCGCCGTAACCTTCCATGCGCACCGACCAGGCTTCGGCCTCGGCACGATCGGCCTCGCGCACCGCCTTGCGCGCTTCCTCGCGGGCATGCTTGGCGGAAATTTCCGCGCCCATGATGCGGCCGCTCCAGATGACCTCGCGTGATTTGGTGCCCATGCCGCCACCAAAGCGAAGCGGAAGCGCGTTGGCAAATGATCGATGGCTAGTGGGTCGGATCCGCAATTCGACACTGCGGGTCGTGGGTGTGGACAACCGGCGTCGCGAATTAAATTCCTTCGCGCCGCATCCGCGCCCCCGATGGAAGCGACAGCGACCTAAATCGCAGCCGGTACGGAACGCGATGTGCGGTTCTGTTTCGCATCGATATACGGCTGGAGCGGTAAGACTTCACCAGCACGCACTTCTTCCGTCAGCACCTTGAAACGCGCGAGCTCCGTCGGCCCGAACGTCGTCGAGATCGCGACGTCGGCTGCGTCGCGACCGCGGGCGATGACAATTCGGCCGATACGGGGATGGTTGTGCCGTGCGTCGAAGGCGTACCACTGCCCGCCGACATAGGCCTCGAACCAGGCGCTGAAATCCATAGGCGCCGGATCGATGGGAACGCCGATATCACCCAGATAGCCCGTGCAATATCGCGCGGGAATGTTCATGCATCGACACAGCGCAATCGCCAGATGCGCGAAATCCCGACAGACGCCGACGCGCTCGTGGTGACATTCCGAGGCAGTGCGATCACCCCTGGCAAATTGATACCCGAACTGAATGCGATCGTGAACGTAATCGCAAATGGACTGCACAAGCTGCCAGCCGCCGTCGATCTGGCCGAACTTCGACCACGCCAGCTCTGTCAGCTTTTGCGTGTCGCAATAGCGGCTGCCCAACACATACATCAAGGCATCGTCCGGAACTTCGTTCAACGGCACCCGGGCGGCTTGCGGCATGACTGCATCCGGCACACCGTTGTCCTCGATCACGAATTCGGTGCGCAGCTCGATCAGACCTGCGGGTGCAACCAGACGCGTGCAAACATTGCCGAAAACGTCGGTGTAATCCCTGGTCCGAACATTCGGTGATACGCGGATGGCATGACCCGCCACGAGATCCTTGTGCCGGGACGGATGGACGGTCAGCATGAGCACCATGGGAACGTCCTGAAGGCACTTGAACGCGATATCGTAGCCTGCCCGGATTCTCAAAGCCGTCTCCACCGTGTCATCGTTGACCGTGACAGAAAGCGCGCTCACCTTCCACTTGTTCCAACAAGGCGCAAGCAAAACTGCTGAAATGAGAGGCAGTTGTGCGGCATGCACAATCGACTTAGGTCTGGAAGCGCCAGCCAGTCGTGGCAATATCCATGGCCCAGAGCGCAAAGTCATGCCCCTCTATACCGTCCATCATACCACGGCATATCGCTACCGCCGGCCCGTGAGGCTCGGTCAGCACCAGATGCTGTTCCGGCCGCGCGACAGCTTTGATCAGCGCTTGCTCGCCTGTCACCTCGAAGTGACCCCTGAGCCCGCCGAAGTTCGCTGGATCCACGACGTGTTCGGCAACTGCCTCACCCTGGTCGACTTCGACATCTCGGCTGAGGCGCTGGAGTTCGAAACGACAATTCATCTCGACCATACGCCGGAGAACACGCCCGACTTCCGGATCGAAGAGTATGCCAGGGAGCATCCCTTCACCTACGACCGCAGCGAACTGCCGGATCTGGAGCCGTACATCCGTCGCCATTTTCAAGACGACCGAACGGTCGACAATTGGCTGTCAAAGTTCATCGTGCCCGGCCAAAGCCAGCCCACCGGCCGACTGCTGATGACACTGAACGAAGCCATTTCCGAGGGCTTCTCATATCGTCGTCGAACAGCGCGGGGGACGCAGACGCCCGCCGAAACTCTGGGTCTTCAACAGGGGACGTGCCGCGACTTCGCACTGCTGATGATGGAAGCGGCACGCTCGCTTGGCTTCGCTGCGCGCTTCATGACCGGGTATATCTACGTCCCTGATCGCGACGGACCGGTCAGGCTTGGTGGTGGCTCGACCCATGCCTGGTGTTCGATCTACGTCCCGGGTTCTGGCTGGGTCGAATTCGATCCAACCAACGGCATCGTGGGAAACAGAGAGCTGATCAGGGTTGGTGTCGCCCGAAACCCGGCGCAAGCCATCCCGCTCTCGGGCAGTTTTTGGGGCGATCCCGATGACGAAGCCGGGATGGAAGTCACGGTCAATGTGAAATCAGAACCTGTCGGGCAAGCCCCTCCCTGAGTGACTATCAAGCCACTCCACATTCGATACTCGCCACCCGTCGCGTTTCTTTTCATGCCCGTACGGAGCTTGCCATGATGAGAGGATCCTTATTCAGCGGCTTGCGGGGTCCGCAGGAGAGATTCATCGTCAAGAGCATGTCGTTCAACGGGCGGAAGTCCCCGCCCCTTCACCAAGCCGAAAATCGCGGGGATCACGACGAGCGTCAGCAACGTCGATGACATCATGCCGCCGATCATCGGCACCGCAATGCGCTGCATGATCTCCGATCCCGTTCCGGTACTCCACATGATCGGCAGCAGTCCGGCCATGATGGCGACCACGGTCATCATCTTGGGACGCACGCGCTCGACCGCGCCCACCATGATGGCCTCGTGGAGATCGTGGCGCGTGAGGCGTTTCCCTTCGGCGAGGCGTCTTGCTCTCATCTCGTCCAGTGCATGATCGAGGTAGATCAGCATCACCACACCGGTCTCGGCGGCAACGCCGGCGAGTGCGATGAAGCCGACGGCCACGGCGACAGATAGATTGAAGCCGAGCCACCACATCATCCAGATGCCGCCGACCAGAGCGAACGGCAGCGACAGCATCACGATCAGGGTCTCGGTCAAGGCACGGAAGTTCAGATACAGCAGCAGGAAGATGATCGTCAGCGTCACCGGCACCACGATCTTCAGCCGGGCGGCGGCGCGCTGGAGATATTCGTACTGGCCGCTCCAGACCACGTAGGTGCCGGGCGGAAACTGGATGCTTTCCGTCACGGCGCGTTGCGCGTCGGCAACATAACTTCCGATGTCGCGATCCCTGATGTCGACGTAGACATAGGTTGCAAGCTGGCCATTCTCGGTTCGGATCGACGTCGGCCCGCGCGCAGGCTCGACCTTCGCGACTTCGCCGAGCGGCACGGCGCCCCCCGACGGCATCGGCACCAGGATGTCGCTGGCGATCGCCTTGGGATTGTCCCTGAGGTCGCGCGGGTAGCGCATGTTCACCGTAAAGCGCTGCCGCCCCTCCACGGTCGTCGTGACGGTCTGGCCGCCGAGCGCGGCCGCGATGGTGTCCTGAACGTCCTGGATCAGGATGCCGTAGCGGGCAAGCGCCTCACGATCCGGCACGATCTCGAGATAATAGCCGCCGATGCCGCGCTCGGCGTAGGCCGACGACGTGCCGGGGACCGCCTTGATGACCCGCTCCACCTGCTTTGCGAGCCGGTCGATCTCGACGAGGTCCGTGCCGATGACCTTGACCCCGACCGGGGTGCGGATACCGGTGGAGAGCATGTCGATGCGCGCCTTGATCGGCATGGTCCAGGCGTTCGAGACGCCTGGAAACTGCAGCGCCTTGTCCATCTCGGCGATGAGGCTGTCGACGGTGACGCCGGCGCGCCACTGCTCCTTCGGCTTCAGATTGACAATAGTTTCGAACATCTCGGTCGGCGCCGGGTCCGTCGCGGTGGCGGCTCGTCCCGCCTTGCCATAGACCGAGGCGACCTCCGGGAACGACTTGATGATGCGGTCCTGCGTCTGCATCAGTTCGGTCGCCTTGGTGACCGAAATGCCGGGCAGTGTTGTCGGCATGTAGAGCAGTGTTCCCTCGTTCAGGCTCGGCATGAATTCGGTGCCGAGCTGGCGCGCGGGCCATATCGTGACGGCAAGAACGGCGACAGACGCCAAGATCACCAGCGTCTTGGCGCCCAGCACGCCCCTGATCACGGGACGGTAGATCCAGATCAGGAAACGGTTGATGACGTTCTTGCTCTCCGGAACAATCCGTCCGCGGACGAAGATCACCATCAACGCCGGTACGAGCGTCACCGACAGGAGGGCCGCCGCAGCCATCGAGAAGGTTTTGGTGAACGCCAGCGGGCTGAAGAGCCTCCCTTCCTGCGATTCCAGCGTGAAGATCGGCATGAACGACACCGTGATGATCAGCAGGCTGAAGAACAGCGCAGGCCCGACCTCGGATGCGGCATCGATCAGGATCTGGACGCGCGATTGATCCGGCCTGGCACGCTCCAGGTGCTTGTGCGCGTTCTCGATCATGACGATGGCGGCGTCCACCATGGCGCCGATCGCAATCGCGATGCCACCGAGGCTCATGATGTTCGATCCCAACCCCAGCAGCTTCATGGCGCCGAATGCCATCAGCACGCCCACCGGCAACATCAGGATCGCAACGAGCGCGCTGCGGACATGCAGCAGGAACACGATGCACACGAATGCGACGACGATGCTTTCCTCGAGCAAGGTATGCTTGAGCGTATCGATGGCCGCGTAGATCAGATTGGACCGGTCGTAGACCGGGACGATCTCGACCGATTTCGGCAGGCTGGTCGCGATCTCCCTGAAGCGCTTCTTGACGTTCTCGATCACGTCGAGGGCGTTGACGCCGAACCGCTGGAGCACGATGCCGCTGGCGACCTCGCCCTCGCCGTTCAGTTCGGCGATGCCCCGCCGCTCGTCGGGACCGAGTTCGACGTTCGCGACATCCCGCAACAGCACGGGTGTGCCGTTGCTCGTCTTCAGCACGATGTTGCCGAGATCGTTGATGCTCTTGATGTAGCCCCTGCCCCGGATGACGTATTCGAATTCGGAGAGCTCGACGGTGCGGCCGCCGACATCGGCATTGCTGGCACGGATCGCATCCCGGATCTTCTGCATGCTGATGCCGCGGTCCCGCATCCGCTGCGGGTCGAGGATCACGTTGTACTGCTTGACGAAGCCGCCGATGCTGGCGACCTCGGCGACGCCTTCGGCCTTGGCCAACGCGAATTTCAGATTCCAGTCCTGAATAGTCCGGGTGTCGGCGAGGTTCAATTCCCTGGACATCACCGCGTATTGGTAGACCCAGCCGACGCCGGTCGCGTCGGGCCCTATGGTCGGGGTGACACCGGCCGGAAGCCTGGACGACGCGCCGTTCAGGAATTCGAGGACGCGCGAGCGCGCCCAATAGATGTCGGTGCCGTCCTCGAAGATCACGTAGACGAACGACACGCCGAAGAACGAGAAGCCGCGCACCACCTTCGATTTCGGCACCGTCAGCATCGCCGTCGTCAGCGGGTAGGTGACCTGATCCTCGATCACCTGCGGCGCCTGGCCGGGATACTCGGTGTAGACGATGACCTGCGTGTCCGAGAGATCAGGGATCGCATCCAGCGGAAGGTGAACCAGCGCATAGAGGCCGGCGGCGGCGGCAAAGCCGGTGCCGAACAGGACCAGCAGCAGATTGCGCGCCGACCAGGCGATGATCCGGGCGATCATTTGCGATCTCCCATCGCGCCGGCCTCGGTGGCCCTCGGCGCCGCTTCGGCAAAGCCCTTCAGCGCCGCCTTCAAATTGCTTTCCGCGTCGATCAGGAAGTTGGCGGAAATGACCACCGCCTCGCCGGCGCCAAGTCCTTCCCGCACCTCGATGTAGCCGCCGCCGCGACGGCCAAGCTTGACCTCCCGCGGTTCGAAGCGCCCTTCCCCTCTGTCGACGAGAACGGCCTGCCGGCTGCCGGTGTCGAGCACTGAACTGTCGGGCACCGCCAGGACGGGCGTGGCATCGGCCGTGTCGATGTCGGCATCGACATACATGTCCGGCAGCAGCATCGCATCGGGATTGGCGAGCTCGATCCGGACACGGACGGTGCGGGTGTCGCGATTCACCTGCGGATAGATCACGGCGATCTTCCCGGTGAAGCTTCGGCCGGGGAAGCTGCGCGCACGAACGACCACGAACTGCCCAACCGCGATATTGCCGAGATCGCGTTCGGCGACGTCGACCAGCGCCCAAACGACCGAAGTGTCCGCAATCCGGAACAGCACATCGCCGGGATTGGCTCGCATGCCTTCGATCGCGTTGCGCTCCAGGACGATCCCGTCGCGTGGCGCCGACCAGTTTATGGTCACGGGCGCGACGCGCGTCTTCTCCATCTCCGCGATGACGGGGTCCGGCACATCGAGATTGACCAGGCGCTGGCGCGAACCGCGGCCGTACATCTCGACGCCGCCAACCACTTTGGAGGTGATCGTCGCCAGATATTCCGCCGCAGCGGACGCGACTGCCGAGCTGTAGATGTCCATCAGCGGCTGGCCGGCTTTCACGCGGGTGCCGGTGGTCACATCGGCGACCTTCTGCACAAAGCTTTCGGCGCGCATCGCGATGACCGAGACGCGGCGCTCATCCAGCTGGATCGTACCGGGCGCCTTCACCGCGACGCGGATTGCACGTCGCTCGACAGCCTCGGACTTCACGCCCGTGCGCTGGATCTTGCCCGGCGAAAGCCTGACCGTGCCGTCGTCGGTATCCTCGCCTTCGTAGACGGGGATGTAGTCCATCCCCATCGAATCCTTCTTCGGCATAGGCGACGTGTCGGGCAGGCCCATGGGATTGCGGTAGTAGAGGATTTTTCGTGAGGCCGCCGGCTGCTGAGGCTTCGGTCCGGCCGGTACTGCCGCATCATCATAGACGGCCACATAGTCCCGCCCGCGATCGTCCTTCCTGGGCCCTGCGGACCACAGCGGTGCGCCACCGGGATCACGATAGTAGAGCGGCGTTGGGTCGGCGGCCCAGGCGGGTGCGATCCCGGCGTCGAGAGACAGCGTGCCGCCAAGCACAAGCATCGTCAGAAGACGCAGCGTTTTCATGTCGTTTACCCGCGCACCCGAGGCGCGCGTCCAGATGAAGGGAAAAGGGACTTCGGGCGCCGCCTTCGCGGCGCCCGAACGCTCACTTGGTCGCCGTCACGATCACCTTGCCGGTGACCGTCTCCGGTTCGCCCTGGACCTTCACCGACAGCGTCATCTGGTAGCGGCCTGCCATCGGCAGGTCGGTCTTGAAGGCGTACACGCCAGGCTCCCTGGATGGCAGCGGCGCAACGGCCGACTCCATCTCGGCCATGCCGTCCGGCGCCATGTCGACGCGGGTCTTGAAGATCACCGCGTCCGACACCGGCTTGCCGGTCTGCTTGTTGGTCAGGCGAACGGCGAGCATGACGTTCTCGCCCTTCTTCATCTCTGGCTTGACCGGCTCGAAAGCGTAGTCGCCGGCACCCGCGATGGCAGCCGACGTGGCAAGCGAAAGGGTGGCGGCAAGAGCCGCGGTCTTGAATTTGGAAGGCATTGTCCAGTCCTCATGAATTGATCTTCCGCCGTGGCGCATGGTGCGCGCACGTCAGTCATCGTCGCGCGCAGCCGTGCCGCGCGCGTCTTTTGGCTTCGGGAGATCAGACTCGAGGAGGCCGGAAGGGAGGACTACCGCCGCGATGAGAGACGACCTGATCCTCGGGGAGGGTCATCTTGCCGGCGGCAACGGCGAGAAATTCGAAAGCGACCGGACAGATGTCAGCAAGCGCGATGATCCCGCCGACGCAGCAGAAACCCATCCCGCATTTGTAGCCAACGGAGTGGGAGCCCGTCCCCTTCATGTCGGGACAGCAATCGTCCATCGACATGTCGGCGTCGCCATCCATGTGCATCGACATCTGCATGTCATGCGAGGACATCGCGGGGCTCGCCACGGACGCGCCAACCGGCAGCATCGCCAGGGATATGGCGATGGCGAATGCCAGCATGGTACGGACGAACCGCATCGAAAACGACTTACCTCTCGGGCCGGAACACGGCCTCAGTAGCATATTCGGGCACGGAAAACAGTCATTGATTATGGTCAAGGGTTCGTGACCGCCCCCTCGCCCATCCCGCACGCACCTCGCGAGCGAGCTACTGAGGGATATGCATCACCTTCGCCGCCTTTTGATAGATGCGCCTGAGGTCATCCACCAGGTGGAATGCATCTTCGAACTGCCTGAAATTGTAGGCGGGCTGCAGATGTCTGAGACGCGTCCATTCGGCGTCGGCTTCGTCCATTCGTCCGACCGTCGCAAGCGTCAGGACGGCGATCGCGCGCGCGTGGATGTGCGCGTTGGGTTGCTCGGCGCCACGAAGGGCAAAGACGGCCGCTTCCTCGGTTTTTCCCAGCCGCAGCAAGCCGAAGGTCCGTGCACCGAAGATCGCAAACAGCATCGGATCCAGCGGGCTGAGAAGGGCCGCAGTGTCCGCCGCCTCCACGGCGCGCTCGGGATCGCCGGTCTGACAATGCACCATGGCCAAGGAATAATGAGCCGAAGCGTAGCTCGGGCTGAGACGCGTGGCCTGCTCAAGCGCGGTAATTGCACTCTCGTGGTCTCGTCGAAGCCACAGCGCCCGCCCCATCGCCCAGTGCGCCGCCGGGTCGCCAGGGTCCACCTCCAGTCCCCGTCCAGCCGTGCTCAGAGCCAACGCGATCTCCTGCTCGCGTTCGCGCGTTTTCAGCACGAAGGCATTCTGGAAGTGCGTGAAGGACAAGCCGGCATAGCTTCGCGAAAAAGTCGGGTCGAGCGTGATGGCCTGATGGAAGAACGTTTGCGCCTCGCGATTACTCTCGCTCGTGAACCGGTACATGTTGGCGAGGCCGCGATGATACGCCTGCCATGCATCGAGCGAGGTCGGAGGCATCAGGAGCGCGCGGTTGCGTTCAATGATGTGAATCTCCGCATCGAGACCTGCCACGATCTGCGAGGCCAATGGGTTTGCCGCGGAGAAGGCGTCGCCGATATTGCAGGAAAATTCATTGGCCCAGAAGATCCGGCCGCTCGCAGGCTCAATCAGCTCGATTGATGCGAGATACTCCGTTCCGTGGCGCTGCAGGCGGCCGCTCGCAACGTATTGCGCGTTGACGCGGGTGGCGGCCACGGCCGGCGATTGATCGCTCAATGCGGAGGCCGTGCTCCAGGCAATCGTGCTGACACTGCGCAGCTTGGCGATGCCGAAAATGACGTCGCTGGTCACGCGGCGGGCGTCGGCGGCCTCCTCGGGCGTCGCGCCCGCGAACGGCATCACGAGGAGGGTCGGCCTGCGCGTACGCGCCGGCTGCTGGTGGCTCGCCGCATCGATGGGGGCGCCCTGACGGATCGCCTGGACGGGCTTGGCACGCTGCTGTTGCGCCGTCGCAAAGGCCGACCTGAGCGATGCGGAGTCGATGCCCTCGCTCTGAAAGCGTTTGACGGACGCGTCGATCTGTTGCCTGGCCTCGGCATGGAGCGCACTGGTCGTCAAGGCGCGAACAAGCGCGACATGTGCCGATTCATCGAACGGCGCGACCTCGATGAGCTCCCGCAACACGTCAATGCGATCCTCAGGCGGCAATAGCGCGCCAAGGCGTTCCAGCAGTTGCTGGCGCAATTGACCAAAGCGGTGGCGCTGGCCCGCGAGCCAGTTTTCGAACGATGGAGCCCTTTCGACCGAGAGACCTTCGAGAAAGTCGCCGCGAAACAGAGCGAGCAGCGACCGAAGATCGCTTGTCGACCCACTGCTCAGCGTCGCCTGGGTCTCTCGCACAACCCTGAGAGCATCGACGTCGAGCGCATCGGCTTCGATCTGAACCTGCTTGCGATCAGCGATCAGTCGTGTCGTCACCGGGCAGTCGACCAAGGACCGCAGCTTGGTCAGGCACCATCGCAACTCGCCGCGCGGGTCATCGGCGACATCCCAAAGCAGCTCGCACAGCTTTTCGCGGGAGACAGGTCGCCCCGTTACCGCAAGGTAGGCCAGGAGCGCGCGGACCTTGCGCGAAGGCGGCTGGGGCAGCGGGCTTCCATTCCGGATGACTTGCAACGGGCCCAGCAAAAGCACGCGGTCCGCCGACGGGCTCGCCATTTCCATGATCGCTCCAACGCTCGCTCCAACGATGGCGGCCTACAGCAGGAGGTCTTGGACATCGTGTGACATCAGCGAAGTTAGCATGGCCCGCGTTTCACGCGAAAGAGAAACCCCCAGCCTCATCAGCCATTTAGCGGCGATTTTGATAACAGTCGTGCGATCTCGGGAGAAGCAATCATGACATCCGCGGCATTCCCTTACAAAAAACAGCGGTGCAAGGTTCTTGGTCGTGAGATGGCGTATGTGGAGGTGGGCCAAGGCGACCCCATCGTCCTGCTGCACGGCAATCCAACCTCGTCCTATCTGTGGCGCAACGTGTTGCCGCATCTGGAACCGCTCGGCCGCTGCATTGCGCCCGACCTGATCGGCATGGGCGACTCCGACAAGCTGCCCGACAGCGGGCCCGGCTCCTACCGCTTCGTGGAGCACCGCCGTTACCTCGGCGCCCTGCTCGCGGCGCTGAACGTGCACGAACGCGTGACCTTGGTGATCCACGACTGGGGTTCCACCCTCGGCTTCGACTGGGCCAACCATCATCGCGAAGCCGTGAAGGGCATCGCCTATATGGAAGCGATGGTGGGCCGGCAATATTGGGACCATTGGGACAAGTTCGGAATGCGGCCCGTCCTGGAGGCGCTTCGCTCCGAGGCCGGCGAGCAGATGGTGCTGCAAGACAATTTCTTCGTCGAGAAGGTGTTGCCGGGTGCGATCCTGCGCAAGCTCACGGACGCCGAGATGGCGGAGTATCGCCGGCCCTTCACCGAACCCGGCGAAGGCCGGCGGCCGACGCTGACGTTCCCTCGGGAAATCCCGATCGAAGGCGATCCCGCCGACGTCACGGCGGCCGTGGATGCCTATGCGGACTGGCTCAAGAGCAGCCATGTGCCAAAACTGTTCCTGAAGGCGGAGCCCGGCGGCATCCTCGCGGAAGGCAAGGTTCTCGAACAGGCCCGAAGCTTTCCGGCGCAGACCGAAGTCACGGTCAAAGGCGTCCATTTCGTCCAGGAGGATTCGCCGGACGAGATCGGCAGCGCCATCGCGGCCTGGATGAAAACGCTGCGCTGACCGGCGGCCGCCCTTATCGATGACAGAGCCGACGGCGCGCGGTGATGACGAGCGAAGAAACAGTGACGCCCGACAGGATGAACGCCTTCTCCGACGGCGTGTTCGCGGTGATCATCACGATCCTCGTGCTGGAGCTGCGCCCTCCCAAGGAGGCGAGCTTCTCAGCGCTGCTGGCGCTGTGGCCGACTGCGATCAGCTACGCCATCAGCTACCTCTTCATCGCGATCGTCTGGGTGAACCATCATCACCTCCTGCGGTTTCCGGACGTGGCGACGCACCGCCTGATCTGGGGAAACTTTGCGCATCTGTTCGCGGTGTCGCTGATGCCGTTCGCAACGGCATGGATCGCCAGCACGGAGTTGGGCGCCGTTCCGGTCGCCTTCTATGCAGGCGACTTCTTTCTGGTCAATGCGACCTATCTGCTGCTGTGCATCGAGGCCGTGGACAGGTCCGCGCCACATAAGGTCGATCCGCGAGCGCGCGCGATGATGCGCATGCGCTCGCTGGCAACACTGGCGGTCTTTGCCGCCGCGGGCGTCGTCGCACTTCGTTACCCGATCGGCGGCATGGCGATGATCTGCCTTTGCCTTGCCGTTTACCTGAGCCCGGGGGCGCCGGGCACCGCGCGTCAACTCACGTAACCCTGCGTCTTCTGAAGAGGAATGTTTCCATGGTGGAATCGAAAACTGCGCCGACGTTCGTACTCGTTCACGGAGCCTGGGCGGACGGCTCGAGCTGGCGCAAGGTGATCGAAGCACTCGAGGCCCGCGGCGCGAAGGCGGCGGCCGCCCCTCTTCCGCTCACGAGCGTGTCCGACGACATTCGCGCCCTGGATCGCCGCCTCGCAAAGATCGAGGGGCCGGTCGTGCTGGTCGCGCACGCCTATGCCGGCGCCGTGATCTCGGGTTCGAAGAACGCGCGCATCAAGGGCCTGGTCTTCGTCGCCGCACTGGCGCCCGACGAGGGTGAGACCGTCGGCGACGTGTTCGGCCGAGGCAAGCCGCATCCGAACGCGCCGCAATTGGCACTGGACGGTGACGGCTTCATCTGGTTGCCGGACAGCGCGTTTGCGAGTGCCTTCGCACAGAACGCCAGCGCGACGGAGAACGCCCTGTTCGCCGCCGTGCAGCGACCGATCCATGGCGCCTGTCTGCAGGAGAAGGCCGCAAAGCCGCTCTGGAAGACCTTGCCGTCCTGGTACCTGCTGGCGGAGCAGGATCGCATGATCAACCCGGAGACGCAGGCCTTCATGGCGCAGCGGATGAAGGCCACGATCCGGCGGCTGGATGTCGATCATACGCCGATCGCGACCGCACACGCGCATGTGGTCGAATTGCTGCTCGAAGCCGGCAAAGCCGTCTCGGCCTGATTTGATCGATCGCACGCGAACGTAAGGAGCAATCCGATGAGTCCAATCAAGTACCGCACAGTCGAGGTCGACGGCCTCAAGGTTTTTTATCGTGAGGCGCCGAACGCCGGTGCGCCGAAACTGCTTCTCCTGCACGGCTTTCCCACGTCAGGCCACATGTTCCGTGACCTGATGCCGCGGCTCTCCGACAAATTCCATCTCGTCGCGCCGGACCTTCCCGGCTTCGGCCTCACCGAGATGCCGCCGCGGGACAATTTCGCCTATACGTTCGACAACATCGCGCGCGTGATCGATCGCTTCACCGAGGTCATCGGATTCGATCGCTTCGCGCTCTACGTTTTCGACTACGGCGCGCCGACGGGCTTTCGAATGGCCGTACGCCATCCCGAGCGCATCACTGCGATCATATCGCAGAACGGGAACGCCTACGAAGAGGGCCTCAGCGAGGGCTGGACCCCGATCCGGGCCTATTGGGAAGACGCGTCCGAGGCCAACCGGAAAACGCTTCGCGCTTTCCTCACGCCCGAAACGACAGGCTGGCAATACACGCACGGCGCACCCGATCCGACGAGCGTGTCACCGGACGGTCAGAACCTCGACAATTACTATCTGGCCCGGCCCGGTGCCGATGAGATTCAGCTCGACCTCTTCGGCGACTACAAGAGCAACGTCGCGCTCTACCCCACCTTCCAGGGCTACTTCCGCACGCACAAGCCGCCGTTCCTGGCAGTCTGGGGCAAGAACGATCCGTTCTTCCTTCCGCCGGGCGCCGAAGCGTTCAAGCGCGACATTCCGGAGGCAAACATCCACTTCTTCGATACCGGTCATTTCGCGCTGGAGACGCACTGCGCCTAGATTGCGGAGGTCATCAGCGATTTCATCGACAAGCAGGCGCGCAATTAACAACAGTTGGGGATAGCTCACATGACGAAATCTGTGGCCATTATCACCGGCGCGAGCCAAGGCATCGGCCGCGCGACCGCAATACGCCTTGCCCGCGATTTCTCGGAGCTCGTGCTGGTCGCGCGCAATCGCGCCAATCTGGACGAGACGGCGGAGGCCGTGAAGGAAGCCGGCGCAAAGCCGCTGGTTATCGATGCGGACCTCGCAGATCCCGCCGTAGCGCGGGCGGTGGTCGATCAGGCGCTCGCGGCTTTCGGTCGGATCGATGCTCTGCTCAACATCGCAGGCGCAGTCCCGCAGATCGACCTGTTCGAGATGACCGACGCGCAATGGGAGGGCGGCCTTGCGCTGAAGCTGCACGGAGCACGCCGCCTCACGATCGCCGCCTGGTCGGCATTGAAGGCGACGCAGGGCTCGGTCGTGCTGATGTCCGGCAACTCCGCGCTGTTTCCGAAGGCACCCTATGCGGCAGTTGGCACGATCAACGCCGCCGTTGTCGCGCTGGCAAAGGCATTCTCGGACCGCGGCATCGCAGATGGCGTGCAGGTCAACAGCGTACTGCCGGGACCGGTGATGACGGGACGCCGCCGCTCCTATCTCGAGCATTGGGCCCCGCTACACAACATGACGGTCGAGCAGGCGACGACAAACTTTCCAAAGGAAGCCGGCATCGCACGCTATGGCGAGCCCGAGGAAATCGCCGAGTTGATGGCGTTCCTTGTGTCGCCCGGCGCCCGCTGGATGACCGGCTCGACGCTGCGCATGGACGGCGGCGAAGTGAAATCGGTCTGAGTTGCTGAAGGGGTGCGCCGTGGGCGGCCGCTCAACCTCCGATGCCGCCGACCAGCCGCGGACGGCGGTTTGCGCCCGCCTTCTCATCCGCCACAGCGCGCAGCCATGCGCGAAAGCTGACGATCTCGGGGCAATCCGCCGTGCCCTCGGGCGCGATCAGCCAATCGCCGAGACCTGATCCCTCATTGATGCGGTCGCAGCGATAGCCGGGATGATGGCCGAGGCTACGTGTGATCAAGAGGTCGACCTTGCCTTCGATCAGCTCGTGCAGGCCGGCGGGCTGCAGCACGCGCAAGCCGATCTCGGCATGTGTCTCGCGAAACGCCGCCAGATCGAGGCGGCGCAAATCGAAGCTGGCATGCACGCCCAATTGCAGCAGCACCGCACCTGACGGTTTCAATTGCGAGGTCGCCTCCGCAATGTGGCGAAACCCCTCGGACACCCCGGGCAGATAGGCCTGGCCTGCCGCAGTCAGGATGAGCTGCTTGTGCAGCCGTTCGAACAGCTGCACGCCGAGGCGCGCCTCCAACGCTTTCACCTGCTGCCCAACGGCTGCGGGCGTGACGTGCAGCTCGTGCGCGGCCAGCTTGAAGCTGAGATGGCGCGCGGCGGCTTCGAAGGCGCGGAGCGCATTGAGTGGCGGAAGGGCGTAGGTCATCGCGGCGGAGTTTGACACTGTTGGCAGCCGGTCTTGCAATAGATTTTCTTGCGCTGAACCGCAGGAATGATGCTTTGCGCCGCGGTGATGTCGCCGGATACGGTCCAGCCGCAATCCGGAGAAACCCCATGGCCCCAGCCCACATCGTCAGCCACAATCCCGCAACGGTCCACCCGCCCGCCGGCGGCTACTGCATGGGACTTGAACTGAAGCAGCATCGCCGGCTGCTGTTCATCAGCGGCCAGGTGCCCGAGAGACTCGACGGTACCGTACCCGAAGGTTTTGAGGCGCAGTGCGAGCAGGCCTGGCGCAACGTCAAGGAGGTGCTCGCGGCCGCCGGTCTTGGCGTCGAGCACCTGGTCAAGGTCAACACCGTCCTGACCGACCGGGCTCAACTCGTGACCAACCGTATCATTCGCCGCGCGATGCTCGGGGACCATCAGCCTGCGCTGACGGTCATCGTCGCCGAGACGGTCGACAGCAAATGGCTGCTGGAGATCGAGGCGATCGCCGCGGAATGACAGCCTTTCCAAACCCACGATGCGAGGGTCCGATGAATAAGATGATCCATCCCTTCTACGCGCAGCATCGCGACGCCATGGAGGCCGCGATGCACCAACGGCTCGATCTTGCCGAGACGATGCTGCGCGAGCGCGCGCAGCTCACCGATATCGACACAATCAAGCAGGAGGTGATGGACGAACTCGCCGTCGTGCTCACCCAGATGCCCTATGTCGGCGGCACCGCGAGCCGCATGAGTGAAGTCTTCATCCGCCTCACCGGATTCATGGCAACCAGCCGCGTGCTGCAGCGACATGGCGTGCCGCTGCCGGTGATCCGCGACATCGAGCGGGAAACCCACAAGGCGCAATTGCTCACCATGCCTGAGACGGAACGTCTCGACGCGGGAGATCAATTCATGTCGCCGGAAAACCAGGCCTTTCTGCGCGAGCAGGCGGCGAAGAGCGTCACGGCAAGCCACCAGGCCGAATTTCCGGAGGACTTCGTCTACGATTTCGTCGAGCCGGGGCCGAACGACGGTTTTGAATTCGGCATCAACTACCGGGCCTGCGGCTTCTGCAAATTCGCGGGCCGCCATGGCGACAAGGAGATCCTGCCCAACATCTGCGGGCTCGATTTCGACGCCTATGCAACGCGCGGCATCCATCTGGAACGGACGCAGACGCTGGCGGGCGGTGCGAGCCATTGCAATTTCCGCTTCTCGCGGCTGCATCGTGACGGTTGACTTCGTGCTGCCGCGCGTTCACCAAAGCGAGACGCGAAGTGAACGGAAGCGCGAGGCAATTTGGTGGACGATACGAACATTCGGACTGGCCAGTGCCATTGTGGTGCCGTGCGTTTCGAGGTGACGCTCAGCGACGGCTTCAATTCGATCCGCCGCTGCACCTGTTCCTACTGCCGGATGCGCGGCGCCGTCATGGTCATGGCGAAGATGGGCGGGATCAAGTTCCTGCAAGGAGAAGATGCGCTGACCAGCTACCGCTTCCACACCGGAACGGCGCAGCACTTCTTCTGCTCGACGTGTGGAATCTACACCCATCACCAGCGCCGATCCGACACGACGCTCTATGCCGTCAACGTCGCGTGCCTCGACGGGGTCAGCCCGTTCGATTTCGCCGAGGTGCCCGTCATGGATGGTGTCAACCACACCAACGACACCGGCAAGCCGACGCGCCAGGCCGGCACGCTCCGCTTCACCCCGGCTGATTAGCCGGCGCCTAATGCCCGCCGCACCGGCAGTTCTCGTAATCGACGGGATCATGGCTGTTGAAAATCGTCACGCGGTCGCCATGGCTCAATTTCAGCTCGCGCAGGCGCGCCTGGTTGGCGACACGGGCGGCGCGGTCCATGTCGACGCGGCGCTGGAAATAGCGGAGCACCAGCGGCGCACGCGGTGAGGCGTCGAGCTGGGCGTGATGGAAATAGCTGTCGCCGGCATGCAGCAGCCATTTGTCGCCGGAGCGGACCGCGATGCCGCAATGGCCGAGCGTGTGGCCGGCGAGCGGGATCATCAGGATGTCCCCTTCGCGGTCGCCGAGCGCACGGACGCCCTTGAAGCCGAACCAGTCCTCGCCGGCCTCACCGTAGAAACTCCAGCTCGGCCCATGGCTCCACTGTCCCCCGACATAGCGTCCCTCGGGCGGCGCGGGCTTGCGCAACACCGCCATGTCGTATTCGGTGCGATGGACGTGGATCGCGGCCTGGGGAAAGTCGGGCACGCCGCCGGCGTGATCGCGGTCGAGATGCGTCAGCAGCACGTGGCGTACGTCATTGGGCGAGTAGCCGAGCGCCTTCACCTGCTGCACGGCCGTCTCCGCGGGATCGAGCTTTGGCGCAGTCTGCCGCAGCCAACGTTTCCCGAGCCGGTCGGGCGTGGCGATATCGCCGAGGCCGATGCCGGTGTCGACCAGAGCAAGGCCGTCACCGGTCTCGATCAGCAGGCAATGGCAGACCATGCGGGCGCGCTGGAACAGGCCGCCGGTGCCGTTCACCAGCCGCCGGCCCATCGGGCACATCGTTCCGGTGTTGAGATGATGGATCTTCATGGATGACGCTCGCCTGTTGTGAACGGGCCGTTCTTGTCATTTTCCGATCCATAGGTAAAATATCGAATATTGATACTATCTCTAGGCGCACCCTATGGATATCCGCGAGCTTCGCTACTTCGCCGCCGTCTACCGCGAACGCAACCTGACGGCTGCGGCGCGCAGCTGCTTCGTTTCGCAGCCGTCGATCTCGACCGCGATCACCAATCTGGAGGCTGAGCTCGGCACCACGCTGTTCATCCGGCACAAGAAGGGCGTCGCGCCGACCGCATCGGCCGAACAGTTTCACACCGTCGCCCGCCGCATCATCGACGAGGCCGATGCGGCGCGAAAGCTGTTCCGCAAACCGAGCACCAAGACCACGGTCACGCTCGGCCTGATGCGGACGCTCGACGTGCCCCGGACCATCGCGCTGTTGAAGCCGCTGACGTCACGCAGCGACATCGCGCTCCGGCTCGTCGGCCATGACGAACGCGCGGATGCCAGGATCATCTCGAAGAGCATGGTTGGGGATGACGAGCATTTCGTCCCGCTCTGGAGCGAGCGCTATGTCGCAGCGCTGCCGCCGTCGCATCCGCTGACGCTCAAGGAGCGGCTTCGGGCCGCCGACCTCGCCGAATTCCCCATGATCGATCGCTGCCATTGCGAGCAGAGCGCGTTCTTCGGTCGCACCGTGCAACGGCGTCCCTCCGCAGCGATCGCGCAATCAGAGGATTGGGCGATGGCGCTGGTCGCGGCCGGAATCGGCATCGCCATCGTCCCCGAGGGCGTGGCCAAGAACCATCCGGATGTCGCGATCCGGGAGATCGAGGTGAAGGTCAAACGCGAGGTCGGGCTCGCCTATCGCGCGTCAGTGCCGCTGGCGGACGCGTTGAAGGATTTGGTCGGGAAGCTGCGGAAGCAGAGATCCCAACGCGGGCAGAGCGAGCGCCGCCCCGGCGTGCGCAAGCCCGCCAGCCGCGAACGCTGATCGATCATCCGAGCAAGCCCTTCAGGCCCGCATAAATCGAACCAACGGCCGTTACCGCGACACCGGCCAGCGGCCCCACGGTCTGCATCAGGTCCTGAATCAGGCGGGCGCGGCGGCGGAGCTGTTCCTCTCCGACATGCTGTCCGAGCAGACGCGCCATCCTGAAGGCAAATGCGTTCGGCTTGCCTCCCTGGCTGAGCACGCGCGGCAGGACCTGGAAGATCACGACTCCCAGGATATTTCCCGAAATGAAGGCGAGCAGGATGCTCGCGCCGTATTCGAACACCTCCCGCCATTCGACCCACACCGTCGGCAGGATCGGAACGCCGTCGTGCAGTCCCGTCACAGTCAGCATCGCCTGGATGCTGACGCTGGCCAGCAGCAACGCCAGCACGAACGCTCCCAGCGCCGAGACCCTGTGCAGGGGATAGGCTGCGAACCCGAACAGCAGTGGGACCATGATCGACGCGATCCGGAGCGGGATCGGAGAGAGGTTGAAGGTGATGGTGATCAGAAAATGCGTGATCGTCAGCAGGATGGCTGGAACGACGACGTAGAGAAGGGCATGCGTCCCGAAATAGCGCAGCGGATTCTTGTACCGCTCGAGCCGGACATTGACCCGATCGAGGTCGCGCCTGAGCCGGTCGAGCTCGGCAACGATATCCTCGATCTCCAGAAGCGTCGGTCGCACGACGCGCAAATCGCGCGAGCAGTGTTTGCAGGCTATGGCCTCGTCCTTGATCGTCTCGGCGCAGAACGGACACTCCATGTCAGCGCGACTTCCTGCGCCGCATGATGGCCTCGACCTCGTCTCTGGCCCGCGTCAGCTCATCGCGCAGCTGGTCCCGCTTGCGCAGGAGATCGTCGCGCTCCGCAATCAGCGTCGCAGGGACGGCGATGTCTCGCGCACAGGACGCACAAACCAGGGCGCTCTCCGCATTCTCCGCCTGGCAGTAGGGGCACATCACTTGGGTGCGACCTTGAGGGTAAAAATGGCCGTGCCCGGCCGTCCGTCACTGTCCTTGATGTCGACCCGCACGGTGTAGTCGCCCGGCGGCAATTCCGCATCCTGCATGTTGATCCCATCAGCCTGCACGAACGGCTTGACCCGGGCCGTCAGATCGACGTTCGGCGAGCGCAGGAAGATCACCTTGACGGAGTCCGGATCGATCTTGGCGCCCCCGAACGACTCGAACTTCAATTGGAGTTTCAAGGGAGACGCAACGGAATCACCGGGCGACACGAACTCCACCTTCGGACCGCGCAGGATACCGCGCCGGTCGGTCGTGACCGCCCCCTTCGGGGGCGGCAGCTTGGCCTCGTCTTCGGTGATCAATTGGGTTGCCCGCGACGTTCCCGAAAACAGGAGACCTGCCGCCAGAAGATTTGCCGCAACGAGCCCGAACAGGATATTCCGCGTCATCGTCCTTCCCATCTTCTCAATCATCGCACGCCGCCATCGCCGATGATGGTATACGGCGCCCAGAACAGCGGATGCGCATAGGCAAACTCGGTCTTGCCCTCGCCGTTCAGGTAACCGGGGCCGTCGACCAGGGCCATCATCGCCTGCCGCAGCGCTTCGCTCCGCGACAGTTTTGGATCGTCCGCCTGCCGCTTGAACAGATCGGTCACCAGCTGTCGCGCGGATTGCGAATGCACCGACCAGTTCGTCACCAGCAGCGCGCGCGTCCCCGCGTAGAAGAAGGCGCGACCAAGTCCGGATGCGGCCTCCGCGCCTGCGCCTGCGCCGGCACCGGTGTTGCAAGCCGACAGGATGACCCAGTCGGCGTCGAGCTTGAGGCCGAGAATCTCCTCCATGGTCAGGAGGCCGTCGCCGCCTTCACCCGTCACCGTTGGCGATGACAGTGCGAGCGCCGGCTGGGTCAAACCGTTGAGCTCGCCCGGCACGAGGCCGTGGGTGGCAAATGCGAGGATCTTGAAGCCGGAGAGGTTCATCGTCTTGACCGCGCTCTCGGTCGCGTTCTTGCCGAGGAACAGCACCTTGGAAGGATCAGCCTGCAGCGCCAGCGCGATCGATTTGAGTTCGTCGGCCGTGTCGGGAAGGCGGGGCAAGAGACCGAGTTCGGCGCTGTCGACGCCGTCGAGCTTCGGGCTGTTGCGGCGCTTCAGCGGCATGCCGCGCGTGACGTTGCCGCCGACATCGGCGACCTGCACCTTTTCGCCGGCGCCTTCCGCCTCGGCCTGCTGATCCGTGTTGAAATAGGGATCGCCAAACGCCACGAGATCGCCGCGGCCGGGCTTGCCGGGCGGCAACTGCCGCAGCGTGCGCAAGGCGGCGGCCGAGGGGACCGTCGAGACGGCATGGGTTCGCGCAAGCCATGGCACGTTCCGATAGCCGACGAAGAGCGGATCCTCGTCCGCGGCCACCTCGGCCGGCGCCGTCGGCAACAGCGACAGCGGCAGCAGGCCGAGCGCGCCATTCGTGACCACGATCAAATTCCTGGCCGGCTTCCATCCGCTCTCGACCGGCTTCAGCAACAGCTCGTAGAGCTCGTAGCCGAGCTTGAGATCAAACGGCGGAATGTCCGAGATCATCGCAGCCTGCGGTTCGAGCGCCTCGCGCAGCTTGCGGATCTTGGTCTCGACGTCGCCGATGCTGGCCTTGACGGCCGCGAACGCCACCGGCCCCGATTTCGGCACGGCCCAGACGAAGCTGCCATACTGCCCGAAATAGAACGACAGCATGGCCTCGTTCTCGGCCAGCGTCGCACGGATTTCGGCGACGGCCGGCGGCTTCGGCGAGACCAGATCGGCGTAAACCGGAAACTTCTGCTTGATCTCCTGGCGCGCCTTGTCGCGCTCGCCACGCAAGGCGACGATCGAGGCCTGGATCTGCTGCGCGCCCTTCTCGTCGCGCTCCGCCGAGGGAATGGCGAGAACGTTGGTGAGCGTGCCGAGCTGGGCGTTGACCTGCTTGGTGAGATCCTGCTCCTTGCGCACGAGCTCGGCCAGCGCGGGATCCTTCGCCGCCGCACGCGCGCTGGAGGCGGCCAGCGCCTGCTGCACCGAGCGGCCGCGGATCGCGTCAGCCAGGCCGAACGTCTCCTCACCGATGCCGCTGCCGGTGCCTTCGGCCCGCGCCAGCAGCAGGAGGTAGCTCTCGACGATGTTCTGGAGCCGCTGGCTGCGCGCGGCCACGACGGTGGTGTTCTCGTCGTCGGCGTTCTCGTTTGCGTTCGCCATCATGATCGGGATGGCAGCCTTGAACTCCCGGATCGCGTCGGCATCGCGCCGTGCGCGCATCAAGCCGATTGCAAGCGTACCGCGCGCCGACGCCGCATCGAAATGGTTCTCGCCGACCCGCCCGATCTGCTTCTTGACCAGTTGCTCTGCGGCGGCGATGCCGGCGTCGAGCTGGCCGGAATTGTAGAGCGCGAGAATGCGCGCCGGATTGAGCTCGATGACCTGGCGGCGTTGCGGATCCCAATTGGCGACCGCCTTGTCGATCCGCGCAAACATGTCGCTGGCTTCGGCATTCTTGCGCTGGATGTTCAGGATGCCGGCGAGCTGCGAGAGCAGCTGCACGGTCGATTGCGAGTCGTCCGGCACGCCGACCGTCTTGTTGATCTCGAGCGCGACGCGGCCGAGCTGCTCGGCTTCGTCGTAACGGCCCTCGTCGACCAGGATTCCGGCCAATCCCATCACGTAGCGCGGCATGACCGGATTGTATTTGCCGGTGTCCTTCAGACGCGACAGCAGCGCCCGGCGCGCATCGACCTCGGCTTCGGCGAGCCTGCCCTGCCGGGCCTTCATGCGGGCCTCGCTCAAGACCATGTAGTCGATCGACTGCAAGACAACGGTTTCGGCGGGCGGATTTTCCGACTCCATCACGGCCTTCATGCCGGCGCGCTTGCGCTGCTCGGCCAGGCGATAGGAGGCTTCGGCTTCCTTGAACTGTCCGCGCGCCTCGAAGATCATGGCGCGGGTGCCCTCGATTTCCGCCTCCCAGTTCTGCCCCATCCGCGCGTAGGAGGTGCGCCACCCGGGAAGGCCACTCGTGCGAGCCTCCTGGATGCCGGCCAAGCTGCGGCGCAGATAGCCCTCGGCTTGCGGCACATCACCCATCTGAATGAGAATGCCGGCGATCGAGCGATTGGCGTTGAACAGATACCCCTTCGCGCCCGGCATGGTGGCGACCTCGCGCAACTGCCTTTGCATGATCTCGAGTGCGCGCTTTGGATCGCCATTGGCCGAATATTGGATGGCGGCGAGCTGGGTCAGCCGGCCCATCATGGCTGCGCTGATCGCGCCGCGTCCCACCTCGACGGCCTTGTTGGCGTCAGCGATGGACTCGGCAAGCCGCCCGAGCTGGGACCGCGCATTGGCGCGATCGAAATAGAACTGGGCGAGATCCTCGCGGGACTCCTTGCCGGTGGGCGCCGAATCCGCGTCCTGCTTCAGCTCAGCGATCAGCTTTTCGTTCGGCTTTTCGCTGTCGAGGATCGCGGTGATGTCGGAGATGGTGCGCGGCGGCGCGATGAAATCCTTCGGCAGCGCGGTCCCCGGCGCCAGCTTGGGCGCCTCCTCCTTCGGCGCCTCGACGGCGACATTGGCGCGTCCGTTCGCGGCATTGAGCGCGGCGAGCACGCAGGCGTGGACCTGCGGTTTGGCCTTGGCGCGACAGCCCTCGATATCGGCACCAGCCCTGCGGCCTCCCTGGGCCTGCATGCAGGCCTGCACGATCGGCTTGCCGACGGTCATCCGGCAGTTCTCGATCGCCGCCTCCTTGGTCAGTGCGGCGGCGGATCCGCTCGATCCGAGCAGGATGGCAAGGGCGAGCAGCTTTCGCAGGGACGTGGAATTTCGACGGGCGTCAAGCGGCATCGCGGAATTGATGCTCATCTCAAAAGACCTTCGCGCAAATTGACTTGGTATAACGGCACAATCCTATCGCGATGGCTTGGGAGGACAAGCACCATTCGGGCCGGTTCGACCATTTGCTGAACCGCGCGGGCCGCGGCCGACACAGGCTCCCGGAGCGCCCGCCCCGGTAGTGCATTAACGTCATCCTCGCCAAGGTTGTTGGCACGTCCGCGATCACGGCCGCTCGTGCCGACGCCGAGACGGCCGCAACCGGATGCGTCGGCTCCGCAAGCCCGACGGAGTGGAGCGCGCAAGTTCTCACGCGCGAACGCCGCACATTCCTGCCGGTTATGGTCTCCTGAAAACTTGCAATTGGACGCAGGTCCGGCGGCCAAGCTACCGCATCCCCGAAGCACGGCTGCAAAACCGTGATGGCACCGATCCATCGCCGCATGCTTCGACAGGGAGAAAACTCGTGTCATCTCACGCTCACGCGGAGGCCGGCGCGCACGCGCCCCGATCGCTGGAGGCGATGCTGAGGGCGATCGGCGTTCCCCTCGCCGTCGTCGTCGCGGCCGCCATCTGGCTCAGCCCCACCCCGGAGACGCTGTCCTTGCAGGGCCACAAGGCGCTGGCGTTGTTCGGGGGCATTTTCGTGCTCTATCTGACCGAAGCGATACCGCTCGCGATCGCGAGCCTGATGGTCGTTCCGCTTGCGGTGCTGACCGGAACGGCCCCGCTGCGGACTGCGCTCGACGGCTTCTCCGCCTCGCCGGTGTATCTGATCGTCGGCGCCTTCATCCTCGCGACCGCAATGGTGAAGACGCGCCTTGCCGAGCGGATCACCTACGTCATCCTGGCGCGCTTCGGCAGCGAGCCGACGCGGATCACGCTCGGCGTGACGCTGGTCAATATCGCCCTCGCCTTCCTCGTCCCGTCGTCGACAGCCCGCACGGCAATCCTGCTGCCGGAATGCCTCAGCATCCTGACGATCTTCGGAGCCAGCGCGCGCTCGCCATTTGCGATCAACCTGCTCCTCACCTTGACGATGACGAACGCGACGATCGGCGCCGGCGTGCTGACGGCCACGGTGCCCAATCCTGTCACGGTCGAGTTCGTCGCCAAGACGAGCGGCCACACCATCACCTATGCCGAATGGCTGCTCTATGGATTCCCGCCGGCGCTGGCGATGACCCTGTTCACCTGGTGGGTGATCCAGCGGGTGTTTCCGCCGGAATTCAAAGCCGGTCACGAGCAGGCCGACGCACGGATAACGCAGAATCTCGCCGCGATGGGCCGGATGACATCCGCCGAATGGCGCGCGCTGACCGTGTTCGTCCTTGTGACCTGCCTCTGGGCGACGCAGGGTCTGACCGGACTGGACACGACCGTCGTCTGCCTGATGGGGGCCTGCCTCCTGTTCCTGCCGCGCTTCGGCGTGATGGACTGGAACGATGCCAACAAGGGCGTCTCCTGGCAGGTGCTGCTGATTGCGGGCGGCGGCGTCTCGCTCGGCGACATTCTGCTGAAGACCGGCGCCGCCAACTGGCTGGCGAATTCGATCTTCCACGCGCTCGGCCTTGCCGGCGCCTCGGCGCTGGTCGTCATCGTGGTCGTGATGTTCATCGTGCAGTTCATGCACGTGATGTTCGTCGGCACGACCGCCATGGCGACCGCCCTGCTGCCGATCATCCTGGCAATGGCGACGACTGCGGGCGTCAACCCGGTCGCGCTGGCGCTGCCGGCCGGCATGATCATCGGCGGCTACCCGCTGCTGATGTTCTACAACACGCTGCCGAACATCCTCGTCTACGGCACCGGCCGGCTTCGCGTCGAGGACTTCCCGAAAGTCGGCGTGATCGTCTGCATCGTCGCCTGCCTGCTCTATGCGCTGTGCGCCGCGACCTGGTGGCACTGGCTCGGACTCGTCTGATCTCTCGAACAGTTTCGTCATCCGGAGGACCCCACATGACATTGCCCCTCGCCGGCATTCGCATCCTCGATCTCTCCAACGTGCTGGCCGGTCCGTTCTGCGGCTATCAGCTTGCGCGTCTCGGCGCCGAGGTCATCAAGATCGAGAATCCGAAGGGCGGCGATCTGGCGCGCCGGCTTGGCGCTGATCCGGCCATGGCGAAGAACCTGATGGGGCTGTCCTTCGTCGCGGTGAACGCGGACAAGCAATCCGTCGCGATCGATTTCAAGGCCGACGAAGGCAAGGAGATTTTCCTGCGTCTCGTCGAGACGGCGGACGTCGTGCTGGAGAATTTCCGCCCGAAGGTGATGGAGCGGCTGGGGCTCGGCTACGAGGTGCTCGCGAAGCGCAATCCTCGCATCGTCTATTGCGCCATCTCGGGCTTTGGACAGGACGGCCCCTGGGCCGGCCGGCCCGCTTACGATCAGATCGTCCAGGGATTGTCCGGCGTCATGAGCGTCACGGGCGACGCCGAGACCGCGCCCTTGCGCACCGGCTTTCCGATCGCCGACACCATTGCGGGCCTCACCGCATCGTTTGCGATCACGGCGGCGCTGGTCGAGCAGCGCCAGAGCGGGCGCGGGCGGAAGATCGACGTTTCGCTGCTCGAATCGACCCTGGCCGCCATGGGCTGGGTGGTTTCCAATCACCTCAACGGCAATGTCGATCCGCAGCCGATCGGCAACGAGAATTTCACGGCGGCTCCGTCTGGCACGTTTGCGACCGGCTCCGGGCCGCTCAACATCGCGGCCAACGAGCAGAAGCAGTATGAGGCGCTCTGCGACATCGTCGGAAAGCCCGAGTTGAAGTCCGATCCGCGGTTCAGCGAACGGCAGTCGCGCAAGGACTATCGCGTTGCCCTGAAGCGCGAGCTCGAAGCCGCCCTCGCCGCCAAATCCGCCGCCGAATGGGAGACGCTGTTCAACGCCAAGGGCGTTCCGGCGGGCTGTGTCCTGAGCGTGCCGGAGGTGCTGAAGGAAGAGCAGATCGTCGGCCGCAAATTCGTGGAGCATCTGAATGCGACGGTGACCGGCGGACAGACGATGCGGGTCACCCGACCCGGCTTCCGGCTCGAGACCGACTATCCGGAGCCGTCGCCGCCACCGAGCCTCGGCCAGGACACCGAGAGATGGCTCAGGCAGCTCGGCTTCGCGGACGGCGAGATCGCAGCACTCGGCCAACGCGGCGTCGTCGCCTTCGACAACCGGCCGACGGTGAAAGAGACCGTCAAGATGCCGGACCTGAAGGCGCGCGCCGAAACTTCAAGCACGTAAGAGGACAGATTCCATGACCGATCAAGGCTCCGCAGACCTGCTGCAAAAGGCCACCCAATGGTGGTCGACCGACATCATCGACATGAAGCCCGGCGTGATCCGCTTCCGCGGCTTTCCGATCGAGCAGTTGATCGGCCGGGTGTCGTTTCCGCAGATGATGTGGCTGATGCTGAAGGGCGATCTGCCCTCGCCCGAGCAAGGCGCACTGCTGGAAGCAGCACTGGTCGCCGCCGTGGACCACGGTCCGCAGGCGCCGTCGATTGCGATCGGCCGGATGGCCGTGACATGCGGCCTTCCCCTCAATGGCGCGATGGCCTCGGCCATCAACGTGCTCGACGACATTCATGGTGGCGCCGGCGAACAATGCATGGAGCTGTACGCCGACATCGCGAAGCGCCAGGACGCGGGCGTCGAACTGACGACCGCTGTCGAACAGGGTCTCGACGCCTTCATCGCGGCGAACGGAAAGATCGTGCCGGGGTTCGGACATCGCTTTCATCCGATCGATCCCCGCTCGCCGCGGCTGCTCGCACTGGTCGACACCGCGCGCACGAACGGGGTCGTGTCCGGCCGCTTCGCCGAGATCGGCCGCGGCGTCGAAGCGGTGATGCAGCAGCGCAAGGGCCGGACGATTCCAATGAACATCGACGGCGCTACCGCCGTGATCTATTCGGAGCTGGGCTTTGCACCTGCGCTGGGGCGCGGCCTGTTCATTCTCTCGCGCTCGGTCGGTATCCTTGCCCATGCGTGGGAGCAATCGCAGCAGGGCGGCCGCATCAAGGGCCCGATGCCGCCGGGCATCCCCTATCGCTACACCGGCCCTGCTCCGCGGGATTTCGCCAAGTGACGTCATCCCAGGCAGCAGGCGGCAACTATCTCGCCGTGCGGCCGGATTGGCTGGCGCGCGGCGTCGAGGAGGCGCTCGAACCCGAGCTGCCGATCATCGACGCCCATCATCATCTCTGGGACCGGCCGAACTGGAGATATCTGTTCGACGAATATCGCGCCGATATCGCGGCAAGCGGCCACAGCATCACGGCCAGCGTTTTCATGCAATGCCAGGCGATGTACCGCGCCGATGCCCCCGCCGCGATGCGCGTCGTCGGCGAGACCGAATTCGTCAACGGTGTCGCGGCCATGAGCGCGAGCGGCCAATACGGCCCGCGGCAGCTTTGTGCCGGGATCGTCGGCCATGCCGATCTGTGTCTCGGCGATGAAGTCGCTTGTGTGCTGGAGGCTCACGTCGCCGCGGCGCCCGGACGATTTCGCGGCATCCGGCACATCACGGTGTGGGATGCCGACCGAAGCCTGATGAACCCGCTGAGCGCCGGCCCGCCCGGCCTGCTCGGCGACAGCACATTCCGCGCCGGCTTTGCGCGACTGGCATCCCTGGGGCTCGTGTTCGACGCATGGCTGTTCCATCCGCAGATCGACGAGCTGACCGCACTTGCGCGTGCCTTTCCGCGGACGACGATCGTGCTCGATCATCTCGGCGGCATCGTGGGGATCGGCGCCTACAGGGACCAGCGCGAGGACATTTTCGTCGCATGGTCGCGTGCCATCCGCGAGCTCGCAGCTTGCGACAATGTCTGCGTCAAGCTCGGCGGTCTCGGCATGCGCATCAACGGATTCGGTTTCGAGACCCATGACGTCCCGCCGTCCTCGGAAACGCTCGCCTCAGCCTGGCGGCCTTACATCGAGACTTGCATCGAGGCGTTCGGCGCGCAGCGATGCATGTTCGAAAGCAATTTTCCGGTCGACAAGGGCTCCTATGGATATGGCACCGTGTGGAATGCGTTCAAACGCCTGACGCGTCACGCCAGCCAGAGCGATCGCATGAACCTGTTCAGCGCGACTGCCGCGCGCGTTTATGGACTCGCTCCGTCCGGTTGACCACGATGGTCGGCTTGGCTGCCGCGCCATCCGTCATGCCAGGCAACGTGACCTGTTCGAGGAAGTCGCGCCCCTTGGATTTGAGCAGGCCGACGACGCGCTGCGCAGCGGGAGAGAGATAACCGTCGCGGCGGGTGACGAAGCCGAGCGGCCGACGCATTGTCGTGGTGTCGATCATCAACCGGTCGAGCTGGGTGCCCAATCGAAGCGGATGCAGGTTTCGCGTCGACGTGAAGCTGAGCAGCGCCGTATCGGCGATCAGCTTCGGCAGTGTCGTGATCGAGTTGGTCTCGATCTGGACATTGGGCGGCGGCAGGCCATGCGCCTCGAACACGTTGTCGAGCCATTGCCGCATCGCCACGGTGCGGGCCGGCAGCACCCATTTCGCGGCGACGAGATCCTCGATCGCGAGCCGTTGGCCACATAGCGGATGGTCCTTTGCCGCGACGACGACAACGTCGTCCATGCCGAAGGCTTCGTGTGCGAATTCCTGCTCGTCGGAGGGAAGGATCGGACCGATGGCAACGTCGAGGACTCGTTCGCGAAGCGCCGCCCTGACCACGCCGCTCATGCCGATCTGCACCTCGATCGCAAGCCCAGGCGCATCCGCAATGATCGCGCGGCAGATCTGCGGCAGCAGGTACTCGCCCATCGTCGCGCCGCAGCCAATCCCGACGCGTCCGGCGGTGCCGGCGGCAAAATCAGTCACCTCACGCAGCGACTCCTCCATGGCCTCGCGCATGCGGCGCGCGCGTGCGAGCAGCACCTCGCCGACGCGCGTGAGGGTGATGCCGCGTCCGGTCCGCTCGAACAGATCGGCCCCGACTGCATCCTCAAGACGCTGGATGCATTTGGTCAGAGCGGGCTGGGTGCGTCCGAGCTTGTCGGCGGCCCGGCCCATATGGCCGAGATCAGCGATCACCTCGAAATAAGTGAGGTCGCGAAGGTCCACCTCTTCCTCCCGGTTATCGATTCCAAAACATTAGCGATTGGACCGTCGTCCGCTCGGTCTGGCATGCCTGAACCTAACACAGCCGGGCTCCCCAGGGGTAACCGGCCTGGATGCATGGGAGGTTTGGCGCATGACCGAGATCACGGCCAACGGATCGTTCACGGACGGCAGTCCGGATGCAGCACTGCTCGCAAGCGCCATTTCCAAAAACACCTGGCGGCTGGTCCCGCTGCTGGGCCTCGCCTATCTCTTCAACTATCTCGACCGCACCAGCGTCGGTTTTGCTGCGCTGCAAATGAACAAGGATATCGGGCTGAGCGCCACGCAATTCGGCTGGGGCGCCGGCATCCTGTTCTTCAGCTACTGCCTGCTGGAAGTCCCCAGCAACATGATGATGTACCGGTTCGGCGCGCGGCGCTGGCTGGCACGCATCATGATCACCTGGGGCCTCGCCGCTGCTGCGACCGCGTTTGCGACAGGCCCCTACAGCTTCTATGTGATCCGCTTCCTCCTCGGCGTGTTCGAGGCCGGCTTCTTTCCAGGTGTGATCTGGTACATCTCGATCTGGTTTCCAGAAAAGAACCGCACCAGCGTGCTGGCCCTGTTCATGGCGGCAACGCCGCTCTCCTCGCTGCTCGGCAGTCCGATCTCGGCGGCCCTGCTCGGCATGGATGGTTTCTGGGGCTTTGCCGGCTGGCAATGGATGTTTCTGGTCGAGGGACTTCCGGCCTGCGCGCTCGGTGTTCTCTGCCTGGTTCTGCTTGCCGATACGCCCGAGCAGGCCAGGTGGCTAACGCCAGCCGAGCGACACGCGCTCCTGTCCGCGCTTGCCGGCGACAAGCACGACAAGCCCAAGAAGGATCTGTGGGCCGCGATGAAAGACACGCGGGTGCTGATGCTCACCGCGATCACCTTCGCCTTCACGATCGGCTCCTACGGCATCGGCATCTGGCTGCCGCTGATCCTGAAAGGCCACGGCCTCAGCAACATGGAAATTGGCTGGCTCTCAGCCATTCCCTACCTGTTCGCGACGATCGGCATGCTGCTCTGGGCGCGCCTGGTCGATCGGAAAGGGCAGAAGATCTACAACCTCATGGCCGCGCTGATCCTCGGTGCCCTCGGCCTTGCGCTGTCCGTCGTCTTTACCTCGCTCATTCCGGCGCTCGCCTGCCTGACGCTGGCGCTGGTCGGCACGATCTCCGCGCGGACGGTGTTCTACACCATCCCGCAGGGCTTCCTGACGGGCGCGGCCGCGGCCGGCGGCATCGCATTCATCAACTCCGTCGGTGCATTCGGCGGCTTCGTCGGTCCCTACATGGTCGGCTTGCTCAAGGATACGACAGGCTCCTTCAACGCCGGCATGATCGGGATGGCCGCGATCCTGCTGGTCGCGACCGGCATTGCCGGCGCCCTCAAGCTGGTGACCCACAGGATATGAGCGTGGCGATGCGCCGTCAGCCCTTCGACACCACCGCGCGGCCATAGGCCGGCTGCGACTGAACCGGGGGATTGGCGGTTTGCGCTGCGAGTTCGCCGATCAGCCGATCGGCATCCGCGGCCATGGCGTCGGGCGCCTGGATCACCAGACGCTCCAGCGCAAAGCGATAGGACGAGACGCGCTGCTCCAGCGACAGCTGCACCCACTGGATGATCAGCGAGTTCTCCTGCATGCGTGCGACGGCATCGTCCTTTTCCTGCGGCGACAGCGCCGAGACGCGCGCCATGCTGGCCTCGCGCTTCTTGTCGAGATCGATGACGCGGATGGCCGAGGCAAAGAACGGTTCAAAACGCGTGATGTCGTTGCGCACGTCCTCGATCAGCTGCGCATAGCGTGAAGAATGCGAGCGATGCGGTTCGTCGATCAGCGTGCGCCCGTACATGGTGCGGTCGAACACGATCTTCTGGCGCCACGGCGACGGCAGTGCCTTGTAGTCGCCGAACACGCTCTTCCAGGCCGGCCGGGACAGCGGCGGTTCGATCATGGGATAGGCGAGGTCGCGAAGCTGGCGCTCCTCGTCGGTCAATTGGAATTGCGAAGCCTTCAGGCCGAGGCTACCCGTGGCCTCGAGGCCGAGCCAGCGATGCATGTCGTCGCTGCGCATGTCGGCACGGGTCCGTCCGAAATCGCCGCCGCTGCAGCCGGCAAGCGTCGCGCCCACCGCTGCGAACAGGATGGCCGATACGATCGTGCGAATCTGGCGGATGAATTCCGGCATTGCAAAAGCCGGAACCTAGCGGCGACGACGACGGCGCCCCGGCGCTGTGCCCGCTTCCGGTCCGCGATCGCCGCTGGTTTCGTCCGCGTCGCGCTCGATGCGGATGACGGGAAGGATCAAAATCGTCCCCATGTCCGCGCGCGGTGTGACATCCCCCGACGAGCCCACCCGGCGACCGGCCGGAAATTCGATGATGGTCCCCATGTCAGCTCTCTCAATTGCCGCGCGACAAAATGCGCCCCTGCAACATGGGGGTCATTAGGATCAGTTTATGGTTAACGGGATGTAAACAAAGGTTTCGGACCGTAACCGCACGGGCCGGCCCGTGCGTCCCGCGGCGACACGAAACGGTTGAAATGAGCGGGTTTGCTTCACACTTCGTTTTCCTTAAGGAGCCTTTAAAGGAACCCCTGATAGGCTGAGGCAACAGTCTTTTCCAAGTTGCGTACGCCTCCATGACCAAGTCGCTGTTTCCCGGATTCGACGGGCTGATGACACTCTCCCGCCGCGAGGGCGTCGACGTTCGCCCGACGCTGCTGCGGGTGCTGACCGACCTCTATGTCCAGGCGCCCACCCACAGCGAGGACGAGCAGCGGCAGTTCATCGAGCTCGCCACGCGGCTGATCGACCAGGTCGACGATGCGACGCGCGCCTCCGTCAAGGCGAAGCTTGCGATCTATCCGCAGACGCCGGTCCCGGTGCTGCAGAAGCTCGGGCTGGTCGCGGCGCAAGAAGGCCGCAGGGTGCCGCTCGCACGCGAGATCCCGCGTGCCGCCATCGCCCCCTCGCCTGCCCGCACACCGACCGACGCGGAAGCGCGCATGGCCGCCAACATGGCGATGCAGCCGAAGGAAGCGGCCGAGATCCACGACATGTTCTTCGGCGCCGATGCGAGCCAGCGCGCGCTGATCCTGCACAATCTGGCGCAGACGCCGCTGAAGGCCGCGCCGCGGATTCCGAGCGTGCACACCAGGCGCGCGATCCAGATCCTGGAGATGGCGGCGATCGCGGGCGATATCGAGAGTTTCACCTACGAGCTCGGCGATACCCTGATCCTGCCCTCGCGGGTCGCGGCGCAGATCGTCGACGATGCCGGCGGCGAGGCGCTTGCAGTGGCCGCCCGCGCACTCGACATGCCGAGCCCGAACTTCCAGCGCATCCTCTTGTTCTTCAAGCCGGAGATCGGCAATTCGGTGGATTCAGTCTACCGGCTGTCGCGGCTCTACGACCGCCTCAGCGACCGCTCCGCGCTGGTGATGCTCGCCGCCTGGCGCGGCTCGACGCTCGCCGTCACGCGCGCCAAATATCAGCCGTCGCTGCATGACAGCGAGCGGCAGCGCGCCCGCGGCGCGGCCGGCCAGTCGCGGCCGGGCGTGCAGCCCGGGTCGAGCCCAGCGGTGCGGACGGGCTCAGGCGGATCGTCGGAGCGGTAACGCTCGCCTCCAGTGCAAAATTGCTGTGCAATTTTGTCACGAGCTCTTCGCTATGACGGTGGGTCGGCAGTTACGTCTTCGCCAGCTCGAGGAAATGCCGTCCCGCGCGGTCCTCGGTTTCCACGATCCAGGCATCCGGGTCGAAGCGAAGCTCCTTGGTCAGGCGCTCTTCCACGGCAGGCTCAGGCACCGGCTGCGGCGCAATCGGTACGAAGAGCCGATCGACCGGCCGTCCCTCTTCATAGACGGTCTGCGGCGCCGGCGTGTACAGCATCGCGTTGCCGTCGAGCAGCGACACCTTCACGAACACCGCCCCCGCCTCCTCCGCACCGCGACGGCGCACGGCGCCGAACACGCCCTCGGTCTGGCACCGGCGCAAGTAGGCTGAGACCCAGATGTTTGATTTCAAACGCATGCGTGCACGATAGGCCAGCGCTGCAAGCAGCACCAGCCTTCAGGCTTCAAGACACGACGCCGATTATTCGACGGGGTGGCCGATCGCGGCGGCGAGCTCGCGCAGCAGGCGGTCCGACACCTGGCCGGTGACGGGCATCTTGTGCTGGCGCTCGAAGGTCTGGATCGCCGACTGGGTCTCGCCGCTCATCGTGCCCGTGATCTTCAGATTCCCATAGCCGTATTCGGACAGCGCGCGCTGCACGCCGGCGAGGCGACGCGCCGCCGGGCTCTGCTGCGTCGGGATCGGCGCCGGCGGACGTGCGACGGCCACCGCGGACGGTGCCGGCGTGGGCGTCGTGGCCTTGATGACCAGATTGGTCATGGGATCGCCCGCGCGCGGCGGCGTCGAGGCCGTCGTCTCGGCGAGCTTCTCCGGGGCCTTCTCGGCCGGCTTCGGCTCGACGCGAAACTCGGTTGCTTTCGGCTCGAGCGGCGACGTATCGGCCCCGACCGGACGCGGACGCGGCATGGGATTGGAGAGCGGCACCGACGACGGCGCGGGAAGATTGATCACAGTGCCGAACATCGGCGCCGGATGCCGGCCGGTCTGGAGGAACAGCGCATTGGCAACGATGGCGCTGATCGCGGCGACGGCAACGAGGCCGGCCAGCGTGTCCTTAGGGCTGTGCAAGAGCACGCGTAGCACGAGGTTGCGCTCGGTCTCGACATCCACGACCGCGGCCTTGGCACCACGGCGGCGCGGAGCGGCTTCGTCCTTTGCAGGCTTTCTAGGCACTTTTCTTCACCAGAGCAGGTTGGTCCTGAGGTCGGTCTTGAATCTGTCGGTCTTGAGTCTCTTGGCGCAGCGCCGGCGTCAGCGTCGCGATCTTGCTCTCCGCCGGCTTGGCTTGCGGCGGCGTGTAGACCAGCGGCAGCTTGACGGTGACTGCGGTGCCCTCGCCGAGCTTGCTTTGTACCGTCAATTCGCCGAGATGCAACGCCACGAGGCTCTTCACGATGGAAAGGCCGAGGCCGGTGCCCTCGTGACGGCGCTCATAGGTCTTGCCGCATTGGAAGAACGGCGCGCCGATGCGCTTGAGATCTTCAGGCGCAATCCCGACGCCGGTATCGCTGATGCGCAGCGTGAGCTGCGAGGCGGATGCAGCGGCTGCCACGGTGACCTGGCCGCCGCGCTCGGTGAACTTGACGGCGTTGGCGACGAGGTTGAGCACGATCTGCTTGAAGGCTCTGGGATCGCCGGTCATGACGGGCAGATCCTGCGGCGCGTCGGTGATGAGATCGATGCCGTTCTCGCGCGCCTTGAGCGCGAGCAGATTGCAGCAATGCATCAGCGAGGCGCGCGGCGCGAACGGCTCCGACGCAATCTCGAAATTGCCCGACTCCATCTTCGACATGTCGAGGATGCCGTTGACGACCGACAGCAGGTGCTGGCCGGAGGCGTTGATCAGCTCGGCATATTCCTTGCGCTGGGGCGCGCCCAGCATCAGGGTCTGCTCCTGCGCGATCATCTCGGAGAAGCCGATGATGGCGTTGAGCGGCGTGCGCAGCTCGTGGCTCATGGTGGCGAGGAAGCGCGTCTTGGCGGCGTCGGCGGCTTCCGCCGCGCTGCGCGCCTGATCGAGCGCCTGCTCGGACAGCTTGCGATCGGTCACGTCGCGCATGACGCCGACGACTTCGGCCTCGCGCGCGAGATCGCGGCCCGGATGCTGATCGAGCGGCCGGCAGCGCATCTCGACCCAGATGAAATCGACCTGACCGCGCTCGGAACCATCGGGCTCCCGGCGCAGCCGGAACTCGACGCTGCGCACGTCGCCGCGCGCGGCATCGGACAGCGCAGTGAGATAGGCCGGGCGGTCGGCGACATGGACGCGATCGAACAGGCCATGGCCGAGCAGCTGCGCGACCGGCATGCCGAGCATGGCTTCGGCGGCCGGCGAGATGAATTGCACCGCGCCGTTGCGCTGATGCCGCGAGATCACGTCGCTCATGTTGCGCGCCAGCAGGCGATAGCGCTCCTCCTCGCGCGACAGCAACGTGACGCTGGTACGCGCGAGCGACTCGGCGCCGAAGGCAAGGCCCGCGGCATAGAGTGTTGCGGAAGCGACGCCGAACGCCATCATAGCGCTGCGCTCGGGCGCGCTGAGGTCACCGGCCGGCAGCCAGCCGAGCTGGGTGACCAGGATCAACAGGCCCGCGCAGGACAACGCGAGCAGCGAGGCAAAGGCTGCGACGCGGCGCGAGGCCGACAGCGCGGCTTCGAGGGGAACCACGACCAGCCAGATCGCCGCAAATGATTCGATACCGCCGGTGGTGGCGGCGATCGCCATGATCAGGCCGGCGAGCGCCAGCGACGACAGCACATGGGCGCCTTCATAGCGGCCGGTGCGCGACAGGAACCAGGACAGCATGATCGGCGCGATCAGCCAGGCAAAGGCAGCGACCTCGATCGCGCTCGGCGCGCCACGCAGGACCAGATAGACAGGAAATGCGGCAAAGGCGGCCAGGCTTCCGAGAAGCCGCGGCGCCATGAAAGCCCGATGGCGCGCTCGCGTCAGCGCATCGTAACGCGCGGAGGGATGCAGCAGCGCATCGAGACAATCGCGGATGATACTCAAAACTGTCACGGGTCTCGCGCTTCGGCTCAATCGTCGTTGAAGACGTGCCGGAACGCCTCCTTGTCGTTGAGCCAACGTGTCAGAGCGACCTTAAACGAGTGCTAAGGCGATCCGGCCTGCGGCCCGACACCGCGTCATCGCGGAGATTTTTAGGCGATTTGGCGATGTCATCATCGCGGATGGTGAACACAGGGTTTCGCCGTCCCTTTCATGGTTTCGAATTGGTGGACGCGCGGGCGGCCGGAACAGCAATGGCGCAGCCATCAATCGAAAATTTACGAGACCTCCAATCGGGAAGATTTTTGCGTAAATTTTCCGCGAATTAAGCGGAAGGCAATCACTTGCGATTTATCGAGAGTTGCTAGGTCCGACACCTCGCGGGGATCGCCGCGGCGGGATCTAACATACAGGTCGATTAGATGCGCTTTCTGCTCCGCATCACATTCTGGCTCGGGCTGGTGCTGGTGCTCCTGCCGCGGGACAAGACGCACGAATCGGACAAGCTGCCGCAGATCGGCGCTGCCGACGCGGTGCAGGCTGCGACCGCGGCCGTCTCCGACATGAGCCAGTTCTGCAAACGCCAGCCGGCAGCCTGCGAGGTCGGCGGACAGGCCGCCACCATCATCGGCCAGCGAGCCCAGGACGGCGCGAAGAAGATCTACCAGATCATCAACGACAAAAAAGAGCAGATCGAGAAGAACGAAAAGACCGACAAGAAGGCGCCCGACCACACCGGCTCGATCACGGTCGCCGGTGAAGGCGACGCAGCCGCGACCGAAGCGCCGCGCGACACGCTGACCCAGGACGATCTCGCGCTGGAATGGCGCGGTCCGGAAGCCGCGAATTAGGCCCCAAATCCTATCGATTTCGGCGTCTCGCGTGCCTATATAGGGAAAACGCGGGAACCACGGGCCATCAATGACGACGATTGACGAGATCAGGGACAATTTCGAGCTTCTGGACGACTGGGACGACCGTTACCGGTACGTCATCGAGCTCGGCCGCACCCTGGAACCGATGCCCGAGGCGGAGCACTCGGCCGAGAACAAGGTCAATGGCTGCGTCAGCCAGGTCTGGCTCCAGAAGCTGGTCGATCGCGGCAATGGCGCGCCGATCCTGAAGTATCGCGGCGACAGCGACGCGCATATCGTGCGCGGGCTGGTCGCGATCGTGCTCTCGCTCTATTCCGGCCGCACGCCGCAGGAGATCCTCGATACCGATGCGATTTCCGTGTTCAACGAGTTCGGCTTCCGCGACCATCTGACGCCGCAGCGCTCCAACGGCCTGCGTTCGATGGTCGAGCGGATCAAGACCGACGCGAAAGAGGCGCTCGCGGAAGCGTCGTAGCTCCGCATGATGAGCTGCCGTAGGGTGGGCGAAGCGAAGCGTGCCCACGTTCTGAGTGTGATTGATGAGAATTCGTGGGCACGGCGCTTTGCGCCTTTGCCCACCCTACGGGAACGAGCGCGCTACGCTACTTCCCCTTCTTCCGCTGCTGCTGTCCCAGGCCCATCTTCTTCGCCAGTTGCGAACGCGCCACCGCGTAGTTGGGCGCGACCATGGGATAGTCGGCCGGCAGGCCCCATTTCTCGCGATATTGCTCGGGCGTCATGCTGTACTGCGTGCGCAGATGGCGCTTCAGCGACTTGAAGCGCTTGCCGTCTTCCAGGCACACCAGATAGTCGGGCGCGATCGACTTCTTCAGCGAGACCGCGGGCTTTGCCGGTTCGAGCGGCGCTTCGACGCGGCCCGACGACACCCGCGTCAACGCGCCGTGCACCTGGCTGATCAGGTTCGGAATCTCGGCGGCCGGCGTCGGGTTGTTGCTGACATAGGCCGAAACGATGTTCGCCGTCAGCTCGATGAAATTTTTGGCCCCGGCATCGGACATGGGCTCGACCTCTCTCCAATGACTCCGTCGCGACTGCATTGGCGGCGGTGAAGTATTCTCTGTCAACAATACGTTTGGCCGAAATAGGACGACTGGAAAATATGAACCGATTACTGATCTCGCGACAAAAACTGCGAGACTCTACTTGGATCCAGCGGGGCTTCAGCCGCCGCGCTGGTCGAGATGGGCGCGCAGTTCGTCGATCGAGGCAAAGCGCATCATGCCCTCCGGCATTTGCGCCTCGATCGAGCCGTCGGAATAAAGCGAATAGGCCATGCCGTCGACGATGCCGGATTTGAGCACCGTCACCGGCGACTGTTCGACCGGCGGCGGCTCGGGTGCAGGCGGAGGTGCGGCGGGCTGAGGCGCAGCAGGCTGAGGTGCAGCGGGCTCGAAGGTCGACGCCGGCCGCGGCGGCGGCGGGCGACGCGCCGCGGGTGGCTCCGGCGGCCGTGCACGGTCAGCCTTCGGCCAGGCATCGTCGAAGCTCGCGGGCGGAGCTTCTGATGCGGCCGGCTCCGCGGGCTCGGCATGTGGTTGCGGCGGCAGACCGTCCGCGGCCTTGGCCTCGGCACGCTCACGCTCCTTGCGCGAGCTCGAGGCGAACATCAGGTTGCGGCGACGTGGTGCCTCCGGAGCGGCGGGCGGGGGCGGTGGCGGCGCTTCCGGCTCGGCCGGTGCCTCGACCCGCGGTCGCTCGCGCACTGGCGCTTCGGCCTGCCAAGGCGGCGCAGCGGGCGATGGCTGCGGTTCGACGCGCGCCGGCGGCAGTTCCAGCGCAGACGCAACCGGTGCAGTGGGCGCAGCGAGGCCCGGCGGCAGCACCGGCCTCACGCGAACCTCCGACGCCGCAGCCGTTCCGGCCAGCCGGCGGGCAATGCCTTGCAGCTCCAGCAGCACGATGTAGAGGCCGACCAGTAACATTCCGGAGCAGACGCCGATCACGCCGCTCGTTATGAGCGTGCTGCCGAGGCTGAAATCCCTGATCGAATAGCCAAAAGCGATCGCAAGGAGGCCCGCCACCACGGCGAAAATCCCTGCAATCAACAAAGCCAAGCTCATCGAACACACCCCCGGCCGTGCACCCACGCACGACACCCGTTACGCCACGATACCGTCATACTGCGTTCCTCGCCAACGACCAATTGCCCGCACCGTTCCTAAAGGGAAGGATATCAGGGACTTATTCACATTCCCTTCAGCAACGGTCCGCTAGCTGTGATGTGCTCCGAGTTTCTGGAAATTGCTGCGTCGCATCAGGAATTTAGCCATAATGCCCAATTACTTGGTAATGGAACTGCGCTATAGGGATTCCGGGGAGCAGGCCCGCGCGCACCAGCAGGGCCAAGAGGGGATTCCGGGTCACCAATAGCCATGACATCCATCACGACTTCGGCGATCGACACGCCCCTCGGGCGCTCGGTTGAACGGACTTGCGACGATCTCGCCATGCTGGTGCTGGCTGCCGTCGCCGTCATCGCAGGCCTGACCTTCCGCGACTACGGGCTCGGCTGGGACGATTACACCCATGCCGAGTATGCCGACCTGCTGCTGCGCATGTACGGTTCCGGCTTCCGGGACACGTCCGCACTCTCCTTCGCCAACCTCTATATGTATGGCGGCGGCTTCGACATGGTCGCGGCCCTGCTGCACAAGATTCTCCCGCTCGAGCTGTTCGAGACGCGACGCCTGGTCGGCGCGATCGTCGGCGTGATCGGTCTTGCGGTCACCTGGCGGCTCGGCCGCCGCGTCGCCGGACCGCTAGCGGGCCTTGCCGCACTCTTGCTGCTGGCGCTCTGCCCGATCTTCTACGGCCACATGTTCATGAACCCGAAGGATGCGCCCTTCGCGGTGGCCATGATCATCCTGATGCTCGGCCTGGTTCGGCTCGCCGAGGAATATCCAAACCCTTCGCCACGCACGATCCTGATCGTCGGCCTGGGTGCCGGCCTGTCGATCGGCTGCCGCATCCTCGGCGGCCTCGCACTGGTCTACGCGATGGCCGGCTTCATGCCGCTGTTGCTGGAAGAGCTGCGCACCGAGGGCGCGCGCGAGGCTATCAGGCGTTTCGCCCATGTCGTCTACGTGCTGCTGCCTGGGCTGGCGTTCGGCTATCTCGTGATGGGCCTGATCTGGCCGTGGTCGATCATGGAGCCCGCCAATCCCTTCGAGGCGCTGACCTATTTCTCGCATTTCTTCGAGAAGCCCTGGAAGGAGATGTTCGACGGCGCGATCGTGTCGGTTCCCGACATGCCCTGGTCGTACCTGCCGACGCTGTTCGCGCTGCAGCTGCCCGAAGTGATGCTGGTGTTCATGGCCGGCGCCGTGTTCAGCACCTTCGCGATGCTGACACGTCGCGAGGTTCCGGCGCGCCGCAAGACCATCATGCTGATGCTGACCCTGGCGGCCACCCTGCCGCTCGCGATCGCGATGGTGAAGCGTCCGGCGCTCTACAACGGCATCCGCCATTTCGTGTTCGTGATCCCGCCGATGGCGGTGCTCGGAGGCGTCGCCTTCGCCTGGACCATGGAGCGCCTGCGCGCCAACCACCGCGCCTGGCAGCCGGCCGTGCTCGCCGTGTTCTGCTTCGGCCTCGCGCTGCCGCTCGCCGAGATGATCCGGCTGCATCCCTATCAATACACCCACTTCAACCACATCGCCGGCACGGTGCGCGCCGCCGACGACCGCTTCATGCTGGACTATTGGGGCCTCGCGCTGAAGCAGGCCTCCGACGAGCTGCGCGAGCAGCTGATCGAGCGCCAGGAAGTGCCGCCGCGCAATCGCAAATGGAAGGTCGCGGTGTGCGGTCCGCAGCGCCCGGCGCAGGTCGCGCTCGGCCCCGACTTCACCATCGGCTGGGACTCCAACGCGGCTGATTTCGCCATGACGCTCGGCGAATTCTACTGCAAGGGCCTGACCGCCCCGGTGCTGGTCGAGATCAAGCGCGACGACGTGGTGTTCGCCCGCGTCTACGACATCCGCGGCCGCAGCATTTCCAGCCTGCTGTCGATCCCGGCGCCGTAATATTCTTCTCCAAGCCTTGCTCTCCGCCTTCGCTCTTCGATCTACGGCGGACAAGCATGCGGGCTACGCTTGGCTGCCGCGATTTGACCGCCTTGCTGCGGGCCTCACCCGCGACTAGGCTCTCTCCCCGCAACAACGAGGTTCGGAGAGATTTGCCATGTCACCAGCGGAAGCGCGCCTGAAGGAAGTACCGTCGAACATGACGGAGGCCGAGTGGCAGCAACGGGTCAATCTCGCCGCCTGCTATCGTCTCGTCTCGCTGTACGGCTGGGACGATCTGGTCGACACCCACATCTCCGCGCGCGTGCCCGGCCCCGACCACCACTTCCTGATCAATCCCTACGGGCTGATGTTCGACGAGATCACGGCCTCGAGCCTGGTCAAGGTCGATCTGCACGGCAACCAGCTCAGCGAGAGCGAATACAGCATCAACCCGGCCGGCTTCACCATCCATTCGGCGATCCACGAGGTGCGCGAGGACGCGATCTGCGTGCTGCATCTCCACACGCTGGACGGCACCGCGGTGTCGAGCAGCGCCGAAGGCCTGCTGCCGCTGAACCAGACCGCGCAGCTCGTCACCCATGACCTCGCCTATCACGACTATGAAGGCATCGCGCTCGATCACGACGAGCGGCCGCGGCTGCAGAAGGACCTCGGCGACCACAACCACATGCTCCTGCGCAACCACGGCACCCTGACCGTCGGCCGCTCGGTCGCTTCCGCCTTCGAGCGCATGTATCACCTCGAGCGCGCCTGCTCGATGCAGGTGCGCACGCGCGCGCTGGGCACGCCGGTCTATCCGGTCGAGGAGATCGCGATCGAGAAGAACACCGAGCTGCTCGCCAACCGCGACCGCGCCGAGCTGCGCGCGACGAACCTGGTGTGGCCGCCGCTGCTGCGCAAGCTCGACCGTGAGCTGCCGGGCTACCGGTCTTGAGATTCTGCGGATTTCGTGTAGGGTAACCGCCAACACCCTCTACACGTTTTGGAATGAAACGCCGCCCAATTCCGGGCGGCGTTTTTATTTGCATGGTCTCGTTACGGAAACAGAGCCGTAGGGTGGGCAAAGCGAAGCGTGCCCACGTCTTCTTCTTTGGTCATCACTGAGAGGTGGTGGGCACGGCGCTTCGCGCCTTTGCCCACCCTATGGCACTGTGCCTACTTCACCTCGGCCAGAGCCGCGAGGATCCGCGCCCAGGAGCGGATGCCCTTCTGGAAGCTGCGCAGATCGTACTTCTCGTTCGGCGAATGGATGTTGTCGTCGTCCAGGCCAAAGCCGACGAGCAGCGAATCCAGCCCGAGCGCGCGCTTGAAATCGGCGACGATCGGGATCGAGGCGCCGGAGCCCATCAGCACGGTTTCCTTGCCCCATTCCTCGGTCAGCGCCTTCCTGGCCGCCGCAAGCGGCTTCATGTTCCAGTCGAGCGCCACGGCGGGTGCGGCGGAATGGTCGCCGAACTCGACCTTGCAGTCGCCGGGAATCCGAGCGGTCACGTAGTCGCGGAAGGCCTTGCGGATCTTCTGGGGGTCCTGGCCCTGGACCAGCCGGAACGAGACTTTTGCCGAGGCATGCGACGGGATCACCGTCTTGGAGCCCTCGCCGATATAGCCGCCCCAGATGCCGTTGACGTCGCAGGTCGGACGCGTGGAGGCCTGTTCCACCATCAACCGGCCCTTCTCGCCGGCTGGGATCGACAGACCGACCGGCTTGAGAAACGAGTCCGGCGTGAAGTTGAGCTTCTTCCACTGCTCCAGGATCTCCGGCGGCGTGTCCTTCACGCCGTCATAGAAGCCCGGAATGGTGATGTGGTTGTCGTCGTCGAACAGTCCGCCGAGGATTTTGGTCAGCACCCGGATCGGGTTCATCGCCGTGCCGCCGTACACGCCGGAATGCAGATCGCGGCTGGCGGCGGTGATCTTCACCTCTTCATAGAGCAGGCCACGCAGCGCCGTCGTGATCGCCGGCGTCTCCGGATCCCACATGCCGGTGTCGCAGACCAGCACGTAATCGGCTTTGAACTCGTCCTTGTTGGCTTCGACGAACGGCACGAAGTTCTTGGAGCCGACCTCCTCCTCGCCTTCGATCAGGAAGGTGATGTCGATCGGCAGCGAGCCCGTGACCTTCTTCCAGGCGCGGCAGGCTTCGACGAAGGTCATCACCTGACCCTTGTCGTCCTCGGCGCCGCGCGCGACGATGATCTTGCGGCCGTCGGCATGATCGACGACGGCGGGCTCGAACGGCGGACGGTGCCACAGCTCGAGCGGATCGACCGGCTGCACGTCGTAATGGCCATAGAAGATCACATGCGGCCGTCCGCCCGCTTTGGCCTTGCCGACGACGGCGGGATGGCCGGCAGTCGGCCTCACCTCGGCCGCGACGCCGAGGCTCGCGATGTCCTTGGCCAGATGCTCGGCTGCCGCCTTGCAATCCCCCGCATAGGCCGGATCCGCGGAAATCGACTTGATCCGCAACAGCGAGAACAGCCGCTCGAGGCTGTTATCGAAGTCCTTGTCGATGTGGTCGAGCACGGATTGAAGCTGCGCATTGGCCATGGCCGGATGTCCCACTTTTCTAACCTCAGGATGGTTGTGGTTTTAACCCTGCCGCGGCCTCGGAGCTAGCCGCAACCGGCGGATGCCGGATGTGCCAGGCGAGCGTCACGGCGAGGACCGCCGTGGCGACGAGGTTGTTGCCCCAGGCCTGGATGGTGTTGGGGAACAGCGGCAGCGACAGCAGCATGAGGATGCCGGTAGCCAGAAGCGCGAGCCAGGTTCCCAGCCGCACATTCGGCCGCACGTCGAAAGCGGCCCGATGCATCAGCACCGTGAACGGCAGGAACAGCCACATGAAGTAATATTGTCGCGCCAACGGCGAGGCGACCGTCATCAGGCAGAACAGAATGCCGAGCTCCTCGGCATCCGAACGCGCCGTTCGCTGCGATTGCCGCGGCATGACCGCGACAAAGCCGAGCCCGAGCAACACCGACACCGCGAGCACGATCCAGTTCGCCGTCTTGTAGTCGACGTCGATGACATTCATCGTGCGCACCGGCTTGCTGGGGTCCTCCAGATTGTAGTTGATCGGGCGGACCAGCCGATGCGTCACCGCGATGATGGACTGGTTGACCCACGACCAGTTCTGCTCGTCGCGCTGGCCAAAACCCTTCTCCGAACTGGAGCCGACCATGCCCTGGTACCAGGTGTTGAGCTCGGCCGCATTGCGCTCGAAGCCACGGATCGGCGCCGGCACGACGTACAGCAGCACGCCGATGAAGGCGATCATGCTGACGACGGCCGCCCACTGCCTCCGCCAAACCAGATAAGGCAGCACCGCGATCGGAAACACTTTGATGGCGGTGGCGAGCGCGAACATGAAGCCTGCCAACCAGGATCGTCGATGCTGGAGGCTCCAGAAGCCGTACAGCATCATCGCCAGCAGAACGAGGTTCGGCTGACCGAGATCGAACATGTCGAACACGAAGGTCACGGTGGCGAATGCCGGCAGCGCTTCGAGCCACGGGCCCGGCTTGCGGTCCGAGCCGGTCATGGCATTGGAGAGAACGCCCGTTGAAAACCACGCCACCACATTGAGGATCGACAGCACGACATAGAGCGGGATCTTGCCGAACCAGCTCGGGATCGCCAGCAGGATCGCCGGCAGCGGCGGATAGATGAACTCGAACTGGTCATGGATGTCGCTCGGATAGAGCGGGCCGCCATGCAGCACCTGCTGCCCGGCCCAGTACCACAGCGCGTAGTCCTTGGTCTTGCCGCGGCCGAAGATCTCCGGCCCGAGGACGTCCGCGGTCAGAATCAAGCAGCAGACCAGGAAGAGCAGGTCGAGCGGTGCGCGCAGTGAAAGAGATCGGAGCGCGCCGGGTTTGTCTGATGGATTCGAGAGAGTCACATTATGTCCAGTCGGAAACAAATAGCACGTAGCAGACCGACGGACGCTTGGAGAGTCCCCATCACCCGAATTTGTGCCTTGCAAAGACGCCGCTTCTCGCGCAACCGCAACGGCGTTGCGGACCGCTGGCCCGCAACCGGGCATTCTGCCTACCTGCGCAGCAGCCCGCCGAGCGCGCCGCGGACGAGTGCGCGGCCGACCGAGCCGCCCAACTGGCCGCCGACCGATTTGCCGAGATCGGCCACGACGCCGCCGACCACCTTGTCGGTGACCGTGCGCGTGACGTCGCGCGCGATGCGCTGTCCCGTCGTCAGCCGGTTGCGGCCGGTGTTGGTGCCGAAGATGGTACCGACGATCGAGCCGATCTGGCCGAGGATGCCGCCACCGCCTCCACCCGCCTGGCCATCGGCCGGCGCCGCGGTGCCGGCGATGCGCTTCTGGAGGATCTCATAGGCGGATTCGGAATCGATCGCGGTGTCGTATTTGCCCTTCACCGGGCTCGCATCCATGATCGCCTTGCGCTCCTCCGCCGTGATCGGCCCGATGCGGGCCGACGGCGGGCGGATCAGCACCCGCTCGACCATCGCCGGCGTGCCGTTGCCTTCGAGGAATAACACCAGCGCCTCGCCCTTGCCGAGCTCCATGATCACCTTGGCGGTGTCGAGCTTCGGGTTGGGCCGGAAGGTCTGGGCGGCTGCTGCGACCGCCTTCTGGTCGCGCGGAGTGAAGGCGCGCAACGCATGCTGCACGCGGTTGCCCATCTGCCCGAGCACGCGGTCGGGCACGTCGATCGGGTTTTGCGTGACGAAATAGACGCCGACGCCCTTGGAGCGGATCAGCCGGACCACCTGCTCGATCTTGTCCATCAACGCCTTCGGCGCGTCGTTGAACAACAGATGCGCCTCGTCGAAGAAGAACACCAGCTTGGGCTTGGGAAGGTCACCGGCCTCGGGCAATTCCTCGAACAGCTCTGACAGCATCCACAGCAGGAATGTCGCGTAAAGCCGCGGGCTCTGCATCAGCTTGTCGGCGACCAGGATGTTGACCATGCCGCGGCCGTCGCGGTCGGTCTTCATGAAGTCCTTCAAGGTCAGCGCCGGCTCGCCGAAGAATTTTGTCGCGCCCTGGTTCTCCAGCACCAGCAGCTGCCGCTGGATGGTGCCGACGGTGGCCTTGGTGACGTTGCCAAAACCCTGGGCGGCCTTGCGGATCGGCGCGAGCGGATCCTCGTCCGCATCCGGTCCCTTCTTGCCGCTGTCGGGCACGATGGCATCCAGCAGCGCCCGCAGATCCTTCATGTCGATCAGCGCGAGACCGTTGTCGTCGGCGACGCGGAAGGCGACGTTGAGCACGCCCTCCTGCACGTCGTTGAGATCGAGCATGCGCGCCAGCAGCAGCGGCCCCATCTCGGTGATGGTGGCCCGCACCGGATGGCCCTGCTCGCCGAACACGTCCCAAAACACCGTCGAGAACTGGTCGGGCTGGAACGTCAGCCCCATCTCGCTGGCACGCTTGACGATGAAGTCCTTTGCCTCCCCGACCTCGGAGATGCCGGAGAGGTCGCCCTTGATGTCGGCGGCGAACACCGGAACACCGGCCCGCGCAAATCCTTCCGCCATGACCTGCAGCGTGACCGTCTTGCCCGTTCCGGTCGCGCCGGTGACGAGGCCATGGCGATTGGCGAGCGCCAGCGTCAGCCAGGCCTGCTCGTCTCCCTTGCCGACGAAGATTTTGTCGTCGGTATCGCCGAGCTTGTTGTCCTGCGCCGTCATCATTCTCTCTATCGTTAGTTTCGCGTATTGAAACTCGGGCCCGCCAGTTCCGTAGTTTAACGCATGTCGCGAGCCGATTGAAACCGTTCAAGACGGCGTTCACATGCGACATTGTCGGAGACACCGCGCGCGGCATGCGCCAAAAGTCGGAGTGATACATTCGCACCGCGGCAATTTTTCACGGATTCCTTCTCCGCTCTTGCATCGCTGCAACACTTTTTGCGTCTTCGGAACGTTGCGTGCGTTCATCGCTTGTATTTCACATCGCACCGGCTCAAGATCGTTTTTCGAAAATATTCTCCGGCATGTGAACCGGCTGAGGGGCAGGCCCATATGGACGAGCTGATCGGACAGCTGGCGGCAAACGCCAGCATAGATAGTGCTGTCGCTGAAAAGACCGTCGGCATTATCCTGGGTTTCCTCCGCAGCGAAGGTCCTCCCGACAGCGTGCAGGCTCTGATCGACCAAATCCCCGGTGCGGAAGGCGCGATCGAGGCGTCCAAGAGCGGTGGCGGACTGTCGCGGCTGATGGGCGGCGGCCTGATGGCCGTCGGCACGCGCCTGATGGGCCTTGGGCTTGGCATGTCCGACATCCAAACCATTGCGCGTGAACTTTTTCGTTTTGGTCGAGACAAAATCGGAGCGGATCAGATGGGCAAGATCATCGCGGGCACGCCGGGCCTTAGCCAATTCGCCTGAGCGACGCATTTCATATTGAGTATCATGACATATCCGATCTCAGAGATTGAGGGCCTGCCGGCCTTTGCCGCCAACAAGTTGAAGGCGCAGGGGATCCGCACGACCGACGCGCTGCTGGAAGCCGCGAGCACGGCCAGGGGCCGCAAGGCGCTCTCGGCCAAGACCGGCATCAGCGAGCAGTCGCTGCTGGAGTGGGCCAACGTCTCCGACTACATGCGCATTCCCGGCATGGGCCGGGCCAAGGTCGGCCTGGTCCGCGCCGCCGGCGTCACCACGGTGCGCGAGCTCGCTTATCGGAATCCGGCAAGATTGGCGCAGAGCATGCGCGAGGCCAACGATCGCAGAAAGCTCGTCCGCATCCTTCCCTCCGAGAAGTCGGTCGGCGACATCATCGCCAAGGCCAGGAAGCTGCCGCCGAAGATCACGTATTAGGCCTCTCGCTCGGCATACGACGAGCCGCGTTACTCTCGATGTCATACCCCACGAATGCGGGGTAGCCAGTACGCCGCAGCGCCTCCGTATTACCGCACTGCCTCGGAGTACTGGATTGCCCGCTTTCGCGGGCAATGACAGTGAGGGTATTGGCCTTGACTCCCCCTCCCCGACCGCGCAAAGCCACGCGCATGAACGCCTCGCCCTCCCCATCCGTCCCGCCGGCCGGCTCGGCCGGGCCAGATGCGCTGCGGACGCTGCTCGACCGGCCTCTGCCGGCGGTGATGGGCGTGCTCAACGTGACGCCGGATTCCTTTTCCGACGGCGGCGACTTTATCGCGCCGGACCAGGCGCTGGCACGGGCGCGGGCGATGATCGAGGCCGGCGTCGACATCATCGATATCGGCGCCGAATCCACCCGGCCCTACAAGGGCGCCCAGCCGGTGACCGCGGCGGACGAGTTGTCCCGGCTGAAGCCGGTGCTGTCTGACATCGTCGCGCTCGGCGTTCCCGTCTCGATCGACAGCATGAAGGCGGAGGTGGTGGCCTTCGCGCTCGACCGGGGCGCGGCCATCGCCAACGACGTCTGGGGGTTGCAGCGCGACGCCGATATGGCGCCGGTGGTCGCTGCCCGCGGCGTCCCCGTCATCGTCATGCACAACCGCGACAGCGTCGATTCCGCCATCGACATCGTCGCGGACATGAAGGCGTTCTTCCTGCGCTCGCTGGATATCGCCGCGAAAGCCGGCATCGCACGCGACAGAATCGTGCTGGATCCCGGCATCGGCTTCGGCAAGACCGCCGAGCAGAGCATGATCGCGCTGGCGCGGCTGCACGAGCTCGACATGTTCGGCCTGCCGATCCTGGTCGGCGCCTCGCGCAAGCGTTTCATCGCCTCGGTGTCGCCGTCAGAGCCGAAAGAGCGGCTCGCCGGATCGATCGCCGCGCATCTGATCGCAGCCCGGAAGGGCGCGAAGATCATCCGGACCCATGACGTCGCCGAGACCCTGCAGGCCCTGCGGGTCGCCAACGCAATCGAGAGCAAGCAATGACCGATACGATCTTCGTGACCGGCCTGTCGATCCACGCGCGCCATGGCGTGATGGATCACGAGACCGAAGTCGGCCAGCGTTTCGTCATCGACCTCGAGCTCTACACCGACCTGTCGGAGCCTTCGCGCAGCGACCGCCTCTCCGACACCGTGTCCTATGCCGACGTGGTGGCGACCACGACGGCGGCGTTCAAGAACACCAATTACAAGCTGCTGGAGCGCGCGGCCGGTGCGGTCGCCGACGCCATCCTGTCGCACTTCCCGCGCATCCGCGCCGTGAAGATCACCGTGCACAAGCCGCATGCGCCGATCGCCGCGATCTTCGACGATGTCGGCATCATGCTGACCCGCTCGCGGCACCCCTGACATGGCGAGCGTGCTGATCGCACTCGGCGGCAATGTCGGCGATGTCCGAGCGACATTCCGCAAGGCGATCGCCCATATCTGCGGCATGGCGCAAGCCGCGGTTATCGCGCGTTCGTCGGACTACACCACGCCGCCCTGGGGCGACGTGGACCAGGATCCCTTCATCAACGCCTGCGTCGAGATCGAGACCGACCTCGATCCGCACGCGCTATTGTTCGTCATGCAGAAAGTCGAGCAGAAATTCGGCCGCACGCGCGACAAGGATCGGCGCTGGGGCCCGCGCACGCTCGATCTCGACATGATCGCCTATGACGATGTGTCGTTTCAAAAGCCCGACCTGACCCTGCCGCATCCGCGGCTGTTCGAGCGCGCCTTCGTGCTGGTGCCGCTGGCCGAAATCGCGCCCGACCGCGTGATCTCGGGCATTCGTGTGCGTGACGGCCTCGCCAGCGTCTCGACGCAAGGCATTGAGCGGCTTTCGGATACCGGTTAACCAAAAACAACCGTTTGCAGGGAGGGCCGGCCGTGGCAATTTCGCCTGCGAATAACGAGACGTTTGGGAGCCCTTGGCCGTATGACCTCCGTGACTGACAATCTGCCGCTGGCGGCCGATTTTCCCAAGGCGACGGACGCGGACTGGCGCAAGCTGGTCGACGGTGTGCTGAAGGGCGCGCCATTCGAGAAGCTGGTCGGCAAGACCTATGACGGCCTGAAGATCCAGCCGCTCTATCCGCGCACCAAGGGCGCCGCGCTGCTGACGGGGCGCGCGGCGGCTGCACCATGGCTGATCATGCAGCGGGTCGATCATCCCGATGCGGCGGCGGCGAATGCGCAAGCCTTGCAGGATCTGGAGAACGGGGCGACGGGCCTCGAGATCGAGTTCGCCGGAGGACCGGGTGCACGCGGCTTCGGTGTCATCGACGCCGATCCGGCAACGCTGGCGCGGCTGTTCGACGGCGTGTTCCTCGATGCCGGCGTCGCGATCTCGCTCAACCCGGTGGCCGGCCGGCAGGATGCCGGCACGCTGTTCGCCGATATGGTCGAGGCCAAAAAGCTCGATCCCGCTGGGATCGACGTGCGCTTCAACTACCAGGCCCTGAGCACGTTCGCCGTGCGCGGCGCCGCGCTCGCGCCATGGTCGGAATACGAAGCACCCTTTGCGCGCATCGTGTCGGGCCTGATCGGGCGCGGCTTCAAAGGTCCGTTCGTGCTCGCCGACGGCCGTCCCGTCCACGACGCCGGCGGTTCCGAGGCCCAGGAGTTGGCATTCGTGCTGTCGCTCGGTGCGACCTATCTGCGCATGCTCGAGCGCGGCGGCATCGATCTCGATGTCGCGCGACAAGCCGTTTCATTCCGGCTCAGCGCCGACGCCGACCAGTTCCTGACCATGGCCAAGTTCCGCGCCTTGCGGCAGCTCTGGGCCCGCGTCGAGCAGGCGTGCGGCCTCGCGCCTCGGCCCGCTTTCATCGCCGCGGAAACCGCCTGGCGCATGCTGACGCAGCGCGATCCCTATGTGAACATGCTGCGTGCGACCATCGCGACCTTCGCTGCCGGGCTTGCCGGCGCCAACGCAATCACCGTGCTGCCGCATACGCTGGCACGCGGGCTGCCTGACCCGTTCGCGCGGCGCGTGGCGCGCAACACGCAACTGCTGCTGCTGGAAGAAAGCAACCTCGCAAAAGTCAGCGATCCCGCGGCGGGATCCGGCGGCATCGAGACGCTGACGTCGGAACTGTGCGCGACGGCATGGGCGTTGTTCCAGGAGGCCGAGAAAGCCGGCGGCGCCTTCGCCGCTCTTCAACAGGGCCTGTTCCAGAGCAAGGTCGCAGCCACGCGCAAGGCGCGCGAGGCCAACATCGCAAAGCGCCGCGACGTGCTGACCGGCGCCAGCGAGTTTCCCAATCTGCACGAGGCCGACGCCACCGTGCTCGACGTGAAGCCGATCGCGCTGCCGCCCTCCGGCGAGCCGAAATGCAAATTCGATGCGCTGGCGCCGATGCGCCTCGCCGCGCCGTTCGAAGCGCTGCGCGACAAATCCGATGCAGCGTTGAAAGCGCGCGGCACGCGGCCGAGCGTATTCCTGGCCAATCTCGGCACGCCGGCGGATTTCACCGCGCGCGCGACCTTTGCAAAAAGCTTCTTCGAGGCCAGCGGCATCCAGACGGTCGACAGCGAGGGTTTTGCCGATCCGGCCAAGCTCGCCGCCGCCTTCAAGGCCTCCGGCGCTGCGCTCGCCTGCCTTTGTTCCAGCGACAAGGTCTATGCGGAACACGCCGAGGCGGCGGCAAGGGCCCTGCAAACGGCAGGCGGCCGACATATCTATCTCGCAGGCCGTCCGACCGAGGCCGAGGCGGCGCTGCGGGCGGCCGGTGTCACCGGCTTCGTGTTTGCCGGCGGCGACGCGCTCGCCACGTTGCAGGACGCTTATTTGCGGATGGAACAGGCATGACCGATACGAGCAAACCCGTTCTCACCGGCGGCTGCCAATGCGGCGCGGTGCGCTTTGCGATTTCGGCCACACCGAACCGGGTTTCGATCTGCCACTGCCGGATGTGCCAGAAGGCGAGCGGCGCGCCATTCGCCTCCTTCGCCGACATCAACCGCACCGATTTCGCCTGGACCAAGGGCAAGCCGTCGTTCTTCCGCTCCTCCACGATCGCCGACCGCGGCTACTGCGCCGCCTGCGGCACGCCGCTGAGCTTCGGCCGCATCGACGGCGAGCGGATCGAGATCATGACGGGCGCGTTCGACCGGCCCGATCGCCTGGTGCCGACGCGACAATATGGAAGCGAGTCTCGCCTGGGCTGGGTGGTTGGCATCTCCAATCTGCCGAGCCAGACCACACAGCAGAATTACGGGCCGGAGAAGATGGCGACCATCGTCAGCCATCAGCATCCGGATCATGATTGAGATCAATCCGTGGTAGGCTATGCCATGCTTCAGGCGCTGGGAGAAATACTGCTCGGCTTGACAGAGTGGAAGGCGAACGTCGGGAAGCTGCTCGCCCGGCTTCTGTGGAGCGGGACTGGTATGATGACTGAGAACCGGTCGTCGGATAATCCCGCTTACAAGAAGAATTTGCAGCGGCTGATCGAGCATCACCGCAGGTTTGAGGAATCCAAGGAATGACCCGCATTCCCAATTTCGCCGATGTCGCCTTCGAGCGGACCGCAAGCGCCGCTCCGACCGGCAGCGCCGAGCCGTGGCTCACGCCCGAGGGTATTCTCGTAAAACCTGCTTATGGCGAGGCTGATCTGGCCGGGCTCGATTTCCTCGACACCTATCCGGGCATCGCACCGTTCCTGCGCGGCCCCTACCCGACCATGTATGTCAACCAGCCCTGGACCGTCCGGCAATATGCCGGCTTCTCCACGGCAGAGGACTCCAACGCGTTCTACCGCCGCAATCTTGCGGCCGGACAGAAGGGCCTCTCGGTCGCCTTCGATCTCGCCACCCACCGCGGCTATGACTCAGATCATCCGCGCGTCGGCGGCGACGTCGGCATGGCCGGCGTGGCGATCGACTCCATCTACGACATGCGCACGCTGTTTGCGGGCATTCCGCTCGATCAGATGAGCGTGTCCATGACCATGAACGGCGCGGTGCTGCCGATCCTCGCGCTTTATGTCGCTGCCGCCGGTGAACAGGGCGTCGCGCCGGAAAAGCTGTCGGGCACCATTCAGAACGACATTCTGAAAGAGTTCATGGTGCGCAACACCTACATCTATCCGCCCGCGCCCTCGATGCGGATCATCTCGGACATCTTCGCCTATACGTCGCAGAAGATGCCGAAGTACAATTCGATCTCGATTTCCGGCTATCACATGCAGGAAGCCGGTGCGACGCAGGATCTCGAGCTCGCCTACACGCTCGCCGACGGCGTCGAATATCTGCGCGCCGGACTTGCCGCGGGTCTCGACGTCGACCGCTTCGCACCGCGCCTGTCGTTTTTCTGGGCGATCGGCATGAACTTCTTCATGGAGGTCGCCAAGCTGCGCGCCGCGCGCCTGCTCTGGGCGAAGCTCTTGAAGCCGTTCAATCCGAAGGACCCGCGCTCGCTGTCGCTACGCACGCATTCGCAGACCTCGGGCTGGTCGCTGACCGCGCAGGATGTCTTCAACAACGTGATGCGCACGACGGTGGAGGCGATGGCGGCCACGCAAGGCCACACCCAGTCGCTGCATACCAATGCGCTCGACGAAGCGTTGGCCCTGCCGACCGATTTCTCGGCGCGCATCGCCCGCAACACCCAGCTGTTCCTGCAGCAGGAGAGCGGCACCACCCGCATCATCGATCCCTGGGGCGGCTCGTACTACGTCGAGCGCCTCACGCGCGATCTCGCCGCGAAGGCGTGGGGCCATATCCAGGAGGTCGAGGAACTCGGTGGCATGGCCAAGGCGATCGAAGCCGGCGTGCCGAAATTGCGTATCGAAGAGGCCTCGGCCAAGACCCAGGCGCGCATCGATGCCGGCAAGCAGGCCGTGATCGGCGTCAACAAGTTCAAGCCATCGGACGAAGCCGCCATCGACATTCTCAAGGTCGACAACACCAATGTCCGCCGGCTGCAGATCGACAAGCTGACGCGGCTGAAATCCGAGCGCAACCAGAAGGACGTCGAGGCCGCGCTCGCCGCGTTGACGCGCTCGGCCGGCGAAGGCAACGGCAATCTGCTCGCGCTCGCCATCGACGCGGCGCGGGCCAAGGCGACCGTCGGCGAGATTTCGGACGCGATGGAAAAGGTGTTCGGCCGGCACCGCGCCGAGATCAAATCCATCACCGGCGTCTATAAGCGGGAAGCATCCAGCATGGGCAACCAGGTCGAGAAGGTTCAGGCGCTGATCGACGCCTTCGAGGAGGCGGAAGGCCGCCGCCCGCGCATCCTGGTCGCCAAGATCGGCCAGGACGGCCATGACCGCGGCCAGAAGGTGATCGCGTCTGCCTTCGCCGATATCGGTTTCGACGTCGACATCGGGCCGCTGTTCGCCACCGCCGACGAAGCCGCGCGACAGGCCGTTGAGAACGACGTTCACATTCTCGGTGTCTCCTCGCTCGCCGCCGCCCATCTCACGGCCGTGCCTGAACTCAAGGCCGCACTGAAGAAGCAGGGCCGCGAGGACATCATGATCATCGTCGGCGGCGTGGTGCCGCCGCAGGATTATGACGCGCTCTATGCGGCCGGCGCCGAAGCCATCTTCCCGCCCGGCACGGTGATCGCGGACGCGGCCGAGGAGTTGATCCGCAAGCTGAACGCCCGGCTCGGGCATAGCGAGGCGGCGGAATAGCTCCGCCGCGCCTGGGCGCCCGCATCAAACCGGCGGACGGGCTGCTGCGACCAATCTTCACGTCCCGGTGTTCGCGCCGCGCGTTCTGCGCCGGTTCATCTTGCGATCATTATGCTCATGCCGATGTCCGAACGCGTCGACGGCGGTCGGATGTAAAATTGATGGATATTGAAGTGACATATCGTGCAAACGTGCGGGCAGAATGGCTCGCGAGCCTTTTTGCCATCGCGACGATCGCGCTTACATCCCCCTCCCTCGCGGCCGATCCCAAGCCCGACGCCGTCGTCAAGAACAGAAACATCGAGGCGCGTGTCTTCCTCGACGACAAGATCAAGGCCGACGCGCCACTCGCGGCCGACTGCCTTGCCGAGGGCAGGAAATGGCTCGACAAGAACGCGGCTGACGCGGCTGCCTCACGCAAGCAGGACCCGCAATTCTTCAAGGACGGCGGCTGGGACTTTGAGCGCAAATATTCGATCCGCTCCGTCGTTGCCGACCGCTATGTCAGCCTCCTGCGTGACGACTATATGGACACCCATGGCGCCCATCCTAATTCGGACGTGAACACGGTGCTGTGGGACAAGTCCGAGAACAAGCGCATCTCGATCCGCCCGTTCTTCGCCGAGACCGCCGACAACGGCCCCACCATGAAGGCGATGGTAAAGGCCGTGATCGCCTCGCTCAGAATCGAGAAGAAGAAGCGCGACACCAGCGAGACAGCGACTGAGGAATGGTTCAAGGGCGTGGAGCCCAGCCTGCTCAAGATCGGCGCGGCGACGCTCGCGCCGTCGACCGAACCAGGCAAGAGCTCCGGCCTCACCTTCCACTACCCGCCCTATGCGGTCGGCCCCTATGCCGAGGGCCAATATGTCGCATTCGTTCCGTGGGAGACGTTGAAGCCCTATCTCACGGCGGAGGGCGCGCGCATCTTCGGCGGCACGCGGCCAAAAGGCGATGCCGACCAGCCGCAATGAGTTCCAGCGGAACCGTTGCTCACGGCGCCGTTGGGCGGCCGCTTGCGACATCCCTGCAAAGCCGCGTAGCATATTGCATTGACCAGCCCGATTCCCGAGGGCGCCGCCGGGATTATTGATGCCAGGAATTACGCGCCGCATTTTCGCGGCCTCTTCTGTGGCCGCCGCCACGTCCACCCTCCTCTCACCTGCGCGCGCGCAAGCCTATCCGGCGCGGCCGGTGACCTTGATCGTGCCGTGGGGTGCGGGGGGCGGCACGGATGCGACCGCGCGCATCGTCGCGACGCTGCTGGAGAAGGAGCTCGGCCAGCCGTTCAACGTCGTCAACCGCACCGGCGGATCCGGCGCAATTGGCCATGCCGAGATCGCAACCGCAGCGCCGGACGGCTACACGATCGGCACGCTGACCGTGGAAATCGCAATGCTGCATTGGCAAGCCCTGACGCAGCTGACGCCGCGGAATTTTACGCCGCTGGCGCTGGTGAACGAGGACCCGCCGGGCATCCAGGTCTCGACGTCCTCGCCCTACAAGACGGTGAAGGAGCTGATGGACGCCATCAAGCTGGCACCTCCCGGACGGTTCAAGGCTTCAGGCACCGGACAAGGCGGCATCTGGCATCTCGCCCTCGTCGGCTGGATGCAGGCAATGGGATTGCCGGCCAACCAGGTCGCGTGGTCGGCGTCGAATGGTGCAGCACCGGCCATGCAGGATCTCGTCGCGGGCAGCCTCGATCTCACCACCTGCTCGGTGCCGGAAGCACGCGCCACCATCGAGGCCGGCCAGGCCCGGAGCCTCGCGATCATGGCGCATGCGCGCAATCCGATCTTCCCGGACGTCCCGACGCTGAAGGAGACGATCGGTGTCGACTATTCCACCAGCTCGTGGCGTGGCATCGGCGGCCCGAAGTACTTGCCTCCGGCCGTTGCCGCCAAGCTGACCGCGGCCTTGAAGAACGTGTACGATTCCCCCGCATTCAAGGACTTCATGACCGGACGCGGGTTTGGCACCGTCTGGCGCGATGCCGGCCAGTTCGAGACCTTCATGGACCAGGCGGATAGCCAGATGGGCCAGGCGATGAAGGCGGCGGGTTTTGCCAAGGCCTGACGTAACCACGCGTGCTTTGTCCCGCGGGCACTCGCCTGCCTGCGCGCGCCGTTGTAAAGCAGGGCATGGTTGAGAAGAAGACTTCGCTTGATATCACCGCCCTCGCCCGCGACTTGCGCGCCGGCCATCGCGCGACGCTGGCGCGAGCCATTACGCTGGTGGAGAGCCGGCGTGGCGATCATCAGGCGCAGGCGCGTGAGCTGGTCCAGATGCTGCTGCCCGATACCGGCAAGGCGGTTCGCGTCGGCATTACCGGCTCGCCCGGCGTCGGCAAATCCACCACCATCGATGCGCTCGGGACCTACCTGATCGAACAGGGCAACAAGGTCGCGGTGCTCGCGGTCGATCCGTCCTCGGCGCGTAGCGGCGGCTCGATCCTCGGCGACAAGACGCGGATGGCGCAACTGTCGTCGTCCGACGATGCCTTCATCCGCCCCTCGCCGTCGTCAGGCACGCTCGGCGGCGTCGCGGCCAAGACGCGCGAAGCGATGCTGCTGTGCGAGGCCGCCGGCTTCGACGTCGTGCTGGTCGAGACCGTCGGCATCGGTCAGTCCGAGACCGCCGTCTGCGACATGACCGATTTCTTCCTCGCGCTGATGCTGCCAGGCGGCGGAGACGAGTTGCAGGGCATCAAGAAGGGCCTGGTCGAGCTCGCCGACATGATCGCGATCAACAAGGCCGACGGCGACAATCTCAAGCGCGCCAACATCACCGCGGCCGATTATCGCGGCGCGCTGCATATCCTCAGCCCTCGGTCGGAACATTGGCACCCGCCGGTCGTCACCTATTCGGCGCTGGCCGGCACCGGCATTGCCGAGCTCTGGCAGAAGATCCTCGAACACCGCACGGCAATGAACGCGTCCGGCGAGTTCGCCGCGCGCCGGCGCGACCAGCAGGTGAAATGGATGTGGTCGATGCTGGAGCAGCGCATGCTGGCGCGGCTGCGCAGCGAGGCATCGGTGCGGGCCAAGGTGAAGAAGATCGAGGCGGAGGTCGCCGACGGTCACCTGACGCCGGCGCTCGCCGCCGAACAGATATTGGGGTTGCTGCAATGAGCGACCAGCTCCGCATTCTCCTCACCGGCTTCGGCCCGTTTCCCGGCGCGCCGCATAATCCGACCCAGCCGCTGGTGGCGCGGCTGGCGCAATTGCGCCGCCCCGCGCTCGATGGCGTCACGCTATCGCGCCACATCTTTCCGGTGACCTATGCTGCAGTGGACCGGCAATTGCCGGAAGTGCTGGCGAAAGTGAAGCCGCATGCGCTGCTGATGTTCGGCCTCGCGGCGCGCACGCCGTACCTGCGCATCGAGAGCCGCGCGCGCAACGCCGTCACGATGCTGTGGCCCGATGCCGCCAACACCCGCTCCAGCAAGCGCGGCATCGCCGGTCATGCTGACGCGATGACGTTCGGCCCGCACACGGCAAGGCTGTTGCGCGCCGCGCGTCTCACCGGCATCGACGCACGGCCCTCACGCGATGCCGGCGCCTATCTCTGCAACTATCTGAGCTGGCGCGCGATCGAGAACGTGCGCGGCGGTGGACCAAAGCTTGCTGCGTTCATCCACATTCCCTTGCTAGCGCGCAGCGGCGCCGTGCGGCGCAAGGGATTTCCACGGATCACGCTGGACGAACTGGTGGATGCCGGGGAAGCGATGCTGATGGAGATGGTGAACCTGGCACGGAAGACGCGGAACACGCAGGCCTCGTAGGGTGGGCAAAGGCGCCCTTGCGCCGTGCCCACGATCTCGTTCCATCTGCCGTCAATCGTGGGCACGCTTCCGCCTTCGCTCTTCGAGCTCCGGCGGACAAGTCGCTTTGCCCACCCTACGGCACCTCCGCTGCGGTAAACATTTAACCCTACTACGAACAATCCCGACGACCCCTTCCGCCCTGCGCTACCTAATCCCCGCGGACCTCCCGCGTCCGCCGAAGGACGCGTCATGGACCTCAATCGCCGTCATCTCATTGGAGCCTCGACCGCCGGCATCGCCGGTGCGCTCTACATACCTGTCGACGCCGCGCGCGCCGCGCCGCTGACCTCCCTGCTCGGCCGCGATGCGACCCAATATGGCGTGCGGCCCGGCGCGGCCGAGGATCAGACACGCACGCTCCAGCGCGCGATCGACGAGGCCTCGCGCGCGCAGATGCCGCTTGCGCTTCCGCCCGGCATCTACCGAACCGGATTGCTGCGGCTGCCAAATGGCGCGCAACTGATCGGCGTGCGCGGCGCGACGAAGCTGATCTTCACCGGCGGGGCCTCGGCGATTCAGAGCGACGGATCGGACTCGGTCGGGCTGACCGGCCTCACTTTCGACGGCGGCAGCATTCCACTGCCGACGCGGCGCGGGCTGGTCCATGTCCTCGGCGGCCGCGGCGTCCGCATCACCGATTGCGAGATCACCGGTTCCGGCGGCAGCGGCATCTGGCTGGAGCAGGTGTCCGGCGAGATCTCCGGCAACGTCTTCACCAACATTGCCGTGACGGCGGTGGTCTCGTTCGACGCCAAAGGCCTCACCGTGTCCCGCAACACCATCATCGGCACCAACGACAACGGCATCGAAATCCTGCGCACCGCGATCGGAGATGACGGCACGCTGGTCGCGGACAACCGTATCGAGGGCATCAAGGCCGGCCCCGGCGGCTCCGGCCAGTACGGCAACGCCATCAACGCCTTCCGCGCCGGCAACGTGATCGTGCGCGGCAACCGCATCAAAAACTGCGATTACTCCGCGGTGCGCGGCAACTCGGCCTCCAATATCCAGATCACCGGCAACAGCGTCAGCGACGTGCGCGAGGTCGCGCTCTATTCCGAATTCGCGTTCGAGGCCGCGGTGATCGCCAACAACACCGTCGATGGCGCCGCCGTCGGCGTCTCCGTCTGCAATTTCAACGAAGGCGGCCGCATCGCGGTGGTTCAAGGCAATATCATCCGCAATTTGATCCCGAAGCGCCCGATCGGGACCGCGCCCGACGACGATGCCGGCGTCGGCATCTATATCGAAGCCGACACCTCGGTCACCGGCAATGTGATCGAGAATGCGCCGTCCTACGGCATCGTCGCCGGCTGGGGCAAATATCTGCGCGACGTCGTCATCTCCGGCAATGTGATCCGCAAGGTGCTGGCCGGCGTCGGCGTGTCCGTGGTGTCGGGCGCGGGCACCGCGCTCGTCAACAACAACATGATCTCGGAAACCCCGCGCGGCGCCGTGGTCGGGCTGGACCATGCGCGCGCCGTGACGTCAGACCTGTCGGCGGACGGCGCCCAACGCTTTGCGCAGGTGGTGGTCGGCGGCAACGCGGTGCGGCAGTAAGCGCCGCCCTCGCTTCCAAGGCCTCAGAACGCATTCCGCAGCAGCGGGTACTTTGCTTCGAGGCCGTCGAGGCTGAAGGTGAATTCGACAACGCGCTCGGGGGCTGCGACGATTTCCTCGGCCGGCGGGGCGAATTGCGGCAACAGCGTCGCCATTGCAGCGGGCATGACGACTGGTGGCCTCACCGCAGGCGCGGCGACCGGTGGTACTGCAGATGCGGCAAGCGGCGGCTTCACTGCAGGCGCGGTGCGCGGCGCAGCTGCGATGGACGCGGCGACCGGTGATCTGACGGCAGGTGCCGCGACCGACGCCCGCGCGGCGGGCGCCTTCAGTGGTGGCATCTTGGGGGGCGCGGTGAACGACGCCATCAAAGCAGCCACCTCGGCTGATGCAGGTACGGCGACCGGTGCAATCGGTGCCGCGAGGATTTCGGCGAGCACATCCAGCGTGGGCTCGAGCGCAACCGGGACGACGGTCTCGGGCGCGATGTGCACGGCCTTGGGCTGCAGGGCCTTGGGCTGCACGGCCTTGGGCTGCACGGCCTTGGGCTGCACGGCTTTGGGCTGCATGGTCTGGGCCTGCTCGCGCGGGAACACGCGGGGCATGGTCGCGGGCGACCAGCCGAATGCGGACGTCACGCTCGCGGCAGCGGCGGCGACGTCCCCGCCATTCGCGAGGGCGCGCCAGGTCTGGACCGCGCGCTTGGCTTCCTGGATGTTTTCGAGGAATGCCAGCTCGCTGTGATAGCGGCGCCAGCGTCCGGTCTCGAACATTTCGGAGAGATGTTCCAGCCGCTGTTCGGCGAGAGCGCACCAGCGCGCGGCAAGCTCGCGGCTTCCAGCCGCGCCATGGCGATGAGTCATAAATCAGCCCGTCAGGAGAAAATACGGACGCGACGCAACGCACACGAATCAATTTAGGCGCGACATGAATATTTTGTGGAAAAGTTTTGACTTGTCCAGCAACGACACGGCCGTCGTCACGAAAGACCGTAGTCGTGCGGAGTTTTCAGGGCTTTTCGAGTCAAGCTTCGCGCAAGCATAGCGGGCTTGCCAGCTGTCGTTGCCGATTCATCACGACGATCGCTCAACCGCGAGGTGATCTCGAATCACGCTTCAAGAAGTCGGACGCCCAAAAGAAAAGACCCGTCCGGGGGGACAACCGGACGGGTCGAGCCATATGGGCGCTTGGGGTGGATGGGCGCTCGCGCCTAATATGACTGATGGGGAGGGATGACCGCTCCCACATAAATTGGTCGTGGCAGCAGGCTGAACGTTCAAAGTGGCGCTCGATTTTTTAACCTTTGGCCGACGCGCAATGTTGTCGCAGGCACTATCGCGCCGCCGGCCTATCCACCTGAGAAACCGTGGATTTATCGGTCGCGCTCGACAGCGAGGGCTGCTCGATTGCGCGGATGCCGGGGTCGTCGCGGCGCTTCTCGGCATCTTCACGTTTAGTTGTACCGGACGCAGCCGCGACCGGCGTCGTGTTGTCGACCGGAACCGCCATGACCGCGGCGAACGCATCGGGCTCGCCGTCGCCGAAGAGATCATCACGCCCGGGTGAACCGAGGTCACGCGCGGTCTTCGACAGCGTCATGCGCAGCGCTTCCGGCTTCAGGGAATAGTTCCGCTCGAGCAGCAACGCCGCGACGCCGGAGACATAGGCGGCCGAGAACGAGGTGCCCGACGTCATCTGGTATTTGCCATCCGGCGCCGGCAGGAAGATGTCGACGCCCGGCGCCGCCAGCGCGATGTAGTTGCCGCGGTTGGAGGCGGTGAACAGCCTGTCCTGCTGGTCGGTCGCACTGACCGCGATCACGTTGGGATTGGCGGCGGGATAAAGCGGTGGCGATTTGGCGCCGGCATTGCCGGCGGCCGCGATCAGCACCAGGCCCCGCGCGGCAGTTGCCGCGATCGCACGCTCGATCACCGCGTCCTTCGGACCGGCAAAGCTCATATTGACGATCTGGGCGCCGTGCTCGGCTGCGTAATTGAGCGAGCGCAGGATGATGTAGGACGAGCTCTCGGCGCTGCCGGTGGTGCCGCCGAAGGCGCGAATGGCGATGATGCGCGCTTCCGGCGCGCTGCCCATCAGCTTCGCATGCGCCACGATAGCGCCGGCAATGCCGGTGCCGTGGATATGGGGGCCCTCGCTGCTGCCGAGCGCATCGAAATTGTCGGCGATGGAGTTGGCGAGTTCGGGGTGCTTGGCGTCGATGCCGGAATCGATCACGGCCACCGTGACATTGGCGCCGTGCGCCAGCGTGTGCGCCTGCGGCAGGCGCAGCTTCGGCAGCACGTATTGGGCCGGATCACCCTCGCTCGGCACCGCCGATTTCTGGTCCTGGAGCAGGTAGCGGAAGTTCGGCTGGAGCGATCGCACGCCGCCGTCGGCGGCAAATTCGCGCCGCACCGTCTCATACTGCCGGCCGTCGGCGATACGGAACAAGCCGACCGTGGCCCCGATCAGCGGAAAATTCTCCGAAGAGACGCGCCTCAAACCGTGGCGCCGCGCGAGTTCATCGGCCTCCGTCAGCGACAGCGCGCTGTCGATCTCGGCCACGAATTCGTTGGCGAAGCTGCGCAGATTGACGGCGACCGGCGTATTGTTGCCGCGCCCCTTGCCGGCGCTCTTCCTGGTCGATTTGCCGGAACCGTCGCCGCCTCCGCTCGGCTGCCCCAGGCACTCGCCGTCGGCATCGCGATAGGCCGCCGTGCAGGTCGGATAGAGGTTCGGCGAGTAGCGCGCATAGGGCAGCACCGGGGTCGTCGCCATCCGCGCCGAGATCCGGGCGGTCGTCACCACGTGCGGACCGCGATCGACGCTGACCGCCCTGGCGGCAATGCTTGGACTGATGGTCGGTGTTCGCGAGGGCACGCTGATGGTCGGCGTGCGCATGATCGCCTGGGCGTGCGCCACCTCGATGCCGAGGCAGGCGGCGAGCAGGAGCGCGGCTCCGACCGACGAAGCGTAGGCCCCGGCTCGCAACTGACTCTCGGACTTGCGCGTCATTGGTGCAGCGGCGCGCTTAAGGCGCCGCCACGGCGAGGTTGACGAACTTCTCGCGCTGCATCCTGCCGAGCAGCGCGGTGAGCTCGTCCTGGCTCATCGCCTTGTCGAACTGCAGGCGGAACATGCCGCCTCTGGCATCGCCGATGATCGAGGCCTGGTAGCTGTCGAGCAGCGCGGTGATATCGGCCACGCGCGCCTCGGGCGTGAAGCGCACCAGCGCCCGCGCAGGAGCCGCCGCCCCGAGTTCGCGCGTGATCGGCGCGCCGGTCGACAGCGATGCGGTCTGGAAGGTCGAGGTCTGGGTCTTCATCAGCACGGCGCCGATGATGCCGGCCTGCAGCAGCAGCGCGATGGCGCCAAGGCTCGCCGACCAGGCCAGCGTGCGCGGCGACAGGCTGGCGAAGAAGGTGGCAACGCGCGCCGACAACGGCAGCGAACTGGTCGCCCGCTCCGGCTCGGCGTCGATCGCGGCAAACAGCTTCTGCATCGCGCGCGCCGACGGAGCGCCCAGGCTCTCGTTCAAATGAATGGTCTCTTCGTATTCGCCACGGATCGCCGCATATTGCTTCGCGAGCGCCGGATCGCTGGCGAGCGCTTCTTCCACACGGCGGGCATCGCGCGCGTTCAGCGTGCCGGCGGCGTGCCACGGCAGCAGCATCTCGATCTCACCGGGCTCTTGCTCCAGCATCTTCTTGCTCAGTGCCATCATGGCCAGCCTCGCTCAATGCCGGCTGCCTTCAGCAGTTCGGCCAATTTCTTGCGCGCATAAAACAAGCGCGTCTTCACAGTGTTCTCCGGGATCCCGACGATCTCGGCCACCTCTTCCACGGACTTCTCGTGGTAGTAGACGAGGTCGACGATTTCCCGATGGTCCGGCGAGAGGCCCGTCAGACACTCCCGCAACGCTTCACTGGTATCCTTTTTCTGGACCACCGTTTCTGGATTGTCGGACGAATCCTCGATCGCATTGGCGGCCTCGTCGTCCAGTTCAAAATCCTTTCGGCGCCGAAGCGCAGACAGGGCCTTGAATCGGGTGATTGCCAGCAGCCAGGTGGAAACGGCGGATCGGCCCTCGAACTTGCCGGCTTGACGCCAAACGTCGAGAAACACCTCGCTGATGAGGTCTTCCGCCGTCTGCTCGTCCCGCACGAGCCTCAGCCCGAACCGATACACCCTGACATGGTGCCGCCCGTACAGCACCTGCATGGCAAGACGGTCGCCCTGAGCGATCCTGGCGATAAGGACCTCGTCCGTAGCCGCCTGTGTCACGCTCAAAGGCCGTCTCGCAAAGTTGGTCGGGTCGATGCGGGGGACGGTTCGACGGGAGGGGTGAAATTCTTCAACCTACCGCAGTCATACGGGGATGCGTGTGATCTACCACACATACGCGCAATTTCCTTATCCCACCCGTGGCAGTTGGCCGCTTCGCTGCAGAACGGTAACATAATACGGAAACACTCTCTCGCGGATTTGCCGTGAGCCTGAACGGACGGCCCGGCCGGGCCCGGTCCATAACACGGCCCTGTGCACCTTATGTCGCACGGGGCCGGATTTGGTCCGCGATATCGCCTGCGATGCCTAACCGGCCGCAAAATCCCGCACTGCACGAGCCCCTCACCCGCGCCATGTCCCCCGGATTCGGTGCAAAAGGATACCAAACCTAAAGGCTTGCCACGTAGATTTTTTCGGCTGACATCCACCATTGGCGGGACCATGAGCACGGCCGCGACGTCCTTTCCGGAGAGGAATGCCGCAGAGGTCGCGGATCTCGTCCTCACGCCCGAGGCGGCTGCGCCCGAGGTGCTGGCGCGGCGGATCCGTCAGCGCCGGCAGATGTATATCGGCCAGGTCGTCAGCTACTCCCTCGGCGCCTCTGTCCTGCTGCTCTACGCCTATGACGGCGCCGTTCACATCAACGTTCCGTCGCTGTTCTGGGTCGGTGGCCTCTCGATCATCGGCATCTTCGTGGTGATGTCGGAGGCCGGCGTCGGCGACAAGCACACCGACCATTATCTCACGGTGTTCCAGATCTCGGCGCATATGGCGCTGCAGTTCGTGTTCCTGCTGTCGGTACCGACGATCGGCATCGCCTTCATCAGCGTGCTGTTCCTGATCTTCGCATTCGGCACGCTGCGCATGACCTCGGCCCAGGCGATGCTGACCTGGGCACTCGCCTCCGCAGCACTTGCGGCCGTGTTCCTCGGCTCGGACCTGCCGATCGGCATGCCCGTGGCGACGCGGCTGCAGCGGACCGCCTCGATGCTCTGCTTCATGCTGGTGATCGGCCAGTGCGCCTTCCTCGGCCTGTTCGGCGCCACGCTGCGCAAGATCCTCTACCGGCGCAGCATCGAGCTGAAAGATGCCTATCGACGCATCGAGGAGCTCGCCGAGCTCGACGAGCTGACCGGCTCCTACAATCGCCGCTGCATCATGCGACTTCTCGACGCGGAGATGGAAAAGTCGCGGCAGGCGACCGCGCCTTGCGCCATCGCGCTGATCGATCTCGACTGGTTCAAGCGCATCAACGACGCCCACGGCCATCCCGTCGGCGACGAGGTGCTGCGCACCTTCGCCATCACCATCTTCGCCAATATCCGGCCCGACGACCGTTTCGGCCGCTATGGCGGCGAGGAGTTTCTGCTGCTGCTGCCCGGCACCGCGAGCGAGGCCGCATCGCGCATGCTCGATCGGCTGCGCAGCATCGTCGCCGAGCTCGACTGGAGCGCATTCTCGCCCGGCATGCGCGTGACGATTTCCGCCGGCGTCGTGACGCTGCGCGACAATGATACTGCCGACACGTTTCTCGCGCGCGCCGACAGCGCGCTCTATTCCGCCAAGGCGCAAGGGCGCAACCGCATTGCTACGAGCTGACCGATCCATTTCCCGCCGGTGCGTGAGAATACGCCGCCGGACCGAACGCTCCAGGACAGGGCTATGAACTCTAAAACCGTCAAGTCATCCGAGAATTTGCTCGAGGAATTGCAGTCGGCGCTTTCGCACGGCACCGTCGCGCGCCGGGTCGAGACGCTACGCCGCGTCACCGACCTCTTCGTCAACAACGCGGTGGATTATTCCGACGACCATGTCCGCGTCTTCGACGACGTGTTCCAGTGCCTGATCGAGCAGATCGAGACCTCGGCAAAAGCGCTGCTCGCCGACCGGCTCGCGCCGATCCCGGCCGCACCGCCCCAGATCATCCGCACGCTCGCACTCGACGATGTGATCGAGGTCGCCGGCCCCGTGCTGACGAAGTCGGAGCGGCTGGACGAGACGACCCTGATCGAGATCGCGCGCAGCAAGAGCCAGGCCCATCTCAAGGCGATCTCGCTGCGGCGGGTGCTGTCGGAGGCGCTGACCGACGTGCTGGTGAGCCGCGGCAACAACGACGTGGTGCAGTCGACCGTCAGCAATCCGGGTGCGCAGCTCTCCGAGGGCAGCCTCACCGACCTCGTGACGCGCGCCGAACGCGACGACGATCTTGCCACTTGCATCGGCGTGCGGCCCGACCTGCCGCGCCATCATTATCTGAAGCTGATCGCCAAGGCTTCCCTGAGCGTGCGCAGGAAGCTGGAGGCCGCTCATCCGGAGCTCGCCGACGAAGTGTCGAGCGTGGTCCAGGAAGCGGCGCAGCGGGTCCGGGCCGCCGCGATGACCCGGCAGACCGAAATGGCGCGCGCGCTGGTGAAATCACTTCACGACGACGGCCGTCTCAACGAATTCCAGGTCACGACTTTCGCCGAGCAGGGCAAGTTCGACGAGACCAATGCGGGGCTCGCGGCACTGGCCGGCGTTTCGGTCGAGACCGCCGAAAACATGATGATCGAGAGCCGGACCGAGGGCGTGATGATCCTCGCCAAGGTCGCCGGCATGCAATGGTCGAGCGTGCGCGCGATCATCGCCATGCGCGAAAAGCTCTCCGGCGGCTCGCAGACCGACATGCTGATCCTGCGCGATACCTACGAAGCCCTGCGCAGCTCGACGGCTCAGCAGGTGCTGCGCTTCCACCGCATGCAGAACACGACGTCCGCGGCCTGAGGTTGGACTAACCACACCTTTGAGCAAAAGAGAGTCTCATAATTTCTTGGCGATCAAGTCCCTCGCAACTGGCCGCCGAATTGTGCCTTCATATGCTCTGAATTTCGCCCGCCGCCAAGGTCACCAAGTCATTCGGATGCTTAAATCGCGTCAGCTCTTGAGCCATCAGCAGTTCAGCATGATCCCGAGCGAGATCCATTTGCCGCTTCCGATCGGCAGAATCTCTCGCTCTCGGCTCGCCGTCCTCGCAACCTCGGGACAAGAGCCGCCTGACAATACTTGTGTTCACAGCAGGAGCGGATCCCGACTCCTGAGTTAGCACGATCAACCTCTCGCTCAGAGTGTGACCTTGATCGTTTTGAAACCTCGCCAAAAATGCTGCAATAAACTCTTCCGCTCCTTGGCTGGCGAGAGCCGCATAGCTTCCGTTAAAGTGATCGGCTGTTACACTTCCGATGAGCCAATTCAGAAACTGGGTTGAGAAATCGACCAGTACACGTTCGCCTGGGATCCAGTCAGCTCGGCGTGTCGTGGCGCTAACGACAGTTCTCCCACCAAATTCCGCAAACCTGCCTCTCATATGACTTGGCAGGCGCATCGTAAATCTCTCTCGGTCTCCCGTTTCCTCAATTTCGATATCAAAGAAGGGAGTCGCGCGCTTGATAAAAGCTGCAACATCCACAGTCGCATATTGACCGAGAGACTCCAAATCCAACGCTCCTGTAGACGCAGCCAAACTCAATACATCGTCTTGAATTAGCTTCGCCCTCTTTGCTTGATTCAAAGCAGCGTCGATACGATCTTGCGTCCGATCGACACGCCCGTTCTGCGCCTCCTCGATCAGTGCAGTAATGTCCACGCGCTCCAGCAGCTCACCAAGAATATCTGCCGCGTAGCGCTCATCGAACTCAGGACCAACAGTCGCCATCTCTCGGACGATCGTGTCAAGCCGCTCAAACAAAATCGAGACTATTTCATTGTCGATAGTATCTCGCGCAAGGAAGTTTATTACGATCACTTGTTGTTTTTGCCCATAGCGATAGAGGCGACCTATCCGCTGCGAAATTCTCGCAGGATTCCACGGAAGGTCGTAGTTGATCATTATGTGGCAATCCTTGTGAAGATTCAGACCTTCACCGCCCGCTTCGGTTGATATGAGAATTGGGTTTTCAGATTCAAAAGACTTGATAGCCTCACGCTTCTCTTCAACAGTCTTGCTACCGTTGATGATTTCAGGCTTCTCACCGGAGATAGATTGCAGCCGATAGAGTAGATACGCCTGAGTCGACCGGTACTCCGTAAAGATCAGAACCTTCTTTTTCTGAACAAGGACAATGTCTCGAACCAGGGAAACCAGAGCGTCGCCCTTCTTGTCATTCCTCATGGCCTCGGCTGCCTTGGCCATCAAATCGCGCAGCAACTGCGTTTCCGTTTCGAAGAATGGAGCACGTCCCGGTCCGCGAGAGCGTTCATCTAGCTGATCATCTCCATCGGATTCTTCATCATCCAACGCCGCATATTGTGCGTTGTCCGCATCGCCTTGTGCAGTGAGCCGCTCAAACCTATTCTTCAGCGCAATATAAAGTGCCGCTATCGATGAAGACGCCATCTTTCGATAGATCGTCATGACGAATCCAATCGCCCTACCCTCGGCGCCGCCCAAAGAGTCACCCGCGCGATAGCCCAAACGGAGATAATCACGGAGCTGGCGTTCAAGGAGCTCGAATTGAGGATCGTGATCTATCGTTGCGCGCCGAACGATCAATCCTTTGAACAGAAAAGCGCCATCCAGATCGACCGCGTCAATTTTTCGATTTCGAAGGACTATCTCCTGAACAACGTCTGGTTCAGTCTCAATCTCCGCTATTGCCTTCGCAAGATCGGGACGCACAAGCGTCAGCAGATTTCGAAATCTCCCTGTGTCACCCTGGTGTGGCGTGCCTGTGAGCAAGACGAGCCTATCAGTCTTTGAGCGCAGCGCCTGCGCCAGCTTAAATCGAAGCGTAGATCGTCCTCTATCGTCCCGTGCAAGCCTATGCGCTTCATCAAAAACAATCAGATCCCACGTTCCAGCAGCCAACAACATACCAAACGATGTTGAATCATTCGCTCCATCGTCTTCGGCGTCACGTGGCTTCGCCAGATCAAGCGAGACGATCACTCGTTCGAAGAGCCCCCATTCTTTATGATCTGAGATACGAAAATCTGACCCAAAGATCAGAAAACGCCGATCAAACTTCGAAAGCATCTCCTCTTTCCACTGACGGGTCAGGCCAGATGGAACGACGAACAAAATTCTTCGCAGATTTTGCCGACGCTCAAGGGCAGCCAACAGCAGGCCCACTTCTATAGTTTTTCCTAAGCCAACATCGTCAGCAATAAGCCAATTTGTCTGTCCTGAGTTCACTATGCGATGAACAAGCGAAATCTGGTGAGGCAAGGGATCGACGTCGAGCCGATCTAGAGCTCCGGTCGCCTCGTTCCACTTACTCAGCGCATGCGCAATAATATTTAGTGAGAAACGCTCAGCTCCGTTTTCGGCAATTGGACCTGCTCGGCGAAAAAGAAGCTCCGGATCCATAATTCGACGCAATCGCTCGAACGGGAGCCAAATCGATTGACCCGTCGAATGCAACTGGACGAGAACCTGCAAGCGGGTCGCCAGCTCACGTACATGTAGGACGCTTCCTGCGCCTAAAGTTTCTCTAACGCCGGAAAGAGGTACATCTTGGACGCAATGCCCTATCTGAAGCCCACAGCCCCACTCATCGGGCCCCAAAGTGCCTCTACCAGTGCTTGGTCCAAAATCCACCTCGATCAGGGGGCCGTTCGACGTTTCTCTCGCGGCTACAACGACGCCGATTTCGCTTGGATTGGATCGCCGACAGACCCAAGCGCCTTCGATAGGGACAAGCTGATCAATCATTAAATTAGTTACTTAGTTGGCGGCCACTTCGGATGCTTTAGCTGTTAGGTGTGAGAGCCCCCACGTATCGGTGTTTAGGCGCACAAGCTGCCCCGTACGGGAAGGAGTTCCAAGGAGCGTACCGTCAAGAGAGTTTCCTCCGAAGCTCGCAGACGAAGCTTGCCCGCCATCCCGTTTGAGTTCGTGAGGAAGATCGAGCGCACCCGCGGAAAACGCCTCTAGTCGAAAGGTCGTATAATCAATAAACGACCAAAACATTGGGTCTCCAAATGGAACTGAGAGCCAATCATCATACCAGTCATCTCGAATGATACATTCGGCCGGCAACCCTTTTGCCAAAAGCGCCATTCGCGCCGCTCTGCTCCAAGTAAGCATCGCTCGTCCGGAATCCGGAACGAATGGCGCTCCCAACCTTGACCGGCGAACACTCCAGAATTTCGGGCTCTCGCTCCAACCGAGTTTCAAATGAAACGCGCAGAGAATCTCATCTGCAGTAACATCGTGAAGCGCTAGATCTGATATCGCTCTGAAGGATGACGGGTGACTGAAACAATCGAACAGCTCAACAAATTGTTGATAGAGCTCCTTGTGGCGACTTTTGGCAGGAACATCGAGCAGACTTAGCAGCCATCGAGCTCTCCGCTCCGACATAGCCTCGGCTTCGGGCCTATGACGAGGCGGTGCAAATGGCTGTTCGGCAGCCCTCGCATCAAAACGAGGAAGTTCGACATAGTCGAACCAGCCGGACTGCCGTCCGAGGAGGGGGGCGGGGGCTTCCGACCGCTTAGACAACGGGTCCCAAAAGTCCCAATCTCGCGCTTCGAAGACTTGCTCAAGCGCGAGAACACGGGGATCAATCCGGCTCGGCGGTTCCCAATGGTCCGCTGCTGCAATAAGTCCAAGAGGTTCCGGCCGAAAATCTTCGGCCTTCCAAAAAGAAAGCATTGCCCCGCTGCGGCGACCACAAAAGCGCATCGCCCCTCCCTAGGGGATCATTCCTCAACGTCCAGCTGCATGCAAGATGAGCATCACGCAAAAGAGACTCTCTACGCCAAATGGCTAAGAGAGCTAGTCTGGTGCTTCCTCCTAGGGAGCAAATTAATACCGCAACACCCTCGATCCAACCGCCGCGCCGATCGCGGTCACGACCGCGGTCGCGATCGTGTACCAGGTCGCGACGAACAGCGGCGAGTCGTCGGTGCAGTGCGAGGCGTAGAGCGTCGCGGCGAGCCCGGCCGACAACAGGCCGGCGAGCGCGCCGGCAAGCGCCGGCCGCGACGGCGCACCATGGCGCAGACCGAACAGGGCGCCCGCGAGCAGCGGCAGCGACATCGCCGGGATCGCCACCATGCACCACCGCGAGTTCTTGCCGACGAGCCGCATCGTCATCGGCATGGCCGGCGTCATCATCGCTTCACTGCCGATCGCGACCGCAAGCAGCCCAACGGGGAGCAACAGCAGCCAGCCCCAGCCGCGCATCAAGGCTTCGGGCCGAGACAGATGCAGGCTGATGATGATCGCGGGGATCGCGAGCGACAAGGTAACGGCGAACTTCGTGTCGAAGAACGGGTTGTGCATCGCCGTCATCACGTCCGGCCGCACGCCCAGGAAGGTTGCAAAAATCAGGATCGAGAACGGCGCTGCCACCAACAGGCCCATGGTCAGCAAGCCGCCGACGCGCGGGGCACGGTGGGCATTGTCGGCCGCGAGGCTGCGAATGAGTTGATCGGTGTCCATGACTAGTGGTCCCGTAGTTTGGCCGTCAGGGCCGCAAGGCCCCGGTGCAGCGCGACCCGCACGGCACCTTCGCTCATCGAGAATTTCGTCGCCGTATCCTTGATCGAGGCGCTGTCGACGGCGATCGACTGCAACACGTCGCGCTGGCGCTGCGGCAGCGTATTGAGCTGCGCGGTGACCTCGCCTGCCGAGGCCGTCTCCTGCGGCGTCTCGCCGGGCAGCGTTTCGGCGAAATCGTCGATGTTGACGAAGACACGCCGGCCGCGACGCCGGAGCGCATCGATCAGCTTGTTGCGCGCGATCGCGAACAGCCAGGGGGCGAAGGGCGCTTCGCTATCCCAGGTGTGCCGCTTCAGATGCACCGCCAACAAAATCTCCTGCACGATATCCTCGGCCTGATCGGGAGGCTGCCCGGCCCTCGCCAGGCCGCGCCTTGCGGCAGCGCGCAGCACCGGCGTGACCGCCTTCAACAGGCGATGATACGCCGCATCATCGCCTGCCATGGCCGACCGCATCAGGTCGGTCCACTCGTCCTCACGTCCGCGCACGCGCGCCCCTCACCATTGCAATTCGGCCGCTCTTTCAATTTGTTACGTCGGGGCCTACTTGATCACAAAGTCGTGATCAAGACTGATCCTGCCCCGAAGCAGCCGCAGAAAGCTCTCGCAGGGCTCATAACACCGATCGGTCCGTGCCGCACCCGGCGGGCCGATGCACCGGACAAGGTTTGCCCCGGTTTTGCCCGGTGTGGCCCGAAGATTCCCATATTTTGCCCCGTTGTCGTCATGGGCCGGGGTCTCTGTTCGCCCCGGGACGGGCGAATTGGGGAGATCATCAACATGATGAAAGCCAGCGGACACGCGGCATTGGTCGCTCTGACCGGACTATTCCTGCTGTTTGGAGCCTCGGTGCAGGCCGCACCGAGCGCTGCGAGCACGAATCCGGACGGCGCAAGCAAACAGGCCGATGAGGTCAAGCCGAGCAAGCAGCGACGCCATTCGTCGCGCCGCCACACCGACAGCAAGACGGCGCAGAAATCCGACGACAAGGCCGACAAGACTGACAAGGCGGATGCCACGCCGCAGGCCGACCAGACCAAGGTCAGCAGCAAGTCCGCGACCGACGTCCCGGCCTCGAGCCAGATGCCGCCGGAAGTCGCCAATGCGAACGCGCAGCTCGCCGCCGCGGACACGCCGACTGCGGCCGCAGCCTCGGCGATGACGGGCCGCGCCAACGACAATGTGCAAGCAGCGACCGACACGAACGCTGCCGCCAATGCCGAGAACCAGGTGGTCGCGCCCGACCAGCTCAACGACCTCGATCGCGCCTTGCCACAGGACAACCCGCCCGTGCAGAAGGCGGTGGTCGCCGCAACCGACGCGCAGCCGCGTCCCGCGCCGATGATGGCGAGCAGCCAGCCGAGCTCGGCCTGGGACCAGAGCTCGCTGATCGGCAAGATCTTCATCGGCGTCGGCACGCTGCTGACACTGGCCTCCGCCGCCCGCATGTTCATGGCTTAGGTCTTGGCCTAACGCCCCGTCTCGGGGCGCGCTGCGCGCGCGTCCCGGCCGCTTTTGGACCCCTTGAAGCCCACCCCGCCAGCGGGCACATTGCCTGCCCAATCAAACGCGTGGGTGGACCATGAGCACGTTCGAACACATCATCGTCGAAAGCAAAGGCGCGGTCGGCATCATCAAGCTGAACCGGCCGAAGATGCTCAACGCGCTCTCCTTCGGCGTGTTTCGCGAGATTGCTGCCGCCGTCGACGATCTCGAAGCCGATGACGCCATCGGCTGCATCGTCGTGACCGGCAGCGAGAAGGCCTTTGCCGCCGGCGCCGACATCAAGGAGATGCAGCCGAAAGGCTTCATCGACATGTTCTCCGAGGACTTTGCCGCGATCGGCGGCGACCGCGTCGCGCGCTGCCGCAAGCCGACCATTGCGGCGGTCGCAGGCTATGCCCTTGGCGGCGGCTGCGAGCTCGCCATGATGTGCGACTTCATCATTGCTGCCGATACCGCCAAATTCGGCCAGCCCGAGATCACGCTCGGCACCATCCCCGGCATCGGCGGCACCCAGCGCCTGACCCGCGCGATCGGCAAGTCCAAGGCGATGGATCTCTGCCTCACCGGCCGCATGATGGACGCAGCCGAAGCCGAGCGCTCGGGCCTCGTCAGCCGCATCGTGCCGGCCGACAAGTTGATGGACGAGACCATGGCGGCTGCCGAGAAGATCGCCTCCATGTCGCGTCCTGCCGTTGCGATGGCCAAGGAAGCAGTCAACCGCGCCTTCGAGACCACGCTCGCCGAAGGCATGAGCGTCGAACGCAATCTGTTTCACTCGACCTTCGCGCTCGAAGACCGCTCCGAGGGCATGGCCGCGTTCATCGAGAAGCGCAAGCCGGTGAACAAGAACCGGTAAGACTCTCCGCAGTCGTCCCGGCGAAAGCCGGGACCCATACCGCGGAATCCATCGATGGCGGAAAGTGGACGTACCAAACAACGAGTCTTCGTCAAACTCCTCCCTGGGGTTATGGGTCCCGGCTTTCGCCGGGACGACACCCGAGGCTAGACGTGACTACGTGCCAAAGCCGCGCCGACGAGCGCGCAGTAGAAGCGCTCGGCCCAGGTTTTTGGGCGATCGAGGCCGAGGCGTGCGAGACACGCCTGATCCGCCGCATCAGGTTTCTGCGTCAAGCCTTGCCACAACAGGCCCGCCAGCGCGCGCGATGAATGCTGCGCGCCCTGCAGGATTTCCAGCGCCGGGATGAGGCGCTGCTCGACCTCGGTAAAATCGCAGCCGAACGGAAACGACGGCAACAGCCCGGCCTCGCGCGCGGGCTTGAGTGCTGCCGCGATCCGCTCCGGATGGTTTTCACGATGGACCGCCGGGATATCGTAGCCCCGCGGCAGTTTGCCGGCCTCCTTCGCCACCCGCACCAGCTCGTCCTGGAAGCGCGAGTCAGCAATCTCGAGCATGGCCGCGATCACATCGGCGTCCGACTTTCCCCTGAGATCGGCAACACCGTATTCGGTGACGAAGACATCGCGCAGATGCCGCGGGATGGTTTCGTGCCCGTAGCGCCAGAGAATGTTGGATTTCAAGGCGCCGCCGGCCTGCCGCGTGGCCTCGAGCGTCAGGACCGATCGCGCTGCGTTCAGGGCAAAAGCCTGCGCCACGAAATTGTACTGTCCGCCGACGCCGCTCACGACCTGGCCGTCGTCGAGGCCGTCGGACACGGCTGCGCCCAGAAGCGTCGCCATCATCGTGACGTTGATGAAGCGTGCGTCGATGCGGGCGCGACGCTTCTGGTCCTCATCGCCGTAGAGCTCGTTCGTGAACGACACCGGCATCATCTGGACGCGTGCGATCAACTCCGGCGGCATCTCGCGCAGCGCGCGATAGAACGACTTTGGACCGAGGAAGAAGGCACCGTGCAGCACCACGCCGTCGACGGCGCGCTTGAGAATGCCGGCGTCGATCAGGCCGATGAACGCCTCGGTGACCATCTCGCTGACGCCGTAAAGGCCCGCCTCGAAGGCACCGGCCTCCTGCGCGACGGCTGGTCGCGCCGGAGACAGCCGTGTGACGACATGATGAAATGCCGCACTGTCGCGATGGCGCAGGATCAGGCCCTGCGCCAGCGCATCGCCGACCTGTCCGATGCCGATTTGCAGCGTGCCGCCGTCGCGCACGAGAGAGGCTGCATTCAGGCCGATCGCGTATTTGGTATCGGAGATCGGCTCCGACGGCGGCGCGAACAGGGGAAAGTCGGTCGCCGCGCTGTCCAGCACGGCGCAAAACTCCTCGGCCGGAAGATCGCCCTCGCCCGGCATGAACGGCAGCTCGGAATTCACCTGTGCGATCAGCTTGAACGACGCGCGTCCGGCGCGACGCTCGCGCAGCACGTCCAGCGTCGTGTCGGTGTTGCAGGACAGGCTGTAGCGCGGCACGCCATCGACGACGCGTTTGGCGACCAGCTGCGTCACCACGTTCATCCCGCGCGCCAGCAGATAGCTCGCCGCGTGGGTATAGTTGGCCGAGATGTAATTCTGCTGTGCGGCCGGCACATGCAGCCAGCGTCCGGCAAGAAAGAAGAACTCGACCACGCCGATATTGGGCGGCAGCCGATTCGCGCGCAGCGCATCGGCATAGGCCAGGTCGGGATACCCTCCAAACAGGCGGTCGATGACAGGCGTGATGAAGCGGCTTTCGATCAGGGCCTTCGGCTTCGGCTTCTCCAGCGTCAGCGCCGACAGCAATGTCAGCTTGATGTAAGGATCGGCGCAGGCCCGCGCGTAAAGGGCATTGACCACGTGATTGGCCTTGCCGAGGCCGAGCGGCAGACCGACCACCAGATCGGTTCCAACCTCGCGAATGATCTCCTCCGCGAGCGCATCGGGATCGGAGAAGAATTTCGGCATCATCCGTGGGTCCGGACCGCATGGCAAAGGCGCCCGACGGAATTGGAAGGCGCCATGGGTCCCCTATAGCGCATTCGAGGCGGAATCGCTGTGTGACGCACCTGCAACAAGCACGGATTTCATGGGGGTTTCCTCCGCGGCAGTTTGCCTGCGGGACCGGCGCTGGGTAAACAGTTAAGAGAGCCGCCGTCGGCGGGGGCGGACAGCCGGGGTTTTGCGGGATTACATGATTGGGCGTGCCGCCAGAGCTGGCCGCGTGATGACGCGGCGTCGATCGGGCGTGGGTCCTGTCCTGGCGGCATGGACCACGGTCGCGTTGTGTTGCGCCCTACCCGCCGCGGCCTGCGCGGAAGCCCTGCCGGAGGCGCTGGTCAAGGCCTACCAGACCAACCCCCAACTCAACGCCGAGCGCGCAAGGCAGCGCGCCACCGACGAGAACGTGCCGCAGGCGCTGGCCGGCTACCGGCCGCAGATCGTGGCGAGCCTCAGCGCCGGCCTGCAGGCGGTGCGCAACCTGCTTCCGGACAACACCATCCAGACCGCGACGCTGAAGCCCTGGACCATCGGGGTCACGGTGTCGCAGACCCTGTTCAACGGCTTCCGCACCGCCAACAACGTGCGGGTCGCGGAACTCCAGGTGCAGTCCGGCCGCGAGGCGCTGCGCAATGTCGGCCAGGGCGTGCTGCTCGACGCCGTCACCGCCTACACCAACGTGCTGGCCAACCAGTCGCTGGTCGAGGCGCAACGCTCCAACGTCGCCTTCCTGCGCGAGACGCTCGCCATCACCCAGCGCCGACTCAATGCCGGCGACGTCACCCCGACCGACAGCGCCCAGGCCGAGGCGCGCCTCAACCGCGGCCTTGCCGACCTCAATGCCGCGGAAGTCGCGCTTGCGGTGAGCCAGGCGACCTATTCCCAGGTGATCGGCAATGCGCCCTCGGCGCTCCGCCCTGCCGAGGTGGTCGATCGCTATCTGCCGAAGACCCGCGAGGATTCGATCACGATGGCGATCCGCGAGCATCCGGCGGTGATGGCAGCCAGTTTCGACGTCGACGTCGCCTCGACCAATATCCGCGTCGCCGAAGGCGCGCTGCTGCCGAGCGCCAGCCTCCAGGGCAGCGTCAGCCGCAGCCGCGACGCCGACCAGACGCTCGGCACCTTCGCCACCGACCAGGCCTCGATCGTCGCCAACGTCACCGCACCGATCTATGACGGCGGCCAGGCCGCCTCTCAGACCCGGCAGGCCAAGGAAGTCACGGCGCAGAGCCGGCTCGTGCTCGACCAGGTACGCAACCAGGCGCGCACCGCAGCGGTCAGCGCCTGGGTCGCCAATGAAGGCGCCAAGATCGCGGTCTCGGCCTCGGAATCCGAAGTGAAAGCAGCGACCGTCGCGCTCCAGGGCGTCCAGCGCGAGGCCGCCGGCGGACAGCGCACCACCGTCGACGTGCTGAACTCGCAGGCCGATCTGATCCAGGCCAGGGCCCGCCTGATCGGCGCGCTGCGCGACCGCGTCATCGCCTCCTACACGCTGCTCAGCGCCGTCGGTCATCTGGACGTCAAGACGCTGAGCCTGAACACCCCGGACTATCTGCCCGAGGTGCACTACCAGCAGGTCCGCGACGCCTGGCACGGCCTGCGCACGCCGTCGGGGCAATAACTTCAAATCTTCCGGTCGATCTCGATGAAGAGCCGCCGCATCCATCTGATGGGAGCTTCGGGCTCCGGCGTGACGACGCTCGGCCGCGCGCTTGCGGGCCGGCTGGCGCTGCCGCATCACGACAGTGACGATTATTTCTGGCTGCCGACTGTTCCACCCTACCAGACGACACGCCCTGCCGCCGATCGGCTGCGCCTGATGCGCGAGATGTTTCTGCCACGGCTCGATTGGGTGCTGAGCGGAACCGTCACCGGCTGGGGCAACGAGCTCGTCCCGTTCTTCGATGTCGTCATCTTCGTGTCAACGCCGAGCGAGCTTCGCCTGCAGCGACTGCGTGCGCGCGAAGCTGCTCATTTCGGTGCCGATGCTGTCGCGCCCGGAGGCTGGCGTCACGCGGAGATGGAGGCGTTCGTCGACTGGGCCGCGCACTACGAAGCCGGTGATCGCGACGGCCGCAGTCTCGCAAAAGATGAGACGTGGCTCGCGGATCTGCCCTGCCCGGTCGTTCGCGTCGACGGCGCACGTCCGCTTGCGGAACTGGTCGAGCAGCTATGCAGCGAATTGGCGGGACTGCCCGGCTGATGTGATATCGTGCGCGCGCCTTCCCCGCCGCCGGAGCAGCCATGACCGACACAGTTTACGCGCGCGCAGCGCAACCCGCGACGCCGATCAATTTCGACGTGCCGGCCCATGCCTGCGACTGTCACACCCATATCCATGGCGATGTCGCGACATTTCCGTTCTTCACGGGGCGCGTTTACACGCCGGGACCGGCAAGCCCCGAGGAAATGGCGGCGCTGCACAAGGCGCTGCATATCGAGCGCGTCGTGATCGTCACGCCGAGCGTCTACGGCACCGACAATTCCTCCAGCCTGTTCGGCATGAAGGCGCGCGGCGCGACCGCGCGCGGGGTGGCCGTGATCGATGACAAGACCACGGAAGCCGAGCTCGACGCGATGCATGCGGCCGGCTTCCGCGGCATCCGCATCAATCTGGCGACTGACGGCGTCAACAATCCCGATGTCGGCCGCGCCCGCTTCACCGCTGCCGTCGAGCGCATGACGGCGCGCGGCTGGCATGTGCAGCTCTACACCACGCTGTCGATGATCTCCGCGATCCGGGATCTCGTGCTGGCCTCACCGGTGCCTGCGGTGTTCGACCATTTTGGTGGGCTCGAGGCCTCGCTCGGACTGGAGCAGCCGGGCTTTGCCGACCTCGTCGCTTTGGTCAAATCCGGAAAAGCCTATGTGAAGATTTCAGGAGCCTATCGCTCGTCGAACCTCGCGCCCGATTATCAGGACATGCTGCCCTATGCGCGCGCACTGATCGCCGCGAACCCGGACCGCATCGTCTGGGGCACCGACTGGCCGCATCCGGATTCGGCGCAAGTCGATGGTCGCAAGGCCACCGACATCGCACCCTTCCACGCCATCGACGATGGCCGGCTGCTCAACCAGCTTCCGCTCTGGGCGCCGGATGCCGATGTACGCAGGAAAATCCTGGTCGACAATCCGGCGCGACTCTACGGCTTCTGAGTCGCGGTACCTTCAATAAGGTTCAAACAAAATGCGACGCTGTTCCATGTCGGGTGATGGAACTGTTGTCACGCGAGCACAACGACGCTGACTCACACGTTCGTGTTTGCGCTCTCGTCTGCTTTTCAGCCTTCCGGTTGAGGCGACGATTCAATTTCGCGGCTACGCACACGCATAGATTTCATTTGATCGTGCGGATGCATGCCCTTATCGCATTTTCTTGCCGCGCTTTTTTCCGGCATCGGAATTGGTTTCACCGTCGCGGCTCCGATTGGGCCCATGGGCATGCTGTGCATTCAGCGCACATTGGCGTCGGGCATGGCCACAGGCCTCGCCACCGGCTTCGGTGCAGCGACCGTGCATCTCACCTACAGCGCCTTCGCAGTCCTGGGATTGGGCGCGCTTGCGCAGCCCTGGGTCGAGGCGAATGCCGTTATCTTCGGCGTCGTCTCGGCGCTGACGCTGCTGTGGTTCGCGCTTCGCACCCACCGGTGCTCCATCGTGCTGCAGGACGCCGGCGAGATCGACCGCGTGCGTCTCGCCCGCGCCTATCTCAGCGCCATCGCGCTCGGGCTGACCAATCCGTTGACGGTCATCCTGTTTCTCGCAGCGCTGCACGCGTTCTCCACGCAGGCCGCAGCTGCACCGATGATCGCGGGCGTGTTCGTCGGCTCTGCGGTGTGGTGGATGATCCTCAGCACGATCGTCGCCACCGCGCGCTCGCGGCTGACGCCGCGGATGCTGTCATTGAGCAGCCGATTCGCGAGCCTGATGCTGCTCGGGCTCGGCACCACGATGCTGCTGCGGATCGCGCAGCGCGCGTTGGGCTAGCTCGCGCGTCAGCGCGCGCGGCGGGAGAAGAAGGAGATCAGCACCGGCAACGTCACCAGGATCACGATCGGCGCCAGCAGCATGCCGGTGACGACGACGACCGCGAGCGGCTTCTGCACCTGCGAGCCGATGCCCGCCGACAGCGCGGCCGGCAGCAGACCGACGCCGGCGACGACGCATGTCATCAGCACGGGGCGAAGCTGCAATTCGCCGGTGCGGATCACCGCGCTCACGCGGTCCATGCCTTCGTCGATCAACTGATTGAACTGCGACAGGATGATGATGCCGTCCATCACCGCGATACCGAACAGGGCGATGAACCCGATCGCGGCCGAGACGCTGAAGGCGGTGCCGGTGATCAGCAGGCCGAGCACGCCACCGAAGATCGCCATCGGGATCACGCTCATGGCGAGCAGGGTGTCGGTCATCGAGCCGAAATTGAACCAGAGCAGGATGCCGATCAGCGCCAGCGAGATCGGCACCACGATCGACAGCCGCCGAATCGCGTCCTGGAGATTGCCGAACTCGCCGACCCATTCCATGTGCGAGCCGGGCGGCAGCTGCACCTGGTCGGCGATCTTCTGCTGGGCCTCGCGGATGGCACTGCCGAGATCGCGCTCACGGACCGAGAACTTGATCGGCAGATAGCGTTCCTGCTGCTCGCGGTAGATGTACGCTGCGCCGGAAACGAGGCTGATCGAGGCAACTTCGCTGAGCGGAATCTGGGTGACGGAGCCGTTCGGCCCGGGCGCACCGATCCGAATGTTCTGGATCGCCTCGGCGCTGCGGCGATATTCCGGCGCAAGGCGAACGATGATCGGGAAGTGGCGGTCGGAGCCGGGCTCGTAGATGTCGCCCGCGGAGTCGCCGCCGATCGCGACCTTGATGGTGGCGTTGATATCGCCGGGGGCGAGCCCGTAGCGCGCGGCCTTGGCGCGGTCGATGTCGATCTGCACCGTCGGCTGCCCGAGCGAGGTGAAGACCGCGAGGTCGGTCACGCCCTGCACGGTCGCGAGCACCGACTTGATCTTGTTGGCGGTGTCGGTCAGCGCCTGGAGATCGCTGCCGAACAGCTTGATCGAGTTCTCGCCCTTCACACCGGAGACGGCTTCGGAGACGTTGTCCTGGAGATATTGCGAGAAGTTGAACTCGACGCCGGGGAAGCGGTCGTCGAGCTGCTTGAGCAGCTCCGCGGTCAGCTCCTCCTTGTCATGCGTGCCGGGCCACTGGCTCGCAGGCTTCAGCGGCGCGAAGAACTCGGCGTTGAAGAAGCCGGCGGCGTCGGTGCCGTCGTCGGGACGGCCGTGCTGCGACACCACGGATTCGACCTCGGGCCGGGCGCGGATCAGCTTGCGCATCTCGTTGACATAGGAGTTGCCCTCCTGGAGCGAGATGGTCGGCGGCAGCGTGGCACGGATCCAGAGATTGCCCTCTTCCAGCTTGGGCAGGAATTCGAGGCCGAGCAGCCGGCCGAGCGCGACCGTCATCAGCACGAGGCCGACCGAGGCGCCGAGCATGATGGCGCGGTTGGCGACAGCCCAATTCAGAACCGGCATGTAGATCCGATGCAGGATCTGCATCACCCTGGTCTCGGTCTCCTCGACATGGGCCGGCAGGATGATCGCGGAGAGCGCCGGCGTCACGGTGAAGGTCGCGAGCAGGCCGCCGGCGAGCGCGTAGGCATAGGTGCGCGCCATCGGTCCGAAAATGTTGCCTTCGACGCCGGATAGCGTGAACAGCGGCAGGAAGGCCGCGATGATGATCGCGGCGGCAAAGAAGATCGAGCGCGAGACGTCGGCCGCGGCGCTGAGGATGGCGTGGCTCTTCATGCCGAACAGCGTCTCGGGCGACATCTGCTCGGATTCCGTCGGCGGCGTGGTCTGCGTCAGGCGGCGGAAGATCGCCTCCACCATGATGACGGTGGCATCTACGATCAGGCCGAAATCGATGGCACCGACCGACAGCAGGTTTGCCGATTCCCCGCGCAGCACCAGAATGATCACGGCAAAGAACAGCGCGAACGGAATCGTGGCGCCGACGATCAGCGCGCTGCGCAGATCGCCGAGGAAGATCCACTGCAGCAGCACGATCAGGAGGATGCCGACCACCATGTTGTGCAGCACGGTGTGGGTGGTGAGCTCGATCAGGTCGCCGCGGTCATAGATGCGCTCGATGCGCACGCCGGGCGGCAGGATGCTGGACTCGTTGATGGTTTGAACGAGCTGGTGGACGCGCTTGATGGTCGGCGAGCTCTGCTCGCCGCGGCGCATCAGGACGATGCCTTGCACGATATCGTCGGAATCGTCGATGCCGGCGATGCCAAGACGCGGCTTCTGGCCGATCGTGACGGTGGCGACGTCCTTGACCAGCACCGGATTGCCGTTGGTCTGGGCGATCATGGTGTTGGCGAGGTCGTCGATCGACTTGATCAGGCCGACGCCGCGCACCACGGCCGATTGCTGGCCGATATTGACGGTGTTGCCGCCGACATTGACGTTGGAATTGCTGACCGCCTGGAGCAGTTGCGGCAGCGTCAGGCCGTTTGCGACCAGCTTGTTGTTGTCGACCTGGAGCTCATAGGTCTTGCTCTTGCCACCCCACCCGGTCACGTCGATCACGCCGGGCACGGAACGGAAGCGGCGCTGCAGGATCCAGTCCTGGATGGTCTTGAGGTCGAGCACGCTGTAGTTCGGCGGGCCGACCAGCCGATAGCGGAAGATTTCGCCGATCGGGCTCAGCGGCGAGATCTGCGGCTGCACGTTGCCCGGCAGCGGCGCGAGTTGCGCCAGGCGGTTCAGGACCTGCTGCAATGCCTCGTCATAGGTGTAGGCGAACGAGAACTGCAGTTTGACGTCGGAGAGGCCGTAGAGCGAGATGGTGCGGATGGTCGTGAGGTTCTTCAGGCCCGCGACCTGCGTCTCGATCGGGATCGTGATGTAGCGCTCGATCTCTTCCGCCGACAGGCCCGGGCTCTGCGTGACGATGTCGACCATCGGCGGGGTCGGATCGGGATAGGCCTCGATGTTGAGCTGATTGAACGCAATCAGGCCGCCGATGAACACGGCGACGAACATGCCGACCATCAGGAAGCGCCGGTGGACGGCTAGGGCGACGAGACGATCCATTCAGTTTTTTCGCAGTTTCGTGGGGCTCGTCGATCAGCTACCGGACGCCGCTCGGTCGATGAACAGACTGCCTTTGACGACGATCCGTTCGCCGGGCTTCAGGTTGCTGGTCACCTCGACGAGGTTGCCATTGATGAGGCCGATCTTGATCTGGCGGAGCTCGACCGATTTGTCGTCACGCGCGACCCAGATGCGCACCTGGTCGCCTTCGTAGATCAGCGCCTGCTTCGGCACCGCAGGCGCCGCGCGGTCGCCGGCCGAATAGATCGTGACGTTGGCGAACATTTCCGGCTTGAGCAGGCCATCCTTGTTATCGATGGTGGCGCGGACCAGCAGGCGGCGGGTATTGGGATCGATCGCGGCGGCGACATAGTTGATCTTGGCGGTCAGCGGACGGCCCGGCAGCGCCATGACGTTGACGTTGATGTCCTGCCCGATGCTGACCTGAGCAGCGTCGCTCTCGCGCACGAAGGCGGTGAGCCAGACGGTGGAGAGATCGCCGATCACGAAAACCGGGTCGCTCGCGCCGGCACTGACATATTGCCCGGGGCCGATCTTGCGCTGCACGACCGTGCCCGCGATCGGCGCATAGATCGTGATCTCCGGATTGATGGTGCTCTTGGTCTGGAACGCCTTGATCGTCTCGTCGGTGAAGCCGAGGATGCGCAGCTTGTTGTTTGCGGCCTCGAGCGCCGTCACCGCGGAGCGCATGTCGTTCTGCGCCTGGACCTGGGTGGCCTCCGCCTGCTGATAATCCTTGAGCGGAATGGCGCGGCCTTCGTAGAGATCCTTGGCGCGCCGGTACTGGATGTCGGCAAGCTCGAGCGCCGACTTCGCCTTGTTCTGCGACGTCATCGCCGCGATGAAATCGTTCTGGGCCTGCACGGTGTCGGCGGCCTCGATTGTGAACAGCGGTTGACCTTGGGTCACGCTCTCGCCCGGCTTGGCGAGCAGCTTGGTCACCCGGCCCGCATAAGGCGAGAACACCGGTGTCGAGCGGTCTTCATCGACCGCGACCTTGCCTTCGGTGACGTACTCGGCGCGGAAGGCCTTGGCATTGACCGGCTCGATCGTCAGCGTCGCCCATTCGGACGGCGTCGGCGTGAAATTCTGGGCGTTCCTGCGCGACTGGCTGGAGACTTCGGAGTGGTTCTTGTCCTTGACGCCCGCATAGAGAAACCCGTAGGCGCCGGCCCCGGCAAGCGCCAGTAAAACTACGGATACGATCATCCGTTGTTTTGTAAGCACCTGCAAACGCTTGGTATTTTCAACTACCATGGGGCCCGGTCTTGTCTGCGACGATCTCGGCAGACGGCTGCCTCATCGGTCGCGCTAATAGTGCCGAATTGGGATTGCAAACAACCTAAAAAACGCTGGCCGTCCTTCGGTTTGCGTTAAAATTTTGCGACACGTCAGCTTCACGTCAGCTTCAGCCCGGCCATTGCGGCGGATGGCTGCCGAGCGGCATCGCCGGAAGGCTCCATTGCGCCGGCGTCCGCGACAGCACAGCCGAATGGCGCACCGCCTTCAACGTGCCGAAGCCAGATGACACCGTTTCCATGAACGCAGCATGTACGGCCTCACCCGTAAGATCCGGGGTATCGAGACCGCCTTCGAGCCGACCGAGATTCCACAGCCAGCGTCCGGTCTGCGCCAGCGACACGCGCACGTGCCAGCTGCCGCCTTCACGGGCCTGGCGCGCCTTGGCCATCATCGCGCCGAACGCCATCAGATAGCCGGTGGCGTGATCGAGCATCTGCGCCGGCAATTCCTTCGGACCGTCGATGCCGGCGGCCTTGCCTTCCGCATCGTTGAAGCCAGTCGTCGTCTGCACCAGCGAATCGAAGCCGCGCCGCTCGGCCCAGGGGCCGGCATGGCCATAAGCCGACAGTGTGACGTAGACGATGCCGGGATTGATCTCCGCGGCCCGCTCCGGCGAGAGGCCAAGAGCGGCGAGCGCGCGCGGGCGATAGCCTTGCGAGACGATGTCGGCGTCCTGCAACAGCGCGCGCATCTGCGCCCGGCCCGCCTCGCTCTTCAGCGCGATGAAGGTGGTGAGCTTGCCGCGGCCGGTGTCGATGGTGAGCCAGGGAATCGCGGGCAGGTCCGGCCCCGAGACCAGCAGCACATCGGCGCCGTGCGCAGCGAGCGTGCGGCCGGCGACGGGACCGGCGATGACGCGGGAGAGATCGAGCACACGCAGGCCTGCGAGCGGGCGATCGCCTTTGGACCAAAGCTTGGGCGGAGCATCGCCGATCTTCTCGATCGAGATCAGCGGCAGCTCGGCCAGCGCGCGCGCCTGCGGCAGCGCCGACCATTCGTCGTAGGAGCGCATCAGCGCGACGACGCCGCCGGCGGCATAAGCGGCCGTCTCGAAATCCTCGCCCTTCCATTGCATCAGCGCGGCCTGCACCTTCTCGCGCTCGGGCACACAGCCAAGCACTTTGCAGACGGCGTCGCGATGATGCGGAAAATTGGTGTGGCAGCGCACGAAACGGTTGTCGCCGGTCTTGTAGACGCCGGCGATGGCGTCCCAGGCCGGAGGCGGCGGCTTGTCGTCGAGGCGCAGATAGCGCTCGGAACGGCATTCGACGACGGCGTGACGCATGTCGACGGTCACATCCTGCGCCTCGCCGCTGCGTTGCCGCCAGATCTCGGCGGCGGCAAGGCCGGCAGCGGCGATCGTCGTTTGTCCGGCGACGGCGACACGGAACGAGGACGGTATCTGCGGCTCGTCGCCGGCCAGGCGCACGCGCTCAAGGGCCGCGACATCGCCTCCGGCAGAGGTCCAGATATCCCTAAGAATGTCGGCAGGGCTTTGCATGGCCTCTTCTCTCCCCTAGTTTTTGGTGACCATTCACTAGCACATAAGGGAATGCAATGGCCGCCATCGATCCCCTCACCGCAGGCGCCGTGTTCGTCGCAACCGCGGCGACCGACGCAGTCTATGTGATGTTCACCTCCGCCGTGATTGCGCGCAAGCGCGTGCCGGCGGCGAACTGGAGCGCAGTCTGGTATCTGCTCTCCTCCTATGCCGTGATCAGCTACACCGAAAACGCGTTCTATGTCGCTTTCGCGGCGATCGGCTCCTGGGCCGGCGCTTACGCCTCGCTGACCTTCCTGCATCGTCCGCCCGGCGGCCCGCCGGTGGGGGCTTCGCCGGAGTGAGGGGAGGACTTTCTCCGTCTCCGCGGCTACACTCGTGACGACCAACAAAAAGGGAAGACCCAAACAATGGATCTCGGTCTCAAAGGAAAAAACGCCATCGTGCTCGGCGGCACGCGCGGCATCGGTCGGGCAATTGCGGCGACGCTGGCCGGTGAAGGCAGCAATGTTGCCGTGTGCGCGCGCAATGCGGAGCAAGTCGCCGCCACCGTGGCCGAGCTGAAGGCCAGCGGCATCCGCGCCACCGGCGGCACGGTCGACGTCACCGACGGCGCGGCGCTGAAGGCGTGGGTCGAGGGCGCGGCAAAGGAGTTCGGCGGCATCGACCTGCTGTTCGCCAATGCCGGCGCGATGGCGCAAGGCCACGATCCCGCGTCATGGGAGCAGAATTTCCGGCTCGACGTGCTCGGCGCCGTGCATGCGTTCGACGCCGCGCGGCCGTTCCTCGAGACTAGCGGCGAGACGCGCGGCGATGCCGCCTTCGTCATCATCTCCTCGATCTCGGCGGCGCAGGCCGATCTCGCCAGCTCCTACGGCCCGATCAAGGCGGCGCTGATCCACATGGCCAAGGGACTGGCGCGGCAATACGCCAAGAAGAAGATCCGCGTGAATGTCGTGTCGCCCGGCACCGTCTACTTCAAGGGCGGCGTCTGGAACATGATCGAGCAGAACATGCCCGAGCGTTACAACGACGCGATGAAGCGTAATCCGACCGGGCGCATGGCGACGCCACAGGAAATCGCGAACGCCGCGGTGTTTCTGGCAAGCCCGGCCTCGTCGTTCACGACCGGCGCCAATCTCATCGTGGACGGCGCGATCTCGAACCGGGTGAATTTCTAGAATGGCGTAGTTTGCGAACCTCTCTCCGCCGTCATGGCCGGGCTAGTCCCGGCCATCCACGGCAACGGCTAAGACCCTTGCGACACCGATGCGCGTTTTCGCCGCCTGCTGATCAGCCAGGTCGCCCATGTGATGAGCCAGTCCGGGACGTTTAGATGGCGCAATGTTTCGATTTGTCCGTCCTCTTCGCGCACACGGAAGCTTGCATCGGCAAAGTAGCCACCGGAATCCGCAACACACCACTCCAGCGTCCGTGCGATCTCGTCTCTTAGCGTCTCGGTGTCCGGCAATTTATTGAGGAAGCTCAACTCCCGGCGAAGACAGATCGCTTCGATCCGGGGACGCATCGCCTCGACATAGGAGATTCCCCAGCCCTCGAGGCGTGCGTGGGTCGCTTCATGGATGAAGGTCGACGCGATCTGCTCCAGGGTCATCGGGCCCCCGAGAATGTAGCGCTCGTCGACAACGCAGGCGTTCATCGATCGATCATAGTGTGCTTGGGCGCTGGGGAGCAGATGTACCCATATCCGGTCGAGATCGCGCGTGATCCGGGCATAGCCAAGCGCGTCGTGGCGCTTGATGAGTTGGAGGGCCTCTTCTACGCGACGCAGCGCCGGGTAAGGCTTGCTTTCGGTCGTCCCAATCCACAGCCCGTCGATCATGCTGCTCTTGGAGAACCAGAGGCCCAGCCTATCGATGCGGGATGGCTTTCGATCTGACTTCACGGCGACTGCCAGGCCACGCGATCGTTGCGACGATTCTGGCTGCTGCAAGCATTACCCCGTTATGTCCAAATCGAGTTCTACGAACTATATGGACCTGCTCGCTTTCAGGTTGCTTAGAGACTCAATTCAAATCGTATTGATCATTGGACGAGATCGGCCGATCCTTGCGGTTGTTCATGCCCCTCAATGGAAATCCCGCGACGGTGGCAGGATGCGGACGTTGCGGGGGTGGCGGATTTTTTGCGCGGGCATATCCGCGAGGGCGCGGGGGTCTTCGTTGAGGGGCTCGACCACGGTGGCGCCTGCCGGCACCGGAGGCTTGCGGCTCAGGGCGTCGTTGGCGAGGCCGACCAGATCGTGCGAGCGGTCGATCATGCGCTGGGCGATCAGATGCGTCACCTTCTCGGGGCTGCTCTGGATATAGCCCTGGACCTCGATGAGGCGCGCGCCCATCACTTCCTTCCGGTACTGCTCCATGACCTTGGGCCACACCACGACATTGGCGATACCGGTCTCGTCCTCCAGCGTCATGAACACGACGCCGCTGGCGCTGCCCGGCCGCTGCCGCACCAGCACCACACCGGCGCAGCGGACGCGGCGCCGCTCGTTCTCATGGCTGATCTCCTTGCAGGCGACGATCCGCTCGCGTGAAAACATCTCGCGCAGGAATTCCATCGGATGGCCTTTGAGCGACAAGCGGATGGTCTGGTAGTCCGCGACGACCTGCTCGGGACGCGGCATCACGGGGAGTGGCTTGGCCTGCTCGTCGGGCTGCTCGCGCGCGGTGGCCGCTTCGAACAGCGGCAGCGCCACATCGTCGGGCAGCCGCCGCACCTGCCACAGCGCCTCGCGGCGATCGAGCCCGAGCGAGCGAAACGCATCGGCATCCGCCAGCAAGATCAGCGCGCGCTTGGGCAGGCCGGTGTCGCGGGCAAAATCTTCGAGCGAGGTGAAGGGCTGGCGGTCGCGAGCCTTGATGATGCGGTCAGCCCAGTCTTCCTGAGTGACATGGACCTTGCCCTGCCGTTTCGCTTGCTCCGCTTTGAGGAACTCCTCATCGGGATCGAGCCAGTGAAAGCCGTCGATCTGACGAAAACCCAGGCGAACGGCGCAATATCTGTCGTCGGTGTTCTCCAGCGTGTTCTGCGCAAAACTGTGGGAGACATCGATCTCGCGCACCTCGACGCCGTTCTTGCGGGCGTCGCCGACGATCTGCGCCGGCGCGTAAAAGCCCATCGGCTGCGAGTTCAAGAGGCCGCAGCAGAAGGCATCGGGGTGATGATATTTCAGCCATGAGGAGATGTAGACGAGCTGGGCGAAGCTCGCGGCATGGCTCTCGGGAAAGCCATAGGAGCCAAAGCCCTTGATCTGGTCGAAACAGCTTCTGGCGAAATTGGCATCGTAGCCGCGCGCGACCATGTTGCCGATCAGCTTCTCCTCGTATTGGCCGATGGTGCCGACATTGCGAAAGGTCGCCATCGAGCGGCGCAGGCCATTGGCTTCCTCGGAGGTGAATTTCGCCGCCTCGATCGCGATGCGCATCGCCTGCTCCTGGAACAGCGGCACGCCCTTGGTCTTGTGCAGCACCTTGTAGAGTTCGTCCGCGGGACCATGCTCGGGCGCTGGCGAGGGATAGGTCACCTTCTCGATACCGTTCCGCCGGCGCAGATATGGATGCACCATGTCGCCCTGGATCGGGCCCGGGCGTACGATCGCGACCTCGATGACGAGATCGTAGAAGGTCCGCGGCTTCAGGCGCGGCAGCATGTTCATCTGCGCGCGACTCTCGACCTGGAAAACGCCGAGCGATTCACCGGCGCACAGCATGTCGTAAACCTTGGGATCGTCCTGCGGGACGCTCGCCAGAACCCAACGTTCGCCCTTGTGCTGGTCGATCAGATCAAAACATTTCCGGATGCAGGTCAGCATGCCCAGCGCGAGCACGTCGACCTTCATCATATTGAGCGCATCGACGTCGTCCTTGTCCCATTCGATGAACGTGCGGTCGTCCATCGCGGCGTTGCCTATCGGCACATAGGTGTCGAGCCGATCCTGGGTCAGCACATAGCCACCGACATGCTGGGAGAGATGGCGCGGGAATTCGATCAGCTCGGTCGCAAGCTCGACCGCGAGATTGATCATGGGATTTTGGGGATCGAGTCCGGCCTGCCTGACCTGCATGTCGTTCAGGCCCTTGCCCCAGCTGCCCCAGACGGTGTCGGCGAGCGCGGCGGTGACGTCCTCGGTCAGGCCCAGCGCCTTGCCGACGTCGCGGATGGCGCTGCGCGGACGATAATGGATGATGGTGGCGATGATCGCCGCACGGTGGCGGCCGTAGCGGCGATAGACATATTGCATCACCTCCTCGCGCCGCGAATGCTCGAAATCGACGTCGATGTCGGGCGGCTCCAGCCGCTCCTTGGAGATGAAGCGCTCGAACAGCAGATCGACCTTGGTCGGATCGACCGAGGTGATGCCGAGCACGTAGCACACGGCCGAATTCGCCGCCGATCCCCGCCCCTGGCACAGGATATTTTCGCTGCGCGCGTAGTGGACGATGTCGTGCACGGTGAGGAAGTAATGCGCGTATTTCAGCTCTGATATCAGCGCGAGTTCCTTCTTCAGCGTCGCGCGCAACTTGTCGTCGATCTTGCCCCCGAAATATGTGTCGACGCCCGCCCAGGTCAGGTCTTCCAGATGCCCCTGCGCGGTCTTGCCCGGCGGCACCGGCTCGTCCGGATATTGATATCTAAGCTGATCGAGCGAGAAGTCGATCCTGTCGGCAAAGCGCATGGTCTCCGCGATCGCCTCGGGGAAATCGCGAAACAGGCGCGCCATCTCGCGGGGCGTCTTGAGAAAACGCTCCGCATTGGCTTCTAGCTTGCGTCCGACCGCCTCGATCGTGGTCTTTTCCCGGATGCAGGTCAGCACGTCCTGAAGCGGACGACGGCCGGGATCGTGATAGAGCACCTCGTTGGTCGCAAGCAGCGGCACTCCTGCTTTGGCGGCGAGATCGTCGAGCCGCGCCAGGCGACGACGGTCGTCGCCGCGATAGACCAGGCTCGCGGCCAGCCACACGCCTTCGGCGCTGCTGGCTTTGAGTTTTGAAAGCACATCCAGCGTTTGCGCATCATCAAACCGATGCAGCAACGTCAGGACCAGGAGCTGACCTTGCGAAAACTCCAGCAGATCGGTGAAGTTGAGACGGCATTCGCCCTTCTCGATCCGCATGATGTCGTCGCCGCGTTTGCCCCGGGTCAGAAGCTGGCACAGCCGACCATAGGCGGCGCGATCGCGCGGATAGACGAAAATGTCGGGCGTGCCGTCGATGAAGACGATGCGCGCGCCGATCAGGAGCTTTGGCTTGTGCAGCACCTTGTCATTGTCGAGTTCCTTCCAGGCGCGCACCACGCCGGCCAGCGTGTTGTGATCGGCAATGCCGATCACGGGAATGCCGAGCTTGCTGGCCTGATGCACATAAGCGCGCGGATCCGAGCCGCCGCGCAGGAACGAGAAATTGGTGGTGATGCCGATCTCGGCATAAGCGGGCGTAATCATGCGAAGAGACCGTGCACGTACCAGTGGGGCGGAGCGGGCTTGCCGTCGCCGTCGAACACCTCTCCCTCGTAAAGACCATCGCGAAAGATCCAGAAGCGCAGGCCCTCGGCATCCTCGATGCGGAAATAATCCCGCGTCAGCTGTTTGCCGTCCTGCCGCCACCATTCCATCGCGATGCGTTCGGGTCCTTCCACCCGCACCACGGCATGTTTTGCACGCCGCCAGGTGAATTGATGCGGCGGGCCGTCAGGCACGGTCGCGAACGGCACTGTGACCGGCTCCGGCTTGTCGAACAGCCGTAGCGGACGCAGTGGCGGCTCGCTTTCGGCGCGCGCCGGCCATTCGGCCTGCATGGCGGCGGTGAGATGATGCTGCGCTGGCGCGGCCAGCACCGCCTGTTCGGGGATATGGGTGTCCTGCGGCAGATGCACGACGACGCGTTTTCCGCCGATACGCGCGGCGATGCGGTCGATCAGCGCGGCCAGCTCGTCATTGTCGTGGACATGGGCGTCGAGATCGCGCTGCTCCTGCACCACGATCTCGGTACGGCTCGCCGACAACCGCACCATGTCGAAGCCGAAGCCGGGATCGAGGGGATCGGCAAGCGCATCGAGACGCTCGCGGAACAGCCGGTCGATCACTTTGCTTCGCGTCACGGGACGCCCGGTCTCGACCATGATCGCGCGCACCACGCCGTCGGTGCGGAAGAACGCGGCCTCCAGGCGCCGCGCGCCCTTGCCTTGTTTTTCCATGGAGGCGATCAGCGTATCGGCCAGCCGCGACAGCGTCATCGCGATCATGGTGTCGGTCGCGATCGGCTCGGCAAAGCGCTTTTCCACGATGTAGTCGGGCAGCGGTTTTCGCGGGCTGATCGGCGCATCGCCCTGCCCCAGCGCATGCGCGAGCAGCGTGGAGAACCGCGCGCCGAACCGCGCCGTGATTTCACTCGGCGCGCGCGAGGCAACATCGCCGATCGTCTTCAGCCCGGCGCGCCGCAGGCCGGTGGTGATCATCTCGTCCGCACCGAGCGCGGACACCGGAAACCGGTCGATCGCCGCGGCCTCGCCGCCATCGGCAACGATAACGCCAGGCGTCTGCCGCGTCAGCGTGCGCGCGCAGACCGAGGTCCCGGCGATCGCCGCGCTGACGGCAAAACCTTGTCGCGCCAGCGCGCGAACCAGCGTCTGCAACAACGCAGCCTCGCCGCCGAACAGATGCGCGCAGCCGGTGATGTCCAAAAACAGCCCGTGCGGCGGATCGAGCGCCACCAGCGGCGTGAAGCGGTCGCAACAGTCGGCGATGTCGCTGAGCGTCTTCGCATCGGCCACGACATCGGCGTCGAACACTTTTAAATCCGGGCACATCGCCCGCGCGTTCGCGAGCGGCTGGCCGATGTGCAGGCCGAGCCGCTCAGCAGCTTCATCCAGCGCATGGATCACCAGCGCATTGTTCTCCTTGATGACGACAATGCTGGGCTCGTTGCCATTACCCAGCGCGCCGAAGAACCGCTGGATCCGGTCGATGGGCAGGCGCGGCAGCCACAGGCTGAGGATACGCCGATGGTTCAGAGAACTGGCACTCATCACATTTCCATTCCATGATCCACCGGCCACACGGGCCATGACGATTACGCAACAGCTCGACATCGAAGCGCGGCGCGCCCCACGCGCTCCAAGGCGCCGCAGGCATTGATGCTGACCCCGGCGGCGAATGCGCCGCACGCAGCATCCATCGCGTCTCCGCGGTCGAGGGCAGCGGCTGCGCCGCCATCCGCAACAAGAGGCCGGTGACGCCGGAGGATTGCGCGGCCAGCGTCAGCTTGCGGCTCGCCACCAGATCGAACTGGCGCGTCTCACCCCAGAGCTCGAGCACGACAGCACCGAGCGCATCGCAGGCGAGCGCATCGGCCGAGGTGCGCAGCGCGCTCTCGACGTCAGCCGCACGCACCATCACCACGCGGCGCGGATCGAGGCCGAGTTCGGCAAGGCCGCTCATCGACAACGCACCGGTTTCAAGTTCCGAAAAATCCTGCCGCACCCACAACAGCGGCCGTTGCGTCGTGACGCGGCCCGCAAGGCCGGTGACGAAACCGGTCGCGGCCGCGCCCTGACGCCCCTCGCAAAACACCTCGTGGATCGCCGCGCGTGCGAGCCCGCCTTTCAAGGCGCGGTCGACCTCACCATGGCCGAGCGCAACGCGGTCGCGATGATGCACGACTTCCGCCGTCTCGATCCGTTCGATCTGGCTGCGCAAGGTCGCAAGCGCGCTCATGCGTGCGCCGCTCATGCTCGCCGCTCCTTCAGAGGTGATTGCCGAGATCTCAAAAATAAGAACCTGCGGCTGGCTCATTTGTTCATGATATGTTCTAATATAAAGCTAACGGCGTGCGAAGAGTCAATCGAATTGGCGCTCCGTTGGATTCATGAGCTGAATCAAAGGGATTCCGGGATGGACGTACAACGCAAGCTGGAGATCCTGGCTGACGCCGCCAAGTACGACGCCTCCTGTGCCTCCAGCGGCACCGAAAAGCGGGATTCCAGCGACGGCAAGGGCATGGGCTCGACCGCGCCCGGCATGGGCATCTGTCATTCCTACGCGCCGGATGGGCGCTGCATCTCGCTGCTCAAGGTGCTGCTCACCAACGCCTGCAATTACGATTGCCTCTATTGCGTCAACCGCGCCTCCTCCAACGTGCCGCGCGCCCGCTTCACCATCGACGAGGTGGTCAAGCTGACGCTCGACTTCTACCGGCGCAATTACATCGAAGGCCTGTTTCTCTCCTCCGGCATCATCCGCAGTCCCGACTACACCATGGAGCAGGTTGTCAGCGTCGCGCGAAAACTGCGCGAGGAGCATCACTTCCGCGGCTACATCCATCTCAAGACCATTCCGGAAGCCGACGACGCGCTGATCACGGAGGCCGGCAAATATGCCGATCGTCTCTCCATCAACATCGAGATGCCTGAGGAGACGAGCCTGCAGCAATTCGCGCCGGAGAAGGACGTGCGCGCGATCCGCCGCACCATGGGCCGGCTGCGGCTGAAGCTCGACGAGGCCGAGGATATCAGCAGCACAAAGACAAAAGCAAAACCGCAGCGTTTTGCGCCGGCAGGACAAAGCACGCAGATGATCGTCGGCGCTGACGCGGCCTCCGATCACACCATTCTTCACACAAGTTCAAATCTCTACGGCTCATACAAATTGAGGCGCGTCTATTACTCCGCCTTCAGCCCGATCCCCGATGCCAGCCGCGCCTTGCCTCTGGTCCAGCCGCCGCTGCTGCGCGAGCACCGGCTCTACCAGGCCGACTGGCTGATGCGGTTCTACGGTTTCGACGTTGCAGAGATCGTCGACGACAGCGCCATGCTGCCGCTCGACATCGATCCAAAGCTCGCCTGGGCGCTGCGCCACCGCGACCGTTTCCCGCTCGACGTCAACCGTGCCAGCCGCGAGGAGCTGTTGCGCGTGCCGGGCTTCGGCACCAAGGCGGTCGAGCGCATCATCGCCACGCGGCGCACCACCACGATCCGCCTCTCCGATCTGGCGCGGCTGCACGTGCCCCGCAACAAGGCACTGCTGTTCATCGTGCTCAGCGATCACCGGCCCGCACCGCATCGTCTCGACGAGGCGCGCCTGATCGAACGATTCAAGCCGAAGGCAACGCAACTGGGGTTTGGCTTCTGATGCAGTACATCATCCTCGACACCGAAACCGATTTCGACGGCTGGCGCAAAGCCGCGCGCAGCCTCGTGCTTCATCATGTGCAGCCCGTCGATGTCACCTGGGCCGTGCAAGGCGGCGAAGCGGACTTGTTCGCACCGTCCGCGCCGTCTCCGATCCTCGAGGTGAACGATGGCACCTTCAGCGTGTCCGCAAAATTCGTCGACCTCGCCCAGGCCGCCATCCTGCATCGCGATCCCGAGCGCTTTGCGATCCTCTATCGCCTGCTCTGGCGATTGAGGGACAATCACGATCTCATCGAGGTCGCAACCGATGCTGACGTCGCGCTGGTCACGGCGATGGCGAGAGCGGTTCACCGCGACGAGCACAAGATGCACGCCTTCGTGCGCTTTCGCGAGATCGGTCGCGAACGCGCGGCGCATTATGTCGCCTGGTTCGAGCCGGAGCATCACATCGTCGAGCTCGCAGCCCCGTTCTTCGCCAAGCGCTTTGCGGACATGCCCTGGTCGATCCTGACGCCCGATCTCTGCGCGCATTGGGACGGACACGCGTTGTCGTTCACGCCGGGCGTGAGCAAGAGCGAGGCGCCGGGCGAAGACCGGCTGGAAGAAACCTGGCGGCGTTACTACGCCAGCATCTTCAACCCGGCGCGGTTGAAGGTGAAGGCGATGCAGACGGAGATGCCGAAGAAATACTGGAGGAACCTGCCCGAGGCCTCGATCATTAAACCCTTGATCGAGGATGCCGAGCGCATGACCGGCGCCATGATCGCCAATGCCGCAACCGATCCGCACAAGCCTCAGAAGCGGCCGGAGGCTCCGATGATACGCAAGACCGTTGCCAACGATCTCGAAGCGCTCCGCGAGGAGGCCGCGCATTGCCGTGCCTGCCCGCTCTACAAGGACGCGACGCAGACCGTGTTCGGCGAAGGTCCGAAGGACGCCACCATCATGCTGGTCGGCGAGCAGCCCGGCGACAAGGAAGACCTCGCCGGCCATCCCTTCGTCGGGCCGGCCGGCCAGATGCTCGACCGCGCGCTCGCGGAAGCCGGCGTCGATCGCAGCAAGGTCTACGTCACCAACGCCGTGAAGCACTTCAAATTCGTGCCGCGCGGAAAGATCCGCCTGCACCAGAAGCCGGCGACGCCGGAGATCAAGGCCTGCCGGCAATGGTATGAGCGGGAAGTTTCGGCAATCCAGCCCGAGCTCATCGTGGCGATGGGCGCCACCGCCGCGCAGACCGTGTTCGGCAAGATCACGCCGATCGGCAAGACCCGCGGCCGGCTCATAGACCTCCCCGACGGACGCAAGGCTCTGGTGACGGTGCATCCGTCCTATCTGCTGCGGCTCCCCGATCCCCAAGCGAAGGTGCTGGAATATCAGCGCTTTGTCGAGGATCTGACGATCGCAGCCCGCTTGCAGAAGAAGTCCGCCCACGCCGCCTGAGCCGGCTGTCACGCACAGCAACAGAGCGTGGATAAGTTCCATCATTTCAACCGCGTGGCCGCCATTTCAACCGCCTGTCACATGCCGCGCGCAAAATCGGGGCCTTGGGACAGGAGAATTTCCAATGAGTGACGTTGCTTTGCCAGGCTCCATCGAGCCGGCCTTGAGTAAGGGGCCAGACCTCAATCGCGGATTTCACCCGCTGACCGGCGTGATCTATATGGGGGTGATCGCCGCCGCTCTGCTTTTCGTCGCCTACAGCATCTGGGTCGACGTCGATGCAGCCGGCGCGCAGGTCAAGACCATCGCCCCCTTCCTCCTGCTCTTCGTCGCGCTTCTGATCGCACTCGGCTTCGAGTTCGTGAACGGCTTCCACGACACCGCCAACGCGGTCGCGACCGTGATCTACACCCGCTCGCTGCCCGCCCACGTCGCCGTGGTGTGGTCCGGCATGTTCAACCTGTTCGGCGTGCTGCTGTCCTCGGGCGCGGTCGCTTTCGGCATCGTCTCGCTGCTGCCGGTCGAGCTGATCCTCCAGGTCGGCTCCAGCGCAGGCTTCGCGATGGTGTTCGCACTGTTGATCTCTGCCATCATCTGGAACGTCGGCACCTGGTATTTCGGCCTGCCGGCCTCGAGCTCGCACACCCTGATCGGCTCGATCATGGGCGTCGGCATCATGAACGCGGTCCTGCACGGCCGCAGCGGCACCTCGGGCGTCGACTGGTCCCAGGCCACCAACATCGGCAAGGCGCTGCTGCTGTCGCCGCTGTTCGGCTTCGCGCTCGCCGCCGGCCTGCTACTGATCCTGCGCACCGCGCTGCTGCGCGCCACGCCGGCCCTGTTCGGCGAGCCGAAGGGCGACCAGCCGCCGCCGTGGTGGATCCGCGGCATCCTGATCCTCACCTGCACGCTGGTGAGCTTCTTCCACGGCTCCAATGACGGTCAGAAGGGCATGGGCTTGATCATGCTGATCCTGATCGGCACGGTGCCGACTGCGTACGCGCTCAACCGCGCGCTCCCGGAAGGCCAGATCGCCGCGTTCATCCAGAACTCGGACGCCGCCAGCAAGATCATCGAAGGCAAGGCCGCCGGCTACAGCGTGATCGGCAATCCGCGCCCCGCCGTGACCAACTATGTCGCGCAGCACGAAGTCAACGGCGGCACGTTCCCGTCGCTCGCCGTGCTCGTGCGCGACATCGCCAAGCAGGTGACCACCTACGGCTCGCTCGCCAAGGTGCCGGCCGACCTCGTCGGCAACACCCGCAACGACATGTACCTCGTCTCGGAAGCACTCCGCTTCCTGATGAAGGACAAGGAAGCCGAGCTCAGCGCCAACGACGTCGCCGTGCTCAACGCCTACAAGGGCTCGCTCGACAGCGCCACGAAGTTCATCCCCGGCTGGGTGAAGATCGCGGTCGCCATCGCGCTTGGCCTCGGCACCATGGTCGGCTGGAAGCGCATCGTCGTGACGGTCGGCGAGAAGATCGGCAAGACGCACCTGACCTACGCGCAGGGCGCCTGCGCCGAGATCACGGCGGCTGCCACCATTGCCGCCGCCGACATCTATGGCCTGCCGGTGTCGACCACCCACGTGCTGTCGTCCGGCATCGCCGGCACCATGGCCGCCAACGGCTCCGGCCTGCAATGGTCCACGATCCGCAACATCGCCATGGCCTGGGTGCTGACCCTGCCGGCCGCGATGATCATCTCGGGCACGCTGTACTATCTGTTCTCTCACCTCTTCTGAGAGAGCACCGCCACTCACATCAAAGGGCCCGTGCGATGCACGGGCCCTTTTTCATGTCTGCCTGCGTCTTGGCTTACGACGCCGCGAGCTGTTCCTCGACCAGCTTGACCCAGTACGACGTGCCGAACACGATCGCCTCGTCGTTGAAATTATAGGCGGGGTGATGCAGGCCCGCGCTGTCGCCGTTGCCGCAGAAGATGAACGCGCCGGGACGCGCTTCCAGCATGTAGGCGAAATCCTCGCCGCCCATCAGCGGCGACATCTCGAGCACATTGGCATCGCCTGCGACCTGCCTGGCGATGCGCGACGCCACCTCGGTCTCCGCGGCGTGGTTGTTCACCACGGGATAGTTGCGCTTGTAGTGCAGATCGATCTTCGCACCTGTGATCTGGGCGACGCCCGCCACGACTTCGCGCACCCGCTTCTCGACCAGCTTGCGCACCTCCGGCGTCAGCGTGCGGATCGTTCCCCTCAGCGTCGCGGTTTGCGGGATGACGTTGCGGGCGTTGCCGGCGTGGAATTCGCAGATCGAGATCACGGCCGATTCCAGCGGATCGACGCTGCGCGCGACGATCGACTGCAACGCGGTGATCAGCTGCGCACCGACCAGAACGGAATCGATACATTTGTGCGGACGCGCGGCGTGGCCGCCGAGGCCCTCGATCATGAGGTCGACCTCGTCGGTCGCCGCCATGATCGGGCCCGGCCGGATCGCAAACGAGCCGATCGGAATGCCGGGGCCGTTGTGCATGCCGTAGACCTGCTCGATGCCGAAGCGCTCCATCATGCCGTCCTTGACCATGGCCGCGCCACCGGCGCCGCCTTCCTCGGCCGGCTGGAAGATCACGACGGCGTCGCCGGCGAAGTTGCGGGTCTCGGCGAGATAGCGCGCGGCGCCGAGCAGCATCGCGGTGTGCCCGTCATGGCCGCAGGCGTGCATCTTGCCCGGAGTCTTGGACGCGTAAGGCAGGTTGGTCTGCTCATCGACAGGCAGCGCGTCCATGTCGGCCCGCATGCCGATCACCTTGAGCCCCTCGCCGGCCGGCTTGTTGCCCTTGATCACGCCCACCACGCCGGTCTGACCGATGCCGGTCACGACCTCGTCGCAGCCGAACTCGCGCAGGCGATCCGCGACGAATGCTGCGGTGCGGTGGACATCATACAGCAGCTCGGGGTGCTGGTGGATGTCCCGCCGCCAGGCCTGGATGTCGGGTTGAAGGTCGGCGACGCGATTCACGATGGGCATGGAGGGTCTCGAACTTTGTTGAAAATGCAGCTCTGTCTACCATGCAAGCACCAGTCCACCCAACTGCCAAGGGATGCCAAGGGATCGGGTCTCGGCCATGCGGCATGGCCGGACTTGTCCCGGTCCTCTCCGTCTGCCTATTAGGATTGAACGTTGAGACCATCCGGGTGGAAACAGAATGCCAAGACGGCTCGAAGGGGAATTTGACTACATTGTCGTGGGCGCCGGCACGGCCGGCTGCATCCTCGCCAACCGGCTGTCGGCCGAGCCCAACAACCGCGTCCTCATCCTCGAGGCCGGCGGGGACGACAACTGGATCTGGTTCCACATTCCGGTCGGCTATCTCTTCGCGATAGGCAATCCGCGCTCGGACTGGATGTTCAAGACCGAGGCCGAGCCGGGCCTGAACGGCCGCGCGCTCGCCTATCCCCGCGGCAAGGTGATCGGCGGCTCTTCGGCGATCAACGCCATGATCTCGATGCGCGGACAGGCCGCCGATTACGATCACTGGCGCCAGCTCGGCATGACCGGCTGGGGCTATGATGACGTGCTGCCGCTGTTCAGGCGGCTGGAGGATCACTTCCTGGGCGCCAGCGAGCATCACGGCACCGGCGGCGGCTGGCGCATCGAGGCGCCGCGACTGTCCTGGGACGTTCTCGATGCGGTCGGCGATGCCGCCGAGGAAATGGGCATCAAGCGCATCCCCGATTTCAACACCGGCGACAACGAAGGCACGAGCTATTTCCACGTCAACCAGAAGCGCGGCCGGCGCTGGTCGTCGGCGCGCGGCTTCCTCAAGCCGGCGCTGAACCGGCCGAACCTGCGGCTCGAGAAGAACGTGCTGGTGGACCGTCTCATCATCGAGCAGGGCCGCGCCGTCGGCGTGCGCTTCATCCAGAACGGCGAGATCATCGAGGCGCGTGCCAAGCGCGAGGTGGTCCTCTCGGCAGGCTCGATCGGCTCGGTGCAGGTGCTGCATCGCTCCGGTATCGGGCCCGCGGACTGGCTGTCGCCGCTCGGCATCGACATCGTGATGGACAAGCCCGGCGTCGGCCGCAATCTGCAGGACCATCTGCAGCAGCGCGCGATCTACAAGGTCGAGGGCGTGCGGACGCTGAACGAGACCTATTACAACCTGTTCCGGCGCGGCCTGATGGGCCTCGACTACGCCTTCCGCCGCCGCGGTCCGCTGACCATGGCGCCATCGCAGCTCGGCATCTTCACGCGCTCCGATGCGACACGTGCGCGCGCCAATATCCAGTTTCACGTGCAGCCGCTGTCGCTCGACAAGTTCGGCGATCCCCTGCACCGCTTCCCTGCGATCACGGTGAGCGCCTGCAATCTCCAGCCGACCTCGCGCGGCACCGTGCGGCTGCGCTCGGCGACGCCGGACGAAAAGCCGATCATCGCGCCGAACTACCTGTCGACCGACGACGACCGCCAGGTCGGCGCCGATGCCATCCGCACCACGCGCCGGCTGATGCAGCAGGAGGCGCTGGCAAAATATCGCCCGAGCGAATATCTGCCCGGCCCCACCGTCGGCGACGACGACGCCTCGCTCGCCAAAGCCGCCGGCGATATCGGCACCACGATTTTCCATCCCGTCGGTACGGCGAAGATGGGCGCGGTGAGCGATCCGATGGCGGTGGTCGACGAGCGCCTGCGGTTCTATGGCCTCAGCGGTCTTCGCATCGTCGACGCCTCGATCATGCCGACGATCACTTCGGGCAATACCAACACGCCGACCGCGATGATCGCCGAGAAGGGTGCTGCGATGATCCTGGAGGATGCGAAGTAGCATCTCGTCCCCATGATCCCTCAGCGCTTTTCCATCGGCCCCGCCGGCGCAGAGATCGCCATGCTGCAATGGGGCGAGAGCGGCAAGCCGCCAGCTCTGCTCGTGCATGGCACCGGCTTCGTCGCCGACGTCTGGGACGAGGTCGCGCGCGACCTCACAGCGACCTACACCGTCTATGGGCTCGATCGCCGCGGCCATGGCGCGAGCCACAAGCCAAGCGTCTATCATTTTGCGGACTATGCCGACGATATCTGCCGGGTGATCGGCGCGCTGGGCTTGCGCGACGTCTACGGCATCGGCCACAGCGCGGGCGCCACCGATCTGTTGCTGGCAGCCAAGCTGCTCCCGGGATGCTTCACCCGCCTGTTCGTGATGGAGCCGACCGTGATGAACCCGCACGCGGCGCGCGATCCGTCCGTGGGACTGAGCGAACAATCGCTGTCCCGCGTGCAGGGCGCGCTGCGCCGGCAGGCGGAGTTCGACAATCACGAGGCCGTCTTCAACCGCTACCGTGCCGCGCCCGCCTTTGCGGATTGGAGCGAGGCTTCGCTCTGGGCCTATGTGCGGCACGGCTTTACGCCGCTCGGCGATGGCCGGGTGCGGCTTTGCTGCACGCCCGAGATCGAGTCGGCGATGCTGCGCCCGATCTACGAGGCGATGGAGCAGGTTTACACCGGCGATGCGCGCGGCAATCCGTTCGCCTGGTTCGGCGAGATCGCATGCCCCGTGACGGTGACCACCGCCGAGATGTCAGGGCCGATCTACAGGGAGATGGCCGCGCGCGCCGTGGCGCTGATCCCGCACACCCGTACCCTCGCCTTCGAAGGTGCCGGCCATTGCGTGGCGCAGGAAGCTCCCGCCCTCGTGCTGCGGGCGGTCCGGGAATTTTCGGCGTAGATCCCCGTTCATCTTCCAAGTCCCAGGACCAGCGCAGCAAATGGCGCGCTGCCGGGCCGCGCCCGGCCTGTGTGACCCAACCTCACGAAAACGTCATCGCAACCGGGAATAACCCCTCCCTCCCCCGATCACCTCCCCGAAGCCCAATTCCGGGCCAAAGGAGACGTGCGATGAGCGGACACGATCACGGGGACGACGGCGTCAGCCGCCGCAAGGTGCTGGAATGCATGACCTGGGCCGGCACCGGGGTGCTCTGGACCATCACGGGCGGCGTGCCGCGTTCGCTCGGCATCATCGATTCAGCTGAGGCCGCCACCGCCGCCGCGCCCGGCATGACCTTCCTCCAGATCAGCGACAGCCATGTCGGCTTCGACAAGCCGGCCAACCCCAATGCGCTGGGCACGCTGGAGGAAGCCGTCAACAAGATCAATGCGATGCCGGTCAAGCCGTCGTTCATGATCCACACCGGCGACATCACCCATCTGTCCAAAGCCTCCGAGTTCGACAATGCCGACCGCATTATCTCGCAGTCCAAGCTGGACGTGCATTACGTCCCCGGCGAGCATGACTTCCTCGACGAAGAGGTGAAGTTCTATCGCGAGCGTTACGGCCGCGGCACCAAGGGTGCGGGCTGGTACTCCTTCGACGCCGGCGGCGTGCACTTCGTCGGCCTCGTCAATGTCGTCGACCTCAAGGGCGGCGGCCTCGGCAATCTCGGCGCCGAGCAGCTCGCCTGGCTCGAGGACGATCTCCGCGGCAAGTCCAAGTCTACCCCGATCGTGCTGTTCGCCCACATCCCGCTCTGGACCGTCTATCCGGAATGGGGCTGGGGCACCGAGGACGGCGGCCGCGCGCTCGAATACGTCAAGGGTTTCGGCTCGGTCACCGTGCTGAACGGCCACATCCACCAGGTGATGCAGAAGGTCGAGGGCAACGTCACCTTCCACACCGCGCGCTCGACCGCCTTCCCGCAGCCGGCGCCGGGCACCGCCGCCTCGCCCGGACCGATGAAGGTCGAGGACGCCAAGCTCCGTTCGATGCTCGGGGTCGCCAGCATCAACTTCAAGCAGAACGAGCAGCGGCTCGCGATCATCGACACGCCGCTGCAGGGTTGATTCAGGGCTGAACGGAAGCTGACAATGAAGACACTCAATCGCCGCGACTTCGGGGTCGCCGTGGCCGCGGCCATCCTGATCCCCGTCACGACCGCCCGTGCCGACGACAGCAACATGGAGGTGCATATCGACAATTTCGTTTTCCAGCCTCCGGAACTCAAGATCAAGGTCGGCACGACCATCACCTGGACCAACCGGGACGACATCCCCCACACGGTGGTGTCGGCCGGCAAGTTCCGGTCCAAGACCCTGGATACCGACGACAAGTTCACGTTCACCTTCACCAATGCGGGCGACTACAAGTATTTTTGTTCGTTGCACCCGCACATGACCGGGATGATCAAGGTTGAGTAACGTCTCCAACCAAGGCATCTCTGTCTTGCCCGGCCGGTGGTCCCACGCCGGCCGGGCTCGCGTGCCTTCGGTCAGGCCCAACAACGACGCGCACGCAACGACGGACGAAACGCAGCAAGAGGCAAAGCGAGAGGCGATGCCCGTCAGCGACGATTTCCAGAAGGCGCAGCGCTTCCGCGAGGCGGCGCTCCCCTATCTCGACGACGTCTACACGCTCGCACGATATCTGCTGCGCGACGCCTCCGACGCTGAGGACGCGGTGCAGGAATGCTATTTGCGTGCGCTGAAGCACTTCGACAGCTATCGCGGCCCGGCGATGAAGCCGTGGCTGTTCGCGATCCTGCGCAACGTCTGCAACGCCGAATATGCCAGGCGCGCGCACTCGCACGCCGCGATCGAGGATACGCCCGGCGCCGCCGACCAGACGCCGATGTGGCAGGAGAACGAGGCGAGCCCGGAGACCGAGGTCCTGCGCAGCCGCGACGCCGGCGCCATTCGCAAGATGATCGACGCGCTCGCCGAGCCGTTCAAGGAAACCTTCGTGCTGCGGGAGATCAACAACCTGTCCTATCGTGAAATTGCAGAAGCCGTCGGTGCCCCCGTCGGCACCGTGATGTCCCGCCTCGCCCGCGCCCGCGCCATGCTGCGCGCGGCCTGGACGGCGGAAGAGGAGCATTCGAAATGACCTGCGACGAAGCACAAATCCTGCTTCACGCGCTGCTCGACAACGAGCTCGATGCCGGCCATGCGCGCGAGGTCGAAGCCCATATCGCCGGCTGTCCCGCCTGCACGGCCGAGTTGACGGCCCAGCGCGAGATGAAGCGCGTGCTGGCCGACACCAAGCTGCGCTACAGCGCGCCGGCTAGCCTGCGCGCCCGCATCGAGGCATCGATGCCGCAGGCGCGGCCGCAGCCGAGCCGTCGCTCCGTGTTGCGCGGTTTCGCGATGGGTTCGGCAGTCTCGGCGCTTGCCGCCTCCGGCGTCGTCGCCGTCGTGCTGCGCCAGGACGACCAGCAGCGCATCCTCTCGGAAGTCGTCTCCGCCCATCTGCGCTCGCTGCAGGCCGGCCATCTCATCGACGTCGTCTCGACCGACCAGCACACGGTCAAACCCTGGTTCAACGGCAAGCTCGACGTCGCCCCGCCCGTGATCGATCTCACCGCGCAGGGCTTCACGCTGGTCGGCGGCCGGCTCGACTATGTCGATGCGCGCGCCATCGGCGCCGTCGTTTACAAGCGCCGGCAGCACATCATCAACCTGTTCGTGTCGCAGACCGCGAGCACCGAGCATCGGCCGCCGAAGACGCAGACCATGCAGGGCTTCAACTGCCGCCGCTGGGGCGAGCGCGGCCTGAATTTCTGGGCCGTCAGCGATATCGGCGGCGACGAGCTTACCGAGTTCGTCGACAAGTTCGAGACGGCCATGAAGGCGAACGTGGAGGGATAGCGGCCTCACCGCCGCCCCCGCGAACGTTCAACGTGACGGGTCTCACGGTCCTCCCAGGCGCAACGCGGCAGATTGCAGCCGTCATCAAGGAGGACAAAAATGATTCCGTTACTGATTGTCTCGACCACCCTGCCGTCGATGTTCGCTGCCGGCTGTGCCGCGGTGCTGGCGTTGAAAGACCGCAAGCAGTGGATATGGTTTGCAGCTCTCGCCGTGCTCGCAGGCGTCGGCGGAATACTGACCCTGGGCATCCTCCGCGCCTGGAACTACCCCGTGTAGTCCTGGCGAACGAGCCGGTCCCGCCGCTATTCGAGCGGAGGAAATCGTTCGAACACCGGCAGTTCGTGTGCCCTCTCCATCCAGCCAATCCGCTCGGCGACCTGGATGTGCATCATGGCCGGAACGGCATCGGGGTGATCGTAGGTGCCGCTCTGGATGTCGATGATGCCAGGCATCAGGCTTTCATTGATATAGAATAGCCCCGTGCCGCAATCGGCACAGAAGTGACGTCGTCCATGCTCAGAGGAGTGATAGATGCTGGGCTGGCCGCGCACGAGCTTGACCGCTTCGCGCGAATACATCGCCCAGCCAACCATCGGTGCCCCGGAATGGCGACGGCAATCCACGCAATGGCAGAGCGCGTGCACCATCGTGTCGCCGTTCACTTCATAGCGGATCGCGCCGCAATGGCAGCCACCAGTTACAGGCACGGCTCACTCCTCTCCCGGCCAGATCAGTGCCGGGAAAGTAAGTGCCGAGTTGGCGTTTTGGGAGGCGTCCTGCTTCAGCAGGTCGCACGTCGCGACACCACGCCGCGGGGTCCTACGCCGACCGCCGCACCGCGTTGTCGACCAGCGTCTTGCCGAGCGACCAGATCGCGCCGGGGACCTTGTGGCTGCCGGCGATGACGTCGTCGAACGCGCGCTCGATCCAGTTGCAGTCTTCTTCGGTGATGGTGAGCGGCGGCAGCAGCTTGATGGTGTGGCTGCCGTGGCCGGCGACCTGCGTCAGGATCTTGTGATCCTTGAACAGCGGCACGGTGATGAGCTGGCAGAACAGGCCCTTGTTGGCGGCCTCCAGCACGTTCCAGGATGCCCGCAGCCGCAGCGATTTCGGCGGACCGAACTCGATGCCGATCATCAGGCCCTTGCCGCGCACTTCCTTCATCAGCTCGTAGCCGGGGACCATGCGGGTGAGCGCGAGGCGAAGCTCGGCGCCGCGCTTGGCGGCGGACTCGATCAGCTTCTCCGATTCCATCACGTCGAGCGTGGCGATGCCGGCGGCCATCGCGAGATCGTTCTTGGAGAAGGTCGAACCGTGCACCACCGCGCGGTCCATCTGGTTGAAGATCTTGTCGAAGATGTTCTTGCGCGTCAGCACGGCGCCGACCGGCACGTGGCCGCCCGAGAGCGACTTCGACAGCAGCACCATGTCGGGCTCGACGTTCCAGTGCTCGACCGCGAGGAAGCGGCCGGTGCGGCCCATGCCGGTCTGGATCTCGTCGGCGACGAACAGCGTGCCGTACTTCTTGCAGAGCGCTGCGGCCCCCGGCAGGAACTCGTCGGAGGGCATGTTGACGCCCTTGCCCTGGATCGGCTCGACCACGAAGGCCGCGACCTCGCGCGAGGCCAGCGCCTTCTCGAGCGCGGCGAGATCGTTGAACGGAACCGAGGTGCACCCCGGCAACAGCGGCTCGAAGCCGGTGCGGAAGTTCGAATCACCCGTCAGCGACAGCGCGCCATAGGTCAGGCCGTGATAGCCGTGGGCGCAGTAGACGATGCCGGGGCGGCCGGTGGCGCCGCGGGCGAACTTGATGGCCGCCTCGACGCATTCGGCGCCGGAATTGGCGAAGAACGCCTTGTCGAGATAGGGAACGTATTTCAACAGCCGCTCGGCGAGCACGCCGGCGAGCACCGAGACGTCGAACTGGACGAGATTGGGCAGATCGGCGTCGAGCACGCTCTTCAGCGCGTCGCGCATCACCGGATGGTTGCGACCGATTGCGAACACGCCAAAGCCGGACAGGAGGTCGAGATAGCGCGCACCCTCGCGATCGTAGAGGTACTGCCCCTGCCCCTTCTGGAAGCCGACATCGTAGCCGATGGTCTTGAGAACCCGGACGAACTGCTCGTTCAGGTACCGATTATGCAGGGTGCTGCGCTGGGCCTGACGGTCCGCGAACAACTGGGACATGTCTGGATTTGGACTGTTCATCCGCTACATACTTCGGTTGAGGGCCGCTTCGTCAACTGAAAACGGTCAGCAAACGGAAAAGGGTCTGTGCGGCCTTTTGCCCTTTTTCGGACCATCTTCGCAAGCACAGCTTTAAACCATGTTGCACTGCCAAGGAACACTCATGCGTTTGGCCATTTACACCGGAATAATACTGGCGGGCGGTTACGTCGGCCTGACACCGGCGCTTGCCGCCGATCCCACCGGCGACTGGCGGGTCGCCGACGGCGTTGCCAATATCCGCGTCGCCCAATGCAACGGCAGCATGTGGGGCGCGGTTTCCTGGGAAAAGCAGCCCGGAGGCCGCGACGAGAACAACCCCGATGTCTCAAAAAAGAACAGACCGACACTGGGCATGGCGACCCTGATCAACATGAAGAAGGCGGCCGGCGCCGAGCAGTGGGAGGGTCAGGTCTACAACGCGAAAGATGGTCAGATGTACAGCGCGACCATCACGCCTGTCGGCACCGACCAGCTCGAGATCAAGGGCTGCGTGCTGGGCTTCCTGTGCGGCGGCGAGACCTGGACCCGGGTCGGTCCACCCATTCCTTCGAGCTCTTCCAATGCGATGGCCAAGGGTGCACCGAAAACCACCGGAGCGGCGCCAAAGGCCGCAACCACGCCACCTGCTGCAGCGCCTGCGCCAGCACCTGCGGCCACGGCACCGAAGAACGCTGCCGTCGCCGCCAAGCCTGGTCAGAAGAGCGCAACCGCCGATTCCGTCGGCGACATCTGCCTACTCCCTGAGATTGCGGGGCTTGCCCATTAGGGCCGGCTGAAACAGCAGCACTGCGGCAAGCGTCGTCACCAGAGAAAGTGCGAGCAGCTTGCCCATGCTGGATGTGCCCGGATGGCTCGACAGCCACAGGCTGCCGAACGCGGTCGCCGTCGTCAGTGCGCTGAAGAAGATCGCGCGCGTCAGGCTGGTCTGAAGCAGGTTTGTCCTGCCGGACCGCCACGCCACGACATAATAGATCTTGAACGCGACACCCACGCCGAGCAGCAGCGGGAACGCGACGATATTGGCGAAGTTGAGCGGCAGGCCGATCAACACGCAGATCTCGAGCGTCACCGCGCCCGCAACCAGAAGCGGCACCAGCGTCATCAGCACGTCAACGACGCGGCGCAGCGTGATCCACAACAGCAGGCCGATCACCAGCAACGCATAGATGCCGGCATGGATGAAGGCGTTCACCACGGTGTCGCCGGATTTCAGGATGGAGACCGGTCCGCCGATCGCGGTCGGCTCGGCCTCGAGCACGGCTGCCGCAAACTTGCGCAGCGTGTCGTTGTCGTTGGGATCGCCCTTCGGCTGAGCTTCGACGCGGATGATTCCGTCCTTGCTCTTCCAGGCGTTCACGAGATCGGGCGGCAGTGACTTCAGGGTGACCGGCTCGGCCTGCAGCGCGTTCCTGAGCTGGTCGAACACGATCTTCAACGGCGTGACGAACACGTCCTGTGCCCTGTTGCGGGTCGCCTCGTCCGAATTGGCGAGCTTCTCCAGCGCGTCCGCGAGCCGCCGCGAGGCGATCGCGCCCGGGCCCTTGGCGTCACCGGCGGTCCGGCGCAGATTTTCGACCGAGGATTTCAGCGACTCGACATTTTCCTGGTCGGACGGCGCCGCGTCGACCTGGTCGGGATTGAGCGCGGGGCCCAACACCTTGGCGCCCTGCGCGAGCAGCTTCAGCTTCGGCTGCTGGTCTTCCGGCACGAAGCTGTTGAGCGACATCACGCGCAACACTTCCGGCACCTTCTCCAGCTTCGCCTCGACCTGCTTGGCCTGCTCTTCCGTGGTGACCATCACGTTGATGGCGTTGGCGCCGGTGTTGGGATCCTTGCGCAAGTCGAGGAAAGTGGCGATCGACTCGGCCTTCGGGTTGCGCAGGTTCATCGGGTTGAAGTCGAACTTCAGGAAGTAGAGCAGCGGCAGGCCCGCGAGCGCCAGCAGCAACGTGCCGCCCACGACCAGGACGCGGTGCTTCTCCAGGAAGTAATCGAGCGGCGCCAGGAAGGCATAGCCCACCGGCTCCTTTTCGCCCGGCGGGTTCAGCAGCTTCAGCATCGCGGGCAATATCGTAATGCTGGAGAGGAACGCCACCAGCATGCCGACGCCGGCGATCTGGCCGAGCTCGGAAATGCCCTTGTAATCGGTCGGCAGGAAACAGAGGAAGCCGGCGGCCGTCGCCATGGCCGCCAGCGACAGCGGCACCGCGGAGCGCTTCGCGGCACGCACCAGCGCGGCGGTGAGATCGTCGTGCTTGTAGCGCTCCGAGCGGTAGCGAACGCTGTACTGGATGCCGAAATCGACGCCCAGTCCGACGAACAGCACGGCGAACGCGATCGACAGCAGGTTGAACGAGCCGACCATCATCAGGCCGGCGGCGGTTGTCAGCGCAAGGCCGACGAACAGATTGATGAACACCGCGAAGATGATCTTCGAGGAGTGCAGTGCAAGCCACAGGATCAGGAGCACGACGAGCACCGTGCCGACGCCGTTGACGACAGCACCTTCCTGGACGGTGGCGTATTCCTCGTTGGCGATCGGGACCGGACCTGTCAGGCGTACCCGCGCCTGATATTTGGTCGCAAAATCGAGATCGGCCGCGGCCTTGCGGATCGCGTCGGTGGCGCCCTTGCCGGGCTCGAGCGCGTTGTAGTCGAGGATCGGCTTGAACTCGATGAAGGCGCGCTTGTCCGAATCCGACAGCGGCTGGTCGCTGACGAGCTCGCGCCAGGAGAAGCTCGCATTGCCCTTGTTGAGCACGGTCTCGACCGTCCCCGCGATCTGGTTGAACGGCCGCGCGGTGCTGTCGAGCTTGACCTGCCCACGCTTGACGCCGGCGAGCCCGGTCTCCAGCGCACCGGTCAGACCGCGGATCGATGGATCGCCGGCCATGATCTCGATCAGGGGCGCTGCGGATTCGAACTGGCTGGTGATCTTGCCGACTTCCTCGGTCGGCAGGAACAACAGGCCGTTCTTCTCGAAGAACTCACCGGTGCCGAGCTGCTGCATCGACTGGAAGTCGGTCTTGTTGTCCTTCAGCTTGGCAAACAGTGCGTCCGCGGCTGCGGTCGCCATCTCCGGCGTCCTGGCCTCGACGACCGCGAGGATCGTCGCGTCACGATCGAAGGCGCGGTCAAACTGCTGGTCGCGCTGGCGCCAGTCCAGATTCTGGGCAATCAGCGAATTGATGTCGGTGTTGATGGCGAAGTGTTGGGACGTGTAGTAGCCCGCCCCCACCGCCAGCAGGAGCCCGAGAACGACGACAAGGGTAGCAAACCGGGTACAGGCCCTGACGATGGCAACGACTACGCTTTGCAGCACGTATTTTCTTTCTAGTGTTAACAGCCTGCCGAAAACGCCCGCTGTTTAACGGAGTTCCCGGGCGAAACCTATTGCTGTTTTGGGTAGCTCTCGCGGGAACAAGGTTCGAAGTAAACGCCGGGAGACCGTGGCAAAATCATGCGGGAGCGCCGGTATAGCCGGGGAGATGAGGCGGTAAAGTGACGAAGGGGTGAGCACAAATGTCGCCATCTTGCTCAGGTAAAATGCGGCATTATAATACCTCAGATCGATGTCGCCGGGAACCGCTGGACTTGTTCCACCTTTCCTTGCCGCCGATTTTTTGACACAAAGTGCTGTGCCTGCATGCGCCTGGGCCCAGATGGGGTGGGCGGTTACCGCGGTCGCGACACCAATGGTGCGGATATTGCAACATTGGCCCTATCGGGGTGCCGCCCGGGACAATTGAGCGGATTGGTGCAAATTGCGTGATGGGCGTCCAATGGAAGTTTATCTAGCGCAGCCGCGCGGCTTTTGCGCAGGCGTGGTGCGCGCGATCGAGATCGTGGAAAAGGCCCTGCAGAAGTATGGCCCGCCGGTCTACGTGCGCCATGAGATCGTGCACAACAAATACGTCGTCGAGAGCCTGAAGAACAAGGGCGCGATCTTCGTCGAGGAACTGTCCGAAGTTCCACCGAAGGCTGTCACCGTTTTCAGTGCCCATGGCGTCGCCCGCAGCGTCGAGGAAGAGGCTGCCGCCCGCGACCTTCCGGTGCTCAATGCCACCTGCCCCCTGGTCACGAAAGTTCACAATCAGGGGAAGCGTTACATCACCAAGGGCCGTACCCTGATCCTGATCGGCCATGCCGGCCACCCCGAGGTCGAGGGCACGATGGGCCAGGTTCCCGGGCCCGTTTTGCTGGTCCAGAGCGTCGAGGAGGCCAAGGCCCTGGCGCTGCCGGCGGATACGCCAGTGGCCTACATCACCCAGACCACGCTGTCGGTCGACGACACCAAGGGCATTATCGAGGCCCTTCAAGCTAAATTTACAGATATTCAAGGCCCGGACATCCGGGATATCTGCTATGCGACACAGAACCGCCAATCTGCGGTAAGGGACTTGAGCAAGCTGGTTGACGTGATTTTGGTGGTGGGTGCTGCCAATAGCTCGAACTCGAACCGGCTCCGCGAAATCGGCACTGAAGCCGGCGTCGCGAGTTATCTGATCGCCGATGGCCGCGAGCTCAATCCGGAGTGGTTGAATGGTGCCAGGACCGTCGGCCTCACAGCCGGCGCCTCGGCGCCTGAGGTGCTGGTGGATGACGTGATCGAAGCGCTGCGGCGGATCGGACCGGTGACGGTCTCGGTGCTCCCCGGCCGCGAGGAAAACATCGAATTCAGGCTTCCGGCTCAACTGGCTGCAAGCTGACCTACCCGAATTTCAAGCCCAGAAAGAAACGTGTAATGGCAATCCCCTTCTTCAAGGAAATGCGTATCGGCGGCTATTTGCTCAAGCAGAAACTGCTTGGCCGCAAACGCTATCCGCTCGTGCTGATGCTGGAGCCGCTGTTCCGCTGCAACCTCGCCTGCGTCGGCTGCGGCAAGATCGATTATCCGGATGCGATCCTCAACCGCCGCATGACCGCACAGGAGTGCTGGGACGCGGCCGACGAGTGCGGCGCGCCGATGGTGGCGATCCCCGGCGGCGAGCCGCTGATCCACAAGGAGATCGGCGAGATCGTGCGCGGCCTGGTCGCGCGCAAGAAATTCGTCTCGCTCTGCACCAACGCGCTGCTGCTCGAGAAGAAGCTCGACCTGTTCGAGCCCTCCCCGTACCTGTTCTTCTCCGTGCATCTCGACGGCCTGAAGGACCATCACGACAAGGCCGTTTCGCAGAAGGGCGTGTTCGACCGCGCCGTCTCCGCGATCAAGGCGGCGAAGGCCCGCGGCTTCACCGTCAACGTCAACGCCACCATATTCGACGGCCACCCGGCCGAGGAGATCGCAAAGTTCCTCGACCTCACCGTCGAGCTCGGTGTCGGCGTCTCGATGTCGCCCGGCTACGCCTATGAGCGCGCGCCGGACCAGGAGCACTTCCTCAACCGCACCAAGACCAAGAAGCTGTTCCGCGACGTCTTCGCGATGGGCAAGGGCAAGAAGTGGAATTTCATGCATTCCGGCTTGTTCCTGGACTTCCTCGCCGGCAACCAGGAATACGAGTGCACGCCGTGGGGCATGCCCGCACGCAACATCTTCGGTTGGCAGAAGCCCTGCTATCTCCTCGGTGAAGGCTACGCAAAAACCTTCAAGGAGCTGATGGACACCACCGACTGGGAAACCTACGGCACCGGCAAGTACGAGAAGTGCGCCGACTGTATGGCCCATTGCGGCTACGAGCCGACGGCCGCGACCGCCGCTCTCAACAACCCGATCAAGGCGATGTGGGTGTCGCTGCGCGGCATCAAGACCTCGGGCCCGATGGTGCCGGAGATCGACATGTCGAAGCAGCGCCCGGCGCAGTACATCTTCTCCGAGCAGGTCCAGAAGAAGCTCTCCGAGATCCGCAAGGACGAAGCCGAGGCAGCTCAGGCCAAGGCCGCACGGAAGGCTTCGACCGCTGCGTAAGCGCGCAAGTCGGCACCAACAGCAAAAAGGCCCGGTCCTGCGACCGGGCCTTTTCTTTTGTCAGCTCGATGAAGCCGCTCAGGCCGCTTCGGAAACCGCGGCCTCGCTCTCCACCAGCTCGGTGCCGATCAGGAAGTCGCGGCAGCCACGAAGCGAGCGCAGCGCGCGGTTGAAGTCGATGCCGGTCGAGACCAGGGCGTGGAGCGTCGCCGGGTTGCGCACGATGCCGCGCAGGACCGCGGCGAGGTCGATCTGGCCGTTCGGCTTGATGGCGGCGCGGGCGAGCGCCGGGAGCGCGCGGTGGGCGGGGTCGCTGATGACGCGGACCGCGGCGAACGGCAGACCGGCTTCGGCGGCATAGGCGGCCGCGATGTGGCTTTCCATGTCGACGGCGGAGGCGCCGGTTTCCGAATGCAGCGCGGCCTTGCAGGAGCTCCCGGTGACCACTTCCTCGGCACCGGCCAGGGAACCGCGTACGACCCGGCGGCGGCCGGAGGTCAGCTTGTCGATGAGGTCGTCGCTGAGCGACAGGCCGGCGCCCCAGCGGGCGTCGCCCGAGAGCACCTCGGTCGCCACCACGACGTCACCGGAACGCAGCGTCGGGTCGAGCCCACCGGCGACACCGAACGAGATCACGCCACGAATCGTCTGGGGATCCACCACCGTCAGCAGCGCACGCAACTGGGTCGGGCTGCTCGACGAGCAAATAACCGCCATTCCGGGCCCGGCAGCAATGCGGGCCTCCTGAACCAATCCGGTCACGATCAGAATCGGCCGCGGATCAATGGCATTACCCGCGGTAATATAGTCCCCCGTCCCCAAAGTCACATCCCGACCCCTACCACCCTGCTGTTGGTGTTCCGCAAGTTCCGATACCGCGCCAGCGCCCATAGTGGGAAGAACTTCGGGTAACCATGATACCGCAGATAGAACACGCGGGGAAAGCCTGTGGCGGTGTACCGCTGCTCGTCCCACAGTCCTTTTTCGTTCTGTGTTGCAATCAGGTACTCCACCCCGCGGGCGACGGCCGGGTGATCAACCTCGCCAGCAGCCATCAGGGCAAGCAAGGCCCATGCCGTTTGCGAGGCGGTCGACGGGGCGGGTTCCCAGCCCTTGTAGTCCAGCCGGTAGCTGACGGCGTCCTCGCCCCAGCCGCCGTCCTGGTTCTGGATCGAGGCCAGCCAGTCGGACGCCTTGCGCATCATGGGATCGGTGCGGGGAACTCCAGCCATGTTGAGGGCGCAGAGCACCGACCAGGTTCCATAGATGAAGTTCATGCCCCAGCGGCCATACCAGGAGCCTTCCGGGTGCTGGGTCTTGCGCAGATAGGCGACACCATCGGCGACGTGCTTGCTGGTCTTCTCGGTCTCGCCAAGCTGGGCCAGCATCGAGATGCAGCGCGCCGTGACGTCCTCGGTCGGCGGATCGAGCAGCGCGCCATGGTCCGAGAACGGGATGTTGTTCAGGTAATATTCGAGGTTGTTGACGTCGAAGGCGGCCCAGCCGCCATCGTCGCTCTGCATGCCCTCGATCCACTCCCGGCCGCGGTCGATCGCGGCGTCATAGCCGGTCGCTCCGTGCTCGCGGCGCATGCGGTCCATCGACATCACCACGACGGCGGTGTCGTCGAGATCGGGGTAATGGGCATTGTTGTACTGGAACGCCCAGCCGCCCGGACGCACGTCGGGCCGCTTCACCGCCCAGTCGCCCTTCACCTCGAGTTCCTGCCTCGGGATCAGCCAGTCGAGACCCTGCTTCGCCGCAGGCACCGCCTTGTCGCCGCCGGCCTCGAGCAGTGCATGTGCGGTGAGCGTCGTGTCCCACACCGGCGAGACGCAGGGCTGACAGTAGGCCTCGTCGCCCTTGATCACGAGCAGCTTGTCGATGCCGCGCCGGGTGATCGCGCGCGGCGGGAAGTTCTCGTCCTTGCCGAGCGCGTCATACATCATGACGATGTTGGCCATGGGCGGATAGATCGCGCCCATGCCGTCCTCGCCATTGAGCCGCTCTTCGGTGAACGCGAGCGCGGCATCGATCGCGCGCTTGCGCAGGCTCTTCGGAAACATCGGCTCGATGACGCGCAGGATCGCATCGAGCGAACGAAACAGCAGGAACCAGGCCATGCTCTGATGCGGCGCCTTGGCGGTCATGCCGATCGAGCGCGGATCCTGCAGGAACAATTCGTCGATGCCGACGCCCTTCGGATTCCGCGCCAGCGGCTTGAGCGCGGCGATGACCATCAGCGGCACCATGGTGGTGCGCGCCCAGTAGGAGATCTTGTTGAGGTGGAATGGCGACCAGAATGGCAGCAGCACGATCTCGATCGGCAACACCGGCACCGCGCGCCATGTCACCACGCCGAACGTCGCAAGCAGAAAGCGCGTGAAGACGTTGCTGTTGATGGCGCCACCGCGGGAATGGATCGCCTCGCGCGCGCGCACCATGTGTGGCGCGTCCACGGAATCGCCGATCATCTTCAGCGCGAAGTAAGCCTTCACGCTGGCGCTCATGTCGAACTCGCCGTCATGCACCAGCGGCCAGCCGCCATGGGCGCCCTGGATGCGACGGAGATAGTTGCCGATCTTGGCCTCGAGCGCGGTGTCGACCGGCTCCGCGAGGTAATGGCGCAGCAGGACGTATTCGGCCGGGATCGTGCAGTCGGCCTCGAGCTCGAAGACCCAATGGCCGTCGGATTGCTGAAGGCCGAGCACGCCTTGCGTGGCCGACGCAATGCTCGATTCCAAAGCTTCGCGGTTGGTCGCGGTCACGGAATCCATGTCGCTCGATTGCTCCGAGTGTCGATTGAAAGTGACGGGGACATTGCCCGTCAGGGCCGCTTTGCGGCCAAAACCAGATCGGCGGCGCGATCACCGGACCGGACCGATCCCTCGATCGTTGCCGGCAATCCCGTAGCAGTCCAGTCGCCGGCAAGGAACAGGTTTTTCAGCGCGGTGACCGGCCCCGGACGCAGGGCATTCTGCGCCGGCGTTGCCGCAAATGTGGCACGGCGCTCGCGCACGATCTGCCACGGCGGCAATTCGCCGGAGACACCGCCGGCCGCGCAGACGTCGTTCCAGATCGTCTGCGCGAGCTCCTCGCGCGGCATGTCGACGAGACGGTCGCCGTTGCTGATGGTGACGGAGAGCCGGTTCGGGAACGCAAACAGCCATTCGACGACGCCGCCGATGACGCCCAGGATCGGCGCCGCGCCCGGCGGTGGCTCGAAGCGGAAATGCGCATTCACAATGGCGCGGAATTCGGTCGGCGCCGTCAGGCCCGGCAGCAGGCTCGTCGCCGCGCGTGGCGGCACCGCCATCACGATCACGTCGCCCGCAGCAAGCTGGACCACATCCTCGCCGCCGAAATTCAGCGCGCTGACCTTGCCGTCGCTGGTGATGAAGGACCGCAGCTCATGGCCGAGCTGAACGGTGTGGCCGCGCTCGTCCAAGAATTTCACGGCAGGCTCGATCAGCACGGCGCTGAGGCCGTCGCGCGCGATCAGCGGACGGCAGGCCTGCCCGCCCGCAAGCAGCGTCTCGCGCACGATGGCACCGGCCAGCCCGGCCGAACCTTCGGGCGGATCGACATTGAGTGCGGCGAGCAGCAGCGGCTGCACCAGGCGATGATAGAGCGTGCCCTCGGTAGGAATGGACTTGCCGACCAGCGTCTGTTCCGACGCCCAGATCAGCGGAGCCAGCTTGAGATAATCGGTGAGCCCGGTATCGGGCACGCGGCGGCTCTCGTCGAGCACCCAGGTCGGTAGCCGGCCCGAACCAAGATCGATCTGCCAGCGCTGCCCGGTCTTGATGTCGACGAACGGAAACTGCGCGCTTTCAGGACCGACCAGCCCCGCCTCGGTGCCGATCGATCGCGCATAGGCCCGCGCATGGCTGTTGCCCGACAGCAGCAGATGGTTGCCGTTGTCGATGGTGAGATTGGTGGCGCCGTCGAAGTAGGAGCGGCAGCGGCCGCCGGCCTGGTGCGTCGCCTCGTGCACGGCGATCTTGAAGCCGGCATTGGCGAGCCGCACAGCGGCGGAGAGGCCGGAAATTCCAGCGCCGATGATGTGAGCTGTGTTTTGCATCAGATGAAAGCGTAGCGGAACAGGATCGCGAAGCGTGTGACCTTCGACACACGCACCGGCTCGCGCGGCGCGTTGAAGCCGCGCGCGATCAGGAGGTCCAGGATGGCGTGATAGTACTTCGACATGATCCGCGGCGCGCGCACCGCGCGGCGCCTGTTGCGATTCATGATCTCGTCCGACTTCTCGAAATGTGCCTTCGCGCGCTGCGTCAGCGGCAGGCAGACTTTCGGCAGCCCGCGCTCGGCGATCACGCGGTTCGGATCGTTGGAGGTGATGCCGGCATGCAGCAGCGCCTCGCGCGGCAGATAGAGCCGGCCGAGCGTGGCATCTTCGTCGATGTCGCGCAGGATGTTGGTGAGCTGCAGCGCGCGCCCCAGGTGATAAGCGAGCTGGATGCCGTCCTCTTCCGGCAGGCCGAACACCCGCACCGACAACCGTCCGACGGCGCTGGCAACACGATCGCAATAGAGATCCAGCGTCGCCATGTCAGGTGCGCGGATGTCCTGCGGCACGTCCATCTCCATGCCGTCGACGATGGCGAGAAAATCCTCGCGCTTCAGCCCGAAGGTCTTCACCGAGGTGACGTAGTCCTTCAGCCGCGGCGGCGGATTGCCCTGGTAGAGCGCGTCGATGTCGTTGCGCCATTCCTGGAGCGCGGCGAGCCGCTCGTCGCGCGGGCCGTCGGAATCGGCGATGTCGTCGACCTGGCGGCAGAAGCTGTAGATCTGGAACATCGCCTCGCGCTGGTCGCGCGGCAGTATACGCATCGCAGCGTAGAAGGAGCTGTTCGATGCGGACGAGCCATAATTGGCGCTGGGCGCGGTCGCCTCAAGCGTCATGGGCAGTCCCCGGACTAGAGATGGCCTTGCGGCCGATCGCACGGCGGCCGACTTCGCCGATCATGCCGGCGAGGCTGAAGGTGAGCAGTTCAAACTTGTTCAGATGCACGCGCTCGCGCAGGGGATCGCGCACCTTGAGCAGGCGCACGATACGGTCGGCATAGGCCTGGATCACCGCGACGTCGACGCCGAGGCGGACATCCCGGATCTCCGCAGCTAACGACCTGCCCTCGCCCAGCAGCGCTTCGTTGCGCACGGCGAGCCCCTGGAGGCAGGCCAGCATCGCCGGCGGCGACTGCGCAAGTCCGAGCTGCTCGACCGAGGCGCCGCTTGCGGCCAGGGCATCGCGCGGCAGATAGACGCGATTGAGCTCGCGGAAATCCTTGCCGCAATCCTGGAGGTGGTTGTTGATCTGAAGGCCCGCGCAGAGCGCATCCGACGCGGCCCAGGTCGAGGTGCTCTCGCCATGGACGTCGAGCATGAATCGGCCGACCGGCATCGCCGAATAGCGGCAATAGTGGATGACCTCGTCCCAGTTCTCGTAGCGCAGTTTTGTCACGTCCATGCGGAACGCGATGAGCACGTCGAGCGCGTGGCGGGGCGCCATGCCACGTTCGGCGAGCGCACGCCGCAGCGCGACGGCTTCAGCCTGGGCGTCGCCCTTGCCGAGCAGTTCCGCCTCGAGCAGGTCGAGATAGCGAAGCTTTTCGTCCGCCGACAGGGTTGCGTGGTCGGCGATGTCGTCGGCCGTGCGGACGAAATTGTAATACGCCAGAATCAGCGCGCGATGACGCGGATGAATGATCCAGGACGCGACGGGAAAATTCTCGTCGCGGTCACCCTTGCCGGATCGCAATTCGCTCGCAGAGGTCATCGAGGGCTGATCAACAATCGTTTGGACAGGAAGGGCTTTTGCGCTCGCGCGGGCTCATGCCAGCGACGCCGCCGCGGCCCCCATATAGGGGAATACGGCCGCAAAACCAATCCTGTCTCTCGATGGCAGCCCTGCGGATCCGGCCTGAAAAAGGCGGCCCCACGGCCGCCTTTGTGGGCCAGTGGCCGAGCTTACTGGTTGTGGTTCTTCAGGACCTGGTCGCAGGCCTGCGAGATCTTGGCCCGGTTCTCCTTGAGGCAGGCCAGGATGGTGAAATCGCCCTGGTCGATGACCGGACGGCAGAACTTCTGCACGTCGCGCGTGCAGGCCTTCTGCTCGGCGTCCGTGCCACGCCCCTGCTGGGCGAACGCAGCCGTGGACAGGGTGGCCGACAGCACGGTGAGGGCGACGAGAAGCTTACGCATTGTATTCCTTCATTCTGACGGCAGAATCTCACCAATCCCGGACAGCACAGGGCGGACGACGGGAACGGATTGTTCTGATGGCAAGTTGCCGCGGAAAGAGCGGCACCGGAGAAGGCACAAGCGCTGGTAAATGCGGCCAAATTGGCGCCGCGCCTACCAAATCAGGTCTTCCCTGGGTCTTCATTGGCAGATGTAAGGGTTTGATACTACGTCATAATTCGGGCAAGCGGCGTTTTACTGCATACCTGTTGCAGAGCTGCATCTGTCCGAGCGGCCATTTCGGCCGGAAATACATGGAAACAGAGGAAATCCGGGGACAGCTCGTGGCAAGACCGCTCCGCGAGCCCAACATTGTGGGCGGCTAGACTTTGAACCCGCGCAGGCTCTTGAACCTGACACGGGCTCACAACACTAAACTTTCGATGTGGCGAGACGTCCTGTCATGAACGGACGTGGTTCCAAAACGGGATATTGATGATGAAATTCTTTGGGCGATCTGAACTGGCGATCAAGGCGGCCGGCATTGGTGCGGCGCTGCTCTTCTCAGTTGCGGCAAGCCACGCTCAGTCGTCCGGGCCGTTCGCCGGCTTCGACGGGGCGTGGACCGGGACCGGCACCGTGAATCTGTCGGACGGCTCGACCGAGCGCATCCGATGCAAGGCGGATTACAAGGTTGCCGGCACGGGCCTCAACCTCAAGCAGGCGCTGCACTGCGCGTCCGACAGCTACAAGTTCGACCTCACCAGCGACGTGACGAGCCAGGGCGAGCGGATCTCCGGCAACTGGAGCGAGTCCAACCGCAACATCTTTGGCAATTTGCAGGGCACCGCGGGCGGCGGTCAGATCGACGTGTTCGTCGAGGCCAATGGTTTCGCCGCCAATCTGTCGCTGCGCACCAACGGCTCCAAGCAGACCGTGCAGATCTCGTCGAAGGGTGAGATCCGCGGCGTCAATATCACGATGACGAAGGGCTGATCGCCCTTCCCGCTTCCAAGAGAACACGCCCCCGGTTTTCGCGAGCCGGGGGCTTTTTACTGACATGGACCGATTTCGCAGACAGCTGCTTTGGGGACTTGGTTGGGGAGTTGGGCTCCTCGCAACTCACCGTGCCCGGGCCAACGATCAACCGCCACCCCAGGGAGGAGCGGATATGTCGGCTTCGTCAGTGAAACCGCGTCACGTGCTTTGTTTCCTCGGCAAGGATGAAAGCCTGCTGCATCCGCCGAAAGCGGTCGCAAAGACGATCACCGATTTCGGTTTCGAGATCGACCGCAGCTATTCACAAGCGCAGCCCGATCCGCATATGCCGCGATCGTTCGGGGTCTGCTGGGACCGCGTCTTTCCCAATGCGTGGTCCGCCGCCGACGAGGCCGCCGTCGCCAGCCACAAATCCGTGCTCTACGTGCTGAGCCCGCCGATGGAGCAGCAGAAGGCGGTCGCCTATTCGGCCGCGGCCTTGCGTATCGTCGAAGAGCTGATCGAGGCTGGAGCCACCGCCGTGAAGGGGGAGAGCGCGGGCGTCGCCCACGGGATCAAGCGGTGGATGCAGTTGGCCGGCGAGTGCAAGGCGGCGGCGAAGACGAACCAGGGCCTCGCCCTCACGGCCGCGATGGGGCGGACCTGTCGCCTCGCCTTCGCCAAGCGCCCGCTCGGTGGCGCGGCCTACAACGAAAGCGTTGGATTCCATCTCGTCGGGCTGCCGGAGATCTATGTGCCGAAAGCGCGCGGCAGCGATCGTGACGCGGTGAAGCTCATGGACGAGATCGCCGACGCGATGGCCGAACGTGGCATCGACGCGACGCTGGGCGATCGCAAGCTCACGCTCTCACGAGAACAGGATTACGCCCAGGACGATTTCAAGTTCAACCCGTACGGGATCGTTCGCATCGACGCGTGAGCGTGAGGCGGCGTCTGCCGCCCCGCTCAGATCGCCGGCTTGTCGGGGCCCTGAAGCTTGGCGTGCAGGTTGATCAGCCACATCGCGGTCGGCCGCAGGATGAAGAGGTCGGCCACCAGCGCCGCCACCATCGAGAAGGCGCTGAGCCAGCCGAACAGCCGAAGCGACGGCAGGTCCGAGAACACGGTGACGACGAGGCCACTGGCCAGGACCACCGTGGTCAGGATCAGCGCCGGGCCGACCAGAACCGTCGCACGTTCGACCGCCAGCGCCGAACCGACGCCCGGCTTGCTCTCCAATCGCAGGCGATTGAGGAAGTGGATGGTGGCGCTCAAGCCCAGGCCGAACGAGACGGTGAGCGCAACGACGCTGGCGAATTGCAACCCCTCGCCCATCGCCCACAGCACCGTTCCCGACATCACCACCGGGAAAATGCCTGGCAGGATGCAGGCAAACATCACCACCCAGGAACGGAAGGCGAGGCCGATGAAGATCGCGACCAGCGCGAATTCGACGGTGAGACCGCGGTTCAGCTTCTCGATCATGCCGGCCGAATTGCGTGCCGCGATGGCGGCGAGACCGGTGACGGCAACCTCGTAGCCGGGATGCTTCTTGCGGACGGCGTCGAGCTCGGAGTCGAGCTTGTCGACGATCGGCAGGAGCTGGCTGGAGTCCTTGTCCGGCACGCGGCCAGCCACGACCACCGCATCCTGCTCGGCATCGATGAAGCGTCGCACCAGATGCTCGGGAATGACGTTCACATATTCCTTGAGGGTTGCGACATCGTCGCTGCCGGCCTTTTCCGCCAGCCAGCGGCGCAGCGTCTCCAGCGACCAGACATTGCCCACGCCGGCCGCCTTCTCCACGGTCGCATGCACGTCGGCGATGGTTTGCAGCGTTTCCGGCGAGTAGAGCGTTTCGCCCTTGGGAAGCTGGATCAGGACGTTCACCGGATTGGCGCCGGTCAGCTTGGCGTCGAGCCGGTTGCTGGCGGCGACCGCCTGGCGCTTGTCGGGCACCTGGTCGGCGAGCCGGTAGCGCGGCTGAAGATTGGCGTAGACGACGCCGAGGCCGGCGACGAACAGCAGTGCGATCAGGCTGAACAGGCCGGGCCGGCCGACCATGCGCACCGCGATCCAGTAGCAGAAATTGCGCAGCGCCTGCACGCCGGCATCCGCGCTCTGGAACTTGACCGCAAAGAGCTTCTCGTTGCGTACGAACAGCACGCCGAACACCGGCACCAGCGACAGCACCGTGACCAGCGCGATGATGGTCGCGGCGAGACCTGCTTCACCGAATTTGCGGATCAGGTCGGAATCGGAGAACTGGAGCGCGATGAAGGAAATGCCGGCGGTGCCATGCGTCAGCACGCAGGCCGGGCCCACCACCAGCACCGCATTCTTGAACGCGGTGAACTTGTCCTGGCCCGCGATCAGCCGGTCACGCGCGGCAAAGGTAAGCTGCATCGAGTCCGAGAACGAGATCACCATGATGAGCGGCGTCATCACGTTCAGGAACATGTTGAGATTGAAATTCGCCCAGCCGAGCGCACCGAGTGCAATCAGGATCGCGATCATCGGGGGGAACGCCGCCACCACCATGAACGAGATCTTGCGGAAGAAGATGATGGCGATGACGCAGCCGGCGAGAATGCCGAGGATGTTGTAGGTGAGGCCGTCGCGCTCGACCGCGTTGCGGATCTCGAGCTGCATCACCGGCACGCCGGAGAGCTGCACGCTGAGCCCGGTGTCGCCGAGATCCTCCTTCATCAATGCGCGGATGTCGCCAACGGTCTTGGTGAGCTTGTTGGAGGCGACCACTGCCGGATCGAGCGACAGCACGATCAGCGCGAGCGTACCGTCCTCGGACAAGAGCTTGCCGCGGATGATCTCGTTGTTTTTGACGGTCTCGATGAACTGGTCATAGGCCGCGCCTTCGGGCAGCTCGGCCGGGAACAACGCGGCCGGCAACTTGCCCGGCGCCGGCGCCTGGCGCGCCGAGAACAGCGAGACCAGGCCGCGGGTGCCTTCGACCAGCTGCATGTCGGTGACGAAGTCGCGCAGCTTCTCGAGGTTCTTCCGTGCCAGGAGTTTCTGGCCTTCGACCACGACGAGGACGTCGAATTCCTCTGCCGGGAACTTCTTGGTCACCGCTTCATACTGGCGGAATTCCGGTGTGTTGGAGCGGAACAGCTGCGACAGCGAATCGTCGATCTTGATCCGATAGATGCCGAACACCGCGGCAACGATCAGCGCGAGCAGGATGATGCAGGAGACGATCGGCGCGCGGACTGCGATCAGCCCGATGCGCTCCAGCCCGAAGGCGATGGAGGACGTAGGCCCCTGCTCGACCTTGTCGACATGAACCTCATTCTCGCGGTGCTTTTCGAGCATGCCTTGTCCAGTTCCTAAATCGGTTCGGTCAGTGAGCTTATTGCGCCCCGCGAACGGCTTGAAAACGCCATACCAATGGGAGGCTTGCCCGTTGAAAATGCGCGGAAAATCGCCGGCAGCGGTTTAGCAGGTGATGAGCCCGACTCGCAAGCACGCCAAGGGTCTCCAAATCGATCAAGATGCGGCGATTTTGCCGAATTGCCCGTCATTCGGGCAAAGCCGTGCCGATTCGACGCGGCGCGCGGTCGGCGCTCTCGTCCTTGAGCGCCACGCCCGTGACCTCCCGCGCCAGTCCCTCGCGGACCAGCCAGGCGATCTTGAGCGCGGCCTCATGATGGCTCAACCCAGCCTTGTGGATGTTCGACACGCAGTTGCGCTCCGCATCGGTCAGTCCGGGCTTCGGCGCGAAGGTCAGATACGCACCAAGGCTGTCGGGCGCGGACAGGCCAGGCCGCTCGCCGATCAGCATCAAAACCATGCGCGCCCCGAGAATGGCCCCGATCTCGTCGCCGAGCGCAACCCGCGCGCCTGAGGCGACGACGACATGGCCGATCGCGACATCGTCGCCTTCGCCGAGCAGCGGCAGCAGGCTTTGCAGCAGCGCGACTGCATGGGCCTGGACCGCCGCCGCAGACAGTCCGTCGCCGATGACGATTGCAAGCTGGCACGGTGCGATGGCGCCATCGGCCAGCGCTGCGGCGGAGCCGGCATCGAGCTGCCGTCCGAGATCCGGCCGGCGCAGGTAATCCCCGCGATCGGCGGCCCGGCTCGTGACCTCGGTGGCGCCAAGGCCGAGCGCCCTCACCCCGGCAACCAGACCCGGCGCGTCGAAGGCGGCGTGCACGGCATCGCGGGCACGGGCATGGGCCAACGTGAAATCGAGCAGCGGTTTGGTCGGCAGGCTCGCGCCACTGCGCCCGAGCGCGACGCGCGCGGGCGTGAACGATCGCAGGTCGACGGTCGGGCGCGCCGGGACGGGCTTGTCGCTCATTCGGCGGGAACGGACGCTTCGCGCAGTCGGATCGAATAGTTCGACGCGTTCTGCTTGCCGCTCGATGCCGCCCGCGCAAAGGTGATGAGGTGATGCGCGATCAAGGTGCAGCCGATCAGGCCTTCGATGTCACCGCGGCGGATCCGCCCCAGCGCGAATTTCCAGAACACCCGCCTGTAGTCGCCGAGCACGCCGACCTTCCAGAAGATATTGCGCAGCATGACGAGCCCGCGCCTGACGTTCGGCCAGGTCTTCATCTCGTCCGGCACCGGCATCTTGAGGCGATGGGGATAAACCTCGTCGCATTGATACTGGAAGCGCGCATAGACCTTCTCGGGCTCGTAAGCGACGCTCATGGCGTGCTTCCAGGATGCGACGACCTCGTCATAAGGCAGCAGGAAGTTGACGTTGGAATCGCGCCCCTCGTCATCGACCAGGCGCCCTTCCTTTTCCAATCGGTCCCACAGCGGCGTCTTCGGCAGCGCCTGAAGCAGGTTGATCGTGAGCAGCGGAATCCGGGACTCCTCGACGAAGGCGAGCAGAGCCTCCGACGTGTTCGGCTTGTCGGTATCGAGCCCCATGATGATGCCGGACACCACCTCCATGCCGTAGGAGTTGATGGTGCGCACGCCTTCCAGGATCGGGACCATCATGTTGTGGTCCTTGTGCATCGCCTTCAGCGCGTCCGGGTCCGGCGTCTCGATGCCGCAGAAAATGGTGATGAAATAGGCCTCACGCATCTTCTTGAGGATCTCGGGACGCTTGGCGATGTTGAGCGTCGCCTCGCAGGCAAGCCGCACCACATAGCCGGTTTTCTTCTGCCATTCGATCAGATGCGGCAGCAAATCCGACGCCGCCTTGCGGTTGCCGATGAAATTGTCGTCGACGAAATAGACGGTGTCGGTCATGCCGCATTCGCGCAGACGATCGAGCTCGGCGATGATCTGTTCCGGAGACTTGATGCGCGGGTTGCGCCCGTAGAGGCCGGGGATGTCGCAGAACTCGCACTCATACGGACAGCCGCTGGAATACTGGATGCTGCCGAGGAAATAGCGTTTCACGTCGGCGAGCTCGTAGGCCGGGATCGGAAACTCCGTCATCGGCACGCGGTCCTTGGTCGTCAGCACGACTTGGCTCTCGGGGCGCGATGTATCGCGCGCCAAAATCTCGAACAGCTGATTGGTGGCGTCGCCGAGCTCGCCGACATGGAGATAGTCGAACGACGGGTAATAGTCCGGGCAGGCGCTGACCGACGGACCGCCGAGCGCGACCGGCAGGTCGAACTCATGGGCGCGGCGGCAGATGTCGTTCATCTGCTGGCGCTGGATGTGCATGCCGCTGACGAAGACGGCTTCCGCCCATTCGAACTCTTCCTTCGTCGCACGGCGAAGATTTTCGTCGACGAATTTGACCTGCCACTCCTTCGGCAGATAGGCCGCGAGCAGCAGCAGGCCCTGCGGCGGCATGAAGGCTCGGACGCCGTCGGTCAGCGGATAGGAATGCTCGAAGGTGCCGAAAGATGAAGTGTAACGCGGGAAGACGCAGAGAATATGCCGGCTCGTTCCGTTGCTTTCAGCGCGCATCGAACTTCCCCCAACCACGTTCCACGAACGGTACTGACGAGGTCTCCAGAAACATAGCGTAACGCTGCAACCGGAATTCCTCAATATTGTGGCACCGAACTAATTCGTGAGACGCGCCAATGGTTTCCCCGGTTCACGCCGGCAGATGGAAGTTTTTCGCGGGATTTTTGGTCATGCGATCAACCGGGAGGCGAAATCGGGCAACAGGCCTGCGTCGCGGGCAAGCCGGAAGTCGGGACCCGCAATCCCGGTCCGGACCAGCCAGTCGTCGAACTCGGGCGCCCGGGCCGCGCCGAAGACGTCGCGGACATAGAGCGCATCGTGGAAGGAGGTGGACTGGTAGTTCAGCATGACGTCGTCGGCGCCGGGCACCCCCATGATGAAAGTGACGCCGGCAGCCGCGAGCAGCGTCAGGAGGTTGTCCATGTCGTCCTGGTCCGCCTCGGCATGGTTGGTGTAGCAGATGTCGATGCCGAGCGGCAGGCCGAGCAGCTTGCCGCAGAAATGATCCTCCAGTCCCGCCCGGATGATCTCCTTGCCGTCATAGAGATATTCCGGGCCGATGAAGCCGACCACGCTGTTGACCAGCAACGGCGCATAGGCACGGGCGACCGCATAGGCGCGCGCCTCGCAGGTCTGCTGGTCGACGCCGTGGTGGGCATTGGCCGACAGCGCCGAGCCCTGCCCGGTCTCGAAATACATCACGTTCTCGCCGACTGTGCCGCGCTTTTGCGACAGCCCGGCCTCGTGCGCCTCCTTCAGCAATGCGAGGTCGATGCCGAAGCTGCGGTTGGCGGCCTCGGTGCCGGCGACCGACTGGAAGACGAGGTCGACCGGCACGCCCTGCCCGATCAGCGAAAGCGTCGTGGTGACATGAGTGAGCACACAGCCCTGCGTCGGGATCTTCAACCGAGCGATGACCTCGTCCAGGAGCCGCAACAATTGCGCGATGACGGCCGGATCGTCGCTCGCCGGATTGATGCCGATGCAGGCATCGCCGGCCCCGAGCAGCAGCCCGTCGAGGATCGAGGCGGTGATGCCCCTGGCATCGTCGAAGGGATGGTTGGGCTGCAGCCGCGTGCTCATCCGGCCCTTCAGGCCGATGGTGTTGCGGAAGGCAGTGACGACCTCGCATTTCCGCGCCGCCAGGATCATGTCCTGGTTGCGCATCAGCTTCGACACCGCGGCCGCCATCTCCGGCGTGATGCCGGGCGCGAGCTTGCGCAGGACCTCCGACGTGGCGGCGTCCGACAGCAGCCAGTCGCGGAAAGCTCCGACCGTCAGCGAGGCCACGGGGGCAAACGCCTTGGCGTCATGGCTGTCGATGACGAGGCGGGTGACCTCGTCGGCCTCGTAGGGGATCACGGCCTCGTTGAGGAATTGACTTAAGGGAACGTCCGCCAGCGCCATCCGCGCGGCGATCATCTGCTCGGCGGTCCCAGCGGCAATGCCGGCCAGCCGGTCGCCGGAGCGCGGCGGCGTCGCCTTGGCGAGGAGGTCGCGCAGGTCGGGGAAGGTGTAGGTCGTGGCGTCGATCGTATGGCGGTAGACCAAAGGCAGCTCCGCAGGTTCATCGGCCAGTGACCGACTCCAAGGCGATCCGAAGATTATACCCCCGGATCAAGACGCTGAAATATCTTACCTTTCCTTCGACCAAGGGCGAAGGGGGCCCAGGGCCGCGTTAACGCCGCGTCCATCTTCATTCTGCATAGTTTTGCATCATTTTTGACGATCGCGCGTCCGGCCACTCCCGGCCATTCGGGCCCCTGCACCATGACATCAGACCGATCTGGGAATGCCGCCGGCCTGGCCGGCCGCTTCTCGCTGGCGACCAAGCTCTACGCGATCTTCGCGTTGTTCGCCCTGCTCACCGCGGCGATCGCGATGCTGTCCGACTACAACAGCCGCCGCAGCGCCGAGCTGACCAGCGCGATCGAGACGGCCAATGCGGCGGCGCTGAACGTCGAGCGCGTCAACTCGCTGGTCTATGCGGTCGTGATGGAGTCGCGCGGCGTCTACATGTCGAGCGAGCCGGCGGTGGTGAAGAAATACGGCGAGGGCCTGCTCAAGTTCAACGAGCAGATCCTCAATGTGGTGAAAGGCTGGGAGACCATCGTCAAGGCTGACGATTCCGAGCAGTTCGCCACTTTCAAGAAGCGCATCGAGCAGTTCGTCGACTTCCGCAAGGAGCTCGTGCGCCGCGGCGTCGAGATCAATGCGGCCGCGGGCCGCGAATGGGGCGACAACGACGCCAACCGCGCCGTGCGCTCCGCGCTGAACAAGGATCTCGAGGCGCTCTCCAAGGTCTATGCCGAGCGCGCCAGGCAGATCGCACGCGAGACCGAGACCAACCGCACGCTGTCCTTCGTGCTGACCTGCCTCGGCGGCGTCGCGCTGGCGCTGGTCGTGATCGGCATCATCATCATCGCCCGCTCGATCGCGCGGCCGCTCGCCGCGATCACCGCGACCATCAAGCAGGTTGCCGACGGCGCCGAGAACGTCGTGGTGCCGCACTCCGGCCGCGCCGACGAGATCGGCGCGCTCGCCCGCGCCATCGAGGTGTTCCAGGACGCGATGGGCCGCAACCGCAACCTCGCCTCGCAGGTCTCGCGGGATTCCGCCGCACGCGAAGAGCGCGCGCGCCACATCGAGCAGTCCGTCGACGCGTTCCGCGAGGCGATCGGCGCGATCATGCGCGGGCTGAGCGACAACGCCTCCGTCATGCGCGAGACCGCGCAGACCATCACCCGCGTCACTGCGGATGCCAACAGCCGCGCCGGCACGGCGGCCAGCGCCACCGAGCAGGCTTCGAACAACGTCACCGCGGTGGCGGGTGCAGCCGAGGAACTGTCGGCGTCGGTGGAAGAGATCGGCCGCCAGGTGCGGCAGTCCGCAAGCGCCGTCGAGCAGACCGGCCAGCGCACCGAAAAATCGATCGCCGAGATCGAAAGCCTCGCCGCAGCCACGCAGCGCATCGACGGCGTGCTGACCCTCATCCAGACGATCGCCGAGCAGACCAACCTGCTGGCGCTCAACGCCACCATCGAGGCCGCCCGCGCCGGCGATGCCGGCCGCGGCTTTGCCGTCGTTGCGCATGAAGTGAAGGCACTGGCCGGTCAGACCGCGAAAGCGACCGCCGACATCAGCGAGAACGTCGCGATGATCCAGTCCTCCACCCGCAACGCGGTCGACGCCGTCCGCGAGATCGGCGGCGCGGTGCGCGAGATCAACGAGGTGACATCGGCGATTGCCGGCGCCGTCGGCCAGCAGGATGCGGCGACGCGCGAGATCTCCTCCAACGCGCAATCGGCAGCACAGGGCAACGAGACGCTGGTCGCCAACATCACCTCGCTGCGCGACGCCATCGGCGAGACCGACACGGCGGCGACCTCGGTGCTGACGGCGGCGAGCAGCCTGACCTCGACGGCGGACACGCTGTCGCGCGAGGTGGAAAAATTCTTCCAGAACCTGCGCTCGGACAGCCGCATCGCCAAGGCCGGGTGATCGCGGGCGTCTGCCGGCTCCGGGCAGGCCGCTCAAACCAAAAACGCGAAAACAACCCGATGCACAGTAGGCGCGGCAAGCCCCACGCCACACGACTACTGATTTTACGAAATCAATTTGACACGTCGGGCAAAACACCGGCATGATGTCATCATGGGTGCCCCCGAACCTCAGGCGACGACTGAACACGCCTACCGCAGACACCGTCCGGCACGGCCCCGGCCGCATCACCCGTGCTCGAACGGGCCAACTTCGCGGATGACTCGGCAGATCTGCAAAAATCCACTGGCGTAGAATTCGGCATGACCTCGCTTCATGGCTTCGATATGTTCGGGATGGGTCCGCCAGCCTTCGAGCGCCTGTTCCGAGGCGAAGCGAAACACGGTGATTTCCTCCCCGTCATCCGCCTTGAATGATTTCACGGACTGAAATCCCGGAAGGCCGCTCACGATCTCATACATGCGCTCACCGAGGCGATCGTACGCATCCCCCGACGCGCCGTCTCGCAGCTTGAGATCTCCGATCACGATCACCTCACCAAGCATTGTCGTTCTCCGTATTGAATTCGAGCCCAGGAGAGAGTTCGGGGGCAAACGGCCATTATTACGTTTCGAGATCAATTATTCCCGCGCTCCACGACAATTTTCGCCAGGGCTGCACGCACACAATCGTGAACTGAAACGCGCGCAGCGCACGTAACGAGCCCGGGAGCGCGACCGTACCGCCAGCAATGAATGCATCATCAAAGGCGGTGAAATGACAGAGCTAGCAAGAACAAACTTCCATATCGCAGAGGACGGGGCTGGGTCGTATCGACCGCTGGCGATCCTGCGCTGGGTCATGGTCGTGATCTTCGTGTCGTTCGGCATGCAGAAGTTCACGCCGCAGTCGGCCCAAGGCATCGCGCAATTCATCAGCAACAGCCCGTTTGTCTCGTGGCTATCGATCTTCGGATTGCGAGGCGAAGCCTACTTTCTCGGCGTCACCGAACTCGTGATTGCGGCCTTGCTGGCTGCCGGTGCATTCAGCCCGATCCTCTCGGCGCTGGGATCATTGATGGGCGTGGTCACTTTCGCCGTCACGTGGTCGTTCTTTTTCACCACGCCTGGCGTCGTGACATGGAGCATCTCGACCGACCCCATGGCCTGGAATCTGGCAGGCGAGTTCCTGTTCAAGGACATTGTGCTGTTTTGCGTCTGCGTCGTGCTGCTGCTGGCGTCACTGCCGCAGGTCGTTACGAGGCTGCGCTGTTGAGGGCTCAAAGAGCTACGTGTCACTCGGCGCGGATCCGTGCTAGCTTGTTCTTGCAGGACCACATGACCGCCAGCTGGCATGGGGCAGATCGTTGATGGAATCACGGCTCGAATGAACAAGACCAATCGCGTGCTGTTTCTCTGCACGGGCAACTACTATCGAAGCCGCTACGCCGAAGAGCTGTTCAACCATCAGGCCGGGCGCGAAGGGCTGGGTTGGCATGCCTTCTCGCGCGGCGTCGCCGACAAGCTCTTCCCTGAAAACGTGGGGCCGATGTCGCCCTACACGTTGAACGCCTTGCAGGCCAAAGGCATCGCGCCGGGAGGCGCTGCGCGCGGTCCGGTGCTTTGCACCGTCGCCGACTTCGCGGAGGCGAAGCTTGTGGTCGCGCTGAAGGACGCCGAGCATCGGCCGATGATCGAGCGTCGCTTTGCCGACGTTTCCCATCGCGTCGAATACTGGAACGTGGACGATATCGAGTTCCTCGATCCGCCAACGGCGCTGGGCAAGATCGACGAGCTGGTTGGGCGGCTGATCGGGAGCCTGCAGAGCCACGACCGATAGCGGCAAGCCTATTGCACTAGCCTATTGCATATGGCGCAGGGCGTGGCGAGGATGCATCGCGGCAGGCAGGAGATCGATGCGTGCCGACGCGGCTGAGCTTTCGCCGGATTGGATGAAGCAAGACCAAAAAAGGGAAATTCCATGAGTCAGACGCGGCGCGTTCTCTCGGCACAGGTCGCCCACGAGACCAACACTTTCTCGATCGTTCCGACGACGCTCGAGGATTATCGCAAGCGGCTGTTTCTGCGTGATGCCGAGATCGCCGCCGCGCTGGCCGACACCAGGATGGAGATCGCCGCGCATCTGGCCGCAGCCAGACGTTACGGCTGGACCCTGGTGCAGCCGGTCGCCGCCGCGGCCACCCCATCCGGAAAGGTGACGGCCGAGTGCTGGGCCGAATTGCAGCGCCTGGTCTTTGATGCCTGCGAAACGGGGCCGTTCGACGGCGTCATCCTCGCATTGCACGGCGCAATGGTGACCGAGACCGACGACGACGCCGAGGGGGCGCTGCTCGAAGGATTGCGCAAGCGTCTCGGCGAAAAAATCCCGATTGCGGTGACGCTCGATCTGCATGCCAACGTCACTGAACGCATGGGCCGGCTGGCCAGCATCATGCTGCCCTACCGCACCTACCCGCACATCGACCAATATGAGACGGCGTTTCGCGCCGCTGAACTGCTGCAATCGGCGATGGACGGCGCGACCCGCCCGAAAGTGTTCCGCCTGCAGGGACCGCTGCTCGACGGATGCAATCACGGGCGGACCCAGGGCGGGGTGATGAGCGACCTGCTGGTGCGCGCCGCGGACATGCAGGCGCAAACGCCCGGCCTTTTGTCCGTCGATGTCTGCGCCGGCTTCAGCCGCGCTGATATTGCCGAGGTCGGCCCCAGCGTTCAGGTCACCTATGATGCCTCCCACAACGCCGCCGAAGCGGCCGCGCGGCAGGCCGCAACCGCGCTCCAGGACGAGATGATCCGCCGGCGCGCCGAGGTCACCGTCACACCGCTGGACTTGCCGACCGCAATGAGGCTTGCCGCCGCAGCCGCGGCTGATGTTGCGGATACCCGCCCCCTCGTGATCGGCGATTTCAGCGACAACCCGGGCTCGGGCGCCTACGGCGACGGTGTCCGCCTGCTGGAGGCGCTGCTGCAAGCTGACATCCGAAGCGTGCTGTTCGGCGTCCTCGGCGATCCCGAAGCCGCGGCGCGCTGCCATTCCGCTGGACTTGGGGCCAGCCTGGATGTCGTTGTCGGCGCCAAGCGGCATCCCGCCAGCTACGGACCTCCGCTCACGCTCACGGGGCGGGTGACCGGCCTGTCGGACGGCGCCTTCGTCTGCGAGGGGCCGATGAATGCCGGTCAGCCCATGACGCTTGGGCCCGCGGCCTTGCTCGAGGTCAACGGCATCTCGATCGCGATCTCGACCAACACGCTGCAGACCTACGATCAGGAAATGTTCCGAATTCTCGGCGCAGAACCGGCTCAATTCCGGATCGTCGCAGTCAAGTCTGCGCACCACTTCCGGGCTGCCTTCGGGCCTATGGCCAAGGAGGTGATCCTGGCCGACAGCGGCGGCCTTGCCACCAACGATCACAGCAAGCTGTCCTACCGAAAAGTCCGCCGTCCCATCTGGCCGCTCGACGAAATTCCGCCGGGCTGAATCTCGTCGCTCAGGCGCCCTGCCCCACCGTCACACCGTCAGCATCGTCTTGATCGCGCGGCGCTCGTCCATGGCCTTGTAGCCTTCGGCGACCTGATCGATCGGCAGCGTGAGATCGAACACCTTGCCCGGCTGAATTCGTCCATTGAGCACCCGCTCCATGAGATCGGGCAGGAACCGCCGCACCGGAGCGGGACCGCCCAGCATGCGCCGCTGCCCGAAGAATAGCGCCTGGCCATCGAAGGTCACGCCATGGGGAACGCCGACATAGCCGATCGTGCCACCCGGACGCGTGCACTCGATGGCCTGTGACATGGCTTCCTGCGTACCGACGCATTCGAGCACCGAGTCGGCGCCGATGCCCCCGGTCAGCTCCTTGACGCGCGCGATGCCTTCGGCGCCACGCTCGACGACGATATCGGTGGCGCCGAACTCCCGGGCCAGATCCTGCCGCGTCTTGTGGCGACTCATGGCGATGATGCGCTCCGCGCCCATCTCTTTCGCTGCAAGCACACCCATGAGGCCGACAGCACCGTCGCCGACCACCGCGACCACCGAGCCTTGCTTTACGTTCGCAGCGTCTGCCGCGTACCAGCCGGTCCCGAGCACGTCGGAGGTCGCGAGCAGATGCGGGACGAGATCGCGTCCCGGCATCTCGCTGGTCGCAACCAGCGTGCCATCGGCGAGCGCAACGCGCGCGTAGGGAGCCTGCGCGCCCGACATGAACTCCCGCTGCTCACACGACGACTGGAAACCGAATTTGCAATGCGGGCAGGTGTTGTCCGAAAGGCAAAACGAGCCGACGACGAACTGGCCGGGCCTGATGGTCCGCACGGCGCTGCCGACCTCGATCACAACGCCGCAATATTCATGCCCCATATGAGCGGGGCCTTCCTTCGGCTGTAGCCCGCGATAGGGCCAGAGGTCGGAACCGCAGATGCAGGTGGCCGACAGCTTGATGATGGCGTCGGTCGGGTGAATGATCCTGGGATCGTCGACGGTTTCATAGCGGACATCGCCGGGCCCATGGAGGACGGTTGCTTTCATTATCGGTCTCCGTTGGCGGCAGCTGCGCCGTACTGTTCGTCGCTGACCTTTTCCATCCATTCGACCGGGCTGCCGTTAAGCGCCTCCTGGATGGCGATATGGCTCATGGCCGTCTGTTGTGACGCCCCGTGCCAGTGCTTCTCGCCGGGCTCGAACGAGACCACGTCGCCTGGCCGGATATCCTCGATCGGGCCGTCCCAACGCTGCACGCAGCCGCGGCCGGACGTGACGATGAGGGTTTGACCGAACGGGTGCGTATGCCACGCCGTGCGCGCGCCGGGCTCGAACGTGACGTGGTTGCCGGCGACACGCGACGGATCTGTGGCCGGAAACAGGGGATCGATACGGACCGTGCCGGTGAAATACTCCGCCGGAGCCCGCATCGACGCCTGGGAGCCTGCTTGTCGAATCTGCATCTGTTGCCTCCTTGATGAGTTGCGTTATGGAGTGGCGCTCGCCGGCACGCAGGCGGCGCACTGCGAGTCCGCTTTCACCTTGCGGCGCAGCGCTCCGATCAGAATGACGATCGAAGAGAGCACGAGGACGACGGCACTGAACAGGAACGTGGCGCGATATCCGCTGCCGTCGAACAGCACACCGCCGCCTGCTGCGCCCAACGTGATCGCGAGCTGAACCACCGCGACCATCAGGCCTCCGCCTGCTTCCGCGTCATCCGGTAAGGCCTTGCTGAGCCAGGTCCACCAGCCGACCGGTGCAGCAGTGCCGACGAAACCCCAAAGGAACATCAGCGCCGTCGTGGCGCCAAGTGAACTGCCAAACACCGTGAGGGCGACGGCCATCGCGGCCATTGCGAACGGCATGACCACCAGCAAGGTGTAAAGACGTTGCCGTACGATCATCCCGATCAACGACGTGCCGACGAGACCGGCCACGCCCATCACGAGCAGCAACGCCGAAATGGTCGTGACGTCGATGCGCGTGATCGTTTCGAAGAACGGCCGCAGATAGGTGAACAGCGAGAACTGCCCGAGGAAGAACAACGCCGCTGCAAGCATCCCGTAGGGCACTTCCGGTCGGCGCAGGACCTTGAAGGCGGCCGCCGCGCCTGCGCGCTCCTGGCTCGGCATCTTCGGTAGCGTGACGAATTGCCAAAGCAGGGTCAGCGCCGCGATCGGCACGACGCAAAAGAACGCACCCCGCCAGCCGATATATTGCCCGAGGAAGCTCCCCATGGGCGCGGCAATCGTCGTCGCCAGCGCGTTTCCTCCATTAAGAACCGCGAGTGCACGCGGCACGTCCTTCGCGGGCACGATGCGGATCATGGTCGCGGCGGACATCGACCAGAAACCGCCGACGGCCATGCCGACCAAGGCGCGCCCGAGCATGAAGACAGGGTAGTTCGGCGCGAGGGCCACGACGACGCCGGAAACCAGCGTGATACTCGTGAGCCCCAGCAGCACCGATCGGCGATCGATCCCGCGCGTCGAAGCCGAGATGAAAAGACTGGTGAGAATAGCAAACAGGCCGGAGATGGAAATGGCTTGCCCGGCCTGTCCTTCCGTCAGCTGGAGAGTGTCCGCAATCGGCGTGAGCAGGCTCACCGGCATCCATTCGGTTGCGACGAGCGTCGAGGCGCAAAGAGACACGGCGAAAACCGCACTCCATGCGGCCATCGGCTGCACTGTCTTCTGATCTGTCGTGACGTCCATAGGGGTTCCGTATGTAAGCGCCCAAGCCCGGCGCCGTTCATCGCAACACATAGAGCCCCGTGCGGCGTTCGATTAGCCGATATAATTTGCTTGCATTAATCGATGCAGGCCATGAATAGTAACGGCCATGGCAGCTCAGGATTTCAACGATCTGCTGGCTTTCGTGGCGGTCGCCCGCGAGCGCAGCTTCACGAAGGCCGCCGCCAAACTGGGCGTCGTGCAGTCGACGCTCAGCCATACGATCAAGCGGCTGGAATCGCAGATGGGCCTGCGGCTTCTCACGCGCACGACCCGAAGCGTCGGCCTGACCGAGGCCGGCGAGCGACTGCAGCAGTCAGTCGCACCGCGCATCGAGGAGATCGAGCGCGATATCGCCGCGCTGATGTCGCTGCGCGACACGCCGTCCGGCACCATCCGGATCACGCTCTCGGACCACGCGCTGGACAAGGTGGTCTGGCCGAAGCTGGCGCCGGTGCTAAAAAAGTATCCCGACATCAAGGTCGAGTTCAGCCTCGACACGGCCTTTCGCAACATCGTCGAAGACGGTTTCGATGCCGGCATCCGCCTCGGCGAGAGCGTCGAGAAGGACATGATCGCCGTGCGCGTCGGCCCGGATTGGCGGCTGGTCGCGGTCGCCTCGCCTGCCTATCTGAAACAGCATCCGAAGCCGAAGCATCCGCAGGATCTCCTCGATCACGTCTGCATCAAGCGGCGCGCGGCGGCCGGTGGCCATTATGTGTGGGAGTTCGCCAAAAACGGTCCCGACCTCCGGGTGCGGGTCGAGGGGCAACTGACCTTCAACGACTCCCGCGCCATGATCGAGGCAGCCGTGAACGGCTTTGGCATCGCCTACCTTCCCGAGGACATGGTGACGCGGCAGGTCCGGTCCGGCGAGCTCGTCATCGTGCTCGACGACTGGTCGCCGAAATTCGACGGCTACTACATCTATTATCCGACCTCGCGGCAGAACTCGGCGGCGTTCAAGGTGATCGTCGACGCGCTCCGCTACAACGAAGCGCGAAGAAAGCGCGGCTGACCGCGCTTTTTCGTGCTCCAAAAACGAAAAGCCCCGGCACGAAGGCCGAGGCTTGCGATCCAGTCCGCGTACATCCGGCGAACCAACCGTCGAATGAAACACTAGCCGCGAATCTTGAACGGATGATGACGGGATCGTGCTGACAAAATGTCGCGCGGGCGTGAAGCCGGATCACCCGATCCCGTCGCGAACATAGTTCTCGGCACGTTCGAGCAGGTGATCGATCGAATCATTGGCGGTATCGAGCACCAGACGGTCGCGATCCCATGACTCATAGTGCCGGTCGACGATGTCCTGCCAGCTCGGCAGTTTGAGGCCCGCGATGTCGGACGCGCGTGCTTCCGCGCGCTGCCGGTGCAGAGCCACGTCGCTGCAGATCACTTCGATCTCGGCGATGCGCGCCGATGCCTGCATCGCCGTTTGCCGCCAGCCGTCACGGCTGGCCTGCACCGGATTGACGCAGTCCGCGACAACCACGCGGCCGAGCCGCAGATTTTCTCCCGCCAGTGCATTGGCGATGACGTAGCCCATCGGGCCGACGTCCCGGCCCGCCGCGCGCAGGGTCTGTTCGATCGCGTCGACGCGGATATAGGTCGCGGCCATCCGTCGCGTCAGTTCGCGCGAGAGCGTGGTCTTCCCGGTGCCGGGAAGGCCGCCGAAGACGATGAGGGTGGGAATGGGATGTTGACCTGCCATGCCTCATCATCCATCGGCATGCTGCAGCCTGCAATGGGCCGCGCAGGCCCATCGTCTCAGAGCATCATTCTCAGAGCATCATGGAGGCGATGGCTATCAGGCCGATGGCGGTCAGGCCCCAAACCAGCGAATGCAAAGCCCACGGCCGCATCGTTGCACCCCGCTTGCATGTCCTGCCGATGACAGGAAATACCCGCGCAGGGGTCGCCAGTTGAGATAGATCAATGGAGCAATACGAGCGCGGACACGGCGACGACGGTGAAAACGCCGGCCGCAATGGTCACCACACGCACGATCAACTCAATGCCCATGCCCGAACTTAACCGATGATCGAGTCAAGGACCTGTGCAGTTTGTGCCAAAACGTCCATTGGGAGATTTACGGGCGACGGCAGGTCTCGTTCGCCGCGGGGCCAAGCAGGTAAGTTGTTCAGCCTATTTCGGCAGGCATTCCACGTTGTAGGCGATGATGATCTGACTTGGATCGGCCTTTCCCAGGCTCTTCAGATCTTCCAGGCCGCTCTTCAACCTGGCTCCCGCCTGACTCAAGCTCGCCTCGAGCGTCGACTTGGCCGCCTTGCACCGCTCCTCGGTCGAGAATTCCTGAAACACGACGGTCGGCAGCAGCCGCCATTCGGCCCGGTCGTTGGTCGCGGCCGGACTGACCGAATAGGAAAACACGTACATCAGGACCCACATGACGGGGCTCCGGTGCGATGCGGACGGGATGGCGCAATTGCATCGCGCCATCCCGCGGCATGTCCTCGTTGATCCAGATCAACGAACGTTCAGCCAACCGGCCCGCAAGTCCAGTCGTCGCCGGCCAGCGGCGTGACCGTCACGTCGGGAATGACTCCGAGCTCCATGCTCGGATCGAAATGGCGCATGGTCCGTTCGTTGAGATCGATGATGCGGCCGGGCCTGAGCGGCCCGACGTCATTGATCTTGACGATGACCTTCTTGCCGATGGCCTCGACCAGCGCGAATTTCGGTCTCGCACCGAATTGGACACCACCGAATTTCTGACGAAGGCTCGTCTTGATCGCAGCCGTCCAGACCTCGGGATCATAGCGCTCGCCCGAGGCTGTCTTTGGACCGCCTTCCTCCTTGCCGGGCTTGAATGGATTATACGTGGATGCTGCGCCGACGATCCCCTTGCCCGAGGCGGCATCGACGACGGCACTTGAATGAACCCCAACTGTTTCACTACGAGCAACGCTGACAGAAACGGCAAGCGTAGCCAGGGCGCCGCAAATTGCGGCGCTCGAGCGGAACACCATTACATCTCCTTTGATTTTCGATCGTCCGGTTCCCGAGGCCGCAGAACCTGGTCAAGCAAACGCGGAAGCGTTTTGAACTTGCGCCAGTCTTTTGCGGATTCGCGCCAACCCCTGGCTGTGGAACCGTCGCAGGAACCAGAGCGGTCCCGCACAGTGTTTTCGTTGTCGACGTCTAAGACAGGGAATGCGTCAGCAACATGACTCCGAAGAATCGCGCAGCACGACATCCGGAGTCTTACGTGGTCAGCGACATCAATGCATGGCGCAGCGCGCGCGAAAACCGCAATGACGCCACACTGCAGCCACGCTGCATGTCGTTGTTTCGCAACGATCAGCGCTCACGCAGCTACTGCGAACTCACGGAAAGCAGCGGAGATTCGACTTCAAATTGCGATGACGACGAGGCGCCAACCTCGCTACCCCATCACGCCGCCGCGCTTGATCAGCTCCTTGCCGACAGCGGCGAGATGCACCTGATCCGGGCCATCACCGATGCGGATGAAGCGCGCATAGACGTAAGCACGCGCGAGGAACGTATCCTGCGAGACGCCGGCGGCGCCGTGGATCTGGATGGCGCGATCGATCACGCGGGCGGCCATGCTGGGCACCACGATCTTGGCCGCGGCGATCAGGTCACGCGCAGCCTTGTTGCCTTCGCGGTCCATCTTGTCGGCGGCCTGCAGCGTGAGCAGTCGCGCCTGCGCGATCTCGCAGAAGGAATGCGCAATGTCCTCGCGCACCGAGCCCTGCTCGGCGAGCGGCTTGCCGAACGCAACGCGTGAGACCGAGCGCTGGCACATCAATTCGAGGGCACGCTGGGCGCAGCCGATCAGCCGCATGCAATGATGGATGCGGCCGGGGCCGAGCCGGCCTTGCGCGATCTCGAAGCCGCGGCCCTCGCCGAGCAGCATGTTCTCGGCGGGCACGCGGACATTCTCGTAGACGATCTCGGGATGGCCGACCGGCGCGTCGTCATAGCCATAGGTGAGCATGTCCCTGATGATGCGGACGCCGGGCGTCGCTCTCGGCACCAGGATCATGGATTGCTGGCGATGACGATCAGGGTCGTCGGGCGCGGTCTTGCCCATCACGATCAGGATCTCGCAATCCTCGTTCATCGCGCCCGAGGTGAACCACTTCCGCCCGTTGATGACGTAGTCGTCGCCGTCGCGCGTGATCGCACACTGGATGTTGGTGGCATCGCTGGAGGCGACCTGCGGCTCGGTCATCGAGAAACCGGAGCGGATGCGGCCTTCCAGCAGCGGCTTCAGCCAGCGCTCCTGCTGCGCCTTGGTGCCGTAATTGGCGAGCACCTCCATGTTGCCGACATCGGGCGCCGAGCAATTGAACACTTCGGGCGCCCAGAGGATGCGGCCCATGATCTCCTTCACGGGCGCGTATTCGAGATTGGTCAGGCCGGTGTTGTTAAAGTCTTGGCCGTGCTCGCCCGACAGAAACAGGTTCCAGAGCCCCTGCTCCCGCGCCAGCCGTTTCAGATCCTGCAGGACTTGCGGCGTCTTGTAGCGCGCGGCTTCCGGCTTCACCTGCTCGTAATAGAGCTCCTCGACCGGCTCGACATGCGTCCGCATGAACCGGCCGACGCGCTCCTGCAGCTCCAGCGAACGGGCGGAGTGTTGAAAGTCCATGATGGTCTCCTGTTCGCTTGGTCGCGCGTCGGTCTCGTAGGGTGGGCAAAGCGAAGCGTGCCCACGCATTTCTTTCTATCGAGAGAGGTCGTGGGCACGGCGCAAGGGCGCCTTTGCCCACCCTACGAGTGCGGACTCGCGGAGAGATCCGCCTCACGTCCCCCGCAGCAGCTCGCTCGCAACCACCCAGTCATTGCCGTCGAACTGCAGCATGTAGCCGTCCTTGATCGGGCGGAAATCCTGCGGCGTGGTGTTGAGCGTGATCCCCGGCAGCAGCAGCGACAGTGGCACATTCTTCAGGTTCGAGGCCTGCGCCATGATGTTCTCGCGCGTCAGATTGTCCTTGCACTGCTTCAACACCACCACCAGCGCTTCGGCCACCGTATAGCCGTAGAGCGCGGCGACGTTGTTGATGTCGGCATTGGGCAGGCGCCGCTTCATGAAGTCGATATAGGCCGACATCGCCGGATCGTCCTTCGGCTCGGCCGTGAACGGCTTGAGCGAGCCGAGCGACAGCACGCCCTTGCCGGCGTCGAGGCCGGCCGGCGCCATCACGGTCGCCTTGTTGGCGCAGCCGGAGGCCAGGAAGCGCGTCGGCTGCCAGCCGACCTCATGCGCTTTTCGGATCGCCTGCGCGCAGGCGCGCGGCGTCACCGAGTAGATCATGAAGACGTCGGCCTTGGTGTTGGCCAGCGTCAGCACCTGGGAATCGACGGTGGGATCGGTGACCTCGAAGCTCGAGGCCATCGCGATCGCCTTGTCGGCGTCAGCGCCGAGCGCTTCCTTGACGCCGCGAAAATATTCCTTGCCGGCGTCGTCGTTCTGGTAGAGCACGGCGAAGCGCGCATTCGGGTTCTTGGCGCGGGCATAGGCCACGTCGATCGCGGCCTCGCTGGTGTAGTTCGGCGCCCAGGGCAGCGCCATCGACCACGGCATGTTGGCGGGATCGTTCCACTTCGAGGCCGAGCTGATCAAGAACAGCTGCGGCACCTTGTTGCTGTTGAGATATTTCGCGATCGCCGAGCTTGGCGCGGTCCCCATGGTCGCGAAGATGAAGGCGACGCCGTCGCCCTCGACCAGCCGCCGCGCCGCTTCCATGGTCTTCGGCGGCGAGAAGGCGTCGTCGAGCGACAACAGATTGAGCTTGCGGCCGTTGACGCCGCCCTTCTCGTTGATCTCTTCGAAATAGGCCGACAGCACCCGCCCGGTGATGCCGAGCGGCGACGCCGGCCCGCTATAGGGCATCGTGTTGCCGATCTTGATCTCGGTGTCGGTGACCCCTGGACCGTAGGATTTCTGTGCGGAGGCAGGCGCGGACAGACAGGCGGCAGCCAGCGCTGCGGCCAGGACCAAAGCGGCTTTCATGGTTTCTCCCCGGAGCTTCATCGTCCGCGCGAGGCGACCGCGCGGCGTGCTGCCTTTTGCCAGCGCGTCAGCTCAGCGGAGTTCCGCAAGATGGTCTTGCGTCGAGTTGCTGATCGATCAACCGCGCCGCTTCATGCTGAAGCCGAGGCTGATCCAGCCGGCGCCCGCCATGATCAGATCGATGCCGAGGAACAGGCCGAGGATGTAGACACTGTTGACCGGCCAGCGTGCCAGGATCAACAGCCCAAGCAGCAGCGTGATGATCGCGGACAGCGCGACCCAGACCCACGGGCTCTCGCGCTTCATGCTGAAAGCGAGGAACAGCCGCACCGCGCCGGAGGCGAGCAGCGAAGCACCCAGGAACAGCGTCAGCAGCGCTGCTGCGAACAACGGGTTCTCGAAGGTCAGGAAGCCCGCGACGATGTAGAGCGCGCCGAGCAGGGCCCAGAGCGTGAACTTGCCCCAGCTCTTCATCTGGAAGGCGCCGATCACCTCGGTGAACCCTGCGACGACCATCATCGCACCGACCACGAGCACGCTCGCCACCGTCGCCATCACCATGCTGCCGAGCGCGATGAAGCCGGTGACGAGATAGACGACGCCGAGGGCGACGATCCAGCCCCATTTGGCGTGCAGCGCAGCAAGGCCCGAGCCGAGGCCGAGGTTGGGAGACGTATCCGAAGCGCTTGTCATGACGGCTACTCCTGAATGTGAAGACCCAGAGCACATCTCAGGATAGCACTGATGGCACCAGGACGACAGCCAGCAGAGCAGCCGCGGAGGCCGCCAGCCTTGACGCAAATCAAGGCCGCGACCGCTCCATCTCGAGCTCGGCCTTGAGACTGTCGAGATCTCGGTAAATTGAGGCAATCGCGAGCACACGGCCGCCCTTGCGGTACCTGAGCAGGCAGTCCCTGTCCGGAATACTGCCGTCGACGGCGATGTCGTCGAAGCTCTCGGCATGGCCGACATAGTTGATCGGGACGTCGTAATGCTGGCTCCAGAAGAACGGCACCGCGTCGAAGCGTTCGCGCTTGCCGAGCATGTTGCGCGCCGCGGTCTGGCCCTGCCGCTCCGCGACCACCCAGTGCTCGACGCGGATGTTCTGCCCCGAATGCGGATCGGGCCATCGCGCGATGTCGCCGGCGGCGAAGATGCCGGATGCGCTGGTCTCGAGATAGTCGTTCACGCTGACGCCATGATCGATCGCAAGGCCCGCCTGCTCGGCCAGCGCAAGCCGCGGCTTGACGCCGATGCCGACCACGACAAGGTCGGCATCGATCACGGCTCCGCTCTTCAGCGTCGCACGCGTGCCGTCGAGCGTCGTGACCGTGTCGTTCAGGTGGAAATTGACGCCGTTCTCCTCGTGCAGCGCGCGAACGAAGTCGCCCATATCAGGCCCGAGCACCTTCTGCATCGGCCGCTCCTCGGGCGCGACCACATGCACCTCGAGCTTGCGCGCGCGCAGCGACGCCGCGACCTCGAGGCCGATGAAACTCGCACCGATCACCAGCACGCGCTTGGCGCCGCTCGCGGCCTTGATGATGGCGCGGCTGTCGGCCACCGAGCGCAAGGTGTGGACATGCGGCTGGTCGGCGCCGGGGATCTGGAGTTTGACGGGCTCTGCACCGGTCGCAAGCAGCAGCCGGTCGAACGGCAGCTTGTCGCCATGGCCGAGCGTCAAGCTGCGCGTCTTCGGATCGATCGCTGAGACATCGGTGTTGAGCCGGAGATCGATGCCGGCGTCCTGGTAAAAATCCTCGCTGCGCAGCGGCAGCCAGTCCTCCGGCGCATTGCCGGCGAGATAGTCCTTGGAGAGGTTGGGCCGATCGACCGGCATCGCGCCGTCGCTGCTGAGCAGGGTGATGGCGCCGGCAAATCCTTCGCGGCGAAGCGTCTCGGCCGCCGCGAAGCCGGCCGCACCGCCGCCGACAATGACGAACTTTTCGCCTGTCGGTGCGCTGCGATGAGCCGACGGCGGTTTTGGCGCCTCGCGCTTGCGCGCAACGATGATCTTGTCGCGATCGCGCGTCACCTCCCACACCGCCAGGGCGCTCAACGCCGGCGGCCGCGTCGCCTCGCCTGTGCGCATGGAGAAGCAGGCGTGGTGCCAGGGGCAGCGGATGGTATCGCCCACCACCAGCCCTTCGGCGAGCGGGCCGTGATAGTGGCTGCAGGACGGCTCGATCGCAAAGACATCGCTGCCGGTCTGCACCAGCAGGACGTCGTCCTCGCCGACATGGCCGAGCAGCTTGCCGTCCTTGAACTCGCTCGGCGACACGCCCCTGGTCAGGTCGGGCCCGCTCGGCTTCTTGTCCTCGGTCATGGTCATCTCCCTGGCAGCTTGACGCGCAGCTCAGGATTGGACGACGGCGACGGCGAAAAGTTCCTGGAATCGCGAAAATCAGGATCCTGCGGCCGCCTTGCGCACGTCGATCACGGCCTGGGCCCATTCGGCCGGCCGCTCCTGCGGCAGATTGTGGCCCGCACCGGCGAAGACGCGCCGCTTGAAAAAGCCCTCGAACTTGCGCGCGTGGTGCGCGGTGCCGGAAATGACGCCATCGCTGTCGCCGTCGATCGCGATCGTGGGAACGCGGACCGGCGGCTGCTCTGCAAGCTTTGCCTCGATCGCCGCATAGGCGGGATCGCCTTCGACCAGCGCATAGCGGTGGCGATAGGAATGGATCACGACGTCGACAAAGTCGGGATTGTCGAACGAAACGGCGCTCTTCTCGAAGGTCGCGTCGTCGAAGGCCCATGTCGGCGACCACATCGCCCAGAGCTGACGGGCAAAGCCGCGGCGATTGCGCTCCAGCGCGCGGCGGCCACGTTCGTTGTGGAAGAGATATTGATACCACAGCGCGGCTTCTTGCGGCGGCGAGGCCGGCTCCATGGAGCGAGCGATATCCTGGATGTTGTAGGAATTGCCCGTGACCAGCCCGACCACGCGTTCGGGATGCAGCACCGAGACGACGCAGGCCGCGCGCCCGCCCCAATCATAGCCGCCGACGACGGCACGGCTGATGCCGAGCGCATCCATGAAGGCGAGCAGATCGGCGCCAAGCGCCGCCTGCTCGCCGGAGCGCAGCGTCTCGGGGAAGCGAAACCGCGTCGGCCCGTAGCCGCGCAGATACGGCACCAGCACCCGCGCGCCGGCTTGCGCGATCAGCGGCGCGGCCTCGGCATAGGCGTTCACGTCATAGGGAAAGCCGTGGCCCATGATGCAGGACCAGCCATCCGGCGCGCCGTATTCGAGATAGGCGATGTCGAGGATGTCGGTCGTGACGGATTTCTGTTGCATGCTGCACCCTCGCTTCGCGGCAACAGATTACCGCGCGCCGCGCGGTGTTCCAACTCCTATCGAATGCCGTTCCCTGCATGCCTGCCCCCGGACATGCGAGCCGGCGGTTCGAACCACGGCCAGTGAGACCGGTGCTTGTCGTCGCCGAGCCGGGCCCTTAAAACAAAGGGGCTCTTAAAACAAAGGGCCCTTAAAACTAAGGGCTTCTGGAGGTGATCCGGATGACCGCGTCCGTCGTTATGGAAGCGACATGTCAACCGAGGCTCCATGAACGCCGGTCTTCGAGCTGTGAGCAGGCCCTTGTGGCGCGGCCACCTTGCGGCGGCTCCCCGGCGGGATCGGCCTCGACGGTTCATAGGCGAAAGGCCCAAGGCGACAGTGGAATGGGCTGAATTGATCGGACGCGTCGCGGCCCATGGCGATCGGGACGCGTTCAAGCTTTTGTTCGAGCATTTTGCTCCGCGCGTGAAGGGATTCCTGGTCAAGACCGGGATGACCGCCGACGCCGCGGAGGAAATCGCGCAGAATACGCTGCTGACGGTTTGGCGGAAGGCAGCCCAGTTCGATCCGGCGTCCGCAGGTGCGGCCGCATGGATCTTCACGATCGCGCGCAATCTGCGCATCGATTCCGCGAGGCAAGCGGCACGGCAGGCCAAGGCCAATGCGAGCGCAGAACGGGATGAGACGCCCGACGTCGCGGAATCGCCGGAGACCATGATGACCCGGAGCGACGACGTCTCGCGCGTGGCGGCAGCGCTGCTGCGACTATCGGAGGAGCAATCCACGGTGATCCGGATGTCGTTCATCGACGAGCAGCCGCACGGCGAGATCGCCGAACGGCTCGGACTTCCGCTCGGAACGGTCAAGTCTCGCATCAGGCTTGCCATGGCGCGGCTCAGAGATCTCTTGGACGATTGACATGACCATCAACCATCATCCCCCCGAAGATCTGCTGGCCGATTTTGCCGCCGGCCGGCCTGACGAGGCCGACCGCCTTGTCATCGGCGTCCATGCCGCACGATGCCCGCGGTGCCAGCGCTTCATCGCCGCGATCGAGCAGCTTGCGGGTGCCGCGCTCGAGCAAGCGCCCCCGGTCGCAATGGCCGACGACGCGTTCGCAACGCTCTTGGCCAGGATCGATGAACCGGCGTCACCGCCGGCGGCGGCCTCCTCGCAACCGGTGGAGCTGCTTGACGACGACCTCCCGGAGATCCTGCTCCGTTGCCGGTTCGGCAAGAGCCGGCGCGTCGCGCCTGGGGTCAAGATGCAGCCGATCATCCTGCCCGGCGCGGACAAATCGCGCGCGTTTCTGCTGTGGTCGGCACCCGGCACGCGCATGCTGGAGCATACGCACACCGGGACGGAGCTGACGCTCGTGCTCAAAGGCAGCTTCAGCCATCAGGGCGGCGAATATCGGCCCGGCGATTTCGACTTCGGCGACGGCGAGGTCGATCATCAGCCGATCGTCGGCAGCGACATGCCGTGCCTGTGCCTCGTGGCGATGAGCGGGGATTTGCAGATGCACGGCTGGCTCGGCCGGTTGATCTCCCCCTTCGTGCGGCTTTGAACGCCCTCATGTGATCCAGTCACGTTGCGCGGTCGTTCTCTTGGCAGATCAGGCTGGAGGACGAGGACATGAGCTGCGGCAGATTGACGGCACGGGATCCGACGATCGAGCGCCTGAGCCATCTTCTCGCCCGGGTCGGGCGCGACGACCAGCGGGCCTTCGCCGAACTTTTTGCCGCGACGCGCAACAAGCTGCGCAAGACCGCCCACGCGATTGCGCCGTCCAGCGCTGATATCGACGACCTCCTCCAGGAGGCCTATTTGAAGATCTGGAAGCATGCAGCTCACTTCGACCCAGGTCGCTCCTCGCCGATCACCTGGATGTGCGCGATCATGCGCCACACGGCGATCGACGCAGCGCGGCTCAAGCAAATGCCGATCGCGGATTTCGACGAAGCCCTGTCGGTGCCCGACGTTTCCGAGTCCGACGACGCATTCGACTACGACCTCGCTCAACCCATCGCGATCCGCGCGATCCAACGGCTCCCGGATCAACGCCGGCAATTGCTGTCGCTGGCCTATCTCGACGGTGAAAGCAGGCTGATGTTGGCGCAGCGCTTTGGGGTGCCGGTCGGCACGATCAAAACCTGGCTGCGGCGGACCCTGGACTCCGTTCGGCGCGATTGCGTCGAGGGCCGGACCATCAGTGCAGCCACGCAGACCGGCTGAAAAGGCTATTTCTGCGGCCCCGACAGCGAGATCTCGCGTTCGGCACGGAACACGTTGCTGTAGAGATTGGCGATCCACTGCCGGCCGATCTCGGTCTGGTTGAGATAGCCGATCTCGGTCTGGATGTGCGGTGCGACGCTATTCCAATAGAATTGTGGATAGCGGTTCACGATGTCGGCGGGCGAGTCGTAGCCGAGTTGGCGGTTCATGCCGACCTCCTCGAACTCGTAATAGAGTGCATTGGCCTTGCGCAGATAGTTGGGATCGCCGAGCTGCCCGATGAAGTCGGCGGCGCGCAGGATCGAGGCGTCGGCGTCATACTCCTGGCCTTGCTGGGCTGGAAACCGGGTGCCCTCGATAGCGCGCGCAATGCGTTCGGGATCGAGCCCCGGAATATGCCGCAGCCTCCTCTTTACGTAAAGTTTCGACCGGTCAACGTGATACAACATCAGGCTGGCGTCGGATGCGCCGCGCGGCAGCGAGACCTTGGTGCCGGCCGCGTCGATCAGGAAGCCGTCTTCGTCATCCTCCTCGAACAGGCCGCGCACATAGCCGATGTCATGAGCAAGACATGCGATCAGGACGTGAACATAGTCCTCAGCGTCCAAATGAGTGTGGAGATATCGGCCACTGAGGATGCAATGCCCCGCCAACGTCACAAGCATCGTGTGCTCGATATTGTGATAGAGCGCGTCGCTATTGCCGATGCATTCCATCGTGGTACGGGTGGCGCTCTCGACCATATTTGCCGCGGCATCGCCGAACCGACGGCGCATGAAAGAGCCCAGCCGCTTCTCCAGGCTTTCAGCCGCCAGTCTGGGTAACGTGATCATGGATGCAGCCCCGTCTGTCGGTGGTGTCCCACGCTCGCTCCTGACGCCTCATACTCGCCCTCGACGCAGGTTCAGCATAGCCCAATCTGGGGCGACTGGCCAAATCCGGGACCCAAAATACGTAAATATGATATTGTGCCGCCGCGCAGCATCATGGTTGCGGTCGCGGGTCGATGCACCGGGCGGCGAGGCCGTGCGGCCGCTCGCCGGCCCGGCCAATGGCCGACCGTTCATCTTGTGAGGAAGGATGGAGCGCGAGGTGGGTCCCCGTCGCGATCGGGCTAAGGCGCCTGCACCGCGTTGCGGACGGCGGCGTCAATTCCCTCGTGCAAAGCGCGCGAGCATCCCGTCGAACGCGACCTTGATGCTGCGGATATAGGGGTCCTTGTAAGGAAATTCCGGATTCTGGTCGTGCACCAGCATGGAGGCATTGACCTCGAACACGACGAGATCGCCGTCCCGGTCGAGACCGCAATCGATGCCGAAATAGTCGAGACCGATGCGATCGCGAATGACTCGCAACGCCTGATAATGGGCCGTACCGAAGACCTGCCCGGGCGCGCGCAGGAAACGCTCCTCCTCGTCCTGCATCCAGGCGTGATGCCCCATGTCGGTGGCATCGCGATGGAGCTTCCAGTCGTCTCCGATCGCCAGATGATAAGGCAGGATCTCCTCGCCGATGAACAAGAACCGGTATTTGCGAAAGAAGCCGTCGGCGGAGCGATAGTCGATATAATCGATGACGTAGCGGTCATGGTCGGCATGGGCCGCAAGGAACGCGGCCAGCGCCGCGGCGTCCTCGAGCTTCTCGAAGACGTCGCCGCCATGCATGCCGGCCTGGCGCGCCAGCAGCGGAAAGACAAGCGCGAGGCCGTCGGGAAGCTCCTCGCCGGCCGCAATGCGGATCGTGCGCGGCACCCGGCAGCCCTCGACGTCGGTGAGTGCCAGCGCGGTCGCATCGCGCGTGGTGTTCTGGATCTTTGCGGGATCGTTGACGATCGGCTTGCCGAGGCTGCGTGCAATCGCGGTGGCGAGCGGAAGCACCTCCGCGCCCTGGTCGGCGTCGGAGACGAGGTTGACCACGACGTCAGCCTCGCGCGCGAGCAGCGCAAGATCAGGCTGGCTGCCGGGCAGCAGCGACAGGATGCTGGTCTGGTAGGCGCAGTCCTTGAAGAGGAATTCGACCGGCGTGTTGCCGACGAAGGGCGCAAACAGCGCCAGCGCCCGAAACGCCGGCGGCGATGTGGTGGCGGGCCTGCGCAGGATCGGATGCATCTGCGCGGCAAGGGCGTAGGCAGCCTGCGCCGCGGCCTGCTCGCCCCGCGCCTGACGGATCGCCCCGACCCAGTAGAAATTCTCCGCCTGTCCGGGCGCGAGCGCCACGGCCCGCTCGAACTGCGCCACGGCCTCCTCCGTCTCGCCAAGCTCGAAGCAGACCTTGCCAAGCTGGCTGCGGAGGTCGGCATCCTCCGGTGTCTCCCCGAGCAATTCGAGCAGCAGCGTCCTCGCGATCGCGAATTGCCGCGTCGTCACCAGCGCCTGGACCAGATTCGTGCGCGACGGCCGGTGGCCCGGGTTGCGCCGGAGCGCCTCGAGGTAAAGCGCGATCGCATCCTGTGTCTGCCCGCGGCGCTGATGCACGATGCCGAGATTGCACCAGCAGGCGACGAGATGCGGCGCGATACGCAAGGCCGCCTTGTAGTGCTCTCCCGCAGACGCGATATCGTCGCAGAGCATGAAGGCATTGGCGAGAGCGGCGTGAAGATCGGCCACACAATCGACGGCCACGCCGATCGACGCCGTGGCCGCACGCGCGAGCCCGACCTGAAAGACGGCGATCGCGTGCCTGATCTCGCCACGCCGGTAGTGCTCGCGCCCGGCGCGCAGCATGTCGGAAACATCAGGCGTGCCGGTGGCAGGCGCTGCGAGAGCCATCGAAGGTGACGTCATGTGCTCTCCGGAGGTGACGCCGTGAAGGTGACACCATGCAAATTGATCGCCGGCGCGATGCCGTAATGATTGCCGCCGAAGGCGCGCATGCGGCGCCACAGCTCATCCCTGGAAATGTCGAGCGGGATGTCACAGACCTGCCGATAGCTGCGGCGCGTATTGGTGCGGCCGCTCCAGGACAGCGCACACCGCGGCATCAGCGACGTCTCGCGCGCCAAAGGCTCCGCCCACACTTCGAACAATTGCAGCAAATGCGCATAGGCGAGCTCGCCGAGCCCCATGAGGGTGCAGGCCTGCGGAATCGGGAACGACACGACGTCGAGGATCGCACCGGAATCGACCCGTTCGGCCATGGCATGAAAGGTCACACCAAAGCTATCTGCGCGGTCATAGAGCGCGAAATGGGCCGGAGCCCAGCCCGGATAGTTCGGCGGCCCCGGATGAAAATTGTAGGCGCCATGGCCGAAGCGCGCGAGCAGGTCGGCCGGCACGATGACGCTCGACGCGAAGGCGACAAGCCGGGCCTTGCGGAGCGAAGCGGGCTCGAGCTTGCGAAGCCCGGCGATATCAGACACCGGCCAGATCGTCAGGTCCGGCCTGAAACTTCGCAGGATCCGCGACAGTGCCACCTGTTCGGCAGCGTCCGTCAGCAATGCAAGTCCCTCGACCATCGGCTCGGCTTCAGCAGCGTTAAAAGTGAGCCAATATGTCGCGGGGTAGCGTTAACAGCGTGTTAATGAACAGCCGTTCGTCACATCCAGGAAACATGGTGAAACAAATTTCCTGCACTTGGACGTATTCGGTCACAAAAGGGAATCGGTGAAACTACGGTCACTCCACCAGCAGCACGTCCACGGCAACGCCGAGCTTCTGCTTCGGCGAGCCGACGATGATGCCGTCGACGGGGGACACATCGGAGAAGTCGCGAGCGACCGCCAGGACGATGTGATCGTTGGCGACCAGGAGATCGTTGGTCGGATCGAAGTCGATCCAGCCGAGCTCCGCCCCGCACCACAGCGACACCCAGGCATGCGTCGCGTCCGCGCCCTGCAGGCGCGGCTGGCCCGCCGGCGGAATGGTGCGCAAGTAGCCGCTGACATAGGCGGCCGGCAAGCCAAGCCCGCGCAGCCCTGCGATCATCACATGAGCAAAGTCCTGGCAGACGCCGTGACGCTTGTCGAAGACCTCGTTGAGCGGCGTCGAAATCACGGTGGCCTTGGGGTCGTAGCGAAACTCGGTGCGGATGCGATGCATGAGGTCGACCGCACCGGCGAGAATGCCCGCGCCCGACGCAAAGCTCTCGGCCGCATAGGCACTGACCGGACGCAGCACCGGCACCAGCGGGCTCGCAAAGACATAACCGACCGGTGAGGACGGCCCGAGGCTCGTCGCCTCGAACGCGATGTCGCGGATGCTCTCCCACGATGGGCTCGCGGCATCGCGCGCCGGCGGCTTCCGCTCGACGGAGATGCGCGAGCGCGAGTCGATGCGCAAATTGCGATGCGCGGCCTCGATCACGATGCTCTCGGTCAGCGTGCCGAAGAAGTCGCGGCGGACGTGGCGTTCGGACGGACGCGGACGGATCTCGACCTTGTGCGAGATCAGCTCCTGGCCGTTCCCGCTCTTTGGCTCGAGCCGCAGCGTGCAGCGGGCGAAGCTGACCGGGTTCTCATACTCGTAGGTGGTGACGTGCCTTATGTCGTAGATCACGCCAGCCCCGTCAGCTTTTCCGGCCGGCTTGCGTTGGGGCCGTGCGGGAAATAATGCAGCCCGATCGCTTCGGCGAGGCTCAGCAGATCCTGCTCCAGCGCGAACAGGGTTTTGACCTCGAGCTTCTCGGCCTCGGCCGTGGCGAGCATCGACTGCACGGCCACCGCAAGCCGCTGCGGCTGCTCGATCAGGCCGTGCTCCTTCAGGCTTGGCAGTGCGGCGATATGCTCGTTCAGGGTCATCACCTGGAACGCGACCGATCGTGGATTGTAGCAGTCGAGCACAGCGAGATCGCGCACCGGTGCCAGGATCGGCGCCAGCAGATAGCGCGAGCGATAAGTGATCTGGGAATCCACCAGCGTCAACAGGATGTCGAGGTCCTCGTCGCCGGCCTCGTCATAGGCAAACTGCCGCGCGAAGCGCGCGGTGTTGATGGCGCGCTCGGTGCGGCGGCCGATATCGAGGAAGCGCCAGCCGGCGGCGCGGTTCATGTTCTCCTGCGCAAGGCCTGCGAAGCTCGCAAGCTCCTGCAAGGTCAGTTCGGCCGCGCTCAGCACGCTGTCGTCGTCCTCGACCTCGTAGGAGAGCCGATCGGCCATCTCGGTGATGACCTGCCAGGCATCGGGCGACAGCCGCTCGCGCAACGAGGTCGCCGTGCGCAGCGCCGAACGCACCAGCGACAGCGCCGAACCGAAACGGTCCGGGCTCTGCAAGGCTTCGGCGACGATGCGGCTTGGCGCCGCGCGCGAGGTCTGCGAGATCGCGCCCCAGGTCACCAGCAGGCGCTGGATGCGTTCGGCCGATTGCAGCGAGGCCGCGGTGCCCTTGTTGGGTCCGCTCGGCGAGCCCAGCGCACGCACCAGCCGCAGCGTCGCTTCGGCGCGTTCGAGATAGCGGCCGAGCCAGAACAGATTGTCGGCGGCACGGCTCGGCAGCACGCCGGCGATGCGGCGGATCCGGACCTTGTCGGTCGCCGGTAGCAGCGACGCGGTCGAGACCTTCTTCTCCGAAACCACCCAGACGTCGGCCGCGCGGGCGCCGTCCCCCATCGACACCGCGCGCGCGTCCTGCTGCTCGGCGATCCGGCAGAAGCCGCCCGGCATGATGGCCCAGCCGTCCGGCGTTGCGGCTGCAAACACGCGCAACACGAAGGGACGCGGCGTGAGCTGCCCCTGCTCCCACACCGGCATGGTCGAGAGACGCACCACCTCCTGGCCGACATAGTCCATGCCGCGCGCATTGATGGCGTCGACCAGGCGCTGATGGCCCGCGGCATCGAGCTCGCTTGCGAGCACCGGGCCATTGCTGTCAAAGCCGGGCACGCCGCGCCGGTAGGCACCTTCGATCGCGACCTCGTCGAGCCGCGACAACACCTCGTCGCGCGCCGACTTCTGCCCGCACCACCAGGTGGCGATATGCGGCATCTTCAGCTCTTCGCCGAGCAGGCGACGGCTGAGCGCCGGCAGGAAACCGAGCAGCGCCCTCGCCTCCAGCACGCCGGAGCCCGGCATGTTGGCGACGACGACGCCGTCCTTGCGCAGCACGTCGATCAGGCCGGGCACGCCGAGATGCGAGGAGGCGTCGAGCTCGAGCGGATCGAGCGAGTTGGAATCGACGCGACGGAGCAGCACGTCGAGCCGCTTCAGCCCCGCGACGGTCCGGATGTGGATGCGATTGTCGCTGACGGCGAGATCGTCGCCCTCGACCAGCAGGAAGCCGAGATAGCGCGCCAGTGTCGCGTGCTCGAAATAGGTTTCGCTGAAACTGCCGGGCGTGAGCACGCCGATGCGCGGCTCGTCGCGATCGGCGCGCGCCCGAAGGCTGTCGCGGAACGCCTCGAAGAACGGCGCGACGCGCGGCACGTTCATCGACTTGTAGAGATCGGAGAAGGCGCGCGAGAGCACCAGGCGATTCTCCAGCGCATAGCCCGCGCCTGACGGCGCCTGCGTCCGATCGCCGAGCACCCACCAGCGGCCGTCGGGCCCGCGACCGACGTCGGCGGCATAGAGCGAGAGGTAGCGCCCGCCCGGCGGCGGCACGCCACAGACGGGGCGGAGATATTCGGGGCTGCCGGCGATGGCGCCGGCGGGCAGCGCACCTTCCGCGACCAGCCGGCCCTCGCCATAGATGTCGCGCAGCACGAGCTCCAAGAGCTCGGCGCGCTGGGTGATGCCGGCGGAGAGCTGCTTCCAGTCGGCCTCGTCGATCAGCAGCGGCAGATGGCTGATCGACCAGGGCCGGTCGGCGGTTTCGCCGGGGGCACGGTAGGTGACGCCGGCCTCGCGCAGGTGGCGGTCGGCCATGCCGAAGCGCCGCTCGACCTCGTCGGGCGCTAATCCGCCGAAGGCATCGAAGAAGCGGCCCCAGACCGGGCGCGGGGCCCCGTCGGCCCCCAGGAATTCGTCGGGAATGCCGGGCAGGCGGCGATAGTCGCGGACCCATTGCGCGAGGCGGCGCTGGCCGTCGCGCTGGCTTTCGCGCTGTCCTGGCGCCTTACCCGCCTTGTCGTCCTGTGCCGCGCCCTCGCCCATGCGCCTCTCCCTGCCCCTCCATCATACTCATTGCAGAAGCGGGGTCCGCAAGTCGAGGGTCAGCGGAAATTCATTTGTGCGTTCCTCGGGCGGCGCTTGCATCGGCCCGGGCGTGTGACCGTGATCCTGGAAGCGCGCCAGCCGCCGCGCCTCGGCCTCGTAGGTGTTGACGGGCTTGGTGTCGTAGTTGCGGCCGCCGGGATGGGCGACGTGATAGACGCAGCCACCGAGCGAGCGGCCGTTCCAGGTGTCGATCAGGTCGAAGGTCAGCGGCGCGTGGACCGGGATGGTCGGGTGCAGGCCGGAGGCCGGCTGCCAGGCCTTGAAGCGGACGCCGGCCACGGCTTCTCCCGAGCGGCCGGTCGAGGTCATCGGCAGGCGGCGGCCGTTGCAGGTGATGATATGGCGGCCCTCGACGAAGCCCTCGGCCTTGACCTGGAGCCGTTCGACCGAGCTATCGACATAGCGCACGGTACCGCCGGCCGAGCCCTCCTCGCCCAGCACGTGCCAGGGCTCCAGTGCCTGCCTCAGCTCCATCGTCACGCCGCCATGGTGGACGCGACCGAAGGCGGGGAAGCGGAATTCGAGCTGGGCCAGATACCATTCCGGCTCAAAGGGATAGCCGGAGCTCTTGAGCTCTGAGAGCACGTCCTGAAAGTCTTCCCAGATGAAATGCGGCAGCATGAAGCGGTCATGCAGCGCGGTGCCCCAGCGCACGAACTTGCCCTGTTGCGGCTCGCGCCAGAATTTTGCGATCAGCGCGCGGATCAGGAGCTGCTGCGCCAGCGACATCCGCGGATCCGGCGGCATTTCGAGCGCGCGGAATTCGACGAGGCCGAGCCGGCCGGTCGGACCATCCGGCGAATAGAGCTTGTCGATGCAGATCTCGGCACGATGGGTGTTGCCGGTGATGTCGACGAGCAGATGCCGGAACAGACGATCGACCAGCCACAGCGGCGTCTGGTAGCCCGGCGGCGGGACGTGCGAGAGCGCGATTTCGAGCTCATAGATGCTGTCGTGGCGGGCCTCGTCGATGCGCGGCGCCTGGCTGGTTGGGCCGATGAAGAGGCCCGAAAAGAAATAGGACAGCGACGGATGCCGCTGCCAGTACAGCACCAGGCTCTTCAACAGATCGGGCCGGCGCAGGAACGGCGAATCCTGTGGGCTCGAGCCGCCGACGACGACGTGATTGCCGCCGCCGGTGCCGGTGTGGCGGCCGTCGACCAGGAAGCGGTTGGCGCCGAGGCGTATCTTGCCGGCATCCTCATAGAGCCCGACGGTGATGTCGACCGCCTCGCACCAATTCCTGGCCGGCTGAACGTTGACCTCGATCACGCCGGGGTCAGGCGTCACCTTGATCACCTCGATGCGCGGATCGAACGGCGGCGCATAGCCTTCGACATGGACCTGGAGCTGCATCTCCTCCGCGGTGGCTTCGACCGCCGCGATCATTTCGAGATAATCCTCGATGCGCTCGACCGGCGGCATGAAGGCGCAGATCACGCCGTCGCGGACCTCGATCGACAGCGCCGTGCGGACGGGGACGGACGTGTTGAGCTTCTCGGGCGAGACCCGCGGTGGCGCTTTCGGGCGCTCCGGGAGCGTGAATACCGGCAGCTTGCCGCGCGCCTCCATCGGATCCTGCTCGACGATGTAGGGATATTCGCCGGGCGGGACATAGCCGAGCGAGCCGATCGGCAAGCGCAGGCCGAGCGGTGAATCGCCCGGCATCAGGAACAGATGATTGCGCCTGAGTTGCCAGCGCTCGCTGCGCCAGCGCGGCGGCGCGTTCCAGCGCTGCACCGGCAGCACGTAGCCGCGTGGCTTGCGCAGGCCCTCATTGAACACGCGCGCCATGCGCGCGCGGTCCTCCGGATTGGACAATTTGGAGTCGGAGGGATCGACATTGACGGGAAGCTCGGCCTCTTTCAGCAGCCAGTATGCGGTGTCCTCATAGGCCGGAATGATGTAGCCGGGATCGAGCCCGAGCCGCGCCGCCGTGCCCTCCATGAAGTCCTCGGCGTCCTCGGTCATGGCGCGCTTGGGATTCTCGATCCTGGCGATGAGGTCGCCATTCTTCCAGATCGGCACGCCGTCCTTGCGCCAGTACAGACCGAACGCCCAGCGCGGCAGGCTCTCGCCCGGATACCATTTGCCCTGGCCGTAATGCAGCAGACCGCCGGGCGCGAAGCGATTGCGCAGACGACGGATCAGATCGTCGCCGAGCGCGCGCTTGGTCGGACCGACGGCTTCCGTATTCCACTCCGCCGCTTCGAGATCATCCACGGACACAAAAGTCGGCTCGCCGCCCATGGTGAGCCGCACATCCTGCGCGGCGAGATCGCCGTCGACCTGCTCGCCGAGATCGTTGAGCCGCGTCCAGGATTCGTCGGAGAACGGTTTTGTAATGCGCGGCGCTTCGCGGATACGGCGGACGCTCATGTCGAAGGCGAATTCGACCTCGGCAAAGCCGGCACCGCCGGAGATTGGAGCTGCCGAACGATAATGCGGCGTGGCGGCGACGGGGATGTGCCCCTCGCCTGCGAGCATGCCCGAGGTCGCGTCAAAACCGATCCAGCCCGCGCCCGGCAGATAGACCTCGGCCCAGGCGTGCAGATCAGTAAAATCGTTCTCGACTTCAGGCGGGCCCTCGATCGGGTCGATATCGGGACGGATCTGGATCAGATAGCCGGAGACGAAGCGCGCGGCGAGGCCGAGATGGCGGAAGGTCTGGATCAACAGCCAGGCGGAGTCGCGGCACGAGCCGGCGCAGGAGGCGAGCGTCTCCTCCGGCGTCTGCACGCCGGGCTCCATGCGGATGACGTAGTTGATCTTCTGTTGCAGCGCCCTGTTCAGGTCGACCAGGAAGTTGACCGTGTTCGGGGCTTCGCGCGGGATCGAGGCGAGATATTTTGCGAAAGCGGGCTCGGGCTTGATGGTCTCGAGATACGGCGCCAGTTCGGTCTTGAGATCCTTCGGGTATTCGAACGGAAAGCTGTCGGCGTAGGGCTCGACGAAGAAGTCGAACGGGTTGACCACGGTCATCTGCGTCGTGAAGTCGACCTCGAATTTCAGCTCGGTGGTCTTCTCCGGAAAGACGTAGCGCGCGAGCCAGTTGCCCTGCGGGTCCTGCTGCCAGTTGACGAAGTGATTGGCGGGGGTGACCTTGAGCGAATAGCTCAGGATCGGCGTGCGCGTGTGCGGCGCCGGCCGCAGGCGGATGGTCTGCGGTCCCAGATCGATCGGGCGGTCGTATTTGTAGTGCGTGACGTGGTGTAATGCGACGTAGATCGACACGGGGTACGGTGCTCCAGCAGCTTTTTTGAGCAGAACACCGCTGGTGACCTCGATCAAGCATTAACAACGGGCAGACCGTGCCTACGGCACGGGCTGCTCGCGCATTACATCGTCGCGCCAAGCACCCAGGGCGCGAACTCGGCGCCGCCGAAATCGAAGCTTTCGCTCTTGGTCGGCTGGCCGGACGCGGTCTTGAGGATGAGATCGAAGATGCGCTGGCCGCACTCCTGCACGCTCTCCTCGCCTTCGAGGATGGTGCCGCAATTGACGTCCATGTCCTCTTCCATGCGCTTGTACATGGGCGTGTTGGTCGCGAGCTTGATCGAGGGCGCGGGCTTGCAGCCGAACACGCTGCCGCGGCCGGTGGTGAAGCAGACGAGATTGGCGCCGCCGGCGACCTGGCCGGTGGCGGCGACCGGATCGTAGCCGGGCGTATCCATGAACACGAAGCCGCGCTTGGTCACGGGCTCCGCGTAGCGCAGCACGTCGACCAGATTGGTGGTACCGGCCTTGGCCATCGCGCCGAGCGACTTCTCCAGGATGGTGGTGAGACCGCCGGCCTTGTTGCCGGGGCTGGGATTGGCGTTCATCTCGGCGCCTTCGCGCTCGGTGTACTCGTCCCACCAGCGCATCAGATCGACCAGCTTCTCGCCGACCTCGCGGCTGACGGCGCGACGCGTCAACAGATGCTCGGCGCCGTAGGTCTCGGGCGTCTCCGACAGGATGACGGTGCCGCCGTGACGCACGATGAGATCGCTGGCCGCACCGAGCGCCGGGTTGGCCGACACGCCGGAATAGCCGTCGGAGCCGCCGCATTGCAGCGCCACGGTGAGCTCGCTCACCGGCACGGACTCGCGCTTGACCTTGTTGGAGTCGGCGAGCGCCTCGCGCACGAAGGCGATGCCGGCTTCCACGGTCTTGCGGGTGCCGCCGACTTCCTGAATGTCCATCGCGCGCAGGCGGCCGGCGAGCTTCTGCTCTTCCATCAAGCCGCCGATCTGGTTCACCTCGCAACCGAGGCCGAGCACGATGACGTGGGAGAAGTTGACGTGCCGCGCATAACCGCCGAGCGTGCGGCGGAGCAGCGCGAGCGGCTCGTTCTGGGTCATGCCGCAGCCGGTCTTGTGGGTCAGCGCGACGACGCCATCGACATTGGGGAATTCGGCCAGCGGGTTGTCGCCGGTAAAGGGATTCTTCTTGAAGACGTCGGCAACGAGACCCGCGACATGGGCGCTGCAATTCACCGAGGTGAGGATGCCGATATAGTTGCGCGTGGCGACGCGGCCGTCCGGGCGGCGGATGCCCTCGAAGGTCGCCGGCAGGTCGAAGTTCGGCGTCGGCTTGACGTCGGCGCAATAGGCGTAGTCCTTGGCGAAATCGCCCATGCCGATGTTCTGGACGTGCACGTGCTGGCCCGGCGCGATGGCTTGGGTGGCAAAGCCGATGATCTGGCCGTAGCGGATCACAGGCTCGCCCACCGCGATCGGCTTGATCGCGACCTTGTGGCCGGAGGGAATGCGCTCGACGGTGGTGACGCCGTCGGCGACCACGGTCCCCGGCGGCAGGCTCGCGCGCGCGATCAGCACGCCATCAGCGGGATGCAGGCGGATGACGGGGCTGATGGTCATGGGAGTCTCCTTGGGTCTCTTACTTCACCTCTCCCCGTTCTTACGGGGAGAGGTCGGATCGCACAGCGATCCGGGTGAGGGGCAAGCCGCGCGCTCGATCGTTAGACTGGTACGTGTTGAGAGAGGCCCCTCACCCTAACCCTCTCCCCGTAAGAACGGGGAGAGGGAAGAGAGAGAGAGAGAGCGATCAGGCCTTGCCGCCCGAATCCTTGCGGGTCGCGTTGACCTGCATCTTGGCGTAGGTGGTCATCATGCCGACCTCGTTCGAGAGGGTCACCAGCTTGAAGCCCATGTTGATGGCGCGCGTGGCACCCTCAGCGCCGCTGCAGTGGATGCCCGGGAACAGCCCGCGCTTGTCGCATTCCTTGATGATCTTGTCGTAGATCGCGAGAATCTCCGGTTCGGTACGGTCGAGCTTCGGCTCGAGGCCGTAGGAGAAGCCGAGATCGGACGGCCCGATATAGACGCCATTGAGGCCTTCGACGTCGAGGATCGCTTCCATGTTCTCGACCGCGGTCTTGGTCTCCATCATCGGCAGCAGCACGATGTCGTCGTTGGCCGTCTTCTGATAGGAGCCCGCGGTGCCGTACATGCCGGCGCGGATCGGACCGTTGGAGCGGACGCCCTTCGGCGGATATTTCGAATAGGAAACGAGGTTCTTGGCTTCCTGGGGCGTGTTGACCATCGGGCAGATCACGCCATAGGCGCCGCCGTCGAGCACCTTGCCGATGATGCCGGGCTCGTTCCAGGGCACGCGGACCATCGGGGTGACCGGATGCTTGTCCATGGCCTGGAAGCACTGCACCATCGAGAGGTAATCCTGCACGCCGTGCTGCATGTCGACGGTGACGCTGTCGAAGCCGCATTGCGCGATCATCTCAGCCGAGAAGCCGGAGGGAATAGCGAGCCACGCGTTGACCACGGCCTTGCCCGACTTCCAGATTTCCTTGACCTTGTTCGCCACGTTGCCTTCCTTCTTCGTTGTTTGGACCGTGTTTTTTGGACCGTGTTTTTGGACGGCGTTGTTTGCACCGCCGTCACCACGCCGGGCGCTGCGACAGCACCCCCTCGCTGTTACCGCGAACCGGGTCGCCGCGCTACGCTCGCAATGACGCAAGACCTATGCGCTCGCCTACTGGGGCGGGCCTCGCGGGCGGCGCCACTATCGCCGCCCGGGTGTCATCCCGCAAGGGGAAGCCGCCCGGGTCGTGTCCCGGAACGGAACCCTCGGTCTAGGCGCTCGCCTTGGCATGCCCGCCGAGATAGGCCGCGCGGATCGCCTCGTTGCCCCAGAGTTCGTCGGGCTTGCCGCCGAGCACGATACGGCCGGTCTCCAGCACATAGCCGTAATCGGCCACCGACAGGCCCATGCGCGCGTTCTGCTCGACCAGCAGCACGGTCGTATTGCGCCGGATCTCGGAGATGATCTTGAACACGGCCTGCACGATGACGGGCGCCAGCCCAAGCGAGGGCTCGTCCAGCAGCAACAGCCGCGGCTTGGCCATCAGCCCGCGCGCAACCGCCACCATCTGCAACTGGCCGCCGGACAGCGTCCAGCCGAGTGCGTTGCTGAACTTGCGGATATCCGGGAACAGATCGAACATCGCATCCGCCTCGCGCGAGATCTCGGAGGTCGCGGCCCGGCGATTGGACGCGCCGAGCATGATGTTCTCCTTCACCGTCAGACCCGGAAAGACGCGGCGTCCCTCCGGCACGTGGCTGATGCCCATGCGGACGATCGCTTCCGGGCCGAGGCCCGCAATCGACTTGCCGTCGAACACGATGTCGCCGGAGGTCGGTTTTGCAAGGCCGGAGATGGCGCGCAGGGTCGTCGACTTGCCGGCGCCGTTGGCGCCCAGCAGCGTCACCACCTGGCCCTGCTCCACGGCGCAGGTCACGCCGCGCAGCGCTTCGATCTCGCCGTAACGCACCACGAGGTTGCGGATTTCGAGCAACGGCATCATTCGCTCCCGAGATAGGCGGAGACGACGTCGGGATGACGCAGCACGGCCATGGATTCGCCATCCGCGATGCGGCGTCCGAAGTTGAGCACGGTGATGTGCTGGGCGGCTTCCGAGACCAGCGTCATGTCGTGATCGATGATCAGGATGGTGAGCCCTTGCGCTGCGATGCGCTTGAGCAGCTCGTGCAGCTCGAGCTTCTCGGTCGAGTTCAGACCGGCCGCGGGCTCATCGAGCAGCAGCAGCGTCGGATTCGACGCCAGTGCGCGCGCGATCTCGATCAGGCGCTGATGGCCGTAGGAGAAGCTCGAGATCAGCTCGTTGGCGCGGTTGCCGAGGCCGACGAAGGTGAGCGCCTCCATCGCGCGTTCGGTCAACGCGTCGTCGCCCTTCCCGACCATGGTGTTGCCGGGCTGTTCCGCGCCGATCTCGACATTCTCCAGCGCCGTCATCGAACGGAACAAGCGGATGTTCTGGAAAGTGCGGCCGAGACCCGATGCCGTGCGCTGATGCGGCGGCATGTGGGTGATGTCGGTGCCGTCGAGCACGATCTTGCCTGCGGTCGCCACGTAGAGACCCGAGAGCACGTTGAGCGTCGTGGTCTTGCCGGAGCCGTTCGGCCCGATCAGCGCATGCACGCCACCGCGCTTCACGGCGATATCGACGCCGTCGACGGCCTTGAGGCCACCGAAGTGCTTCGACAGACCAGTGACTTCCAGCACGATGTCGCCGCCGACGCTGGCCGGCTTCAGCTGGAGGGCCGCCGCCGCCGGCGTGGCCTTGATCTTGGCACGCCAGCGCGTGAAGGCGTCGGCGACAAAGCCCCAGATGCCGTCGGGCATGAAGCGGATGATCAGGATCACGAACAGGCCGTAGATGGCGAGGTACAGGCCCGGCACGCTCTTGAGGAAGCGCAGCCATTCCGGGATCAGGATCAGCAGGCCCGTACCGATCGCAGAGCCGATCGGCGAGGCCACGCCGCCGAGCAGCGACATGGTCAGGAACACGATCGATTCCGCGAACGAGAACTGATCGGGGCTGACATAGGCAAAGCCGCCGGCGAACAATCCACCCGCGAGACCGCCGAGCAGTGCACAGAGCGCAAAGGCGTAGATCTTGGTGCGGAAGACGTCGATGCCGTTGACGCCGGCCGCCAGCTCGTTGTCGCGCACCGCGCGCATGGCGCGGCCGAGCTTGGTATCGGCGAGATGCCAGACCAGATAGCCGACGATCGCGAGCATCGCGACGCAGAAGGCAAGATAGCTCTGCGACGACTGGAACAGCTCCGGACGCTTGATGTTGGGGACGCCGTCGGGTCCATGCGTCAGCCAGATCGCGTTGATCATGACCAGGGTGACGATCTGCTGGAACGAGATCGTCACCATGGCGAGGTAATGGCCGCCGAGCCGCAAGGTCGACATGCCGAGGAAGGCGCCGGCGAGCAGCGAGATCAGGCAGCCGCCAACGAGACAGAGCCAGAAGCTGACATGAAGGTCCGTCGTGCCGATGCCGACCGCGTAAGCGCCGAGACCGAAGAACGCGGCCTGCGCCAGGTTGATCTGGCCGCACAGGCCGAGCACGACAGAGAGGCCGAACACCGCGATCGCGAATGTCGTGGCCTGCAGCAGGATGTTGTGGACGTATCCGTCGAAGCGCATGGTCGCGGCGAGTGCGACCAGGATCGCCGCGCCGATGAAATACGGCAGGTGCCGGAGCAGCAGCGGCTTCGAGTGGATGGCGGGCGCCGGAATCGGCATGTTGTCGCTGGGGGCGCTCATGCTTTTTCCGCCACGCGTTCGCCGAAGATGCCCTGCGGCCGGAAGATCAGGAAAGCGATCAGCACCAGGAAGGCGAAGCCGTCCTTGTACGGCACCGAGACATAGGCCGCGCCAAAGGTCTCGATCACGCCGAGCGCGAGCCCGCCGATGATGGCACCGGCGACGTCGCCGAACCCACCAATAATCGTGGCAGCAAATGCCTTCAGCCCGATGGTCGAACCCATCTGGATCGAGACGAACAACACGGGCGCGACCAGGATGCCGGCGAGACCACCGAGCACCGCCGAATAGATGAAGGTGATCATGATCATGGTCGAGACGGAAATGCCGAGCAGCGAGGCCATCTCCTTGTCCTGCGAGGTCGCCTGCAGCTTCTTGCCGAGCAGCGTCTTCTCGAAGAACCAGAAGTTGAAGATCACGAGGCAGATCGTGACGCCGATGATCAGCAGATACTGGCTGTCGAGATAGACCGGGCCGAGCTGGATGCCGGGCGTGTCGAACCAGCCCTGCAGCACCTGCGGCTGCGGACCGTAGATCGCGAGCACGGAATTCGCCAGCAGGATCGAGGCGCCGATGGTGGCGATGATCACGGGCAGATAGGTGCGGTGGCGCAGCGGATAATAGACGCCGAGATTGAAGACGACACCGAGCAGCGCCATGCCGAGCAGCGCGACGATGAAGGCCGCCCAATAGGGCAGACCGGCTTCGACCGCGACGACCATCAGATAGGCCGCGACCATGGAGAATTCGCCCTGGGCGAAATTCACCACATTGGTGGCACGGAAGATCAGCACGAAGCCGAGCGCGACCAGCGCGTAGACGGCGCCGATACCGATGCCGGTAAAGAGCAATTGGAGGGCGAGATCCATGACAAGCTTCTGTTGGAGGTCAGAGTAGTCCACCGAATGACGTATCGACCTCCCCGACCGGAATCGGGGAGGTCGCGAGAACGTCAGTCGTTGAACTCGATGTGCTTGTCGAAGACGATATTGCCCTTGTCGTTCTTCACGATGTTGTAGCCGTGGAGACCATCGCCGTTCTGGTCGAAATTGTATTCGCCTTCGGCGCCGGCGAACTTTTTGGTCGCCAGGATGGCTTCGCGGATCTTGCCGGGATCAGTCGATCCGGCCTTGTTGATCGCGGCAGCCAAGACGTTGACCGCATCGAACGTCCAGGAGCTCTGGTTGTCCGGCGCGACCTTGACCGCGTCGCGGTAGATCTTGCCGAACGCCTTCGAGCCCTCGCTGGAATCCTCGGCATAGTCGGCCACGCCATAGGTGTTGTAGAGCGCGGGACCGGCCAGCTTCAGCGCGGTGATGTTGACGATCGAGGGCGAGCCGACCCACGGGATATTCACGCCGAGTTGACGGAGCTGGCGGGCGAAGATGCCGAGGTCGTTCTCGAAGGTGAAGTAGGAACCGAGAATCTCGGCGCCCGATTGCTTGATCGCGAGCACGACCGGCGTGAAGTCCTGGCTCTGGTTGGCGTAGCCCTGATCGAGCACCGAGGGGGCCCCGAGCTTTTCCAGCGCGGCCGTCAGCGCCTTGCCGCCGGCCGTGCCGAAGGCGTCGGTCGAGTGCAGCACGGCCCACTTTTTCTTGCCGAGCGTGTTGACGCCGTATTCTGCGATGACGCGGCCGGAATAGCTGTCATTGGGACGGCAGCGGAACAGCCACTGATTGCCCATATGGGTAAGATTCGGATCGGTGCCGCCGATCATCACGGGCTTGCCGAGCTTGATGACGTCGGGCGCCATCGCATGCACCTGGGTCGAACGGATCGAGCCGAGGAAGCCGACGATGTCGGACTGCGCGGCGAGTTTTGAGAACGCGAGCACGATGCCGGGGTTGGTGGTCTGGTCGTCCTCGACGATCAGCTCGCCCTGCTTTCCCAGGATACCGCCGGCCTTGTTGACGGCCTCGAGCGCGAGCTTGGCCCCCTTGATGGCGTACCCGCCTGATTCAGCGGCCGGACCGGTGACGGGCGCGCACATGCCGATCTTGATGGTGGCGCCCTGCGCATTTGCGCTCTTGATGAGGTATGGCGCGGCAATGCCGGCAGCAATTCCGGCAGCGAAGTCGCGTCTCGTCAGTCTCATACATTCCTCCCTGGGGCCGGGCATCCTTGTCGGCCCTTCTTTGTTTGGCTTCTGAATACAGAGCCGGATGCTACTTACGGATTCTACCGGCGTGAGTAAATTGATATTGAGACGCCATCGACTAAGTACGGAGAGTTCACGCCCCGATGGTGATTAACACCTGCGGCGGCGATCTATTCTCAGCTGCTTTTTCCAGGCTTTTCACGCAATTCGCGTCGCGAGCACTGCCCACGCGTTATGCAATGATGACAGTCATGCGTGACGGGAACGTCATCATGCAAATTTGCCGTCACGCATCGTCCGTGATCTCGTCACGCGCATCCGCGGAAGCGAGGCACGATTCCAACTCGCCGAGCATCTCCTGCAACTCGGCGAGCTTGCGCGCGCCGAAGCGCTGCGTGATCTCGGCATAGATCGCTTCCGACGACGGCGCGACGGAGGCCATCAGCTTCACGCCCTCTTTCGAAATCGAGACCATGCTGCGGCGCTGGTCCGTCTTCGCCGTCTTGCGCTCGATCAAATGGCGCGCCTCGAGATCGCGCAGGATGCGCGACAGGCTCGGCCCGAGGAGAAATGCGGTGCGCGCGAGTTCCGTGACCTCGGCGGCCTCGATCGACGCCAGCGCGCGCAGGATGCGCCATTGCTGCTCGGTCAGGCCATGCTCGCGCAGCGATGGGCGAAATTGCCGCATCACCGCCTCGCGTGCCCGCAGCAGCGACATCGGCAACGAGCGCGAGAAGTCGCGCATCGGCACCTGGCGCGCGGCAGTCGCACTTCCGTTGGTAGGATCAGCCGGTCTCTTCGCCATCATGACCTTTCAACGTCGCCCTTTCAAAGCCGCCCCTTCAGACCGCAAAACGTTTGCAGTGCAGCAAGCCCAGATTCTGTTTGACGCATTCACTTAACATGTTAAGTATTTCCGGGCACCACAAATTTGGTCGATCACCAATGGCGCTTTCCAACGACGATATCCTTGCTTGCGCGAACCGTCTGCACCAGGCGGAGAAGACCCGTGTGCAGATCCGGCAGCTCTCGCAGGATTTCCCCGACATCACCATCGCCCATGCCTACGCGATTCAGAAGGCGTGGGTCGACATCAAGATCGGCGAAGGACGCCTCGTCAAAGGCCACAAGATCGGCCTGACCTCGAAGGCGATGCAGAGCGCGCTCAACATCGACGAGCCGGATTCCGGCGTGCTGCTCGACGACATGTTCTTCGCCGATGGCGGGATCGTCCCGACCGAGCGCTTCATCGCGACGCGCGTCGAGGCCGAGCTTGCCTTCGTCATGAGCAAGCGGCTCGAAGGCCCCGACTGCACGATGTTCGACGTGCTCAACGCCACCGACTTCGTCGTGCCGGCGCTGGAGATTCTGGACACGCGGATCGAGCGCGTCGATCCCAGGACCAAGGCCACGCGAAAAATCTACGACACCATCGCCGACAATGCAGCGAATGCAGGCATTGTGCTCGGCGGCCGGCCGATCCGCCCGCTCGACGCGGACCTGCGCTGGATCGGCGCGCTTTGCTTCAAGAACGGCCAGCTCGAAGAGACCGGCCTTGCCGCCGGCGTGCTCAATCATCCGGCGACCGCGGTTGCGTGGCTCGCGAACAAGATCGCGCCGCTGGGGCTCGCGCTGGAGCCCGGCCAGGTCGTGCTCGCCGGCTCCTTCATCCGTCCGATCGAGACCCGCAAGGGCGACACAATTCAAGCCGATTATGGCGCCTACGGCTCGGTCAGCTGCTACTTCGCCTAGAAAGCAACAAGAATACACAGGGAGTGAAACCGCCATGCCGCATTTCACGATCGAATATTCGGCCAATCTCGACAGCCGTCTCGACATCGGCGCCGTCTGCGAGGTGGTGCGCAAGGCCGCGGTCGAAACCGGCATCTTCCCGCTCGGCGGCATCCGCGTCCGCGCCATCCGCTGCGAGCACTACGCAGTCGCGGATAACAAGCACGATTACGGCTTCCTCGACATGCTGCTGCGCATCGGCGAAGGCCGCGACCTCGCCACACGCCAAAAGGCCGGCGAGCACGTTTTCCAGGCGCTTTCAAAACATCTCGATCCCGTCTTCGCCGCCAGCAAGTTCGCTTTGTCGTTCGACATGCAGATCAATGACAAGGACACCAGCTGGAAGCGCAACAACATCCACGACGCATTGAAAGTGGTGGCCGCCCATGGATAAGCCCACACCAAAAGCCGACGTCTTCCAGGCCAACCGCGAGCGCGTCGCGCCGCTGCTGAAGAAGCTCGGCGCCGACGGCATCGGCCACATGATCGACGGCAAGATCGTGCCCTCGATCTCGGGCGAGAGGTTTGAGACGAAGTCGCCGGTCGATGGCGCCACGCTCGCAAGCGTCGCGCGCGGCAATGCCGAGGACATCGACGCCGCCGCGACCGCCGCGGCGCTCGCCTTCAAGTCCTGGCGCGACATGGGTCCCGCGATGCGGAAGAAGCTATTGCATCGCGTTGCCGATGCGATCGAGGACAATGCCGAAGACATCGCCGTGCTCGAATGCATCGACACCGGCCAGGCCTATCGCTTCATGGCCAAGGCCGCGATCCGTGCCGCCGAGAACTTCCGCTTCTTCGCCGACAAATGCGCCGAGGCGCGCGACGGCCTCAACACGCCGAGCGATGAGCACTGGAACATCTCGACGCGCGTGCCGATCGGCCCCGTCGGCGTGATCACGCCGTGGAACACGCCGTTCATGCTCTCGACCTGGAAGATCGCGCCTGCGCTGGCGGCGGGCTGCACCGTCGTGCACAAGCCGGCCGAGTGGTCGCCGGTGACGGCGTCCATTCTGGCCCGGCTGGTCAAGGAAGCCGGCGTGCCCGACGGCGTGCTCAACACCGTCCATGGCTTCGGCGAAGAGGCCGGCAAGGCGCTGACCGAGCATCCCGCAATCAAGGCGATCGGTTTCGTCGGCGAAAGCGCGACGGGATCGGCGATCATGGTTCAGGGCGCACCGACGCTGAAGCGCGTGCATTTCGAGCTCGGCGGCAAGAACCCCGTGATCGTGTTCGACGACGCCGACCTCGACCGCGCGCTCGATGCGGTCGTGTTCATGATCTACTCGCTCAATGGCGAGCGCTGCACGTCCTCGAGCCGCCTGCTGATCCAGCAAAACATCGCGGACAAGTTCATCGAAAAGCTGACCGCGCGCGTCAAAGCGCTCAGGGTCGGCCACCCCCTCGATCCCGCCACCGAGATCGGGCCGCTGATCCACGAGCGGCATCTGGCAAAGGTCTGCTCGTACTTCGACGTCGCACGCCAGGACGGCGCGACCATCGCGGTCGGCGGCAAGGCCTATGACGGCCCGGGCGGCGGACATTATGTCGAGCCGACGCTGGTGACCGGCGCCAGCGGCAAGATGCGGGTGGCGCAGGAAGAGGTGTTCGGTCCCTTCCTCACCGTGCTGCCCTTCAAGGACGAGGCGGACGCGATCGAGATCGCCAACGACATCCGCTATGGCCTGACCGGCTATGTCTGGACCAACGATGTCGGCCGTGCGCTGCGCGTTGCGGACGCGCTGGAGGCCGGCATGATCTGGCTGAACTCGGAAAACGTCCGCCATCTGCCGACGCCGTTCGGCGGCATGAAGGCCTCGGGCATCGGCCGCGACGGCGGCGATTACTCGTTCGACTTCTACATGGAAACCAAGCACGTCTCGCTGGCGCGGGGCACTCACAAGATTCAGAAACTGGGAATTTGACGTTCGTCGTTCCGAGGGGAAACGCAATGCCCGTACCGCAACACATCTTCGAGCCGCCGTTCAACATCATCCGCTCCAGCCACGTCGTACTCGACGTGACCGATCTGAAGCTGAGCCGCGCGTTCTACGAGACCGTTGTCGGCCTGCATGTCGAGGACGCCGACGACAAGGTTGTTTACCTGCGCGCCGCCGAAGAGCATCAGCATCACTCGCTGGTGCTGCGCAAAGCCGCCGTGCCCGCCTGTAACAGGCTTGGCTTCAAGGTCGGCAATGACGGCGATCTCGACAAGGCCGCCAAGTTCCTGTCCGAGATCGGCCTCGCCTACGCCTTCGCCGATCAGCCGTTCCAGGGGCGCACGCTGCAATTCACCGATCCCTTCGGCTTCCAGATCGAGCTCTATGCGTCGATGGACCGGCGGCCGCATCTCTTGCGCCGTTTCGATCTCTACAAGGGTTGCCATCCGCAGCGGCTCGATCATTTCAACGTCTTCGCCGCCGAAGTGCAGGACACCGTCGACTTCTACGCGCGGCTCGGCTTCCGTCTCACCGAATACGCCGAGGAGGACGGTCCGCAGGGGCGCATCGCGGCCGCCTGGATGCATCGCAAGGGCAATGTCCACGATTTCGCGATTACCAACGGCAAGGGCCCTCGCCTTCACCACTTCGCCTACTGGACGCCGACGGCGATGAACATCATCCATCTCTGCGACGTCATGGCCTCCGCGGGCTTCGTGAAGAATATCGAGCGCGGCCCCGGCCGCCACGGCATCTCGAACGCGTTCTTCCTCTATGTGCGCGACCCCGACGGCCATCGGCTGGAGCTCTACACCAGCGACTATTTTACGGGCGATCACGACCACGAGCCGCTGCGCTGGTCGCTGCGCGATCCGCGCCGCCAGACATTATGGGGCGCGCCCGCGCCGCGCTCCTGGTTCGAGCAGGGCTCGCCGTTCTCAGGGCAGGCCGTGCGTGAGCCGAAGTTCGTGGCCGACGTGCTGGTGGCGGATTAATGTGGCGATGAACTCTCAGCCCGTCGTCCCGGCGAAAGCCGGGACCCATAACCACAGGGTGGAGTTTGGCGATGACTCGTGGTCCGGTACACCTAGCGAACACAATCGATAGATCACGCGGTATGGGTCCCGGCTTTCGCCGGGACGACAAGAGAGACTACCAATGAAACTCCCTCGCCTCGCCACCTATTCCGTCAAGGGTGAAACCCGCTACGGCGCTGTCCTGGAGGGCGGCATCGTCGATCTCTCTGCGCGCTACGCAAAGGACTATCCGACGTTGCGTGAGGTCATCGCAGCCGGCAAGCTCGTGAGCCTCGCCGAGGAGGCCGCGGGCCGCACGCCGATTCACGCGCTCGGCGAGATCACATGGCTGCCGCCGGTGCCCGCGCCGGAGAAGATCATCTGCATCGGCGTCAACTATCCCGACCGCAATGCCGAGTACAAGGACGGCCAGGAGGCGCCGAAATATCCGAGCATGTTCATGCGGAGCCAGCGCTCCTTCGTCGGCCACGACACGCCGCTGGTGCGCCCGCGCGCATCCGCGCAGCTCGACTACGAAGGCGAGATCGTGCTGGTGATCGGCAAGCCCGGGCGGCACATCAAGGAGAGCGCTGCACTCGACCACATTGCCGCGCTGACGCTCTGCAACGAAGGCTCGGTGCGTGACTGGCTGCGCCACGCCAAGTTCAACGTCACGCAGGGCAAGAATTTCGATTCCAGCGGCAGCCTCGGACCGTGGCTCGTGCCCTACACCCGGGAAGCACAAATTGCCGACATTCGTCTCACCACGCATGTCAACGGCGAGCTGCGGCAAGACGACCGCACCAGCCGTCTGATGTTCCCGTTCCGCTACCTCATCAGCTATATCTCGACCTTCGCGACGCTGGTCCCCGGCGATATCATTGTCACGGGCACGCCGACCGGCGCCGGCGCGCGGTTCGATCCACCGCGATACCTGAAGCCCGGCGACGTCATCGAGGTCGCGGCCGAGGGCATCGGATCCTTACGCAACGGCGTCGTCGACGAAGCCTGACCAACAACTCGAATGGAATGATGCAATGACCACCCTCACCGGCGGCGAAGCAATCGTAAGCGGGCTCGTCGCCCATGGCGTCGATACCGTGTTCGGCCTTCCCGGCGCGCAGGTCTATGGCCTGTTCGACGCCTTCCACCAGGCCCAGCTCAAGGTGATCGGCGCGCGGCATGAGCAGGCCTGTGGCTACATGGCGTTCGGCTATGCGCGCGCGAGCGGCAGGCCCGGCGTGTTCAGCGTGGTGCCCGGCCCAGGCGTCCTCAACGCCAGCGCGGCGCTGCTCACCGCCTATGGCTGCAACGAGCCGGTGCTGTGCGTGACGGGCCAGGTGCCGACGCAGTTTCTCGGCAAGGGCCGCGGCCATCTGCATGAGATGCCGGACCAGCTTGCGACCTTGCGCACCTATGTGAAATGGGCCGATCGCATCGAACATCCCGGCAATGCGCCGACGACCGTGGCGCGTGCTTTCCAGGAGATGACATCGGGACGGCGCGGCCCCGCCTCCGTTGAAATGCCCTGGGACATCTTTACCCAGCGCGCCGACACGGCTGCCGCGCAGGTGCTGGAGCCGCTGCCGGCGCCGCAGCCCGATCCCGACATGATCAAGCAGGCCGCAGCACTGATCAGGACCAGCAAGGCGCCGATGATCTTCGTCGGCAGCGGCGCAATCGACGCACGCGAGGAGATTCTCGAGCTCGCCGAGATGATCGATGCGCCTGTGGTCGCCTTCCGCAGCGGCCGCGGCATCGTCTCCAACGCGCATGAGCTCGGCCTGACCATGGCCGCCGCCTACAAGCTATGGGCGAAGACCGATCTGATGATCGGCATCGGCACGCGACTGGAGCTGCCGACCATGTCGCGCTGGCCCTATCGCCCGGACGGATTGAAGAGCATCCGCATCGACATCGATCCCGTCGAGATGCGGCGCTTCATCTCCGACACCGCCATCGTCGCCGATGCGAAGGCTGCGACCGCGGATCTCGCTGCTGCCGTCAGCAAGGCAGGCTACAGCAAGACCGCCGGCCGCCGCGCCGCGATCCGGGAGGCCACCGCGACCGCACAACAGGACATCCAGCGCATCCAGCCGCAGATGGCGTATCTCGAAATCTTGCGCGAGGTGCTGCCGGCGAATGCGATCGTGACCGACGAGCTGTCGCAGTTCGGCTTCGCCTCCTGGTACGGCTTTCCGATCTACGAGCCGCGCACCTTCATCACCTCGGGCTATCAGGGCACGCTCGGCTCCGGCTTCCCGACCGCGCTCGGCGCCAAGGTCGCCAACCCTGACAAGCCCGTGGTGGCGATCACCGGCGACGGCGGCTTCATGTTCGGCGTGCAGGAGCTTGCCACCGCCGTGCAGTTCAACATCGGCGTCGTGACACTGGTGTTCAACAACAACGCCTACGGCAATGTCCGCCGCGACCAGCGCGAACGGTTCGACGGCCGCGTGGTGGCCTCCGATCTCGTCAATCCGGATTTCGTCAAGCTCGCGGAATCCTTCGGCGTCGCGTCCGCGCGCGTCACCGCACCGGACCAGTTCAAGGCGGCGATGGAGAAGGCGCTTGGCCATGGTGGCCCGTATCTGATCTCGGTCGAGGTGACCCGGGATTCGGAAGTGAGCCCGTGGGCGTTCATTCATCCGCCGAAGCCGTAAACGTCAACGCGTCCGGCGGAAGGTCAGATTGATCCGTTTCCGCCCGAGCAGCGCGTGTTCGCCTTCCGCAAGCGGCGCGACGCCGTGATAGGCCAGCCTTGACGGGCCGCCCCAGACCACGACGTCGCCATGGACCAGCCGGAAGCGGCGCGGCTTGTCGGCGCGCGCCAGGCCGCCGAACAGGAAGATCGCGGGTAGTCCGAGCGAGACCGAGACGATGGGCGCCGAATAATCCAGCTCGTCCTTGTCCTGATGCAGCGACAGCCGCGTGCCGGGCTCGTAGCGGTTGACGAGGCACGCATCGGGCGCAAAGTCTTGGAAGCCGCCCTGCTCCGCGGCGCCGCGGGCGAGATCGCGGAGCACCGGCGGCATTGCGGGCCACGGCGCCTCGGTCTTGGGATCGATGGGATCATAGCGATAGCCGGTGTGATCGGTGATCCAACCGCGCTCGCCGCAATTGGTCATGGCGACCGACATCAGATGGCCGCCGGGCGTGGTCATGCGACGGAACGGCGACTGCACCACGATGGCGCGCACGGCTTCGATCAACTCGCGCTCGATCGGCTGGACGAATCCGCGCAGCAGCACGGCGCCGTCGGCGATTTTTTCGCGCGATGGCTGTGCTTCAGCGACAGTGTCGAACAGATCACCCGTCAATCGTTCCACTCATTTGGCATCATGAAAGATCACACCGACGGTGTGGCGCTGTCCGGAGCGAATCCGGCTGACGCCATGGCGCAGGTTAACGCGGTACGTGCCGCGTGTCCCCTGCACCGGGCGGTGATGCACGGCAAAGGCCACCGCATCGCCCTGCGCCAACGGCACCACCTCGGCGCGGGACTGCATGCGCGGGCGTTGTTCCGTCAGCACGAACTCGCCGCCGCTGAAATCGCGACCGGGCTCGGACAGCAGGATCGCGACCTGGAGCGGGAACACGTGCTCGCCATAGAGATCCTGATGCAGGCAATTGAAATCGCCGGCCTCATATTGCAGCAGCAAGGGCGTCGGCCGCGCCTGCCCCGCCTCGTGGCAGCGCTCGAGGAAAGCCGCATGGGCGGCGGGATAGCGGATGTCGATCCCCATCGCCTCGTTCCAGCTGTTAGCAACGCCCTGCAGATGGGCATAAAGCGCCGGACGCAGCTGCGCGATCAGATCGGGCAGCGGGTAGGCGAAATATTTGTACTCGCCGCGGCCAAAGCCGTGGCGGCCCATCACGATGCGGCTGCGGAAGTGCGCGTCGTCAGGATAGAGCGCGGCGACGGCCCGGCATTGGTCCGGCGTCAGCAGGCCTTTCAGGACGGCGCAACCCTGGGAGTCGAGTTCGGCGGAGATTTGGGGCCAGTCGAGGGTGTCGACATGGGCGGCGGGGTCGGCGGCGGATGGGGCTGATTTTCGAGCGGTCATTGTCATGGCAATCACCTTCGCAATCCGACGTTCACCCCGCCACCCGATTTCCGATGACCGTCTCCTCAGCAAGGACGGAGGAGAGATCTCGTAGGGTGGGCAAAGCGATTTGTCCGCCGTAGCTCGAAGAGCGAAGGCGGAAGCGTGCCCACGATACCGATGACGTGGGCACGGCGCTAACGCGCCTTTGCCCACCCTACGAGACCGTCCCTTGTGGAGCGAGGTGTGAAGGGAGCTAGCCCCGCACCGGCAGCGTTACCACATCATATCCATGCTTGATCGTCCGCTTCAGCACGGGGTCCTCGAGCTCGAAGTCGAAGCGGTCGGCGGGGCGGATGCCGCCCTTGGCGGCGAAGGTACCGCCGAACATGGCGCAGCCGTCGGGGAATTTTGCGCCTTCGAAGCCGCGCGCGATCAGCTCGGCGACCGGCAGCATCGCGTCCAGCGTGCCCTCCTGGTAGAGCACGCGCTCGCCCTTGACGGTGGCCCAGGAGCGCAGGATCATCCTGTCCCAATGGCCGATGACGTCCTCGAGCTCCCACAGCGTGGAGGCGATTGGCTTGTCGCACATCTGCTTGGACACGGTGACGCTATAGGCCTCGACCTTGCGGTCGGTGTGGTCGGAGCCGCAGCCGACGAAGATGCGGCCCTGCCAGCCGATCAGCACGAACTCGACCTCGCCGCTCGAATCGCCACCGCAGCATTCGATGCTGTCTTCCTGGGTCAGCCGCCGCGCCGCGCCGCGATAGTAGATCGGCGTCGAGGCCGGCGGGGCGATGCCCATCTCTTGCAGCTCTTTGATGTGCTTGTCGCGCGCGACGGGATCACGGCCGGTCCAGCCGGCGATGACCATCTGGTCGATCGCCAGCGTCAGCGGCGTGGTGGCGTCCTGGGCATCGACGGTGAAAGTCAGGTCAAACACGAATGACGGCCTCCATGCCGGCAGCAAGTTCAAAGATACGACGATCGGATCCGCCCGCCCCTGCAAGCATCAGGCCGACGGGGACATCGCCTTCGCGATGCGCCGGCAGCGAGATGGCGCAGCCGTCGATCATGTTGATCAGGGTGCAATTGCGCAACGCGCGCAGGTTTTGCGCGGTGAACGCCTTGTCGTCGGCGAGATCCGCGATCTTCGGCGGCGTGTTGGCGGTGGTCGGCAGCACCAGGGCGTCATAGGGCGCGATCCGCGCATTGACGCGGGCGATCAGCGAGCGGCGCTCGTTGAGGAGGTCGATGTAGTCGGCCGCGCTCTGCGCCTCGCCGCGCATGATGCGGACGGACACACGGGGATCGTAGACGTCGCCCTTGGACGTGATGAGATAGCGATGCCAGGCGTAGCTTTCGGACGCGGCAAAGCCGCCCTTGGCATTCATCGGGCCGATGTCGTGGAACTCGGCCATCTCGATCCGCTCGATGATGGCGCCGTGATCGGCCAGCGATTTCAGCGCGCGCTCGAACGTCTCGGATACGGCTGCGTCGAGATCGTCCAACGCGATCGTGGTCGGCACTGCGAGCCGCATGCCCTTCACGGACCGCGGCTTCAGCGGAACGATCGCCTCGTTCGCGAGCACGGCGTCGAGAATGGCACAGCAGCTGACCGATCGCGCCAAGGGACCGATGCTGTCGAGCGAGAACGACAGCGGCACCGAGCCATCCAGCGGCACTCGGCGCTGCGTCGGCTTGTAACCGACGATGCCGTTATAGGCCGCCGGAATGCGGCAGGAGCCGCCGGTGTCGGTGCCGAGCGCGCCATGCGCCATGCCGTCGAGCACCGAGACCGCGGCGCCCGAGGACGAGCCGCCGGGCACGTGGCCCTCGGCACGGTTCCAGGCGCCCTTGGGTGTCCCGTAGTGCGGATTGATGCCGATGCCGGAATAGGCGAACTCGGTCATGTTGGTCCGCCCGATCACCACGAAGCCGGCCTTGCGCAGCCGCGCCACCGTCGCCGCATCATGCTCGGCCGGCGGGGAGTCGTCGAGCGCACGGGAGCCGGCGCGCGTCACCTGGCCCTTGATGTCGAACAGATCCTTGATCGAGATGGGGATACCGGCATAGCGCGACGGCTCCGCCTTGGCCTTGCGCAAGCCGTCCATCGCATCCGCCGTCGCAAGCGCGGCGTCCTTGTCGACATGGATGAAGGTGCGCTGCCCCTCGCCTGAGGGATCGGCGATCCTGGCGATGCACGCCTCGACCAGTTTTCGGGAGGTGGTGCGGCCGCTTTCGAGGTCGTCGGCGAGCTTCGCCAGTGTCGGAAAATCGGGCATGTCTGTCTCACGGAATATTGCGCGCGCAATCTATAGCGCCGGCTCAGTTCGACACAAGCATTGTGCGCATGATGGCATGCATGCTGCCTGCTGGACCGTTGACGCACGATAGCCGATTGTCGCATCAAGATCGAAACAGGCGGGCGTCAAGCCTGCCTATTCAAGACTTGCCTTTGGGAGGGCGTTCCGAGATGGCCGAACCGCAGCGCGCGCGACCGAAACCGACGCCGGAGACCCAGCATTTCTGGGACGGCGCGAAAGCCGGCGAACTGCGCCTGCAACGTTGCGATGCCTGCGCGCATGTCTACTTCCCGCCGCGCCCATTCTGCCCGTCCTGCGCCTCGCGCAAGGTCTCCGTGTTCAAGGCGAGCGGCAAGGGCTTTCTCTACAGCTACGTGATCAACCACCGCCCCGCCGCGCCCGGTTTCACGCCGCCTTATGCGATTGCGGTGGTCGAACTTGCCGAGGGACCGCGGATGATGAGCAACATCATCGACTGCCCGCAGACACCGGAGGCGCTCGAACTCGACATGAAGCTCGAGGTCGCGTTCGAGGTGCTCGACGACAAGATCACCCTCCCCGTGTTCCGTCCGGCGAAGGGGTAAACCATGCGCAAGAACCAGGTTGCCGTCGTCGGCGCGGCCGAGACCACCGAGCTCGGGGTCGTCCCCAACATGTCGCAGCTCCAGCTTCACGCGGACGCGGCGCTCAATGCCATTGCGGATGCCGGGTTGAAACTCTCGGATATCGACGGCTTTGCCACCGCGGTCGAGACACCGCAGCAGGTCTGTCACTATCTCGGCATCAAGCCGACCTGGGTCGACGGCACCTCCGTCGGTGGCTGCTCGTTCATGCTGCATGTCCGCCACGCCGCGGCGGCGATCGAGGCCGGGCTGTGCAAGACCGTGCTCATCACGCATGCCGAGAGCGGCAAGTCGATGATCGGCAAGCAGCCGCGCTCGACGCCGGCGGACAGCCTCAACGGCCAGTTCGAAGCGCCCTACGGCGTCTACGGCCCGCCGAGCATGTTCCCGATCCCCGTGCTGCGTTTCATGAAGACCTACGGCATCACGCATGAGCAGCTCGCCTCGGTCGCGGTGGTACAGCGCGAATGGGCGGCGAAGAATCCGCGGGCGATGATGAAAGACCCGATCACGGTCGCCGACGTGCTCAACTCGCGCATGATCGCCTATCCGTTCCGGCTCTTGCAGTGCTGCCTTGTCACCGACGGCGGCGGCGCATTGATCCTGACCTCGGCCGACCGCGCCAAGGACTTTCCGCGCAAGCCGGTTTACATCATGGGCACCGGCGAGAGCGTCGAGACACCGATGGTCAGCCAGATGGAAACGTTCAACTCCTCGCGGGCATTCAAGACGGCGGGACCGCTGGCGTTCAAGGAGGCCGGCATCGCCCACAAGGACGTCGATCATCTCATGATCTACGACGCCTTCGCGCATCTGCCGCTGTTCGGCCTCGGCGATCTCGGCTTCATGCCGCATGAGGAAACGGGCAAATTCATCGCCGACGGCAACACGCGCCCCGGCGGCAAGCTTCCGCTCAACACCAATGGCGGCGGCTTGAGCTACATGCATTCGGGCATGTACGGCATGTACGCGCTCCAGGAGAGCGTGCGCCAGATGCGCGGCATCGCGCCGGCCCAGGTGCCGAATGCGAAGATTTCAGTGTGCCACGGCGTCGGCGGCATGTTCGCCGCCAGCGGCACGATCGTGTTTACGAACGAGAGGTAACGCGCTGCTCGCCTCTCCCTCTCCCCGTTCTTACGGGGAGAGGGTTGGGGTGAGGGGCTGCCTCCCCGCAGTTGGACTCGCGGAGAGTCCCCCTCACCCGGATCGCATCTAGTGATGCGATCCGACCTCTCCCCGCAAGCGGGGCGAGGTAAGAAAGAACAGGAGAACCCACATGAGCAAATCACTGCAGGACAAAGTCATCATCGTCACCGGCGCGGGCCGGGGCATCGGGCGCGAGATCGCGCTGCTCTGCGCGGCCGAGGGCGCCAAGGTCGTCGTCAACGATCCCGGCGGAGCCGCCGACGGCGCCGGTTCGAGCGCGACGCCCGCCGAGGAGGTAGTCGAGGAGATCAAGAAGCGCGGCGGCATCGCCGTCCCCAACTTCGAGTCGGTGGCGGAAGCCGTCCCGGCGAGCAAGATCGTGAAGACCGCGACCGATCATTTCGGCCGGCTCGACGGCGTCGTCAACAATGCCGGCATCTTGCGCGACATGATCTTCCACAAGATGAGCGTGGAAGCGTTCGAGGCCGTCATCAAGGTCCATCTGATGGGCTCGTTCTATGTCAGCCACGCGGCCGCGCGCATCTTCCGCGAGCAGGAGTCCGGCTCCTTCGTGCACTTCACCTCGACCTCGGGCCTGATCGGCAATTTCGGCCAGGCCAACTACGCCGCCGCCAAGCTCGGCATCATCGGCCTGTCCAAGTCGATCGCTCTCGACATGGGCCGCTTCAACGTCCGCTCGAATTGCGTCTCGCCGTTCGCCTGGACCCGCATGATCGGCACCATCCCGACCGAGACCGAAGCCGAGAAGGCGCGTGTCGAGAAGATCAAGCAGATGGGCCCGGAGAAGATCGCCCCGATCTGCGCGTATCTGCTCTCCGACGCTGCCAAGGACGTCAGCGGTCAGATTTTTGGTGCGCGCATGAACGAGCTGTTCCTGTTCAGCCAAAACCGTCCGCTGCGCTCCGTGCATCGCAGCGAAGGCTGGACGCCGCAGTCGATTGCGGAACATGGCATGCCGGCGCTAAAGGGCTCGTTCTACAAGCTCGACCGCTCCGCCGACATCTTCCCGTGGGATCCTGTCTAGCCATATTTTTGGCATTCCTGCGCCGCGATCTCTGGTTGTCTTGTCCAGAGATCGCCCTGCATTATGCCTGAATGCGGGCGAATGGTGACCTCCCAACACAACTTTGGGAGGAAACCATGACAAGAATACTGACCAACCCCAACGACACCTCTGCAACGGAACCCGGCGGCCTCGGCCGCCGCGAGATTTTAAGAGGCGCGGCGGTGCTCGCCGCGTCCACTGTGCTCGCCTCCAAGGCCGACGCCCGCGACTACGGCGCCAATGCCGAGCCGCAGCGCTATCCTGACCCCGACATCGTCGCCATCGATCCGAAGCGCTTCAAGGCCAAGGTGGGCAACACCTCGATCAAGCGGCTCTATACCGGCTGCCTGTGGGCGGAAGGACCTGCGTGGAATGCGCAGGGACAATACCTCGTCTGGAGCGACATTCCCGCCAACCGGCAGCTTCGCTACCTCGACGACGACGGCCATATCTCCGAGCAGTTCCACAAGCCCTCGAACGAAGGCAACGGCAATTCATTCGACACCGAGGGACGCCAGGTCACCGCCGAGCGCACACGCCTCGTCCGCTACGAGCACGACGGCTCGGTCACCTCGCTGGCCGAGCAGGCCAACGGCAAGCCGCTCAACGGCCCGAACGACATGGTCGTGCACCCCAACGACAAGTCGATCTGGTTCACCGATCCCGGCTACGGCGCGATCAGCATCTACGAAGGCAAGCTCGCCAATACCGGCTCGCTGCAACCCTATCAGAAGGAAGCGGTCTATCGCCTCGACGCGCAGTCCGGCCAGTTGACCAAGGTCGCGGACGAGCCGTTCAAGCCGAACGGCATCGCCTTCTCCCACGACTACAAGAAGGTCTATGTCTGCGACACCGGGATCACGCATTATCCGCAGGCGGAAAACGTGGTGTGGTCCTACGACCTCGACGGTCAGAAACTATCGAACCCGAAGCGGCTGATCGACATGAAGCTCGACGGCAAGTCCGGCTTCCCTGACGGACTGCGCGTCGATACCGAAGGCAACATCTGGGTCGGCGCCGGTTGGGTCGGTCCGGGTTATGACGGCGTGCAGGTGTTCGCGTCGACCGACGGCGCGCGCATCGGCCAGATCATGTTGCCGGAGACCTGCGCCAATCTCTGTTTCGGCGGCAAGAAACGCAACCGCCTGTTCATGACCGCGAGCCAGTCGCTGTATTCGGTCTATGTGGAGACGCAGGGGGCGCATTTCTGTTGAGAAGCGAATAGTGAGTGGCGAATAGCGAGTGGAATCCATTCGCTATTCGCCATTCGCATCTAGCCGGTATTCCTCAAGCCCGCCGAGATGCCGTTGATCGTCAGCTGAATCCCGCGCAGCACCTGCTCGTCCGGGTTCTGCGCGCGATGCTCCCTCAGGAGCTCGACCTGAACGTGGTTGAGCGGATCGAGATAGGGGAAGCGATGACGCACGGAGCGCTCCAGCAGCGGATTGCCTTGCAGCAGCCGGTCCTGGCCCATGATGTCGAGCAGGGTCTCGATGCAGGAATGCCATTCGCGGCGGATGCGGCCAAAAATCTTTTCGCGCAGGGCTTCGTCCGGCACCAGCTCGGCATAGCGCGAGGCAATCGCGATCGAGCTTTTCGCCAGCACCATGTCCATGTTCGACAGCAGCATGCGGAAGAACGGCCATTCCTTGTAGAGCTCTTTCAGGAACGGCATGCCCTTATCCGGATGCTCGGCGATCCATTGCTCGACCGCGCTGCCAAAGCCGTACCAGCCCGGCAGCATCAGGCGGCACTGCGCCCAGGAGAACACCCAGGGAATCGCGCGAAGATCCTCGATCGCGCGGGTCTTCTTGCGCGAGGCCGGACGGCTGCCGATGTTCAAGGTCGCGATCTCGTTGATCACGGTCGAGGACCAGAAATATTCGACGAAGCCGTCGGTCTCGTAGACGAGGCCGCGATAGGCCTTGAAGGCGAGATTCGAAAGCTCATCCATCGCAGTGAGATATTCGCGGCGGGGCGCGCTCTGGCTCGGCTGCAACAGGCTGGCATCCAGCGTTGCCGCCGCCAGGATCTCGAGATTGTTGCGCCCGACCTCCGCGTTGGAATATTTCGATGAGATGATCTCGCCCTGCTCGGTGATGCGGATCTGGCCGTTCACGGCCCCGCCCGGCTGCGCGACGATGGCGTCGTAGCTCGGTCCGCCGCCACGGCCGACGGAGCCGCCGCGACCGTGGAACAGGCGCAGGCGCACGCCATGGCGCTCGAATACGTCGACGAGGCCGATCTCGGCCTTATAGAGCTCCCAGCCCGAGGTGACGAAGCCGCCATCCTTGTTCGAGTCGGAATAGCCGAGCATGACCTCCTGGACGCTGCCGCGGCTGTCGACGAGCCGGCGGTAATCGTGCAGCGACAGCATGCGATCCATGATGCCTGATGATGCCTGCAGATCCTCGATGGTCTCGAACAGCGGCACGATGTTGATGGCGCTGCGCCCGGAGGGATGGACCAGGCCGACCTCCTTCAACAGCACCGCGACCTCGAGCATGTCGGACATGCCCTTGCACATCGAGATGATGCATTGAGGAATGGCATCCGAGCCGAACTTCGCATGCGCTTCCGCCGCGGCATGGAAGACGTTGAGCTCGCCCATGGTCTCGTCGCTGTACTTGACGAACGGCGAAACCAGCGCGCGCGTCGAGCGCAACTCATTGGTGAGGAGCGAGATGCGCGCGTCCTCGCCGAGCGCGAGATAGGACATGCCGGGGTTCGCGGCATCCATGAGCTCCGCGATGGTACGCTCATGCACCGCCGAGTTCTGGCGGATATCGAGCCGCGCCAGATGGAAGCCGAAGCAGTCTACCGCGCGCCGGAGCAGCCGCAGCCGGCCACGGGCAATAACGCGGGCGTTGTTGGAGATCAGCGAGCGGTGCAGCACGTCGAGATCGGCCTGCAGCTCCTTGACGCTGTCGTAAGGAGCGCCCTTGCCGACGGGACGTCGGGTGATCTCGACCTCGAGCTTTTCGGCCGTGGCCGTCAGGCGCGCATAGATGCCGGAGACCGCGAGGCGATAGGGCTCACCGCTCCGGTGCGGCGAGGTGTCGGGCGAACGCTCCGCCAGCGTGCGCAGCTCCCCGGAGACGTCGGCGAGATGCGCTGCGATCGACAGCTCGGAGCCGAGCACGTGCAGCTCGTTCAGATAGAACTGCATCACCCGGCTCGATTGCAGCCGCAGCGTGCCGCGCATCACGTCGGCGGTCACGAATGGATTGCCGTCGCGGTCACCGCCGATCCAGCTGCCCATACGCAGGAACGAGGCGAGCTCGCTGGCGGCCTGCTCGCCACCCTCCTCCAGCCGGTCCTCCAGCGTGTTGACCAGCCGCGGCACTTCACGAAGGAACGTGTAGTCGTAGAACGACAGGCCGTTGGCGACCTCGTCGAGCACGGTGAGCTTGGTGCGGCGGAGCAGATTGGTCTGCCACAGCGTCAGCACCTCGCGGCGCAACTGCTCGTCGCTGGCGGCGGCCTCGTCTTCGGTCAAGGCAACCCGCTCGCGGCGGTCGAGCAGCGCGGCGACCTCCATCTCGCGATCCATGGTGCTCTTGCGGCGGACTTCGGTCGGATGCGCGGTCAGCACCGGGCTGACCTGCGCGCTCTTGAAGAAGCTGCGCAGCGTGTCGGTGCCGATCCCCGCGCCCTTGGCCTTGGCGAGCGTCTCCGCCAGCACGCCGGAGCCGCCGTTCTTGCCGGCGCGCATCTGGCGGATGTTGTTCTGGTCCTCGGCGATGTTGGCGAGGTGGGAGAAATAGCTGAAGGCGCGAACGATCCGCACCGTCTCCGAGGTCGACATGCTGTCGAGGATCTGCTCGAGCTCGCGGCGGGCGAGCCGGTCCTCGTCGCGGTGGAACCGGATCGAGGTCTGCCGGATGCGCTCGACCAGGTCGAACACATCCGCGCCCTCCTGGTCGCGCACGGTGTCGCCCAGGATGCGTCCGAGCAGGCGGATATCGTCGCGCAGCCGCGCATCCGCCTCCAGCGCCTGGACGTCCTCAGGGCGGTTCGGGCGAATATCGGCGGCGTCGGATGGTACTGATTGGAGGGACATGGCTCGCTCCCCTTGTAGAGCTCCCAATGGCTCCCCGGCCGGCCGAGTGTGCAAGTTTTTTGCCGCAGCGCAAGATGAAGTTGGGGGCGGCGCACATAGAGGGCGGAGCTAGGCCGGCACGATCACCTTGCCGATCGGCCAGAGTGCGATGCCGGCGAGCTTCAGATGGGCCCAGGCGAAGGGAAGGCCGATGATGGTGATCGCAAAGAGCACGGCCGTCAGGAGGTGGCCGAGCGCCAGCCACCAGCCGGCCAGCACGAGCCAGATAATGTTGCCGATCACCCCGAGGGCGCCGGTGCCGATATCGCTCATGCCGGTGACCTCGTCGCGATTGACCGCGCGCGAGCCGAACGGCAGCAGCGTGTAAATGGCGATGTTGAAGGCCGCCCGCGCCCAGGGCAGGCCGATGATGGTGATGGCCATGATGACCGAGGCCACCAGCCAGCCGAATGCCATCCAGGCGCCGCCGATGAGAATCCAGATCAGATTGAGCAGAATGGAAACTGGGGACATGAATTCAAGAACCTTGGGATCATCCGGCGGTCAGTGAGCCCTCTTATAGCACGACCTCGGCGGTCATAGTCCATGACGCCGGTTGCGTTCGGCACGCAGCGATGTGGCGACAAATCCAACATCCTCGATTCCGCGCGAAATGTCCTTCGCGCAGAGCCACAGCGTCACCGCGGCGGCGCCGATCGCAGCCAGCCCCGCGATGAGAACAGGATTGGGACAGACCATGACAAGGAGATTATCAAGCGGAACCGACCCGGTTGGCCAGCGCGGACTGCAAGACGATGCCAAAGCCAAACCGCAAAGCAGGATGGTGACGGCGTTCGCCCCGGCAAGGGCGATCACGACGATCGCAAGACCCTTCTTCATGGAGAGGGCGAGATCAACCAGCTTCACGATGGCACAGCATCCGACCAAGACGACGACGGCAAGGCCCCATCCGGAAATTCCGGCGGCGATGGCCCGGGCCTGATCGCTCCAGGCCCACACGGCCGCGACACAGGCCAACAGGGTGAGATTGACCTTCACGGCTTCGGGAAACTTGCAGCGAAGCGCGTAAGGATTCACCTTTTCGATCAGGTCCAGCAATGCGCAGGCGATCAACCCGGCCGCAAAGCCACCGAGATGGACGCCCCAGTCGATCCGCGAATTGCCGAGTGCAAACGCGATGTTCAATCCGATGTTGATGGCGAAGAAGTCGAACCTGACGTCGAGCTTGCCGAGGATCCACAGGCAGAGCAGCGCGCCCAAAATGCCCGACGTGGCGCCGGACGCGCCGACCGTCAAATAGGGCGTGGAATGGATGCCGTTGCCAATGACGGCGCCGAACACCATCGCGCAGAGATAGATGACGAGGAAATAGGCCGGCCCCACCCGCCGCTCGAGATGCCCGCCCCACAGCACGAGGCACAACATGTTCATGGTGAGGTGGACGAAATTGACGTGCAGGAAGCCATAGGCGAGCAGGCGCCAGTACTCATGCCGCGCGATCGCGCCCGCATACATGCCGCCGTAGCGATACAGCAACTCGGCGGGCGCCGCCGGACCGCCGGCCTGGATCAAGCAAAACCCTGATGCCAGGACCGTCACGGTCATCAGCGCGTAGACGGCGGCGTGGGGGACTTCGAAGAAGCTGGCGCGGTATGAAGGCATCGGCGATCGCAGGCGGTTGGCGTGGCAGCGCCAACCTAGCCGAGCCGATCAGCGAATGCTACTCCAGCGTGTACAATCCCGCCTCGCCTACCGTCCTTCGAACTTCGGTTCGCGTTTCTCCATGAAGGCCTTCATGCCCTCGGCCATGTCCTGGGTTTTGAACAGCGGCAGCAGCTGGAGATAGACGTGATGGACATGGTCGTGGAAGTTCTCGTTGAGGCCCATCCGCATCATGCGCTTGGAGGCCTGGACCGCCAGCGGCGCGTTGGCGGCGATTTCGCGGGCGATGGCGGAGGCGCGGTTCATCAGATCGGCGTCCGGCACGACCTCGTTGGCGAGGCCCCAGTCCAGGCATTCGCGCGCGCTGAGCGTGCGGCCGGTAAAGATCAGCTCGGAGGCCTTGGCCCATCCGAGCATGCGCGGCAGCAGCCAGGTGCCGCCGGATTCCGGTACCACGCCGCGCTTGACGAAGGCGGCGGCGAGCTTTGAGGACTCCGCCATGATGCGGATGTCGCAGCCGAGCGCCGTATCCATGCCATAGCCGGCCGCGCCGCCGTTGACGGCGCAGATGGTCGGCTTGTCCATGGACTGGAGCACGGTCGGCGGCGTGTTGCGCAGGTTGATCGTGGTCGGCGAGGACGCGGCGCTGAGGCCGTTGCCGTCGCGCTCCCTGCGCAGATCGAGACCGGCGCAGAATGCCCTGCCCTTGCCGGTGAGGATCACAACGCGAACGTTCTTGTCCTCATTGGCCTCGGTCAGCAGCCGCGCGAGGTCGTTCAGCATCGGCCCGGAGATCGTGTTCATGCGCTCCGGCGCGTTCAGCGTGATCGTGGCGATGTGGTCGGCGACCTCGTAGAGGACTTCTTTCGCGGCGTCGGTCATGACAAATGTTTCCTCATCCGTTGTCTCGTAGGGTGGGCAAAGGCGCACTTGCGCCGTGCCCACGATTTGTCTCCGTAAGCGAATTTACGTGGGCACGCTTCGCTTTGCCCACCCTACGGCACTTAAATCTTCCGCCCCGCCTGCTCCCAATAGGGATCGCGCAGGCGGCGCTTGAAGATTTTTCCAGAATCTTCGCGCGGCAGACCGCTGCGGATCTCGATATGCTTCGGCACCTTGTAATCGGCGAGCGATGTCTTCAGCCTTGCACGCACATCGGCCGCATCGAGCGTGATGCCGGGCTGCGGCTCCACCACGGCCATCAGTGCCTCGCCGAACTCGGCGTCGGGGATGCCGAACACGGCGCAATCATGCACGCCGGGCACGGCATGCAGCACTGATTCGATCTCGGCCGGATAGATGTTGACGCCGCCGGAGATCACCATGTCGCGCTTGCGGTCGCAGATGAAGACGTAGCCGTCCTCGTCGATATAGCCGACATCGCCCGAAGTGATGAAACCGTCGCGGTCGATCTCGGCGCGCTTTTCCGGCTTGTTGTGGTAGGTGAAATCCGCCATCTCGCGCATGCGCGAATAGATCTCGCCGATCTCGCCGACGCCGAGCACGCGGCCGTCATCGCCGATGAAGCGCAGCTCGGCGCCGGGCGATATCTTGCCGACCGTGCCGGGTTTCTTCAGTGCATCCTCGGAGGTCGCGAACGTGACAGCGCTGGATTCGGTCGAGCCGTAGAATTCGTAGATCACCGGCCCCCACCATTCGATCATGGCGCGCTTGACGTCGGCCGGGCATGGCGCAGCCGCGTGGATGATGTGGCGCAAGGACGAGACGTCGTATTTCTTGCGCACCGCCTCAGGCAGCTTCATCAGGCGGATGAACATGGTCGGCACCATGAAGATGGTGTCGATCTCAAAGCGCTCGATCAGCTGCAGAAACTCCTCCGGCTCGAAGCGCGGCATCAGCACCAACGCGCCGCCGAGCTTGCCCGCACGGATGCCGAACGAGTTCGGCGCGGAATGATAGAGCGGTCCCGGCAGGATGGCGCGAGCGCCGGGCCTCAGGCCATAGATCATCGCGCGCATGCGCTCACCGGCGGCCTGCTGATCTGCCGTCGGCGCTTTGCGCCGTACGCCCTTGGGATGGCCCGTGGTACCCGACGTGTAGATCATGTTCATCGGCTGGGGCACGACCGCGCCATCATAGGGCTGGTATTGCGCGAGCCAGGACTCGAAATCGATCGCGAAGTCCGGCGTCGACAAATGGTCGGGATCGATCTTGTAGTTCTTCAGTATCTCCGGCGGCGTCGGCACGCTAAGCACGGTGACATCTGCGGGAATCGCATCGCGCAAAGCGTGGAGCATGTCGGCATGTCCGATCAGCACGGACGAGCCGGTATCGCCAAGGATGTAGTTGATCTCCTCCGGCTTGAAGTGCCAGTTGATCGGCACGCCGTAGGCGCCAAGCCGCATCGCGGCGTAGGCCGCCTCCAGGAAAGCGATATCGTTGCGCATCAGCATGCAGACGCAATCGCCCTGCTTGACGCCGATCCCAGCGAGGCCGGCCGCGATGCGGTCGGCTCGGCTTGCAACTTCGGCATGGGCGCGGCGGCGATCGCCGGAGACGATGCCGAGGAAGTTGGACGTTTCGCTCATTTCTATTTTTCTTTTTGGTTGGAGTTGACCCTCATGGTGAGGAGGCGCAAAGCGCCGTCTCACCATGAGAGCCCGTGGCCCATCCCTCGAGACGCCGCTTCGCGGCTCCTCGGGATGAGGACCGTGCTAGTCCGCATACTTCGCTGCACGCTTCTCCAGATTGGAGCGCACGGCTTCGGTCTGGTTCGCGCTGCCGATAAGCTTCTGCTGCTCGACGGACTCAGCCAGCAGCGCAGGGCCGGGATCGACCGAGAGATTATTGAGCAGCCGCTTCGCCGCGCGGATCGCATCGGGGCTCTTGCCGGCGATCTCGCGCGCGACCTCGAGCGCTGCAGCGCGCGGGTCATCGCAAATGCGTGTGGCAAGGCCATACGTCATCGCCTCCTGCGCGGAGAAGATGCGGCCGGTGTAAGTGAGATCGCGCAGGATATCGTCGCGCACGAGCGAGGCGAGGATCGGCGTGCCGGCCATATCGGGCACCAGACCCCATTTGATCTCCATCACCGACATCCGCGCATCGGGCGAGAGAAAGCGCATGTCGGCGCCGAGCGAAAGCTGGAAGCCGCCGCCGAACGCAACGCCATGCACGGCCGCGATCACGGGAACCGGGAGCTGGCGCCATCCCCAAACCGCTTGTTGCGGGAAGTTCGCCTGACCATGCGTGCGCTTGGTGAGGTCGCGATTTTCGCCGCCCGGAATTCCGTTGCCACCGCCCTCCTTCATGGCGGCAAAACGCCCCATGTCGAGACCGGCGCAGAAGGCGCGTCCTTCACCGGATAGCACGACGACGCGCACGCCTTTCTCCTTCGAAAGCCGCTCGGTTGCCGCAACAAGAGCCTCGAACATGGCCTGATCGAGCGCATTCATCTTGTCTGCGCGCACCAGGCGCACGTCGGCGACGCCCTCCGAGATCGAGATCGAGACGCGCTCTTCCATGGATGAATTCTCCCCTGTTCTTGTTCGGTGCCGCTTTACAGAAAGCTGACGGCCGGATTTAGTCAATCGACCAATTAACTGACAATCCGTACGGGAGAAACAGCCATGTTCAAGGAAAATCTTCTGGCTGGACGGCGCATTCTCGTGACCGGCGGCGGCACGGGCCTCGGCAAATCGATGGCAGCGCGCTTTCTTCAGCTCGGCGCCGAAGTGCACATCTGCGGCCGGCGCAAGATCGTCTGCGACGAGACCGCCACCGAGTTGATGGGTGAGTATGGCGGCCGCGTCACCAGCCACGGCGTCGACATCCGCAATGCGCTCGCGGTTGACGAGATGATCGAGACCATCTTTCGCGATGCGCCGCTGACCGATCTCATCAACAACGCCGCCGGCAATTTCATCTCGCGCAGCGAAGAGCTCTCGCCGCGCGGCTTCGATGCCGTCGCCAACATCGTCATGCACGGCACGTTCTACGTGACCCATGCGGTCGGCAAGCGCTGGATCGCCCTCAAGCAGCCGGGCAACGTCGTCTCGATCACCGTGACCTGGGTGCGCAACGGCTCGCCTTACGTGGTGCCGTCGGCGATGAGCAAGTCGGCGATCCACGCCATGACGATGTCGCTCGCGACCGAATGGGGCCGGCACGGCATCCGCCTCAACACCATCGCACCGGGCGAGATCCCGACCGAAGGCATGAGCAAGCGCATCAAGCCGGGCGACGAAGCCGGCGCACGCACCAAGGCAATGAACCCGATGGGCCGCGTCGGCACCATGGAGGAGCTGCAGAACCTCGCGGTGTTCCTGATCTCCGGCGGCTGCGACTGGATCACGGGCGAGACCATCGCCATGGACGGCGCACAGGCGCTCGCGATGGGCGGCAATTTCTACCAGCTCCGCGACTGGAGCGACGACGACTGGAAGACCGCGCGCGAAAGCATCATGGCGCAGAACGAGAAGGACCGGGCAAAGCGGGGGTGATCGTCTCTCCGTAATAACAAGCGCGAGGGCGCTCCACACTCCGCCGTCGTCCCGGCGAAGGCCGGGACCCATAGCCACCGAATTGAATCTGGCGAAGATTGGTCATGACCTGTCTTCGCCAAATTGCGTTTAGTGGTTATGGGTCCCGGCCTTCGCCGGGACGACGGTGAGGGAGCTGCGTACTCCCTCTCCCGTCTTGTCTTCACCCGCGGATGACGCCACACTCCGCGGCATAAAAACAAAGCACCTACGGGAGAGACATGTCCACCACACAGCCATTGGCGAATCTCGCCGACATGGTGCGCGAGCGCGCGACGAGCCGCGGCAACGCCACCGCCTACGAGTTCGAGGGCCGCGTCACCAGCTTTGCCGAGTTCAATGTCAAGACCAACAAGGTCGCGAATGCGCTGATCGCAATGGGCGTCAAGAAGGGCGACCGCATCGCCTATCTCGGCAAGAACAGCGATCTCTATTTCGAACTGCTGATGGGCGCGATGAAGGCCGGTGCGGTGATGGCGCCGGTGAATTGGCGGCTCGCGGGCCCCGAGGTCGCCTTCATCGTCGCAGATTGCAAGGCGCCGGTGCTGTTCGTGGGGCCGGAGTTCATCACGCTGGTGTCCCAGATCAAGGACCAGCTGCCGGGCGTGCGCACGGTCATCACCACGGAAGGCGGCGCGCCGGAATGGCAGGATTTTACCGCGTGGCGTGATGCGCAGAGCGGTGACGATCCCAAGGTACCGATCGATACGAAAGACATCGCGATCCAGCTCTACACGTCAGGCACCACTGGCAAGCCGAAGGGCGCGATGCTGAGCCACGCGAATTTCCTCAACCTCGTGCAAACCGGCAATGCCGAGGACAAGCCTGAATGGAACAGGTGGTCGACCTCCGACGTGTCGCTGGTCGCCATGCCGATCTTCCACATCGGCGGCTCCGGCTGGGGCGTGATGGGGCTCTATCACGGCGCCCGCGGCGTCATCGCGCGCGAATTCGATCCGACCAAGGTGCTGGATTTCTTCGAGCAGTCCGGCATCACAAAGCTGTTCATGGTGCCTGCGGCGATGCAGTTCGTGGTGCGGCAGCCGCGCGCGAAGACGGTCGACTTTTCACGATTGAAATACATGCTGTACGGCGCCTCCCCGATCCCGGCTGCGCTGCTGAAGGAATGCATCGAGGTCTTCAAATGCGGCTTCGTGCAGATGTACGGCATGACGGAAACCACAGGCACCATCGTCGCACTGCCGCCGGAGGACCACGTCGAGGGGCTCGAGCGGATGCGCTCCGCCGGCAAAGCGCTGCCGGGCGTCGAGATCGCGATCCTCGATGCCGACGGCAAGCCGCTGCCGCCGCGTCAGGTCGGCGAGATCGCGACGCGCTCGGGCTCCAACATGGCGGGCTACTGGAATCTGCCGGAAGCGACCGCGGCGACGCTGCGCGGCGACGGCTGGCTGCGCACGGGTGATGCCGGCTACATGGACGAGGACGGTTATCTCTACATCCACGACCGCATCAAGGACATGATCATCTCCGGCGGCGAGAACATCTACCCGGCTGAGGTCGAGAGCGCGCTGTGCGATCATCCAGACGTCGCCGAGGCCGCCGTGATCGGCGTGCCCGACGACAAATGGGGCGAGGCCGTGAAAGCCGTGGTGGTGATGAAGCCCGGCAAGGAGGCGACCGCCACCGACATCATCAACTTCACCCGCGAACGCATCGCCGGATTCAAGACGCCGAAGAGCGTGGAGTTCCTGCCGGCGCTACCGAGGAATCCGTCAGGCAAGATTTTGCGGCGGCAGCTGCGCGAGCCGTACTGGGCTGGGAAGGATCGACGGGTGAATTGATCGCCTTGTCGTCCTGGACAAGCGAAGCGCAGATCCAGGACCCATTACCACCGAATTGAGATTGGCGAAGGCTGGCAGTTGCGTGCCTGCCCAAAACTTCTCCTTGGGGTAATGGGTCCTGGCTTTCGCCAGGACGACATGGGGCTAATGCTTCCCCGGCCCCATATACCCGAACAAGAACCCCGCCACCTTGCGCATCTGGATCTCCTCGCTGCCCTCGGTGATGCGATAGCGGCGGTGGTGGCGGTAGATGTGCTCGAACGGCTTGTGGCGTGAGTAGCCCATGCCGCCGTGGACCTGCATGGCGCGATCGGCGGATTCGCAGCAGAGGCGGTTTGCCCAGTAATTGCACATCGAGACGCGGTCGGAGAGCGTGCGCTCGATCTGCTCCTCGTTGAGCTGATCCATCTCCCAGGCGGTCTTGCGGATCAGCAAGCGCAGCATCTCGGCTTGCGTTGCGAGTTCGACCAGCGGGAACTGGATCGCCTGGTTCTCGGCGAGCGCCTTGCCGAACGGCTTTCGCTCACGCGCGTATTTCACGCTCTCGTTGATGCAGTAGACGGCAGCGCCGAGCGAGCTCGCCGCCTGGCGGATGCGGTTCTGATGCACAAAGCATTGCGCCAGCGACAGGCCGCGGCCGACCTCGCCGAACTGCGCATCCTCAGGCACGAACACATCCGTGAAGCTGACGCGAGGATGATCGGTCGGCATGTTGAAGGTCCACATGTATTCCTCGATCTTGACGCCATGGCTCTTCGCAGGAACGAGGAAGCAGGTGATGCCGCGGGCATCGCCGTCGTTGCCAGACGTGCGCGCGAACAGCGCGCAATGCGTGGCGACGTGCATGCCGGTCGTCCACATCTTCTCGCCGTTGATGATCCAGCCCTTGACGTTGTCTCTGACAGCCGGCACCGCGCGCGTCTCCATGTGGGTCGCGTCCGAGCCGTGATGCGGCTCGGTCAAGCCGAAGGTGATGCGGTACTTGCCCCTGATCGAACCGTCGATCATTGCCTTCTGGTCGTCGCGGCCGTAGCGGTCGAGCATGGTGACGACGGGAAAATTGCCGACGATCGAGTGCTCGTTCTGGAGGTCGTTGTGCAGGCCGAGGCCCTTCGCGGCAAAATGCTCGCGGATCACCGCCATCCAGAGGTTGGAGCCGTCCTTGCCGCCATATTGCTTCGACACCGGAAAGCGCAAATGGCCGGCGGCATCGGCGAGATCCTTGGCCTTGCGCAGCAGCGCTTCCCATTCGTGGCGCGGCAGCCCGCCATTCTCGAAATCGGTGCGCGCCCATTCGCGACGATGGTCGAAGAAACGGATGTTGTCGTCGGCTTGTTCGAGCGGCTTGATCTCGCGTTCGATGAAACGATCGAGCTCTCCGAGATAGGCGACGAGATCGGCAGGCAATGAGAAATCCACGGTTCTCTCCCGGATTGATTTTATCGTTTTGCGTTAAGGCGCTAGACGCGTTTTTGCTTCGCACGATTAAGGTGAGAAGAGCGTCTCCAAGTCAAGCAAGGCGAGGCGTGTGAGCGGCGCAAGGCGCACCAGCGCAATTCGATGGTGCTCCGGCGCCGACGCGCGGTAGTATGACGCCAATATTCCCTAGGAGAAAATGCGGGAGCGCGCGATGGAGCTGAAATTTTCGAAAGTGGAACGCAAGGGACCGATCACGATCGTCACGCTGTCGCGGCCCGAGGTCTACAACGCGCTGCACATCGACGCGCATTTCGAGCTCAACAAGGTGTTTGACGATTTCGCCGCGGACCCAGAGCAATGGGTCGCGGTCGTCACCGGCGCCGGCGACAAGGCGTTCTGCGCCGGCAACGATCTGAAGTGGCAGGCCGCCGGTGGCAAGCGCGGCTGGGACAAGGGCGGCTTCGCCGGCCTGACCTCGCGCTTCGACTGCGACAAACCGATCATCGCCGCGGTCAACGGCGTCGCCATGGGCGGCGGCTTCGAGATCGCGCTCGCCTGCGACCTCATCATCGCCTCCGAGAACGCGACCTTCGCCCTGCCCGAGCCGCGCGTCGGCCTCGCCGCCCTTGCCGGCGGCCTGCACCGTCTGCCGCGGCAGATCGGTCTGAAGCGCGCCATGGGCATGATCCTCACCGCGCGTCACGTCAGCGCCAAGGAGGGCCTTGATCTCGGCTTCGTCAATGAGGTGGTGCCACAAGGCGAGGCTCTGTCGGGCGCGCTGCGCTGGGCGGAGATGATCACCAAGAACTCGCCGATGTCGATCCGGGCGTCCAAGCAGACCATCCGGAAGGGCCTTGCCGTGTCGCTCGAGCAGGCGATCGAGGAGCAGCGCGAGTATCCGGCCGTGAAGGCGATGGTGGCGTCGCAGGATTACATCGAGGGCCCGAAGGCGTTTTCCGAGAAGCGGCCGCCGAAATGGGTGGGGAAGTAGCGCGGTCTCACCGCCGTCATTGCGAGCATAGCAAAGCAATCCAGAGTACCTCCGCGAAAGCAGTCTGGATTGCTTCGTCGCTCCGCTCCTCGCAATGACGGGGAGAGAGCGGATGTAGGATGGGTAGAGCGCAGCGAAACCCATCGATGCCGGGGCGGGGTGTTAGATGATGGGTTTCGCTGCGCTCTACCCATCCTACGGATTGCGCCCCAACTCCCGCTTGTACGAGGCGTAACTCGGCTGATCGACGGCCAGCTTATCCATGGTGGTCTGCCAAAGATGCTCCGCCAACCCCGGCGTGGCCAGATCCACCTCGCCCTTGGCGATCCGCTCGGCCAGCGCACGGTTGAGCTCGGTCACGGAGCCATCGACGCCGAGCAGCGCGCGCAGCCGCTCCACTTCCTTCGCGTCGCTCCCCTCCTCCCGGGTCAACTGCCTCGTCACGAGATCGAGGATATTGATCGCCACGCGCAGCTTGAAAGCCTGGTGGCCGGAAATCAGCGGTGTGATGTCGTTGCGGAGGAAATCGGCGACCGCCTTGGTCAGCTCGATCGGTGTCGGTTCGTCCTGCATGTCTAACCTCCCCGCGGCGCGAGCAGCCGCAGCAGATCAATCTCGGTCTCCGAGGCACGGCGGCCGATCATGGCGCGCTCCATCGAATGGTCCGGTCCCTCGCGAAACCGCTGCATCATGCCGCCGCACATGATGCCCCAGCGCAGCGTCCCCATCACTTCCCAGAACTTGACGCGCGACGGATCGACCTTGCGACCCGCCGCCTCGTAACCCGCAAACAGCTCCTCGCGTGAGCCAAAACCGCCGACCGGCTTGTCGATCTCGCCAAAGCGCCAGGAGTTGACGCAGACCCAGCCGAGATCCTCCATGGGATCACCGAGATGGGCGAGCTCCCAGTCGAGTACGGCGCGCACGCCATCGGCACCGATGATGAGGTTGCCGTTGCGGAAATCGCCATGCACCAGCGTGATTTCGGTGGACGGGCCCGGATCGTGATCGCGCAGCCAGCGCAGCGCCAGCTCGAACACCGGCTTTGGCCAGTTCAGGCTGCGATAGTCGCGATCGAACTCGGAGATCTCCTGGGTCGCATTACGACTGCGCAGCTCGGGCAATTTGTCCTGCGGCAGCCTGTGCAGGCCCGCAAGCACGCCGCCGATCTGCCGCGCAAGCAGTGGTCGCGCCGCGGCGAATTCGTCGTCGCGAAGAATTTTGCGAGCGATGGTCTCGCCCTCGACCCGCTGCATGATGAAGCCGGTACCGAGATCTTCGTCCGGCGTCAGCACATGCATCACGCGCGGTGACGGCACGCCGGCCTCGAACGCGAGCTGCATCAGCTGCGCTTCGGCCGCGAGCCCCGCCGCGCGCGTCGGCGCCGCACCATAGCCTTTCGGCGAACGGCGCAGGATCGCGCCGATCGGCCCGTCGGGGTGCGTGATGTCGAAGCGCCAGGTTTCCTGACTGGCGCCACCGGACAGCTTTGCAGCGCCCGTGACACCGGTCGCACCGGGACACCAGCGCTGGACGCTGCGGGAAAGCTCCGCCTCGATCATTTGCCTTTGAACTGCGCGGGCCGCTTCTCCAGGAACGCGCCGACGCCCTCGCGGAAATCCTGCGTATCGCCGGCGCGCAGCTGGCACTGGAATTCGAGATTGAGCTGGTCCTCGAAGGAATTTTCCGGGCTGTCCCAATAGAGCTTGCGGATCAACGACAGTGCGACCGTGGGCCCGCTCGCGAGGTCGCGCGCCAGCTTCATCGCCTCCTCCATCAGCACGCCGTCGTCATAGACACGGTTGACGAGGCCCCATTCCAGCGCCTTCTCGGCCGGCAGTCGCTCGCCCATCAGCGACAATTCGACCGAACGCGCCTTGCCGATCAGGCGCGGCAGCAGCCAGGTCGAACCGCAATCCGGCACCAGACCGATGCGCCGGAACGCCTGAAGGAAGTAGGAGGAACGCGCGCACAAAATCATGTCGCCGAGCAGCGCGAAGCTCATGCCGGCGCCGGCGGCGGGGCCGTTGACCGCAGTCACGATCGGACAGTGCAGGTTGCGGATACGGCGCAGGAAGGGATGAAAGCCGGTCTCGAGCGTCAGGCCGGCCTTGGTCTTCTTCGACTGATTGTTACGGCCCTGGAGGTTGGCACCGGTGCAGAACGCGCGGCCCGCGCCGGTCAGTACGACGCAGCGCACCTCGTCCTTTTTCTCCTCGATCGCGTCGAGCGCATCGGAGAGCCCGCCCAGCATGTCCATGGAGACCGCGTTCATCACCTCCTGATGGTCGAGCCTGAGGATCGCGACCGAACCATCGAATTCGAGCGTGACGTGTTTGAACTGCATCGTTTCCTCGTCAGTTGCCGCCTGCGTCAGTTTCGCAGACCGGAATTAGTTTTGCCGCGGCGCATATTTGATTTTTGGCGCGGTCTTGTCCATGGTGACGAAAGCATACCCCACCGTCATATCGCATGATCTTGCGCGCACCGGCTGACGCGCGTCATACCAAGAAGCCTCGCCAAAAACAGGAAACGCGCCATGAACCTCTTCGACCTCACCGGCCGCGTCGCCGTGATCACCGGCGGCAATGGCGGTATCGGGCTCGGCATCGCGCAGGCCCTTGCGGGCCAGGGCTGCAACGTCTCGATCTGGGGCCGCAATGCTGACAAGAACAAGGCCGCTGCCGCGAGCATGGCGGGTCTCTCCGGCAAGGTCGACAGCCACGTCTGCGACGTCACCGATCCGGCTTCGGTCAACGCCGCGATGAAAGCGACGCTCGACACCTTCGGCCGGGTCGACGGCTGCTTCGCCAATGCCGGCATCGGCGGCGGCGGCCGAAGGTCCTTCATCGAGCGCACCGAGGAGGAATGGCGCACGATGTTTGCGACCAATCTCGATGGTGTGTTCCACGCCTTCCAGGCCGCCGCAAAACACATGACCGAGCGCGCCAATGCCGGCGATCCCTTCGGCCGGCTGGTCGCGACCTCGAGCCTCGCCTCGATCTTCGGCACTGCGCGCAACGAGCATTATGCGGCGACGAAGGCCGCGATCAACGCGCTGGTGCGCGCGCTCGGTGTCGAGCTCGCCCGCCACGGCGTCACCGCGAACGCGATCCTGCCCGGCTGGATCAAGAGCGACATGACCGCCGGAATCATGGCCAACGAAAAGTTCGTTGCCAACGTGATGCCGCGCATTCCGATGCGCCGCTTCGGCGAGGCATCCGATTTCGGCGGCATCGCCGTGTATCTGATGAGCAAGGCGTCGTCGTATCACACCGCCGATACGTTCGTGATCGACGGCGGCTATACGGCATTTTGATTTTTCATAGCCCGGATGGAGCGCAGCGCGATCCGGGACTGCCAAGAAGTAAACAAGACCCGGATTTCGCTGCGCTCCATCCGGGCGACAAACTCTGAGGGGAAGGCAAATGTTCTCACACATCATGATCGGCACCAACGACCTCGACAAGGCCAAGAGCTTCTACGACAGCCTGCTCAGCACGCTCGAGGTGCGCCCGGCCAAGGTCGACGGCCATCGCATTTTCTATTTCACCAAGACGGGGGTGTTCTCGGTGTCGAAGCCGATCAATGGCGAGCCGGCGACCTGTGCGAACGGCGGCACCATCGGCTTTGCCGCCAACTCGCCTGAGCAGGTCGACAAGTGGCACGCCGCCGGCGTCGCCGCCGGCGGAACGCCGATCGAAAATCCGCCCGGCATCCGCGAGGGCGCGGGAAACAAGCTCTATCTCGCCTATTTGCGCGACCTCGACGGCAACAAGATCTGTGCAATGCACCGGATGCCGAACTGAGCTAGCCGCATAGTCGGTGTCGTCCCCGCGAAAGCGGGGACCCATACCCCCGGGGAGCAGTCGTAACGCGAGCTGACAACCACGCATCTTCGCCAAACTCCTCCCTGTGGTTATGGGTCCCTGATCTGCGCTTCGCTTGTCCGGGACGACGTCCGCGAGAGACCGCGCTCTCCCCATTCAAACAACATTTCAAACGCCCTTGCGAAATTCCATCGCATGGCATGGCTTGCGTGAGAAAATGCGCGCTCGCACTTTGCGCGCGCTGCGACTATTCTCCGGCCCAACGCGATCTCAGTGACCCCGGGAGGAACAATGACGAAGCACACCTACATTCCCCGCACCACCAACTACACGCTCAATCCCGGCGACGAGCTGAACGACCTACGCATGTCGGACCAGGTCCGTCCGCTGTACGATCACGTCAGGAAATTCATTCGCGACACCGTCGAACCGATGTCGATCGAATTCGCCAAGGCCGGCGAAGGCAAGCAGGATCGCTGGAGCTTCACCCCGAAGCAGCTCGAGGTGCTCGAGGTCGCAAAGAACAAGGCCAAGAAGGAAGGTCTCTGGAACTTCTTCCTGCCCGATGACGAGACCGGCCAGGGCCTGAAGAACCTCGACTATGCCTATATCGCCTCCGAGCTCGGCAAGAGCCCGCTGGCCTCGGAGACCATGAACTGCTCGGCGCCCGACACCGGCAACATGGAGGTGCTGGAACGCGTCGGCACCAAGGAGCAGAAGGAGAAGTGGCTGAAGCCGCTGATGAACGGCGAGATCCGTTCGGCCTATGTCATGACCGAGCCGAACGTCGCCTCCTCCGATGCCAAGAACATTTCGACCACGGCCAAGCTCGTCGGCGACGAGTGGGTGATCAACGGCGAGAAGTATTACATCTCCGGCGTCGGCGATCCCCGCTGCAAGATCCTCATCGTGATGGTGAAGACCAATCCGGATGCCGCGCCGAGCAAGCAGCAGTCGCAGATCCTGGTGCCGCGCGACACGCCCGGCGTCGAGGTGCTGGGGCCGATGTACGTGTTCGGCCAGGACCACGCACCGCGCGGTCACATGCACATGCGCTTCAACAATGTCCGCGTGCCGAAGGAGAACATGCTGCTCGGTGAAGGCCGCGGCTTCGAGATCTCGCAGCTCCGCCTCGGACCCGGCCGCATCCATCACTGCATGCGCACCATCGGCAAGGCCGAGAAGGCGCTCGACCTGATGGTGCAGCGTGGCCTCACCCGCGAAGCCTTCGGCAAGAAGATCGCCCATCTCGGCGGCAACATGCAGATCATCGCGCAGGCCCGTTGCGAGATCGAAGCGATGAGGCTGATGGTGCTGAAGGCCGCGAAGGCCATGGACGTGCTCGGCAACAAGGAGGCTCGCGTCTGGGTCTCCATGGTGAAGGCCATGGTGCCTGAGCGCGCCTGCAAGATCATCGACCAGTCGATCCAGATGCACGGCGCCACCGGCATCTCGCACTGGACCCCGCTTGCGGAGATGTACCAGGACGTCCGCCATTTGCGCTTTGCCGATGGTCCGGACGAGGTGCACTGGATGGTGGTGGGACGCCACGAGCTGAGCATGGCGTAAAGGTCCTCTCCCTCTCCCCGTTCTTACGGGGAGAGGGTTGGGGTGAGGGGCCTCTCTCCACACGTGAGAGCGCCGTGAGAACTGTACCCCCTCACCCGAATTCGATCTTCGATCGAATTCGACCTCTCCCCGCAAGCGGGGCGAGGTGAAGAAAGCAAGCCTCCCCTTCCCCTGGAGCCACCATGGACTACGCCGCCAGCGACCTGACGCCACGCGAGCGCTACAAGGTGCTGACGTCCTTCATCCTGCCGCGACCGATCGCATGGGTGACGTCAGTGGGGCCCAGCGGCGTGGTCAATGCCGCGCCGTTCAGCTTCTTCAATGCTTTTTGCGAAGATCCGCCACTCTGCATGTTCGCGGCGAACCGCAAGCCCAACGGTCAGGACAAGGACACTTTCCTCAACATCCAGCGGACCGGCGAGTTCGTGGTCAATCTCGCGGACGAGCCGCTGGCGAGGGCCATGCATGAGAGCAGCGGCGACTTTCCGCCTGACATCGGCGAGCCCGATTATCTCGGGCTGAAGCTCGCGCCCTCGACCAGGATCGCCGTGCCGCGGCTCGCCGACACGCCCTGGGCGATGGAGTGCAAGCTGTGGAAGATGATCGACGTCAACGACGATCGTCGGCTGATCATGGGCGAAGGCATCCACTTCCACATTCGCGACGAGTTGTGGGACGACAAGGCGATGCGGGTGCACATGGACCGCTATCACCCGATCGGCCGCATGTTCGCAGATCGTTACTGTCGCACGGATGACCGCGTGGTGTTTCCGGCGGCGGAGGGCGTGCAGAAAGCGTAGGGCGGATTAGCGAAGCGTAATCCGCCGAACGTTTGCGGGACGAGGATGGCGGATTACGCCAGCGGACTGCGCTTCGCGCAGCCGCGGGCTAATCCGCCCTACAAGACTTACGTCGCCGCCTCAACCTTGTCCTGCGTCTTGGTCTCGAAGTCCGACGCATCGTGGCGCTCGTGCAGCTGGCTGGCGGGATCGCCGGAGACGCGATTGACCATGCGGCCACGCTTTACGGCGGGGCGTTGCGCGATCTGGTCGGTCCAGCGCTGCACGTTCTTGTAGTCCTGCACCGACAGGAACTCGCCGGCGCCGTAGACCAGCCCCTTGGCGAGCGCGCCGTACCAGGGCCACACGGCCATATCGGCGATGGTGTACTCCTTGCCTGCGAGATATTCGTTGTCGGCAAGGCGCCGGTCGAGCACGTCGAGCTGGCGCTTGACCTCCATCGCGAAGCGATCGATGGCGTATTCGATCTTGAACGGCGCGTAGGCGTAGAAATGGCCGAAACCGCCGCCGAGATAAGGCGCGCTGCCCATCTGCCAGAACAGCCAGGACATCGCCTCGGTGCGGGCCTTGATCTCCTTCGGCAGGAAGGCGCCGAACTTTTCGGCGAGGTAGAACAGGATCGAGGCGGATTCGAAGATCCGGATCGGCTCGGGGCCGGAGCGGTCCATCAGCGCCGGAATCTTGGAGTTCGGATTGATGTCGACAAAGCCGCTGCCGAACTGGTCGCCATTGCCGATCTTGATCAGCCAGGCGTCGTATTCGGCGCCCTTGTAACCGAGCGCCAGGAGTTCCTCCAGCATCACGGTAACCTTCACCCCGTTCGGCGTCGCCAGCGAATAGAGCTGGAAGGGATGCTTGCCGACCGGCAGTTCCTTGTCGTGGGTGGGGCCTGCGATCGGCCGGTTGATGCTGGCGAACTGACCGCCATTCTCCTTGTTCCAGGTCCAGACTTTGGGCGGCACGTAAGGGGCGTCGGTCATGCGAAGGGCTCCGGCAGAAAGATGCGCGTGCATTAATTAGCCCGCGGATGGCGGATGGCAAGCCCCGCCGGCTCTGCGTTTTGCGCGGGCCTGAGGCCAGCGCCATGCATCCGCCCTAGCCCGTCACCGCCCGGCGAGGCTGCAGCCCCGCCTCCAGCACAAACCCCTCATACCCCTTGGCCGCGACCTCGTTGCAGATCCGCCGGTAAACGCCGACGCCACCGATATAGGGCATGAAGATGCGCGGCTTGCCGGGGATGTTGGCGCCCATGTACCAGGAATTGGCCTGCGGATAGAGCGTGCCATGGGCGACTTCGTTGACATGGGCCACCCACTTTTCCTCGGCGTCCCTGCCCGCTTCCATCGTGGCGAGGCCTTGCTTGCGCAGATGGACGAGGCCATCGGCGATCCAGTCGACATGCTGCTCGATCGACACGATCATGTTCGACAGCACCGACGGGCTACCGGGACCGGTGATGATGAACAGGTTCGGAAAACCTGCGCTCATCAGGCCGAGATAGGTCTTCGGACCCTCAGCCCATTTCTGGTTCAGAGTCTGCCCGTCGCGGCCGGATATGTCGATCTTCGCCACCGATCCAGTCATGGCGTCGAAGCCCGTTGCCATCACCAGCGCGTCGACCTCGTGGTCCTTGCCGGCGACACGCACCGCGCTCGCCGTGATCTCCTCGATCGGATTGGACTTGATGTCGACCAGCGAGACGTTCGGCCGGTTGAACGTCGCGAAATAATCGGTGTCGATGCAGATACGTTTTGTGCCGATCGGATGGCTGTTCGGCTGGAGCAGCTTTGCGGTCTCGGGATCCTTCACGATCTCGGCGATCTTGCCGCGGACGAAGTCGGCGGCCGTGTCGTTGGCCGCCCGGTCGAGACCGAGATTGTTGTAGACGTACATGAAGGTCAGTCCGCCACGGTCCCAACGCGAGGCGTACTTTCCGTTCCTGATCTCGTCGCTGTCGTCGAGCGCACCGCGATCAGGCTGCTCGGCATAGATGCCATTGCGCGCGACCTCGCGAGCGAAGCGGCGGATCTCCGGATATTTGTTGCGGACCGCATCGCGTTCCCCGTCCGTCAGCGCGGCATTGCGGGCGGGAATCGAAAAATTCGCCGTGCGCTGGAATACGGTGAGATGTTTCGCCTGCTCGGCGATGACGGGTGTCGATTGGATGCCCGACGATCCTGTGCCGATCAGGCCGACGCGCAAGCCGGTGAAGTCGACGTCTTCATGCGGCCAGTTTCCGGTGTGGTAGACGGGGCCCTTGAAATTTTCGAGGCCGTTGATGTCGGGCCTGCGCGCATTCGAGAGGCAGCCGGTGGCGAGCACGACGAATTGCGCCCGAACTGTCCTGCCGTCGGATATCGTGACCGACCATCTGTTCGCGCGTTCGTCGAACACGGCGCGCTCGACACGCGTGTCGAACTGAATGTCACGGCGCAGATCGAAACGGTCGGCGACGTGGTTGGCGTATTTCAGGATCTCCGCTTGCGGCGCGTAGTGCTCGCTCCAGTCCCATTCCTGCTGGAGCTCTTCCGAGAACGAGTAGGAATATTGCATGCTCTCGACGTCGCAGCGCGCGCCGGGGTAGCGATTCCAGTACCAGGTGCCGCCGACACCGCCGCCCTGCTCGTAGACGCGCGCCGAGAAACCGAGCCCGCGCAGACGATGCAGCATGTACATGCCGGCAAAGCCCGCGCCGACGACGACCACATCATAGGCCTCGGCGGCTTGAGCCTGGCTCGCTTGCGTTGGCGACATCGGTTGGCGCTCCCTGATTGTTTTCAGTTGTTGTGAGTCAGCATTCTCTGACATCGGCGAAAGCGCAAGAGGCTGGTCGATGGCCCCTCTCCCGCTTATTTTGCACGACGGAATGGCTCACCGCACGACGTAACGCCTGCACGCAAGATGCGCGCGGGAATCCGGCATGGCATCGCAAATGACGATGGGCTAGCGTCGTCGAAGGCCGCCGGGAGAGAACCATGAAATCGCCGATCTGCGACATGCTGGGTATCGAGTTCCCGCTGCTCGCCTTCAGCCATTGCCGCGACGTCGTTGCGGCCGTCAGCCGCGCCGGCGGCTTTGGCGTGCTCGGCGCCACCGTGCACACGCCTGACACGCTCGAACGCGAGCTGAAATGGATCGACGACCACGTCGACGGCAAGCCCTACGGCATCGACGTGCTGATCCCCGAAAACATCTCGACCGCGGGCGAGAAGGACGTCACCTGGAAGAGCCTGGAAGCGCGCGTGCCGCGGGAGCACCGCAGATACACCAGCGATCTCCTGAAGAAGTACGATATCGAGCTGACGACAACTGATGTTGCCGACAACCAGCCGCAACCGTTCGACGCCGAGACCGCGATGGAGTTGCTGAAGGTCTCGTTCAATCATCCGATCCGGCTGATCGCGAACGCGCTGGGCGTGCCGCCGAAGGCGATGATCGAGATGGGCAGGAAGCACAACGTGCCGGTGGCAGCCCTCGTCGGTGCCAAGGAGCACGCGTTGCGCCAGGTCGCGGCCGGTGTCGACATCCTCGTGGTCCAGGGCACCGAGGCCGGCGGCCATTGCGGCGAGGTCTCGACCCTGGTGCTGGTGCCGGAGGTGATCAAGGCGATCAAGCCGATCCGCGACGTGCCGGTGCTGGCGGCCGGCGGCATCATGACGGGCCGGCAGATGGCGGCGTGCATGGCGATGGGCGCCGCCGGTGCATGGACCGGCTCGGTGTGGCTGGCCACAGTCGAGTCCGAGACTTCCGAGATCTTTCGCGAGAAGATGATCGCGGCATCGTCGCGTGACGCCATCCGCTCGAAGGGCCGCACCGGAAAGCCGGCACGACAGCTCCGTTCGGTCTGGACCGATGCCTGGGACCGCGCGCCGGAGAGCCCCGGTGCCCTGCCGATGCCGCTGCAAAGCATCATCAGCCGCGATGCCTTCAACTCGATCGACCGCGCGGCGGCCGCAGGCAATGCCAAGGCGCGCGATCTCGTCAGCTATTTCGTCGGCCAGGGCGTCGGCCTGATCGACAGCGTGAAATCGGCCGGCGCCGTGGTGCAGGAGTTCAAGGAAGAGTTTGCCGAAGCCGTCGAGCACATGAATGCGCTGGTGGCGGAGTAGATGCTTGTGGCCCATCCTTCGAGGCTCGCCAAGCGGCGCGATGCGCCGCTCGGCTCGCACCTCAGGATGACGCTGTCCCCGTAGCCGTCATCCTGAGGTGGCCGCCTCTTCGGCGGCCCTCGAAGGACGACGGCGTGCCAAAAATCTGAAACGTGAACAAGAAGAAATGACCAAGACCTCCACCCCCGAAGACCGCATCCCCGTCATCGTCGGCATCGGCGAGATCGTCGACCGTCCCAAGGAGATCGCCGAGGGCCTCGAGCCGCTCGATCTGCTCGAACAGGCCTTGCTGCGCGCGGAAGCCGATGCCGGCGCGAAGCTGCTCGGCGAGGTGCAGTCGCTCGACGTGGTCAACTTCCTGAGCTGGCGCTATCACGACCCCGAAAAGCTGCTGGCGCAACGGCTCGGCGTTACGCCAGCGCATTGCCATTACGGCCCTGTCGGCGGCGAGAGCCCGATCCGCTTCATTCATGAAGCCGCAAAGCGCATCGCGCGGGGCGAATGCACCGTCGCCGCGGTCTGCGGCGCGGAGGCGCAATCGACGGCGACCAAGGCCGAGCGCGCGGGCGCCAAGCTGCCATGGACGCCGTTCGCCCACGATGCCCCGGAGCCGAAGCGCGGCGCGTCATTCCAGAAGCCGCTTGCCGTGAAGCTCGGCGTGTTCCGGCCGGTCACGGTCTATCCGTTCTATGAAGCGGCTTCCTCCGCGCATTGGGGCCAGACGCCGCGCGAGGCGATGCAAGAATCCGGCACGTTGTGGTCGCGCTATTCGGAGGCCGCCGCGCAAAATCCCAATTCCTGGCTGAAGCGGCGCTATGCGCCGGACGAGATCACGACGCCGACCACGGACAACCGGCTGATTGCGTGGCCCTACAACAAGCTCATGGTCGCCAACCCCAGCGTCAACATGGGCGGCGCGCTGTTGCTGACCAGCCTTGCCAAGGCACGCGCGGCCGGGATTGCCGAGGACAAGCTGGTCTATCCGCTCGGCGGCGCCTCGGCAGAGGAGCCGCCTGACTATCTCGTGCGCGACCAGTTCTACGAGAGCCATCCACAGAATGCGGTGCTGAAGGCCGTGATGGACATCGCCGGCGGCGACGGCCGGAAGTTCGACGCGATCGAGCTCTATAGCTGCTTCCCCTGCGTGCCGAAGATGGCGCGGCGGACGCTGGGTCTTTCCGCCGATGTGCAGCCCACGGTGAACGGTGGCCTCACCTTCTTCGGCGCGCCGCTCAACACCTACATGACGCACGCGGCCTGCGCGATGGCGCGGCGGCTGCGCGGCGGCCACAGGCTCGGCCTGCTCTACGGCCAGGGCGGCTTCGTCACCAAGCATCACGCGCTGGTCGTCTCAAAGACGCCGCCGCGGGATGCACTGGCGCAGGAGACCAGCGTGCAGGGCGAGGCCGACCGCAACAAGCGCGCGGTGCCGGAGTTCGTCAACGAGGCTTCAGGCAGGGGGAAGGTCGAGAGCTTTACGGTGCTCTACGGCCGTGGCGGCGATGCCGAGCACGGCGTGGTGATGTTGCGCACGGTAGATGACCGGCGCACGCTGGCGCGGATTCCGGCTAGCGACGGTGCGACGCTGGCGCATCTGCTCAACATGGATCGCACGCCGGTGGGATCGCTTGGCGAGATCGCGATGACGGTGGATGGCGTGCCGGAGTGGCGCGTGGCCTAGCTCGCTCTCGTGTCCCGGACGCGGTGCGGCATGCAATGCCGCTCCGCAGAGCCGGGACCCAGAAAGCCACACGGTACAGTGAGGAGATATGGGCCCCGGCTCAGCAGCGCACCACTTCGTGCTGCGCTGCGTCCGGGGCACGAGACTGCCCTAGCTCTTCGGTGCCTGCTTCTCCGACGCGGTTGCCGGCTTGCCGCCGGCGCCAACCACACGCACCTGGTCCCCGTCGGACAAACCATCCGGCGGAGCGGTGATGACGCGGTCGTCGGGCGCAATCCCCGAGGCAAGCTCGATCTCCTTGCCGAGATCGCGGGCGATGGTCACGGTCTTGAACTGCACCTTGTCGTCCGCACCGACGGTCGCGACGCGCAGGCCGCTGCCGTTGAAGATCAGCGCGCTGGCGGGAATGCTGAGCGGCGCGGAATCGCGCTGGAGGCTCAGCTTCACGCTGGCATAGCCGCCGGGCATCAATTCTCCGCTCGAATTGTCCAGGCCGAGCTGCATGCGCGTGGTGCCCGAGGCGACGTCGACAGCCTGCGAGGAGGCCTCCACCGTGGCCTGGAAGGTTCGGTTCGGATATTCCGGCAGCGAGATGGTGGCCTTGGCGCCGATCTTGATCGCCGGCACGTAGTTCTGGGGAACGCTGACATAGACACGCAGCTTGGTGATGTCGGAGACCACGAACATCGCCGGTCCCGAACCGCCGCCCGCGTTGATCAGCGCACCGACGTCGGTGTCGCGTGCCGTGACCACGCCGTCGAACGGCACGGTGATCTTCTTGTAGCCGGCAAGCGCCTCGAGCCGCTCGACATTGGCCTGGCCGGAATGGACCGCGGCGTTCTTGTTGGAGAGATCGGCGGTGCGCTCGTCGATCTCCTGCGCCGAGACGAAGTTGGAGGCGACCAGCGTCTTGCGCCGGTTCAGGGTTGCTTCCGACAGCCTTGCGCTGGCCTGCTGGCTGGCGAGGTCGGCGCGGGCCTGCAAGAGTTGCTGGTCGAGGTCGGGCGCCTCGATCTCGGCGATCACCTGGCCGGCCTTGACGCGGGCGCCGATGTCGGCGCTCCAGCTTTTGAGATAGCCGGACACGCGCGCGAAGATCGGCGCGCGGTAATAGGCCTCGAGCCGGCCCGGCAGGTCGATGGTGGAATTGAGCGCCTTGGCGTTGGGCAAGGTCACCGCAACGCTCGGAACGGCCTGGTCGTCGGTCCATTCCTTCAGCTTGGAGCTCTGGTCCTCGCGGGCCCGAATGCCGGTGCCGACCACGAGGCCAGCCGCAATCAGCGCCACCACGCTGAAAATGCCCAGTTTCCGGTGCGACACCGGGGAGCGGGGTTCAGTGGGCGACATGCGGAGTCTCCAATGGGGCGGCGGCTTTGGCGCCTTGTTTCTTGTGTACCATACTGAACACCACGGGAACAAACATCAGCGTGGCGAAAGTTGCGAAAATCAGCCCGCCGATCACGGCGCGGCCAAGTGGCGCATTCTGCTCGCCACCCTCGCCCAGCCCCAAGGCCATCGGCGCCATGCCAATGATCATGGCGAGCGCGGTCATCAGCACCGGGCGGAACCGGACGAAGCCGGCTTCCAGCGCGGCCGCGATGGGGTCGCCGAGTTCCTCATAGCGTTCGCGGGCGAAGGAGATGACCAGCACGCTGTTCGCCGTGGCCACGCCCATGCACATGATGGCGCCGGTCAGGGCCGGTACGGACAGCGTGGTCTGGGTCGTGAACAGCATCCAGACGATGCCGGCGAGCGCGGCCGGCAGCGCTGTGATGATCACGAACGGATCGGACCAGGACTGGAAGTTCACGACGATCAGGAAGTAGATCAGCACGACGGCGCCGAGCAGGCCGAACAGAAGACCGGTGAAGGCGCTGTTCATGGTCTGCACCTGACCAAGCAATGCCACGGAGGAGCCCTTCGGCACCTCCTTGGCGGTGTCGGCAATGGCCTGGCGGATGTCGGTCGCGACCGCGCCGAGATCGCGGCCCGACGTCGTGGCAAAGATCTGCACGAGGTTTTGAATGTCGTACTGCGACACCACCGCGCTCGAGGTTGCACGCTTGATGTCGGCGATGCCGCCGAGGATCGGCGATTGCGAGGCGCCAGCGGCGGTAATCGGCAGCGTCTGCAACGCGCTGAGCGAGTCGATTTGATATTGCGGCGTCTGCATCACGATCGAATAGGACACGCCGTTGTCAGGGTTGAGATAGTAGGTCGGCGCGACCTGTGAGGAGCCGGCGAGATTGACCACGAGACTGTTGGTCACGTCGCGTTCGGTCAGGCCGACATATTGCGCGCGGGTGCGATCGACATCGATGTTGAAGGTCGGCAGGTTCGGCGATTGCTGGATGCGTGCATCGGCAATGCCCGGAATCCGGCGGACCCTGGCGAGCAATTTGTTGGCGTAGGCAAAGTTGGCGTCGAGATTGGCGCCGCGGATCTGCAGGTCGATCGGCGCCGGCGCGCCGAAATTCAGGATCTGGCTGACGATGTCGGCCGGCAGGAAGGCGAAGCTGACGCCCGGGAACAGCCGTGGCAGCTGCTCGCGCAGCACCTTCACATGCTCTTCGGTCGGCTTGTGACCTTCCTTCAGCTTGATCTGGATGTCTCCGTCCTGCGGACCGATCACGCCGGTGTTGTTGTAGGTCATGTTGATGCCGGAGATCGGCATGCCGATGTTGTCGGTCATGGTCTCGATCTCGCCGGGAACGAGCTTGCGCACCGCCTTCTGCACATCCGCGAGCTGGTTGGCGGCTTCCTCGACGCGCGTGCCGACCTGGGTGCGCACGTGCATCAGGATGTTGCCGGCATCGACAGCAGGGAAGAAATTGCGTCCCAGGAACGGCACCAGCGCGAAGGACGCACCGACGACGCAGAGGAATCCGATCACGAACACTGCACGATGCGCCAGCGCCACGCCGAGCAGGCCGCGGTAACCACCGCGAATACGTTCGAACCGCGCCTCGAAGCCGCGCTGGAACCAGACCAGCGGATTGCGCGACTTCGGCGGCTCGCCCTCGTGATGGACGTGTGCCTGCAGCAGATAGTTCGCCATGGTCGGCACCAGCGTGCGCGACAGGATGAACGACCAGATCATCGCGAACATCACCGCCTCGGCCATCGGCACGAACAGGAAGCGCGCGACGCCGGTGAGGAAGAACATCGGCACGAACACGATGCAGATACAGAGCAGCGAGACGAAGGCCGGCGTCACGATCTGGTTGGCGCCGTCGAGAATCGACTGCTCGACCGGCTTGCCCTGCTCCAGATGGTAATTGATGTTCTCGATGGTCACCGTGGCGTCGTCGACGAGAATGCCGACCGCGAGCGCGAGACCGCCGAGCGTCATGATGTTGAGCGTTTCGCCGATCGCCGACAGCATGACGATGGCGCCGAGCACGGACAGCGGGATCGAAACCGCGATGATGACGGTCGAACGCCAGCTACCGAGGAACAGCAGGATCATGACGCTGGTGAGCAGCGCCGCAATCACGCCCTCGAAGGCGACGCCTTGAATCGCGCCGCGCACGAACACCGACTGGTCGCCGATGAAGCCGATCTTGAGCGCGTCTGGCAGCTGATCCTTGACGTCAATGACCTTCTGCTTGATGCCGGCGATGATATCGAGCGTCGAGGTCGCGCCCGCCTTCAGCACCATCATCAGCACCGAACGGTTGCCGTCGACGTGGACGATGTTGGTCTGCGGCGGATTGCCGTCGCGCACGGTGGCGACGTCACGCACATAGACCATGGCGCCGTTGACGGTCTTGATCGGCAGATTGCCGAGCTCATCGATCTTGAGCGGCGAGTTGTTGAGCTGGATGCTGTACTCGAAGCTGCCGATCTTCTGGGTGCCGACCGGCGTGATCAGGTTCTGGGCCGCAAGCGCATTGGCGACGTCCTGGCCGGACAGGCCACGGGCCTGCAGCGCGGTCGGGTCGAGGTCGATCTGGACCTGGCGCTGCTTGCCGCCAAAGGGATAGGGAATCGCCGCGCCGGGCACGGTGACCAGCGGGGTACGCAGATTGTTGATGCCGATGTCGGCGAGGTTCTGCTCGGTCAGGCCATCGCCCGACAGCGCCACCTGGATGATCGGCACGGTCGAGGCGGAGTAGTTCAGGATCAAGGGCGGCGTCGCGCCCGGTGGCATCTGCTTCAGCAGCGTCTGCGAGATCGCGGTGACCTGCGCATTGGCGGTGCGGATGTCGACATTGGGCTGGAAGAAGATCTTGATGATGCCAAAGCCGTTATAGGAGTTGGCGGTGATGTGCTCGATATCGTTGACCGTCGTCGTCAGCGCCCGCTGGAATGGCGTGGTGATGCGTCCGGACATCTGGTCGGGCGGCAGGCCGGTATACTGCCAGACCACGCCGATCACGGGGATGCGGATATCCGGAAAGATATCGGTCGGCGTCCGCAGCGCTGCGAGCGGCCCGATGATCAGAAGCAGGAGCGCCAGCACGACAAACGTGTAGGGCCGGCTCAGGGCAATACGAACCAGAGCAATCATTCGTCAGGTAATTCCAAAACGGGGGTCAGGGAACACGCCCCACGGGTTCCTCGGGTGATTTACCCGAACACCGCCGAAATGGCTAATGGCGGCGCGTCACGCGCGGTCACTTCCCTGCTATCGCCTAGCGAAATCGCATTCCAGATATGCAACCCCCGCCCGGAAGATTACAGAGACGGCTCTCACCCACAAAAAAGCGGCGCCCAAAGGCGCCGCTTTCAGAACGACATCGTCTTTAGGCTTAGGCCGCGCGGACGTTGGTCAGAAACTTGCTGACTTCCGTCTTCAACCGGGCCGAGTCGTTGGACAGCATCTGTGCGGCAGAGAGCACCTGCGAGGAGGCGGTGCCGGTCTCGGTGGCTCCGCGCTGCACGTCGGTGATGTTGGACGAGACCTGCTGGGTGCCCTGGGCCGCCTGCTGGACGTTGCGGGCGATTTCCTGGGTCGCCGCGCCCTGCTCTTCCACTGCGGCGGCGATCGCCGAGGAGATTTCCGAGAGACGCTCGATGGTCGAGGAGATCTCCTTGATCGCGCCGACCGAGTCGTTGGTGGCCGCCTGGATGCCGGAGATCTGCTGGCCGATCTCGCCGGTCGCCTTGGCGGTCTGCTCGGCGAGCGCCTTCACTTCGGAGGCGACCACCGCGAAGCCGCGGCCGGCCTCACCGGCGCGCGCCGCTTCGATCGTCGCGTTCAGCGCCAGCAGGTTGGTCTGGCCGGCGATGGTGTTGATCAGCTCGACGACGTCGCCGATGCGGGACGCAGCCTTGGAGAGCTCGCTGACGCGGTCGGTGGTGGCACGGGCCTGGCCGACGGCGTCGCCCGCCATCCGCGCCGATTCCTGCACCTGGCGGCTGATCTCGCCGACCGAGGAGGCCATCTCTTCGGTGGCGGAAGCCACCGACTGGACATTGGTGGATGCTTCTTCCGAGGCGGCGGCAACGGTGGTCGCCATCCGCTGCGAGCGGTCGGCGCTCGAGGTCAGCGTCGAGGCGGAAGCTTCGAGCTGGGTCGAGGCCGACGAGACGGTCTGCACGATCTCGCCGATCATCGTTTCGAAGTCGCGGGTGATGCCGTCGACGCGGCGGCCGCGCTCGATCTTGGCCTCGGCGTCGGCCGTGGCAGCTTCGTCCGCAGCCTTCTTGGCGATCAGAGCCTCCTTGAAGACCTGGAGCACGTCGGCCATCGAGCCGATCTCGGTCTTCTCGCCGCGATGCGGGACTTCAGCGGAGAGATCGCCGCGGCCCAGCGCCTGCATCGGCTGGATGATCGAATTGATGCCCGCGGAAACGTCCTGGACCAGGTAGAAGCTGACGCCGATGCCGATGATGACGGCAGCACCGAGGATGATCGAGACCAGCATGAAGGCGTAATAGTAGCTGTCGGCGGCATCCTTTGCAGCCTGATCACCGCCCTGAGTATTGAGCTCGATGTCCTTGGTCAGCACCTCATCTGACGCAAGGCCGATCTTGTTGACCGTCTTGGTGTTCAACTCCTGGGCTTCATGCGGGATCTTGCCGGCCTCCTTGCGCGACAGCGCGAAGACCTCTTCGGTACCCTTCTTGTAATCATCCCAGAGCTTGGCCCATTCGTTGTACAGCCTCCGCTCCTCCGGGGAGGTGATCATCGGCTCGTAGCTCTTACGGGACTTGCCGAGCGCCTCCATTACAGTGCCGGCGGTCTTCTCGTTGGCGAGCTTGTCTTCCAGGGTCTCGGCCAGCATGTGCTGGCGGACCACGTTGCGATAGGTGATGACGCTCGCCCGGATCTCGCCGAGCACCCGCACGCTCGGCAGCCAGCTCGTGGTGATGTCCGTTGTATTGGCATTCATCGACCGCATCTTCATGACGGCGAGCAGGCCCATGCCGGTCATCGCAACCAGCAGGAACGCCACGACACTGATGATCTTGGCGCGGATGGAGATGGTGGCGAGCATAATCGGGTCTCTTTGCGTTGGCGCGGCGGCGCGTCGAATGGATCAACCAAAAGCGGCGGCGCCGACATCCAACAACAAAGCGACTGAGCAGTTGTTAACTACGACTCCGTACGAGTACGGAACCTTAAAGAAGTGAATGAGCGACTAAAAATGCTCTGCGCTCAGCGCATGAGCCTAATCGCGTCCGCAAAAAACTCCGGCCCGCCGAAATTACCGGACTTCAACGCGAGCAGCATGTCACCGGCCGCAGCGCCCACCGCGCGCAGCACCGGGACGCCCGCGGCGATCTCTGCCCCTACGAGAAATCCGGGAATCTTCAGCCGATCGACGACCGCCCCTGATGTCTCACCACCTGCGACGATCAGTCGCCGCACGCCTGATTTCACTAGGCTTTCGGCGATATCGGCCATCGTCTGCTCGATCGCATGGCCTGCGGCATCGCGGCCGTGCCGCGCCTGGAGCGCAGCGACGTCGGCCGGCGTCGCGCTCGATGCAATCAGCACGGGCCCCTGAGCCAATCGCTCCTTCGCCCAGTCCAGCGCGCGCTGCGTTTCGTTTGTGCCCGTAAGAATACGGTCGGGGTCGAGACGAAGCACCGGCATGACGCGTTCGGCGTTGGCGATCTGCTGCAGGGTGGCCTGCGAGCAGCTTCCCGCGAGGCACGCCACCTGCCCACCAACGGCGGCGCCCTGCTCGCTGCCGGTAGCGGCCGACTTGACCTTGCCGGTCGATACCAGCGCACGGGCGAGCCCGAGGCCGATCCCGGAGGCACCGACCGACAGCCGGTGCTCCGCGGCGACAAGGCCGATGGTCTCGAGATCGCGGTCGAACACCGCGTCGACGATCGCGGCGCCGATGCCCTTGCCCGATGATTCGGCAAGCCTGGCCTGCACGGCCTCCGCCCCCCGCGACAGCGTCGCGAGATCGACGAGACCGATCTGCGTCTTGCTCTGGCGCGCCAACACGCGGACCAGGTTGGAATCATGCATCGGGTTGAGCGGATGGTCCTTGAGCGGGCTCTCGTTCAGCGGCACGGCGCCAACGAACAGATTGCCCTGGTAGACGGTGCGGCCGGTCTCGGGGAAAGCCGGCGTCACCAGCACGACGGCCGCACCGCAATCGGCGCGCAGCGCATCCATCACCGGGCCGATATTGCCTGCATCCGTCGAATCGAAGGTCGAGCAGATCTTGAACAGCACGTGGCCCGCGCCGCGACCACGCAGCCATGTCTCGGCCGCGCGCGAGCGCGACACTGCAAGCCCCGCCTCGATCGAGCGGCTCTTCAGCGACACCACGACCGCGTCCACGTCGGGTAGCTTCAGATCGTCCGCGGGCACGCCGATGGTCTGCACCGTGCGCAAACCGGCGCGCGTCAGCGTGTTGGCGAGATCGGAGGCGCCGGTATAGTCGTCGGCGATGCAGCCAAGGGAAATCTTCGCTGCAAGTGTCACGGCTTCACTCCCGCATAGGGCTTGAACCAGGCGAGCCCATCGGTGGTCTGGCCCCGCGGATTGTATTCGCAGCCGACGAAGCCGGCATAACCGAGCCGATCGAGCTCTTCGAACAGGAACGGATAATTGAGCTCCTCGCCGTCGGGCTCATTGCGCGAGGGAATGCTGGCGATCTGGATGTGGCCGATGATCGGCATCATCTCGCGCAGCCGCATGGTGACATCGCCATGGATGATCCCGCAATGATAGATGTCGAACTGCAGTTTCAGGTTGGGAAGCCGCAACTCCTGGATCAGGTCGCGCGCAAAGCCGAAATCATTGAGGAAATAGCCCGGCACATTGCGGGAATTGATCGGCTCGAGCACGATGTCGATGCCATGCGGCGCGAAGAATTCCGCAGCCCACGCCACCGATTTGTAGAAGGCCTCGATCGCGACCCGTTCGCCACGGTTGGCGATGCCCGCCATCAGATGCAGCCGCTTGACGCCGGTCGCCTTGGCGTAAGGCAGCGCCGTCTCCAGGCTCGCCTTGAGATCGGCAAAGCGCGCCGGCAGCGCGGCAAAACCTTTCTCGCCGGCATTCCAGTCGCCCGGCGGCAGGTTGAACAGTGCCTGTGTCAAACCGTTGCGCTTGAGCCGCTCGCCGATCGCTTCGACCGGATGCTCATAGGGAAAGAGAAACTCGACAGCAGTGAAGCCGGCCTGGGCGGCGGCATCGAAGCGGTCGAGGAACGGCACCTCGGTGAACATCATCGAGAGGTTGGCGGCGAAACGGGGCATTGGAATCCTCTTCTACTTGTCGCCGGGAAGTTTGACGCCGGTGACCTGCGCATACATTCGCGCCACCGACGCATCGTCGTCACGCCCCATGCCGGCGGCTGATGTCATCAGGAACATCTGGAGGGCTGCGGCGGAAACCGGAACCGGGAATCTGGCGCTGCGCGCCATGTCCTGGATGATGCCGAGATCCTTGACGAAGATCTCCACCGCGCTACGCGGCGTGTAGTCGCCGTCGAGCACGTGCGGCATGCGGTTCTCGAACATCCAGGAATTGCCGGCGGACGCGGTGATCACCTCGTAGACCTTGCGGATGTCGAGCCCCTGCTTGGCGGCGAACGCCATCGCTTCGCTCGCGGCAGCGATATGCACGCCGGCCAGCAGCTGGTTGATCATCTTGAACGCGGCGCCCTGCCCCGCGGCATCGCCGAGTTCGTAGAGCTTTGCCGCCATGGCATCGAGCGCGGGACGCGCCTTTGCAAAGGCAGCCGGACTGCCGGAAGCGAGGATCGTCAGTTCGCCCTCGGCGGCGCGCTGCGCACCGCCGGAGATGGGCGCATCCAGGTAATTCCGGCCGGTCGCTTCCAGCTGTTTTGCCAGGCGCCGCGCCACGTCGGGATCCATGGTCGCGGAGGAGATGAAGACGGCATCCTTCGGCAGGGTCTCGGCGACGCCGTCCTTGCCGAACAGGATCGCTTCGGTCTGCGCGGCGTTGACGACCACGCTGACGACGATGTCCGCAGCCCTAGCCGCCTGGGCCGGCGTTGTGGCGCCCGCGCCCCCGTCCTTCACAAACCGCGCGACCGCATCGGCCGAAACGTCGCAGCCGGTCACCGTATGGCCGGCGCGTTTCAGCGAGGTCGCCATGCCGTACCCCATCGAGCCGAGCCCGATGACGGCGATGCGCTGATTTTGTGAGGTGGAGGCGGACATGCAACTAACCCTTCGACTTATTCTTGCGAACGTTTCCCGGAGGGCCGCCTTTGCGGCGGCTCGTGATCTCGAATAACACGGCTTGGCCGCGCTGCCAAAGCGTGAGACAAGCGGGCATGACGGCCATGAGAACTGAAACCGGCAACGAGACAAGACTGCGTGAGGATATCTGCCGCTTCGGACGGTCCCTGTTCGAGCGCGGCCTGACACCGGGCTCCTCCGGCAATATCAGTGTCAGGCTGGACGGCGGCGGCTGGCTGGTGACGCCGACCAACGCCTCGCTCGGCTTCCTTGATCCGGCAAAGCTGTCGCGGCTGGATGGGCAGGGCCGGCTCACGTCCGGCGATGCGCCGACCAAGGAAGTTCCGCTGCATACCGCACTCTACGATACGCGCGGGAGCGCGCGGGCGATCGTGCATCTGCACTCCACCCATTCGGTCGCGCTCTCGATGCTGCCCGAGATCGACCCGCGCGCCGCGCTGCCGCCGATGACCGCCTATTATCTGATGAAATGCGGCGCCACCGCGCTCGTGCCCTATTACCGCCCCGGCGATCCGGCGGTTGCGGATGCGATCAAGGGACTGGCCGGGAAATATTCATCCGTGCTGCTCGCCAATCACGGCCCGGTGGTCGCCGGGGACACGCTCGAAGCGGCGGTGTTCGCGACCGAGGAGCTGGAGGAGACGGCGAAGCTCTATCTGCTGCTGCGCGGGATGAACCCGCGCTATCTTTCGCCAGAGCAGGTGAAGGATCTGGTGAAGGTGTTCGGGGTGACGCTGCCGGAGCACGGGCACGAGCATTAGTGCGTGCCGTCGGAGGCGATAGTATCGCACCACACACCACTGTCATTCCCCGCGAAGGCTGGGAATCCAGTACGCCGCGGCCTCTCGATTGACCACCGCTCTCGGAGTACTGGATCGCCCGATCAAGTCGGGCGATGACATCGAGTGTGTTGCGCGAGCGAGCCCCACACTCCGCCGCTACAGCCCCAGATACGCCTTCCGCACGTCCGGATTGCCCCTGATCTCCGCCGCCGGCCCCTGCATCAGCACGCGACCGGTTTGCAGGATGTAGGCGCGGTCGGCAATTTCCAGACATTCGGCCATACGCTGTTCGACGATCAGCACGGTCATGCCGGAGTCGCGGATCAGCTTCACCGCCTGAAAAATCTCGTCGACCAGTTTCGGCATGATGCCCTGCGAGGGCTCGTCCAGCATCAAGAGCCGCGGGCGCGTCATCAGCGCGCGGCCGATCGCGAGCATCTGCTGCTCGCCGCCGGACAGCGTTTCAGCGCGTTGATCGAGGCGCTCGGACAAGCGCGGGAATAGCTTGAAGACGAGATCGAGCGGTGCTTCGCGATCCGCTTCGCCACGATAGAGATAGCTGCCGAGGCGAAGGTTGTCGCGCACCGACAGGCGCGGAAACAGACGGCGGTTCTCCGGCACGTAGGCAATACCGGTGGCGGTGACGTGATGCTGCGCCATGCCATCGAGGCGCTTGCCGTCGAACGTTACGGAGCCCGAACGCGGACGCTCGGCACCGGCAATCGTCTTGAGCAGGGTCGACTTGCCCGCGCCGTTGGCGCCGGCGACGCAGACGATCTCGCCCTTCTGGACCTCGATCGAGACCGCGGAGATCGCAACCAGACCCTGATAGGCGGTCGTGACTTCATGCACCGACAGCATGACGATCTCCCAGATATGCCTTGATCACCTTGGGATCGCGGACCACGTCGGCGGGCTTGCCCTCGACCAGAACCTTGCCGAGATCGAGCACGATGGCGCGATCGACCAGCGGCATCACGATCTCCATGACATGCTCGACCATCAGAACGGTGATGCCGGCGTCGCGGACTTTCCGCACCAGCGCCACACCGGTCTGCGCCTCGGTCGGGGTGAGGCCGGTGAGGACCTCGTCGAGCAGCAGCAGTTTCGGTTCGGTCGCGAGCGCACGGGCAACCTCGAGGCGGCGCTTCTCGGCCGGCACGAGGTCGCTTGCGAGCACGTCGGCGCGGGCGGCAAGGCCGGTGAACTCCAGCACCTCATGCGCTTTGCGGCGCGCCTCGCGCATCACGGTGTTGCGCACCAAGGCGCCGACGATGACGTTGTCGATCACCGTCATGGTCTCGAAGCTCTTGACGACCTGGAAGGTGCGTCCGACGCCGCGCTGACAGCGCTCGGCTGCCGGCATCTTCGTCACGTCCTCGCCGTCGAACCAGATCGAGCCTTGCGTCGGCGGCAGGACGCCGGCGATCAGATTGAACAGCGTCGATTTGCCTGCACCGTTCGGACCGATCAGCCCGACGATTTCGCCGCGGCCGACCGAGATCGACACGTCGCTGTTGGCGACGAGGCCGCCGAAGCGCTGCCAGACGCCGCGGGTTTCAAGGAGCGCGGTCATCGCGTGGCTCCTTTTGCTTTTGAACGGGAGAATAGGCTGACCAGGCCTTGCGGCAAGGCCAGCGAGATCGCCACGATCAGCGCGCCATAGACGATGAGGTCGACGCCGCGACCGGAGCCGCCGATATAGGAGCGCGTCAGCTCCGTCATCGGGATCAGGATGACCGCCCCGAGCACGGGACCCCAGAGGGTGCCGATGCCCCCGAGCACGGCCGGCAGCGCCATCAGCAGCGAGAACTGGAAGCCCATGACGCTCTCGGGATCGATATAGGCGAGGAACTGCGCGTAGAAGGCGCCTCCGACAGCAACCAGGAACGCAGAGACCGCTGCCGCACCCATTTTGGAGTTGAACACGACGACGCCCAGGCTCTCGGCCGCTTCCGGATTGTCCTTCACCGCGCGCCACCAAAAACCCCATTTGGAGTCTTCAAGCCACCAGGTGACGAACCAGGCGAGGCAGCAAAGCGCCAACGCGAAATAGAAATACGGCAGCTTGCTGCGCATGAACTGGAATTTCAGCCAGCTGTCGCCGCGCACGGGAATGGTGATGCCCATCGCAGCCCCCGCCCATTCCCAGTTCTGGAACAGCAGCAACCCGATCTCCGCGATGACGATGGTCGCGATCACGAAGTAATGGCCGCGCAGCCGAAAGAAGGGATAACCGAGCCCCATCGCGATGAGCGCCGCGATCGTACCGCCGGCGAGCATGCCGAACCAGGGCAGCACGCCGAACTTGGTGAACAGAAGCTCGGTGGTGTAGGCGCCGATGCCGAAATAGAGAGCGTGGCCTAGCGAGATCTGTCCGCAATAGCCGGAGAGGATGTTCCAGCTCTGCGACAGCGCCGCATACATCAAGGTCAGGACCAGGATGTTCTGGACGTAGACATTCTTGACGAACAGCGGCGCGAGCGCGGCCAGTGCGGTCAGCACTGCGGCAATGATGAGATCGCGGCGACGCCGCGCGGCAAAATTCTTGTCCATCACATCGACCCGAACAGGCCACGCGGCCGGATGAAGACAACGAGCAGGTACACCGCGTAGATGCCGACCGACTTCAGCGAAGGCGGCAGCATCAGCGCGGTCACCGCTTCGACCAGGCCGACAATGATGCCGCCGGCAAAGGCACCGAACACACTGCCAAAGCCGCCAAGCGCCACCGTGACATAGGCAATCAGCGCAAAGGACGCGCCGACGTCGGGATAGATGTAGAAGAACACCGCCATGATCGCGCCCGCGAGACCGACAAGCGCAGCGCCCAGGCCCCAACCGAACGCGAACACGCGGTTCTTGTCGATACCGACGAGCGCGACCGCACCGGGATCCTCACGGGTGGCTTCCAGCGCGCGGCCGAAATCGGTGCGGTGGATGAAGAAGTAGAGGCCGGCAAAGGCGAGAATCGAGACCAGCGCACCGACCAGCTGCGGCTCGGGGAGGAAAATGCCTGCAATCGAGACGGTTTTGCCGCCGAGCCAGGATTGCGGAATGCTGCGATAGTCCGGCGTGAAGAACAGCTGGGCCAGTCCGCGCATCACGATGGCCAGGCCGAAGGTGGTGAAGATCTGCACCATGCCGGCATTGGCCTTGGCCCGCATGGCGAAGCGTACAATCAACAGGTAGACCACTGCTCCGAACACGAACATCGCCGCCGCGACCAGCGGCGCCGAGAGCAAGGGATCGATGGCGAAGAACGCGAACAGGAAGAAGGATGCGTACATCGCGATCATCAGGAACTCGCCATGGGCGAAGTTCGTGACGTCCATCAGGCCGAAGATCAGCGCGAGGCCGACGGCGATCAGTCCGTAGAGCAGGCCCATCAGCAGGCCGCTTGCGAGACTTTGGACAATTGTTTCGACTGTCAGCAACTTGTCCCCCAGAAAAAGCCCTCACCCCGAGGGGCGTCATCGAACGCGTTTCGCAACGACGGGCCGCCCTCGCCTGTGCCGACGCGGGCTCCGTTTTACTCCGCAGGATCAGGATCGGGAGCTAACGTCCACGCTCCCGATGCAGTCCTCACTTCATCGGCCAGACAGCTTCGGCGACCGCCGCCTGCGACGGGAACACGGTGACGAACTTGCCGCCGATATATTGCAGCAGCACCGGGTCGGCGTCGTTGTTCTGGCCCATGTCGTCGAACTTGACCCGCTTCCAGGGCATGATGGTCTGTTCGCCCGGAATGTCGGTCGCAGCCATCGCGTCGCGGATCTTCTCGCCGTCGGTCGACTTGGCGCGGTTGATGGCGTCGGCAATCACGATCATCGCCATGAACTGGCGCGAGGTGTTGTCGTTGAGGTCCTTGCCCGATTTCGCCTTGAACAGATCGTTGATCTTGCCGACCATCGGCCGCTTGGCGGCAAGATCGAGCGAGAAGCTGCCGCGGGTGATCGCACCTTCGAGCTTGTCGCCGACGGCGTCGTATAGCGCCTTTTCGGAGAAGCCGGCTGCCTGGGCCAGGATCGCGTTCGGCTTGTAGCCGAGCTCCGCCATCGTCTTGACCAGCAGGATGCCGTCCGTGGTGTAGCTCGAGGGCATCAGCACATCGGCATTGGCGGCCTTGAGCTGCTGGACCTCGGCAGACAAGGACGGCGAGTTGGCGCGGTACTTGATGTCGGCGACGATCTTGTAGCCGCGCTCGGTCGCGAGCTTGGTCTGGGCGTTGGCAGAGTCGGTGCCGAAGATCGTGTCTTCGTGGAACAGCGCCAGCGTGTCGGCCTTGACGCCCTTCTTCTTCATCGAGTCGAGGAAATCGAACATCCCGGCCGAGAACATCTCGTCATGCGGCGAGGCGCGGAAATAGTACTTCAGTCCGCGTCGGTGCAGGCTCGGCGAGGAATTGTCCGCCGACAGGAACGGGATCTGGTAGCGCTCGCAGATCTGGCTGACCGTGACCGCGACCGCGCTCTGATAGGAGCCGAGCACCGCGCAGACTTTCTCCTGGGTGATCAGTCGCTCGGCTTCGGCGCGTCCCTTTTGCGGGTCGCCCTGGTGGTCGGCATACACCATGCGGATCTTGGCGCCGCCGAGACCCGGCAAACCGACGCCCTTTGCCAGCGGAAGATCGAAGTCCTGGTCGTTGTTGATGATGTCGATCGCGGTCTCGAACGCGCGTTGCGCGTCGACGCCGACCTGGGCGCCGGCGCCCGACAGGGGATAGGTCGCGCCGATCACCACCTCAGAGGTTTGCGCGCGCGCGGCTAGCGGCAACAGCGCGGCAGCGGCGGTGGCTCCGAGCAGAACGTCGCGGCGAGTGATCGTCATAGGCAAAGTCCCCTGTTATCCGAATTTTGCGCGTATCGAATGAAACGATTGGCAAACTGCGTAAAGCCCGAAGAAGCAGCAAACGCTGCCTACTAAATCACGGCCATGTTTCTGTTCTTCAGATCGGTCACCAGCATCAGGCCGGGCGAATGCGTAATCGCGAACGGGACCTTGGCGGCATTGATCACCGATTGCGGCGTCACGCCGCAGGCCCAGAACACCGGAATCTCGTCATCGGCAACAGGTACGGGATCACCATAGTCGGGCTTGGCGATGTCCTTGATACCGATCAGATGCGGATGGCCGAGATGCACGGGCGCGCCGTGCACGGCGGGATAGCGCGACGTGATCTGCACCGCGCGGATCGCATCCGCCGGCTTGAACGGGCGCATCGACACCACCATCGGACCTGCGAACGGGCCGGCCTCACCGCAGGCGATGTTGGTGCGGTACATCGGCACCCGCACGTTCTGCTCGATGTGGCGGATCGGCATGCCCTCGTCGAGGAGTGCCTCTTCGAACGAGAAGGAGCAGCCGAGCACGAAGGTCACGAGGTCGTCGCGCCAATGCTTCGTCACGTCGGTCGGCTCGTCGACGACTTCGCCGTCGCGCCAGACACGGTAGCGCGGCACGTCGGTACGAATGTCGAGATCGGCGCCAAGGGCGGGGATGTACGGGCTGCCGACATCGGACATGCCGATGATCGGGCACGGCTTGGGATTGAGCTGGCAGAAGCGGTGGAAGGCGCCGGCATATTCCGCCGGCAGGATCGCCAGATTGCCCTGGACGAAGCCGGGGGCGACCCCCGCGGTGGAACCGACCTCGCCGCCACGATAGGCCAGCCGCGCCTGGCGGCTCGGGAGGGCGTCGGGTGTTTCAGTTTGCTGCGCTGCCACCAAAACAGTCATGTGATTGACCTGCCTATAAACTCGACAAAGACAGCCAACACCAAGCGTGCTATAAAGTCTAATCTTCCTTTCTAATCAATATCGATAAATATAATTTATCGATTGGGAAAATCCTTCCGATGCTGGACTTCAGGTCGATCGAAACCTTCCTTTGGGTTGTGAAGCTCGGCAGCTTTCGCGGCGCCGCGGCACGGCTGAATACGACCCAGCCTGCGATCTCCCAGCGCATCGCCCAGCTCGAGCGCGAGATGGGCGTCAAGCTCCTCAACCGCGACCATCGCGTGGCCTCGCCCACCCCGAGCGGCCGGCAGATGATGGTCTATGCGGAAAAGCTGATCGGCCTGCGCGCCCAGATGATGGCCGAGATCGGCGATCGATCGGCGATGCGCGGTGTGATGCGGCTCGGCGTCGCCGAGACCATCGTGCACACTTGGCTGCCGCGGCTGGTGAAGAGCATGAACCAGATCTATCCCAACCTGTCGCTGGAGATCGAGGTCGACATCACGCCGAACCTCACCGCGCGCCTGCTCGCGCAGGAGATCGAACTGGCCTTCGTGGTCGGACCGCTGTCGGCCTCGGGCGTGCACAACCGCGTGCTGGCCGATTATCCGATCGGCTTTCTCGCAAGCCCGTCGCTCGGGCTCGGACACGGCCCGGTGACGCCCGCCGATCTCGCGCGGTTTCCGATCATCACCTTTCCGCGCAAGACCAGGCCCTACGAGGTCGTGCGCGAGGTGTTCGACCGGCCCGACTTGCCGCCGATCCGTCTCCACGCCTCTGCCTCGCTTGCGACCGTGATCCACATGGCGGTGGAAGGCCTCGGCATCGCCGTGATCCCCGATGCCATCGTCGAGAACGAGCTCGCCGATGGCCGGCTGCAGTTGCTCGACACCGACCTGGAGATCGCGCCGCTGACGTTTACGGCAAGCTGGCTCGCCTCGCCCGACGTCGTCGCGGTGGAGCGCGTCGCCGAGCTTGCATGTCAGATTGCGCAGAGCAGCCTCGCGGTTGACGCGCCCGCGCTGGCGCGTCATTGAAAAAGGCGCCGGACAAACGAGAGACTGACGCATGAGCCGAGCCGCGACGAACCTGCAAATCGATTCCGCCCGCCTCTGGGGCTCCATTCACGAGACCGCGCAATTCGGCGGGACGGCCAAGGGCGGTGTACGGCGGCTGACGCTGAGCAGCGAAGACAAGCAGGTTCGCGACTGGTTCCGAAAGGCCTGTGAGGACGCGGGCCTCGAGGTGCATGTCGATGCGCTCGGCTCGCAGTTCGGCCTCCGCAAGGGCCGCGACATGTCGAAGCTGCCCGTCGGCATCGGCTCGCATCTCGACACCCAGCCGACCGGCGGCAAATATGACGGCATTCTCGGCACGCTCGGCGCGCTCGAGGTGATCCGCACGCTGAACGATGCCGGCATCGAGACCGAGGCGCCGATCTGCGTCGTCAACTGGACCAACGAGGAAGGCTCGCGCTTCGCGCCGGCGATGATGGCGTCCGCAGCCTACGTCGGCGATTTCACCACCGACGACATTCTCTCACGCAAGGATATCGAGGGCACGACGGTCGGCCAGGCGCTCGACAGCATCGGCTATCGCGGCGACAAGCCGGTCGGCTTCCAGAAGCTCGGCTGCTTCGTCGAGCTCCACATCGAACAGGGCCCGATCCTGGAAGCCGAGGGCAAGACCATCGGCGTGGTTGATTCCGGCCAGGGCGTGTTGTGGTACGACGGCAAGATCTCCGGCTTCGAGAGCCATGCGGGATCGACGCCGATGCCGCTGCGGCGCGATGCGCTGGCGACGCTGTCCGAGATCGTGCTGGCGATGGAAGCCATCGCCAGGAGGCACGGGCCGAACGCGGTCGGCACCATCGGCGAGGCCGTGATCGCGAATCCCTCGCGCAACGTCATTCCCGGCGAGATCGCCTTCACCATGGATTGCCGCAGCGCAGACGGCGCGATCATGGATGCGCTCGATCGCGACCTGCGTGCCGCGATCGCGGAGATCGCCGCGCGCCGCAAGGTCGATGTCAAGATCGATCTCGTCTGGCGCAAGCCGCCGACCCATTTCGATCCCAAGCTGATTGCGGCGGTCGAGAATGCGGCCAAGACGCTCGGCTACTCCTCCCGCCGTATCACCTCCGGGGCCGGCCACGATGCCTGCAACCTCAACACCGTCATGCCGGCGGCGATGGTGTTCGTGCCCTGCAAGGACGGCATCAGTCACAACGAGCTCGAAGACGCCACGCAGCCCGACTGCGCTGCCGGCACCAACGTGCTGATGCACACCGTGCTGGCGATCGCCGGCGTCGCATCCTGATCGGAGACAGACATGCGCGGAGTTTTCGTCGACGCCAATGAAGCGCTCGCCGTGATCATGGAGCGGCTGGAGAAGCCCGGCGACCCCAAGGTGCGGATTCACCGGGACCCCGATATCAAGCCCGAGCAATATCCTGAGATCCTCGACGGCGCCGAGATCGCGATCGTGGACCACACGGCGCTGCCAACCGAGGTCGCGAAGAAGTGCGCAGGCCTCAAGCACGTCGTATTCCTCGGCACCGGCGCGCGCAGCTACATGAACCCGGAGGAGCTCGCCGAGCTCGGCATCTCCGTGCATCTGATCAAGGGCTATGGCGATACGGCCGTCGCTGAGTCGGCGATCGCGCTGATGTGGTCCTCCGCGCGCGTCATCGCGATGATGGACCGCGAGATGCGCGCCGGTAACTGGCTGCGCGAGGACGGCATGCAGCTCACCGGCAAGACGCTGGGCCTGATCGGCTTCGGCGGTATCGCCGCCGAAGTCGCGCGCATCGCGTCCGGCAGCGGCATGAAGGTGATCGCGTGGAACCGCTCGCCGAAGACCCATCCCGGCATCGAGTTCACCGATCTCGACACGTTGCTGGCGCGGAGCGACGTGGTGTCGCTGCACCTGCTGCTCAACGACGAGACGCGCGGCATGATCACGCGCGAAAAGATCGCGAAGATGAAACCGGGCGTCGTCTTCATCAACACCGCGCGCGGCGCCATCGTCGACGAACAGGCGATGATCGATGCGTTGAAGTCGGGCCACATCCGCCATGCCGGCCTCGACGTCTTCAACATCGAGCCGCTGCCCGCGGATCATCCACTGACCAAGATTCCGAACGTGACGCTGTCGGCGCATTCGGCGTTTCGCACGCCGGAAGCCAGCGAAAACCTGATTGAGGCGGCATGGGTCCATTGCCGCCGGATCGTGAAAGGATAAGAGCAACAACAATGGCCGACTATCGCACCATCAAGGCAGAGCCGCTTACCAACGCCATCCGCGCCATCGTCAAGGCCGGGGGCTCCTCCGACCGTGAAGCCGAACTCGTATCCACCAATCTCGTCGAGGCCAACCTCAAGGGACATGATTCCCACGGCGTCGGCATGATCCCGCGTTATGTCTCGAGCGTCGTCAACGGCGGCCTGGCGGTGAATGCTCACGTCAAGACCGTGCTCGACACCGGTCCGCTTCTCACCCTCGACGGTCTCACCGGCTACGGCCAGGTGATCGGCCATGAAGCGATGGAGCTGGCGGCAGAACGCGCCAAGCGCAACGGCGTCTGCCTCGTCGGCCTTTCCAACGCGCACCACATCGGCCGCATCGGCCACTGGGCCGAGCAGTGCATCGACCATGGGCTGGTTTCGATCCATTTCGTCAACGTGATCTCGCGCCCGATCGTGGCGCCCTGGGGCGGCAGCGATCCGCGCCACGGCACCAACCCGTTCTGTGTCGGCATCCCGCGCCGGGGCAAGGAGCCGATCGTGCTCGACTTCGCCACCAGCCGGATCGCGCAGGGCAAGACCCGCGTCGCCCACAACAAGGGCGTCGAACTCGAGCCCGGCACCATCATCGACAATGAAGGCAAGCCCACCGTCAATCCGCGCTACACCGTGATCCCGCCGTATGGCGCCATCCTGCCGTTCGGCGAGCACAAGGGTTCGGGGCTCGCGCTGGTGTGCGAAATCCTCGGCGGCGCGCTCTCCGGCGGGCAGGTGGTCAAGGGCCCGTCCGACGGCAAGTACAACGTGCTCAACGGCATGCTCTCGATCGTCATTGATCCGGGCAAGCTCGGCACAGGCGAGAACCTGGCAAGTGAAGTCGAGAGTTTTGTTGCCTGGCACACCGGCTCGCCTCCCGGCCCCGGCGTCGAGAAAGTGAAGATTGCCGGCGAGCCCGAGCGCGAGACCAAGAAGAAGCGCCTTGCCGAAGGCATTCCGGTCGATCCGACCACTTGGCAGGAAATTTTGGAAGCCGGGAAGAAGTTCGGGCTGGATCAGGCGGCGATCGAGAAGATCGCGGGCTGAACGAGAACGAAGCCACCACAAACGGTGTCGTCCCGGACAAGCGAAGCGCAGATCCGGGACCCATACGCCGCAGCAGGCGTTTGACGAAGACAGGCAATGACCTTCTCGCGCAGCAACAGCGGCAGCGGCGTATGGGTCCCGGCTTTCGCCGGGACGACACCGTGATCTGTTGCGCGAACGTGCCTTAGTCCACCATATCCGCGACGGCCTTGCCGCACGCCGTGGTGTCGGCATTGCCGCCGAGGTCCTTGGTACGCAGCGTGCGTTCGGCCAGCGTGCGCTCGATCGCATCGACGATCGACTTGCCGGCAACCTTCTCGCCGAGATGATCCAGCATCATCGCGCCCGACCAGATCGCACCGATCGGGTTCGCGATGCCCTGCCCTGCGATGTCGGGCGCCGAGCCGTGCACCGGCTCGAACACCGAGGGGAAATCGCCCTCGGGATTGATGTTGCCCGATGGCGCGATGCCGATCGTGCCGGTGCAGGCGGGGCCCAGATCGGACAGGATGTCGCCGAACAGGTTGGAGCCGACCACGACGTCGAACCAGTCCGGATGCAGCACGAAGTTCGCGGTGAGAATGTCGATGTGGTACTTGTCCCACTTCACGCCCGGAAACTTCTTGGCCATCGCCTCCACGCGCTCATCCCAATAGGGCATGGTGATGGAGATGCCGTTGGACTTGGTCGCCGAGGTCAGGTGCTTCTTCGGCCGCGACTGCGCGAGCTCGAAGGCGAACTTCAGGATGCGATCGACGCCGGTGCGGGTCATCACCGTCTGCTGCGTCACGAACTCGCGGTCGGTGTCGGGGAACATGCGTCCGCCGACGGAGGAATATTCGCCTTCGGTGTTCTCGCGCACCACCCAGAAATCGATGTCACCGGGCTTGCGATTGGCCAGCGGCGACGGCACGCCGGGCATCAGCCGCACCGGGCGCAGGTTCACATATTGATCGAACTCGCGACGGAACTTGATCAGCGAGCCCCACAGCGAGACGTGATCCGGAATCTTGGCGGGCCAGCCGACCGCGCCGAAATAGATCGCGTCGTGCTTGCCGATCTTTTCCTTCCAATCATCCGGCATCATCTGCCCGTGCTTCTCGTAATAATCCCAGGACGAGAAGTCGAAATGATCGAAATGCAGGGACACGCCGTGCTTCTTGGCCGCCGTCTCCAAAACGCGCAGGCCCTCGGGCATCACTTCCTTGCCGATGCCATCGCCGGGGATGACTGCGATCCGGTATTGTTTCTTGCTCATCGAGAACGTCCCTTTTTGGTCCGGCAGCCGCCGTCTTTTTGACCGCACTGCAATGGACCAAACTCGGCGGCAGTGCAACGCTGCACTGCAATGTTGACCATGGCGCAGCCGACCGCCTACTGATTTCATTCAGTTCCCACCGAGCGAGTACACTCCATGGATCTGCATCTGCGTGGCAAGCGCGTCCTGATCACGGGCGCGTCCAAGGGCATCGGCGCAGCCGCCGCCGAGGCGTTTGCCGAGGAAGGCGCTCATCTCCTGCTCGCCGCCCGCAACGGCGATCAGCTCAAGGCGCTGGCTGACCGGCTGCGCTCGGCGCACCAGATCGACGCTGCGACCAGCATCGTGGATTTGCGCAAGGCCGACGACATCGCCCGGCTCGCCAAGGAAGCTGCCGATATCGACGTGCTCGTCAACAATGCCGGCGACATCCCCGGCGGCTCGATCGACAAGATCGATGAAGCCACCTGGCGCCACGCCTGGGAATTGAAAGTGTTCGGCTACATCAACCTGACGCGGCAGATCTACGCGCAGATGAAGGCCAAAGGCGGCGGCGTCATCGTCAACGACATCGGCGCGGCCGGTGAAAAATTCGACGCCAATTATATCTGCGGCAGCGCCGGCAATGCCGCGCTGATGGCTTTCACCCGCGCGCTCGGCGGCAAGAGCCTCGCCGACAACATCCGCGTGGTCGGCATCAATCCCGGCCCCGTCGGCACCGACCGCCACGTCACACTGCTGAAGACGCGGGCAAAGCACCAGTTCGGCGATGAGAACCGTTACAAGGAATTCCAGAAGGGCCTGCCGCTGGGCCGCCCCGCGCATGCGCGCGAGATCGGCGACCTCATGGCCTTCCTCGCGTCGGATCGCGCCGGCTACACATCCGGCGTGATCTACACGGTCGACGGCGGTATCAGCGCCGGATGGGGTTAGACTTTTCTGTCGAAGCGAACCAAGAGTAGCCTTAGGAGCAAAATAGTTGTCTCAAGACCTGATCCGCGAAACCGCCTGCACCGTCGTCGACAAGCTGCGCTCCGGCGACGTTTCGCCCCTCGAGCTGCTCGACGTGGTGGAGAAGCGCATCGGCGAGGTCGACGGCAAGGTCAACGCGCTGCCGACACTGTGCTTCGATCGCGCGCGGACCAATGCGAAAGCGCTGATGCAGAAGCCGGCCGGTGCGCGCGGGCTGCTCGCGGGTCTGCCGCTGCCGATCAAGGACCTGACCGACGTCGCCGGCGTGTTGAACACCCAGGGCTCGCCGATCTTCAAGGATAACATTTCCGCGACGTCCGACCTCATGGTCGAGAATCTCGAGGCCAATGGCGCGGTCGTCTACGCAAAATCCAACACGCCGGAATTCGGCGCCGGCGCCAACACCTTCAACGAGGTGTTCGGTGCGACGCTCAATCCCTGGGACACGTCCAGGTCGGCGGCCGGCTCTTCCGGCGGCGCAGCGGTGGCGCTCGCGACCGGTATGGCCTGGCTCGCGCAGGGCTCCGACATGGGCGGCTCCTTGCGCAGCCCCGCAGCCTTCTGCGGCGTCGTCGGCATGCGGCCGAGCATCGGCCGCGTCGCGCATACCCCGAAATCGGGTATCGACCGCAATCTCGGCGTGGTCGGTCCGATGGCGCGCAATGTCAAGGATCTCGCATTGCTGCTCGACGCCATGAGCGGCGACTTTGCGGACGATCCGCTGTCGCTGCCGGCGCCCACGACCTCCTTCCTGTCGGCGGCACAGTCGGGCAGGAAGCCCAAGCGCATCGCCTATTCGCCCGATCTCGGCATCACGCCGGTTGATCCCGAGGTCAAGGCGATCACGCGCAAGGCGGCGGAACGCTTCGCGGAGGCCGGCGCCATCGTCGAGGAGGCGCATCCCGACTGGCGCGAAGCGCACGAATGCTTCCACGTGCTGCGCGCCTTCGACTTCGCGATCACCAAGGCCAATCTGCTGCGCACCAAGCGCGACCTGCTCAAGCCCGAGGTGATCTGGAACATCGAGGAGGGCCTCAAGCTCTCGGTCGAGCAGCTCGCTCGTGCCGAAGCCCAGCGCGTCGGCATGACCGCACGCGCGATCGAGTTCTTCAAGACCTACGATTTGCTGCTGACGCCGACAACGATCGTGCCGCCCTTCCCGATCGAGAATCGTTATGTCGCGGAATGCGCCGGCAAGAGGTTCGAGAACTACGTCGAATGGCTCGGCATCGTCTACGCCATCACGCTGGCCTGCTGCCCATCACTGTCGCTGCCCTGCGGCTTCACGGCTTCCGGTTTGCCGGTCGGCGTGCAGGTCGTCGGCGCGCCGCGCGCGGATGCGCAGGTGCTCGCCGGCGCGAAGGTGCTGGAGGATATTCTGGGCCTGCGCGGGCAGACGCCGATCGACCCGAAGATCAGGGCATGATGCGGGCCGCGCCGGGGGACCTTAGCTGTCCCCCGGTGCCGGCACATTCACCATCAGGCCGTCTCTGCGCGGCCCGTTACCAAGGCCTCGGCGTCCCGGTCAGATCTTAATCGTTGGCTTTCGGACCGCCGTGATACTGATGCGCGTCGTAGCCCTCATCCTCCGTCATAGCCGCGTGGGCCATGAAGCCCGGATGGGGCTGTGACATCCGGGCGGTCGCTTCCGACGCCATGGATGCGTGATGCGCCACGTCGCGGGCAGCGGCAGCGGAGCAGAGCGCGACCAGAATGGCCGACGCAGCAAGAACAGATTTCATCATGATTTGACGTGCCTCGTGTTGAAGCCCACCAGCAAATTAAAGGTGGAGTTCGTCACGTAGGATTCCCAGTCTGGATCTGGGCTCCTGCTATAGGCGCGGCATAAACGTCGGGCTCCCGGTTTACCTCGAGGCGGATTGGGCCTCCAGGCCGCGGCTATAGCGCGACATCGCGAAGCAGAACACGAAATAGATCGCGGCGACGAAGATGTAGACCTCGACCGAAAACTGTTGCCAGGCCGGATCGATGATCGCGGTCTTGGCGGTCGTCAGCAGATCGAAGATGCCGATGATCAGCACCAGGCTGGTGTCCTTGAAGAATGCGATGAAGGTGTTGACCAGCGGCGGAATGACGTGGCGGATCGCCTGCGGAAGCACGACCAGCCGGTGCTTCCGCCAATAGGACAGCCCCAACGCATCGGCCGCTTCGTATTGCCCGCGCGGCACGGCCTGGAGGCCACCACGGATCACTTCGGCAAGATAGGCGCCCGCAAACAGAATGATCGCGATCTGCGCGCGCAACAGCTTGTCGATGTTGAATCCGCTGGGCATGAACAGCGGAAACATCACGCTCGCCATGAACAGAAGGCTCACCAGCGGCACGCCGCGGATCAGTTCGACATAGAGCACGCTCAGCGAGCGGATCGCCGGCAGCTTTGAGCGTCGACCGAGCGCGACCAGAATGCCGAGCGGGAAGCCGAACGCCAATCCGAACGTCGCCAGGATCAGCGTCACCGGCAGCCCGCCCCAGCGGTCCTGCGAGACGAAGGACAGCCCGAACACGCCGCCCCACATCAGGACGCTGATCAGCGCCAGCGCGCCGATCCAGAGGTAAGCCAATTCCCGCCGCCATAGCGCGCGGCGCGTCGAGAGAAAGAACAGCGCAATGAACAGCACGACGGACAGCGCCGGCCGCCATTGCTCGTCGAACGGATAGGTGCCGAACAGGATGAAGCGGTACTTCTCGGGAATGATGGCCCAGCAGGCGCCGAGGCCGCGCACGGCCTTGCAGGCGCTGGAATCGTTGGCCGGCGCGAACCAGACCGCGTTCGCGATGCCCCACTGCACGAAGCTGATCACGCCTTTCGCCAGCACTGCCAGCAGAACGACCGTCAGAATGCCGTTGGGGATCGACGAGAACAGATTGGTGCGCAGCCAGCGCAGCACCGGATTGCCGATTTGCGGGCGCCGGGCGGCACGCGGCAGGTCGGGCATGTCAGTGATCGCCGTCATGCTCAGCGCTCCGCCAGCGCGATGCGCGCATTGTACCAGTTCATGAAGAAGCTGATGCCGAGACTGATGGTGAGGAAGACGGCCATGATCAGCGAGATCGCCTCGATCGCCTGCCCGGTCTGGTTCAGCGTGGTGTTGGCGATCGAGACCACGTCCTGATAGCCGATCGCAACCGCGAGCGAGGAGTTCTTGGTCAGGTTGAGATACTGGCTGGTCATCGGCGGCACGATCACGCGCAGCGCCTGCGGCAGGATGATCTGCCGCAGCATGAAGCTGCGGCGCAGGCCGAGCGCACTGGCGGCATCCCACTGCCCGCGCGGCACCGACTGGATGCCGCTGCGCACGATCTCGGCGATGAAGGCCGAGGTGTAAGTGACGAGCGCGATCAGCAGCGCGAAATATTCCGGCGCGAGCGTCAAACCACCGACGAAGTTGAAGCCGCGCAGCTGGGGCCATTCGATCGTCCAGGACACGCGAAGCGCCACCGATACGGCCGTCGGCAGGGCGAGGATGAGGCCAACCGCAAACGGCCAGGCCGGCCGCGGCTTGCCGTCCCGCATCTGTTGCGCGATCAGCCATCGCCTGATCAGAAGGAACGCGGCGAGCCCGAGCGCGGCCGTGCCGAGCACCCAGAGCTGCGGCGAGCCCACCGGGATCGCCGGCAGGATCAGGCCGCGATTGGACAGGAAAATGCCGTCGACCGGCCGCCACGCGGCGCGCGCCGCCGGCAGCGCCTGCATCAGCACGTACCAGAACAATAGCTGAAGCAGCAGCGGAATGTCGCGCAGGACTTCCACATAGACGGCGGCAAGCCGCGACAGCAGCCAGTTCGCCGACAACCGCGAGATCCCGATCAGTGTCCCCAGAATGGTCGCAAGCACGATGCCGATCACAGCGACACGCAGGGTGTTGGCGATGCCGACAACGAAGGCCCAGAGGTAGCTGTCCCTCGGACTGTAGGCGAGCAGGCTGTCGGCAATCGGCATGCCCGCTTCGCGGCCGAGAAATGCAAAGCCGGTGGTGATGCGGCGCGCCGAGAGGTTGGTGACCGTGTTGGACCAGAGGAAGACGATGACGGCAACCGCGATGCCGACCACCAGCACCTGCCAGAACAGGCCCTTCAGTTCGTTCGGCCCGAGCGCGCCGAAAAAGCTGCGGCGCGGCGGCGGCCTGGGGTCATCTGAGGTCACGGCACAAAAATCCTTCCTGAAAACAGCGATTTCCGGCGGCGCGCGTCAACTGTTGCACCAATTCAAGAACCGTGCAACAAATGTTTCATGGCCGAGCCCGCAAAATCCTCGCCCCTGAGCGAACTGCGCATTGCGTTGCCATCGCTCCCCCTGCGCTTGCAGGAGGTCGGGCGTTTTGTCGCGGCCAACGATTACGATGCCACCACCCGTTCGATGCGCGACCTCGCGGCCGAGGCCGGTGCCGATCCCGCCGCATTCACGCGCCTTGCCAAGGCGATCGGCTATTCCGGCTGGGACGCATTGCGCGCTGCGCTGACCGAGGCACGGCGGCCGTCGCAGATCTCGCCTTTTTCGGCGCGCGCCAAAGGCCGCCGCCACGGCCCGAACGCGGACGTCACGCTCATCACCGACAAGCTCGAGGCCGAGGCCGCGGGTCTGCCGCGCATCTCCGCCCACGCGATCGCGGACGCGGCCCGCACGCTGCACGATGCAAAGCGGATCTGGATCACCGGCTATCGCAGCTGCCGCAGCGTCGCGGAATTGCTCAACTACGAGCTCCGGCTATTCCGGCCCGAACAGGTGCAGATCGTAGGCAGCTCCGGCCCTGACGATCTCGATCTCGGCGCCTTCCGCCCCGGCGAGGCCGTGATCGTCATCGGCTTCATGCCCTATACCAATGCCAGCGTCCGGGTCGCGCAAGCCGCCTATCGCGCCGGCGCAACGCTGATCGCGATCGCCGACAGCGTGGCCGCGCCGATGGCCGAGGGGGCCGACCACGTTCTGCTGTTCGAAGCGGCCTCCTCGCCCGGCTTCTTTCCGAGCCTCACCGGCGCGCTCGCGATCGCGCAGTCGCTCGCCGCAGTGACGTTCTCACTGGGCGGCAGCGCCGCCAAGAAGCGGCTCCAGGACACCGAGGCACGGCTCGCCACGGCTTCCACCTACGTTTCAGAGAAAGGTTGATCCATGAGCACCCGAACCAGCCGCGTGCTGCACCGCTCGTTGCGTGAGACTCCGCCCAAGGCGATCGGCGGCGAAGGCGTCTATCTGTTTGCCGAGGACGGCCGCCGCGTCATCGACGCCTCCGGCGGCGCGGCGGTGTCCTGCCTCGGGCATCAGCATCCCCGCGTGATCGCGGCAATGGCGAAGCAGGCTTCGACGCTCGCCTATGCACACACCGCCTTCTTCTCCTCCGAGCCGGCCGAGCGGCTTGCCGAAACGCTGGTTGGCCACGAGCCCGGCGGCCTCGCCTACGCCTATTTCGTCAGCGGCGGATCGGAGGCGATCGAAGCCAGCATCAAGCTCGCACGACAATATTTCATCGAACGCGGCGAGCCGCAGCGGCAGCATTTCATCGCGCGGCGGCAGAGCTATCACGGCAACACGCTCGGCGCGCTCGCCGCCGGCGGCAACGCCTGGCGCCGCGCGCCCTACGCACCGCTGCTCTCGGCCGCATTCAGCCACGTGACGCCGGCGTTTGCCTATCATGAAAAGCACGACGGCGAGTCCGACGCGCAATTCGTGGCGCGCCTCGCCGCGGAGCTCGAAGCCGAGTTCCAGCGGCTTGGCCCCAACACCGTCGCGGCGTTCCTCGCCGAGCCGGTCGTTGGCGCCACCGCCGGTGCGGTGACGGCACCGGACGGCTACTTCAAGGCCGTGCGAGAGATCTGCGACCGGCACGGCGCGCTTCTCATCCTCGATGAGGTCATGTGCGGCATGGGCCGCACCGGCACGACGCATGCATGGCAACAAGAAGGCGTCGCCCCCGATATCCAGGCGATCGCAAAGGGTCTCGGCGGCGGTTACCAGCCGATCGGCGCCATGCTTGCGAGCGGCAAGATCATCGACACCATCCGTTCGGGCTCGGGCGCGTTCCAGCACGGTCACACCTATCTCGCGCACCCCCTCGCCTGCGCGGCTGCGCTTGCGGTGCAGGACGTGATCCGGGAGGACAATCTGCTCGAGCAGATCAAGCAGCGCGGCAAGCAGCTCGAGCATCGGCTGACCGAGCGCTTCGGCAATCACCGCCATGTCGGAGATATCAGGGGCCGCGGGCTGTTCTGGGCGATCGAGCTCGTCGCTGATCGTGCCAGCCGCACCTCGTTCGACCCGGCGCTCAAGCTTAACCAGAAAATCAAGACGGAAGCCTTTGCCAATGGGCTCGGCTGCTATCCGGGCGGCGGCACCGTGGACGGCGTCCGTGGCGACCATGTGCTGCTGGCGCCGCCCTATATCGCTTCGGCAGACGAGATCGATCAGATCGTCGACAAGCTCGGCACGGCCGTCGACAACGTGTTGCGTAGTGTCAATCACTGAGGGGAGAGTATCATGATGAGGAACGTGGTTATCGCAGCGGGCGTGCTCGCGGCATCGACGATTGCGGCGTCGGCGGCAACGCTCGACACGGTCAAGAGCCGCGGCACACTGGTGTGCGGCGTCAGCGCAGGCTTTGCCGGCTTCTCAGCGCCGGACTCGCAAGGCAATTACAAGGGCCTCGACGTCGATTATTGCCGCGCGCTCGCGGCCGGCGTGCTCGGTGATCCCAACAAGGTGCGTTACGTCTCGTTGACCGCGCAGAACCGTTTCACTGCGCTGCAATCGGGTGAGATCGACGTGCTCTACCGCAACTCCACGCAGACTTATCTGCGCGGCGTCACGCTGGGCCTGCGGCAGGGACCGATCAACTTCTACGACGGCCAGGGCTTCGTCGTGAAGAAGGACCTCGGCGTGAAGGAGCTGAAGGACCTCAAGGGCGCCACCGTCTGCGTCGCGCAGGGCACGACCCATGAGGTCACGCTGGGCGATTACGGCCGCGCCAACGGCATCGACTGGAAGCCGCTGGTATTCGACCGCGTCGACACCATGTACCAGACATTCTTCGGCGGCCGCTGCGATGCCATGACCCAGGACGCCTCCGCGCTCGCCGGCGCCGTGACGACCGCCGCACCGAACCCGGCCGATTACGTCGTGCTGCCAACGACCATCAGCAAGGAGCCGCTCGGACCCTTCACCCGCAATGGTGACGAAGTCTGGAGCGACATCATCACCTGGCTGCATTACGGCCTGATCGAGGCCGAGGAGCTTGGCGTCACCCAGGCCAATGTCGACGAAATGACGAAGTCGCAGACCCCCGCGATCCAGCGCCTGCTCGGCGCCTCCGGCGATCTCGGGTCGCGGCTCGGTCTCGACAACAAATGGCTGGTCACGGCGCTCAAGGCCACCGGCAATTACGGCGAGATCTACGAGCGCAATGTCGGCAAGGCGAGCCCGCTCAAACTCGAGCGCGGCCTCAACGGCCTCTGGAGCAAGGGCGGCTTGATGTACGCCGTGCCGTTCAAGTAAACGATGCTTCACCTCTCCCCGCTTGCGGGGAGAGGTCGGATTGCCCCGGCGATGCGAAGCATCGTCCGGCAGCAATCCGGGTGAGGGGCAGCCTCCGCGCATCCAACTCTCACCGTCCTCGCGGAGACTCCCCCTCACCGTAGCCGATGCGTCGCATCGGCGTTCTTGTTCACCAACGGCGGCTGCAGGCCGCCTATGCCCTCTCCCCGCAAGCGGGGCGAGGGAGAAGAGACATCCCATGCGCATCGCCCTGATCCACGCCCTCAAGCACTCCATTGCCCCGATCGAGGCGGCGTTCGCGCAGGCGTGGCCGGAGGCCCGGCTGATGAACCTGCTCGACGACAGCCTGTCGGCGGATCTCGCGCGCGACGGCAAGCTCAACGATGCCATGACCAAGCGCTTTCTTGCGCTCGGCGATTATGCGGCCGCGACCGGCGCGAATGCGATCCTGTTCACCTGCTCGGCCTTCGGCCCCTGCATCGAGGCCGTCTCGCGGGCGCATGCGCCGATGCCGGTCCTGAAGCCAAACGAAGCCATGATCGAACGGGCCGTGACGATGGGCAAGAAGATCGGCCTGCTCTCGACCTTTCCGCCGACGCTGGTTTCGATGCCGCCGGAGTTTCCGGCCTCCGTCCACATCGTGCCAAAGCTTGCCGACGGCGCGCTGGCCGCACTCGACCGCGGCGATCGCGCCACGCATGACCGGCTGATCGTCGAGGCGTCAAAGGGCCTTCGCGATTGCGACGTCATCGCGCTGGCGCAATTCAGCATCGCGGCAACCGCGCCGCTCGTCGCGCAAGCGACCGGCCGCCCCGTCGTGACGACGCCGGACAGCGCGGTCGAAAAGCTGATGAAGCTGCTGAAAGCGAACGCTTAAGCGCCGGCCTTCTTGCGACGCTGCGCGTCCTTGATCGCGACGGCGAGCGCAGCCTTGGTCTCGTTCACGAAATCCTCGACCAGTTCCTCGCGCGTGGCGTGGGCCGCCTCGCCGGTGAACAGACCCTGCTCGGCCAGCATCACCACGCCGTGCAGCGCGGCCCAGATCTTGAGGGCCTGCCGCTCGCGCAAATAGCCGACCGCAGGCGCTTCCAGTGCTTCGATGACCAGCGCAAACGTCTCGCGGGTGGCCTCGTGCAGCTCGCTGTCCTTGGCTGCGCAGGACACCGTGCGCGAGGCAAACATCAACCGATAGATGCCGTTGCGGCGCAGGCCGAAATCGAGCGTCGCCTGCGCCAGCCGCGACAGCTTTGATTGCTTCGACGGCTTCGCCATCGCCTCCCGAAGAAGCGCGGTGAGCTGCCGGAACGCCTCCGCCGTCACTGCGGCGAGCAATGCCTCGCGGTCGGCAAAATGACGGTACGGCGCCGGTTGCGACACACCGAGCTGCTTGGCCAGCGCCTTGATGCTGATCGCTTCCGCCCCGCCCTGCTCCGCCTCGCGTAACGCAGCCTTGATCAAGGCGTCGCGGAGATCGCCATGGTGGTAGGTATTCTCGGGCTTGCGAGCGAGTTGTGAACGCATGTTACGGCGGAGCCTATAAGTTTGCGCTTGACAGGGGAAGCCTGTCGCGAATGTAATAGCATATAACTTAGAATAAGCGGCAAATGTCGCAGACAACATTGACAAGAGGAACGCGCCGGCCTTCGGGCCACGCGCATACGACCGAGGGAGCCGCAATGGCAGAACGACTCAGAGTTCACGTCGATCCCGACAAATGCCAGGGCCACGCGCGTTGCAAGGCGTTGGCGCCAGAGCTGTTCGAGCTCGACGAATACGGCAATGCCCATGAGGCCGGAGACGGCACGGTTCCACCGGGCCTCGAAGACAAGGCCTGGCTTGCCAAATCCAACTGCCCGGAAATCGCGATCGATGTGATCGAGGAGTAGCGCGGCCTGCCCGCGTTCCCCGTGCCTTCAGCGAACACGAGCCCCAAGAAACATTCGAGGGATTTTTTGTCATGTCCGACGTGAGCGAGCCCACAGCCCATCCGCCCGTGACCGACTGGGTCAACGATTTCGACCACACCGATCCGCAATGGACGGATGATCCCTTCCCGATCTGGGAAGAGCTGCGCGCCGCGAGCCCTGTCGTGCATACCGATCGCTTCCTCGGCTGCTATATGCCGACGACCTATGAGGCCGTGCGCGAGATCGCCAACGACACCGAGCATTTTTCGTCGCGCCGCATCATCGTCCGCGACGTCCGACCCGAGGTCGCCAGGAATGCGGCACCGCCGATCACCTCCGACCCGCCCGTGCACAAGCCGGCCAAGCAATTGCTGCTGCCTCCCTTCACCCCGGATGCGATGAAGAAGCTCGAGCCGCGGATGCGCGCGATCTGCAACGAGCTGATCGACGGGTTCATCGCCGACGGCAAGGTCGATGCCGCAGCGCAATACAGCAAATACATCCCGGTTCAGGCCATCGCGCACATGCTCGGCATTCCCGAGAGCGACAGCGATCTCTTCATCAACTGGATCCACATGATCCTGGAGCTTGGGATCAAGGACGAGAACAAGCTGCTCCAGGCCGTGCAGGAGATGAGCGCCTATTTCAGGACGCATATCGAGGAGCGGAGGTCGAAGCCGACTGACGACCTGATCTCATATTTGATGAATGCCAAGGACAAGGAAGGCCAGCCGCTGGAGGAGTCGCACGTGCTGGGCTCGCTGCGGCTGCTCCTGATTGCCGGCATCGACACGACCTGGAGCGCGATCGGCTCCTCGCTCTGGCATCTCGCCCGGACACCGGCCGACCGCGAGCGCTTGGTCGCCGAGCCTGGGTTGATCCCGATCGCCGTGGAGGAACTGCTGCGGGCCTATTCGCCGGTGACCATGGCGCGCGAGGTGGTCAAGGAGACCACCGTCTCGGGCTGCCCGGTCAAAGCGGGCAACATGGTGCTGCTGTCCTTCCCGGCCGCCAATCGCGACCCGAAGATGTTTCCGGATGCTGACAAGGTCGTGATCGACCGGCGGGAGAACCGCCACGCCGCCTTCGGCCTCGGCATCCACCGCTGCGTCGGTTCCAATCTGGCGCGGATGGAGATGCAGGTGGCGCTGGAGGAATGGCTGAAGCGGATTCCGGACTTCCGGCTCGACCCGGCAGGCACCGTGACCTGGTCGCAGGGCACGGTCAGGGGCCCCCGCCAGTTGCCATTTTTGCTTGGAAAGGCGATGTAGGCTCCCAGACAAAGGATTTCTGGGAGGCCGGACGTGACAGAGCAAGCAATCAAACCGGCCTCCGACCACATCGACATCGCCGACGCCGAGCGCCGGATCAAGGCGATCCTGATCGGCTCGATCGGCAATCTCGTCGAATGGTACGACTTCTACGCCTATACGGCGTTCGCGCTCTATTTCGCTCCGGCGTTCTTCCCGGGCAGCGATCCCGTCGTCCAGCAGTTGAATGTCGCCGTGGTGTTCGCGGCGACCTTCCTGATGCGTCCTCTGGGCGGCTGGTTGTTCGGCTACATCGCCGACCATTTCGGCCGACGCATCTCGCTGACGCTGTCGGTCGTCTTCATGTGCTTCGGCTCGCTGATCATCGCGCTGACGCCGACCTATGCGACGATCGGCTTTGCCGCACCGGTGATCCTGGCGCTGGCCCGCGTGATCGAGGGTCTGAGCCTCGGCGGCGAGTACGGCGCCAGCGCCACCTACCTCAGCGAGGTCGCCGACCCCAAGCATCGCGGCTTCTATTCGAGCTTCCAGTACGTGACCCTGATCGGCGGCCAGCTCACCGCGATCATCGTGCTATTGCTCCTGCAAAAGGTCTTCCTCACGCCCGACGAACTGAAGGCCTGGGGCTGGCGTATCCCGTTCGCGATCGGCGCCGCGCTCGCGATCTTCGCCGCCGTGATGCGGCGCAATCTGCAGGAGACCGAGGCGTTCGAGGAAGCCAAGAAGGTGGTCAAGCCGACCGGCTCGATCACCAATCTGCTGCGCTATCCGCGCGAACTGCTCCTCGTGGTCGGCCTCACCGCCGGCGGCACCGCGGCGTTCTACACCTTCACAACCTACATGCAGACCTTCGTGAAACTTTCGGTCGGGCTGACCGAGGATCAGACCACCTTCGTGATCTTCGGCTCTCTGATCTTCGCGACCATCCTGCAGCCGATCTATGGCGCAATCTCCGACAAGATCGGCCGCAAGCCGCTGTTGATCTTCTTCGGCGTCGCCGGCTCGCTCGCGACCGTGCCCCTTCTGATGACGTTGAAGGAGACCAAGTCGCCCTTCATGGCCTTCATCCTGATCTGCGCCGCCTGGCTGTTCGTCGCCGGCTACACCTCGATCAATGCAGTCGTGAAGGCCGAGCTGTTCCCGACCAATGTCCGCGCGCTCGGTGTCGGCCTGCCCTACGCGATCACCGTCTCGATCTTCGGCGGCACGGCGCCGGCGATCGCGCTCTATTTCAAGAGCATCGGACACGAAGAGTGGTTCTACTATTATCTCGCCGGCGTCATCTTCCTGTCGCTGATCATCTATTCCACCATGCGCGACACCAAGCATGCCTCCGCGATGCATCGCCACGAGTAGCCGATCTACGAGCAGATCATGGTCGACGAGACGCCACCCGACAGCAAGCTGACGCGCACCAAGGCGAAATGGGCGCGCGAGGGTCGCTTTCTCACGGGCAAAGTCACACGGCCTGAGGACCAGCGGCTACCGCCCGGCCAGCATCTGACGAAAGATTGGCCGGTGCTCGATCTCGGCGTGTTGCCGCCGGTTTCGCGCGAGCGCTGGCGGCTCGATGTCTATGGCGCGATCGAGACTCCGATATTCTGGACCTATGCCGAGTTCGCCGCGCAGAAGCAGGCGCAATTTACGTCCGATATCCATTGCGTGACGACCTGGTCGCGTTACGACAATGAATGGGAAGGGCTCGCGACCCGCGAGCTGCTGGCAGCCTGCCAGCCGCGCGACGATGCGCGCTTCGTTGTGCTGCATTCCTATGACGGTTACACCACCAACCTCGCGCTTGAGGACTTTGCCGCCGAGGACGCGTTGCTCGCCCATAGCTGGTCGGGCCAGCCGCTGTCCGACGAGCATGGCGGCCCGGTGCGGCTTGTCGTGCCGCATCTCTATTTCTGGAAGAGCGCAAAGTGGCTCCAGGCCATCGAATTCGTCACTGAGGATGCACCGGGCTTCTGGGAAGTGCGCGGCTATCATAACCGCGGCGATCCCTGGGCCGAGCAGCGCTATTCGGCCGACTAAGGTCAAGCAACGACAAGGGGGAGCCCATGCCGACGGAACGCTTCCAATTCACCGGCGAAGGCGGCCATCAACTCGCGGCCGCGCTGGAGCTGCCGGACGGCGAGCCGGCCGCATACGCGCTGTTCGCGCATTGCTTCACCTGCGGCAAGGACACGCTCGCGGCCAAGCGCATCTCGGTTGCGCTCGCCACCAAGGGTATCGCCGTGCTGCGCTTCGATTTCACCGGGCTCGGCTCCAGTGAAGGCGAGTTTGCCAATTCGACCTTCTCCTCCAACGTCGCCGATCTCGTGCATGCGGCCGATCATCTCCGTACGAAGCGGAAGGCGCCAACGCTCCTGATCGGGCACAGCCTGGGCGGCGCAGCGATCCTGGCGGCGGCCGGAAAGGTTCCCGAGGCCAAGGCTGTCGTAACCATCGCTGCGCCATCGGATCCGGCCCACGTTACCGGACTTTTCAAAGAGCATATTGAAAACATCCGCGCACAGGGTGAGGTCGAAGTCTCGCTCGCAGGGCGGCCGTTCCGGATCAAACGCGAATTTCTCGACGACATCGCCGAGCACGAGCTGATGACTGATATCACCGGCCTGCACAAGGCGCTGCTCATCATGCAATCACCTGTCGACGACACCGTCGGCATCGACAATGCAACGAAGATTTTCGTGGCAGCGAAGCATCCCAAGAGCTTCGTCTCGCTCGACCATGCCGATCATCTGCTCACCAAACCAGCCGACGCGCTCTACGCAGCCGATGTGATTGCGGCCTGGGCGAGCCGCTACATCGACGCGACAACTCCTGCAAAGACGACGGATGCCGCGGATCAGCCGCGGAGGGTGGTGGTGCAGGAGACCCGCAGGAGCAAGTTCAACCAGCTCGTCACGATCGGCCCGCATCATCTTGTGGCGGACGAGCCGGTCGCCGCCGGCGGCGAGGATGCCGGTCCCGGCCCCTATGACTTCCTGCTCGCCGGCCTCGGCGCCTGCACCTCCATGACCATGCGCCTCTATGCCGACCGCAAATCGCTGCCGCTCGACCGCGTCACCGTCACGCTGAAGCATTCGAAGATTTACGCCAAGGACTGCGCGGAGTGCGAGACGCAGGACGGCATGCTCGACCAGATCGAGCGCGACATCGCGATCGACGGCGCGCTCGATGCCGAGCAGCGCAAGAAACTGATGGAGATTGCCGACAAGTGCCCCGTGCACCGGACGCTGACCTCGGAGATCCGCATCGTGACCAAGGCCGTAGACTAGGACGCTAGAAGCACGACGCCATCGTTCGCACCGCCCCGCTGATCTCGCTCTCGCGCCAGGCCGCGAAGCCGAGCAAGAGACCATGATCGCGCGGCTTACCCAGCGCCAGGCTGGATAGAGCGCGGGTTTCAACGCCTGCGTCGACCAACCGTTTCACTGCCGCCTGATCGGCACGACCGCGCTTGAGGCGGGCGACGAGCTGGATGCCGCCCGAGGGCGCCTCGACAGAGAGGACCTCGCCGAGATGACGCTCCAGTCCCGCGACGAGGTGATCGCGCCGTGCGTGATAGAGCCGGCGCATCCGGCGGAGATGCGCGAGGAAATGCCCGTCCGCGATGAATTCGGCCAGCGCCTCCTGAATGTGGCTGGACGCGATCAGGCCGATGTGCCGCTGCGCAATCTCCAGAGTGCCGACCAGCGCCGGTGGAACGACGAGATAGCCGAGCCGGATATCCGACGTCATCGCCTTCGAGAACGTGCCGACATAGAACACGCGACCGTGCGCATCGAGCCCCTGCAGGGCCGGCACCGGCCGACTGTCATAGTGGAATTCGCCGTCGTAATCGTCCTCGACGATCCAGGTCTTGCCGGGGCGGCTCATGCCAAGGAACTCGGTGCGGCGCGCAAGAGACATCAACCGCCCGGTCGGATGCTGATGCGATGGCGTCATGAAGATGAGTTTTGGCGCGGCTGTCCCCGGCATCCGCTGCATGCCCTGCTCGTCCAGTCTCATGCCGGTGACATGCGCCCCTGACGCAAGGAAGGCGGCTGCGGCGCCGGGATAACCGGGATCCTCGACCCAGACCTCGTCGCCAGACGTGATCAGAACAGCCGCGATCAAGGTCAGCGCAGCCTGCGCACTCGGCAGGATCAGGATCTGGTCGGCCGTCGCGCGAACGCCTCTGCTGGTCGCCAGATAATGCGCCAGCGCCTCGCGCAGGCGCGTTCGATTGACCGGTCCGAGCTCACGCTTGCCCGCGCGTACAGCGCTGCGGCGCAGGCAACGCGCCCAGACCTCGTTCGGAAACTCCCGCGCATCCCCATGTCCCGGACGCAACGGCTTGAGCGGCGCCTGATAAGACATCGGCCAATCTGTCTGCCTGAGCTTCGCTGCCCAGGCCGAGAGCTGCGGCTTGGCGGCACGAATGCCGGATGCGGTCGCGGCCGTCCCTTCGATGCGTTCCCCGCCGTCGACCGTCACCACAGGACGACGGCCGTGCGACGCCTCGAGATAACCTTCGGCGGCGAGCTGCTCGAACGCATAGGTGACGGTGTTACGGGAGACGCCGAGATCGCTCGCAAGCCGGCGGCTCGACGGCAACGCGCGGCCTTTGGCGAGTCGGCCGGTTGCGATCAGGCTTCGGAGCTGGCCGGTGAGCTGAGCCACCAGCCCGTCATCGTCGGCCCGATTCAGGTCGATCAGACCAGCGATCATGCTTTCGGAAACTGGCACCTTATTCCTTTCCGATCTGGCACTTTTTCAGGTGCCAGACAGGATGCTATCCCGCAGTCCGCTCAGCTTCAAGGATTCTGCGATGAACTCGTCCCTCGCCCCGCGCACGGCCATCGGCCTGTTCCTGATCGTCGTGCTGGCCTGGGGCGTGAACTGGTCGATTACCAAGCAGCTCGTGCAATTCCTTCCGCCACTTTGGACGTCGGCGATCCGGAGCTGGATCGCGCTCGCTGGCTTGTTCGTGATCCTTGGCCTCAGCAACAATCTGGTGATTCCCGAGCGGCGCGACATTCCCGTGGTCCTGAGTGTGGCGCTGCTGCACATGACGATCTTCTCGGTCCTGGTTGCGGCCGGCGTACGCTTTCTGCCTGCGAGCAAGGCCATCGTGCTCGGTTACACCACGCCGCTCTGGGTGGCGATCGCGGCACCCTTGCTGGGAAAAGAGACCCTGACCGCACCGAAGCTCGCCGGTGCCCTGCTCGGACTGATCGGGCTAGCGGTGATCCTGAACCCGACGTCGATCGACTGGACCAACGCCAACGTCGTGCTCGGCGCAGGCATGGTGATCCTGGCCGCGATCTCCTGGGCCGCGAACATCATCTACATCCGCGCGCATCGCTGGATCGCGTCCCCGCTCCAGCTTCTGATCTGGCAGGTGCTGGTGGCAACGATCATCCTGACCGGCTCGGCGTTGGTCACCGACGGCGTGCCGCATGCGGAATGGTCCTGGAAGCTTGTGTTGCTGTTCCTGTATTCCGGCCTGATCGGAACAGCGCTGGCCTATTGGGCGATGTCGATGGTCAACAAGAGCATTTCGGCCCTGACCACGGCGCTCGGCACCACCGGGACCCCGCTCGTCGGTATCGCCAGCGCGGCAATATTGCTGGGTGAGCCGATCGAGATGAGCCTTGTCATTGCAGCCGCGCTGATCGTGACCGGCATTGGCCTGGCCACGCTGGGCGACCGGCTGCTGCGCCGTCAGGCCACCGCGAGTGGCTGAACGCGCAGTACACCGCGCAAGCCTGCACCTGTCCCGAGCAGGATGCCGGCGACCGCAATGAACGAGCCTATTGCGAGCGTCGAGATGCCGGTGAGCCCCTGCCCGATCGAGCAGCCGAATGCCATCACGCCGCCGATCCCCATCAGCGCAGCGCCACCGGCCGAGCGCAGCATATGGCGTGGCGATGAATAGCCTTCGAGATGGAAGCGGCCCGTCGCGAGCGCCGTCACCAGACTGCCGCAGAAAACACCGGCCACCGTTGCGATGCCGAAATTCAGCGTCAGGCCGGTCGACAGCATCGCGTATTGCAGGCTGTCGGCGATCGGCGCGATGAAAGTGAGCGACGTCACCGGAACCGGATTGAAATCATCGGCGCCGAGATAGCCGGTGGCGTACCAGCCGCCGGCGACGAGAAGGCCGACGATGACGCCCGCCGCGATCTGGCCCGGCGAACGGCGAAACGCCGGATGCGCGAAAGCAAATAGGATCAACGCAATGATGATCGCGGCAGCGGCCAGCGCGCGCCCAACGGCTTCGCCGAGACCAAGCATCGCGAGCAGTGTGGGCAGCGAATTGGCGCTGAACGTCGCTTGGGAAGCCTGAACCAACGCAATACGTGCCGGTGCAATCAACCCCTTCAGCGTCATCTGCGCCGCAATGGCGAGCACGATCACGACGACGAAGGAGCGGAGATTGCCGCGCCCGAGCAGCACCAGCGCGCGCGAGCCGCAGCCGTTCGACAGCACCATGCCGTAGCCGAACAGGAGGCCGCCGAGAAACAGCACCGGCGCCGAGAAGGTTGCCTGCAGGTAGATCGACTTGCCGAAATCGACCATGCCTTTGCCGGCGAGCAATTGGCTCGCGGCGACCGCAACGGCAATTGCCAACGCATAACTCCGAACCAGCCGCCCGTCCCCCTCCGCCAGCCACCCGCGCATGCTGCTCATCAGGCAGAAGCCGCTGAGCAGGCCGACGGAGCCGTAGACGAGGCCGATGACGAGGCCGGCGAGGATGACGAGTTGGGTGGATGACTCCATGATTACGGCTTCAGGATCACGCGATCCCGCGAGGAGCCGGCGACCGCGACGTAGGCCTCCCTGGCGCGTTCGAGCGGATAGACCGCATTCGCCTTGATCGGGAACGGTTTGAGGTGACCGCTCGCAAAGCCCGGACCGAGATCGCGCAGCACGCCGCCCGTCGCGATCGACGACAGGCCCAGCGTGTCGATGCCGACATAGGTGTGCTGGCCCCGATAGAATTCGAGGATATTGAACTGCACGATGCGATCGATCGCGGCGATCAGGATCTGGCGGCCACGAAGCGCGAGCGACTTGTGCGCGGCCTGGAAGTAGGGATCGCCGACCGTGTTGAAGACGATGTCGGCGCCCTTGCCGCCGGTCAGTTCGCGCACGCGTGTGGCGACGTCGATTGCGGAGGCGTCGATCACCTCGATCGGCGCGTTGCTATGGCCCTCATAGGCTTCCGCCTTGCGTACCACGCCGATCACGCGCGCGCCTTGCCAGGTCGCGATCTGCACCGCTGATTGCCCGACCTTGCCGTTGACGCCGAACACGAGAACCGTCTCGCCGGCCTTCGGAAGGCCGGCGCGTCGAAAGCCTTCCATCGCGGTGACGAAGGGCACGCCGATGCCGGCAGCTTCCTCCCATGACACCGTCTTCGGCTTCTCCACCACGGCATCAGCTTCGACGACGAGGTGGCTCGCATGGGTGCCGTCGCGGCGAATGCCGAGATCGCCGGACGAGCCGAACACTTCGCGCCCCATCGTGCCGGCCGGCCCGTCAATCACCACGCCGGCGTAGTCACGACCTGGCGTCCGCGGGAACACGGCATAGGGCATCAGCCCGGTGGCAGCCTTGACGTCGGACGGGTTGACGGCGGCGGCCTTAACCTCGATCAGGAGATCGTTCGGGCCGTGCGTGAGCGTATGACGCTCGACGCCGGGCGCAATCGCAGCGGCGTTTTCGGCCTTGGCATTGAGGCGGACACAGCGCGCCTCGACGGTTTTTGTATCGGCTGGCGACATGGAAAAGACCCGCGATTTCTCGCGGCCTTGTCGCCTTTGGGGCCGGTCAAGTCAACCGCCTCCCCCCATCCTGAGGAGCCTGCGAGGCAGGCGTCTCGAAGGATGAAGGCCCCGCAGCAGCCGGGCCTGCATGGTTCGAGACGGCGCTACGCGCCTCCTCACCATGAGGGTCGAGACTTAATCCTTCGGCCGCTTGTCGTAGAGCCGTTTGGCCTTTCCGAGCGAGCGCTCCAGCGTCGCAGGCGCGACCACCTGCACCCGCGAGCTGATGCCGATCGTGTTCTTGATGTGGGTCGAGATTCGCTCGGCGTGGTCGACGAGGCCTCTACCATCCCAGCTTTCGGGGCGTGCCTCGGCGATGATGGTCAGCTCGTCCATGCGGCCTTCGCGGGTCAGTTCGAGGATGAAGTGGCCGCCGCACCAGTCGGTGGCCAGCAGCACCTCCTCGATCTGGGTCGGGAACAGGTTGACACCCCGCAGGATGATCATGTCGTCCGAGCGGCCCGTCACCTTCTCCATGCGCCGCATGCCCGGTCGCGCCGTGCCAGGCAGCAGCCGCGTCAGGTCGCGGGTGCGATAGCGGATCACCGGAAAGGCTTCCTTGGTGAGCGAGGTGAACACCAGTTCGCCCTTCTCGCCATCCGGCAGCACCGCGCCGGTCACGGGATCGATCACCTCGGGATAAAAATGATCCTCCCAGATGTGCAGGCCATCCTTGGTCTCGATGCACTCCTGCGCGACGCCCGGGCCGATCACCTCGGACAAGCCATAGATGTCGGTCGCATCCATATCGAAGGCATCCTCGATCTCGCCGCGCATGGCGTTGGTCCAGGGCTCGGCGCCGAAAATGCCGACCTTGAGCGAGCACTGGCGCGGGTCGAGCTTCTGCCGCTTGAACTCGTCGAGGATCGCCAGCATGTAGCTGGGCGTCACCGTGATGATGTCAGGCCTGAAGTCGTTGATGAGCTGCACCTGCCGCTCGGTCATGCCGCCGGAGATCGGTACCACCGTGCAGCCGAGTTTCTCGGCGCCGTAGTGCACGCCGAGGCCGCCGGTGAAGAGGCCGTAGCCATAGGCATTGTGGATGATCATGCCGGTACGGCCGCCGGCGGCGCGGATCGAGCGCGCCATCACCTGCGACCAGGTGTCGATGTCGGCTTGCGTGTAGCCGACCACGATCGGCTTGCCCGTCGTGCCGGAGGACGCATGCACGCGCACCAGTTTTTCGCGGGGCACGGCGAACATGTTGAAGGGGTAGTTGTCGCGGAGATCCGTCTTCACCGTGAACGGAAACTTTGCGAGATCGGACAACTCGCGAAAGTCGGACGGATGCACGCCGGCCTTGTCGAACGCTTTGCGATAATGCGCGACGTTGTCGTAGGCGTGCTTCAGCGACCAGGCCAGCCGCTGCTTCTGCAACGCCATGATCTCGTCGCGTGACGCGCGCTCCTGCGCATCCAGCTCAGCCCTATAGACGTGGCCGCCTTCCCTGGGCTTCGTCGAAGCCATCTTCGTCTCCCCACATTGATGTGTTCTTCTGCTTATTGGTCTTGCGCCGGCAACCACGTGCCGGGAATGACACGCGAATGCCCGCGGAATTCTGCGATGACGGTGTCGCCTGCGGTGACGCGCACGTCGTAGATGCCGGAGCGGCCGCTTCGGGTGACCTCGCGCGCCTTCGCAACGAGACGATCGCCGAGCTTGCCGGGCTTGATAAACGTGATCTGGCCTTGTGCGGCGACCACACGATCGTTGTGGGAGTTGCAGGCAAAAGCGAACGCGGAATCGGCGAGCGTGAAGATGAAGCCGCCATGTGCGATGCGCTGGCCGTTGACCATGTCCGGCCGCACCGTCATGGCGAGCGTCGCATGGCCCGGGCCGACCTCGACGATTTCCATGCCGAGGCCCTTGGAGGCATCGTCCTCCGCCCACATCGCATCGGCGCAGGCGCGGGCAACATCTTCAGGCGACAGGGCGGCTTTGACGTTCACGCGCTTCTCCCGGCGAATTGCTTGCTCATGATGTTCTGCTGGTTGGCCAACACTGTCAAACGTGGTCGTAGTCGACCACGACCCGCTCCGACGATGGCTTGGCCTGGCAGGTGAGCACAAAGCCGGCCTTCAGCTCCCACGGCTCCAGCGAATAATTGAGGTCCATCGGTGCCTCGCCCTCGACCAGTTTGGCGCGGCAGGTCGAGCACATGCCGCCCTTGCAGGCGAAGGGAAGATCGACGCCGGCGCGCAGCGCAGCATCGAGGATCGCCTCGCCCTCGGCAACCGGCACATCCCGCCGCTTGCCATCGATGATCAGGGAAGCAATCGCCTTCGGCGGCGCATCGGCGGCGACGGCCTTCTTCGGCCGCGGCTTGCCGCCGAACTCGGACACGAAGCGTTCGACGTGGATGCGATCGTCAGCGATGCCGAGGTCGCGGCAAGTCGCCTCGATCTCGTCGCTCATGCCTGATGGACCGCAGACGAAGACATGATCGACACTTTCGGCCGGCACCAGTGAGCGCAACAGCACCCTCACCTTGTCCCCATCGAGCCGGCCATGCAGGATCGGGATGTCCTGCTCCTCGCCGGAGATGACGTGGAAGATCGAGAGGCGGTCGATGAAGCGGTCTTTCAGCTCCTCGAGCGCCTCGAGGAACATGATGTTGTCGGTCGCGCGGTTGCCGTAGAACAGGAAGAAGCGGCTGTCCGGTTCACGCGCCAGCACGCCTTTGACGATCGACAGGATCGGCGTAATGCCGGAGCCTGCGGCAAAGCCGACATGGATGCGCCCGGCTTCGGCCGGAGAGACGACGCCAAAACGGCCCGTCGGCGTCATGACGTCGAGCTCGTCGCCATGTTTCAACTCGTCTGCAGCCCAGCTCGAGAACGCGCCGCCGTCGACTTTCTTCACGGCGATGCGGATCTCGCCGTCGTCGGGGCCAGAGCAGATCGAATACGAGCGGCGCACCTCCTCACCGTCGAGCGTGGTGCGCAGCGTGAGATACTGGCCGGGGCTGAAGGCATAGTCGTCGGCAAGTTCGCGCGGGATGGCGAACGTCATCGAAACGGCGTCCGACGACTCGCGGCGGAGATCGTTGACGGCCAGGCGATGGAAGCGCGGTGCGGCTGCTGACATGGTCAATGACACTTGAAATAATCGAAGGGTTCACGGCAGGACTTGCAGCGCCATAGCGCCTTGCAGGAGGTCGAGCCGAATTCGGACAGCAGTTCGGTCTCCCTCGAATTGCATTGCGGGCACGTGATGACCTGCTCGCCGAACAACGCGCGACGCGAGTGTGACGATTGCGGCGGCGCGATGCCGTAGGCGTGCAGCTTCCGGCGCCCCTCTTCGCTCATCCAGTCGGTGGTCCAGGCCGGCGACAGCACGGTGCGCACTTTGGGCTCGCGGAAGCCCGCGCGTTCCAGCGCGATCTCGATTTCGAGCGCGATCATGTTCATGGCCGGACAGCCCGAATAAGTCGGCGTGATCGCGACCTCGACGTGATCGCCGTCGAGAACGACATCGCGGAGCACGCCAAGATCGGCGATGGTCAGCACCGGAATTTCGGGGTCGACAACGCTCCCCGCCGCGTCCCAGGCGCGCCGGTGCAACTCGCTGTCGTGTTCCAGCACCGTCACCATGTCTGCCCCGGGAAAGTGCGTTGCATCGATTGCAGCTCGGACAGGAGATGACCGAGATGCTCGCTGTGGCGGCCTGCACGGCCACCCTGCTGCATCCAGTCATTTTGGGGCAAGTGAAGCGATGCTTCACCAACGACGTCAGACAGTGTCGTCAGCCAGCGGCCACGCAAGGTGCCGGGATCCACGGCAATACCGGCATGGATCAAGGCACGCTCACCTTCATCGACGGCAAACATTTCGCCCGTGAAGGCCCAGAGGTGATCGATCGCGGCTTGCGCGCGGACGTGGCTTTCTTCCGTGCCATCACCAAGCCGGATGATCCATTCCGAGGCATGGCGCAGATGATAGGCGCTCTCCTTCTCCGACTTGGCGGCGATCGCCGCGAGCGTCGCGTCGCGCGAGGTCATCATGGCGCGCCAGTAGAGATCGGCGAAGGCTGAATAAAAGAACTGCCGCACCAGGGTCTGGGCGAAATCGCCGTTCGGCTGCTCGACCAGCAGCAGGTTTCGGTACTGCCTGACGTCGCGCAAATAGGCGAGCTTGTCCTCGTCGTTATCCCTGCCTTCGGTCTTGGCGGCGTAGCTGTAGAGCTCGCGGGCCTGCCCGATGAGGTCGAGCGCGATGTTGGAGAGCGCCATGTCCTCTTCCATCATCGGCGCGTGCCCGCACCATTCCGACAGCCGGTGCCCGAGGATCAGCGCATCGTCGGCGCGACGCAGAGCGTAGAGTACGAGTGGCGTTTCGGAGACCTGGATGTTGGCGGCGGGCATCACATGTGCCCCACTTCTTCCGGCACCTCATAAAACGTCGGGTGCCGGTAGATCTTCGATTCCGCAGGCTCGAACATCATGCCCTTCTCGGCGGGGTCGCTCGCGGTGATCGCGGTCGACGGTACGACCCAGATCGACAGGCCCTCGCCGCGGCGGGTGTAGATGTCGCGCGCGGCCTGCAGCGACATGGTGGCATCGCTCGCATGCAGCGAGCCGACATGCTTGTGCGCGAGCCCGTTGCGGCTGCGAATGAAGACTTCCCACAGCGGCGTATTCGGCGTGGCCATTCCTGATCTCCCTATTCCGCAGCTTGCGCGGTCTGGCGCTGCGCGCGCTTGGCTGCATAGGCCGCAGCGGCCTCGCGCACCCAGGCGCCTTCGGCGTGCGACTTGCGGCGCGCGGCCATGCGGTCGCGATTGCAGGGGCCGTTGCCGGCGAGCACCTGCTTGAACTCGGTCCAGTCGATCTCGCTGTAGCGCCAGTGGCCATCGGCATCCTGGGTCATCCCGGGATCGGGAATGGTGAGGCCGAGATATTGCGCCTGCGGCACCGTGGCATCGACGAACTTCTGGCGCAGCTCGTCATTGGAGAAGCGCTTGATCTTCCACTTCGTCGAGGTGTCGCTGTGCTGGCTCGTCGCGTCCGGCGGGCCGAACATCATCAGCACCGGCCACCACCAGCGGTCCAGTGCGTCCTGCGCCATCGCCTTCTGCTCGTCCGAGCCGCGGCACAACGTCAGCATGATCTCGTAGCCCTGGCGCTGGTGAAACGATTCCTCCTTGCAGACGCGGATCATGGCGCGCGCATAGGGACCGTAGGAGCAGCGGCACAGCGGAATCTGGTTCATGATGGCGGCGCCGTCGACCAGCCAGCCGATGGTGCCGATGTCGGCCCAGGTCAGCGTCGGATAGTTGAAGATCGAGGAATATTTGGCTTTGCCGGCCAGCATGGCGTCGACCAGCTCCTCGCGCGAGGTGCCGAGCGTCTCGGCGGCCGCATAGAGATAGAGCCCGTGGCCGCATTCGTCCTGCACCTTGGCGAGCAGCGCCGCCTTGCGGCGCAGCGTCGGCGCGCGCGTGATCCAGTTGCCTTCGGGCAGCATGCCGACGATTTCGGAATGAGCGTGCTGAGAGATCTGGCGGGTGAGCGTCTTGTGATAGGCGGTCGGCATCCAGTCGTTCGGCTCGATGCGCTCTTCGGCATCGATGCGAGCCTGGAACTGCGCGGCCTTGGCCGCGTCCTCAAGACCGCGATCGTCGGTCTCGGCCGTATTCAGCGCCTGGGTATACATGCGCATCCTCCCGTTTTATTGGGAGGCAATATATAACAAAAATTACTTCATGCAAGATATTTCTGTAACATATAAATCAGGCCTCGAACCTCCTCTCCAGAAGCTTTCTCGCCGGCGGAAGCGCCCCCTTCTCGTTGGTTCCATGGCTATCAAGCCATTGTTCGGACGGCGCCAGCAGCGCGCGATAGATCTCGCCGCAGAGCTCGCGGGCAGCTCTGCCCGGCCAATCCGCCGGCAGAAGACTCTCCGGCAGCAGCGGATCGCGCAGAACGACGCGGCGGTAATAGTGGATCAGCAGGATGCGCGCGGTGAAGGCATCGGCCTCCGATAGCACCGTGCCGCGCGCGATCGCGGCGCGCAGCGGCTCGAACGTCTTCATGAACTTCAGATAGGCATCCGCAGTGCGCTGCAGCGGCCAGCTCGCGCTGAGCAGGCGGCGCCCGCTGTCATCTTCAGCCGAGACTTCGAGCCGGATGGCGCCCGCAGCCTCCTCCGGCACCGGAACACCCGACGGAGCGACCCAGACGCCCGGCAACGGGCTGCCGAAGCCGGCATTGCGCAGCGCCTCGCGCGAGGCATCGCGATCCCAGCCATTGCCGATCAGCAGCAGCTCGAAGCGACCGGTCCAGTCCGACGGCGGCGGATCGTAGATGTGGCGCGTCGCGGCTTCGAACGTCTCGCGGCCCTTCTCGGCAAGACGATAAAAGCTGTTGCGGCCGACCTTTTCGCGGGTCAGCCAGCCATCGGCAGCGAGCCGCGACATCGCGGTGCGCACCACGCTGCCGTCGATATCGAGGCCCTCGAAGAACGCCAGCAGCGTGCCAAGCCACACCGAACCACCGCGCGGCACGACGGCATCGCCGAACATGGTGATGACGATGGAGCCCGTGCGTGACGGCTCACGCTTGAGCTGGTCGATGATGCGAGAGAGCGGATGCGCCATGCGCGAGGCATAGCGCGTTTGGTGCAGGCGCGACAATGGACAGGAGCGACGGCTGCGTCTTCTCCTTCTCCCCGCCTGCGGGGAGAAGGTCGGGATGAGGGGGAGTCTCCGCGGGTTCGCTGAGAGACGGACTCGCGGAGACTCCCCACACCGGATCGCATCTCCGATGCGATCCGACCTCTCCCCGCAAGCGGGGCGAGGTGAAGAAGCGCGCTACCGATGCGGATCGGGATACACGAGGCTGCGCCAGCCGCTGCGGTCGAACGGCCGCCACTGGCCTTCCTTCTGCGCGAGACGGTCGGCGACGGCATAGACGACGGCGGGATGATGGCCCATGCCGCAATGGCTGCTCTCGACCTCGATACTCTCGGTCTGCGCGCCCGCCTTCTCCATGCAGCCTTGCCAGGCGCAGACGCCGTCGGTGCGGCTGAAGACGGCGGTGGTCGGTACCGGCGGCGGCACGGCGAGCTCGCCGCCGAACTGAGGATCGACCCGATCAGACTTCTGCCCGCTTACCCACTCATAGACCTGCCATGCATTGGTCGACCGGGGATTGCCGGCAAAGGGGCTGCCGAGCGTGATCACCTGACGCACGCGCTGGGGCATCATCTTGGCAAGCTGGCGCGCATAGAGACCGCCCAGGCTCCAGCCGACCAGGCTGATCTTGCGACCGTGCTTGTCGCTGAGCTCCTCGACCAGATCGACCATCGCGTGCTGCACGCCCTCGCGCAGGCCGTAATTGCGGCCCTGACGCCAGCCGCTCACCGCATAGCCCTTGCTGGTCAGAAACGAGCGCAGTGCACGCGTGGAGACGTCGGAGGCCACCAGGCCCGGCAGCACCAGCACCGGATGCCCATCGCCGCGCGGTGCGAGGCTCAAGAGCGGCAGCGCGCCGAGGAATGCACCGAACTCGTGGATCGCGCGCCCTTCCAGAAACATCAGAGTACGGGACGGCGGACGCAGCGTCTGGGCAGTAGCGGTCATCAATGGATCCCTTGGGCAAGAATTCCTGAAGAGCCCGCCGGCCGCGATGCCGGCAATGGGCATGGATTCCAATACGCCGGCTTCTTGAACGTTCCGCAGCGCAACATGAATCAGCTAGGCGGCCGGTTCCCGACATTCAACCCGCTGCAGCACGACGCCACAATAGGCCTGCGCGTTAATGCTAACGGGCGTGACGCAAAAGTCACAACAATCGGAGCAGGAATTCTACGGAGTAGAGCACAAGACCAGCGAGCCCGCCGATCAGCGAGCCGTTGAAGCGGATGTATTGCAGGTCGCGCCCGATGTTGATTTCGATCAGCGAAATCAGCTGCGCCATGTCCCATGCCTTGACCTGGTCGGAGATGAAGGTCGAGACCCCGCTCTTCTGGTCGGCGACGAAGCTGCGCAGCACCGTCACCAGGCCCTTGTTGATCTCGCCGCGCAACTCGGCATCGCCGGCGAGCGCATCGCCGGCCGAAACGAACATCCCGGCGAGATGATGCTGGAGCACCTGCGTTTCGCCGGACGCACTGCGCTCGATGAAGGAGCGCGTGTTGGTCCAGACGGTGCGGGCCAGATCGGCAAGCTCGGGACGCGCCAGCAGATCGCGCTTCAATCCGTCGATGCGATCGACATAGGCCTGGTCGGTGCCGAGCCGGTCGACGAAGCCCAGCACCATGCGGTCGAACTCGCCGCGGAACGGATGCTTGGGATCGCTGCGCACTTCATTGAAGAAGGCGGTCGCCGACGACACGATCTTGGTCACCAGAAACTTGTCGGCGCGGTAGAGCTTGAGCAGGGTCGGCAACTCCGCGCGTACCTTCTCGCGGATCATCGCCATCGTCTCTTTCTGGTTCAGCGTCTCGTGCATCACGCGCAGGAGATCGTCGAACAGGATCTGGTGCCGCCCCTCCGCAACGAAGCCGCGCAGCGTGCCGGCGACGAGCGGCGCGAGATCGATCGCCTGGAGTTGCGAGGACATGCGCCGGATGATGAAGGTCATCAGGCCGGAGCTTTCCGTTGCAGAGACGGCTTCCGGCAGAAGGCGCAACGCGAAGCGCGCAAGGTCGTCGCTGCGCTTGCGGTCGCGCAGCCAGTCGGCAACGAAGGAGCCAAAGTCGATTTCATTCAACTTGGCTTCGACCGGGCCGGCCTCGAGGAAGTGGACCTGGATGAACTCGCCGAGCTTGTCGGCGATGCGCGCCTGGTTACTTTGGATGATCGCGGTGTGCGGGATCGGCAGGCCCAGCGGCCGCTTGAACAGCGCGACCACGGCATACCAGTCGGCGAGCCCGCCGATGGTCGCAGCCTCCGCGAAGGCGGCGATGAAGCCGAACACGGGGTGCACGGACAACAACCACTTCGCGACGATGAACAGTGCCAATGTCGACGCCAGCACCAGCGTCGCCAGCGCCTTGACGCGGCGCAACTCGGCCGCGCGTTCGGCATCGCCCGGAGTATCGAAGGAGAAGCTGGCGGGTGGATTCATCACTGCGTCACCCTACTCGTCATTGCGAGCGAAGCGAAGCAATCCAGGCTCTTTCCGCAGAAAGCCTCTGGATTGCTTCGGCGCTTCGAACCTCGCGATGACGGCAGCGCAAAAAACAAAAGGCCCGCCGAAGCGGGCCTCAAATTTCAGTTTGGACTCAGGGCGCCGGATCAGGCGGTCTTGGTGTAGACCTTGGCAAAGTTGTCCTGAGCGGACTTCGCACCGTTGGCGGCGAGCTTGCCGAGATAATCGGTGGTCGCCTTGGCGCGCGAGACGAAGGTTTCACCGCGGGCGCGGAGCAGGCTCGACTGGATCTCGACGGCTTCGCTGAACGACTTGGCGGACGCGAGCTGGTCGATGCCGGCGAAGAACGCCTGGGCGTCGTCATAGATCGCCTGCTGGATGTTGCGGCTGATCTTGCCGGCCTCGGCGACGGACTCGGTCACCGCGTTCTCGACGGCGGCGGTCACGCGCTCGGAGCCAGCGAAAGCCTCGGCAGCACGGTCCTTGGCAGTGTTGGCAGTCTTCTTGACGAACTCACGGGCCGCTTCGGGAACTTCCAGGTTCTGGATGTTCTTGAACGCGTCCTTGAAGCCTTCGAAAGCGGTGTTGGTTTCGGTGGTCATTGGGGTCTCTCCATCCTCATTGGGCTGAGCTATGGGCTCACCCCGTCCGGTTTTGGCCCGGGGCACGGCTTATATGGCATAGTTAATTGTGCGATGCAATATTCTTATTGCACTGCGATATCACGAAACCGTGAACAGCCTTAACGGGAGGCATTCTGATGCCTCCGTAGCCAACCCCTACTGTGCATGGGGTTGTTTTCCGGTTTTTGGTCGCCGGATGATGACCCAGTGCTGGACGGCGCTTCTAGTGCTGGACGGCGCCTGGCAGCCCATAGGCCTCCATCTGGGCCTGGACCTGCGCGATGTTGTGGCCGAGCACGACGATGTCATGGGTCTTGCCGGCGACATCCCGGACATGGTCCCGCAGCAGCGCCTCGGCCTTGAAGCCGAGGCTCTCGAACAGCGCGATCGCCGCCTGCTGGTCGACCGTCATCTGGACCGAGAGCTTTTCCAGCCCGGCCCCGAGCGCAAGCGCAAAGGTCTCCTGCGACAGCGCCTTCCCCACCCCCTTCCCGCGGACGTCCTGCGACACCACCATGCGGATCTCGCCGACATGGGGCGACCAGGAGTGGGGATCGCGCACCAGCGTGCCGCAACCGACGACCTTGCCGTCCTTCACCGCGAGCAGGCTCTGGATCGCGCCACGCTCGATCTCCTTGACCCAGGCGGACAGGACCTTCGGCTCGCTGATGTTGCGCGGCAGGAACAGCAGGTCATGCGTCGGCAGGCCCTTGCCGAACGCGAGCACCGCGGCTTCGTCCGCAGGCGACATCAGACGGATCTCGATATCGCCGGCGTCCGTCTTGACGCGACGCGGATAGGCACGCTGTTCACTCATGTCGATCTCTTTCCCAGCCAGGAATCCAGTTTCGGCCACAGCCGCTTCACCGCGTTGGCGCCGGCGACCAGCGAGACGTGACCGCCCTTCAGCATCACCTCTTCCTTGTCCGCGGAGCCGATCTTCGCGATCAGATGCTTTGCGGCCTCATAAGGGACGATGTGATCGTGCTCGGCGACCGCGTGCAGCATCGGCACCTTGATGTCCTCGAGCTTCGCCGCGCGGCCGCCGACTGACATGGTGTCGTTGAACAGCTTGTTGTCCCACATCAGGTCCTTGGTGATGGTGCGGAAATATTCGCCCGCGAGCGGCAGCGTGTCGGTCGCCCAGCGGTCGAACATCCGGTACGATTTCACGAACTCATCGTTCCAGATGTTTTCCCAGAGCTGGATCTGGCTCACTGCGCGCGAGGCCGGACGCAGCATCTCGAATGACGACAGGATCATCTCAGGCGGCACGTTGCCGACGCTGTCGACAAGGCGATCGACATCGAAATAGCGGCGGTCGGAGAAATTCGAGAACAGCTTCATCTCGCGGAAGTCGATCGGCGTGGTGAAGCAGATCAAATTCTTCATCGGCCCGTCCGGGAAGATCGAGCCGTAGAGCAGCGACAGCACGCCGCCGAAGCAATAGCCGATGACGGAGACGTCCTGCTCGCCGGAATCGGCCTGCACGCGACGGACGCAATCCGGGATGAAGTCGAGGACATAGTCCTCCATCCGCAGGCTCTTCTCCTCCGGCCGCGGCGCGCTCCAGTCGAGCATGTAGACGTCGTAGCCGCGCTTGAGCAGGAACTCGATAAAACTCTGGCCCGGCACGAGATCGAGGATGTAGCCGCGGTTGGTGGTCGCCATGACCACCAGCACCGGCACGCGGTAGATCTCGTCCGACATCGACCGATAGTGGTAGAGGCTCATCGTACCGCGCGAGTGCAGCACGTCCTTCGGCGTCGATCCGAGCGTCGGACCGGAGGTCGAAAAATATTCGACGCCCTTGATGCTGCGCTGGATCGCGCGCTGCACCTCGGACTGGATGCGCTCCGGGATCGCTGCAAAATCAAGTCCCGTCGGCGCGTTCATTTTTGCTCTCCGCCTTCAGATGGCGGACGTTTTGTGCGCGGCGGCCGCGGTGCGGCATCGATCGACGATCCACTTGAATGAGCCGACATCTGGCTCAGCATCGACCTGATCTCGCCGAGCTGCCCCTCAATCGACTGCAACCGCTCGGCGATGCCGGTCATCTGCTCGCGGCTCGGCAGGTTCATGGAGAGCAGGTACTTCTCCATAAGATCGCCGAACTGCTTCTGAGCACCCGCAGCAGCGCCGCCGGCACGGTTCATCGCCTGCGAGAATTCGGGCGTCTCCATCGCCTTGGTGGCGAAGGAGTTGAACCCCTTCTCCATGTCGCCGACCATCTTCTGCCACAAGGCGACCGGATCGGTGATCTTGTCGGTCATCAGCATCCTCCCGATGTGGAGGGCTTGTGCCCTTCTTTTCCCGCCATACCACACCGTTGCGGGGTGCCGGTCAACCGGCTAGCGGCGGGTGCCGCGCACACGGCTTCTTTGCCGCGGGAAACCGTGCGATACAGCATTGATCAAAAGCCAAATTGGTCAAAGTTAAGGGAACACGCCTGTGAACGCCCATCAGCCGCCCCAGACCCTCCGCGCCAACGGCATCGACATCTGCTACGAGATTTTCGGCAACGACAACGCCGAGCCGCTGCTGCTGATCATGGGGCTCGGCGCGCAGATGATCCATTGGGACGATGCGTTCTGTGAGCAGCTCGCCGCGCACGGCTTTCGCGTGATCCGGTTCGACAACCGCGACATCGGCAAGTCGAGCCATCTCACCGGCGGCAAGCGGCTGACGCCGCTCGAGCTGCTCAAGCTTCGCTTCCTCCGGATTCCCGTGGCCGCAACCTACAAGCTGATCGACATGGCCAAGGACACGGTCGGCCTGATGGACGCGCTGGGCATCAGGTCGGCGCATCTGGTCGGAGCGTCCATGGGCGGCATGATCGCACAGGAGGTGACGCTGTCGTTTTCGCAGCGCGTGCGCTCGCTGACCTCGATCATGTCGACCACCGGCAATCCGCGCGTGCCGCCGCCGACGCGGGAGGCCTCCGCCATGCTGATGGCGCCGCCGCCGAGCAGCAAGGAAGAGTTCATCACCCGCTTCGGCCAGACCTGGAAGGTCTTGCGCGCCGGATCCTTTCCGGAGGAGGAAGCACTCGATCCCGGCCGCGCCGAACGGGTCTTCGCGCGCGGCCTCAATCCGGCCGGCGTCGGCCGGCAGCTCCGCGCCGTGCTCGCCTCCGGCAGCCGCAAGGAGAGACTGCACGGCGTCAAGACGCCGACGCTCGTGATCCACGGCACCGTCGATCCGCTGGTCCGTCCCGAGGGCGGCAAGGACACGGCCGAGTCAATTCCGGGTGCGAAGCTGTTGATGATCGAGGGTATGGGTCATGCGCTGCCGATGCGGTTCTGGCCCGAGATCATCGACGCCATCGACAAACATGCGCATGGTGCGGCGGCGAAAGCGGCGTAAACCACACCACCGGTCTCCTTGCGGTGACCATGTGAGCTGACGGTTACTCTCTTAACGTCAGACGGCACGAGGGCTATAGAAGCCTCCCTCAATCGCAAGACAGGGGCCGCGGCCTCTTGGAGCTCACATGCATCTCATCGTTCGGTCCGCGGCAATGGTCGCCGCTTCGGCTCTCATGCTGTCCCTCACCAGCGCCGCCGCGATGGCCGGCAGCGCGCAGGAAGAGGCCAATCGCAAAGCCGTGCTGGCCTTCTACGAGAAAGGTCTCAATCAGAAGGACGTCGATGCCGCGCTCGCCTATGTTGGCGACCGTTACGTCCAGCACAATCCGAACGCTGCCGATGGACCGGAGGGCTTCCGAAAGTTCATCGGCTTCTTGCGTGAAAAGTTCCCGAACTCGCACAGCGAGATCAAGCGCTCATTCGTCGATGGCGACTACGTCATCCTTCATGTCAACGCGGTTCGCGAACCCGGCACCAAAGGCAACGCGATCGTCGACATCTTCAAGCTGGAGAACGGCAAGATCGTCGAACATTGGGACGTCGTTCAGCCGATCCCGGACAATCCGGCGAACAACAACACGATGTTCTAGCTCTTCTTCGCAATCCAGATCACATGACGCGCGCCACCGCCTCGGCCGGTGGCGCGGACAGCGACTTCATTGACATCGAAGCCGGCACGCCCGAGGCGCTTGGTGAAGGCGGGGTTGGGCCCCGACGACCAGACCGCAAGCACGCCACCCGGCCGTAGCGCCGTCCTCGCCGCCGCCAAACCGCTTGCACTGTAGAGCGCGTCATTGCCCTTTCGGGTCAGACCTTCCGGCCCGTTGTCGACGTCGAGCAGAATGGCGTCGAAGGCCGCGCTCTTCGCCCGGATGATTTCGCCGACGTCGATCTCGCGGATGCTCACCCTGGCATCATCGAGACTGTCGCCGAACACTTCCGCCATCGGCCCCCGCGCCCAGGCGACAACCGCCGGCACGAGCTCGGAGACCACGATTTTCGCTTTGCTTCCGAGCACTGTAAGCGCCGCGCGCAGCGTGAAACCCATGCCGAGGCCGCCGATGAGAACGACGGGCTTTGCCACCGTCTCGAGCTGTTTCGCCGCAAGCGTTGCGAGCGCGGCCTCGGAACCCGACAGGCGGTTGTTCATCAGCTCGTTGGTGCCGAGCTTGATCGAAAACTCCTTGCCCCGCCGCATCAGGCGGAGCTCCTCGTCGGAGCCGGGGATTTTGGCGGTGTCGATCTTTTCCCAGGGAATCATGGGAGTGCTTTAGCACGATCGCAATTCGTAGGGTGGGTTAGCCGAAGGCGTAACCCACCTACTTCGTTCTGCATTGGCCGAAGGACGGTGGGTTACGCTTCGCTAACCCACCCTACGACCCGAGCTATCCGCCGGCCCAGACGTCCAGCACATAGCGGTTCTTCGCGCCCATCTCCTCGATCCAACGCGCACTGGCAGCCGCATCGCTACCGCTCTTCTCGCGATGGATCGCGACCAGCGCCGCCTTCACGTCGGGCTCCATTTTGCTGCCGTCGCCGCAGACATAGATGATCGCGCCTTGCTCGATCAGCGGCCAGACCTTGTCCTTCTGCGCAGCGAGGACGTGCTGCACATAGGTCTTCGGTCCGTCCGCACGCGAGAACGCGGTGAACAGCTCGGTGATCCCGCTTGCAGCGAGCGCCTTCAGCTCATCCGCATAGAGAAAGTCCTGATCGGGGTGGCGGCAGCCGAAGAACAGCATGGCCGGACCGAGCGCGCCGCCTTTGGCTTTGCGCGCGGCACGCTCTTGAAGGAAGCCGCGGAACGGTGCCAGTCCCGTGCCGGGGCCTATCATGATGATTGGCACGGATGGATCATCCGGAAGCCGGAAGCCGGCCTTGGTCTCGCGCACGGTCGCGTAGACCGTATCGCCCGCGCGGCGGTTGGCGAGATAGTTTGAGCAAATGCCCTTGTAGGTGCCACGCCCCGACGCCGCCGGCCCTTCGACCACGCCGACCGTGACGCTGCAGCGCGCTGGATCGACCGATGGCGAGGACGAGATCGAGTAGTAGCGCGGCGCCAGCAGCGAGAGCATTTCCAGGTAGACGTGAAACGGCAATTCACAGGCGGGATATTCGAGCAACAGGTCGAACACCGATTTGCGCTTCGCCAGAATTTCGCTGCGGTAACGCTCGAGCGGCTCGGCCTCCTCGCCGACGAAGGTCAGCAACTTCGGCTTGGTGACGGGGCAACGGGTGTGCTCGGCCATGACCTGGATCTGCTTCCGCGTCGCCACCTGCTGCAGCTCGACGAACTCGCTGAGCAGGCGACCGACCGACACGGCATCGCCGACCGGCAATTGCGCGCGGCGGCCCTCGGCGACCTGAAGCCTGATCTGGTCGGCCGGCAGGAAGCCGAAGCGGCGGGCAACCGAATCCACCAGGGTCGGATCGTTGCGCGGGACCACGCTCAGATGATCGCCGACGCGGTAGGTGACGTTGGCCGGCAGCTGCACCTCGATATGACGCGTCGAGCGCTCCGACGGATTGGCGCCCGACTTGTTCTGGAGCTCGTCATTGGCCAGCACCTTCATCGCCACAGCGCCGCCCTGGGCAACGATGGTGTTGACGGCGGTCACCGCGACTGGCTCGATCGCGTAGAGCGGATCGTCCTCCGCGGTGCGGGTGAAATTCCAGTCGATCCCGAATTCCTTGGTCGCGACCTGAGCGGCGGCCGGGAACCACTTCTGGAACTGGCCGTCGAGATCGCTGCGCGCATCGCCCTCGCCGCGCGGATAGACCGCACGTGCGCCATGCTTCGACAATTGCTCGTCGATGAAACGCGGCACCGATTGATAGGTCGCGGCCCAGTCGCTGTTGCCGCAGCCGAACACGGCGTAGCGGACGTTGGCAAAGGCATCCTTCGGCAGATCGTCGCCGAGCCATTTGACGAACTGCGTCGCATTGTCGGGCGGCGCGCCATTGTAGGAGGCGCAGATGATCAGCACGCCGCCCTGTTGCGGCAGCTTGCCGACGTAGTCGTCGAGCGGACCGAGATGCACGGCAAAGCCGTTGATCTCTGCGAGATCGGCCATGCGCGTCGCGAGTTCTTCCGCGGTGCCGAGATTGGAGCCGTAAAGCACCAGCATCGGCGTATTGTGACCGGGCCGCGTGGTCGGCTGACGTGGCGCCCGCGACGCCGAAGCCGCTGCCGCGACCGGCCCGCCATAGGCGCCGCGCTCGCGATCCGCGCGCGGACGCACCTTGATCTTGAAGCCCTCGGGCTTCATCGTCAGCGTTTCCTTCAGATGCATCTGGTAGCGCTGATGGTCGATCAGCCTGAAACGCTGCAGCACCATGCCGAGCGCGAGCGCGGCCTCGTGCATGGCGAAGCCGCGACCGATGCAGGCGCGCTGGCCGTTGCCGAACGGCTTCCAGGCGTTGATCGGCCGCTTGGCCTCGGCTTCCTTGCTGAAGTTTTCTGGATCGAACGCATCGGGATTGGGTCCCCAGACCGAGGGATCGCGATGCAGCGCCGTCACCAGGATCGTGGTGAATGTGCCCTTCCTGAGCTTGTACTTGCCGCCACCGAGGGTCTCGTCCTTCAGCGGCGAGATGCCGTAGGCCGGCGCCGGCGGCCACAGCCGCAGCGCCTCTTTCAGGATCTGCGTGATGTAGGTGAGCTGCGTGACCTGCTGGTAGGTCGGCTTGGCGTCGACATTGGGCCCGAAGACGCGGTCAACCTCGTCATAGGCCTTCTTGAGAATGTCCGGATGCTTGAGCAGCGCATAGAGCGTGTAGGACAGCAGGCCGCTGGTGGTTTCGTGGCCCGCGATCAGGAAGGTGTTGATCTGGTAGCGGATGTTGACGTCGTCGAGCTGCTCGCCGGTCGAGCGGTCGACGCCGGTCATCATCGCGGCCAGCATGTCCTTCTTGTCGTCGATCCCTTCCGCGCTCTTGCGGCGCTCGGCGATGATCTCGTCGACCATCTTGTTCATGAAGTCGACGTCTTCGCCCAGCGTCTTCCGGCGCTTCTGCATCCAGAGCTGCTCGAACGGCAGGCCGCGCGTCATCATGATGGTTTCGAGCGAGCGCACCAGCGACTCGACGAAGGGATGGTAATCGCGCCGGTAGAACGAGTTGAAGCGATAGTCGAAACCGCACAGCCCGATCGTATCCAGCGTCAGCGCGGTCATATCGTGGACGACGTCGATCTCGTCGTCGGCGTTGAGCCGCTCCCATTTGTGCACGAGCTGCTCGGCGATATCGACCATGCTCGGGTGATACGACTGCATGGCGCGATTGCCGAACGGCTGCAGCAGGATGTTGTGCGCCTTGCTCCAGTTCGGCTCCTTGGTATCCGCCGTGAACAGGCCATCGCCGCCGACCGCGCGCACGCGCCGCAGCGCGCCGCGCACGGTCTTGTCGAAGCGCTTCTCGTCGGAAAGTTCGTCGACGAGATCGTGGCCGGAGACGACGACGATCGGCGAGCCCATCATGTCGAGCCAGAAGATCGGGCCGAGCTCCTTGGCAAGCCGCGTCAGGTGCTGCACCGGCGCGGCCGAGTCCAGCGAGAGCATGTTGCCGACCACCGGCTTGGTCGGCGGATGCGGAATCGGGTCCAGACGGTTCTTCGATGACATTGCTACGCTTCCCCCCGCTCGCAATGACGAGCTAGCCAAACCGCCTTCTACGCCATTCGATCAGCTTGGCGCTGACCTCTTCCGGCTTCTCCTGCTGCGTCCAATGGCCGCTGTCCCTCACCAGATGCTTCTCGAGATCCGCCACCAGCTTCTCCATACCGTCGGCCGCCGACGGCGGCAGCACCGCGTCGTTCTCGGCCATGATCATCAACGACGGCACGCTGATGTGGTGATCGAGCCCCTGCGACCGCTCCCAATTGCGGGTGAAGTTGCGATACCAGTTGATGCCGCCGGTGAAGCCGGTCTTCGTGAAGGTGTCGACGAACACTTGTCTCTCGTCCGCCGACAGGATCGGCGTGCGCGGATCGACCTTGGCGTCATAGGCCGCGATCATCTGCGGGAAGGCCAGATTGGTCTTCGACGAGGCACCGACGCCCGCGACCGGCTCCTCGTCTGATTTCGCCGGCGGTCGCGCCAGCGGCTTGCGCATGAAGGCATCGAACGTCTGCTCGACGCGGCTGCCGAAGATCCTGTCCGGCTCGCGCGCGGGATCCTGGAACTGGACGATGTACATCTGGTCGCCGAAGCGCTGCCGGAACAGTGCGATCGGGTCGATCGGCGCGCGGTCCCAATGCGGTGTGTTGACACCGACGACGCCAGCAACGCGGGCGGGATGCCGTAACGGCATTTGCCAGACGACGAAGCCGCCCCAATCATGGCCGACGAAGATCGCCTTCTCGATCTCGAGATGATCGAGCAGGCCGACGAGATCGCCGGTCAAATGTTCCATGTCATAGGCTTCGACCGGCTCGGGCCGGTCGGTCGCGCCATAGCCGCGCTGGTCCGGCGCGATCACGCGAATGCCGGCCTCGCTCAGCGCCTTGAGCTGATGGCGCCAGGAGAAGGCCAGTTCGGGCCAGCCATGGCATAGCACCACCGGCGGCTTGTCGGTGAGAGGCCCCGCCTCGTAATAGCCCATGCGGATTCCGTTCGTCTGCGCGAACTTGAGCGGCGGCATTTCGATCATTGCAAAAATCCTGGCAAGCTTCCTATTCGGCCGCGCCCTTGACGTCGGCCGCGGGTGGCGCATAGGCCGCTTCGAGCGCGGCAAACTCCTCCGGCAGCATGTCGCACATCACCTGCACGTGCGGAATGATGTTGGCGCCGACGATGAAGCCGAAATCGAGCTGGTCGCGGTAGCTCTGCACAGTGATGTTGAGCGCCTGCCCATGTGTCGAGATCGACACCGGGAAGATGTGCAGCAGCTCGGCACCTGCGGCATAGAGCGTCTGGCGCGGCCCCGGTACGTTGGACACCGTGATGTTCGCCGCCGGCGGCAGCACGTCCGACAAATCCGAGCGGCTGTAGAGCAGCGCCAGGATCTGGACGATGATCGGCGCCCCCAGCATCGAGATGTTGGACACCTGCGGCATCAGCGCCCGCAGCGGATGCGACATCTCCTTGGATTTCGTCGATTGCGCGATGATGGCCTCCAGCCGCGCCTTGGGATCATCGATGTTGGTCGCGATCGAGCAGATCATCCCGAACACCTGGTTGTTGGCCTCGGTGTTGCCCTCCTCGCGTAGCGAGATCGGCACGGCGGCGGTGAGCGATTTTGCCGGTAGCGTGCCGTATTGCTGCAGATAGCGGCGGACCACGCCGGAGGCGAGCGCCAGCACCACGTCGTTGAGCTTGCCGCCGGCCTGCTTGGCCAGCGCCTTGGAGCGGGACAGCGAGATCGATACGCCGGCAAAGCTGCGCTCCGACGAAATCGACTTGTTGAGCATGGTCGGCGGCGACACCATGCTGGCGAGGCTCTCGCGCGACTTCGGATCGGAAATCTTGCCGAGCACGTCGGAAACGCTCTTGACCATGGTCGGGATATTGCCGGCAAAACGCACCGCGCTCTCGATCTGGTACATCGCGTTGTCGAACAGGATCGAACCGATGTCGCTCTTGCCGGTGCGCGGCAGTTGCAGGTTCTTCGCCGCCGCCGAGGCATCGAGCGGCTGGGTGAAGAGCTGCTGATAGGAATCGAGCAGGTTCGCCGCGATGTCGCGCGGCTCCTGTCCCGGCTTTGCACCGCCCACGGGCGGATCGACCTTCCGCGGGATCGGCGAGATGTCGTAGATCATGTTGGTCAGGGCAGCACCGGCACCGCCGTCGATCGCGGCATGGTGCATCTTGGAATAGAGCCCGACCTCGTTGTCCTTCATGCCTTCGAACACGTAGAACTCCCAGAGCGGGCGAGCACGGTTCAGGAGCTTGGCATGCATCCAGCCAACGATGCGCTCGAGCGTGGCGCGATCGCGCGGCGCCGGCAGGCTGGCGCGGAAGATGTGACGGTCGATGTCGAACTGGTCGTCCTCGACCCAGGTCGGATGATCGATGTCGAGCGGCGCCTTCTCCAGGCGCGCCTTGAGGATCGGCGCGATGTGCAACCGAGAGACGATCATCGCCTTGAAGTCTTCGAAGAAGTCGCCCTGGTAACCGTCGGGCAGGCGAAAGATCGCCATGCTGCCGACATGCATCGGCATTTCCGGCGTTTCCAGATACAGAAATGACGCGTCCAGCGACGACAGCTTCTTACCGTCAGCCATAGTTCCCTCCGCTCATATTCGACGGGCGCCTTGCCGGCGCTTCTCGTCAGGCCGATACTGCCCGCTCCGGCGGGGCATATGCAATGGCAAACGGACCGGCCCGGTCAAATGGCCAGAACTCCCCCTCCGGTTGCGCAAGGCGATCCGCCACGGCCCATAGCGCAGCCGGGTTCACCCCGAGCCCGATATGGCTTGCCAGATGCACCTCGATATTCTCGGCCCGATCGGAGGGGTGTAGCAGGCAAGTCCGCCAATTCACGACGCCGTCCGTGCGCGAATAGATCGACGTCGCCGGCACCGGAAGATCGCCGGCGATCGCTTCGCGCAGCTCGGCGAGATCCTCGACCCGCTCGCCGGACAGCACCTCGTAGAGCGCCGTCGCATTGGTGGCCCGCACATCGTTGGCGAAGGGGCTGCCGAGCGTGATGACGGAGCGGACCATGTCGGGCGCGTGGAGCGCGAGATCGCGCGCATAGACGCCGCCGAGGCTCCATCCGACCAGGCTGACCTTCCGTCCGCTTGCAGCGTGGATGTCGGTGAGGCGGGTGCGCAGGGCCTCGCGCATTCGCGCCAGCCCGCCGAGATTGCGGCCCATCCGCCAGGCATGCGGCTCATAGCCGAGTTCACCGAGATAGCGCCGTATCGGCGCCATCGACAGATCGCTGGCGAGAAAGCCCGGCAGCGCCAGCACGGGATGGCCGTCGCCCCTGGGCGCACGCATCAGCAGCGGCGAGAGCAGGACGCTGGCGTTGAATTCGAACAGGCTGCGCGCTTCTGCGAGAAGCAGGCCAAGGGCCGGCGGACGAAGCCGGCCCTTGCCTGGCGCCCCGTCGCGCGTGGCGGGCATTACTTCTTCTTGTCGCTGCTGCGCGGGCTACCGAGACCGGCCATGGTCACGAACATATCCTGAAACCGTTCCGCGATCTTGGGATCGAAGGTGAACCAGCTCTGGATCAGCGATTCCGGCGAGACCTTTTCGATGTTGGACATCATCTGCTGCTGCAGCTTGTCCATCACAGCGGTCTGCATCGGCATCACGTCCGGCAATCCGAAGAACTGGCGGGCCTCAAGGGGGGTGCAGTCGATTTCGATATTAACTTTCATGTCCCCTCCGGATGAGATTCGAGCGGCGTCACACAGTATCGCCGCGACATGGTGTGCGACGCAAGCGACCTGAAACCTGGGGCCGGACACGGGCTTCCGCAATCGGCGGATATGGTCAATCAAATTGTCGGCGCGAATGGGCGCCGGCGGGCCGTTTCCACCCTCATTTTCGCGGCCTCACCGGCCGAAAGTCCAATGTCGCCCGTGCGCCTTTCGCCCCATAAATTGCCGGTCAGCATTGCTGCACAGCGGTGCAACTTGGCGCGTTCCTTGCTGGAATGGCGCTTGCACGGGTCGAGAACTCTGGGCAACATGGATCAATCAGCCCCGCCGAACAATCAAAAATTACGGTGCGGGCGAGTGGAGAGGGTCAAGAATGTCAGTCGGACGAAGTTTGTTTGCGGCGACGCTCGCCGGTGTGCTCGCATTGGCGGTGTCGCCGGCGTCGAGCCAGACGCTGCGCTACGCCAACCAGGGTGAGCTTAAGTCGCTCGACCCCTACACCCTGAATGAATCGACCACCAGTGCGCATCTCGGCCACGTCTATGAGGGCCTGGTCGCCCGCGGCAAGGACCTGAAGATCGTCCCGGCGCTCGCCGAAAGCTGGGAGACGCCGGAGCCGACGCGCTGGCGCTTTCACCTGCGCAAGGGCGTGAAATTCCACAACGGTGACCCGTTCACCGCCGATGACGTGGTGTTCTCGGCCGAGCGCGTGCGGGCGAAGGGCTCGAATTTCCAGAGCCGCGTTCCCGCCGACGCCAAGGCCATCAAGGTCGACGATTACACCGTCGATTTCGTCCTGACCTCGCCCAATCCCATCCTGACGGCACTGTGGGCGACCTGGTACATCATGGACAAAAAATGGGCGGAGGCGAACGATGCGGTGGCACCGACGCCCGCAGCTGCGACGACCCCGAGCTATGCCTCGCTCCATGAAAACGGCACCGGACCCTTCACCATTGAAAGCCATCAGCCGGGCGTGAAGACCGTCTTCAAGGTGAACCCGAACTGGTGGGGCAAGCCGGAGCATAATCTGAAGGAGATCGTGTTTACGCCGATCGCCAACCCCGCCACGCGTGTCGCGGCCCTGTTGTCGGGTGAGGTCGATGTGATCGAGCCGGTTCCGGTGCAGGACATCGAGCGCGTCAAAGCGAGCCCCAACGCCACCGCCCTGACGGGACCCGAGCTCCGCACCATCTTCGTCGGCATGGATCAGGCCCGCGACGAGCTGCTTTACTCCAACGTCAAGGGCAAGAACCCGTTCAAGGACGTTCGCGTCCGCGAAGCGGTCTACCGGGCGATCGATGTCGACCTGATCAAGAATCGCGTCATGCGCGGGCTGTCCACGCCGTCCGCATTGATGGTCGCGCCAGAGATCTTTTCCGCGAAGGACCTGACCCGGCCGAAGTTCGACCCCGATGCCGCCAAGAAGCTCTTGGCCGACGCCGGCTATGCCGACGGTTTCGAAGTGACGATGGACTGCCCGAACGACCGCTACGTCAATGACGCAGCGATCTGCCAGGCGATCGTCGGCATGCTCGCCCGCATCAACATCAAGGTGGATCTGCTCGCGCAACCAAAGGCCCAGTATTTCGCCAAGGTGCTGAAGCCCGGCGGCTACAAGACCTCGCTGTACATGCTGGGCTGGACCCCGGATACGGTCGACTCCCAGAACGTCCTGCACGACATCATGGGCTGTCGGGATGATCCCAAGGATCCCAACCGCGGCGAAGCCAATCTTGCCGGCTATTGCAACAAGCAGTTCGACGAGCTCGCCGACAAGGTTCTCGTGGAATCCGATACCGCCAAGCGCGATCAGCTGATCAAGCAGGCGTTCGAGCTCTCGATGAAAGACTGGGCCTATATCCCGCTGCACCAGCAGGCGCTCGCCTGGGGCGTGTCGAAAAAGGTGAAGCTGACCCAGCGTGCTGACAACATGGTCATGCTCTACTGGGCGACCAAGCAGGAAGAGTAGGTATCGACAAGTTGTGAAGTCCCGGAAGCTCTGGCTTCCGGGACTTGCTGTTTCGGGCTAACGCGATGATGCGTGCTGCTGAAAAAATGTGAAAGGAACAGATGCTCGCTTTCACACTGCGCCGAGCCATCCAGGCCATCGGTGTCATGATTGCCGTCGGAATCATCTCGTTCTCGATGTTTCGCTTCGCCGGCGATCCCGTGAACCAGATGGTCGGGATGGACACGTCCGGCGCCGAACGCGCCGCGATCCGCAAATCGCTCGGCCTCGACGATCCCGTGATCGTGCAGTTCGGCCGCTATATCGGCAACGCCGCGCAGTTCAAGTTCGGCGTCTCCTACCAGTTCCGTCTGCCTGTCACCAATCTGCTGATGGAGCGGATGCCCGCGACGCTGGAGCTTGCGATCTGCGCCACCATCTTCGCGATGATCTGTGGCATCCTGATGGGCGTCTATTCGGCGCTGCGCCGTGACAGCTGGCTCACGCACATATTCCAGGCCGTCTCCTTGATCGGCATCTCGCTGCCGACCTTCCTGATCGGCATTCTCATGATCTACCTGTTCTCGGTAACGCTCGGCTGGCTGCCCTCGTTCGGGCGGGGCGACGTCGTCCATATCGGCTGGTGGACGACGGGGCTCCTGACGCTGTCAGGCCTGAAAGCGCTGATCATGCCCTCGATCACGCTTGGCCTATTCCAGATGACCCTGATCATGCGGCTGGTGCGCGCGGAGATGCTCGAGGTCATGCGGACCGACTACATCCGCTTCGCCCGTGCCCGCGGGCTGACCACGCGGGCGATCCATTTCGGCCACGCGCTGCGCAACACGCTGGTTCCCGTCATCACCGTGGCCGGCCTGCAATTTGGCTCGGTCATTGCTTTCGCAATCATCACCGAGACCGTGTTCCAGTGGCCGGGCATGGGACTCCTGTTCGTGCAGGCCGTTCAGAACGTCGATATTCCGATCATGGCGGCCTATCTGATGATGGTGTCGCTGATCTTCGTCACCATCAATCTCGTGGTTGATATCCTCTACACCATCGTCGATCCGCGGCTGCGCTCGACGGTCAGCCGGGCGCACTGACATGAGCGAAGCCGTCGTTCCACACAGCACCGAGAAGCGCGCCGCCGCACCCGGCTGGTTCCGGCGCGCGCTCGACAGCGACCTGTTCTATTCGTTCCGCCGCTCCAGGATCACCATGATCGCCGCGGGGGTGACGCTGCTGTTCTTCCTGGTCGCGATCTTCGCCTCGGTGCTATCGGTCCAAAACCCGTTCGACCCGGCGCAGCTCCAGCTGATGAATTCGCGCATCTCGCCGCTCTGGACCGCCGACGGCCAGAGCCCGTTCCTGCTCGGCACCGACGAGCAGGGCCGCGACGTGCTGTCCGCGATCCTCTACGGCCTGCGCATCTCGCTGCTCGTCGGCGTGCTCGGCGTGGTCCTCTCCGGCGCAATCGGCATCCTGCTCGGGCTGACGGCCGGCTATTTCGGCGGCGCCGTCGATGGGCTGATCATGCGCATCGCCGACGTGCAGCTTTCCTTTCCGGCCATCCTGATCGCGCTCCTGATCAACGGCATCGCCAAGTCGGTCTTCGGCAACAAGCTCGACGAGATGAGCATGCTGGCGGTCCTGGTGTTCGCGATCGGGCTGAGCTTTTGGGTGCAGTACGCCCGCACGGTGCGTGGCTCGGTGCTGGTCGAGAAGAACAAGGATTATGTCGCGGCCGCGCAATTGATCGGGCTGCCCGCCCCCGTGATCATGCTGCGCCACGTGCTGCCGAACACCACCGGACCGATCCTCGTGATCGCCACCATCAACCTCGCACTCGCCATCATCACAGAGGCAACGCTGTCGTTCCTCGGCTCGGGCATGCCCGAGACCATGCCGTCGCTCGGTACGCTGATCCGCATCGGCAACGGATATCTGTTCGCAGGCGAATGGTGGATCGTCGCCTTCCCGGGAATCGCACTCGCGGCCCTGATCCTGTCGATCAACCTGCTTGGCGACTGGCTGCGCGACGCGCTCAACCCGAAACTCCGATGAGTGTGCAGCGTTCATGACCGAACCCGTTCTCTCCGTCCGTAATCTCCAGGTCGAGTTCGCCTCCCGCCGCGGCACGCTGCGCGCGATCGACGGTGTTTCCTTCGACATCGCCAAGGGCGAAGTGCTCGGCGTGGTCGGCGAATCCGGCGCCGGCAAATCCGTCACCGGGCTTTCGGTGATCGGCCTGATCGATCCGCCCGGCCGCATCGCCGGTGGCGAGATCCACCTCGCGGGCCTGCGCATCGACAATATGCCGCCGGAGGAGATGCGCCGTATCAGGGGAAAGCGCATCGGCATGATCTTCCAGGATCCGCTCACCTCGCTCAATCCGCTGTACAAGGTCGGCGACCAGATCGTGGAAACCATCCGGACCCACCTCAATCTGTCCGAACAGGCGGCCCGCCGCCGTGCCATCGACCTCCTCGCCGAGGTCGGCATTCCCGCCCCGGAAAAGCGCATCGACGGCTACCCTCATGAATTCTCCGGCGGCATGCGCCAGCGCGTGGTGATTGCGCTGGCGATCTGCGCCGAGCCGGAGCTGATCATCGCGGACGAGCCGACCACCGCGCTCGACGTCTCCGTGCAGGCGCAGATCATCTCGTTGATCAAGCGGCTCGGTCGCGACCACGGCACCGCCGTGATGCTGGTCACCCACGACATGGGCGTAATCGCCGAGACCTCGGACCGCGTCGCCGTGATGTATGCCGGCCGCGTCGCCGAGATCGGCCCGGTGCAGGACGTCGTGAGGAATCCGCTGCATCCCTATGCCAAGGGTCTGATGGGCGCGATCCCGACGCTTGCCGGCGACGACAAACGTCTGGTGCAGATTCCAGGCTCGATGCCGCGCCTGTCGGCGATCCCGCGCGGCTGCTCGTTCAACCCGCGCTGCGCGTCCGCCTTCGATCGCTGCCGGGTGGAGCGGCCGGAGCCGCTCTCGCGCGGCACGCAGTCGGTTGCCTGCCATCTCTATGACAACGCGCCGGCGGAGACCGCGGCATGAGCGCCCCCTTCGTCCAGGCCACAAACCTCCGCCGCGTCTTCGACGTCTCGAAGCCCTGGCTCAACCGCTTGCTGGAAGGCGGACATCTCGAATATCTCAAGGCGGTCGATCACGTCACCTTCGACATCAAGAAGGGCGAGACCTTTGCGCTGGTCGGCGAATCCGGCTCGGGCAAGACCACGGTGGCGCGGATGGTGGTCGGCCTGCTGCCGCCGAGCGCGGGCGACGTCCTGATCGACGGCGTCTCGATGACCAATCCGCGGCAAGCGCAGGCACGCCGAAAGCTGCGCCGCCGCATCCAGATGATCTTTCAGGATCCTTATGCGAGTCTCAACCCGCACTTCCGCGTCGATGCCATCATCTCCGAGCCGATCCGCGCCTTCGACCTGATTCAGGGCGAACGCGACATCCAGGCGCGCGTCGGCGAGCTGCTCAGCCTCGTCGGCCTGCATCCCGACGACCGCCTGAAATTTCCGCATGAGTTCTCCGGCGGTCAGCGCCAGCGCATCGCAATCGCGCGGGCGCTCGCCTCCGACGCCGAATTCATCGTCTGCGACGAGCCGACCTCGGCCCTCGACGTGTCCGTGCAGGCGCAAATCCTGAACCTGATGCGCGACCTGCAGGACAAGTTCGGCCTGACCTATCTGTTCATCAGCCATAACCTCGCCGTGGTCCGCCACATGGCGAGCCGGGTCGGCGTGATGTATCTCGGCCGGATCGTCGAGATCGCGGAGGGGCGCGAGCTGTTCGCCCGGCCCCGCATGCCCTACACCAAGATGCTGCTGGGCGCCGTGCCTGATCTCGCGATGTCCGGTCGCCAGCGGATTCCGGTGAAGGGCGAGATCCCGAACCCGATCAATCCGCCGTCCGGCTGTGCCTTCAATCCGCGCTGCCCGCTGGCGTACGACCTCTGCCGCAAGGAGGCCCCGGAACTGATCGACGGTGTCGCCTGTCACGCGGTCAACACCGCGCCGGTCCCGGCATAACGCGCGCGTGCCATGCGGCCTGTGCATTTGGCATCCCAGCGTCGGATGTGATCAATTGCGCGCGCCGCAAATGAGGTAGCCCATGGCCAGCAACGTCAATCCCGATCCGTTCACGACGCGCCCAGAAATCGAAGGCACGTTCGGTGTCGTCGCGACCACGCACTGGATCGCAACCGCTGTCGGCATGGCTATTCTCGAAAAGGGTGGTAATGCCTTCGACGCCGGTGTCGCCACCGCGTTCACGCTGCAGGTCGTCGAGCCGCATCTGAACGGCCCCGGCGGAGACGTACCTGTTATCGTCCATGACGTGAAGCGCGGCCGCACCGAGGTGATCTGCGGCCAGGGCCCGGCGCCGGCACGCGCCACCATCGCGCATTACAAGAGCGAGGGCCTCGACATGGTCCCCGGCACCGGCCTGCTCGCGGCCTGCGTTCCCGGCACCTTCGAATCCTGGATGATGCTGCTGCGCGACTACGGCACGATGCGCGTGCGCGATGTGCTGGAGCCTGCGATCTCCTACGCCCGCGACGGCTATCCGCTGGTCGAGCGCGCCTGCGCCACGATCCAGACCGTCGAGCAATTGTTCCGCAAGCACTGGCCGACTTCGGCCGCGGTCTATCTGCCGAACGGCGAAGTGCCGAAGCCCGGCACGATCTTCACCAACAAAACGCTCGCCGCGACCTACACCCGGATCTTGAACGAAGCCGAAAGCGGCGGCGGTGGCCGCGACGCCGAGATCGAGCGCGCGCGCAAGGCCTGGTCTCAGGGCTTCGTCGCGGAAGCCATCGACAAGTTCTGCCGGACGCAGGAGGTGATGGACGTCAGCGGCTCGCCGCATCGCGGCGTGCTCTCCGCCGACGACATGGCACGCTGGCAGCCGACGATCGAGGCCCCCCTCACCTACGATTACGGCCGTTACACCGTCTGCAAGGCCGGCGTCTGGAGCCAGGGTCCGGTAACGCTACAACAGCTCGCGCTGTTGAAGGGCTTTGCGCTCGACGGCCTCGATCCGACCGGGCCGGAGTTCATCCATCTCCAGATCGAATGCGCAAAACTCGCCTTCGCGGATCGCGAAAAATTCTACGGCGATCCCAAGTTCAGCGAGATCCCGATCGCGACGCTACTGTCGGATGCCTACAACGATCAACGCCGCAAGCTCGTCACAGACAAGGCGTCGCTCGATTTCGTCCCCGGCACGGTCGAAGGCTTCGGCGGCGTTGTCAAGCTGCGCCGCGCCGAGGGACAGCGCGAGGCGGTCGGCGCGCTCGGCGCCGGCGAGCCGACGGTAGGACGCTTCGGAGAGGTGCGCGGCGACACCGTGCATTTCGACATCATCGACAAGGCCGGCAACATGGTGTCCTCGACGCCATCGGGCGGCTGGCTGCAATCCTCGCCGATCATTCCGGAGCTCGGCTTCTGCCTCGGCAGTCGCGCCCAGATGTTCTGGCTGGAGGAAAACCACCCTGGCTCGCTCGCGCCGGGCAAGCGGCCGCGCACGACGCTGTCGCCGACCATGGCGCTACGCGATGGCGAGCCGTACCTTGCCTGGGGTTCGCCCGGCGGCGACCAGCAGGATCAGTGGATCACACAGTTCTTCCTGCGCCACGTCCATTGCAACCTCAATCTCCAGGAGGCGATCGACGCGCCCGCCTGGCACTCCGAGCATTTCCCGATCTCGTTCTGGCCGCGCACCGCGCGTCCCGGTGTGCTCGTGGTCGAAAACCGCGTGCCCAAGGCGACGATCGACAACCTGCGCGAGCGTGGGCATATCGTCGAGGTCGGTCCCGACTGGTCCGAGGGCCGGCTCACCGCAGCCTCGCGCGTCGGTGTACGTCGACGCGCTGCCGCCAATCCGCGCGGCATGCAGGGCTACGCCGCGGGACGCTGAAGGCAGCACATGACCTGGTCGATCATTGCGCGAGATTCTGCCACCGGCCAGTTCGGCATTGCGGTCGCGACCCGCTTCTTCGCCGTCGGGGCACGCGTGCCCTACATCGCGGCGGGACTTGGCGCCATTGCAACCCAAGCTTTCGTCAATCCCTATTACGGGATCGACGGCGTCAAGCTGCTGCGCGAGGGTCTCAACGCTCATGACGTGCTCGCCGCCCTGCTCGCGACCGACGATGGCCGCGAGAGCCGCCAGATCCACATCATGGATGCAAGTGGCGCGATCGCCGCGCATACCGGGCGCGATTGCGTCGACTGGTGCGGGAACATCGCAGGAAGCGGCTTTTCGATCGCGGGCAACATGCTCGCCGGCGCCGACGTGCTTGCCGAGACGGCGAAGACCTACATCGCCAATGACAGCCTGCCGTTCCCGCGCCGGCTGCTCGCGGCGATGCGCGCCGGCGAAGCCGCCGGCGGCGACAAGCGCGGCAAGCAGTCCGCAGCACTGCTGATCCACGGCGAGGAGGAATGGCCCGCGCTCGACATCCGCGCCGACGATCATGCCGACCCGCTCGGCGAGCTCGAGCGGCTCGAACGGGTCAGCCACGAACTCTGGGTCCACTTCCGCCCGTCCATGCCGACCCGGCGGAACCCGGCCGGCAATACCGATCGCCGCGTCATCGACGCCAGCATCGCCGCGGCACGGGCAAGACAGACATGAGCGCAAGCCCTCTCATCGAGATCAGGGACCTGCGCATCCGCTTTCACGGTGACGACGGCCGCGTCACCCACGCGGTCGACAGCGTCGATCTCAGCGTCGCCAATGGTGCAACGCTCGGCCTCGTCGGTGAATCCGGCTGCGGCAAGAGCGTGACCTCACTGGCGATCATGGGCCTGCTGCCGAAACAGACGACGGAGATATCGGGCGCGATCCGCTTCGACGGTTTCGATCTGCTGAAGACCACGGACCAGAGGCTGCGCGATCTGCGCGGCAACCGGCTCGCGATGATTTTCCAGGAACCGATGACCTCGCTCAACCCGAGCTTCACCATCGGCGACCAGATCATCGAGACCATTTTGCGCCATCGCGGCGGTTCGCGCCGCGGCGCGCGGGACCGCGCGATCGAGCTGTTGCGCCGCGTGCACATCCCTTCGCCCGAGCGTCGGATCGACGAATATCCGCACAAGCTCTCCGGCGGCATGCGCCAGCGCGTCATGATCGCGATGGCGCTCGCCTGCGATCCGCAGCTCCTGATCGCCGACGAGCCCACCACTGCGCTCGACGTCACTCTGCAGGCCCAGATCCTGGAACTGATGCGCGAGCTGAAGGCCGCGAGCGGCGCCGCGATCATCCTGATCACCCACGATCTCGGCGTCGTCGCCGAAGTCTGCGACGAAGTCGCGGTGATGTATGCCGGCGAGATCGTCGAGCGCGCGCCGGTCGACGAATTGTTCTCCGCGCCGCAGCATCCCTACACGGTCGGACTGCTCGGCTCCATCCCGCGCCTGGACCATCGCGCCGAACAGCTTGCCACGATCGAAGGCATGGTGCCGAACATGGCACAGCCACCCGCGGGCTGCCGTTTTGCCGCGCGTTGCCCGTTCGTGCTGGACGCCTGCACGAGGGCGCCGCCGCCGCTGGTGGAAGTCAGCCCCGGCCATCTCTCGCGCTGCATCCGTGCGCCGCTCGAACTGTTGGTGTCGTGATGGCGCTCCTCGAGGTCAACGGCCTGGTCAAGCATTTCGTCGCCCAGCGGTCGCTGTTCGGCCGGGCGCTGGCCCATGTCAAAGCGGTCGATGGGGTCAGCTTCACGCTCGAAGCCGGCAAGACCCTCGCTTTGGTCGGTGAATCCGGTTGCGGCAAATCCACCGTCAGCCGCCTGGTGCTGCGGCTGATCGAGCCCGATGCGGGCAGCGTGCGGTTCGACGGTCGCGACCTGCTCTCGCTCGATGCCGATGCGCTCCGCAAATTCCGCCGCGAAGCGCAGATCATCTTTCAGGACCCCTACGCCTCGCTCAACCCGCGCATGACGGTCGGCCAGATCCTGACTGAGCCGCTCGTGCTGCACGATCTCGTGCCGCCAGAGCAACGGCGCGAGCGTGTCGCGGAAATCTTGCGGCTCGTGGGGCTCGAGCCGCGGCTGGCCCGGCGCTATCCGCACGAATTCTCCGGCGGCCAACGCCAGCGCATCGCCATCGCCCGCGCGCTCGCGGTCGAGCCGAAGCTGATCATCTGCGACGAGCCGGTCTCGGCGCTCGACGTCTCGATCCGCTCGCAGATCTTGAACCTGCTGCGCGAGCTGCAGGACCGGCTTGGTCTGGCCTATATCTTCGTTTCGCATGATCTCGCGGTGGTCAAGCACATCGCCGACCGCGTCGCGGTGATGAATCTCGGCGGCATCGTCGAAGAGGCCGATGCGGACGCGTTGTTCGCCGAGCCACGCCATCCGTACAGCCGCGCCCTGTTGTCCGCGATCCCGCTGCCGCAACCTCGCGCGAGGCGGGCCAAGGTCGTGCTGCAAGGCGAGATCCCGAGCGCGCTCAATCCGCCGGCCGGCTGTCGCTTCCACACCCGCTGCCCCTTCGTGATCGACCGCTGCCGTACCGAAGCGCCGGCGCTGGTGGCCGACGAGGCAGGCCACGCCACCGCCTGCCATCGCGCCAGCGAGCTGCCTCCGGCCGACAGCATCCTGCCCACCGTGGGCGGATTCACGCCGGAACTGGCAAAATTAGTCGCAGCCTTCAGCCGAAAGACGGAAGGCGCAAGCCCGGTCGGGGTTGGTATACAGAGTGCAAGGCCTACAACGCCGTAGCCGAAGCAATGGGGACTGTCCGATGAAGATGTTTCGCCTGGCCGCAACCGCGGCTGCGTTCCTGCTGTCGCTTGGGGCCGCCCAGGCGCAGACCACGTTGCGCATCGGCCTTGCCGAGGACCCCGACATCCTCGATCCCTCGATGGCGCGCACCTATGTCGGCCGCATCGTGTTCGCGGCATTCTGCGACAAGCTGTTCGACATCGACGAGAAGCTCAACATTGTGCCCCAGCTCGCGCTGTCGAGCGAGACCGCCGACGACGGCAAGGCGCTCGTCATCAAGCTGCGTCCCGGCGTGAAATTCCACGACGGCGAGCCGTTCGACGCGGAGGCCGCCAAATTCTCGCTGGAGCGCCATCTGACCCTCCCCGGCTCGTTCCGCAAGCCGGAGCTCGCCTCGGTCGACCACATCGATGTCGTCGATCCCCTCACCGTCAAGCTGGTGCTGAAATCACCGTTCTCGCCGCTGCTAGCCCAGCTCACGGATCGCGCCGGCATGATGATGTCGCCGAAGGCGGCAAAGGCAGCCGGTGACAAGTTCGGCCTGCACCCGGTCTGCGCCGGCCCCTACAAATTCGTCGAGCGCGTGCAGCAGGACCGCATCGTGTTCGAGAAGTTCGCGGACTATTGGAATAAGGACAAAATCTTCATCGACAAAATCGTGTTCCAGCCCATCGTCGACGCCACCGTGCGGCTGGCGAATTTGAAATCCGGCGGCCTCGATCTGATCGAGCGCGTGCTCGCCACCGACCTCAAGGAAGTGCGAGCCGATTCACGGCTGAAGGTCGCCACCGCCATCGAGCTCGGCTATCAGGGCATCACGCTCAACATCGGCAAGGACAAGGCCAAGGGACCGCTGAGCCAGTCCGCCAAGGTGCGGCAGGCCCTCGACCTTGCCATCGACCGCGAGGCGATCAACCAGGTCGTCTTCAACGGCGAGTTCCAGATCGGCAATCAGTGGGTCAATCCCGATCATCCCTATTACCAAAAGAGCTTGCCGGTCCGCCCCCGCAATTTGGAGAAGGCCAAGGCGCTCTTGAAGGAAGCCGGCGTGACGCCGCCGGTCAGCGTCGACTTCCTGGTGCCGAAGGGCGCGGAGACGGAGACACCGGCGCAGGTCATCCAGTCGATGGCCGCGGAAGCCGGCTTCGACATGAAGATCCGTGTCACCGAATTCGCAACCGGGCTCAAGCAGGCCGAATCCGGCGATTACCAGGCCTTCATGCTCGCCTGGAGCGGCCGCGTCGATCCTGACGGCAACACCTTCGTCTTCCTGCACAGCGGAGCGCCGCAGAACTACGGCGACTGGAACAATCCGCAGGCCGACAAGGCACTGGAAGACGCACGGCTCGTGACCGACCTCGACAAGCGCAAGGCGAGCTATGAAGTGCTGGCCAAGCTGGCCCAGGACGAGGAGCCGATCCTCTACCTCTACCACCGCCGCATCATCATTGCGCACACCACCAAGCTCGAGGGCTACAAGCAGATGCCCGACGGCCTCGTGCGCGTCGTCGGCCTCAAGCTGAAGTGACGCGGCAGCGATGCTGAACTTCCTCGCCCGCCGGCTTGCGCAGATCGTACCGACATTGTTCTTCGTGTCGGTGCTGATCTTCTCGCTGCAGCAATTGCTGCCGGGCGATCCCGCACTGGTGATGGCGGGCGAAGAGCGCGATCCGGCCGTGATCGAGCAGATCCGCCACCAATACCGGCTCGATCAGCCGGTCCCCGTGCAGTACGCCTACTGGATGAAGGGCGTGCTATCAGGCGATTTCGGCGAATCCCTGCGCAACAAGATGCCGGTGCGCGAGCTGATTGCGCAAAAGCTGCCGGTGACGCTGCAGCTCGGCTCGATGGCGATCATCATCGCCTTCCTGATCGGCATTCCCGCCGGGATCGTCGCCGCCGTGAAGAAGGGAACGGCCTGGGATTACGGCGCCAATTTCTTCGCGCTATGGGGCATCTCGACGCCGAACTTCTGGCTCGGCATCATGCTGATCTTCCTGTTCTCGATCGAGCTCGGCTGGCTGCCGGCCTCGGGCTATGTGCCGCTGACCGAGAACTGGCGCGCGAGCCTGGCTGCCACCATCATGCCCGCCTTCGTGCTCGGCAACGCGATTGCCGCGGTCCTGATGCGCCATACCCGCAGCGCCATGCTCCAGGTGCTGGAAAGCGATTACGTCCGTACCGCGCGCGCGAAGGGTCTCTCCGAGCGGTCCGTGATCCTGAAACATGCCATGCGCAACGCGCTGACACCGATCATCACGCTCGGCGCGCTCGAGCTCGGCACGCTGCTGTCCGGCGCCGTGCTGACCGAACAGATCTTCTCCATTCCCGGCTTCGGCAAGCTGATCGTGGACGCGGTGTTCAACCGCGACTATGCCGTCGTGCAGGGCGTGGTGCTGGTGACCGCCACGGTCTACATCACGCTCAATCTGGTTGCCGATGTCGCCTATATCCTCGTCAATCCGCGGCTGAGGGGCTAGGCCATGACCGACGCCGCCCTGTCCGGCCCCCTTGCGCATGCCGACGAGCTGGACAGCCCGGCACGCCGCGCACGGCGCCGCCTGTTCAAGCGCAAGGCGGCGGTCGCGGGCCTCGTGGTCCTCGTCATCTTCATCCTGCTCGCGTTGCTGGCGCCTCTGATCGTGCCCTACGATCCCATCGCGACGAGCTGGAGCCTGGTGCGCAAGCCGCCCACGATGGCGCACTGGTTCGGCACCGACGAGCTCGGCCGCGATATCCTTAGCCGCGTTGTCTACGGCGCGCGCGCCTCGCTGCTGGCCGGCCTGATCTCGGTCGCGATCGCGCTCGGCATCGGCGTGCCGCTTGGCCTCGTCGCCGGCTATCGCGGTGGCTTCGTCGATGCGCTGATCAGCCGGATCACCGACGCGATGCTGGCCTGTCCGTTCCTGATCCTGGCGATTGCGCTGGCGGCGTTCCTCGGTCCGAGCCTTGGCAACGCCATGATCGCGATCGGCATCTCGGCGACACCCATCTTTGTCCGCCTGACCCGCGGCCAGGTGCTGAGCGTCAAGGCCGAGGACTATGTCGAAGCGGCGCGTGCACTCGGCAACCCGTCCTGGCGCATCGCCGTCTCGCACATCCTGCCGAACATCCTGCCCGCACTGCTGGTTCAGGCGACGCTCTCGATCGCGGCCGCGATCATCGCCGAAGCGGCGCTGTCGTTCCTCGGCCTTGGCCAGCAGCCGCCGGCGCCATCCTGGGGCAGCATGCTCAACGCGGCACAACGCTTCCTGACCCAGGCGCCCTGGATGGCGATCTGGCCGGGGCTGGCGATCTTCCTCGTGGTGCTGTCGTTGAACCTGCTTGGCGACGGCCTGCGTGACGCGCTCGATCCGCGCCAGCGCTAAATGACGGTCTCGCGCATCACGCGGCGGCAATCCATCTCGTATTCGAGATCGACCACCGGCGGCCGCGCGAAATGCCAGGTGAGGCCCGAGCGCAACGCGCCACGCCGAACCAGTTCGTCGACCAGCGCGTGATGGAAGTCGTGCACGGAATAGGCCTGCACGCCGGTGGTGTCCTTCCAGCCGAATCCGAACGCTGTCATCCGGTTCTCCATCTGGGACGTCGTGGTGAACCGGACCTTCTCGCGCAAACCCTCCGGACTGAGGTCGCGGTAGCGGACCGTGCGCTCGACATAGGTGCCGCTGCCCTCGCGCGCCTCGGCGCCGCCGGCAATGACGAAGGACGGCGCCTTGGAGTTTGTCGGGCGCGTGAAGGAGAACGCGTAGAACGACGGCTCGACCGGAGGATCGAGTTCCGGACAGACGTTGCTGCGCGCCACCGGATTGGTGGTGCCGTCGAAGATGCCCCACTCCGAGAGCGTCTTGACGTAATGCAGGTTGAACGCGCGAAACCCCTCCTCGCTGAAGGCAGCCGGCGAGCGCAGCTCGCAGGCACAGAAGGCCGTCAACGGCCGCCCCGCCTCCTGAATGAACTTTGCCGCAAGCGCAAACCCCTCGGCCAGGGGCACGAGGCGATCGAACCGGACGCGCTCGATCTCATAGCCATCGTCGGCGGCCGCACCAGCCGAATACTGGAACACGGAGGGAATGAACCGATAGTTGCCGGCGGAGAATTCACGAATCATGACGGACTCCTAATCCAATTGAATGCGGACGCCCTTGCCGCCGTTGAGCAGGCGCCTCAGGTGAAATCCGGCGAGAGGATCATCGGCGTGCGCGCCGACCAGCGCGGCAAAGGCCGGCATGGCCGTGGCGTCACCGGCTTCCATCCTGGCAAAGGCCTCGGAATACTGGGCCGTCCCGGGCGCCTCGAACCTTTCCCGCTGCAGTGGCTCAAACGCGCGCAGCGGCTCGCTGCGCCCGCGCAGCATCAGATCGCCGACGGGACGCCCCTGAAAATTCTCGGCTGCCTCTGCGACACTGGAGCTGACACAGATGCGGGTACCAAGCTGCTTGTTCGCAGCTTCCAGCCGCGCCGCAATGTTGATCGTGTCCCCATATGCGGTGTAATCGAAGAAGCGATTGCCGCCGAAATTGCCGACCAGCGCGGAGCCGGCGTGAATGCCGATGCGGGTGATACCGAAGTTCACGCCCTTTGCGCCCTGCCGTGCGCAAAAGTCCTGCGCCCAGGCATCGAGATCATGGGCGCAGGCAACGGCACGCGTCGCGAAGTCCGGCTGATCGCCGGGCGCATTGAACAGCACCTGGATCGCGTCGCCGATGATTTTTGCGACCGTCCCGTCATGCGAGAAGACCACCTCGGTCATCCCGCCGACATACTCGTTGAGGAGCGCGCCCAACGTCTCGGGCGGCGCGGTCTCGACCAGCGAGGTGAAGCCGGTGATATCGGTGAAAATGGTCGCGACATCGCGCCACTGCACCGCGATCCCCTCACCCTCGCCGCCGGCCGCTAGACGCTTGGCAAGCTCCGGCGAGAAATGGCGCGACAATGCGGCATGAGCCCGCTCGGCCTCCGCCTGGCGGCGCCTCACCTCGCGCAACATCTCGATGTGACGCAGGGTCTTGTCGATCGTGGTCTCGAGGTCGGCGAAGTCGATCGGCTTGGTCAGGAAATCGAACGCGCCACGATTCATCGCGGTGCGGATGTTGCTCATGTCGCCGTAGGCCGACACGATGATGGTCGACTTCTTCTCCTCGGCTTCCTGCAGCTTCTGCAGCAGCGACAGCCCGTCCATCCTGGGCATGTTGATGTCGGAGACCACCATATCGACTTGGGGATTCTGCTCGAGCGACTCCAGCGCCTCCAGGCCGTCGCGCGCGAACATGATGGCGACAACCCCGTCGCGAATCTTCCTGCGGAATTTTTGCAGGATCAGCGCCTCGAGGTCGGGCTCGTCGTCGACGAAGAGGATGGTCGGAGTCATGCCGCCTGCTCGAGCCTCGTGTCGATCTGCTGCCGCAGCAACGCAAAATCGATCGGCTTGGTGAGGAGCCCGGTGGCGCCGCGCTCGATCGCCTTGCGGCGCGTCTCGGCATCGCCGTACGCCGTGATCATGATGACCGGAACATTCGGATGCTCGGCGCGCACTTTGGGCAGCATGTCGAGCCCGCTCATGCCGGGCATGTTGATATCGGACAGGATCAGGATCAACGAGGGGTCGCGAACCTCGGCCGCGAGCTTCAGCGCATCGGGCGCCGAGGGCGCGAATTCCATCTGGAAACGGCCGGCGCGCAGGTCGCGCCGGAATTGCTGCCGGAACAGCGCCTCGACATCGGGCTCGTCATCGACGACCAGGATGTAAACGTTCACGTCTTGCCTCCGGAAGTACTGCCTGCCGACATGACGCGTGGCAGGGTGATGATGAATTCGGTGAATACACCGGGCTCGGTGGTCACGTCGATCGTGCCGCCGTGCTGTTTCACGACGATGTCATGGCTCATGGACAGACCAAGCCCGGTGCCCTCACCGGCCGGCTTGGTGGTGAAGAAGGGATTGAACATTTTCTCCTTCACGTCCTGCGGAATGCCCGTGCCGTTGTCGCGGATCCGGATCTCGACCTTGCCGCCGAGATTCTTCGTCGCGGCGCTCAGCGTCGGCTCGAATCCATCGGCACTGCCTTCCTTGCGCTTGGTCGCGGCATAGAAGCCGTTCGAGATCAGATTGAGGAAGACGCGGGTGATTTCCTGCGGATAGACGTCAACCATCCCGGCGGTCGGATCGAGGTCACGCTGGAGCGTCACGTTGAACGACGGCCGTTCGGCGCGCGCGCCGTGATAGGCGAGATTGAGGCTCTCCTCCACGATCGTATTGATGTCGGCGAGGCGATGCTCGCCGGAGCCCTCGCGCGAGTGCAGCAGCATATTCCTGACGATGGAATCGGCGCGCTTGCCGTGCTGCACCACTTTCTCGAGATTTCCCCGCAGCATGCCGGTCAGCTCGTCCACCTCGTCCTTTGTTTTGCCGTCGAGCGACGCTGTTTGCAGGACCTCGTTGAGCTCGTCGATCAGCTCGGTCGAGATCGACGAGAAATTGTTGACGAAGTTGAGCGGGTTCTTGATCTCGTGGGCGATGCCGGCCGTGAGCTGGCCAAGCGACGCGAGCTTCTCGGTCTGGATCAGCCGGCCTTGAGCTGCGCGCAACTCATCGAGGGATTGCGAGAGCTCCATCGTGCGCTTGCGCAACTCGTTCAGCAGCCGCGCATTCTCGATGGCGATGACGGCTTGCTTCGTGAAATTCTCGACGACGGAGATCTGCTTGTCGGTGAACGGACGGACTTCCTTGCGATAGACCGCGATTGTGCCGATCAGCTCGCTCTCCTTCAGCATCGGCACGACGACGATCGTGCGGGCACCGGCCACATCGGAGATTCCGCGGATGCTGGGTCCTCCGGCAATATAGGCAGGCGTGCTTTGGACATCGTGAACGTGGACGACCTGATGTGTCCTGACAACGGTCGCGAGCGCACTCTCCGGATGAGGACGGATCGCCACATCCCGTCGCGAAGCGGCGAACGCAGGCGGCACGTTGTAGTCAGCCGCGATGGTGAAGCCTTCGCCGTCCCACAGATTCATGATCCCGAAACTCGCGCCACAGACGCGCGTGGCATTCTCGAGCAATTTGTCGAACACCGGCCCGAGTTCGCCGGGAGACGAACTGATCACCTGCAGGACTTCCGAAGTCGCCGTCTGCTGCTCCAGCGACTCCCTCAATTCAGCCGTTCGGACCTCGACCTTCTTTTCCAAATCCGCATAGGATTCCTGCAACCGTTCGCCCATGTGATTGAACTGGTCGGCGAGTTCCTCGAGCTCGTCGCCGGTCTTGATCGAGATCCGCTGGGCGAAGTCGCCGCCGCCGATCCGTTCGGCGCCGCTGCGCAGCGCCTGGATCGGCCCGACCATGCGGCGCGCGAGGAATATTCCAGCGAGCACCGCGAAGATCGAGGCCGCGAGCAGCACGATTGCCAGCCGTTCCAGCGAGGCATAGAGCGTCGCATAGGCTTCCTCGACCGGCAGCTCGACGAACATGGTCCAGCCGAGCGGGGCGATCGGCGCTGACGCCGTCAGAACCTTCTGCCCCTGGATGTTGGTCGCTTCCTGCAAGGCGTCCGGCATGACGCCGCCGCCGGCGAGCGCAGCGCGCACCTGCGCCAGCCCCGACAGGTCGGTGTTGCGCAGAACGAGGCTGATATCGGGATGCGCGATCAGTCGCCCCTCCGGGCCGACCACATAGGCATGTCCGTGCTCGCCGACCTTGATCTGGGACACGACATCCCAGATCAGCTTGAGATTGACCTCTGCAATGCTGACGCCCGCATCCTTGCGGGCACCGGCCTGCGCCAGCGTCATGTAGGGCTCTGACTCCCGGCGGAAATAGACCGGCCCGTAATAGACCTTGTGTGCGACGGCTTCGGTGAACTTCGGGTCGTTCGACAGGTCGATGCCGCTGTCGATCGCGTCCATCGCCAGCCGCGAAACCCGCAACCGCTCCCTGCCGGACGCGTCGACCTGGGCGAGTTCGGTGATCGCCGGCACCTGACGCAGCAGCCGCAGCGCGTCGAACCGGCGCGGCTCGATCGAGCCCGCCGACCATGGCAGTTGCGTGGTCCAGCCGAGCTGGCTCTCGATCTCCTTGACGAACTGGCTGATCTTGGCGGCTGCCGCCTCGGCCTGCTCGTGCTGGACCCGGATCAGCGAGGCCTTGTGCTCCCGATAATAGAAGAAGACCTCGAACAGGCCATTGGCCAGCAGGGCGACGGCGACCACGACCACAAACAACGCGACATATTTGGTGAACAGCCGGGTCCTGATCCCCCGTCCCGCCTCGCCGGAGGCGACGCCGTCCGCAGCCGCGCGCGGCAGCGGCCTGGTTTGTGGGGTATCGGGATGGACCGAAATGCTCATTGCCCCAAGCCTAGCAAGAAGGCCGGACCTTGTCTCTCGCTGCAGCGCACAAGGTTACTCGATCACCTCATCGGCAAGTGCCAGCATGGTCGGGGGAATTTCAAGTCCGGTCGCCCTCGCCGTCTTGAGATTGAGCACCAGGGGATAGCGGGTCGGCAGCTCGAACGGCAGGTCGCCGGGATTTGCCCCGTTGAAAATCCGAGCGACCAGCGCGGCCGCGCGCTCGAAAGATTCCGACGAATCCGCACCATAGGACATCAGACCACCGTCGCGGGCGAATTCGTCGAATTCGTAGATCGCCGGCAGCTTCCGGACGGCGGCGAACTCGAACACGCGCTCGCGATTGAGAATGGTCAGCGCGTCCGCCACCATCAGAATGCCATCGGGCGGATCGCTGTTCATCGCCGAAAAGGCTTCGTCGAAATCGTCGGGCTCGCGCACGCCGAGCGCTTGCACGGTTAGCCCAAGTGCCTGGGCCGCTTTCGCGGACGCCTGATAGCGCATGGTCATGCCGAGGTCGTCCTTGTTCCAGAGCATCGCGACCTTGGTCAGCTTCGGCGACACCTCCTTGAGCAACGACAGCCGCTTGGCGCCGAGTGTCGCCGCGACGTCCGAAATGCCGGTGATCTTGCCGCCCGGATGCGCGAGGCTCTCGATCAGCCTGGTCTCGACGGGATCACCGACGCCACTGGCCGCGACCGTCGCGATGCCGGCCGCTTTGGCGGCCATTGCCGTCGGGTAGCCGATGATCACGATGACATCGACGTTCTTGGCCTGCAGCTCTGCGATCAGCGCGGGCAGCATCGTGACGTCGCCAAGCGCGCCCCGCGCTTCAAAGGTCAAATTCTGACCGAGCTTGAACCCGCGCTCCTCGAGCACCTTGATCAGGATCTTGCCGCCCCGGCTCTCCGCCGTAACCGGCGCGATCGGCGTCACCGTGCCAAGGCGAAAAATGCGGCCCGGCGTATCCGCCAGTGCCATGCCCGACCGCGCAAGTGCCGTCCCGCCGAGCACCGCCAGAAATTCGCGTCTTTTCATCCGACGACCTGCCCAGACGCCCACTCCGGGCGCTCCAGCCATCATATTACCGGATATCGCGCGACAAAAAAAAGCGGCAACAGCGATGGCTGTTGCCGCTTCGCACGCAAATCGGGCTTGGGTCAGGTCGGCCGCAGCGCCTTGGCCCCGACGTCGAGTTCATTGACCTGCTTGTTACGCTCGGAATCGGCCGCAGCGCGATGGTCGGTCGCCAGCACGACGTAGACCGCCGGCAGCACGAACAGGGTGAACAGCGTGCCGATCGACATGCCCGCGACGACCACGAGGCCGATCGAGAAGCGGCTGGCCGCGCCGGCGCCGGTTGCCGTCAGCAGCGGGATCAGGCCCGTGACCATCGCGGCCGTCGTCATCAGGATCGGCCGCAGGCGGATACGGGCCGACATTTCGATGGCCGAGCGGCGGTCGAGCCGCTCGTTGACCTGGAGCTCGTTGGCGAACTCCACCATCAGGATGCCGTGCTTGGTGATCAGGCCAACCAGGGTGAGCAGGCCGACCTGGGTATAGATGTTCATAGTCGCCACACCGAAGAACAGCGGGATCAGCGCTCCCACGATCGCCATCGGCACCGAGATCATGATCACCAGCGGATCACGCAAGCTCTCGAACTGCGCGGCCAGCACCAGGAAGATGATGACCAGCGCGAAACCGAAGGTGATCGCGAGCTGATTGCCCTCCTGAACATACTGCCGGCTATCCGCGAGATAATCGTGGCTGAAGCCCTGCGGCAGCTTCTTGGCCTCGCCCTCGAGGAAGTCGACCGCAGCGCCGACGGTCACGCCGGGCATCGGCACAGCCGAGAACGTCGCCGAGTTGAGCTGATTGTAGTGCGTCAGCGAGTTCGGGTCGGTCTTGGTCTTGATCGAAACCACGGTGGACAGCGGAAGCTGCTGTCCGGTGGTGGTGGTCACATAGTAGCCGCCGAGCGATTCCGGCGAGAGGCGATCGCTACGCGGCACCTGCGGGATCACCTGATAGGACCGGCCCTCGAGATTGAAGCGGTTGATGTAGTTGCCGCCGAGCAGAACCGCGAGCGTAGAGCCGAGGTTCTGCATGTTGACGCCGAGATCCTGCGCCTTGGTGCGGTCGATCGTGACCTCCACGTTCGGCTGGTTGTAGGCGAGGTCGCTGTCGGAGACGATGAACATGCCGCTCTTGCGGGCAGCGTCCTTCAGCTTCTCCATCTGCTCAAAGACGGTCTGGTAGCCCGCGGTGGAGTTGATGACCATCTGCACCGGCAGACCGCCCGGACCACCCGGCAGCGGCGGCAGGTTGAACGCGAAGGCCTGCACGCCCTCGATCTTGGAGAGCTCGGCCTGCACCAGCGGCTTCAGCGCGATAGACGAACGCTTGCGCTCGTCCCACGGCTTCAGGAGCATGCCGGCGATCCCGCCCTGCGGACCGTTGATGCCGTTCAGCACGAAACGCAGATCAGTCTCGGGGAATTTCTGGAACTCCTTGTCGAGCTTGTCGCCGTAGAAATCGACATAGTCGATGTTGGCGTATTTCGGCGCCTTGGTCACCGCGAACACGATGCCCTGATCTTCCTCGGGCGCCAGCTCCTTCGAGGTGTGCATATAGAGGAAGCCGACGAGCCCGAGGATCGTGATCGCGAACAGGCCGGTGATCGCCTTGTAGTCGAGCGAGCGGTCGAGCCTGCGGCCGTACCAGCGCGTCAGCGCGCCGAACACCTTGTTGACGAGCTTGGCGAAACGGCCCTCCTCGGTGTTCTTGAGCAGCACCGAGCACATCATCGGCGACAGCGTCAGCGCGATCACGCCCGACACGATCACCGAGCCGGCGAGCGTGAAGGCGAATTCGCGGAACAGCGAACCGGTGAGGCCACCGAGGAAGCCGATCGGGGCATACACCGCCGCGAGCGTGATGGTCATCGAGACGACGGGGCCGACGATTTCGCGCGCACCTTCGAGCGAAGCCTGGACAGGCGTCTTGCCCTCCTCCAGATGGCGATGGATGTTCTCCACCACCACGATGGCGTCGTCGACCACAAGGCCGATCGCAAGCACCATCGCGAGCAGGGTCAGCAGGTTGAAGCTGAAGCCCAGCGCCAACATCAGCGTGCAGACGCCGATCATGGACAGCGGGATGGTGACGACCGGAATGATGACGGAGCGGAACGACGCCAGGAACAGGAAGATCACCACGATCACGATGATGATCGCTTCGCCGAGCGTCTTCTCCACCTCGTCGATCGACGATTGGATGAACTTGGTCGAGTCGTAGGCGACCTTCATCTTCATCGAGGGCGGCAGATTGCGCTCGAGCTCCGGGAACAGCGCGCGCACGCCCTTGACCAGCGTCAGCGGATTGCCTTGCGGCGTCGCGTTCACGCCGATGAAGATCGCATGCTCGCCATTGAAGGCGACGCTCGCGTCGGTGCTCTGCGCCGCGAGTTCGACCGTGGCGATATCCTCCATCCGGACGAAGCCACCGTCCTTGGCCTTGACGATCATCTTCCTGAACTGGTTGACGTCGGTCAGGCTGGTGTTCGTCGAGATGTTGGAAACGATGAGATAGCCCTTGGTCTGTCCCGCCGCCGACTGGAAGTTATTGGCCGTGATCGCGGTCGCGACATCGCCCGGCGATACGTTGCGGCCGGCCATCTTCACGGGGTCAAGCCACAGCCGCATGGCAAAGGTCTGGCCACCCAGAATGTCGGCCGAGGCCACGCCATCGACGGTCGACAGCACCGGCTGCACCACGCGCGTCAGATAATCGGAGATGGCCGAGCCCGATAGCTCCTCGGAGGAGAAGCCAAGATACATCACGGCCGTGGTCTGGCCGGTTGTCTTGGTGACGATTGGGTCGTTCGATTCCTTCGGGATCAGGTACTTGACCGAGTTCGTCTTCGCGAGCACCTCGGTGAGCGCCTGGTTCGGATCGAAGTTCAGCTTGATGTAGACCTGAATCGTCGAGGTGCCGAGCACCGAGGACGAGGTCATGTAATCAACGCCTTCAGCCGAGGCGACCGCCTGCTCGATCGGCGTCGTGATGAAGCCCTGGATCAGGTCCGCGGACGCGCCGGGATAAACGGTCGTGATGTTGATGACCGTGTTCGAAAGCTTCGGATACTGCCGGATCGGCAGCACCATCGCCGCGCGCAGACCGATCAGCAGGATCAGCAGGCTGACGACGACCGACAGAACCGGGCGCTTGATGAAAATATCAGTAAAGGCCATCGCGGCGATCTCGATTTCTAAGTCTCAAGAAACGTGATCCGGCCAGGCCGGATCACGCGAGTGTATTGTCAGTAGCGCGGCGGTTGCGCCGGGATCTGCGGAGACGGGTCGGTCGAAATCGCAACGGCAGCACCCGATTGCAGCTTGAGCTGACCGACGGCGACGACCTTGTCGCCAGGCTTGACGCCCTTGATGATTTCGACGCGACCGTTCACCCGGTTGCCAGTCTGAACGAACGTGCGCACCGCGCTCAGGCTGGTCTTGCCGTCCTCTTCCTTCTTCTCGGTGATCACGAATACGGAGTCGCCATACAGCGTGTAGTCAACGGCCGTTTCCGGAACGGTGATCACGGCCGGCTTCTCCGGCAGCACCACCGTGGTGCTCACGAACATGCCCGGCTTCAGGATCTTCTCCGGATTGGCGATGGTTGCCTGCACGCGGATGTTGCGCGTGTCGGTCGCGATCTGCGGCTCGATCGTGGTGATCTTGCCGTCGAAGGTACGGCCCGGATAGGCGTCGACCTTCAACCGGACCACTTGTCCGACCTTGAGGTTGGCGGAGTCCTTTTCCGTCACCGTGAAGTTCGCCCACAGCTCCGACAGATCGGTCAGCGAGACGATCGCCGTGCCTGCCGTGAGATATTGTCCGACCTCGACCTTGCGGACACCGAGATCGCCGGAGAACGGTGCGCGCACCAGCTTCTGCGAGATCAGCGCTTCGGTCTTGGCGATGCCTGCCAGCGCCTGGTCATAAGATGCTTGTGCCTGGTCGACCGTCGCCTGCGGACCAAACTGGCGCGAGGCCAGCTGCTTGGCGCGATCGAGCGACAGCTGCGCGACGGTCGCCTGCGCCTTGAAGTTGGCGAGGTCGCCCTGGTCCGGCGCGTCGAACAGCTGCACCAGCGGCATGCCGGCTTCGACATGGGCACCCGGCTCGAACTTGATCTCGGTGACGCGACCGTTGACGTCGGCGCTGACGTCGACCTGATGCACGGCAACGAGGCTGCCGACTGCGGTCAGCAGGTTCGGCACCACCTCCGACTTCGCTTCCGCCGCGCTGACTGCGGTCGGCGGCGGCTTGTTGTTGGCGAAGAACTGCTTGATCATCTGGCCACGGAAATAATTGAACCAGACGAGGCCACCGACCAGCGCGCCGAGGAGCGTGCCGATGATGATGAACCAGAGCACCGGCCGGACCGGGCGCTTGGGAGCCTTGCTGTCGATCGGTTCGCCCGAAATCTTGTTTTCGGCTACGATGTTCATTGTCATGCGCTTTCTGCAATCGCCGTCTTGCCGGCACCCGTGGCCTGATCGCGGCCCAGATGCGAAGCAATTGCGGCGTCGTTAAGTCCGATGCCTCTCAGGAGAAACTCACAGAGCTGCCGCTCCAACTCGTTGGCCCTGCCATAAGCGAGACAAGGCACGGACGGCAGCCTGGTCAGCGCAGCGGTCATCACCGTGTGATGCGCAAACCAGAACAGGTTGAGCGGTTCATTGCCACAAGCCCGCGCATCGCCGGCGGCGACCGCGCGTTCGAGCGAGGCGACGAAGACGGCTCCGATCAGCGTCTCGATCTTGGCATATAGCAAACGCGCGAATTCGCCGTCATCCAGATGACTGGTGGCCATCAGTCGCAAGCGTTGGGCCTCCTCCTGGTCGGGGCCGTCGGCGATCTGCAGGAAGTGCTGAACCATGCCACGGATCAGTTCGACCAGGGTGGCCGTCGACGGCTCCCGCTCGAGGAGTTCGGTCAGCGCCGGGTCCGCCTCGCACTCGTCGCTGAGGATTTCGGCATAGAGTGCCGCCTTGGACGGGAAGTGCTTGAACAGCAGCGCCTCGGAAATGGCAGCAGCGGCCGCCACGCTCTTCGTCGTGGTCCCGTTATAGCCGTGTCGGGCAAAGCAGCGTTTCGCGGCTCCGAGGATCAATTGACGCCTCAGGTCGCTCGTCATACGCAATGAGCTCATGTTAGTGAGTAAGCACTCACCCACGCCAAAGTCAAGCAAATTGCTGCGACGCAACCTAAGTGCGTGAGAATCTGTTGGAAATTGGTCACAGGTTACCGCCCGCGGGAGCGAATGCCGTCCGCAAATCCGGATTGGCGTCAGATCGGCTGGAACCCGAGGTCGCCGCGGATCCGGTTGACGATGTAGGTTCCGTCCCGGCTCGGCAGGATGCGCTCGACGCTGGCGCTGTCGATCTTCACATTGGCAAAGCGAGGCCCGGCCGAAAGGTCGTGGATGGCTTTGGCGAAGCTTTCGACCTCGGCCATGGTCGAGATTGCCCCGCTGTCGGCGATGCCGCAGGCCCTGGCGACACCGACGAGATCGGCGGCTGCCGAGGTGTGGCTGGTCTGGCCGCCGGTCTCGCCATAGGCCTCGTTATCGAGAACTGCGATCGAGAGGTTGGACGGCTTCTGCAGCCCGATGGTGGCAAGGCTGCCCATCCCCATCAGCATCTCGCCATCGCCGGTGATGACCAGCACCGGCAATTTTGGCTGCGCCAGGGCGAGGCCAAGCCCAATCATGGCGGCGCCACCCATGCCTCCCCACAAATAAAAGTTGCGGGCGTGGTCGCCGGCCGCGGTGATGTCGTTGGTGGAGGCGCCGAGGCCGCCGATCGCGACGACGTCCTTGCGGTTTGCGAGCAGCGCGGCGACGACCTGGCGGCGGTCGAGGAGATTGGCCTTGCTCATTTGGTGAAAACCTTGGCGCCGATCAGGCGCTGAGACAAGAGGACGGCGGTGGGCGTCAGCGCGTTGTAGGCTTGCGCTGCGGCTGCTTCCAACACCGCCGGCACCTCGGCTGCGTTCGAGGCGCGCAGCACCTTGATGCCGGACAGTTCGAACACGCCCTGCGTGGTCGACCCCATCGGCACCTGCCACGGATTGAACTCGCCCCATTCGCCGCGCATGGTCACGAGGGTGAGGAACGGAAAGCGCAGGATCGGGATCAGCGACAGCATGTTGATGCAATTGCCGACGCCGCTCGACTGCATCAGCAGCACACCGCGTTGGCCGCCGGTCCAGGCGCCGGCGAGCAGCGCGACGCCCTCCTCCTCCGTCGTCAGCGGAATGCCGCGCATCGTGGAGGACCCCAGCACGCGCTGGATCAGCTTCGAATGACCGGCATCGGGCACGTAAGGCACCTGCCGCACGTCGAAGCGTTGCAAGGTCGCGAAGATATCGTCCGGCCAGTTCGGGGCCGTGTCGGAAGCGTCAGCGCGGGCGTGCATTTTCCTGTCCGGTCGGCTTGCAAATCACGGCACGACTGTAGACGGTGACCGGCAAAGCTCGAAAGAGCGAAAACGGCATATCGGTCTCAACCGGTGAGTATGGCGCATGAACGCAGATGCGAAAGAATTGGCGGCCAATTTCGATCTGGCGAAGCTGACGAGTGAATTCTACGACGATCCCTACCCGACTTATCGTGCACTGCGGGAGAACGAGCCGGTCAAGCGTCTGCCGAGCGGCACCGTGTTCCTCACCCGTTACGACGACCTCGTCACCACCTACAAGAACACCAAATCGTTCAGCTCGGACAAAAAGCGCGAGTTCGCGCCGAAATATGGCGACACGCCGCTCTACGAGCACCACACCACGAGCCTCGTCTTCAACGATCCTCCTGCACACACCCGCGTGCGGCGCCTGATCATGGGCGCGCTGTCGCCGCGCGCGATCGCGGGCATGGAGGGCGATATCGTCAGGCTGGTCGACGGCCTGCTCGACGCCATCGCCGACAAGGGCGATTGCGAGCTGATCGAGGATTTTGCCGCTTCGATCCCGATCGAGGTGATCGGCAATCTGCTCGACGTCCCCCATGACGAACGTGCGCCGCTGCGCGACTGGTCGCTGGCGATCCTGGGCGCGCTGGAGCCGGTCGTATCCACTGAGGTCGCCGCGCGCGGCAACAAGGCGGTGACGGATTTCCTTGCCTATCTCGAGACGCTGGTTGCACGCCGGCGCGAGACACCGGGCAACCCCGACCGCGACGTGCTGACGCGCCTGATCCAGGGAGAAGACAACGGTGAACGGTTGACCGAGAAGGAGCTGCTGCACAATTGCATCTTCCTGCTCAATGCCGGCCACGAGACGACCACCAATCTGATCGGCAACGGCCTCGTCGCGCTGCATCGGAATCCGGAGCAGAAGCAGCGGCTGATCGACAATCCGGATCTCATCAAGACCGGCGTCGAGGAGATCCTGCGCTACGAAAGCTCGAACCAGCTCGGCAACCGCATGACGACCGAGCGGATCGAGCTCGGCGGCGTGCTGCTCGAGGCCGGCACGTCGGTGACGCTCTGCATCGGCGCAGCCAATCGCGACCCCGCGCAGTTTCCCGATCCTGAACGCTTCGACGTTGCGCGAACGCCGAACCGGCACCTTGCGTTTGCCACCGGCGCGCATCAATGCGCCGGCATGGCGCTGGCGCGGCTCGAAGGCGCGATTGCGATCTCGCGTTTCCTGGCACGCTTCCCGGACTATGCCGTGAGCGGCCAGCCCGTGCGTGGCGGCCGCGTCCGGTTCCGCGGCTTCCTGAGCGTCCCCTGCTCGATCGGCTGAGGCGTCATGAACATCGACCAATTGCGCGAACGCTGGGCCGATCCGGCCCTCACCGTCCTGACAGTCCTGCTGGCGATCATGATGTTCGTGATCTCGCCGTTGCAGGCGCTGGGACTTTTTGCATTCCAGGTGTCGGAGCTTGTGCTGGCGTTGCTGCTGGTCTGCGGCATCTTCGTGATATCAGGCAGTCCGGTCGCTGTTGTCGCGATGCTGATCGCGCTCGTCATGATCACGGTCGGTGCGATCCTCCGGATCAGATCGCCATCCATTCTCGACCTCAATCTGTTTGCCGGTTCGTGGCTCATCGTGGGAACGACCATGGCCTGGGCGGTGGCGCGCCAGACCTTCGCGCCGGGCCGCGTGACCTATCATCGCGTGATCGGCGCCGTGCTGCTGTATCTGGCGGTCGCCGTGATCTTCGCCGCATTCTACACCTTCATCGGCTCGCTCGATCAGGACGCCTTTGTGAGCATGAAGGTGCAAGACAGTCCGAGGCTCGCAAGCGACGTCATCTATTTCAGCTTCGCGACGATGACCACGACCGGATACGGCGACGTCGCCCCGCTGCATCCGGTTGCGCGCAGCCTGTGCAACATGGAAGCCATCTTTGGCCAGCTGTTTCCGGCGACATTGTTGGCGCGCCTGGTCACGCTGGAGATCGAGCACCGCAGGCAGGACTCCTGACTAGCCTCGGCCGACCCCAAAAGTCGAAACAACCCCATGCACAGTAGCCGGCCGCGCAGCTGAAAATGCAAGGTGGATACGCAGAACCATTTGACACGCCGGAGCAAATCGGCAGCATCGCGCACATCCCGGGCGGCCCAATGGGAGTGACGAAAAATGAGCTCGTCGGTCATTGATCTCCTCGCAACCGAAGCACGGTTTGGTGCCCAAAATTACCAGCCGATCGGGGTCGTCCTGACGCGCGGCGAAGGTGTCTGGGTCTGGGACATCGAAGGCAACCGTTATCTCGATTGCCTCTCCGCCTATTCCGCGGTCAGCCAGGGCCACTGCCACCCCAAGATCCTGGCGGCGATGGTGGAACAGGCAGGCCGGCTGACGCTGACCTCGCGCGCCTTCCACAACGACCAGCTCGCCTTGTTCTACGAAGAGATCGCGGCGCTGACCGGCTCCCACAAGGTGCTGCCGATGAACAGCGGCGCCGAGGCGGTTGAAAGCGCCATCAAGTCAGTGCGCAAATGGGGCTATGAGGTGAAAGGCGTGGCTGACGGCCAGGCCGAGATCATCGTCTGCGCCGACAATTTCCACGGACGCACACTGGGCATCGTCGGCTTCTCGACGGACGCCGAGACACGCGGACACTTTGGGCCGTTCGCGCCGGGCTTCAAGATCATCCCGTTCGGTGACGCCGCGGCGCTGGACGCGGCGATCACGCCGAACACCGTCGCCTTTCTGGTCGAGCCGATCCAGGGCGAAGCCGGTGTCATCATTCCCCCGGCCGGCTATTTCAAAGCGGTCCGGGAGCTCTGCACCGCCAACAACGTCATGCTGGTGCTCGACGAAATCCAGACCGGGCTTGGCCGCACCGGCAAGCTGCTCGCCGAGCAGCACGAGGGCATCGAGGCGGACGTGACCCTGCTCGGCAAGGCCCTGTCCGGCGGCTTCTATCCGGTGTCGGCCGTGCTCTCGAACAACGACGTGCTCGGGACATTGCGACCCGGGCAGCATGGCTCGACCTTCGGCGGCAACCCGCTTGCCTGCGCAGTGGCGCGCGCGGCGATGCGCGTGCTGGTGGAGGAAGGCATGATCGAGAACGCGGCCGCGCAGGGCGCGCGCTTTCTGCAAGGCTTGAAGGACATTCGTGCCAACACGATCCGCGACGTGCGCGGGCGCGGCCTGATGCTGGCCGTCGAGCTGCATCCCGAGGCCGGCCACGCACGCCGCTACTGCGAGGCACTCCAGGGCAAGGGCATTCTCGCCAAGGACACCCATGAGCACACGATCCGCATCGCTCCGCCGCTGGTGATCACCGGCGACCAGGTCGACTGGGCGCTCGAGCAGTTCGCCGCGATCCTGACCCAGGATTTGTCGTGAGGAGGCCTGCGTCGGAAGATCGCAACGCCGGCCACGGTCAACGGCGAACTATTGGTCACCAAAAACCGCCTCTCCCTCGCGCCGATCCTATTGCAGCAGAAGCGGCAGATTGAGCGGCCCGCGGAAACCGAATCCGTGCCAGCGCACGCTCGCGGGATCAGTTAAGGTCATGCCTGGGAAGCGCTCGAACAGCATCGGCAGCAGCTCGTAGGATGAGTTGAGCTCTTGCGAAACCCATCAAACTTCATCCTAGCAGTTGGTCGAACAAGAGGGACTAGACACTGCGTTGGTTGTCTGCGCGATGGGTTTCGCAACAGCTCAACCCATCCTGCGGGCTAAGAGCCTCACGTTGAGAATGGTCTCTCCGCCCATTTCACACGAACGGCAGGAAGATATCGGGCCGCTTGGGTAGAAGCCGCCGAAAATAGCGCCGTCCTTCTTCCGAAACGGTATTGCTGCCGAAAAGGAAATCGTCGGGCATATGGCGTGTTTTGCCAGCCACGCGATCGAGCGGCACGAGCAGAGGTTCGATACGCTCGCCGTCATAATGCAGCACCACCGAGCCGCTGCCGGTTAAGGCGCTTTGCGCGGCAAATGCGCCAGCGTCGAAAGCCTCTTTGCGGTCGGTTTCGTCGATTACGCCGATATATGCGCGTGGCAGATAGCCCAGCGTGTCGACACGCGCTCTTGCCTTGGGAAAACGCGATTTCAGTGCTTTTTGGATCTCGATGCCGAGATCACCGCCCGTCAATTGCAGATTGCCATGGGCGTCGCGCTCGACGGCCGCGCCCGCCAGCGCCCCGGCGAGAGGCCGGCCGGCTTCGTCCTGCACTCCCTCGGACATCGAGACGATACAACGGCCCAGCCGCGTGTAAACCGCATCGACGTCGTCGAGGAACTGAACCACCGAGAACGGCTTTTCCGGCGTGTAGATCAGATGCGGAGCATCGTCGGGCGATTGCTGCCAGCCTGTGGCCGCGGCGGAGAGGAAACCGGCATGGCGGCCCATGACGATGGCCACATAGATGCCGGGCAAGGCGCGAAAATCGAGATCCATGCTGACAAGGGCATTGGCGACAAAGGCGGCTGCCGAGATGAAGCCGGGGACGTGATCGTTCTCCATCAGGTCGTTATCGATGGTCTTGGGGGCATGCACGAAATGGCAGGGGCCACTTGACTGCTGCCGCAGCAGTTCGAGCGTTCCGGCGGTGTCGTTGCCGCCAATATAGACAAAGGCGCGGGCGACTAGCCGGTCCAGGGCCGCGAGGATATCAGAGCATGCGCCGGAATCTGGTTTGTCGCGAGTCGATCCGAGAGCCGAATTGGGCGTGTTGCCGAGGCGGCGGAGTTCGGCCTCGGGCATGGTGGTCAGGTCGACGACGTTCCCCGCCGTGAGGCCTCGCACACCATAGCGCGCGCCCAGAATGCGCAACGACGGATCATGCCTGCGCGCGGCAAGGATGGCGCCACACAGGGTCTGGTTGATCACGGCGGTGGGGCCGCCGCCCTGGGCAATGACGATTGATGGCATGGATCCTCTATGACTTGTTTCTGGCTATGCCGCCCGTGGAATGTGAGAGACGATTGAAGCGAAGATTGGCCAATGCTGCAACGACCGGCCTGCCCTGCAGTATCGTATCGCGACGCGGAAAAGCTACAGGCCTAAGCATCATTAATAGCTTAGCTTCCTACCGGGCCGAGACTTGCGCTCCAGGGCAAGGGCATTCTCGCCAAGGATACCCACGAGCACACGATCCGCATCGCCCCGCCGCTGGTGATCACCAGCGACCAGGTCGACTGGGCGCTGGAGCAGTTCGCCACGACCCTGACACAGGATTTGTCGTGAGGTTGCCTGCTCCGGAAGATCGCAATCCCGGCTGCGACCAACGGCGAACCATTAATCAGGCTTGCCCAATGTCCGTCAGGGCTTGGTAGCGAATCGAATTCCGCACCGCAGCGAAACGACGCGATGGGCCACAAACAGACATCGCCACCTGATCGATCACCTCGCTAGTCTAGCGCGCAGCAGGAACGACCGGAGCGCGTCGTTGACGACGTAACGTGCATCCGCGCGACCAGCGGCGGTGAGGCCCCGCTCGGCCCGCGGCTGCTGCAACTCCTGCCAACCACTCAACGGAAATTTACTGGTGCGCCCGCTCGGCATCGGCGGTGGCGGTGGTCATGTATTTCGAATAGAGATGAGCAACCCGCTCGCGCCACATTCCGACGAACGCCTCCGACGTCAGCTTCTCCACCGATTTCCACGCCTCTTTGACGGCCGGAAGCGTATTGCCCCAGATCGCGCGCCTGCACCATTTTTCGCCCTTCTCCCTGCCTTCGCTGGTGGCGCACATCGATTTCCAGGCGATGCGATTGGGTTGGCTGAGGTGTTCCGCGGCGCCCTCCCAGCCCTGCTGATGGATCAGGTAGAGATCGTTCAAGTCCGGCTCCCTGTGCGTCACCCACTGAAACAGAATGCCCTCGGTGATGACCTTGTAGGCGGCCGCAACGGCATTATCGCGGGGATTGAGAATGTCCCCGGAGCCGAATTTGCCGAACTCGTATTTGCTCAGCTGGAACAGCCCGATATACGACCCGGTGCGTTGCTTGGGGTTGAAACCGGACTCGACCTTAGCCACCGCCTTCATGAAAGTGAAATCCAGACCGAAAGCGTCGGACGCGCGCTTGATCTCCTCCACCGGCGTTCCGACCGGGATGTCCTTGAACGAACGCAAGACGATCGCAGCCGGCTTCTCGGCAGGCGGCAGTTCGGACCAGACATAACAAATGAGATACCGGAAATCCTGCGGCCCCGAGTTGGAGGAACCGCCGGATGCACCGCACGTTGTCGGCGCCGGTTGGTCGACAGCACGGTGGCCCAAGTCCACCGATTCCTGCACAGGCGATAAATCGGCCAACAGCATCTGCGACGGACCGGGCAACGCGACGATCGATTCCGGCTTATCCGATGCCGCCGTCGTGTCGGTGGTCGTCCCTGCCGCGGGTTCGGCGGCCGTCGCCACTTCGACGCTAGCGACAGGGGCGTTCGCGAAAACGGTGTCAGCGACAACGGCGTCGGCCATTGCGATCGCCTGCAGTTCATCCGCGAGCCTAGCGGTGACGGAGAGAGATGCTGCGCGGTCCTCGATTGACACTGCGTGGGCGTTCTCGGTGCCGGCCGAACCGAAGCCGGCCAACCAGCCAACGATCCACCCCGCGAGAACGACCGTTCCGCAAATCGTTGGCGCCACTATCGCAAGTCGCCACGGGTTCATGATGCCGTCGCCTCTATGGGCTCCGCCGGAGCCGTGTAGAAAAGCCAAGCATGCGAAGAGGCTTATTCTTGGGATCAATGTGGGTCGCGCAATGGCGCAAACGGCCGCTCGTCAATTTCTTCAAAACATGTTGCTCGATTGCAACGCGTCGATGACAAGCGATTGCGCCCGTTACAACGGCAACTCCCACCGCAATTGTGAGTACGGTCCAATTTTCGACCCACTGCGACCAGATTTGAAGCAGAGGCTTGGCGCGCTGGTCGGGATGACGCAACAGGCGTCGGCTTCGCGCATCGTTTGGAAACGATGGATCCGCGCCTATGGGACCGGACGAAGTTCGCTAGGGGATTACTAGCAATGCAGCGCGCGATAACAACGGCTGTATTCGCCATTTTCATGCTCCCTGCGGGGATCGCACACGCTCAATTTCTGTTTGGACCCCAACACACGTTCTGGCCGGGTCAATACGCTCCCCACAAACACAAGCACCACCACCGGCAGACAAACTCTGAAACCGCGCCCGAGCCCCTTCCGAAGGGCCCGCTCCAGATCATCATCTCAATAGCAGACCAACGAGTCTCGCTTTTTGACAACGGCGCCCTGATTGCACGCTCTTCGGTGTCCACGGGAATGGAGGGGCATCCTACGCCCCTCGGCGTGTTCAGCGTTATCAGCAAAGAACGATGGCACCGTTCAAATATTTATAGCGCCGCCCCCATGCCCTACATGCAACGCATCACCTGGTCAGGGATAGCGTTGCACGCCGGTGTCGTGCCTGGGCATCCAGCCTCACACGGCTGCATCCGTTTGAAAAATGATTTTGCCGTTCGACTCTGGCATCTCACGAAGCGCGGCACGCGCGTGATCATTGCGCACGATGATGTCCAGCCGCCGGTCGAGATAACCAATCCGCATCTTTTTCAACCGAAAGCCGCGTCCGCTTCGTCGGAATTCCAGACTGCCACCGTCGCAACCAAGAGCATCGGTACAGCCGCAGCAACGCAGGGATCCCCGGTGTCAAACGCTGAGACTCCGGAAGCCGCCAGCCTCCAGGTGCCGGGCTCGGTTCCCGCTGCAAGCGCGCCCAAAAAGATCGTCCCAATCTCCATCTTCGTCAGTCGTAAGTTGAGCAAGCTGTTCGTGCGTCAGGGCTTCACGCCGTTGTTTGATGTCCCGGTCAAGATCGAAAATCCGGAGGAGCCGCTGGGAACACACGTGTTTACCGCAATGGAATTCCAGAACGAGGGAACGGCTATTCGCTGGACCGTCGTGTCGATTCCGGACGAATTTCCTCGCATCGAGGGTGCCACGAAGAGGCGCGAGACGCCCGTGAAGCAAACCGCCCTATCGGTACCGTCGCCCGATCAGGCCAACGCTGTCCTCAACCGCATCGAAATACCTCAGGATACGGTTGAGAGGATCTCTCAACTTTTGACGCCGGCCTCTTCATTGATTATTTCCGACAACGGATTTAGCCATGAGACCGGAAAAGACACGGATTTCATCGTGGTAACGCATTGATGCGGCGACGCAACCCGCCAACAAACTAAGCCGCTGCGCAACCTGCTGGAATTGTTCGACCGCAATTCTGGTGCAAAATTCTTGAAGTCCGCACCTAAGCCAAAGCGGCGCGAGGTTCGTTCTGGGTCAATCGCGTCGGTCCGCCCCAGAGTTCGGGACTTCCGATCTACCCCCAGATCCGGACATGCGGCTGCAATGCGCCAACAGACGCTGAGGGCCAAGAAGCGAAATCGCACGTGCGGTTTGAGGAGGTCGCCCCTCGCGCCGATCCTATTGCAGCAGCAGCGGCAGATTGAGCGGGCCGCGGAAACCGAATCCGTGCCAGCGCACGCTCGCGGGATCAGGTAAGGTCATATTTGGGAAGCGCTCGAACAGCATCGGCAGCAGTATCTCGCCGACAGTTCGCCGCGACAGATGCGCACCCGCGCAATGATGCGGGCCATTACCGAAGGCCTGGTGAGGATTGGGCTCGCGAAGCGCGTTGTAGTTCTCGCCATCTTCGAAGACGTCCTCGTCTCGGTTGGCTGAGGCCTGGATCGTCATCACCGTGTCGCCCTTCGGGATGAAGCAGCCGCGCAACTCCGTGTCCTCCATGACAAGCCGTGAACTCGCCTGGATCGGCGCCACCCACCGGACCCCTTCCTCGAAGGCGGCGCGCCATTTGCCGTCTGCGCGCACTGAATCGAGCTGATCGGGATTCGTGAGCAGGCCGTAGAGGATCGTCAGCAGGGCGTCGCGCGGCTCGTTGATGCCGCCGCCGATCGCGATCTTCACATTGGCGATCATCTGGCTTTCCAAAATAGGATTCTTCGCGTTCACCATGAAGGAGAGTGCCGAGGAGTCCGGCTCGGCCCGCACGCGTTCGACGTTGGCGCGGATACATTTGTCCATTTCCCCGTTGGCGATGTCGGTCGCTTGGAAAGGCCCTGGCGTCCAGCCGAAATTGCCGGCACCGTCGATCAACGTCTGCGACCACCGCTGCATCTCCTCATCACTCGCGTCCGGAACGCCGATCGCGTGCGCCAGTATCCGCGCGGCAAGCGGTCCCGCGAGGGCAGGAAAGAGATCGACAACCTCGCCGCGCGGCAGCCGATCGAGATACGCCACCGCCAGTTTCGCATACAGCGGGCCCCATACGGACTCGATCGTCTTCGGCATGAGGGCCGGCATCATCGCCATGCGTTCGGCCCGGTGCTCGTCGTGGTCCTTGCGCATCAGCGTATGCGCGAGAAAGGCGCGCTTCATGGGTGTGTTCGGATCGTCGGAGCTGAACAACGCCGCGTTGTCCTTCACGAACTTGGTGTCGGCGGCCTTGGTGAGAAACGTGCGGCCCACGGATCTGACGCGCAATACGGGCGCTTCGCGCCTCAGGCGCTTGTAGATCGGATAGGGGTCGCGCGTGAGGTCAGCGATCGTGATCGTCTCGTCCAGGGGGCTCAAGGCGGCAGTCGACATGACGGGTGGTCCTGTTGGCAACACGTCAGTATGAGCCAAGGCGCGGCAAGCGCAATGAGCAGGCGGAAAACGGCGCAACCACGGCGTCCGCCGAACCATCGGCGGGACAATCGCGCCGTTGCAGGTCATGCATGCAGGCGACGCCCCCGCTCCGTAACGGGATTTGAGGCAGGAGCCGTTACCTTTTGCCATCCGCGTGAGCGGGTCGAGCCAGCGGCAAGTCCGACCGACGTCCGTTCTGCCGCTGAAAGAAAAGTCAATTCAGATGGCCATGCTGGCGGTCGAACTGCATCCCGAGGCCGGCCGCGCACGCCGCCACTGACTGGGCACTCGAGCAGTTCGCCGCGATCCTGACGCAGGATTTCTCTTGAGGGAGCGCTGGACCACGCCGGGGCCTTTGGTAAAAGTCGCCAGCTTTGCCACGCTGATTACGGCAATGGCCCCGACGATTGCACGTCGGGGCCATTCAAGATCATCGGGCATAGGTACATCCGCCGTGCCTGCTGATCGTTGATGCCACTGATGACCGCATCCGATCTTGCACTGACTGTGGCGAGGCTGCGGCATCGGGATGATGACATTCTGCCGGAAAGCCGATGGCTGTCCACCTCGTCATTGGGGGTACCCCAACCAGCGCGCTGCCAGACGCGATTTTCATGGCGATCAGCGGGCGTGACGCACGTGATTGGGGCGACGCGAAAAACGGAAGCTCCGCGTCCCACCAGATGGGATGGACGTCGAGCTCGTACGATGGCTAGAGCGGAAGCGAAACAAATCAAACTTCATCTTTGCAATCGGGACGAACAAGAGGGGCTGGACACTGCACTGGTTATCAAAACGATGGGTTTAGCAAGCGCTCAACCCACCCTACGGGCTCATAAACCGAGCTTGATTGGTGCTGGCTTGCCGACGCTCGAGCACGCGATCGCGCCTCATTCGGCCGGCCGTTCAGCTCGCAGGTTGCAACACGCCGCCACCGTTATGAGGCCATACCAGCTGGAACGGATTGGCTATCGCGAGATGCCGGCATGGAGTAGAATTCATCGACAACGACGCCAGGCACACGTTCCGTACACCATTGAGGTCCGTCACAGGGTGGCGGAAGCCTCAAGCAGGAGGGGTGGCAGATGGCAGATGAAGTTGCTCGCCCGCGCGATTCAGCGGAGTGGAATCCCAGCAAATATGCGCTCTGGAACGAGCGCTGGGGCGACGCGGCCAACGCACCGACCTCGATTTTGTTGCGTCATCCAACGGCTCCGTTTCTCCGTACCGTCCCCGCAATTAATGATCACTATATGCAGGGCGTGGGAAATGACTATCTCGAAAAGGTAGCGAAACTCGATATCGATCCGCCCATTAAGCTGCCGCACGTGCTCCGAACCGACTCGAGAGACTTATTCAAGCGTGACTTTTCGGGTTTGATCCGGTGGATGCTCCTTGGCTGGCCTCCCGCGAATCCGCACGACGACGATGCCGACAGCGATGCCGGCAACCCGTTCGTGTCGTTCCGAGTTGAGCGTAAGTCGCCGACGGGCGAAGTTTTCGATCAGACCGTGATCCTGGTGGCTTCCGAGTGGATTCCCGACCCGAACGTCGATGCCGCCCCCGACAGTCCACCGCCCGGCCATTTCCTGGGCTCCGGGTTCGGCATCCGCGTGGTTGCGCACGTGCGGCCGAAGAACGGAGGATACGAAGTACGCATCACCGGGATGACCGCGTCACTTCCGTTCGGCCTTTACAGCACCGCGGCAGTGTTCAGTTTGTTAGGGGAGGACGAGAAGGACAAGAACAACGCGTTCGCACCGATCTTCCAAGTGGACAGGCTTTCTCGGGTCAAGACCCAGATGTCGAGTCAGCTTGGCTTGAAAAATCAATCCGTCTCCATTCGCGGCGCCCGGATCGCCACCACACCCGACGGAAAATCACCGCGTGTCCAGTGGCAAGCCGCGAGCAAGCCCGGGACGGAGAGCGGCCGAACCAGAGCTACACCGTATTCGCTCGTGTTCTCGGGGACGCCGACGGAGGCTGGCGCTCTTGTCAGCAGGGTTGAGCTCGTCGCCGATGCGGTGACACCTGGATACGCGTGGGTATTTCCGATTGATCCCGCGTCGCAGAAGCCGCCGACCGATCTTCGCAAACGGCGTCCGACACGCAGCGAAGAAGCACTCGAGTATTATCGCGACAATGAACAAATCACCGCGCATCAGGCGGATCCGTTGACTTACCAATCAGCCGGATCCATCGAAGAGGAGGTGCTGGTTTGCCCCGGATTTGTTCTCGCCGACGGCCCTCCCCCTCCCTATCCCTATCCCCCGCCGCATTACCCCAACCCAGGAGATCCGAAGACAGTCAATCTGCCCGACACGTTGACGATACCTCTCGTTCGATCGAACGACTTCTCGGCAATCAGCGCCTACAACAATGTCAGGCAATTCTTTCATCGGCTCGAGGCGTATGGAATTGATGCGGTTTCGTACTTTCGGATCGCCAGACTGCCGCTCAAGGTCTTTTATCGCTCCGGGGTGAGGCCAGGCCCCGGCAAGGACGGCCAGACCGTCAATGCGCGTGTTCTTCCGGAGGGCTGGCCGGTCGACTACGTGGCACAGACCAAGCTAAGCGATCGTCCGATCCTGCAACTGCATTTGGCGCTGGCCGACCTTTCAACCCGTGCACGCAAGCCGTGGGACGGAACCAACCGCTCACAAGCGGAGCCTCTCGGCATCGCGGCCGACGCGCGCTGGATCTGGCACGAGATCGGGCACGTGCTTTTGATGTGCTCGGTCGGTGAGCTGGAATTCCGTTTCGCACACAGCGCCGGAGACGCGCTCGCAGCGATCGTCTCGGACCCGCAATCGCAGTTGGCGGGAGACGGCAATTGGCGCGGCGCGACATTCCCGTGGGTGTTTACGCCGCGTCGCCATGACCGATGCGTGTCGCATGGATGGAGCTGGGGCGGCACGTTGCACTATGCGATGTCCCAGGTGCCCGATTCAACGCCGCCCCGCCGCAAGGGTTACTGGACCGAACAGATCCTCTCGTCATCACTGTTCCGGCTGTACCGCGCTATTGGCGGCGACACGAAGCTGGTGGGCCTGCAAGACCAGCCTGACCGATCCGCCCGCGAGTCGGCTTCGCACTATTCCGTCTACCTCATCATGAGGGGGATTCAGCTTCTGCCGACATCGACCACCGTGTTGACCAACGAGCCGGATCAGCTCGTCTCGGCGCTGATCGACGCCGACATCGGCACCATTCTCTGGGACGTCAACGTTACGGTGACCTTTCCTCCACCCCCGTCGTACAGCATCCAATCGTTCCCGTTCCACAGGATCGGCGGCTGTGTGCACAAGGTCATTCGCTGGGCGTTCGAAGTCCAGGGCCTGTATGCCGTTGCCGGAACGATCACCAACGCCCCAGGCCTTCCACCGCCGGTCGACATCTACATCCTGGACCGGCGACCACTTTCGGAAGTTTCGCCGTACGGCGCTATCGCGTATGGCCCGGGCAGTTACAATCCGGTCTCGCTCGATTGGAATCCCCAACAGTCCGGTTCAGATGCTCCGCCCTTGTGGCAGGCCCACCAAAGCGCGATCGTTGTCTCGGGGGGCAATATCTCCGTGAAGGTCGGAAACCGCGGCGGTCAACAGGCAACGAATGTTGTAGTCACCGTTTGGTGGCAGGCATGGCCCGGTGGCAGTGATCCGCCGAAATGGACATCACCAGTGTCAACGACATGGACACCGTGCGACCCGTCACCAGGCTCCTCCGGTCAAACCATTGGCCCAGATGCGCCGCCTGTCGAATTTGATTTCACGTTCAACCCACCGCCATCCGGCACCCGCTATCTCGTGCTGGCTATCGCAACCTGCGGGGACGATGCCGCCAACACGGATCTAACAACGTCGTTGCCGTGCAGCGAATTGCCCACGGAACTCATTGACCTCGTACCCAATGACAACAACCTTGGTCTTATCGTGGTTGGCAGCCCCTAAGGCGCGATGAGATTCGGATGAATCGTCATCGCGCTTCAGGTTGTTGTCTGCGCATAATCTTTCCGGAAAACCGCTTCGCACTTTTCCGGATCATGCTCCAGCGGCAAGCCCGATGGTCTGGCGTGCGCTTCGTTGTCAGGTCACGTACAAGGCCCGGTCAGGGCCATTTGGTCGGCCATTCGGCGGTTGCGTGGGCGAGCACCGAACGGAGCGTTGGACAATAGATGCGGCTCGGCGTGCTGTCGTGAAGCAGCGCTCGCCAAATACCGGCTGCAAGGTGACGACTTCCAGCCGAGTCGGAAGCATAGTGGACGCCAAGACGTTCGCGGTTCTTGGCGATACGCCCGGCAAGCCAAAGCAGCGGCGATGTGAGTTCGCCCCGCCCCATCAAGGGATTTGCCAGAAGTAAGGCCGGCAAAGCCGGCGGCGCCCCCCCACCCGCGGTGGTGTTAATCGGGAAGCCGGCGGCATCGCCAATTCCAAAGCTGTTGGCGGTCAAGCCGGCCTCCAGTACGAAATAGGTTGTGTCCACGATGATCGGCGCCGGCGGCGGGTTTCGCAGAAGCACGGCCGGCACAGGTGGCGGCGTTCCCCCACCCATGGGGGTCGTGTCAATCGGGTTGCCGCCGAGGGTGGCGGCAACTTCAAAGCTGTTGGCCGTCAAGTTGGCGGGTAGCACGTAATAGGTGTCAGGTGGTGGTCCGATGTGCGCCGGCAGCGCAGGCGCACCTTGGATCTGCTGAAACTGGACCCGGTCTCCGGCGCTGAGCCCGTGCGCATTCAACACGCTTACCTTAACAACTCCGGGGTTGGCTTGCGAAATCGTCACCCCCAGCGCAGGAGACACCTGCTGAAACTGGACCGGATCTCCGGCGCTCAGCCCGTGCGCGGTCAACGCACTCAAGGTGGCGACGGCGGGGTTGGCGAGCGAAATCATCACGGCCGGATTGGGGTCGACTGCCGTTCCCAGCTTTCCCGGCATTCCGTTGTATGGAGCGGCGAACATGCCGTAGCGCTGGCGAAGCGCCGGTATCTCGAGGAGCAGAAGCGCGATGAAATGACCGATGAAGGAATGCCCGCTGGTAAATGACGGATGAGCGGGAGGACCGAACGGAGGCGCCAGACCCGGGCACAACGTCGATGGGCGAACGCGCCTGAACTGCTGCTTGTAAAAAAAATATGCGACGTTGCCGATGGCGTACCCGCAGTTGATGAGCTCCATAGTCCACGGGCGCCGTGCTTCACTCGTATCGATGAAGGCAGTAATATAGCCGCCACTGCCATCCGCCTGCTCGATGATTTCGGCCATGTAGCGATCGCGATCGTCCTGCATCAACATTTGCAGTTCTTCGATTTCGCCGAGGATCGATTTGAAGGCGTCGTCTTTCGCGTTGGTCCAATCGAGATCTGTGGCGCCGGTGTAGTGATCGGGATTTTGAGGATTCCGCTGGGGGTCGGGTTGCCACGCCAGATCGAGGCGCTCCAGCCAGCTCATCGCCAGCAGCTTAGCCCGACCGAATTGCCATTGCTTCTTCTGGCCGCCGAATTCCCGCGCCACCATGATTGATGGTCGAGAGGGATCGACTGCCTGCAGCCATTGCGTGAGATGACGGTCGAATGGAAGCGTCCAGAACCGCAATGCCGGGTCCCAATCATCGGTCGTCCATTCGAGGAACGCATCCTGTCCGCTTGCGTCGACCTGATAGGGATTTACGATTTCCGCCCACGGATACGGCGGATACCCGGCGTCATCTGGAGTGAAGTCGAGTGCCCAAGGTCGAAAGCCCAGGTCCGAGGGGGTCGCATAAAAACTGCGCCCCGTGCCGGGCCCCGCATCGGCTCCTGCGCCCGCACCTGCTCCTGCACCGGCGCCCGCTCCGGCACCTGCACCTGCTCCAGCACCTGCGCCCGCTCCGGCACCCGCGCCCGCTCCGGCACCCGCGCCCGCTCCGGCACCCGCGCCCGCTCCGGCACCTGCGCCCGCTCCGGCACCTGCGCCCGCTCCAGCACCTGCGCCCGCTCCAGCACCTGCCCCCGCTCCTGCACCAGCTCCAGCTCCCATGACAAGCCTCCCTGACGCCAAAAATTTACATGCGGCTATTCCGGCAACCCCGCGGCGCGCAATCCCTTCGCTAAACGATCCAGATCATCCTTACGCAGCGGATACCAGGACACGAAAGTCGAGACTCTAAACGACGGTTCAATTTCGAGAAGCTGTCGAGCTGCCAATTCAGCTCCAGCTTCATCACCCGAAAGGGCAAGCGCGGCGGCCAGCGTTCGTATACACGGACGAAAAAGCAGACTAGCCCGCCGTGACCTGTTCAGGTAAACGATCGCTTCATCGTATCGCCCAGCGACGAACTCGGCAATTCCCGCCACGATCCAAAAATAAAAGTTCAAGGGATCAAAGGGACTAAGACGCCACACGTTCTGTAATCGCTCCAGCGCCTCGTCGGGCCGCCCCAAATAGGCGAGCGTCAGGGCGCTCAACCCCCAGGCGAACGCCAGGTTCTCGTTGAGGGCCAGCGCCCGCCCAAACAGCTCCATCGCTTCTCCTGGTGATTTTCCCAGGAAGGAGAGGATGTGCCCGGCCACGGCCAGCGCAAACGGATCTTCGGGATCGAGTTCGATGGCGCGCCGCGACACGATGAGGGCGCGCGCCCGGTCGCGGTCCGGATCCAGCGACCAACCTTCGCCAAGCTGGAAGTTCAGCCACCACGCAAGGTAGGCATGGGCCTGAGCATAGGACGGATCGAGCTCGATCGCCCGTTCCAGGAGTTGACCCGCTTCCCGGTGGCTTTCTTCGGTCAGGAGATACAGAAGCGACATCGCGCGGAGGACGCAATGGAATGCATCCAGACTCTCGGTCGGACGGTCAGCGACGCGAGCCATCTCGACTGCACGCACGCGCGGCTCAATCGAGGACAACATGCTCGAGGCAATTCGATCCTGAAATTCAAACAGATCGTCGGTAGACCCCTCGTACCTTTGGGCCCAGATCGAGACATTCCCCAAAATGTCGGTCAACTCCGTGTTGATTCTCAGTCGCGTGCCCTGGCGTTGCACGCTGCCGTCCAGCAGGTAACGAACATCGAGCTCAGTGGCAATCTGTCGCAGGTCTTTTCCGCCGGCGCTATAACGAAGGGTCGAATTGCGCGCGATGACGTAGAGTGATCGATTTCTGGAGAGGCCGGTAATGATCGAGTCCGTGATCCCCTCACCATAATAGCTGTCGTCGTCGGTCCCGCCGATCGTCCGGAACGGCAGCACGGCGAGCGTCGGCCGCGACGCCCATTGCAGGTATGGCTGCGCGATCTGGCGGTCTCCGTCTCCCTCGGTCCACTCGACGGAATAGACGTGAACGGTTCGCATGATATTTTTCATCACAGGCGCGCCGAGGTGATGAAACGTCAGTGGTAATCGATTCATGACGTAGTCGCGGACGGCCGCCGTGACGACGATCTGGCCGGGCTGAGCGGCCTGGTGGATACGAGACGCAACGTTGACACCATCGCCCTGCAAGATTCCATCTTCGTCGATGATATCGTCGACATTGATGCCAATGCGAAGATGCAGCGCGAACGGATCCTTGTCGCCGACAGCGCGCTCCTGAACACGCTGAACGTCGGTCGCCCAACGCACCGCGTTCACGACGCTCGGGAATTCGACCAGCACGGCGTCGCCCGCGATCTCGGCGATCCGCCCACCATGGCGAGCCATGTGAGGCTCCATGATCTCGGTCCGCAACGCCTTCCAGCGCATGACGGTGTCGACGTCCTTCAGACCCATGAGCCGGGAAAAGCCGGCGACATCGGCAAAGGCGATGGCCGCAAGCCGCCTCGTAATCATCGACGTTGCGATGGACGGCGCCTCTGTCGCTTGCTCGGCCTGACTCATGCGCACCTTGTCATTTTAAAGGAACAAGTACCCGGACACCTTCCGAGCAGTGACGCGCGATCTCTGAACCCTACAACATTTGGTTGACCCGCGCGACCATCATTGAGCCGACGGCTTGCAACTCGTTGTCCGGCCAGTGTCTTGCGACATGCAGGGCCGAACGACGAGGTGGTCCTCAAACCAGATTTTGCGTCCGTCCCCTGCCAAAAAAGCCGGCATTACCCTGCAGAAATGCCAACATCTGCCTCGGGCATTCGGGACCGGGTCGAGCGGCAACAGTCCGACCATGTCCGCTCCGCCGCCAAAAGCGGGAGTAGAGCATCAGGTCCATCACAACCGTCGGGTTGGCCGAACCTGCCCTGGACGACCTCTATGCCACGCCGAGCAGCGCTCCGAAGGCGCGCTTCGACACGCTGCCACAACTCGCGAGCTCGTGAGGCAACGTTGGTGGGAGCTACACCACCGTCTTATGCCGCTCGATGCAGGTGCGCAGCACCTCGTCCATCGGCTTGCTCCACCAGTCGTTGGAGAAGATCTCGATCTCCGAATAGCCGGCAAAACCTTGCGCCTCGACGGCCGCGCGCGCGGACTTGATGTCGATGACGCCGTCGCCCATCATGCCGCGGTCGTTGAGGATGTCCCTGGTCGGCACCAGCCAGTCGCAGACGTGGAACGCCAGCAACCGGTCTTTGCCTGCGCGCGCGATCTGATCCATCAATTCCGGGTCCCACCAGATGTGATAGACGTCGAGCGCGACGCCGAGCATGCCGCTGCGGGCCGGATCGAGACGATCGCACAGGTCGAGCGCCTGCTTGGTGGTGTTCACACAGGCGCGGTCAGCAGCATATGCCGGATGCAGGGGTTCGATCGCCAGCGGAAGGTTTGCCTGCCTGGCGTAGTCGAGCATCTCGGCCAGGGCTTCCTCGACCTGCCCGCGCGCGCCCGCGATATCCTTCGACGCCTCGCTGCCCGGCCGCGAATATTGCGGCAGGCCGCCGACGACAAGGACGATGCAGGGCGCACCCAGCGCCTTGGCTTCGTCGACGCAGCGGCGGTTGTCGTCACGCACTTCGCCTCGGCGCGATGCGTCGGAGGTAAACATGCCGCCGCGGCAATAGCCCGAGAGATCGAGACCGGCGTCGCGCACGGCGCGTACGGCACGATCGAGGCCGACGGTCGCAACCTGATCGCGCCAGGGATCGATGGCACGGATGCCATGCTTCGCACAGGCATCGATGATCTGAACGAGGTCACCCTGCTTGCGGACCGTCGCCGTGTTCAACGACAGCCAACGATGGTCGGACGAGAAATCGCGCATCAGTCTTCCAGTCCGTGCGAGGCGAGCACCGTCTTCATCCGTTGCGCCGCCAATTCCGGATTGGCGAGCAGGCCGGCCTGATCGGCGAGCCGGAACAACTCGGCCAGATGCAGCATCGAGCGCGTGCTCTCCTGACCGCCGACCATGGTGAAATGATCCTGATGACCGTTGAGATACGCCATGAAGACGACGCCCGTCTTGTAGAAGCGCGTCGGCGCCTTGAAGATGTGGCGCGACAGCGGCACCGTCGGGCCCAACACATCGTGGAAACCGGCATCGTCGCCCGCCGCAAGCCGCGACAGCGCGTAGGAAGCCGCCGGCGCGATGGCATCGAAGATGCCGAGCAGCGCGTGTGAGAAGCCCTTTTCGTCGCCGGCGATCAACTCCGCGTAGTTGAAATCGTCGCCGGTGTACATCTTGATGCGCTTGTCCAGACGACGGCGCACATCGATCTCGCGCTGCTTGTCGAGCAGCGAAACCTTGACGCCGTCGACCTTGGCCGCGTTGTTGTTGATGATGGCCACAGCCGTGTTCATCGCCTTGTCGAGATCCTTGGTGCCCCAATATCCCGTCAGCGCCGGATCGAACATGTCGCCGAGCCAGTGGATGATGACGGGCTCGCGGACCTGCGACAGCACGCGGTTATAGACCTTGGCGTAATCGTCGGCGCCCTGGCCAAGTTTTGCCAACGCGCGCGAGGCCATCAGGATGATGCGGCCGCCGACCTTCTCGATCGCCGAGATCTGCTCCTCATAGGCGCGGATCACGTCATCCAGATGTTTGGCGTCCTCCACCGCGAGGTGATCGGTGCCGGCGCCGGAGAACACCAGCGCATTGCGCCGCTTGGCAGCCGCCACCGAACGCGTGATCAGCTCCAGCGACGTCGGCCAGTCCAGCCCCATGCCGCGCTGCGCGGTGTCCATGGCTTCGGCGACACCAAGGCCGAGATCCCAGATGTGTTCGCGAAAGGCGATGGTCTTGTCCCAGTCGACGGCCGCCGACAGCCAGGGGTCGTTGTCCGCGAAGGGATCGGCGACCGTATGCACCGCCGAGAAGGCGATGCGGTTCAGTGGTCCCTCGAGCTTGGCGGGAAACGTGCGCGAGGCCGCGAGCCGGTAGGTCTCGATCGAGCGATCGGCCTTCGGCAGCTTGAGCGACAGGGACGACATTGGCAGGACGGGCTTGTTCATCTTGTCCCTCCTCAGGCCTTGATCGGGGCGACGTCGATCCAGCGCCGCTCCTTCCAGCTCTTCAACGCGCATTCGGCGAGCTGCACGCCCTTGACGCCTTCGAGCAGTGTGAACTTGTAGGGCGCATCCTCGTAGACATGACGGATGAACATCTCCCACTGCTCCTTGAAGCCGTTGTCGTAGGTGACGTTGTCGGGCAGCTTCTGCCAGTCGCCGTAGAAATCGTGCAGGCGCTTCTCGTCGGGATTCCAGACCGGACGGGGCGTCGCCTGGCGCGCCTGGATCATGCAGTCGGTGAGGCCCGCGACCGCCGAGCCGTGCGTGCCGTCGACCTGGAAGGTGACGAGGTCGTCGCGATAGACGCGCGTAACCCAGGACATATTGATGTGAGCGATGACGCCGCCCTCGAGCTGGAAGGTCGCGTAGGCGGAATCATCCGCGGTCGCCTTGTACTTCTTGCCCTGCTCGTCGTAACGCTCGGGGATGTCGGTGTTGCCGATGCAGACCACGCTCTGGACATTGCCGAAGAGGTTGTCGAGCACGTAACGCCAGTGGCAGACCATGTCGAGAATGATGCCGCCGCCGTCTTCGTCGCGATAGTTCCACGACGGCCGCTGTGCCTCCTGCCAGCCGCCTTCGAACACCCAATAGCCGAACTCGCCGCGCACCGAGAGGATGCGGCCGAAGAAGCCGCTATCGCGCAGGAAGGCGATCTTTTTCAGGCCGGGCAAGAACAGCTTGTCCTGCACCGTGCCGTGCTTGACGCCCTTGGCATTGGCGAGCTTGACGACTTCGAGCGCCTCTTCAAAGTTGGTCGCGATCGGCTTCTCGCAATAGACGTGCTTGCCGGCATTGATGGCCTGGGTGAGAAGGCCGGGCCGCGCCTGCGTGGTCGCCGCGTCGAAGAACATGGTGTCGTTCTTGTCGGCGAGCGCGGCATCGAGGTCGGTGGTCCAGCGCGTGATGTTGTAGCGCTTGGCGAGCGCCTCGACCTTCTCGGCGCTGCGGCCGACCAGGATCGGGTCGGGCATGATGCGGTCGCCATTCTTCAGGCGGACGCCGCCCTGGTCGCGGATCGCCACGATCGAGCGGATCAGATGCTGGTTGAGCCCCATGCGGCCGGTGACGCCGTTCATGATGAGGCCGAGGCGTTGCGTGGTCATGCCGTTTGCTCCTGAAGTGATTTTGGCTGTTCGAGCGGGCGGAGCGCCGACCAGTCCGGATGGACCGACGTCGCAAAGCCCACTGTGTTGAGCGATCCCGTCAGGAGATCGCCGTTGTGAATGGAAAGCCGGATTCCCTGCCCGGCATCGGCATAGAGATCGGGATGCGCGGCGGCGAAGGCCTGCGCTTCAGTGGTCGGGGTGTCGCCAAAGCCGTCGACATAGTGGTGGCCGTTGCGTTCGGCGTGGGCGACGCCGATGAAGGCGCCGAGCGCGAGATCCTGCTGCACGGCAAGGCCTGCCTGGCAGGTGAGATCCTCGCCGGTGACGAAGAATTTCTCGCCCTCCGCGCTCCATTTCGCCGCGCGCGTTGCGTTGACGATGGACTTGTAGAGCCCCTTGCAGGATTTCGAGGAAATGCCGTGATAGCCGAGCGCCCGCGCCGCGGGGAATGCGTCGTAGGAATCGTCGGCCTCGTCGATGATGAAGCCGCGCGCCGCCAGCGAGCCGAGCGGCGATTGCCGGGTGATGTCGCGCGGCATGGGCTGCTCGACATAGAGCAGACATGATGCGATCGACCGCAGCGCGGGCTCGCGATCGAGCCGACCGATCAGCGCCTGCAGCGCGGCGATATCTGCATATTGCTCGTTGGCATCGAGCGTCACCTTGTAGTCACGACCGAGCGTGTCGAGCTCCTTGCCGATGCGCGCCAGGCGCGCGGCATCGGCCATGGGATCGCCCGATAGTTTCAGCTTGAAGTAATTCGCGCCGGCGTTTTCGCGCGTATCGGCAACGCCGCCCTCGCCTTCGACTTGATCGTCGAGGCCGACGGTATGCCTGACGGCGACACGCGGCAGGGGCTTGCGGCTGGCGAGAAACGTCGTGAGGTCCGCGTCCTTCAGGTCGGGCGAGAGCCGCGCATCGATGCCCGCAATATTGCCGGCCATGCCCTCGAAGAAGCTGGTCTCGACGCCGCGGAGCAGGGCATCGAGGATCGCCTTGTCGATCTCAGCCGGGCCATAGGCCGCCGCCAGCGCTGGAATGTTCTTCTTCGCACAGGTCGCGATCTGCGCACCGATGCAGGAGGCATGCAGATCGAATGCCGTCTGGAATCCGGTTCGCGCCAGATAAAGACCGCGCGCGATCTCCAAGGCTCTGCGCAGGTCGTCCACCGTCTGCGCCGGCGACAGCTCCGATCGCTTGTCGAACCATTTCGGCACCAGCAATTCCGCGCTGGCGCCGACCGCAACGCCCCTGCCCTCGACCTCGATCTCGACCCGCACGAACAGTTGCGGCGTCGCGTTGATCGTGATCGCGCCAAAGCGGAACGGCCGCGCGAAATGCACGGGGCGTTCGAAGAAGGCGATATCTCGCAGCTTCAGGCGCGGCGCCATGGTTTAATCCAGCGTACCTTGCGAGAAGAAATGCTTGCGGATGCGCTGCACCAGCTCGGTGAAGACAGGGTCGGCCATCACATCGAGCGAGCGCGGGCGCGGCAGCGGCACGTCGTAGATCGCAGCGATTGCGCCGGGCCGCTCGGTCATGACTAGCACGCGGTCGGCGAGGAACACGGCCTCGGGAATCGAATGCGTGATCAGCAGCACGGTCTTCTTGGTCTCGCGCTGGATCCGCATCAGCTCGACATTCATGCGCTCGCGCGTTAGTGCGTCGAGCGCACCGAACGGCTCGTCCATCAGCATGATCTTCGGGTCGTGCACCAGCGCGCGGCAGATCGAGGCCCGCTGCTGCATGCCGCCGGAGAGCTGCCAGGGCAGCTTCTTCTCGAACCCTTCGAAGCCCACCAGTTTGAGCAGGGCCTTGGCGCGGACGAGGTATTCATCCCGCGGCAGCCGCTTCATGTCGATCGGCAGCATCACGTTGGAGAGGATGTTGCGCCAGGGCAGGAGCAGTGCGTTCTGGAAGACGATGCCGACATTGCCGTGCGGCTTGGTCACCTTCTCGCCTTCGACCAACACTTCGCCCGTGGTCGGCGGCAGCAGACCCGAGATCAGCTTGAGCAGCGTGGACTTGCCGCAGCCGCTTGGGCCGACCACGACAAAAAACTCGCCGTCATTGATGTGGAAGTCGAGCGGACGCAGCGACGGCACATCGCCGTCGCGCGTCCGATAGGTCTTCGACACGCCGGACAGTGTGATGCCCGACGCATCGCCGGCCGCCCGGTCGCTCACCAGTCTCAGATGCGCGGCCGGTTGCACGGCTTCACTCACGATCGCGGCTTGCTTCACGTGCCGCTCTTCGGCAGGTAATCGTTGGTGTAGAAGGCCTTCGGGTTCTCCTTGGCCTTGGCGTCGAGCCCGCCATATTCGACCATCAGGTTGACGCTATCGGTCATGTTCTGGTCGGTGACCTGGAACGGCCGCTTGCTCTTGGTCTCGGCGGTCCGGTACAGCGGAATGGTCAGCTCGAATCCCTGCGTCAGCGTGTCGATCTTGCCGCCCTTGGGATTGGCATCGAGGATCGACTGCGCGGCCGCCTTCGGCTCCTTCTCGGCGGCTTCGACAGCCTTCGTCGTCGCCGACATGAAGCGGCGGACGAGATCGGCGTTGGCCTTCACATAGTCGGAGTTGGCGATGATGCCTGACGAGACCATGTCGATGCCGTAGTCGGCGAACTTGATCGGGAACACGTCCTTGCCGGTGGCGTCCTTGATCTTCATCGACTGGTCCATGACGTAGCCGAGCAAGAGATCAGCCTGGCCGTTGATGACGGCGTTGAGCTTGGTCTGGCCATCACCGGCAACGGTGGTGAAATCGCTCTCCTTCAGGCCGGTCTTCTTCAGGAACAGCGGCCAGATCTGGGTCATGGAATCGGCCGGCGTGATCGCCACCGTCTTGCCCTTGATGTCCTCGGGCTTCCTGATGTTCTTGTCGACGAAGCCCATCGCAGACATCGGCGAGGTCTGCAGCAGCACGCCGGTCGCGATCACCGGTGCGCCCTTGATCGCGGCGCGCATCATGGTGGGAACGTCGACATAGCCGAAATCGGCGGTCTTGGCGGCAACCGCCTGCGTGGTGGCGGCCGAACCGCGGCCTTCCTGGATCTCGAGATCGATGCCCTCGGCCGCGTAAATGCCCTTGGCCTTGCCGTAATAGAACGGCGCGTGCTCGCCGTAGACGTACCAGTTCAGCATCAGCACGACCTTGTCGGCCGCCTGCGCCGGTGCAACCGCAAACGTCATGAGCGCCACTGCTGCAGCCCCAATCCACCGCTTCATCGTCACTCTCCCTGTCGTTATGTTTCGGCCGTTAGTGGCCGTTCGTTGCTTGAGTTAAGATGCGAAAATCACGTCCTCGCGCTGGCTGACGTGCCAGGGAATGACCAGCTTCTCGATCCGGTCGACGATCCAGAACAGGATGACGCCGAGCAGCGCGAGGATCACGAGCGCCGCGAACATCGTCGGCAGGTCGAACGTGCCGATCGAGCGCTGCATCACATAGCCGATGCCGGAATTGGAGCCGACGAACTCGCCAACGACCGCGCCGACCACGGCGAGCGTCACCGAGACCTTGAGGCCGGAGAAGATCGCCGGCAACGCATGCGGCAGGTTCACCGCGCAAAGCACCTGAAAACGGCTGCCCTGCATGGCGCGGGCGAGATCGACCATGTCGGGATCGACCGACTTGAAGCCCTGCACCGCCGACACCACGACCGGGAAGAAGCCGAGCAGGAACGCCGAGATCACCTTGGGGATGATACCGAAGCCGAACCACACCACGAACAGCGGCGCGATCGCGATCTTCGGCACGGATTGGGAGAACACCAGCAGCGGGTAGACATAGCTTTCCACCGTCTTCGAGCCCGCAATCAACATCGCGACGGGGATGCCGAACAGCGCCGACAGCAGGAAGCCGCAGACGGTCGCATAGGTCGTCGGCCAGCATTGGCGCAGCAGTTCGGGCCAATCCGAGCGCAGCACCGCGACGACGTCGGCCGGCGACGGGATCTGATAGGCGGGGATTTTGAACAGCCGGATCGCAAGATCCCAGGCCACGACGATGAAGACCAGGAACAGAAACGGCCGCACCCAGGCCGCATTCAGCATCTTGGACACCGCACTCTGCGGCTTCAACTCAGCCACGTCTCACTCCCGGTCGTCTTTTTCGTTTCGGGGGAGAAATTAACCCGTTGGATAAATACTGTCCAGAGGTTTCCCTGTGGCGTTTTGCGGCGGTTGCGGGGGGCCCGTGTCGTCAGGGAATTGGGGACCGCACCAAGAACTCAGGTGTCGTCCCGGCCGAGTGCGCTATTGCGCACGGGGGGCCGGGACCCATAGCCACAGGGAGTGGTTTGGCGAAGAATGGTCGTTCGGGATTAGCACCGTGCGCAATCGACAGATCACGCGGTATGGGTCCCGGCTTCCGCCGGGACGACGACGGGGGGCTACACCGTCTGTGCCACCACGCTCCGCGATTTCGGCGCCTTGGCCATCTCGAACAACGCGGCCGACTGGCCCGTCAGCGCGGCCAGCACGAGACCGACCATGTGCGCGAGCCGCTCGTCCTTGGCGTCCTTGGCGAGCAGGTCGCGGCCGAAGATCACGCTCAGCGTCGCCGAGTTCGAGAGATAGAAGAAACAGAGGCCCGCGATCGAGATATAGAGCTGCACCGGATCGACCGCGACCTGGAAATCACCGCTCTCGACGCCGCGCCGCACCACGGTGCGGATCATCTCGACGAAGGGCGAGTGCATCGACTTGACCTTGGTCGAGCGCTTGAGGTGCTTTGCGCGCGCGAGGTTCTCGGTCTGGAGCAGCGACAGGAACTCGGGATTGCGCAGGAAATAACCCCAGGTGAACTCGATCAGCCGCTTGATCGCCTCGGGCGGATCGAGATGTTCGAGATCGAGGCCCCGCTCCTCGCTGCGGATCTTGTCATAGGCGCCCTCGAGCACGGCGAGATAGAGGTCGTCCTTGTTGCCGACGTGGTAGTAGAGCATGCGCTTGTTGGCGCCGGCATTCGCCGCGATGCGGTCGACTCGGGCGCCCGCGAGCCCGTGAGCGGAAAACTCCTGCTTGGCCGCCTCGAGAATGCGCAGCCGCATCCCTTCGGGATCGCGCTGCCATTTCAGAGTTCGCTTTGCCGTTGTCTTCGCCAAACCGGGTGCTCGCTGGGTGTGTCAAGACGCATGTAACATGCGGGCGGGCATTTGAGAACGATCTCGTGCCGCGGACTTGGTCTCGTAGGGTGGGCAAAGGCGCACTTGCGCCGTGCCCACGTCTTTTCATCTATTTCGCGGGACGTGGGCACGCTGCGCTTTGCCCACCCTGCGGGAGTCTTGGGGAGAGAGAGCGTCGCCTACTCCACCGGCTTCGGCGAACGCTCCAGCAGCACGGTCTGAATCCCGCAGGTGCCGTTTCGCACCGTCATGATGCGCGTGCCCGGCTTGCGGCCGTTTCGCACTTCGGTGACGTCGAGGCCGGCGGCGAGCAGGCGGGCGCGGGTGGCCTCGATGTCGGCCACGCGCCAGCTCAGGCCCCAGAGCCGGTCATGCAGGGAATCTCCGCCCGCCACGGGGCGGCGCACCACCTCGACGATGAGATCGCCGCAGCGGAAGAACATCAGCTGGCCCCAATCGTGATGCGAGCGATCCAACGCCAGATCGAGCCCGAGCCGCGCGCCGTAGAGCGCGGCGGCACGATCGGAATCCTCGGTGGTGATCACGACATGATCGAGCCCGTCGATCGGCGCGACGTCTGAAGCAACCGACTTCGGACGCTCCTCGGCCAGCTCGAGGAAGAACATGCGCACGCCGCGCGTCAGCTCGGTCGCGGCCCGCGTGCGTTTCCAGTGCAGGGCAGCACCGCTCGCATCGTCGCTGCTCTCGACCTCGGCGACGGGATCCGGCTTCAGCGCCACCCGGTCCAGCCGCCGGTGCATCTTGCTCATGTCTGCGACACGAAAGCACAGGCTGGCGAGCACACCCTCGCGGTCATCGAGCAGCGCGCGCATCCGGTCCGCGGCCACGCTGAAGCCGCTCGGAGCCATCAGCTCGATCGTCATGTTCTCGAGGGTGAACAGCACGCGGTCGGCGCCCTCGCCGGAATTCTGCCAGGCCGGCGCGCGCCCCAACAGCGTCTGATAGGCCGCCTTGGCAGCACCGATATCCTGGACCAGAGCGACGATGTGATCGAGGCCGGTGATCATATTCCCCCCTTTTATGGATCTGGAACAACCGGCCGAAATACGGCATTTGTCCGGGCTTGGCTTTGCCCTGTCATGGTCGTATTCCGGCACCCCGCCGACCTCAAGCGCCTCGTGACGGTTTTGCGAATAATTTCCGCGTCCTCCGCGCGGAACCGGTGCTAGAGTAAGATCGCCGGCCGGGACCACCCAGCGCAGTTACGGACAACCAATGCAGGCTCTCTTTATCGGACAGACCTATATCGACGTCGTCTTCATCACCGACCACATGCCGACCGGCGACGAGAAGCACGTGGCAACTGACTACGCAGTCTCCTTCGGCGGCAACGCGGTCACGGCCGCATTCTGCTGCGCCAAGCTCGGCATCGTGCCGGACCTGATCGCTACCGCGGCCAATGACTGGCTGGGGCGCATGTTCCAGGACATGTGCGCGAAATACGCGATCTCGCTGCACGGGCGAAAGGTGAACCAGTCGTCGCTCTCTTTCATCATGCCGAAGGACGGCAAGCGCGCCATCGTTCGCTGCCGCGACGACGAGCATATCCACCCCTTTCCGATGCTCAATCTCGGCGGCTGCCGCGCGCTGCATATCGACGGCCATCAGCCCGATGCGGCAATTCATTACGCAAAGGTCTGCCGCGAGGCCGGCATCCTGACTTCGCTCGATGGTGGCGGCCTGCGCACAAACACGCATGAGCTGCTTGAATACATCGACGTTGCGATCGTCGCCGAGCGGCTGTGCGAGCAGATGGACCTGACGCCGGAGAAGATGCTCGACTACCTCAAGGGCCGCGGCTGCAAGATCGGTGGCGTTACCATGGGTGAGAAGGGCTTGCTCTGGTACAACGAGACCGGCGCAGTCGAGATCATGCCGGCGATGCCGATCCCGCGTGAGCGCGTGATCGACACCAACGGTGCCGGCGACGTCTTCCACGGCGCCTATGTCTATTCTTACCTCGCGCACCCCGGGAAAAGCTGGCGCGAGCATTTTGACTTTGCCCGCGCCGCCTCGACCTTCAAGATCCAGCGGCTCGGCAACGAAGCCGGCCTGCCGACCCTTGTGGACATCGCCAAAGTCAGGCACGAGTTCGAAGTCAGGGTCTAGGGATTTTGTAAGGGACTATCATGGGGCGTGTATTCGTCGCCGGCAGCATCAACATGGATGTGGTGGCGACCGCCGATCGCCACCCCAGGGTCGGCGAGACGGTCGCCGGCCGCGAGGTGCTGTATTTTCCGGGCGGCAAGGGCGCGAACCAGGCCGTGGCCGCGTCGCGACTTGGCGCGAAGACCACGCTGATCGGGCGGCTGGGAAAGGATGCGTTCGGAGCGGAGCTTCGGGCGTTTCTCGGCGCACAGGGCGTCGATCTCGGTTCCGTCCGCGAAGCCGACACGCATAGCGGCACCGCGATCATCACGGTGGCGGCCTCCGACAACACCATCGTCGTCATTCCCGGCAGCAATGCGCTGGTCGGCGCGGATGACGTCGCGGATGCGCCGCTGGCGAAGGGCGATGTCGCGGTCAGCCAGTTCGAAATCCCGCTGCCGACCATTGCCGCGTTCTTCCAGCGCGCGCACGCGGCGGGCGCCACCACATTGCTGAATCCCGCCCCGGCGCAAAAGATGTCGAGCGAGCTGCTCGCGCTGGTCGACATCCTGGTGCTGAACGAGACCGAGCTTGGTTTCCTTGCAGGCACCGAGCTCACCGACGACGATGAGACTGCAAAGATCATCGCGGTGGCGCGAAAACTTCAGGCGCGCGCGGACCAGACCATCTGCGTCACGCTCGGCAAGCGCGGCGTGCTCGCACTCGCAGGTCGCGAGGAGTTTGCGGTGCCTGGCCGCGTGGTGAAGGCGGTCGACACCACAGGCGCAGGCGATTGTTTCGTGGGCGCGCTCGCATCGCAGCTCGCGGATGGCCAGCCTTTGCGCGCCGCCCTCGCCTTCGCCAACGCCGCCGCCTCGATCAGCGTGCAGCGCATGGGAGCCGGGCCGTCGATGCCGACGGCCGCGGAGGTTGCGGCGGTGCTGTAAGACGGAGCTGCTTTCTTCACCTCGCCCCGCTTGCGGGGAGAGGTCGGATTGCATCGCAGATGCAATCCGGGTGAGGAGGAGTCTCCGCGAGTCGAATTGCAACCGTCCCCGCGGAGAGTCCCCCTCACCCCGCCCCTCTCCCCGCAAGCGGGGAGAGGGAGAAATCCTCAGGCCAGCGCGCTCTTCAGGTCGAAGCTCTCGTCCGCGGCCTGCTCCGGCGTGATGGAGCGGTCCATGGCCTGCAAGCGACGACCAAACATGTGATCGCCGGCGCGGTTGATCGACTCGATGCCAAGCAGCTTGTCGCCGTGATAGCAGAACACCGAGAACGCTTTCCTAACGGGATCGCCGCGCAGCACGACGCGGTCGTAGCCGGTGGTGAGGCCCGCGATCTGGAGCTTGTCGTCGCCCTGGTCGCTCCAGAACCAGGGATGGCCGTCATAGACCTTCTTGTCGCCGGTCAGCCGTGCCGCCAGGCAGCGGGCGTGATCGGTGGCGTTCTGGACCGATTCCAGCCGCAGCGATCCGCCGAAGCGCGGGCTGGCAAACAGCGCGCAATCCCCGATCGCGGAGATGTTCGGATCAGCCGTCGCGAGATATTCGTCGACGATGATGCCGGCCGCGACCGGCAGCCCGGCCTCGGCCGCAAGCTCGATGTTCGGCAGCACGCCGACGCCGACCACGACGAGGTCGGCGGGCAGATGCCGGCCGTCGCTCAGGGAGACGCCGGTGACCTTGCCGTTCTCGGCCTCGATGGAGGTCGCCTGCACGCCGAGGTGAATGCGGATACCGGCCTCGCGGTGCCGCGCCTGGAAATACTCCGAGACCTCGGCCGTCACCGCGCGCGCCATCACGCGGGGTGCGAGCTCGAGCACGTCGACCTCGAGGCCCTTGATTCGCGCGGTGGCCGCGAATTCCAGGCCGATGAAACCGGCGCCGATCACCACGACCCGCGTCTTCGACGGGATGATGGTCCGCAGCGCCTCGCTTTCGTCGAGGATGCGCAGATATTTCACGTCGGGCAGATTGGCATTGGGCAGATCGAGCAGCCGGTTGCGCGCGCCCGTCGCCAGCACGAGATGGCCGTAAGGCAGCATCTCGCCGGACGCGAGCAGCACCTTGCGCCCCGCGCGGTCGATCGATAGGGCGCGGCCGGCGATCAGCTCGATGGCCTGGTCGTGATAAAATTTCTGCGGCCGGAACATCAGGCTTTCCGGCCCGGCCGAGCCCTTGATGTAGGCCTTGGACAGCGGCGGCCGTTGATAGGGCAGATGCGCTTCGTCATTGATCAGGCAGATCCGGTCCGAAAAGCCCGCCTGGCGCAGGGATGCTGCGACCTGGTAGCCACCATGGCCGGCACCGACAATGATCACGGGTCCATCCGTCATTGGACAGCCCATTTCCGCAAGACACGAGCGTCACCCATGTCGTCTCCTCTCGCTAAATCTGGCTTGGCTAGCCTAGGAGGAGCCGGCGCTCGTGTCCGTCCCTAAACGAAGGCGGACCCATTTGAGCCGAACATTCCGCGCGACGCAAGGCCCGTCCGCGGGGCACTGGCGACCGGGGATTGTCACCCCTCGCCTTCTGCGATTTAGTTGCAGCAACGAACCTCATGCCGGGGATTTCAAAATGCCAGCTCCCGTCTCCCAACCCGACGATCCCGCGCTGCTGCGGATCGACGGCTCAATCGCGACCATCACGCTCAACCGCCCCGCCGGCTTCAACTCGATCAACCTTGCGATCGCGCAGAAGCTCGAACAGCTCGCGGCCCATATCGAAGGCGACGATGCCATCCGCGTCGTCGTGCTGGAGGGCGAAGGCCGGGCCTTCTCCGCCGGCGGCGATCTGCAGACGATTGGGGCTGCGGCCGAAGCCAACACGGTGACGCCGGTCGTCGGCGAGCTGTTGAAGCACTATCATTCCTTCATCGAGATCATCCGACGCATGCCGAAGATCTCGCTGTCGAGTGTGCACGGCTCCGCGGCCGGCGCCGGCATGGGACTCGCCTTCGTCACCGACCTCTGCATCGCCGCCGATGATGCGAAGTTCACACCCGCTTACGCCAAGATCGGCGTGTCGCCCGATGGCGGCTCGACGGTCGGGATCGTCGGCACGGTCGGCTCGCGCCGCGCGCTGCAGATCTTCCTCGCCGAGGACAATTTTACGGCGCAGCAGGCTTACGAATGGGGCCTCGTCGCCAAGACCGTTCCTGCGGCCGAGCTGAAGGCAGCTACGCGAAAACTCGCCGAGCGGCTGGCGCAGAACCCGCCCGCGGCCATCGCCGGCACCAAGTCGCTGGTCTATGCGGCCGCCACCACGCCGGTGAAGCAGCAGCTCGATGCCGAGGAACACAAGATCATCATGGCGATGAACACGGAGGAGTTTCGTGTGGCCGTGAAGAAGTTCACGAGCAAGAGCAAGTGAGCGCGACGACGCCATCGCGTTCGTTCTGCGGCCTGCGCCACGGCGCGACCGACTGGAACCGGCAGGGACTGTTCCAGGGCCGGACCGACAACCCGCTGAACGAGGACGGCCTGCGCCAGGCGCATGAGGCCGCAGACCTGTTGCGCAGTGCCGGCATCAGCCGCATCGTCGCAAGCCCGCTGGTGCGTGCGGCCCGAACGGCCGAGATCATCGCGGACGCGATCGCGGTGCCGCTCACGATCGACACCGGCATCATCGAGTTCGATTTCGGCAGTTTCGAGGGCCTGCCCGTCCGCGATCTCATGATCAAGCATGGCGTCAACTCGGCAACCGGCCTCGTGTCGATCCTGCCCGCCGATGGCGAGAACTGGGACGCCATGACCGAGCGCGCGCTGGCTTGCGTTTCCGCGTCGCTCGACCGTTATCCCGGCGACCATCTGCTGTTCGTCTGCCATGACGCGGTGATGCAGGGCATGGCCAAGGCGCTCTCCGGCAGCTACTTCAAGAACAGCCACGGCACGCCGTTTCGCTATGCCCGCGACGGAGCCGGCTGGCGCATTGAGCAGATCGTCACGTGACGAGATCACTTGAAGAGATCACTTGAAGAGATCACTTGGGACAGATGTAGCCTGTCCCAGCCGGCGATTTGAAGCAGCCGACCGATTCCGGCAGCACGTGCTGCGGCAGCCAGAGCACCACGCTCGGGAAATAGATCGCGAATGCGATCGTGGCGAAGAACACGACATAGATCGGCAGCGCCGCGCGTAACGCCTTCGCAAAGCTGATGCCGACGAATTTCGAGGCCATCAGCAGCACCAGCCCGTAAGGCGGCGTGATCAGGCCGAAGGCGAGGGTCGCGATCAGCACCACGCCCATGTGCACGCCGTTGATGTCGCCCGCTTCCGTCAGCGTGTTGACCAGCGGCATGAAGATGATGATGGTCGGCACCGGCTCGATGAAATCGCCGACCACGGTGAACAGCAGCACCATCAGCAGCATGATCAGATGCGGATCGTTGCCGGCGATCGAGGTGATCATGTCGGCGATGTAGCTGGCGCCGCGCAGGTATGCGAGCATCCAGCCGAAGGCGTTGGCCGCGCCGATCGTGATCAGCGGCAGCGAGAAGATCAGGCCTGCGAGGCAGAAATCGTACGGGATCTTCCTGAAATGGCCGCGGTTGAGCGCCGGGATCACGACCAGGATGATCCAGGCCACGGCGACGACGCCGGCTTCCGTCGGCGTGAACCAGCCGGTCAGGATGCCGCCGAGCAGGATGACCGGGATCATCAGCGGCAACGCCGCGTCGCCGGCCGCGAACATCACCTGCCGTAGCGGCGCGCGCGGCTTGCGCAAGCCGGACGGGCCGAAGAAATAGCAATAGATCATCAGCCCGAAGCCGATCATCAGACCCGGCACCACGCCCGCCATGAACAGGCCCGCGATCGAGACGTTACCGACGGCACCATAGACCACCGCCGTGATGCTCGGCGGCACCAGCGCCGCGATGGTCGAGGCAGACGCGATGATCGCGGCGATGAAGGCAGGCTCGTAGCCTTCGCGCTTCATCGGACCGCCGAGCGCGCGGCTCATCACCGCGACGTCGGCGGTGGTCGAGCCCGACATCTCCGAGAAGAACATGCTGAAGACGACGACGACCTGCGACAGCCCACCCCTGATATGCCCGACCAGCGACACCGAGAGATTGGCTATTCGCACCACGACATTGGCCGAGCTCATCAGCTCGCCGACCAGCAGGAAGAACGGGATCGCCAGCAGCGCCTCGGAATCGACGCCGTCAAAGATCTTCTGGATGATTGCGGCGAGCGAGACGTCGGACAGGATCGCGCCGATGAACACTCCGGCCATCAGCGAGAACGGCACGGGCACGCCGAGATAGCCGAACGACAGGAAGCAGATCGACATCAACGCCAGGACAATGGGTGCGCTCACGGCTGCGCCCTCACCTGTGCTTCGGTCACGACAGGCGCCGATTCCTCGTCGGGCGGCTCGCGATGGTCGAAGCCGTTGCGAAGGCCGTTGACGAGCTGCTCGATGGTGAACAGGCCAACCAGGATACCGGACAGCGGGATGATGGCGTAAAGCGATGCGATCGGCGTGCCCGACGGCAGCCGGAAGCTGCCGAAGCCGCGCAGATAATTCTGGTAGCCGTACCAGATCAGACAGAAGGCGACGCCGAGGACGACGAGGCGGATGATGATTTCGACGATGATCCTGGGCGTGCCGTGCATCGCCTCGGAGATCGCCGTGAGGTAGAGGTGATCGTTGCGGCGGGTCGCAACCGCCGTCCCGATGAAGATCGCGTAGATGAACAACGTCGAGGTGACTTCCTGCAACCACAGCCAGGGATGCCCGATGGTGCGGGTGACGATGTCGGCGGTGACCGACAGCGAGAAGCCGAAGCACAACACGCCGCAGAGGATCATGAGCGCGAGCTCGAGCCAGTCGAGCCAGCGCCATTTCAGATGGCGCTGGCGTTGGAGTACGAGCTTGTCGGCGATGGCCATTGACCTCTCCGTCGTCCCGGCGAACGCCGGGACCCATAATCCCCAAAGGGAGTTGTTGCGCGAGCTGGCGACTCCAAGTCATCGCCAAACTCAATCCTGTGGTTATGGGTCCCGGCTTTCGCCGGGACGACGCGTGGAGGCGACGGAGGCTACTTAATCGACCGGATCAGATCCTTGATCTTCTCGGCATGCGGGCCGAGATCCTTGGCGAGCTTGTCGAGATAGGGATCGGCGATCGCCGAAAAGCTCTTCTTGTCGACGTTATCGACGACCTTGACGCCCATCTTCTTCAGCTTCTCGGCTGCGGCCCGCTCGAGGTCGAACGCCTTCGCCGGCTCCTTCGTGCTGATCTCGTTCGCCGCGGCCTGGACCCAGCCCTTCTGCTCGGCCGAGAGGCTCTGCCAGAGCTTGTCGGACACGAACACCAGCGCGTTGTTGGCCTCGTGCTCGGTGATGTTCAGCACCGGCGCGACCTCGTAATGCTTGTTGACGAGGTAGACGTTGATGCTGTTCTCGGCGACATCGACCACGCCGGTCTGCAAGCTCGTGTAGACGCTGCCGAATGGCATGTGCACGGTCTGGGCGCCATAGGCCGGGAACATGGTGTCCTCGGTCGCGGTCGCCTGCACGCGGACCTTCAGGCCCTTGATATCGCCGACATTGTGGATCTCCTTCTTGGAGTACATGTGGCGCACGCCCTGCGAGCCCGTGCCGATGAGATGCAGACCCTGCGTGGTCTCATCGATCATGGCCTTGAGGGCCTCGAACACCTTGGGGTCGGCGAGGCCTTTGATCACATGCTGTTCGTCGCGGAACAGATAGTGCAGCGACATCACGCCGGCTTGCGGCGAGATCGTCGCGGTGTTGGCCGAGGAGACGATGGAGAATTCGACGTCCCCCGCCTTCACGAGCTGAAGCACCTGCGGCTCCTGCCCGAGCTGCGCGCCGGGATACTGGTCGATGATCATGGTGCCCTTGCTCAATTCCTTGAGCTTGTCGGCAAAGAGGTCGCCGGCGATCGAATAGCCGGTGTTGCGGGGCTGGTCATAGGCGAAGCGATAATGCTTCACCTCCTGTGCCCCGGCGCTCGTGACGAACAGCACGGCGGCCGCAGCCACCAGGCCGTGTAGGAATCCTGGCATGGATCGTACAATCATCGTCTCCCCCTGTTTTTATCGCCCGCCGCTTTTAGCGGTCTAGGCGCTAGTTAGTGATCAGCCCTTTTCAGTCTTCTTCCCAGTCCTCTGCATAAAGTCGAAGTCGCAGCCCTCGTCGGCCTGCATGATGGTCTCGTTGAACAGCCAGGCATAGCCGCGTCGCGCTTCGTCGGGCGCAGCAGTCGGCTTCAGGGCGGCGCGCCGGCGCTCCAGCTCGGCGGCATCGACCAAGAGCTCGATGCTGCGCTTGGCCACATCGAGACTGATCTTGTCGCCGTTTTTCACCAACGCCAGCGGCCCGCCAACGGCGGACTCGGGCGTGATGTGCAGAACGATGGTGCCGAACGCGGTGCCGCTCATGCGCGCATCCGAAATGCGCACCATGTCCTTGGTGCCATTGCGCGCGAGCTTCTTCGGGATCGGCAGGTAGCCCGCCTCGGGCATGCCCGGCGCGCCCTTGGGGCCGGCATTGCGCAGCACCAGCACGTCGTCAGCGGTGACGTCGAGATCGGGATCGTCGACCCGCAAGGTCATGTCCTCGACGGATTCGAACACCACCGCGCGCCCGGTGTGCTGCAACAGTTTCGGGCTCGCGGCCGATTGCTTGATGACGGCGCCGCGCGGCGCGAGATTGCCGTGCAGGACGGCGAGACCGCCTTCCTTCTTGATCGGATTGTCGCGCGACCGGATCGCGTCCTGGCCGGGCACGTCCTCTGCGTTCGCGACGACATCGCGCAGCGTCTGGCCCGAGATCGTCTTTGCATCGAGATCGACGAGATCACCGAGCTGCGCCAGCAGTTTCGGCACGCCGCCGGCGTGATGGAAATGCTCCATGTAGTGCTCGCCGGACGGCTTGAGATCGACCAGCACCGGCACCTCGCGGCCGATCTGGTCGAACACGGAGAGATCGAGCCGGTGCGGCGAGCGATGCGCCATCGCAGTCAGATGGATCAGGCCGTTGGTCGAGCCGCCGATCGCCTGCAGCACGACCTGCGCATTCTTGAAAGAGGCCGGCGTCAGGAATTCGCTCGGCTTCGGCCCCTTGGTCTTGGCCATCTCGGCGGCAACCCGCCCGCTGGCCTCGGCGAGACGAAAGCGCTCGGCATGCGGCGCCGGGATCGTCGCGCTCATCGGCAGCGACAGGCCCATGGCTTCGATCATGCAGGCCATGGTGGACGCTGTACCCATCACCATACAGGTGCCGACGGACGGCGCGAGTCGACCGTTGACGGCCTCGATCTCGGCATCGTCGATCTCGCCGGCGCGATACTTGCCCCAGAGGCGGCGGCAATCGGTGCAGGCGCCGAGCACTTCGCCCTTGTGATGGCCGACCACCATGGGGCCGACCGGAATGACGACGGTCGGCAGATCGGCGCTGATCGCCGCCATCACCTGCGCCGGCAGCGTCTTGTCGCAGCCGCCGATCACGATGACCGAATCCATCGGCTGTGCCCGGATCATCTCCTCGGTGTCCATCGCCATCAGATTGCGCAGATACATCGAGGTCGGATGCGCAAAGCTCTCGGCGATCGAGATGGTCGGGAACACGAACGGCATCGCGCCCGACAGCATCACGCCGCGCTTGGCGGCCTCGATGATCTGCGGAACGTTGCCGTGGCAGGGATTGTAGTCGCTGTAGGTGTTGGTGATGCCGACGATCGGGCGCTCCAGCGCGTCGTCGGAATAGCCCATGGCCTTGATGAACGCCTTGCGCAGGAACAGCGAGAAGCCGGCATCGCCATAGCTCGTCAGACCCTTGCGCAAACCACTCGTCATCAGACCACTCCTTCTCGCTTGCCATTGTGCTACAGCCTGCCCCCTGATTGTCAATAAGATAGGGCCGGATCGCCGTTCTTTCTGCTCCGGGCACCGCCCGCGGACACAAATTATTGACAATCGGAGCCTGCCCTGCTCCACAAGGCGGACCGGCGAGGCGCCGGAGGCTTGAGGGCATGTCCGACATTCGCACCGCAGATGCCATGGCTATCAGGCGCGACGATCCGGACGACGTCGTCGCGCGGCTGGAGGAAGACATCATCTTCGGCCGTCTCGCACCGGGCGCGCGCCTCACCGAGGACGCGCTGATGTCGCGCTACGGCACCTCAAGGCACTTCGTGCGGCAGGCGCTGGTGGATGCCGAGCGCCGCGGCATCGTCCGCCGTGAGAAGAATGTCGGCGCCACCGTACGGTTCTATTCAGCCGAGGAGGTTCGGCAGATCTACGAAGTCAGGGAGATGCTGACGCGGCAGGCCGCGCTGATGATCCCCCTGCCCGCACCGCAAGCCTTGATCGACGAGCTGACCGCCCTGCAGCGCGATTATTGCGCGAAGGCCGACATCCGCGATCTGCGTGGCATTCACGAAGCCAACGACGCCTTCCACGTCGCGCTGTTCGCCGCCTGCGGCAATCCCTATCTGGTGCGTTCGCTCCAGGACTACATGAGCCTGACGCTGCCGATGCGCGCAAAGAACCTCGCCGACCGCGACGGGCTCGCGCTATCACGCCGCCAGCATGAGCTGATGATCGAGCTGTTGAAGGGCCGCGACGGCTGGGCGCTGGCGCAGCTGTGCGTGGATCACATGCAGTTCAGCAAGGCAGATTATCTGGCGAGGATTGCGGGGGAGAGCTAGCGATCGAGTTCGCTGGGCCAGGACGTGTCCTCGCAAATCCGGTACGTGCCTGACGGTGACAAAAGGGGAAAAGGCCGGACCCGTTGCTCTATCGGAAAGCGATGGACATCATCAGAACCGTGAGCGAGAACGCAGCATCATGCCAATTTCAGGAAACCGCAAAATGGAATTTGATGATGTCATTCTCGGGCGGCGAAGCATTCGCGGTTACAAGCCCGACCCTGTCCCGCCGGAATTGATCAAGGAAATCCTGGCGCTGGCGATGCGCGCGCCTTCGTCAATGAATACCCAGCCGTGGAATTTCTACGTCATCACCGGAGCGCCGCTGGATCGTATCCGTCAGGGCAATACCGAGCGCAATCTGGCGGGCGTGCCGCATTCGCGCGAATTTCGAACCGGCCAAGCATTTGAGGGCGTGCATCGCGAACGCCAGATTGGCGTTGCCAAGCAGTTGTTCAGCGCAATGGGAATTGCGCGAGATGACAGGCAGCAGCGGCAAGACTGGGTCCTGCGGGGCTTTCGTCAGTTCGACGCGCCTGTATGCGTGATCATCACATACGATCGCCAGTTGGCCTCCAGCGACGACACGGCCTTCGACTGTGGCGCCGTGGCGACCGCGCTCGTCAACGCGGCCTGGTCGCGGGGGCTTGGCGCCGTGATCAACAGCCAGGGCATCATGCAATCCCCTGTTGTGCGCGAACATGCCGGGATCGCGGATGACCAGGTGATCATGAAAAGCATCGCGTTGGGCTGGCCTGATCACAGCTTTCCCGCCAATGCCGTCATCTCCGAGCGCAAGTCAGTCGATGAAGCGACGACTTTCGTAGGATTTGCGAGTGGAGGCTAGAACCAGTCGGAGCTCATCGCTGCGGGATTTTCGGGGGCCCGCTCAGTAACGCCGCAGCAGGCCGCTATCCACGCTGGCATCGCCATAGCTGACGCAGGCGTTTGTCGGATCCCTCACCAGATCCGCCAGGACGCGCTTGATCGTCTTGCTGGCCGCTTCGAACACCTCGGGGCGAAACTTGCCGGGATCGTAGCTCTCGCCGTCATGGGCCTTGATCGCCGCGGAGAAGGCGTCGATCATCGCCATCGCCGCGTTGGGGCTGCCGAGCAGCCGCGCGCCGAGCTGAACGCCACCGGCGCCATCGGCCTCGTAACCATCGCATCGCTGTTCGAGCACGGCGGATGCGGTCACGAGCTGATCGAGGAACGTCGCCTCGGCATCGCTGAGCGTGGCGGCCCGCGCCGGTCCCGACACGATCGTCGCAATGACGAGCAGCGCGATCTTCAAGCGCGCCCCTGACGACCCAACACAAGCCCGTACAGGAAGAGAAGGATGATGGCGCCGACCACGCTTCCGATGAAGCCCGCGCCCTCGCCGAATTTATACCATCCCACGGCCTGACCGAGCCAGGTCGCAACGAACGCGCCGACAACTCCCAGGACCGTCGTCAAGATGAACCCCTTGGGCTCGTTGCCGCCAGGCATGATGAATTTCGCCACCAGTCCAACGATGAATCCGATGATGATCGTCCAAAGGATACCCATGTCCACCGCTCCATTCGGCCAATTCGCGCATCAACGTCTGAAGGAATGCATGATCGCCTGAAGAGCCAGACGATGCCGGGGGCAATGTTGATCTAGATCAACGGGCGGATGTGGCCAGACCGAAAGCTGGCGGCCGCCCCTCCCGTGCGGACCGGCGCTCGACCCGTCCGCAAGCGCATAGCGGATCGATACATGGCGATCATCGGCGAGATCACGCACACCACGACCTACCGCTATGCAAAGCCGGTGACGTTCGGCACGCATCGCGCCATGTTCCTGCCGCGGCGCGGCGCTTCGACCCGCCTGCTGCGCTGGTCCGCCCACACCAGCGTGCCGTCGAAGGTGCTGTGGATCAGCGACTCCCGCTCCAACGCCGTCACGGTGATGGATTTCAGCGAACCTGCCAGCGAACTGACGTTCACCTTCAAGGTCCGCGGCGTCTATTTCGGCATCAAGGGCTTGGAGGCATTTCCGCTGGAAGCCCGGGCCGAGGAAGTGCCCGTGCAATATACGCCGGACGAATGGACCGACCTTGCCGGTTATCTGCGTCCGCATGCCGACGATCCGGATGGCAGCCACGCGGCGTGGACCAAGAGCTTCGTCGCCGGCGATCAGGACCGGACCGCGGATGTGCTGCGCCGCATGCTGGGCATCTTTCGCAGCGAGTTCAAATATCACGGCAGAGACGCCGAGGGCACCCAGTCTCCGGGCGACACGCTGCGTATGAAATCAGGCACCTGCCGGGACTTCGCCTGGCTGATGGTCGAAACGCTCCGGCGGCTCGGCTTCGCCTCCCGCTTCGTCAGTGGCTATCTCTACGATGCGGCACTCGACGGCGGCGCTGTCGGCATGACCGGCTCTGGCGCCACCCACGCATGGGTGCAGGTGTTCCTGCCCGGTGCAGGCTGGCTCGATTACGATCCGACCAACAGCCTGAACGCGGGCTTTGATCTCATCCCGGTCGCCATCGCGCGGCACCCGGGCCAGGCCGTGCCGCTGGCCGGCTCGTGGTTCGGCGATGCCGGCGACTATTTGGGCATGTCGATCAATGTTGCCGTTCACAAGATCGGCGAAATGCTCGATCCTTCGGAGGGATAGGCCGCCGGAATATCCGCGCGCCGATCGCTGGCCATGGCACTTGATCACGACAGCACCAAGGGACATGGGCCGCTCGACGCCACCAGCGTCCCGTTCGAGATCCTGAAGGGCAGGCTTCGGCAGCTTTACGAAGGCGACACCTTCGGCTGCATCCGATTCCGCTACGCGCTGCTCGTGCTCGACATCGTCACGGTCTTGTTCATCATCGCGACGTCGTTCCTGCCGCGCGGCGGGATCGTCGAGTCCCTCGATGTCGTGTTCGGTGTCCTGATCCTGGCGGACTTCTCCGCACGGATGATCATCAGTCGCCACCCGCTGCACGACCTCGCGCGGCTATCGACCTGGACCGACGTCGTGGTCATCATCTCGTTCCTTGCACCGCTCGCGGGCGAGGCCGGCGGCTTCCTGCGCGCATTTCGAACATTGCGGCTTCTGGGCGACAACCAGATGGTGGCGCGCCTGCGGATCGACAGCGCCTTCTTCCGACGCAACGAAGAGGTCATCTTTGCCGTCGCCAATCTCGGCGTGTTCGTCTTCATCATGACGGGCGTGGTCTACGAGACCCAGAAGTCGCACAACCCGCAGATCGGCAATTATGCCGACGCGCTCTACTTCACGGTCACCGCACTGACCACGACCGGCTTCGGCGACATCACCCTGCCCGGCACCGTCGGACGCCTGATCACCGTCGTCATCATGATCTTCGGCGTGACCCTGTTCCTGAATCTTGCCAAGGCGCTGCTCGCGCCCTCGAAGGTGCGCTTCCCCTGCCCGGTCTGCGGCCTGCAGCGCCACGACGTGGACGCAGTGCATTGCAAGGCCTGCGGGACCATTTTGAACATTCCCGATGAGGGAATGGACTAGGCGGCAGGCGCTTGCTGCCAAGGGCTCTCTCGCCCCGAAAACGGGACGAGAGAGAACATTGTGTCCTACCGCTTGTTCCAGTCGATGATCCGGCTCTCGTCGCCGTCGAACTCGTTGCTGCAGAACGCGCCGCCCTGGTAGTGGTCGCCGACCGGATCGGGCTTCAGCTTGGCCTGCTCGGCCATCGCGTGCGCCACGTGATCCTCGGAGCGGCCGGTGGGGCGATAGCCGAATTCGTAGGCGCGGTGGTTGTCCCACCAGGCGCGCTCGTTGAGCGAGGCGCCATAAAACACCTCGAAATGGATGCCGGGATGCTCGAGCCCGATCTGGCAGAGCTGCACAAGATCTTCCGGCTTCAGCCAGATCGAGATCCGGCGAAGGTCCAGCGGCACATCACCGAAATTGCCGATGCGCAGGCACGTCACCTTCAGGCCGTGCTTGTCGGCATAGAGCGCGCCGAGCGCTTCGCCGAATACTTTGCTGACGCCGTAGCGGCCGTCCGGGCGCGGGGTGACGTCGGTGCCGATCTTGTGGTGGCGCGGATAGAAGCCGACGGCATGGTTCGAGGACGCGAACACCACGCGCTTGACGCCCTTGCGATACGCCGCCTCGAACAGATTGTAGCCGCCGATGATGTTGGCCTGCAGGATGTCGTTCCAGGGGCCTTCGACCGAATAGCCGCCGAAATGCAGGATGCCGTCGACGCCCTCGCAGATCGCCTCGCACTGGGCAAGGTCGGACAGGTCGGCCGCCTTGAACTGCTCGTTCGGCGCGAGATCGGCAGGCGGCTTGATGTCGCTGAGCAGGAGGTCCGGATAGATCGGCGGCAACAGTTTTCGCAGGCGCGTTCCGATTCCGCCCGAAGCTCCCGTCATCAAGATGCGCGGCATGTCTTTCCTCGTCTTTGGCAACCAATTTGCGGTCACGTGTCTCTAATGATAGCAGGAATGTCCAGAGGGAACGAAACGAGAGAACCGACATGAATGAGGCATCGTCCCACACCCAGGAACGGCCAGGCTGGCGACCGGCGACCTATTACCCCGATCCGGCCATTCACGTCCTCGACCCCCGTTTCGAAAAATACTGGTTGAAACTCTCGGCCGTGGAGCGACTGGCGACCGGCCTGCGCTGGGCGGAAGGGCCGGTCTGGTTCGGCGACGGGCGCTATCTGCTCTGTAGCGATATTCCGAACCAGCGCATCATCAAATGGGAAGAAGAGACCGGCGCTGTTTCGGTTTTCCGAAAACCCTCCAATTTCGCCAACGGCAACACGCGCGACCGGCAGGGCCGGCTCGTCACCTGCGAGCACGGCGGGCGCCGCGTGACCCGTACCGAATATGACGGCGAGATCACGGTGCTGATGGATCAATTCAACGGCAAGCGGTTGAACTCGCCGAACGATGTCGTCGTCAAATCGGACGGCTCGATCTGGTTCACCGATCCGACCTTCGGCCTGCTCGGCAATTACGAGGGCTACAAGGCGGAGCCCGAGATCGAACCGAACGTCTACCGGCTCGATCCCGTGACCCGCAAGGCGAGCGTCGTCGCCGAGGGCGTGTTGGGTCCGAACGGGCTGTGCTTCTCGCCGGACGAGAAGATTCTCTACGTGGTGGAATCGCGCGGTGTGCCGAACCGCAAGATCCTCGCCTATGACGTCTCGGCGGATGGCACCACGATCTCCAACAAACGCGTCCACATCGATGCAGGTCCCGGCACGCCGGACGGCATGCGCTGCGACATCGACGGCAATCTCTGGTGCGGCTGGGGCATGGGCGATCCCGAGCTCGACGGCGTCGTGGCGTTCGCACCCGACGGCATCATGATCGGCCGCATCGCGCTGCCCGAGCGTTGCGCCAATCTCTGCTTCGGCGGCGTCAAGCGCAACCGCCTGTTCATGGCGGCGAGCCAGTCGATCTACGCGCTGTATGTGAATACGCAGGGCGCGATGGGGGGATAGTCTCGCCGCGATGACGGTCTCGTAGGGTGGGCAAAGCGAAGCGTGCCCACCACTGCCTGTTCGTCGCGCGAGATCGTGGGCACGTCGCTTCGCTCCTTTGCCCACCCTACGGCACCTCGCGTTGTCGACACACCTGAGCAAAAACAAAAACGCCGGAGCGGTTTCCCGCTCCGGCGTCATTCTGTTCAATCGCTGACGCTTACGCGGCGTTGAAGCCCGCAACCGCCTTCACTTCGAGGAAGTCCTCGAGGCCGTACTTGCCCCACTCGCGGCCGTTGCCCGACTGCTTGTAGCCGCCGAACGGCGCGGTGCGATCGTTGGGCACGCCCTGCAGGTTGACGTTGCCGGCGCGGATCTGACGGCCGACACGCTTGGCGTCGTCGACCGAAGCGCCGGAGACGTAACCAGCGAGACCGTACGGCGTGTCGTTGGCGATGTGCACGGCTTCGGCTTCGTCCTTGGCGCCGAGGATGGTCAGCACCGGTCCGAAGATTTCTTCGCGCGCAATCGTCATCTCGGGGGTGACGTCGGCGAAGATGGTCGGACGGACATAGAAGCCTTTGTTGACGCCTTCGGGCAGGCCCGGGCCACCGGCGACGAGCGTTGCACCCTCGTCGATACCCTTCTTGATCAGCGCCTGGATCTTGTCCCACTGGCCGCGGTTGACGACCGGGCCGATGGTGGTGCCTTCGGCGCGCGGATCGCCCGCCTTGGTCTTGTCGGCGACGGCCTTCGCGATCGCGGCGACTTCCTTCATCTTCGACAACGGCACGATCATGCGCGAGGGCGCATTGCAGGACTGGCCGGAGTTGTTGAACATGTGCATCACGCCGCCGGTCACCGCCTTCGTGAGGTCGGCGCCTTCGAGGATGACGTTCGGCGACTTGCCGCCGAGCTCCTGGCTGACGCGCTTCACGGTCGGCGCCGCGCGCTTCGCAACGTCGATGCCGGCGCGGGTCGAGCCGGTGAAGGAGATCATGTCGATGTCGGGGTGCTCGCTCATGGCGGCACCGACCTCGGGGCCGAGGCCGTTGACGAGGTTGAAGACGCCCTTCGGCACGCCGGCTTCATGGAGGATTTCTGCAAAGATCAAAGCCGAGGTCGGCGTGAATTCCGACGGCTTCAGGATCATGGTGCAGCCGGCGGCAAGCGCGGGCGCGACCTTGCAGGCGATCTGGTTGAGCGGCCAGTTCCAGGGGGTGATCATGCCGACCACGCCAACGGGCTCGCGCAGCACCATGGCGGTGCCGATCGGCTCCTCGAAATGATAGTTCTTGAGCACGTCGAGCGTGGTCATGAGATGGCCGAGGCCGGCGCCGGCCTGGAGCTTTTCGGCCATCGGCAGCGGTGCGCCCATTTCGTCGGAGACGGAAGCGCCGATCTCCTTGAGACGGCCCTTGTAGACCTCGATGACTTTGGTGAGCAGCGCGACGCGCTCTTCACGGCTGGTCTGGGAGAAAGTCGCAAAAGCGCGCTTGGCGGCGGCAACCGCCTTGTCCACGTCAGCCTTGGAGCCGAGCGCAATCTCGTACATCGCCTCTTCCGTCGCCGGATTGACGACCGGGGTGGACTTCTTGACGGCGGGATCGACCCAGGCGCCGTCGATGTAGAATTGCATGCGATTGACCATCGTTAACCTCTTCTTGGGGGCTTGGGGGGCGTTTCGGCAGGCATCCTTGCACGAAAGCGCCGGCAATTGAACCCGCCATATGCGGGGCCAGCGTTGCGGCGGACGGAGGTTATATGAGCCGATGGCGGGAACGTGGCAAGGTGGCACGGCCGCATTCCGGGGCGCGCATTATCGCTCCGGAATCACGGCCTGGTTACCCCGATTAAACCGCCATCTTGCGATGGACGATCGGCGCGCCGGTGGTGAGGCTTTCCGCCGCATCGATGATCGCATTCGCGTCGATGCCATAGTGCCGATAGAGGTCCGCAATGGTGCCGGTCTGGCCGAACTGCTCGACACCCAGCGCCTCGACGCGATGGCCGCGGACACTGCCGAGCCAGCCGAGCGCGGACGGATGGCCGTCGATCACGGTCACGATGCCGCAGTCGCGCGGCAGCGGCGCCAGCAGTTTCTCGATGTGGCTGAGATGCTGCACGCCGCGCCGGTCACGCCGCAATTTTCGCGCGGCGGTCCAGCCCGTGTGGAGGCGATCGGCCGAGGTGATTGCAAGCAGGCCGATGTCGCGCCGACTTTCGCCGATGAACCCGGTCGCCTCGATCGCCTCCGGTGCGACTGCGCCGGTATAGGCGATCACGAGTTCGGCATTCGGGCCCGGCTTGCGCAGCCAATAGGCGCCGTCGGTGATGCCCTGCTGCAGTTCGGGCGTCATGATGCGCTGCGCCTGCTCGATGCTGCGCGTCGAGAGGCGGAGATAGACCGAGCCGCCCTCGCCCGGATCGCCCTGCATGTGCTCAAAGCCCCAGCCCATGATCACGGCGAGCTCGTCGACGAAGGCCGGCTCGAACGAGGCGAGCCCGTCCTGCGCCATGCCGATCAGCGGTGTCGCGATCGACTGGTGGGCGCCGCCCTCCGGGGCGAGCGTGATACCTGATGGCGTCGCCGCCACCATGAAGCGCGCATCCTGGTAGCAGGCGTAGTTGAGCGCATCGAGGCCGCGCTCGATGAAGGGATCGTAGAGCGTGCCGACCGGGAGCAGCCGCGCGCCGTTGATCTGGTGCGACAGGCCGAGCGCCGAGAGCATGATGAACAGGTTCATCTCGGCAATGCCGAGCTCGAGATGCTGGCCCTTGGGCGAGAAGTCCCAGTTGAAGGTGGATGGAATTTTCTCGCTGCGGAATAAATCCGCCTTCTCGCCGCGCGCGAACAGGCCGCGCCGGTTCACCCACGGGCCGAGATTGGTCGAGACCGTGACGTCGGGCGAGGTCGTGACGATGCGTCGCGCCAGCTCGCTGTCGCCGCGCGCGATCTCGTTCAGCACGAGGCCAAAGCCCTGTTGCGTCGACATCTGCGGCGACGGCTTGAAGGCGAGCTGCTGCGGCACCTCGACGACCGGCGCGGTCAGCCGGCGGCCATCCTTGTTGAACGGCACGCGCGCGAGGAACGCGTCGAGCTCGGCTGCGTCCTGCGTCAGGCCTTCGTACTTGTCCCATTCGTGGCCGGGACGGATGTTCTGGCTCTCGCGGTATTTCTCCATCTGCGCGACCGTCATCAGGCCGGCATGGTTGTCCTTGTGGCCCTGGAACGGCAGGCCGACACCCTTGATGGTGTAGGCGATGAAGCAGACCGGGCGGTCGTGGTCGATCGATTCGAACGCCTCGACCATGCTCGCCATGTCGTGGCCGCCGAGATTCGACATCAGCGCCAGCAACTCCTCGTCGCTGCGCTTGTCGATCAGCTTCGTGATCGGCCCCTGGTCGCCGATCTCGTCGTGCAAATGCTTGCGGAACGCCGCGCCGCCCTGGAAGCAGAGTGCCGCGTAAAGCGCGTTCGGACAATTGTCGATCCAGCTCTTCAGCGCTTCGCCGCCGGGCTCGGCGAAGGCCTCGCGCATCAGGCGGCCGTATTTCACGATGACCACGTCCCAGCCGAAATTGCGGAACATGGTCTCGAACTTTTCCCAGAGACCTTCGCGCACGACGGCGTCGAGCGACTGGCGGTTGTAGTCGACCACCCACCAGGTGTTGCGCAGGCCGTGCTTCCAGCCTTCGGCCAGGGCTTCGAAGATGTTGCCCTCGTCCATCTCGGCATCGCCGACCAGCGCGATCATCCGCCCCTCGCGGCGATCCTTCATCCAGCCATGCGCCTTGACGTAATCCTGCACCAGCGAGGCGAACAGCGTCTGCGCGACGCCGAGACCGACCGAGCCGGTCGAGAAATCGACGTCGTCGACGTCCTTGGTACGCGACGGATAGGACTGGGCGCCCTTGAAGCCGCGGAAATTCTCCAGCTTCTCGCGGGTCTGCCGGCCGAACAGATACTGGATGGCGTGGAACACCGGGCTCGCATGCGGCTTCACTGCGACGCGATCCTCGGGGCGCAGCACATGGAAATAAAGCGCCGACATGATGGTGGCGAGCGAGGCCGACGAGGCCTGGTGACCGCCGACCTTCAATCCATCCGTGTTCGATCGGACGTGGTTGGCGTGGTGGATGGTCCATGACGACAGCCACAACGCCTTGCCGGCCAGTGCAGTCAGGGTATCGAGACGCGCGGAATCAGCGGGCATGGCGATGCTCCGGGAAATAAGGCGGATCATACGCCTGCGGGCGGCGCCAGATTTCTCAATCTTTCGCGCCATACCCGCCAATATTGGGATACCGTACCAATGACTGGCCCTGAAATAGAGGTTTCATCCCAATGCCTGAGCTCGACGCCATCGACCGCAAGATCCTCGCCTTGCTGCAGACCGACAGCCGGCTGACCATGCAGCAGCTCGCCGACAAGGTCGGACTGTCGGTCTCCCCCTGCCATCGCCGGGTCAAGCTGCTGGAGGAGCGCGGCGTCATCTCGCGCTACATCGCAACGGTGGACCAGAAGGCGCTGGGGCTGCATGTCAGCGTGTTCATCTCGATCAAGCTGGCGCGGCAGAAGGAGGAGGATCTGAACCGTTTCGCCCGCGCCATCTCGAAATGGGACGAGGTGCTGGAGTGCTATCTGATGACCGGCAACCGCGACTATCTGCTGCGCGTGGTCGCGGCCGACCTCGCCTCCTACGAGACGTTCCTCAAGACCAAGCTGACCCGGCTCGACGGCATTGCCTCGATCGAGTCGAGCTTTGCGCTCAGCCAGGTCAAATATTCGATCGCGCTGCCGGTCTGACGGACCCGCGCCGGGCGATTTTCGGGCCGGTCGGCCCGGCCGGCCGCCGGTGTCACATGGACGCAATAAACCCCGTCGATGGTCCCGGGTGACAGGCATTCCGGCCCGAGAGAGAGACCCATGACTGCATCCGACCGCACCCCTGAGATGGCCAAACGCGAGCGCATCATCCGGGAAATGACCGACGATCTCGACGAGGAGCTGGAGATGGAGCTGGATGACGCCCGTCTCGACGAGCTCCTGGACGAGACCGACGCCGTCGGTCCGACAGTCGATCGCCGGCTCTATTTCCGGGAGCTGCTCCGCCTCCAGGGCGAGTTGGTCAAGCTCCAGGATTGGGTGCAGAGCGAGAAGAAGAAGGTCGTGGTTCTGTTCGAGGGGCGCGACTCCGCCGGCAAGGGCGGCGTCATCAAGCGCATCACCCAGCGCCTCAATCCCCGCATCTGCCGCGTCGCGGCGCTGCCGGCGCCGAGCGAGCGCGAGCGCACGCAATGGTATTTCCAGCGCTATGTCTCGCACCTGCCCGCAGGCGGCGAGATGGTGCTGTTCGACCGCAGTTGGTACAATCGCGCCGGCGTCGAGCGCGTGATGGGCTTCTGCACCGACGAGCAGTATCAGGAGTTCTTCAAGACAGTTCCCGAGTTCGAGCGGATGCTGATCCGCTCCGGCATCATCCTCGTCAAATACTGGTTCTCCATCACCGACGACGAGCAGCAGTTCCGCTTCACCATGCGTATCAAGGATCCGCTCAAGCAGTGGAAGCTGAGTCCGATGGATGTCGAAGCCCGCAGCCGCTGGGAAGCCTACACCAAGGCAAAGGAGACGATGCTGGAGCACACGCATCTGCCGGATTCGCCATGGTGGATCGTCGATGCCGTGGACAAGAAGCGCGCCCGCCTCAATTGCATCTCGCATCTCCTGAGCCAGATTCCGTACCAGGATGTGGCGCACGTTCCCGTGGTGCTGCCGGCGCGCGTCCGCAATCCCGACTATCACCGCGGCCCGATCCCGTCGGAGATGTACGTTCCTTCGAAATACTGACGGCACCCGCCGCGTTGGCGGGCGAGCTTCCGGACGAGGAAAGCGAGATGCCCGTGCCGAGCGATCTGAGCGTAACGAGGGGCGTTCCCTCCCGCCGCCGCAATCGCCTCGGCCCGTGGCTCGCGGTGGCGAGCCTGCTGTCGCTTCTGACGGTCGCGCTCGCACTTGCCTATTGGCTCTGGCAGCCGGCGACGCTGCGCATCGCGGTCGGCCCGGCCGGGAGCGATGACCAGACGCTTGTGCTGGCCATCGCCAAGGCGATCGAGGCAAAGAGTAGCGCGGTGCGGCTGACGCCGATCGAAACCGACGGCACGCTGCAAAGCCTCAATCTGCTCGGCTCCGGCAAGGCCGACCTCGCCGTCGCACGCGGCGATCTCACCATGCCGCCCGATGCCAATTCGGTCGCGATCCTGCGCCGGAACTTTGTGGTGATGTGGGCGCCGACGGGACGCAAGGGCGTGCCCAGGTCGAAGGTCACGGATATTGCCTCGCTCAGCGGTCGCCGCATCGGCATCGTCGGCCTCGGTGATGCCAATCCCAATCTGCTGCGCGTCATCCTCGGCGAATCCGGCGTCAACCCGCAAAAGGTGACGATCGCCCAGTTCGGCACCGACCGCATCTCCGAGATGACCCAGGACACCGCGCTCGACGCCTTCATGATGGTCGGCGCGCTCGACGACAAGGTCATCGCCGAGACGATTGCCGCCACCACGCGCCTGCGCGGCGAGCCGAAATTCCTGTCCGTCGATGTCTCCGAGGCCATCGCCGAGCGGCATCCGCTCTACGAGTCCGAGGAGATCCCGGCGGGCGCATTCGCCGCCTCACCGCAGCGGCCCGACGACAAGATCGAGACCATTGCCGTCAACCATCTGATCGTGGCGCCGAGCACGCTGTCCGACGACACGGTCGGCGCCTTTACCCGCGACCTGTTCGCGGTCAAGCCGTCGCTGGTCAAGGAGCTCCCCGGCGCGAGCCACATCCAGAAGCCCGACACCGACAAGGACGCCGCGCTGCCTGCGCATGCGGGAGCCGCCGCCTATATCGACGGCAACGAGCGCAGCTTCATGGACAAGTACAGCGACTATATCTGGGGCGTGGTGCTGCTGCTCTCCGGCCTTGGCTCGGTCGCCGCTTGGCTGCGGCATTATCTGCGGCGCGAGGAGCGCAGCGAGAACGCGCTGCACCGCGATCGCCTGCTCACCGCGATCTCCAGCGTGCGCGAGGCGACCTCGCTCGACGATCTCGCCGCCATGCAGAGCGCCGCCGACGACATCCTGCGCGAAACGCTGGTCTGTCACGAAGACGGCGCCATCGAAGACGGCGATCTCGCCGCCTTCGGCCTCGTGCTGGCGCAATTCCATCAGGCGATCGTCGACCGCCGGGCCGTGATCGCCCAGATCGGCTATGCCGACGCCGCGCAAAAATCCGACGGCGCCGTGCTTCAGCCCTTCCCTATTTCCACGGCTGCACGATGATCTTGGTGTGCGCCTCCGGATTGGCGAGATCGGCGAACGCCTTTGCAACGCCATCGATGCCGACCTCCGCCGTCACCATGGCAGCCGCGTCCACCTGCCCTTCCGCGATCAGGCGCAGCGATGCCGAAAACTCATCCGGCGTGTAGCCCAGCACGTACTGGACGTTGAGCTCCTTCATGATGCCGAGCATGGGCTCGCTCTTGTCGCTCTCCATGCAGACACCGACGACGACGATCTTGGCATCGCGCGGCGCGCCTTCGAACACCTGCTGCAGCACGCCGGGCACGCCCACGCATTCGAAGATCACCGCAGGCTTCAGCGCCGGCAGCATGGCCTGGAGCGGCGGCCGCGCCGCCTTCTCCGCCTCCGACATCTGCGCGTGCTCGGCCCAGGTCGCATAGGGCTGCGACACCTTGGGATCGACGACGATATCGGCGCCGAGTTTTGCGGCGAGCGCGCGCCGCGCCGGCGAATAGTCGGCAGCCACGATCGGATGCAGGCCCTTGATCCTCAGCGCGGCGATCACGGCGAGCCCGACCGGGCCGCAGCCGATGACGAGCGGCACCTCGCCGCCGCGGATGTTGGCCTTTTCGACCGCGTGAACGCCGACCGCGAGCGGCTCGGTCAGCGCGGCATGTTCGGGCGCAAGGCCGTTCGGCACCTCCAGCAGCAGCGGCTCGCTGAGCAGCATCTGCTCCGCATAGCCGCCGACAAAGTCGTTGGAATAGCCGATGCCCTTGATGCCCTCCGGCGTCAGCAATGCGGGCAGCGAGCACACATGCGTGCCCGGCTTGAGTTTTCGCGCGGTGCCGGGGCCGTAGTCCAGGATCTCGCAGCAGAACTCGTGGCCGAAGACGACGTCGCGCGACAGATCCATCGGCGGTCGTCCGGTCTTCTTCGCCATCTCCACCATCCGCGGCGCGTGCTGGCGGGCATGCAGGTCGGAGCCGCAGATGCCGCAGGCGAGTGTCTTGACCAGCACCTGGCCCGGGCCGGGCTTCGGCTCGGCTATCCGGTCGACGACAATCTCACCGTTCCTGAAGATCGCAGCGCGCATCCGGCTCCTCCCATGCTTGTTGGAGCCGTTGATAGCACGGTTCAGGGCGCGCAGACTTGCGTCAGGGGTTCGGAGAACGCGCGGCCTGCACCAGCAGCTGGGCGCGGCGGATACGCTCGCGATGGGCAATGTAGAGGCCGCTGGCGACGATGAAGGCCGCGCCGGTGATGGTCCAGACGTCTGGCAGCTCGCCGAACAGGAAGAAGCCCAGAATGCTGACCCAGAGCAGCTGCGTGTAGGAGAACGGCGCCAGCACCGAGGCATCGCCGTAGCGATAGGCGAGCACGATGATCCACTGGCCGACGGTGGAGGCGACACCGATCACGATGCCGAGACCGATTGCGGTCCAGCTCGGCGTGACCCAGACGAACGGCACCATCACGGTGAGGATCGCAACGCCGGTGAGAGCCGAGTACGCCATCGTGGTGAGCACGGCTTCGCGGCCGCTCATCAGGCGCGTCAGGATCAGCGCGGCGGCCCAGCAGAACGCCGAGACGATCGGGAAGAATGCGGCGACGTGGAACGCGTTCGAGCCCGGCCGCAGGATGATCATCACGCCCACGAGGCCGATCCCGGTCGCGATCCAGCGGCGCATGCCGACTTTCTCGCTGAGGAAGATGATCGACAGCGCGGTGACGAACAGCGGCGAGACGAAGCCGGTCGCAGAGGCTTCCGCGATGGGGAGGAAGCGCAAACCGGTGATGAAGAACAGCGAGGAGCCGAGCAGCGCGACGCCGCGCATCAATTGCAATCCGAGACGTTCGGTGCGCATCGCATGCAGCGGCGAGCCCGGCAGCATCACCGGCGTGAACATCAGCGCAAAGGTGAGGAAGCGGATCCAGGTGATCTCGATCGACGGCAGGCTGGTCGAGAGATATTTCGCGGTGACGTCGGAACAGCCGAGAAACACCGTCGACAGCAGCACCAGCGCGATACCCTTGAAAGGATGATCGACCCGCGCAGGCGCGCGGCGCGTCTGCTTCTTCTCCGGCACGGGCATAGGAATACTGTCGAGCCTTGCGGCTGCGGCGGGCGGCGGTGTCACGGCTGGAACCTGGGAAAAATGCGAATCGAGTGCAGCCCTAAAAAACGACAAATACGCCGCTTTCACAACTTCCGAAAACAGGATGCCGATATGCGCTCACGTCCGCGCGCGTCAATACTCCATTAATAATAGGCCTTTGTGCACTACAGCATGGGCAGGCCGCGCGGCTTCGGACCGCGCGGAAACGCCGCATCCAGTGCTGAAATCTCCTCTTTCGTCAGCACGAGATTACCGGCGGCCGCATTTTCGCCGGCATGTTCCGCGGACGACGCCTTCGGGATCGCGAACACCGTAGTCGCACGGGTGAGGAAGCTCAGCGCGACCTGACGTGGCGTTGCACGACGCGCCTCCGCAATGCGCCCGAGCACCGCGCCGCCCTTGCTGCGCTCATCGGGAAAATCATCGTGACCGAACGGTGAATAAGCGACAACGGCAACGCCGTGCTTCTCACACCAGGGGATGACCGCGTGCTCGATCGCACGTTCCTTCAGATGATAGAGCACCTGATTGCAAGCGATCTTGCCTTCGCCGGAGACATCGAGGATTTCGTCGAGATCGTCGGCATCAAAGTTCGAGACACCCCAGGATTTGATCTTGCCTGATGCCACCAATTCCTCGAACGCGGCGACGGTGTCCTCGAGGTCATACGAGCCGCGCCAGTGCAGCAGATAGCAATCGAGACGATCCGTCTTCAACCGCTTCAGCGAGCGCTCGCAGGCGGTGATGGTGCCACGGCGCGAGGCATTGCTCGGCAGCACTTTTGACACGAGGAACACCTCGTCGCGCCGGCCGGCGATCGCGTCCGCAATGACCAGTTCGGCATCGCCATACATCTCGGCGGTGTCGATATGTGTCATGCCGAGATCGAGCCCGCGCTGCAGCGCCCCGACCGCGCGTTTGCGATCGCCATGGTCGAGATACCACGTGCCTTGCCCGATCACGGAGACGTTGGCGCCGGTCTTGCCGAAGGGTTTTGTGTTCATGGCTGTTCCCTCAGATGCTTAGAGGCCACCGATGTCAGCGACCAACACGCTGCCGGTCGCCGACTCCGTGATATAGAGCCGATCCTTGCTCGCGCCACCGATGGCGACATTGGTGCAATTCGGCCCGGCGCACGACTTGATCCGCGCGATCAGTTCGCCATTCGGCGCGAACACGAAGACATGGCCAAGCGAGGCATGACCGACGAACAGGCAGCCGCTCGCATCCATGGTCATGCCATCGGGGCCCGACGTGCCGAACAGCGAGCAGAAGCGGCCGACCTTCGACACGCTGCCATCCTTCATGAACGGCAGCCGCCACACCGCATTGTCGCGCGTCATCGCGACGAACAGCACGGTCTCGGTCGGATCAAGCACCAGTCCATTCGGGCTGATGCCGGTGTCGATCAGGCAATCGAGCCGGCCGCTCGGCGCCAGCCTGTAGACGCGGCCGCTTGGGTCATGCAGGCCGGTCTGACCCTGGTCAGTGAAATAGATGTCGCCGTTGGAGGCGAGATGCAGATCGTTGCAGCCGCGGAACGATTCCGAATTGCGCGCGGTCAGGATGGGCTTGATGCGCCCCGCGCCGGCGTCGAGCTCCATGATGCCGTGCATGTAGTCGGCCACCAGGATGCGACCGTCAGCGCCGATCTTCAGCCCGTTCGGCCAGCCCTCATACTCGATCACGAGCGACCACGTCCCATCCGGCGCAATGCGGAAGATGCGACCGAACGGGATGTCGACGATGTAGAGATTGCCGTCCTTGTCGAACGAGGGCCCTTCGATAAAACTGTCCGTCGGCACGCCCGGCCGGTTGGCATCGGCCCAATCCGTCCGCACGCCCTTGCGGCGGAAATTGTCGGGCATCGCGGAAAAGATTGTGGTTTCGATCAGGCGCGGCGGCGTTTCCAGGTACATCATGGTTTTTATGATTGTTGAGGGGAGCGCGCGGCAACATAGGCCACAATCGCGGGCGCGTCGATTGGGGAGGTGCGTGGTCGCGTCCACACCACTCTCTTGTCCCGGACGCGCCGCAGCGTGAAACGCTGCTGCGCAGAGCCGGGACCCAGAAAGGCCAAACACTCAGCTGTTAGATGGGCCCCGGCTCTGCTGCGCATCACTTCGTGCTGCGCAGCGTCCGGGGCACGAGACCGTCTTATCTGTCTTGAGAAGTGGAGCCCTACCCGGCCGCGCCCGCGAGCTTGGCTTGCTTCGCCGGCGCCACCTCGGTCGTCGCAATGAGCCGCTTCAGCTCGGGGATGCAGGAACCGCAATTGGTACCGGCCTTGAGCTTGGCGCCGATCTCGGCGGCCGTGCGTGCGCCTGCCGCGATGGTGTCGCAGATGGTGCCACGGCCGACGCCGAAGCAGGCGCAGACGATCGGGCCGGTTGCAGCAGCGCCTTCGCTGGACTTGCCTGACAGCAGCATGCGGCGCTGATCATCGGTGACGCGATCGGCCGCGAACACGCTCTTCACCACCTCCCAATCGCCGGCATCGTGCGCGGGGCCGACGAACAGACAGGTCTCGATGCGATCACCCGTGAACGAGGCCGCGCGATAGACGCCACCGCTGAAATCGCGGTAGTCGGCGACGTCCTCGCCGGCGAGCCCGTCGAGCCAGGCCGGCCAGCGCGCGAGGTCCGCATTGTCGGCGAAGAGATAGCCGAAGCCGCCGGCAACAGTCGCGCGAGTCCACAGCAGGTTAGGCGGCAGATCCAGCTGCTTTCGCGACAGCGCGAAACCGCGGAAGACGTACTCATACGGGGCGATCGCGGCCGGCGTCGCCTTCGACTCCGGCTGCCCGGAGAACGGATCCGTGAACGGCGCGACCAGCGCACCGACGCGGCCGTGCGAGGCATTCATGGCGCTCCAGTGGATCGGCGCGAACAGCGCACCGCGCTGCTGCCGCTCGCTGACGATGGCCTTCAGAATGCACTGGCCGTAATCGGTGGTGATACGGGCATAGCCGTCATGGACGATGCCGTATTTATTGGCGTCGTCGGGATGAATCTCGACGAACGGCTCGGGCAGATGCGCGCCGAGCCGCTTGCTCAGGCCCGTGCGCGTCATGGTGTGCCACTGGTCGCGGATGCGTCCGGTATTGAGCCGCAGCGGACGCGACGGTCCGGTCTCGCTGCGGAGCGCCGGCACTTCCGGCGCGACGAAGCGGCCCTTGCCGTCATTGGTGAAGAAACCGCCTCGCGCGAAGAAACGCTCGCCCGACGCCTCGCCCTCGCGCGCCGGCCATTGCACGGGCTTCAGGGCGTCGAAATCCTCGTCGGACAGCGACGTCAGCGCGCCGATGTCGAAATCGCGGCTGCCGTCGTTCTCGAAGGCGGACAGCGCGGCATGCTCGCGAAAGACCTCGGCTGCGGATTTGTAGTTGAAGCTGTCGCCGAAACCGAGGCGTTTGGCGGTTTCGCTGAGGATCCACCAATCGGGCCGCGCCTCGCCGGGTGCAGGGAGGAACGAACGCTGGCGCGAGATGCGGCGTTCGGAATTGGTCACCGTGCCCGACTTCTCGCCCCAGGCCAGCGCCGGCAGCAGCACATGCGGGCCCGCATCGACCGTGTCGTTGGAGAGCACGTTTTCGGACACGACGAACAGCTCGAGCTTCTTCAGCGCCTCGCGCACGAAGTCGGCATCGGGCAGCGACACGGCGGGGTTGGTTCCCATCACCCAGAGCGCCTTGACCTCGCCGCGGTTGATCGCCTCGAACAGCTGCACCGCCTTCAGCCCCTCATGGGTGGCGATGCGCGGCGCCTTCCAGAACCGCCTGACGCGGTCGATGTCGGGCGGCGTGAAGTTCATGTGCGCGGCGAGCTGGTTGGCGAGGCCGCCGACCTCGCGGCCGCCCATCGCGTTGGGCTGGCCGGTGAGCGAGAACGGCGAGGCACCGAGCTTGCCGATACGGCCCGTCGCGAGATGGCAGTTCAGGATCGCGTTGACCTTGTCGGTGCCCTGCGCCGACTGGTTCACGCCCTGCGAATAGAGCGTAACGACCCGCTCGGTATCACCGAACATCTTGAAGAAGGCGGCGACGTCCTGCTCGGAGAGACCGGTCGCCAGTGCAGTCGCGGTGACGCTGCCGGCGATGTTGCGCGCGCGCGCCAGCGCATCATCAAAGCCCGACGTGTTCTGAGCGATATACGCCTGATCCAGTGCGCCGCTGTCGGCGAGATGGACGAACAGGCCCGAGAACAACGCGGTATCGGTGCCGGGCTTGAGTCCGAGGAACAGATCGACGTCGCTCGCGGTGTCCGTGCGGCGCGGATCGATCACGATCATCCGCGCGCCGCGCTCCTGGCGATTTTTCAGCATGCGCTGAAACAGCACCGGATGGCACCAGGCCGCATTCGAGCCGACGAAGACGAGCAGATCGGCCTGGTCGAGATCCTCGTAGCAGCCCGGCACGGTGTCGGCGCCGAAGGCGCGGCGGTGGCCGGCGACCGAGGACGACATACAGAGCCGCGAATTGGTATCGACGTTCGCCGTGCCGACAAAGCCCTTCATCAGCTTGTTGGCGACGTAATAATCCTCAGTGAGGAGCTGACCCGAGAGATAGAACGCGACCGCATCGGCGCCGTCGCGCGCAACGATGTGCTGCATGCGATGGGCGACGTGATCGAGCGCATCGCTCCAGGCAACGCGCTCCAGCACGCCCTTGCAGCGGATCATCGGATAGAGCAAACGACTTTCAAGCCCGACCGTCTCGCCGAGCGCAGAACCCTTCGAGCAGAGCCGGCCGAAATTTGCGGGATGATCGGGATCACCCGCAATCGCCGCGCCACCCGCGCCATCGGGCGTTGCGAGCACGCCGCAGCCAACGCCGCAATAAGGGCACGTCGTCTTGGTGGCGCGGAGATTCGGGTCGATCGCCGTCATATCAAGCTGCCTCCATCACGCCGCTTTGGAAGGAAGCGCGAGCGCGCGGCCGAACATCATGTCCGCGCGGATTCCGGCGATCTTCTCGCGGGTGCGGATCAGCTCGAGATACCAAAGCGCATCGGCTGTATCGCCGATCAGCACGGCACCGGTGAGGTATCCGTCAGCGATCACGAGCTTCTTGTAGGTGCCGCGCCGGCGGTCGGTCAGCACGAGGCTCTCGCTGCCCTCGCCGCCCATGAAGTCGCCGGCGGAGAAAACGCTGACGCCGGAGACTTTCAGATTGGTCGAGACCACGCTGCCCTGATAGGAGGCCGGGCGGCCGCCGAGATGCCGCGCCAGCACACGGGCCTGCTCGTAGGCCGGCTCGACCAGGCCGTAACAGGTGCCGCGATGCTCGGCGCATTCGCCGAGCGCGTAGATGTCGGGCGATGCGGTCTGCATTTCGTCATTGACGACGATGCCGCGATTGACGGCGATGCCGGCCCCCTTGGCCAGCGCGATGTTCGGCCTGATCCCGGCGGCGAAGATCACGGCATCGGCCTCGATGCGGCTGCCGTCGGCAAGCTCGACGGCTTCGACGTGGCGCTCGCCATGGATGCGTGCGGTCGAGGCATTGAGCAGGATGCGGATGCCCTTGCGCTCGACCAGCGTCTTGAGCAGATCGGCGGCCGGCCCATCGAGCTGGCGCTCCATCAGCCGGTCCATCAGATGCAGCAGCGTCACGGGCGCGCCGGCCTTGGCAAGGCCGTAGGCTGCCTCAAGCCCGAGCAGGCCGCCGCCGACCACGACGACGCGCTTTTTGGCGGCCGCCAGCGTCAACAGAAGGTCGACATCGCGGGTGTCGCGAAACGTGTGCACGCCGGCGAGATCGGCGCCCGGCACGTTGAGCCGCAGCGGCGTCGATCCGGTGGCGAGCACGAGCTTTGAATATTCCATGCTCTCTTCGCCGGCGATCTTCAGCTCGCGGCGGCCGGTGTCGATCTCGGTGACACGATAGCCGTAGCGCACGGTGACGCCGCGATGGCGCCACCAGTCTGCCGGACGGAGCTCGATCTCGTGCGAGCCGGTCTCGCCGGCCAGCACCGAGGAGAGCAAGACGCGATTGTAAGCGAGCCGCGGCTCTTCGCCGATCACAGCGACCGCATAGCGGCCGAGCGCGGTCTTGGCGAGCTCGTCGACCAGACGAGCTGCCGCCATACCGTTTCCGACGATGACGAGCGGTTCACTCACAAGGCATCTCCTATTCGGCGGCCTGCGCCTGCGGGCCGTAGGCTTCGGAAATCATGTAGCCGGACAGCACGCCATAGGCGTCGGTCCAGGCGGTGGCGAGTTCGGGCGTCCAGGCCTCGCCGAGCCCCTTCTCCAGGGTCCACAGCAGGGTCGCGCCGACCACGGGATAGTGCTCGGCCTTGGCGCCGTAGGCGACGTGACGCTTGGCGAGCGCGGAGGCCGCGGGAAGAATCGTCTCGAGGTTCGACAGGCCAGAGACGACAGCGGCGAGCATGCCCATCAGCTTCTTGCGCTGCTCGGTCATGTCCTCGGGAAACATCGCACGCACGGACGGCGCCACATCGAACAAGCGATCGTAGAACAGCACGGCGGCTGCTTCTGAAATCGGCGCGACCTTGGAAAAGCTTTGCTGCACGAGGGCGATCTGCTGGGGCGTCATGATGTTCTCCTGTCTGTTTCGGTCTGCCTTTGTCCGCGCCGTTGCGGAAAAAGTTCATGGGTCAAACGTCATCAGAGAGACCTCTCCCCGCGTACGGGGAGAAGCGTGTTTCATGCCAAATGTCAGACTCGCGCTTCCGCGAGGCTTGGCGCGCCTTCACCCTGCGGGCTGCGACGCAGATAGAACCACCAGGTCAGAGCGAGGCAGGAGGCGTAAAAGCCGAGATAGATCGCAAGCGCCAGCTGCGGCCCGCCGGTCAACGCGATCGACTTGCCGAAACCGCTCGGGATCAGATAGCCGCCGACCGCACCGATGGCGCCGATGAAGCCGACGGCCGCACCGCTCTCGATGCTCGCCGTCTTCAGTGCGCCCGCGCGCGCCGCATCGCCCTGCCCGCGCACCTTGAACAAATTCTGCTCGCGGAAGATCGACGGGATCATGCGGTAGGTCGAGCCGTTGCCGATGCCCGTCGTGACGAACAGGATCAGGAACATCGCCAGGAAGCCGGTGAAGTCCTTGTGCCCGACGAAATAGAGCACGCCGACGGTCGCAGCAGCCATCGCCATGAAATTCCAGAAGGTGAGGACCGAACCGCCGATCTTGTCGGCGAGCAGACCGCCGAGCGGTCGCGACAGCGAGCCGACGAGCGGCCCCAGGAACGCGATCGAGATCGTCACCGTCGGAAACTGCGTCTTGATCAGCAGCGGGAACGCAGCCGAGTAGCCGATGAAGGATCCGAACGTGCCGATATAGAGATACGCCATGATCCAGGTGTGCTTGCGCTTGACCACCGCGAGCTGGTTCCTGATCGACGACTTCGCCGTGGTGAGGTTGTTCATGAAGAACACCGCACCAAACACCGCGATCGCGATCGGCAGCACCCACATCAGGCCGGCGTTCTGCAGGAAGATGCCGTCGACGGGCGTCGCCTGGAACAGGTTGATGACGGCAAGCGTCATCAGGATCGGCGTCAAGAGCTGCACGCTGGAGACGCCGATATTGCCGCCGGCCGCGTTGAGGCCGAGCGCCCAGCCCTTCATCCGGTCGGGGAAGAAGAACGAGATATTGGTCATGCTGGAGGCGAAATTGCCGCCGCCGAGACCGGCGGTCGAGGCAACCAGCAGCATCAGCCAGAACGGCGTATCGGGCTGGCTCACAAAATAGGCGAGCGACAGCGTCGGGATGAACAGCACGGCTGCGCTGAAGATGGTCCAGTTCCGGCCGCCGAAGGTCGTGACGGCGAAGGTATAGGGGAAGCGCATCAATGCGCCGATCAGCCCTGGCACCGCGATGAGCTGAAACAGCTCGTCGGTGGAGTAGTGGAAGCCCGCCTGCGGCAGCTTGGTGGTGACGATGCTCCAGATCAGCCAGACCGAAAAGCCGATGTGTTCGGCAACAATCGACCAGATCAGGTTACGCCGGGCAACGGCTTTGCCGCCCGCATTCCAGAACGCCTCATCTTCGGGGCGCCAGTCAGAAATCCAGGTCTGACTAAGAGTCGGATCCTTCGTCATTGCAAATCCCTTCTAGGCTCACCGCTGCGTCGTTGCAGGCTTTGCCCCCGCATGGAGGCGCGCGCCGAGGCCAAGCCCCGGTGGCGAGTTCACGATGCTGATTGATGATGTTGAGGGACGTCGTCGTTGGCGTCGAACAAGGTAATTCAACTTCCGTGCCAACTCGCCACGATCGGGAAATACAGGGAATTCAGCAGCTTATTCGAATTGCCCGAAATTTTTGCAGGGCTATTTCGCACGCAAATTTTGCGATTCGCTCAATCCCTGTGCGGCGCACAAGGATTGAGCTTCGTGATTCAAAATTAGGCGCAGCGTTGTCACGCGTTAACGATGCGTTACGCCGCCTCGACGAAGCGATGGCGCTCGTAGAGGAATTCGAGCACGCGCTGACGGCACTTCAGATACGTCGCGTTGGTCGCGAGTTCGAGCCGCTTGCGCGGGCGCGCGAGCGGCACCTCCAGCACCTCGCCGATGCGCGCGCTCGGCCCGTTCGTCATCATCACGATGCGGTCGGAGAGCAGCACGGCCTCGTCGACGTCGTGGGTGATCATCAGGATTGTGTTGCCGAGCTTCTGATGCAGCGCCATCACGGAATCCTGAAGATGGGCGCGCGTCAACGCGTCGAGTGCGCCGAACGGCTCGTCGAGCAGCAGCACCTTCGGCTCCATCGCCAATGCGCGGGCAATGCCGACCCGCTGCTTCATGCCGCCCGAGATTTCGGACGGCCGCTTGTCCCTGGCATGGGCCATCTGCACGAGGTTGAGATTGTGCATGACCCAGGCGTCGCGTTCAGCCTTCGTCTTGGCCCTGACAAAGACCTTGTCGACCCCGAGCCTGACGTTCTCGTAGACCGTGAGCCACGG